>NZ_CP102608.1:0-3611134 GCF_048288285.1 Arthrobacter sp. N1 | reverse complement strand
GGAAAACCCCTCTTGGCTCTGCAGTCCACCCTCGAAAAGGTCCGTCATCCACAGACTTGTACACAAGGCGTGGATAAACGGACCATGGCAAGACTAGAGGATGGAAAGTACAGAAGATAGCGGACCTGCGGGGCCTGGACGGGGGCGCGGAGACCTTCACGGGAGCCTCGGGAGTGGCCGTGTACTGTTGGTCGGGTACCGGTTGTCCACAGGTTGTAGAGAAGTATGGTCCACAGCCGACCGACCGCGAGTTTGACGCCCCTGAGCCGCGTCCCCTAACGTGATGTAGTCCAACATGTCTGCATTTCGCATGCCATCACAGATGTTCCCGGGTACGAAGTGGCCTCGGGATGTGACAGCTCTCCCGCGAATGTCGGATGTACACCTTCATCGCGTCAGTCTGTTCTTCCCCCTTGTTGCAATGGGCCGGACGCATCTCAAGATCGTTCTGGAGTAACTACAGTGAGCAAGCGGACCTTTCAGCCGAATAACCGCCGTCGTGCCAAGAAGCACGGTTTCCGTCTTCGCATGCGCACCCGCGCAGGCCGCGCCATCCTGTCGGCGCGCCGCGGCAAGGGCCGTACCGAACTCTCGGCCTAAGCGGTTCCCTCCCCGCCATGCAGCCCTCGGGTGATCGCGCCGGCGCAGGCTCTCCTCTCCCCTCCGTGGATTGGTCCGACCTGTGCTCCCGGTGATCCATCGGGTGCGAGCAGCGGCGGATTTCGCACGTACCGTACGTTCCGGTGTCCGTTCAGGGCGCCGGAACGTCGTGCTATACGGGGCCATGACGTCGTCGGATGCCCCCTCCCGGGTCGGTTTCATCGTCGGCAAGAACGTGGGGAACGCCGTCGCGCGGAATCTCGTTAAGCGAAGGCTGCGCCATGTCATGGCGGAGTGGATCCGGACACACCCGCAGGGTTTCGACGTCGTCGTCCGCGCACTTCCCGCATCGGCAGGCGCCGAGTGGCAGGACGTGCACCGGGACGTGACGGGAGGGCTCGCAGCGGTGGTTCGGAAGCTGGAGCGGTCGCAGGTCCCGGAGAAGGAAGGCAGAGTATCGTGAAGAAGGTCGCCGTCGCTGTGCTGGCCTTCCTCATCGGTCTGCCGCGTCTCGCTGCGATCTGGCTCCTGATCGCGTACCGGAAGGTCGTCTCTCCGCTGTACGGCCAGGTGTGCCGTTTCTACCCGAGCTGCTCCGCCTATGCGCTGGAGGCGGTCACGGTCCACGGCTTCCTGAGGGGAACGTGGCTCGCCGCACGGCGGGTGGTCCGCTGCCACCCATGGAACGACGGCGGCGTGGATCACGTACCCGAGGGTTCCAGGATCTTTCCGGACGGGAAGGTCCCTTCGATTGTTGTGTTGAACCACCCGGTCATCCCGGCCGATGACGAAAGCCGCCCGGCGGCTCGAGGAGCAAACTGATTATGGGTTTTTTTGAGACGATCCTGGCGCCGTTCAGGTGGCTCGTGTCGTGGATCATGTTCATGTTCCACGAGGGCTTCTCGTTCCTCGGGATGGACCCGGCATCCGGGTGGACCTGGGTGCTTTCCATCGTCGGACTCGTCGTCGTCATCCGTGCCGCTCTGATCCCGGTCTTCGTCAAGCAGATCAAGGCGCAGCGCGGGATGCAGGCCCTGCAGCCGGATCTCCGCAAGCTGCAGCAGAAGTACAAGGGCAAGACCGACCAGCTCTCGCGCCAGGCCATGACGCAGGAGCAGATGGCGCTCTACAAGAAGCACGGGACGAACCCGTTCGCTGCCTGCCTGCCGATCCTCATCCAGATGCCGTTCTTCTTCGCGCTCTTCACGGTCCTCAACGGGATCTCCCGCGCGAGCGAGGAGGGCATCGAGATCGGCGCCCTCTCGCCGGAGTCCGTCCGCCAGTTCGACGATGCCACCATCTTCGGGGCTCCCCTCTCGTCCACCTTCCTCGGCAGCTTCGGAGCCGACGGGAACATCAGCGTGATCATCCTCTCCGTCATCATGATCATCGCGATGACGGCCTCGCAGTTCATCACGCAGAAGCAGATCATGGCGAAGAACATGTCCGAGGAGGCCATGCAGAGCCCCTTCATGCGTCAGCAGAAGATCATGCTCTACATCCTCCCGCTGGTCTTCGGCATCGGCGGGATCAACTTCCCGATCGGGGTCCTCGTGTACTGGACCACCACTAACGTGTGGACCATGGCTCAGCAGTTCTACGTGATCCGGAGGATGCCGACGCCGGGATCGCCCGCTGCGAAGGCACTGGCCGATCGCCGCGCCAAGAAGGGTCTGCCCATGGTCCCGCTCCTCGGCGAGCGGAAGGCCGAGCCTGCCATCGAGGCGGTTCCCGAGGCCCGGGTGCAGCGCGTCCAGCCCCAGCGCAAGAAGAGGAAGAAGCGATGAGCGTAGACAACGAAGAGCAGGCTCCCGAGCTCGACCCGAACGGGACGGACCAGAGCGGTCCCGGAGAGGCGGACGGCCTGGAGGTCGACGCCCCTGAGGCGGATGCTGCCGAGGAGACCGACGGTCCGGCGGGATCGAGGTCGTCGAGACTCGACGAGGAGGGCGATGTAGCAGCGGACTATCTCGAGGAACTCCTCGACATCGCCGATATCGACGGGGACATCGACATCGAGGTGAGGAGTGGCCGCACCTACATCTCCATCGTGTCCGAGGGCTCCGCCGACACCGGGCTCGGGGCCCTCGTCGGTGCTGACGGAGAGGTTCTCGAGGCGCTGCAGGAGCTCACCCGACTCAGCGTGCTGACCGCGACCGACGCCCGGTCGCGACTGGTTCTGGACGTCGACGGCTACCGCGACAGGCGTGGGCGGGAGCTGACGGCTGTGGCGCAGGAAGCCGTCGACCGGGTGAAGGAGAGCGGCGAGGATGTCGCTCTTGCTCCGATGTCCGCCTACGAACGGAAGATCGTGCACGACGTCGTCGCTGATCTCGGCTTCGTCAGTGAGTCCGAGGGCGAAGGTCAGGCGCGACACATCGTCGTGTCGCCGAGCGATGACTGACAGCCCGGATCAGGCGCCGGGAGCGATTCCTGAGCCGAGCCGGCACGAGCTCGCCGCCGCCGAGAGCATCTTCGGGGGCCGGATCGAGACCGCCCGCGCCTTCGTCGCCCATCTTGCGTCGTCGGGTATCGAACGGGGTCTCCTGGGGCCACGGGAGGTTCCCCGACTGTGGGGACGCCATGTCCTCAACTGTGCGGTGGTCGCCGACCTGATGGCGGTGGATACGACGGTCGTGGACGTCGGCAGTGGTGCAGGTCTTCCCGGTCTCGCGATCGCCATCGCCAGACCGGATCTCGAGTTGCACCTGGTGGAACCCCTGGAGCGGCGGGTCATCTGGTTGAACGAGGTCGTCCGCGATCTCGGCCTCGACAACGTGACGGTGCACCGTGCGAGGGCAGAGCAGTTGGTCGGTGATGTCGCCGGTGACTACGTGACGGCCCGCGCAGTGTCCGCCCTCACGACGCTGGCAGGATGGACCATCCCCCTGGCTCGTCCCGGCGCAGAGGTACTCGCGATCAAAGGGCGAGGGGCGTCGGAGGAGATCGAGAAAGCGAAGAAGGTCATCCGCACATTGGGCGGCGGGACGCCGGAGATCATCGTGATCGGCGATGCAGTACTGGAGGAACCCACAACGGTGGTGCGGATCCCCGTGCGGATCCGCTGATCCTGATTCCCCTGCCCGCGTTGGCTCCTTGCCGTCCCGGTCGGATGGCGGCTGAGTCCCGCAGCGTTCCGGCTACCCTTGTAGATAACGACGTCTGGCATGTGAGAGTGAGCAACCGAGTGACCATCAAGGACGCCCCCGTGAAGAAGGTCGAGGGCCATCGCGCCCTCGGCAACCCTCCCTCGGTCGGCTTGCGTGAAATACAACCGGGAAAGTTTGCAGATCGAGTAAATACAGGTGTCGTTCCACGTGAAACCCTGTCAGCGCGTGGCAAGACAGCCAATGCGGTCGACACGTCGACGAAGAAGACGGCCAGGGGCGGAAGCGTGATGGAGACGATGGACGACTCCTCGCCTCTCGGCCGGGAGCTGGCGAACGAGGTGAAGCGTCGGGAGAAGCTGCTGGGCAAGGAACTTCCCAAGCCGCGGAGTACCCGCATCATGACCATCAGCAACCAGAAGGGTGGGGTCGGCAAGACGACGACGACGGTCAACATCGCCGCCGCGCTGGCCACCGCGGGGTTGCAGGTTCTCGTGATCGACATCGACCCTCAGGGCAACGCCTCCACTGCACTCAACATTGACCACCACGCTGAAGTGGATTCCATCTACGACGTACTCATCGACGACGTCCCGCTCGGTGACGTGGTGGCGCCCTGCCCCGATGTTCCCAACCTCATCTGTGCGCCGGCGACGATCCACCTTGCTGGGGCTGAGATCGAACTGGTGTCCCTGGTCGCGAGGGAGCAACGCCTCCGCCGTGCCATCGACGTCTACGCGAAGGAACGGGAGGAGAAGGGTCAGCCGCGGCTGGATTTCGTGTTCATCGACTGTCCCCCCAGTCTCGGCCTCCTCACCGTCAATGCCTTCGTCGCGGCGAAGGAGGTGCTCATCCCCATCCAGTGCGAGTACTACGCGCTCGAAGGGCTGAGCCAGCTCCTGAAGAACATCGAGATGATCCAGAAGCACCTCAACGCGGATCTCGCCGTCTCGACCATCCTCCTGACCATGTACGACGGGAGAACGAACCTCGCGGCCCAGGTGGCGGCTGAGGTGAGGGAGCATTTCCCCGAGCAGGTGCTGAAGGCTGTGGTACCCCGCTCGGTGCGGATCTCCGAAGCCCCCAGCTACCAGCAGACCGTCATGACCTACGATCCGTCCTCGAGTGGGGCGCTGTCCTATCAGGAAGCTGCCGCGGAAATAGCCTCGCGTTCATAGGAGTTGTGGGTCCGGGTGATCCGAACCCCTGAACAGTACTGGTGGGCATGGGTCCACACCCGGAAGGAATGACATGGTTGAGAAACGGCGCGGATTGGGTCGAGGACTGGGTGCTCTGATCCCGAGTGCACCCGCTAAGGAGGAGCCAGAGGTTCTGCCTGCAGTGGAGCCGGTCGGCGCGTCCCGTGACGTCCCTCAGACGGACAGCAGTGATCGCAAGCAGGGTAGCCGGCCTGTCGATCTGTTCTTCGAACGCGTGACCGAGGAAGACGTGGCAGAGCAGCCACATTCGTATTCCTCCGCGCTGCGCAGCGGGATCAACAAGAATGTCCAGGATGCGCAAACGAAGCGCGTTGGTAAGACGTCCCGTAAAGCTGCGTCCGGTGGAGCGAAGAAGTCATCTACGTCAGAGGCGGGAGACGACGGCGCATCGTCCTCGGCCCCCGGGCAGTCGATGTCCACGCCGGCTGGGCCCCGGGAACAGGGCGACGTCTCGGAGCGGGATGCCCCCGATGAAACGGACCCGACGATATCCAAGGTCACGGGACATGCGGACGACGACCAGCGGTCGGCGCAGTCGGCCACACCAAGCGCTGGCCGGGAAGAGGGATCGGTTCCCCGCGGTCGCGCCGCAGCTGCCACCCCTGTTCCACGTGAAACGACCGGTAGCGGTCGGTCCGCCGGTTCCGTCAGCGCCGATGTCGTGGCTGGGGCTGATGCGGGTGCGGGTCTGGTCGAGGTACCCGGCGCGACCTTCGCGGACCTGCCGCTGGACGCGATCCATCCGAACCGCAAGCAGCCCCGCGTCGAGTTCAACGAGGACGAGCTCTCGGAACTGGTTCACTCGATCCGCGAGATCGGCGTTCTGCAGCCGATCGTCGTCAGGCCGTCGCAGGAGCCAGGAGAACCCCGGTACGAACTGGTGATGGGTGAGCGTCGGTGGCGAGCTTCGCGTGAAGCCGGTATGGAGACGATCCCCGCCATCATCCGTGTCACTCTCGACGACGACCTCCTGCGGGATGCCCTTCTGGAGAACCTTCATCGGAGCGCGTTGAATCCACTGGAAGAGGCAGCGGCGTACCAGCAGCTTCTCGATGATTTCGGGTGCTCGCATGACGAACTCGCAGGACGTCTGGGACGGTCCCGTCCTCAGATCTCCAACACACTACGGCTGATGAAGCTCCCTCCGCTCGTCCAACGTCGGGTGGCCGCCGGAGTTCTTTCAGCAGGTCACGCCCGTGCACTGCTCGGCCTTGCAGATCCTGCCGATATGGAGAAGCTGGCTCAGAGAATCGTTGCCGAAGGGTTGTCTGTTCGGTCCACCGAGGAGATCGTTGCCCTCAGTGGCGGTTTGAGGCGCGCTTCGAAGCCTTCCATGCCGAAGGATGGCGCTCGTCACGAACGGCTCGACTACCTGGCAACCTCCCTCGCTGATCGGTTGGACACCAGTGTGAAGATCACGTTGGGCGCCAAAAAGGGCCGCGTCAGCATCGAGTTCGCGAGTGTAGATGACCTGAACAGGATTATCGGTGTTCTAGCCCCGGCTCCTGAGTAGGCATTGGTCGCCCGCCCTGAGTCGCAGGTTCGATGATCTGCGCGGCGCGATCACGGGCGCTCGAGGTCCTCGATAGCGGTGCGTGGTGTTTCACGTGAAACGCCGTCGCCGGAGGATCGCTACCGATCATCGGGGGGCGGATTTTTGGGTAGGCGGTGGTTCTTTCGGTGGAGAATCCGCACCGGACTTCAGCCCGTGCGCTGTGGATTTGTTCTGCTTTATACGGCGTGTGCAGAAGTGAGCTGACCAGGTGCTGCTTGGCATCCGCCGTTGTCTGGGCTCCTCACAAGCTGCTTGCACCGGGGCGGCAGCTGAGACTCCGCGCAGTATGAAATAGGAGAACAGTCATGAGGAGGAAGAGGCTCCAGACCTCGTGCTCCCGGTCGGCAAACGGCTCGCCCCGCTGCTCAGGCTCTGGTACAGCGTGATTGTCGCCTCAACCCTGGTCACCTGTACAGCCGAAGACACGCATCATGCAGGTCTGCCAGGTACTACCCGGCGGAGTTGGCCGGTTATGTTCCTCGTTTCACGTGGAACATAAGGAGCTTTGTCGTGCGATCGTGGGAATGTTCCTTCTAACGACCGAGCTTCTCCAGCACTATCAGACCGCAGGTCTCATATACCTTTCGTCGCCAAGAGGAGTTCGTGCTGACAGCCCTGGTCAGGGAGCGTCAGGGTCGTGTGGGGTGCCGCTCAGAAGGCCACCACGCCGGGCTGAGGCAGGGACCATCTCCGTCTGTAGGCATACACTGCGCCATGCCTGCGGCGGAAGAGCCCGCTGGAAGGGCTCACGGTCGACCCCCGCAGGCATCTTGAAGACCTGGAGGGGAGCCGAGCCCCATATGGCGCGATCGTCCTGCTATGAGGCCACATCACTGCTGTGTTTCACGTGAAACGAGGAGCATAAGTAGTCATAACGAGCTCACTCGGCTCCGAGTCAGCTCACTATCGGGTCTTCGGGGCGGTCGCCTCCCCTGAACGAGTACCTTTCTCTCTGGTGCTTGTTGCGAGATGGATCCTAAAGTGCATCAGGCCCGGGAGCGACAGGTGTCCTATCGATCCCGCTCTCCGATCTGTGGTCAGCGATCCGCATACCGTCGGATGCTGGCGCAGTCGGGCAGCTCCGGCCGCCGAAGCCCGATCCATGTCCGATTCTGCGGCCTCTTCGTCACCTAAGCTGGCGCCGGCGCTTCGAAAGCTGCGCTCCAGCCATTTCAGGATGACACACTCGATTGAAGTGGGCCAAAGGTCCGGAGCTCTTCGTCCTCTGGGAGCGGATCAACGGCCCGGAGCCGGCTTGATCAGGATGGGTGCTTTCGCGCGGGAGGCGCGACCGCGGCAGCTGCGGCCTCCGTGGTCTCTCACGTGACATGGAGGCGCTTCTGCTGACGTCCTTGGGGACTTCGCCTCCTCGAATTGTCTTCCATGGACTCCCGGTTTCATGTGAAACGACGGCCGAAAGCCGAGAGTCGAACTGTCGACGAACAGCGCCGGTAGAACTCATCGGACTGATGGTGTGGCCACACACCGTTGCAGCGGGCTTGGTGAGTGGTGCAGCAGTCGTTCTTCAGCGCTAATTCAGCAGACTACGCTCACTCTCCCTCAATCGATCCGCCGAGTGGTCCGTCGCGCCGCAGTGCGATCCGTGCGAAGTATGCCAATGATGGGGCACGGTGCGCGTGGATGGCTCGTGCAAACCCGAGAGTTTGAGAGTTCGTAGATCCGGGAGACCGGGAGACCGGGAGACCGGGAGTCCGCGAGTCCGCGAGTTGGCGAGTTGGCGAGTTGGTGAGACGGAGAGTCAGCGAGATGGCGAGAGGGTGACAGGTGGAGAGTCTGAGACGGCGATAGGGTGACAGGGCGGGAGAACCAGAAGGGTGAGATATCTAGCCGGCGAGAGGGTGACGGGGCGAGAGAACGAGGGGCGAGAAGCTGAGATGGTCAGACAGCGACACCGTGAGATCGAGAGACCGAAGTTCGCAGGGCCTCGCTGCCGGTCAACCGGTCGAGAGCGGCACCGCTTCGGCGGAGGACGGCGCCTCGTGGTCAGCAAGACCACGGGAGCTGTCGTCAGGGAAGACACGACAGAGATCGGCTGCCCTCGGGCGTTTCTGTTCTACGTGAAACGTACACGCCGATCGGTGGTTCCGAGCTAGGTTCGACTGCGCGGAGTCGCGGTATGCAGGGGTGGGAGTAGTCCGGATTTCTTGTGGAGCGGTGCGACGCCACCAGTGCACTTCCCTGTAGTGAGAGTGCGGTCGGGGACGAGAACGTCCTGTCTACAGCTGGAATAGCGTGGACTCTCCCCTGTGAAGGCCGTCCTCATACCCGGGTGAAAACATAGAAAGTTGTCAAGTGCCCAACTACCTCCTCATGTTCTCTTCCCGAGTGACTGTCCTATGCGTTCCACGTGAAACATTGACAGCTGTGTTCAGTTCGAGGCGATCAGGAGGTGGGAAAGAAGTGCGATGTCCGGCCCTTACGTTGTGAAGTCTCCCAGGGCAGAAAGATCTTAAAGCATTACCGCCGACGAACCTCTGTCCAGGTCGTGACAGGGACCCGTATCGACGTGGCTCAGCGATCGCCGTATTGGGCCCATGAGGCTGCAATCGGCGTAGGGCACTGACGGGTGCGAGACAGTGATACCGCCCGTTGCTCCCGGGTTCGCATCGGGTCATGAGCCGAGTTCCTCCGTATGCAGGGTCTTCAACGTGCTGAAAGTTCCGTGCGGGAGGATCAGTCACGCTCCGATCAGACAGTCCGACGAAGGATCATGGCCGGGGTATCACGACGGTGAAACGGACTATGAAACGCTGCGCTGGGAGAGTCGAAAGTCGCCACGAGTCGGCATGGATGCCTAGCCCTCCTGATCGCTACCCCTCCCCGATTTCCCCACTCCTCGCGTGCTCGGGGACGGTTTCCAGTCACCACGTGCGGCGTGGCGTGAGCGACGTGGACGATCGAGGGTCGGGGCAGGTGACGGCGTACCAGGGCGGTCCTGCTAGATGAGGGTGGACGGTATGTCTCGAGAGCCATCCGTGACGCCTCTTGTGTTCCGCAGCATGAAAAAGGGACCCGCCTGTCGGCGGGTCCCTCGGTACTTCAGGCCATCAGTTGATGAAGGCCGCGAACTCCTGCTCGAGGACCTGCTTCGGCTTGGCGCCGATGGAAGTCGCCGCGACCTCGCCTCCCTTGAAGACGTACACGGCGGGGATCGAGGTGATTCCGTACTTCGCAGCGATGGCGGGGTTGTCGTCGACATTCACCTTGACGACATCGATCTTCTCAGCATGCTCGGCGGCGATGTCGTCGAGGATGGGCGACAGCATGCGGCACGGGCCGCACCATTCTGCCCAGAAATCCACGATGACGGGCTTGCTCGCCTGCAGGACGTCGGCGTCGAATGACGCGTCAGTCACATCCTTTGCGTTGCTCATTGCATTACTCCTTGTGATTGATCGATCAGAGGGAAGCGTTCTCGGACACGGCCTCTGCAGGCGGCGTGGGTACGCGCGCCGCTGTCTGGGACGCGCTCACGGTGTCTGCCAGATAGTGCTCGACGTCGAGAGCGGCCACGCATCCGCTGCCGGATGCCGTGATTGCCTGGCGATACGTCGGGTCGATGACATCGCCGGCGGCGAAGACGCCGGGGACCGAGGTCTTCGACGTCCGGCCCTGGACCGCGATGGTGCCCTCGACCGTCAACTCGAGCTGGTCTTTCACCAGATCGACACGAGGATCGTTACCAATAGCAACGAAGACACCGGTCACGTCGATATCGCTCGTCGTACCATCGACGACGTTCGCCACTTTCAGTCCGGTGACCTTGTCGGATCCATGGATGCCGACGACCTCGGAGTTCCACAGGAAGGAGATCTTCTCGTGGGCGAAGGCGCGGTCCTGCATGATCTTCGACGCGCGGAGGGTGTCGCGGCGGTGGACCACCGTCACGGACCGCGCGAACTTGGTGAGGAAGAGCGCCTCCTCCATGGCTGAATCACCGCCGCCGACGACGGCGATGTCCTGGTCACGGAAGAAGAAGCCGTCGCATGTGGCACACCAGCTGACACCGTGACCGGACAGGCGCTTCTCGTCGTCCAGGCCGATCTCGCGGTATTCGGATCCGGTGGAGATGATCACGGAGCGGGCCAGGAACTCCTCGCCGGTGGCGATGGTGAGCTTCTTGACGTCTCCGGAGAGTTCGGCCTTCACGACGTCCTCGTAGAGGATCTCGGTGCCGAATCGGCGGGCCTGCTTCTCGAACTGCTCCATGAGGTCCGGGCCCATGACACCCTCCGGGAACCCGGGGAAGTTCTCCACATCGGTGGTGTTCATGAGTTCACCGCCGGCTTTGACGGAGCTGGCGATCATCACGGGCTTCAGGTTCGCACGCGCCGTGTAGACGGCCGCCGTGTATCCGGACGGTCCTGACCCGACGATGATGACGTCGTAGATCTTCTGCTCGCCTTCGGTGCTGTGAACGGTGGGCGTGTCCAACTGGACCTCGGTGTGGGTTGTCACGTTCTCGAAAGACCTTTCTGTCTTCTCCATCGCTGATACGGCCGGTCCGGTCACATCTGCGGACACTTCCCTCAACGGAACCACACATACGCTTATTCCGTCGACGACGCCGGCCGATGCTCGACGTCGGTTCCCTGTCGGGAGCGGTTGGTCCGGTGCTCGCCGCGGTCAGCTGACCCGGATCTCGGCGATCCTGAGGCCGAACGGATACTGGGCCTGGATGTTCGACAGGCGCGGCAGCTGGGTGAAGTTCACGATGACGAATTGTCCGGTGGGTGGTCCGTCTGCTCCGGAGGGGATGGGCAGCGATACGGTAGGTGACGTGAATCCGCCCTGGGCGATCTGCTCCGCTCCTTCGAGCGTCGGCTGATCATTGACGAGCACGGAGAAACTCCCGCCCGCTCCGTTGAGCTGCTCGATGGTCACCTGGGAGATGGTCGACTCCTCCTCGAGCTGGACGACCAGTGCCAGATTGGTCGCCAGTCCGCCGAAGCTGTCACTCGCGTACACCTGATTGCCCCAGAAGGTCGCCGGGTTGCCGTCGATGATCGACGGCAGGGTGACATCATTGGCCGCGTCGAGTCCCGGGTTGTCGGGCACCACACGGGTGATGCCGGTGATGACGGGAGTGACGGGAGCTTGGGTGGGTTCGGCGGTGGCAGTCTCTGCCGGGGCCGGCGCTGTGGCGTCTTCCGTAGCGGGAGCGGCGCTGGAGCGCTCCGTCGCGGGGTCGGCGACGGGGTTGCCGTTGAAGATGGATCCGAGCTGCGTCGCCGCGAGGACCACCGCCACGACGAGGACCACGGTCAGCACGACGCCCACGAGGACCCGGGTGAACCTGCGGCCGTTGCTGTCCTCGTCGTCGTACTCGTCCCGACCGGCGTCGTCGTACCCGTCGCTCCCGTCGCTGTCGTCCCTGTCATCACTGGCATCCCTGTCGTCCCTGTCATCACTGGCATCCCTGTCGTCCCTGTCGTCACTGGCATCCCTGTCGCCCGAGAGCGGGAAGAGGGAAGCCGCGCGGGCTGACGACGACGGCGACGAGGAGGCCGCGGCCGTTCCGGCTGCCAGGCCTGCCGCTCCCGCTCCGGCACCTGCTCCTCCGACGCCCGATGGGTGGTCTGCGTCCTCGGAGCGCCGGTGCGGCTCGTCGACGGAGGATCCCCCCGGGCGGCGGTTCGGCGGCGGCGGAACGCGGTGGGAGGACGGTCGGTGGTCGGGTGCCGGCTCCGCGTCGACGGGCGGAAGGTCCGAGGTGTCGTCCTGCCGGGATTCCTCCGCGCCGTGGCGTCCGAAGCGTTCGCGGAGACCCGAGAGACGTGGTTTTCGCTGGTGCCGGGAGTCGTGGTCGTCCTCGTGGTCGTCGTCGTAGGACTCGGGTTCGGTGGATCGCGGGCCACCGAAGATCTCCGAGCCGAGGGTGTCCGTGAAGAACGGCTCCACGAAGGGCTGGTCCTCCCGCGGGGGATCCTGCTGGACGATCAGGTCCAGCATGTCCGCTGCCGGGGTGCGGTTGGTGACGAGGTAGGTGCCGGCGTCCGTGATGCCGAGATCGAGGACCTGGATGGCACTGTTCCTGTCACCGGTGGCCAGGTCGCGAGCGCTGGCCGCCACCTGCGAGGCGTTGCCGGAGGAGGCGACGAGAATACTGACGGGCCGGTTGAGGACCTGATCGACGCCGTCGAGCACGAGATCCTTCTCAGCAGATGCCAGGACGTAGGCGGTCACCTTGTACCGGCCGCCCAGCACTGAACCGACGTCTACTGCTTCTGGCACGTGTTCCTCCCGCGAGCATGGCTGATTTTTACCCATGCTACCGGTCACCCCGGCGTTTTCCGGGCGGCTGGGTCAGGCGCCGCTCCGGCGGAAACGCGCGAGGAGAGGGCCTGCGAATTCGTCGAGTTCGCGGACCCGGAGCAGTTTCAGCATGCCCAGGTACACCACTCCCATCAGCACACCGCCGATCGCGAGCACCAGCAGGGCGTTCAGCTTCGACTGCCAGAGGAAGCCGTCGGCGTCGTAGCCGCCGAACGCCCAGCACAGCGCCGTACCGGCGACTGCGGCGACGATCCCGGCGACGGCCAGGCGGACATGGACGTCGAAGACGTGCCCGGCACCGTAGCGGCCGATGGACCGCGTGAGGAAGGTATGACTCACGGCGACCGCGATGACGTTGCCCAGCGAGTAGGCGACGGCCAGCATGGGGACGATCAGCCGGGGGTCGAACATGCCGGCGACGAGGGCCAGCACCACCCCGACGACAGAGAGGACCAGCTGGATCTTCAGGGGAGTCTTCACGTCCTCGCCGGCGTAGAAGACCCGGGTGAGGAAGAAATTGGCGCTGAGGAACGGTGCCCCGATCGCAAGGATCGCGATGATGACACCGTTCAGGGCGGC
This sequence comes from Arthrobacter sp. N1, assembly GCF_048288285.1. Lineage (NCBI taxonomy): Bacteria > Bacillati > Actinomycetota > Actinomycetes > Micrococcales > Micrococcaceae > Arthrobacter > Arthrobacter sp. N1. The sequence continues at coordinate 3,597,776 of NZ_CP102608.1, read as the reverse complement.
GCTCTCGGCGGACTCGCTGAAGAGGACGCCGAGGGGTCCCGCGAAGGCAAGCAGTGCGGCCGACCCGAACACCGTCGCGACGCCGATGATCCGCAGCCCCTGGGACAGGGTCGCGCGGACCGCGGGGAGGTTGCCGTCCGCGTGTGCGGAGGACAGCTGGTTGAACATGACCGTGGCCAGGGACAGGGCGATGACCGCGTGCGGCAGCTGGTACACCATGGAGCCGAACTCGAGGTTGGTCAGACCGGCGATCTCGACGGGTGGATCCTGCGCGAGCAGGGCAGGGCGGGCATCGGTGGCGATCGTGGCGACGCGCTGGTTGACGAGGTAGAGGCCGTTGCCGATCAGCATCGTGACGATCGTGACGGAAGCGAGCCTGCCGGTGCGGCCGAGCCCCGTTCCGCGCAGGCCGAACTTCGGCCGCAGCCCGAGACCGAGCCGCTTGAGGGGGATGAACAGCACGAGGGCCTGGATGACGATACCGAGGGTGGTGCCGCCGGCGAGCAGCAGGGTCTGCGTCGACGTCCAGGTGTCGGGACTGTGCCGCTCTGCCTGCTCGCTCCCCATCAGGAGGATGAAGACCACCAGGAAGGCGATCGACACGATGTTGTTGACCACCGGCGCCCACATGTACGGACCGAAGGATCCGTTCGCGTTGAGGATCTGCCCCGTCACCGCGTACATGCCGTAGAAGAAGATCTGCGGCAGGCACCAGAACGCGAAGGTGGTGGCGAGGGCGAGCTTCTCACCCGTGAAGCTCGTGGTGACCCCGACGATGACGGGGGCCGCGAGGGTCGCGACGACGGCGAGGACCAGGAGCGCCATGGCCGCGAGGGTCAGGAGCCGGCTGACATAGTCCGCGCCGCGGTCTGGTTGGCGGCTGGCCCTGATGATCTGCGGGACCAGGACGGCATTGAACACGCCGCCGGCGAGCATGAGGTAGAGGAAGTTCGGGAGGTTGTTGGCCGAGGTGAACAGGTCCGAGACCTGGCCCGAGGCGCCGATGGCCGTCGCGAGCAGTGCCACCCGGACGAGACCGAGGATCCGGGAGACGAGCGTCCCGGCGGCCATGATGGCGCTCGACCGGGCGGTCGAGCCGCTGCGGGGGGCGGACGGATCGTCGCGGACAGGCTCTCCGGCGTCCTGGAGGGGGATCGAGGCGGTGTTCGTGTCAGACATCGCTTCCCATCGTCTCACCCCAGGGCACGACGACGGCGCGGCGGGTCGCCAGGGAGCGGCAGTATGGCCGCGGCCGACTCAGAGGTGTTCGGGAAGGACTTCGCGGGCGAGGTCGGCGATGCGGCGCTCGTTGGGGAAGGACAGCCGGCGGCCCAGCTCCTGCAGCGGTACCCAGGCGACGTCGACGGCCTCGTGGTCCGGATCGTTCTCGATCGTCAGGTACCCGCCGGTCGCGATGAGGAGGTAGTGGTGCACGGTCTTGTGCACACGGTGGCCGCTGACGGTGAACCAGTAGTCGATGCTCCCGAGCGCCGAGACGATCCTGCCCTCGATGCCGGTCTCCTCGGCGATCTCGCGGACCGCCGCTTCCTCGTTGTTCTCCACACCTTCCGGGTGGCCCTTCGGCAGGCACCATTCGAGCCGTCCACCGCGGTTGAGCCGGGCGATGATGGCGACGTCGAGGGTCTCCCTGGAGGCGTCGATGACGATCCCGCCGGCCGAGACCTCCTCCACCGTGGGGAGCTGGTGCTGCACGGCAGGCATACCCGTGGTTCCCATTGACACTGTCAACGGGGTGCGCTTCGGAGCACTCGGAACGGGCCGGTCCATACCGACCACTCTAACGATCTTTAAGCGGAGGCGATGACGGCGCAGCCCGGTGCGGAGCCGCCGGCGAGCCCGGGCCGCAGCTGTCGCGGACCCGCCCACGGTGTGGGAAACCGCGCCCCATCTGGCACCCTTAAGGGACTATGGCGCACCTGCTGGACACCTCGACACTCACCGCACCACTTCCTCCCGTTGTCCTCGAGATCGGCGAGCTCTTCGACGCTGCGGGTCACGAACTCTCCCTCGTGGGCGGGCCCGTGCGGGACCTCTTCCTCGGCCGCGTGTCACCGGACCTCGACTTCACCACGGACGCCGACCCCGACCGCACCATCGCCCTCATCAGGCGTTGGGCGGACGCCTACTGGGAGATCGGCCGCGCCTTCGGCACCATCGGTCTCCGCAAGGACGGCTTCCAGATCGAGATCACCACCTATCGCGCCGAGGCCTATGATCCGGCGTCGCGCAATCCCACCGTCGCCTTCGGCACGAGCCTGGACGAGGACCTCGTGCGGCGTGACTTCACGATCAACGCGATGGCCCTCCGCCTGCCGTCCCTGGAGCTCGTGGACCTCTTCGGCGGCGTCCGTGATCTCCATGCCGGGATCCTCCGGACACCCGGCGCGCCCTCGTCGTCGTTCTCCGACGACCCGCTGCGCATGATGCGCGCCGCGCGTTTCGTGTCTCAGCTGGGCGTCACCGTCGCACCCGACGTGGCCGAGGCGATGACCGCCATGGCGGAGCGCATCTCCATCATCTCGGCGGAGCGGGTCCGCGACGAGCTGGTGAAGCTGATCCGGGGGGCGGCACCGGACGAGGGGATCGACGTCATGGTGGGCACCGGCCTGGCGGACCATGTCCTCCCGGAGGTCTCGGCCCTGCGCCTCGAGACGGACGAGCACCACCGCCACAAGGACGTGTACCAGCACTCCCTCACGGTGCTGCGGCAGGCCTGCGAGCTGGAGACGGACGACGACGGACCGGTACCCGCACCCGACGTCGTCCTGCGCCTCGCCGCGCTCCTGCACGACATCGGCAAGCCCGCCACCCGCAAGTTCGAGCCGGGCGGTGCGGTCAGCTTCCGTCATCACGACGCCGTGGGAGCGAAGCTGACGGGCAAGAGGCTCCGCGCGCTGCGGTTCGACAACGACACCATCAAGGCCGTGTCCCGGCTGGTCGAGCTGCACATGCGGTTCTACGGCTACGGAGAGGCCGGCTGGAGCGATTCCGCGGTGCGGCGCTACGTGAGCGACGCCGGCCCCCTGCTGGAGCGCCTCCACCGCCTGACGCGCTCCGACGTCACGACACGGAACCGGCGGAAGGCCGAGCGCCTGGCCTTCGCCTACGACGACCTCGAGACCCGGATCGCCGCGCTGGCCGAGCAGGAGGAGCTGGACGCCATCCGCCCCGACCTCGACGGCGGGCAGATCATGGATCTGCTCGGTATCCGGCCCGGACCCGTGGTGGGCCGCGCCTACCGGTTCCTGCTCGAGGAACGCATGGAGCACGGCCCCCACGACCCGGCCGCCGCCGAGACCAAGCTCCGCCGGTGGTGGAGCGAACAGCCCGAATCCCAGGAGAGCACACCATGAAGCCCATGACAGGCGCAGCAGCACCGGATCTCACCCCAGCTGGGACGCCCCTGCCGAAGCTGTGGCTCCTCCGGCACGGCGAGACGGAATGGTCCCGGGACGGCCGCTACACCGGCCTGACGGATCTCCCGCTCACCGAGCACGGTGAGGAGCAGGCCCTGGCCGCGCGTGGACATCTCGAGGGAGTCGACTTCGACCTCGTGGTCACGTCACCGCTCCAGCGCGCCACCCGCACGGCGGAGCTCGCCGGCTTCCCCGATGCCGAGATCCTTCCGTTCGCCCATGAGTGGGACTACGGCGACAACGAGGGCCGCAACAGCGCGACGGTCCGCGAGGAGAATCCGGGCTACCTGATCTGGGACGACGGCGTGCCGAACGGCGAGACGCTCGACCAGGTGTCCGAGCGCGCTGACCGCGTGATCGCCAGGATCCAGGCCGGTTGCGGTACTCCCGCCGACCGTGAGCCCGGAGCGAAGCCGATCGAGAACGCCCTGCTCGTGGCCCATGGGCACTTCCTGCGGATCGTCGCTGCACGGTGGCTGCAATTCGGAGCGATCGAGGGACGCCGCCTCGTCCTCGGCACCGCCGCCGTCTGCGCGCTCGGCTGGGACAAGCGCACGCCGGCGATCGTGCACTGGAACCTCTGACCCGCTGAACCTCCGCCTCCGCCACCGCCACGGATCGGGAGGCGCTCGCCTCTGCCACCGCCGTCAGATCGACGGGTCGCCGACGCCGCCGCCACGGATCGGGAGCCGTCGCCGTCGTGCACCGACGGGTGCTCAGCCCGCCGGGGTGCGCCGCACGAACCGGCGCAGCACCGCCTCCACCGGGCCGGTACCGAACCGCGCCAGGATGAGGTGGCTCGCGCCCAGCTGGAGTGCGTAGAGCCCGACGACGACCGCCGGCACCGCCGGAACGGGGATCCGGTCCGCCAGGCCGAAACCGTAGCCCGTGAAGACGAGGCACAGCATCACCGACTGCCCGAGGTAGTTGCTCAGCGACATGCGGCCCGCATTGGCCATCACCCTGCCGAGCGCACGCCCCGGCCGGCTGCGGAGCAGGAGGAGGAAGGCCGCCGCGTATCCGATCGTCACCAGCGGCGAGGCCGCGACCGACAGGCCGGTGGCGAGCAGCGACAGCCCCTCGCCGCCCTGCCGGCCCAGATGGGCCTGCAGGGCAGAGACGGCCAGGCCCGGCGGCAGAGCCACCACGGCCACGCGCACGAGGACGCGGCGCGACGGTGGGTGCGGCCGCAGGACGCCCCGCTCCGCGAGGGCGGCACCCGCATGGAAGGCGGCGAGGGCGAGGGGCCCCTGGAACAGGACGACGGACGGCAGGAGTGCACCGTACATGCCGGCGTTGGCGGTGAAGGCCTCGCCGGGCGTGTCCGACGCGGTCCCCGGTCCGATGACGGCCGCCCCGCTTCCCGCAGGTCCGGCGGCCAGGACGAGGAGTGCCGATCCGATGATGAGCAGCGAGACCCCCGCGGTGATGGCGGCGGCAGTTCCCCACCTCGCTCTCGTCGTCATGGTGCGGGTGGCGAGCAGGAGCGTCCCCGCAAGCGCGTAGGTCACCAGGATGTCCCCGTAGAACAGGGTCAGACCGTGCAGGAACCCGAGGACGCCCAGGGCGGCGAGTCTCCGGCCGACCACCCGGACGGTGTGTGGCGCTGTCGAGTCCCGCTGCACCACGAAGCCGTAGCCGAAGAGCAGCGAGAACAGCAGGTAGAACCTGCCCTCGACGAACGTCGCGACGAGGAACCGCACCGCCTGGTCCGGGACCGGGACCGGGCCTTCCGCCGGACCGCCCCGCGGGCCGGACGGGTCCGTGAAGAACCAGACGTTCACCATCAGGATCCCGAGGAGTGCCAGCCCGCGGAGCGCGTCGATCTCCGGGACGCGGACCGACGTCGTCATACGGTCTGACACACAATTCCGCCCTTTCCAGAATTCCTACAACTAATTCCGCTGACGGGCTATGCCGGAGCGTGATTCATACGGTAGCTTTGCAGATGTGCCATTGGGGCTTCCCAACTCGATTGTCGAGTGTCGCCCCGACCGCACGGACCCACGTGCAATCGAAGAAATGGAGGTGGAGATTGTGAATACCATGCTCGGCAGGACCTACACGCCGCGAACCGATCCCGCCTTCGTTGTCCGTTCGCACTAGGAAGCCCGCGTACCGGCAGTAGCCGGCCGACTCCCGCCTCGACCCGCACCCGTGCGCGGCTTCCTCGTATCTTCTTCCTGAATTCCCTTTGTCGCGGCTTTTTCTGCCCGAATTCATTCCTCGAAAGTCTGTCATGCCCAATTCACGGCCCGTCCCTGCCCAATTCGACGAACAATCAGCTTCCGGACCGCTCGAGTCGGCGGCCGCGGAGGCACGCGCCCTCGCACCTCCACCACGGCAGCCTGCTCCCGCCCGGGGTGACTTCATCATGAGTGGATCACTCACGCCGCTCGTCGATGTCGCCCGGGATCCACTCCCGGAGGACCTGCCCGGCGGACCAGCCCAGCCCATGCCCGGGTTCCACCGTCGCCAGGAGGTGCAGCGCCTGCTCGCGAGGTGGCGGAACGGTCTCACGCTCTGGGGGCGCATCCTGGGCAGCCAGTCCCGCGGTCCCTGGGACGATTCGCTGCGCTTCGAACAGCCGAGCCACATGCTCTACATCAAATGACGTCCGTCCGCGGGGATGGCCGGGTTCAGCGGTCACCGCAGCGATCCTGTCCGGTCCACCCCGTCACGGGGCGGGCGTCGGACGCCCTCACCACGAGCGAAGCCTGCGCTTTCCGGCGCGGGCTTCCGCCGTGGTCGGGCGCAACGGTCGCGTTGCCGTCCGGGCCCGGAATTCGGCGCGCGAACAGGGCGTTATAGGGTCTGAGGGTCACTCGACCGGCTCCTCCCTCACCGCCGGTCGGAAGGGAGGAAGCGTGTCCGCCGTCCGGCGCGTAGCCATGCTCTCCCTGCACACCTCCCCGCTCGAGCAACCCGGCAGGGGCGATGCCGGCGGGATGAACGTCTACGTCAGGAGTACGGCGCGGGAACTCGCGCGGGTGGGGATCGACGTGGAGATCTTCACGCGGGAAGCCGGCGAGGGACGGCCCAGCCGTGAGGTACTCGGCGACGGCGTCGTGGTCCACCACCTCGAGGCAGGGCCCCGTCGCCGCATCCCGAAGGAGGCGCTGCCCGGCCTGACCGACACGTTCGCCGACGCCATCACGGACGTCGCCGACCTCCTGGCCGACGGTCACTTCGACGTCCTCCATTCGCACTACTGGGTGTCCGGGGTGGTCGGCCTGACCCTGAGCCGTGAGATGCGCCTTCCGCTGGTGCACTCCATGCACACCATGGCCAAGGTGAAGGATCTCCGCATGAAGGCGCTCGGAGCGCCCGAGCCCGCGGCCAGGACCGCGGGTGAACAGGACATCGTGGACGGCGCCGCCCGCCTGATCGCCAACACCAGCACGGAGGCGGCAGAACTCGTCTCGCTCTACGGGGCCTCACCGGGCAGGATCGACGTCGTCGCTCCCGGCGTCGACCTCTCGACGTTCCATCCCGGGGACCGCACCGCCGCCCGTGCGGCACTGGCCTTTCCTCCGGAGCAGTTCCACGTGGTGTTCGCGGGCCGGATCCAGAAGCTCAAGGGCCCCCAGGTGCTCGTGGCCGCCGCCGCCGAACTCCGCCGCCGCCGTCCGGACATCCGACTGGTGGTGAGCATCCTCGGGTCCGGCAGTGGATCGGAGGCGCTCGCCCTCCAGCCGCTCATCGACGACGCCGGCCTCACCGAGGACATCCGCCTCTACCCTCCGGTCACCGCCGCGCACCTCGCGCAGTGGTTCCGCGCGGCGGACGCCGTCGTCATGCCGTCCTTCAGCGAGTCCTTCGGTCTCGTGGCGCTCGAGGCCCAGGCCTGCGGTACGCCCGTCATCGCGGCGAACGTCGGCGGGCTCCCGCAGGCGATCAGCGACGGCCGGAGCGGCCTCCTCGTGGACGGACACTCGGCTCATGGGTGGGCGGATGCCCTGGAACGCCTGCACGACGACGACGGCCTGCGGGAGCGGCTCGGCCGCGGTGCTGCCACCCACGCGCTGGCTTTCGGGTGGCAGCGCACCGCCCTGCTGACCGCACAGAGCTATCGCACCGCCGTCGATCGGTTCCCTGCCGCCACCACACGCTGAACCCGGCAGTCCCACCCTGTACCGGCAGCCCATCCGGCCGGGCCCGCCGACCTAGGATGGGAAGCGTGAATCCCGCCGAGCTCGCCGCCTACCTCGACTCCGTCCGCATCACCGGTGACGTGGCCACACCCCGGCAGGACAACCTGCGGCACATGCGCCTGTTCCTCGAGGGCAACGAGAACCTCGAGTTCGGCGTCGCCCTCACCCGGGAGTGGAACTACGACGAGGTCTTCGACCTCATGCACCAGCGCGTGGGCACGAGCGCGGACCGCAACCTCGTCGAGGGACAGGACACCATCGACGGCTTGCTGTGCGTGGCGGCGCTCGACCGCTTCGCCGATCGGCTGGGTGCAGCCGCCCACCGGAAGGAACGTATCCTCTTCGCCACCGGTCACCCGGCCGGCCTGCTGCCCGTCCACGCGGCCTTCGCGCACGCCGCCGCGGCCGTCGGCGCCACCGTGGTGCGGGTACCCGAGGGCAGGCGCTTCCGGGCCGGTGACATCCGGCAGATCTTCGGCGTGCTCGTCTGGCACCAGCACGGCGGCCTCATGCACACCCACCTGCCGGAGCCGATGCGGCTCAGCCTCGAGACGCTGGCCCTGGATCCCGCAGGCCTGCCCGACCTCGTGGTTGCCGACCACGGCTGGGCCGGACAGGCGGCGAGTGCGGGGCTGCCGACGATCGGCTTCGCCGACTGCAACGACCCCGGGCTCTTCGTCTCGGAGGCGCAGGGCCAGCTCGAGGTGGCCGTGCCGCTCGACGACAACGTCTGCCCCGGCCTCTACGATCCACTGATCACCTACGTCCTGGAACGCGCAGGGCTCCCGGCGGCCTGACGCAGGAGCCGCTGATAGGTTGGCTGCATGAGCGATCTTGAGATTGCCCGCGCCGCTGCGGTCAAGCCCATCGAGGACATAGCCGATGCCGCGGGGATCCCCCGGGAGGCACTCGAGTTCCACGGACGGTTCAAGGCCAAGATCGACCCGCGCCTCCTGCCCGACGACGGCCGGGCGCCGGGCAGGGTGGTACTCGTCAGCGCGATGAGCCCGACGCCGGCCGGCGAGGGGAAGTCCACCTGCACGGTGGGGCTGGCCGATTCCCTCGCACGGGCAGGGCAGCGCGTCATGATCGCGCTGCGTGAGCCGTCCCTGGGTCCGGTGCTCGGCATGAAGGGCGGTGCGACCGGCGGGGGCTACTCGCAGGTGCTGCCGATGGACGAGATCAACCTCCACTTCACCGGTGACTTCCATGCCATCACCTCGGCGAACAACGCGCTCGCGGCGCTGATCGACAACCACATCCACCAGGGCAACGAACTCGGCATCGACCCTCGCCGGATCACCTTCAAGCGCGTCCTCGACGTCAATGACCGCGCGCTCCGCGAGGTCGTCATCGGCCTCGGCGGCCCGGCGCAGGGCACCCCGCGGCAGGACGGATTCGACATCACCGTGGCGTCGGAGATCATGGCGGTCTTCTGCCTCGCACGGGACCTCGACGACCTGAAGGCACGCCTGGCCGCGATCACGTTCGGGTACACGTTCGATCGCGCGCCGCTCACCGTCGGGGACCTGGGGGTCGAAGGAGCACTGGCGCTGCTGCTCAGGGACGCGATCAAGCCGAACCTCGTGCAGACCATCGCGGGGACGCCGGCCCTCGTCCACGGCGGACCCTTCGCCAACATCGCCCACGGCTGCAACTCGGTGATCGCCACCCGGACGGCTCGCAGCCTCGCGGACATCGTCGTCACGGAAGCCGGGTTCGGTGCCGATCTCGGTGCCGAGAAGTTCATGGACATCAAGGCGCGCGTCGCCGACGTGGCGCCGGACGCCGTTGTCGTCGTCGCGACCATCCGTGCGCTCAAGATGCACGGCGGGGTCCCGGCATCGGACCTCGCCACTCCCGACGTCGACGCCCTGCGCGAGGGCACCGCCAACCTGCTCCGCCATGTGCGCAACGTCGAGAAGTTCGGTGTGGCTCCGGTGGTGGCCATCAACAGGTTCGGGACCGACACGGACGAGGAACTCGACTGGCTCATGGAGTGGTGTGCGGGCGAGGGGATCGACGCGGCGGTGGCCGACGTCTGGGGTCAGGGCGGTGGTGGTCCGGGAGGCGACGACCTCGCGGCGACGGTGCTCGCGGCGCTCGAACGCCCCGTGACGTTCTCCCATCTGTACGACCTCGACCTTCCGGTCGAGGACAAGATCAGGACGATCGTCCAGGAGATCTACGGGGCAGACGGCGTGGATTTCTCCGTTCCCGCCCTGCGGCGCCTGAAGGAGATCGAGGCGAACGGCTGGTCGGGGCTTCCCGTCTGCATGGCCAAGACGCAGTACTCGTTCTCCGACGACGCCACCCTGCTCGGGGCGCCGAAGGGATTCACCGTGCACGTCCGGGACCTCATCCCGAAGACGGGTGCAGGATTCATCGTGGCGCTCACAGGTTCCGTGATGACGATGCCCGGGCTGCCCAGGGAGCCCGCGGCACTCCGGATGGACGTCGACGCCGACGGGAACGCGGTCGGGTTGTTCTGAGGACCGCCGGCCAACCGGTGCCGGCCACGCTCCTGAACCGCGGAGCGGCGCGGACTCCCGCCATCCCGCGGATGCACCACGGACGGGGTCGGCACACCGGAGGCCGGGACGACGTCGCCGTCCCGGCTTCCGGTGTGCTGCTGGTCCTGGCGGTTTCCGGCCGGGCCTAGCGGTCGATGTCGCCGCGGATGAAGGCCTCGACCTTCTCGTGGGCGATGTCGTCGGCGTACTGCTCCGGCGGCGACTTCATGAAGTAGCTCGAGGCGGAGAGGATGGGGCCGCCGATACCGCGGTCCAGGGCGATCTTCGCCGCGCGGATCGCGTCGATGATCACGCCGGCCGAGTTCGGGGAATCCCAGACCTCGAGCTTGTACTCGAGCGATACCGGGGCGTCGCCGAAGTTGCGTCCCTCGAGGCGCACGAAGGCCCACTTGCGGTCGTCGAGCCAGGCCACGTAGTCCGACGGACCGATGTGCACGTCGTTGGCGCGCAGTTCGGCCTTGACGTTGGAGGTCACGGCCTGGGTCTTGGAGATCTTCTTCGACTCGAGGCGGTCCCGCTCCAGCATGTTCTTGAAGTCCATGTTGCCGCCGACGTTCAGCTGGTAGGTGCGGTCCAGCGTCACGCCGCGGTCCTCGAAGAGCTTCGCCATCACGCGGTGGGTGATGGTGGCGCCGATCTGGCTCTTGATGTCGTCGCCCACGATCGGGACGCCCGCCTCGGTGAACTTGTCCGCCCACTCCTTGGTGCCGGCGATGAAGACGGGGAGGGCGTTGACGAAGGCGACGCCGGCGTCGATCGCGCACTGGGCGTAGTACTTCGCCGCGTGCTCGGAGCCGACCGGCAGGTAGCAGACCAGGACGTCGGCCTTCGAGGCCTTCAGCTGGGCGACGATGTCCACGGGCTCCTCGTCGGACTCGACGATCGTCTCGCGGTAGTACTTGCCGAGGCCGTCCAGGGTGTGACCGCGCTGGACGATCACGCCGGTGGGCGGCACGTCCGCGATCTTGATGGTGTTGTTCTCGCTCGCTCCGATGGCCTCGGCGAGGTCGTGGCCCACCTTCTTGCCGTCGACGTCGAACGCCGCCACGAACTGCACGTCCCCCACGTGGTACTTGCCGAACTCGACATGCATGAGGCCGGGGATGGCCCCCGACGCATCCGCGTCCCGGTAGTAGTGCACTCCCTGCACCAGCGACGCGGCACAGTTGCCGACTCCAATGATTGCCACGCGAATGGGGTTCTGTCCCACAGTTCTCCTCGAAAGCCCGTTGAATATGCCCCGGCCGTCATCACCCTGGGCGCGGTCGGCAGGAAATGCCAGTCTACGTTCAGTTCATAACGCCGATGTATGCCGTGCCATTCCTCGCCATTCGGCGGTCGTGCTGTAGCGCCTCCTGGTGGACCGTGGATCCTGCCCGTCGAGGGGCGCCACCGGTCGTCGCCACGGGACGGCTAGGCTCGACGCATGAGCTCCGGGACAGGCAGGCGAGGGCCATATCGCATCAGTGTCCCGAGCAGGTCCGACCACCTCCTGATACCGCTGACCGAAGGAGCCGGCGGTCCGCTCGGGCGCCACGCCGACCCGGGACGCGTGGCTCCGCGGTGGTTCACCGTCCCCCGCGTGCTGATCCTCCTGACAGTCTGCTCCGCCGTCCTGGCGGTCGTCGTGAAGAATCCCTGCCGGGTGGCCGGCTGGTCCTCCCCCGAGTACTTCTACCGCGCCTGCTATTCGGACTGGACGGAGCTGTACCGGAGCCGGGGACTCGGCGAGGGCGTGCTGCCGTTCGTCACACCCGGAGCGCTCTTCGAATACCCCGTGCTCCTCGGCCTGCTGGCCTCGGGGACCGCCGTCCTGGTCGACGCCCTCGCGACCGGCACCGACCTCACTGCGAAGACCCTGCTGTACTTCGACGTGAACATGGTCCTGCTGGCAGCCGTGTGGATCCTGACCGTCCTGGCGACCCTCCGCCTGGCGTCCCGCCGACCCTGGGATGCGGCCATCGTCGCCGTCGCCCCCGTCATCATCCTTTCCGGCAGCATCAACTGGGACCTGTGGGCCGTGGTGCTCGCGACGGCGGGGATGCTCGCCTTCGCCCGTGAGCGCCCGCTCCTCGCGGGCACTCTCTGGGGGCTGGGCGCAGCGGTCAAGCTCTACCCCGTCCTGATCCTCGGGGCGGTCCTCGTCCTCTCCATCCGCTCCGGGCGGTACCGGCCGTTCCTCCTGGCGGCCGCGGCCACAACGCTCGCGTGGCTCGTGGTCAATGTTCCGTTCCTCCTGCGGGACCGCGCGGCGTGGGCCTACTTCCTCACCTTCTCGGAGGACCGCGACGCAGGATTCTCCTCGGGGTGGTACGTGTACAACGCACTGGCCCGGGAGTCGGGAGCGCCCACCCTCACACCCGCCGCCATCAACATCGCGGCCGTGGTCCTCTTCGCCCTGGCCTGCCTGGGCGTCGCCGTCCTCACGCTGCGCGCAGCCCGCCGCCCGCGCCTCGCACAGCTGGCCCTCCTCATCGTCGGGGCATTCGTCCTGTGCAACAAGGTCTACTCGCCCCAGTACGCTCTGTGGCTCGTACCCCTCCTGGCGCTGGCCGTCCCCCGGTGGCGGGTGGTGCTCGTGTGGCAGCTCGTCGAGGTGCTGCACTGGTGGGCCGTGTGGCTGTACCTCGGCGGCATGACCAGTGGAGGCGCGGCGGAACACAATCTGGGGCTGGGTGCGTACGCCTGTGCGGTGATCGCCCATATTCTTGCTACGGCATACGTTCTCCTGGTCGTCGTCCGGGAGGTGGCCACGCCCTCCGAGGACGTGGTCCGGCGGATCGGCATCGATGATCCGCAGGGCGGGCCGTTCGATCACGCCGAGGACCGCTTCACACTGCACCACGGGTGGCGCCGGCGGACGACGGGGCCGGGATGATCCGGTCGAGGGCCCGGACGCCGTGCCGTCCGCTCTGCTCCGATAGGCTGGCCGGACCGCGCGGACACCTCCCGGCATCGGCGCGACGGGGTGTCGACCGGCCGGCGGACACCCCTGACGAGACGACTCCCATCGGAAGACCATCAGTGACTGCACCATCCCTGACCGCTCGCCCCCTCGACCGGGCTGCGTTCGACGCGATCGCCGCCGCTCATCCGGACGTGCCGATCCCGCTCGAGCAGACTCCGGACTGGGTGGAATTCGAGCGCGCGCTCGGACGCGCGGCACTCGGTATCTGGGCCTACGAGGACCCAGCGGGCGCTCTCGTGGCGCTCGCGGGCTATGTGCACGTGGTGCGGCGCTCCCGGGAGTCCGTCGTCTCCGTCAACGGCCCTGTCTGGTTCGCTGACAGGACCCCTGCCGCCGAGAAGGTCCTGATGGAGACGGTGCGGGAGCAGTTCCGCGATCATCCGGGGATCGATCCGCTGTACGTCCGGATGCAGGTGGCGACCCTGCAGTCCCCGGCGACCGGTCCGATCGAACACGGCTGGTACGAACGGGAGATCGTCGTCGACCTGACGCCGTCCGAAGCCGACCTCCTCCGCAGCTTCCGCCCCAACGCGCGGAACAGTATCCGCCGGGCGCAGCGGAACGGCGTGTCCGTCCGTCATATTCCTCGTGAGGAATGGAAGACCGTCTTCGCACGGGAACTGTTCCCGATCATGCAGGAGACCGCGGAACGCGACGGATTCCAGTCCTTCGACTCGTCCTACTACGAGACACTGCTCTCCGTCCTCGGCGACCACCTGCGGCTGATGGTGGCCTACCGGGACGATGCCGCCCTCAGTTGGCTGATCACCACCGAGTACCGCGGCTACGCCGTCTACTACTTCGCCGGCAGCACCCACGCGGCCCGCACCACCTTCGCGCCCTACCTGCTCCTGTGGGAAGCCTTCCGGACGCTCAAGGCGGGGGGCAACACCGCCTGCGGCCTCACCGGGATCGAGAGCGAGAACTACCCGTCGCTGGCGAACGTCACCACCTTCAAGCGCAACTTCTCCAAGAACGTCGTCGTCGTGCCCACCACCTACGACATCCCGCTGCGGCCAGGACGCTACGCTGCCGTCTCCGTGCTGCTGCGCGGCCGACGGGCGGCACCGGCTGTCGCCCGTCGGGTGGCGGCGCGGGTGTCCGGACGGGTGCGGACCCGGCGCAGCGGAGCGACCACCGAGAGCACATGAGCCCGGCGGACCGGCCGGGCGGCGCCAGGAGAGGAAGTCCCCATGGTTGATGTCGAGATCGTCGGCGCAGGTCCCAACGGGCTGGCAGCCGCCGTCGTCATGGCCCGCGCCGGACTGTCGGTCCGGGTGCACGAGGCCGCCGCGACCATCGGCGGCGGCTCCCGATCGCTCGACCTGATGGAACGGGACCACCTCCACGACGTCTGCTCCGCCGTGCACCCGATGGCGCTCGCGTCGCCGTTCTTCCGGGCCTTCGAACTCAGCCGCCGCATCGGCTTCGCCGTCCCCGACGTGTCCTTCGCCCATCCGCTCGACGGCGGCCGGGCCGGGGTGGCGCACCGCAGCATGGAGCGCACGGTTGCCGGGCTGGGTGTCGACGGCGAAGCCTACCGGCGCCTCGTGCAGCCGCTCAGCGATCGCGAGCAGGCGATCCTCGCCTTCACCCTCAACCATGTGGTGCGGATCCCGAAGAAGCCGGGGGCAGCCCTTCGGTTCGCCCTCTCGGTCCTCGACCAGGGCCTGCCCACCTGGAACCGCCGTTTCCGGACGGACGAGGCGAAGGCGCTGGTGACCGGGGTGATGGCCCATCCCGTCGGCACGCTCCCGTCCCTGACCGGGGCCGGAGCGGGTCTGGTGCTGAACCTCCTGGCGCACACGGTCGGCTGGCCGATCCCCGTCGGTGGGTCCCAGGCCATCGCCGACGCCCTGGCCCTCGACGTGACGCGCCACGGCGGGGAGCTGGTCACGGGAAGCAGGATCGGCACCCTCGCCGAGGTGTCCGGGGCCCGGGCGGTCCTGCTCGACGTCGCCCCCACGACGTTCCAGGCGATGGCCCGCGGCCGCCTGACCGGTCCCTACCGGAGGGCCCTCGAGGCGTTCACCTACGGGAACGCAGCCTGCAAGGTGGACTTCATCCTGTCCGGGCCCGTGCCGTGGACGCATCCGGACCTGCGACGGGCCGGGACCGCCCATCTCGGTGGCACGCGCGAGGAGATCGTCGCGGGGGAGAAGCAGGTCAACCAGGGCGTGCACCCGGACAGTCCCTACGTGCTCCTCTCCCAGCCGTCGTCCTTCGACCCGACCCGCTCGCCCGGGGGCCGGCACACCCTGTGGACGTACTGCCATGTCCCGCACGGCTCCACCCGTGACATGGCCGAGGCCGTCACCTCGCAGATCGAACGCTTCGCGCCCGGCTTCCGGGACGTCATCGTCCGCACCCACACGACGACGGCGAGCGATCTCGAGGCCTACAACGCGAACTACGTGGGAGGCGACTTCAGCAGCGGAGCGGTGAACCTGCGGCAGATCGTGGCCCGTCCGGTGCCCTCCATCCGACCCTGGGCCACGCCGCTGCAGGGTGTCTACCTGTGCTCCCAATCCACGCCGCCCGGTCCCGGCGTCCACGGGATGGCCGGTTTCAACGCCGCGAAACTCGCCCTCCGGCGGGAATTCGGCCTTCCGGTGCCGGACCTCGGTCTCTGACCCGCTCCACCCCTGACGTGACGACCGGTCGGTTCGTGTGACGGCCCGGCGGGCTTCGCCGGTGCCGAGGCGCGCCGCTCGCGACCCGCAGCTCGTCGGGTACCGTGCGGGCGGGCCGAGGGGTGAGGTGGGCCCGTCCCGGCCCCTTTGTTAGGTTATGCTTGCCTTGCCCTGCTGACGGGCCCTTCCCGGCAAGAAAGCCACCCCATGTTCGCGAATTACCTGATCGGCCTGCGCGAGGGCCTCGAGGCCGCCCTCGTGGTGGTGATCCTCGTGGCCTACCTCGTCAAGATCGGGCGCAGGGACCTGCTGCCCGGCATCTGGCTCGGGGTCTCGCTCGCCGCGGCGCTGTCCCTCGGATTCGGTGCGCTCCTGACCTACGGCACGTACGGCCTGACCTTCGAGGCGCAGGAGGCCATCGGTGGTTCCCTCTCGATCGTCGCCGTCGGCCTCGTCACGTGGATGGTCTTCTGGATGGCGAGGACGGCCAGGAACCTGCGCGGTGAACTGCATGGCCAGGTGGACCGCCACCTCGCAGGTGGCGGCAGGGGCCTCGTCGTCGTCGCGTTCCTCGCCGTCGGGCGGGAGGGGCTCGAGACCGCGCTCTTCATCTGGTCGGCCGTCCAGGCGACCGGCCAGACCACCCAGCCCATCCTCGGCGCCGCGCTGGGACTGGCCTCCGCCGTCGTCCTGGGGTGGATGTTCTACCGCGGCATGCTCCGCATCAACCTGTCGAAGTTCTTCACCTGGACGGGCGGCATGCTCATCGTCGTGGCCGCCGGAGTCCTGTCCTACGGCATCCACGACCTCCAGGAAGCCGGCATGCTGCCCGGCCTGTACTCCCTCATGTTCGACGTCAGCGCCGCGGTCCCGCCGTCGAGCTGGTACGGGACGCTGCTCAAGGGCACCGTCAACTTCTCACCCGCGACCACCTGGCTCGAGGGGATCGCCTGGCTGCTCTACGTCATCCCCACCATGACCCTCTTCATCCGGCAGAGCATGCGCAGGTCCGCCGCGCCCGCCGCCGTCCGGCACCCACTTCCCCAAGGAGTCCAGTGACCACCGCCCGCCTCTCCCTGCCGGCTGCCCTCGCAGCGGGCTGCGGCATCCTCCTCGCGACCGCCTGCACGCCCAACGCGTCCGCCGAGTCACCCGACGGTGCATCCGACGGCCTGACGGTCACGAGTACCACCGACGAGTGCGCCGTCTCGGCGTCGACGGCGGAGAGCGGTCCGCTCACCTTCGCCATCACCAACGCCGGGGACCAGGTGACGGAGTTCTACCTGCTCGCCGAGGACGGCCTGCGCATCGTGTCGGAGGTCGAGAACATCGGACCGGGCATCAGCCGCGACCTCGTGGTCAACGCACAGCCGGGCTCCTACTACACGGTCTGCAAGCCGGGAATGGTGGGCGACGGCGTGGGCCGGGCCGGATTCACGGTCACGGACTCGGGCACGGTGGTCGAGCCCTCCGGTGACGAGCAGGCGCAGATCGACGCCGCGGTCACCAACTACAGGGCGTACGTGAAGGACCAGGTGGACCAGCTCCTCACCGGTACCGATGACTTCGCCGCCGCGTACACGGCGGGTGACGACGACGAGGCGCGGCGCCTCTACCCGACCACCCGCATGCACTTCGAGCGGGTGGAGCCGGTCGCCGAGAGCTTCGGCGACCTCGATCCCCGGCTGGACAACCGCGAGGCGGATCTCGCCGAGGGCGAGGAGTGGACCGGATGGCACCGTATCGAGAAGGACCTCTGGCCGCCCGCCGATACCGGGTCCACGCCGCTCACGCAGACCGAGCGCGAGGCCGTCGCTGCCCAGCTCGTCGCGGACACGACGACGCTGCACGCCGGTATCCAGGACATCGAGCTCTCGCTGGACCAGCTGGCCAACGGGGCGATCGCCCTCATGGACGAGGTGGCCAACGGGAAGGTCACCGGTGAGGAGGAGATCTGGTCGGGCACCGACCTGTGGGACTTCCAGGGCAATGTCGAGGGTGCGCGCGTGCTCGTCGACGGACTGCGCGACCTCCTGGAGGCCAAGGACCCGGATCTCGTGACCACCCTCGATGCCGACTTCGACGCCTTGGCCGCGGAGCTGGCTGAGCACCGCACGAGCGCGCCCGACGCCGCACAGCGCGACATCGCCTACGCCTCCTACGGAGAGCTCTCCCCGGACGACGTGAAGGCGCTGTCCGATCGCGTCAACGCGCTCAGCGAACCGCTCTCGCGCATCACCGCGACCCTGCTGGGATAGCGGCCATGGCACGCACCTTCCGCATCTCCCGCCGTCGTGCGCTGTCGCTCGCCGGCGTGACCGCGGCCGCCGGCGTGGGCGCGGGCGTGGCCGCCGGACGGGCGACCCCCGAGGCGACGGCGAGCCCCCCCGACCCCGATGTCCTGTCCTACCCCTTCCACGGGGAGCACCAGGCCGGGATCACCACGCCTGCGCAGGACCGGCTCCATTTCGTGGCGTTCGACGTCGACGACATCTCCCGCGAGGAGCTGATCGGACTGCTCGAGGACTGGACCTCGGCCGCTGCGCGGATGAGCCAGGGCGGGAGCGCGGGTGACTTCGCGCCGGACGCCGGTCCGTACGAGGCGCCGCCGGAGGACACGGGCGAGGCGATGGACCTCGGCCCCACCGGTCTGACCATCACGTTCGGCTTCGGCCCCACGCTGTTCACGACGGCGGACGGCACCGACCGCTTCGGGATCGCCGACCGCCGTCCACGGGTGCTCACCGAGCTGCCGACCTTCGCCGGGGACATGCTGCAGGAGCGCATCAGCGGCGGCGATCTCTGCATCCAGGCCTGCGCGGACGATCCGCAGGTGGCCGTGCACGCCGTCCGCAACCTCTCCCGCATCGCCTTCGGCCGCGCCTCCCTGCGGTACTCCCAGCTCGGCTTCGGCCGCACGTCCAGCACGAGCACTGCACAGGTGACCCCCCGCAATCTCTTCGGATTCAAGGACGGCACCGCCAATGTGAAGGCGGAGGACTCGGCAGCCGTCGACGAGCACGTCTGGGTGGCGGAGGGGGACGACCAGGCCTGGATGGCCGGTGGCTCCTACCTCGTCTCCCGCAAGGTCCGCATGAACGTGGAGCCGTGGGACCGGACGCGCCTGTCCGAGCAGGAGCGCTCCATCGGGCGGACCAAGGGGTCGGGTGCACCCCTGTCCGGCGGTGACGAGTTCACGGCGCCGGACTTCACCATGCCGGGAAGCGGCGGCCAGCCGATCATCGCCGAGCACTCGCACGTGCGCCTCGCCCACCCGGACAGCAACGGCGGCGCCCGCATGCTCCGGCGGGGCTACAACTACGTGGACGGGAACGACGACCTCGGTCGCCTCGACGCCGGCCTGTTCTTCATCTGCTTCCAGCGCGATCCCGAGCGGTCGTTCATCCCGGTGCAGACGAGCCTCGCGGGATCGGACATCCTCAACGAGTACATCCGCCACATCGGCTCGGGGATCTTCGCGGTTCCGGGTGGAGCCGCCGAGGGCAGCTATGTGGGGGCGCGGCTCTTCGAGGCCTGAGCGCCTCCCTCGGGTATCCCGTCGGCCGGCACCGTCATCGTGCAGCCGGCGGGGCGCGTCACCGGGCGGAGCCGATGATCCTCCGGGCGGCGTCGACCGCAGCGGCCCGGTGGGCTGCCAGGGGTGTCCGGCGCGCGTTCGCGTGCGCCGCCAGCGGAGCCTGCACCCATGCCTGTGCGACGCCGAACAGCAGGGGCAGGAGTTCCTCCACCGCCCAGGACGCGTCGATGTGGCCCAGCTCCTGCGCCTGCCGCAGCGCCTGCAGTTTGACGTCGGGATCGCTGCCGCCCGGGAGGTCGTAGTCCACGCCCTCGAGCCGGGCCCACGTGAGCATCCGGAGGATGTCCGGCTGGTCGTGCGCGTGGTCGAACACTGCGCCGACGAAGGCCGGCACGTCCCGGGGGTCGAGCACGACGGCGTCGTGGAACATCGCCGCGTTGGTGTCGAGGACGGCCTGGAACAGCGCCGCCTTGTCGGTGAAGTGCGCGTAGAGGCGCTCCTTGCTGGCACTCGCCGACTTCGCGATCCGGTCGATCCTCGCTCCCGCCAGGCCGTAGGCGGCGAACTCCCCCCGGGCGGCCAGGAGGATGCGGGACCGTACGTCCGTCGTCGAGTGCATCCTTCGAGTATAACCAAACGAACCAGTTCGTTTGACTTGCTCCGGAACTGACCCTACCCTCGAGACGACACCACTTCTGAGGAGCTCCATGACCACCCCACCCTCGGGCCCCACGGCCCAGGCAGCACCGGACGTCGATCCCGTCCGAGCGCCGGCCAATCGCTGGCTCGTGCTCGCGATCGTCGCCCTGGCCCAGCTCACCGTCGTCCTCGACGGCACGATCGTCAACATCGCCCTGCCCCAGGCCCAGCTCGAACTCGGGATGTCGGACGGTGACCGCAGCTGGGTGGTCACGCTC
The DNA here is from genome assembly GCF_048288285.1 of Arthrobacter sp. N1. NCBI lineage: Bacteria > Bacillati > Actinomycetota > Actinomycetes > Micrococcales > Micrococcaceae > Arthrobacter > Arthrobacter sp. N1. The sequence continues at coordinate 3,577,595 of NZ_CP102608.1, read as the reverse complement.
TACGCCCTCACCTTCGGCGCACTCCTGCTTCTCGGCGGCCGGATCGCCGACTTCTGGGGGAGGAAGCGCTCGTTCCTCGTCGGCATGGGCGGCTTCGCCCTCGCCTCGGCCCTCGGCGGGATCGCCACCTCGGGCGAGACGCTCCTCCTGGCGCGGGGCCTCCAGGGCGCCTTCGCCGCGCTGCTGGCCCCGGCTGCGCTCGCCATCCTCTCCGTGACCTTTCCCGGCGGGCGTGATCGCGTGCGGGCCTTCGCGGTGTACGGGACGATCGCCGGCGGCGGTGCCGCGGTCGGGCTCCTGCTCGGCGGGGTCCTGACCGAGTACTTCAGCTGGCACTGGTGCCTGCTCGTGAACGTCCCCATCGCCGTCGTCGCCATCGCGGTCGGCATCCCGGTGCTCCGTGAGAGCCGGGCCGAGGGCAGCACCCGCTACGACGTGCCGGGCGCCGTGCTCGTGAGCCTCGGGCTCGCCTCCGTGGTCTACGGCTTCTCGCGTGCCGAGGCCGGCTGGGTCCGCCTGGACACCCTCGGCTTCCTCGCCCTCGGCGTCGTCCTGCTGGCGCTGTTCCTCCTCGTGGAAGCGCGCTCGGCCCACCCGCTGCTCCCGCTGCGTATCATCACGGACAGCGCACGTGCGGGAGCGTACCTCTCCTCCATCGCCGTGGGTGCGGCCCTGCTGGGCGCCCTGCTCTACCTCACGCTCTACTTCCAGATCGTGCTCGGGATGAGTCCCCTGGTGTCCGGACTGGCCTCACTGCCGATGACGGCGGCCATCATCCTCTGCGCGGGCGTGGTGTCACGGCTCCTGCCGAAGGTGGGCCCCCGGATCCTCATGACCGTCGGCCCGCTGATCGCTGCCGCCGGGCTGCTGCTGCTCAGCCGCATCACCGTGGGCGGCTCCTACGCGCTCGAGGTGTTGCCCGCGCAGCTCCTCCTGGGCATCGGGCTCGCCTTCATCTTCGTGCCGCTGCAGAACGTGGCCCTGCTCGGGATCGCTCCGAGGGACTCCGGCGTGGCCAGTGCAGCCGTCACGGCGACGCAGCAGATCGGTGGCTCGATCGGCACCGCCGTGTTCACCGCCCTGTACACGGTGGGTGCGGGCGTCGGTACGGCCGAAGGCGCCGCGGGCGGACTGCAGTCCCTCGTGGACGGGTACTCTGTGGTCTTCCTGGCCGCGGCCGTGGCGCTCGCGCTGGCCTCGCCCGTCTCGTGGTTCATGATCAGGGTCGCGAGGAACGAGTTCTCCACCTCGAGCGAGCCCGCCCACCTCGGGTAGGGCGGCGGGCCGGGGTCAGGCGCTCGCCGGATGCGCCTGGCCGTCGGCGGCACTCTGGAGCCAGGCCACCGCCAGGTGCCGCGAGGTGAAGAACTTCGTGGGACACGGCGGTGAATTCACGCCCAGGAAGAAGTTGGCGAGCATGCGGTCCACCGGCGAGGAGCCGAGCAGGGCGATGCGCGACGCCGAGCAGGGGATCGCGAAGACCGCGCGCGCACCGCGCGTCACCGTCCTCGTCGTCTCCATGTCGACGAGCATCGGGTGGCCCTCGGCTCCGACCAGGGCGTTGACCGCGGCCATCGCGAAGCCGGCGTCCTCGGTGGTGATGGTGCAGTCACGGTCCCACTCGAGATGGAGGATGCCGTTCGGGAGCAGCTCGAGGGTCGCCTTGTCCCCGTCGATGCGTTCTGCGGGCATGGCCCACCTCCTGGTGATGCCGCTGACGCTCCCGGGCCGAGCGGCCCCGGGTACCCCCGTGAGACCAAGGATCAGCGGGACCCCAGCATAGCGAGATAACCCGGGATGCTGGTCGTCGTCCTGCCGCTCATCGGGATTGCCTCGATGAGTGCGGGGCCATCCGCCAGTACCGTCCAGATGCTGTCCGGCAGCGCTGCCCGCCGCTCGGCCGGCCCGAAGTGCCCGGGCACGGGGATGCTGCCGATGGCCCGCCGGAGCGGGGCCGGGATGCTGCCCGGCCTCGCCCCAAGGCTCTGCATGTAGGACAGGGGAGTGCCCCGGTAGTCGGTCTCGGTCAGCAGGACACGTCCGCGTGCTCCGACGACGTCGCGGAGGTTCCGGCCCAGCTGTTCGCGCTGCTTCGGCCGCAGGACGTGGAACACGCCGCGGACGAACACGTGGGAGTCGCCGAACTCGGCCTGCAGGAGGCGGCCCGCGCCGGGCACGGTGAGGTCGAGGGTCCGGTAGTCGACGCCCCGCACGCCCTCCGATTCCTCCCCGGCCCGCTGCACGGCACTCGCCGAGACATCGACGCCGAGCACCTGCGGGAAGCGCCGGGACAGCCAGCGCGACCACCGGCCGTTGCCGCAGCCGACGTCGATCACGGGCATCGACCGGTCCATGAACTCGTCCATGACAGCGGCGTACTGCTCCGCCTCCGGCCCGATCTCCGCGTCCCAGAGGACCTCGCCCGCGGGGCCCGTGGTGCGGACCCTGCTCCAGTAGCCCTCCCAGGCCACGGCGGCATTCCGGGGCGTCCGCACCGCGAGGCGCGCGACCTCGGGCACCATTCTGAGCTGGTCGACGAGTCTGAGCATAGGAAGAGGGTACCGATGCCGGGCCTTCCCGCCGTCGGAGCCAAGTATTGTCGCAGGAAAGGACTCCCTGCGCCGCCTGGCGGGAGCTCGCGGGCGATCCGACCTATGCTGTGGACTCAGGATCACTGCGAGAACGGGGACTGCATGCGGAGCGACGGTGCCCGCGCGGCCGGGAGGGGCCGCCCTTGGAGTCCTACGCACCCACGAGTGCTGATGTCCGTGACGGTCCTCCTTCTCATCGCCTACACGGTAGGCCTCCTGGTCGGCGACCCCGGTACCTTCGACCCCCTGATGGACGGGTGGCTGTGCATCGCCACCGAGCTGGCGGCCGTGGCTCTCTGCATCAGCGCCTCCGTGCGGTCGAGGTTCGCCGAGCCGCAGGTGCTGCTCGGAACCGGCGCGATCGTCACCTACAGCGCGGGTGACGCGTACTACGCGGCCTCGCTCGACGGCGCAGCGGCCCTGACCTATGCGTCCGTGGCCGACGTGGCCTACCTCGCCTTCTACCCCCTGATGCTCGGTGCCCTCGGCGTGGTGACGGTCCGGAAGATCAAGGGACTGGCGTGGCCGCTGCTGCTGGACAGCATCGTCGGTGCCCTCGGCGCGGCGTCGCTCATGGCCCTGATCCTCGCACCCGTGCTGAGCCCCGGGACCAACGGGGGGACGCCCTTCGAAGTGATCGTCGCCGTCGTGTACCCGCTTCTCGACCTCCTCCTCATCACGGCCGTCGGCGGCGTCCTCGCCTCCCGCGGGCTGGACATCGGACCACGCTGGCCGCTGCTGGTCGCCGGACTGACCATCTTCTCCGCCGCGGACGTCGCGTATGCGCTCGGCATGGAGGACTATGCCGTCGGCTCGATCATCGACGTCGGCTGGGTCGCGGGGATCGTGGCGATCGCCGCCTGGGTGGACGGCGCAGCGGACCCGGCCCGGGTGGCCCAGCGCACCACGCACGGAGTCCCGGAGCTCGCGGCTCCCGTCGTGTCGACGGCGACGGCACTCGCGGTCCTCGTGGTGGGCAGCCAGCTCAGCATCCCCGTGCTGGCCGTGGTGTTCGCGGCCTCCACCCTGGCGCTCGCCGCGGTGCCGCTGGCGTTCCGCAACCGCATGCTCGTCACCCTCGCGCGCACCGACGAGCTGACGGGCCTGCCCAACCGCCGGGCCCTGATCGCCGACGTCCCCGTCCGGCTGCTGGCCGGGCGGACCGGTGCACTCTTCCTCCTGGACCTCGACCGCTTCAAGCACGTCAACGATGCCCTGGGGCACGACGTCGGCGACGCCCTCCTCGTGCAGGTGGGCAAGCGCTTCGCCGCCCAGCTGCAGCCCGGAGACATGCTGGCGAGGCTGGGCGGGGACGAGTTCGCCGTCTTCCTCGAGGGCGTCACGGAGGAGGAGGCCGTCGCGACGGCGCATCGCCTCGCGGCGGAACTCGCCGATCCGGTGGAGCTCGGCGCGGCGTCCCTGCAGGTGAGTGCCAGCGTGGGGATCGCGCTGACCCCCGACCACGGTACCGATATGAGCCTGCTCATGCGCAAGGCGGACATCGCCATGTTCCGCGCGAAGTCGGAGCACAGCGGACACCATGTGTACGACGCCTCGGACGACGACGACGGCGCCCTGCGGCTGCGGACCGTCCAGGAACTGCGGGTGGCCCTCGCCGAGGACCAGTTCGAGCTGCACTACCAGCCGAAGGTGCGTCTCTCCGACGGTGAGGTCACGGGCGTGGAGGCCCTGGTGCGCTGGAACCATCCGACGCGCGGGATGCTCCTCCCCGTCGCCTTCCTGCCGCTCGCGGAGGAGGCGGGCCTGATGCCGGCGCTGTCGACCATCGTGCTGCAGCGGGCCGTCCGCCGGATGGCGCGGTGGCGTGCCGAGGGGCTGGACATCTCGGTGGCGGTGAACATGTCGGGATCCTGCATCCTCGCGTGCCTCCCGCACCAGATCACCCGCCTGCTCGAGGCCCACGGGGTACCGTCGTCGTGCATCATGCTGGAGATCACCGAGGACGTCCTGATGTCCTCGCCCACCGGCACCTCGGCCATCCTGGCCGAACTCCGGTCCGCCGGCGTCCAGATCGCCATCGACGACTTCGGGACCGGATACAGTTCCCTGGCCTACCTCCGTGACCTGCCCGTCGACGAGCTGAAACTGGACCGGTCCTTCGTCACGGCGATGAAGGACGACCCGCGGGCGGTCGGGCTCGTCGGGTCGATCATCGACCTGGCCCACAGCCTGGGACTCCGGGTGGTCGCCGAGGGCGTGGAGGACGAGCGGTCGCGGGACGAACTGCGGGCGCGGGACTGCGACTTCGCGCAGGGTTTCCTGATCGCCGAGCCGTTGCCCGCCGGTACGGTCTCACCGTGGCTGTCGGATCGCCGGGTCGGAGCGGGGAGGGCCTGATGGCCGCTCGGCGACGCGTGGTGGGCGGATCAGCCAGAATTTCACCGGAACGGCCCCGATGCACTCGGTGGTCGTCCGAAGATCTGGCAGTGTGTGAGTCATGACATCCGACCCCGATGCGCGCCTCGCTCTCATCATCGAAGACGACGCCGATGTGCGGCAACTGCTCGTCATGACGCTGGGCATGAACGGCTTCACCACCATCGAGGCGGAGAACGGACGCCAGGGCGTGGCACTGGTCAGGGAACGGCAGCCCGATCTCGTGACGCTCGACCTGAACCTCCCGGACATCGACGGCGTGGAGGTGTGCCGGCAGATCAGGCCGCTGACCGACGCCTACGTCATCATGATCACCGCGCGCCAGGACGAGATCGACCGCCTCATCGGACTCGAGATCGGGGCCGACGACTTCGTCGTCAAGCCCTTCAGTCCGCGGGAGGTGGGCGCCCGGGTGAACGCGATGTTCCGGCGACCGAGGAACACCGTCCGCAGCGTGGTCCAGCCGCTGATGGGCGCTGCGGCGGCGCCGGTGGCCCAGTCGGCGCCCACCGTGCAGGCCACCGAAGCCGTGCCGGTGGCACCCGTGGCGGACGAGGACATCGAGGGCCTGCTGCGGCACGGTCCCCTCAGCATCGACACCGAGGGCCGGATCGCCATGCTGGACGGTACCGAGTTGCCCCTGACACGCATCGAGTTCGACCTCCTGGCCACGCTCGTCTCGGGTCCGCGGCGAGTATGGCAACGCGAGACGCTGCTCTCCCGTATCTGGGGGGATGGCTGGGTCAACGACCAGCACCTCGTCGAGGTGCACATCCGGAACCTGCGCAAGAAGCTCGGCGAGGACACGAAGGCACCGCGGTTCATCCGTACGGTGCGCGGGGTCGGGTACCGCATGATGCCGCCGGCCACTGCCTGACGCGCCGGCCGGCTGACCACCGTTTGCCTGACAGGCCGACTGGCCGGCTCATCGACCGGCTGACGCCCGTGCACGCCGCCGAGTGCTCAGTGGGGGTGGACGTCCTGGTGGCGGATGGCGTCCAGTGCGGTCGAGACGTCCGCGCCGTGCTGCCGGAGCCTCGCGACGAGGGCCCGATGTGTGATGGGCCGACCGATCAGCTCCAGTGCGGCCGAGGACTCCTCCTCCAGCCGGCGCGCGCCCACCATGGAGGCACTGACGGTGAGGCTGAGGAGCGCGACGACGGCGGCGTCGGCATCCCTGGCCGTGAGCGCGGCTTCGACGGCGCCGATCCGCTGCGGGAGCATCTCGACGAACGTCCCGGCGAAGAGCAGGGCGCCGGCGTGGCTGGACAGTTCCACGCCGAGGTTGTCGAGGATCCCGCGATCGAGCACCGGCTGGTCGGTACGAGGGGAGCTCCCGGGGACATGCCCCGATCCTCCGACCGACCCGGCGGGCGTGGCGGAGCCCGGGGCAGGCTCGGAGGCGTCGTCGTCGTCGTCCTCCTCCCGGCGCGACCAGATCATGAGGAGCAGCGCCCCGACCAGCACGGCCGGGACACCGTAGACGAGGACGTGGCTGACGGCCGGGGTCCGGAGGGCCCGGATCACGTTGCCCACCTCGGGGATGACCGCTGCGGCCTGGTACACGTTCTCACCCTCGAGGGTTGCGAGCCACGGATCCACGGCATCGTTCGCGTCGCCCTGAGTGCGCACGGCCGTGGTCCCATCCGCGCCGCGGACGACCTCGGTGACCCGGTGGGTCTCGACCCGGTGGTCCTCGACGGGGATGTGGTAGCTGATCACGTCTCCCACCTCGATCCCGCCGACGGGCTGGAGGGTGGTGACGACCACGTCGCCCGGCATGATGCCGGGGGCCATGCTGCCCGTGAGCATCGTGGCGGTCTGGTAGCCGAGGAAGCGTGGGCCGATGGCGAAGAAGAGGACCGCGATGACCGCGACGATCATGAGCAGCGTGCCGAGGAGGCTTGCGAGACGCGCTACGACGGAGGGGCGCGGGTCCGCTCGGACGGATGGTGCACCGGAGTCGCCGGACCGGACGCTTGCGACGGGAGCGGGCGACGTCCGTACTGCGGCACGAGGACCCGATGAGAAGGACGGGAAATCGATGGTGGTCACGCCTGCTCCTTGGTGCTGCCGCTGGTCTCCGGGTCCGCTGATCGGTCCGGGGTGAAGCTACCCGCCGGTTCCGGTGGACGGACCGGAGCCGGCGGGAAGAACGCGGAGCGGTGTGCTCCTGACAACAACTCTCGTGGACCCCGATCAAAGAGGGCGTGGCCGAAGGGCGAAAGAAAACCGAAGAAAGGGCGAAGCGGTTCCCGCTCAGTCGGTTCCGGCCGCAGGGCGCGTGCCGAGCAGCAGATTGGCGCCCCACCCGATCCCGGTGAGGAGTACCACGGCGGCGGCCACGGTGTCGAAGTGGACGGGGGTGTGGAGGATGCCGAGGCTCACGATCAGCGTGGTGGCTCCTGCCGGCGGATGGGGCAGGGCGATCCGCGTCAGGACGAAGGTGGTCACGGCCACCGAGAGGGCGCCCGCGGCCAGGTGGGCTCCGGTGAGTCCGCCGACCGGGGCGGCCTGCAGGCCGTCCACGACGAACCCGTAGAAGCAGGCGACGCCGGCGGCGAGCCCGACTCCGTGGCCGACGAGCGTGTTGACGGGCCGCGAGGCCGGCTGGTCGGGCGACTCGAAGAAGAGCATGACCGTGGGACCGAGGCTCGGGAAGAGCCAGGGCAGATGGGTCACCAGCCCCACGAGCCCGACCGCGCCGACGGTCAGGAGGCTCAGTCCGCCCGCGTACAGCCCGCCCGCGTACAGCCCGCCGCCCAACCGGCCGCGCGCCGACCGGAGGCGCTCGACGAGCGGGATCCGTCCGGTCATGACGCGACCAGCAGGACCTGCGGTGCCGCCTGTTTCATGCGCGTCTGCAGCCATCGGCTCTGCAGGTCCGCGTCCGGCGCGCAGCGGACCACGATGTCGAGGAGCTCGCGGTCACGGCTGCCTGCCGCGGCCTGACCCACCATGGTCCACATGACATCGAGGTGATGGACGAGCACGGAGAGGTCCTGCAGGTCGAGGAGCAGGCCGAGGGCGCCGGTCCGGACCTCCTCGACGCCGTCGGCCGTGACCCGGTGCTCCTCCTCGCCCTCCACCTCGGATCCGAAGCGCACGATGACAGGCTCGAGGGCCTCGACGTGCCGGTCGCACTGCCCGGCGAGGGTCCCGAGGATGACGTGGACGTCGGGTTCGTCACCGTGGCCGTCCGCGACGACGCGGAAGGACCGGGCGAGGATGCGCTCGGCCTCGTGGAGGAGTCCGAGGTAGACGGGGAGCTTCATGGCCGCTCCTCGCTCGAAGCGACCCGGGGTGGTGCCGTGTCGGGGAACCTCTCGGTGGCCTCGCCCTCCGGGCCTCCGACCGTCGCCGGCACCCTTCCGGGCCCCCCGCCCGAACCGGTGGTACGGCCCGCGGCACGGTGGCCCGCCCGGGCGGGCCTCGAGGCCGCCGTGGTCGGGGCGGGGGACGGGCCCGCGCCGTCGCGGACCTTCTCGATGCGCACCGCGGCGTTCTTGAACACCGGTTGCTTGGACACCGGGTCCCACTCCGTCATCGTGAGTTCGTTGGCCGCGTGGTGCGCCGACGCGGAGCCCTCTGATCCGCCGTCGTCCCAGTAGCCGTAGTGGAACGGGGCGAACACCGTGCCCTCCCGCAGGTCACCGACCCGCACCGGTACCTCGAGATGTCCCCGACGTGAGAGGACCGCCACCATGTCGCCCTCCACGATGCCCAGCTGCTCCGCGTCCGCGGGCGACACCTCGACCCAGGCGCCCGGCGCGGCGCGGTTCAGGGCGCGGCTGCGCCCGGTCTTGGTCCGTGTGTGGAACTGGTAGACCGTCCGCCCCGTGGTGTAGCGCAGCGGGTACTCCTCGCTCGGTTCCTCGTGCGGTGGCCGGTAGTCCTCGCTCTTCAGCCACGCCTTGCCGGGCTGCACGGTGGCCCGGTAGAGGACCGGGCCCGTCGCGGCGCCGGTGAGGAGGTCGTGGCCGTAGGACTCGCAGTAGTCCGGATCCGTGGGGAAGACGCCGTCCCCGTAGAGGCGCACGGTGCCGTCCGGATTCTCGTCGTTGCAGGGCCACGGGATCCCGCTTCCGCCGCGCAGCCGCTCGTAGCTGATGCCCGTGTAGTCGCAGGGACGCCCGCGGGTGCATTCCTGCCAGGCGCGGAAGCCGTCCTCGGGTCCGGTCCAGTCCAGCAGGGGCGCTCCGCTCCGGGTGCGGAAGTCCATGCGCCGCGAGTAGTCGAGGAAGACATCGAGATCGCTCCTCGCCTCGCCCGGCGGCTCCACCGCCTTATCGGACAGGTGCACCGTGCGGTTGACGTTGGTGAAGGTCCCGGTCTTCTCACCCCAGGCGGCGCAGGGCAGGACGACGTCGGCGTACCGGGCCGTCTCCGTCAGGTACAGGTCCTGGACCACGAGGAACAGGCCCTCCGTGTCGAGGATGCGCCGGATCCGTTCGAGTTGCGGCATCGAGACCGCCGGGTTCGTGGCCGAGATCCACAGGAACTCGATGGACCCGAGCTCCACGTAGCGGAAGATCTGCATGACGTGGGTGGGCGGCGCCCAGTGCGGGATGGTGTCCGGATCGACATCCCACAGGTCGGCGAGCTCCTGCACGTGCTGCGGATTCTCCCAGTTCCGGAATCCTGGCAGATCGCCGTCGGCCCCGCACTCGCGGTTGTTCTGCGCCGTCGGCTGACCGTTCATCTGCAGGATGCCGCTGCCCTCCTTGCCGAGCATGCCGCGGAGCAGGTGCAGGTTGTTCACCTGGCAGGACGACGCCGTCGCCTGCGCGGACTGGTAGAACCCCTGCAGCACCGTGGAGAGGATCCGCTCGCTCGTGCCGAAGATCTCCGCCGCCCGGCGGACGTCGTCGGCGCCGACGCCGCACGTCTCGGCGACCGCCTCGGGCGTCCATCGCTCCACGGTGGCCCGGAGCCGGTCGACGTCCAGCGTGTGCGCCGCGATGTAGGCGTCGTCGATCCAGCCGTTCACGAAGAGTTCCCGGATCAGCCCGTTCATGAGGGCGAGGTTGGTGCCGGGCCGGACGGCGAGGTGCACCTCCGCCGCGCGGGCCACCGGCGTCTCGCGCGGGTCCACGCAGACGAGGCGTGGCGGATTGGGTCCGGCGAGGCGGTCGAGGACCCGCATCCACAGCACGGTCTGCGTCTCGGCCATGTTGTGGCCGAAGAGGAACATGGCGTCGCACTCGTCGATGTCCACGTAGCTGCCCGGCTGGCCGTCCGAGCCGAAGCTCTCCTTCATGGCGGTGGCCGCCGTGGCCGTGCACAGGCGGGTGTTCCCGTCCATGTGCGGTGTTCCCACGCCGGCCTTGCCGATGATGCCGAGGGCGTAGTACTCCTCGAGGAACAGCTGGCCGGTCGTGTAGAAGCCGTGGCTCAGCGGGCCCTTGGTGTGGAGCAGGTGACGGCTCCGCTCCACGATCCGGTTCATCGCGGTGTCCCAGTCGGTCTCGACGAGTTCGCCGTCGATGCGGATGAGGGGGCGGGTCAGGCGATCCCCGGTGTCCACGCCCTGCCAGCTGCCGAACAGGCCCTTCGGGCCGAGCCGTCCGTGGTTGACGATGTCCGCCTGCCGTCCGCGGATCCCGACCATGCGCCCGTCCTTGACGGCGATGTCGCAGCCACAGCCGTTGCTGCACAGGACGCAGGCGGACTGCACCCAGCGGTCGACGTCGCCCTCGGCGACCCCGGGTGCCAGCGTCTGGTCCACGCGGACCGGCCAGCGCTCACCCCGGGCGTACGGCGTCCTCGTCCCCCAGATATCAGCGATGCGATCGACCATGGCGGGACCTCCGGTGGGTGGGTGCTGGCGTACGGCGCCACGCTACCCACTCACCGGATCCCCGGGCGGGAAAAATTTCCGCCGTCAGGCCCTTGCTAGGCGAGCATCTCCCGGACCATCGGGATGACCTTCGTCCCGTAGAGCTCGATGCTGTGCATGAGCTTCTCGTGGGGCAGGGGCCCGGCGCTGTACTTGAGGTCGAAGCGGTCGATGCCGAGAGCCTGCGCCGTCGCGGCGATCTTCCGCGCCACGGTCTCCGGGGAGCCGACGTACAGCGATCCGACGTCCGCTTCCTGGTCGAACTCGGCCCGGGTGGTCGGACCCCAGCCGCGCTCGCGCCCGATGCGGTCGCGCATGATCCGGTTGTCCGGCCACAGCTCCTCGCGGGCCTGCTCGTCCGAGTCCGCGATGTACCCGGGGGAGTGCACGCCGATGGGCAGGGTGGGCTGCCCGAGCTGCGTCAGCGCCCGATGGTACAGGTCGACATAGGGGGCGAACCGGGCGGGTTCCCCGCCGATGATCGCGAGCATGAGCGGCATGCCGTAGCGCGCGGCCCGCACGACGGACTCGGGACTCCCACCGACACCGATCCACGTCTTCAGCCGGCCGCCCTCGGTCTTGGGGTAGACCTCGTGGTCCTCGAGTCCCGGACGGGTGCTCCCGGACCAGGTCACGGGCCCTTCCTTGATGAGCTCGGAGAACAGGTCCAGCTTCTCCTCGAACAGGCGCTCGTAGTCGGAGAGCTCGTAGCCGAAGAGGGGGAACGACTCCGTGAAGGATCCGCGCCCGAGGATGACCTCGGCGCGACCGTTCGAGGCGGCGTCGAGCGTGGCGAAACGCTGGTACACACGGACGGGATCGTCGGAGCTGAGGACGGTGACGGCGGAGCCGAGCCGGATGCGCTGCGTCTGCCCGGCGATGGCCGCGAGCACCGTCTCGGGGGCGGAGACCGCGAAGTCGTCGCGGTGGTGTTCCCCGACGCCGAAGAAGTCGATCCCGACCTGGTCCGCGAGGACGGCCTCGGCGATGACGTTCCGGATCACCTGGGGGTAGGGGACGGGGGTGCCGTCCTCGCCGCGCGTGACGTCCCCGAAGGTGTCGAGTCCGAGTTCCAGTTCGCGTGCCATGGTGTCGCTCCTGTGCTTGCCGTCCGGCCCGCCCTGGGCCTGCTGGTAGAACCGGCGCCCTCGGCCCGTTATTCCATGCATACGTATGTACCTGCCCCCAGGCTTCCTGAAAGATCACGGCATCACTCTGTCCGCCGTCGTATCCCCCCGTGCCCGCAGGACGGGCTCGTCGGCCCTCGTCCCGGGGCCCGGTGCCACCGATGCGGAGGTGGAGGGTCGGGAGGGGCCATCACTGTAGTACATGCTTCTGTGTACTATGGGGACCATGGAGACGCTGACCCCCCAGTCCGTGCTGGCCCGGTTCGGGTATGCCCTGTCTGATCCCGTGCGCGCCCAGGTGCTGTTGGCGCTGCGGGCAGCACCGTCGTACCCGGGTGATCTGGCCGCGATGGCCGGGGTGAGCAAGCAGCGGTTGTCGAACCATCTCAGCTGCCTGCGGGGGTGCGGGCTCGTCGTCGCCGTCCCCGAGGGGCGCCGCGTCCGGTACGAGCTGGCCGACCAGAAGCTCGGCGACGCACTGACGGCCCTCCTGCACGTGGTCGCGGTCAGTGACCCCGACTGCCGCTGCACCCCCGAGGGGCAACACGTCGAAGGGAAGGCCTGCTGCTGATGAGCACCCACACGTCACCGGACGCGCACCGGCCGCGGCCGGCTGCTCCGACCGCGGAGCGTCGCGCGGTCCTCTCCCGGCGGATCCGTCTGTTCGTCGCCGCGACCATCACCTACAACGTGATCGAGGCGGTCATCGCGATCAGCGCCGGCACGATCGCGTCCTCGAGTGCGCTGATCGGCTTCGGGCTGGACTCGATCGTCGAGGTCCTCTCCGCGGCCGCTGTGGCCTGGCAGTTCGCCGGCCGCGACCCGGAGGCCCGGGAGAAGACCGCGCTGCGCCTGATCGCGTTCTCCTTCTTCGGCCTCGCCGCGTTCGTGAGCTTCGATGCGATCCGCAGCCTGCTCGGCGGGGCGGAGGCCGAGCACTCCCTCGTAGGGATCGCCCTCGCCGCGGTCAGTCTCGCCGTGATGCCCTTCCTGTCCTGGGCGCAGCGCCGCGCCGGCCGCGAACTCGGGTCCCGCTCGGCCGTCGCGGATTCCAAGCAGACCCTGCTGTGCACCTATCTGTCCGGCGTCCTGCTGGTCGGCCTGCTGCTCAACAGCACCCTCGGGTGGTCCTGGGCCGACCCGATCGCTGCCCTGGTCATCGCCGCCGTCGCCATCAAGGAAGGCCGTGAGGCCTGGAAGGGCGACTCCTGCTGCGCCCCGACCGTCGGAAACCTCGACGCCCACGACAGCGTTGATGCCATGGGGGCACCTCCCCCGATGCCGCGGGTGTCCCGGAGAACTCCGGCTCGGCGGCGGGCGCGTCCTGCGCCTGCTGCGCGCGCGGATAGAAGACCGGCCGAACACCCGCTCCACCCGCTTCACCCGGTCCCGGCGGGACCGAGCACGACGACGCACCCAGCCGACGAGGAGACTTCCCTGTGCCGACCCAAGCGCCACCGACCAGCACGAAGACCGGCCTGAGCCTGCAGAACCGCATAGTGATCGGACTGCTCGCCGCCGCGGCGCTCGTCGTGGCTCTGGTGATCATCCTCGGCAACCTCGGCGACGAGCCCTCCCGGACCGCCGACGCCACCGGTGCCGATGCCCAGGTGGTGCGCGCGGACAGTCACCGGCTGTCCCAGGCCACGGACGAGAAGGCCGTGCTGGTCGAGTTCCTCGATTTCGAGTGCGAATCCTGCCTCGCCGCGTACCCGCTCGTCGAAGACCTCTCCGAGGAGTACAGGGAGAACCTGACGGTCGTGTCCCGGTACTTCCCGCTGCCCGGTCACCCGAACTCCGAGACCGCAGCCGTCGCCGTCGAAGCCGCTGCGCAGCAGGGCAGGTTCAAGGAGATGCACGCCCGGATGTACGAGACGCAGACCGAATGGTCACACACCGACCAGGACAGGTCGCCCGACTTCAGGGGCTACGCCGAGGAGCTCGGCCTCGACCTGGCCGCCTACGACGCCGCCGTGGCGGATCCCGCGACCATGGAGCGCATCACCCGGGACAAGAACGACGGACTGGCGCTCGGCGTCCAGGGAACCCCCACCTTCTTCCTGGAGGGCCGGAAGATCCAGCCCGCCAGCGAGGAGGAGTTCCGCCGGCTCATCGACACCGCCATCGGCCGGTAGGGGCCCGCGATGCGACCACACCTCCAGGTGCACTCCACGAAGCGGACGACATCGGGGGCGGATCCTGAGATCGGCGTCCCGGCCTTCGCGCGTCCCCGCGCCTTCGGGCTGCTCCTGCTGGCGACGGGCATCACCGGCTGGATCGCGGCCGGCATCCTGATCCTCGAGAAGCTCGAGCTCTACCGGGACCCGGACCACGTCACCAGCTGCGACATCAATCCATGGGTGTCCTGCGGCCAGGTCATGGAGACCTGGCAGTCTGAGCTCTTCGGCTTCCCCAACCCCTTCATCGGCCTCGTCGGCTTCAGCATCGTCATCACCACCGGCATGGCACTGCTCGCCGGCGCCCGGCTGGCGCGCTGGTACTGGATCGGCCTGCAGGTGGGTGTCACCCTGGGGGCCGTCTTCGCGGTGTGGCTGTGGAGCCAGGCCCTGTTCGACATCTACATCCTGTGCCTCTACTGCATGATCGTCTGGGCGGCGATGATCCCCCTGGTCATCCTCACCACCCTCAGGAACCTGGCCCAGGGGGTCATCCCTGCGCCCGCCGGCCTCACCCGGTGGCTCACGGACTGGGTCGGGCCGATCATCGCCCTGACCTACATCGCCGTCGCCGCCTCCGTGTTCTTCCGCTTCCTCCACGTCTTCACCTGACGGGCCTCCCGGCTACCCGGCGGCCCGACGCTCCAGCCTGACCGATCCCGTCCCGGCGTCCACGGGGGCCGAGGTGTGCTCGTGCACGATCCGCCACCGGTCGGCCGAACGCCGGAGTACCCAGGTCAGGCGATTGTCCATCCCGCGCCCCTCCGCGCCGTCCGACTCCGTCTCGCGGTAGGAGATGTTCGCGACGATCGTCGCGAGGTCCTCGACCACGACCGAGCGCACGTCGTCGAACACCACGCCGACGTTCTCCTCGCCGATCGAGCCGAAC
Source organism: Arthrobacter sp. N1 (assembly GCF_048288285.1). Taxonomy (NCBI): domain Bacteria; kingdom Bacillati; phylum Actinomycetota; class Actinomycetes; order Micrococcales; family Micrococcaceae; genus Arthrobacter; species Arthrobacter sp. N1. The sequence continues at coordinate 3,562,575 of NZ_CP102608.1, read as the reverse complement.
CACTGCCCGATCGCGACGCGCCATGCGGCCTTCCCCTCGTAGGACCACTCGGACCAGAGATCGAAGACCCGCACGTCGTCGTCGTACAGGGACAGCAGTGCCTCCGCGTCCTTCTGCAGGACGGCCGATGCGTACTGCTCGAACAGGTCTCCGGGGATGTCGCGGTGCGTCATGATGCTCCTTGGGTCTGGCGGTCCGCGTCCCGGACCACAGCCTGTAGACGCGGCGCCGGTCCGGGATTCATCGGCGTGTCCCGATGGTGACGGACGCGGCGCGGACGGGCAAGGGCCGTGGCCACACCGGCGAGCAGGACGACGGCCCCGAGCACCTCGACGGCTGACGGCACCTCGGCGAGCACGAGCCAGGCCGCCCCCATCCCGACCACCGGGACCAGCAGGGTGAAGGGCACCACGGACGCGGGCTCGTAGACGGCGAGGAGATGGTTCCAGATGCCGTATCCGACGAGTGAGGCGAGGGCCGCGGTGTAGAGGGCGCTCGCGATGGTCACGGGCTGCAGATGCACGAGCGCGTCGCCGACGGCGGCCGGCCCGTCGACCACGAGCGAGAGGCCCAGCAGCGGCAGGGGGACCACGGCGCCGGACCAGACGACGAGGCCCAGTCCCGACGCGGCGCGGGCTCTGCGGGCGATCACGTTCCCCACGGCCCACGACAGTGCGGCGGCGAGGACGACGACGAGCGGCAGCAGCGGGGCCACGGCGCTCCGGCCGAGGGCGACGACGAGCAGCCCGAGGGCGCCCAGGGCCAGCCCGGCGAGCTGGATCGGTCGCGGACGGTCACCGAGGAAGATCGCCGCGAGGAGGACGGTCAGCAGGACCTGCGCCTGGAGGACGAGCGAGGCGAGCCCGGCCGGCATGCCGAGGGAGATCGCGAGGTAGAGCAGGCCGAACTGGCCGGCGCTCATGAAGAGCCCGACCCCGATGATCGCCGTCCAGCTGATGTCGGGCTTCCGGATGAAGAAGATCCACGGCAGCACCACCAGGGCGAAGCGCAGGGCGACGAACAGCAGGGGTGGGACCTCCGCTCCGTCGGCCGGGTGCAGCCCCAGATCGATGGCGACGAAGTTGAGGCCCCACAGCACGGCCACGAGCAGGGCGAGAAGACAGTGGCGACGGGTCATGGTGTCAGTCAACCGCGACGGAGCGTGAAGGACCAGCGCACAGAAGTGCACTTGATCGTGTACGTTTCCTTCATGATTGATCCTTCGGCCCTGCAGGCCCTCGCTGCCGTCCGACAGACGGGCTCCGTCATCGGGGCAGCGACGGCTCTCGACTTCAGCCCGTCGGCGATCTCCCAGCAGATCAAGAAGCTCGAGCGGCAGACCGGCGTGCCCCTGCTCGAGCGGCACGGCCGCGGCGTCCTCCTCACCGAGCGGGGCAACGTGCTCGCGGACTACGGCCGGCGCATGCTCGCGGACCTCGAGGCGCTGCAGTCCTCCCTCCTGTCGGAGCCCGGTGAACCTCGGGGGCGCCTGCAGCTCGTGGCCTTCTCGACGGCGTGCCGCGGGCTGGTCGGTCCGGTGCTGGGGCGGATCGCCACGGAGGGGACGGACCTGGACCTGAGGGTGAGCTCGGACGATCCCCGCGAGGCCGTGGCGCGGGTCGCGGAGGGGAAGGCCGATCTCGGGATCGTCCACAACTGGAACTCGGTGCCCCTGGGCGTGCCGGAGAACCTCGAGCTGGAGTGGCTGTGCGAGGACGTGGCCGATCTCCTGGTCCGCGACGACCACGCGCTCGCGGGCCGCGTCTCGGTGGAACCCGCGGATTTCGTGGACCAGACCTGGGTCAGCACCCCGCACGGAGCCATCTGCAACGAGGCCCTCCTGAAGCTCCATGCGGACCTCGGGCGCCTGCCGGACATCCGCCTGTACGACGACGACTTCGCGACGCACATCGCGCTCGTCGAGCAGGGCGTCGCCGTGGCGCTCGTGCCGAGGCTGGGACGGCCCGTGCTGCCGGAGCGGGTCGTCGTCGTGCCCGTGGTGCGGCCCACGCCGGCGCGCCAGGTCGGCGTGGTGCACCGGCGCACCATGGCGGAGAGCCCCGGTATCCGCCACGTCGTCGCGCTGCTGCGGGAGGCCGCCGCGCAGACGCACGGCGAGCCCGGCTGACCCCCGAGCCGAGGGACACCGCACCATTGCACCCAGGGGACCGGCGCGCGGCTACCGTTCCCGGGCCTGAGCGGCCTGAGCGGCCTGAGCGGCCTGAGCGGCCTGAGCGGCCTGAGCGGCCTCCGCGGCGCGATCCGCCCGCGCGATGCTCGCCGGGTCCGCGAGGTCGACGCCGGCCCTCGCCGCAGCGGCCCGCGCCGACCGGCTCTTCAGGTCGGGCAGGACGAACTCCTCGGGCCGGATGCGCCGGTCCGTCGCGGAGTACGCTGCCTGCTGCTCCGTGAGGGCAGGGGCGGCGGCCTCGGCGGACTGCAGCGTCTCCTGTGTGACGGCGACGCGGGCGCCCGTGAGCGCAGCACCCATGAGGGGAACGTACCCGGACGCGTGGCCCGTCCGGTTCGGATGGTAGGAGTCGGAGATCGGGCTGGAGAGCCCGTTCAGCCACTCGACGTCGTCGCACACGGCATGACCGGTGAACGCCGGTGCCGGGTCGCGGAAGGCGAAGCCCTCGGTGGCGGCCGCGGCCGCCGTCGTCCGGTTGAGGAGGTCCGCCGTGGCGTTCAGCCGCGACTCCTCGGCGGGTGAGAACCATGTGGCGGCGTTGCAGTCCTCGCCGTTGAAGATGCGCGGGTACCCGGCGATGGTCACGGCCGCCCGGGGTGCCCGCGCGCGGATCTGCCCGTACAGGGAAGCGAGGCTTCCCGGTAGCTGATCGGTGATGATCGCCTGGGCCCTGTCGACGGCCGCGGTGCAGTTGCTCATCCACGCCGGCTTGGCGCACTCGGTCAGGACGGAGACGAAGGCCGCATCATTGCCGCCGACGCTCAGTGAGACGTAGGCGGTGGTCGGCGTCAGCGCGCCCAGCTGCGTCGCGGCGACGTCGGGGATGGTGGCCCCGGAGCACGCCCGGAGATTCAGCGCGTACCCCCTGGCGCTCGCGATGAGCGACGGATAGGCGTACACGGAGCGCTGGCAGGCCGTCCCGTCCGCCAGGTAGGCGCGCGTGCCGGTGCCCGAGGAGTAGGAGTCCCCGAGCGCCACGTAGGAGGCCCCTGCCGCGGAGGCGGGAGGCGCCGGGAGGACGACGGCGGCCAGCAGGGCGAGCGCGGCGAGGGCCGGGCGGAAGCGGGGGATCGTCATCGATACTCCAGGTCGGGCAGTGGTGAGCAGTCATCCGTACCCACGCTAAGCCTGCATCGCGCCGATCGGACGGTTCTGCAGGAGCATTCATGGCACACCCTTCCGGCATGGGAGGGGACACGGTACTGTTCGGCCCGTCGATGTCGGGCTTTGCCTCCCTTCCGCCCTGCGCGGTAGGCTGTGGGACGGCTCACACGCCGCCCGAACACCCAACTGAATACGCCATCGATCTGCAGCGGGAGAGTCCTCCCGTCCACCACACCGGCAGGCGCCGTAGGAGCAACTCCTCCCCAGGAATCTCTCAGGCCAATGCACCGCTGCGGCTAGGCAACTCTGGAAAGCAGCCCCGACATCCACTCGGCGCTCACCGACGGTGCAAGCAGGCAACGCGTCCTGCGAAAACTCTCAGGTCCCCTACAGAGCGGGGAGGAACCCGACCAGGCCTGCGCCCGCGCACCTCCCCGACGTACGGAGTTCCCATGAACGCCTCGCTGAACCCGACACCCGCCGCCCAGCCCGCAGCGACCTTCGCCGACCGCCACATCGGCCCCCGGTCCGCCGACGCCGGACAGATGCTGGAGGTCCTCGGCTACCCGAGCCTGGAGAAGCTGGTCGACATGGCCGTTCCCGCCAGCATCCGGCTGGACCGGGCGCTGAACCTGCCCGCGGCCCTCAGCGAGACCGAGGTCCTGGCACAGCTCCGCCGCATCGCCGGCCGGAACCGGACCGCCGTCCAGATGATCGGCCAGGGGTACTACGACACCGTCACCCCGCCCGTCATCCGCCGGAACGTCCTGGAATCGCCCGCCTGGTACACCGCCTACACGCCCTACCAGCCGGAGATCTCCCAGGGCCGCCTCGAGGCGCTGCTGAACTTCCAGACCATGGTGCAGGACCTCACGGCCCTCGACATCGCCAACGCCTCCCTGCTGGACGAGGCCTCCGCCGTGGCCGAGGCCGTCCTCCTCATGCGCCGCTCCGGCAAGAACAAGGGCCGCACGGTCGTCGACGCCGACGCCCTCCCGCAGACCGTCGCGGTGGTCCGCGGCCGCGCCGAGGCCCTCGGCTTCGACGTCGAGGTCACCGACCTCTCGGCGGGACTGCCCGACGGCGACATCAACGGCGTCGTCCTCCAGCAACCCGGTGCCTCGGGAGCGCTGCGGGACCACGCCGACGTCATCGCCGCCGCGAAGGAGCGCGGGGCCCTCGTGACGGTCGCCGCGGACCTCCTGTCCCTCACGCTCATCACCGCCCCGGGCGAGCAGGGCGCGGACATCGCCGTCGGCTCCGCCCAGCGCTTCGGTGTCCCGCTCTTCTTCGGCGGGCCGCACGCCGCGTACATGGCCGTCCGCAAGGGCCTCGAGCGCATGCTGCCCGGCCGCCTGGTCGGTGTCTCGAAGGACGCCGACGGCGCCCCCGCCTACCGCCTGGCCCTCCAGACCCGCGAGCAGCACATCCGCCGCGAGAAGGCCACGAGCAACATCTGCACCGCGCAGGCCCTCCTCGCCATCGTCGCGTCCATGTACGCGGTCTACCACGGTCCCGAGGGCCTGACGGCGATCGCACGCACCACCCACCAGCGGGCCGTCGAGCTCGCCGCGGCCCTCGAGGGGTCGGCTGCCGCCGTCGTGCACGGCGCCTTCTTCGACTCCCTGCTCGTGCGCGTACCCGGGAAGGCCGCCGAGTACGCCGACGCCGCCGAGGCCGCCGGCTACAACCTCCGCCGCATCGATGCCGACCACCTCGGCATCTCCTGCGACGAGACGACGACGCCGGAGCACGTCGCGGCCGTCGCCGCAGTCTTCGGCGCCACCGTCGACGCCGCTGCGGACCGGGGGGAACGCATCCCGTCGGAGCTGCACCGGACGTCCTCCTTCATGACGCACCCTGTCTTCTCGCGGCACCGCTCGGAGACCGCGATGCTGCGCTACCTGCGGAAGCTCTCCGACAAGGACCTCGCCCTGGACCGCACCATGATCCCGCTGGGCTCGTGCACCATGAAGCTGAACGCGACGGTGGAGATGGAGTCCATCTCCTGGCCCGAGTTCGCGTCCATCCACCCCTACGCGCCGGAGAGCCAGACCGAGGGCTGGCGTGAGCTCATCACGGACCTCGAGGAGCGCCTCGCCGAGATCACCGGATACGACCGCGTGTCCCTGCAGCCCAACGCAGGATCGCAGGGCGAGCTCGCCGGCCTCCTCGCGATCCGCGGCTACCACCGCTCGCGCGGCGACGACAACCGCACCATCTGCCTCATCCCGTCCTCCGCGCACGGAACCAACGCGGCATCCGCGGTCCTCGCCGGGATGAAGGTGGTCGTCGTGGGCACGGCGGCCAACGGCAACATCGACCACGACGACCTGCTCGCGAAGATCGAGCAGCACGCCGGGAACCTCTCGGCCATCATGATCACCTACCCCTCCACGCACGGCGTGTTCGAGGAGGACGTGCGCTGGGTGTGCGAGAAGGTGCACGAGGCCGGTGGCCAGGTGTACATCGACGGCGCCAACCTGAACGCCCTGGTCGGACTCGCGCAGCCCGGCGAGTTCGGCGGCGACGTCTCCCACCTGAACCTGCACAAGACCTTCTGCATCCCCCACGGCGGCGGTGGGCCCGGCGTCGGCCCCGTGGCCGTGGCCGCGCACCTTGCGCCGTTCCTGCCCGGGGACGCGAACCGCGACGTCACGACGGACGACGCCCCCGGCAGCGAGGGCGGCACCCCCGTCTCCGGCTCGATGTACGGCTCGGCCGGCGTCCTGCCCATCTCCTGGGCCTACGTGGCACTGATGGGCTCCGAGGGCCTGACGAGCGCGACGGCGCATGCGCTCCTCGCCGCCAACTACGTGGCCGCCCGCCTGACCGAGCACTTCCCCGTGCTGTACACGGGCGTGCAGGGCCTCGTGGCGCACGAGTGCATCCTGGACCTCCGCCCGCTGACCGCGACCACCGGCGTGACGGCCGAGGACGTGGCCAAGCGCCTCATCGACTACGGGTTCCACGCCCCCACGCTGTCCTTCCCCGTGGCGGGCACCCTCATGGTGGAGCCGACCGAGTCCGAGGACCTCGCGGAGCTGGACCGCTTCGTGGACGCCATGATCGCGATCAAGGGCGAGATCGACCGCGTGGCCTCCGGCGAGTTCAGCATCGAGGAGAGCCCGCTGCGGCAGGCGCCCCACACCGCCCAGCTGCTCATCGGTGACGGCTGGACGCAGGCCTACCCCCGCGAGCTCGCCGCATACCCGCTCCGGGAGCTGCGCCACGACAAGTACTTCCCTCCCGTGCGCAGGATCGACGGCGCCCACGGCGACCGCAACCTGGTCTGCTCCTGCCCGCCCATCGAAGCCTTCGAAGACTAGGAACCCGAACCTCCATGAGCGAGCAGAGCAAGCACACCGCCCTCTACACCCAGCACGAGGCCCACGGGGCGTCCTTCACCGACTTCGGCGGATGGCAGATGCCCCTGAAGTACCGCAGCGAACTCGAGGAGCACCACACCGTCCGGAAGGCCGCCGGTCTCTTCGACCTGTCCCACATGGGGGAGGTCCTCGTCACCGGGCCGCAGGCCGCGGAGTTCCTCAATTACGCGCTGGTCAGCAACCTGGCGGTGATGGCGGTCGGCAAGGCGAAGTACTCGCTCATCTGCACCGCGGAGGGTGGCGTGATCGACGATCTGATCACCTACCGGCTCGCCGAGGACTCCTTCCTCGTGGTGCCCAACGCCTCCAACGCACCCGTGGTCGCCGAGGCCCTGCGGATCCGTGCGAACAGCTTCGACGTTGCCGTGGAGGACCAGTCGGAGGCGACCTCGCTCATCGCGGTCCAGGGACCGACGGCCGAGGCGGTGCTGCTCGATCTCGCCCGTCCCGAGGACGGTGCCCTGATCCGCGAGCTGAAGTACTACGCGTCGGTCGAGCTGGAACTCGCCGGGCTGCCCGTCCTGCTGGCGCGCACCGGCTACACGGGCGAGGACGGTTTCGAGATCTTCATCGGCAGCAACGTCGCCGTGCGGCTCTGGGACGCCGCACTCCGGGCGGGTGACGCCCACGGGCTCCTGCCCTGCGGGCTCGCAGCCCGTGACTCACTGCGGCTCGAGGCGGGCATGCCCCTCTACGGGCACGAGCTCGGCCTGGACACCAACCCCTTCGAAGCGGGGCTCGGCCCCGTGGTGAGCACCAAGAAGGCCGACGACTTCGTGGGCCGGGCGGTGCTGGAGCCGCTGAAGGCCGTGGAGCCGGCGCGCCGCCTGGTGGGCCTCCGGGCGGTCGGCCGCCGGTCCGCGCGGGCGGGGTACGACGTCGTCGTCGACGGTGTGCCGGTCGGTACTGTCACGTCCGGCCTGCCGAGTCCCACTCTCGGCTATCCCGTCGCGCTCGCCTATGTCGACGCGGCCCACGCGGCCATCGGCACCGAGGTGCAGGTCGACCTGCGCGGACGTCCGGAACCGTTCACCGTCATCCCGACCCCGTTCTACAAGCGGGAGAAACCGGCCGGACCAGCGCAGTGACGATCAGCGCCTTCGACCTCTTCAAGATCGGGATCGGACCCTCCAGCTCCCACACGGGCGGACCGATGACCGCCGCCTACCTCTTCACCGATCTGCTCCGCACCAGTGGGCTCCTCGTGGATGTGCACCGGGTGCAGGTGGACCTGTTCGGCTCGCTGGGCGTCACCGGTCACGGCCACGGAACCGTCAAGGCCGTGCTCCTCGGCCTCGAGGGTGACCAGCCGCACCTCGTCGACCCGACATCGGCCGACGCCCGCGTGGCCTACATCGGTGAGTGCAGGTCCCTGCATCTGGCCGGGGAGAGGCGCATCTCCTTCGATCCGGAGACCGACGTGCTACTGCACCGGCGGCAGCGGCTCGATTACCACACCAATGGCATGCGCTTCTCGGCATACAATGCGGCCGGTGATCGTATGCAGACGAGGGAATACTTTTCGGTGGGCGGCGGCTTCGTCCTCGACGAGGACCAGATCGGCTCGGAGACCGCCGTGCTGAAGCCCGTTCCCGTCTCGCATCCGTTCGATACCGCGGACCAGCTCCTCGGCGTCTGCGGTGCCACCGGGTGGTCCTTCTCCGACGTCGTCCTCGCCAACGAGCTCTCCTGGCGCTCGGAGGAGGACGTCCGCTCCGGGCTGCTGGAGATCTGGTCCGTCATGCAGGACACCATCCGTCGGGGGACCACCACGGGCGGCATCCTCCCCGGCGGTCTGAGCGTGCGGCGACGGGCTGAGCGGCAGCGCCAGCTGCTCGAGAAGGCGGACGATCCGAACGACCGCCTCGGGACGATGGAGTGGGTGACGCTGTTCGCCCTCGCCGTGAACGAGGAGAACGCCGCGGGCGGCCGTGTGGTCACCGCCCCGACCAACGGCGCGGCAGGCATCATCCCCGCCGTCCTCAAGTACTACGTGGACTTCGTGCCGGGAGCGGACGACGACGGCGTGGTCCGGTTCCTGCTCGCGGCCACGGCGATCGGCTCCCTCTTCAAGAAGAACGCGTCCATCTCCGGCGCCGAGGTCGGGTGCCAGGGCGAGGTCGGCTCTGCCTGCGCCATGGCGGCGGGTGCCCTCGCCGAAGTGCTGGGCGGCACGCCCGAGCAGGTGGAGAACGCCGCGGAGATCGGGATCGAGCACAACCTCGGGCTCACCTGCGATCCCGTGGGCGGTCTCGTGCAGATCCCGTGCATCGAGCGGAACGCCGTCGGGGCGATGAAGGCCATCACCGCTGCCCGCATGGCGGTGCGCGGCGACGGGCAGCACCACGTCTCGCTGGACGTCGCGATCAAGACCATGCGGGACACCGGCGCGGACATGATGGACAAGTACAAGGAGACCGCGCGCGGCGGCCTGGCCCTGAACGTCGTGGAATGCTGAGGACGGTCGGCACGCTGTGACGGTCCTGCCCGACCTGCCCGTCCGCGTCGAGGTGATCCCCGGGGAGAACCTGGTGGAGAAGCTCCGCGCGCACCTTCCCGCTCCCGCGACCGTCACTGTCACCTGCCTGCCCCAGCACGGTCCGCGGGCAGCAGTGGACCTGGCGGTCGAGCTCGCCGCTGCCGGGTACACGGCCGTCCCGCACCTGGCCGCGCGGTCGGTGGCGGATCGGACGGAGCTCGGCGATCACGTGGGCCGGTGCCTCGACGCCGGGATCACGGACGTGTTCGTCATCGGCGGCGACGCGCCGGTGGCCGCAGGCCCCTACGTCTGGAGCGGCGCCCTCATGGAGGAGGTCGCGGGGCTCTCGGGCGGTGCCCTGCGCATGGGGATCGCCGTCTACCCCGAAGGGCACCCGGCGACGGCGGAGGACGCCCTCCTGACCACGCTGCGGTCCAAGCAGGATCTCGCTTCCTGGTGTGTCACGCAGCTCTGCTTCGACCCGGACACGGTGCGGACCTTCCCCGCCAAGCTCCGCGCAGAAGGCATCACGCTGCCCGTGTGGGCCGGCATCCCCGGTCCCGTGCGCATGAGCCGCCTGCTGCGCCTCGCGGGATCGATCGGCGTCGGGCAGTCGCTGGGCTTCCTCAAACGCTCGGCCGGCGGCTCGAACTCCGGCTCGGTGCTGCGGCAGCTGGTCACCTCGGCCTCCTACGATCCGGCGCCGCTGGTGGAGGCCCTCGACGGCGCCGGCTATGCGGGACTGCACCTCTACAGCTTCAACGACCTCGCGGAACTGGCCGACTCGGGTCTCGTGGGACCCGTCGCACCGGGTTCCTGAAGGCGACCACCCCGCCGAACAGCTCGATGCCGTCGGCACGGAGGCGACGCGCAAGAGGTGCCCCTCGGGTCCGCCCTCTGCCCGCTCCGGGTGGCGGGTCCGCCGTCGTGCGGGCTGGAGGGCGCGCGTTCGACACAGCGAGGAGACGAGGCATCAGGGACGGCGACCGTCCTGCCGGCGGATCCGGGCAGCGTCAGCCGGCGGCGGTCGCGCTCCCTGCAAACCCGGACGACAGGTCCTGGAGCCCTATCACCCGCAGGAGGTCCAGCTTCGCCTCGTCCTCGCTGCCGGGCACCGCGGTGTAGACGACGATCCGCAGGTCCCCGCCCGGTACCGTCAGCACATCACAGTCCACGGTGATGGGTCCCACGGACGTGCGGGTCACGGTCTTGCGGCTGGCGCGGTGCTCGGCCACCCGGGCCTCCGCCCACCGCCGCTCGAACTCGGGCGACGTGGCCCGCAGCCGGGACACGAGGCGCTGCAGCCCCCGGTCCTGCGGATATCGGCCCATGGCGGCGCGCAGGTCGGCCGTGAGGTCGGCGGAGAACTCCTCCTCGTGCTGCTCGTCGAACTCGACGCCGTCGTGGCCCGTGGTGAAGTACCGCCACACCAGGTTGCGCTCCATCCCGACGAGCCGGGAGGGATCGCCGGCGAGCGCCGCCCAGAGCGGATTCCACAGGAGGATGTCGTGCGTCGCCGTGAACACCGCCATGGGCACGTCGCCCAGCCGGTCGATGATGCGGTGGACCCCGGGCGTGATGTGGTGCGGTACGACGGCGGGTGACGGTGGTGCCGCGCCGGCGGAACGGTACAGGTGGTCACGCTCGCCGGAGTCGAGGCGCAACGCGATGGCCAGCGCGTTCAGGAGCTGGGGGGACGGATGGGTGGCGCGCCCCTGCTCCAGCCGCACCACGTAATCCACGCTCACGTTCGCCAGGGCGGCGAGCTCCTCCCGCCGCAGCCCCGGGCTGCGACGGCCGGACCCCCCGGGCAGTCCGACCTCGGCCGGGGTCAGCCGGTTGCGCCACGAGCGGAGGACACTGGCGAATTCACTCATGCACCCATCCTCCCGTGCCACGGCGCGGAGAGGGTGGTACTGCCGGTCCTACCGTCGAGCGGTACCTTTGCCACCGGCCGGTGCCGGGAGAGCCTTGAGGACATGACAACCACACTGATCACCGGGGCCAACAGAAGCCTCGGACTCGAGACCGCCCGCCGCCTCGTCGAGGCCGGCCACACCGTCTACGCCGGGATGCGGGACACCGCGACCGGTGCGGCGGCCCGCGCCATCGGCGCCCATCCTGTCCAGCTCGACGTCGACGACCAGCAGAGCGTCGATGCCGCCATCGCGTCCCTGCCCCGCCTCGACGTGCTGGTGAACAATGCCGGGGTGCTCGGGACCTCCTTCGGGGTCGACGACCTCTCCGCGGAAGCCCTTCGCGCGGTGCTGGACACCAACGTGGTGGGACTCGTCCGCGTGACCCAGGCCGCCCTGCCGCTGCTCCGTGCGTCGGACGCCCCCGTCATCGTCAACGTGGCCTCGGGCGTGGGCTGGCCGCGCCTGCTCAGTACCGAGGGCACCGATGAATCCGGCGTCCTCGCCATCCCCTACGCGGCGTCGAAGGCCGCGGTGATCGCCCTGACCGTGCTGTACGCGAAGAACCTGCCCGGCTTCCGCGTCAACGTGAGCGATCCCGGCTACACGGACACCGACGTCAACCACCACAGCGGCCACCAGACCGTGACGGAGGGTACGGACGCCACGGTGATGCTCGCAAGCCTCGAGGCCTCGGGCCCGACGGGGCAGTTCCACGACCGGCGCGGGCGCATCGACTACTGACCGCAGGCAACCGCCCTTCGCGGTGGGCGGCCAGTCCGGACGGCCCGGGATGACCGCTCGCCGCGGGCGGCCCTCAGTCGGCGCGCGCCTCCCCGGCGACGTCGAGGATCCAGGTCACGCCGAAGGAATCCGTCACCATCCCGAAGCCGGGGCTCCAGGCCGACGCCGCGAGGTCCTCGACGATCGTCCCCCCGGCCGACAGCCCCTCCCAGTAGCGCCGGACCTCCTCCAGCGAGTCCCCTCGCACCGAGACGAAGAAGGGCTGCTCCGTGAGGGTCATGCCGTTCGAGCGGGTGGTCGAGCCGGCCGTCGTCGCCGAGGCCCCCGACGCCCCTGGGACGTCATAGGCCATCAGGCGGAAGCCGCCGGGTGCCTGTACCTGCCCGAACACCACGCGTCCGGCATCGGGTGCATCGGCGGGCATCCCGAGGTCACCGTAGGTGGTGATGGTGCTCTCGCCACCGAAGACCGAGAGGTAGAACTCCAGGGCCTCGCGGGCCGTGCCATGGAGATTGAGGTGGGTGGTGACGGTGATGCTCATCGAGGAACTCCCTGTGTCGAGGATGCCGGGCCTTTCCCGGTGACACCACCGTCGCAGCAGTGCAGGACGGTTTCGGTCCTGCACTCGGCCTACCATCGGAGCATGGCCACGACCAGTTCCCGCCTCCTCACCCTCCTCTCCCTGCTCCAGACCCGGCGGGACTGGCCCGGAGCGCTCCTCGCCGAACGGACCGGCGTCAGCCACCGCACGGTGCGGCGGGACGTCGACCGGCTGAGGGAGCTCGGCTACAGCATCAGGGCGACCATGGGGCCGGACGGCGGGTACAGGCTCGACGCCGGCAGCACCCTTCCGCCCCTGCTGTTCGACGACGACCAGGCCCTGGCGCTCGCCGTGGCACTCCGGAGTGCGGTGTCATCGCAGCCGGGCGTCGGCGAGGCCGCACTGCGGGCCCTCGCCACCGTCCGGCAGGTCCTGCCTGCACGCCTGCGCCCGCGGCTCGACGCCCTCGAGTTCACCGCGCTGCCGCCCAGCGGCAGGGACGTCCCCGATCCTCCGACTCCGCAGGTGCTCCTCGCACTCTCCGCCGCGGTCCGTGCGCAGCAGGTCCTCCGCTTCGACTATGCAGGTGCCGCCTCGGCGGCTCCGCAGGGGAGCGACGGCCCGCGCCGGGTCGAACCGCACCACCTCGTGACGCACGGCGGACGCTGGTATCTGGTCGCCTGGGACCTCGAGCGCGAGGACTGGCGCATCTTCAGGGCGGACCGGACCACACCGAAGCTGCCGACCGGGCCCCGATTCACACCGAGAGAGCTGCCGGACGGGGGAGTCGCCGGGTTCGTGTCCCGACGCTTCACGGGGGCGGCGGACGGTGGCGGCTGGCCGTGCGTCGGTACGGTGGTCCTCGGTCGGCCGGCCGGGGAGGTGCTGCCCTTCGCGGGAGACGGCGTCGTCGAGGACCTGGGGCCGGCATCCTGCCGCCTGCGCGCTGGTTCGTGGTCCTGGGTGGCGCTCGCAGCGTCCCTCAACCGCTTCGACACGGACGTGCGGGTGGTCGGGCCACCCGAGCTCGTCGCGGCCTTCCGGGTGCTCGCGGACCGGAACCGGGCGACGTCTGCCTGAGCCGTCCGCCGTCCCGCCACCGTCCACCATCGCTGGGCGGCCACCGTCCTGTCGGCGTCGTGTCCATCCGCTCGCTGGGCGGCCGCGTCCTGCCGGACCGGCCCTGCCGCTGTTCCGTCGGACCGTAGTGCGCGTCCTGTCCGGCCGGCCCTGTCGCTGTTCCCGTCGCTGGTCCCGTCGGGCTGGAGGGTGCCTAGTCCGAGAAGTGGGTCTCGGCGGGCGAGCTGGAGATACCGCTGACCATCCGCTCCGCGATGTCCCGCACCTTCACGTTCTGTGCGTTCGAGGCCCGCTTGAGCATGTCGTAGGCCTCGCTCTGCGTGCAGCGGTTCTGCCCCATGATGATGCCGATCGCGATGTCGATGGTGGTCCTCGACTCCATGGCGGCCTTCAGGTCCGACGACGTGTTGGCGTGCTTCGAGACCCGGAGCACCATCTGCAGCGCCTTGGCTGCCTGGGCCGCGAAACCCTCGGCGAGCTCCTGCGTCGTGCTGGTGAAGGTGCTGGGGGCCGCCGCGTAGAAGTTCAGCGCCGCTCCGCTGTCGGCACCGAGGACCAGGGGCACGCCCATCATGGAGTAGTACTCGCGGTTCGCCACCGCTTCGAAGTAGTCCGGCCACCGGCCGTCGGTGCGGACGTCGTCGACCACCACGGTGCTGCCGGAGCTGATCGCGTGCAGGCAGGGACCATCTCCGAAGCCGTACTGGATCTCGTCGAGCACCCTCGCCTCGTCGCTGCTGCACGCGACGGTGGTGGCGAGTCTCCGGTGCTGGTACGTGACCCCGCACTGCACTTCCACCGTTCCGCCGAGGATCCGCGAGGAGAGGCCTGCGAGGTCCTCGAGGAACTGGTCGACGCTCTCATTGCCGAGCATGAGGTCCTGCAATTCGGAGGCGGCTGCTGCCGCCGTCCCGTGCTGATCGTCGTTTACCGGGTCAGTTTACGATAGATCGCTAGTCTGTCTAGCTATCTCGGAGGCCTCCGCGGGCCACGTCGACGAACCCGCGGCCCGCGGTCACGTGGAAGCGGCCCTGCTCCCGCATGAGCGACGGCAGAACGGCCGCCCCGAGGGGCGGCCGTTCTCCGTTCTCTTGAGAAATCTGCGGGACCCGCGGGTCAGACGACGGCTGCTGCCGGCTTCTGGCGCTGCGGGGCGAGTTCACCAATGATGCCACGAAGGAGGCTGCGGAGCTCGAAGGATTCCAGGCCCTCCCCCACCATCAGGGTGCGTTCGATGTCCTCGGCCTTCGCCAGGGCATCGATGCCCTCAGGAGTGATGGTGATGCGCTGGCTGCGGCGATCGATGCTGTCGCGGATGCGGGAGATGAAGCCCTGCCGCTCGAGCTTCTCGATGGTCTTGCCGATCGTCTGGGCCTGCACGTGGACGGCGAGGGCGAGCTTGGCCCCCGTCATGGTGCCCTGGCGGGACAGGACGCCGAGGGTCGTGTAGCCCGCATGGGTGATCCCGATGTCGAGCAGCCTCTCGTTCCACGCGTGGTCGACGAGACGTGCTGCCGTGGTGAGCAGGCGGCTGGTTGACCACTCTTCCAGTTCAGACATGCGATGTTCCTCCAGAAGCTTTGGAACACCCGGCCGGTACTGCTGACCAGCGCCGGCCGGGTGTCGTGTCGTTGCAGGCGGTCGGTGAAGCAGGACGGGACCAGCTGCAATACGTCTACTATGCGCTTCGATCTTCAAGTTTTCCCCTCGTGCCGCCCGAAGCTTCCGGCAAGATCGGCTCGGCCACTGGCAGTCGACGGCGCGCGAACGCCACGATCTCCGCGGCCACCCGGTCCGCCGCGGAGTGCTGGACCACATGCTGCTCCCCGTCGATCTCGACGCAGAAGCCGTCCTGCGCACGGTCCGCGAGTTCGTGGCACCACCGCCGTCGGGCTACCGGGTCGCGGCTCCCCCTCAGGACCAGCACGGGGCATTCCAGCCGCTCCACGGCGCGCTCCAGCGGGTATTCGAGCATCGGTCCGAGCTGGCGCACGTACCAGCGCAGGCCCGTCCTCAGGTAGTCGGCGAAGACCATCAGGTTGGCGCCCGCGCTCTCCCGAAGGGTGTCACGGCCGAGTGACGCCGCCTGCTGCAGGACGGTACGTCGGCGCCGGTCGACGACCGGCCCCATGAGGACGACGCCCCGCACGGACGTAAGTGCACGCAGGCCGGCGGCTGTGACGAACTGCACGCCCATCGAGTGCCCCACCAGGATGCAGGGCGGGATGCCGAGCAGGTCCAGCGCCTCGACGATCAGGGCCGCATGGTCCTCGATGCCGAGCCGGGTACGGGGTCGCGGGTCCCGGCCGTAGCCGGGCAGGTCGACCGCGTGCACGTCGGCGTCCGAAGCGAGTTCCGCGCGCAGGCGGTCCAGGTAGCGGTGTGTCATGCCGAGCCCGTGCACCAGGACATAGGGGGATCGGGACCGGGCCGGACCGGCGGGGCCCGGCGTCGTCCGCACGGTGATCGTGTATCCGCGGATCTGCACCGTACGGAGAAGGGTCGAGGGCATCCGAAGATTCTATGGCGGCACGGCCGCCGTCACTGCACCGCGCCTGGCAAATAGCCGGCCGGATCGCCGGTCCCGTCCTCCGCGGAGCCGATCTGTGGAATTCTTGGATCATGTCCGTTCCCCCGTCGCAGCGTAGCGCGCTCATCGTCGAGGACGATCCGGACATCCGGGAGCTGCTGGCGGTCACGCTGCGGATGAACGGTTTCACCGTCATCGAGGCCGCGTCCGGGCACGCTGGCCTGGCGGCGCTGAAGGAACACCGGCCCGATCTCATCACCCTCGACCTCAACCTGCCGGACCTCGACGGCGTCGAGGTGTGCCGCCAGTGTCGCGCCGTGAGTGATGCCTACATCGTGATGGTGACCGCGCGCCAGGACGAGATCGATCGACTGATCGGCCTCGAGACCGGCGCGGACGACTTCATCGGGAAACCCTTTAGCCCCCGGGAGCTCTCGGCGCGCGTCTCCGCGATGTTCCGACGTCCCCGGACGGGTCCGTCCGCCGTGACCGGGACGGCGCCACCGGCACAGGAACCGGACGGCAACGAGATGCTCCGCCACAACGACCTGCTGATGGACGTGGAAGGCCGCGTGGTCACGCTCGACGGCCAGGAGCTCGCCCTGACACGCATCGAGTTCGACCTCCTCGAGACCCTCATGACCGGCGCCCAGCGTGTGTGGACCAGGGAGGCGCTCCTCAACCGGGTGTGGGGGGACGGCTGGAGCCAGGACCACCACCTCGTCGAGGTGCACATCCGCAACCTGCGGAAGAAGCTCGGCGAGGACATGAGCAACCCCCGCTTCATCCGCACGGTGCGGGGCGTCGGCTACCGGATGATGCCGAGCGAACCCCAGCGCTGACGGGTCCGGTCTCGGTCCGGCCGTCCTGCCGCCCCGTCCATGGGTGGAACACTGGAAGGGTGGCTCACCTCGACATCTCCGGTATCGACTACTTCCTCTCCGACGGCAGGCAGCTGCTCAACGGCGTGGCCTTCAAGGTCGGCGACGGACACAAGACCGCCCTGATCGGCCCCAACGGCACCGGAAAGACCACCCTCCTGCGCATCGTCGCCGGCGACCTCATCCCGGACGAGGGCTCCGTGAGCCGCTCCGGGTCCATGGGCATCATGCGGCAGTTCGTCGGGCAGGTGCGCGACGACACCACGGTCCGCGACCTCCTCGTCTCGGCCGCGCCGCCTGTCCTCGCGGCGGCGGCGCAGCGGATCGACGACGCCGAGCTCGCCATGATGGAGGCCGAGGACGAACCCACGCAGATGGCGTACGCCCAGGCGATCGCCGACTGGGGGGACGCCGGCGGCTACGAGCTCGAGACGACGTGGGACGAGGTCACGATGGCGGCCCTCGGGGTGCCGTTCGATCGTGCACAGTACCGGGCGGCGTCGTCCCTCTCCGGCGGGGAGCAGAAGCGGCTCGTGCTCGAGGCCCTGTTCTCCGGCCCGGACGACCTGCTGCTCCTCGACGAGCCGGACAACTATCTCGACGTGCCCGGCAAGCGCTGGCTCGAGGCGAAGCTCCGCGACTCGAAGAAGTCGGTGCTGTTCGTCAGCCACGACCGCGAACTGCTCGCCAACGCGGCCACGCGGATCGTCACGCTGGAACCCGGGGCGCTCGGCGCGTCCTCCTGGACACACGGAGGCGGCTTCGAGACCTACCTGAAGGCACGCGAGGACCGGAACGCGCGGTTCGAGGAGCTGCGCAAGCGTTGGGACGAGGAGCACGTCAAGCTCAAGGAACTCGTCAACATGTACAAGAACAAGGCGGCGTTCCGCTCCGACATGGCCAACCGCTACCACGCAGCGCAGACCCGGCTCGCGAAGTTCCTCGAGGCCGGGCCGCCCGAGGCCATCCCGCTCGAGCAGAACGTCTCCATGCGCCTGGCCGGTGGTCGTACGGCGAAGCGCGCCGTCGTCGCGCAGAAGCTCGAACTGACGGGCCTCATGAAGCCGTTCAGCACCGAGGTCTGGTTCGGCGACCGTGTGGGCGTCCTCGGCTCCAACGGTTCCGGGAAGTCGCATTTCCTCCGCCTGCTGGCCGGTGGCGGCTCGGATCCGGACAAGGAGCACCTGCCGGTGTCCGACGTCGACATCAGGGCCGTGCCGCACGAGGGCTCGGTGAAGCTCGGGGCGCGGATCCGACCGGGTTTCTTCGCGCAGACGCACTCGCGCCCCGACCTCCTCGGCCGGACACTGGTGGACATCCTCCATCGCGGCGACGAGCACCGTTCGGGGCTCGGACGGGAGGCGGCCTCGGCCGTCCTCGACCGCTACGGACTGGCTCCGCAGGCCGAGCAGCCCTACGACTCCCTGTCCGGCGGACAGCAGGCCCGCCTGCAGATCCTGCTGCTCGAACTCTCCGGGGCCACCCTGCTGCTGCTCGACGAGCCCACCGACAACCTGGACCTGCACTCGGCCGAGGCACTGGAGCGTGCCATCGATTCCTTCGAGGGCACGGTGATGGCCGTGACGCACGACCGCTGGTTCGCGCGGAGCTTCGACCGCTTCCTCGTCTTCGGTTCCGACGGCAAGGTCTACGAGACCAAGGAGCCGGTGTGGGACGAGAGCCGGGTGGTCCGGGCCCGGTGAGGCCCCGGTTTCCACAGGCACGCCCCCTGCCATGAGCCGGCACCGGGTCATCCGGTCCCACCCGTCCACACGCTCTCCACAGGGTTATCCACATTCGGTGGATAACCCTGTGCGAATCCGCCGGACGCCGGGCTTTCCGATGGCTTTCCGGGCCCGGCGGCGCCCCCTTGTACAGTGAACGACGGCGCCGAAGGGCGTCGCAGCGGACACGGGGGCGAGCGACGATGGACACGGGGACGACGACGCCTGCACCCGACGCTTCCACCCCGGGTACCGCGGTGGAGGTACCCACCCGCGCCCGGCGCCTGCGTCCTGCCCTGATCGCGGGGGCGGCCCTCCTGCTCGTGGTCGTCGCCGCGGTGACCGGCGTCGCCCTCGTCAACCACACCGTCCTCGGGCCCGCCCGGGCCGTCGAGGCCTACCTGGATGCGCTCGTCGCGGGTGACGCCGAGAGATCCCGCACCCTGATCGGTGACGGTGACGGTGACGGTGACGGTGACGGTGACGGTGACGGTGACGGTGACGGTGCCTCGGCGATCCTCCTGTCCGACGCCGTCTACCGCTCGGCCGAGGACCGGCTGACGGGGTACGAGGTACAGGACGTCACGGTGCTCGGGGACACGGCGACGGTGGCGGTGGACCTGATGCAGGACGGCGCCGCGACGCGGTACGCCTTCGAGCTGACGCGCACCGGAAGGACAGCCCTCGTGCTCGACCAGTGGAGGCTCGACGGGCCGGAACCCCTCCGGGACATCCGCGTCCTGGTGGACGAGAGGCTCGGACTGCTCACCGTCAACGGCGTCGACCTGGCGCTTCCCCCCGGCGGCGCTGCTCGATACCCCGGTCTGCGGTCGGTGATGCTGCCGGCCCTGCCCGGCCGCTATGTCGTCTCGCCGCCCGCGCCCTCCGCCTATCTGTCCTACGGCAGCGAGCAGCAGGTCGTGGTTCCGGTGGATCCTCGGTTCGCGCCCGGCGGGGTGCTGCTCGAGCCGGCTCCAACACCCGCCGCGGAGGCGGAGGCGGCGGACCGGGTCGAAGCGCTCCTGAACGCCTGCATCGCGAGTTCGGACGCCGCTCCCGCAGGATGCCCCAACCGGTCCTTCCTGTTCGGCGACCCCGAGGACGTCCGGGTTCCGCGCTGGACCCTCGACCGTGCGCCGACCTACTCCCTCGAGAAGGGCTACGACCCCGGGGTGTACCGGCTGACGGGCCACGACGCGCAGGCCACGTTCTCGTACGAGCGCAACATCGAGTTCGACCGCGGGGAACCGGCACGATGGACCCGCGAGGAGGATCCGCAGCCGCTGCTGATCACCGCCACCGTGACGGTATCCGCCGATGGGCTCGACGTGGACCTCGATCCGGACGCCGGGACCGGCGGCTGACGGATCCTCCGGCCTCCGTCACGCCGCCTGTGTCCCGTTTGTTGCTCGTGATCGTCCCGCCTACGGTTGATCAGGTGAAGCCCGCCGTCCGATCCGCCATGTTCGCCACCTACGCCATCTTCGGGCTGAACGGACTCGTCTTCGCGAGCTGGGCCGCCCGTATCCCCGCAGCCTCCACCACCCTCGGCCTCGCCTCGGGCCAGATGGGTGCCCTGCTGCTCGTGGGCGCCGTCGGCTCCGTCCTGTCCCTGCCGCTCGCGGGGATCATCGCTGCACGCTTCGGTACCGCCAACACCGTCCGCATCGGGGGAACCGCCGCCGCGCTGGCCGCCGGCGCCGTCGCGCTGGGTCTGTTCATCGTGTCCGTCCCGGTGGTCGCCGTCGGCCTGTTCCTGTTCGGGTGCGGGATCGCCCTGTGGGACGTGGGGCAGAACATCGAGGGGGCCGCCGTCGAACGCCTCGTGGGCCGTACCATCATGCCGCGCTTCCACGCGGCGTTCAGCGGTGGCGCCTTCGTCGGAGCGCTCGTCGGCGCGGGCCTCTCCGCGCTCCAGGTGACACTGTCCGCCCATCTCGTGGCGGTCGCGGTCCTCAGCCTTACGGTCTCCCTGTGGACGCCTCGCTCCTTCCTGCCGGAGGAGGCACCGGACGCCTCGGCCACGGCGCCCGACGGCGGACGTCCGCGCGGTTTCGGGGCGTGGGGGGAACCCCGCACCCTGCTCATCGGCCTCGTGGTCCTCGGCGCCGCCCTCACCGAGGGCGCGGCGAACGACTGGGTCGCCAAGGCCAGCGTCGACGGCCTCGGCACGTCGGAGAGCACCGGAGCCATCATGTTCGCGGTCTTCGTCGCGGCCATGACGGCGCTGAGGTTCGTGGGCGGTCCCCTGATCGACCGTTTCGGGCGGGTGCGTGTCCTCCAGGCGAGCCTCGGCTCCTCCCTCGCCGGGCTCGCACTGTTCGTCCTCGCACCGAACGTCCCCCTCGCCGCGGCCGGCGCGATCCTGTGGGGTGCGGGCGCCGCGCTGGGGTTCCCGATGGGCATGTCCGCTGCCGCCGACGAGCCGGAGCGTGCCGCTGCGCGCGTGTCCGTCGTCTCGACGATCGGGTACACGGCCTTCCTCGCCGGACCGCCGCTCATCGGATTCCTCGGAGACGTCGTCGGGATCCGGAACGCCCTGCTGGCGGTGGGCGTGGCGGTCCTCGCATCCTTCCTCGTCGCCCCTGCGGCGCGGGAGCGCGGCACCGACGTCGGAGATCCCGAGGACGAGGATGCATTGCGGACAGCTTCTGACCAGCACCCCTAGGAACAGTGCGGGCATCGCCCTACCCTTCATGCATGGCAATCATCGAGGCAGAAGGTCTGAAGAAGACCTATTCGTCGAAGAGCGGGCCCGTCCATGCTCTCGACGGTATGAATCTCTCCGTCCCCCAGGGGACGGTCAAGGCCCTGCTGGGCCCCAATGGTGCAGGTAAGACCACCGTCGTCAAGATCCTGACCACCCTCATCCAGCCGACGGCGGGGACAGCGCACATCGACGGCATCGACGTCCTGCGCGAGCCGAAGGCCGCACGGCGCATCATCGGCGTCTCCGGCCAGTACTCCGCGGTCGACGAGAACCTCACCGGTTTCGAGAACCTCGAGATGGTGGGGCGGCTCTACCACCTCGGCGCACGTGAATCGAAGCGCAGGGCACAGGAGCTGATCGAGCAGTTCGAGCTCACCGAGGCGGGCAACCGGCCGGTCAAGGGGTTCTCCGGTGGCATGCGTCGCAGGATCGACCTGGCCGGTGCGCTCGTCATCAACCCGAAGATCCTGTTCCTGGACGAGCCCACCACCGGGCTCGATCCCCGGAGTCGCCTCTCCCTGTGGGGGATCATCAAGGACCTCGTGCGCGACGGCACCACGCTGCTGCTCACCACGCAGTACCTCGAGGAAGCGGACCAGCTCTCGGACGACATCGCCGTGATCGACGGCGGAAAGGCGATCGCGGAGGGCACGGCGGACCAGCTGAAGGCGCAGATCGGCGGCCACCGCGCCGTGGTCTCCCTGGTCCACTCCTCCGACGCCGCCTCCGCCCGTGAGATCCTCGGGCGGCACGGTGACGGCGAGCCGCTCGTCGGGGACGACGGACGGAGCATCGAGGTGGCCGTGAGCGACGGCCCGCGGGCGCTGCAGTACATCCTGTCGGACCTCGGCGAGAGCGGTATCGAACTGCACGACGCCGGCATGCGGCGGCCCAGCCTCGACGACGTCTTCCTGACGCTGACCGGTCGGCGCGCCGAGGCCTCGGACACCAAGGACGCATCGACCCAGAAGGAGGCGGCAGCATGAGTGTCCTGGCACCCGAGGGCCGGCAGCCCGAGCACCAGCAGGCTTCACCCTCCGGTTCCGGCGTGGAACCGCCCTCGGAACTCGCCATGTGGTTCTCCGACGGCTGGACGGTCACGAAGCGCAATCTCACCAAGCTCAAGCGGTCCCCGGACATGCTGGTCTTCGCGATCCTGCAGCCCATCATGTTCGTGCTGCTGTTCAGCCAGATCTACGGCGGGTCCATCGAGGTGGAGGGCAGCGACTACACGCAGTACCTCATGGCCGGCATCTTCGCGCAGACGGTGATCTTCGGCTCCACGTTCTCCGGATCGGCGATGGCGCAGGACCTCAAGGACGGCATCATCGACCGTTTCCGCACGCTGCCGATGAGCTCGTCGGCGGTGCTGATCGGCCGCACGAACAGCGACCTCGTGCTCAACGCGCTCTCGGTGATCATCATGATGGGCACGGGCCTGCTGGTCGGCTGGCGGGTGAACACCTCGCTGAGCAGTGCACTGGCCGGGATCGGGCTCCTCCTCCTGTTCTCCTATGCCTTCAGCTGGGTGATGGCGCTGCTCGGCATGTCGGTGAAATCGCCGGAGGTCATCAACAACGCGTCCTTCATGATCCTGTTCCCGCTGACCTTCATCTCGAACGCGTTCGTCCTGTCCTCCACCCTGCCCGGTCCCCTGGAAGCCTTCGCCAACTGGAATCCCGTCTCCGCGCTCGTCCAGGCGGTGCGCGAGCTGTTCGGGAACACGGGGACGGTGCCGGTGCCGGATGCGTGGCCCATGCAGAACGCCGTGGTCACGGTCATGGTCGGGATCGTCCTGATGCTCGTGATCTTCGTCCCCCTGTGCATCCGGAAGTTCGCCTCGATCAGCTCGCGCTGACACGTCGCCGTCGTCCGAAAGGGGTACGGCGCACTCCTCGGTGATCATCCCTGGGGCCGGTGATTCGTCACCGGCCCCAGGCCTACTGTTGGTTGTACCGGGCCCGCGTCTGCGGCTCCCGTGTCGTCACCAGTCGAAGGAAGAACCATGATCGAGGCACAGGCCCTGTCGAAGCGGTACGGAGCGAAGGCTGCCGTGGATTCCGTCTCCTTCACCGTGCATCCGGGAAAGGTCACGGGCTTCCTCGGCCCCAACGGTGCCGGCAAGTCCACCACCATGCGCATGATCATGGGCCTGGACAACCCCAGCGGTGGCCGGGTGACGGTGAACGGCCGGCCCTATGCCCAGCACAGGGCGCCGCTGCGCGAGGTCGGCGCCCTCCTCGACGCGAAAGCCGTCCACACCAAGCGTTCCGCGTACAACCACCTCCGGGCGATGGCGGCCACCCATGGCATCCCCGACAGCAGGGTCAGGGAGGTCATCGAGCTCACCGGGCTCGGATCCGTCGCCAAGAAGCGTGTGGGCGGGTTCTCCCTGGGCATGGGGCAGCGCCTCGGTATCGCGGCTGCGCTCCTCGGCGATCCGCACACGGTGATCCTCGACGAGCCCGTCAACGGCCTCGACCCCGAGGGCGTGCAGTGGGTCCGCCACCTGGCGAAGGGCCTGGCGTCGGAGGGCCGCACGGTCTTCCTCTCCTCGCACCTGATGTCGGAGATGGCGCTGACAGCGGACCACCTGATCGTGATCGGGCGGGGCCGCATCATCGCGGACGCCCCGATCCAGTCGATCATCGACGGGCAGGGCAAGGCCCGGGTCCGTGTCCGGGTCGATCGCCCGCAGGACCTCCTCGGCAGCCTCGCCGGCGAAGGAGTGACCTCGCAGGTCCTCGAACCGGAGCTGGTCGAGATCACCGGCGTCGAGCCCCGCCGCATCGCGGAGGTCGCGCTCCGGGAACGCGTCCTCGTCTACGAACTGACGCCCCTGCAGGTGTCCCTCGAGGACGCGTACATGCAACTGACCCAGACCGAGGTCGAATACCAGTCACACGACCTGCCCCTCACGCCGGCGACGCCGGACATGCAGCAGGTCCCCGCGCACATGGAAGGCCGCTGATCATGGCAACATCGACCCCACAGGCTCCCGCCCGGCAGCGGCCGCGCCAGGAACAGCTCCCCGGCGTCACCTTCGGCCGTGTCCTCAAGTCCGAGTGGATCAAGGTCACCACGGTGCCCTCGACGGTGATCCTGATCGTGACGACGATCGTCGTCATGGTGGGCATCGCAGCACTCCTCGCCTGGCAGACGACCTTCCTGTTCGACGCCCAGAGCAACCCCGACATGGCTGCGCAGATGCAGGCGCAGGGGGCGCCGGATGCCGCGGAGATCTCCCGTGACATCCCCGGGTCGGGACTGATCTTCGGTCAGCTGCTCATGGCCTCGTTGGCGGTCGTGCTGATCGCCTCCGAATGGGGGACCGGCATGATCCGGTCCACCATGGTGGCCGTGCCCAACCGCACGTCCGCCCTGCTCGCCAAGCAGCTGATCATGGCTGCGGTCTCGTTCCTGGTGGGTGCAGGTTCCGCCCTGATCGGGTACGTCGTCGCGCAGCCCATCCTGGACACCGCAGAACTCGGCTTCAGCCTCGACGCCGACGGTGCGCTGCTGCACATCATCAACACAGGGTCTGTCCTCGCGCTCGTATCGGTCTTCGCCATGTCCGTCGGCACACTGATCCGCAACACCGCGGGCGGTGTGGTCACGTCGATCGGCGTGCTGCTCGTCCTGCCCATCCTCGTCGCCATCTTCGGTGGCGGGACCGAGTGGGTGGCTGACGCGGCACGGTTCCTCCCCAGCTCGGGTGGCGAGCAGATGGTCGCCACGACCATCCAGGACGGCGATCTGAACCAGTGGCAGGGCTCCCTGGTCCTCGGCGGCTGGGCGCTCGTCCTCCTGGCGGCGTCCCTCCTGGTGACCAAGAAGCGGGACATCTAGGACGATGACCGTCCCACCTCATGACGCCCGGTCATGAGCACTAGCCCCTCGGTGAGGGAGACCGCGGAACGAACGGCCGCGGTCTCCTTCACCGAGCTCAATGCCCGCCGGCTGGGTCCCGTCCGGCGGTTCTTCCGCAGGTATCCGCGGGCCATGGACGCCGTCGTGGTCCTGGTGTTCGTGGCGATCACCCTGCCCAGTGCGCTCTTCCTGATCGTCGACCAGGCGTCATGGCTCGGGATGCCCGGGCTGGTCCTCGCCGCGACGGCGCTCGCCTTCCGGCGGGACCGACCCCTGGTCGTCCTCGCCTTCGTCTCCGTGCTCGACGTCCCCATCGGCATCCTGACCATGGGTGAGGGCAGCAGCGGAATCGCCGCGATGTTCGCGCTCTACGCCGTCGCTGTCGCCCACCCGCTCCGTACCACCCTCGTCGCCGCGGTCTCGGCGACGATCCTCTCGGTCGGCTCGCTCTTCCTCATCCCCGCCGAGGCGTTCGCCGAAGCGCCGGGCGCGGTCTGGGTCATCAGCGGTTTCGTGGTGATCTTCCTCGGGATCGCCGTCGGGGTCGGCGTCACCGTCCGACGTGACCGCGAGCACGAGAGCGAGCTGCGCGAATGGGCTGCCCGCAACGCGGAGCTCGCCTCGGCGGGGGAGCGGAACAGGATCGCGCGGGAGATGCACGACGTCGTCGCCCACTCCCTGACCGTCATGGTGGCGCTCTCCGACGGAGCAGCCGTCGTCATGAAACGGGATCCGGACCGTGCCACGGCCGTGCTCAAGGAGCTGTCCGGCACGGGCCGGACGGCCATCGCCGACATGCGCCGCGTCCTCGGGGTCCTCCGGGCCGAAGCCGCGAGCGAATCCCTGCAGCCGCTGCCGGCGTCGAGTTCGCTCGCCCACCTGCTCGACGGCTTCCGGGCGGCCGGGCTGCCGCTGCGGGTGACCGCGAGCGGTCCGAGACTGCCGGACGACCCTGCCTTCCAGCTCACGGTCTACCGGATCCTGCAGGAATCCCTGACCAACGTCCTGCGGTACGGCAAGGGCGTTACGCTGGTGGACATCTCGATCGCCCGGACGGGCCACCTGGTGTCACTGCGGGTCGCCGACGACGGCCGGGGCGCGATGGACCCCGCAGTGTCGCTCGGCTCCGGCCAGGGCATCGCGGGCATGCGTGAGCGGGCAGCCATCTACGGCGGATCGGTCGACGTCGGGGCGAGATCCTCGGGCGGCTGGGTCGTCGAGGTGCAACTGACGGTTCCCGACGCCGACGGCGGTCCGGGGCATCAACGGGGGAAAGAGAAGGATGACGACGCAGCACAGTACGGAGGGCACGCCCATCAGGGTTCTGCTCGCTGACGACCAGCCACTCCTGCGCATGGGCTTCAGGCTCATCCTCGAGGGGGAGCCGGATCTCGAGATCGTGGGTGAGGCCTCCACGGGTGGTGAGGCCGTCCGGATGACCACGGAACTCACCCCCGATGTCGTGCTGATGGATGTGCGGATGCCCCTCGGGGACGGCATCGAGGCGACCCGGCAGATCACGGCCTCGGGCTCCGGCACGCGCATCATCATCCTGACGACGTTCGACCTCGACGAGTACGCGTTCGCCGGCCTGCAGGCCGGTGCTTCGGCGTTCCTGCTGAAGGACGTGGCGCCGGAGGAACTCGTGCACGCCGTGCGGGTGGTCGCGAGCGGTGACGCCGTCGTCGCCCCCCGCGTCACGCAGCGCCTCCTCGAGACCTATGTGCGGTCCCTGCCGCCCGCACACCCCACGAGGACGCCGGACCGGCGCCTGACCGAACTGACGCCACGCGAGCGTGAAGTGCTGGAGGCGATCGCGGAAGGGCTCTCCAATGCGGAACTCGCGGGCCGGTTCTTCCTCTCGGAGGCCACCATCAAGACGCACGTGCGGAGGATCCTCACGAAGCTCGATCTGCGGGACCGCGTGCAGGCCGTGGTGTACGCCTACGAGAACGGGATCGTGGTGCCCGGACCGGCCTGACCTCCACCGCTCGGATCAGGGGCAGGTGAGGACGCGCTCGAGGTTCTGACCGGTCCAGGTGCCGACGTTCGCGCGGACGCGCAACGTGTAGGTGCCCACGGTCGTGGACGTGCGGGTGATGGTCGTGGACCGCGGGCTCGCCGGCACCGCATTGGTGGTGACCTGGCCGGTCGGGGCGGTCAGGGTGACGGTGTAGCCCGTGGCGCGGTCCACGGCACCGAAGTCGGTGAGGGTGACCGTCATGGAGAGCTTCGTCGAGGTGCAGCTGAAGGTTCCGGTGACGCCGGCTGGGGCCGGGATCGCGTAGGTGCCCACACTCAGGTCGGCGCGTGCCGCGTCCGAGAAGGCAGCCTGCGCGATCGTGGGTACCCAGGTGAGGATGACGACGGCGACGACCAGCTGCACGAGCAGGCGGATCCGGCGCACGGCGGTCCGGGTGGTGCTCATGGTGGTCCTTCCTCTGCGTCATGGGTGATGTGCCGCGTCGGCGTCCGTCGGTGCGTGATCCGCCGAGCGGCCGCGGGCCGCTCGGCGGGAGTACGGGGATCCCGGCGTCCTGGCGTGGGGACCAGGGCGCCGGGACGAAGGGTCAGCGGCTGGTTGCCGCGCGCTGGGTGGCGGTGAAGGCGAAGTTGACGGTGCTCGTGAGGCCCTGGAACGTGTTGTCCGCAGCGGTGGGCAGGGTGGCCGTGACGCGCAGGTTGTCGGCCTTGGTGCTGACGATCGACTGCAGGTTCGAGAGGACGACGTCGGTGCCGATGATCTGGCGGGTCGCCAGGACGGAGGTGACGGTACCGGCGCAGGTGTACGTGTAGGCGGGGGCGGTACCGGCCTCGGTCCAGGGGACGCTGCAGGCGTCGACGGCCACCTGGAGGCCGTTGACGGCGTCGGTGGTGAGCTTGGTCGCGGTGCCCACAGCCGTGGTGCTGAGCGTGACTCCGCCGAAGTTCTGGTTGCCGGCGTTGGTGAGGGTCGCGGCGCGCTGGATGGTGTCCCCGGGGACGACGCCGGTGGCGGCGACGGTCAGGCGGTTCGCGGCGGTGCCCGCTGCTCCGAGCTGGACGTCGACGGTGCCGGCGGTGACGGTCTCGCTCGCGGAGGTCGTCGAGGTGAAGGAACCATAGGTACCGAGGCCGGCCACCGACGCTGCCACGCCGAGCAGTGCGACGGAGGCGAGGACCTTGCCGGACGTGGACTTCATGCTGATGCGGGCGGAGCGAGCGGTGCGTGCCATGGTGAGACCTTTTTCCTTGAGTGTGTCGGGTGTGGGTGTCTCCGGTCCCCCCAGTGGGTCCCGGTTCCTCTGGTGGAAACTCTGGTCGAGCAGGCTGAAGTGTGCCGTGTGGTCAGGGCGAACCTCGGGCGAAGGAAAACCGAAGCCGGTCGCAAAACCGAACAACAGGTCAAGGCAGGCTGAAGCGCGCGCCTCCACGGCATCTGGTTGAATCGGGGGATGAGCCCTGCACCCGCACACATCTCCGATCTCGGCGCCTACGTGTCCGCGTCGCCGTCGAGCTTCCACGCGGTCTTCGAGGCCGGCAGGCGGCTCGCGGCGGCGGGATTCCGGCGCCTCGAGGAGCAGGACGCCTGGGAGGGCGGGGCGGGCAGCTACTTCGTCCTCCGTGACGGAGCGCTCATCGCCTGGACGGTCCCGACGACGGCGGGACCCACGACGGGCTTCCACATCCTCGGAGCGCACACCGATTCGCCGTCGTTCAAGCTGAAGCCGAAGCCCACCACGGGGAAGTACGGGTGGCTGCAGGCCGGCGTCGAGGTGTACGGCGGTCCGCTCCTGAACTCCTGGCTCGACCGGGAGCTGGCGCTCGCAGGCCGGCTGACCCTGCATGACGGCACCGAGCACCTGGTGGCGACGGGGCCGCTGCTGCGCTTCCCGCAACTCGCGATCCACCTGGACCGCGCCGTCAATGATGGTCTGGCGCTCGACAAGCAGCGCCACATGAACCCGGTCTGGGGGCTCGGCGACCCCGCGGACGCCGATCTGCTGGGCCTGCTCGCCGCCCGGGCCGAGGTCGACCCGCGGGACGTCGGCGGGTTCGACGTCGTCGTCGCGGATACGCAGGAGCCCCGTGTGTTCGGCGCCCAGGACGAGTTCTTCGCGTCCGGACGGCTCGACAACCTGTCCTCCGTGCACGCCGGACTCACCGCCATCATCGATGCGGCCGGGCGCCCCCTGGCGGACGGTCCCATCGCGGTGCTCGCCGCGTTCGACCACGAGGAGGTGGGCAGCGGTTCCCGCTCAGGCGCCAGTGGTCCCTTCCTCGAGGACATGCTCCTGCGCATCTCGCTGGGCCTGGGAGCCGGCGCGGAGGAACGGCTGCGCGCGCTGGCGTCGTCGTTCTGCGTGTCCGCGGATGCCGGTCACGCCGTGCACCCGAACTACGCCGAACGGCATGATCCCGCCAACCTGCCCGTCCTGAACGGCGGCCCGCTGCTCAAGATCAACGCGAACCAGCGCTACACCACCGACGCTCCCGGAGCCGCGTTCTGGGCCGCCCTGTGCCGGGACAGCGGCGTGCCGTACCAGGAGTTCGTCTCGAACAACGTCATGCCGTGTGGCTCGACGATCGGTCCCCTGACGGCGACGAGGCTCGGCATCAGGACGGTCGACGTCGGGACCCCGCTGCTGTCCATGCATTCGGCGCGCGAACTGTGCGGCGTGGCTGACCCCGGCCACCTCGCGACGGCGACCACCGCCTTCTTCCGTGGCGGACGCTAGCGGTTGTCCACAGGAGTTCGTCGCTCTGCATTCGTCCGGTATTATTGATCCGTCTGTGCCACAGCCGGGCGGCGGTACATATCGTCGACGGCGGCCGGACCAACGCTAAAGAACCTCCTGTTGCGGAAAGACCGCGACCGTTCAGCCCAGAGGAGGTGGGTTCACACATGCGTGCATATGAATTGATGGTCATCATCGACCCCGACGTCGAGGAACGCTCCATCGACCCGACACTCGAGAAGTTCCTCAATGTCGTCCGCAACGGCGGCGGCACTGTGGACAAGGTGGACATCTGGGGACGTCGGCGCCTCGCCTACGAGATCCAGAAGAAGACCGAGGGCATCTACGCCGTCGTCAACTTCACCGCGACTCCGGCCGTGGCTGCCGAACTCGACCGCCAGCTGAGCCTCAACGAGACGATCATGCGTACCAAGATCATCCGTCCCGAGGAGCAGAAGGTCTCCGCCGAGTAGTTTCGGCGTATTCCTCACCCATCCATCCCGCTCCGGCGGGTAGTGACTCAAGGAGGCACCATGGCAGGCGAGACAGTCATCACGGTGATCGGCAACCTCACGAACGACCCCGAGCTGCGGTTCACGCCGTCGGGTTCGGCGGTTGCCAACTTCACCATCGCGTCCACTCCGCGTACGTTCGACCGCCAGTCCAACGACTGGAAGGACGGCGAAACGCTGTTCCTCCGCGCGTCGGTCTGGCGCGAGGCTGCGGAGAACGTCGCCGAGACCCTGACCAAGGGCACCCGCGTGGTCGCCCAGGGCCGACTCAAGTCACGTTCGTACGACACCAAAGAGGGCGAGAAGCGCACCGTCATGGAGCTCGAGGTGGACGAGATCGGTCCATCCCTGCGCTATGCCTCCGCGAAAGTCTCCCGGACCCAGCGCTCAGGCGGCGGGAACGGCGGCGGCGGTGGTTTCAGCGGCAACTCAGGCGGGGGCAACTCCGGGTCGAACCCGCAAGCGGGCTCGGGCTGGGGCGGCGGCCAGCAGGCCCAGCAGCCCGCGGATGATCCGTGGGGCGCACCCGCCGGCGGCAACAACTCCCAGGCTTGGGGCAACGGCGCCGACTCCGAGCCGCCCTTCTAGGCTCTCCAGGCAGGGATCCGGTCCCGGGTCCCTGCCGAAGTCACGATCCGTGACTCGCACCTCCCATCCCGCAGAATCGTTCTGCGGGCTCCATCAGAAAAAGGAGCACCACGATGGCTAAGGCTGAACTCCGTAAGCCCAAACCAAAGTCCAACCCCCTGAAGGCCGCTGACGTCACCGTCATCGACTACAAGGACGTAGCCCTGCTGCGTAAGTTCATTTCCGATCGCGGAAAGATCCGTGCCCGTCGCGTCACCGGTGTCACGGTGCAGGAGCAGCGCAAGATCGCTCAGGCCATCAAGAACGCCCGCGAAGTCGCCCTCCTGCCGTACTCCGGCGCCGGCCGCGGCTAGGAAAGGGACACATCATGTCGAAGCTCATTCTCACCCAGGAAGTCACCGGTCTCGGTGCAGCAGGCGATGTCGTCGAGGTGAAGAACGGTTACGCACGTAACTACCTTCTGCCCCGCGGTTTCGCCCTGATGTGGAGCAAGGGTGGCGAGAAGCAGGTCGAGTCCATCAAGGCTGCCCGCTCCGCCCGCGAGCACGCATCGCTTGAGGACGCCCAGCGCCAGGCCGCCGCGCTGTCGGCGAAGCCCGTCACCCTGACCGTCAAGGCGGGTGGCTCCGGCCGCCTGTTCGGCACGGTTAAGGCGGACGACGTCGCCAAGGCCGTCGAGGCCGCTGGTCTCGGCAAGATCGACAAGCGCAAGGTCGAACTGCCCGCCCACATCAAGTCGGTCGGGTCCTACCAGGCCAACGTCCGTCTCCACGAGGACGTCGCAGCAGTCATCGACCTGGACGTCGTCGCAAGCTAGTCGTCCTGTTCGTCCGGGAAGCCTCCGCCGTCGGCGGGGGCTTCCCGTGCTTAAGGGCGGGTGCAGCGAGGGGTGCGAGGTCGGCAAGGATTCTGCCGGGTGCTCGTCGCCCCGGTTCGTCAGCAACGCTCCGCCATCGGCTTGAGTGGGTCCTCGTCGGCTCCATCGGGCCATCCCCGGGAGCTGCATGCCGACCGCCGCGGCCGGATCCTCGCGCTGTCGAACGTACTCCCCTCGTGATCCCTCCGGCGCACTGCGCCCTCCACTATGCCTCGATCGGCATACTCCCACGTGCGGGTCGGCGCGGCGTGCATCACGCTTCGGCAATGCGGCACGGGACGGCGTGCAAGGACCGCTAGGGGGCCTAGCGAACTACTTCCGGTAATGTTGTCAACAGCGGCCCTGTGGATGAATGCGGGCAGAGAATTCTTTTCGTACACAGGGCGGGGACAACGTTTCCGCAGGTCAAAGGGCTCTTCAGCCGGAATCCCGTTCTTTGTCCACAGGGTTCTCCCCATCCTGTGCACAAGACACGCCGTGTAATCCACAGGTTATTCACACTTACCCACACCCCCTGTTGGTGGAGCGCTTTGTGCCTTGCGAGGCGACGGCTACGGTAGCGGGAGATTCCCACTAGTGAGGGTGTCGGGTGATAGGTATGTCCTGTCGGACCCGGCCCGGGTGTCCGGTCGACGTCGTGACGTCGGCCGCTTCGACAGTAGGAGAAAGGCCCTTCAGTGTCCCTGGCACATGCAGATTCATCATCGGACACACGGTCACCGGAATTCTCCCGCACGCCGCCCCAGGACCTCGTCGCCGAGCAGTCCGTCCTCGGCGGCATGATGCTGTCGAAGGACGCCATCGCGGACTGCGTGGAAGTGCTCCGGGGCATCGACTTCTACCGCCCGGCCCACGAGAGCATCTACGAGGCGATCATCGACCTCTACGGACGGGGTGAGCCGGCCGACGCCGTCACCGTGTCGGATGAGCTCACCAAACGGGGTGAGATCTCCCGCATCGGTGGTCCTGCCTACCTGCACACGCTGATCCAGTCCGTCCCCACGGCCGCGAATGCCGGGTTCTATGCCGAGATCGTGCGCGAGAGGGCGGTCCTGCGCCGCCTGGTCGACGCCGGCACGAAGATCGTGCAGCTCGGCTACTCCAACGATGGCGAGGTGGACGACCTCGTCAACGCCGCGCAGGCGGAGGTGTACGCCGTGGCCGAGCGGCGGACGGCCGAGGACTATGTCGCGCTGAAGGACATCATCGAGGGGACCGTGGACGAGATCGAGTCCGCGGGACACAAGGGCGAGGGGATGACGGGCGTCCCCACCGGCTTCTACGAGCTCGACGAGCTCACGCAGGGCCTCCACGGTGGACAGATGATCGTCGTGGCCGCACGGCCGGCCATGGGCAAGTCGACCTTCGCGCTGGATTGGGCTCGGTCGGCGGCGATCAAGCACAACATGACCACGGTCTTCTTCTCGCTCGAGATGGGGCGCAACGAGATCGCCATGCGACTACTCTCCGCCGAGGCGACGATCGGCCTGCAGGACCTGCGCAAGGGGACCATCAAGGACGAGCAGTGGGGGAAGATCGCGACGACCATGGGACGCATGAACGATGCGCCCCTCTTCATCGACGACAGCCCGAACATGTCGCTGATGGAGATCCGGGCCAAGTGCCGGCGCCTGAAGCAGCGCCACGACCTCAAGCTCGTGGTCCTCGACTACCTGCAGCTCATGTCTTCCGGCAAGCGTGTCGAATCCCGCCAGCAGGAGGTGTCGGAGTTCTCACGGGCACTGAAGCTGCTGGCCAAGGAGCTCAACGTGCCGGTGGTCGCTCTGTCACAGCTGAATCGTGGCTCGGAGCAGCGGACGGACAAGAGGCCCCAGGTCTCCGATCTCCGTGAGTCGGGGTCGATCGAGCAGGACGCGGACATGGTCATCCTCCTGCATAGGGACGATGTCTACGACAAGGAGTCCGCGCGGGCGGGAGAGGCTGACGTGATCGTGGCGAAGCACCGCAACGGTCCGACGAAGACCCTGGTCGTGGGCTTCCAGGGCCACTATTCGCGCTTCAACAACATGGCGGCGGACGGCGGCGGCTACTAGTCCTTCTTCGGCCCGAGTTCGTTGATGACGGTCGCCAGGCGATCACGCAGATCCTGCGATGCCAGGCCGTCCTCGGCCATCAGCTCGTGTTCGATGTTCTTGGCACGCTCGAGGGCCTTCTGGCCGGCGGAGGTGATGGTGATTCGCTGGCTGCGGCGGTCCGCGGTGTTCCGGAGCCTCGTCACGAGTCCCCGCTTCTCGAGGCGGTCCAGGGTGCGGCCGACCGTCTGGGCCTGCACGTGCACCAGCTGGGCGAGGCGCACACCGGTGAGGGTCCCTTCGCGCTCGAGGACGCCGAGGGTCGTCAACCCGGCGTGGGTGATGCCGATGCTCAGGAGCTTCTCGTTCCATGAGTGCTCGACGATGCGGGCCGCGGTCGTTAGCAGGCGGCTGGTCGACCAATCGTTCAACTCCGGCACGATAGCGTGTCCTTCCCCTCGGTCCTACGCGGTGGATTCGCTGTTCCCTACTACTTACTCTAGACAACTTCGCCCGAAATAGACAGCAGGCTTAGCATCAGTTCTGCACAGCGGGCAGAAATCACCCGACGCCCCTGGGGCGCTACGGCTGGTCAACCAGAACGAGCAGAGGGCCCGGGGCACGGCCCCGGGCCCTCTGCTCAGTCGGTGATGCTGTTTATCGGTTGTCGCCGCGACGGGTGTCGTCCGCGCCGTCGACCTCGATCTCTTCCTTGCGGACCTCGCCGCTGACCGTCTCGTTGGACGTGACCGTCTCCTTGTCGAGGCGCACGCGCTCCACGGGAACGGCTTCCTTCTCCACGACGGGACGCTCGGCGTGGAGGGTCACTTCGTGCTCCTCCTCGCTGATGGCGGGGCCGTCGTAGGCGTCGCCACGGTTGGCGTCCGTGATGGGCTCGCGCTCCACCCGGACCTCCTCGTGGCTGACCGGAACGGTCTGCGTGACATTCTCGGTCACCACGTACTTGCGCAGGCGAGCGCGGCCGGCTTCGCGCTGCTCGGTGCCGACGTGCAGCTGCTCCTCGGAGCGCGTCATCGCATCATCGGTCGTGGGGCCCGAGGTGTCGTGGCCGACCGTGCCGTGCGTGTTGCCCGCGTCGCGGTCCGACGTACCGAAGCCGCTGTCGCGTGAGGTGTCCGTATCGGTGAGGCCCGACGTGCGGCCCGAGGTGGTGTCGATATCGACATCGCGGTCACTGTGACCCGTGGTGCCCGTCGTTCCGCTCGTCGTACCCGTGGCGTTGGGCGTATCGGTGTAGCCGCCCGTTCCGCCGCCGATCTCATAGTGGCGGTACAGGCGGTCCTCCTCCTCGGGGCTGAGGTTGCCGTCGGACTCCACGCGGGGGGCGTCCTTCACCTGGTGCTTGGAGTAGGGAACGCGCACGTCGTGGCCCTCGACATCCGCACCCTGAAGGGGGACGAAGGACTCCGACGTCCCGAAGAGGCCCGTCTTCGCCGTGACCCAGCTGGGCTCGCCGGTCTGGTCGTCGAGGTAGACCTGACCGATCGAGCCGATCTTCTCCCCATCGGATCCGAGGACGTTGCCGCCGTTGCCGAGCAGGGTATCGATGTGGTCCTGAGTAATCATGTCCTTCTCCTTCTGAGTCATCTCACTGGTTCGGGATTCGGCTTCGCCTTGACCGGAGTCCACGGCTAACCGCCGACCCCTAGAGTAAGCACACTTAGTACCTGATGGGAAGCCTGCTTAGCGTTTTTCCCGAAATGCCTCGACGGGCTGATCGCCCGAGGTTCGGGCAATCCCGCCTCGAGCTGCTCCCTGTCCGTATGATGGCCGTAGGTCCAGCCACCGGCCTGACATCCTCCGACCCGGCGTCCGCAGGCGTCCGTGTCGCCGGAGACGATTCCACGCGAGCGGTGGGGGATCGTCTCCGGCGTCGCCCGATGGGTTCCCGACCGGTCGCCTGCTGCACGCCAGGGTCTTCGAGCCCCGGAAGGGTTCCCATGCACGCTGCACGCCCCGCTGCCATCCACGACGTCATGATCGCCGCGGCAGATCTCGAGAACGCCGAATTCACACGGGACGCCCTGGCCCTCGTCTGCGGCGACGCGATCCGTCAGGCCCTCGCCACCGGCCTGACCTACCACATGCTCGCGGAAGCCGCCGGCCTCTCCGAGGTGGACGTGCGCCGCCTCGCGGAGCAGCCGACGCTCCCGGTCGCGCCGCCGGCGGGGGTGGCCTACCTCGCGGGCTATCCGCTCCCCGACCTAGCCGCGGCCGG
This sequence comes from Arthrobacter sp. N1, assembly GCF_048288285.1. Lineage (NCBI taxonomy): Bacteria > Bacillati > Actinomycetota > Actinomycetes > Micrococcales > Micrococcaceae > Arthrobacter > Arthrobacter sp. N1. The sequence goes on along the minus strand of NZ_CP102608.1, from coordinate 3,526,449 downwards.
GAGCCCGTCCCTCCTGCCCGAGGAGCCCTTGGCTGATGCGACAGCTTCTGTCCCGCCCGCTCCCCGTGACCAGCGGAAGGAGCCGGATGCCGCCCGGTGAACGAGCGGTGGACGCCATGCCAGGTCGCGCGGCACTGCTGATCATCGACATGCAGAACGCCTTCTTCGAGGACGAGGTCCTCCAGCGCTCGCGCTCCTCCCTGGTGACCGCCTGCAACGAGCTCATCGCCGCCGCCGCCCGAGGCGGTTCGATCGTCCTCGTGGCGCGCACGGAGCACGAGACGGACCGCTCGACCTGGACGCTGTCGATGCTCGATGATGAGCAGGGCTTCATCTTCCGCGGGACGGCGCAGGCCGAGCCGGTGACGGGGCTGCACGTGGAGGGGCTGGAATCGGTCACCAAGACCCGCGACAGTGCTTTCTTCGGCACCGACCTCGCAGGGCGCCTACGCCTCCTCGGAGTGCAGGACCTCGTGCTCGCGGGCGTCTCGACGCACAACTGCGTGGCGCACACAGGGGCTGACGCCTTTGCCGCCGACTTCCGGGTCACGTACGTGATCGACGCGATCGGCAGTACGAATGAGCGGTATGCGGAAGCCATGCTGGAAATCCTGTCCGACGAATACCGCCAGCCGATCGTGGACCTCGCCACCGCCGTGGACCTGTTGGGTTGAGTCGGTTCCTGTGTGGACCACGGGACCAATCAGCAGGCCGATCACCGGTCGTCGTTCGACGATAGGGGTGACGAAGGGGGCGGACACGAAGGAGACCGCCGGATGTGTCCGGTGGCCTCCTTCACTGTTCAGGGTCCGATCAGTGCTGCTGGACGTTCGACTTCGCGTCCTGCGCGCTGCCCTTGACGTTACTGGCAGCCTGCTGGCCCTCGCCCTTGACCTCGCCGACGGCGTGCTGTCCCTCGTCCTTCACGGTCTGCACGGAGTCCGCCGCAGACTCCTTCACGGACTGCATGGCGTCCTGGGCAGGTTCCCTGACCTCGGAGGCGACCTGCTTGGCGGCGTCCGTGACCTTCTCCTTGAGGGGGGCAGCCTGCTCCTTGAGCTGCGAGGCGGCGTGCTGCTCCTTCTCGCTGGCAGGAATGAGGCTCGCGACGAGGAGGCCCGCGCCGAAGGCGATCAGCCCGGCGGCGAGCGGGTTACCGGCGGCCTTGTTGCTCAGCTGGTGCGGGGCGCCCTGGGCGGCCTGGCCCGCGCTGTGCAGCTTGTCCTTCGCGGTACCGGTGGTGGACTGCGCATGACCCATGCCATCCCCTGCCCGGTCCTTGGCGTGTCCGGCCTTATCGGCGACCGCGCCCTTCACGTCATCGGCCTTGCCGAGCACTGAATCCTTGACGTCCTCGGCCTTGCCCATGACGGTCTCCTTCACGTTGCTGAAGCTGTGCTTGACCTTCTCGGTCTGGCGGTGCGCGATATTCGCGGGATTCACCTTGTCGGCCACGGCGTCGACGTCGGTGCCGAGCTCCTGACGCGTGCGTTCGATGTCGGCGCGGATCTCATCTGGTGTCTGGCTCATCGTGTCTGCTCACCTGGTTTCAGTGTCTGCGGAATTTCTTTGACGGTCTCCGCTGTTTGCGGGAGGCCCTTGACCTGCTTCATTTCCTTCTTGCCCATGACGGCGAGGACTGCGGCGATGATGCCCCAGAGGACGGCCACGATCAGGGCGGCCCACCCCAGGGGCATGAGGGCCCCGAGGCCCCACATCAGGGCGATGGAGAGGAAGAGGAGAACGAAGTGTCCGCCGAGGGCGGCGCCGGCGAACATGCCGGCTCCCTTCCCTGCGTTCTTGGCCGACTCTGTGGCCTCGGCCTTCGCCAGGGCCACTTCCTGGCGCATGAGCTTGGAGAGGTCCTTCGTCACCTCCCCGAGGAGCTCGCCGACGGACGCGTTGGCCGAGCGCTGCTCGGCCTCCGTCGGCAGGGGTGCGGCAGCCTGGTGGGCGCCGCCCGTGTATGCCTCACTCATCAGCGCAGGCCCCCGTCATTCGCGCGGGTGCCGACCGGGGGGGTGCCCGGCGGGATGGTGGGGTAGTCGTCGGTGGGGTCGACGAAGGCGGGATTGGATCCGGCGACGTGCTGCCCGCGGGTCGCCTCGTCGAAGCCACCCGTGGCGGGCGTACCGCTGTAGAGGTCGGAGTCCGCCTCGGTGTACCCGGTGTACCCGGCGGTCGTGGTGCCGCTGGTGCCCGTGGGTGCGGAGCCCTGCGGCCCGGAGGTGCTGCTGTCGGCGGAGCCCGGGTTGCCGGTCAGGCCCCGGGTCAGGCGCCCGACGACGAGGCCGGTGCCTGCGGCGATGGCCAGGAACGTTCCCGGCTTCCGACGCGCGAAGCTCTTGACGTCCTCGAGGAGCTCGGATGCATCGCGGCCTTCGAGCCAGCCGGCGACGGAGTCCGTTCGCTGCGAGGCCTGCTGGACGAGGTTGGACACCATGTGGTTGTCCGACTTGTCGGCCATCGACTTCAGCTCGTCGGAGATTCCGCGGATCCCTTCGGTGATTTTCTGCTGCTGCGAGCCTGCCTGGCTCTTGACCTCGGAGGTCACGGTGCCGAGGAGGTTCTTGGCCTGGGTGCCGGCCTCCGCAGCGACGCTCTTGGCCTCGGACGCGGCGGTCCCGGCGACGTTCTTCGCCTCGGACGTCGCCGTGCCGGCGACATTCTTCGCTGCTTCCTTGCCGTCCTGGCCGACCTGCTTGGCCTGGTCCTTGGCGGTTGAGGCCTTGCTGTCGGTGTGGCCGTCGGTGCCGAGCTGGTGCGTGCCCAGGTCGGCGGTGGACGACTCGTTGCCGGTCGTGGAGGGAACCAGGGGATCCTGCGGCCAATTCTGCGTAGTCATGGTCATTCCTAACGTTGATCTTGCCGTTCGAAGCGGACGCTCCACCGTGTTCTCGATGTGCTGGCCCGGCATCTCGTGCTGGACGTATCACTGAAGCTAAGCATGCTTACGTTTGTGATTGCAAGCCCTTTCGCCACTTCCCGCAACCCCAAAATAAGTAGCCTTAGCATCTTCCGAAAATCTTATGGTCGCCGTTAGCGTCGAATCAAGAGGACCTCCTCCGGCCGCTTCCAGAAGGAGCGGAACCCCTGGGGAGGCCCCGAGGTGGGGAGGTGTTCACCCGTGTTCTTCCACAAGCAAGAACTTCAGTACAAGTCGACGCCCGACAAGCCGGACGCCATCTATGCACGGAAGCTGCAGGAGGTGCTCGGCGGCCAGTACGGCGAGATCACCGTGGCCCTCCAGTACAGCTTCCAGGCCTGGAACGCGCACATCCCCGGCAAGTACCGGGACCTGCTCTTCGGGATCGGTGCAGAGGAGATGGGTCACGTCGAGATGCTCGCGACCATGATCGCGCAACTGCTCGAGAAGGCTCCGCTCGGCATCACGGAGGACGCTGTCCAGGCCGATCCGGCCATCGCCGCAGTGATCGGGGGGACCGACCTACAGCACGCGATCGTTGCGGGCGCGGGCGCACGACCCGTCGACAGCATGGGGAACCCCTGGCAGGGCAGCTATGTCACGGCGAGCGGTAATCTGCTGGCAGATTTCACGGCCAACGCCAACGCCGAGATGCAGGGCCGCCTCCAGGTCGCCCGGCTCTACCACATGACCGACGATCACGGGATCCGGGACATGCTGTCCTTCCTGCTGGCCCGCGACACCATGCACCAGAACCAGTGGACCGCAGCCGCGCGTGAGCTGCAGGAAGCCAAGCTGGAGGAGCTTCCCGTGCCGAGCAACTTCCCCCTCAAGAAGGAAGCGCGCGAGGTGTCCTACCAGTACCTCAACTTCTCGGACGGCAAGTCGGCCTCGGAGGGCAGTTGGGCGTCCGGTCCCTCACCCGATGGCAAGGGCGAGTTCACCTACCACGAAGGCCCGACGACCAGTGCTCCCATGCCGCCGGCCACCCACCCGGACTCCCGGTTCTACGGGACCACCGAGATCCTGAACACCGTCGAGAAGATGGCGGGAACAGTGCAGGACAAACTGAACCGCGAGTAGGCGCTGGGCCCGCCCACCGAGTTCATCGACCAGAAGGAGATTCTCATGACAAACACGAACAACCGCACGGTGGAGGGTGGGCGGACCACCCTGCAGCGTGCCGCGCAGGCGGTAGGCGTCGTCTTCCTGCTCGTCGGCATCCTGGGGTTCATCCCCGGCATCACGTCGGACTACGACACCATGATGTTCGCCGGCCACCAGTCGGAGGCCATGCTCCTCGGGATCTTCCAGGTCTCGATCCTCCACAACATCGTGCACCTGCTGTTCGGTGTGGCAGGCCTCGCCATGGCCAGGACGGTCTCCGGTGCGCGGTCGTACCTGCTCGGTGGCGGGATCATCTACGCGATCCTGTGGATCTACGGACTGGTCATCGGACAGGAGTCGGCCGCGAACTTCGTCCCGCTGAACTCGGCGGACAACTGGCTGCACCTCCTCCTCGCGGTCGGCATGATCGGCCTCGCCCTGGCGCTCGGCCGCCGCGCCCGCACCACCACCCCGCGCCGGGCCTGATCGGTCTCCGGGCCGCTGTGCCTCGCCGGCAGGATGCCGGCACGACGACGCCGGGTCGGCGGTCCCCCTCGGGGGACACCGGCCCGGCGTCGTCATGTCCTGGTAGGAGCTTTCCTGCGCGCGTCCTCCTGTCCGGTGGAAGCGACGGACCCGGAAGGCGGGCGTCCCGTCCGAGGAGAACGCCACGGAATACGTCGACGAGCACGTCGCGTCCGACGCCGTCCACGAGCAGATCGCGGGCCGGGACATGGCAGGCGGCCTGGTCGAGGAAGACCCCCGCCTCCTGCCGGACGTGCTGTTCGGCGCGGCTGCGGGGCTGGCCATCGACACACTGATGACGAGGTACATCATGGACGCCTGGGAGGGTGGCCGCTCCTCGCTGCGCCGCTCGGAAGCGATGACCTCGTGAGTCCGGAGGCGGTTCCCGGACCCGATGGGCGGGGCGAGGCCGAGGGGCCCGAACGCTCACTGAACTCCGGCGCCGCGTCACCGGTCTCCGTTGTCGCCTGCCCCGACGGGCCGCTCCTGATCGGGGGGGGGGGCGGACTGGTGGGAGCGGACGGCAAGGAGTTGCCCCGCACGCGCCGGACGGTCGCCCTCTGCCGGTGTGGTGCTTCGGTGCTGAAACCCTACTGCGACGGGTCGCACAAGCTGACAGGTTTCCGTTCGGAGCCGTGACCGTGCGATCCCCCGTCCAGACAGGATATGCGTCGCCTTCTGCCGCGGGGCTGAAATCGCGATGCGGGTCCCGCTGCGCGCGGTCGGTAGGCTCGATGCACATCATCGATCGAGGAAGAAGGCGATACCCATCCGTCGTCGATCCATCCGGGGGAGTACCGCCCTGATCGTCGGGTTGCTGCTCGCCCTGACAGGCTGCACCGCGTCACGGCCCCCGTCCGCCGCGGAAACCTCGGCATGGTCCGCCCAGCCGGAGTCGGCCGTGGTCCTCGCGGATCGCGGCGCGGACGTCAGGGAGGTGCTGGCCGGACCGCCTTCCGACGCGTCCCTCGCGACGAGCCGCTCCCTCTTCGAGCGGTCCCCCGTCGCGGTGGTGGTCGCGGCCGCCGGCGACGCGACGGCACCTGCGCTCGGCGTGGCGGCGACCGCCGCTGTGGGCCTCGGCGTGCCCCTCCTGACCGTCGATCCGCAGGTGCCGGTACCCGGGCCCGTGATCGAGGAGCTGGACCGCCTCGGCGTCGGGACGATCATCGCCTACGGTGATCCCACGGCCGACTGGGCGGGCCTCGGCGCGGACCGGGAGCTCCTCACCGGTCCGGTGTCGGCGGACGGGTTCTCCTCCGGCCTGGGTCTCCGGGCTTCCGAGCAGACGGTGCCGGCAGCAGAACTGGTGGCCGCCATCGACGCCCTCGATCCGGCCCGGCTCACGCTCGTGACCGTCGACGGGCCACCGGACCCCGTGAGCGGGAGTACGCCGGCCCCGTCGACCGCACCGGAGGGCGGAGCCGGACTCGAGGGGATCGCGACCACGGACGCACTGCCGCCGATCACGGCTCCGGAGGGACGTACGGACGCCCTCGTCCTGGTCACCGAGGCCTCGCCCGCCGCAGCTGTCGCCACGGCGCGGGCGGCACAGGCGGACGTGGCGATCCTCGCAGACGGAGACCCGAGGTCGACGCCGGCGGGCGTCGCGGCCGTGCACGCGCACGCGGACGGGCCCGTCTACGGAATCGGCGCCGACTTCGGTGGCGCAGCGGACTTCGCAGCCCACGTCGAGGTCGCGGCCACGGGCGTGGAACTCCCCGGCGGTGGGCAGACCGTGTTCCCCGGCCGGCGCATGGTGGCCCTGTACGGGCATCCGAGCGGTCCCTACCTGGGGGCACTCGGGGAACAGGGCATCGACGCGACGATGGACCGCGTGAAGCAGCTCGCCGCGCAGTACCAGCCGTTCAGCGACGAGCCGGTGATCCCCGCGCTGGACCTGATCGCCACGGTGGCCAGTGGCGAGCCCGGGCCCGACGGTGACTACTCCGGTGAGACACCGGTCGAGGTCCTGCTGCCCTGGGTGGATGCCGCGGAGAAGGCGGGAGTGTACGTGGTGCTCGACTTCCAGTCGGGCCGCACCGATTTCCTCTCCCAGGTGACGCGGTACGAGGAGCTGCTGGCGCGCCCGACCGTCGGGCTGGCCCTCGATCCCGAGTGGCGGCTCGCGCCGGGTCAGCGGCCGCTCGAGCAGATCGGGACCGTCGGTGCCGGCGAGATCAATGCCTCGTCCCGGTGGCTGGCGGACCTGACGCGGGACAGGGCCCTCCCACAGAAACTGTTCATGGTGCACCAGTTCAGGCTGGACATGATCAGCGACCGCGACACGCTGGACACCTCACGCAGCGAGCTCGCCGTCACCCTGCACGCGGACGGGCACGGGACACCGGGGGAGAAGCTGGAGACCTGGGCGGTCCTGCAGGACGCCATGCCCGCAGGGGTGTGGCCGTCCTGGAAGAACTTCTACGACGAGGACCGGCCGATGCTGACCCCCGAGCAGACCTACTCGCTCGTCGCTCCCCGGCCCTGGCTGGTGACCTACCAGTAGCGGACGGGAACACGTGGATTGTTGAACAATTCACGTGGCTGATGCATGCTGGGAGGAATACTGAGATGGAGGTCACACATGACGATCGACCTGAACAGCGACGTCGGCGAGTCCTTCGGCGCCTGGACGTTCGGTGACGACGCGCGGATCATCGAGTCCGTATCGAGCGTGAACGTCGCCTGCGGCTTCCACGCGGGGGACCCCACCGGCATCCGGGCCACCTGCGCCGCCGCGGCTGCCGCCGGCGTCAGTGTCGGCGCCCACCCCGCATATCGCGATCTCTCGGGCTTCGGCCGTCGTTTCATCGACGTCGAGCCCGCCGAACTGACGAACGACGTCGTCTACCAGATCGGTGCGCTCCAGGCGCTCGCCCGGGCCGCCGGAACCACGGTGCGGTACGTCAAGCCGCACGGTGCCCTGTACAACACGATCGCGGTGCACGAGCGGCAGGCCCGGGCGGTGGTCCAGGCCGTCCGGGAGGTCGACGCAACCCTTCCGGTGCTCGTGCTGCCGAACACCGTCATCGAGTCGGAGGCCCGCAGCGCAGGCCTGCGCACGGTGGTCGAGGCATTCGCGGACCGGGCCTACACGCCCGACGGCGCCCTGGTCTCCCGGCGTGAACCCGGCGCCGTGCTGCACAGCGAGACCGACGTCGTCGAGCACGTCCTGCGGATGGCGACGGAGGGCGAGGTGCTGGCCGTCGACGGCTCGCGAATCCGCATCGAGGCCGAGAGCATCTGCGTCCACGGGGACACACCCGGCGCCGTCGCCATGGCTGCGGCGGTTCGCCGGGCCCTCACCGCCGCGGGTGTGGGGATCGGTGCCTTCGCCTGAGCGGCCCGGCCCGGCGGGTAGGACCGGGATGACACTCCGAGCCGTCGGGGACCGCGGACTGCTCGTCGAACTGCCGGGCCTGCCAGAGGTGCTCAGCATCCAGTCCCAGCTGCAGGCCAGGCCGGCCGACGGACAGGTGGACGTCGTCGCGGCGGCCTGCACCGTGCTCGTGACCGTGCGCGACGCGGTGCACCTCGAGGCGCTCGCGGAGCGCCTGCGCAGCACCGATCCGACGCTTCCCGTGGAGGTCGAGGACACGCTCGTCACCATCGAGGTGCAGTACGACGGCGAGGACCTCGCGGAGGTGGCGCGGCGGACAGGTCTCAGCGAGGACGCCGTCGTCACCGCCCATTCCTCCCGTCCCTGGACCGCCTCCTTCGGCGGGTTCGCGCCGGGCTTCGCCTACCTCACTGGCGGTGATCCCCGCCTCGAGGTGCCACGGCGCGACTCACCCCGCACCGCCGTACCCGCCGGGTCCGTGGCCCTCGCTGGAGCCTTCTCGGCGGTGTATCCGCGGGAGTCGCCCGGCGGATGGCAGCTGATCGGGCACACCGACGCCGTCCTGTGGGACACGCACCGCGAGCAGCCGGCGCTCATCCGACCCGGGAACCGCGTCCGGTTCGTCCCGGTACGGCACCGCGTCCAGGTCGGCGCGCCGGAGGAAGCGGCCGGACCCGCGGAGCCGGCCGAACGCGGCGCACCCGGGGTCGAGGCCACCGGCGGGGAAGCGCCCGTACGCCCGGCAGAACGCGGTGCGGCGCCCGCGATGGAGCCGCCGCACCTCATGGTGGTGCACCCCGGCCTCTCCAGCACGCTGCAGGATCTCGGCCGGCCCGGGCTCATGTCCCTCGGGGTCGCGGAGGCGGGCGCGCTGGACCGGTCCGCTGCCCGCCAGGCCAACCGACTCGTGGGCAACGCAGCGGGTTCAGCGGTCATCGAGAGCCTCAACGGCGGGCTCGCCCTGGAGGCCGGGACGGACCAGGTGCTCGCCGTGACGGGTGCCGACGTCGGCCTGACCATCGCGATGCCCGACGGCCGCGAGCGGGAACCGCTCGTCTGCGCGCCGTTCCTCCTGCGCGCCGGCGAGGTGCTGCGGCAGTCGGCCCCGGCGACGGGCCTCCGGTGCTACACGGCAGTGCGCGGCGGGTTCGCTGCGGGGGAGGTCCTCGGCAGTCGCTCCACCGATTCGATGTCCGGGCTGGGGCCCCGACCGCTCGTCACGGGCACGCCGCTCACCGTGGCACTGCAGGCGCCCGCGTCCCCGGTCGGCGAGCCCGAATCCCTCCGGCGCGCCGCCTCGCCGGAGGTCCTCCGCATCCGGACGGGCCCCCGGGACGACTGGTTCGGTGCCGAGGGTCTCGAGCGCCTCTGCTCCTCCGACTGGACGGTCAGCGCCCAGTCGAACCGGATCGGGCTCCGCCTCGACGGGCCCGCCCTGCAACGCACCCGGGAGGGGGAGCTGCCGAGCGAGGGCACGGTGGGCGGCGCCCTCCAGGTGCCGCCGTCGGGCCTCCCGGTGCTGTTCCTCGCCGACCATCCGGTGACCGGCGGGTACCCTGTCATCGCCGTCGTGGTCTCCGCCGACCTGGACCGTGCGGCCCAGCTGCCGCCCGGCTCCACCGTGCGATTCCTCGTCGCAGACCCCTGATCGGACCGGATACCGGGCGGGCGGGCCCGGTTAGGGTGGGATCATGACGTTCGACGACGCCCTGGCGGCCATGCGCCGGCTCTCCAGCGGAGCGCGCCACGCCCATACGGGGCAGTGGGTCGCGGGTGCGCTGAGGACCCGCATCGCCGAGGGTGACCTGCCGCCCGGGACGAAGCTCCTCGAGGAGGCGCTCGGGTCCGCGCTCGGGGTCTCGCGGAACACGTTGCGGGAGGCCTTCGGCATCCTCGCCGCGGAGAACATCGTCACGCGGGTCCCCAACCGGGGGGTCTTCGTCGCCCGCCCCACGGCCGAGGACATCGCGGAGATCTATCGCGTCCGCCGGTACCTGGAGCCAGCGGCGCTGCGCTGGGGCGGTGCCGGCTCAAGGGTGGCGACGGCCGAGCTCGACGCCGTCATCGCCCGGGCTCGCTCAGCGCGGGACGCAGGCGACGTCGCCGCCATGGCCGGTGCCAACCAGGAGTTCCACAAGGCGGTGGTGGCGCGGGCGGGCAGTGCGCGGTTCGACGCCATCATGTCCGAGGTACTGGCCGAGATGCGCCTGGTGTTCCACGGCATGGGTGACGATCCTGCGTTCCACGCGCCCTATGTGGAGGCCAACGGGGACATCGCAGCACTGCTGCGGGCGGACCGGGCGGACGAGGCAGCGGAGGGCATGCGCGCCTATCTGGACCAGGCGGAGTCCCAACTCCTCGCGGCGGTGCGCCGGAGCTGACGGGTCCTTCGGCGCTGCGCTCAGCCCGAACGGCGGGGGGACCCCGGGCCCCGGACTGACAGAGGTCGTTGCCGGACGCCCACGCGCGGATGCTCGACGTCCCGTCGGTGGGCCTCGTCGTCATATCGGGACGGGCCGCGTGGCCGTGGGATTCCCGGCACAGGGATGTTCGCGGCCGGAAACGCGGTTGAAACCGCCGTTCCGTAGCGTGAGGGAGAACACCCCGTTCACAGGAGGCTGCCGTGCAGACGCTGAGGGTTCGACAGGTCCCCTGGACCAACCCCGTGGGTAGGGGGCTGCGGGAAGCGCTCCGTGCTGAGTCCGGGAGCGGGCACGTGCCCCCCGTCCCTGTCGCGCCCGACGACGGCTCGGACATTGCGGTGTTCCTCATCGCGTACGAGCTGGCGTCGGGACAGCCCGTCGGGTGCGGTGGACTCCGCCTGATCGGCGCCGCTGCCGAGGTCACCGACGTCTATGTCGTGCCCTACGCCCGGTGGTCGGGGATCGCGCGCGCCATCACGGAGGAGCTGACCTCCTGGGCGCGCGTGCACGGCATCGCCTCCGTCGGGCCGGACGGGGCACTGGCCGGACTCGATGCCCTGCGGCTCTGACCGCGATGCGTCAGGGGACGAGATAGTCGCTGTCGCGCGCGTCGGTGACCAGCATGTGGCCGGGTGCGTGGCCGATGGCCAGGCCCGGCCGGGACTCCATCACCGCGGCCTGGGGCGTGACGCCGCAGGCCCAGAACACCGGGACGGTGCCGCGGGGCAGGTCCACGGGATCGCCGAAATCGGGTGAGCCGAGGTCGGCGATACCGAGGGCTGCCGGGTCTCCCACGTGGACGGGAGCGCCGTGCACGGCCGGGTAGCGCGAGGTGATCCGGACGGCGTCGGCGATCCGGTCCGGGCTGACCGGCCGCATGGAGACGACGAGCGGTCCGGCGAGACTCCCGGCCGGCCAGCACCGGCGATCGGTCCGGAACATGGGCACGTTCACGCCCTGGTCGATGTGCGCGATCGGGATGCCGCCGGCCTGCAGGGCCGACTCGAAGGTGAAGCTGCACCCGATGATGAAGGTCACGAGGTCTTCCTGCCAGACCTCCAGCAGGTCGGTGGGCCGTTCCACGGGGACTCCGTCGCGGTAGACCACGTACCGCGCGGCATCGGTGCGGATGTCGCCGTCGGGCAGGAGGCGCCCGGTGACCTGTCCAGCGTCGAGGACGTCGAGGACGGGGCAGGCCTTCGGGTTGCGCTGCGCGAAGAGCAGGACGTCGTAGGCGAGGTCCGCGGGGACGATCAGCAGGTTGGCCTGCGTGTAGCCGTCCGCCCAGCCCGCGCTGGGCGCCACCGTGCCGCCGCGGAACAGGGCGCGCGCCTCGCCGGCGGTGAGCCGCGACGCATCGGAGGGGGCCGGTACCCCTGCGACGGTCATGCCCACAGCTTCGCGAGACCGCTGAGCGACTGGTAGCCGAGGAAGAGGGTCAGGAGCCAGGCGAGGACCCCGACCACCAGGAGCCACCTCGGGTACACGTACCCGGCGAGGAGGTCCCTGCGGCGCCAGGCCACCCACAGGATCACGGCGAAGCCGACGGGCAGGATCAGCCCGTTCACGGCGCCCGCGGCGATGAGCAGCGTCGTCGGCGCCTGTCCCACGAGCAGGTAGATCACGGCGGAGACGGCGATGAAGACGCAGGTGTAGAGGTTCCGGCGGCGGGGCGCGGTGGCGGAGGAGGTGATGAAGGAGATCGACGTGTAGGCCGCTCCGATGACGGACGTGATGGAAGCGGCCCACAGGATGATGCCGAACAGCCGGAGTCCCACCTCGCCCGCCGCGATCTGGAACGCCTCCGCGGCCTGGTTCTGGCCGGCGAGCTCCGCACCGCCCGCGACGACGCCGAGGATGGCCAGGAACAGGAGTACGCGGATGACGCCCGTCACGATGATGCCGAGCACGGAGCTCTGGGTGATCTGGCGGACGTTCGCCGGCCCGACGACGCCGGAGTCGAGCATGCGGTGTGCTCCCGCATATGTGATGTAGCCGCCGATCGTCCCGCCGATCAGGGTGGTGATCACGAGGAAGTCGATCTGGTCCGGGATGACGGCGTTCCTGATCGCGAGCCCCACGGGTGGCTGCGACACGACGGCCACGTACCCGGTCAGCAGGATCATCAGGGCACCGAGGACGACGACGATCCGGTCCAGTGCCGCGCCTGCGCGCTTGATGAGGAACACCGCGATGGCGATCACCGCGCTGACCACTCCGCCGATCTTCGCATCCACCCCGAGCATCGCGTTCAGGCCGAGCCCGGCGCCGGCGGTGTTGCCGATGTTGAACACCATGCCGCCGAGGAAGATCAGGGCCGCGAGGAACCAGCCCACGCCCGGCAGCACCAGGTTCCCGAGCTCCTGGGCCCGGCGACCCGTCACGCCGATGACGCGCCACACGTTCAGCTGCACGGCGATGTCCACCAGGATGGAGACGAGGATCGCGAAGGCGAAGGCGGCCCCGAGAGTCACGGTGAACGTGCTGGTCTGCGTGATGAAGCCGGGCCCCACCGCGCTGGTGGCCATGAGGAACATGGCTCCCAGCAGTGCGCCCCGTTCGGGGCGCACTGCCACCGGTGTCCTTTTCTTCGCTGCCCTGTCGGCCATGGGGTTCCCGTCATCGGTTCAGCAGGCGGCGTGACGGGCGTCACGCCTCGAACGGGAGTTTACAGATTGTTCAACAATCCGCGCAAGGGTTACGGACGGGGTGCTCCGAGGTCCACCGGATCCTCGTCCGTCAGATAGGCGAATTCGGAATGGGCCGCGATGTCGATGCCACGGATCTCGTCCTCCTGCTCGATCCGGAGCCCGATGGTCCGCTGCAGGACCTGCGCGATCACCCAGGTGACCACGAAGGAGTAGGCGAGGACGGCCACGGTCGCGAGGGACTGGATCCCCAGCAGCTCGAAGCCCCCTCCGTAGAAGAGCCCCGCCACGCCGTTCGGCGCGTCCTCGGTGGCGAACAACCCGATGAGCAGGGTGCCGAGGATGCCACCGACCAGGTGCACCGCCACGACGTCGAGCGAGTCGTCGAAGCCGAGGCGGAACTTGAGCTCCACGGCGAGCGAGCAGACGGCACCGGCGATGGCGCCGATGGCGAGGGCGCCCATGGGACTCACCGCACCGCAGGCGGGGGTGATCGCCACCAGGGCGGCGATCAGGCCCGACGCCGCACCGAGGCTGGTGGCGGCACCGTTCCGGATCCGCTCCACGAGGGCCCAGGCCAGAAGGCCGGCGGAGGCCGCCACGGCCGTGTTGAGGAACACCACCGAGGCGGACTGGCCGGCGGAGAGCGCCGATCCGGCGTTGAAGCCGAACCAGCCGATCCACAGCAGGCCTGCGCCGACGAGGACCAGGGGACGGCTGTGGGGCTTGGCATGGTCGACCGTCGGCCAGCCGTGGCTGCGGCCGAGCACGAGCGACAGGGCCAGGGCCGCGATCCCGGCGTTCATGTGAACGGCGAGGCCTCCGGCGAAGTCGATCGCCCCGAGGTCGTTCGCGATCCAGCCGCCCACCACGGAGCCGTCCTCCGAACTGAAGGCGAAGACCCAGTGCGCGATCGGGAAGTAGACGAGGGTGGCCCAGACCCCCGCGAAGATCATCCAGGCACCGAACTTCATGCGCCCGGCCGCGGCCCCGGCCACCAGTGCCGTGGTGACGCAGGCGAAGAACAGCTGGAAGGCGGCGAAGAGGATCGGCGGGATGGAGGCCGCGGGGTCCTCCGCGAGCAGCTGGCCCATGCCGGCGTACTCGGCGACGTCACCGATCAGGCCGAGCCCGCCCACCGAGTCGCCGAACGCCATCGAGTAGCCGAAGAGCGCCCACAGCACCGCCACGAGGCTCGCCCCGCCGAAGCACATCATCATCATGTTCAGGATGCGCCGGGAACCGACCATCCCTCCGTAGAACAGGGCCAGGGCCGGGATCATCAGACAGACGAGCGCAGAACTGGCGAGAATCCAAGCGACGTTTCCAGAATCCATGGGAGTCCATTTCCGTGACAGCGCTCCTGCGTGCCGGAGGGGACAGGGCCGGTTCCCGCACAGGGGGTGGGGTACGGAACCGGGAGGGCACGCCGCGCTGAGCCATGGTAGACAGCGCCACGTTTCCGCCCCCGGCGGCCGCCGTTAACTCTGTGTTACGCCGCGCCCGGTCCCTAGCCGCCGGCCACGGACTGGATGATCATGACGGTCACCCCGGGAGGCACGGGCGTCGCGAGGCCGTCGAGGCGGCGCACGTCCTCACCATCCACGTAGATGTTGACGTACCGCCGCAGCGCCCCCGTCTCCTCGCGGATCCGCTGCTCGAGCAGGGGGCGCCCTTCGCCGAGCCGGTCCAGCAGGGCCGCGACGTCGCCGTCCTCGGGCACGGTCAGACCGACCTCGGTGCGTCCCTCCACGTACGGTCGCAGCAGCGTGGGGATCAGGACGGTGACGTCACCGGCTGCGGCCCCTGGCAGGGTCTCCATCGGGTGCACCCGCTCAGGCGGGGACGACGGCGGCCCGGACCGAGAGGACGTCCGGCAGGTGGCTGGCCACTTCCCGGAACGTGCGGCCCTCGTCGGCGCTCGCGTAGACGCTCCCGCCACGCGTCCCGAAATACACGCCCGCCACGGCATCGTCGTCCACGCAGGCGGCGTCGCGCAGCACCGCGTTGTACTCGCCGCGCAGCAGTCCGGCGTCGGACGCCTGCCACGTTGCGCCGCCGTCGTCCGTCCGGTGCACGGCGAGGTGCCCGTCGGGCGGGATGCGCTCGCCGTCGGCCTTGAGCGGGATCACCCAGGCCGTGCCGCTGCGGTGCGGGTGCGAGAGCATCACGAAACCGAAGTCCGCCGGCAGGCCGTCAGCGATGGACTGCCAGGAGTCGCCCCGGTCCGTCGTCGCGTAGACGCCGTGGTGGTTCTGGGCGAAGAGGCGGTCGGGGTCGACGGCGTCGCGTGCCAGTTTGTGGACGCACTGACCGAACTCCGGATCCGGGTCCGGCATGAAGTAGGCGCTGATGCCCTTGTTCCTCGGCCGCCAGGAGGCTCCGCCGTCGTCGGAGCGGTACACGCCTCCGGTGCTCATGGCGACATGGAGGGTCTCGTCCGTCGGGCTCGGCAGGACGGTGTGCGCCGCCGCGCCGCCGAAGCCCGCGCCCCACTCGCTGCGATGAGGGTGGTCCCAGAGACCCCGGTTCAGCTCGAAGGTCTCGCCGTGGTCCGTGGACTTCCACACCGAGATGGGCTGGCAGCCCGCCCAGACCACACCGGGGCGGTTCTCGGCGTCGGGCTGGATCTGCCAGACACGTTCGAGGGCGGCCCCGTCCTCGGGCGCGAAGCGGATGCTCCCCTCCTGCGGCTCGGTCCAGGTGGTCCCCAGATCGTCCGAGTGCGCGATGCAGGGGCCGAAGTGCCAGGACATGCGTCCTGCGAACAGACGCGTCGTGCCGCCCCTGGTGTCGATGCCGACGCTCGGGATCTCCTCCATCAGGAAGAGGGGGTCGGAGAGCGTCCAGGTCTCACGATCCGTGCTCGTCGCGAGCCACAACCCCTTCTTCGTCCCGATGGCGAGAAGAACGGTCTTCCGTGCTGCTGACATGGCTGCCCCCGTTGGCGTCCTGGCGGCTGTCGGGCCGTCTCCTGGTGCGGATCACTTGGGACGATGCCACCCGCCACTCGTTTTGTACAGGGCCGACTACCCGCTTCTGTCCGGAATGGCGACAGGGCCCGCTGCGTCGTGCCAGAGTGGGTTCATCCGGACGCTGGGGCGCGGACCTATCCACCCCTGGAGGCACCGCGTGAGTCAGATCGTCCTCGGAAGTCCAGCACCGCTGCGATCCTGCCCGGCTGCCTCGACCGTCTTCCCGGCCCTGCCCGCTCCGCCCTGCCGGTTCTGCTCCGGTTCGTTCTGCGTGCGGGTCGAACCGCGTCTCCTCTCCCTCTGGTGGGCGACCGGCTCCGTGCTCGGCCTCGCGGACGTGGCCGGCGCCGCCGAGGTCATCCGCGACGTGTCCGACGGCTACCGCCTCCCGCTCGTGGTGCACCTGCAGGGCATGGTCGGCATCGCCGCGGCGGCACGGACCCTCATCCTCGAGAGTTCCCTCTCCTCGCGCATCGCCTACGTCGGCACCGGGCCCGTGGACCAGGTCATCGCGGCGTTCCTCGACCAGGGGCTGTCCGAGACGCGGTACTTCGAATGCCCGCGGGCGGCGCAGGAATGGGCACTGGGCGGGCGGGACGGCTAGCCGAACATCGGCGTGAGGAAGCGGCGCTCGTAGCGGCGGATGCAGCCGCTGTCCCGCGCGAGGCGGTACGCCTCGATGCACTCCTGATCCGTCCGGGACTCCGTGCGGTAGCGCTCGTAGTCCGCGAGCGAGGGGAAGGTGAAGAGTGCGTAGGCGATGTCGCTGTCGCCCTCGCCCGGCAGGAAGTACCCGTGATGGTTGCCGCCGAGCTTCCCCACGAGCCGGATCCAGCGCCGCCCGTACTCCTCGAAGTCGGCGATCCTGTCCGGATCGATCTCATAGCGCAGGTGCACGGTGATCATCCGCCTACCTGCTCTCGTCCGCGGTTCCGGCACGATCCGCGTCCGCCGGGACGGCGGCCCGCCGTTCGTCGATGACCGGTGGGAGCCCGAAGGCGTCGAACAGTTCGGGGTACAGGAAGTTGTGGTGCCCGATGATCCGGCCCCCGGCGGTCTCGATGACCTGGATGGCCCAGGGCTTCCAGAGGCCCGGCTCCACGAGGTGGTAGTTGGCGAAGCCGCCGGCACCGTTGACGCCGAGCGGGAGGAGGCGGCCGCCCTCGCAGACGCTGCCTTTGCCGACGAACCAGGCGATGACGTCGTCCGGACCGCTGAGCCACAGGTCGAACGGCGGCATCGACAGCACGACGTCGTCGCGCAGCAGTGAGACGAGCAGGTCCATGTCGTAGGACTCGAAGGCGCGCAGGTACTTGGCGAGGAGGTCCCTGTGCGCGGGGTCCTCGAGCGGCATGCTGGTGCTCGGCTCGTGCCCGGCCATGGTCTTGCGCGCCCGCTGCAGCGCGCTGTTGATCGACGCCGTAGTCGCATCGAGCAGGTCGGCCACCTCGGCGGCGGACCAGCGGAGCACCTCGCAGAGGATCAGGGCACTGCGCTGCAGGGGTGGCAGGTGCTGCAGGGCGGCGATGAAGGCGAGCCTGATCGTGTCACGTGCCTCGGCGACGACGGCGGGGTCCCCCGATGTGTCGATCACCCGATCGTCCCGGATGGGCTGCACGAAGGTCCCCTCGGTGAGGGGAGCGCCCAGCACGGCGTCCGCCGTCCGCGTGGAGGGGCCCAGGTCCATCGGCCGCGCGCGTCGCTGGGGACTGCGCAGCATGTCGACGCAGACGTTGTGCGCTATGCGGAACAGCCACGTCCGCAGGGAGGACTGGCCGGCGAAGGTGTCCCTGCGGGACCACGCCTTGATCATCGTCTCCTGCACGGCGTCCTCGGCCTCCGAGGCTGCCCCGAGCATGCGGTAGCAGTAGCCGGTGAGCTCCCGGCGTGAGGCCTCCAGGAGGTGGTCGAAGGAGGCGTCGGGCCGGACGGGGCCGGACGTGGCGTCCGGATGCGACGCGGCGGTGGCGGGCTGCATGCCTCGAGCGTAGCGAGGGCGGGGGACCTTCGGGGGAAACAGGGCCGGAAAAGTGGGCGAGGGTCGATGATTCCGGGCCCTCGGTGACGTCTACTGGGGGACAACAGCATTCGACACAGACCGGAGCACCCCATGCGCAGACTCACAGCAGGCCTCTTCTCCTCGGTGGACGGGGTGGTGGAGGACCCCCATCTCTGGCAGCTCGACAGTTTCGACGACGAACTCGGAGCCGGGATGGGAGCCATGATCAGCAGGGTGGACACCGTGCTCCTCGGCCGCCGCGGGTACGAGGAGTGGGCGCAGTACTGGCCCGCGGCGGAAGCCGCGGACCCCTTCGGCGCCTTCATCAATCCCGTCGAGAAGTTCGTCGCGTCCCGCTCCCTGTCCGGTCCGCTCGGCTGGACGAATGCGTCCCTCATGGACCGGCCGCTCGAGGACTTCGTCCGCGCGCTGAAGCAGACGGAGGGCGGGGACATCGCCGTGTGCGCCAGCATCTCCCTGGTCCGCCGGCTCATGTTCGCCGGGCTGCTCGACTCCCTGACCCTGATGATCCACCCGGTGGTGGCGGGCGCGGGCCGCCACCTGTTCGAGGCGGCGGACCCCGTCACGAGACTGGAGCTGCAGGAGGTCACGACGACGAGCCGTGGCAACGTCCTCGCGTCCTACGGTCTTCGTGCCGGATCGGTCGGGGAGTAGATATGTCCTTTCAGGCATATCTCGATGCGATCGAGTCGAAGACAGGGCTCACCCCACGCGAGCTCGTGGCGCAGGCGAAGGAACGGGGGTTCGACGGGCCGGGCGTGAAGGCGGGCGAGATCGTCGCCTGGCTCAAGGAGGACCACGAGCTCGGGCGCGGTCACGCCATGGCCCTCGTCCAGGTGATCAGGAACGGCGCCACGATCAGCGATACGCATGTCGGTACCGGCGGGGTGCACCGTGACGTCTCCACCGAGCTGTGGCTCGACGGGGCGGCGACGCGGCCCACTCCGTGACGGACGGCCATGGGCCGCACCTAGACTGCTGCCCATGGCCGTCCTCATCGATCCTCCGTCCTGGCCGGCGCACGGCACGGTCTTCTCCCACCTGGTGTCGACGTCGTCCCTGCGGGAGCTGCACGCCTTCGCCGAGGCCGCGGGCATACCGCTCCGCGCCTTCGACGAGGACCACTACGACGTGCCGGTGCGGCGGTACCGCGAGCTGGTCGAGCGCGGAGCGGAGGAGGTCGGTGGCGCCGAGTTGGTGCGCGCCCTGATCGCGAGCGGTCTGCGGATCCCTGCCCGACGGCGGGGCCCGAAGCTCCGCGCGGCTCTCGGTTCCCGCTGGTCCTCGGTGCTCCCGTCCGATCCTGACCTGGGCGCGGAACTCCTCGACCGCTGGGGGGAGCAGCACCGGCGCTATCACACCCGGACGCACCTCCTCGCCGTCCTGGAGGCTCTCGACCTCCTGCTGGAGGGCACCGATGACGCCCTGCGCCGACCGGTGGTCCTCGCGGCCTGGTTCCACGACGCCGTGTACGAGGCAGTGGCGGGCGGCGACGAGCGGGCATCGGCGGACCTCGCCGTCGAACGCCTGACCGGGCGGCTCCCGCCGGCCGAGGTGCGCGAGGTGGAGCGGCTCGTGCTCCTGACGGCGGGCCACGATCCGGCGGAGGACGACCGCGCCGGACACCTGCTGTGCGATGCGGACCTGGCGGTCCTGGGCGGCTCCGAGGCGGAGTACGCGCGGTACACCGCGGCGGTCCGCGAGGAGTACGCCCATGTCACCGATGCGGCCTTCATGGAGGGGCGCCGGGCGGTGCTGACGCGGCTGATCGCCCTCGATCCGCTGTTCCGCACGACGGCGGGCCGGGAACGCTGGGGTGAGCGCGCTCTCGACAACCTGCGACGCGAACTCCGGACGCCCGGCTGACCGCGAGCGGGCGGGCGGCGGAGCGTGGAGCAGCGGTCGACCGCGCGTTCTCCTAGAGTGGAGGCATGCCCCGATCACCCGAGACCTCGTCCGACTCCGACAGACCCGGCACCCGGCAGGTGCCGGGTCAACCCGCCGACCTGAGTCAGCGATGAACGGGGAGCTGATCCTCAACATCGCGCTGGTCATCGTCTTCGTCCTGATCGGCGGGGTGTTCGCCGCCACGGAGATGGCCCTGGTGACCCTGCGCGACAGCCAGGTGAACGCCATCGCCCAGCGCGGCAGGCGGGGCGAGAAGGTCGCCGCGCTCGCGCGCAACCCGAACACGTTCCTGTCCGCAGTGCAGATCGGTGTGACCGTGGCCGGCTTCGCCTCCGCAGCCTACGGAGCATCGTCGATCGCCCCGTCCGTCGCTCCGCTGCTGGTCACCTTCGGGCTGGGGGAGCAGGCCGCGCTGACGCTCGCCACGATCCTGCTCACGCTGGTGGTCGCCTACCTGTCGCTCGTCCTCGGTGAGCTGGCGCCCAAACGGCTCGCGATCCAGCGCAACGCGCAGTTCGCCTACGCCGTGGCGCCCGTTCTCAACAACTTCGCCCGGGTGATGCGGCCCGTGATCTGGCTGCTGTCCGTGTCCACCAATGCGGTGGTGCGCCTCCTCGGCGGGGACCCGACCCGCACGAGCGAGAGCATGACGGAAGAGGAACTCCGCGACATCGTCACGAGCCATGAGGGACTGCCCGAGGACGAACGCCGTATCCTCGACGACGTCCTGTCCCTCCGCGACCGGCAGATCAGCGAGGTCATGCGACCTCGCCCCGAGGTCGTCGCCATCACCGGCGCCGAATCCGTCGGCGATGCGGTGGCGCAGATCGCGGGCCTGCCGTTCTCCCGGTACCCCGTCGTGGACCAGTCGATCGACGACATCACGGGGTTCGTTCATGTGCGCGATCTCTACGAGGCCGCGGCGCTGGATCCGGGCACACCGGTCACGGAGGTCATCCGCTCCATCCCCTACCTGCCGGCGACGGCCCGCGTCCTGCCGACGCTGACCATGCTGCGCGCCCGCAACACGCACATCGCCGTGGTCATCGACGAGTACGGCGGCACGGACGGCATCGTCACCCTCGAGGACCTCGTGGAGGAGGTCGTCGGCGAGATCTTCGACGAGTACGACACCGATGCCGCGCCGGCGAAGATGGCGGAAGGCGGAGGGGTGGTCGATGGCCGGCTCAACCTGCAGGACTTCGAGGAGGCCACCGGCATCGAGCTTCCCCGCGGCACCTGGGACACCGTCGCGGGGTTCGTCCTCGAACGCCTGGGCCGGCTCGCCCGCCAGGGTGACGTCGTCGAGGTGGAGGGCGCGACCCTCCAGGTCACGGGGATGGATCGTCGACGCATCGCCGAGATCCTCGTCATCCCCGCGGACGAACCCTCCGATGAGGACCCTGCGGCCTGATCACGTCCCCCGCGGACAGCTCGGGACCGGCCGCGGACCCGTGCGGGCCTGTCGGCGAGGCGAGGGGTCATGGCGTCGTGAGGACGGTCTTCAGCCAGCCTTCCTCGCGGCGGTCGAAGGTCAGGTAGGCGTCGACGACGTCCGAGATCGGCTCGTGCTGGGTGATGAACCGGGTGGGGTCGAACACGCCGGAGGCCACGAGGTCCAGAAGGGGTGGCGTGACCGAGCGATGGTCGCAGTTGCCCATCCGGACGGTCAGGTTCTTGTTCATGGCCTGTCCGATCGGGTAGGACATCATCTGCGGGCTGTACACGCCGATGATGCCGATCCGGCCGTACTTCCGCACCGTCTCGACGCTCCACCGGGATACCTGGGACGGCGCGTTCCCCGGGACCCAGTTCTCGCCCTGCACGTTGGTCGAGGGGGCCACCTGCGCGACCTCACGCGCGAACTCGCCGGCCTGCTGTTCGCCGTCGGCGGCCGCCGGTCCGGAGGAAGGGCGCTGCGCGTCGACGCCGACGGCGTCGATCACGGCGTCCACCCCGATACCGAGGGTCGCGTCCATCAGGGCCTGCACCGGGTCCTCGCGGTTGAAGTCGACGACGTCGGCATTCTGGTCGAGGGCCTGTACGAGGCGGGTCTCGACGCCGTCGATCGCGAAGACGCGCGAGGCTCCCTGGCGGAAGGCGGAGGCGATCGCGAACTGCCCGACGACGCCCGCTCCGTACACGGCGACGGTGTCACCGCGCCGGACCCCGGCAAGTTCCGCTCCGAACCAGGCGGTGGGGAAGATGTCCGACAGCAGGATCGCCTGCTCGTCGCTGACGGTGTCGGGGAGCGCGGTCAGCGTGTTGGAGGCGTAGGGGATGCGGGCGTACTCGGCCTGCAGTCCGTTCACAGGACCGGTGGTCTGCGGGCCACCGAAGAAGCAGGTCCCGGCCTGGGGACCGTTGGGATTGGCGGTGTCGCACTGCGCGGTGTGCCCGGCGCGGCACTGCCAGCACACGCCACAGGACATGGTCGAGGACACGACGACGCGGTCACCGGGGGCGAAGCGGCGCACGGCGGCACCGACCGCCGTGACCTCGCCGACCGCCTCGTGGCCGAGGATGGTGCCTTCCTTCATGCCGGACATGGTGCCCCGGATGAAGTGGAGATCGGTCCCGCAGATCGCGCTGCGCGTGATGCGCACGATCGCGTCGTTCGGGTCGAGGATGGCGGGATCGTCGACGGTGTCGAGGCGGATGTCACCTTCACCGTGCCAGACGAGAGCTTTCATGGTCCGTACTCCTTCTGCCGAACTGCGGGGGCGTGGCCGTCGATGGCCCTCACGCTAGGGACGGGCTGCGAGGTTCCACAAGGGCTGTCCCCGCAGTCGGGTCACCTTGACAGCCTCCGGAGTCGCGGGGGCTCGATCACCGATCCCGCCACGGGCCCGCGTGGGGGTCAGCCGCGCGTCGGCTGGTAACGGGGCCGGTCGAAGGGATCGAGATCGACGGTGAGGCTCATGGTGTGGGGAACAGGGTCGGCGCACAGCAGGTCGTGCATCACGGCCAGCCACTGGAACGCGGCCGCCCTGTCCTCGAAGTACTCGGCAGGGTAGGCGGCGTGCGCGTACCCGGCGGCCGTCATGCGGTCCACGGGCGTGCTGCCGAGCATCGACGCGGCCAGGACGTGCCGTGCGGAAGCAAGGACGCGGCGGGCCCCGGGGAGGATCTCGACGACGTCGTTCAGGTCGACGAACACCACGTACGGTCGGTGGTCGGTGAGCTCGAATCCCCGGCGCAGCATCATGAGCGCATCGACCTCCGTCACGGAGACCGGTTCCCGGGCGCGGACGGTCACCGCGCACCGCTCCAACCGGCTGATCTCGTACGTGGTCTCGAAGGTGTAGGCGGGTCTCATGCATCTCCGGCAGCAGTGATGGGCGGGACGCCGTGGCGCGGACCCGGCGCGAACGCCGTGAGACCAGCCGAACCGAGGCACGTCTCCACAGGATAGGCCGTTCGGCCCACCAGCGCACAGCGCCGTGCGGCCGGGGGACGTCGGCCGTAGGACCCGGTGCCGGGCGCGCGGTCGTGGGCGCCGTGCGGGTTCTCGGGGCGGTCCTCCGGGTGGACCACGGTGGGTTCGCCGCTCCCCGGAAGGCGCCGGGCGGAGGGGCGGAGGGACCGCGGTGCGCGCGGTGCCGCCGGACGCGTGGTCACGGTTCGGCGCTGATGCGGGGCGGGCCATGGCCGGGAGGGTGCGGGCCGTCGATCATGGGTGCATGACACGGTCGGTGCACGTCGGAATCCTGGTCCTCGCAGCGGTGCTGCTCAGCGGGTGTGGGACGGATGGCAGCGCCGGTGCAGTCGTCGGTGGTCCGGCCACGTCGCCGGGCGCCACCGCCGGTCCACCGGATACCGCCGACCCCGCGACGCCCCCGGTCCCCGCACCCGGAGACTTCGCACCTCCGCCCGCCGAAGGGCCCGTGGCCGGCCAGGGCACCGTCCTCCAGATCGGGGACGCGCCGCCGCAGCTCTGCCTCGGTGGTGTCGCCGAGTCCTACCCGCCGCAGTGCTCGGGTCCCGAAGTGGCGGGCTGGGACTGGGGGCTCGCGCAGCAGGCCGAGAGGGCGTCGGGCGTGACCTGGGGCGCCTACGCGGTCACGGGGACGTGGGACGGGAGTGCCTTCACCCGCACGGGGATCCCCGTCCCGCTCTCGCTCTACGATGCCCTGCCGTTCGAGGATCCCCTCGCCGGACGCCAGGGCACCACCGACCAGCAGGAGCTCGACCGCATCCTCACCGAGGTCTACGCCGGCCACGAGGGCTACGCCGTGACCGCCGGAATGGACCGCGGCTTCGTCAGCCTCACGGTGGTGTACGACGACGGCTCCTTCCAGACGCGGATGGACGCCGAGTACGGGCCCGACGTCGTCGTCGTGCAGTCGGCGCTCCGGCCCGCCACCTGAGCACGTTCGTCGCTCGTGGCGGGGACTCGGCTCCATCGGGGAGTCCCACCGGGCGGTCCACGGTGCCCTCGGAAGCACGACGGCGGACCCGATTCCCGCGCCTCGGGCCGATGGATGACAGTCCAGTGGTCGTCGCAGCGCTGCATGCAGCATCCGGGCCCGAGCGCCAGTGCTGAATCGAGCGCTCCGTCCGGCGCTCGCGGGTGCCAGAATGATGGCAGTGCGACGGCCCGGTACCCGGGTGGCCGCCCGTGGTCACGAAGCCGGCTGCGGGAGGTGCGCGCTCGGCTGCCCGATGGCGGCGGCCCCATCCGGCTTCCGCAGAGGATCGCCGGAGGACACCGCCGCATGCAAGGACACCACACGCGTCTCGCGATGCAGCACGCGGGCCTCTCCCTCGCGACGGTCTGGGAGCATTTCCTCAACATGGGCGGATGCATCGACCATCTCGAGGTGGACGGCTATCTCCACGGCGTGATCACCCTGCCCGCCGACGACGGCGACTGCGTGACCCAGGCCGTCAACGAATTGCTCGACGACCAGGCGCGTGTGGGCCTGCTGTCCTGCTGCCGCGCCCCGTACAGCCGGGCGGGAGCGAGCGGACCAGCCGGACCGCGCACGCTGTTCCGGGCCTGCCCGGCCGCCGGACCGCATCCGGCCGCGGACGGGATGGCGGAGGCCGCGCCCACCGGGGCTGCAGCGCGTCGAGCGCCACGGCCATCGCCGCTGCAACCCGTCCGTCGAGCCGTGCGCCGGGAACGGTGACCGGGTACCTGTCCCGCAGGGACTGACCTCGCTCGGAGACCAGAACCGTCTGTCCTGCCTCGCCGACGAGTCGCGGCCGCGCCCTGATGGAGAAGTGGGCCGCGAGGCGTGACTCGTCCCCGTGGGGGAGGCACGGCTCACTCGATCGGACGAGTCTCCAGAACCGAACGCATCTTCCGGAGGCCGTCCCGGATGCGTGTCTTCGCCGTCGGGACGGGGA
Organism: Arthrobacter sp. N1; assembly: GCF_048288285.1. NCBI lineage: Bacteria > Bacillati > Actinomycetota > Actinomycetes > Micrococcales > Micrococcaceae > Arthrobacter > Arthrobacter sp. N1. The sequence goes on along the minus strand of NZ_CP102608.1, from coordinate 3,501,219 downwards.
TGCCGAGGCGTACAGCGACCTCAGCGTAGGTGAGGTGCGAGAAGTAGGCCAGGGTGATGGCCTCGCGCTGAACTGCGGACAGGACGGCCATCCCGGCGTGCACGCGCGACGCCTCGTCCCGCCCGACGACGGCCTCCGACACCTCGTCGAAGGCGCTCGACTGGTTCCGGCGTCCCCACTTCTCGTCCCGCGCGCCCCGGGAGACCTCCGAGCGCAGGCGGTCGATCGCGCGGCGGTGCGTCAGGGTCTTCAGCCACGTCAGCGGGTGGCCGAGCTCGGGCCGGTAGCGATCGCCCTGCTCCCAGACGAGCAGGAAGACCTCCTGCGTGACCTCCGCGCTGATGTCCGGGTCGAGGAGGATCCGGCGGGCCTGCCCGAAGACCCGGCGCGAGCACGCGGTGTACAGGTCGCGGAAGGCCGCCTCGTCCTTCGATCCGGCGGACGTCAGCAACTCCACGAGGTCGGGCCCGGGTGGGTCCTGCCCGTCGTCGTCGGATGGGGCGGGATGGACCCGGGGAGCGGCGGTCGCGGGGGGAGGGGAGGCGACCGCCTGGGGGAAGGAGGCGATGGTGGAGCTTTCTGGCTGAGACCGGGGCAGAACCATCCCCACCGCGGGTGCGGGAGTCGTCGGGCCGGCGTGCCACCAGCGGCAGTCCGGCCCTCCTGAGGACACAGGGCGCGGCCCTGTGTCCTGAATCTAACCCGTACCACCCCTCCGGTCCAGCCTCCCGCGGCATCGCCGGTCCGGACGGCGGACGGATGCGCAGGGGATTGCGGCCCTGGGGTCTAATGGATGGAGCCCGAGGGGTCTCCCGATCGTGCGGGGACCACGGGAACGACGACGACAGGACGGCAGGGCGGATGACCGACGGACGGCCCCAGCGGGCGCTCATGATCGCCGCCGTCGGCAGTGCGGGCCTGGCTCCGGAGGATGTGTGGCGGACGGGTCTGCTGCTCGGAGGGACCCTGTCCCTGCCGGACGTCAGGGAGTACCTCCACCAGCGCCTCGATCTCCGGGCCCCCGAGAGTGACGTCCTCGCCGCAGCCGTGAACATCCTGCTGCGCGGGGCAGGGATGGAAGTGGCGGTACCTCCCATGGCCGAGGACGCACCGGAGGGACCGGGCGGCATCGGCGACCTCGGTGCGGATGCGGCCTTCCTGCTCACCGACGAGGAGCAGGAGCAGGAGCGGCTGGAGGCGGTCCGCCGGACGAGCCTGCTGGACACGGAGCCGGAGGAACGCTTCGACGCCATCACCCGGAGGGCGCAGGAGCGCTTCAGGAGCAGTTCGGTGATCGTGACGCTCCTCGACGAGCACCGGCAGTTCCTGAAGTCCGCGATCGGGCCCGTCGAGCAGAACATGCCCCGGACACGGTCCTTCTGCGACACCACCATCCGCGAGTCCGTCCCCGTGATCGTGGAGGACGCCTTCGACGATCCCCGCTTCCGGTGGAACCCCCTGGTGCTCGGCGATCCCTTCATCAGGTTCTACGCGGGGCACCCGCTCAGGAGTCCCGACGGATGGGCGGTCGGGACCCTCTGCGTGATCGACCAGGAGCCACGCATCTTCGATGCCGAAGACGAGGCGGACTTCCACGCCATGGCCCTCGAGGTGCAGGCCCAGCTGAACGCGTGACACCGGGCGTGCCGGAGCCTCGGCCGCCCCGCGTGCTACCCGTCCCTGCCCTGGCTCCGCCCCGTCTCCGTCCCCTCGGCGCGCCTCCGGATGCGCTCGCGGTACTCCGGGCTGGACACGGCATGGTGAACTAGTAAGTGGGCTTACTGATTGGTCAAGGAGCGGCTGACACAGCAAACCCCCTGATGGTGCCCGCGCCCGGCTACGGCTGCTCGGGCACCATCTTGCTGTGCGCAGCACTGGGAGCGGACCCCGACCTGCCGTACTCACGGCGCACGCGGGGTGCCTGGCCGATGGCGACGAGGGCTCCGACGTCGTCGTCCCTCCGCGTCCACGCGCGCAAACCCCCGGCCGCGAGGAGGTCGAGACAGGCCGCTTCCTGGTCCTCGCCGATCTCCACGAGCAGATGGCCCCCGGGCGCCAGCCACTCCCGGGCCTCCTGCACCACGCGCCGCTGGACCTCCAGGCCGTCGGCGCCGCCGTCGAGGGTGGCCCGCGGCTCGTGGAGCCTGGCTTCCGGCGGCAGGTTCCCCACCTGGGCGCTCGGCACGTACGGGGTGTTGCAGAGCAGGGTGTCGACGGTGCCGCGGAGCGCAGCGGGCAGCGGCGCGAAGAGATCGCCCTCGTAGCAGCGGGCGCCGTGTCGGCTGAGGTTCCGGTGCGCGAGCGCGACGGCGGCGCCGGAGATGTCGGTCGCGTGGAGGCGGAGACCCGGGACCAGGTGTGCGAGGCCCGCAGCGAGCGCTCCGCACCCGCAGCAGAGATCCAGCACCGTGGCACCCGGCGCCGTCACGTCGGCCGCGGCCGTGACCAGGAGGGCGGACCGCTGCCGCGGCACGAAGACACCTGGTCCGACGAGGAGTCGGAGTCCGCAGAAGTCCACCCAGCCGAGGATGTGCTCGAGCGGCAGGCCCACCACCCGCTGCTCCAGCATCTCCAGCAGGCGTTCGTCGCCGGCCCCGCTCGCCGCGAGGAGTCGCGCCTCGTCCTCGGCGAAGACGCATCCGGCGGCGCGCAGTCGTGCGGTCATCGCGGCCTCGGTGGGCCGGGCGGAGTCGACGGGGTGCTGACGGTGCGGCATGGGACGGCCCTTCGGCGGGGGAGGCCTGGCACCACGAGGATAGCGGTGATCAGGTGTCGGTGGATCCGTGCGCCATGGCCACCGGCTTCGATTCCACGCTCCCCCGCTCCCGGAGATAGACCGAGGCGCCGATCATCAGCGCGATCACCATGAATTCGCTCTGCCAGTTCTGGAAGGACTCGAACCAGAACCGGGACGTGCCCAGGTACTCCAGGACCGTGGCACCCGGGAGGCCGTGAGCCGCCTGCTCCTCGCTGTAGGCTGCACTGCCACCCACCGCATGCAGGAGGAAGGACGCGGCGAAGAGGACGAAGAACATGATCGACAGCGAATGTTCGTACAGTCGCAGGATCACGCCCCCGCGGCGCACCGGCCACGGAGCGTCGCTGGTGCCGGACGCGTCGCGGGGATCGTCGTCCTGCGGTTCGTGCCGGCCGGGCAGCTTCGATTCCGAGGATCCCCGCTGGAACAGGTACGCCGTCAGCACCACGTACATGCCCATCTGGAGGAACTCGGACTCCCAGTTCTCGAACGTCGCCTCGACGAACTCGCCGGTCCCGAGGAAGCCGAGGACACCCACGGTCGTTTCCCCGTGGGCCTGCTGGTCTGCGGCGTAGCTCGAGGCTCCGCTCAGCACCATGCCCGCGAAGGAGATGACGAAGAGGGCCCCGTTCACGAGCAGCAGGCCGTGGTCCCGGATCCAGTGCCTCATGTGCCTCCACCCGCCTGTATCGATCCGGATCGATCCGGCCCGCATGTCCCCTCCTACGCTAGGAACCGGCGGCGGGCGCCGGCAACGGTGACGAAGGACGCGTAGCGGGTTGCGCGTCGGCGGCGTCCATGTCCAGCGGGCCGCGGCGGCGTTCATGTCCGGCGGGCCGCGGCTCCGGGATAGCCTGAGGAGATGCAACGCGTGGCGGTGATCTCGGACCTGCACGGTAACGCCACCGCCTTCGAGGCGGTCCTGGCGGACCTCGGACACCGGGACGTCTCCACGATCATCAACCTGGGCGACGTCGCCGGCAAGGGCCCACGCGGGTCGGAGTGCGTCCGGCTCAGCCGCCTGCACTGCGCGGTGACGGTGCGCGGCAACTGGGACGACTTCCTGCCGAGCGAGACGCCCGCGCGGCGTGACGATGCCGGCTGGTGGTGGCACGGCGAGCTCAGCCCGGAGGACCGCGCGTGGCTGCAGTCCCTCCCGCTCTCGCACGACATCACCCTCAGCGGCCGCCGCATCCGGCTGTTCCATGCGTCCGCGAGGAGTGTGTACCACCGGGTGCACGCGCAGCACACGGACGAGGAGTTCGCGGGCATGTTCGCGGCGACGGAGCTCACGGGTGACGGACCGCTGCCCGACGTCGTCTGCTACGGAGACATCCACGACGCCTTCATCTCCACCCGTAGGAGCAGGACGCTCGTCAACGTGGGCAGCGTCGGCAACCCGCTCGACGAGCCGCACGCGTCCTACGTGATCCTCGAGGGTGAGCCCGACGGCGACCGCTCGGCCCCGTTCGGCATCCAGTTCGTGCGGGTCGCGTACGACATCGAAGCGGAGATCGCCCTCGCTGCCGCGCTGGGGATGCCCGCTCTCGAGGCCTACGCGATCGAACTGCGGACCGCAATCTACCGCGGACACCACGAGGCGGCGGGCCTGCTCGGGCAGGACGACGGCCAAGCGTCGGTCAGGAGCCGGCTGCTTGACCCCTGACCGACACCCCATGCCCGTGCAAGCACATCGATGTATTCATCGTCGGTCCGCGGACAGGTCCGGGCCGTCGTTGCGTGTCCCCAGTGTGCGCCCCGCTGCTCAAGGTGCGCAGTGACGCGGGTCAAGATCCGCTCAGCTTGACAGGACGACGTGGCAGGACGACACCGCGGGTCGGTAGGTCACGGCGTGGTGAGGCCGAAGGGATGGCCTGCGGCCGGTGGTCCCCTAGACCCGCTCCGCGAACCGCGGAGATTCTCCCATCGAACGAGCGTGGCCGCCCGGACGATCACCGTCGGCGGACGTCTCCACCCGGCGGCAGAATTGGGTAATATCTCCTAGGTCGTTTAGCAGCAGGCGGCTCCTCACCTTCTCCTTGCCCAGCATCTCGCGTGGTCGGCCAGGGGCGGATGCAAAGGTTCACCTGTTGTCCGAACATCCTTTTGACAAGGGCCCGGCTGTCTCGGGCCTCCTCCAGGACCTCGTCCTCGACAGCGACGACGTCGAGGAGTTCCTGACGAAGCTGGTCACCGTCGCCGGCCACAGCCTGTCGCACGAGGATGACGAGGTGCTGTGCGGCGTGACGCTGCTGAGGGCACGCACGAAGACGACCGTCGCGAGCAACAGTCCCGACGCCCAGAAGATGGACGAGGTGCAGTACGAGTTCAACGACGGGCCGTGCCTGAGGGCCGCCCGCCTGGGAGTCGTCCACTATGTCAGCGACTTCGATGCGGAGGAGCGTTTCCCCGAGTACAGCCGGGCGATCGCGGACCACGGCATCAAGTCCGCGCTGGGTGTGCCCATCCCCCTCGAAGGCGATGCGACGGCGGCGCTCAACTTCTATTCGCCCCTCGTGGACGCGTTCAGCGCCGAGGCCGTCGAGGCGGCGGAGGGATTCGCCGCGGAGGTCTCGGCCTCGCTCCGCCTGGCAGTCCGGATCGGGAAGCTCACGGAGTCGAGTGCCGATATGCGGGCTGCGATGGAGAGCCGCACCACGATCGACCTCGCGGTCGGGGTGATCATGGGGCAGAACCGCTGCTCCCAGGACGCCGCCATGGCCATCCTGAAGGCGGCCTCCAGTACCCGCAACGTCAAGCTGCGGGAGGTCGCCGCGTCCGTGCTCCAGTCGCTGGGCCAGGGTCCGGCCAGCACGCACTTCGAGTAGCAGCACGGCCGGCGATCATGGAGCACTCGAACGAGCACGGCCGGCGCCGGCACCTGGCCGCGGGGATGCGGCGGTCCGGGTTGTCCGTCACCCAGGCCTGGATCGGCTACTTCGCGCAGGGCGGCACCCTGTCGGAGGCCCGGGTGGCTGCCTACCTCGAGGGGCTCGGCGACCTGCCCGCGGTCGAGTCGGATCTCCTCGCCGAGGTCGTGCAGGAAGCGGCGGGGGAGAGGATGCCGGCTGGGGGCGGGGTCGTCCTCAGTCGTCCGGGCGGGAGCCCGCACGATCAGCAGGAGGCCCTGCGGCCGCTGGGCGCTGCAGGGGCGGCGCTGCTCGACGAAGCGTCCGCCGAGCGCGAGCGCCTGCACTCCCTCGATCGGTTGAACCTCCTGGACACGCCCCCGGAGGAGCGGTTCGACAGGATCACCCGGCGGGCGGCCGAGCGATTCCGGTGCGAACTGGCGACGCTCGCCCTGATCGCCGAGCACCGGCAGTTCATCAAGTCCGCCGTGGGCGAGGCCGACCAGGATCTCGAGCGGACGCAGGCTTTCCGCAACGAGACCATCCGCGCGGTGAGTCCCCTCGTCCTGACGGACACGCTGCAGGACGAACGCTTCCGCGGGCACACCTTCGTGTCCGGTGCGCCGTACGTCCGTTTCTACTCCGGGTGTCCGCTGCGCGGGCCGGGCGGATGGCTGGTCGGGTCGCTCTGCGTGATGTCCACCTCGCCACGCGCGTTCAGCGACGAGGATCTCGAGGACCTCGAGGAACTGGCGCAGGACATGCAGCGGGAGGTGTACCCGGGCTGGAAGGCCTGGCGCCTGCTCTGACCGGTGGACTCAGCACGTCTGTGTCCGCGTGTGACGCACCGGGGAGAGCCGGTCGGGTGACCCACCTATCCTCTGAGCTACGGCCCGCCCGGGCCGGCAGCACATCGAGCGACACGTCGAGGAGCACGCCATGGCGCAGACCAGCATCGAGTCCGAGGTAGCCCGCTTCAACGAGGGCTTCGAGCTGCAGATCGGCCCGGACCTGGCGGGCACCTTCGCGCAGGAGCAGGCCGACCTCCGTTCGGTGGGCACTCCGAGCGGCGTGGTGCGGCCGGGTGATGCACTGCCCGACGCCGCGCTGCTCACCGCCCACGGCGACGCGGTCCGGCTGTCCGCGGTGCTGGGCGGTGCCCCCGCGGTGCTCGTCTTCTACCGCGGCGCGTGGTGCCCCTACTGCAACATCACGCTGCGGACCTACCAGCGCGAGCTCCTGCCGCACCTCGCCGGGCAGGGGATCGTGCTCGTCGCCATCAGCCCGCAGCACCCGGAGCGGAGCGGTGCGACGGCCGAGGGCGCCGAGCTGGGCTTCGACGTCCTGTCCGATCCTTCGAACACGCTTGCGGGAGCGCTCGGCATCGTCACCCAACCGAGCACGGCTGCACGGCGTGCGCATACGCAGCTGGGTTTCGAGGTGTCGGACAGCAATGCGGACGGTACGGCGGCAATCCCCTTCCCGACGGTCCTCGTCGTCGACGCCGGCGGGACGGTCCGCTTCGTCGACGTCCAGACGGACTACACGCGGCGCACCGAGGTCCCGGCGATCCTGGCGGCCGTCGCGCACCCCTGAGCCTCAGGGCCCGCCGGCGCGAGGGCCGTCATGCGGCGGGAGGCCTGTGCGCACCGGTTGCTGGACGGGTGGTGAACCGCCTCCGGTACGCGGTCGGCGTGGTGCCGAGCGACGCCGCGAAGTTCTGCCGGAGGGTGACAGCGTTGCCGAAGCCGCAGTCGGACGCGATGCGGTCGATGGGCAGGTCGGTCGTCTCGAGCAGCCGCCGGGCCGCGTCGAGACGTCGGGAGCGCACCCAGGCCGACGGCGTCGTCCCGGTCGTCGCGCGGAAGGCGCGGACGAACGTCCTGCGGCTCAGGTGTGCCTGCGCGGCGAGCCGGTCGATGCCCAGCGGCTCGTCGAGGCGCCCGAGCGCCCATTCGAGCAGGTGTGCGACGGGGTCGTCGCCGGAACCCTCGGGTACCGGGTGCTCGATGTACTGGGCCTGCCCGCCGTCCCGGTGCGGGGCGACGACCAGGCTGCGTGCCACCCGGTTCGCCGCATCCGCGCCCAGCCGCGCGCGCACCACATGGAGGCAGGCATCGAGCCCGGAGGCCGTTCCCGCACTGGTCAGGACGTCTCCGTGGTCGATGTACAGCACGGATTGGTCGATCGGGATGTCGGGGTGCCGTGAAGTGAGCGTGTCGAAGGCCTGCCAGTGCGTGACCGCCTTCCTCCCGGCGAGCAGCCCCGCGTCCGCGACGGCGATCGCGCCGAGGCACAGGCCGAGGACGGTCGCCTTCCGGGCGTGCGCGTCACGGAGCGCGCCGAGGAGGCCGTCGCCGAGCGCCCGCCCGTCGTCGAACCATGAGGGGATGACCAGGATGTCGGCCGAGGAGCCGGCCTCGGGTCCCTCGACCCCCGCGAGCCGGTAGCCTTCCGCCGTGCGGACCGAGCCGGGACGGTCGCCGAAGAGTACCGTCGTCCAGTCCGCGAGGCCCTGGCGTCGCACCTCGTCGAAGACCATCTGCGGGACGGCGAGGTGGAACAGGGTCGCGTCATCGAACGCGTAGACCGCAATACGCATCGGGTACCTTCCGTTGGCCCGAATCCATCGTATACCGACCTCCGGGCCACTGGTGGGTCGGCACGGGGACCGGGAGGATGGACGTGATGCCGCATCGAGCGGTCCCCTACCTCCCAGGAGCAGCCACATCATGAGCACCCCTCGCCGCGCCCTCGTCCTCGTCGACGTCCAGCAGCAGTACTTCGGCGGACTCCTCGAGATCCAGTTCCCGCCCCACACCCGGTCGCTCGGCCGGATCACGGCCGCCATCGACGCCGCGACCGCCGCGGGGATCCCCGTCGCTGCCTTCCAGCACTCGTCCGGTGAGGGCGCGCCCGTCTTCGCGCCCGGCACCCCGGAGTTCGAGCTCCACCCGGAGATCGAGAGCCGACGGACCGACGCCTGGAAGGTCATCACGAAGCAGTACGGCTCCGTCTACGCCGGTACCGACCTCACCGCATGGCTGCGGGAGCACGACGTCGACACCATCACCCTCGTGGGCTACATGACCAACAACTGCATCCTCGCCTCGGCCGTGGAGGCGGAGGCCATCGGGTTCTCCACGGAGGTCCTCTCGGACGCCACCGGCGCCATCAACCTCGCCAACAGTGCCGGCTTCGCCGACGCCAAGACGGTCCACACCACGCTGATGGCCCTGCTGAACTCGAACTGGGCCGCCGTCGCGGAGACGGATCAGTGGATCGCGGCCCTCGAGGCGGGCGAGACATTGCAGGGCAGTGATCTCGGAAGTTCGGCGGCGACGGGGTCCGAGCGGGCCGGCACGGTCTGACGGCTGCCTGGGACGACGTCGGCGGAGGAGTTTCGGTCCCGTCGTCGGTCGCGGGTGGCAGACCTCGCGTCAGCGGGCGGCCGTAGACCCGGCGGTCAGCGGTCGGCGGCGGGCCGGTCCTCGAGTCCGACATCGACGGTCCGGGTCTGGGACCCTCGACGGAGCTCGACCGAGACGGTCTGCCCCGGGTCACGCTGCCGCAGTGCCGCGAGCAGGTCTTCCGGGGCCGCGAGATCCTCGTCCTCGATGCGCGTGATGATGTCACCGGGCCGGATCCCGGCGTCGTCGGCGGGTCCGCCCTCGGACACCGAGAGGACGGCGACGCCCGCCGTGTCCTGGAGGTTCAGCTGCTCCGCGATCTGCGGCGTGATGGCGCCGGGCGCCAGCCCCATGAACGCGTGCTCGGCGGTACCGTCCTCCCGCAGTTCCTCCGCCACCTCCACCGCCGTGGGGGCCGGGATGGCGAACCCGAGCGCGACGGCTCCCTGCGCGGGCGGGATGTAGGCCTCGCTGATGCCGATGATCTCCCCGCGGCCATTGACCACCGCGCCGCCGGAGTTGCCCGGGCTGATGGCGGCGTCGGTCTGGATGAGGTCCACGAGCGATTGGCTCGATGCCGCCGAGCCCGGGATCTCCCGGTGCAGGCCGGAGATGATGCCGGACGTCGCGGTGTTCTCGAACCCGAGCGGGGAACCCAGGACGACGGCGAGTTCGCCGATGCGCGGCAGCCCGGACTGGAAGGTGGCTGCCGGGAGGTCGGTCCGGTCCGCGCGGACCAGTGCGAGGTCGGAGACGGCGTCGGATGCCTCGACGGTGCCGGAGACGCGCTGGCCGTCGGCGAAGGCCACCTCGACGTCCTCGTTGCCGCGGATGACGTGCTCGTTCGTGAGGATCAGGCCGTCCTCCGTGTAGATGACCCCGCTGCCCAGACCCTCCTCGGTGAAGATGGTGACCACCGACGGCTCGACGGCCTCGACGATCTCGGGAATGCTCATGGTGGCGTCCGCGTCCGCGTCTTGCGCCGAGCCCGTCCCGCCGCCGGACGACCCGGGAGGGGCGGTGGCGGACGCCGAACCCTCCTGCGCCTGGGTGGGAGCGCTCGCCGTGGGCACGGAGACCCCGGTGGCGGTGCACCCCGGCACGGCGAGCAGCAGGGCGAGAGCGACCATGGTCGCCCGGAGGGGACGGCGGGTGGTGGACGTCATGGGCGGGCGCTCCTCGTGGCCAGGCGGATCGTCGGTGTCACCGGCGGACTCGCCGGCACGCTTTCCCTTCGACGATACGATCGGGCCCGGCCGCGCAACAAGCGGCGACGCGGAGGGTCACGGATGTGGACAGACGTGGACAGGCGGCGGAGGACAGGGCGTGGCGCCGGGCCGATCGGAGGAGAAGGGCGCATCATCGTCGGAGGATCCAGCGGGCCGCGCTCAGGTCCACCGACTCGACGATGGAGCTCCGATGCCGCACTTCGCCGTTCTCATCTACGCCGACGAATCCCTCCATGCCCTGGATGCTGCCGACGCCGAGCTGGCGGAGAACGACCGGCACGCAGGCGACCTGCAGGATTCGGGGTCGCTCACCCTGGCCTATGCCCTCACGCCCCGGGCGGCGGCCGTCTCCATCCGCCGGGACGGCACCACCGAGGGACCGTTCCTGCAGGCCGATCAGTTCGTCGCGGGCTTCTACGTCCTCGACGCCCCCGACCTCGACGCCGCGGTGGCGCTCGCCCGCCTCAATCCCGCCGTCCGCACGGCCACCGGAGGTGTCGAGGTCCGGCCTGTGCACAGCGGCGGCGTCACCGTCGACTCCGCGTAGCCGGAACGTCCCGGTCTCTTCGTCGCGACCTGCCCGGTGAGGGAGCCGCGGTCCTCAGGCCCGTCCGTCGGGGTCGCGGCGGCGTAGCGGATTCTCCCGCCAGGACGCCTCCTCCGACGGGTCCGGCCCGTAGCCGGGGCGCAGGAGTGGCTCGTCCGGATCGTCCTCCGGGTTCACCTTACGGGCGCCGCCAACGCGGTGGGTGAGCCAGTAACCCCAGCCGATGCACGCGGCGGCGGCGAGGATGAAGAGGAGGCCGATCGCCAGGAGAAGAGGTGCCTCGGCGGGTATCGGGGTGTCCGTGGACTCGGCCCGTGCGAAGTCGGAGACGGCCTGCGGGACGAAGAGGGTACTGACGAACAGCAGGACGAGTCCTGCCAGGTACTGCTTGATGCCGAGCTTCATGACTCCCCTGGGTGTCGTCGCGACCGGGACGGACCCGTCACGGTTCCTTCCCAGCTTAGGCCGTGCCGCCCACACGCCTACGCTGGTCGGGTGCACGAGACCCTGCCCAGCAACCGCCGGCTCAGCCGCAGTATCCTCCGCCTCGCGGTACCCGCCCTCGGGGCCCTCATCGCGGAGCCGCTGTTCCTGCTCGCCGACTCGGCGATCGTCGGCCACCTCGGCGTGGACGAGCTCGCCGGCGTCGGGCTCGCCTCCACCGTGCTGCAGACCGCCGTCGGGCTGATGGTGTTCCTCGCCTACTCGACCACGCCCGCCGTCGCCCGCCTCCTCGGCGCCGGTCGGCTGCCCGAGGCGCTGGCAGCGGGGCGAGACGGCGTGGGGCTCGCGGTGCTCCTCGGTGTGGTGCTGTCCGCAGCCGGCTGGGCCACGGCGCCGCGGCTCGCGTCCCTGCTGGGCGCCGAGGGTGCCGTCCACGTCTTCGCCGTCGACTACCTCCGCTGGTCCATGCCGGGCCTCACCGCCATGCTCGTGGTGCTCGCCGCGACCGGCGTGCTGCGCGGGCTGCAGGACACCCGGACCCCGCTCGTGGTGGCCGGCGCGGGGTTCGGTGCCAACGTCGTGCTCAACTACCTGCTGGTGTACGGCGCCGGGATGTCGGTGGCGGGTTCGGCGCTCGGGACGAGCCTGGCCCAGTGGGGCATGGCCGCGGTGTACCTGGTGATGATCGTCCGGTCCACGCGGCGGGAGCAGGTGACGCTCCGCCCCACGCTGCGCGGCATCCGTGGAACCGCGAGCGTGGGCTCCTGGCTCATGCTCCGCACGCTCTCTTTGCGCGCGGCCATCCTGGCCACGGTCTTCGTCGCGACCGCGCAGGGTCCGTTGAGTCTCGCGTCCCACCAGCTGGTCATGACGGTCTTCACGTTCCTGGCCTTCGCCCTCGACGCCCTGGCCATCGCCGCACAGGCGCTGATCGGCAAGGAACTCGGCTCCGGGAATGCACCCCGCGCCCGTGCCCTGACGCGGCGCATGCTCGTCTGGGGCGTGGGCTTCGGCGTCGTCACCGGTGCGCTGCTCGCCGCCGTCGCGCCTTTCGTCGGCTGGATCTTCACCACCGATCCCGCCGTGCAGGCCGCCTTCGCGGCCGGGCTCTGGGTCCTCGCCGCGTCGCAGCCCGTCTGCGGCTTCGTGTTCGTGCTCGACGGCGTCCTCATCGGTGCGGGGGATGCCCGCTACCTCGCGCTCGCGGGCGTCGTGAACCTCGTGGTCTACGTGCCGCTGCTGGTCCTCGTGGCCCGGGCCGACCTCACCGGTGGAACCGGGATCGTCTGGTTGTGGCTCGCCTTCGGCGTCGGCTACATGCTGGCGCGGGCCGCGACCCTCGGCTGGCGCGTACGGGACGACCGCTGGATGGTCACGGGTGCCACACGCGGCGGGACCGCGTAGCGCTCAGGAGGCCAGGGGCTCCCGAGCCCGATCGCCTCGGGGCGCCACCGTGCAGGGACCGGCCGCACTGATCTCCGCCCACACGGCGTCGAGGGACAGCCCGACGACGACGGCGACGGCTGCGATCGTGGGGAAGGCCGGCGTCGCGACGCGGCCCGATTCGATCTTCCGGAGCGTCTCCGGCGAGACGCCCGCGTCGAGGGCTGTCTCCAGCACGGACCGCTCCCCGCGGGCAGCACGCAGGAGGGCGCCGAGGCGCTGGCCGCGTTCGACGTCGGCGGGCGTGAGTGGCAATCTGACCATGCCCCCGATGATAGCCCGGGATAGTATTACCGGGATAGTTATTGGAAGCAGTCGGAAGGCACCCCATGATCGAGATCCTGACACCCGCCGAACTGGACCGGGCGCGCGTGACGGGCAGGCTCGTCGCCGACATCCTGCAGTCGCTGCGGCAGCGCGCCGTGGTCGGGACGAACCTGTTGCAGATCGACCGGTGGGCGCAGGAGATGATCGTGGCCGCCGGCGCCCAGTCCTGCTACGTCGACTACGCCCCGTCCTTCGGGCGGGGACCGTTCGGCCACTACATCTGCACCGCGGTGAACGACGCCGTGCTGCACGGCCTGCCGCACGACTACGCGCTGGCGGACGGCGATCTGCTGACGCTGGACCTCGCCGTCCTCAAGGGCGGGATCGCAGCGGACTCGGCCATCAGCTTCACCGTCGGGCAGGCGCCGTCCCCGAAGGATGCCGAGATGATCGCGACGACCGAGCGTGCCCTCCGCGCGGGTATCGCCGCGGCGCGTCCCGGAGCCCGCATCGGGGACCTCTCACACGCCATCGGGTCGGTCCTGAGCGCTGCCGGCTATCCGATCAACACCGATTTCGGCGGGCACGGCATCGGCTCCACGATGCACCAGGATCCGCACATCACGAACACGGGGCGCCCGGGACGCGGCTACACGCTGCGGCCGGGCCTGCTGCTCGCTCTGGAACCATGGATCATGGCGGACACCGCGACGCTCGTGACCGATCCGGACGGCTGGACCCTCCGCAGTGTAACGGGTAGCCGGACGGCGCACAGTGAGCATACGATCGCGATCACGGAGACCGGCGCGGAGATCCTGACGTTGCCCACCTCCGCCGCACAGTAGGCCCGGCCGGGGGGTGCGCCACCCGGGCGGGCGAGAGCGTGGAGGGAAGGAACCGATGACGGTCGACGAGGTACTCGCCGAACTCGCCGCACTCGAGGATCCGCGCATGCGTGCGGTCAACGAGAGGCACGGCGACGACCACGGGGTGAACCTCGGCGCGCTCCGGGCACTGGCCAGACGGTTGAAGACCCGGCAGGACCTGGCGCTCAGCCTATGGGGGGCGGACGACACCGCCGCGCAACTCCTCGCCCTGCTGATCTGCCGGCCCAGGGACTTCGGGGCTGAGGACCTGGACGCGATGCTACGGGAGGCGCGCTCGCCCAAGGTGCACGACTGGCTCGTGAACTACGTGGTGAAGAAGGGCCGTCACGCGGAGGAGCTGAGGGTCCGTTGGCTGGCGGACGCGGACCCGGTGGTGGCCTCGGCGGGCTGGGCGCTCACGTCGGACCGTGTGGCGAAGGGCCCCGAGGGGCTGGACCTGGACGCGTTGCTCGACACCGTCGAGGCGGAGATGAAGACGGCGCCGGAGCGACTGCAGTGGGCCATGAACCACACCCTGGCCTTCATCGGCATCGAGGACGCCGACCGTCGGGCTCGTGCACTGGACATCGGCGAGCGGTTGGCGGTCCTCAAGGACTACCCGACGCCGCCGAACTGCACGTCCCCGTTCGCGCCCGTGTGGATCCGGGAGATGGTGGGACGCAGGGAGTCCTGACGTCAGGACTCGAGCAACCGGCCCCGTTCTGCAGCGTGGGCTGCGGAACGGGGCCGGGAGTTCACTCCTCAGGTGCCCTCGAAGGCGAGGGCACGCCCTGCTAGTCGTTCGTCGTCAGTGAGCGACGAGCCCAGACACCGGCTGCGGCCAGAAGGCCGAAGCCCGCCGCGAGCATTCCGCCGAGCGGCAACCCGCTGTCAGGAGTGCTTTCCACCGTGGCGGTCTGCACATTCATGCCGCGGTTGCTGCCGGTGTTGGCCGCGCCCTTGCCTCCGCCGGTACCGCCGGTCACGACGCCGCCGGTCCCTCCTCCACTGACACCATCAACGATGATGCCCACAGTGCCGTCGCCGTCGATGTCGATGTCGATGATGACGGTCGTATCTCCGGAGCAGGCGATGACCGCTGCGTCGAAGAGATCCTCGATGGCTTCGAAGTCCGTGGTGATGGCGTCGGCGTCGATGCGGATCTCGTTCGCGGCGGCGATCGCCAGCTCCAGCCGGACGTTCGCAGCGATGATCGCTTCGAGGTTCGCTGCTGCTGCCAGCGCAGCCCGTGCTTCCTCGACGCCGTCCTCGGCGGCGGCGAGCGCAGCGAGGGCTGCGTCGACGTCGGCCTGCGCTGCGTCGACGTCGACCTGGCCCTCGGCTGCTGCTGTGACGGCTGCGGCGAGGGTTGCCCGAAGGGCATCGAGGTCGATGCCTGCCTCGAGCTCCGCCTGATCGGCGAGAGCCGCGTCGATGTCCTCCTGTAGGGCGTCGAGGTCGATCGTGGCTTCCGCGTCCGCCTGTGCCTCGAGCGCCAAGTTGAGGACGTCCTCCAACCTCTCGAGCTCGAGCTCGGCCGCGTCCCGGGCATCGGTGGCGGCATCGAGGATGACGCCGAGGCTGACGGCGAGCGCCTCGTTCGTCGACGCCGCCCCTTCGGCCTCGTCCAGTGTGAGTTGCAGCCCCACGATGATCGCCGCGCCGGCCGCCTGGTCGGCCTCGGCGTCGGCGAGGAGGACCCGCAGTTCGGCGATGATGGCAGCATTTGCCGTCGCGTCCGATTCGGCGTCCGCGAGGGCATCCTCCAGGTCGGCGAGGACGAGCAGACCGGCGGCCTGGTTGCTTTCGGCCTGCTCGAGGAGGACGCCGAGGTCGAGGATCACCTGGGCGTTGGCGGTCGCGGCGGTCTGGGCTTCCACCAGGGCTGCCTCGGCGTCGATGACTGCTTGCTGCCCCTCGGCAAGGGCGCCGATCGCCAGGTTCAGGTCGACCTGCAGGGAAGCAGCGAGTGCTTCTCCCGCATTCTCGGCGTTGACCGCAACCGTCAGTGCAGCCTGAAGGCCGGCGAGGGCAGTCTGGGCTGCTGCCAGCTCGACAGTGAGAGCCGCCAAATTGGCTTCCGCGGCAACGACTGCCGGCGACGGAATCGACGCCGCGGCGAGATTCGCCTGCGCGGTGACCAGGAGCCCCTGCGCCGTGGCGTTGTTCGTGTTCGCGACCTGCAATGCTGCAGACGCTGCTGCGATGGCGGTTGCATCCTGGGGGTCGGTGGCGATCGCTGCCGCAAGGTTCGCCTGCGCGGTGACGACGATCGCCTGCGTAGCGGCGGCGTTCGTCGCTGCAGTATTCACTTCCGCCTGGGCGGCGGCGATGATGCCGGCCTGCACCGCGACGGCATCGTCACGGACCGTCGTGGCGAGACTGACGTCCGCCTGCAGATCAGCGACGACGGCGCCACCTGCGTTGAAGTTGACAGCTGCTGTATCGACTGCCGTCTGCAGGGCCGGCAAGGCCTCCACGGCGACGCCCAGGGAAAGGGTCAGGGCGTCGATGTCGCCCTGCAGGACAGGGAGGGCTGCGTTCGCATCGGCGAGGTCATCGGCAGCCGTGTCGACGGCGGCCTCGAGGTCGAGCTGCGCTGCGACGGCGGACGCGACGTTCGCTTCGGCAGCATCTGCGGCCGCGTCCAGTTCGAGCTGCGCTGCGGCCGCAAGAGCGAGGTCGCCCTCGGCGTCCGTCACAGCGGCCTCGAGAGCGGTCTGAACCGTCAGTGCTCCGTTCAGTTCCAGTTCCGCTGCGTCCGCGGCCTCATTGAGCGGAATCTGCGCTTCGAGGGCCAGGTCCAGCTCGTCCTGAGCTGCATCGACGGCCAGGTCGAGGCCGACCTGCGCAGCCACGGCCGCGTCGAGGGCGTCCTGGGCTTCGTCGACGTCGGCGTTCAGATCGACCAGCACGAGGATCGCTGCATCCACGGCATCCTGCGCGGCGTCGACGTCGGCCTGCAGCTGCACGAGGAGTGCCTCTGCGTCCGCAAGGGCCTGGGTTGCGGTGTCCACCTTTGCCTGGGCGTCGGCCAGGGCCTGGAGCGCGACATCCAGTTCGAGCTGGGCGTCGACAACGGCCTGGTCCAGGGGCTCCTGCGTTGCCTCGGCTTCGTCGAGGACGATCTGGGCGGCCTCGACATCTGCTTGTGCGTCGGCCAGCACGATCAGGGCCGCGTCCAGTGCCTCCTGGGCAGCTTCCGTGTCTCCGGGTACGGCTGCGACAAGGGCGTCGCGCTCGGCCAGCGCGACGAGGACGGCCTCGAGGGCTGCTCCCAGTTCTATCGACAGATCGTCATCTGCGGCGGCGTTGTCCAGTGCCGCGCGGAACAGGTCCTGGGCCGCGAGGCACTCTGCGGAGTTCGGTGCGGCCGAAGCCGGGGCGGCGGTGAAGAAAAGACCGCCGGCTACGAGAGCGGCGGTCGAGCCAGCGGCAAGAAGTCGGGTGTTCTGAGACATTGCGATGTTTCCCCTTTAGACGTGCATTCCTGAGTGAAGCGAGCGTGTAGAACACCGGTGAACCTGAGAATTTCCTGAGACCGCGTCCTACCTCTCATGGCACACCACGCGCTCCATGAAGCACCATGGCCGGTCGACCAGACTTTTCTGGCTCGAAGGCCAAGAAGGGACCAAGTATTTGGTGGCACATAGCCAAGTAGTCAGACAGACTAGACGCGTGGCCAGCGGCGGCCATTTGGGGGTGGGTGGGGATTATGCGTGCGTCGGTCCGGTCTCAGCGGCGAGTAGGGGTTCATCTGGCGTCGAGGGACGTCCTGACCATTGCAGGTCTGAGGCAATTGCTGAAGCCCTGCTCGTTCATCAGCGTCACCGGAGTCAGTGAGGACGAGCAGGTCACGCTGTCTGCCCTCGACGCCGAGCAGCCGGACATACTCCTGCTCAACGCCGGCAGCGAATCGGAGGTGCAGTCGATCGTGCCGGCCGCTCGAGGGCGACATGAATCGCTGAAGATCGTCGTGCTCGCGGACGAACGGCTTGCCGACACACTCCACCTGACGGTGCGACCGCGACTCGAGGGCGTCCTGATCCGGGGCGGTGACTATCTGCAGGACATCGGACCCATCCTTCGGGTCGTTCGTCATGGTGGACATGTCACGTCGTGCGGCGTCGAGGTAGCACGGACCGATGGCCATCCTGCGATCAGCGCGGACGTGCTCACCCGGCTTGGCGCCCTGTCGATCAGGGAGTCCGTCATCCTCCGGGAACTCGCGCGTGGGCGCACGAATTCGGACATTGCACAGCACCTTCATGTCAGTGTTGCCACGGTCAAAGCCGATCTCAACCGGATCATGAAGACCATGAAGGCCTTCAGCCGCGTCGATCTGGCGGTGCTCGCCGTGCAGAGCGGATTGATCGACGTCTGATTCCGGGCCGGGAGCCACGTCGCCTTCGGTGGAGGTGAGGTGTCGAGGCATCACCTGTCGGGCGATACAGCGCCGATCACAGGGTGGTGAGCGACGGATCGCGTTCACGCCGGGGAGGGGCGATCGTGGAAGGTCACCCTTGAAGCATGCGGATCCCGCCTCGACAGGGCTCCGACACCGGCGGTGAGGGGCGCCGCCGGCAGGACTAAACTGGACTGGCCGGAGATCGCCCGGCCACCGTTCTCCTCCCGAGAGGCCCCTGATGGCTGCTGCACCGACCGCCTCCGGTCTCGGCCCCGACACCGCCGCGGCGGCCGCGTGGAAGCCGTTCCTCGCGCGCGCCGTGGTCGGCGCCGTGTTCGGGCTCGTCACCATCTTCTGGCGCGAGCCGTCCACACTCGTCATGGCCATCGCCGGAGGCCTCTACCTCCTGCTCGGCGGCGCCGTATACCTGTGGACGCACCGCCAGGCGCACTGGGGCTCCACGTCCCTCCTGACGGACATCGGCGGGGGGCTGCTGCTGGGCGCCGGGATCGCGAGCATCGCGTTCGTCGATGATCGCACCTTCGCCTTCGCCGGGGCGGTCGCCCTCGTGGTCGCAGGGCTCGCGGAACTGATCCGCGGTCTCGGCCTCAGAAGCCACCTCGCAGCCCGGGACCTCGTGATCGTCGGCATCGTGTCCATCGCCACCGGTGCCCTCCTGCCGTTCGTCGAGCGACTGGGCGCCCATGCCCTCCTCGGTGTGACCGGGGGAGGGGCGCTGCTGTCCGCCGTCGTCCTCGCCATCGCGGCCCTCAGCTACCGGCACGATTCAGCGCTGAGCGCACCGGGCACTTCGGGCGCCCACGGCGGAGCGGACCCCGTAAACTAGAAGCTCTACGGCTCGTAGAAGACAACGCATCACCGGAAGGAGTGCCCGTGGCCAAGCGCCGACCGGGGAAACCCACGCAGGGGCGGTTCCGCCACGGCATCAAGGCTCCGCTCGTGTTCTCCGCCGTGCTGGCCGTGGTGGCCGGGACGGCGACGTCGATCTTCGCCACCGGCGGCGGGACCAGGGAGCTGCGGGTGGATCTCGGTTTCACCGCGGCCGGTATCGCGTTCATCGCCTCGCTGGTCATCTGCGCCATGCTCATGATGGCCGAGACGCCGAACGCCGAGCACCTCAGCAAGGGTTCGGGCGTCAACCGTTCCTCCGCGAAGCCGGACCCGAAGCCGGGCGCGGCCCGTCCCGCCGCGGCCCCGGAGCCGGACGGCGAACCCCGGTACGGCGAACGGCTCCCCCGGCAGGACACCTAGCTCCGGCCAGTGCCGGCACCGCCCCTTGACGGCGCTGCTAACCTCCCCCCATGGGGGATGACACAGCGCGTTTCGTCACGGACTTCGGCACCATGGTGCGCCTGGTCCAGGAGGCCCAGCCGCAGTCGGCGCGCGGGAGGGAACTGCTCGACACGCTGACGGCCCATCTCGGCACGGACGCCGGTGGCGTGGCCGTGGTCCTCGAGGACGTCAGTGCGCACCGGTTTGTGGATGCGGACATCGTCCTCACCGGCCTCGTGGGCGGGGACGCGCGCCTCGTGGGCATCGGGGGCGGGGACCAGCGCAACCACATGTCGCTCAGCGACATGCTCCAGCAGTCCCAGATGTACCCGAACTTCCCCCTCGCCCAGCCGGACTACGCGAACCTCCCGATCGGCCCGGACGAGCAGCGCCAGACCGTGGCCTTCGGACTCCGGCTCTTCGAGCGTGGGGGCGTCGCCGTCGCCCTCCTCCAGCGCAGGGCGGAGCCGCGCTTCGGCCGCCAGACGGCCACGCTCGAGGTGCTCTGTGCGGAGCCGGGTGTGACGGCCGCGCTCCTCGCGGAGTTCCGCCGGCGCATGCAGACCGAGAGCGTCCTGAAGGGCCAGGTCCTCTCGCTCGCAGGCGACGACTTCGGCCAGCAGACCGCCGGCGTCACCTTCCACCACCGGCCCCGGATCACCGCAGCGGACGTCATCCTGCCCGAAGGCCTGCTGGCCAGGGTCACGGAACATGCGCTGGGCATCGCCGCCCATCGGGAGGCGCTCGTGGCCGCGGGCCAGCATCTCAAGCGGGGGATCCTGCTCTACGGACCGCCCGGGACGGGCAAGACCCACACGGTCCGCTTCCTGCTCGGCGCGAGCGAGGGGACGACGGCGATCCTCCTGTCCGGCGGCACGCTCGCCCACGTGGGCGAGGCCGCGAGGATGGCGCGCGCGCTGCAGCCTTCGATCGTGGTGCTCGAGGACTGCGACCTCATCGCCGAGGACCGGAGTTTCGGCCACGGGCCGCAGCCCCTGCTCTTCGAGGTCCTCGATGCCATGGACGGGCTCGACGCCGACGCCGACGTCACCTTCGTCCTCACCACCAACCGTGTGGACATGCTCGAGCGGGCGCTCGCCCAGCGGCCGGGCCGCGTGGACCTCGCGATCGAGGTACCCCTGCCTGCCGAGACCGAACGGGCGGCGCTGCTGCGCCTGTACGCGGCCGGACTGCCGCTGACGGGGGCGGGGATCGGGGTGGCAGCCGGCCGGACGGAGGGTACGACGGCGTCCTTCACCCGCGAGCTCGTCCGCAGGACCGTCCTCGCGGCTGCCCTGCAGGGAGGTCCCGTCACGGACGGGCACCTCCTCGCCGCGGTCGAGGAACTCATGTCGGACGGAGCCGCCCTGACGAGGAGGCTGCTCGGCAGCGGCGGGCCCGGCGGGGAGGGTGACCCCAGACCCGGAGGATCGTATCCCGATCCATCGTTCCCCGCGGCACCGTTCCCCGCGGGACCGGGTCATCTCAGGTCTGCCGGCAGCTACACGCCGATGCCGGCCACGACCGGGCAGGTCTTCACGGGCCGGCCGGGGTTCGCCGACGGCGGGTACTCCGAGGACGGCTTCTCGGGTGAGGGCGTCGACGCCGTGGTGCCGCCGTCGGAATCGAGGGAGGACGCGCCGCCTGACGCGGGGCCGCGCACGACCGGCTGACCCGCTCCCGCACGCGGTCGACGGTGCTCGGCGTCCTGCCTCGGGCGGGGACGGGCCACCGCCCGTCTCCGCCCGAGGCAGGACGCCCAGGAAGGACGTCGTCGATCATGGAACCGCCGGGCGGGCTCAGCGACCGGTCCTGCGCTTGCTGTACACGTCGAACGCCACCGCGAGCAGGAGGACGAGGCCCTTGATGACCTGCTGCCAGGCTGCGTCCACCGAGAGGATCGACAGTCCCTGGTTGAGGACGCCCATCACCAGGCCACCGATCACGGCACCGATCACCGTCCCGACTCCACCCTGGACAGCGGCGCCGCCGATGAAGACCGCCGCGATCGCGTCGAGCTCGAAGCTGCCGCCCGCGGAGGCGACGGCGCTGCCTGCGCGGGCGGTGCTGACCACCCCGGCGAGACCGGCGAGGAAACCCATGTTCACGAAGATGAAGAAGTTGACCCACTTCGTCTTCACGCCGGACATCATGGCCGCGTAGAGGTTCCCTCCCATGGCATAGACGTGTCGTCCGAACACCGTGCGCGAGAGCAGGAACGAATAGAGGAGGACGAGCGTGGCCAGGATGATGAGGATGATCGGTGTGCCCCGGTTGTACGCCAGCAGGTAGCAGAGGTACATGATGGCGACCACGGCGATGGCGGTCTTCAGGACGAAGGACAGCGTCCGCTCCCGGGGGAGGTTGAGGCGGCGGAGGTCAGCGCGGCCCTTGAGCTGCTGGACGACCAGGGCGAGCGAGGCGAGGGCCCCGATGCCGAGGGTGATGAGATCCGGAGTGCCGGTGGACGGGAGCGTGCCGGAGCCGATGGAGTTGAAGGCCCGGGGCAGGCCGCTGATGGTGCCGCCCGTGAGGAGCACGAGGGCGACGCCGCGGAACACGAGCATGCCGGCGAGCGTCACGATGAAGGCGGGTATCCCCACGAAGGCGACCCAGAACCCCTGCCACGCACCGATGAGTGCTCCGACGAGCAGTGACAGGGCGACCGCCGCGCCCCAGGGCAGGCCCCAGCTGTTCATCGAGAGCGCTGCCACTGCACCGACGGTCGCCACGATCGACCCTACGGACAGGTCGATATGGCCGGCGATGATGACGATCACCATCCCGATCGCGAGGATGAGCACGTAGGCGTTCTGCTGGATGAGGTTGCTGACGTTCCCGGGGTACAGGAGACGGCCACCGGTGAGGACCTGGAACAGCACGATGATGACGGCGAGCGCGGCGAGGATGCCGTACTGGCGCATGTCGACCCGTCGCCGTTTCTTCCTCACCGGATCAGGGCGCGGTGGGACGGGAGCAGTGGCCTGCTCGGGAGTGGCGGTGGTCATGAGGCCTGTGCTCCTTCGTTCCTGGCGGCGGTCATGTAGCGCATGAGCTCCTCCTGGGTGGCATGGGCGCGATCCAGCTCGCCGGTGAGCTTGCCTTCCGCGATGGTGTAGATGCGGTCCGAGAGGCCGATCAGCTCGGGCAGCTCACTGGAGATCACGATGACCGCCTTCCCCTGGGCCGCCATCTCGTTGATGATCCCGTAGATCTCGTACTTGGCGCCGACGTCGATCCCGCGCGTGGGCTCATCCAGGATGAGAACGTCCGGTCCTGAATAGATCCACTTGCTGAGCACGACCTTCTGCTGGTTCCCGCCTGACAGGTTCCCGACGACGGAGGAGACGCTCGGCGTCTTGATGTTCATCTGCTTGCGGTACTCGTCCGCGACGGCGTACTCCCTGTTCCGGTCGATGATCCCCAGCCGGGCGAGCTTGCCGAGGGCTGCCGCCGAGACGTTGACCGTGATGCTGCCGATCAGGTTCAGGCCGTAGCGCTTGCGGTCCTCCGTGACATAGGCGATCCCGTTCCGGATCGCCTCCCCCACGGTCCGTGTCTGGATCTCCCTGCCGTCCTTGTAGACCCGTCCGGAGATGCCGGTCCCGTAGGACCGGCCGAAGATGCTCATGGCCAGTTCCGTGCGACCCGCACCCATCAGGCCTGCGAAGCCGACGATCTCGCCGGCCCGGACGTGGAAGGACGCCCGGTCCACGACGACGCGTTCCACGTCGATGGGGTGGTGCACCGACCAGTCCTCGACCCGGAACTTCTCCTCGCCGATCTCCGGTGTCCTCGGGGGGAACTGGTGGTCGAGGGGGCGCCCCACCATCGCCCGGATGATCCGGGTCTCGATGTCATCGCTGTCCTTCACCGGGAAGGACTCGATCGTCTGTCCGTCACGGATGACGGTGACGGTGTCGGCGATCGCCCGGATCTCCTTGAGCTTGTGGGAGATGATCATCGAGGTGATGCCCTGGTTCCGCAGCTGGTCGATGAGGCCCAGCAGGTGGGCGGAGTCGTCGTCGTTGAGTGCCGCCGTCGGCTCGTCCAGGATGAGGATCCGCACTTCCTTCGACAGGGCCTTCGCGATCTCAACGAGCTGCTGTTTGCCCACGCCCAGTTCGAGCACCCTCGTGGCGGCGTTCTCCTGCAGGCCCACGCGTGCGAGCAGCTCGGTGGCCTGCAGGTTCGTCCCGTTCCAGTCGATCACCCCGCCCCGCTGGACCTCGTTGCCGAGGAAGATGTTCTCCGCGATCGACAGGTACGGACTGAGCGCCAGCTCCTGATGGATGATGACGACGCCGTCACGCTCGCTGTCGTTGATGGAGCCGTACGCCACCGGCTCGCCGTCGATCGTGATCGTGCCATCGAAGCTGCCGTGCGCGTACACGCCGCTGAGCACCTTCATCAGGGTGGATTTCCCGGCGCCGTTCTCACCGCAGATGGCATGCACCTCGCCGCGCTCCACGCTCACCGAGACGCCGTCGAGGGCCCGGATGCCGTTGAACTCCTTCACGATGCCGTTCATCTCGAGGATGACGTTGCTCATGCTGTTCTCGCTTCGCTGTAGGGCAGCACGGGGCGTGGCTCGTCGCCGCGCCCCGTGCTGCCACCCGGTGGTCAGAGACCGATGTCTGCTGCCTTCACGAAGCCGGACTCCACGAGCGTCGGTTCGACGTCGTCCTTCGCCACGACCACGGGATCGAGGAGGTAGGAGGGGACCACCTTGGTGCCGTTGTCGTACGTCTCGGTGTCGTTGACCTCGACCTCCTCGCCGGCGACGATCGCCTGGATCATCGACTCGACCTGGCCGCCGAGCTCGCGGGTGTCCTTCCACACGGTCATCGACTGCTGGTCGGCCAGGATCGCCTTGACGTTGGCGACGTCGGCGTCCTGCCCCGTGATGAGCGGCCAGTCCGTACCCGGCTTGTAGCCGGCGGCGTCCAGGGACGCCTCGATGCCGAGCGCCAGGCTGTCGTTGGGCGAGAGCACGACGTCGACCTTGTCACCGCCGGTGTAGAACGACTGCAGGCGGTTGTCCATCTCGGCCTGGGCGTCGTCGGAGCCCCAGCCGAGGATGCCGATGGCCTTCCAGCCGTCATTGTCCGCCGGCGACTTCCCGGAGGGGACGACCAACTGGCCGGACTCGACGTAAGGCAGGAGGACGTCCCAGGCGCCGGCGAAGAAGAAGGCCGCGTTGTTGTCGTCCGGGCTGCCGGCGAAGGGCTCGAGGTTGAAGGGGCCCTTGCCGTCGGCCAGGCCGAGCTGCTCCTCGATGAACTGGCCCTGGAGCTGGCCCACCTTGTAGTTGTCGAACGTGGCGTAGTAGTCCACGGCCTCGGTGCCGTTGATCAGTCGGTCGTAGGCGATGACCTTGACGTCCTGGGACGCAGCGTCCTCGAGGGCGGGTCCGAGGGTCTGTCCGTCGATGGCCGCGACGACGAGGATCTTCGCCCCGCCGGCCACCTGGTTCTGGATCTGGCTGATCTGCTGGTCCGTCTTGTTGTCCGCGTACTGGAGATCCACGGTGCAGTCCGCGGCCTCGAGCTTCTCCTTGAGTCCCTCACCGTCGTTGATCCAGCGCTCGAGGCTGCGGGTGGGCATGGAGATACCGACATTGCAGGTGGCGGCGGAATCGCCGTCGGCGGCCGGCGTGGATCCGGCGGGCGCGCAGGCCGACAGGCCTGCTGCTACGCCGACGGCCAGCAGGGCGGCGGAAACTTTCTTGATCGTGGTCATGGTCGAGCCTTCGAAAGGGATCCGGGCGTCGGCGGACCGGGTGCGGCCTTGACGGCGGCAGGCGGTCCGCTGTCCGGGCGGATCGAGCTGGTACAACGCTGTAGCGCCCCGTCGATGGGATGTCGACAATATGTAGGCGAAGACAACATATCCAGTGATGCGCGTTACATCAAGGCCGATGGCGATCGTTATGCAACTGAGATGGGGCCGGGGCTCAGGCGGAGCGCGCCCGCCGGGCCCGGTACGCCTTCACGTGGGTGCGGTTCGCGCAGTTGCCGGTGTCGCAGAACCGCTTCGAACGGTTGCGGCTGAGATCGAGCACCACGCCGTCGCAGTCCTCCGCCGCGCAGGATCGCAGGCGGTCGAGTTCGTGTCCGCGGATGACGTCGGCGAGGGCCATGGCCGCCTCGGTCGCCATGCGCTCCTCCAGCGGGGCTTCCGGTGCGGTGGCGTGCAGGTGCCAGTCCCACTCGTCGTGCCGCACGAGCTGGGGGAGTGCCCTCGCACGGCGGAGGATCGCGTTCACCAGGGCGACGGCGTCGTCCTCCTCCGCGAACCAGATCACCTCCAACTCGGCGCGCAGGGTCCGCACCGAGGCGAGTTCGGCATCGGTATGGGTGCGCGAGCCGGTGAACCGCTGCTCCGCCAGGAACCGGTCGAGGCCCTCGAGGGTGGCGAGGGGATCCGCGTCATCCTTCCCGGTGTTGATGAGCGCGGCGGCCGAGGAGAGCGCCACCTCCGTGTCATAGGTGAAAGACATGTTGACTCCTGACAGCGTGCACCTCTAATGTCACGACCATAACCACTTGTCAGTCCTGACACCAATCATCGACCCGAAGGGAGCGGACGTGACCCTGCGACCCGCCGCCGGCCTCTGGATAGCCCTCGTCTCGGCTGCGACGTTCGGCGTCTCCGGGCCCTTCGCCAAGTCCCTCCTCGAGATCGGCTGGAGCCCCGGCGCCGCCGTCGGCCTCCGCATCGGCGGGGCCGCCGTCGTGCTCCTCGTCCCGGCACTGATCGCCTTGCACGGCCGCTGGTCGACGGTGCGCGGCAACGCCCTCACCATCGCGATCTACGGCGCGACGGCGATCGCCCTCTGCCAGCTCTTCTACTTCAACGCCGTGCAGCGCATGTCCGTCGGGGTGTCGCTGCTCCTGGAGTACCTCGCGCCCGTGCTCCTCGTCGGGTTCCTCTGGCTGACCTCGCGGAAGGCGCCTCGGCCACTCACTATCATCGGGTCCGTCACGGCGATCCTGGGACTGCTCCTCGTGCTGGACCTCGCCGGGGACACGCGCCTCGATCCGGTCGGGATCCTCTTCGGGCTCGCGGCCGCCGTCTGCCTCGTGGTGTTCTTCCTGATGTCGGCCCGGGTGGACGAGTCCCTGCCGCCGATCGTCATGGCCGGGGGCGGGATGGTCGTCGCCTCCGGCGTGATCCTGGTGCTCGGGCTGACGAACATCATGCCCTTCCGGTTCGTCTTCTCCGATGTCCAGCTGGCCGGGCAGACCTACAGCTGGCTGGTCCCGGTGGCGGTCCTCGTGCTCGTCGCGACGGTCGCGGCCTATGTGACGGGCATCCTCGCCGCGCGGCGCCTCGGGTCGAAGGTGGCGAGCTTCGTGGCCCTGACCGAGGTGATGTTCGCCGTCGTCGCGGCATGGCTCATCCTCGGTGAGCTCCCCGCTGCCGTGCAGCTGCTCGGCGGACTGCTGATCGTCGTTGGTGTCGTGTGCGTGCGCCTCGACGAACTCCGGTCCGCAGCCGTGGACGAGACAGTCGACGGGACAGTGGACGAGACGAGCGGCCGACCCGGCGTTCCCAACCCGGTGGAGTCACTGCCGCGCGTCTGACGGATGCAAAGCGACCCGGCCGCCTGCCGGTATGGTCCCCGTCCGTGACGAGCCGGCAGATGCTGCGCCCTGCACAAGAGCCGATACCCCACGCCTGCCCGCCCCCGCTCGGGGCCTGCCGCCCGGAGCAGCCACCGGGAGGCCGCGCCGCGGGCTACCGCCCGAAGCGGCGGAGCCTGAGCGAGTTGAGGACCACGAGGACGGAACTGGCAGCCATCGCGCCCCCGGCGAGCATGGGATTCAGCAGGCCGAACGCCGCCACGGGGATGCCGACCGCGTTGTAGAAGAACGCCCAGAAGAGGTTCCCCTTGATGGTGCCGAGCGTGCGCCGTGAGAGTTCGATGGCCTGAGCCACCTGCTCGAGGCTGTTCCCCATCACCGTGAGGTCGGCGGCTTCGATGGCCACGTCGGTGCCGGAGCCCATCGCGATACCCAGGTCGGCCTGCGCCAGGGCCGCGGCGTCGTTCACGCCGTCACCAGCCATCGCGACCGTGGCCCCTGCCGCCTGAAGATCCCGAACCACGTCCACCTTGCCTTCCGGCGTGACGCCGGCGTGGACGTCGGCGGCGTCGATTCCCACGGCCGCTGCGACCTGGAGCGCGACGGCGCGGTTGTCACCCGTCAGCAGGACCGGGCGCAGCCCGAGGTCCCGCAGCCGCCGGATCGCGGCAGCGGAGCCGTCCTTCACCGTGTCGGACAGGGCGATGAATCCGGCCACGGCGTCGTCGACGGCGACCCACACCGCCGTCGTGCCCGTCGCTTCAGCCGCGGCGAACGCTGCGAGGTGGCCGGCGGTCGGGCGGATGCCGTTGTGCTCCAGCCACGAGGCGCGCCCTGCGGTGACGGTCACGCCGTCGACCGTCCCGCGCACGCCGCCACCGGGTGCGCTCGCGAAGGCCGTGGCCTCGGGGAGCCGGCTTGCCCGGGCTGCGTGCCGGGCTATCGCCTGGGCGATCGGATGCTCGCTCTGCGCCTCGACCGCTCCGGCGAGCCCGAGCAGGGCGGCCGCGGGCAGGTCCGCCAGCACGACGACGTCGTCCACGGCCATGGTTCCCGTGGTGACGGTACCGGTCTTGTCGAGCACGATGGTGTCCACGGTGCGGGTGTCCTCGAGGACCTGGGGGCCGCGGATGAGGATACCGAGCTGGGCGCCGCGCCCCGTGCCGGTGAGGAGCGCCGTCGGGGTCGCGAGTCCGAGGGCGCACGGGCAGGCGATGACGAGCACGGTCACGGACGCGGTGAAGGCCGCATCCAGGTCCCCGGTGAGCACGAGCCACAGAACGAAGGTGAGGACGGCGATCACGAGCACCACGGGCACGAAGACGGCGCTGATGCGGTCCGCGAGGCGGGCGATCCGCGCCTTGCCGCTCTGCGCCTGGCCGACCAGGCGGCCCATGTGGGACAGCACGGTGTCCGAGCCGACGCGCGTGGCGCGGACCACGAGCCTGCCGGACGTGTTGATCGTCGCGCCCGTGACCGCATCACCGGGAGCCACCTCCACCGGGATGCTCTCGCCCGTCAGGAGTGCGGTGTCCACGGCACTGTGGCCCTCGGCCACCACGCCGTCGGTCGCGATCTTCTCGCCCGGGCGGACCACGAACTCGTCCCCGGGAATCAGCGCGTGGACGGGAAGCGTGACCTCGGTGCGCTCGCCGTCCACCGTGCGGAGCACGTGTGCTTCCTTGGCGCCGAGGCTCAGCAGTGACTTCAGGGCGTTCCCGGCCCGCTGCTTGGCGGACGCCTCGAGGAAGCGGCCGAGCAGCAGGAAGGTCACGACGACGGCGGCCACCTCGAAGTAGAGCGAGTGTTCCGTCATGTCCATACCGGCCATGCCGGCGTGCTGCGTCAGCGTCGGGTCGGCGAGGAGCTGCCAGGCGGAGAAGAGGAATGCGGCGGTGACGCCGATGGACACGAGCGTGTCCATCGTGGAGGCGAAGTGGCGCGCGTTCACGGCGGCCGCACGGTGGAACGGCCACGCCGACCACGTCACGACGGGCAGGGAGAGGGCGAACACCACCCAGCCCCAGTTCGCGAACTGCAGTGCGGGCACCATCGAGATCAGCAGGACGGGCACGGAGAGCACGGCCGCGAGGGTCAGGCGGGCGCCCAGCAGCGACGGCGTGTGGTCGTGGTCGTGACCGCCCTCGCCGTCGTGCTCGGGCCGCACCACGTGGGCGCCGTACCCGGTGGCGACCACCGTGTCGATCAGGTCCTGGTCGCTGACGCTAGGGGGGACCCGGACGACGGCGGATTCGAGCGGCAGGTTGACGCTCGCCTCGACGCCGTCGAGCTTGCCCAGCTTGCGCTCGACGCGGCCCACGCAGGAGGCGCAGGTCATGCCCTGGATGGAGAGTTCGACGACGCGCTGTTCCCCGGCGATGCCCGCCCCTTCCGATCCCGGGTTCCGGAGCGGGGCCTGCTGCGCGGCCATCTCAGGCCTCCGACGGCACCACGGTGTAGCCGGCTTCGGCGACGGCGGCGTCGATCGAGTCGGCACCGAGTGGTGCTGAGGAGGAGATGGTGGCGGTGGACGTACCGCCGTTGACGAGGTCCACGTCGACGGTCTCGACGCCGGGGAGCCCCCCGAGTTCGCTCTTCACGGCACTGACGCAGTGGCCGCAGGTCATCCCGGTGATGCCGATGGTGGTCGTTGTCATGGTGTTCTCCTTGAGTCGGGTGGGGTGCCGGGTTCTTCCGGCGGGTGGGGTGTCAGCGGAGGAGACGGCCGATGGCGGCCGTCGCTTCCTGGACCTTGTCCTGGACGGCGGTGTCGTCACCGGAGGACTGCGCCTCCTGTGCCGCGCCGACGACACAGTGCGAGATGTGTTCCTCGAGCAGGCCCATGGAGACCGCATGCAGCGCCTTGTTGACCGCGGCGACCTGCGTCAGGATGTCGATGCAGTACTTGTCCTCGTCGACCATCCGAGCGATACCGCGCACCTGGCCCTCGATCCGGCGCAGGCGTTTGAGGTAGGCCTCCTTGTCGGCGGTGTAGCCGTGGGGTGCGCTGTTCTCAGCACGGGTCTCCGTGGTCATCGTGGTCCTCGCATGCTCTCGACTATACCCTCGGGGGGTATAACCGGACCAGTGGCGATTTCATTCCGCTGCTTCGACGGCCGTTCTGCGGGAACGTCCAGCAGCATGCCGTACGGTGGTCAACCGGCACCCCACCGATCCAAGGACACCATGAACATCTCGCTGTCGGGCTGGCAGAAACGCGTTCTCCTCGCCCTGTCCGCGCTCGCCGTCGTCGCGCTCTTCGCCCTCGCCTTCTCGGCAGGTCGCCTGTCCGCCGCGCCCACCCATCCGGGCACCACCAGTGCCGATGCCGGTTTCGCCCGCGACATGCAGGTCCATCACCACCAGGCGGTCGAGATGTCCATGATCGTCCGGGACGAGGTGGACGACGAGACGCTGCGGGCGGTCGCCTACGACATCGCCACCACGCAGCAGCAGCAGGCGGGCCAGATGTACGCGTGGCTGGAGGAGTGGGGCCTGTCGCAGAGCAGCACCCAACCCCGGATGGAGTGGATGGCCGGCGCCTCCGGCGATCACGGCGGGATGCAGATGGGGCAGTCGGACGGGTCCGGCTCGATGCTCGAAGCGGACGGCCGGATGCCCGGCATGGCGACCGAGCAGCAACTCGACGAGCTGAGGTCCGCATCCGGGGACGACGCCGCGCGGCTCTACCTGCAGCTCATGATCACCCACCACGTCGCAGGCGTCGACATGGCGAAGGCAGGGGCAGAGCTGGGGGCCACCGACCAGGTCCGCGACCTCGCATCGAAGATCCAGTCGGGGCAGCAGTCGGAGATCACGCTGATGGAGTCCCTGCTCGACAAGCTCTGACCGAACCGTGGACCCGACCCGCGCGCCCGCCGGTTCGAGGACTGGCAGCTCCCGCCGGTACATTGGGTTCCGGCGCCACCCGATCCGCGGCCGTTGCCGCAGACCCCCAGCACTGAAGGACGACCGTTGAACAAGAAGCGATCACAGGAGAACCAGGACCGCCAAGCGCGCCTGGCCGCCATCCAGGCCGAGCAGCGGGCCGGTGAGCGCAAGCGCAACGCCCTCATCTTCGGCGGGATCGGTGCCGTGATCCTGGCCGTCATCATCGCCGTGACCCTGGTGATCGTGAACCAGGTCCAGGTCAACCAGGAGCGCGAGGCGGCGGCGTCCCAGCCCATCGAAGGCATCCAGGAGTACCCGGACGTGACCTTCAACCACGTCGAGGGTGAGGTCGAGTACGACCAGGCCCCACCCGTCGGTGGGGACCACAATCCCATCTGGACGAACTGCGGTGTGTACACCGAGCCCGTGCCGAACGTGAACTCCGTCCACTCGATGGAGCACGGCGCTGTCTGGATCACGTACGACCCGGAGATCGGGCAGGCCGAGATCGACAAGCTCACGGAGCTCGTGGGGACCCGGTCCTACGTGCTGCTCAGCCCGTACCCCGATCTGGACACCCCGATCGCGGCCAGCGCCTGGGGCCTCCAGCTCAAGGTCGACTCCGCGGACGATGCCCGTCTCGCCACCTTCCTCGACAAGTACATCCAGGGTGAGCAGACCCGCGAGCCCGGCGCCGCCTGCTCGGGGGGCCTCACGCCGGCGGGTCGCGCCTCCTAGTCGGACCGGTCCCGGGTCCGTCCGCAGTGGGCGCGCCGTCGTCGTACCGCGCACGTGCCCGCCCCGTCCAGGGCGGGCGCGCCGTCGGCGTCGTACAGCGCGCCCACGTGTCCGGGGCGGAAATCCCAGCCTTCCGTCGGAGCGACCCGGCCCGGTAGCGTGACCTCAGCGGACCGCGCGGACGTGGCCCGAAGGTGAGGGAAGGCGCTGTGATGACTGACGACAGGATCCTTGGTGAGGTCAGCCTGCCGCGGATACTGCAGGACATGGTGCTCGAGAGCCCCGACATCCACCAGTTCCTCGATGGCCTGGCCGGGCTCGCCGCCGACAGGCTCTCCTCCGAGGGTACCGAGATGCTGTGTGGGATCACCCTGCTGAGGCCTCGGTCCAAGGGCACGGTGGCGAGCAGCAGCGAGCAGGCCCGGCTGATGGACGAGATCCAGTACCAGTTCGACGACGGCCCTTGCATCCGCGCCGCCCGGGAGGGTCAGGTCTACGTGGTCACGGACTTCCGCGAGGAATCATGCTTCGGCGAGTACCCGAAGGCGGTCGCCGGACACGGGTTGAGATCCGCCCTCGGTGTGCCGATCCCCCTCGACGGCTTCGCGGCGGCCGGCCTCAACCTGTACTCCCCGCAGCCCGGAGCCTTCGATGACGCGATGATCACCGCGGTGAGCGATCTGGCGCGGGAGGCATCGCAGTCGCTGCGCCTGGCCGTGCGCGTGGCCCACCTCTCCGACACCGGGAAGCAGCTCCGGGACGCCATGAGCTCCCGGACCACCATCGACGTGGCGGCCGGCGTCATCATGGGCCAGAACCGCTGCAGCCACGACACCGCGATGACCATCCTCAAGGCGGCCTCGAGCGGGCGCAATGTGAAACTGGCGGAGATCGCGGCCGCCGTGGTCGCATCGATCGGCCAGCAACTCCCCGAGACACACTTCGACGCCTGAGGGCGGGCGAACCCGCCGCTCGGGAGGTCGACCGGGCGTGGGCGTCGTGTGCTGCATCGGCTGGGTGGAATCCGGGCCGTGAGGGTCAGGCGTTCGTGTCGCGGAGCCATGCCTCGACGGAGCGCGGATGACGCCCGAGGAGTGTCTGCGCACTACGGCTCGCGTCGATGACGTCATCCTGCTGGGTGGACCGCGCACGGTACGAGTCGATGACGGGGGTCATGGCGTCGGCCCCGAAGATCGGGATCAGTGAGTCGCCGAAGGCATCCGGCGTCTGTGACTCGAAACGGACGGGGTGTCCCAGGTAGGCGGCGAAGCCCGCGGCGAGGTCATCACCGAGAAGCCCGGGACGTGCCCCGACGGCTATGGTGCCGGTGATGTCCACCCGGTCGAACAGCTGCGCGGCGACGTCGGCGACGTCGAGATGCGAGCTCCAGGAGACGCGATAATCGGCCCTGATCGGATAGGGCAGGACGCCGTGCTCACGGGCGGCGGCGATCACCGGCGGCAGCAGCAGGTTCTCGAGGTAGAGGCGCGGGGCGATGATCGCGGTCGACACGCCGGTATCGAGCAGGCCGCGCATCAGGACACCGTGCGGGCTGTCCTCGCCATCCCCGAGGTCGTACCCGCTGGTGGAGAAGACGACACGGGCCGGCCGGGCTTCGTCCACGGCGGCGATGATCGTCCGGGCCAGTTCGAGCTGCTGCCCGGGCGAGCCGAGGGGCAGGTGGACGAAGACCCCGTCGACGCCGGTGTACGCGTCGGCGAGTGCTGCGGCATCGGAGAGGTCGATGGCGACGGCGGGGCCCTGCTGGTAGGTCTGGGGGTTGCGGACGGCGGCGGTCACGGAGTGGCCTGCCTGCAGGAGTGCGGCAGCGACGGGAGCGCCCTGGGCGCCGGTCGCTCCGTGGATGATGAAGGTCATGCGCCCATTAGTGCATATGATGCATTGGTTACGTCAACTGCACCAGGAGGAGATCACCCATGTCGTTCACACCGGAGGTGTGGCCCGAGTGCGGGATAGCCCGGTTCCTGACCCTGCTTGATGGCCCATGGGCGACTCTCGTCGTGCGAGAACTCTTGAAGGGACCCTTGCGCTTCACGGATCTGAAGAACGCGTTACCGGGTATCAGTGCGCACACGCTGACCAACCGGCTGCGCCGGTTCGAGACCTACGGGATCGTCACCCGCACGGTCTACCCCGAGATCCCACCACGGGTCGAGTACGAGCTCACCCCGATCGGCTACGACCTGCGGGCAGTCCTCGAAGCGATGAATGCCTGGGCCGGCTCCGTCCCCGACGTCCGGACGGACGACGCCGTCGTCCTGCCGTCGTCCTGCACGACCCCTGCCCTGTCCTAGCCGATCGCATCCCCCGCCCCCGCCCCCGGCTCGGGGCGGGGGCGGGGACCGTCGGGTGACCGATCCCGTGAAGGCGCCGGCCGGCCTGCGGAGGCACCGATACCCGGGCGACGACCCGTCAGGGGTGTTCCGGTGGTGCTGGGGGAGCTCCCGTGCGCAGCTGGTGAAGATGGTCGTTATAGGCGCGGAGGGCGGCGTCACCGTTCCTGTCCGCGGCGCGGTCCTCGCGGAGTGCGCGGCGTTGGTCGTCCTTCCTCCACGCGACGGCGACCGCCAGTGCGAGGAGCAGCGTGGGCAGCTCGCCGACACCCCAGGCAATGGCTCCTCCTCGTTGCTGGTCGGCGAGGAGCGCTTCCTGATTCGTCAGTTGCAGATCCGCCCACCACCCGGGTGCGAGGATCTCCGTGCCGTTGAGCAGGGACAGCCCGAAGAAGGCATGGAACGCCATGATGGCCAGCAGGATGATGAGGCGGAACGGGAACGGTGCACGCGCCGGGCCGGGGTCTATGCCGATGAGCACCCAGGCGAAGAGGTATCCGGTGAGGATGAAGTGGATGCACATCAGCACGTGCCCGAGGTGGGTGGACAGGGACAACTCGAAGGCCGGCGAATAGTAGAACCCGATGAGGCTCCCGATGAACAGCAAGCCTGCCACGGGAGGTCTGGTGAGGAAGTGGCTGTAGCGGGAGGTGAAGATCCACAGCGTCCATTCACGCAGGCCCCTGCTGCCGTCGGTGCGTGCAGGGGTGGCACGGAGCAGGAGGAGGATCGGCGCACCGATGACGAGGAGGATCGGCGCATACATCATGAGGCCCATGTGCTGGATCATGTGCCCGGAGAAGCTCGTCTTCCCGTACACGGCCGGGCCGCCGCTGGTGAGCCAGATGAGGAGGGCGCATCCCGCGAGGAACGCGGCGGTCCGAGGCAGCGACCACAGATCTCCCCTGCGGCGCAGGATGATCACGGCACGGATGTAGGCGATGGCGGCCGCGACGATGAAGAGGTTGACCACCCAGTCCGTGTGCCAGGCTCCGAGGAAATGGGGAATGGTCAGCGGCTCGGGCCAGAGATAGCCCAGGAGGGACCGCCGCAGGTCGACGTCGGCGATCGATCCCTGGGGTACAGGTGGGGGACTGGCGGCGAGTCCCACGGAGATCCCGATGGTCAGGATCATCAGCGCGGCCTCGGATGCCCCGAACAGAGTCAGGGCGCGGCGATCCTCCGGGTTCTCGTCGAGGCGGGGGAGGATGCGACGGCGCTGGTACCAGCCGGCGAGTCCGAGTACCCCCAGGGCCAGGATCTTGACGACGATCAGCTGCCCGTAAGGTGTGGCGAGGTTCTCCCAGGGACCGATGCGCAGGCGGGCGTTGATGATCCCTGAGTACGCCACCGCGGTGAAGGACAGGAGGGCCAGGGTCGAGTACCGGCGCAGGACCCGACCTGTGTCCGTGCCGAGCCGGAAGCCGAGCAGCAGGATCGCGGCCAGACCGCCCACCCACACGCAGACCCCGACCAGGTGCAGGGCGAGGGAGTTGACCGCGTTGCCGTGATCGTCGGAGCCCGCCGCGTGTCCGGCCCACGCCAGCGGGAGAACCCCCATCATGGCTACGGCCAGCATGATGCCGGACCCGGTGCTCGAGCGCACCATGGGCAGGAACGTCACGAGCAGGAAGACGGCCAGCAGGGCGACCAGGAGGATCTCGCCGAGATCGAGTTCGGTGATGAAGAACATGAAGAGCGGGAAGAATTCCTCGGTGTTGATCGGTTGGCCTGCCGTGTCCGCCGCGATGAACACCAGGGATGCGACCGACGAGACGAACCAGACACCTGAGGAGAGCCACGCCCAGTTCAGGGCCTTCCACTGGGCGAACCCGATGATGGCCCTGTTCGCTTCGGCGCCGGGCAGGGCGACCGAGCACAGCAGGAGCAAGCCGATGGTGAACGCTGCGCTGAAGTCCTGGAGCACGCGGGCCAGGGGGCGGGCGTGGACGACGAAATCACCGGGATCGAGGATCGTCGTCCGATAGGTGGTCAGGGCTTCCGTGACGTACATGGCCAGGATCGTCGCCCCCAGTCCCAGGGGAACCGCGATACCCAGGACGACCTGCAGGACCGCCCGTTCCGGTGCTGGGCGCCGGCCCTTCGTCCCGGCCCCCCCTGCGGTCACGACGACGGTCCGCTCGACCGGCACCTGTCCTTTAGCCGGCTCCGCCGGCTCTGCCGCGGGCCCTTGTTCCTGCTGCTGGGATCCCGGCTCAGTCATTGCGGGCCGCCATGGCGGTGGTGACTGCTGATTCGAAGTCTGCGGGGGAGGCCAGTTCCTTGCCGTCCACGTACACCGTGGGGGTGCCGGTGATCCCATCGGCTGATGCGCTCTTGCTGACGAAGCTCACCCACGGACGGAAGGTGTCCTCCTCCAGGCAGGCTGTGATGTCCTCGGCCCCCGTATCCTCCGCGTGGGAGGCGAGGTCGCTGTTGTCCAGTTCTCCGTTCGGGAAGTTCGCGAACAGGGCTGCCAGGAACGGCAGGTACGCCTGGGGAGAGGTTTCGGCTGTGCAGGAGAGCGCGTTGGCTGCCCTGGAGGAGTAGGCGGTGGTCGAATTCCGGTCGAGGAAGGCGACGGTGCGGTACTCCATGGTGATGTCGCCGTTCTGCAGCCACGACCGGATCTGCTCCGCGTAGGCGCTCTCGAAGTCCGCGCAGTGCACGCAGTTGACGTCGACCCAGGCGATGACGGGGACCGGTCCCTGTCCTCCGGGGTCCGCGACCCCGCCCGGCGTGATGGTCGCCGCGCTGGTCCCGTCGGGCAGGGCGACGGTCTCGGCGTCGACGTCGCGGTCCTCCCCGGGTATGAGCTGGGTGGGAGACGTGAGGGTGATACCCCCGTACTGATTGCCGTAGGCCGGTGCGGGGCCGGCGGTCGGGATGCCCGCCCGGCTCGTGGCGACGATGACGACGGCGACGACTGCCAGAAGGGCTGCGATGCCTCCGACGATGCCCCAGCGCAGGAGCAGGCGGGAGCGTTTCGCACCCCGTTCGTGGTCGAGGCGTACGCGCTGTGCGGTGTGCCGTGACGATGATGACGATGATGCTGTTGATGAATGGTTCATGGTGGTCCTTGGTGACGGGGTCGGCGCGGGTGGGCCCGGCGCTGACCATCAGGCGATGAAGAGGGGCGCCCCGGATGAGGCTGCCGTTCCGGCCGCCGGGAGGGGTGGCGAGAACCGGGGAGCCACGGGGCGTGGTCCACTCGGGCAGCGGCTCGAGCTCATCGGGGTGTTGTCGGACGGGAACCGGCCATCGACGTCGGTCCGGGACAGGACCTGCGGTGCACGATGAACGGGCCGTCGGCCAGGTCGTCGAGGGGCTGCGTCAGCGTGGCGCGGTCAAGGCCCGGTTCTCCTGCACCTCGGTACACCGTTACTGGTCCACGACGATGGCTGCTGTACCGACGTCCACGAAGTCCGCGCTGAAGGCCGGTTCGATGGTCCGCGGGTCGCCGCCCAGGATGCCCTCGCTTACTCGGTACGCGGGAGAGGAGGACGTTCCGATCGAGGCCGAGGGGCATCGATCGGCCGCGTGGTCAGGGGACGGCGATCCCGAGCAGGGGAGGGCCCCTCAGCCGACGACGCGTGTCGCAGTGCAGGAGGTCGTAGAGAAAGGGGGAGCCGTCACCGAAGGCCATCAAGCGTCGGGCATCGGCGATGGGAACGTGGCGGGCGACGACCATGATCGCGTCGATGGTCGCGCAGAGGATGGCGAGCAACGCCCACCACAGGTGATCTGCATGGCGGATCAGCGCGACGCCGGCGACGCCCGCGAGGAGGTGCGAGAGCAGCATCAGGGCGCTCATCCCACTCGCATCCGGGGTGTGCGCCAGACCCGGCGAGGCCATGAGTGTGCTTGCGCCGTGCAGATGATGCGGCGCAGCGACGGCGCCATCCGGATTCCCGCCGGATGTGGCGAACATGCCGAAGAGCCCGTGGAAGACCAGCTGGCTGGCTGCTACCCCTACGACGACGCGCGGGAGGGTCAACCGGCGTCCGGCGAGGATTACACAGACGAGCCCCCCTGCCACGAGGGACACTACGACGGCGACCAGGGGAACGGTGCCTCCGGCGGCGGCATGGGAGGCGGCAGCGAGGAAGGTGGCCAGGGCAGCACTGAGCCAACCCCGCACGAGACGCGAGGTAGGTGTCATGTTCTGATGGCCGTTCATCGGTCCTCCTCCTGCGATCATCGTAACCTTCTCTACAAGTCGTAGAAACTGGCGTGTCGGCCGGCCTGTTCTCCTTCTCAGGGAGCTTCGTCCTCCGCGAGGGTCGCCGACGGCGGTCGGATGCACGGTTGCACCTCGGTCGCGACGGGGGGCCACTCCTGCCAGAAGCCCCGACCCGGTCCCAGGTCGAGGCTTCTGGCGTTCTTCCATCCACTGAGGCCTGCCCTTGGGCTCGCCGAGTACAGGTGGGGTGAAGGACCTCTCGTCCCGAGGTGTCTAGCCCAGCCCGAGGTGGACGAAGACGAACCAGACGAGGACGGGAACGATGGCGATCATGGCGATGGCCCAGAGGAGTAGTGCTCGGAAGAAGAGCCGCTCGTCCTTGGGTTGGGCGCTTGCCATGAGGAGTGCCCCGCTGGTCGACATGGGGCTGACATCCACGACCGACGAGCTGATGGCGATCGCCGTGACGACGCCGATGGGTGTCAGGAGAGGGTCTATGGCGATGGGGGTCACGATGGGGCTGATGACTCCGAGTGTGCCGGTGGTGGAGGCGAAGGCGGAGACGATGGCAACGACGTAGCTCGTGATGAGTGCTGCAGCCGAGCTGTTGCCGAGGCTGGCGATCCCGGACTGGAGTTCCTCGAGGGCGCCCATCTCCTCCAGCATCCCGACGTAGGTGACGATGCCGGTGACGAGGACGATCGCGGACCAGGGCATGTTCTCGACCGCTGGTTTCTGTACTCCTGGGTCGATGCAGATCAAGGCCAGGGCCACGATGAGCGAGGCTACGCCGACGTCGAGGCCCGCGACAGTGGTGAGGACCAGGAGTGCGACGATCCCGAGCAGGGTCAGGACGCGCATAGGGGTGACGGCGACCTTGATCGGCCTGGTGGCGACAGGTTCTTCCGGCACGGCCAGCGCTGTATCACTTCGTACTCGTGTACCAGCGGACTCGAACTCGGTGTCGGCGCCCACTGATGGGCCACCCGGCCCGGCCGAGTCCGCTGCTGCTGCGTCGACGTCGGTGCGGACGGTTTCGTGGTCGTTCTTCCTCAGCTCGCGGCGTCGCATGATTGCTTGCACAAGGACGTAGGCAAGAGCGGCGAGTACGGCGTTGAAGATGAAGCAGTAGAGGTAGAGCTTGAGGGAATCAGCGGAGGCGCCGGCATCGTCGAGCATCACGTTCGCCAGAACACCGAAGGGATTCACGGGTGAGAAAGCGCCGGCATTGGCGCCCTGAACGACGACGAGCCCCATGGCGAGGGTGCTGATACCGAAGCGCATGCCGAGGGCGAGAGCCACGGGGGCCACGATGGCGATGGCTGCCGGCGTGAAGGCTCCTGCCGACGCGAGGAGGGCGGTCAGAAGGAACATCAGAATCGGCACGAGAACTCTACGATCGCCGGCGAGGCGTTCAGCCCAATACGCCAGCAGATCGATGGTGCCGTTGATCCGAACGATGGCGAAGAGCAGGGTCGCCCCTACCAGGATGAAGAACAGTCCGGAGGGGAATTGAGCGATGACGTCGGCGATGGGTAGCCCGGCGAGGAGGGTTCCGACCCCGAATGCGGCAACGGTCGCGATGAGGCCCGCATTGATCCGGGTGAAGGACCCGACGGCGAAGGCGACGATGAGGACTGCGAAAGCGATGAGGGACATCGACATGGGAACGCCTAGACCGTCGAAGAGGCAATGATGAGGCTTCCCGCGAGCAGGCGGCCAGCGCCGGCGATGGCCGGTTCATGTCCCAGAGCCTTGAGGATCTCGTACGTGGTCGCCGTCGCTGCGGTGATCACCGGCAAACCGAGCTCGTCCTCGACGGCCTGGACAGCGGGAAGGGAGGGCATCTGGACACAGGCGGACAGGACGATCGCGTCGGCGCCCTCGCGCTTGAGCTGACGCGCGATGTCAGGCAGGTTCTCGGGGTCGAGAGCGCCTACGGCGAGGTTGTCGTCGACCTCGAGGCTCGTAGCGTCGAGGACGGTGATCCCCGAGCCCTGGATGTAGTCGACGACCATCCCGGTGAGGGGCTTCATGTAGGGCGTGATCATGGCAACCTTCGTGGCGCCGATCTCCTGCAGAGTCCGAACGAGGGCGCCGGCACTGCTGGTCACCGGAGCCGGGTGGCCGTTTCCCGCCGCTGCGTCGCCGATCACCCGCTCGGATTCCAGGTGCGCCTCGGGACCCTGCGCCATGACTGCTACCAGACAGGCGTAGGCGATGACGTCGACGTCGGCGTCCGACACCGCTTCGGCGCACCCAGCAGCCTTACCGACCATGGCGAGCAGTTCTTCGCGGTTGACGTTCTTCATCCCGGCCCGAGCCGAATGGAAGGTGTACCTGTGGCCCGTGGCCTCCGATTGACGGCGGAACAGTTCTGGGAGTTCCGTCTCCATCGTGGTGTTCGAACTCGGCACGATCAGGCCTACGCGGGATGACCCCGGACGCTTCGGCTCGGTTTCGGTCTCCGCTGTGACGTGCGAAATGCTCATGATCTGCTCCACCTCGTTGTGATGTGTCCAACCCACGATGTGGGCGTACAACCCATAGTGTGGGTCTAAACATGCTGTGTCAACCATCACGCATCAGCCGGACGGAAGGGCGCGCTCCGGCGGAAGGTACAGTTAGGCGCGCCGATTCAGCAGATCCAAAGGAGTGTGGTGGTGATTCAGAAACCGCAGGGAGCGTCGCCGCTTCTCGTCCTCGGCAAGGTCACGACCATCCTTGACTGTTTCTCGATCGAGCGACCCGAACCGACACTCCAGGAGATCATTCGAGCGACGAGACTTCCCTCGAGTACGTGCCAGCGTCTGGTGCAGAGCATGGTGCATGAGGGTTTCCTCGACCGTGAAGGAGACCGCTACCGCATCGGCATCGGCCTCGTGCGCTGGGCGACGCCGGGTACGGTCGGCCTGGACATCGTGCGCTTGATCAAGCCGGTTCTCCAGGAACTCCGTGATCAGACCGGGGAAACTGCTTCCCTGTACATCCGCGACGGCGCGTACCGAACGATCGTTGCAGTGGCCGAGACGAGGCACGTCGTGATGCGGCCCTTCATGGTCGGTATGGTGATGCCCCTCCACGCCGGAGCTCCGGGAAAGATCTTTCTTGCCTACGATGACGAAGCGTGGGAAGAGCTGGGTGACGGGAGCGCCCATCAACTGGAACGCTTCACTGCATCCACTCCTGAAAGCCTCGACCGGCTGAGGGCGCAGGCCGACGAGGGCCGCGCTCAGGGCTATTTTGCTGCTTTCGGCGAACGCCACGAAGACGTCGGGTCGATCAGCGCGCCCGTGTTCGACCACTCCGGACGCTTGGTAGCAGCGCTCGGTCTCGGTTTCCCGACACAACGGATCGGCGAAGAGGATGTCCCCCGCCTGGGACCCGTTGTGGCTCAGGCTGCGGCGAGCGCGAGCAGTCGACTCGGACACTCCCCTCCTGTGCCCTGACACCGACCAGTCAGGGGAGCCAGTGCTCCGTGACAGCGCACTCGGAAATGCGCTGGGTGCCACTGGTCCGGACCCTACGACACCGTGGGCCGACGGCGCCGCTGCTGCTTCCGGCCGGGTGGACCAGGCGACCCGGGAGGGCTCTCGATCACGGTCACTTCTCGGAGCTGCCCATCCAGCAGGGGTCATCGGCCGATAGATCGCCGCGCGCTGGCGCCGACATCATCGGGAAGCTGCTGGCTCCTTCGTGAAGCACGAACTCCGCATCATGTGGTGTCGCTGGGACGGCTCGAGCGCGGGCGAGCGGCTGTCGTGGTGGACCGTCCTGCCGGCAGGGGTCTCAGCATGACGATGAGCAGGGTCGCGATCACGCCCAGGGGGAGGGAGATCACGAACCAGGCCGGGCGGGAGCGGTTGTTGCGTCCGGCCAGGTAGGCGTTCAGTACGGCCCAGACGATGGTCGAGATGACATGGATGGTCCAATAGTTGTCCATGCGCCCTTCCTTTCCGAGGCGTTCTACGGAGCAATGTGGCGGCTTGGGCCGGGAGTAGTTGTGCGGATGACCCTGGCGCGATGCACGACGAGGGCAACTGCCAGCTTCAATGAGACGAGAACCGCCCGCACTAGCATTTCCCTCGCAGATCACTCCGGGTCGAATGAAGGTGGTGGTCGATCGCTTCGAGATCCGCGACAGCTGCACACAGAAGGACTTGGCGGGTCCCGGGAGAAGTACGGACAGATGTCTGTCGGGATACAGGTGCAGCCGCTCCTAAGATCGTCAGGAGGTTGTCCACGAGAGTGTCCCGGACGAGTTCGAGTTCGGCCTGCGAAGTCATGGTCTGTTTCCTTCGAACGTCGATTGGCGGTCGCTGTCGACCGTCAGGTCAACCGGTGGGGGATGGCCGGGGCACTGCGGGTCGACCGCCTTCGCCGCCGGCGACCCGCCATGCCGCAGCGGACGCTGAGGGCGGAAGCCGGCTTGCCGTCGGTGCTCAGTCCGGAAGATAAGGCCGGTAGGGGTCCAGCGTTCCGTCGACGACGGGCACAAGCAGGTCCACGGATCCTTCGGCTGTGGTCGCCACCAGGGTCGTCCGGGCGCCTGGCGCATCACCGGAGGTCCGGAGCAGCGTCTCCGTCGTGTCGAGCGCAATACTTCCCTGCTCGGCGACGGTGAGACGTATTTCCTCGTCATCGTCGCTGATCGTCAACTCGATCGGCTGGCTGGTGGTGTTCTCGAATGTTCCGAGGATCCTCGCAGGCGCGCCCTCGGCGTCGGTGACGAGAAGGACGCTGCGCAGGTCGAGGGCTCCGATGCTCTTGTCGTCTCCGACGGCGGTGGAGTTCCAGTTGTCCTCGCCCCCGGTCGCACAGGACGAGACGGCGATCACAAGGGCCACCAGCCCGCTTGCCTGAGCGCCGATCAGGGGTAGCCGCACACGACGGCGGATACCGGCGCTTCGTTGCTGTCGTTCTGGCTGCCTTCGCTGGTGTGGGGGGAGTCGCATGGTCCGGTCCTCTGCGGTGTCGGTGATCGGGCGGTCTCTTCGACCGTAGGTCGGATCGTCGAGAGGTGACACCGCGGGGACAGCACTGCAACCAACCCTTCACCGGATTCCGGGCGGACACCCAGTCGGCGGGGAGCACGCGCCCAGCTTCGAAGGAAGGACGACTGCCGGAGCAGCCGGAGGGAGGTGAACGAGGTCTGCAGCCGGGGAGGCACCCACCGTCGCCCTGGACCGCTACAGGTCGGCGGACGCGCCGATCGGCTCGAGGACGACGTCCGGGTAGTCCTTCGTGAAGTGGCCCACCTTCCACTTGTCCCCGAACACGGCGACCTTCTCGCCGTCGGACCGGGACAGGATCTCGCCGCCGCGGAAGGTCTCGGGGACGCCCTGGCTCTCGGGGGCCACGCGCATGGCGAGGGTGTAGGAGAGGTTGTCGAGCGAGGTGGGGGCGTTGAACTCGGTGCCGAGGCGCTGGGCGGCGACCTCGAACTGCAGCGCCCCGACTGCGGCGAGCACCGGCGCCTGGTCACCGCGGAGGTCGGAGCGCAGCACCTGGACCACGCCCTCGTGCTCGAGCTGCTCGATCCCGCGGCGGAACTGCTTGTACCGCCCCGGATCCTTGGCGCGCGCCACGGCGAACAGCTCGGGGGAGAAGCGGGGGATGTCCGGGAACTGCACGGGCTCCTCCGCGAAGAGGCTGTCACCGACGCGGAGGCTCGTCGCATTCACCAGCCCGACGACGTCGCCGGGCCAGGCGGTGTCCACGACCTCGCGGCTGCGGCCGAGGACGCGGTGCGCGTACTTGGTGGCGAAGGGCTTGCCGGTGCGCTGATTGGTGATGACCATGCCGCGCTCGAAGGTGCCCGAGCAGATGCGCAGGTAGGCGATGTGGTCGCGGTGGGCGCTGTCCTGGCCGGCCTGCACCTTGAAGACGAAGCCGGACATCGGTGCGTCGATGGGGCGCGGCTCGTCGTCGCGGGATGGGCGGGGCGTCGGGGAGGGCGCGACGTCCACGAGGATGTCGAGCAGCTGCGACACCCCGAAGTTCTTGGCCGCCGCGGCGAAGAGGACAGGCGTCTGGCGGGCCGCCTCGAACTCCTCGCGGTCGAACGAGCCGTTGGAGGACTCGACGAGTCCGGATTCCTCCCGCGCTTCGAGCCAGGGTCCGGCGTCACGCGGATCGAGGGCGTCGATGTCGATGTCCGTCTCTTCGGCCGCCTGCGCACCGGCCTCGACCGCCTCGAGGGCGATGGCCCGCTCGGCGCGGAGATCCAGCAGTCCCTGGAAGTGGCCCGCGATGCCGGCCGGCCACGTGAGCGGCACGGGTGTCATCCCGGTGCGCTCGCCGACG
Source organism: Arthrobacter sp. N1 (assembly GCF_048288285.1). Classification (NCBI taxonomy): domain Bacteria; kingdom Bacillati; phylum Actinomycetota; class Actinomycetes; order Micrococcales; family Micrococcaceae; genus Arthrobacter; species Arthrobacter sp. N1. The sequence continues at coordinate 3,456,644 of NZ_CP102608.1, read as the reverse complement.
TCGTCGATCAGGCCCAGGGCGTCCAGGCCCGGCCGGTCCCATTTGTTGATGACCGTGATGATCGGGATGTTCCGTGCCTTGCAGACAGCCAGCAGCTTCACGGTCTGCGGCTCGAAGCCCTTCGCGGCGTCGATCAGCATGACGGCGGAGTCCACGGCGGCGAGGACCCGGTAGGTGTCCTCCGAGAAGTCCGCGTGCCCAGGGGTGTCCACCACGTTGAGGATGGTGTCGCGGTAGGTCAGCTGGAGGGCGGCGGAGCTGATGGAGATCCCGCGCTCCTGTTCGATGCCCATCCAGTCGGACACCGTGGCATGGCGGCTGGACTTCCCGTGCGTCACGCCGGCGTCCTGGATGGCGCGGGCCAGCAGGGCGAGGGCCTCGGTCAGCGTCGACTTGCCGGCGTCGGGGTGCGAGATGACGGCGAAGGTACGACGGCGTCCGGCTTCACGGCGGACGGCATCGGCGTCGAGGACGGGGGATTCGGTAAGCAGGGCCACGCTTCCATTGTCCCCGATCGCGCGGTGCGGCCCGTCGGGGTGCTGCCGGTGTTCGCTGTGCGCGTGGGTACCGGGGACTACCCTTGGAGGCAGATCATGGCGTGCGGCTACCGGGAGGACGTGATCGCATGACCGATCAGGTATCGGAACGACGTCCAGCCAGGGGGTCGGTCCATGCCGATCTGCTCGCGCAGTACGGACTCGGCGTGGCCCTCGGCGAGGTATTGCCGGTCGGGTCCATGCCCCAGCCCGCCGCACCTTCGGGCGCACCCGCCGCCCTCCAGAACCTCGTATCTCTCGCGGTCCAGCTCTGCTATGCCCAGTACGGCGCGATCAATGTCATCACGGAGGACGAGTTCCACCAGATCGCCGCCCTCGGCCTCGAGCCGCTCATGTGCGCACGGGAGGACTCGCTGTGCGGGCAGGTGTTCAGGTACGGGCACACCGTGGTCGTGGCGGACTGCACCGAGGATGCCCGCTTCCGCGCCAACCCCTTCGTCGACGGACGCTTCGGGGCCGTGCGTTTCTATGCGACGACGCCGCTGCTCACCACGGAGGGTGTCCCGCTGGGAACGCTCTGCATCTTCGACGAACACCCGGGCGAACTCACGGAGCAGCAGGCCGCAGGACTCGAGACGCTCGCGGCCCAGGTGGTCGACGTCCTCGACCTGCAGCTCCGGACGCGCCAGCTCGACGCCACCGTCTCGGAACTCCGCCGCAGCAACGAGCTGCTGGGCGAGTTCGCCGGGCGCATCAGCCATGACCTGCGCGGCCCGCTGACCAACGTCGTGGGGCTGGCCGAGCTCGCCGAGGACGAGCCGGCACTGCAGGAGGGGACCGCCGGCACCTACTTCAAGCGCATCGGCGCGAGTGCGCTCCGCATGTCCGCGATGGTGGAGAACCTCCTCGGCTACTCCCGGGTGGGGGGCGCCACGCGGAGGGACCCCGTGTCCCTCGCCGAGGTCGTGTCCGCGGCCGTCGACGACCTCGGGCACCATGTCGACGGCGTGCGCGTCACCGTGGACGACTTCACCGGCCATGCGGACCGCGAGCAGCTCCGGGTGCTGATCCAGAACCTGGTGGCGAATGCCGTCGCGTACGCGCGGCCCGGATTGCCGCCGAGCGTGCACATCACCGGCTCCGGCAGCCCCGCGTTCTGGCGTCTCGACGTCGCCGACAACGGGAAGGGCATCCCTGAGGAGGACTACGACCGCGTGCTCGAGCCCCTCGTCCGGCTGGAGCGCGAGGGTGATCCGGCGGGTACGGGGATCGGCCTGGCGACCTGCGTGCGGATCGCGCAGGCCCACGACGGACACCTGGCGTTCGACCGGACGCCCGGCGGCGGGCTCACGGTGCGGGTCTGGTTCGGCTCCGGGCCGGGCTGAGCAGCCGGGTCAGCCTGCGGCGTCGACCTGCAGGTGCTTCGCCAGGACATCGCGCACGGATGTCCAGTCCTGCTGCCCGTAGCGGTGGTTCGCCACATGCTGCAGTTCCGCCTCGCCGCTGAACATGCTGACGAAGTACTGCATGCCCTGCCACGCCGGGAAGGTCGCCTCCTCGTCCCTGGACAGGCGGCGACCGATCCGTGCGGCACCGGAGAGCATCGCCGTGGTGCCGGCCCACTGCGTGCCGAATGGCGTGCCGGTGAGCTCGCCCATCATCCGGGCGATGCTGCGCGCCGTGACACGGTCCCCCGCGACCTCGACGACGCGGGGTGCGGCGTCGTCGAGCGCCACGTGCGCAACGGTGCGGGCGACGTCGTCCTTGGTCGTGAAATCGAGCACCTGGTCCGGCGAGGACCAGTAGAGCACCTTCTTCCGCGCGAAGAGGATCATCGGCGCCTGGCCGGCGAGCATGTCCGCGAAGGCGCCGTTCAGCACAGCGGTGGCGCGCACCGGTGCGGCGTCCAGGTCGGCGGCGAACTCGCGGCGCAGTTCGAAGTTCCGGTTGGTGCCCGGGCTGACGCGACGGTAGTCGGCCGAGTAGTCGGACGGGATGAAGCGTGGGACTCCGGCCTCGACGGCCGCGGCGAGCAGCGCCCGCTGGGCATCGAGGATCACGGCCCGTGCGCCGCTCACCGCGGAGATGACGACATCGGCACCCGAGAGCGCGGCGACCAGGGCCGCGTGGTCCGCGTAGGCGGCCACCCTGATCTCGACGCGGTCCTGCTCGCCGTACAGGGACTGTGCGGTGCCGCTGCCCGGGCGGGTCAGCACGTGGACGACGGCGTCGGGCCGGGCGGTGAGCAGTTCGCGGACGATCCGGCGGCCGAGGTCGCCGGTGGCGCCGGCGACGAGGAGGGTGGTCATGGTGAGGTGCTCTTCTCTGTGGGGGCGGTTGCTCGGGCACCGGCGGGACGCCCGCGGGCCGAGAGGTGGGGTGTGGCGGCGGGTTGGCCTGCGCCTGGGACGGGCCCGAGGCAGGACTCGACGGCACCGGCATCGAGGGCGACGCGGGCCAGGAGGCGGCGCAGCTGCGTCTGTTCCTCGCTGCCGAGGGCTCGCAGGAGGGTTCCCTCCACGGCGCGGAGCGCAGCTCGGGCCGAGGTGAGGACCGCCCGGCCCTGATCCGTGGGGAGGACCCGGCGGATGCGGCGGTCCCGCGGGTCGGGTCGGCGCTCGACCAGCGACGCCTCCTCCAGCGCGTCGATGACATAGGTCATCGCGGTCTTGTCGATGCCGAGGCGCTGCGCGAGGACGAGCTGCGAGGCCGGGTCCTCGGTGGTGATGGCCACGAGGACCTGGTACCCGCGCGGCCCGCCGGGCACGTCGGCGACCGCACCCGTGGCGATGCGCGAGAAGCCCTGCGACATCGCCTGCACCGACCAGCCCAGCTCGGTCTCGATGCCCCCCGCATCCCAGTCGATGTCGCCGCCGCGCGGCGGGGCGGAGGGCTCGGGAGGCGAATCAGAGAAGGGTGAAGCGGTCATACCGTCAATCGTAGCAATGAAAGATGATCTTCACGTGAGACGATCTTTGGCTAGGATGATCTGACACCCGCCGGTCGGAGACCCGACCACCATCAGAAGGATCCCATGCCCGACGCACAGCCCTCCTCGACGACGGAACACCCGACCGCAGCTCTCAGGCGCGATGACCATCCCGCCGTCACGCCGTTCATCCTCGACATCCCGGAGGCGGACCTCGACGATCTCCGGCGGCGCATCCTGGCCACGCGCTGGCCGGACCGCGAGACGGTGCCGGACACGACGCAGGGGCCACGGCTGGAGAAGCTCCAGGCCCTGGCGGACCACTGGGCATCCGCCTACGACTGGCGCCGGACCGAGGGGGTGCTCAATGCCTGGGGCCAGTTCACCACCAGCATCGACGGCCTCGACATCCACTTCGTGCACGTCCGCTCCGGCATCCCCGGCGCCCGCGCCCTTCTGCTGACCCACGGCTGGCCCGGGTCCGTCCTGGAGTTCCGGCACGCCGTCGGGCCCCTGACGGATCCCGAAGCCCATGGCGGCGACGCAGCGGACGCCTTCGACGTCATCATCCCGAGCCTGCCCGGCTTCGGCTTCTCGGGCCGGCCCACCGGAGCCGGCTGGGACGCACAGCGAACGGCCAGGGCCTGGGCCGTGCTGATGGAGCGGCTCGGCTACGCCCGCTGGTTCGCGCAGGGCGGTGACCTCGGGGCGTCCGTCACGACCGAACTCGCCTCTCTGGAGCAGTCCGAGGGCATCGGCCTGGCCGGCATCCACCTGAACATGGCGCTCTTCATGCCGTCCGAGGAGGAGATGCGGGCGGCGTCGGAAGAGGAACAGGCGATGCTGCAGGAGGGCGGGTACTACTGGCAGACCCTCTCCGCCTACTCGCAGCAGATGGCTACACGGCCCCAGACGATCGGCTATCCGCTCGCCGACTCGCCCGTCGGCCTGGCGGCCTGGATCTATGCGATGTTCCAGGACGTGGGCGGTGCGCACGGACGGCACGGGGATGCGGAGGCGATCTTCACCCTCGACGAGATGCTCGACGACATCATGCTCTACTGGCTCCCGAACACCGCGGCGTCGGCAGCGCGCTTCTACTGGGAGTCCGGCAGGAACGGCTGGGCGACTCCTGGGACGCTCGAGGACCCGCTGACCCTGCCCGTGGGACTCAGCATCATGCCGGGCGAGTACGTCCGCCGGTCCCGGCGCTGGGCCGAGCGGCGGTACACGAACCTCGTGCACTTCTCCGAGGTGGCGGACGGCGGCCACTTCGCCGTGCTCGAGCAGCCGGAGCTGCTCGTCGACGACATCCGCGCGACGTTCCGTTCGCTGCGCTGATCGACCGGTGCCGCCGGGCTGCGATGCTGCGGCGCCGGGCGCCCCGGGAGGAAGTGCCGGACCCGGTGACGCGCGGCGCGCGGGCTGTGGCGCGGCCGTGGCGGGATCTCCCACCGGTCACGGCGCGGAAGGCCTGATCGGCGCTCCGCCCCGCGACCGGAGGGTGCCGCCGGGTCGGGCGTCCGGTGGTCTGGCCGCGAGCCCCTCGACGGGTGCCGGCCGCGCAGAGCGGTGGTCCGCTCAGTCGGCCGCGAGCCCCGCGACGGGTGCCGGCCGCGCAGAGCGGTGGTCCGCTCAGTCGGCCGCGAGCCCCGCGACGGGTGACAGCCGCGCAGCGCGGCGGGCCGGCAGCACCGAGGCCAGGAGCCCGGCCGCGACGGCGACGGCCAGGACCGCGCCGATCTGTCCGATCGGCACCGCGGGAGCGACCGCCGTGATGCCGCCGAGGGCCGACTGCGTGCCCAACCACCCGTACAGGATGCCGAGGCCGGATCCCAGCAGCGCGGCGACGCCCGCGATGAGGACGGCCTCGACCGCGAGCATGCCGCGCAGCTGCCCGCGCGTCAGCCCGAGTGCGCGCAGCAGCGAGTTCTCGCGGCGCCGCTCCAGGACGGACAGGGACAGCGTGTTGGCGACGCCGATGAGCGCGATCAGCACGGCGACGGCCAGCAGGGCCGTCACGATCAGCAGCATGACGTCGATGATCTGGTTGTATGCCAGGCGCTCGATCACCGCCCCGGACACGTTGTACTCCGAGACCCCCGTCGCGGTCACGATCTCCGCCTGCAGGTCGGCCGCGGCCGTACCGTCGAGCCCGTCGACGAGCCTGAGCCAGAACGTGGCGCCGATGTACTCGGCGAGAGTCCCGTCCCGCAGGGCCTCCGGTGGCGCGGACGCCGGGTCGAGGCTCGGCCCGAGGAGCGTGGCGAGGGCGTCCGGTGGGGTCCCTCCGAGCTGCTCGGCCGTCGCCGTCGTGATGAGCGGGAGGAAGAACGCGGCGTCCGTCGACGTGACCGGCAGCGTCGCGGGGCCGTTCCCGCCGTCGAGCGTGACCTCGTCCTGCTCCCAGGACTGCGGAGCGAGCACCTCGCCGTCCATCAGCTCCAGGCCCTCGGCGCGCAGCACGCCCGCCACGTCGGCCGGATCGGCGGAGTAGACGAGCAGTTCGCCGTCCTCGGCGCTGGTGAGCATGACGGGAGTGACCTCGACGGCATCGAGCACGCCGTCGACCGCGAGAAGGGTCCGTGCGTCGACGGTGATCCGCCCGGCTTCCGCAGGGGTCGCCGTCGCGCTTCCCGGCCCGGTGACCTGGAGGTCCACGGCATAGTTCGCTTCGAGTTCGCGGTCGAAGGACGTGCGTGCCGTCTGGGCGCCGACCATCATCATCGTCACGAGGGTGACGCCGACCATCAGTGCCGCGGAGGACGCCGTGGTCCGCGCGGGGTTGCGCACGGCGTTGACCGAGGCGAGAGACCCCGGGACCCCGAGTGGGCGGGCGAGGCGGCCGATCGCCGCGACGCTCGCCGGGACGAAGAACGGCGCGAGGAGGATGACGCCGAGGAAGGAGAGGGCGCCACCGACGAGTGCCGGCACGAGGGCCACTGTCACTGCGCCGAAGGCGAGGAGCGCGCCGCCGAGGAGCAGTGCCACGAGACCGAGGGCGAGCCTGGTCCGGCCGCTCCTGCTGCCGGCCGCCGGCGGTTCGGCGGGACGCAGTGCGGCGAGGGGTGCCACCCTCGTCGCGGCCCGCGCGGGGACGAGCGCGGCGAGGACCGTCATCAGGACTCCGACGCCGATACCGATGACGACGGCGGAGGGCGGTACCGCCAGCACCGCGAAGGATCCGAAGGAGGTCCGCCCCGCGAGGCCGACGAGGGCGGCCATGACCCCGACGGCCAGCAGCACGCCGAGTACGGACGCCACCAGGCCCACGACGGCTGCCTCGACCAGCACCGAGGTGCGTACCTGCCGCCGTTCGGCCCCGATGCAGCGCAGGAGGGCCAGCTCCCGTGTGCGCTGGGCGACGAGGACGGAGAAGGTGTTCGAGATGACGAGGGCCGCGACGATCACGGCCACCGCAGCGAAGGCGAGGAGGATGCCGGTGAGGATGTCGCCTCCGCTCGAGAGCTGGGCGACGTCCGCCGTCGTCTGCTCGAGGGCCGTGCGGACCGTGAACGTCCCCGGGTCCGATCCCGCGGGACCCTCGTCCGCGGTCGCGGCGGCCGCGGCCTCGTCCAGCACGGACAGGGCCGCAGCCGTCACCGCCTGCTCGTCCGCGCCGGGCAGGAGGGCGAGCTGCACGTTGCGGACGGACGCGGTTCCGCCGTTGCTCCCGCGCACCACCTCCGGTGAGGCGAGGACCTGGACGACGCCGGACAGGCTGGGATCGGGGCTCGGGGCGTGGAGGCCCGTGACCCTGAGCGGCCCGGCCGCCGGCGACCCCTGCGCGTCGGGGACACCGTCGAGCGCCACGGTGTCCCCCGGGGTGATGCCGAGCCGCTCGGCGGAGACCTCGTCGACCAGGACCTCCTCCGGAGCCTGAGGAGAGGATCCGCTGGAGACCGTCGAGTTCTCGAGTGCCGCCGGAGCGGTCGTGGTGAGCGCGGCCAGCGACGTCTGGGCGCCCGTGGCCAGCTGGGCGTAGGTGCGTTCCTGGCCGTACGCCGCCTCGACGCCGTCAAGCCCGGCGAGGGGCGCCACGGCATCGGCGGGGACGGGGGTGCCGTCCAGCCCCGTGACCACGAGGTCCGCCCTGGCGTAGGAGGCGCCGATGCTCTCCCGGAGGCTGGCGTTGGTAGTCGCGTTCACCATGAGGGTCGCGGAGAGGAAGGCGACGCCGAGCACCACGGCGAGGCCGACGGCCACGAAGCGGCGCGCGTGCATGCGGATCTGCGCGAGGGCTACCTGCAGCACGTCAGGCACCCAGCTTCGCGAGTGCGCCGAGAATGGCGTCCGGGGTCGACTGCTGCAGTTCGCCCACGAGCGTGCCGTCCTTCATGAGGACCACGCGATCGGCGTAGGACGCCGCCATGGGGTCGTGCGTGACCATGATGATGCTCTGTCCCATCTCGCGGCAGCTGCGCCGGAGCAGGGACAGGACCTCGGCGCCGGTCGCGGAATCGAGGTTCCCGGTCGGTTCGTCGCCGAAGATCACGTCGGGCCGCGTGAGCAGCGCGCGGGCGACGGCGACGCGCTGCTGCTGGCCGCCGGACAGTTCGTGGGGGCGGTGGGACAGGCGGTCGGTGAGGCCGAGCGTCGAGGCGATCTGCTGCAGCCAGGTGGAGTCGACGTGACCGCCGGCGAGGGCCACCGGTAGGGTGATGTTCTGTTTCGCGGTGAGCGTGGGGACGAGGTTGAAGGCCTGGAAGACGAACCCGACGTGGTCCCGGCGCAGGCGCGTGAGATCGGCGTCGGGAAGGTCCGTGATGTCCGTCCCGCCGATCCACAGCCGCCCGGCGTCCACCGAGTCCAGGCCGGCGAGGCAGTGCATGAGCGTCGACTTCCCCGAGCCGGACGGGCCCATGATCGCGGTGAAGCGCCCCCGCTCGAAGTCGAGGGAGACATCGCGGAGCGCGTGCACCGCCGTCTCGCCGCGGCCGTAGCTCTTGGACACGCCGCGTGCGGCGACGGCGCTGCCGCTCGGGACGTCGACGGTGTCGGGGGCGCCGACGGCGCCGGGCGGATTCACAGGAGTATTCGTGGACGTGGTCATCCTCCTACGCTAGGGAGCTTCCGGGCCGCGCGAATCAGCACAGGGGCCGGGGTTCGCCGGCCGCGGCTCATACTGCGGGATGAGGCACGGCCGCCCCACGACTGCCCGGCTCGGCAGTGCGCGGTCCCCCTGCTACGGTGGCGCCGCCGAGCCGAGTGCCCCGCTCAGTGCTCCGTCGTCGTCCGCCCTGTCGCTACCGGTGCGCCGCCACGCAGGCTCCAGGCCGCGAGGACCGATGCGCCGATCATCAGCAGGGCTGCGATCCCCGAGGTGACCGTCACCCCGCTGTCGAAGGCGTGGAACGCCGAGTCACGCAGCAGCGACGCGTTGCCCGTGCCGAGCTGCGACGCGACCTCGACGGCGCCACCGAGCGTCTCGGTCGCCGAGTCCGCCTGGGCCGAGGTGAGGCCCGCGGGCAGCAGCAGGTTCCGTTGGTAGGAAGCGAGCAGGATGCTGCCGAGCACGGCCGTCCCGAGCACCGAGCCGACCTCGTACGCGGTCTCCGACACGGCCGACGCCGCCCCCGCCTTCGCCGCAGGGACGGTCGAGAGAATGAGGTCATTCGAGACGGTCTCGGAGGCGCCCACGCCGATGCCGAGGACCACGAAGGCGATCATGAGGAAGCCGGCAGAACCGCCTTCGCCGAGCAGGGCCAGCATGGCGTAGGCGAGCGCGGAGAACAGGAGGGAGACCGAGACGACGACGTGCGGCGGCAGGCGCCGGGCCACGGGTACGACGGCGAGGCCCGCGACGATGGTCACGAGGAGCCCCGGCAGCAGGACGAGGCCGGCGTCGAGCGGGGTGTACCCGAGCACGAGCTGCAGGTGCTGCGAGACGAAGAACAGGAACCCGACGAGCGAGAAGATCGCCAGGAGGTTGACCAGCACCGCGCCGGAGAACGCACGGATGGTGAACAGCCTCACGTCCAGCATCGGATCCCGTCGCTGGAGCTGGCGCACCACGAACGCGGTGCCGGCTGCGATCCCGATGAACGCCGCCGTGACGGATACCAGCAACGGACCGCCCTTGGCGAGGTTCTTGATGGCGTAGACCACGGGGAGCATGGTGGCGATCGAGAGCACGATCCCGGCGTAGTCCACGCGTCCCGGGTTCGCATCCCTCGATTCAGGCACGACGGCGGGCGTCAGGGCGAGCATCAGCAGCAGGACGGGCACGGCGAGCAGGAAGACGGAGCCCCACCAGAAATGCTCGAGGAGCAGTCCGCCCAGCAGCGGCCCGAGAGCCGCCCCGGCGGAGAAGCCCGCAGCCCACACCGCAATGGCGATGCGCCGCTGGTTGCGGTCGGTGAAGATGTTGCGGATCAGCGACAGCGTGGAGGGCATGAGCATCGCGCCGAAGACGCCGAGCCCCACACGGGAGGCCAGCAGGAACTCCGCCGTGGGTGCGAAGGCTGCTGCCACCGAGAACAGGGCGAAGCCCGCGGCTCCGATCATCAGGAGCCGGCGACGGCCGAAGCGGTCGCCGAAACTGCCCATCGCCACGAGGAGTCCCGCCAGGACCAGCGGATAGCTGTCGACGATCCACAGCAGCATCGTCCCGCTGGTCGCGAAGTGACGCGAGATCTCGGGCAGGGCGAAGCTCAGGACGGTGTTGTCGACGGAGACCAGCAGCACCGGCAGCATCAGCACGGCCAGGGCGAACCAGGCGCGACGGTCGGCGGTGGGGGCCAGGGAAGGGGAAGGGGTGTGAACGGCACGCGGATTCACCCCGGTCGGACGTGCGGAGGAGGACGGAGTGGTGGTCATCGGTCCAAGCTATACCGTCCAGCCGGTACAGTACAACAAACGTGACGGGTATCATGAGGGAGTGTCCAGTTCCCGCGAGCGCATCCTCGACAGCTTCGAGGACGCGCTGATCCGCGACGGTGAGAGGGCTGCCACCATGGAGGCCGTCGCCGCCGCTGCGGAGGTGTCGAAGGGTGGACTCCTCTATCACTTCCCGTCGAAGGAAGCGCTCGTCGAGGGCCTCGCGCACCGACTCCGGGCTCTCGCCGATCGTGACCGCGATGCGATGACCGCAGCCCCGGACGGCGCCGCGCGATACTACGTGCGAACCTCCGTGTTCGAGGACAGCGCCTTGGATCGTGCCCTCGTCTCCATGGCCCGACTGGCCCAGCAGGGCCACCCGACGGCCAAGGTGTCCCTCGCCGACATCCAGGAGCGGTGGCTCGACGCCCTCGAGGCCCAGCTCGGCGACCGCACCACGGCCCGGGCGGTCAAACTGCTCGGCGACGGCCTCTACTACGACGCGGCGTTCTTCGCGTCGGCGGGATCAGGTCGCACGAGCGAGCGGGAGATCCGGGATCTCCTCGACGTCGTCGACCTCATCGTGTCGAGGCGCAGCGCGGGCGCAGCCACGGGCTGACGCCTCGCCCGTGACTCCGGCTACTGTCCGCAGCCGCGGTGCCTCACTACAGTTGGCCCTGCATGCACGTCCCGGGCAGGTCCCGCAGGCCGCGCCCGCACATGATCCGCCGGCAGGTCCGGCGGACGCCCTCCACCGGCACGTCCAGCAGGCACATCACGCACGCACACCGAGCACAAGGGGACGCATCACATGATCAAGGGATTCCGGGATTTCATCCTGCGGGGCAACGTCATCGAGCTGGCGATCGCCGTGGTGATCGGGAGCGCCTTCACCGCCCTGGTCGGGGCGTTCACGGCGAACATCATCAACCCGGTCATCGCCTCGGCGGGCGGGGTCGACGCCGCCGGCTGGGGCTTCCCGATCCGACCGGGCAACGACGCCACCTTCGTGGACGTCGGCGCCGTCGTCACCGCGATCATCACGTTCCTGATCACCGCGGCCGTCGTCTACTTCCTCTTCGTGGTGCCGATGAACCGTGCGAACGCCCGGTTGCGCTCCCTCTCGGCCCCGCAGGAACCGGAGGAGGAGCCCACTCCCGTGGACATCGCTCTCCTGACCGAGATGCGGGACCTCCTCAAGGAGATGTCGGCGAGGGACGCGCGGCCATGAGTGGCGACACGGAGGGGGGTGCCGCCCGCGGAAGCGTGCCGCTGCGGGCAACCGTCCGGATCGGCGTCGTCGCGGTGGTCGTGCTGGCCGTCGTCTCGACCTTCCTCGACACGGCGTCCAGGACGACGATCAACCCGTTCAACTTCTTCGGCTTCTTCACGATGCAGAGCAACATCATGGCGGCGGTGATCCTCCTGCTGGCCGCAGTCCTGCAGCTGCGGATGACTCCGGGTCCGGAGTGGCTCGTCCCCGTCCGGGCGGCCATCACCACGTACATGTTCGTCGTGGGTGTGGTGTACAACCTGTTGCTCGCGGGCCTGGCCGGCGGCGTGGAACTCGCCTGGGCCAACTGGGTGCTGCACGTGACGTTCCCGATCTACGCGGTACTCGACTGGTTGTGCACCACCGATCGCCGGCCGCTCTCCTATCGGGTCATCCGGCTGATCCTCGTGTATCCGCTCGTCTGGGCCGTCGTGGTGCTGATCCGTGGGGCCACGGACGGATGGGTGCCCTACCCGTTCCTCGATCCGGCCACGGGGTACGCCTCCGTGCTGCTGTATGTCGTGGCGATCGCCCTGACGTTCGCGGCGTTCGGCGCCCTCGTCATCCTCGTCAGCCGGAGCCTTCCACCCCTCGGCTCGCTGCTCGACGGTCGGGCCGGAAGGGCGGCCGGCAAGCCCTGAGTGTCGTATCCCCGGCTCAGCGCCGGGTGGTCGCCAGGTCCGAGGTGGACGGTCCCTCGAGCAGTGTGCCGTCCGCGGTGAAGCGCGAGCCGTGCAGCGGGCAGTCCCAGGATCGTTCGGCGTCGTTCCAGGACAGGATCCCTTTCAGGTGCGGGCAGACGGCCGAGACGCGGTGCTGCACGCCGTCGACGGTGCAGATGCCGATCGGTCGCGCGCCCTCGCGGATCACCCTTCCCTCTCCCTCGCCCGGGGTGGAGGTGCCGCTCTTCGCGAGGCCGGACAGCCATCCGGTGACCAGTTCCAGACCGACCACGGCGTTCGCCTGCGCGGTCTGGAGGGCATCCGCCGGGCTGACCTTCGTCCGGTAGAGCGTCGCCGCCCAGGGCATGTTGCCGCCCAGGATCTCCCCGGCGAGGGCGAGGGAGGCGGCGACCGCGTTGGTCATGCCCCACTTGTTGTAGCCCGTCGCGGCATAGATGTGTCCGCCGCCCGCCGGGACCTTCCCGACATACGGGACGGACGCCGCGGGCGTGTAGTCCTGCGCCGACCAGGCGTAGGCGCGCCTGGCCGTGGGGAAGTACTCCTTGGCCCAGCGCGTGAGACCGTCCACCTTGGCTTGGGTGTTCGAACTGTGGCCCACCTTGTGGCCGTTCCCGCCGACGATCAGATATTTCGTCCCGTCCACCAGGGCGGTCCGCAGCGACCGGGTCGGGGAGTCGGCGCTCAGGTACATGTCCTCGGGGACGTCGTCCTCGACCGTCAGCGCAACACAGTAGGAACGCATGGGCTGCAGGACGGCGAAGTACCCGCCGCGGTCCAGGACGGGGATCCCGGTGGCCAGCACCACGTTCGACGCCGTGACCGGGCCCGCGCTCGTAGCCAGTTCCACGTCCGGCGAGTCGCTCTTCACGACCCCCCGGACCCGGACGCCCTCCACCAGTACGCCGCCGTGCCGCCTGAACTCGGCGGCCAGGCCGGCGAGGACCTCCAGGGGGTGGAACTGCGCCTGGTCCTTGAGCCGGAGGGTCTTCCGCACGGGGAAGGGGAGGGTGGCGGAATTGCCGAGCTCGGTCACGAGGCCGGCGGTCGTGCACGCCTCGTGTTCGGCGACGAGTCTCCGTGCTCCGGTGTCCGTGGTGGCGTAGTCGACGGCGTCGCGGGTCTCGTAGGCGATGCCGTGCTCGTCGCAGAACCGCAGGAGCCAGCTCTGGCCCTCGCGGTTACCGGTGACGTAGGCGCGCGCCAGCTCGGCGTCGTGGTGCTCCAGGATGGTCGACATGCTGGTGCCCTGCAGCAGCGAGAGCTTGGCCGTGGTGTTGCCCGTGGTGACTGCCCCGGTGGTCCGTGCCTCGAGGACGGCGACGCGATGCCCTGCGCGGGCCAGCAGCAGCGCCGTCGTGAGGCCGGTGAGGCCCGCGCCCACCACCACCGCATCGAACGCGCTTCCCTCCTGCAGCGCATCCGACGGGATGGGCGGCGCGGTGTCGAGCCAGAGCGATCTCATGGGCTTCCCTTCGGGAGTCGGCCGGTGCCTCCACCGAACCACTCAGCATGCTTACAGTCAAGCATCGGAAAGCCTGTCGGAGGAGGGCACTAGCATGGCGTCCCATGACCGCCCGCACCAGGAAGGCAGGCCCTGTGCACGTCCGTCTCGTCCTCCCCCACCAGCTCTTCGAGGAACACCTCGATGCACCCGAGGGCACGCTCTTCGTGTTCCTCGAGGATGACCTCCTGTTCCGCAGCCTCCGGTTCCACCAGCAGAAACTCGTCCTGCACCGCGCGGGGATGACCATCTTCGCGCGGCGCGCGGAAGCCGCCGGGTACGAGGTGCACTATGTGGACACCTCGGCGGACACCCCGAGCCAGGAGCGTCTCGCCGCCGCCCTGGCCGGGTGCGGAGCGACCGTCGTGACCTACTACGACGTCGTCGACGACTGGCTCGACCGGCGGCTGACGCAGACGCTCGCCGACGCCGGCGTCGAGGTCCACGTGCTCGAGACGCCGCAGTTCATCACCGACCGCGAGGTCCTCGGCACCTACTTCTCCTCGCACACCTGGCGGATGCAGACGTTCTACGAGTGGCAGCGCAAGCGGCTCGGCATCATGGTGGGCCCCGACGGGTCCCCGGAGGGCGGGCGGTGGAGTTACGACACGGAGAACCGCAAGAAGCTGCCGAAGAAGATCGAGCTGCCGGACCTGCCGGAATTCGACCGGCGGCCGGAGGTCCGGGACGCCATCACCTGGGTCGCCGCAGAGTTCCCCGACAATCCCGGGAACGCGGAGTCCTTCAACTGGCCCGTGACCCATCGGCAGGCCTTCGACGCCCTCGAGTCCTTCCTCGCGGAGCGGTTCGAGCTGTTCGGTCCGTACGAGGACTCGATCGCCGTCGGGCAGACCTACCTGTTCCACTCCGCCCTGAGTTCCAGCATGAACACCGGACTCCTCAACCCCGTGGAGGTCGTGGACCTCGCGCTCGATTTCGCCGGGCGCCACGGCACGCCCATCGCGAGCGTGGAGGGTTTCGTCCGGCAGGTCATCGGCTGGCGGGAGTACATCCGGGCCTCCTACGTGCTGCGGGGCAGGGAGATGCGCACCGGGAACACCCTCGGGTTCACCGCGGATCTGGACGAGCGCTGGTGGACCGGTGACACCGGGCTCGAACCGGTCGACTCCGTCATCACGCGCATCCTCGACACGGCCTACGCGCACCACATCGAGCGCCTCATGATCCTCGGCAACGCGGCGCTGCTGATGCGCGCCAAGCCCGACGCCGTCTACGAGTGGTTCATGGAGATGTTCATCGATGCGTACGACTGGGTGATGGTGCCCAACGTCTACGCCATGAGCCAGTACGCGGCCGGCACCATGATCACCACGAAGCCCTACGTCAGCGGCAGCAACTACATCCGGAAGATGAGCGACTTCGGCGAGGGCCCCTGGCGGTTCAGCTGGGATGCCCTGTACTGGGAGTTCGTGGCCGACCATCGGGAGCTCTTCGCCCGCAACCCGCGCTCGCGGATGAGCGTGAACCTGCTGGACAAGATGGACACCGAACGGCGCGTGTCCCTGCGCGGCGAGGCCGCCCGCTGGATCCCCGGCAGAGGATCGGGACCGACCGCGGAGGACGGCGTCGGCGGGGCGGGGAACGACGCCGGGACGCAGCCGGCCCGGACCCCCACGAAGGCGCGCGCACCCCTCGAGGAGGAACCGTCGTCCGGGGAGCGGTCCGCTGTCGAGCGTCGGATGGCGCAGGCGACGTCGATGACGGAGGCCACGCTGCCCGGCCTATAGTCTTCGAGCATGGAACAGAGAATTCTCGGAAGAACCGGCCGTCCCGTCTCCGTCATCGGCCTCGGCACCTGGCAGCTCGGCGCGGACTGGGGCGAGGTGGAGGACAAGGACGCCGTCGCGGTGCTCGATGCCGCGGTCGAGGCCGGCGTGACCTTCTTCGACACGGCGGACGTCTACGGCGACGGCAGGAGCGAGTCGACGATCGGCGGCTTCCTCAGGCACAACCCGGACCTCGACATCCTCGTCGGCACCAAGATGGGCCGCCGGGTGGACCAGACGCCGGAGAACTACACGCTCTCGAACTTCCGCCAGTGGATCGACCGGTCGAGGACCAACCTCGGCGTCGATGCCCTCGATCTCGTGCAACTGCACTGCCCGCCCACCGCCGTCTACAGTTCCGACGAGGTCTACGACGCGCTGGACACCCTCGTGGCCGACGGCGTCATCAGGAACTACGGCGTGAGCGTCGAGCGGGCCGACGAGGCCCTGGCCGCCATCGCCCGGGGGAACACCGCGAGCGTGCAGATCATCCTCAACGCCTTCCGGCTGAAGCCCCTCGACGAGGTGCTGCCCGCGGCGAAGGCGGCCGGGGTCGGCATCATCGCCCGCGTGCCGCTCGCCTCGGGTCTGCTGTCCGGGAAGTACACGAAGGACACCGCCTTCGCCGAGAACGACCACCGCAACTACAACCGGAACGGCGCCGCCTTCGACGTCGGGGAGACCTTCTCGGGCGTCGACTACGAGACCGGCCTGCAGGCCGCCCGCGAGTTCGCGGAGCTGGTCCCGGAGGGCGTCACGACGGCGCAGGCCGCGCTCGCGTGGATCATCGCGCAGGACGGCGTCAGCACGGTCATCCCCGGCGCCCGCACCCCGGAGCAGGCGCGCGCCAACGCGGCGGCCGCCGGGTCCGCCGGTGTCGCCGCCGGCATGGACGACGCCGTCGCTGCCATCTACGACCGCCATTTCAGGGCCACGGTCCACCCGAAGTGGTAGCCGCCGGACCAGGATCCGCCGGCCCCTGCGCGGGCGGGTTCCGGTCGGCCTGACCCTCCGCTAGGGTGGGGAGCACCAGGTCAGACGGAGTTAGAGGACGTCTGTCATTGTTGGATCACCGACGAAGGAATCGACATGACTGAAAACACCTCAAGCGCTGGCACCGGCGAGTCCCACACCATCCGCGACTGGACGGATCTCGCGGAGGAGATGTGGTCCTACCTGACCGGACGGGGCGCAGCCATCAACTACACCCTCCAGGACATGACCATCGAGGTCCCGCGGGACATCGGCCCCGATGCCCCGCGTGCGACCTGGAAGTTCAACGGCACCCTGCGGATCACCACGAGTGACAACGCCGCCAGCGGTTCCGACCCCCACGCGAGCTGATCCGCCGGACCACGATGGCCTCGACACTCAGGCTCGACATTGACATCGATTTCTCGCTGGGCGAGCCCGCGGTCGACGGCAAGCCGGAAGCGCGCCTCTCCGGCACCGTGAAGGCCGCCGGGAGCACCGTGGACGTCTTCGTGGACGACCCGGCCTCCTTTCGCGGCAACAACCTGCCGGGGCTCGGTCAGGTGCGTTCCATTGCGAAGGAACTCGCGGATCGCGGCCTCGCCATCTCGGTCAGCGGGCCCAAGGGCCTGCTGGTGAGTCTCGGCGCGGTGCAGTCCTCGATGGCGCAGCGCCTCATCACGCGCTCGCCGCACATCCGCCTCGGTTCGCCCGGTACGCTCGCTCCGCTGCTCGGCATCGGCCGGCGTGCCCTGGAGAAGGGTGACACGCCGTCGATCCTCCCTCCGGGCACGCCGTTCCCCCTCGTGCCGACCGTGAACCGGAGGATCAAGCGGACCATCACGACGACGCACTACCTGCACGGGAGCGGGCGTCCACGGCTCATCTTCGTGCAGAACTCCGAGACGTGGGACGGGCAGGTGCCGCGGGAGGTCGAACTCCTCGGTGACCGCACCACGATCGGCAGCGGCGAGGACGCGACGCTCCGCCTCACGGGCCTCGACGAGCTGCACGCGGAGGTCATCCACACCGAGGACGACGAGTACGTCCTGGTGCCGCACGGAGTCATCACGGGGAGCGTCAACGGCAAGGAGCAGTCCATCCTCCGAACGGGTGCCCGCATCCAGCTCGGGGAGTGGGCGCTCGCGTTCTTCCGCGAGGAGTACGCCGACCACGGAAGGCCCTTCGGCGGACGCAACGGTGGCGAGCTCTCGTATCAGCGTCCGCAGCGCAACCCGCGCACGGGTGCCACCGAGGTGGACGGCTCGGCCGGGGTCGGCGACTTCCGCCGGCCGCGCTGACCCGGCGTGCGCCGAACCACCGGCGCGTGTCGGGTCGGGGAGTTCGGCGATGAGGTCGGGCAGGGGGGGCCGGGCAGGAATGAGCCCGGCCGTGACGGGACCGGCGGGAGGGGGTGCGCGGCATGGCCGATAGCATCGAACTCCTGCTGGACCCGCCCTCGGACCTCCGCGTCCTCGAGGATTGGGCCGCGCTCGAGGACGCGGGCCTGCCGAACCAGTCTCGGCACCAGTCCTTCAGCAATGCCCCGCACATCACGCTCGCCGCGGCCGCGCGCATCGACGACCGGTACGACGCCGACCTCGCCGCCGCGTCCGGCGGCCCCGCCCCCGACCTGGTGACCGCCGGTTTCCTGGTGTTCCCCACGCGCCGGAAGTTCGTCCTGGCGCGGCAGATCGTCGCGGGCACGGCACTGACCGGCCTGCACCGACGCATCTGGTTCGCGCTCGACGGCATCCAGGAGACCGTGCCGACCACCGTCCGCGGAGCCTGGACGCCCCACATCACCCTCGGCCACGGCCTGACCGCCGAGCAACTGGGCGCAGCGCTCGAACTCCTCAGGGACAGCCCTCCGGTCCGGCTCGCAGCCGGGATCGTGCGGCGGTGGGATGCCAAGGAGAAGCGCCTGGTCCTGCTCGGCGGCGGAGGGTCTCCTCAGGCGTCAGGGCGACTCGGCGCGCAGTGACGCGGGCCGGACGAGAAGCCCCTGGGGCTCGCGGATCCACCACAGGCCCGTCTCCTGCTTCTCGCGTCGACTGGCGAAACGGTAGAGGAAGATCCGCGCCCGCACGTACCGGGGGCGGGCGCCGTCGACCGGGTCCTCCGCGAGGAGTCCCAGGGTCTGCGGGTCGGCCTGCAGGAGCTTGACCAGGAACGGCGTGAACCAGCCGCGCTCGGACCCGAGCGCGAGGAACCACATCATCCAGTCCAGGCGCAGGTGGTACGGCGCGAACTGCCGTGGCCTGCGCGCCGGGTCGCCGGGTTTGCCCTTGAACCCGTACTCCCGCCAGCGCGCGTCCGGACCGACGTCGTCGAGCGTCCCCTCCACGACCACCTCGTAGCGCACCTTCGTGACGCTCCCGAACGCCCCGTACGCGTTGCCGAGGTGCCACCTGTTGAAGCCGGCATTCATCAGCTGGTGCCGGGCGAAGAGGTTCACGAGGGCCGGCCGGCTCAGGGAGGCGAGCACGAGCACGGCGAGCACGACGACGATCGTGAACCACGGCGGGGTCGGCTGGTAGGAGCCGGCGGGATCGACGGCGGGCACCACTGCGGCGTAGAACGCATCGGGTACGGCCGCGAAGGCCAAGATGATGGTGGGGGTGTTGAGCCAGGCGAAGTTGCCCGAGACCACGAGCCAGCCCTGCGTCACGATCATCACCAGCGCGGCGATCCCGGCGAGGGGCTGGGGTGCGAACAGCAGCCACGGCACCGCGAGCTGCGTGACGTGGTTGCCGGCCACCTCGATGCGGTGCAGGGGCTTCGGCAGGAGGTGGAAGAACCGGCTGGCCGGGTTCGGCATCGGCTGCGTCTCGTGGTGGTGGTCCAGGGCGGTGAGGTCGCGCCATGAGCGGTCGCCGCGCATCTTGATCATGCCCGCGCCGAACTCGAGACGGAAGACGAGCCAGCGGATCATGAGCAGGACGAGGAACGGCGGGGCCACCTCGTCCGACCCGAGGAACGCGGCGATGAACCCGGCCTCCAGCAACAGGCTCTCCCACCCGAACCCGTAGAACACCTGCCCCACGTTCACGATCGACGTGTAGAGCCCCCACAGCACCAGGAAGGCGACGAGGGGCAGCCAGGGCGGGCCTGCCTGCGGCAGCCCGAGGACCAGGAGCGCCGAGAGGACGATGCCGGTCCAGGCCACGGCACGGAGCCGGCCATCGGTGTATCCGCGGCGGAAGAGCGTGGGACCCACGCGGTCGCCAGCCCGCCGGAGGTACTCGGGCACGGGCAGCAGTCCCCGCTCCCCGAGGAGGGCGGGGAACTGGTTCAGCGCCGAGGTGAAGGCGACCAGGTAGACCGCCGCGACCCCGCGCTGCACGATCTGCCGGCCCACCTCGTAGTCCTCCGCGGCAAGGACCCCGGTCACCCACTCCATGCCGTCAAGGGTCCGGTCCGCCCGACGCCGGGGTCAACAGGACATCGGCGCTCCGAGCCAGCGGGCGTGTCTGCTAGCGCGGCGTCACGGGGTAGGCGGCGCCCGACCCCCTGCGGGGGATCTCGACGAGGGCCTGCACGGGCGCGTGGTCGCTGGCCCAGCGGCCGTCGAGGGTGGAGGTGTTGACGGCGGCCTGCCGCACGAGGACGTCCGGCGTCGTGAGGATCCAGTCGATGCGGCGCCCGCCGTCGACCGGCCGTTCATAGCGCGGGAAGGTGCCGAGGTCCGGCGTGAGGTGTTCGTCCGCGCGGACCCAGGCGTCGCCGAGCACGCCCGAGTCCAGGAAGCTCCGATAGGCGGACGAGGTGCCGGCGTCGGAGTTGAAGTCACCCATGACGATGGTGGGCAGCCGGGGGCGGAAGAACGTGACGAGGTCGAGCACGGCGGCGGCGCTCCGGATCCGCGCGAGATCCGACTCGTGGTCGAAGTGCGTGTTGACGAGCAGGATCTCGCGGTCGGTCGAGGTGTCCCGGAAGCGGCCCCACGTCGCGATCCGCGGCACGCCGTTACCCCACGTCGAGGACCCGATCAGCTTCGGGGTGTCGGAGAGCCAGAACTGGTCCCACTCGATGAGCTGCAGGCGGCGCGCGTCGTAGAAGATCGCGGAGTACTCACCCCGGCTCCCGCCGTCACGCCCGGCCCCGATCATGCGGTACCGCGGGGGGAGAGCGGCCTCGACGACCACGAGCTGGTGGTGCAGTGCCTCCTGTACGCCGAGGACCGTGGGCACCTCGCGCCGCAGCACGTCCTGCAGCGGCGGGATGCGGTCCGGCCAGTAGTCGATGTCCCCGGGCCGGGCGGCAGGACGGTCGTAGCGGATGTTGAAGGTCATGACGTGCAGGGAGCTCCTGCCGGCCCTGATGAGCGGCGGGGCGGGTGGTGTTCGTGGCATGGAGCCTTTCCGGTGCGGCACGGGGATCGTGACTGCTGCCCGGCGGAGCGCCGGTACGCGGTCAGCCGAGATGGTCCACGAGCCGAGCCGCGATACCGGTGTAGCCGGCGGGCGTCAGCGCGAGCAGCCTCTGCTCGGCCTCCGCACTCAGCCCGAGCCCGCTCGCGAACTCGCGCATCCGGGCCGCGTCAACCCGCCGGCCGCGGGTCAGGTCCTTGAGGCGTTCATAGGGGTCGTCCAGTCCCGGCACGCCCGCGATCGCCTCGGCGCGCATGACCATCTGCACCGCCTCGCCGAGCACCTCCCAGTTGCCGTCGAGGTCTGCTGCCAGCACGTCCTCCGCGACATCGAGCCTCGCGAGTCCCTTGGCCACGTTGGAGACGGCGAGGAGGGAGTGGCCGAGGGCGACACCGATGTTGCGCTGGCTGGAGGAATCGGTGAGGTCGCGCTGCCAGCGGGACGTGACGAGCGTCGAGGACAGCACGTCCAGCAGGCCGGAGGAGATCTCCAGGTTCGCCTCGGCGTTCTCGAAGCGGATCGGGTTCACCTTGTGCGGCATCGTCGAGGACCCGGTGGCGCCGGCCACCGGGACCTGCGCGAAATAGCCGATGGAGATGTAGCTCCACACGTCCGTGCAGAAGTTGTGGAGGATCCGGTTGAAGCGGGCCACGTCGGAGTAGAGCTCGGCCTGCCAGTCATGGGATTCGATCTGCGTGGTCAGCGGGTTCCAGGTCAGGCCGAGGCCCTCGACGAAGGTCCGGGCCACGCCCTCCCAGTCGGCGTCCGGGACGGAGGCGTAGTGGGCCGCATAGGTTCCGGTGGCGCCGTTGATCTTGCCGAGGAACCCCGTGGCCGTGATGCGGTCCAGCTGGCGCGTCAGGCGGTGGGCGACGACGGCCATCTCCTTGCCGAGCGTGGTCGGTGTCGCCGGCTGGCCGTGGGTCCGGGAGAGCATCGGGGTCTCGCGGGACGAACGTGCCAGATCGGCGATCGAGGCGACGAGTGAGCGCGCTGCCGGCAGCCAGACCTCGGTGACGGCGCCTTTGATCCCGAGCGCGTAGGAGAGGTTGTTGATGTCCTCGGAGGTGCAGCCGAAGTGGACGAGCGGTTTCAGGTGTCCGATGCCGATCCCGTCCAGGCGCCGTCCGATGAAGTACTCCACCGCCTTGACGTCGTGCACCGTGACTGCTTCGATCTCCGCGAGCTCCGCGACCGAGGCGGCGTCGAACGAGGTGACCACGGCGCGGAGCCGTTCCTCCTGGTCCGCGGTGAGTGGCTCGGTACCGCGCAGGACGGAGTGACGCGTGAGGTGGATGAGCCACTCCACCTCGACGTGCACGCGATCGCGGTTGAGGGCCGCCTCCGACAGGAAGTCGACGAGGGGCGCCACGGCGTCACGGTACCGGCCGTCGAGGGGGCCGAGGGTCAGCGACGTTCCCTCCCCTCGGGACAGAGCAGCGAATTCAACCCGGGAGAGTGCGGAGTCAGCCATGGCTCCATCCTTCCATGGAGCGGGGCCGGCTCCTCACGGCCTGTCCACATACCCGGCCACCCTCGGGTGGCCTTTCCGCAGGGCTCCTAGCGTGGACGAACAGGGCGGGCGAGGGGACGGATCATGGACAGTGGCGGGGAGGGTGGTACGAGCCGTCCGGGGGGCGGCGCGGGCGACGACGTACTGGCGATCCAGGCAGCCCTGACCCGGCATGCGGAGAGCCTCACCGATGTGCGGCGCCACGCGCTGTCCGTCTCCCTCCTCTCCTGGGACTCGCCCGCGGGCGGCGCCTTCCGTACGTACCTGGCCGAGCGGTGCAGCGAGCTCTCGGGCACCATCGAGCTGCTCCACTCCGCAGCCCGTCTCCTGGGCGAGTACGGCCGCCTCGTCCGCGTGGCGGAGGCCCTGCAGCGAGGGGCAGGGCTGTGACGCGGCTGCTCGGGCCCGAGGATCCCGGCGACGGCCTGCTGCTGATCCGCGGAGGTGTGGGCGGGATCCGCTTCCAGTGGGAGGAACTCGACCACGCCGCGAGCGTCCTCTCCGTGCTCGCATCGGACACCGCCGCGGTCGCCACGGCGCTCGCGCAGCTCGATGCGGAGGTCGCCGAGCTGCCATGGCGTCCGGTGCAGTTCCTGCCCCCGGGCGCCGGAGCGGCCTACCAGGAGGCACGCGGGCAGGTCGGTGCCTCCTTCTACTCGGCCATGGAGAACGCGGCGTCACTCACCGAGACGGGGGAGAGGCTGAGATCTGCCGTGGACGCCTATGCCTGGGCGGATGATGCGGCCCGTGCAGCGACCGAGTCGGCGCGCCGCGCATCGGTGGTGACGGCGCGGGCCCTCGCCCGCGAAGCCATCCGTCGCGGCGCGCTGGACGTCAGGCCCATCAACCTGCTGGAGACGCGCGGTGGGGGCTCCGGGACGGCCTCGGACGTGGTCGCCTTCGATGGGTCGATCGAGGGCGTCGTCGCCCGGATCTCCGCCGTGGAGGCGGAGGGGCCCGGCGTGTTCGAGGTGCTGCGGCTGGGTACGGAGACGCAGCCGGTCCATCTGGTGGTGCTGCCCGGAACGCAGTCCGGGCTGGTGGGCGACGCGCGCGGCAGCAACCCGTTCGACGCAGGGGGTGTCGCCGAGGCTCTCGCGGAGGACAGCCGCCACACCGAAGCCGCTGTGCGCGAGGCGCTGCGTCGAGCGGGGGCGCAGGAGGGGGACGCACTCATCCTGGCGGGGTACAGCCAGGGCGGGATCCACGCCGTCAATCTCGCGCGCGGGACCGGTCTCGGCGCGTCGTACGACGTCCAGCTGGTCGTGACGGTCGGCTCACCCACGGGGTGGCACCCGACGGCGGACACCGAGTACCTGCACCTGGAGCATGCAGTGGACCCGGTCCCGCTCCTCGACGCGATCCCCAACCCCGACGATCCCCACCGGACCACCGTCACGCTGACCCATCAGGTGCCGCCGCTGGGACGGGAGGCGGACGGGTCCGCCGAACCCTGGGGGCTGGGACCGGCGCACAAGCTCGGGAACTACACAGCGGGGGCGCGCCTGGTCGACGCCAGCACCGCGCCGTCGCTGGGTCCCGCCACGTCACTCCTCGCTTCGGCCGCTACGCGCGGCGCGGCCCGACGGTCCTCCTTCACCGCGGTCCGGAGACCGAATCCGTTGCCGGTGGCGCAGACGGCGGCGGGAGGGCGTGCCGCGGACGGCGGGTCTAGGCTATGGCCATGACTTCGATCGACGACTCGCAGGCACCGTCCACCTCCGGGCGGGACACCGCGGGCAGCACGAACCAGGGCCTGCGCCCACGCGGCGTCTTCGGGAAGCTCCCGCGATATGCCGCGGGCAAGCCGCCCGTGGTGGTGGAGGGCCTGGAGAGCTTCAAGCTGTCCTCGAATGAGAACCCCCTTCCGCCCCTCCCGGCCGTGCTGGAGGCGATCGCCTCCGAGACCTCGGTCAACCGGTACCCCGACCCGATGACCACGGCCCTCCGGACCGAGCTCGCGGGTTACCTCGGCGTCCCTGCGACCGACATCGTCACCGGGGCCGGCAGCCTCGGCGCGCTGAACCAGATCCTGGCGACCTTCGCGGGCCAGAACGATTTCGACGCCCCCGACGAGGTCGTGTACGCGTGGCGTTCCTTCGAGGCCTATCCCATCAGCGTCGGGCTCGCCGGCGCCGCGGGAGTGCAGGTGCCGGTCCGCCCGGACGGCACCCACGATCTGGACGCGATGGCGGCCGCGATCACCGACCGTACCCGCGTGGTCATGCTCTGCACGCCCAACAACCCGACCGGGCCGGTGCTCACCCGAGACGACGTCGTCGCCTTCCTCGAGAAGGTACCCGCCCACATCGTCGTCGTCATCGACGAGGCGTACCAGGAGTTCGTCCGGAGGTCCGATGCCGTCGACGGCATCGAGCTCTATCGCGAGTACGAGAACGTGATCGTGCTCCGGACCTTCTCCAAGGCGCACGGGCTGGCCGGGCTGCGCGTCGGATACTCCGTGTCCCAGCCGGCCCTGACCGAGCACCTCCGCGTCAGCGCCGTTCCCTTCGCGGTCTCCCAGATCGCCGAACACGCGGCCGTGACGTCCCTGCGCCACATCGACGAGGTCGAGGTGCGCGTGCAGAGCATCGTCGACGAGCGCATCCGGGTGGTCGCGGGCCTTCGGGACCTGGGGTGGACCATCCCGGAGGCCGAGGGGAACTTCGTCTGGCTCGCCCTGGGCGAGCACACCCAGGACTTCGCCGTCCGGGCCGGCGAGCATGCCCTGTCCGTCCGTGCCTTCGGGTCCGAGGGGGTTCGGGTCTCGATCGGCGAGGAGGCCGCGAACACCCGTTTCCTCGCGCTGTGCAGAGACTTCCCGCACCGTCCAGCGGAACGCTGACGCCGTCTTAAATAGGCCCGTCGGCCCGCGCTGACTAGTCTTGGTCAGGATGTCACCGGAAGATATGTTCTCCGGTGTATGACTGATGGCATACATTCCCCACATGGAATGTGCAGGTCGGATGAGGAGCTAGGGATGAACGGCGGTCGATTGCCGACAGCGGAGTTCGAGGTCGAGGAGGTCGAGCGCGCGGCGCGCACGGCGGAACTCGGGCAGGACCGTCAGGCCGAGCCGGACATGCTCCGGATCCTCGATCCGGAGGGCCGGCTGGCCGACGGGATGACGGCCGGGATCGCCGGTGAGCTCGTCGACTTCGCCCCCTACCTCTCGACGTCGGACGCGCCGCACCTGCTCTCGCTCTACCGGGACATGTACCTGGTCCGCCGCTTCGACCAGGAGTCCACCGCCCTGCAGCGGCAGGGGCAGCTGGCCCTCTGGGTCCCCCTCACCGGTCAGGAGGCCGCCCAGATCGGGTCGGGCCGCGCCATGGAGGCCCAGGACTACGCCTTCCCGACGTATCGCGAGCACGGCGTCGCGCTGACCCGCGGCGTCGAGCTGTCCGAGATCCTGCGTCTCTTCCGCGGCGTGACCAACGGCGGCTGGGATCCGCGGGAGCGGAACTTCCACCTCTACACGCTGGTGCTCGCCGCGCAGTCCCTGCACGCCGTGGGCTACGCGATGGGGATCCAGCGGGACCAGCTCGCCGATCCTTCCCTGCCGCAGGCGGCGTCCGTCGCATACTTCGGCGACGGAGCCAGCTCCGAGGGCGACATCCACGAGTCCATGGTGTTCGCGGCGTCCTTCGATGCACCCGTCGTGTTCTTCTGCCAGAACAACCAGTGGGCCATCTCCGTGCCTTCGACGGTGCAGACGCGCGTGCCGCTGGCGAAGCGGGCCGAGGGGTACGGTTTCCCGGGCGTCCGCGTGGACGGCAACGACGTCCTCGCGGTCGAGGCCGTCACCCGCTGGGCCCTCGAGCACGCGCGGACCGGCAGGGGGCCGGTACTGATCGAGGCGTACACCTACCGCATGAGTGCACACACCACCGCGGATGACCCGACCAAGTACCGGCTGTCCGGTGACGAGCAGGAGTGGCGGACCCGGGACCCGTTGGCCCGCCTCGAGACCTATCTGCGCTCGGCCGGACTCGCTGACGACGCCTTCTTCGAGGGGCTGGCGGACGAGGCCCGGGTCATGGCCTCGGACCTCCGGGCGGCCGTGCTGTCGATGACCGCGCCGGATCTGGAGAGCCGCTTCGCGGCCGTGTACGCCGAGCCGCACCCACTCGTGCAGGAGGAACTGCGGTTCTTCCAGCAGTACGAGTCCGGTTTCGCCGACGAAGGGAAGCACGCCTGATGGCGACCATGACCATCGCCAGGGCGATCAACGAGGGGCTTCGCGCGTCCCTCGCGAACGATCCGAAGACCCTGCTCATGGGGGAGGACATCGGTGAGCTCGGAGGCGTGTACCGGGTCACGGACGGACTGAAGAAGGACTTCGGCGCGATGCGCGTGGTCGACTCCCCGCTCGCCGAGTCAGGGATCATCGGCACCGCGATCGGCCTCGCCCTCCGCGGCTACCGGCCCATCTGCGAGATCCAGTTCGACGGTTTCGTGTTCCCGGGGTTCAACCAGATCACCACCCAGCTCGCCAAGCTGCGCACCCGCAGCGACGGGATGCTGAGTGCCCCCGTGGTCATCCGCATCCCCTACGGCGGTGGCATCGGCAGCGTGGAGCACCATTCGGAGTCGCCGGAGGCGCTGTTCGCCCACACCGCCGGCCTGCGGATCATCACGCCCTCGAATCCCCAGGACGCCTACTGGATGATCCAGCAGGCCGTCAGCTGCGAGGACCCGGTGATCGTCTTCGAGCCCAAGCGGCGGTACTGGCTCAAGGGCGAGGTGGACACGGGGGCACCCGTCGGTGATCCGTTCACCGCGCACGTCCTGCGCCGTGGCACCGATGCGACGGTGGTCGCCTACGGTCCGCTGGTGCCCGTGGCGCTGGCGGCGGCCGCCGCTGCCGAGGAGGACGGGCGGAGCGTCGAGGTCATCGACCTCAGGTCCATCTCGCCGATCGATTTCGACACCGTCACCGAGTCCGTGACCCGCACCGGGCGGCTGATCGTCGCGCACGAGGCCCCGACCTTCGGCGGGATCGGCGGCGAGATCGCCGCGCGCATCTCCGAGCGTGCGTTCCTGTTCCTCGAGGCGCCCGTCATCCGTGTGGGCGGGTTCCACATGCCCTATCCGGTCGCCCGTGTGGAGGAGCAGTACCTGCCCGACATCGACCGCATCCTCGAGGCACTCGACCGTGCCTTCGCATACTGAAGGACCACCATGACGCTGAAGACGTTCAACCTGCCCGACGTCGGTGAAGGCCTCACCGAGGCGGAGATCGTGCAGTGGAGGGTGGCGCCGGGCGCAGCCGTGTCCGTCAACGACATCATCTGCGAGATCGAGACCGCGAAGTCCCTCGTCGAGCTCTCCTCGCCCTACGAGGGCACGGTCTCCGAGTTGCTGGTGCCGGAGGGCGAGACGATCGAGGTCGGGACGCCGATCATCTCCGTGGAGGACGGCACCGGACCGTCCGGCAGCGGCAGCAGTGGCGGCAGTGGTGGCTCCGCCGTGACTGCGCCGACGTCCGGGGCGGCGCCTCGGCCCGACGGTTCGGACGGCCGCGACGCGCAGGTACCGGCAGACGAGCCCGCCGGGAGCGAGGCACGCCCGGCCACCGCGACCGAGGGCCAGGTCCCCGTGCCGGAGATGCCGGGAGAACTGGCGGGCCCGCAGGCAGGAGCCCTTCGCGGCGATGGCTCCGCACCGGTCACCGGAGGTCACTCCGCTGCCGGCGGTGAGGCCACGTCCGGCGCAGGCCCCGCAGCAACGCGAGGGGACACGGCAGCAGGATCGGGTTCCGCGGATCCGGTGCCCGGCCCCCTCGTCGGGACGGGCCCGAAGGCCGATGCCGTCAAACGCCGCCCCCGTAAGTCACCGTCCGGCCCGGCCCGGGCCGTGTCCGCCGCGTCGGCGGCCGGCCATCCGGGCAGGAGCGATGGCCGGGCGGCGGGAAGCTCCCAGCAGCCCGCCGACGGGCAGTCCACCGCGACGGTCGCGCCCGCACCGCCGGCCTCAGCCGGCCCGAGGACGGCAGATCGACAGCAGGCGCCCAGCGCGACGCCGGCGCCGTCCGCCAGTGGCAGCGCGCAGGGCCGGGTGAACCCACTCAACCAGCTCATCAATCGCGTCCTGGCGAAGCCACCGGTCCGGAAGGCGGCACGGGACCTCGGCATCAACCTCGCCGATGTCCCGGCCACCGGATCCGCCGGCGAGGTCACGAAGCAGGACCTCATGAGCTACCAGTCGCAGCGTGACGCGGAGCAGGACGGCGCCGACTCCTTCTGGTCGGAGCGCAAGCTCCTCGGGGGCGACCGCATCGAGCGCATCCCGGTCAAGGGCGTCCGCAAGGCCACCGCGAGGGCGATGGTCCAGAGCGCCTTCACCGCGCCGCACGTCAGCATCTTCGTGGACGTCGACGCATCGCGCACCATGGAGTTCGTGAAGCGGCTCAAGGCCAGCCGGGACTTCGAGGGCATCAAGGTCTCGCCCCTGCTGATCCTCGCGAAGGCGGTCATCTGGGCTGCTGCACGGAACCCCTCCGTCAACGCGACCTGGTCCGATGACGAGATCCTCGTCAAGCACTTCATGAACCTCGGGATCGCCGCCGCCACGCCACGGGGCCTCATGGTGCCGAACATCAAGGATGCGCAGGATCTCTCCCTGAAGGAACTCGCACTGGCCCTCAACGAGCTGGCGACGACGGCGCGGGCGGGCAGGACGCAGCCTGCCCAGATGCAGGGCGGCACGCTGACCGTCACGAACATCGGCGCCCTCGGCATCGACACGGGAACGCCCATCATCAATCCGGGGGAAGTGGCGATCGTGGCCTTCGGCACCATCAAGCAGAAACCCTGGGTGCTCGACGGCGAGGTGATCCCCCGGTGGATCACGACCCTCGGGGGGTCCTTCGACCACCGCGTGGTGGACGGGGATCTCAGTGCCCGCTTCATGGCGGACGTCGCCTCGATCCTCGAGGAACCCGCGCTGCTCCTCGACTAGGGTTGGCGCATGAACCAGGAGTTGCCGGGGCAGGATCCCGGCCGTCGACCGCGCGCCCGGTACCCGCTGAGCAGGCTGCTGCTGGTCGTGGTCGTCGGCTTCATCGCCTCGAGCCTCCTGCAACTCGCCTTCCCAGGGCTGGACACGATCGCCCGCCTGTCCATCCTGGTGATCGTCGCCGCGCTGATCTCGATCACGGTGACGTTCCGCCAGCAGAGGCGCTGACCGCGCTGAGCCCTAGGGCGTCCGGAGACCGGTGATGGCACCGCGGAGGATCGGCGCGAGACGCCGGACGCCCTCGACGATGTCCTCGGGGGACACGGCGCTGAACGCCAGGCGCAGCTTGTTCGACGGCTCGTCCGACGGCGTGAAGGCGGCACCCGGGATGAAGACGACGCCGGCGTCGATGGCGGTGTAGAGCAGGGGATAGGTGTCGATCCCCTCGGGCAGGGTGACCCAGACGAAGAAGCCGCCGTCGGGCGTGGTCCAGTGCACGCCGTCCGGCAGCTCGGCGGCGAGGGCGCCGAGCATGGCCTCGCACCGTTCGCGGTAGAGGCCGCGCATGGACTGCAGGTGGCCGCGCCAGTCGTACTCCGTGAGATAGGCGGTGACGAGCATCTGCGTGAGCGGCGACGGACAGAGCACCACCGCCTCGCAGGCCAGGTAGAACCGGCGGTAGAGGTGCCTGGGCACCAGCGCCCAGCCCAGGCGCACACCGGGTGCGAAGATCTTGGAGAACGAGCCGAGGTAGATGACGTCCTCGGGGTTGGCCGCGCGCAGGGGCTCGAGGGGCTCGCCGTCGAAGCGGAGCATGCCGTAGGGGTTGTCCTCGAGGACCAGGATCGTGTGCGCGCGGCAGATGTCGACGACGCGCTGGCGGCGGTCGGCGGCCAGGGTGATGCCGCTCGGGTTGTTGAAGCTGGGGATCGTGTAGAGCAGCTTGATGGTCCGCCCCTCCGCCTCGAGCTCGCCGATGATGCGCTCGAGTTCGTCCGGGATCAGTCCGTCCTCGTCCATCGGGACGGTGACGACGTCCACCTCGTAGGCCTCGAAGGTGTTCAGGGCGCCGACGTACGTGGGGTCCTCGCAGAGGATCACGTCTCCGGGATCGCAGAAGACCTTGGCGGCGACGTCCTGGGCGGATTGCGATCCGGTGGTGATGACGATGTCGTCGGGACTGGCGCCCACGATCCCCTCGGCGGCCATGACGTCGCAGACGAGAGAGCGCAGTTCCGCCATGCCCTGCCCGCCGCCGTACTGCAGCGCCTCCAGGCCGTGCTCGGCGATGATCTTCTGGGCCGTACGGCCGAGGTCCTCGAGGGGGAGGGACCTCAGGTAGGGGCTGCCGCCGGCCAGGGAGACGAGGCCGGGGCGGATCGAGATGTCGAAGACGTCGCGGACGGCCGACTGCTTGATGTTCGCCGCGCGCACGGAGAAGAGCGGATCGTGCCGTGCTGCGGAGTCGACGGCGCGTTCGAGGGCGGCTTCCGTCTCGGCGGGCAGGAGGTCGGCGGAGGCTTCGCTTGAGGACGTCACGCCCAGAGTCTAGGCGCGTGTTGACCATCAGGCAACAGGTGTTGACCAGTGGAGCGTGGGCTGTCAGATCCAGCCGGCGTCGCGGGCCTTCAGGGCGGCCTGGAAACGGCTGTCCGCGCGCAGGGTCTCGAGCATCCAGGCGATGTGCCGCCTGCACGTCCGGACGTTGATGTCCAGCCGCCGTGCGATCGACTCGTCGGAGAGTCCGCTGGCGAGTCCCTGGATGATCGAGCGCTGCAGGCTGCTGAGCGGGGACTCCACCTCCTCGGGTGCCAGGAACGCCTGGCTGATCTCCCAGGCGATCTCGAACAGCTGCGTGAAGATGTTGATGAGGCTGTGGTCCCGGATCACCAGCGCCGCCTTGTCGTCGCGCGTCAGCTGACGGCCCACCAGCGCCAGCTTCTCGTCGAAGATCAGCATGCGCAGCGGGATGAACGGGAGGACTCCGAACTCGCCCCCGCCGGCGGCGATGGCCTCGACGGCCTTCCGTGTCGGGACGTGGTCCCTCGTGCTCGTGTCGTACAGGGTGCGGCGGCGTACGCCCTTCTCCAGGAGTTCGAGGTCCTTCCGCACGCTCTCCTCGTGGACGTCCGCCGTCGAGCCCTGTCCCGGCTGCGCGATGTAGACCTTCTCCGTGACATCCCGGCCGTAGTCGATGAGCACGCGGTGGATGAGGTGCGGGTCCTCGAGTGTCTCCACCGAGGTGCTCGCGAGGACGTGCTTGCGCGCATCGAGGAAGGTGGGGAGGAGGCTCGAGAGTTCGCGCCGCTGGCTGCTGATGCGTGCCTTCAGGTCCTGCAGGGTGCGCTCGTCGGCGTCGACCAGATCGGCGAGGGCGACATCGGGGGACACCGCGACGAGGCCGTCGTCGCTGCCAGCCTGAGGGCTGAGCAGCCGGCGCCGGGACAGCTCGCCGATGGCCTCGTCGATCCGGCGCAGTGTCAGGCCCAGCTTCTCCGACACCTCGGCACGGGTCCAGCCGGGATGACCCACCGCATAGCGATAGACCTCCAGCGCCGTGGCATCCAGCATGAACCCTCCCTGTCGTCCCCGGTCATGAGCATTCAGCACGGTGCGAAAAACATGACATGTCCAGTTAATGACACATCTGGCGGGCTGGCAATCCACCGGCCCCGTCCGAGCCGCGGATCCGCGTCGTTCCGCGGATCCGCCGTCCCCGCGATCCCTGTGAGCACGCCTGGGCGTGGTGTCCGCATCCGCTCGGCGTCCGGTTGGCGTCATGTCCGCAAACGGCCACCCGTACTGCTGGACACTACCCTCTGCGCACCGACATTCTGATGGAGCCGGTTCACCGGGGTCCTGACCGGGATGCCGATGGATACGGGCACTGCGCATCCGCAGTGCGGACCAGTTCGACCTCCCGGGGAACGGGCAAGGAAGGATCGCCATGAAGAAGGTACTCGGCGCAACTGCAGGCCTGATGATCCTGGTCGGAGCCGTTGTGCCGGCAGGTCAGACCATCAGCGCGGCAAGCTGGGACTGGCCCAAGGCCTCGGTCTCGGCCAGCAGCTGGGACTGGCCCAAGTAGGAACACGGCGGCGCCGGACTAGAGCCCGGGCGCCGCTCCCATAGCCCGCCCCAGCGGGGGTGATCACAGACCCTGAAGGAGAGAGCCATGAGTCAGCTGACAGCCGTGCGAACCGCCTCACGGACGGTCGTCAGCACTCAGTGGTGGCATCTCTCCCTCTCGACGGGTGGCTTCGATGTAGCGGACGGCATCATCGAAGAGCTGGTCACCCCGCTGGTGGCGCAGGCGCAGGCGCTCGGCGCCAAACGCTGGTACTTCACGCGGTGCGAGGACGCATCCACCGGAGTGGTCAGCCAGATCAGGCTCAGCATCCACGCGCACCCCCGGGTCCTCGAGAGGCTCCGCACCTTCCAGCGGGCGCTCCAGGCCCGCAGTGCGCAGGCCCTGCCGCTGCTGGCGGTCCGGCAGCACTACACGGCTCCCGCGAGCAACACCTACTACTCGGGCGGCCAGGAGATGGCCGACCCCCAGCTCGAGGCGAACCTCGTGAAGTACGGCGGTGTGGAGGGGCTCCACCTGGCCGAGGAGGTCTTCGAACTCAGCTCCGAGCTGGCGATCTGGGGCAACCAGCGGTTCCCCCGCATGCAGAGCCGTTCGGCGCTCGGCGCCCTGGTCCTGTTCGACGCCGCCCAGAGCATGATGCGAGGGCCGCGCTCGGCCGGCTGGCAGGATCGCCGCCGCCTGACCTGGGACTTCTACTGGGACAGCCACCTGCGGACCTGCACCGCCGACGTCGGGCCGCGCGCTCCGGCAGTCCGCGACGCCATGGCGGCGCAGGTCTCCTCGAAGGCGACCGGCTTCCATGCCCTGATGGCGGCGACGGCATCCGAGTCCGCGGTGCACAACTGGCGACGGCGCTGGTACCGGGCGCTCGACACCTACCTCTACCGCGCCGACAAGGTGCGGGTCAGCCGCAGCGCCCAGCACCTCACGGTCTACCAGGCGCACATGACGCTCAACCGCCTCGGATTCGTCCCCCGCGAGGAGGCCGCCCTCGGTCTCTACGCGCGGAGCTGGAAGCCGCAGATGGACCTCATTGCACCACGACAGCCCTGACGGTCACGGCCGCCCAGGACCCATCGAGCGAAGGACTGCACCATGAATGCCAGGAACACCATCGTGCTCGCCATGGACCAGGACGATCTCTCCGAGGCGCTCGGCTGCTCCTCCGAGGCGGTCCAGTCCATGCAGAACGACGGCGTGCTCGAATCGCAGGGTCAGCTGTGGGAGATCGGACCTGCGCGGGACTACCTCAGGGACGCGGCCTGGGCGGACAGCCTCTGGCACTGACACCCGGTCGCCGGAACGCTCCGGTGCACGCACGACGACGCCGGCGCATCCCTGCGCCGGCGTCGTCGTGTTCCGATCCGGGTATGCCCGGCCGAGGGTAGGAGCCTCAGGCTGCGACGGGTGACGCAGCTCCCGCCAGGGCCGAGAGGACGTCCGACACCTGGCCGGCGACCTCGGCGTCGTCCTTCGGGTGGACCTCGGCGAAGCGGGTGATCGATCCGCCGATGGACAGTTTGGTGTCGTCCACGACCGACGCTCCGGCGACGCCGAGGGCGCGGCGGGCCTCGTCGTGGGCCCAGACTCCGCCGTACTGGCCGAAGGCGGACCCGATGACGGCGGCCGGCTTGCTCGAGATGGCGCCGGCGCCGTAGGGGCGGGACAGCCAGTCGATCGCGTTCTTCAGGACGGCGGGCATGGTGCCGTTGTACTCGGGCGAGACGAGGAGGAGGGCATCCGCGTCGGCGGCCGCGGCGCGGAGGTCGTCGGCCGACTTCGGGCGGTCGGCGTCGTTGTCGATGTCCTCGTTGTAGAACGGGACCTCACTCAGGCGATCGAACGTCACCACGGTCACGGCGTCGGGCGCGTGCTCCTTCGCGGCCTCTGCGAGCTGGCGGTTGATGGAGCCTTCGCGGAGGCTGCCGACGAGTGTCAGGATCGTGGTGGTCATGAAATCTCCGTTGCTAGTGACCTCGCGGCCGGGGCTGGTGCGGACGTATCGAACCGCGTCTGCTCAGGGTCAAGCGGACCACGGTCCGTTTTATTCCGGGTCTATGCTTGCCCCATGCAGGGGGAGGGCTTGCTCCGGGTCACGGGCGACGATGGAGAACGCATGGATGCGGCGCGGAACCGCCGGCTCCTGCTCGACGCCGCGGCCGAGATCGTGGCGACCTGCGGTGCGGAACGGCTGACCACCGATGCGGTGGCGCGCAGGGCGGGGGTGGGCAAGGGAACCGTCTTCCGCCGGTTCGGAAGCCGGGCGGGCCTCATGCACGCACTCGCCGACGAGGCCGGACGGGAATTGCAGCAGGCCTTCATGAGCGGTCCGCCGCCGCTCGGCCCGGGCGCCCCGCCGCTGGAGCGGCTCATCGCCTTCGGAGAGGCGAGCATCGCCAGGATACGCCTGGACGGACAGATCCTCCGGGCCACGGAACAGCAGGGCGGACCCGATCTCGAGCACCCGACGCAGCGGTTGGTCCGCCTGCACCTCGCGATGCTGCTGCGGGAGATCGGGGTATCCGATCCCGAGGTGGGCGCCTACCACCTGGCCGCCGTCCTCAACGCCGGTCTGCTGCTCCACCTGCAGGACGATCGGGGGATGTCCGGAGAGCGGCTGACCGCCTCGTGGGCCGCCCTCGTCACTGCTCTCGCCGCCTGACGGCGCGCCGCCGGCTCCGCCGCTCAGGGCCCCGGTAGGCGGTCCGATGTCGGTCCGGGGTGATCGCCGACCCCTTGTACACTGTGGAAAAAGCGCCGGCAGCCTGCCGGCGGGCGAGTCGAGGTTGGAGTCGGTATGGAGGAGCTACCCGAGGCGCAGGCCGATGCCCGGGCGACATCCGCCGGCGACGACCCGTCCTCGCGCATCCTCCACATGGTCGCCGACGAGGTGGAGGTCCTGCCGCCCGCGGAGGCCGCCGCGCGACTCCAGGACCTGCTCGTCGACCATCCGGACGTCCGGTCCTTCCTCCAGGAGCTCGCGGACTTCACGGCCGAGACGCTGGGGACGCAGGGGGACACCTACTGCGGGATCACCCTGCAGCGGTCTCCGAGCGAGCAGCTCACCGTCGCGAGCAGTGGCGAGAAGGCCCGTGCGATGGACGAGGTGCAGTACGACCACAACGACGGCCCGTGCCTGCACGCCCTCCGCGTCCACGACGAGGTCTTCATCGCCGATGTCGTCTCCGAGGACCGCTGGCCGGACTTCATGCGGCACATCGCCCGCAACGACGTCGGCGCCATGTTCTGCCTCCCCCTGGACCTCGAGGGGTCCGCCCGCGCGGCCCTGAACCTGTACGCAGAGGACAGCTCGGTCTTCAGCGACGAGTACCGCCGGGTGGCACGGGCCTTCACCGTCCAGGCGTCGCAGGCACTCAAGCTCGCGGTGAGGGTGGCGCAGCACACGGCGACCGCGGAGGACCTGCACGCAGTCCTCCAGACCCGTACGGAGATCGATCTCGCCGTCGGCATCATCATGGGGCAGGACAACTGCTCGCAGAAGGACGCGTTCGACAAGCTCCGCCGGGCGTCGAACTCCCGCAACGTCAAGCTGCGCGTCCTGGCGGCGGGGATGGTCGCCGGCCTCAACGGCTCCGTGCCCCGCGCGCACTTCGACCCGTCCTGATCCTTCCGCGCGCCCGTGTCAGCACCTCCCGACCGTCCGATCAGCACGGTCCTGGTCGGGTTCGGCCACGGCGGCCGCGTCTTCCACGCCCCGCTGCTCCGGCATGACCCGCGCTTCGATGTCGCCGCCGTGGTCACGCGCAGCGAGGCGCGGCAGGACGCGGCACGGACGGAACATCCGGATGCCGTCGTCGTCGGCACCCTCGGCGACGCACTCCGCGCGGTGCCGGCCCTCGAACTCGCGGTGATCACGACGCCCAACGCGACGCACGGTCCGCTGGCCACCGCGGCCCTGGCGGCCGGCCTGCACGTGGTGGTCGACAAGCCGCTCGTCGTCGACGCCGAGGAGGGCGAACGGCTGCGCCACGCCGCCCTGCAGGCCGGCCGGCTCCTCGTCCCCTTCCACAACCGCCGCTGGGACGGTGACGTCCTGGCCGTGCGGGCAGCGGTGGACGCCGGCAGGCTCGGGTCCGTGCGGAGCGTCGAGTCCGCTGTCGAGTCCTGGAAGCCGACCGTCGGCAAGGCCTGGAAGCGCGAGGCGGCGCCCGCTGCGGGCGGCGGCGTCCTCCACGACCTCGGGACCCACCTGATCGACCAGGCGCTGGTGCTCTTCGGCCCGGGGGAGGCCGTCTTCGCGCAGCTGCACCGGAACCGGGAGGACACCTCCGCGGAGGACACGGCGTTCGTCGTCATCGAGCACGCGTCGGGCGTGACGAGCCATGTGCGCGCCGGCACGCTCGAGCCGCTGGCCCGCCCACGGTTCCGCGTGACCGGCAGCGCCGGTTCGCTCGTCATCACCGGGACGGACCCGCAGGAGGCGCTGCTGGACCGGGGTGTCCCTCCGGCCGGAGTCGCCGTAGCCGCTGCCGGCCTGCCGGGCGCGAGCCGCGGTGTGCTCGGCGCGGGCGGGACCGCGGAGCCCTTCCCCGTGGGACCGGGCGACTACCCGGCGTTCTACGCCGGCCTCGCCGCGGCGATCGACGGGGAGGGACCCCCTCCCGTTGCGGTGGAGGAGGCCCTCGCCGTCGTCCGGCTCATCGAGCGGGTCCACGCGGCGTTCCCCGTCCGGCGCGGCCCGCGCTGAGCGCGCGGCCGGCGGACAGGTCACCCGACCAGCGCGGCCCAGTCCTCGGCGAGCTCGAGGCCGTGCGCCGCCGACACGGAGTGGTGTGCCACCCGGCCCGCGGCGACGTTGAGTCCGCGGGCCAGCGCCGGATCGGCGGCGAAGGCTCCCTGCACGCCCTTGTCCGCGAGGGCGACGGCGTAGCGGAGGGTCACATTCGTCAGCGCGTAGGTCGAGGTGTTCGGGACGGCGCCGGGCATGTTGCCCACGCAGTAGAAGAGGGACCCGTGGACCCGGAAGGTCGGGTCCTCGTGGGTGGTGACGCGCGAATCCTCGAAGCACCCGCCCTGGTCCACGGCGATGTCGACGAGGACGCTGCCGGGCTTCATCCGCGCGACGAGGGCATTCGTGACGAGCTTCGGGGCGCGCGCGCCCGGGATGAGGACGGAGCCGATCACGAGGTCCGCCTCGAGGACGGAGGTCTCGATCTCCAGCGAGTTGGAGGCGACGGTCTTGACGCGGCCCGCGTAGAGCGCGTCGATCTCGCGCAGCCGGGCGATGTCGATGTCGAGGATGGTGACCTCCGCACCCGTCCCGACCGCCATCGCCGTCGCATTGGTCCCCGCGACGCCCGCGCCGAGAACCACCACCTTGGCGGGGCGCACTCCTGCCACCCCGCCGAGCAGCAGGCCCGGGCCGCCGGCGGGTGCCGTCATCACCTGCGCGCCGACCTGGACGGACAGACGGCCGGCGACCTCGGACATGGGAGCGAGGAGGGGGAGCGAGCGGCCGTCCTGCACCGTCTCGTAGGCGATGGCGGTGACGCTGGCGTCGAGCAGGGCGCGGGTCAGCTCCGGCTCGGCAGCCAGGTGGAGGTACGTGAACAGGATGAGCCCTTCGCGGAAGCGGTGGTACTCCGCCGCGACCGGTTCCTTCACCTTCATGACCATGTCCGCGCGGGCCCAGACGTCGTCGGCCTCGTCCACGAGTTCGGCTCCCGCCGCCTCGTACTCTGCATCGGTGATGCTGGATCCGGTCCCGGCACCGCGCTCGACCAGGACGGTGTGTCCGTGGGCGCGGAACTCATGGACGCCGGACGCGGTGATCGCCACCCGGAACTCGTTGTTCTTCACTTCTTTGGGGACGCCGATGATCATGGGATTCTCCAGGCTGCGATCGGGGCGGACGGGGTGACTCCACGATAGGCCCGCGCCGGGCGGCCCGATCGGGGGTCCCGGATCAACGTCACCGTGGAGCATCGCCGGCCGGCCCGCCCGGAGGGGCGGAACGGCGCCCCGCCGCGGAACCGTGGCTCTGTGACGCGCACCACTAGCACGGCGACGTCGATGCCGCCATCGACAGATGTCGAGTCCGGGCGCGGCAGATGTCGCCCGCGACGACCGGTCGCCCTACTGTTGGTCTGTGCAGAACCAGGCCATCGAGGACGTCGTCGAGTCCATCGCGCAGCGCCTCGGACGCGGGCTCTCGCTCGAGGATCCCGACGGCGTGCTCCTCGCCTACAGCAGCCACCAGACCTCGGCCGACCGCGTCCGCGTCAACTTCCTCCTCAGCAAGCGGGTCCCCGCCGACGTCAGCGAGTGGCAGCAGCGGCACGGCATCACCCAGGCCGTGCGCGCCGTCGCCGTTCCGGCGAACGAGGATCTCGGGATGCTCGGACGTGTCTGCGTCCCCCTCCTCGTCCGGGGCTTCCGGGTCGGCTACCTGTGGGTGCAGCAGCAGTCGAGCGATGACCCCGCCGCCGGGATCCTGGCCGCGCTCCCGGCCGTCCGGCCGACCATCGACCGGCTGGCCGAACTGCTCCTCGAGACCGACACGGCATCCTCCGAGCGCCGGACCCGGCGTGAAGGGACGTTCCTGGCGGCCTGCCGCGGCGTCGCCACCGCCGTCGAGGAGCTGCGGGGCTGGCGGGAGCTCGGTGGCCACGGCCCCTGGCGCATCGCCATGGTGTACGAGGTCCCCCATCCGACCGCACCGAGGGAGGGGGGCGACCCGAACGAGGCCGCGCTGCTGCAGCGCACCCTCGCGCTGCAGGCGACGGTCGGCGTCGCACCCGTCCTGTTCAGCGCCGGGTCCTCGGACGTCTCGGTCCTCCTGTGCGCGGCGGACGTGGGCCGCACGGCGCTGGCGCAGGTGCTGGACAGGTACACCCGCGAGGTGGAGAAGCGCGCAGGCCGGTCGGCCGGCCGCTTCATCCTCGGGTTGAGCGAGACCGCGGCCGATCCACGGGACCTGATGGAGGCCATGCTGCAGGCGCAGCATGCCGTCCAGGCCGCCGCAGTGGATCCGCAGCTCGGCGAGACCTGCGCCTATGCGGACATCGGGGCCTACCAGTTCCTCGGCGCCGCCGGCTGGCAGGCTCCCGCGCAGGGCAGCGTCCACTTCGCGGAGCTGAGCGAGGCCGACCGTGTGGAGGAACTCCTTCCGGTCCTCGAACTGCTCTACGACAAGAACGGGTCGGTGCAGGACGTCGCGGCCCAGCTCCATCTCCACCGCAGCAGTGTCTACAACAGGCTGGCGCGCATTCGTTCCATCATCGGCGTCGATCCGCTGGCGGGGCTGGTGCGCCTCGAACTGCACCTGGCCCTCAAGGCCCAGCGCTGGCGGTCACGGCCCCGTTTCGAGCGCGACTGACCGCGTCCCACCGAGCTGAGCCGGGCCGTCAGCGGGACCCGGCCGCGTCCGCCCCGTGCGGTGCCCCGGCCGGATCCCTGCGCTCGAGCTGGCCACGGAGCCACTCCTCGACGTCCGCCCTGCGGAGGCGCCGGTGCGAGCCCCGGTACTCGACCGGGAGGGTTCCCGCATCCGTGAGCTTCCGGAGGTAGCTGTGCGAGATCCCGGCGAGCTCCGCCGCCTGCGACGTGGTGAGCAACTCGGCGACGGACGTCACCTGCACGGCATCGCCGTCGGACAGGCGGGCGAGGAGGTCGACGACGGCGGCCTGGGCCTCCGCGGGAAGGCGGTGCGCCGTGCCGTCCACGAAGACGGTGACGTCGCGGCTGGAGTCGAGGGCCCGGCGGAGCGGACCCGCCAGTTCCGGCGGGAGGGCTGGTGACGATCTCGGGGCCCTGGAAGTCATGGAGCCCATTGTGCCAGCCGGCGTCGCGGCATCCGGACCCCACCCCGGCGCCGAGAAATCCCTGCTTCCGCACGGCGGAGCGGGAGTCTATATTCTAGGTATAAGTACCCTTACTACTTGTTTCCAGTGCCGGAGGCAAGACGAAAAAGGTGAATCTCATGACAACCATCGATCACGGGCGGAGCCTGCGCACCAGCGGCCCCACCTCTCATCTCCTCGACACGGGCGAATCACCCTCCTGCCCCCGGTGCCACACCGACGACTACCTGATCTTCGAGGAGTTCGTCCCGGCTCGGCAGGCCGACCACTCCACGGACCTGCTTCCGGCGAGTGCCAGCTACAGCTGCTCAGAGTGCGGTACTTTCAACGCCCATACGGTGCCGACGTCGTGGCGCCCGCCCCAGTGGTTCTGGTACAGCTGACGCTTCCGCAGTGCACCGCTGTCCGGTCGGGCTGACCGGCCCGACCGGAGACCCACGGCTCCTGTCCACTATCTGCGCGCCGTGGCCGACACGCCTTATTTGACCCTGCCGCTGCGTCAACTCCTACCGTTGTACCCACCGGTGCCCCTGAGCGCCGGAGGTACGAGGAAGGAGCGGCATGGACTACCCCATCACGGTCGTCGCGCGGCTGGCGGGCACCACCAGCAGGACGCTGCGCCACTACGGCGAGGTGGGCCTGCTCGAGGCGACACGCATCGGGGCGAACGGGTACCGGTACTACGACTCCGCTGCCCTGTTGCGGCTCCAGCGCATCCTGCTGCTGCGCACCCTGGGGCTGTCCCTGCCGGCGATCCGCACCATCGTCGACGACGAACCGGGCGGCAGTCCGGCATCGGCCCTGCGCGCACACCTCGATCATCTCCGCAGCGAGCAGCGCCGGCTCGACCAGCAGATCAACGCGGTCCTCACCACGGTGGAGGCCCTCGAACGAGGAGAAGAACCGATGCCCGAGACCATGTTCGACGGATTCGACCACACCCGCCACGAACGGGAGGTGACGGAGCAATGGGGCGAGGACGCCTACGCGCAGGGCGACTCCTGGTGGCGGGGCAGGAGCGAGGAGGAACGGCGCGCCTTCCAGGACGAGGTGGCGGACCTCAACGCCGCCTGGACGGCCGCCGCGTCGACGGGGGTGTCGGCCGGCAGCGCGGAGGCCGGCCGGCTGGCCGACCGGCACATCGCCTGGCTCTCGACCGTGCCGGGCGTCCCCCGCGATGACGAGGGCCGGTTGTCCTCCGACTATCTCCTCGGGCTCGGCGAGATGTACGTCGCCGACCCGCGCTTCGCCGCGAACTACGGCGGACCGGGCGGCGCCGAGTTCGTCCGGGCGTCGCTGGAGGCATGGCTGGCACGCCGGCCCTGAGACCGGCCCGCACGGTCCGCACCCGTCCGGCCGGACCGCCCGATCGGCCCGTGCGGCCCGTACCCGGCCGGCCCTGCACGGCGTGCATCCTCTGTGGATCCAGGGGTGGCTACCAGGGTCCGACGGCCCGGTCCCGTCCCGTGCGCTTGGCACGGTAGAGGTTGAGGTCCGCTTCCCGGAGGAGGGCGGACGACGTCGTGCCCGGTACGCACCCCGCGAAGCCGAGGCTCGCGGTGAGGTGGAGCCCGCGGTGGATGT
Organism: Arthrobacter sp. N1; assembly: GCF_048288285.1. NCBI lineage: Bacteria > Bacillati > Actinomycetota > Actinomycetes > Micrococcales > Micrococcaceae > Arthrobacter > Arthrobacter sp. N1. Next base: position 3,414,839 of record NZ_CP102608.1, on the reverse strand, counting down.
GGGGCCATCGCAGATGGCGGACAGCGGACAGGACGGCGTCCGCCACATCCTGCGGGTCCGCGTGCTGCTTGAGGACCAGCAGGAACTCCTCGCCGCCGATGCGCGCGACGTCCCGGACGCCGTGGCATTCCTGCAGGCACTCGGCGACCGACACGAGGACGTCGTCCCCGGCAGCGTGGCCGAAGCGGTCGTTGACCTGTTTGAAGTGGTCGAGGTCCACGATGGCCAGGGACCCGGTCCAGGCGCCGCCGGTCTGCCATGACCGCACGACGTCGGACAGGGAGTCCTCGACCCAGCGCCGGTTGCGCACCTTGGTGAGGGGATCGACGGCGACGGCGGCTTCTGCCTGTTCCGCCCTGACGATCGCCTCGGTGAGGTTCTGGGCCGCGAACAGGTGGTCCACCTGGGAGCGCCGGGCCTCGAGCCAGCGGGTCCGGGAGGCGCTGTGGAACGCACGGTGGAGTTCGTAGGCGAGTGTGAAGTCACCCTGGGTCGCCGCGACGGCGGCGCGTTCCTCGAGGACGGACGCCGCGATCTCCTCGAGCTCGTGCAGGGTCGTGAGGGCCTCTGCCTCGTCGAGGGCGCGGACAGCGAGGTCCAGCTCCCCGAGCCCGTGGTGGATCTGCGCGAGGAGGAGCCTCCGGCTCGCGCGGAGCTCAGGCTGCGATCCCGGGGTGACGTCCATGCCGTACCGCTCGAGCACCACCGACGCGTCCTCCGGCCGGCCGGCCGCGAGGTGACCGCGGATGAGGACATCGCTGAACTCGCTCTCGAGGTGCGGTGCGGCGGCGACCACCTCGTCGAGGATCTCGGTCCACAGGGATGCCTCTTCCGGCAGCGCCTCGTCCATGGCGGCGTGGAACGCGTTGGAGGCGAGCTGGGCCTTCAGCTCGTGGTCGGCCAGCCGCTCCGCGAGCGCCAGGGCTCGCCGGGTCACGTCGAAGCCGTGCTGCGGCAGGCCCGCGGCGAACAGGCCGACCGCCTGGCGGGTGAGCAGCTTCGCGCGGAGGCGTGGCAGCTCGGTCCCGTCGAGCAGCGTTACGGCGATCGTGGCGTGCTCGGCGCCGGCGCCCGAGAGGCCAGCCATGAGGTCCGTCATCGCGAGGAGGGCATGACAGCGGCTGGCGAGCCGGGTGTCGCCCTGCTCGGTCGCCCAGCCGAGGATGCGCGCACCCCGAGCCCGGGCGTCGCGCGCGCCCTCGGTCCGGGTCAGGGCGTCGAGTGCGGTGACCTCGGCCCACAGGGCGACGTCGGTGCGGCCGAACTCCTCCGCGGCCGCCTTGATCGCGGCCGCGTCGATCATCGCCTGCGGCAGGTCGGTGCTGATCTCCACCGCCTCCAGCCCCACGATGAGGTCCCGCTCCTGCGCGAGGCGCAGCGAGCCGCTCTCCGTCACGACGTCCTCATTCAGCATGTGCACTCCCAGTGGTCGAGACAGCGCTGTCCGACGTACTGCTGGGGTGAGACCGGGGTGTGCGCTGGTGGTGCCGATGCAACCGGCACCACCAGTGTGCCGCCTCGGAGCGACAGCCTCAAGGGGGTGCCGCTCCTCCTATGCTGGAGGGGAGACGTCCGGAGCGTCCCCGCCGACCGGCGGAAGGGACGGCTGGGGCAGATGCGGGAGGGCACGGTGGCGACGACGGACAGCAGCGCGGGCCTGCGGGGCCGTGCGAGCCGCGCGGCCGACGCCGTCGAGCACGTCTCCGACACGCGTGTCCTCGACGTGGCGGCGCGGCTCGGATTCGGAGCGCTCGCGGTCGTGCACATCCTGATCGGCCTGATCGCCCTGCGGATCGCCTTCGGGGGGAACGGGGAGGCCGAACCGACGGGTGCGCTGGAGGAGGTCGCGGAAGGGCCCGCAGGGACGGCGCTGATGTGGATCTGTGCCGTCGGCTGCGCGGGCCTGGCGCTCTGGCAGTTCAGCGAAGCAACCCTCCGCGCACGCCACCTCCCGCGGAAGCAGCGCCTCGGCAAGCTCATCTCGTCCGGGTCGCTCGTCATCATCTACGGGTCGATGGCGGCGACCTTCGCGCGGTTCGCCCTCGGCGACGGGCCGGACTCCTCCGAGTCCACGGTCGACTTCACCAGGGCCCTGCTGGCCTCGGCGTTCGGTGTGCTGCTCGTGTTCCTGACCGCGGGCATCATCCTCGGCATCGGCGTCCACTTCGTGGTGAAGGGGGTGCGCAGGAACTTCCGCCCGGAACTCAGGACCTTCGAGGACACCGCCCACGGCCGCATCATCGAGGTGGTCGGGGTCGTGGGGCACGTCGCCAAGGGCCTCGCGCTCCTCCTGGTGGGCGGCCTGTTCGTGACCGCCGGCCTGGTCCGCGATGCCCAGGAGTCGACGGGGCTGGACGGCAGCCTCAAGGCCCTGCAGCACCACCCGCTCGGTACGTACGTCCTGACCGCCGTCGCCCTGGGCCTCATCTGCTACGGCGCGTTCGCCGTGATCCGCTCCGTCTTCGGGCGCATGTGACGGGCGTGGTGCGGCAATGGTGAGGTCGGCAGGGCCGGCACACGAGCCCAGGTCCTGCCGCTCCTGCGGACGCCGCATCGAGTGGCGGAAGAAGTGGGAGCGGAACTGGGAGGACGTCGCCTACTGCAGCGACGCCTGCCGGTCCCGCAAGGTCCGCGCCATCGACACGGCGCTGGAGGAGTGGCTGCTCGGGCGGCTCGGCGCCGGAGCACGCGGCTCGGGGGTCGACCCGGCCGACGCCGCAGCGGCCCTCGGCGGACATGGTGCGTCGCTGCACGAGCCGGCGCGGAACGCCGCCCGAAGGCTCGCCGCCCGCGGACTCGCGGAGATGGTGCAGCGCGGCGTCGTCGTCGATCCCTCGACGGCGAAGGGCCCCGTCACACTGCGCCGACCCCGCTGATCGCGCCGCACTGCGGGCAGGTGTCCCGCCATCGTCGGTGCTCCACGCCAAGACGTGCCGTCGCCCGGACCATCCATCGTCCGGACCGGCCGCACAGACGTCGCCAGGGCGTTCGCCCGCGGACGTCAGGCCTGCTGGGGCACGGTCGTCCGTGCCCCGCTGCGTGCAGGCTCGTACCGGACCGTGTCCGCCGCGGCGTACGCCGCTCGCCGGATGCTCCCGAGACCGGGGCCGCTCTCCAGGAGGCCGGCCGCCCGCGCCTGGACGAGGATGTTCCCGAGGGCTGTCGCCTCCACGGGACCGGCGAGGACCGGCAGGCCCGTGCGGTCCGCCGTCAGTTGGCAGAGGAGGGCGTTCTGCGATCCGCCGCCGACCACGTGGATGACGTCGATGGTGTGTCCCGAGAGGCGTGCAGCGTCCCGGAGGGTGCGCGCGTAGGCGTCGGCGAGGCTGTCCATGATGCACCGCACCACCGACTCCCGGGTCGGGAGATCGCCGGCCGCACGGCGGATTCGGCCGGGCATCCCGTCCGGCGCGAGGAAATCCGTGGACTCGGCGTCGATCATGGGCCCGCCCGCCGGGAGCGTCGCGGCAGCCGAGAGCAGGGTCGGCAGATCCGGGACCGGCCCTTCGACGGCCCACTCCCGCAGGCACTCCTGGAGGAGCCACAGCCCGCCCGTGTTGCGGAGGTAGCGGATGGTCCCGTCCACACCCCGCTCGTTGGTGAAGTTCGCGGCGCAGCTCGCGGCCGTGAGGATCGGCGCGTCGAGTTCGACGCCGACGAGCGACCAGGTGCCGGAGGAGATGTAGGCGAAGCCCGGCCCGGTGGCAGGGACGGCGGCGACCGCGGAGGCGGTGTCATGGGAGCCGACGGCGACGACGGCCGTCTCCTCGGGCAGTCCGGTGGCGCGAGCGACCTCGGGCAGCAGTTGCCCGATGACGGCTCCGGGTTCCACGAGCGGGGGGAACAGGTCACCGGGGAGACCGAGCGCGTCGAGGAGATCCTCGGCCCAGGTACCCGTCCGCGCATCGAGCAGGCCCGTGGTGGACGCGTTGGTCGCCTCGGTGCGGCGCTCGCCGGTGAGCCGGTAGGCGAGCAGGTCCGGGATCAGGAGGGCCTGCACGCCGTCGAGCGACCGCTCGGCGGCGAGCTGGTAGACCGTGGTGAAGGGCAGGAACTGCAGCCCGGTCCGGTCGTAGAGGGTCTCGGGTGGAAGCGTGCGGTGGACGACGTCGACGGTCGCCCGGGTCCGCGTGTCGCGGTAGCTGAAGGGCAGGTGCCGCAGGATCCCGCCGTCGTCGACCAAGCCGTAGTCCACGGCCCAGGTGTCGATGCCGATGCCGGCGATCCGCAGACCCGACTCCGCTGCGGCGGAGGCCGCCAGGCGCAGCCCCACCACCACCTCGGCGAAGAGGGCATCGATGTCCCACCGCAGCGCGCCGCCGAGGAACTGCGCGCCGTTGGGGAAGCGGTGAACCGTCGTGAGGCGGGGGCTGCCCCCGGAGACGCTGCCGAGGATCACGCGGCCGGAGGAGGCCCCGATGTCGACCGCAGCGAACACGGGTGCTGGAGGGGCGCCCATGTCAGCGCAGGAAGGCGGCGGCGACGCCCGCGTCAACGGGAATGTGCAACCCGGTGGTGTGCGAGAGCTCGTCGGAGGTCAGGACGGCGACGGCGTTCGCGACGTTCTCGGGCAGTACCTCGCGCTTGAGGAGGGTGCGCTGGGCGTAGTACTCGCCGAGCTTCTCCTCGTCCACGCCGTACACCGCGGCGCGCTTGGCGCCCCAGCCGCCGGCGAAGATCCCGGAGCCACGGACCACCCCGTCGGGGTTGATGCCGTTGACGCGCACGCCGTACTCGCCGAGTTCGGCGGCGAGGAGGCGTACCTGGTGCGCCTGGTCTGCCTTCGTGGCGCTGTAGGCGATGTTGTTGGGGCCCGCGAACACGGAGTTCTTGGAGGAGATGTAGATGATGTCCCCGCCCATGTCCTGCTCGATCAGCACCTTCGCGGCCGCCTGCGACATGAGGAACGAGCCCTTCGCCATGACGTCGTGCTGCAGGTCCCAGTCCTTCTCGGTGGTCTCCAGGAGCGGCTTGGAGATGGAGAGCCCGGCGTTGTTGACCACGAGGTCCAGCCCGCCGAAGGCCAGCACGGCGGCCTGCACGGCACGGAGCACCTGGGCGGGGTCGGTGACGTCGGCCCGGACGCCGATGGCGACGTCCGGCCCACCGAGATCCTGGGCGACACTGCTCGCGCTGTCGATGTTCAGGTCCGCGATGACCACGCACGCGCCCTCGGCCGCCAGACGGGTGGCGATGGCCTTGCCGATGCCCGACGCCGCTCCCGTCACCAGGGCGATGCGCCCGGCGTGGGACTTCGGCTTCGGCATCCGCGCGAGCTTGGCCTCCTCGAGCGACCAGTACTCGATCCGGAACTTCTCGCTCTCCTCGATGGGCGCGTAGGTGGACACGGCCTCGGCGCCACGCATCACGTTGATGGCGTTGAGGTAGAACTCCCCTGCGACGCGGGCGGTCTGCTTGTTGGCGCCGAAGGAGAACATGCCGACGCCGGGGACGAGCACGATCGCCGGATCGGCCCCGCGCATGGCGGGTGAGTCCGGCGTCGCGTGCCGGTCGTAGTACGCGGCGTAGTCGGTCCGGTACTCGGTGTGCAGTTCACGCAGGCGCAGCAGGCAGCTCTCGACGTCGGCGTCGGCCGGGAGGTCGAGGACGAGCGGCTTGACCTTGGTGCGCAGGAAGTGGTCGGGGCAACTGGTGCCGAGTGCGCCGAGGCGCGGGTGCCCGCTGGAGGCGAGGAATTCCAGCACCCGCGGATCATCCGTGAAGTGGCCGACTTGCGCCCTGTCGGTGGAGGCGAGGCCGCGGATGGTCGGGGCGAGGGCGGCGGCCCTGGCCCGGCGCTCGTCCTCCGGCAGCGGGCCGTAACCCTCCAGGGCAGGCCCGAAGGGCTCGGGGGTCCCGTGCTCGGCGATGTACCGCTCGGCGGTCTCGATGATCCACAGGGAGTTCGCCTCGGCCTCGGCGGAGGTGTCTCCCCAGGCCGTGATGCCGTGGCCCCCGAGGATGGTGCCGATCGCCTCGGGGTGGGCGTCCTTGATGGCGGCGATGTCGAGCCCGAGCTGGAAGCCGGGACGGCGCCAGGGGACCCAGAGGACCTTCGGTCCGAAGATCGCGGTGGTCAGGGCCTCGCCGTCCGCCGACGTCGCGATCGCGATCCCCGCATCGGGGTGCAGGTGGTCCACGTGCGCCGCATCCACGAGGCCGTGCATGGCGGTGTCGATGGACGGCGCCGCACCGCCCTTGCCGTGGAGGGTGTAGTCGAAGGCCGCCACCATCTCGTCCTCGCGCTCGACGCCGGGATAGACCCCCTGCAGCGCGCGCATCCGATCGAGGCGGAGGACGGCGAGGCCGGCCTCCTTCAGCGTCCCCAGGTCACCGCCGGAGCCCTTGACCCAGAGCAGCTCGACGTCCTCGCCCGTCACGGGGTCGGTGCCCACACCTTTCGCCGAGGTGTTGCCGCCGGCGTAGTTCGTGGTGCGCTTGTCCGAGCCCAGGCGGTTGGAGCGCTCGATGAGCTCCTGCACGGTCCGATTGACCGTCGGGTTCGTGGTGGCGTCGGTCGCGGGTCCTGTCGTCGTCGTCACTGTCATGCTCCCCATCCGGCCTGCTGGCCGCCCTGTCGCTCGCTGTTGATCCGGTCCTGGTAGCCGCTGGTGCGGTAGGCCTCCATCGGGTCGGCCGGAAGGCCCTTCGACGCACGCCACTGCGCGAGTCCGGGCCGGACATCGGTGTAGAAGGCATCCATCAGGATGGCGTTGGCACCCAGCACGTCGCCGGATTCCTGCGCGGCGGTCAGCGCGGCGCGGTCGATCAGCAGAGCACGCGCCGTCATCTCCTGCACGTTGAGCACGGAGCGGATCTGGCCGGGGATCTTCTCCTCCAGGTTGTGGCACTGGTCGAGCATGAGGGCGATCCCGCTCTCGGGCGAGAGGCCGCCGCCGCGGACCACCTCGGCCATGATGCGGAACAGCTGGAACGGGTCCGCGGCTCCCACGATCAGGTCGTCGTCCGCATAGAAGCGCGAGTTGAAGTCGAAGGAGCCGAGCTTCCCGAGCCGGATGAGCTGGGCGACGATGAACTCGATGTTGGTCCCGGGAGCGTGGTGGCCGGTATCGAGGCAGACGAGGGCCTTCTCTCCGAGCTGCAGGCAGTGGGCGTAGGAGGTGCCCCAGTCGGGGACGTCCGTGTGATAGAACGCCGGCTCGAAGAACTTGTACTCGAGGACCAGGCGCTGGTCCTCGCCGAGCCGGTCGTAGACCTTCCGCAGCGAGTCCTGCAGCCAGTCCTGCCGGGAGCGCATGTCGGCCTGGCCGGGGTAGTTGGAGCCGTCCGCGAGCCAGATCTTGAGGTCGCGGGAGCCGGTGACGTCCATGACCTCGATGCACTCGTACATGTGGTCGATCGCCTTGTTCCGCACCGCCGCGTCGCTGTGCGTGAGGCTGCCGAACTTGTAGTCGTCGTCCTGGAAGGTGTTGCTGTTGATGGTGCCGAGGCGCATGCCGTGATCGGCCGCGTAGGAGGCGAGGACGCCGTAGTCGTCCACCCTGTCCCAGGGGATGTGCAGGGCGACGCTGGGCGCCAGGCCCGTGAGCCGGTGGACCGTGCCCGCGTCGGCGATCTTCTCCTGCACCGTGCGCGGCGTCCCGGGGGTCGCGAAGACCCTGAAACGCGTCCCTGAGTTTCCGTAGGCCCAGGACGGGACCTCGATCGCGAGCTGGTCCAGCTCCGCGGTGATGTCGTCGATGACAGTCATGTACTCTCTCCAGCGTGTGGCGGCCGGCTGCTCCATCACAGACCGGACAGCGATTTCTCGGGGATCTTCCACGCCCGGGGACGGCTCGGGAGGAGAAGCAGAAGTGCCGTGCCGTTGAATCGTTTCATTAGCACGTTTCAAAGCTATCCTTGCTGCAGACCGAGTGTCAACAGTCCCGCCGGCCGACCGTCCCGCGGGGTCCGAGCGCCGAGGAACCCGAGGTATCGATGGAGAGCCGACCCGTCAGCATCAAGGACGTCGCCGACCGCGCGGGGGTGGCCGTGGGGACGGTGTCCAACGTGCTGAATCATCCCGCGCGGGTCTCGTCCGCCACGCGCGAGCGCGTCCAGGCCGCGATCGACCACCTCGGTTTCGTGCGCAACGACGCCGCCCGGCAACTCCGTGCGGGCCAGAGCCGAACCATCGGGTTGATCGTGCTCGACGTCGGCAACCCGTTCTTCTCCTCGCTCGCGCGTGCCGCGGAGGACTGCGCCGCGGAGAACGGGAGCACGGTGGTGCTGGGGGACAGTGGGCAGGACACCGAGCGCGAGGCCCGCTACATCGACGTCTTCGAGCAGCAGCGCGTGCAGGGCCTGCTCATCTCGCCCGTGGGGGACGTCGGCCCGCGCGTCGAGGCCCTCCGGAAACGCGGCATGCCCGTGGTGCTGGTGGACCGCGTCGATGCGCAGCGACGCTGCAGCTCGGTGTCGGTGGACGACGTCGCAGGCGGCTACATGGCCGTGCGCCACCTCCTCGAAGCGGGGCGCCGCCGCATCGTGTTCGTGGGGACGAAGGCCTCCTTCCGACAGGTGGCCGATCGCCTGGCCGGCGCCCGCCAGGCCGTGGGCGAGCAGGAGGGCGCGGTCCTCGAGGTCGTGGAGGCGGACGCCATGACGGTCCTCGCCGGGCGGGACGTGGGCGGCGTGATCGCCCGTCGGCCGGCGGGCCGTCTGCCGGACGGGATCTTCTGCGCCAACGACCTCCTGGCCATCGGGGTCATGCAGGCCGTGCTCCTGATCCGTGGCCTCCGCATCCCCGAGGACCTGGCACTGATCGGGTACGACGACATCGACTTCTCCGCCTCCGCCGTCGTGCCCCTCTCGAGCGTCCGCAAGCCGACCGAACTCATGGGGCGCACGGCGGTGGAGCTGCTCCTCGAGGAGATCGAGGGCCCGTCCTCGCGGCGCCGCCAGGTGATCTTCGATCCCGAACTGGTGGAGCGCGGCAGCACGACGGCGGCGGTCCGGGCCGCGGGCTGAGCGCCCGGCGGCGGTTTGCGGGCCCGAGCCGAAGCTCGATCCGGGGCTGTTGACGGTGATCTGGGTCACGCCTACTATTCGAGGTGGACCGTTGCTCTGAAACGATTCATTCTTCATCGAGGAGTTGCATTGACGCACTTTGATGGTCGTGGCAGTGACGCCGCGGACCGGGCCGCACCAGCCGGCGGCCGACGGGAGAGCGTGCTGACCCTGCGGGGGGCATTCAAGACCTTCGGGCCGGTCGTCGCCCTCGCCGACGGCACCATCGACCTCGCACCGGGTGAGATCCACGCCCTCGTCGGCGAGAACGGCGCCGGCAAGTCCACGCTCGTCAAGATCCTCGCCGGCGTGCACCAGCCGGACGCAGGGGAGTTCACCGTCGCCGGGCAGGAGGTCAGCTTCCGGACCGTCGCCGACAGCAAGGCGGCCGGCATCTCGGTCATCTATCAGGAGCCCACCCTCTTCCCGGACCTCACGGTGGCGGAGAACATCTTCATCGGCCGCCAGCCCAAGGGCCGCTTCGGACTCATCAGTCGCGGTGAGATGCGCCGCCAGGCCAGGGAGCTCTTCGGGCAGCTGGGCGTCCCCATCGATCCGGACCGTGTGGCGGAGGGTCTCTCGATCGCCGACCAGCAGATCATCGAGATCGCCAAAGCGATCTCCCTGGACGCGCGCATCCTCGTCATGGACGAGCCGACGGCCGCACTCAGCGGTATCGAGGTGGAGCGCCTCTTCGCCGTCGCCCGGCGCCTCCGCGACGCCGGCAGTGGCATCCTGTTCATCTCCCACCGCTTCGACGAGGTCTTCGGCCTCTGCGACCGCATCACGGTCATGCGGGACGGCGCCTACATCGCCACGCACGAGACCGGCGCGACGACGGTCGAGGCGGTGGTCCGCGAGATGGTGGGCCGCGACATCGACGCCCTGTTCCCCAAGACCGAGACGGAAGCGGGGGACGTCGTCCTGCGGGTGAGCGGCCTGACGCGGCCCGGGGTGTTCCACGACATCGACTTCGAGGTGCGTGCCGGCGAGATCGTGGCGCTGTCCGGACTGGTCGGTGCAGGCCGCACGGAGGTGGCCCGTGCGGTCTTCGGCATCGACCGCTACGAGTCCGGCAGCGTGGAGATGCTCGGCCGGACGCTCCGGGGCAAGGACCCGAGGGCGGCGATCGACGCCGGGATCGGCTTCGTGCCGGAGGACCGGCGCAAGCAGGGCCTGGTCATGGAGCTCTCGGTCGAACGCAACGCCGCCCTGACGCTCCGGCACTCGCTCGCCCGCTTCGGGCTGATCAGCGGGAAGGCGGAACGCGAGGCCGCCGCGACCTGGGGGAAGCGCCTCCAGGTCAAGTCCGGTTCACCCGAGCACGCCGTCTCGACACTGTCCGGCGGGAACCAGCAGAAGGTGGTCCTCGCCAAATGGCTCGCCACGGACCCGAAGCTGCTGATCATCGACGAGCCGACCCGCGGGATCGACGTGGGGACCAAGAGCGAGGTGCACCGCCTCATCTCCGAACTCGCGGGCAGGGGCATCGCGATCCTCATGATCTCCTCGGAACTGCCCGAGGTGCTCGGCATGGCCGACCGCGTGCTGGTCATGCGGGAAGGCAGGATCACCGGACGGCTGGACCGCTCCGAGGCCACCTCCGAAACCGTCATGCACGCCGCGACCGCAGCCCTGGAGTCCTCCCGATGAGCCTCGACAGCAGACACGCGGCGCCCGCGCAGCCGGCCGCGCACTCGACGTCCTCCCCCCTCGGCTCGTTCCTCAGGCTCCGCGAGCTGCCCGTCATCCTGGCGCTCGTGCTCCTCGTCGCCGTCACGGCGGCCATCAACCCGCTGTTCCTCAGCGAGCAGGGGGTCAAGGACCTGCTGCTCAACGCGACGATCCTCATGATCCTCGCGGTCGGCCAGACCCTCGTCATCATCACCCGGAACATCGACCTGTCGGTCGGGTCCATCCTCGGCCTGGTCGCCTTCGGGACGGGCAGCGTCTTCGTGGCCGCGCCCGGCCTGCCGATCATCCTGGTCTTCCTCATCGGGATCGCCTTCGGGGCGGTCCTGGGAGCGGTGAACGGACTCCTGATCACCATCGCGAAGGTGCCGGCCCTGGTGATCACGCTCGGGACCCTCTACATCTTCCGAGGCATCAACAACGCCTGGGCCGGGGGCACCCAGTACTTCGCCGGCGATCGGCCCGAGGCCTTCGGCAACCTGTCCGTCGACACCGTTCTCGGGTTCCCCGTGATCACGCTGATCGCCGTCGTCGTGGTCGCGATCGTGGCGGTCTACATGCTCGGCACACGGCCCGGCCGTGACCTGTACGCCATCGGCTCGGAACCGGAGGCCGCGAAGCTCTTCGGCATCCCCGTGACCCGCCGCGTCCTGCTGGCCTTCGTGGTCAACGGCGCGCTGGCCGGACTGGCCGGCGTCCTCTACGCGAGCCGCTTCAACTCCGTGGGCGCGACGACGGGATCCGGACTCGAGCTCGACGTCGTCGCCGCGGCGGTGGTCGGAGGGGTGGCGATCTTCGGTGGCAGCGGCACGGTCGTCGGTGCGGCGATCGGTGCACTGCTCCTGACCACGATCACCAGCGCCCTGACCGCCCTCCGCGTCGACAAGTTCTGGCAGCAGGCGATCGTCGGCATCCTCATCCTCGCCGCCGTCGTGATCGACCGCATCGCCGGAGTGCGTGCCGCCCGCAAGCTCAGGATCGCCGAGGCCCGCAATGTCTGACCGCCTCGCCGGCCGACCCGGCCCGCAGGCGGCAGCCGTCCCGGGCGGCGTGGGGGCGCAGGCCCCGGCGGAGGACGGGCTCCGGGACGCAGGGCAGGACACAGGGCAGCACACAGGGCAAGACTCAGCGGAAGGCAGGCGCATGGCCGCCCCAGACACCAGGACGTCCGAGCCGGTCGCTGCGGGCGGTGCCGTGCAGCACACGGCCGGCACCGCGAAGGTCCTCGCCGTCCCCAAGGGCCGGACGGGCGCCGCACGGCTGCTGCTCGGCCGTGACGCGGTGATGATCTACCTGCTCCTCGTCGTCGTGATCTATGCGTGCCTCGTCATCCCCCGGTTCGCCTCGCCCGTGACCGTCGGGTTCCTCCTCCTGGACGTGATCCCCACGCTGCTGATCGCGCTGCCGATGACGCTGGTCATCATCTCCGGGGAGATCGATCTCTCGGTGGCGAGCATCGCGGGGCTGACCAGTGCGCTGATGGGTGTCCTGTGGCAGGCGGGCGTACCGATCGCCCTGGTCCTGGTGATCTGCCTCCTCGCCGGTCTCGCCGCCGGGGCCTTCAACGGGGTGCTGATCGCCTACCTGGGGTTGCCCTCCCTTGCGGTGACCATCGGTACGCTCGCCCTGTTCCGCGGGCTCGCGCTCGTGGTGATCGGCGACAACGCCGTGGCGAACTTCCCTCCCGCGCTCACGGCGTTCTTCACCTCGAAGATCGGCGGTACGGGCATCCCCACGGTCATGATCGGCGTCGTCCTGCTGATCCTCGCCTTCGCCGTCGTCCTGCACTTCACGCCGTTCGGCCGCGGGCTCTTCGCCCTCGGCTACAGCAAGGAGGCCGCGACCTTCGTCGGTATCGACGTGGCCCGCTCGAAGTTCCTGCTGTACCTCGCGACCGGGACGGTGTCCGCCCTGGCGGGCATCTACTGGACGCTGCGCTACTCGAGTGCCCGCAGCGACAACGCCAGCGGCCTGGAGCTGGCGGTCATCGCGGCGGTGCTGCTCGGCGGCGTGTCCATCTTCGGCGGCAAGGGCTCCATCCCGGGGGTCCTCGCCGGGGTTCTGCTGATCGGCACCATCAACTACGCACTGAAACTGGATCGCGTCTCCGAGGTGGTCCTCATCATCGTGACCGGTTCCCTCCTCATCCTCTCGGTCGTGGCCCCCACCATCACCGACGCCCTCCGGCGGGCCCGCCATGCGCGGCGTGTCCGCTCCGCACCACTTTCCTAGGCCGTCCCCCTAGGTTCGCACCCGGCGACTGGTCCCCAGCGCCCATCGAAAGGAAGAAACAATGAGGTTCATCCATTCAGGAACCACCCGACGCCGAGCGGCTTTCGTTGCCCTGGCGACGAGCACCGCGCTTGTCCTCAGCGCCTGCGGCGGTGGAGCAGCGTCCGAGGGCGGCGGTTCCGAGGGCGGCAGCGGGTCCGACGGCGAGCAGACCGTCACCTTCATCCCCAAGCAGCTCAACAACCCCTACACCGACGTGGTGCTCGGGGGCGGGGAGGACGGCGCATCGGAGGCCGGGTTCGCCTCCTCGGAGGTCGTGGGGCCGCTGGATGCCAGCGCGTCCAGCCAGGTCTCCTTCATCAACGCGGAGACGCAGCGCGGCACCAACGTGATCGTGATCGCCGCGAACGACCCCGACGCCGTCGGCCCCGCCCTCGAGGAGGCCCGCACCGCCGGAGCCAAGATCGTGGCGTTCGACTCCGACACCAACCCCGATTACCGCGACGTCTTCGTCAGCCAGGTCGACGCGAAGGACGTGGCACTCATCCAGCTCGAGCTCGTCTCCGAGCAGATCGGCGGCGAGGGCGAGATCGCCATCCTCTCGGCCACGGCGAACGCCACCAACCAGAACGAGTGGATCAAGTACATGGAGGAGGAGTTGGCCGCCAACCCCGACTACGCGGGTATCGAGCTCGTGGCGAAGGTCTACGGCGACGACGACGACACGAAGTCCTTCCAGGAGGCGCAGGGCCTGCTGCAGGCATACCCGGACCTCAAGGGCATCATCTCGCCCACCACGGTCGGGATCGCCGCCACCGGCCGCTACCTCTCCACGTCGGAGTACAAGGGCAAGGTCGCGCTGACAGGGCTGGGGCTGCCGAACGAGATGCGCCCCTTCGTCAAGGACGGCACCGTGACGGAGTTCGCGCTCTGGGATCCGGCACAGCTCGGCTACGTCGCCGCCTTCGCGGGCAAGGCACTGGCCGACGGCGACATCACCGGCGAGCCCGGCGACACCTTCGAGGCCGGCGAGCTCGGCGAGCGTGAGATCGGCGAGGGCGGGATCGTCCTGGTCGGCCCGCCCACGCAGTTCAACGCGGAGAACATCGACGACTACGACTTCTAGCCGCACGAGCGGGGCGGGGCGCCCACCACGGCGTCCCGCCCTTCCGCACCCCTTCCTTCCGCACCCCTTCGTCGTTCCGCACCCCCTGCCCTTCCGCACCCCCGCCCGCCGTTCCGCTTCCCGTCGAGGAGCCACCATGACCACCGATTCCACGGGTGCGCCCTCCGCATCGCCCGCCCTGTCAGGGGTGCTCGAACCGGTCCGACGCCGGCCGACCCGCCTGGGCCTGGTGTCCGGAGGGCTCGGCGCCTACTGGCCCCAGTTCCCGGACCTGCTCCCGCAGCTCAGGGAGTCGGCGCGGTACGTGACGGAGCGCTTCACCGCCCTCGATGCCGAGGTCACCGACGTCGGCTTCGTGTCCGATCCCCGTGAGGCCGCCGTGGCGGCCGAAGAGCTGCGCCGCGCGGACTGCGACCTGATCGTCATCTTCCTCACCACCTACCTGACGTCCTCGATGGTGCTGCCGATCGCCCAGCGCGCGAAGACGCCCGTCCTGGTGATCGACCTGCAGCCCACCGAGGCCATGGACCACGCGAACGTCGACACGGGGACATGGCTCGCGTACTGCGGCCAGTGCCCCGTGCCGGAGGTGGCGAACGTGTTCAAGCGTGCCGGTATACCCTTCCGTTCCGTGTCCGGCTACCTGACGCAGGAGTCCGCCTGGGCGCGGATCGACCAGTGGGTCCACGCCGCCGGGGTGCGCGGCCGGCTGCGCCACGCCCGCCACGGACTCATGGGCCACGTCTATCCGGGCATGCTCGACGTCTCGACGGACCTGACCTCGGTGTCGACGACCTTCGGCTCCCACGTGGAGGTCCTCGAGTTCGACGACCTCCGCGAGCTCGTCGCCGAGGTGACCGACGAGCAGGTGCGTGAGCGCCTGGCGCTGGCGCGTAGCCTCTTCAGCGTCGACGAGTCCGTGGACGACGGCGATTTCGCCTGGGGCGCGCAGGTGTCGGTGGGACTCGATCGGCTGGTCGCCGAGTTCGACCTCGATTCGCTCGCCTACTACCACCGGGGCCTCGCCGGCGAGCAGCACGAGCGGCTCGGAGCGGGGATGATCCTCGGGGCTTCGATCCTCACGGCCCGCGGCGTCCCCATGGCGGGCGAGTACGAACTGCGGACCTCGATCGCGATGCTCGCCGCCCAGGCCATGGGCGCGGGCGGATCCTTCACGGAGATCCAGGCCCTCAACTTCTTCGACGGCGTGGTGGAGATGGGCCATGACGGGCCGGCCCATCTCGCCGTCAGCGCCGCGGACCCGCTCCTGCGCGGGCTCGGCGTCTTCCATGGCAAGCGCGGGTGGGGCGTCTCGGTCGAGTTCGACGTGCGCCACGGGCCGGTCACCACCTTCGGGATCGGTCAGGATCCGGACGGCTCCTACGTCTTCGTCACGTCCGAGGGCACCGTGGTACCCGGGCCTCTCCTGGCGATCGGCAATACGACGTCGCGCGTGGACTTCGGCGGTGACCCCGGACTGTGGGTCGACGCGTGGAGCCAGACCGGCATCGGCCACCACTGGGCACTGTGCGTGGGGCACCGTGCGGCCGATGTGAAGGCGGCCGCGTCCCTCCTCGGTGTCGAGCACCGCCACGTCACCCTCTGACAGCCCACCCCCAGATCGACCACAGACCGACCACAGATCATCGAGACACCAAGGAGAACCCATGGAACGCGTCTGCTTCCAGTTGCAGATCCGCCCCGAGAGCATCCCCGAGTACCGGGAGCGGCATGCAGCCATCTGGCCGGAGATGGCGCGGGCGCTGAAGGACACGGGGTGGGACAACTACTCCCTGTTCCTGCGGCCGGACGGGATGCTGATCGGCTACATGGAGTGCGAGGACTTCGCCGCGTCCCAGGCCGCCATGGCCGCCACGGAGGTCAACGGGCGGTGGCAGGCGGAGATGGCGCCGTTCTTCGTCGCGCTGGAGGGGCGCCCGGACGAGGGGTTCCTGCGCCTCGAGGAGGTCTTCCACCTCGAGGACCAGCTGTAGGGCAGTGGCGGGGTTGTCCCGGCCCGGAGCCGGACGTCCCGCACGGCCTCGCATCTCACGGTCCATCGAGGCCGGTCCTGCCGGGACCGTCGCCTTTGCCGCCAGGCACTGATCCGTTCCGTCCGCAGGGACAGGGAGTGCCGATTCAGGGGTCGACGGAGATCCGGGGGATCGAGGCCGTGACCAGGGAGCCGTCGGCACGCCTGCTCCCCTCGATGTCGCTCGTGGTCGGCGTCCCGGTGAGGCGTGGGCCCTGATCCTCGAGCGCCACGGTGACCGGACCGGACGCCGTCACCGTCACCGATCGGCCGTGGACCCAGACGGTCGCGGTGTCACCGGTCTCGACCGTGAACGTGATGGCCTGCTGCGTCACCTCGACGCGCAGTCGCGTCCCCCGCAGGGTGACCCGGAAGGTCACGCGCGTCCACGCGACCGGCAGCCTCGGCTCGAAGGTGATGCGGCCCCCGTGGTCGCGCATGCCCCCGAAGCCGTACACCAGGGCGCTCCACACGCCGCCGGTCGAGGCTACGTGGATGCCGTCGGACGTGTTCCGGTGCAGGTCGGCGAGGTCCACGAAGAGCGACGACATGAAGTACCTCAGCGCGAGGTCGTGGTAGCCGACCTCGGCGGCAATGATCGACTGCACCACGGCGGAGAGCGTGGAGTCCCCTGTGGTGAGCGCCTCGTAGTACTCGAAGTCGGATCGCTTCTGCTGCATCGTGAACTCGTGTCCCTGCAGGAGCAGCGCGAGGACGACGTCGGCCTGCTTGAGGACCTGGAAGCGGTAGATCACCAGAGGGTGGTAGTGGAGCAGGAGTGGGCGCTTGTCCGGGGGAGTGTTCTCGAGGTCCCAGAGCTCCTTCTCGAGGAACGCGGCGTCCTGGGGGTGGATGCCGGCGCGTTCGTCGAACGGGATGTGCATGCTCTCGGCGGCATGTGTCCATTCCCAGAGTTCGTCCTCCTGGAGGTCCAGCCGCGCGACCATCCGGGCGTGCGCGGCGGGATCCACGTCGGCGAGTGATTCGACGGCGCGCACCGCGGAGCGGAGGTTGGCCCGCGCCATCACGTTCGTGTAGAGGTTGTCGTTGACCACCGTCGTGTACTCGTCGGGTCCGGTGACGCCGTGGATGTGGAAGTTGTCATCCCCGTTGCTCCGCCAGAACCCGAGATCGGCCCACATCCTCGCTGTCTCGACGAGGACGTCGACGGCGCCTCGGTGGAGGAAGTCGTCGTCGCCCGTCGCCGCCACGTACTGCATCATGGCGTGGGAGATGTCGGCGTCGATGTGGTACTGCGCGGTGCTCGCTGCGTAGTAGGCGGAGGACTCCTGGCCGTTGATGGTTCGCCAGGGGAAGAGGGCGCCGCGCTGGTTCAGTTCGCCGGCGCGCGCACGGGCGGAGTCGAGCATCGACTGCCGGAAGCGCAGTGCGTTCCGCGCGACGGTGGGCGCGGTGTAGCTCAGGAACGGCAGGACGTACACCTCGGTGTCCCAGAAGTAGTGCCCGCCGTAGCCGGAGCCCGAGACGCCCTTCGCCGCGATACCGCCGCCGTCGGTCCTGGCGGTGGACTGCGCGAGCTGGAAGATGTTCCAGCGGACCGCCTGCTGGACGGTGGGCTGGCCCTCGATCTCGACGTCGGAGCGGGTCCAGAAGTCGGCGAGCCAGTCCTTCTGCTTGCCGAAATGCTCCTCCACCGTCGTCTCGCGGGCGCGGTCGAGGGTGCGGCCGCAGCGGTCGGCGAGCTCGCGGGCGGGCACGCTGCGGGACGTGTGGTAGCTGATGGTCTTCAGGAGGCGGACGGGATGGCCGGGCCTCGCGCGGACGCGGTAGACGTGCTTCGCGAGGTCGTCCTCGATGTGCGAGCTCTGGTCCCATTCGTTGTCCGTGAGCAGTTCGTGCTCCATGGCGCAGGCGATGGTCATGCGCGAGTTGGTGGTGCTGTAGCCGAGCAGGTAGCGCGGACCGTCGGAGCGCTTCAGCCGCGGCTGCAGCACGCGGTCGCGGAACGATTCCGCCTTGCGGGGGTCGAAGGACTCCCCGTCGACCGGGGCGCTGACGTGGTACTCGTCCAGGCCGTCCTGCCGGTTGAGGATCTGGCTGGAGATGAGGATGGAGGCGTCGGCGTCGAGCATCTCCACCTCGTAGTCGATGAGGGCGAGGTGCCGGTCGGTGAAGGAGACCAGGCGGCGCGAGCGGATGAGGACACGCTTGCCCGACGGCGTCCGCCACTCGATCTCGCGGGTGAGGACGCCGTCGAGGAAGGAGAGACGCCTGGTGTGCCGGAGGATGTCGGCGCGCGTGAGCACGAAGGGCTCGTCGTCGACGTACAGCCGGATGATCTTGGCATCCGGCACGTTGACGATCGTCTGGCCCACGCGGGCGAATCCGAAGGCCTCCTCGGCGTGCTGGATGGGCCAGGTCTCGTGGAATCCGTTGATGAAGGTGCCGGCGTCGTAGCCGTCCCTCCCCTCATCGAGGTTGCCGCGCATCCCGAGATAGCCGTTGCCGACGGTGAAGAGGGTCTCGTTGCGGCCCGCATGGGCGCCGTCGAACTCGGTCTCGACGAGGGCCCACTCGTCCACCGGGAAGTGGTTGCGGTCCACGGGGTCTGCTGGGGGGAAGATCATGGGGTTCCTGTACTGGGTGAGCGGAAGCGGGCAGGCAGCGGCGGCGTCAGCCGGCGGCGAGGAAGGGGATCAGTTCGGCGAGATCGTCCACGACGACGTCCGCCCCGTCGCCCAGGAGTGTCGCAACACCCACGCCGCGATCGACGCCGATCACGAGCCCGAAATCACCGGCACGACCGGCGGCCACCCCGGAGGGGGCGTCCTCGACGACGGCGCAGGCCGAGGCCGGAAGGCCGAGCAGTTCCGCCGCGTGGAGATACGTGTCGGGGGCCGGCTTACCCGCGATGCCGAGCTCCGCCGCCAGCAGGCCGTCGACCACGGTGCCGAGACGTGCGGTGAGGCCGGCCGCCGCGAGCACCGCTGTGCCGTTCCGTGAACTGGTGACGACGGCCGTCCGGAGGCCGGCCGTCCGCGCGGCGTCGAGCAGTGCGAGGGAGCCGGGGTAGGCCGCGACACCCTGTTCCTCGAGGGTCTCGTTGAAGGTCCGGTTCTTCCGGTTGCCGAGGCCGCACACCGTGTCCAGCGTCGGCGCGTCCTCGGGTGAACCTTCGGGCAGGGTGATGCCGCGGGAGGCGAGCAGGGCCCTGACGCCGTCGTATCGCGGGCGTCCGTCGATGTGCGTGAAGTAGTCCTCGTCTGTGTAGGGGCGGTCGATTCCCCGGCCCGCAAGGTATTCGGAGAAGAGGCGGGCCCAGGCACGCATGTGCACCTCGGCGGTCGGGGTCAGTACGCCGTCGAGGTCGAAGAGGAGGGCCTGCAGGGAGGCCAGCCGGGCCATGGCGGGGGAAGGGTGCACGGAGTGGCTTTCGGGAGGGTCGGTACACCATCCCGCCTGCGCGGGGTCGATGGTGTCGGGCGGAGTCGGCGACGACCCTCGGTGGTGCTTCGGGTACGTCGTCGGGTGCGAGGACACGCGACTTTCCGCCCATGTAAAGCGCAACCCTGCGCCGCCATCCTACCCCGGGGAGGTGGAGGGTGCGCAGGATGACGGGGCGCCCACCGGTCGTCCGCTGCCGGCACGGTCCCCCGTGCCGGCAGCGGACGGTCCTGCCCGGTCAGGGGGTGACGACCAGCTTGCCGACTGTGTGACCTTCTGCTGCCCGCCGGTGCGCGTCGGCGATGTCGGCGAGGGCGTAGCGTCGTTCCACCCGGAGGGCGACGAGCCCGGGGATCACCCCGGCCCCCGGGCCGGGACGGACGGCGCTGCGGGCCTCAGGCCAGGTGACTCGTCTGGTCGGCGATCGGAACCGAGCCCGCAACCGCGACATCGCCGGTGTGGGAGGTCGTGACCGTCTCGACGAGGACGATGTGCACTTCCTCCTCGGCGACGGGATTGTGCCGCACGCCGCGCGGTACGACGTAGAACTGCCCGGGTGCCAGTTCCACGGTCGCTTGTCCGTCGATCTCGATCCGCAGGTGCCCCGAGACCACGAGGAACATCTCGTCCTCGTGCTCGTGGGCGTGCCAGACGAGTTCCCCGAGGAGCTTGGCCACCTTGATGTACTGATCATTCACCTGCCCCACGACGCGCGGGGTCCAGTGCCTGGTCACCTGTCGGAGTTCGGCGGCGATGTCTGTTCCGGAGAAGTCGGTCATGGCACCAGTGTCCACCAGGGGGCGGATGACGGACGGTGAACCGTGGATGATGCCGCGGGCGATGATCGATGCCCGTCGCACCGAAGCTGCCCGATCGGGGCTTCGGCCTGCCCCAGGGCAGGTGTATGTCCGGGCACGAGATACCCGCTCCAGGAAGTGCCCGGACATACACCGAGGTCGACGACGTGATCCTCGTATCAGCAATGGAGAGGTTGCCCCGGCGAGGTGCAGGACATCATTCGTCCATCAGAGAGGACGCGGTGCGTAGACGTCAGCGAGCCGATCCATCAGGGCATCCATCCGGGGGTCGACTATTCGGCGTCCCGGGTCCGCGTCATGCCAGGCGATCATCTCTCGAGCGCCCTGGCTGAACGGAATCCTGGCCGCGAATCCGGGGACGAACGAGCGGATTTTCGAGTTGTCGAAAATCATCGTGTGCGATTTGTCGCCCAGTAGACCTGCGCCCCACTCGGGGTCGGCTTCGGCAATGGATTCCGAGGCCACGTGGACCAGGACGGGGTCGGGGACGCCGGCAGCTTCCGCGATCTGGGCATAGATCTGGTTCCACGAAGGGGCCTCCTGGCTGGTGATGTGCACAGCTTCACCGATCGCGCAGGTATTTCCGAGCAGACCGACGAAGCCCCTCGCAAAATCGCGGCTGTGGGTGATCGTCCACAAGGAGGTTCCGTCTCCGGGCACGATGACGGGCCGCCCGGCGCGCATGCGGTCGACAACGGTCCATCCTCCGTCGAACGGGACCAGTGTCTCATCGTAGGTATGAGAGGGTCGCACCATCGTGACGGGAAATCCTTCCGCGCGATAAGCCGTGGTGAGCAGGTCCTCACAGGCAATCTTGTTGCGCGAATACTCCCAGAAGGGATTCCTCAAAGGAGTCGATTCCAGTACGGGCATGTGCGTCGGCGGTGTCTGATAGGCAGAGGCCGAGCTGATGAAGACGTACTGTCGGGTACGTCCGGCGAAGATCTCGATGTCCTGCTTCACCTGCTCGGGAGTGAAATTGACCCAGCTGACCACACAGTCGAAGATGTGACCGGCTGTGGCATCGAGGACCGCCTGCTTGTCCCGGGAGTCGGCGATCAACGTGGTGACCCCCTCGGGAACCGGACGCAGGGTGTTCCTTCCTCGGTTGAGGAGATAGACGTCCATCCCTGCGTCGACTGCCTGTCTCGTGCAGGAGGTGCTGATCACTCCACTCCCGCCGATGAACAATACTTTCAAGCCCTGCATGGTTGTCTCCTGATAATTCATGGAACCCGCCTGTTGTACGGTCCCTGACGATACGCCGCTGAGGGACCGGAATGAGTACGAGCTGAGCTGCGGTCGACGGAGGCACAGGCTGTCCTGTGCCTCCGTCGACCTCGTTGTTCCCGTCACCATCGACGAAGGGTTCGCTGTCGGGTCATTGAGACGATCCGCGGTCGATCTCGGGTCGTATCAACCCCGTCTCGTCAGCCCGCAATCGGCGCGGCCGTACTGTCACGGACGACGAGCCGCGTTGCGAGGTCCATCCGCGGGATGGTTCTGAGGGTGCTTTCACTCATGCGGATCACGAGCCGCGCCGCTTCCTCAGCCATCGCAGTCAGAGGCTGATGCACGGTCGTGAGCGCAGGGCTGGACCACTGGGCAAGCTGGAGATCGTCATACCCGACGATCGACAGATCAACGGGCACACGCAGGCCGAGGGTCCTCGCAGCCTCGATGACGCCGAGCGCCTGGAGGTCGCTCCCCGCAAAGATGGCTGTGGGGCGGTCGGGCATCGTCAGGAGTTCACGAGCGATACTGCGGCCACCATCGACCCGGAAGTTACCGAATCGCACGAAGCGGTCATCTATCTCGATGCCGGCGGTGTTCATGGCGGACCGGTATCCGTCGAGGCGGGCAAAGGAGCACATCATGTCGTCGCGGCCGGTGATCGCGGCGATCCGGGTGTGGCCCAGTTCGATGAGATGGCGGGTGGCGACGAGGCCGCCGGACCAGTTCGCCGACCCGATCGCGGGGACGTCCGAGGCCGGATCCCCGGCCGGATCGATGATCACGAACGGGATGGCACGCGATTGGAGAGTTGCCTTGGCTTCAGCTGCGAGATCGGCGAAGACGAGCACCACCCCGACGGGGCGCCTGCGGAGCACCCCGGTGAGCCAGGCCGGCGACGGGGAGTGGCGGTCGCCCGACTCCGTGAGGACGACGCTCAAATCGTTGGTACGAGCGACATTTTCGACTCCTCGAATGATCTCCATGGCCCACGCCGTTTCGAGTTCGGGAAAGACGAGCTCGATCAAGGTGTCCCTGTTGGGCAAGCCGGGGCGTCGTTGGTACCCGTGCTTACCGAGAAGATCCTCGACTTTCGTTCTCGTCCGCGCGGACACGTCCGAACGGCCGTTGAGGACCTTGGAGACCGTGGAGAGCGAAACACCGGCCTCCGCAGCCAATTCATTGAGCTTGACCTTGCGGCCTGAGTCGATCATCGGGATCCAATCCAACCTCTTGCGGCAAACACTTGCGTCACACCCGGCCATCACTGTTACGCTCACCACACACTAGGTGTCTTCGACGAAAATGTCGAAACTTTCGAGAGGTGTTCAAAGATGAACAAGCACAACATGAGGAAGCTGCTGACCGTCGGGGCGGTATCAGCTCTCGCCCTCGGCGGGCTGTCGGCGTGTGGATCCGGCGATGGAGCAGCGGAAGACGGTGGCGATGTCACCATGACCTTCTGGCACAACTCGACCACCGGCGCCGGCAAGGCGTACTGGGAGGAAACCGCCGCAGCATTCGAGGAGGCGAACCCGGGTGTCACGATCGAGATCCAGTCGATCCAGAACGAAGAGATGGACGGGAAGCTCCAGACGGCGCTGAACTCCGGCGATGCACCCGACATCTTCATGGCGCGCGGCGGCGGCAAGCTCGCAGATGTCGTCGCGGCCGGGCAGGCCATGGACATCACGGACTCCATCGACGACGCCACCAAAGCCGCTGTGCCCGAGAGCGTGCTGAACGCCTTCGCGGTCGACGGCAAGATCTACGGCATGCCGACAGCCCTGCTGCCCGGTGGCATCTACTACAGCCAGGATCTCCTCACCGAAGCGGGCGTCGAAGGAACACCGACCACCATCGACGAGCTCGGTTCAGCCGTCGACGGTCTCAAGGGCGCGGGCATCGATCCCATCGCGGTCGGCGCGAAGGATGCCTGGCCTGCTGCTCACTGGTACTACTTCTTCGCGGTTCGAGCCTGCTCGCAGGACGCCATCAACACGGCCGCCGACACCATGGAGTTCGATGACCCGTGCTGGCTGGAGGCCGGTGACAACCTGCAGGCATTTGTCGACACGGAGCCGTTCAACAACGGATTCCTCACCACCTCGGCGCAGCAGGGCGCGGGTAGCTCTGCCGGACTCCTCGCCAACAAGAAGGCAGCCATGGAGCTCATGGGAGCGTGGAACCCCGGTGTCATCGCTTCGCTGACTCCTGACGAGAAGCCTCTGCCGGACCTGGGGTGGTTCCCGTTCCCGGAGGTCGATGGCGGCGACGGTGAGCCTGGCGCCATGATGGGCGGTGTCGACGGATTCACCTGCTCCGCTCAGGCACCCCAGGAAGAGTGCACCGCTTTCCTGAACTTCTTCATGCAGCAGGAGCAGCAGGAAGGCTACGCAGCGGCGTTCCAGACGATCCCCGCCAACCAGGACGCCCAGGCGGCTGTCACTGATCCGGCGCTCCAGTCGATCCTCGAGGCGTACAACGAAGCACCGTACGTCACCGTGTGGCTCGACACCCTCTTCGGACAGAACGTCGGCAACGCGCTGAACACGGGCGCCGTCGACATGTTCGCCGGACAGGGCACAGCCGAGGACATCGTCTCCGGTATGAGCGACGCAGCGGCCAAGGGCTAGCAGCGGATCATGAGTGAACCTGCAGGGGGCGCTCCGTCGATGACGGACCAGCGACCGCCGCGGGACACGGTTGCGGCAGGGGATGGCGCTCATGCGGCGTCCCCTGCCGCACCGCGACCCAGGCGGCGTGCGGCGGATTGGCGCAAGCGCCTCGAGATCATCCTTCTGGCCGGGCCGGCGATCGTCGTCTTCGTCAGCTTCGTCATCTTCCCGGTCGTCCTCGCCGGCTACTACGGTTTCTTCCGCTGGAAGGGCTTCGGGCCGGCCACCGACTTCGTCGGTTTCGAGAACTACCTGATCATTCTCCAGGACAGCGCGTTCCACGATGTGCTGCGCCATAACGGGTTCATCCTGGTACTCTCTTTGGTCATCCAGGGCCCCATTGCGATCGTCCTCGCGCTCTTGCTGAACCAGAAGATCCGCGGCCGCTCGATCATCCGCGTACTCATCTTCGTCCCGTACATCATCTCCGAGGTCATCGTCGGCATCGGCTGGGGTCTCATGTTGCAGACGTCCGGTTCGGTCAACGGGGTGCTCGAGAGCATCGGGTTGGGTGCTTTCCAGAAGGACTGGCTCTCCGATCCGAGTATCGCCATCTGGTCACTGATGGTGATCATCTCGTGGAAGTACATCGGCTTCGCCGTCATCCTCTTCCTCGCCGGCTTGCAGAGCATCCCCGACGAATTGTTCGAGGCGGCCGCGATCGACGGAGCCAGCTACTGGCAGATCCAGCGCACCATCACGCTGCCGCTCCTCGGGCCGACCCTGCGGATCTGGGCGTTCCTGTCGATCATCGGCTCGCTGCAGTTGTTCGACCTGGTCTTCATCATCTGGGGCCAGTATGTCGCCTCCACTGCTGGGACCTCGACCATGGCCACCTACATGGTCGCCAACGGACGCACGTCCGGCAACTTCGGCTACGGCAGTGCTGTCGCCGTCGTCATGTTCCTGATCTCCCTCGTCATCGCACTGATCTACCAGCGGTTCGTCCTTTCACGCGACACTGCCGGTGCCCTCACAGAAGGAAAGAAGTGATGGCTGTTCTCGAAGCCCCGCCACGCCTGCACAAGAAGCGTCCGCCGAGTGACCGCCAGGAGTGGGGGAGCCCGGCGACCTATTTCATCGCCTTCGTCTTCATCGCACTCTGTCTCGGACCTGTCGTCTACATCATCCTCGGTGGGTTCCGTGACAACTCGCAGATCACCAATTCGCCCGCCGGGTTCCCGGATCCGTGGAATTTCGACAACTATGCGGAGGTGCTCGCGAGCCGGACCTTCTGGCAGCAGGTCGGCAACTCGGCGATTGCCGGGCTCGCTACGACCATCGGTGTGGTGGTGCTCGGCCTGATGGCGAGCTTCGTCCTCGCGCGGTACAGGTTCGCCGGCCGCGGGGCCATGTACTCACTGTTCGCTGCCGGGCTCATGTTCCCGATGACCGTGGCGATCACGCCGCTCTACATCCTCGTCAGGGAACTGGGCCTGATGAACAGCCTCGCCGGCGTGATACTCCCGCAGATCGCCTTCGGCTTGCCGGTGACGATCATCATCCTGGTGCCGTTCCTCAAGGCCATCCCCGATGAGATCGAAGAGGCGGCGTCGATCGACGGGACCAGCCGGCTGGGCTTCTTCTTCCGGATGGTCGTTCCCCTGTCGTTGCCGGGCGTGGTGACGACGGGCATCCTTGCGTTCGTAGCGAGCTGGAACAGCTATCTCCTGCCGCTGTTCATCCTCGGTGACCAGGCGACGTACACCCTGCCGCTCGGCGTCCAGGCGTTCGCGTCGCAGTATTCGGTGGACACGGCGAAGGTTCTCGCCTTCACCTCCCTGTCCATGATCCCGGCACTCATATTCTTCACGCTGTTCGAGCGTCGCATCGTCGGCGGACTTACCGGCGCCGTCAAAGGTTAGGACCCCCTTGAGCACCACGACATCCACGACGACCATGCCGGCATGGCACGACGTGACCGCATCTGCTTCCGACCGTGCCGAAGCACTCCTGACCGAGCTCACGCTCGAGGAGAAGATCGCCCAGTTGTTCGGCGTCTGGGTCGGAGCGTCCACCGAGGGCGGAGACGTTGCACCCCATCAGAACGACATGGACGACGTCATCGACCTCGACGCTCTCCTGCCGAACGGGCTCGGCCAGTTGACTCGGCCATTCGGCTCGGCTCCGGTCGACCCGGCACTCGGAGCGCTGTCCCTCCTCCGCAGCCAGCGTCGGATCGCAGCATCCAACCGGTTCGGCATCCCGGCTGTCGCGCACGAAGAATGCCTCGCCGGCTTCGCCACCTGGGGGGCGACCGCCTATCCGGTGCCCCTCGCCTGGGGGGCCTCGTTCAACCCGGGGCTCATCGAGCGGATGTCGCGCCGCATCGGTTCCGACATGCGCTCGGTCGGCATCCACCAGGGCCTCGCCCCGGTGCTCGACGTCGTGCGGGATGCCCGTTGGGGTCGCGTGGAGGAGACGATCGGGGAGGACCCGTACCTCATCGGCACCATGGGAACGGCGTACGTCCGTGGCCTGGAGTCCGCAGGGATCGTCGCAACGCTCAAGCACTTCGTCGGATACTCGGCGTCGAAGGCCGGCCGCAATCTCGCGCCGGTGTCGGTCGGGCCGCGTGAACTCGCCGATGTCCTGCTCGTCCCGTTCGAGATGGTCATGAGGGAGGGCAAGCCGCGTTCGGTCATGCACTCCTATACCGACATGGACGGTGTGCCATCGGCGGCGGACGAGTCGCTGCTCACCGGAGTCCTGCGCGACGCCTGGGGTTTCGACGGCACGGTCGTGGCCGACTACTTCGGGATCGCCTTCCTGAAAATGCTGCACGGCGTCGCAGGGTCGTGGGGCGAGGCCGCCGCTCTCGCGCTCACTGCGGGCGTTGACGTCGAATTGCCGACCGTGAAGACTTTCGGCGCACCGCTGGCTGAAGCGGTCCGGTCGGGCGAGCTGCCCGAGTCGGTCGTCGATCGCGCGCTCCGGCGCGTGCTGCGCCAGAAGGTCGAACTGGGGCTGCTCGATCCGGACTGGGATGCGACCCCCGAAGCGTTGCGGGACGTCGACGTGGACACGGCGGACGGCATCCGCGGCACCATCGACCTGGACAACGCCGGCAATCGGGCGGTCGCCCGCGAGATCGCCGAGCAATCCATCGTGCTGGTGAGCAATGACGGGACCCTTCCGCTCGCCGCTCCCCGCCGGATCGCCGTCGTCGGTCCGACGACCGACGACCCCTTCGCCGTACTCGGCTGCTACTCGTTCCCCGCGCATGTCGGCGTGCAGCATCCCGACACGCCCCTCGGCATCGAACTGCCGACACTGTTGGCCAGCCTCCGCATCGAGTTTCCCGACGCTGACATCGAGTACGTGCCAGGCACGACGATCGACGGAGGAGAGACCGCCGGGATCGCAGCAGCCGTGGAGGCTGCAACGCAGGCCGACGTCGTCATCGTCGCCCTCGGTGACCGGGCCGGGCTTTTCGGCCGCGGTACGAGCGGTGAGGGGTGCGATGTCGAGTCGCTCCGTCTACCCGGAGCCCAGCAGGACCTTCTCGACGCCGTGCTGGCGACATCGACTCCTGCAGTCGTCACGCTGCTCGCCGGACGACCGTACGCGCTCGGATCCGCTGTCACGGGCGCCGGTGCGATCGTGCAGGCGTTCTTCGCAGGAGAAGAAGGAACCGGAGCACTCGCCGGCATCCTCTCCGGCCGGGTCAATCCGAGCGGACGCCTGCCCGTCAGCATCCCGGCCTCGGAGGGAACGCAACCGTCCACCTATCTGGCCGCTCCCCTTGCGCGCTCCAACGACGTGTCCAGCATCGACCCGACCGCAGCCTTCGCGTTCGGGCACGGGATGGGCTACACGACCTTCGACTGGAGTGCCGGCCAGCACGGACCGAACACGGTCGGAGTCGACGGCACGGCGACCCTCGGCCTCCGTCTCAGCAATACCGGGGACCGCTCCGGGACGGAGACAGTCCAGGTCTACGTCCACGATCCGGTCGCGTCAGTGGTGCGCCCGGTGCAGCGTCTCGTCGGATTCCAGCGCGTCGACCTGAACCCGGGCGAATCCGTCGAACTCTCGGTACACGTCCCCGCAGATGTCACCAGCTTCACCGGCAGGAACGGCCAGCGGGTCGTGGAACCGGGGGAGATCGTCCTTGCTCTCGGGGCATCGAGTACCGATCTGCGGATCACGCACTCGGTGCAGCTCGCCGGTGAAGCCCGCGTCGTCGGCTTCGACCGGGCCTTCCACCCGAGCTTCACCGAGATTGCACGCAGCGCCTCATGAGTGTCGATCACCGCCGGGGAACCATGCAGATCAGGGTGCTGGACGCCGTCGGCGACCCTGTGCGCAACGCACATGTCACCGTGGAACAGCAGAGTCACGAGTTCGCCTTCGGCAACATCGGTTTCGACTTCATCCCGCTGGCCAATGGTGAGACCGCGCAGGACACCGCGGCGGAGCCCGTTCCCGGCGGGGCGCAGCTCGACGGCCTGCCGGAGCTCGGGACGATGTGGCTGGACGTCTTCAACACTGCGACCCTTCCGTTCTACTGGCGGGGATTCGAGCCGACCCGCGGCAGGCCCGACACTCAAAGGCTGCTGCGGGCCGCCTCGTGGTTCGCTGGGCACGGCGTGACGGTGAAGGGGCACCCGCTGACCTGGCACACACTCTCGCCCGAGTGGCTCACCGGTCTACCGGTCGCGGAGATCGAGCGGTTGCAACGCGAGAGGATCCGACGCGAGGTCACCGACTTCTCAGGGGTGATCGACACGTGGGACGCCATCAACGAGGTCGTGATCATGCCCGTCTTCACCGCAGAGGACAACGGCATCACCCGGCTCGCGCAGAGCATCGGCCGCGTGCCCATGATCCAGCTCGCGTTCGAGGAAGCTCGCGCCGCCAACCCGTCGGCAACTCTCGTCCTGAATGACTTCGACCTGTCGACGGACTACGAAGCCCTGATCGAGGGCGTGCTCGAAGCAGGGATCGCCGTAGACGCGATCGGCCTGCAGACGCACATGCATCAGGGGTACTGGGGAGAAGAGACCATGCTCGCGATGGTCGACCGGTTCGCCCGCTTCGGGCTGCCCCTCCATCTGACGGAGACCACGTTGCTGTCGGGGGACCTCATGCCACCGGAGATCGTCGACCTCAACGACTATCAGATCCCCTCCTGGCCATCGACACCCGATGGAGAGGCCAGGCAGGCCGATGAGATCGTCCGTCACTATCGTTCACTCGTGGGTCACCCGGCGGTGCACGCCATCACGTACTGGGGGTTCACCGACGACGGAGCATGGCTCGGCGCACCGGGCGGAATGGTCCGTGCCGACGGCACGCCGAAACCCTCGTTCCATGCACTGCGGTCGCTGATCAAGGACGAATGGTGGCTGCCTCGCACATCGATGCGCACGAATCTTGACGGACAGGTGTCGATCGCAGGGTTCTTCGGTGATTACGTGATCACGCGCGACGGGCGGAGCGCCCCCGTCTCGCTCTCCCGGGGGCGTGAGACGGACGCGATCCGATTGTGCTGACGCCGATCGTCGCGCCAACCGGACCGCAACCACCTGCACCCGGCAACTCGTCACACGGCCCGGAACGCGGCCGACCTCGTCATTCCTCGGACCGGTGGTGGGTCCGGGCGATCCTCGCACCGCCCCTACGTCCTGCGAGGTGTTGTGCATGGAGGCGATGACGGCGATGGAGGAACGCTTCGCTCAGGAGGAGCGATGCCGAGCAGTTCCTTGCTCCACACCAGGGCCAAGGCCCCGGGCATGTCGCCGTTCGGGGGCCCGGGCTCTGAGGGAAGAGTTTCCTCAGACGTAATGATGGACAGGATCATGTTGTGACCGATGCCCGTATCAGTATTGAACGTTCAGCGATCGTTGCACCCCTGAACCGCAGGATCTTCGGGTCGTTCGTCGAGCACCTCGGCCGGTGTGTGTACGGCGGTATTCACGAGCCCGATCATCCCACCGCCAATGAGGACGGGTTCCGGCTCGACGTGGTCGAGCTCGTCAAGGAGCTCGGATCGACCACCATCCGTTACCCGGGTGGCAACTTCGTGTCGGGTTACCGCTGGGAAGACGGTGTGGGACCACGCGATCAACGCCCGGTACGCCGCGACCTCGCCTGGCATGCTCTGGAGTCGAACCACGTAGGAATCGACGAGTTCGCTCGCTGGTGCAAACTCACCGGCTCGGAGTTGATGATGGCGGTGAATCTCGGGACTCGTGGGATCGACAGTGCCCTTGACCTCCTGGAGTACGCCAACCATCCAGCAGGAACGGCACTGAGCGACCAACGCATCGCCAACGGCGCTGTGGAGCCCTACGACATACGCATGTGGTGTCTGGGAAACGAGATGGACGGACCGTGGCAGACCGGATACATGAGCGCCGACGCTTACGGCCAGATCGCTGCCCGGACCGCACAGGCCATGAAAGCGGCGGACAAGACCCTGGAACTCGTGGCCTGTGGATCCTCCGGGTCCTCGATGCCCACCTTTGGCGACTGGGAGCGCATCGTGCTCGAACACGCCTATGAACATGTGGACTACATCTCCTGTCACGCGTACTACCAGGAGCGCGGTGGTGACCTCGATTCCTACCTCGCCTCGTCCTTGGACATGGAGTACTTCATCCGAGCCGTCGTCGCCGCCGCTGACCACGTCAAACACAAGGTGCGCAGCGACAAGACCATCAACCTGTCCTTCGACGAGTGGAATATCTGGTATCTCGACGAGCATCAAGCGTCCGGACAGGTCGATGACCAGTGGACCTATGCGCCCCGCCAGCTCGAGGACGTGTACTCCGTCGCTGACGCCGTCGTGCTCGGCAACCTCCTGATCACCCTGCTCAAGAACCACGACAGGGTCACCTCTGCGTCGCTGGCACAACTCGTCAACGTCATCGCGCCGATCAGGACCGAGCCAGGTGGTGCTGCATGGCGTCAGAGTACGTTCTTCCCTTTCTCGGTCACGGCACGCCTGGCCCGAGGCCAGATCCTTCGCCCGATCATCGAGGTGGCCACCTACGAGACTTCCGCCTACGGCCCTGCCCCTCTCGTCGACGCCGTTGCAACAATCGATGGGGAGGCCGGCTCGTCTGCAGTGTTCCTCGTGAACCGCAGTCGAACCGAATCGATCGACGTCTCGATCGACGTCTCCGATCTGGGAGCCACCACGATCACCGAGGCACTCACCCTGCACGATGACGACGTCTACGCGAAGAACACGTTCGAGGACCAGAACCGGGTCGGCCTCGCACCACTCGGGAGCGTCGCTCTCAGCGAAGGGACGCTCACCCTGATCCTTCCGCCTGTGTCCTGGTCCGCCATCAGCCTCAGGTAGCTCTCCGGTCCTGACGCTCACCACGTCAGGGATGCCGTGTGACTAAGGCCTGAGTCCCGGATTCGAGGCTGGATGCACCGGCACACATATTCGTACGAAGGATCTACCCCTCATGACTCACGTCAGTGCCGACCGACCCGCGCAAGGGTATCTGCCCCGAGAGGAGGCCTGCATGGTCACCACCGTCACGATACGACTCGACGATGAACTGCGAGATCGAATTGCAGAAGCAGCGCGGCTGCACGATGTGACGCTCAGTCGTTACATTCGGGACCGACTCGCCGAGAATATGCAGTTCGAAGTACGAGAGGGCGCAGTGGGTGATGGGTCGGACCTGGACGTCGACAACCCTGACCTATCACCCTTCGAGCGCAGGATGCTCGTTCAGGCGCACCGGTTGATTCTGGCAGCGAAGGGAGACCTCGGAGAGGCCTACTACAACAAGGACGATGAGGTCCAAGCGATCCAGATTCTGGAAAGCGGATTCGTCGGGGACTATTCGGCGGAGTTCGCTGGGATAGTCACTCCGATGTCTCACGCGGAATGTGAGCTCGTCTGGGACATCTTCGACATGTTCCGGGTCATCGGAGCCAGTGCCAGAGCCCTCGACGGGGGGTGGCAGCACATCGGGGTGGACGAGCGCTACGGCACGTTCCGTGGTTTCGACGGAAACCATCCACTCGAGAGTCGCATGCTCGGCTACGCCAGATACCTCGTGAAGCACGACCGATGGACCGAACAAGCTGATGTGGTCCTGGCGGAGGGCGGGGTCTCGCCTACCGAGATGCTGCCGACCTACAGATCCATGCTGCGGGCCTTCAAACCTCTCTGGAGCCAGGTAGTGAGAGACGGCACGCGCTGGCACTTGTCAGAAGAGCAGATCAGGCAGGTCCTGGAGACCGTCCCGGATGAGCGGGGTTGATGGATGGATGGCGACATCGCGGACGTGAGCATCCCGAGCGCGGGTCCGGAGGAGCGGCCGGGGTGACTCCTTCGTCTCGGTCAGGGCCTTCCACGTTTGCCACCGGCGATCTGCTGATGACCGACCAGTGGAAGCTTCTGACTGCTACGTGTGATGCGGATGACTGCAGGTGGGCCGTTTCCCGTCGTCAAAGATCTTGCTGTGATCGGGAAACCGGGCAGCTCGTTCGCTGCCTATGGTGAGGGCGAAATTCTTGCTCGATTCTCTTGATGAAAGGAACTACCAGCCTCATGATGTCCACAGACAAGCCCGCCCTGCGGGTCGGTATGGTCGGCTATGCCTTCATGGGAGCGATGCACTCCCATGCCTGGCGCACCGCGCCCCGCTTCTTCGACCTGCCTCTTCACCCCGAGCTCGCCGTCCTCGCAGGTCGGGACGGACGTGCCGTGAAGGCCGCGGCCGGGAAGATGGGATGGGCGGACACCGAGATGGATTGGCGGGCCCTGGTGGATCGTGATGACGTCGACCTGATCGATATCTGCACCCCCGGGGATACGCATGCGGAGATCGCGATCGCGGCGTTGGAAGCCGGCAAGCACGTGCTCTGCGAGAAGCCGCTGGCGAACTCGGTCGAGGAGGCGGAGCGCATGGCGGCGGCAGCGCAGGCCGCCGCGGCGAAGGGTGTCTTCGCGATGTGCGGGTTCTCCTATCGCCGCACTCCGGCTCTCGCCCTCGCCCGGCGGCTCGTCGGGCAGGGGAGGATCGGGACCATCCGGCACATCCGCGCCCAGTACCTCCAGGACTGGCTGTCGGATGAGACTGCGCCGATGACCTGGCGCCTGGACAGGAGCAGGTCTGGTTCGGGCGCGCTGGGGGACATCGGAGCGCACAGCATCGATGCCGCGCAGTACGTCTCAGGCCTGCGAGTCACGGGGGTCTCCGGTCTCCTCAACACGTTCGTGAACGAGCGCCCACTCGGCGGGACCCTCGTGGGCCTGGGCGGTCAGGGCGCCAGTGACGGGGACACCGGAACAGTCACGGTCGACGACGCCGCCGTCTTCAGCGCGCGCTTCGACTCAGGGGCTATCGGGGTGTTCGAGGCCACGCGCTTCGCGCTCGGCAGGAAGAACTCGATGAGGCTCGAAGTCAACGGCAGCCTCGGTTCGCTCGCCTTCGACTTCGAGAACATGAACTCACTGGAGTTCTACGACGGCACTCAGCCCGCCGAGACCTCGGGCTTCAGCACCATCAATGTCACCGAACCCGTGCACCCCTACACCGGGAACTGGTGGCCGGCCGGGCATGGCCTCGGCTACGAGCACGGGTTCACGCACCAGGTCGTGGACCTGGTGCAGGCGATCGCCGACGGCGTGGCGCCTTCGCCGTCCTTCGACGAGGCCCTTGGGGTCCAGAAGGTCCTGCACGCCATCGAGCGAAGCGCAGCGAACGACTCGGGGTGGCAGCATGTCTGAGGCTGCCCCGGCCGGTATCGGACCGCGCCCCGTCACCCTCCTGTGGAACCCGATCTTCCGCATGCTCGACTCGATCGGCTACGAAGGCCACACCAGCATCGAGTGGGAGGACGCCGGGATGGACCGGCTCATCGGCGCCCCACGAGCGTTGGCGCTCCTCCGAGAGACGGCACGCCCAGCCCCGTCTGCTGCCGCCGTCGACGCCGCTTTCCCGGTGCGGCACGCGAGCACCCCTGACGTATCCGAGCACGCCTCCACGAAAGAAGGATCATGACCATGAAGAAAGCACTCGTCGTCCGCGGAGGGTGGGACGGTCACCAGCCCGTTGAGGCTACGGACCGTTTCATCCCGTTCCTCCGCGAGAACGGGTACACCGTCCGGGTCGAGGGATCGCCGAAGATCTACGCGGATGCGGACTACCTGTCGACCGTGGACCTGATCCTCCAGTGCACCACGATGAACACCATCGAGAAGGACGAGTTCATCGGGCTGCGGGCCGCCATCGAAGCGGGGACCGGGCTCGCGGGATGGCACGGCGGCATCGCCGATTCCTACCGCAACGAGTCGGACTACCTCCATCTCATCGGGGGGCAGTTCGCGTGCCATCCGGGCAAGCATCCGGACGAGAGGATCGGCGAGCAGTCCGACAACTACGTGCCCTATCGGGTCACCGTGCTGCCGGCTGCGGCGGACCATCCGATCATGCAGGGGATCGGGGACTTCGACCTCGTCACGGAGCAGTACTGGGTCCTGGCGGACGACTACATCGACGTGCTCGCGACCACGACCCAGGCGGTCCGTGACTGGGACCCGTGGAACCGTCCCGTGACGTCTCCGGCCGTCTGGACCCGGCAGTGGGGCGAGGGACGCATCTTCGTCTCGACGCCCGGTCACCGCGTCGAGATCCTCGATGATCCGAACGTCCGAACCATCATCGAAAGGGGTTTGCTGTGGGCGAGCCGTTGAACGTCGGAATCATCGGCTGCGGAGCGATCGTGGCCCAGTACCTGAAGACCCTGCCGTCGCTGGAATCGGTGAATCTGAGGGCGGTGGCGGATCTCGACTTCAGCCGCGCGGAAGCCGTCGCCGCATCGCAGGAGGGCGTGCGGGCGCTGACGGTGGACGAGCTCCTGGCCGACCCCGGGATCGACACGGTCCTGAACCTCACGATCCCTGCCGCCCACGCAGAAGTGGCTTCCCGAGCCATCGCTGCCGGCAAGAACGTCTACGGCGAAAAGCCCCTCGCTGCGAGCACGGATGAAGCACGGGAGGTGCTCGCCCTGGCCACCGAAGCCGGAGTGCGCATCGGGTGTGCGCCCGACACCGTGCTCGGGACAGGCATCCAGACAGCCCGCGATGCCATCGACAGCGGCATGATCGGCCGCCCGATCTCGGCCTCGGCCACGATGATGGCACCGGGCCACGAACGGTGGCACCCCAACCCCGACTTCTACTACGTCCCCGGCGGCGGGCCCCTGCTGGACATGGGCCCGTACTACGTCACCGCGCTCGTCACCCTGCTGGGGCCGGTCACGTCCGTCATCGGTGCGGCCAGCCACACGCGGAAGGAGCGGACCATCGAATCCGGTCCGCGCGCGGGGCAGACCGTACCCGTCTCCATCGA
This sequence comes from Arthrobacter sp. N1, assembly GCF_048288285.1. NCBI lineage: Bacteria > Bacillati > Actinomycetota > Actinomycetes > Micrococcales > Micrococcaceae > Arthrobacter > Arthrobacter sp. N1. The sequence goes on along the minus strand of NZ_CP102608.1, from coordinate 3,379,281 downwards.
CACGCACGTTACCGGCGTCCTCGTCCACGAGTCCGGAGCTCTGTCCACCTTGGTCATGAGTTTCGATGCGGTACGAACACGGGCTTCCAATATCGAGATTCACGGGGAGCTGGCCAGCCTCACCGTTCCTGATCCGAATTATTTCGACGGCGAGGTGTCCATCTGCAACCTCGGGAACGGGGATCAGGACGGGTGGACGGTGCTTCCCGTCAGCGCGGGATACACCGGTGCGGGCAGGGGGTACGGGCTCGCCGACATGGCATCAACGCCGAACGGCGAGCAGCACAGGGCGAACGGCAACCTCGCCTACCACGTACTCGACGTCATGGAATCGCTGCTGACTTCTACCTCCAGCGGGAGGGCCGAGACGATACGGAGCACGGTGGTCAGACCCCCTCTGGTGCCGCTGACCTCCCTGTGAGGGACGGTTGCCCCTGGGTCGACGACGGGAGAGGCCGTCTCCTGGAATCTCTCTGACCGCAGTTCCGCAGAACGTCCTCCGCCTCGGGCAGCACCGAATCTGCTCACTGACTCGAGGTTTCCTCGGAAGGCCACTGATTGCCCTGCGTCCCATCCGGTCCGCGATAGCTGGATGGGTGCTCGACCGGTCGTGCGAAGCACACGCCGGTCGAGGAGAAGGGCCTGGTTGCAGTGAGTGGCTGCAACCAGGCTCCTCTCGCCGCGACTCGTGACGTGTGTCATCTCGATGGGCCGGGGCGACCCACGTGCCAGTACAGGCTGGTCAGCTCCTTGGACCGTGAACGCCTCGGCCCGGCCATCGATCGAGCCGCGAGGGCGGAGCGGTTGCGAGGACCGCGACCGCATGGGCGGGACCCGCGCCTGCCTCCGGTGCCCACCCCGACATATGATCTGACCATGCCGAACACCTGCTCCGCCCGGGGCTTCCATGCCCAGCCGTCCGTTCCCGCGGGGCGGGGTGGGTCCCTGTGAGCGGCGGTCTCGTCGCGCTGCTCGACGACGTCGCGGCGCTCGCGCGCATCGCCGCAGCCTCGGTGGACGACGTCGCCGCCGGTGCCGGACGTGCCAGCATGAAGGCCGCGGGCGTGGTGATCGACGACGCCGCCGTGACGCCGCAGTACGTGTCCGGCGCCGATCCCTCCCGTGAACTGCCGATGATCAAGCGGATCTTCTGGGGTTCGCTCCGCAACAAGCTGCTGATCATCCTGCCGGCACTGCTGCTGATCAGCGCCTTCATCCCCGGGGTCATCCCGTTCGTCCTGATGCTGGGCGGCACCTACCTCTGCTACGAGGGCGCCGAGAAGGTGTGGCACAAGCTCCGGGGCCACCACGAGGCCAAGGACACCCCCGCCGTCGACCGCGGCCCGGAAGCCGAGGCGAAGGTCACCAAGGGGGCCATCACCACCGACTTCATCCTCTCCTGCGAGATCATGGTCATCTCGCTCAACGAGGTGGCCGCCGAGTCCATCTGGGCGAAGGGGATCATCCTGGTCGTCGTCGCCCTCATCATCACGGTCGCCGTCTACGGGGTGGTCGCGCTGATCGTCAAGATGGACGACATCGGGCTGCACCTGACCACGAAGGATTCCCCTGCCGCTAAGCGCATGGGTGCGCTCCTCGTCAGGGGGATGCCCGCCGTGCTGGCCGGGATCACCCTTGTCGGAACCATCGCCATGCTGTGGGTCGGCGGGCACATCATGCTGCAGGGCGCCTACGACCTCGGGTGGCACCTGCCCTACGACCTCGTGCACACCGTGGAGGAGCCGTTCGTCGGCATCCCCGTCGTCGGCGGGTTCCTCGCCTGGCTCGTGAACACGCTGTGCTCCGCGATCGTCGGTGCCATCTGGGGCTCCGTGGTCATGGCCGTGGTGCACCCGCTCCTGAAGATCCTGCCGTTCGGCAGGAAGGGGGACCACCAGGAGGGTGACCTCCGCGCGGCCGTCGCGGGTCACCGCCCGAAGGGACACGACGGCGCCTGATCGGCACGCGGGTCCCGGCCGTTGCGGGGCATGCGTCGGGGAACGAGGATCAGCAAGCCCGGAGGTCAGTAGCTCGTGGCCGGTCCGGTCCCGTCCGCAGGCCGGACGAAGGCCGCGGCCAGATCCTCCGACCCCCGGGCGAGCAGGGCGACGTCGGCCCCGACGAGGATGAAGCGCGCCCCCGCGTCGAGGTAGTGGTGCGCGGTCGCCGGGGTGAAGGCGTTGACGCCGGCGGGGACATCCGCGCGTCCTGCCGCGGCGAGGCAGTGCTCGACGGCGGCCCGGACCTCGGGGTGTTCCTGCCGGCCGAGCAGGCCCATCGAGGCGGCGAGATCGGACGGTCCCACGAAGATCGCGTCCACGCCGTCGACCGCGAGGATGTCCTCCACGGCGTCGACGGCTGCGGCGGACTCGATCTGGACGGTCACGCTGACCGTGCCGGACGCGGTGGCGAGGTAGTCCGGCACCCTGTTCCAGCGCGCGGCGCGCGCCAGCGCGGATCCGACGCCCCGCACGCCCTCGGGCGGATACCGGGTGGCCGCCACGGCGGCCTCGGCGTCCGCCACGGAGTGCACCATGGGGATCAGCAGGTTCTGCACGCCGAGGTCGAGGTACTGCTTGATCAGCACGGGATCGTTCACGGGCGGTCGCACGAGCACCTGCACGGGGTAGCCGTGGACGGCCTGCAGCTGGGCGAGGATCGATTCGAGCCCGTTCGGGCTGTGCTCGGCGTCGACCAGCAGCCAGTCGAGGCCGGAGCCGGCGCAGATCTCCGCGACCAGCGGGCTGCCGGAGCAGACCCACATCCCGGCGAGCGGACGCTCCGAGGTGGCGAGGGCGTAGGGGAAGGTGGGGCTCAGCGGAAGTGGCACGTCACGGCTCCCAGGGGTCCGTAGTCGGCGTGGATCGTGTCGCCCCTGTCCACCGCGACCGGGCGCGTGAAGGACCCGGCGAGGATGATGTCCCCGGCCTTCAGCCCGTCGCCGTGGGCGGCGATCTTGTTCGCGAGCCAGTGCACGCCGGCAGCGGGATGGTCCAGGACCCCGGCCGCGACACCGGTCTCCTCCACCACCTGGTTCCGGTACAGGAGGGCGGCGACCCATCGGAGGTCGACGGCGTCGGGCCGCACCGGCCGGCCGCCGACCACCATGGCGCCCATCGCCGCGTTGTCGGAGATGGTGTCCACGATCGTGCGGCCCGCCATCTCGATGCGCGAGTCGAGGATCTCCAGGGCGGGCACCACGTAGTCGGTGGCGTTCAGCACGTCGAAGAGGGTGCAGCCGGGCCCGGTGAGATCGTCCTTCAGGACGAATGCGAGCTCCACCTCGACGCGCGGCCCGGTGTAGCGCTCCCACTCGACCGAGCAGCCCGTCTCGAGGACCATGTCGTCGAAGATGGAGCCGTAGTCGGGTTCGGTGATGCCGGTGGCGGCCTGCATGGCGCGCGAGGTCAGGCCGATCTTGCGCCCCACCAGCGTGCGTCCGGCAGCCTCGTTCCGCTGCCGCCACAGGCGCTGGACGGCGTAGGAGTCCTCGACCGTCATGTCCGGGTAGCGCGCGGTCAGGAGGGGGACCGGGGTCCGCGTGCGGCCCGCTTCGAGGAGTTCGTCCGCGATGGCCCGGATCGTCGTCGTGTCCAGCATGGCTACAGCTGCGCCCCGAGCTTGAAGCCCTTCTCGGTGCCCGCGTCGCGGGTGTAGGAGAAGCCGTCGGCGCCGACGGTCACCGCCATCTCGCTCCTGTCCTCGCGGGCCGCGACGGGCTGCGGGTTGCCGTCGAGGTCGAGCACCAGGGACGCCTCGGTGTACCAGGACGGTACGACGGCGTTGCCCCACCAGTCGCGGCGCTGGTTGTCGTGCACGTCCCAGGTGACGGTCGGGTTGTCCGGATCACCCGTGTAGTAGTCCTGCGTGTAGATCTCGATGCGGTGGTCGTCCGGGTCGAGGATGTACAGGTAGAAGGCGTTCGAGACGCCGTGGCGCCCGGGGCCGCGCTCGATGCGGTCGGAGATGCGGAGGGCGCCCATCTTGTCGCAGATCTGGATGATGTTGTGCTTCTCGTGCGTGGCGAAGGCGACGTGGTGCATGCGTGGTCCGTCGCCTCCGGTCAGCGCCGTGTCATGGACCGTCTGCTTGCGGTGCATCCATACCGCGTAGGTGACGCCGTCGGCGTCCTGGATGTCCTCCGAGACGCGGAAGCCGAGGTCCTCGAGGTACGCCCTGCCGCGGGGGACGTCGGGGGTGACCTGGTTGAAGTGGTCCAGCCGGACCAGTTCACCCGCGGAGTACAGGTCGTAGCGCTGCGTCAGCCGTTCCACGTGCTCCACCTCGTAGAAGAACTCGTAGGGGAAGCCGAGGGGGTCCTCGACCCGGACCGAGTCGCCGATGCCCTTCGTGAAGCCGCCGGCACGACGCTCGGTGCGGCAGCCCAGCTCGCGGTAGTACGCCTCCGCGGCATCCACCTCCTCGGGGGACCTCACCCGGTAGGCGAAGGCGGCCACGGCTGCGACCGGTCCCTTGCGGAGCACGAGGTTGTGGTGGATGAACTCCTCGAGCGAGCGCAGGTAGATGGCCTCGTCGTCCTCCTCGGTGACGTGGAGGCCGAGCACGTCGACGTAGAAGGCGCGCGAACGGGCCAGGTCGGTGACCACGATCTCCATGTAGGCGCAGCGCACGATGTCCGGGGCGGGCAGGGCGGTGGTGGGGACGAAATCAGTCATGGTCTTCTCTTCTTCGAGGGAGGGTGGTCGGGAGGGCTGGTCAGCCCTCGTTGGCGGCGGAGGCCGCGATGCTCCCGAACTTCGGTGTGTGGACCGGTCCGAGGGTGATGTGGACGGCCTGCTGATCCGTGTAGAAATCGATGGAGCGGTAACCGCCCTCATGGCCGAGGCCGGAGGATTTCACGCCACCGAAGGGGGTGCGCAGGTCGCGGACGTTGTGGCTGTTGAGCCACACCATGCCCGCCTCGACGTTCTGCGAGAAGGTGTGGGCGCGCGCCAGGTCCCGCGTCCAGACGTAGGCGGCGAGCCCGTACCGGGTGTTGTTCGCGAGCTCGAGCGCCTCGGCGTCGGTGTCGAACGGCGTGATGGCGACGACGGGACCGAAGATCTCCTCCTGGAAGATCCGCGCGTCGGGCGAGACGTCGGCGAACACCGTGGGGGCGATGTAGTTGCCCTCCGGGAGGTGGTCCGGGCGTCCGCCACCGGCGAGGAGGCGGCCTTCGGTCTTCCCGAGCTCCACGTAGGAAGCCACCTTGTCGAAGTGCACCGGGTGGACGAGGGCGCCGACCTCGGTCTTCGGGTCGTGGGGATCACCGACGACGATGGCCTTCGCCCGCGCGGCGTACGCCTCGCAGAACGCGTCGTACACCGGGCGTTCGACGAGGATGCGCGAGCCCGCCGTGCAGCGTTCGCCGTTGAGGGAGAACACGCCGAAGAGCGCGGAGTCGATGGCGGCGTCGAGGTCGGCGTCCGCGAAGACGATGCAGGGGGACTTGCCGCCGAGCTCCATGGAGAGGCCCTTGAGGTTCTCGGCGGCGTTCCGGAAGATGGTCTGCCCGGTGGTGGTCTCGCCCGTGAAGGAGATGAGCGGGACGCCGGGGTGCTTCACCAGCGCGTCCCCCGCTTCCTCGCCGAGGCCGTTCACGAGGTTGAAGACCCCCGCCGGCAGGCCCGCGTCCTCGAAGATCCGCGCCCAGAGGGACGCGGAGAGGGGCGTGAACTCTGCGGGCTTGAGGACCACGGTGTTGCCCGTGGCCAGGGCGGGAGCGAGCTTCCACGACTCCAGCATGAAGGGCGTGTTCCAGGGCGTGATGAGCCCGGCGACGCCGATGGGCTTCCGGTTCACGTAGTTGATCTGCGATCCGGGCACCTTCATGGCGTCGTCGAACTGGGCCACGATGAGATCGGCGAAGAAGCGGAAGTTCTCGGCGGCGCGCAGCGCCTGGCCCTTGGCCTGGGTGATCGGCAGGCCCGTGTCGAAGGTCTCGAGCTCGGCGAGCCGTGACTCCTGGGCCTCCACGGCGTCCGCGATGCGGTTGAGGACGCGGGCGCGCTCGCGCGGCTTCATGCGGGGCCAGGGGCCGTGCAGGAACGCCTCCCGCGCAGCGGCGACAGCGGCGTCCACGTCCTCCGCCTGGCCGGCCGCGGCCGTGGCGTAGGCCCGGTTCGAGACCGGATCCAGCACCTCGAAGGTCTTCCCGCCGATGGAGTCGACGGTCCGTCCACCGATGTAGTGCTGCAGGTGGGTGGGCAGGTCCTCGGGCACGAAGTGCCGGGAGTCGGCGGCAGGGGTGTCTGCAGGGGGCGTCATGGTGCGGGTCCTAACTGTTGTCCGCGCCGGTCCGGGCGAGGTAGGCGTCGAGGGTGGCACTGCGGTGGAGGCGGGCGGCGCGTTCGATCACGTCTGCGCCGGCCCCGGAGCCGATGAGGTCAAGGAGGGCGTCGTGCTCCGTGACGGACTCGCTCGCGCGGCCGGGCACGAAGCGGAAGGTCGAGGAGCGCATGGAGGCGAGGCGGGTCCAGCCCCGGTGCACCAGGTCCAGCAGGTGCGGATTGGGGCAGTGCTCGAACAGGACGCTGTGGAAGTCCTGGTTCAGCCGGGTGAACCTGACGGGGTCGAAGTCCTGCAGGCAGGCCCGCATCTCGCTGTTGACGGCCCGTGCGCGATCAAGGCCCGCGGGACCGATCAGCGGTGCGGACAGCGCCGTGGCGGCGCCCTCCACGATGCTCAGCGTCTGCATCGTGTAGAGGTATTCGGTGGGATCGATCCCGGCGACGGTGGCGCCGATGTTGCGCTGGAACGTCACGAGCCCCTCGGCCTCGAGGCGGCGGATGGCTTCCCGGACGGGCACCACGCTCACCCCGAGGTCGTGGGCGAGGCGCGCCAGCACCAGCCGGTGTCCGGGGGAGTACGTGCCGTCCGAGATGCGGGCCTTGACCGCGGAGTACGCCTGCTCGGACTTGCTCGCCATGAGCGCCGGTTCAGTCATGCGGGGCCCCGGCGTCCTGCTGCTCGTAGCGCGCCCGCCAGGCGGCGTTCATCGGGTAGAGGCCGTCCACGCCGTGGCCCTCGCGCACCATGGCCGCGATGAACTCCTCCTCCCGCTCCTGCGCGAGGGCGTCGTCGACCACCTCCTCCGCGAGGGACGGCGGGATGACGAGGATGCCGTCGGAGTCGGCGACGATGATGTCGCCGGGCTGCACCGTGGTGCCACCGCAGGCGATGGTCACGTCGGTGTCCCAGGGGATGTGGCGCCGCCCGAGGACAGCAGGGTGGGGGTTGGCGTAGTAGGTGGGGATGTCGAGGGCCGCTACGGTCGCGAAGTCCCGGACGCCGCCGTCGGTGATGATGGCCGCGGCTCCACGGACCTGTGCGCGGAGGGCGAGGATGTCGCCGATGGTTCCGGTTCCCTTCTCCCCGCGCGCCTCCATGACGAGGATCTCGCCCGCGCCGACCGAGTCGACGGCCCGCTTCTGCGCGTTGAATCCACCGCCGTGGGCGGCGAACAGGTCCTCGCGGTTGGGGACGTAGCGCAGGGTGCGGGCGAGGCCGACGACGCGACGGTCCGGGCGGGTGGCCTGCAGCCCGTCGATGCTCACGTTGTCCAGGCCGCGCCTGCGCAGCTGGGAGGACAGGGTGGCGGTGGCGACACGCTCGAGCTTCGTCCGCAGTGCTGCGGGGAGTGCGCTGGCTGCGGGAGCGAGGCCGGCGGCTTCCGCGGAACCGTAGGCCTCCTCGCGCTGGACGTCGTCGGCCTTCGGCTGCGCGCCGTAGGCGGCGAGCGGCGTGGTTCCCGCGGTGATGTGGGTGGTCAGGCGCCCGGTCGCCGCCGTCCCGTCGACGGTGGAGACCTCGACCTCGACGACGTCGCCCGGCACGGCGACGGAGGCACCGGCGGGAGTGCCGGTGAGGATGATGTCACCCCTCTCGAGCGTCAGCAGCTGGGAGAGATCGGCGATGAGCCGGGCGAAGGGGAAGAGCAGGTACGCGGTGGTGTCGTCCTGCACCACGGTGCCGTTGTGCCAGGTCCTGATGCGCAGTGCCGCCGGGTCCACGTCGCCCGCCCGGAGCAGGCCGGGCCCCACCGGGGTGAAGCCGTCGCCACCCTTGGACCGGAGGTTCGAGCCCTTGTCCGCGTAGCGCAGGTCGTACACGCCCAGGTCGTTGCCCGCCGTCACCCACTCCACATGGCTCCACGCGTCGGCAGGGCCGACGCGGCGCGCCGCGGTCCCGATCACGAGGGCGATCTCGCCCTCGAACGCGAGCAGCTCGCACCCGGCGGGGCGTTCCACCCCGGCGCCCGTCATGGCCAGGGAGGAGGAGGGCTTGAGGAAGTAGGAGGGCTGCTCCGGCGTGCGGCCGCGCTGGGCGGCCCGGCTGGGGTAGTTGATGTGCACGGCGATCACCTTGCCGGCTGCGCGCATCAGGTCCTCGGATACCAGGTCCATGCCCTACTCCCTCGTAGACGATCGGATATGAAATCGTATACGAACGTTAGGGCTATGACCGGGGACACGTCAAGTCCGGATCGACGGGCCGGCGCTCAGGTCGTCGACATGCCCTTGACGTCCGCCAGGGTCGCGACCAGCAGGTCCTGGAACTCCGCGTCGCGGAATCGACGCCACGATCACGGGGGTGATTGTGCGCGCTGTCACACAGGGCTACCATCGCTGGACGAAAGAAGAACATGCCGTTCGATTATCGAACAGAGTCGTCACGATGAAGTGAGGAACCCTTGCAATTCCATCATCACGGGTACGTCTCCGGCGATCCCCGCGTGCACCCTGCGGCAGGTGCCGGCATCGATCGTCCCGAGGATCTGCCGGACGAGGTCGACGTCCTCATCATCGGGACCGGTCCCGCGGGCATGATCACGGCGGCGCAGCTCTCCCAGTTCCCCGGGATCACCACGCGCATCGTCGAGCGCCGTCCGGCTCGGCTCGCCATCGGCCAGGCGGACGGCATCCAGGCCCGTAGCGTGGAGACCTTCCAGGCGTTCGGGTTCGCGCAGCGCATCACGGACGAGGCCTACCGGATCGTGGAGATGGCCTTCTGGAAGCCCGACCCCGAGGACTCCACGCGCATCATCCGCACGGCCCGTCCCGAGGACGATCCGGCCGGTATCAGCGAATTCCCCCATCTGATCGTGAACCAGGCGCGTGTGCTCGACTACTTCGCCGAGTTCATGAGGAACGCGCCCACCCGCCTGGAGCCGGACTACGGTTTCGAGTTCGTGGGCCTCGACGTCGACGACGATCGGGAGTACCCGGTGGAGGTCACCCTCCTCCGAACGGCCGGTGCGGGCGAGGGCTCCACCCGCAGGGTACGGGCCAAGTACGTGGTGGGGTCCGACGGCGCCCGCAGCAGGGTCCGCGCAGCGATCGGCTGCACCCTCGCCGGGGACAGGGCGAACCATGCGTGGGGTGTCATGGACGCCGTCGCCGTCACCGACTTCCCCGACATCCGCCGCAAGTGCGCCATCCAGTCCGGCGAGGGTGGCAGCATCCTGCTGATCCCGCGCGAGGGAGGCCACCTCTTCCGGATGTACGTGGATCTCGGCGAGACCGGACCGGAGGACGACGGCGCCGTCCGTCGCACGACGATCGACCAGATCATCGGCAAGGCCAATGCCATCCTGAGCCCCTACACGCTCGATGTCCGGGACGTGCCCTGGCACAGCGTCTACGAAGTGGGTCATCGCCTCACCGACAGGTTCGACGACGTCCTCCCGGAGGACCGCGGGAGGCGCACTCCGCGGGTCTTCATCACCGGAGATGCCTGCCACACCCACAGCGCCAAGGCCGGCCAGGGCATGAACGTCTCGATGCAGGACGGGTTCAACATCGGCTGGAAGCTGGGCCACGTGCTGGAGGGCCGGAGTCCCGAGGAGCTGCTCGCGACCTACTCCGCCGAGCGCCAGGTCGTCGCGCAGAACCTCATCGACTTCGACAAGCAATGGTCCACCCTCATGGCGAAGCGGCCCGAGGACTTCGCGAGCCCATCGGAACTGGAGGACTTCTACGTCCGCACCGCCGAGTTCCCGGCGGGCTTCATGACGCAGTACCAGCCGTCCCTGCTCGTCGCCGGGGACCAGCACCAGCGCCTCGCCGAGGGCTTCCCGATCGGCAAGCGCTTCAAGTCCGCCCCGGTGGTCCGCGTCTGCGACGGCGTCCCGACCCACCTCGGCCATCACGCCACGGCGGACGGCCGGTGGCGCATCTACGTCTTCGCCGACCCTGCCGAGGCCGGTGCCGCGTCGGGCGTGTCCGCCCTCGCGGACTGGCTCGGTTCCGCGGCAGATTCCCCGCTCGCCGCAACACCCGAAGGCCTCGACGGTGATGCCTGGTTCGATGTGAAGGTCGTCTACCAGCAGGCCCACACGCAGGTGGACATCGGCCGGGTCCCGGTGATGTTCAAGCCCTCCGTCGGGCCGTTCGGCCTGACCGACTACGAGAAGGTGTACGCCACCGACCCCGGTGCCGACATCTTCGAGGAGCGCGGGCTGCACCGGGGCGGCGTCGTCGTGGTCGTCCGCCCGGACCAGTACGTGGCGAACGTCCTGCCCCTGGCCGATACCGGCGGGCTCGCCGCGTTCTTCGCCCCGCTGCTGGCGGCCGCCCCGAGGGTGCAGCGCGGCCGGGCGTTCGCCTGACATGAGCACCGCGGACACCGCGCGGGCGGCCACCTCCGCCCCCGCCTCGCAGACCCTCTCCCGCGGCATCCGCGCGCTGGAGATCCTCGCCGACGCGCCGGACGGCAGGACCACCGCACAGGTCTCCGTGGAGCTGGGGGTGCACCGCTCCATCGCCTACCGGATCCTCCGCACACTGGAGGAGCATTCCCTCGTCATCCGGGACGCGGGCGGGCGGTTCCTGGCCGGTCCCGGTCTCGCGAACCTCGCCCGGGGGGTGGCGCCGCGGCTGCAGACGGCCGCGCTGCCGGAGCTCACCACCCTGGCGGCGGACCTGCGGATGACGGCGTTCGTCGCCGTGTGGGACCGCAGCCACTGCGTCACGCTGGTCGCCGTCGAACCGCCCCACGGGGAGGGGACGATCGTGCAGCGGCCCGGCTCGCGCCATCGATTCGACGCCGGTGCGCCGGGCATCGCCATCCAGTCGGCCCTGACCGAGGCGGAGTGGGACCACCTCGCCCCCGGTCAGCCGTACCGCGAGGAGTCGCGCGCGGCGGCGGTCACGGGGTTCGCGGCGAGCCACGACGAAGTCATCCCCGGGGTCAGTTCCATCGCTGCCCCCATCCTGGTCCGGGGGCAGCTGCCCGCCGCGCTCGCCGTCGTCTACGTCCGTAGCGACTCGTCCGTCGAGGATCTCGGAGCGCGGGTGGCACAGGCTGCCCGTGCCGTCGGGGCGCTCCTCTGATCCGGGGTCCCACCGCGTCCGCGTAACGCGCGTCACAGTCACGTCACTCAGAACCCAGCATTACCGAATGAACGATCGTTCGGTAATGTGTGGGGCACCGACCACCGGCCGAGCTCCCGCTCCCGGGCCGGCGCCGCACGAACACCCGCACCACACACCGGAAGACGAAGGAGTTTTTCATGGCACTGGCACCAGAGCGGCCGCAGTTGGGCACCGACGCCCGCATGAGCTCGCAGGACCGCAGGGTCCTCGCCGGCACGATGGTCGGCACCACGATCGAGTGGTACGACTTCTTCATCTTCGCGCAGGCCGCGGGCATCGTCTTCGCGACCCTCTACTTCGGCCCGCTCGAAGGCGAGAGCCCCGGACTCGCGCAGCTCGTCGCCTGGGCCACCATCGGCATCAGCTTCTTCTTCCGTCCGCTCGGTGCTGTCGTCGCCGGTCGGCTCGGTGACAAGATCGGCCGTAAGGCGATGCTGGTGTTCACCCTCGTCATGATGGGCGGTGCCACCGCCCTCATCGGGTTGCTGCCCACGTACGCGCAGATCGGCATCTGGGCTCCGATCCTGCTGATGCTCCTGCGCATCCTGCAGGGCTTCTCGGCCGGTGGCGAATGGGGTGGCGCGGCCCTCATGGCGGTGGAGCACGCGCCCGTGCACAAGCGTGGCTTCTGGGGCGCGTACCCGCAGATCGGCGTTCCCGTCGGGATGATCCTGGCGACCTTCGTGCTGTTCATGCTCCGTACCTCCCTGTCCCCCGAGGACTTCCTCGCGTGGGGCTGGCGCATCCCGTTCCTGCTGTCCGTGGTCCTGATTGTGGTGGGGTACTTCATCCGGTCCGCCGTCGCCGAGAGCCCCGTCTTCAAGCGCATGATCGAACGCAAGCGCGAGACGGCGACACCCCTGCGGAATCTGCTGCAGACCAATAAGAAGCAGGTCGTCCTCGCCGCGGTGATCTTCATCGGCAACAACGCCGCCGGCTACCTCGTCATCGCGTTCCTCTCCTCCTACGCCCAGCGCGTCCTCGGGATGCCCGCCGCGCCGGTCCTCCTCGCGACGCTCCTGGCAGCCTTCGGCTGGCTCATCTTCACCCTGTACGGCGGCATCCTGTCCGACCGCATCGGACGCGTCCGCACCTTCCAGATCGGCTACGGGCTCATCTTCGTCTGGATGATCCCGCTGTTCCTGCTCATCGACACCCGCAACATCTGGGCCTACGGGATCGGCATCTTCGTCCTCACCATCGGCCTCGGCCTGTCCTACGGGCCCATGTCCGCGATGTACGCCGAGATGTTCCCCGCCAACGTCCGGTACTCGGGCATCGGGATCGGCTACGCCCTCGGGGCGATCCTCGGTGGGGCGTTCGCGCCGCTGATCGCGGAAGCGCTCCTGCGGGAGACCCAGTGGTCGGGTTCCATCAGCCTGTACATCATGGCGCTCTGCATCATCTCCTTCGTCGGCGTGACGCTCGTGAAGGAGACGAAGGGCGCCCCGCTCGAGGCCGGCGAGGAACAGATCGCCGACCGCGCCGCCGACCGCGGCTAGCCGGCCGTCCCCGACAGGCCGGCGCCCGCGTCCACCACCACCACACTGCTGAGGAGCACCATGCACACCACCACCCTGCAGGCCTCGGCGGCCGACCCCTCGACGCTCGACGTCGAGGAGACATGGACGCGCGACCAGGTGGAGTCGGTGCAGCTCGAGCGGCTGCAGTGGACCCTGCGTCACGCCTACGAGAACGTCCCGCTCTACCGGCGCAAGTTCGACGACGCCGGAGTGCATCCCGACGACCTGCGGTCCCTCGCCGATCTGGCCCTGTTCCCCTTCACCACGAAGGAGGACCTCCGGAGCGTCTATCCGTTCGGCATGTTCGCCGTTCCGCAGGCGCAGGTGGCGCGGGTGCATGCGTCATCGGGCACGACGGGGCAGCCCACCGTCGTCGGCTACACCGCCGGTGACCTGGACCGGTGGGCGTCGCTGGTGGCGCGGTCGCTCCGGGCCTCGGGCGTCAAGGCCGGCTGGAAGGTGCACAACGCGTACGGCTACGGACTGTTCACCGGGGGGCTCGGCGCCCACGCGGGTGCCGAGCGCCTCGGTTGCACGGTCATCCCGATCTCCGGCGGGCAGACCGAACGCCAGGTGCAGCTCATCAGGGACTTCGAGCCGGACGCCATCCTGGCGACTCCCACCTACCTGCTGACCATCCTCGACGCCATGGCGGCGGCCGGGACGGATCCGCGGTCGACCTCCCTGAAGACCGCCGTGCTCGGGGCGGAACCCTGGACCGAGGGCATGCGCCAGGAACTCGAGGGCCGCATGGGCTTCGACGCGTGTGACATCTACGGGTTGTCCGAGGTCATGGGCCCGGGGGTGGCGGGGGAGTGCGTGGAGTCCAAGGACGGCTCACACGTCTGGGAGGACCACTTCCGGCCGGAGATCATCGATCCCTTCACGGAGAAGGTGCTCGACGACGGCTCGTCCGGCGAGCTCGTGTTCACCTCGCTCACCAAGGAGGCCCTGCCGATCATCCGCTACCGGACGCACGACCTCACGCGGCTGCTGCCGGGTACGGCCCGCCCGGGGATGCGGCGGATGGAGCGCATCACGGGCCGGAGCGACGACATGGTGATCGTGCGCGGGGTCAATCTGTTCCCCACGCAGGTCGAGGAACTCGCCCTGGCCATCCCGGCGCTCAGCCCGCACTTCCAGCTGGAACTCACCCGGCCCGAGGGCCAGCGGATGGACCAGCTCACCATCAACATCGAGGTGCGCGAGGGCGTCTCGGCGAGCGACGGCGCCGCCGCCGCACAGGAACTGCAGCACCGCATCAAGACCCACATCGGTTCCACGTGTTCGGTCCGGATCGTCGAGCAGGGCTCGCTGGTCCGCTCCAGCGGCAAACTTCGGCGCATCTACGACCTGCGTCCGCGAGGCTGACGGGCGGTCCGGCGGGCCTCACCTCGAGCTGCCGATCGGGCAGCTCAGGGCGATCGGCGGAAGGGTGCCGGTCGGCTGCAGGTCGACCCGCCGGACGTCGCAGGTGCCGCAACGCACATAGTGCACCCGTCCCTCCGACGTCGGGTGCACCGACTCGGTCGCCCAGGCGTGCTCGTGGTGCAAGTGCACCGGGTCGGGGCGGGTGGTGTCCTGGCGCGGGGTGGGTCTCATGTCCTCAGGGTGGTGTAATGCCGTTATGCATCTCAACCCTTACGGTGAATACGCGGTCCTCCTCGCGGCATCACTCGCGGACGACTGGCCTGCGGATCGGGCGGGTATCATCTCCAGGACGCGCGGGTTCGGCATGACCATGGCCTTCCCCTCCGCACGCGATGACCACCCGTCGGTGCGCGGCGTGATCGACGAGTGGCTGGCCGTCGTCGATGCCGACTCGGACGATACCCGGGCTGCGCTGCTGAACCACGTGATGGCCGCAGTGGCCGCATATCCGCGCCTGACCGACCACGACGGCGAGGGCTGGCACCTGCACTACCGGGACGAGGGCCAGGCCCTGCCGAGCGTGCTGCGGGCCGTGATCGGGGTCGGTACCTCGCTGCACCTCGTCACCCGGGGCATGCACCGGCTGGGTCGCTGCGCGGGGGACCCGTGCTCGCGCGTCGTCGTCGACACGACGCGGAACGGCCGGCAACGGTACTGCTCCGTCCGGTGCGCCAACCGGGCAGCAGTGCGTCGGCACCGGAACCGCGCCCCGGGTCGATGACCGCCGGAGCCCGGACCCCGCCCTGAGGTGGTCCTGGCCGGAGCGGTGACCGCGCTGGCCCTGGTGCCCCTACTCATCCGCCCGCTCCCTCCGAGGGCCGGGTGGGAGTCCTGCCGTCGGGCGTCGAGGGGCCTCAGTCGAGGCAGAACTCGTTGCCCTCCACGTCCTGCATGACGAGGCACGCCTCGTCCTCGTCGTCCGCCGGCAGGAGGTGCAGCCGGCGCGCGCCCAGCGGAACCAGCCGGGCTGCCTCGGCCTCCAGCGCGGCGACGCGTTCGTCGCCGCGCAGCCCTGTCCCGACGCGCACGTCCAGATGCATCCGGTTCTTCACCGACTTCGGCTCGGGTACCCGCTGGAAGAAGAGGCGGGGTCCGATCCCGTCCGGGTCCTGGCAGGCCGACATCGAGCCCCGTCGATCCTCGGGCAGGGAGGCATCGAAGGCCTCCCAGGAATCGAAGCCCGGCGGCACGGGTGGGTCCACGTACCCGAGGGCGGCTTTCCAGAACGCCGAGACGGCGCGCGGATCGGCGCAGTCGAAGGTCACCTGTACCTGCTTCACGTCAGCCATCGCACCAGCGTAGGAGCGCGGTGGAGGTGTGTCGACAGGGGTGGGTGACCCGGCCGGCGTCGCGTGCCGCACCGGCACCGCATCGTGGCCCTGGCCGTCACCCTCCGCTACTGCGGAGGTCGAAGGCCCTGTTTGCGCATCCGCGCGATCGACCGGATCGCGTCATCGACGAAGCGCTCGGTCAGGGCGGTGTAGCGGTCGATGTCGGAAGCAGACCAGTCCTCGAGCACTTCACCGATCATCCTGTCACCGAGGGCGTAGACGCCGCGGGCGGCCTTCACTCCTGCCGGCGTCAGGGTGATCAGGGTGGCTCGGCGGTCATCCGGGTCCGTCGACCGCTGGACCAGGCCGTCGGCCTCGAGGCGACCCACGATCTTGCTCACGTACGACGCCCCGACGCCGAGTTCGTCCGCGAGGGCCGTGGGGCGCAGGGAGCCCCATGCCAACAGGAGTCGAAGGGTCTGATGGGAGGGTTGATCCAGGGACTCGCCGCTCTTCGCGAGGATCTGGCCCTGCACGGCCGGGGAGTCCCACAGGAGGATCAGCGCGCTGAGGTTGGCAAGCGAGCAGCGCAGGCTGTCCGGGCCCGATCCCGGTCGCCACCTCCCGACGGCATGAACCGTCGGTCCGAACCCTGCGGGCGCGTCTCGCGCCCGCCCCACGAGAAGAGAGCATCACCATGGCTGAGATCACCCTGCCCGCCACCGTCGGCGACTTCGTCGCTGCGACGAACGCCCACGATGCCGACGTGCTCTTCGCCGTCTTCGCCGCCGGCGCGACCGTCACGGACGACGGGACCACCTACGACACCGAACCCGCACTGCGCGAGTGGATCAAGGTACACCAGGTCGATCAGAGGATCGTCATCACCCCGATCTCGTGGCAGGGGACGCGCCTCGTTGCGTCGGTCGACGGTGAGTTCCCCGGCGGTCCCCTCAGGTTCGCCTTCACCTTCACCGAGCAGGACGGCACCCTCACCGGGCTGTCGATCGAGCCCGCATGATCGACCTGCCGCGCAGGCGTCGACGGATCCAGCCACCCCCAGTCGGAACAGGAGGCCCGCTCAGCGCTACTTCGCGCCGGTCGCGACGGCGACGATCTCCTGCATGTACGGAGCCACGACCTGCTGGGAGATCTTGCAGTCGAGCAGCAGCACGCCGTCGTCGTCGGAGCCGAGCCAGCCCGCCACGCCGTCGAGATCCTGGAGGGTCCTGACCGTCCGGCCCGTGGCGCCGAGGGCGGTGGCCAGGGCGGCGAAGTCCACCTCGTCGATCATCATGGGGCCGGAGTGGATACCGCGCACTGCGTACTGGTGGATCTCCGCGCCGTAGGCGGCGTCGTTGAACACGACGATCACCGCGCGCCGGGCGGTCCGGATGAACGAGTCGAGGTCGGCGAGGGCCATCAGGCCGCCGCCGTCACCCGTGCAGAGCACGAGGGTGGACGCAGGCAGGGCACGCGCGGCACCGACGGCGCTCGGGAAGCCGAGACCGATGGTCTGGTAGGCCGTCCCGACCATGATCAGCCGGTCGGGCGCCGGGACGCGCAGGTAGCCGGGCGCCCAGCCGATGAAGTGGCCGCCGTCCTGGACGATCGTGCGGTCCGCCGGCAGCATTCCGTCGAGCGCGCGGCACAGGCTGCGCGGATCGAGCCGCCCGTCGGCGGCGAGGGCGTCACCGTCCTCGCGGGCGTCGTGGGCCAGCAGGGCGCGGGCTGCGGCGACGTCGCTCCAGCGCGCAGCGGCGTGTCCCGCCGCAGGCGTCCCGATCAGCACGTCCGTCAGCGCCTCCGCGATCGCGCGGGCATCGCCGCGCAGATGGTCCGTGACGACGGCCGAGGTGGGGGCGTCGGCGACGTCCACCTGGATCACGCGGGCGGAGCCGCCGAACGCGTGCCCGAAGCGGGTGGTGAACTGGTTGAGCCGTGCACCGAGGACGAGCACGACATCGGCCTCGGCGATCAGCTGCGCCGAGGGTTCCGAGGCCCATCCGCCGGCGATTCCCAGTGCCGCCGGATGGTCGCCGAAGAAGCCGGCGCCGAGGCCGGACGTGGCCATGAGGGCCCCGAGGTGCTCGGCGAGCTTCGTCGCTGCGCCCTGCGCCCCACTGATCCAGGCTCCGCGGCCGGCGAGGACGAGCGGCCGCTCCGCTGCGGCCAGGACCGCAGCCACACGTTCGAGGTCACCCTCGGCGGGCAACCGCGGCACCTCCGGCCCGACGGGGACGGGCTGGTCCTCGTCCGCGGCCTCGACGCCGGCGAGGTCGTAGGGGATGGCCAGCACCACGGGCGTCCGGTGGCGCAGCGCGTGCCCGACCGCCGCCGTCGTCTCCGTCAGCACGTGGTCCGCGGACACCGTGAAGGTCGTGGCACCGAGCCCCGCCGCGATCCGCACCTGGTCGACGTCCCAGGGACGCCGGCCGCTGGTGGGGGCATCACCGACCACCAGCACGAGGGGGATGTCCGCCTGCACCGCTTCGGCCAAGGGTGTCAGCGCATTCGTGAAGCCGGCGCCGTAGGTGGTGGTGGCGATGGCCAACCGGCCGGCGGCGCGGAAATACGCGTCCGCGGCGGCGACCGCGCCCGCTTCGTGCCGGACGGCGGTGTAGTGGAAGGCGCCGGGTGCCGCCATGACGGCGTCGAGGAAGTGGGCGTTGCCATTGCCCATGACACCGAAGACCTCGGAGGCAGCGGGCTGGAGGGCGGACACGATGCGGGCGGAGACGGTGGCCATCGGACATCTCTCAAGACGAACGTCCGGGCGGTGGCGAGGTGCACACGGTCACCCGGGACGTTGGTGGGTGGGATCCGTATGTGCCTCGGGCCGACAGCCCTTATTGCCTCTTTTTCAGGCACGACGCGCGGTGGGCGTCCGACGTCGCCACTATAGCCGACCCCGTGCACCCGTCGGTCGCCCCCTGTCCGGACCCGTGCGCCTTTTGGTCGTAGTGTTCACGGACCGCGGTGCGTCTCCGGTGGATAATGCGCAGCACTCCTCAGTACTGTTTGACCATGGCCACCTCCCTCAGAAACAGCCGCGCCGCCGCGCTTCCCGCCAAGCTCTCCCGATCGTGGCTGCTGGCGTCCGCTGCTTCCGAGGACAACTTCATCCCGGCGCTGACGTCGGAGGCGGACTCCGTGGTGTTCGACATGGAGGACGCCGTCCCCACCGCGGGCAAGGCCGAGGCACGCGATCGCGTGGTCGAGGCCCTGTCCACCGGGATGACCGCCTGGGTGAGGGTCAACGGCATCGAGACCGACTACTGGGCGGACGACCTCGCGGCCCTGTCCAGGGCACCGGGCCTCCGCGGCGTCATGCTGGCCATGACGGAGAAGCCCGAGCAGGTCACGCACACGGCCATGCGGCTGCAGGCGGGGACCCCGGTCCTGGCCCTGGTCGAATCCGCGCTCGGCATCGAGAACGCGACGGCGATCGCGAGTGCCCCCGGCACCTTCCGCCTCGCGTTCGGCGTCGGCGACTTCCGCCGCGACACCGGGGCGTCCGACGACCCGATGGCGCTGGCCTACGCACGGTCCAAGCTCGTGGTGGCGTCCCGCGTGGGGCGGCTGCCCGGTCCGATCGACGGGCCGACCGTCGGTGCCCTCGGCGACGACCTGCTGGAGGCATGCAAGGTGACCGCTTCCATGGGGATGACCGGCAAGCTCTGCCTCCTGACGGATGCGACCGACACCATCAACCGGGGCCTGTCCCCGAGCGAGTCCGAGATCAGCTGGGCCTCCGAGCTGCTGCGTGAGCACGCGGCCGGAGCGGTGGTGGGCGATGGCTCCTACCTGCCGCGGCTGGCACGCGCCCAGAAGATCTCCTCGCTGGCGGACTCCTACGGCCTGTGGAACGCCTGACCGTCAGCGTGCGAGTGCGTGTTCTTCCGACCCGCTGATCCGCGAGGTGCCGCCACAGTTGGTGCACACCTGCAGCCGCGTCCGCTTCAGCGTGAGGAGCGGCACGAAGAACACCGACAGCCTGGTCTTCCGCTGGACCACCTGCTGCGGGGCGAACTGCCCGCAGTAACGGCAGGACGCCGATCGGGTGAACCGTAGCTGCTCGCGCGTGGTGAGGCCGAAGAGGAAGAACATCCCTCCACCGTAGCGAGTCCTTCCGGCCGGTGAGCATCCACCGGGGGGATGAACAGTCCGCGTCCCGTCACCTCGGGGCTCCGCGGTCCCAGCCCGAGATCGTATCTCCCCGTGGGCACCTCGCCGATGACCACATCGTCGATCGGTTCGACCTCCGCGGTCATCGTGCCACCGAAGTACAGCTGCGAGACGGCGATCCCGGATCCCACGAGGCTGTGCTGCCGGAAGGTCATGCTCCTACCGGTGAACGCGGTCCGGAAGCCGAAGACGTTCTCGATCGCCTCCATGGCCTCGTCGCGTTCGGAGGTCTCGACGTCGACCCGGAGCACACCCACCCTCCAACAGTGCCCCTGTCCCCGTGCCTCCGTCCGCCTCCCGCGCCGATCGTGCATCCGGCCGGGCCGGGACGGGTGAGGGCGGAGCTGCTCACTGTCGGGGTGTCAGGGGCGGCGGAAGCGGTTGACCATGGGGCAGTCGAAGGGGTCGCGGGCGGCGAGGCCTACCCGGTTGAGGTAGGAGACGACGGCGCCGTAGGAGGCCGCGACGCCTACTTCGGTGTAGGGGACGCGGAGGCGTTCGCAGTGTTCGCGGACGATCACGGCCGCTCGGCGCAGGTGCGGGCGTGGCATGTCCGGGAAGAGGTGGTGTTCGATCTGGAAGTTGAGGCCGCCGTAGGCGTTGTTCACGAAGGACCCGCCGCGGATGTTGCGGGAGGTCAGGACCTGCTTCTGGAAGAAGTCGAGCGTGCTGTCCTTGGGGACCACGGGCATGCCTTTGTGGTTCGGGGCGAAGCTCGCTCCCATGTAGACGCCGAAGACGGCCAGTTGAACGCCGAGGAACGCGAAGGCCATGCCGACGGGCAGGAACCAGAAGAGGATGCCGAGGTACGCCCCGAAGCGGGCGCCGAGGAGTGCAAGTTCGACCCAGCGGCCCTTGATGGTGCGGCGGGCGAAGAGGGTGCTGATGGAGCGGGCGTGGAGGTTGATGCCCTCCATGGTGAGCAGCGGGAAGAAGAGGTAGCCCTGCCGGCGGGTGATCCACGCCTGGAGGCCTGTGGCCTTGGCGGCGTCCTCCTCGAGGAACGAGATGGTGTCGACCTCGATGTCGGGGTCCTTGCCCTTGGTGTTGGGGTCGTTGTGGTGGCGGGTGTGCTTGTCCATCCACCAGGCGTAGCTGATACCGACGACGCCGGCGGCGAGGATGCGGCCCGACCAGTCGTTGGCGCCGCGGGTCCTGAAGATCTGGCGGTGGGATGCCTCGTGGGCGAGGAAGGCCATCTGCGTCAGGACGACGCCGAGCACCGCGGCGATGAGCAGCTGGAACCAGGTGTCACCCAGGAGCGCGAACCCCGTCCACGCCGCGCCCATGGCCAGGGCCAGGAGGGCGAACACCGCGACGTAGAAGCGGCGTCGGCGGTTCAGCAGGCCTTCCTTCCGTACCTGCTTGAGCAGGACCGAGTAGGAGGCGACGACATCGTTCGGCTTCGAGATACGGACGGTGCGCGGTGCGGCGACAATGCTCAATGGGATTCCCTGGGGCCGGTGGAAGGCTTCCCAGCCCGGGGTGGGGTGCTAACCCGCAGATTCACTCACTGTATGTCAGGAGCCTGAGGAGTGGCTGAGCGTATGTCACGGGCAGGTCACGGTGTTGCTTTCTCGGCGTCGTAGTGCCCGGGCCAGTCCTGCACCGGGATGCGCGTGATCTCCCGGACCGTCCCGGCCGTGCCCCACTCGTCCTTCCCGAGACGGGAGAGGGGCTTCAACGCCTGGACCGAGGGCAGGTCGCCGTCGAGTATGTGCTCCGACACGACCGCGTGCAGCACCTCACCGAAGACGAGCGTGCAGTCACCCATGTCCTGGATCAGGTGCAGCCGGCACTCGAGGGCCACCGGGGATTCGAGGACGCGGGGTGGGCCCACGGTCGCACTCGGCTCACGGGTGAGCCCCGCCGCATCGAATTCGCTGACATCCGGGGGGAAGTTCGTCCCGGTCGCGTTGACGGCCTCGAAGAGACCCTCCGGTGTGAAGGCGACCACGAAGTCGCCGGTCGCCTCGATGTTGCGGACCGAGTCCTTGCGGCCCACGGAGGTGAACTGCACGATCGGCGGGTTGACCGAGGCGATGGTGAAGAACGAGTGGGGTGCGAGGTTGTCCACCCCGTCCGCAGAGGTCGAGGAGATCCACGCGATGGGCCTCGGCACCACGACGGAGGTCAGGAATCTGTAGAAGGCACGGCTGGAGTCCGGGTCGGGGATCACGTCTTTGCGCATGCCGGAAGCCTAGCCCGGCGTGCCGGGTACCCCGGGCGGATCGACCGGTCGCCGCCTGGTCAGGTGTTCGGGGTCGGTGTGCGCGCCGCTGGTGCAGCCCCCGGAGCTCTCAGGGTGTCGTGCTCCCGGACGGGGCGTGGGTCCCCTCGGCGTCGGCCGCCACCGTTCCGTCCGCACCGGCGGCTGTACCCTCCCGGTAGGACGCGGAGATCCGGCGGTACACGGGTGTGAGGAAGGCGAGGAGCGCCGCGAGGATGATGACGATCCCGGCCACGAGGAACACCAGGGCGATCCCGCGGGACGTCCCGTTGCCCAGGAGGGGGGCGAGCTGCGCCGCACCACCGTCCGAGCGGGCGTAGGGGATGATCCAGAACTGCGCGAGCGGGGCGATGAGGAACGCGGTGACCGGAGCTGCTGCGGATTCGAACGCCATGGCGAACCCGAAGACCCGGCCCTGCCGTTCGAGGGGCACCACCCGCTGGATGACCGTCTGCTCGGCCGCCTCGATGAACGGCACCAGCACGAGGTAGAGCCAGATCCCGAGGACATACAGCCAGGCCCATTCACGGATGGTGAACAGGGCGCCGATGACGCCCATGAGGACGACGGCGACGAGCATGGTGCGCAGGGGGTTCCGCCCCAGTCCGAACTTCGCGATCAGGGCTCCGCCCACGATGAACCCGGAGGCTCCGACGGCGAAGAACGTGCCCCAGAGCTCCACGGAGAACAGCTCGAGCCCGTACGGATCCATCAGCGCCATGTAGACGCCCCCGACGAAGTTGTTGAACGTGGAGAACAGGATCAGGGCGAAGAGGCCCGTGATGGCGAGGACCGCCGCGTAGGATCCGCGGAGGTCGAAGGCGCCGTGGGCGTCGGTGGCGGCGGCACGCACCTCCTCCGGCATGCGCAGGGTGAGCAGGTGCGCGAAGGCCAGGGCGGTGAGTGCGAGTGCGACGACGATGGTCCAACCCATGCCGAGCAATCCCACGGACAGTCCGGACAGCACCGAGGTGATGATGAACATCAGGCCCTGGACCATGCCGACGAGCCCGTTCGCGTTGGCCCTCCGGTCCGGCTCGATGAGGATGGTCACCGTTGTCGACAGCGCGATGTTGCGCATGTTCTCGACGACGGCGCCGATCAGCACGATCAGGGTGAAGACCCAGAACCACGGCCGTGCCAGGTCGAGGAGGATCGGTTCGGGCGTGACCAGGAACATGGCCCCGGCGAGGGCGAACATCCCGAGCGTGAAGGCGCCGGCGAAGCGCATCACGGACACTTTGCGGTAGCGGTCCACGAAGGTGCCGAAGCTGATGCTCGAGAGCGCCACCAGGAGCATGTAGGCCCCGCCGATCACCCCGGTGGCGATCACGTTGCGTGTCTCCAGATAGGCCCAGAAGGTCAAGGCGAACCAGAGGTAGCTCGTGGTGATGTTGGCGATGCCGGTGTTGACCAGGATGCCGGTGAAGGTCCGTGAGCGTTCGGCCGGGGACCGCACGAAGAGGTCGACTCCTCCGGGTGCGTCTGTGCCGGCCCCCGGAGGAGCCGGGGGCTGCTCGGTCATGGCGCCCAGTGTACGTCCGGCGTGACGGGCCCAGAAGGGGCCGGCCCTGCACGCGACGGAGCATGCGGTCGGTCGTTGTCCGCATCCCGCCGAGGATCCTCCGGCTAGACTGGCCGCACTATGGATCTCATGCGCAGGCTCCGCACCCCGATCATCTGGCTCGTCATCGCAGCCCTGGTGCTGAGCATCGGCGCGGGCCTCTTCTCCGTCGTCTTCTGACCGCAGCCCTCCCGTAGCAACTCCCACGGTCGAGGTCCACCCGCCCCCACCACGCCGGCCGGGTTGTCCGCCGCCACCCTGTGGCCCTAATGTGATAAGCAGGCTTAGCTTCCGGCGGCCAGTCCATCCCGCGCCCGCTGCGCGGGACACGCATTCTGTACAGGGAGAACACACATGACCTCCGACAGCACGACAGGATCGACCGACCAGTACACCTTCCAGAACCCCGTCACGCGGTTCGAGAGCATCTCGCCGCCCGCGGAGCACACGGCTGAGCCGGGCCTCGAGTCGGACCTCGAGATCAAGGCCGACCGCGGGGAGACCTCCTACCGCGGCACCGGACGACTCGTGGGCCGCAAGGCGCTCATCACCGGCTCCGACTCCGGTATCGGTGCGGCCGTCGCCATCGCCTACGCGCGCGAGGGGGCCGACGTCGCCCTGTCCTACCTGCCCGAGGAGGAGGAGGACGCCCAGGTGGTCAAGGGCATCATCGAGGCCGAGGGCCGCACCGCCGTCTGCATCCCCGGCGACCTGAAGGACCCCGCATACTGCACCTCGCTGGTGCAGCAGGCCGTCGACGGACTGGGTGGCCTCGACATCCTCGTGAATAACGCGGGCAAGCAGGTAGCCGTGGAGTCCCTCGAGGAGCTGAGCGACGAGCAGCTCGACCACACGTACAAGACGAACATCTACTCGTTCTTCCGCGTCACACGGGAAGCGCTCAAGCACCTGAAGCCCGGATCGGCGATCATCAACTCGACCTCCATCCAGGCCTACGAGCCCTCACCGACACTCGTGGACTACGCGAGCACGAAGGCCGCGATCAACAACTTCACGAAGGGGCTCGCGCAGCAGCTGGCGCCGAAGGGCATCCGCGTCAACGCCGTCGCCCCGGGTCCCATCTGGACACCGCTGCAGCCCTCGGGCGGCCAGCCCGCGGAGGCGTTGCCCGAGTTCGGGAAGTCGACCCCGCTGGGCCGCGCGGGCCAGCCGACCGAACTGGCTCCGGCCTACGTGTTCCTGGCTTCCTCCGAGGCGAGCTACGTCCTCGGTGAGACCCTGAACGTCAACGGTGGGATGCCCTCGCCCTGAGTTCCGCGGCGCCGCACGGAACAGCCCCGGACTCCAGAGGGTCCGGGGCTGTTCCGTGCTCTGCCGGAGGCCGGTGGCGGTTGCCCGCGTCCTCGACGCTCCTACGCCGCGTCCTCCAGTGCATCGAAGTCGGCGCGGTCGATCTTCCGGTGGTAGCGCATCCCTGCAAGGCCGCCGAGGATCGCACCCACCAGTGCGATGGCCGCGACGACGAGCAGGCCGATCAGGCCCGGACCCGTCAGGTCCTGCGCAGAGGGGACGCCGAGTCCCTGGAAGCGCTCGGTCACGTTGGCCTGGTTGCCGATGATGAAGCCGACCACGGCGAGGACGATCGCGATGATGACGGCCCACAGCCAGACGGCGAGGCCCTGCTTGACGCCGCTGAAGCGGGCCATCCGCCCCGCCACGTATCCTCCGGCGTAGTAGGAGACCAGGAGGATGACGCCGAGCACCACGGCGGCCGTGATGCCCGTGCTCTGGGCTTCGGTGGACCCGCTCGCGAGATCCGACGTCGAGAGGTTCGCGCCGTAGCCGAACGCGCCGGCGATCGCCCCCACGAGGGCGGAGAGCAGCACGAACATGCCCGTCGCCGTGAGCCACCCGAAGAAGGCGGAGCCGAACTTCATGCCGCCGAAGTGCTCCTTCTCGCGCTGGTGGACCAGTTTGCGGTCCTCGAGGCTCGGCAGCCCGGACCCGGACCCCGCAACGGCGCCGGCGGTGGCGGTGCGCGGGAAGTGGCGGTCCTTCCCGCGGTCCTCGTCGTGCGCCTTGGACGCGGTGACGGGTGCCACCTGCGGATGGACCTGCGTCGGCGGCTGGGCGTCCCGCGAGGACGCCGGTTCCCGCGATGCCGCGACCGGCGTCGGGCGGGTGTGCTCGCGGGTGGACGTGTCCTTCGACGACCGGTCCTCCGGGGACGGGTCGGAGTACATGCCCGGCACGTAGTCGCCGCTCGTGTCCTCCTCGGCGGAGTAGCCACCGGGCACGTAGTCGCCGGTGCCGCCGTCGTTGCCGGAGCGGGTGGCTCCGCTCGCCCGGTCGCTGCCGGTCCCGCTACGTGATCCAGCGCCGGCCCCACTGCCGGTGTCGGTCCGCCCGGCGCTGCTCGCCCCCGCACCGGACCTGCCGGTGTCCATCAGCTCGGTGGGGGACTCGACGTGCCGGGGGCCGTCGTCGTCCGCGGCCCGGCGCTCGCCGTCGGTGTTCCCTGTTCCTGGTGTACTCACTGGTCCTCCTGATCTCAGGGCCCTCGGGCTCGCTAAGTTGGCTTAGTATCCGTCACAGTATTCCACGCGACGCCGCGCAGGAGCCGTTCCGCGGCGTCGCGTCGCGCAGCCGGATGCGAGACTTGAACCATGGATCTCCAGGTGTTCATGACGGTCGTGTGCGGCGCGCTCATCGCGGTGGGTGTCGCGGGAGTGGTGGTGCCGGTCCTGCCGGGCAGCGTCCTCATCATCGTCTCGCTGCTGGCCTGGGCGCTGACGGTGGCGAGTACCGAGGGCTGGGTGGTCTTCGCGATCGGCACCGTCCTGGCCGGAGCCGGTCTCGCAGCCGGGATCGTGCTCACCGGCAGGACCCTCAAGCAGCGGAAGATCCCGGGCAGGTCCGTGACCATCGGCGTCCTGCTGGGCATCGTGGGCATGTTCGTCATCCCCGTCGTGGGCCTGTTCGTCGGCTTCGCCGTCGGACTCTTCGCCAGCGAGTACGCGCGGCAGCGTGACTCCCGCGCCGCCCTGACCTCGAGCCTGCACGCCCTGAAGGCCACGGGCCTCGGCATCCTCGCCGAACTGGCCCTCGCCTGCCTGGCCGGCACCACGTGGGTCATCGGGGTCTGGGTCTACTTCGCCACCGCCTGAGACCGGTCCGCACCCGGCCGCTCCGCGGTGCATCCGTGCCGCACCGGCCCTCGGCTCGCCGGCGCGGCCCTGACCGCGGCGCTCGCGGTCAGGACTTCCCCGAGATGGCCAGCGCGGCGACGATCAGCGCCAGGTGGCTGAGCCCCTGCGGCACGTTGCCCATGAAGGACAGGTCATCGGGATCGATCATCTCGGCCATGATCCCGACGTCGTTGGCGAGCGGGAGGAGCTCCTCCATCAGATCCACCGCTTCGTCGCGCCGGCCGACGGCGACGAGCGCCGACACCATCCAGTACGCGCAGGCGACGAACGTGGCCTCCTCGTCCTGCATGCCGCTGTACCGGTAGAGGAGGGGGCCCGCCCCGAGCTCGGCGCGCAGGGCGTCGATGGTGGAGGACATGCGCGACCCCGTGTCGAAGCCGCTCATGGCGTGCAGGAGGATCGAGGCATCGAGGTCGGTGGAACCCGGGTACCAGACGTAGCTCTGCCGCTCCTCCGACCAGCCGTGCTCCTGCACCCAGTCCCGGATGCGGTCCCGCTCGGCCTCCCACCGCTCCACCGGTCCCTGCAACTGCCCGTGCTCGACGAGGAGGACCGCGCAGCGCAGGGCGTTCCAGCATCCGAGCTTCGAGGTGACGTAGTGCCGTTCCTCGGGCAGCTCCCACATCCCTGCGTCCCGGCGCTGCCAGATGTCGCAGGTCAGATCCGCGAGGTCCGCGAGCTGCCGCATGGTCGCGGGGTCGAGCACGTGACCCGCCTGCACGTACTGCCAGACGATGTCGAAGACGTCGCCGAAGACACCCAGCTGCAACTGGCCCGCGGCGGGGTTGCCGTCCACGACCGGTCCGATGTGCCGCCAGCCGGTGAGGTCCGGGCGTTCCGTCCCCTCCGGGACCTCGCCGTTCAGGCGCGTGAACACCTCGAGGTCGGATCCCTGGGAGCGGAGGTTCTTGAGCATCCAGGACACCGCGGCGTGGACCTCCTCCCGGAGTCCCGCGCGCGTGAGCGCATGGAGCGTGTAGGCCGTGTCCCGCACCCAGGCGTAGCGGTAGTCCCAGTTCTTTCCGCCGGCGGCACTCTCCGGGAGCGAGGTGGTCGCCGCCGCGGCGATCGATCCGGACGGGCTGTGCAGCAGCAGCTTCAGCGTGAGGGCGCTGCGCAGCACCGCGTGGCGGTAGCTGCCGTCGTACGCGAAGCTGTCGGACCACGCCTGCCAGTTGCGGATGGTGCGGTCCACGCCGTCGTCGATGGTCTGCGGGTCCGGGAGGGGCAACGGCTCACCGTGCGTGGACACGACGGCGACGAGGTGGCGCGATCCCACCGAGGTGGTGAAAGCGCCGTCGATCGACCGGGCGGAGGCAGTCTTCACGCCGTGGTCGATGCCGCGAATGCCCAGTGCGACGGCATCGACGCGGAGGATGGGGCCGCCGGGACCGCTGTCCACCCACGGCGAGGCCGTGCCGAAACAGGTCCCCGGCGCCACGGACCAGGCCATCTCCACGGAGCCGGTGAGGCCGTCGACGCGGCGGGCGAGTTCTCCCCAGGGGAGACGACCCGCCACGCCGGTGTTCAGCGAGTCCGTGACGCGGACGGTCCCGGTGTCCGTGGTGTACGTGGTCTCCAGGACATTCGACCCGTCGGCGTACCGGCGCTCCACCGAGAATCCGCCCGTGGGGGCCAGTGCCATGAAGCCCTCGTCGGCGTCGAGCAGGCGGGCGAAGGACGGCGTCGAATCGAGGTCCGGCGTGGGATACCAGTCGATGGAGCCGTCCAGCGCCACGAGGGCGACGGTGCGGCCGTCCCCGATGGCCGCGTAGGAGCGGATATCGGCGAAACCGTCCGCGTCACGGAATGCGATGGCCGTTCCTCCCTGCCGTTGTTCGTGCCTGCCGGCTGACGGGCTACTCTCCCTTGAAGCGCATCTTGTCGGCGCGCGGGGCCTGCCCGTTGGTGCGCTTGGCCAGGACGCGGGAGGCGATGACGGGCACCAGGGCCCACAGGATCTTCTTCAGCATGATGATGTCCTCTGCTCGGGAGCCGGCGGCGGTGATCGCCGGACTGTTTCATCAGTCTACGTACTGTTCCCCTGCGGCCCGTCCCTCGGTGACGAAGTCCCGCAGCGCGTGCAGCTGTGCCTGTCGTGCCACCGGGTTGAGGTACATCATGTGGCCGGCCTCGTGGTAGTGGTGCGTGAAGCGCGCACGGGCGGCGTCGTCGAGGTTCATGTGGGCCCAGACGTACTCGGCGGCGAAGTGCGGCGTCGCACCGTCGTGGTAGCCGTAGTCCACGTGCACGCGCAGCGCGGGATTGTGCACGAGCAGGCGCTCGAGAACACCCGAGACGTCCACCGGTGCGCCCTCGAACGTGCGGTAGCTCCACGGCTGCACCCGGGCGGTGAGGATCTCGTACGGGAGATCGTTCTCGTAGCCCAGTTCGGCGCGCACGTAGTGGTTCATGGCCGCCGAGTACGGCCCCGTGATCGCACGGATGCTCGGGTCCTCGAAGGAGTCGGACGCCTGGAGGTTGGCCGGACGGGCGGCGAACCGCCCGTCGATACGACCGACGGCGAGTCCTTCCGAGCGCAGGATCTCCGCCGCGAACTCGTGGTACGCCCAGCGGAAGTTCGAGCGGCGGATGAATCCGGCGTCGAGCGTCGTGATGGCCTGCAGCCGCGCCACCGTCTCCTCGTACTCCTCGGGCGTGAGCCGGCTGCCCTGCGTGAGGGCGAAACCGAAGTCCCGGGCCGCGTACTCCTCCGCCTCGCGGACGACGTCGGCGAGCTCACGGTCGCCGTGGCGGCCGTGGTAGTGCGCGATCGCGGCATACGTGGGCAGATGCAGGGCGTAGGGGAGGTCGCTGCCGGGGAAGAAGCGCAGGGTCGACATGTTCAGCACCGTCGAGATGAGGCCCAGGCCGTTGACGGCCATGCCGTACGCGTCGAAGAGCCGGCCGGCGACGGCGACGGCGCGCAACGTCCCGTAGGACTCCCCGACGAGGTACTTCGGCGACAGCCAGCGGTTGTTGCGCGTGGTCCAGAGACGGATCACCTCGGCCACCAGGTCGCGGTCCTGGATGAAGGCGTGGAACTCGTCGGCCTCCTCGCCCTCGACGACCCGCGAGAACCCGGTGTTCACCGGATCGATCATCACGAGGTCGCTGGATTCGAGCAGGCTGTCCGGGTTGTCGACGAGCCCGAAGGGGGCCGGCGTCATGGACCCGACGTCGCCGGAGTCCACCAGGCGCGGGCCGAGGAGGCCCAGGTGGAGCCAGACGGAGGCCGAGCCGGGCCCGCCGTTGAAGGCGAAGGTGACCGGGCGCCCGGGTTCGGCGTCCTGCTTGGTGTACGCGACGACGAAGATCTCGGCCTTCGGCTTGAAGCCGTCGGCCTTCCCGTCCTTCGTCTCCTCGCGCCGCAGCACCAGGCGGCCGGTGTTCGTGGTGTACCTCAGGCCGGACGGTGCCGTGTGCTCCCGGACGGCGAAGTCGTCCGAGACGTCCTTCGTGTCCGCGACGCCCGCGCCCTTCCGCGCATCGGTCGCCGTCGTTCCTGGTGTGTCCTGCGTCTCGTCAGCCATGGCAGAAGACTACCGGTAGTTCCCAGAGGCAACAGCTCAGGTGTCGGCCGGAGTCGCCTCGCGCCGCGCGGCAGGTCCGGTGGCCCCGCCCTGCTTCGGTGAGGAGGATGCGGATCCCTCCGTCGCGGGTGCTCCGACGGCCCCTGCGTCGCCCTCCCAGACCCGGTTCTGCTGGGGCTTGGCGAAGAAGAGTGCGGCCGCGAAGCCGATGAGCACGACGACGGCGGGGAGATAGAGGGACTGGCCCATGGACAGGGCATAGCCCGCCTTCGCCTCGTCGGGAAGGGCGCCGCCGGGGGTCGCGGTCATTCCTCCACCGCCCATGTTCGCCATGAGCCGTGACTGCATGATCGCTGCGATGGCGGCGCTGCCGAGGACCGCACCCATCTGGCGGGTGGTGTTGTAGACCCCCGACCCGGCACCGGCCAGTGACGGAGCCAGGTTGCGGGTGGCGGTGAGCGACACGGGAGCCCAGATGCCCGCACTCGAGAGGCCGAGCAGGGAGATGGGCAGGAGCAGCTGCCAGAGGGCGACGTCCGGAGTGAGGATCGAGCCGAGCCAGAAGAGGGCGGCGGACATCCCCGCGAATCCGGCCACGGCCATGAACTTCGGGTTGTTGCGCTGCACGAACTTCCCGACGAACGGAGCGAGGACACCCGAGATCACGGCCATCGGCGTGAGCAGGAGGGCGGCCTGCGTGGGCGAGAGGCCGCGGACGGTCTGCGCATAGAGCATGAGCGGCAGGGTCATGGTGGTGATGGAGAAACCCATCGCGGTGATCGAGGTGTTGGCCAGCGAGAAGTTGCGGTCGCCGAAGAGGCGGAGCGGCACGAGGGGTTCACCACGGTTGATGCGCTGCCAGACCACGAAGGCGACGAGCAGCACGATTCCCGTGATGATGAGCGACCACACCGACAGGGGGCCGGCGATGGTGCCCCAGTCGTAGCTCTCCCCCTCCTGGATGCCGAACACCAGGCAGAAGAGCCCCGCCGCGCTGAGGAAGACCCCGAGCATGTCGAAGCGGTGCGAGGTGGTGGGGAGTGTGGGTACGAGACGTGAGGCAAGGATGAACCCGACGACACCGACCGGCACGTTGATGAAGAAGATCCATTCCCAGCCCGCGGAGTCGACCAGGACGCCGCCGAGGACGGGGCCGACGAGCGTGGCGATGCCGGCGACCGAACCCCACAGGCCCATGGCAGCGCCGCGGCGCTCGGGCGGGAAGATCCGCGTGATCACGGACATCGTCTGCGGCGTCATGAGCGCGGCCCCGAGGCCCTGCAGCACGCGGGCGATGATCAGTGCCTCGACGGTGCCGGACAGGCCGCACCAGGCGCTGGAGAGCGTGAAGACGACAAGCCCCACGAGGTAGATGCGCTTCGGTCCGAAGCGGTCCCCGAGCCTGCCGGTCACGAGGAGCGGCACGGCGTAGGCCAGCAGGTAGGCACTGGTCACCCAGATGACGCTGTCGATACCCGCGTCCAGCCCGGCCATGATGGCCGGCGTCGCCACGGAGACGATCGTCGAGTCGACGAGGATCATGAAGAACCCGATGACGAGCGACCACAGGGCGGGCCACGGCCGGACGTCGTCGTTCTGGGGCTGGGCAGGGGCTTCCTGCCGGGGATTGCTGGACATGGGGAGAAGACTACTCCCGGCCGCTGACACCCCGGTGCGCACCGGGGCAGCGGACGGCGCTTTGGGATCAAGCCGCCCTTCTGGGTACAGTATGGGTGTTCGGCAGAGGTGTCCGGGGCTTTAGCTCAGTTGGTAGAGCGTTTCGTTCGCAATGAAAAGGTCGGGGGTTCGATTCCCCCAAGCTCCACAGTTCCCGTCCACGGACGAAGCGAGGCCCCTGGTCACCAGGGGCCTCGCTTCGTCTGTGGTGCAGCGGTGTGGTCAGGTCACCGGGGCTGGTACTGGCCCGGCTGGTAGGAACCGGCCGCGCCGTGCCCCTGCTGGGGCGCCTGTCCGAGCGGGTAGCGCGCTGCGTCGGGGCCGAGGTAGCGGGCGCCGCCGTAGGACAGGACGAAGTACATGATCAGGCTGAAGAAGAAGATGAGCACTGCTGTCCCGGCGCCCTTGCCGAACACCTTGGCGAGGTTGATGGCGAGCAGGACGAGCAGGACGATGTTCGCGACCGGGATGAAGGACAGGATCACGAGCCACGGGGACAGGCCCGAGATCTTCAGGAGCACGATGATGTTGTAGAGGGGGACGAAGGCGGCCCACGCGGGCTGTCCGGCCTTCTTGAAGATCCCCATGAGCGCGAAGCCGGTGATGGCGAGAGCGATCACGGCGCCGAGGAGGCCACCGACGGCAGCGCCGGCGGCCGCTGCGGGGTCGGTCGTGGTGGTCGTGGAGGTCATCGCCGGGAGCATGCCTGCGGCAAGGGCGGAAGTCAGTGTCATATCGCGAACAGTACCGTCGTTTTAATGAATTCGGGACGAACTGTGGATGGCGGTTCCGTGGCGCGCCGCGGCAGAGGTTCGGACCTCACTCCTCGGCGGACCTGCGGGTCCAGGGCCGGGCGGCCACGATGCGGGCCAGGGGCGCGAGCCAGGACATCACGACGAGCAGTGTGAAGGTGCTGCTGAGGGAGGAGCCGAGGCTCGTCGACGGCAGCAGCTGGTGCACCCCGACGAGGATCACCGCCACGAGCATGAGCTTCTTCACGCCGTTCAGGACGTGGAGCGGAACGGGCCGGGGCCAGGGCGTGAAATCGACCGGGTCCTGGGTCTCCCGGGCATCCTGCGGACTCATCGCGACCCCCTTCCTCTGCATCTTGGCTGCATCGTGTGCACCCATTATCCCCACGGAGGCCCGGCAGGGCACGCTGCCGGGCGGTCGACGACGGGGAGCCGTCAGCCGAGGACCGCCCAACCGCGTGCAGGCACGAGCGCTCCGGCGCCGTCGACGGCCGCTTCCCCCGCGAGGACGCCCGCGGCGCCGCCCACGTCGACCCGTGCGGGCCCGTGCGAGAGGTTGAGGGCCACCACCAGTTCCTCGGGCCCCTCGGCCGTGACGCGGTAGGCCAGCACCTCGTTGGAGAGCTGCAGCACCTGCGTCGTCGCCCGGTGCAGCCACGCGTGCCGGCGACGCAGGCCGATGAGCTGCTGATGGGCGGCGAACACGCCCTGGCCGACCGATGAGAGGTCAGCGGGTGCGGGCGGGAACAACGGCCTGACGTCGTCGTCGCCGCCCGCCCTGTCCTCCTTCACACCGCGATACCCCTGCTCGTCGCCGTAGTAGACGGAAGGGGTCCCGCCGAGCGTCATGAGGAGGACGACGGCGTGCGCCACGAGGGCCGGATCGGTGAGCCTGCTGGCGATGCGCGTGACGTCGTGGTTGCCGACGAACGTGAGCGGCACATAGGACGCCAGCAGGGCATTGTGCCGTTCGAGCGCCGCGGACAGTTCGAAGAAGTTGGCGTCGTTGAGCGAGCTCCAGATGGCCTTCCACAGTTCGTACTGGGTCGCGGCGTCGAGACCGCCCGCGCCGACCTCGGCCGCGTAGTCGCCGTGGATGTACTCGCCGACCAGGTAGGCGTCGGGATGGGCGGACCGGACCCGGGCCGTGACGTCGGCCCAGAACGGCGCCGGGACGGCATAGGCGGCATCGAGTCGCCAGCCGTCCGCTCCGCGGTCCAGCCAGTACCCCATGACCTCGACCACGAGATCAGCGACGGCGGGCTCGCGGTGATCGAGGGCGACGAGGTGGTGGTGGCCCTCGAAGTCTCGATAGCCGGGTTCGGTCCCCGGGCCTGCGCCGTCGGGCCAGTCCAGGACGAACCAGCGGGCACTTCCCGCTCCCGGTCCTTCGGCGAGGACCTCCTGGAACGGCTGGAAGGACCGGCCCACGTGGTTGAACACCCCGTCCAGCAGGATCCTCAGCCCGCGCCGGTGGGCCTCGGCGACCAGGGTGTCGAAGTCATCGAGTGTGCCGAGGCGGGCGTCGATCCGGAAGTAGTCGGTGGTGTCGTAGCCGTGCGTCTCGGAGGCGAACACCGGTCCGAGGGCCAGCCCCGACGCGCCCAGCTCCACCGCGTAGTCCAACCACGGAAGCAGGTCCAGGAGCCGATGCTCCGCGGCGGGCCGGTCGGTGGAGGTCTTCTCCGCCCCGACGAAGCCGAGGGGGTACACCTGCCACCAGATGACGTGCTCTACCCAGGGGGCGCTCTTCACGGGCAACGGCCTTCCAGCAGGTGGTCGCCGACCGAGGGTCGGCGTACCGCTCCGACGGACCGGCCCGATCAGCCTACGTGGCCGAGAAGGTGTCCGCCGGATGCGAGTTGGTGGACGTCGGCGGGCTGCAGGTGGGCGGCCTCGGCGATGTCGACGATCGCAGCTCCGCCGTCAGCGGCCACGAGCACTGCCGTCTCGAGCTCGTCGGTGATCTGGTCCAGGTGCCACCGGACGTCCTCGAGATCGGCGGCTGCGGCTGCGACCCGGCGGAGTGCCGGGGAGAGGGGGAGGGCGAGATCCTTCGGCTCCTCGTGGGAGAGCTGGAAGCCGCAGGCGCAGGCCCAGACGAGTTCGACGTCGAACCCTCCGGCCGGCTGCTCGATCATGCCGTAGGAGGTGCCGCGCCAGGAGGTCTCGCGCAGGGTCATCGGCCCGCCACAGTGGAGGGGCGCTCCGACGGCGGTGTCACCGGCACCCAGGGAGCCACGGATGGTTTCACTGATGGTCTGCGTCATTGCCCGCCCTCTCGCTCAGGAATACGAACCGTACTGTCAACTAGTTCGGCTAACTAGTTATATGCCGACTGACAGACACCTGTCCACTCGGACGGTCGAGAGCCTCAGTCGTCGAGGATCCGCTTGCGCGTCTCCCGATGCTCGTGCTCGCTGATCACGCCGCGACGATGGAGCTCGTCGATCTCGCGGAGGCGGTCCTCCTTCGTCCGAAAGTGGTGCGCGGCGTCCGGGCGGGATCCGGGGGGTGCGCCCTGCGCCTGCTGTCCGCTGGGCGGTCGAGGCCCCCTCCGGGCCGCCGAGCCCAGGAGGATCACCCCGGCGATCACCGTCACCACCAGCAGGAATCCGAGGATCACGATGATGTGCCACCCCTCGAGGCGCACGGCTCAGCCCTGCTCGGCGGCGGCGAGGGTGGAGTCGACGAGGCCCTGCAGTTCTTCCTGCGTACCCTCGGGAAGCGTGTCCTTGGCGGTGCGGACGGCCGTCACGGCGAGGTCACCGCGGGTGCCGACGATGGTCATGGTCTGCTGCGTCGCCCCGTCCGGGGTGGTCTGTACCGCCAGCGTCCCGGCCGTGCGGTCGGCGTCCGTCGTGGCCTCCACCGCCTCGACGGTCTGGTCGATCGACACTCCCGAGGCCTCGACGCTCATCGAGGAGCAGGATTCGAGCGCTTCCGCGGTCTCGGCGGCCTCCTCCTCGCCGGCGGAGGCGATCTCGGCCGCGGAGGCCGCCGAGAGGATGGTCTGCACGGCGTCTCCGTCCGCGCTGGAGACGCCCGTCGCGACGCCTGCGCCCTCGGGTGCCTCCAGGCTGTTCGACACGAAGACCGCGCACTCCTCGGGGCTGACCGTCACGCCGGCCAGGAACTGGCGCGCCTGCTCCATGCTCTGCTCGATCTGGGCCGTGGGGAGCATCTGCAGGGTACTGCCGTCCGCCTGCGTGACCGATGCGAGGATGGCCGAGAGGTCGTCCGACGAGTAGGTCCCGCTCCCTTCCGCCGCATCTGGAGACGCGCCGTCGGACGCGCTCCCGGACGCGCTCCCGGACGCGTCGGTGGAGACTCCCGTGGACGGCTCCGCCGACGAGGCGGATGCCGGCGCGGATGCAGTCGCCTCGCCCGCATCCGTCGATGTCGAGCAGGCCGTCAGGACGACCAGGGCGGCAAGGGACAGTCCCGTGATCGGGGCGAAGCGTGGCATGCGTGATCCTCCGGTGGTTCGCCGGGCCCTCGGCCC
The DNA here is from genome assembly GCF_048288285.1 of Arthrobacter sp. N1. Taxonomy (NCBI): domain Bacteria; kingdom Bacillati; phylum Actinomycetota; class Actinomycetes; order Micrococcales; family Micrococcaceae; genus Arthrobacter; species Arthrobacter sp. N1. The sequence goes on along the minus strand of NZ_CP102608.1, from coordinate 3,343,062 downwards.
GCTCCGGCAAGGCTACACAACGCGCCCGGACGCAGGGCCGCTGGAGGAGGCTCCTGCGCGTCGGCGTCCCGCACGTCCGGTCCGCCGGTACACCTGCAGGCAGAAGACGACGAGCAGCAGTACGTGCACGGCGTCACCGCCGTAGTACATGAGCTGCGCGGCCACCGCTGTCCCGTCCGGCATCCCGGCAGTACCGGACAGTGAGTACAGATGCTTCGCGATCATCCCGTGCGCTGCGATGGAGACGAGGATCGCACCTGCACGCAGCGTGACGGACGCCCGGTGGGGCTGGGGATCCACCCCGACGACGGCGTAGGCGAAGAGTGCCCCGGAGGCCACGAAGTGGACGTGGAGGACCGGGCCGGCCACGGGGTCATGCAGCAGGGCGAGGGCCGAACCGTCCCGGTACAGCAGGGCCATCGGCGTGATCGAGAGCACCAGTGCGGTGACCGGATGGGTGAGGATGCGGATCGGCGGACTGCCGGCCAGGCCTGCGAGCCGCCGCCCGGCATGGACCGGGACGGCTCTAAGGACAAGGGTCATGGGCGCACCGAGGACGAGCAGGAGCGGCGCGAGCATCCCCAGCACGAGGTGGACCGCCATGTGGGCCGCGAAGCTGTTCCCGGCAGCCGACGCGACAGGACCCACGGACACCACGAGGCCGAGCAGGGCGCCCGAGAGCCACGACGCCGTGCGCGCCACCGGCCAGGAGGTGCGGCCGCGCAGCACCGCGGCGCGGTCGGCGACGAGATAGCCCGCAGCCAGTCCCGACCAGGCGAGGACGACGGCGGTCCGCACCGCGAAGGTGACGGCATCACCGTCGCCGGCCGCCATCCCGCCACCACCTGTAGGGTGCTGCATGACGTCGCCCAGCACGGCGTCGCCCAGCACAGCGGAGAACCTCACCCCCGCCGGCGCTCCGCCCGGCCGACGGCGAGCAGCACGAGGACCCCGGCGACCAGGAAGGTCAGCGCCGCGCCGTTCCACGCGAGGTCGTAGGGCAGGAGGTCCACGCCGTACCGGACCTCGTGCAGGCCGAGCAGCTTGTGCTGCACCAGGCCGTCGAACAGCTGGAAGGCGCCGACGCCGACCAGGATCCCGCCCGCCCAGCGTCGGGCGTCCAGTGCACCCCGTCTCCTCAGGTCCGCGAACAGGAAGAGCGAGGCGACCGTGGCGAACCAGCTGAACGCGTGGAACAGGCCGTCGGACACGAGGCCCGCCGCCTGGGTGGAGCGGTCGTAGAAGTGGTGCCAGTGGAGGAGCTGGTGGAACACGGCCTCATCGAGGAAGGCGATGATGCCGCAGCCGAACAGGATGCCCACCAGGACGTTCCGCCGACGCAGGTCGGGCGCGCGGGCACCACTTCCCGGCGGGGCGGGAGGGCGCGTGGTCGAAGCGATGGTGTTCCCCGTCGTCGAAGGGTGCGGTCGTTGTCAGCGTGCCAGTGCCGCGCGGGGAGCGTCCAGCACTTTCGGGTCCGCGCCGCCCTGAACCCGGAAGACTCCCGCCGTGCTCCGACGGCCATGGTCCGGCGCGGATGGCGATGCGCCGGACTGCAGTGGGCCTGTGGAGAAGAACCCGTGCGTTCGGCGAGTACTTGAAGGCAGGACGGAAGCTGGTCCGCCAGGAGGACGCGGAGCTGCGCCCCTGCGTCCGTCGGCTCAGCCCGCGTCGAGCCGGCCCCGGAGGATCGAATCGCCCGAGTGTGCCGGATCGCCGTCGTCGGGCTCGCTCGAGATGTCGACGACGGGCAGCGACGAGAGGTCCACGTCGTCCGGCACCCGGAACGCGCCGTCCACCCCTTCCATGGCGCCGAGGCTGACCATAGTGCTCGCGTCCGGGGCGAGGAGCCACACCTCGCGGTGCCCGCGGGACGCGGTGGCGGCCGAGTGGACCACGAGCATGCGCCCACCATCGGACATGAGGTCAACGCGGGCACTCCCGGCATCGGCGTAGGATCCCATCGCCGTGAGTCCGGCCGTGGCCATGGTGCGGGGAGCCGCGGTGTCCCCCCGCGCGTCGCCGGCCTCCGGTGACGGACCAGGGGCCTCGGCGACGGCGGTCCACAGGAGGGCGGCGGCCGCAGCCGCCGTCAGGGCGCCGACGACTGAGCGACGACGGCCGCTCATCCTGCGGGACCTGCCGGGCCGAGCGGGATGGCTGGTGCGGGCGGGTTCATGCGGCGACATGGCGCCGACCTCGGCGTGCGCCCCGCCGGGCGTGCCCAGGGGGTCGGGCTGGAGATCCTCGCCCAGCTCCAGCTGCCGATGGATCGCCTCCCAGACCGACGGTGGTGGGAGGTCCGTGGCCGGAGCGCCGGCCGCGTCCATCCAGAGGAGGCGCTTGCGGACGCGGGCCATCGCCTCGGTGCACGCGGGGCAGGACTGGACGTGCTCGCGCCGGCCGTCACCGACGTCCTCCCCGAGGGCGATGAGGGTCATCGTGGCACGGTCAATATGGCCCACGATCCCCCTCCTGTCCTTCTGCGGTCGAGGAGCGGGGCGGGAACACCCCGATCCGGTCGGTCCTGCGGACCTCCGCAGTGCCGGTGTCGCCCCGGAGGCGGCCCGGGAACCGGTCGAAGGAGCAGTAGCTCACAGATGATTCGTCCGGTAGGGGCCGGAGGATGGTCGCGGGGCATGACGGGAATCACGCGGATCCCGGGATCGCCCGCGGGACCAGGGTTCGCCCGTCGGTCAGGAGGCCTTCTCGCCGTACCACCAGTGGGCGTCCTGCACCGGGCGGGCGGCCCGGGTGAGAGGCACCACGACGCCGGTCCGCTGCGGATGCGTGAGGACCATGCGGAGCACCGTGAGGAGGGCGGCGGGCAGCGAGACGAGGACGGCGACGGCGATCGCGTACATCGCGAGGGCCGCGTGCAGCGGCGAATGGTAGAGACCCTCCATCAGCGCTGCGCTGCCGAGCCACAGCCACAACCAGAACAGGCCGATCACGTAGAGCAGCGATCGCGCGCGCCTGTAACGCAACGGATAATGCATCCGCCTACGCTCCATATTCGTCTCCCCAGACTTATGTACCGGGACCCGCCCCAGGCAGGTCCACAGATGAATGATAGACCTCGATTCAGTCTTTGCCGACGTCCGGTACGAGAATGAGACGTGACGAAAACCGGTGGCTCCGACGAGAGCCCGGACATCAGGGTCCAGAGGGTCCAGGGCGACGGCGTCTGGGCCCGGGTGAGCTCGGCGGGCGAGCCGGGCGAGAGGCCCTTCGTGCTGGTCTCCGGCATCGGCGTCTCCTCGCACTACTTCGAGCAGCTCGCCCCGCACCTGATGCAGTTCGGGCCGGTCTACGCGCTGGACCTTCCCGGCTTCGGTGGTGTGCCGCACGCTCGGCACGCACTGTCCATCAGTGAGTTCGCGGACCTCGTCGGGACGGCGATCGACGAGCTCGGCCTGGAGGACCCGGTGGTGGTGGGGCACTCCATGGGGACGCAGATCTGCGCCGATCTGGCGGCCAGGCGGCCGGGCCTGTCCACCCTCGTGCTCATCAGCCCGGTGATCGACGCATCGAGGAGATCCACTCCGGCGCAGGCGGTGCGGTTCCTCCGGGCTGCCCTCCACGAGCCCTCCCGCGTGAAGCTGCTCGCAGTCGTCGCCTACCTCACCTGTGGTTTCGGCTGGTTCTTCAAGATCCTGCCGCGCATGATGTCCTACCCGATCGAGCGGACCGCAGCCCGCGTGGGGGCATCGACACTGATCATCCGCGGCGAGCACGACGCCGTGTGCCCGCGTTCTTGGGTCACGCGCCTCAGCGAGGCGTTCCCCAGGGTGGCGTCGGTCGTGGAGATCGAGGGCGCGGCGCACTCCGTCATGCACGCGCACGCGCAGGAGGTGGCCGATCTCTGCGTCCGCCATGCCGCCGGGAAGCTCGGCGAGCCCTCGGTCGGTGAGATGGAAGGTACCAACGACGCGGCATCGAGGCGCCACCGGGATCAGCTGCAGGAGCGGAGTTCGGCCGACGGCATCACGGTGGTCCCGGAGCTGCCGGACCAGGAGGTCTCCCTCGACCCCGTCGACGCGGTCCGGGCGATCGCCGACGAGGTGCAGGGTGTGGCCGTCGAGCTGAAGGGCAACCGGACCGACGACGACCACCTCGTGGAGCAGGGCAGGGAGCAGCAGGCCGAGGCCAGGTCGAGGGGCCGCGGCTGAGGCCGACCCTCGGCGGACTAGCGGGTCAGGGCCGCGTCCGGGAGATCGGCCTCCGTGGTCGCGTCGCCCAGGAGCCGGACGTGGTCGGGGTTGAGGTCCTCGATCCTGTCGACGCCGAGCAACTGCATGGTGCGGGCCGTCTGGGTGCCCAGGATCTCGATGGTGCGGTCGACGCCCTTGCGGCCCCCTGCCATGAGGCCGTAGAGGTAGGCGCGGCCGATCAGGGTGAAGTCGGCACCGAGGGCCACGGCGGCGACGATGTCGCCGCCGCTCATGATGCCGGTGTCGAGGATGATGTCCGTCTTGCCCTTGAGTTCGGCGGCGACTCGGGGCAGCAGGTGCAGGGGGATCGGGGCGCGGTCGAGCTGCCGTCCGCCGTGGTTGGAGAGGATGATGCCGTCCGCGCCGTGGTCCACGGCCTTCTTCGCGTCGTCGAGCGTCTGGATGCCCTTGACCACGAGGTTCCCCTTCCAGACGCTGCGCAGCCAGTCGAGGTCCTCGAACGTGAGGGTGGGGTCGAACATCGAGTTGATGAGGTCCGCGACGGTGCCCGAGTAGCGGGAGAGCGAGGCGAAGGACAGGGGTTCGTGCGTCAGGAAGTTGAACCACCAGGCGGGGCGGTAGGAGGCGTCGAGGACGGTCTTCAGTGTCAGGGCCGGAGGGATGGTCATGCCGTTGCGGACGTCGCGGAGGCGGGCCCCGGCGACGGCCGTGTCCACGGTGACCATGAGGGTGTCGTTGCCGGCCGCTGCCGCGCGCGCGATCAGTTCCATGGAGCGGTCACGATCCGTCCACAGGTACAGCTGGAACCAGTTGCGCCCGTTCGGCGCGGCCGCGGCGACGTCCTCGATCGAGGCGGTCCCCATGGTCGAGAGCGTGTAGGGGATGCCCGCTGCCTCGGCGGCCCGGGACCCGGCGTACTCACCCTCCGACTGCATCATGCGTGTGAAACCGGTCGGTGCGATGCCGAAGGGGAGGGCCGAGGTGCCGCCGAGGATCGGCGTGGCCGTGCTCACCGTCCGGACGTCCCGGAGGATGCCCGGCCGGAACTCGAGATCGAGGAAGGCGTCCCGGGCGCGGCCGAGGGAGATCTCCGCCTCGGCGGCGCCGTCGGTGTAGTCGAAGGGTGCGGTGGGTGTGCGGCGCTTGGCCATGTCGCGGAGGTCCCAGATGGTGTTGGCCTGCTTCAGACGCGCTGCGGACCCGAATTCCGGCTTCTTGAACTGGATGAGGGGAGCGAGGTCGGCGACCTTCGGCACGCGGCGCCGGAGGGCCGGCGGGACAGCGGTGCGGGCGGCGGGATTCATGGAGGGTGTCACGGGGGGTGCCTTTGCTCGAGGGAGGGATCGCGGCGGTGTGCCGGGCGGCTGAGGTCTGACCACAGATCCTACGGCGTGTGGTCCGACCACACAAGATAGGCTGGCCCCATGCGTACCCATCAGGTCGTCTCGGCATGGCTCGAGCAGGAACTCGCGGCCGGCAGGCTCGCCATCGGTTCTCGGCTGCCGGGCGAGCGCAGCATGGCGGAGCAGCTCGGCATCAGCAGGGCGTCGGTGCGCGAGGGTACCCGCGTGCTGGAGGCACTCGGCGTCGTACGGGCCGGCGTGGGATCCGGCCCGCAGGCCGGGACGATCATCACGGGCAACCCGGCGGTCGCCCTCGACTCCGCGCTCCGGCTCCACGTCGCCAGCGCGCACCTGCCGGTCAAGGACATCGTGGAGACACGCCTCCTCCTCGAGGCGTGGGCCGCGGAGCATGCGTGGCGCGGCTCGCCGGCGCTCGAACGGGCCGCGCGGCTCCTGGACGAGATGGACGAGCCGGACGGGGACGACGCCGGGCCGGGGTCCTTCCTGGAGCGCGACGCACTGTTCCATGTCGCACTGGCCGAAGCCGCCGGAAATGTGCTCGTCGGGGCCATGATGGGTTCCCTGCGTGGATCGATCGCAGCCTACACGCAGCGCCTCACCGCCGACCTCCCGGACTGGGGTTCCACCTCCGACCGGCTGAGGCACGAGCACCGGGCGATCCTGGCGGCGATCGTCGCGGGCGAGGGACGCAGGGCTGCCGGCCTGGTGCGGGATCACATCGAGCGGTTCTACCGGGAATCCGGTGTCCACGACCAGCATCCCGAGGGTTGACAGCCTGCTGACCTTCCCACAATGAGGAAGCTCACCTAGACTGCTCCTACTGGTCGAGCAGAAGGCCGTGGACCCACCGGACGTGGAGCTGACCATGGAACGCTTGCCGCAGACACTCGACCATCCCACCGCTCAGGAGAAGGCTTCCACGCCGTCGCGGGAACTCCCGCTGCACACCGTCGAAGCTCCGCCGGCGACTCCCGGATCCGCGTTCCCCGAGGACCTCGCGACAGTCACGACACGGGAGCTGCGGCTCCTCTGCAACCGCACCTTCCAGCACCTTGACACGGATCACCCGGCACTCGAGGCGAGGGAGCAGTACGACGCCCTCATCGGGGAGCTCGAGCGCCGTGAACGCCAGGCTGCGCAGCGTGGGTCGGCGGACTCTGCCCGGGAGACGTTCCGGGACAACGCCCTGTTCTCGCGCTTCGAGCTGTTCCGCAACGGCGTCATGGCCGGCTACGTGCAGTACGACATGCGCGGTGGACATGTGCTCCTGCTCCACTCGGTGATCGACCCGCGGTTCCAGCGGATCGGTGTCGAGTCGGTCCTGATGCAGGCCGTCCTGCTCAACGCGCACCGCAGGCGCCTCGCCGTCATGCCCTACTGCCCCGAGGCGCAGGACTTCCTGGCCGCCCACCCCCGGTTCCTCTCGCTCATCCCCGCCCGGCAGCGCCGCCGCTTCACCCTGCTGATGGCGTCGCGTGCCGAAGCGGCACCGCGGGACGACGCATGAGGTCGGTCGACGTCCTGGTCGAGGCCTTCGGCCGCCTGCCCGACCTGGTGCACGCGGCTGTCGAGGGCCTCGACGCCGAACAGCTGTCCGTCCGCCCGGGGGGATCCGGCAACTCCGTCGCCTGGCTCGTCTGGCACCTCGCCCGCGTGGAAGACAGTCACCTCGCCGAGGCTTTCGGGCATGACGACGTTTGGCTCTCGGACGGGTTCGCCGATCGGTGGGACCTCGCGATCGACCGCTCGGACACCGGGTTCGGACACACCTCCGAACAGGTGGACGCCGTCCGGGTCCGTTCTGGCCGGCAACTGCTCGACTACTTCGACGCTGTGCACCGCGTGACCGAACGCCTGGTGGGCGGGCTGGTCGAGGCGGACCTCGAGCGGGTGGTGGACGAGGACTGGGATCCACCGGTGACGCTCCTGGTCAGGCTCGTCAGCGTGGTCGACGACGCCGTCCAGCACGCCGGCCAGGCCGCGTACGCGCGCGGCATCATCCTCTCAACGGGCTGACCCGGTTCAGGAGAGACCCGTCTCGCGCAGGGTGATGTTGAGCCGGCCCTCGAACCCGATGCCCGCAGGAGCCGTGCCCGGGAGGGTGCGGACCACCCCGTGGTACGCGAAGCGCGAGGGACCGCCGAAGACGAAGAGGTCCCCCGAGGCCAGCTCCACGTCCTGCCATGGCCGGTTGCGGTTCTCGGTGTTGCCGAACCGGAAGACGCACGAGGTCCCCAGGCTGAGCGAGACGACGGGTGCGTCGGTCCGCTCCTCACGGTCCTGGTGCATGCCCATTCTCGCGGCGTCGTCGTAGTAGTTGACGAGTGCGGCGTCGGGCTCGTACCGCGCGGCCTCGTCCGCGCCGTAGGCGGCGGCCACGGCATCACGGCCGAGCGTGCGCAGCACCTCCGGGAAGGGCGCGACGGCGGCACCTCCGACGTCGTCGGCCGTGCGGCTGTACCGGTAGGGCAGCCAGTGCCAGCCGAGGCTGACGCTTCGCACGGACATGACGCCGCCGTTCGGCATGCGTGGGGAGCGCATCGGCACCGGTCCCCCCGCCCATGCACGGCACAGGGTCACGAGCTCGCGCTGCCGGGCGGGATCGAGCCAGTCCGGCACCAGGACCGCCCCGGGAGTGAGCTCGCGGCGCGGCCGGGGGATCAGGGCGTCGGGCAGATGGATCACCCTTCCATTGTCCGCCGACCGGAGGGTCGACGTCCCGTCCGCACATTTCCGCGCACGCACACCGCGGGGACGGGCCAGCCGTCGCATGGACGCCCGACCTGCGGGAAGGCTACGGGATTCGTTGACCTTTTCTTCGGTCTCAGTGCCGGGCTGGGTCGAGGGTGGCAGGGAAGACTCGAGACCGAAGCGCGGAGCCCGGCTGGGCGGCGGCGCACTACCCATGCCAGGGACGTCGGACGACGGACCCGTGGTGCCGGTCTCGAAAGGAACACCCACATGACCATGACGCGCAGTGCACCCCGGAACAACGCGGAGCCCGAGCCGGACGACGCGCAGCCGGCGCCCTATGCGACGAAGGGCAGGCTCGACCGCATCGTCGGCCTCGTGATCGTCGGGCTCGTCACCCTGGCCGCGGCGCTGCTGTGGCTGGCCGTCGCCGCGAACGGACCGGACACCTCCATCTCCGAGTCGCACGACGCCGTGGTGGGCATCTGGAGCGTCCTCTACAACTCGGACGCCCCCGAGATGAACGTCATCCTCTCCGCGATCGCCCTCGCCCTCCTCGCGGGAGCCGGCCTGGCCCTGGTGGAACGGCGCATCGCGACGAAGGCGCGCCGCTCCATGAACCCGGGACACCAGCCCCTCGCGCCCAAGGTCGTCATGTCGGCCAACCGTGGTGCCTTCTCCGGCGAGGTGACGGTGACGGTGCTCATCCCCGCACACAACGAGGAGGCCTCGCTCCCACAGACCATCGCCTCGCTCAAGAGCCAGTCGCACCGTCCGGAGCGCATCATCGTCGTCGCCGACAACTGCACGGACGCGACCGTACGCCTGGCCCGCGAGGCCGGCGTCGAGGTGATCGAATCCGTCGACAACTCGCACAAGAAGGCCGGCGCCCTCAACCAGGCGCTGAAGACGGTCCTGCCGCAGCAGGGGGACAACGACGTCGTCATGATCATGGACGCCGACACGCAGCTCGACGACGGCTTCCTCGCCAACGCCCTGGTGCGCTTCGTCGACGATCGCGCGCTCATGGCGGTCGGCGGGCTCTTCTACGGTGAGGACGGCCACGGGTTGATCGGCCAGTTCCAGCGCAACGAGTACATCCGCTACTCGCGCCAGATGCGCCGTCGCCGCGGGCGCGTGTTCGTGCTGACGGGGACGGCGTCGCTGTTCCGCCCGTTGGCGCTCCGCACCATCGCCGCGAGCCGGGGCAGGACCCTCCCGGGCACGCCCGGGGATGTGTACGACACCGCCGCACTGACCGAGGACAACGAGCTCACCATCGCCATCAAGTCACTCGGTGGCCTCATGATCTCCCCGCAGGACTGCACGGTCGTCACCGAACTGATGCCCTCCTGGCGCACCCTGTGGAACCAGCGGCTGCGCTGGCAGCGGGGGGCGCTCGAGAACATCGGCGCCTACGGGGTGACGGCCCCGACCATGCGCTACTGGGCCCAGCAGCTCGGCATCGGGTACGGCGTGATCGCGCTCACCGCCTACCTGGCCCTCATCCTCATCACCGTCGTGTCCCTCGAGACCTGGATCTGGTTCCCCTTCTGGCTGGGCCTCGGCCTGCTGTTCACCCTCGAACGGATCATCACGGTGTGGAAGGGCGGCTGGAAGGCGCGGCTGCTGGCGGCCACACTCTTCCCCGAGCTGTTCTTCGACATGTTCCTCAACCTCGTCTACGTCAAGGGGGTCGTCGACCTCTCCTTCGGCCGCAAGGCCAGCTGGACGCACCTCACCCACGCCGCCCCGGCGCCCGCACTCGAATCCCAGGAGGCCTAGGCCATGTTCAGTACCTCAGTAGGTCCGATCGTCCCCACCGGCATCCTCCTCCCGGAGACCGTGCTGCACTCCGGCCTCTTCGCCGTCCTCGCCGCGTTCGTGGCGATCAACACGGTCATCTACGCCTCGCTGGCGCTGGCGAACGTGCTGCCGAAGATCTACCCCTCGGACTGGGTGACGAACCGCAACCGCCGCACCGAGACCAGGAGCATCTACCCCGAGACCCGGGACTGATCCGCCGCACCCTGTGAGCAGTCGTCCGGTCAGTCGTCCGGTCAGTCGTCCGGTCGGTCGGCCGGTCAGTCGTGCGGTCGGTCGTCCGGGCGCTTCTCGCCGGCTTCGACCGGCGCGGCGAGGACGTTGCCCTCGACCGGCGCCGGGCACATGCCGAAGGGGGTGAAAGCGCTCGGATAGTTGATGGTCCGGTTGAAGTCGAGCACCACCGTCCCGTCCGGGCGCGGCCGGCGCGTGACCACCTTGCGCCACGGTGCCGTGGTGACGCCGTTGGTCCGGTCGTGGAAGGTGATGGCGAGGGACCCTGCCTCCTCCTGGGAGGCGCGGAGCCGGAACTCGCCGTCCTCGCCGGGGAGCCGGAACACCACCTCGCCGACGGAGCGGTGCGTTCCGGGGACGTCCGGATGGGCCGTCGGGATCGTCTCCTCCCGGGGCGCAGCGAACGCTTCGAAGCGCCCCTCGACCACGAGGTCCGGCCGGTAACCGAAGACGGGGACGCCCGTGAAGTGCGCCAGGGCGGGTGCCTCGACGTCCCGGGTCCGGACGGCGTAGCGCCCGGCACGGCGTGCGAGCTCCACGACCACGCGGCGCCCGTCCGGGCCGCCGAAGGCCACCCAGCTGAGGGACTCCTCGTCGTCGAGCGCCGCCGTGATGGTGCCGGTGACGAGCCGGCCGTTCGTCAGGTCCGTCAGGCCGTCCGCCCCCTCGGCGGTGACGGCGGCGTGGGTCGTGGCACCCGACCAGTCGCCGGGTACGCCCTCGAGGACGCCGGGTGAGTCCGCCAGCCACTGGAAGGACGTGAGCGTCAGCCAGCCGTGCGGCTCGGCGAGGGCGGCGTCCCGGGCCGTCCGGAAGTCCGACCAGCGTTGCTCTGCCGTCCGGGTCGTGGTGCTCATCCTGGCCTCCTGGTGCGTCTGATCCTGCACCGCCTAGAACCTGCGGCGCGCGGCCGGCATTCCCGCCGACGCTGCCGGCCGGCGGCCTCCACTGCGCGGCGAGGACCCGGCGCCGCACCCGGACCCGTCACCTCGCGGAGAAGCCGCCCGGGCCGGGCTGGAGGTCCGCCTCCTACGGGTCAGGTGCTGTAGCCGGCCGATGCGCCGATTCCGGCGAGGACGACGACGAAGAACACGATGACACCGACGATGGCCAGCACGTTGAGGATGGTCACGATCCAGCCGAGGATCTTGCCGGCGGTCGCGGGGACTCCCAGGCGCTCGGCCTTGGACGCCTGCCAGATGGCGAGCGGCCCGAGGACGAAGCCGGCCATGAAGAAACCCACGATCCCGAGGATGAGGGACAGCTGGGCGGCGCTCGCACCCTCCGCCGCCTGGGGGGACGGCTGGTAGTAGCCGGGCTGGTAGCCGCCGGCGGCGAACGACGGCTGGTAGGGCTGCTGGTAGGGCGGGACGGACGGGTAGGGCTCGGCGCCCTGCCGCTGGTCGCCGCGGCCGGCGTCGTCGTACGGATTCTCGTGGTGTCCTGCCCGGGGGTGCTCACCGGGATAGGGATCGTGGGACATGGCGCTTCTCCTGATCGAACGGCGGGACGCGGAACGGCGGGCCCTGGGTAGACCATCATCGCGTGCGGAGCGCCGCTCCGCACGCGCAGCCGGGAACCGGGTCAGGCGTCGACCGCCCCCCGCGCACGGAGGCGGGAGTGGCGGTACCCGTAGGCGAAGTACACACCGAAGCCGAGGACCAGCCACGCGGCGAAGAACAGCCAGGTGACGGTGGCGAGGTTGAACATGAGGTACAGGCACAGGGCGGCCGAGGCGATCGGGATGACCGAACCGAAGGGGACCCGGAAGGCGGGGGTCAGATCGGGACGCTTCCGGCGCAGCACGATGATGCCGAGGCTCACCGTGATGAAGGCGGACAGGGTGCCGATGTTGATCATCTCGGCCAGCACCTCCACCTGCGTGAAACCGGCGAGGAGGGCGACGACGATGCCGCACAGGATCTGCGTCCGGGCGGGGGTCGCGTGCTTGTCCGACGTCCGGCTGAGGCCCCGGGGCAGCAGCCCGTCGCGACTGAGGGCGAAGATGACGCGGGCCAGGCCCATGAGCAGCACCATGATCACGGTGGTCAGGCCGATGAGGCTGCCGAGGGAGATGACACCCGCGGCCCAGTCCGCTCCCACGAGCTGGAAGGCGGTGGCGAGCGAGGGCGCTCCGGAGGCGCCGAGCTCCGTGTAGGGCACCATGCCCGTGACCACGAGGGTGACGAGGATGTAGAGGACGCTGACGACGGCGAGACCGGCGAAGATACCGCGGGGGAGCGTGCGGCTCGGGTTCTTGACCTCCTCCGCGGAGGTGGCGACGACATCGAACCCGATGAAGGCGAAGAAGACCAGGGCCGCGCCGGAGATGATGCCGGTGAAGCCGAAGGCCGCCGGCGAGGCGCCGCTGAGGAAGGAGAGGAAGGGCTGATCCGCCCAGCCCGTGCCGCCCTCGGCGGCGGGCTCGGACGCGGGAACGAAGGGCGTGTAGTTCTCGGGGCTCACGTAGAAGAAACCGACCACGATCACGAACAGGACGATACCGATCTTGATGACGGTGAAGACGCTGTTGACGCGGGCGGAGAGCTTGGTCCCGTAGATCAGCACGGCGGTGAAGATCGCGACGATCAGCAGCGGTCCCCAGGTGAGATTCAGGCCCAGCAGGCTGATGTCGGAGGGGATGTCCAGGTCCAGCACGCTGAAGAGGTCCGAGAGGTAGACGCCCCAGAACTTCGCGATGACGGCAGCTGCCATGAGCAGTTCGAGGATGAGGTTCCAGCCGATGATCCAGGCCAGCAGCTCGCCCATGGTCGCGTACGTGAAGACGTAGGCGCTTCCCGCGACCGGCAGCGCCGTCGCGAACTCGGCGTAGCACATGATCGCCAGCGCACAGGTGATCGCTGCGAGGACGAAGGAGATGGTGACGGCGGGGCCGGCGTTGAACGCTGCGGCCTGTGCCCCGACCGAGAAGATCCCGGCGCCCACGGCGACGGCCACGCCCATGATCATCAGATCCCAGGTGGTCAGCGAGCGTTTCAGGCCGTGGCCCTTCTCATCGGAGTCCTTGATCGACTGCTCGATCGACTTCGTCCGGAACAGGTCCATGGGTGCTGGTCCTTCGCAGGGTAGGGCGTGGAGGAGGAACCGGCCGCAGGGCGGAGGTCCCCGTCGAGGATAGGAGGATCGGCCCGTCCGCCGCACATCGTGACATGCGGCGGACGGGGACGACGGCGGGCCGGACCCTAGGAGTCGCGCCGGAGGAGGGCGTGGCGGGGGCTGTCCGGATTCATCAGCGAGTTGCGGCGGCCATAGAAGAAGTACACGGCCAGGCCGATCACCAGCCAGACACCGAAGCGCACCCACGTCTCCCAGTGCAGCTGGAGCATGAGGAAGAGCGACGCCAGGACACCGAACGCCGGGACGATCGGCATGAGGGGCAGCTTGAAGGTGCGGGGCACCTCGGGCCGCGTGCGGCGCAGGACGATCACGGCGACGCACACGACCACGAAGGCGGCGAGGATGCCGATGTTGGTGAGGTCCGCGACGGCCCGGATGGGGAAGACGCCGGCGAGCAGCGCCGAGGCGATGCCGGCGATCCAGGTCACGCGCTGCGGGGTCCCGTTGCGGTCCGTCGTCGAGAACCAGGCCGGCAGCAAGCCGTCACGGCTCATGGAGAACCAGACGCGGGTGACGCCGAGCAGGAAGGTCAGCATGACGGTGAGGATCGAGAGCACGGCGAAGGCGGAGATGATCGTCGCGACGACGGGCAGGCCCACGGACTGGAAGGCGGAGGCGAACCCGGCCGTGGGGCTGATGTCCTCGTAGTTCTGCATGCCGGTGAGCACCAGGGTCGCGAGGACGTACAGCACCATCGCGATCAGCAGTGACAGGAGGATGGCCTTGGGCATGTGCTTCTTGCCGTCGGTCGCCTCCTCGGCAGCCGTGCTCATGGCGTCGTAGCCGAAGACGGCGAAGAAGACGGTGGCTGCGCCGGTGAACACGGCGCCGAAGCCCGAGGGCAGGAACGGGGAGTAGTTCTCGGCGTCCACGTAGAAGAACCCGAGTCCCACGATCCCGAGGATGAGGAGGATCTTCAGGCCCACGGCGACGAGCTCGAACCGGCCGAACGTCTTGGTGCCGCGACTGAGGATGAACGTGATGAGCAGGCAGACCGCGATCGCGGGGAGGTTGATCAGACCGCCCTCGATGGTGTCGGGCGTGCCCTGCATCCAGGTGGGGACGGTGATGCCGATGCCGGACATGAACTCCGTGAAGTAGCCGGAGATGCCGATCGCGACGACCGCCACGATCGCGATGTACTCGAGGAGGAGGTCCCAGCCGATGAACCAGCCGATGATCTCACCGAGGGCCACGTAGCCGTACGTGTAGGCGGAGCCCGCCCGGGGGATCATCCCGGCGAACTCGGCGTAGGACAGCGCGGCGGCGGCGCTCGCCAGGCCGGCGACCAGGAAGGAGATGAGGACGGCCGGCCCGACGGCGGTGCCGTCCTCGCCCCCGTTGGCGACGAGTCCGGCGAGGGTGAAGATCCCGACGCCGATGATGCCGCCGACGCCGATCGCCGTCAGCTGCCACAGCCCCAGGCTCTTGAAGAGGCCGGTACGGCCGGTCTCGTCCTCGACGTTGTCGATGGGTTTCCGCCGCAGTACCGACTGCGATCCCCGTGCGCCTGCATGCTCCGACATCATCGTCCGTTCGTAGGTGGGTGGTGCTTCGTGCACCCAGCAAGTATGGGGCGGTCGGTGCGTCGGGGGAAGTCAGGAGAATCGACGATGATCCGTCGGTTCTCCTTACCTGTTGATCGCGGCGCGGCGCAGGCCGTCGAGCAGGATCTCCAGGTAGCGGTCGAAGCCCGTCGGCAGGCTGCCGTTCGATCCGCTGTCGGACGCCTCGCGCTCCTCCGGGGCGTCCATCGGCCCTGGCGCACCGGTCCGCGTCGGCGCGTCGGCCTGCTCGCGCGTCAGGGAACCGAGCATGCGGATCAGGACCAGGAGATCCGCTCCGGTCAGGTCGGGGCGGGCCGCGCCGTCGTTCCGCATCCGACGCGCGAGCTCGTCCGCGGTGGGGGAGAGCCGCTCGCGCAGCAGTGCGACTCCGGCGGAGACGAATCCGTGGTCGTCGAGCAGGTCGCGCAGGCTCCGGTCGTCGATCTGCATGCGGGCCACCGAACCCACGAAGGCCGGCACCGCCGCCCAGGGGCCCTCGAGGGCGAGGGCTTCCGTCGCGGCGCGGTCGACGTCCGCCCTGCGCTCCTCGAGGAGCGCCTCGATCAGCGTGCGGCGGTCCGGGAAGCGCCGGTACACGGTGCCGACACCGACGCCGGCTTCCCGGGCGATGTCCTCGAAGCTGCACTCTGTGCCGTGCTCGGCGAACATGCGTCGGGCGGCGCGGAGGACCACCTCGCGGTTCCGGCGGGCATCGCGCCGGAGTGGCCGTACGACGGCGTCCGCCCCGGACGCCGTCGCCCGGCCCGCAGGGGGACCTGACCGTGCACCGGTCTCAGGCGGCGTCACGGAGTGCCGCACGGTGCAGCCGGAAGGTCAGGAAGAGCCGGTGGGCGGTGATCACGACCGCGAGCCAGGCGATCCCGAGCGTCCACGCGACGAGCACGTCCGTCAGCCAGTGGTGGCCGAGGAACACGCGGCTGAGGCCCATGGTGACCGCGAAGAGGACGGCGAGCGTGACGGTCAGGGCCCGGGTGCGCTTGCGGTGCTGCCGGAGCACGAGGAGGTAGGCGACGATCCCGGCGATCACGAGCGCGTTGAGCGAGTGCCCGCTGGGGAACGAGGGCGAGGACTCGTAGGGCGGGACGGCGAGATCCATGGGCGGGCGGAGGCGCCCGATGGCGTCCTTGCCCGCGACGGTCATCAGCAGCGAGCCGAAGGCGGCGGCCGGGATCAGGATCACGGGAGTCCATGAGCGGCGGCTGACAGCGAGCAGCACCATCACGGCGAGGGCGAGGATCGGCATGCCGACGGGGCCACCGATGTCGGTGTATCCCGTGATGAAGGCGTCGAGCCGGTCCTGGCGGAGCGAGACGGCGAGGTCCAGGGCGGGCCCGTCGAGTGCCGCGACGCCGTCCGACTCGACGACCGACTCGTACACCTCCGCCGACGCCGCCGTCAGCAGCGCCGCGATCCCGCCGCCGACGGCGATGAGCAGGAGCAGCGCCGCGTGCGGGCCCAGCCTGGATGCGAGGGGACGGATGCACCGCACGAGGAGACGGCCGACGGGGGTGGACCATCGGGTGAGGTCGCGGGGGCCGACGTACTGGTCCTGATGGGCTGGCATCCCCTGACTCTATGCGCCCTGCCCTGCAGGGGCACCGGGCTGCGGGAACTGCGGCCGCGGTGTGTGCATCCGGCGCCCGTCCTGCTAGGGCACCCTCCACCGGCCGTCGGCGCGGCACCGGAACGTCTCGGCCCGGGTCTAGGCTGGCGGCATGAGCGATCCAGGTCCCATCCGCGATATCGTCCGTGGCGTTCCCGTGTTCCCCGACGAGATGCCGCCCTTCGACCCGGCCTCGGCGCCCGCCTCGCCGCTCGACCTCTTCCTGGACTGGCTGCGCACGGCGGTGGCGGACGATGTCGCAGCGCCCCACGCGGTCCATCTCGCCACCGTCGACGCCGACGGCGCGCCGGACGCCCGCGTGGTGATCCTCAAGGACCTGACGGAGGACGGATTCCAGGTCGCCTCGAGTAGGGACAGCCCCAAGGGCCGCCAGCTCACGGCCACCCCGAAGGCTGCCCTCACGTTCTTCTGGCCCGCGGCAGGCCGCCAGGTGCGGATCCGGGGCGGAGTGTCCACGGGCACCACGGAGGAGAACGACGCGGACTTCCAGCGCCGCCATCCGGTGGCCCGTGCGCTGGTGCTGGCCGGCAGCCAGAGCTCGCCCCTGCAGGACAGGGCAGGGCTGGACGCCGCCGTCGAGAGCCAGGTGGAGCGCATCGAGGCGACCGAAGGACTCGCGTCCACCACCTGGACGGTGTTCACGGTGGCACCTGACGCCGTCGAGTTCTGGCAGGCCGACCAGGAGCGCCGCCATACCCGCCTGCTCTACACCCGTTTCGGGGAGGGCTGGCGGCGCGAGTTGCTCTGGCCGTAGCGCCTAGTGTGCGGCTGACGGTCCTGTGGTGGAGGTCCGCGTCGTCGCAGGGGCACTGCCCGCACGCAGCCGGTGGACGAACTCGAGCTTGGCGATGACCGCCGGCGGCAGCACGAACGGGTAGAGATCGTTCGCGCCCATGCTGCGGTTCACCTGGTTGAGGGCCACCGACAGCGGGATCCAGGTCTCGCGCACCACCTCGCCGAAATCGGCCGTCGTGTCCGGTCCGGGTCCGCCCGCCACGCCGTACTGCAGGGCTGTATCGACGGTGTCACAGATGTGCAGGTAGTGGGCGAAGGTCTCGGCGAAGTCCTCGTACGGGTGCATGGTCGCGTACTGCGAGATGTGGTTCTTCTCCCAGCCCTCCGGCGGGCCCTGGTCGTAGTGCCGCTTCAACGCATCCTGGTAGCTGTCGCGGTCGTCGCCGAAGATGTCGCGCGCACGCTCGGTCATCTCGGGGTCCGAGAATACGAGGGTCCCCTCGACGTAGTGACCGGTCTCGTGCCGGAAGTGCCCGAGCATGGTGCGGTACGGCTCGTCCAGCTTCGCGCGCATCTTCTCCCGGTGGGAATCGACCGTCTCTGCGAGGTCGATGGTGATGAGACCGTTCTGGTGGCCGATCACCACCTTCTCCTCGACACTGGAGAGGAGGTCGAAGGCCAGTCCCCGCTCCGGGTTGCTGATCCTGTCCTCGATCGGCAGGCCGAGGGTGTCGAGTTCGTAGATGAGGTGCCGCTTTGACCGCTCCGCGTCCAGGAACTGCGCCAGCCCGGTGGTGTCGTGGTCGTCCGGGCGGGTGCGCGTGAGGGTGCAGCTGAAGCACTCGTCCCCTTCCTCGCGCACCAGCCAGGTGCAGCCGGACAGCGTCAGGTTGACGCACCGCACGAGGGACTGGCCCGCGCGATCGACATATCGGCCGTCGTCGTCGAGGGCGGTGATGCTCCGTTCGCCGCGGTGGAAGCCGAGCTGCGTGCCGCAGGCGAGGCAGCGGGAGTTCTCGAAGAACAGGGGGGAGGCGCACACGGCGCAGGTGAAGCGTTGCATGGGGTCCTGGGGGGAGGGGGGCGGAAGAACGGTCAGCCGAAGAAGACGAGCCGGATCAGGGCGGCAGTGCCGATGACGAGGATGGTGGCTCGCAGGGCGAGCGGGGAGAGCCGCCGTCCCACCCTCGCTCCGAGGAGGCCGCCGAGCGTGGCGCCGACGGCGATGATGAGGACGACGGCCCAGTCGATCGAATCCCAGGCGAACAGCATGAAGGTGATGGCGGCGACCGCGTTGACCGCCGTCGTGAGCACGTTCTTGATCGCGTTGATGCGCTGCAGGCTCTCGATGGTCACCATGCTCATCAGGCCGACGATCAGGATGCCCTGCGCCGCTCCGAAGTAGCCGCCGTAGACGCCCAGGACGGCGATGCCGGCGAGCAGGAGCAGCGAACGACGCCGGGAGGGGCGGGTGTCCGGCGCGGCCTCGCCGGCCTTCGCCGCCGCGGCCCGCTGCACGCGTGGTGCCAGGGCGACCATGGCGAGTCCGGCGATGATGAGGATCGGGACGATCGCCTGGAAGGCCTCGGGCGGAAGGACCAGCAACAGGAGGGCGCCGCCCAGTCCGCCCAGCACGGACAGCGGGAGCAACCGCAGGAGCAACCCCCTGTTGGCGCTGATCTCGCGTCGGTACCCCCAGGACCCCGACAGGCCTCCCCCCACGAGCCCGATGTTGTTCGAGATGTTCGCGACGATCGGCGGGTAGCCGAAGAGCAGGAGGGTGGGGAAGGTCACCAGGGTGCCCGAACCGACCACGACGTTGATCATGCCCGCCCAGAAACCGGCGACAAGGATCACGGCGATCTCGAGCACGCGCCCACCATCCTCCCGGCATCGGTCCGTGGGTTCCGGTCGGGCCCGGCGTCGGCCGCGGTGCGCCGGTCAGGGCGCTCGGGCTGCCGGGCAGGGAAGCACCTCGACAAGGATATGCCGAGGTGGCGGGCCGCCGTGACGCCCGTGTGCCTCGGGCATCCTCGCGGTCGGGGCTCCCGAGGATGCAGGTGGACTGGTTCCCGTCCGAGAGGGTCGCCGTGCTCCGTGCCGTCCACCGTGGCCGGTGACGCCGATCAGTGGCCGAACTCGTCCGAATCGACGATCTCCGCCTCCTGGCTCTCCAGGAGGTAGAGGCTCGCCACTTCCTCGCCCGAGAGCTCGATGTCGAAGACGTCGAGGTTCTGCGCGAGGCGCTCGGGATGCGAGGACTTCGGGATGGCGACGAGGCCCTGCTGCACGTGCCAGCGCAGCACCACCTGGGCGGGAGTCATTCCATGGGCCTCCGCGATGGCCCGGACCGCCGGCTCGTCGAGCAGTCCGCTGCCCTGCCCGAGCGGGCTCCAGGACTCCGTCACGATGCCGTGCTCGTCGTGGAAGGCGCGGTCCACGATCCGCGGACGCTGCGGGTCGAGCTGGATCTGGTTGACGTCGGGCACGATCCCGGCATCGATGACGTCCTGCAGGTGTGACGGCTTGTAGTTGGAGGTGCCGATCGCCCGGACCAGGCCCTCGTCCATGAGTGCGGCGATGCCCTGGACGGCCTCGACGTGGCGGCCCTGCCCAGGGTTCGGCCAGTGCACGAGCAGGAGGTCCACGTAATCGACGCCGAGCAGGTCCGCGCTCGTCTCGAAGGCCCGACGGACGCCGTCGACGCTGTGGTGCTCGCGGTTGAATTTCGTCGTGATGAACAGCTCCTCGCGGGGGACCCCCGAGCGGCGGACACCCTCACCCACGCCCTTCTCGTTGCGATAGTTCTCGGCGGTGTCGATCAGCCGGTATCCCGCGCTGATCGCCCGCTCGACGGTCGTGGCCGCCTCGTCGTCCTTCAGGGGCCACGTGCCGAGGCCGAGGAGGGGCAGGCGTGCGCCGCTGCGCAGCTGGACGGTTGGAGCGAGTGCCATGGGATCTCCTGATCGGGGGTGGGGGGCAGGTCAACCCTGTCCCGGGGGCGAGCACGCCGTCAACCGTGCCGCGGCAGTATCTCCATGATGGAGATATCATGGGTGGATCGATGGCGCGCAGCGCCGGAAAGGGGCCCCATGCCCTCGCGCATCCCCGCCGTCTGCACCGCCGTCGCCCTGATCCTGACCCCGGCGTGGCTCATCGCCACGAATCCTGCCGTCCCGCGGTCGCATCCGCTCCTGCCGTCACTCCTGGCCGTCGCCCTGCTCTCGGGACTCCTCGTCGCGGTGCTGCTGCTCCGGTCCCGGCGGCGGGACGTGCGGGTCGGTCGGCGCAGGGCGGTTCTCCAGGGCCTCGCGGCCCTCCTGGTGATCGGCGTGATGGCGGCCCTGGCGTGGCTCGCACCGTTCCCGTTCCGCGATGATGCCGGACGGCTCGGGGAAGGGGTGGCGCTGGTGGACGTGGGCCTCGTGGAGGACGCGACGTCGATCACCCTCGTGCCGACCGGGGACGCACCGGAGGTTGTGACGCGTGGTCTGGTGTTCTACCCGGGGGCACGGGTCGAGGCCCTCGCCTACGTCCCGCTGCTCGCGGAGGTGGCGAGGGAGGGTACGCTCGTCGTCGTGCTCAAGGAACCACTCGGCATCTCGCTGGTCGATTCCGCACAGGCGGGTCCGGTGATGGAGGCGCACCCCGAGGTGGTGACCTGGGCCGTGGGTGGACACTCGCTCGGAGGCGTCTCGGCCTCGATCTTCGCAGCCGGCGACGCGGACGTCAGTGGCCTGCTGCTGTGGGCCTCCTACCCCCTCGACGATCTCTCGGGGAGCGGCCTCGAGGTGCTGTCCGTGAGCGGGTCCGAGGACGGCCTGACCACGCGTGCCGACATCACCGCGTCACGGGAACTGCTGCCCGCCGGCGCCCGCTTCACGGAGGTTCCCGGGGGTGTCCACGCCTTCTTCGGCGACTACGGGCAGCAACCCGGCGACGGCGCCGCGACGGCCGGGAGGGACACCGTGCAGTCGGACATCATCGAGGCGACGAAAGCGTTCATGGGTTCGTTGTGAGGGTCTGCCGTGACCGGACGCACCCCACCCCTTGCGCTGCGCCCCGGGATCCTCGACCGGGACCGGGACCGGGGATCAGGCGATCATCCTCCGCGTGGCGACACCCGACCCGAGGGCCGGCGACACCCGGCGGGTACTGCACGTCTCGCTGTAGGTCGCGCGCGGGGACCGGACGGCGAGGCCTGCCGCGGTCAGGTCGTCGAGCAGTTCGTTGACGGCCTGCGCAAGACAGTCCCGCTCCTCGCGGGGCAGCGGGGCGAGGCCGTGGAGGTAGGCGTCGATCTCGAGGCGGTCGAAGGAGCCACCGGAGTTCACGTAGTGCCGGTGGACCTCGTCGAGCGTCAGCAGTGACGTCGTCAT
Source organism: Arthrobacter sp. N1 (assembly GCF_048288285.1). Classification (NCBI taxonomy): domain Bacteria; kingdom Bacillati; phylum Actinomycetota; class Actinomycetes; order Micrococcales; family Micrococcaceae; genus Arthrobacter; species Arthrobacter sp. N1. The sequence goes on along the minus strand of NZ_CP102608.1, from coordinate 3,321,330 downwards.
GGCCGAGTGGGCGGTCTCGAACTGCACGGCGGGCTCCTTCGGCCATGACTGCACGGGTGCGGCGGGACCCGCCTGCTCCGGTCACCGTAGCGCCCCGCGCTTCAAGCCCTCCCGTGTGAGACCTCAAGATTGGTTCAAGGGCGACCGGCCGGCCCCGGCGGCGCGGTCGAAAGTAGTAAGGGTACTTAATTTCACATCGGGAAAGAATCGGCCTATAGTCTCAGCAGGGCCTAGCAGCGGGCCATCGAACCACCATCGTGGAGCTGACCATGGAAACTTCCCCGTTCGTCGAATACCGTCCGCAGTCGATGCAGCCAACCGAGCAGGATCAGTTCGGGTGGGGTGCGGCACCGGCGATCACGACCGTCCCGTCCGCCCGGGCCGATGACGCGGACTTCCCGGACGACCTGACCGTCGTGTCGACCCGCCAGCTGCGGGTTCTCTGCAACCAGACGTACCGCCTCCTGGACCGGGACTTCCCTCCGATGGACGCCCTGCACCAGTACGAGGTGCTGGTCGAGGAGATCGAGCGGCGAGAGGTCCAGGCCGAGTCACGCGCAGAGCCCGCGCGCACCCGCAGCGGGTTCCGCGACAACTCCCTGTTCTCCCGCTTCGAGCTCTTCAGCGACGGCACCATGGTGGGTCACGTGAAGTACGAGATGAAGGGGTCGCACGCGGTGCTCATCCAGGCCGTCGTCGATCCGCGTTTCGACGCCGTGGACGTGGAGCCCGCACTCATCCGGCAGGTGTTCCTGAGCGCTCACCGGCGACGCATCGCCGTCGTGCCCTATTGCCCCCGCGTGCGCGAGTTCCTCGTGGAGTTCCCCCAGTACAGGCTGCTCCTTCCGGCCGATCAGCGCCGGCGGCTCGAAGCGTCGCTGCGCTCCCGCGGCGAGGACTAGGGCAGGCAGGACGACGCGGGGACCACGTACAGGTTGCGTTTCCGGAGGAGGCTGCGCAGGTGCGGCGGGAGCAGTCAGCGCTCCGCCACCGGCCCGACGGCGCCGAAGGGCGCCGAGACGGGGCGATCCTCTCGACCATGGTCGTCGAGCCGTCCTCCGACGGGAGCTCGTGCACGTGCCCGAAGGCTCGCGATGGCGGGCCCGCTGCGGGATCGTGGCTCAGACGCGGACGAGCATCTTTCCCGTGTTGGCGCCGCTCATCATGGCGAGGAACGCCTCGGCGGCGTTCTCGATGCCGTCCACCACCGTCTCGTCGAAGACCACACTGCCGTCCGCCAGCCAGCCCGTCATCTTCTCCGCGAACTCCGGCTGCAGGTCCTGGTGCCGGCCGACGATGAAGCCCTCGAGCTTCAGTGAGCGCGTCACGAGGTTGGCCATGTTGTCCGGCCCCGGCGAGCGCTCGGTGCTGTTGTACTGGGAGATGGCGCCGCACAGGGCCGCGCGGCCGCCGGTCGTGAGGCGATCGAGTGCCGCCTCGAGGTGGTCCCCGCCGACGTTGTCGAAGTAGACGTCGATGCCGTCGGGCGTGAGCGCGAGCAGCTGCTCCCGCACCGGGGCGTCCTTGTAGTTGAAGGCGTCGTCGTAGCCGTACCTGTCCGTGAGCAGCGCGACCTTCTCCGCCGACCCCGCCGAGCCGATGACGCGGGAGGCGCCGAGCTTGCGGGCCACCTGCCCGGCGATGGATCCGACGGCGCCTGCGGCACCCGAGATGAACACGACGTCGCCTTCCCTCAGCCCTGCGACGCGCTTGAGTCCGGCGTAGGCCGTGAGTCCCGTCATGCCGGCCGCACCCAGGAACACGGAGAGGGGCAGGCCGGTCTCGGGCAGCGGCGAGAACTGCGTGGCCGGAGCCTGGGCGACATCCCGCCAGCCGAGCCCGTGAAGCACGCCGGTCCCGACCGGAAGGGTGTCGGACCTCGACTCGACGACACGTCCCACGGCTCCGCCGCTCATCGTCTCGCCGAGGCCGAACGGCGGGACGTAGGACTTCGCATCGTTCATGCGGCCACGCATATAGGGGTCGACGGAGACGAAGTCGTTCCGGACGCGCACCTCCCCGGGAGCCAGGTCGGGAAGTTCGACCGATGCGGTCGAGAAGTTCTCCGGGCCGGGAGTGCCGACGGGGCGGGAGGCGAGCTGGATCTGGGTGCTGACGGTCATGACTGGTCCTTCGGATCGGCGATGTCTCTACCTGCTTGAACAGTTATCCGGAGGATTTATTCCACTTAGAGGGCGCGAGCCAGCCGGGCCCGGAGCTCTCCTGCCGCCGGTTTCGCCTCCAGTGCCGATCCTGCCGTGCGGCCCCACAGCCACAGGAGCATCCCCTCGGCGTCGGCCCTGACCGCCTCCTGCCCGTCGGCCGCGGCATCCCGATCCACCACGGCCCGCGCGGGGGCGAGGTGCACGTCCCAGGAGTGCCCGCCTGCCTCGAGCCGCACCGTCGAGCCGGACGCCGTCGGGTCGGGACGGCCACGCCCCAGCATCACGGTGAGTACCTCGTCGATCCCGTCCATCGCCAGGTCCACGTCCATGGGCGTGGTGTCGGCTCCTGCGGCCTCCTCGAGGTCGAAGCGGTGGATGGCCGTCTCGTGCGTCAGGCGCCGGATCCAGAACCCTACGGTCTGGTCCTCCGCTACCCATGTCTCGGCTCGATCGCCGGCCTCGTGTCCGTCGAACTGTTCGACGAGCCGGTCGTAGCAGTGGGCGAGCAGGGCTGCCGGAGGGAGGCTGCCCACGCTCACCGGAGGCCAGCCGTGACTCGGCCGTTCACCCGTCCGGATGGTCTCGGCCTTGTGCAGGAAGACGATCGCGGTATGCCTCGCGAGGTCCTCCCCGGTCCAGCCCGGACATGCCGGGACCGGCCGATCCAGGGTGGTGTGGACGAGGTCGGCGAGCATGCGGTACTCGCGGTCCAGCAGCTCCCGATACCGGCCGAAGGACAGGGCATGGGGAGAAGGGGGCGTCATCAACCGAGTCTAGGCTCGCCGCCGGAGCAGGGCTATGTTACCGACGAGTAATATGACCGGCATGCACCTGATCCTCCGCACGCTTCTGCTGCTGGTGATGTCCCGCCGGCGATCGCCCCTCGGGATCTGGCAGCCCGGCACCATCGGGCTCCGGGTCCTTCCCACGGACATCGACATCGCGATGCACATGAACAACGGCATGTACTTTTCCGTGTTCGATCTGGGGAGGTTCGACCTCATGGTGCGCAGCGGGGTCTGGCGCCGGATGCGCCGGCGCGGCTGGACTCCTGTCGCGGCGGGCGAGACCATCAGTTTCCGCAAGTCGCTGCAGCTGGGCCAGCGGTACACGATCGAGACGAGGATCATCGGCCTGGACGAGCGCGCCATCTACTTCGAGCAGCGCGCGGTGGCCGACGGCGAGATCTACGCGCGGGCCGTCATCGCCACGCGCCTCGTCTCGCCGGCCGGACCGGTGCCGAACGAGGAGATCATCGCGGCGTTCGGTGCGCCGCCGGTGGAGCTCGTGCTGCCCGAGTGGATCCATGCCTGGCGCCTCAGCAATGCCCTGCCGAGCACCCGGAAGCCCGCACCGCACGCGTGGTGACAGGACGGCGTCGTGCCCCGGCCAGCCCTACGATCCGGTGCGGGCCCCGGTGCGCCCGCGCACGAGCTTCTGGACCGCGTACAGGGCAAGGCCCACCGCGAGGAGGACGGCGGTGCGGAGCCAGATCTCCCCGGTCTGCTGCGTGAGGAGCAGGACGCAGGACGCGATGGCCAGGTACGGGAAGATCGCCGGGATGCGGAAGTGCTGGTGCTCCACCCGGTCCTTCCGGAGCACGATCACGGCGATGTTCGTGCTGAGGAAGACGAAGAGCAGCAGGAGGACGACGGTCGAGGCGAGGGACTCGAGTCCGCCGGTGAGGCTCAGGGCCATGGCGACGAGGGTCGTGGCCACGATGGCGACCCAGGGTGTGCGGCGACGGGGGAGGACCCGGCTGAAGACGGAGGGGAAGAGGCCCTGCTCCGCCATCCCGTACGTGAGGCGGCTGGACATGATCATGGTCAGCAGCGCGCCGTTCGCGACGGCGATCAGGGCCACGAGGCTGAACAGCCAGGTCGGGATGCCCGCGCCGGTCGCGGCGACGACGTCGAGCAGGGGTGAACTCGATCCGGCGAGCTCCTCCGGGGCGAGTGCTGCCGAGGAGGCGAGTCCGATCAGGAGATAGACGACACCGGCCGTGAGCAGGGCGCCGAAGATGGCCTTCGGATAGACGCGGCTGACGTCCCGCACTTCCTCGGCGACGTTCGCGGACACCTCGAACCCCACGAAGGAGTAGTAGGCGATCAGCGACGCCGCGAGGACGGCGGACGCCGCGCTGACTCCGGGCGGGAAGTCGTTGACCCGCGAGAGGTCGCCGTTGCCTCCGGCGAGGAAGATGCCGACCACGACGATGACCAGGACGAGCCCGGAGACCTCGATCACGGTCATCACGACGTTGCTGCGGACCGATTCCTTGATGCCGCGCATGTTCAGCAGTGCCAGCAGGACGAGGAACACGAGGGCCGCGGGAACGGCGGGCACGTCGATGAAGGTGGTGAGGTACCCACCGGCGAAGGCCTGCGCCAGGCCCGCCGCGCTGGTCACGCCGGCCGCCAGCATGCAGAACCCCACCAGGAACGAGATGAACGGCTTCCTGAAGGCACGCTCGGCGAAGACCGCGGCCCCGCCCGCCTTCGGATACTTCGTCACCAGTTCCGCATAGGAGCCGGCGGTCAGCAGGGCGAGCGCGAGCGCCACCATGAGGGGCATCCAGATGGCACCGCCCACTTCCGCGGAGATCACCCCCACCAGCGCGTACACCCCGGCGCCGAGGACGTCGCCGAGGATGAACAGGTACAGCAGGGGGCCCGAGATACCGCGCTTGAGCCGGGTGTCGGTGGTCTGTTCCGTGATGGCCATGAGCGCCAGTGTAGGGGAAGTGCTAAGGGTGCTGGGTATCTTTCGGTGGAGGGCGCCGCTCGGCGCGCCAGACCTACCGCCGGTCGTCGCGCATTCGCCAGTTCGGTGTGACGCACAGCATAATTGCCTTCATCAACGATGGCCGGGGGGCGGCCACTCATTCTGACAGAGAGGTTATCGATGAGTTGGCTCGACCGCGACCACACCATCGCGCCACCGGGATTCAACCGATGGCTCATTCCACCGGCGGCTCTCGCCGTCCACCTGTGCATCGGCCAGGCCTATGCGACGAGCGTCTATAAGACCGCTCTGGTCAACCACTTCGACGCGACTCTGACGCAGATCGGCATCATCTTCTCGATCGCGATCGTGATGCTCGGCCTGTCCGCCGCCGTCCTCGGTACCTGGGTGGACCGCAACGGCCCCCGCAAGGCCATGTTCACCTCGGCGCTGTTCTGGACCTCCGGCTTCCTCGTCGGAGCGCTCGGCATCTTCACGAACCAGTTGTGGCTCGTCTACCTCGGCTACGGCGTGATCGGGGGCATCGGCCTCGGCATCGGGTACATCTCACCGGTCTCCACCCTGATCAAGTGGTTCCCCGACCGGCCGGGACTCGCCACCGGCATGGCCATCATGGGCTTCGGCGGCGGCGCGCTCATCGCGAGCCCGCTCTCCACGCAGCTGCTGCGCATGTACGACCCGAACTCCGGTGCCGAGGGCTGGGTCGCCAGCGGTGACGCCGTCGGCAAGCTCTTCCTGACCCTCGCCGTCGTCTACCTCGTCTACATGATGTTCGGAGCCTTCACCATCAAGGTGCCGGCGGACGGCTGGAAGCCCGACGGCTTCGACCCCTCCCAGCTCAAGTCCAAGCCACTCGTCACCACGGACAACGTCTCCGCGGCCAACGCCATCAAGACGCGCCAGTTCTGGCTCGTCTGGATCGTGCTGTTCTGCAACGTGACGGCCGGTATCGGCATCCTCGAGCAGGCGTCGCCGATGATCCAGGACTTCTTCCGCGCGGCGGACGGCACGACGGCGGTCACCGTCGCCGTCGCCGGCGGATTCGTGGGCCTGCTCTCGATCGGCAACATGGGTGGCCGCTTCGTGTGGTCGTCGACCTCCGACATCATCGGCCGCAAGCGCATCTACATGGTGTACCTCGGCGTGGGCGCCGTCCTCTACCTGGTGCTGGCGCTCGCGGGCAGCTCGACCACGCTCCTCTTCGTGGCCCTCGCCTTCGTCATCATCTCCTTCTACGGCGGCGGGTTCGCCACGGTCCCGGCCTACCTCCGCGACCTGTTCGGCACCTATCAGGTCGGCGCCATCCACGGCCGCCTGCTGACGGCATGGTCCGCCGCGGGCATCGCCGGACCGCTGATCGTCAACGCGTTCCTCGATGCCCAGGGCACGCCGGGCGAGCTCACCGCCGGCGCTTACCAGCCGGCGCTGCTCACCATGGTGGGGCTGCTGATCATCGGCTTTATCGCCAACCTGCTTATCAAGCCCGTCGACCCCCGCTTCCACGAGCCGGTCAAGGGTTCACAGCGCGAATCTGTAAGGGAGGCCTGACATGACCGGAGCACGCATCGCCGTCGTCTGGGCGCTCGTCGGACTGCCGCTCGCCTACGGGATCTTCCAGACCCTGACGCGCGTCGCCGCCCTCTTCGGCGGCTGACGCCGACCACCCGGACGCCCGCCCTGAACGCCGACGGCAGTGCCGTCGGCGTTCATCGGCGGGCGTTCCGGCGTGGGCACGACGACGGTGGCCCCCGCACTGCACCGCCCTGCTCGCCGAGCAGGGCGCCCGGAAGGAACCATGCGAAGCACCAGCAGCGCCCAGTCCGATGCCCTCGACCGCGGGGAGCTCCCGCAGCTCGACCGGGTGCGCGACGACGTCTGGGCCCTCGCCCAGCCCATGCCCGGCGGGCACCTCGCGTACTCCTTCACCTACCTGCTGACCGCGGGCGACGGCGGTATCCACGTCGTCGATCCCGGGTGGGACTCCGACGGGAACTGGGAGCGCCTGCTCGCCGCGCTCGCCGTCGTCGCGCCCGGTTCGACCGGCGCCGGAGCGGTCTCGGGCATCACGGGTACCCACCTCCACCCGGACCACGTGGGTATGGCGGCGCGGCTGCGGCGAGCGTCCGGCGCCCCGCTGGGGATGCACGCGGACGAGCGGGCGGCCCTGGAGCAGCACAGCACGCGGCTGCTGGACCTCGACGCCGCCCTCGGACGGCTCGGGGGATGGGGGGTGCCCGAGGAGCGGCGGACCGAGCTGGCGCAGTACGTGGACCGGTCTCCGGAGGGCCTCGTCCTCGCCGTCGACCACGAGCTGCACGGCGGCGACCGGCTGCCCGTCGCGGGATTCGGCCTCGTCGTGATGCCCACCCCCGGTCACACGGCCGGGCACGTCTGCCTGCGTGACGACGCCCGCCGGCTGGTGTTCACGGGCGACCACGTGCTGCCGACGGTGTTCCCCGGGCTGGGGCTCGGCGGGCCGACGGCGACGAACCCGCTGGCCGACTACGTCGAGTCCGTCGGGGCGCTGGCGCCGTGGAGCGACTACGAGGCGCTGCCGGGCCACGGTTTCCGCTTCACCGGGCTCGGGGAGCGGGCGGCGGCGTGCGCCGGGCACCAGCTGGCCCGGGCTCGGCAGGTCGCCGCGATCCTCGGTGAGGAGGGGCCGGAGCCCACGGTGTGGGAGCTCGCGTCGCGCCTCGCCTGGACCGCCGGCTGGGACGGGCTGCACGGCTTCCAGCTCCTCTCGGCCCTCAACCAGACGGAGATGCACCGCGGTTTCGTCCGTGGCGGCGGCCTGATCGGTACGTGAGACGTCGGACACAGTCGGACTTATCCGGCGAAACCCGTCCTGCTTGCTCCGGGCATCTATACGATGCGTCCATGGAGACAGCGATGGGGCACGACGACGTGGAGTTCGAACGTGCCATCGAGGTGCTCGAGGAGCAGACCAGCGTGCTGTGGAGGCGGGAGCGCACCACCTCCCATGCCCTGGCGAAGAACGTGCACCCGGCGATGGAGCCCGCAGCCTACGGAATCCTGACGCTCCTGCAGCGCGAGGGGTCCCTGCGTGCCACGGACATAGCCCAGAGCATCGGCGTCGGGAAGCCCTCGGTGAGCCGCCAGCTCGGGGCCCTCGAAGGGCTGGGCCTCGTGACCCGCCGCCTCGACCCGCTGGACGCCCGCTCGCAGCGGGTCCTCCTGACGCCACTCGGCGAGCAGCAGCTCGCGGCCGCCCAGAGCGGACGCCGCACGGCGTTCACCGCCCTCATGCGGAGCTGGGATCCGGAGGACGTGGAGGTCCTGGGCTCGCTCATCGCCCGCCTCAACCTGACCTACACGAAGGACACCTGGTAAGGGTCAGCCCTCGGTCCACCCCTCACCCTCGCGGAAGGAGCCGGTCCGCGGGCCGCTCCCGGCCTCCGCCCGGGCGTCCGCGAGGGAATCCGCCGAGATGCGGCTCCGCGCCGGCAGCGCGTCGAGGTGGATGACACGCTCTCCGGTGCCGCCGTCGGGGGTCGGAGCATCCACGGGCACCTCCGCGCCGTCGTGTTCGGCAGGGACGAGGTATTCGAGGAAGTACGCCATGCTCCACGGTCGCACCCGGAGCCGCGGGCTGCTCGACCGGGGTGGCGTGCACGAGCAGCTTGCCCTGGGTCACCCCGGCCTGTTATCCGGCAGAGGCCCCGCGCCGGGCGTCCCTCCCGTCACATCCCGTCCGGGACGCCGGGAACATGCGAAGCCTGCTGATCCACGCCTAGATTGGGAGCATGGCCGACACGACACTGCACGAAGACTCCGAACCCACGACCCCGACGCCGCTCGAGCAGCTGGCCGAGGCCCACAGGGTCGGCACCACCTTCAAGGGATGGGACGGCGGATCAGCGCAGGTGTCCGAGGCGACCCTGAAGACCGTGCTGGGGGCCCTCGGCGTGGCTGCCTCGTCGGAGACCGAGATCAGCCGGTCCCTGGCGGAGGTGGACGCCGGCCCGTGGCGTTCCGTGCTGCCCGCCGTCGTCGTCGTACGCAGCAGTGACACCGATCCGCTGCACCTCCACGTGCCCGCCGGGTCCGATGTCGAGTTCTGGGCCGTCGACGAGGACGGCGTCCACTACACGGGGACCGTCGGCGAGGCCACGGTCACGCGCGCCGTCGACGGGCAGGACCTCGAACGGCGCGAGGGCACCCTCCCGCACGCGCTGCCGCTCGGCTGGCACACCGTGCACGCGAGGGTCGACGGCGTCGAGTCCTCCTGCACGCTCGTGGTGACGCCGGACCGGCTGAGCACGACGGCGTCCCTGCTGGACCGCCGCACCTGGGGGATCATGGCGCAGCTCTACTCCGTCCGGTCCGCGGATTCGTGGGGCATCGGAGACCTCGCGGACCTGGCCGGGATAGCCCGCGCGGCAGCGGAGCACGGCGGCGGCTTCGTGCTGGTGAACCCCCTGCACGCGGCCGAGCCGAAGCCCCCCGTCGAGCCGTCGCCCTACCTGCCGACCACCCGGCGCTACTTCCACCCCCTCTACCTCCGGATCGAGGACATCCCGGAGTACGCGAGGCTCGACGACGCCGCCCGCCGGCGCATCGAGGTACTCGCGGCGGGATTCGACGCGGTCAACCGCACCGCGGACCTGCTGGACCGCGACACGACCTATACGGCGAAGCTTGAAGCGCTCGAGCTCGTGTACGCCGTGGAGCGCCCCGAACAGCGCCAGCACGACTTCGATGCCTACCGCGCGCACCAGGGCCAGGGGCTGGCCGACTTCGCGCTGTGGTCCGCCCTCGCGGAGTCGCTGGAGCCCGGAGCGCAGGAATGGGACGACGTCGGACGGCCCGGGTCGGCGGGCGCGGAAGCGTTCGCCGAGCAGCACGCGGATCGCATCGGCTTCCACGCCTGGCTGCAGTGGCTCCTCGACGAGCAGCTGCAGGAGGCGCAGCTCGAGGCGACCGGGGCGGGCATGTCGATCGGCGTGGTGCACGATCTCGCCGTCGGCGTCCACCCGAGCGGGGCCGACGCGTGGGCGTTGCAGGACGTGCTGGCGGCGGGCATCAGCGTGGGTGCCCCGCCGGACATGTTCAACCAGCACGGGCAGGACTGGAGCCAGCCGCCGTGGCACCCCGAGCGCCTCGCCGAAGCCGGGTACGCACCCTTCCGCGACATGCTCCGGAACATCCTGCGGCACGCCGGGGGGATCCGCGTGGACCACATCCTGGGACTCTTCAGGCTGTGGTGGATCCCGCAGGGCCAGGCGCCGGGCGAGGGGGCGTACGTGTACTACGACCACCGGGCGCTGATCGGCATCCTCGCCCTGGAGGCGGAACGGGCCGGGGCGATCGTGGTCGGCGAGGACCTCGGGGTCTTCGAACCGGGGGTCCAGGAATACCTCGCCGAGCGGGGGATCCTGGGGACCTCGATCCTCTGGTTCGAGCAGGACGACGACGGTCCGCTTCCGCCGGAGTCCTACCGGGAGGGGTGCCTCACCACGGTGACCGTGCACGATCTCCCGCCGACCGCGGGCTACCTCGCGGGCGAGCACGTCAAGCTCCGAGACCGGCTGGGCCTGCTCAGCCGTCCCGTCGAGGAGGAGCAGGCCGAGGACCGCGCGGTGCAGGAGAAGTTCCTCTCCCTGCTGCGATCGCGCGGTCTGCTGGCTGCCGGGGACGTGTCGGTGCAGCAGACCGTCGAGGCACTGCACGCCCTCATCGCGGAGACGCCCTCCGTCCTGCTGGGCGTTGCCCTCGCGGATGCCGTGGGGGAGCAGCGCACCCAGAACCAGCCCGGGACCAATGACGAGTATCCGAACTGGCGCATCCCGCTGGCCGATGCGGAGGGGCGGGCGGTGCTGGTCGAAGACCTTGCTGGCAGCGAGCGGTTCGCGTCGCTGGTGCGCGCCCTCGGTCCCGCCGGTCCGAGCGAGTCGCCTGGCTGACCCGACGGACGGCGTCGCACGGCTGACCCGGCGGACGGCGTCGCGTGGCTGACCCGGCGGACGGCAACGAGTATTTCGTCCTGCCCGGTGGGTGCAGGCGTGATCGGATGAAGGCATCGACAGGCAGGATGCGTACGACGCCGTGATCGTCGGCGGCGGAGTGGCGGGCCTGAGTGCGGCGCTCGTCCTCGGGCGGGCACGACGCCGGGTGGCGGTGATCGACGACGGCTCGCCGCGCAATGCGCCGGCCCGGGCGGCCTTCGGGTTCACCACCAGGGACGGCATCCGTCCCGGCGACCTCGTGGATCTCGCCCGGCAGGACCTCGACCCCTACGGGGTCGCGTTCATCGACGGCAGGGCCGAGGATGCCCAGGCGGACGGGGCGGACTGGATCATCCGGACGGCGGACGGCGCCTCGGTGCGCGGCAGGCACGTCGTCGTCGCCACGGGGCTCCGCGACGAGTTGCCCGGGATCGGCGGGGCGCGGGAGGCCTGGGGGCGCGGCCTGCTGCAGTGCCCGTACTGCCATGGCTGGGAGGTCCGCGACCAGGCGCTGGGAGTGCTCGGGTCCTCCTCCGAATCCGTGCAGCAGGCCCTGCTCGTCCGCCAGTGGTCGGAGGACGTCACCTTCTTCCCGCACGTGCTCGGCGCGTTGTCCGACGATGACGAGCGCCGCCTCCGGTGCCGCGGCATCCGGATCGTCGGAGGGACCGTTCGCGGGCTCGTGCTGCAGGGCGGCGACGACGGCGGACCCCGGGCCGTCCGGGGCGTCGCGCTCGACGGCGGTGCGACCGTCCCGTGCTCCGCGGTCTTCTGCGAACCAGGGTCGGACGCCTTCCTGCCGCTGCTCGAGGCGCTCGGATGCGCCATGCGGGACGACGGCTGCGTGACCACGGACGGGGTCGGACGGAATTCGGTCGAGCGGGTCTGGGCAGTGGGGAACGCCGCCGACCCGGCTGCGCAGCTGCTGCCGGCAGCGGGCGACGCCTATCGCGTCGCGGTGGCCATCAATGCCGTCATGGTGCGGGACGAGGCCGAGGCGTCCCTCGCGTCGGAGGAAGCCGTCCGCGGATAGGGCCCCGGCATGGGACAGGGCCCCGGCTCGACGCCGGGGCCCTGTTCGCCGCCGAGGCCGAGTCAGCTCCTGCCGAGGTCGGGACGGGTGGACTCGTCCTGCTCCTGGAAGGGGGTGTCCTCGACGGTGCGCGGATCACCGCCGCTCGGGCCCGTGGTGCCGCCGGCGCTGCCGGATCCACCACCCATGGCGCTCGCGGTGGGCGGGAGGTCCAGGGGAAGGTCCCCACTCGCGCCGACGTCCTTGCCCGGATCCTGCGGTGCCTCCGCACCGTCAGGACCTCCCGACCCGTCCTTCTTCAGGACTCCCTTGAGGGTGTCCTGGACCTTCGGCGTCGTGCTCTTCAGGGTGTCCGTCGTGGAGCTGACGGTGTCCTGGACCTTCGGACTGTTCCAGAGCTGCTGCGCCTTGCCCTTGATCTGCTCGTAGCTCTCCCGCCCGGCCCGCGTCCCGAGGACGTATCCGGCAGCCATTCCCGCTGCGAAAACGAGTTTGTTCTTCACGCTGTTCTCCTGTCGTCGGTCTGCAGTGCAATCGAATCTAGACCACGGCACCGGTGCGCCGCGAGCAGAGTTTCGCCGGCAGCGGTGCTGTAGACGGCCGGGGTTCCGATGGCGGGGGCCATGCGTGAGAATGGTGTGGAAAGCGCTATCCAACCGAAGGGTCACCAGTGCACTCGGAGCTCGACGTCATCCGTCCCACCACCGATGTGCCGTCGGCGTCCCGGCGTCGGGCCTTGCCCGTCCTGGCGGCACTCGCCATGCTGCAGGTGATCTGGCCGCTCACCATGGATCTCTACCTGCCCTCCTTCCCGGCGATCCGCCGCGACTTCGGCGTGGACGAGGCGGCGGTCCAGCTCACGCTCACCGGCGCCTTCATCGGGATGGGCGTCGGTCAGCTCACGTCCGGGCCGGTGTCCGATGCGATCGGGCGAGCCCGCCCCCTCGCCGTGATGATGGTGCTCTACTGCGTCGCCACGGCATCCTGCGCCCTGGCGCCCAGCCTGGGCTGGCTCATCGCGAGCAGGGCGGTCCAGGGCATGGGCTCCGCGGCGTGCGCCGTCATCGCCCTCGCGATCGTCCGCGACCTCTACAGTGGCAGCCGGCTCCTCGTGTTCCTGGCCCGTCTGTCCATCGTCTCGGGGGTGTTCGTCGTGGCGTCGCCGGCGCTCGGCGCGCAGCTGCTCGGCGTCGTGGGGTGGCGCGGCCTGTTCTGGGCCCTGTTGGCCTACGGGGTGGTCCTGCTCTGCGTGGCCGGTGGGATCCTCCTCCGCAACGAGACCCATACCGAGGAGCGCCGGCGCCTGCGGGAGGGCACGAGGCTTCGGGACGACTACGCTGCGCTGGCCACCGACGGGCGTTTCCGGTCCGTCGCGGTGGCCGGGGGGTTGCTCTTCGCCGCGATGATGGCCTTCATGGCCGGCAGCGCCTTCCTGGTGCAGGAGGTGTTCGGCCTGAGCCCCACGGAGTATGCACTCGTCTTCGCCGCCCAGGGGGCGCTCCTGGTGGTCGGCGCGCAGGTGGGCGCGCTGATCGCGCGCCGGGCCTCGCCCCTGATCACGGTGCGCGTCGGAGCGATCGCCCTGGTGCTGGCGGCCTCGATCCTCGTCCTGAGCGTGGTGCTGCTGCCGGGCCTCGGACTCTGGGGCCTGGTGGGACCGGTCATGGGTTTCACTGCCGCGTTCGGCCTGATCAGTCCGGCCCTGCAGGCCACCGCGCTGGAGCGCCACGGGTCGCGTGCAGGGACGGCGGCCTCGCTGCTCGGCGCCGCGAACATGGTGGGCGCTGCCGTGATCGCTCCGCTGACCGGTGCCTTCGGGCTGACGTCGCCGGTGCCGACGGCGGTCGTGATGCTCTGCTGCGCCGGAGTGGCCTGCCTGGTCCTGATGGTCTCGGTGCGGTCGTCGCGCCCATGGCCGGAGGCAGCCCCGGCGTCCTGAGGAAACCGGTACCTCAGGACACCGGACTGGTCAGGAGGAGCGGCGGGCCGGCTCGACGACGTCGGGCAGGACGGGCGAGGACTCGGGGCGCCGGTCGCGCCGGTCCAGTTCCTCGGTCAGTTCCTCGTGGCGGATCTCGGTCTCGAGGGAGGGTTCGCCGTCGTGCGCGTACTCGTAGTCGAGTTCGCGGTGGATCTTGCTGTTCAGCACCTCGACCGTGGGGAGATCGAGCGTGGTGAGGTCTTCCGGGAAGTCCTCGGCGGGCGAGAGTCTTGTGCTCATGGGGGCCTGTTCGGTGGTTCGGAGCGGACACGGGCGACCGGGCCCGCTTCTGGACCACGCATGCCGGGAAGCCCGGCAAAGGTCGATGATATCGGTCGCCCGGCGAGAACGGAAGCCATCCGGCGGGGGATCGACGACGTGTGGACGGGAGCGAGCGGGGAGTCCGCCCGGCGTTCTCGACGCGGACGACGACGCGGACGATGACATGGACGACGACGCGGACGATGTCGTGGACGATGACATGGACGACGACGCGGGCGACCGGACGGCGGCTGGGCCGCACGCGTGTCGGTGGCGGGCGGTACCGTAGCCCGGATCCATCCGCGCCCACCGCGCACAGCCCCGACGAGCAACGGCAGGGAGGCCCCATGCCCGAGGGAGACAGCGTCTTCCGGCTCGCCGCGAGGCTGCGCAGGTCCCTCGACGGCCGCACGCTCGAGCGCGGCGACCTGCGCGTACCGGCGCATGCCACCGACGCGCTGGACGGCATGCGGCTGATGGAGCACGCCACCCACGGCAAGCACCTGCTGACCCGCTTCGACGGCGGCGTGACGCTCCACACCCACCTGCGCATGCAGGGCTCGTGGACGGTGACGGCGCCGGGCAGGTCGCTTCCCCGCGCGCTCCTGCCCGACGCCCGCGTCATCCTGGCGGTGAGGGACGGGCCGACGGCCTACGGCCTGGCCCTGCCCGTCGTCGGCCTCGTGGCCACGCGCGCTGAACACGACGTCGTCGGGCATCTCGGGCCGGACCCGCTCCGTCCGGACTGGTCGGTCGAGGAGGCGGTGCGGAGGTTGCGACGCGACCCGGGCGAGCGGGTGGCGGCAGCCCTGCTCGACCAGCGCAACGTGGCGGGCTTCGGCAACCTGTGGGCCAACGAGCTCTGCTTCCTGCGCGGCGTGCACCCCGACACGGTGATGGCCGACGTCGACGTCCCGGCCCTCGTGGCGTTGGGCGCACGGTGCCTGCGCTTCTCGGCGACCCAGCCCGGCGCCCACCAGGTCACCACCGGCAGGACGCGGAAGGGGGAGCAACACTGGGTCGCGGGACGAGCCGGGAAGCAGTGCCTGCGCTGCGGCACCACCATCCGTGTGCGGGCGGAGGTGCCCGGTGATCCGGGCCGTCGCCGGACCTGGTGGTGCCCGCGGTGTCAGCCCCTTCGCTGACGCGCGATGTGGGGGCCCGCGCCGTGAAGGAGGAGAGGTCCTCAGCGCCTCGCGTCCAGGGCGGCAGCAAAGGCGTCGACCGACGCCGTGGAGCTGTCGATCCGCCAGTCCGCCTCCTTGGCGATGTGGAACCAGACCAGGCCGACCACGTCCGGCTGGGCGGAGAGGTATCCGAAGAGGTCCGTGATCCAGCGGGCCTTGGAGCCGCCGAGTTCGGAGGAGGACGTCTCGGCGATCACGATGGGCGTACCGGGTGCGAGGCGCCGCAGCTGCGCGAGGCCGTCCCCGAACAGCGCCGCAGGATCCTGCCAGCCGCTCCAGGTCTGCGACGTACCCCAGTTGTAGCCGTCGAGGGCGACGACGTCGGCATAGCCCTGCCCCGGGTACAGGCCGTCCAGCGGGGTGGAGCCCCAGTAGGGCACGTTCGGGTTCCAGACCCAGCTGACATTCGTGGCTCCGGTGGACCGGACGACGTCGTGCACGTGGCGGTAGGCGGCCACGTAGTCTCCCGCACCGTTCCCGTTGACGCCCTCGGACCACGGGTACCAGTCGCCGTTCATCTCGTGCCCGAACCGCAGGTAGACGGGCCGGCCCCACTGACCGAGGGCGCTGCCCCACTCACGCAGGTAGGCGTCGAAGTCGCCCGCGGCGATGCGGTCGAGCGAGTAGGCGGGCTGCTCCGTGCCGCCGCCCCAGGTCCACGGCTCCCACGTCAGCAGCGTCTCGGCGCCCCGCGCCCTGACGGCCTCCAGCTCCGCGATGGGCGCGGGCTGGTTGAAGTCCTTGTAGGAGAGGACGATCGACGGAGCCTCGCCCGCCAGGGCTGCCACCTCGTCGAGCTCGCCCCCTGCGGCGGGACCGCCACCGGTGCCGACGCCGAAGCGGATGCCCTTGGAGGAGTCGGTCCCGGGCGCCGCCGCGAGGACCGTGTACCCGGTGGAGGCAGCGGCGCTGCCGACCGCTGCGCTGATGGTCACCGTCCCCGAACCGCCGGGCACGATCGACACCTGGAGGGTGCCGGTCGACGTCGTCGTGACCGCGACGCGGCTGGTGCCCGCGACGACGGTCCCCTTCGTGCGCTTGGGGAAGCCAGCACCCGTCACGGTGACGCCTGCGCCGGCTGTCCCGGCGGAGCTGCTCAGCGTGATCGTCGCCGCGGCGCCGGCCGGAGGAGGCGTGAGACCCACCATCAGCACGGCCACCGCAGTGAGGAGCAACAGGATCCGGGCGGCGGCGGGGAGCGTGCCGGGCGGGAGGGGCTGGGCGGGGACGATGCTCATGCGGGGTACCTCGCTGGTTCGGTAGCCCGGCTGACCGCGTGGGTCCCGTGGCTTTGCGTCCCCGGCTCGCACCGGGTTTGCCTTTGTCGCCCGGCGGCCACCCGCCGGTCGTCCGTCCTCGTGGACTGCTTCCATTCTCCCGCGCCCTACACGCCCCGGGGTGCGATTACCCCGAATTCTGCCGAAGGATTGGTGCAGGTCCGGCGCAGCGACTCCTCCGGTGCCCAGCACCTGCACCGCGCGGGGAAGCCCGGCACTGCTGTGCTTTTGGTGTGTCCTGGCCCACAATGGTCCTGTCGCGGTTGGAGGCACCCGCGACGGGTTGTGCTGGAGGGAACCATGAAGCAGATACCGGCGTTCACGCGCACCATTGCGTCTCAGGTGGACGGCTACAGGCCGGAATTCGAGGCACGGGTGGGGCCGGAACTCGCCGCGGTCTTCGCCCGCGAGCAGGAGGACCTCCGCCGCGCGGGACTGCCGGAGGGTATCGCCCGCGTCGGTGACCGGCTCCCGGATGCGGTCCTGCACGACGCCGCCGGCCGGACCGTGAGCCTGTCCACGGTGCTCGATGCCGCCGCCGCGATCATCGTCTTCTACCGCGGGTCCTGGTGTCCGTACTGCAGTATCGCGCTCAAGACCTACCAGCGGGAGCTCCGCCCCGTGGTCGAGGCCTTCGGAACCAGGCTGATCGCGGTCAGCCCGCAGGCGCCGGATGTGGCCGCGCGGGGAGGGCGACAGGCCGGACTGCACTTCGAGCTGTACTCCGACGAGGGCAATGCGCTCGCGGCGCACCTCGGCATCGTGACGACTCCCAGCCCGGAGTCGCTGCGGGCCCGGGAGGCCCTCGGCATCGACGTGGCGGGGAGCAACATGGACAGCACTGCCGCCATCCCGTTCCCCACGGTGGTCGTGGCCGATGCGACCGGCACCATCCGGCTGATCGACGTGCGGGTGGACTACACCACGCGGACGGAGACCTACGAGATCATCGACGCCCTCGTGGCGCTGTAGGTCCCCGCCGGCGGCCCGTCCTACCGAGGCTGCCACCAGCGCCGATGCCGGTGCCTCTCCAGTCGGTCGGTCGGGCCGGGTCGAGCGAGGGTCCGCCCGGTCAGGCGAAGGAGACGGAGCGGAGGGACCGGGGTGACATGCGGTCCTGCAGGACGAGGGTCGCCGCGCCGAGTGCCGCGGCGTCGTTGCCGTTGACCGACAGGCGCACCTCGACCGGATGGATGGCGCGCGCCATCGCCCGCCGGGAGAGCAGCCCGCTGATGATGTCCACATAGAAGGCGCCGGCCGTCGAGAACGCGCTCCCGGCGAGGACGATGAGCTGGAGATCGAGGAGGTTGACCATGGAGATCACGGCACTCGCCACGTACTCGGCAGAGTTCCGGATGAGCTGCAGGGCCACGGCGTCCCCGTCCGCCGCGGCGGTGCCGAGTGCGGCGAAGTCCTCGGAGATGACGCCTGTCAGGGGGATGCCCAGCTCGCCGCGCGCTGCCGCTTCTGCAGCCTGTGCGACGACGACGCGCGGACTCGCGTACAGCTCCAGGCACCCGATGTTGCCGCAGGGGCAGGGCAGTCCGCGGGCGTCGACGGTGACGTGGCCGATCTCGCCGACGTTCGAGCTGACGCCCTGGTAGATGGTGCCGTCCATGACGATGCCCGAGCCGATACCGGAGCCCATGTAGACCGAGGCGTAGTTGGCATAGCCCTCGGTGGCTCCGAGCCAGTACTCGCCGATGGCGGCGGCGGTGGCATCGTTGTCGAATTCGCAGTGGAAGCCGGTGGTGGAGGTGAGGGCGCGCCGGATGGGGAAGTCGCTCCACGTCTCGAGCGAGGGCGCGTTCCGGACCGTGCCCGCTGCCCGGTCGAGCGGCCCCGGTGTGGCGATGCCCATGCCGACGATGCTCGTCCGGTCGACACCGGACTCGAGGATGAGGGCGTCGATGTCGCGGGTCATCCTGCTGACCACGGTCAGGGGCGAGGTTCCGCCCGGGCCGTCCACGCGTCGCCGCCCCACCACGTGGCCCCGGAGGTCCGAGATGATGTACGTGATGTAGTCCTGGCCGATGTGCAGTCCGACCGCCAGGCGCGACGCCGGATTGAGTTCCAGGAACATGCGTGGCTTGCCGCCTGTCGACTCGCCGCGACCGGATTCGACGATGATGTCCTCGGTGAGGAGGGTGCGCACCAGGGTCGAGATGGTGGCCTGGGTCAGCCCGGTCTTCTCGGCGAGTTCGACCCGGCTGATGGGCCCGCTGGAGCGGATCAGGTCGATGATCTTGCCCCGGGAAGACTCGCGGCGGCGGGTCTTTTCGATCACGGTCAATGGTAGCTCAGCGGCCAAGGAAGTTGAAGGAGCAACCTTTTGCGGGCCGGCCCCCGGAGGCATCGTCACGCTGCCCCCACGGTCCTCGACCAGGCTGCGGCGATCTCCCGGTGTCCGCGCTCGGTGGGGTGCACGCCGTCAGCGGCGAGGGCAGGGGCGCCGAGTGTCCGGGCCAACCGGTGGAGGACCGCGTCGATGGGTACGAGGACTGCGCCGAACTCCTCGGCGAGCAGGTGTACGACCTCGATCCGCGGATCGAGGTCGTCCCGCCACCGCTCCTGGTCCTCGGTGACGGGAAGTACGAAGGGTTCCAGGAGGACGATCCGCGTGGTCGAGGGAAGAGCCGAGAGCAGGAGCCGGTACCGCTCGGCGAAGGCGCCGTGATCCGAGCGCTCGCCGGTGTCATGCAGGCGCCAGGTGTCGTTGATGCCGATCAGCACCGAGACGTGGTCCGGGTGCCGTGCGACGACGTCGGCCTCCCATCGGTCGCCGAGGTCGGCGAGGCGGTCGCCGCCGACGCCCGCGTTGGCGACCCGGACACCCCGTGGGACGAGCGTCGACGCCAGCTCGCGGACGTAGCCGGAACCGAGCCCCGCCGGGTCCTCGCGCCGGCCGCAGTCGGTCACGCTGTCCCCGGCGAAGATCAGGGACCCGTGGACGTCCATCGGCACTCCTTTCATTGCTCACTATCTTTAGTGCACTAAGTTAGTCCATCCGGGCAACCTCCCGGATACGGGACCCGCGACTCCGCGCCTGCAGGCCGCGATGGAAGGATGGGAGGGGCACGAATGACGCCTCACGAGGATGACCAGCGACCATGCACCTGACCCTAGATCCGGTCCCCTTCGACGCCCCCGAAGCGCACGCGCTCCGCACTGCCCAGCAGGCGGAGCTGCACGTCAGGTACGGAAGCGAGGATCACGAACCCGGCGAGCAGCCGACGGCCGCCAACGTGCCCTTCTTCCTCGTCGCCCGGACCGAGGACGGAAGGGCTGTGGGGTGCGGCGGGCTGCGACCGCTCGCAGGCGGCGGCCTGGAGGTGAAGCGGATGTACGTCCTGCCGGAGCTTCGCGGCAATAGCGTCGCGACGGCGATACTGCGGCGGATCGAGGACGAGGCACGGGCCCGGGGCGTCGCGGAACTGCTGCTGGAGACCGGGATGGGGCAGCCCGATGCGATGCGCTTCTACGAGCGCGAGGGGTACCACCGCATCCCGGCCTTCGGCGCCTACGTCGGTGAGGACCACTCCGTCTGCTACGCGAGGGTACTGGGTGCTCCTGCCGCGACGTCGGGGTCAGCCGTCGGCCCCGCAGCTGCCGGCGCGGGAGCCGCCGGCGCTCAACCCGGCGTCGAACCCGGCGCGGGAGCCGCCGGCGCTGAATGCGTCCTGCCGAACCGGTGAACGGGACCTAGGACGTGATGTCACCCGTCACGGCGCCCAGCGAGTCCAGCAGCGCGTCGGCGTCGATGAAGAGCAGGTGGTCCGCGGATCCCGATCCCATGCCGATCCGTCGACCCCTGATGCGCTCGTCCGCGTAGACCGGCAGGACCGTCGAACTGCCCAGCGGCGTGATGGTGCCCGGGGCGTAGCCCGTGACCTCGAAGGCGGCGTCCGGGCGAACGAGGGAAGCCTTGTTGACGGACAGCAGGGCGCGGAGCTTGGCCCAGTCCAGGCGCCGGGTCCCGGGGATCAGCACGAAGACCGTGATGCCCCCGCTGATCTTCGCCACCATCGTCTTCACGCCGTCGTCCTCGGACAGGCCCTGTGCGGCGGCCACCTCGTCGAACGTGCCGTCCTCGTGCCGTGCCACGAGGACGATGTCGAGGCCCCGGGCCTCCGCGTCACGCTCGGCGGGGGAGGGGTGGGTGCCGTCGATGTCCATGGTGCCCATCGTAGGGCCGCGCGGCCTCGCTGCGGCCGGGCGTGATGGTGCTTCCCCGCGATGACGACGGCAGGGTGGCGGGCGGCGCCGACCAGGCCGGTGGGGCGAGGGTCCTGGCGGACCGGGATCCGGTGCAGGACGACGGCTGCGCTTCATGGAGGAGTGTGGCGGCTCTGCTGGGGCAGCACGGAGGGGCCACGCTTCGGGACGCACGTCGGACACTTACTTGACTTAGATAATAAAGTCGCCTAAGAAAGTACCCAACGGTTTACCTCGGGTGGTCGAACCGGCCGGCGGCACCGTAGCCGCCCACGATTGAAAGGTACGAAGATGTCCTCATCACTTTCGGGAACCAGGCGCCTGAGTCTGGCAGCAGCCACGATGCTCAGCGTCGCAACCCTCGCCCTCAGCGGCTGTGCGGGCGGCGGGGGAGCATCGAATGACGCCGGCGGCTCGGAGAACACCTCCGTCACCGTCTTCAACGGCGCGACCGGGACCATCTCCGAGAACTTCAACCCGTTCTCCTCCACGGCGCTCCAGCCGACCCTCGGCGTGATCTTCGAGCCGCTCTTCTGGTACAACGCGGCATCCGACGAGCCGCCCACCCCGCTCCTCGCGGAATCGTTCGAATGGAACGAGGACGGCACGCAGCTCACCATCACGACGCGCGAGGGCGTCCAGTGGTCCGACGGCGAACCCTTCACCGCGAACGACGTCGCCTTCACCTTCAACCTCGTCAACGAGACGCCGGAGCTCAACACCACGGGCCTGGCCGCCACGGCGGAAGCCACCGATGACACGACGGTCGTCCTGACGTTCACCGAGAACTCCTTCATGCAGGAGCCCAGCGTGCTCGGCAACCGCGGGATCGTCCCCGAGCACATCTGGAAGGATGTCGCGGATCCGATCACCGAGATCAACTCCGACCCCGTGGGCACCGGACCGTTCAAGGTCAAGGACTTCACGGCGCAGAGCTACCTCCTGGAGAAGAACGATCTCTACTGGGAGGAGGGCAAGCCCGCCATCAACGAGGTGCGCTACATCTCGCTCGACACCGCGGACGCCGCGACGGGCGCGCTGCTCGCCGGGGAGGTGGACTGGATGAGCTCCTTCCTGCCGGGCCTCGAGCAGATCCTCGCGGACAACGAGAACCTGTCCTACGTCAACACCCCCGCGCTGACCGCCTCCATCTTCACCTGCTCCAACGAGGCCCTGGGCTGTGAGGGACCGCAGACAGACCCCGCCGTGCGCCAGGCCATCTACCAGGGCATCGACCGCGAGCAGCTGAACGCCCTCGCCGGCGGAGGCTTCGCCGGTACGGCATCCCCCACCCTGGTGCTCCCCGAGCGGGATGCCGACTGGATCGCCGATCCTGCCAACACCGAGACGCCGGCCAACGCCGATGTCGAGGGAGCCAAGAAGGTGCTCGAGGACGCCGGATGGGTCGAGGGTTCGGACGGCATCCGCGAGAAGGACGGCGAGCGGCTCTCCCTCGGCATCCAGACGGTCACCGGCTACAGCGACTTCATCTCGCTGAACGACGCCATGTCGCAGCAACTGCGCGACGTGGGGATCGAGCTGAACCCGACGTCCATCACCTACAACGAGTGGGTCAACAACCTCAACATCGGCGAGTACCAGCTCACGCTGGAGTCGATCGGCCTGCAGCCCTCCAACAATCCGTACTACTCCTACGAGAAGTGGTACAACTCGGCGAACACGACGCCGGTGGGTGAGTCGGCGCTGAACAACAACACCTCCCGCTACAGCAACCCGACGGTCGACGAGGCGCTCGCCGTCGCGCGCTCCACCAACGACGAGGCGGTGCAGAAGGAGCAGTACGGGATCATCCAGGAGGAGATCGTCCGGGACATGCCGTACATCCCCATCTACGTGAACTCGCTGCTCACCGAGTTCAACACCGAGCGCGCCACCGGCTGGCCCACCAACGAGGACCCCTACGCCCTCGCCGCCACCTGGAAGGCCTGGGACAACGGGATCGTCCTGAAGAACATCACCCCCGCCCAGTAGGCTCCCCTCCGCACCACGGGCAGGACGGCGCGTCCCACCGACGCGCCGTCCCGCCCCCGGGCGCGGACCTCGACCCGTCGTGGAAAGTCGATCGCCATGAAATACATCCTGCAGAAGCTCGGGTTCTACCTCGTCGCCTTCTGGGCCGCACTGACGGTCAACTTCTTCCTCCCGCGGCTCCTTCCGGGAAATCCGGTGGACATCATGCTCGCGAAGCTCGCGCAGCGCGGACCGGTCACTCCCGAAGCGCGCGAGGCCGTCGAACTCCTCCTCGGCACCAACACCCAGGCGCCGCTGATCGTGCAGTACTGGCAGTACCTCGGCAAGCTCTTCACCCTCGACCTCGGGACGTCGGTGGCCTTCTTCCCGGCGTCCGTCACGGACATCATCGCGCAGACGCTGCCCTGGACCATCGGGCTCATCGGCGTCGCCACGGTCATCTCGTTCGTCCTCGGGGTGGGCCTCGGGATGCTTGCCGGGTGGAAGCGCGGCTCGTGGCTCGACAACCTGATCCCCGTGACCACCATGCTGCAGTCGGTGCCCTACTTCTGGCTCGCGCTGATCCTCCTGTTCGTGCTCGGCGGCATGTGGGACCTGTTCCCGCTGAACGGCGGCTACAACGTCTACGAGGTCAGCCCCGGCTGGAACTGGGCCTTCATCAGCAGCGTCATCTACTACGGGACGCTGCCCGCCCTGACCATCGTGATCTCCTCGGTGGGTGGCTGGATGCTCGGCATGCGCAACATGATGGTCTCCACCCTCTCCGACGACTACATCCTGACGGCCGAGGCCAAGGGCCTGCGTCCCCTGAGGATCATGACCACCTACGCGGCACGCAACGCCGTGCTGCCGTCGGTCGCGGGATTCGCGATCTCGCTCGGCTTCGTGGTGGCCGGGTCGATCGTCACCGAGGCCGTCTTCTCCTACCCCGGCATCGGCTCCGCCCTGCTGAACGCCGTCGGCAGCAACGACTACTCGCTCATGCAGGGCCTGTTCCTGGTCATCACGCTGTCCGTCCTCGGCGCGAACCTGCTCGTGGACCTCCTCTACTCGTTCATCGATCCCCGCACCCGGGCCCGAAGCTAGGATCCGCCATGACCGCCACCACGCAGGACCCGGGGATCGCCGCCACCAGCGCGCGCTCCACCCGGTCGAGACGATCACTGCCACCGATGACGCCGAAGCTGGCCATCGGGCTCCTCATCGCCGGCAGCATCATCCTCTTCGGGATCATCGCCCCCTTCTTCGTGGGTGATCCCTCGGAGGTCGACAACGTGGGCCTCGCCGGCCCCGCCGACGGCTTCATCCTCGGCACCACCCAGACCGGGCAGGACGTCTTCGCGCAGCTCGCGTACGCGACGCGCGGATCGCTCACCGTCGGCTTGATCGTCGGCATCCTGACCCTCTTCCTGTCCGCGTTCTTCGGGATCATCGGCGCCTACTTCGGGGGCTGGCTCGACGAGTCCTTCTCCCTGTTCACCAATGTCATGCTCGTGATCCCGGGGCTCCCGCTGGTCATCATCATCTCCAGCTACGTCCCGGAGAAAAGCATCCTCCTGGTCTCCGTGGTCCTCGCCATCACCGGCTGGGCCGGGTCGGCGCGCGTGCTGCGCGGCTTCACCCTGAGCGTGCGGAACCGCGACTACGTCGCCGCGGCCCGGGTGTCGGGCGAGAAGCCCTGGCGCATCCTCGGCGTCGAGATCCTCCCCAACCTGATCCCGCTCCTCGCCTCGCAGGTGGTGTTCGCCGTCATCTTCGCCATCCTGGGCGAGGCCGGACTGTCCTTCCTCGGCCTCGGCGCCGCGGACTCCTTCACCTGGGGCACCATGCTGTACTTCGCGCAGAACGGCCTCGCGCTGAGGCTGGGCGCCTGGTGGTGGTTCGTCCCGCCGGGACTGCTGATCGCCCTCTTCGGCGCGGCCCTCGCCCTCATCAACTTCTCGATCGACGAGATCATCAATCCGAAGCTGCGCTCGCAGACACGCGCCACCCGGCGCGGCTGGAAGCTCTCGAAGGCAGAACTGCGCGCCGCCACCAAGGAGGACGTCCTGTGAGCAGCACCGACCAGGGAGCCCAATCCGTCAGCATCACCGACGTCGGCGCACGCGGATCCGCGGACGAGGCGCGGCCCGGACGCGAGCGCCGCACCGAGCGGGCCGCCGAGGCCCGCGAGCACCCGGTCCTGACCATCGAGGACTTCAGCGTCGAGTACAAGGGCGACCGCGTGGTCCGAGCGGTGAAGAACGTGACGCTCTCGCTCGGCCGGGGCGAGATCCTCGGTCTCGCGGGGGAGAGCGGCTGCGGGAAGTCCACGCTCGCCTACGGCATCAACCGCCTCCTGAAGCCCCCCGCCGTCATCACCGGCGGCACCGCCCACTTCCATTCGCGCGAGGGCTACGTGATCGACCTCAACGAACTCAGCGGGGAGGAGCTGCGGGCCTTCCGCTGGGACAAGATCGCGATGGTCTTCCAGGGGGCCATGAACTCGCTCAACCCCGTGATCACGGTCCAGCGGCAGATGGAGGACATCTTCTCCACGCACCGCCCCGACCTGTCCAGGAAGGAGCGCCGGACCCGGTGCGGCGACCTCCTGGAACGCGTCGGGGTGGATCGGGCCCGCCTGCGCTCCTACCCGCACGAGCTCTCCGGCGGCATGCGCCAGCGCGTCATGATCGCCATGGCCATGGCGCTGGACCCGCAGGTCATGATCATGGACGAGCCGACCACCGCCCTCGACGTCGTGGTCCAGCGCGAGATCCTGCGCGAGATCACGCGCCTGCGCGCCGATCTCGGCTTCGCCGTCATCTTCATCACGCACGACCTCCCGCTCCTGCTGGAGATCAGTGACCGCATCGCGGTCATGCGCGAGGGCGAGATCGTGGAACTCGGGGACGCCGTCGAGCTCTACACGAACCCGCAGCACGACTACACCAAGAAGCTGCTCGCCTCCTTCCCCAGCCTGACCGGCGAACGCGGCGACTTCATCCGCGGAGGAACGCGGCACCAGGACGGAGGACAGGCATGAGCGCACTCGAGGTCAGGGATCTGGTCAAGGAGTACCGGCTGCGGAACGGGCTGAGGTCCAGCACCCTGAAGGCCGTGAACAATGTCAGCTTCTCGATCGACAGCGGCCGCACCGTGGCCCTCGTGGGACAGAGCGGCAGCGGCAAGTCCACGCTCGCCAAGCTGCTCATGCAGCTCGAACGGCCCACCTCCGGCAGCATCCTGCTCGACGGCGAGCCCGTGAGCAGGCGGGGTGCAGGGCTCCGGCAGTACCGCAGCGACGTGCAGATGGTGTTCCAGGACCCGTTCGCCTCGCTGAATCCCTACCACACCATCGCCCACCACATCGGCCGGCCCTTGATCCTGCACGGCAAGGCGACGGGCCGCGACGAGGTCATGGCCGGTGTCATGTCGCTGCTCGAGAGGGTACGGCTGGACCCCGACATGGCCCAGCGCAAGCCGCACGAGCTCTCCGGCGGCCAGCGCCAGCGCATCGCGATCGCCCGCGCCCTCGCGCCCGAGCCGAAGATCCTCGTCGCCGACGAGCCGGTGTCCATGCTCGATGTCTCGATCCGCCTCGGAGTGCTCAACCTCCTGGCCGACCTGCAGCGCGAGGAGAACCTCGGCGTCTTCTACATCACGCACGACCTCGCCACCGCACGCCACTTCTCGGACGACATCCTCGTGATGTTCAAGGGCGAGATCGTGGAGCGCGGCCCGGCCGACGACGTCATCCTCAACCCCCAGCACGAGTACACGCAGCTCCTCGCGGAGGCCGCGCCCAACCCGGAGAAGCGCCTCAGCGCCTGACCCCGGTCCCCGAACCACAGGCGGCGCAAGCCGCCGCAGACCTACTGGAGTACGCGCATGAATACCTTCACCCCCGCACCGCAGGCCCTCGACCTCGGCGGCAGCTGGAACCTCACCTGGACCGCCGGACCGGTGGATGCGCCGTCGTACGCGACGTCCGGCGCGCCCATCCGGGCCTCCGTGCCCGGCCAGGTGCACACGGACCTCATGGCCGCGGGCCTGCTCGACGACCCCGATGTGGGGCTTCGCGAGGCGGACCAGATGTGGATCGGGCACTCGCAGTGGACGTACGCCCGCCACTTCGCATGGGACGGCACGATCGCGGGGGAGCGGATCGAGCTCGTGGCCGAAGGGCTGGACACCTTCGCCACGGTCACGCTGAACGGCCACGAGGTGGCCATGACGGCGGACCAGCACATCGGGTACCGCTGGGACGTGGCCCACCTGCTCCTTCCTGGCGAGAACCTGCTCGAGATCCGCTTCGGGTCAGCCTGGGACGCCGCGCACGAGTGCGAGATCCAGGTCGGTGAGCTGCCCCGGCCGTACGACGAGCCGTACCCCTTCGTCCGCAA
Organism: Arthrobacter sp. N1; assembly: GCF_048288285.1. Classification (NCBI taxonomy): domain Bacteria; kingdom Bacillati; phylum Actinomycetota; class Actinomycetes; order Micrococcales; family Micrococcaceae; genus Arthrobacter; species Arthrobacter sp. N1. The sequence continues at coordinate 3,294,120 of NZ_CP102608.1, read as the reverse complement.
GAGTGCCTGCAACTTCGGGTGGGACTGGGGACCGCACTACGTCACCGCCGGCATCTGGCAGCCCATCCGCCTCGAGGCATGGTCCGGCGTGCGGATCGATTCGATCCGCCCCGATGTCACGCTCGACGGCGGTTCGGCCCGCGTCGGCATCACCGTGGGCCTCGACCGGCAGGGGACGACGTCGGACGTGTCCGTCACGGCCGTCCTGACCGCGCCCGACGGCTCGGAGGTGGCCCGCAGCAGCGTGGCGGCCGGGGCCGACCGGGCGGTGCTCGCGCTCGAGGTCGCCGATCCCGCGCTGTGGTGGCCGACGGGCCTCGGGGACCAGCCCCTCTACGGCCTGTCCGTGACGGCCGGGACCGAGGGCCACGTGCTCGCGGAGGGCACGCGCCGTATCGGCCTGCGCACCGTCGTTGTCGAGGAGGAGCCGGACGCCGTCGGCACCACCTGGGCCCTCGTGGTGAACGGCAGGCGCGTCCGCGTGCGCGGCTACAACTGGATCCCGGACGATCCCTTCATCGCCGAGGTGACGGAGGAGCGGCTCGGCCGGCGCCTGGACCAGGCCGTGGACGGCGGAGCCAACCTCCTGCGCATCTGGGGCGGCGGGTACTTCTCCACCGAGGAGTTCATGGCCGGCTGCGACGAGCGCGGCCTGATGGTGTGGCACGACTTCCTCTTCGCCTGCGCCGCCTACGACGAGTCCGACGCCATGATCGAGGCCGTCACCACCGAGGCCGAGCAGGCCGTGGCCCGCCTGTCCGCGCACCCGAGCCTCGTCATCTGGTGCGGCGGCAACGAGTGCGTCTGGGGCATGTACGACTGGGGCTGGCCCGAGATCCTGCAGGGCCGCCCGTACGGCGCCGCCTTCTACACCGAGGTCCTCCCGGGCGTCATCGGGCGTCTCGATCCCTCGCGCCCCTACGTCCCCAACAGCCCGTGGGCGGGGTCGCTGGAGAAGCACCCCAACAGCCGTGACGAGGGACCCGTCCACATCTGGGAGGTGTGGAACACCGTAGACTTCGTGCACTACCGCGACGTCGATCCGCCCTTCGTCTCCGAGATGGGCTGGTGTGCGCCCCCGGCCTGGTCCACCCTGCGCCGTGTCGTGACGGAGGGGGACCTCGTGCCCGACAACCCGCAGGTGGCGCACCACATGCGTGCCGCGGACGGCATGGAGAAACTCGCCCGCGGCCTCGAACCCTACTTCGGTGCCCCCGAGGCTGCGGAGGACTGGCACTACCTGACCCAGATGGTGCAGGCACGCTCGCAGGCGGTCGGCGCCGAATGGCTGCGGACCCGCGAACGGTGCGCCGGTGTGGTCATCTGGCAGCTCAACGACTGCTGGCCCGTGCTCAGCTGGTCGGCGGTGGACGGTGACGGCATCGAGAAGCCCGTCTGGTACGCGCTCCGCCGGTCCTTCGCCGAACGGATGCTCGCGATCGTCCCCGTCACCGCGGGCGGAACCGACGACCCCACCGGTCCGGACGGACTCGAGATCGTCCTCGTCAACGACGGGCTCGACGCGGCGTCGGACGACGTCGTCGTCCGCCGCCTGACGCTCGACGGCGCCGAGGTGGGACGGGCGGAGCTCACCCTCACGGCAGCTCCGGATGGGACGGCGCGCACGGCGCTCCCCGCCGCACTCACCGAGGCGAGCGACCGCGAATTCCTCGTGGCGGACGCCGACGGGCTGCGCTCCACCTGGTTCTTCGTCCCCGATGCGGCGCTCGCGCCGTCCGGACCGAGCTTCACGGCGCGCGCCTCGGCCGATGGCGGGTTCCTCCGCATCACCGTCGAGGCGGGGTCGCTGCTACGGGACCTGTGCGTCTTCGCGGACCGCCTCGCCGACCTGCTGGACGTCCCGGCGCCGGATCTCACCGTCGACGACATGATGGTCACCCTCCTGCCCGGCGAGACCGTGACCTTCACCGTCAGCCGGCGGGACGGCGCACCCCTCACCGTGCCCGCAGACCTGTCGGTGGCGGAGCGGTCCCCGGTGATCCGCTGCATCGGTGACAGCGCTGCCCTCGCGGGCACGCCACGGCCGGACGCCGCGGAAGGGACCGCGGCGTCATGATCGCCGGTATCGAGACGGGTGGCACCAAGGTCATCTGTGCCGTCGCGGATCCCCGGGACCCCGGGAGCCCGGTCGACCAGGCGCGCATCGGCACCACCTCACCCGCGGAGACCCTCGCGGCGGTCCGCGCCTTCCTCGCTCCGTACGCCGTCGACGGGCGGTTCGACGCCGTCGGGCTGGCCTCTTTCGGGCCGGTCGAGGTCGACGCCGCGTCCCCCCGCTACGGCCGGATCACCTCCACACCCAAGCCGGGCTGGCGCGACACCGACCTCATCGCCGGTCTCGGCCTCGTGGACGGGACGCCCGTCCGCCTCGTCACGGACGTCACCGGGGCTGCGCTCGGTGAGCACCGGTTCGGTGCGGGCCGGGGCGTCGCGGACCTCGCCTACGTGACGGTGGGAACGGGGATCGGTGCCGGCATCGTGGTGAACGGGGCGCCCTTCACGCTCCGCAGCCACCCGGAACTGGGACACCTGGTCATCCGACGGCACCCGGAGGACTCCTTCCCGGGCGTGTGCCCCTTCCACGGGGACTGCCTGGAGGGACTCGCCTCGGGTCCCTCCGTCGCTGCCCGGTGGGGACGCCCGGGCCACGAGCTCGGATCGCTGCGCCACCGCGCGGTGGAGTTCTCGGCCTACTACGTGGCCCAGCTGCTGGCCACGGTCACCTATGCGGCGGCGCCGCAGCGGATCGTCGTCGGGGGCGGGGTGCTGAAGACGCCGGGGCTGCTCGACGCCGTACGGGAGCAACTGGCCCTGCTGGTGGGCGGCGCGCTCGCCGATCACCCGCTGACCGACACCCGCAGCGGCTACGTGGTCAGGCCCGCCCTCGGGGACGAGTCCGGGGTGCGTGGCGCGCTGTCCCTCGCCGGTGAGGCGTTGCCGCTGGGCGCGGCCCTCGCGACGGCGGGCTGAGCCGAGGCGGAACTCCGGCCGCTCCAGCCAAGGGATCGACCGGTCGCACGGTCGCACGGTCGCACTGTCGGGGGCCGGGTCGGCTATTCCTCGGGCTCGTAGCCGATGAGCCAGTGCAGGCCGTGGCGGTCGGTCACCTGGCCGTCCGTGGCTCCCCACGGCTTCCTCGCCAGGGGATCGGTCACGGAACCGCCGTCGGCGAGGGCGTCGAACCACCTGTGCAGGACCGCGGGTCCGGCAGTGCCGAGGAGCGACAGCAGGACGCCCTCGAGCCGGACGGTGGTCCCGCCGTCGGGAGCGTCCGATCCGCCCAGGGCGACCACGCCGTCGAGCACCCCGTGCGCCACGGCGTCCGGCGGTCCGTCGGTCCTGCCGAACTCCTCGTACGTGTGCAGGGTCAGATCACCCCCGAAGGTGTCCCGGTAGAAGCCGAGGGCCTCACGTGCCGTGCCCGGGAAGCTGAGGTAGACGAGGGGTGCAGCCATGGGATGTGCTCCTGACGCTCGATCATGGTCGGTTGGTGCGGTTCGCTGGTGCGCTGGTGCGTCCTGCGGGTTCCTGCCGGGTCCGCTTCCTGATGGACGGCTCGGGCGGTGGGAAATCATCGGTGGCCGGCTGCACCTCCGGGTGCGGGCCGGTGGCGGCCGCGGTCAGCTCCCGGTGCTGGACCTGGCCACGAGGTCGCTCGCCGGCATCGCACGCGTCTGCAGCGTGCCCGCGTCGAGGAGCGAGAGCAGGAGCTCCGCCGCCACCCGCCCCTGCATGACCGGGTTCCTGGACAGGGCGGTGACCGACGGAGAGGCGAGCTGGCAGTGCAGTGAGTCGTCCCAGCTCACGATCGCCACGTCCTCGGGGCACCGCAGGCCCAGCTCGCGGAGTGCCAGGAGCGCGCCCATGGACATGAGGTCGTTGCCGAGGATCACGGCGGTGACGCCGTCCTCCGCGGTGTCGCCGAGGAGGGACACGACGGCGTCGTGACCGGCGGCGAGGGCGTAGTTCCCCTCGCGTGTGACCACGGCCATGCCGTGCGCGGCAGCACTGCGCCGGACGCAGGCGATGCGCTGCTCCTCGTGCAGGAACCGGTGGGGACCCGAGACGTGCGCGATCCGCCGGTGGCCGCGGAGGTGGAGGTGGTCGACGATCGTCGCGGAATCCACGGCGTGGTCCGTCGTCGTGCCCGAGAACAGGGCCGGCCCGTGCCGCTCCGGGGCGCCGTGCAGGACGAACGGGAGGCCCAGCCGGTCGAGCAGCGCGGGCCGCGGATCCTCGTGCAGGTGGTCGAACATGAGGACGCCGTCGACCTTGCGTTCACCCGCCCACCGCTCGTACGTGGCCCGTTCCTGCGCCGGGTCCGTGCCGACCATGCGCAGCATCAGTGCCATGTCGCCCTCGGCGAGGGCCGTCTCGATGCCCGCGAGCAGCCCCATGTAGTAGGGCTCGGTGCCGATGAGGTCCGGATCCGCCGAGAGGACCATCCCCACCGCGCCCGACCGGGAACGGGAGAGCGCGCGGGCCGATGAGCTGGGGTACCACTCGAGCTCCTCGGCGAGGTCCAGCACGCGGCGCCGCGTCACCTCGCTGACCCCTGGCTGGCCGTTGAGCGCGTAGGACACCGATGCCTTCGAGATGCCCAGCCTCTTCGCCAGGCCGGCGATGGTTTCCTTGGCCATGGCTTCCACAATAGCGTCAGGTTTTCCTTGACCGGCCCCGTCCTATCCCCTAGGTTCGTGTCATATCTGAACCGGTTCAGTAGTCCTACTTTCTCAGCGAGGAGAATCCCCGTGACGTACTCACTCCAGCTCTACACACTGCGGACAGCCATGGGGGAGGACCTGCCGGGCACCATCAAGCGCGTCGCGGACCTCGGCTACACCGCCGTCGAGCCCTACAACTTCGTCGCCACGGCGGAGCAGCTCGCCGAAGCGCTCTCGTCGAACGGGCTGAGCGCACCCTCAGGCCATGCGCCCCTGCTGCGCGCCGACCAGGACGAGATCTTCGAGGCCGCCCGCACGCTCGGCATCGGCACGGTGATCGACCCCCACGTGGAGCGCTCGCACTGGACCACCGAGGAGGACATCAAGGCGACGGCGGAGGCACTCAACGCGGCAGCGAAGAAGGGCGCCGAGTACGGCATCCGGGTCGGGTACCACAACCACGAGTTCGAACTCGAGGAACGCATCGACGGCACCTCGGCCCTCGAGGTGCTCACCCGGTACCTCGACCCCGAGGTCGTCCTCGAGGTGGACACCTACTGGGCCGCGGTCGGCGGCGAGGACCCCGCAGAACTGCTGCGCCGCCTGGGTGACCGCGTGCGCTTCGTCCACATCAAGGACGGTCCGCTCACCAGGAACGACAAGGAGCAGGTGGCGGTCGGCCACGGCTCCATGCGCGTCTGGGACGTGCTCGACGCCGTCCCCGGCCTCGAGGCCGCCGTCGTGGAACTCGACGATTTCGACGGGGACGTCTTCACCGCCGTCGCCGACAGCCTGACCTATCTCGACGAGGGGAAGAAATGAGCACGGACACCCCCGGTACCGCTGCAGCGGGCCACCGCACCGGCCCGGTCGGCGTCGCCGTCATCGGCGCCGGCGTCATCAGCAAGGAGTACCTGACCAACCTCACGAGCTTCCCGGACGTGACGGTGCACATCGTCGCCGACATGTTCGAGGAGGTTGCCGCAGCCCGCGCCGCCGAGTTCGGAGTGCCCGCCTCGGGCGGCGTGCAGGACGCGCTCAACCACCCCGACGTCGAGATCGTGGTGAACCTGACCATCCCCGCCGCGCACGTCGAGGTGGCCACCGCCGCGGTCGTGGCCGGCAAGCACGTGTGGAGCGAGAAGCCCTTCTCGCTGGACCGCGAGAGCGGCATCGGGCTCCTGAAGACCGCCGACGCCGCGGGCCTGCGGCTGGGCTGCGCCCCGGACACCTTCCTCGGCGCCGGCCTGCAGACCGCCTTGCGCCTCGTGGCCCGCGGTGACATCGGGGTACCCCTGACGGCCCTCACCCTCATGCAGTCCCTGGGCCCCGAGTCCTGGCACCCGAACCCCGCCTTCCTCTTCCAGGAGGGTGCAGGGCCGCTGTTCGACATCGGTCCGTACTACCTGACCACGCTGGTGCAGACCTTCGGAGCCATCACCAAGGTGGCCGGGTTCGGCTCCACCTCGCGGTCGACCCGGACCATCGGTTCCGGTCCGAAGGCCGGCGAGGTCTTCGACGTCACCGTGCCCTCGCACGTCAGCGCCATCGCCCAGTTCGCGAACGGCGAGTCCTCGCAGAGCATCTTCAGCTTCGACTCGCCGCTCAAGCGTGCGGGCTTCGTGGAGGTAACGGGCACAGAGGGCACCCTCGCGTTCCCCGACCCGAACAACTTCACCGGTGACCTCACCCTGACCCGCCGCGGCTCCGACGAGGCCGAGGTGATCCCCGCCGTGGGCGCGACGTCCACGCGCGGCAGCGGGGTGCTCGAGATGGCGCGGGCCATCCGCGAGGGGCGTCCGCACCGCGCACAGGGCGAGATGGCGTACCACGTGCTCGATGCGATGGTCTCCATCTCCGAGAGCGTGGCCACCGGCGAGTTCGTCACGCTCTCCAGCACGGCGACCGCAGCCGAACCACTGCCGGAGGACTGGGACCCGTACGCCGCGACCCTCTCCTGATCCCGGGGCGGCGCCGCGGATGAGCCGCGGTGCCGCTTCGGCCAGGACCGACGGCGCCCGGCCGGCCCCCGGTGGCCCGACGGAGCCACCTGACGAAGACCGCGGACGCGCGAGCCGCCCGCAGCCGCCCTGCTCTCCACCAGATCGAGAACGGACTGTCCGATGACGTACCTGCCCGCCGACGACCGCTACGACTCCATGCCCTACCGCCGTGTGGGACGGAGCGGCCTGCGGCTGCCCGCCGTCTCCCTCGGCCTGTGGCACAACTTCGGGGACGACAAGCCCTTCGACGTTCAGCGTGACATCCTCCGCCGGGCCTTCGACCTCGGCGTCACCCACTTCGACCTCGCCAACAACTACGGACCCCCGGCCGGTAGTGCCGAGACGAATTTCGGCCGGCACCTGAAGGACGACTTCCGGCCCTTCCGGGACGAACTCGTGATCTCGACGAAGGCCGGCTACGGCATGTGGCCTGGCCCGTACGGTGAGTGGGGCTCGCGGAAGTATCTCCTCTCAAGTCTCGACCAGTCGCTCGGGCGCATGGGCCTCGAGTACGTCGACATCTTCTACAGCCACCGCCCGGATCCCGACACCCCGCTCGAGGAGACGATGGGCGCCCTCGACACCGCGGTCCGCTCCGGCCGCGCGCTCTACGCGGGGATCTCCTCCTACTCGCCCGAGCGCACCCTGCAGGCGGCGGCCATCCTGCGGGACCTCGGGACGCCGCTGCTCATCCACCAGCCCTCCTACTCCATGCTCAACCGCTGGACGGAGGACGGCACGCCCAACCTGTACGAGGCCCTCGAGCAGGTGGGCGCCGGGTCCATCGCCTTCTCGCCGCTGGCGCAGGGCCTCCTGACCAGCAAGTACCTCGACGGCATCCCCGAGGACTCACGCGCCGCGGCGAACAAGTCCCTGGACGCCGGGCAGCTCAGCGCGGAGAACCTGCGGCGGATCAGGGGCCTGGACGCGATCGCGACGGGCCGCGGCCAGAGCCTCGCGCAGATGGCCATCGCCTGGGTGCTCCGCGACAGGTCCGAGGGTACGCCGGTCACCTCTGCGCTGATCGGTGCGTCGAGCGTCGGACAGCTCGAGGACAGCCTCGCCGCCGTGCGGAACCTGGCGTTCACGGCCGATGAGCTGCACGCGATCGACGAATTCGCCGTCGAGTCCGACATCAACCTCTGGGCCAGCGCCCTCGAGGCCTAGCGCGGCGACGATGACGATGCCGCTGAGGAACGTTGCGAGGGCAGTGCGATCCCGTGCTGCACAGACCAGGGCGACGCGCGGGAGGACCACCGTGGAACGGCAGAGCGGCAGCAGGAGCGACGACCACGGGCTCCGGCCGGAGACCCCGCGGTGGCGCCGGCTGCTCCCGGGGCAGCGTGCCCGCCTCATGGTCTTCGACGTCGTCACCCGCTCCTCGACCTGCGTCTTCGAGACCGACGACTTCGTCATCGAGGCGCCGAACTGGACGCCGGACGGCGCCTGGCTCGTCTTCAACTGCGACGGCCTGCTCTACCGCACCCCGCCGGAGGAGGACGGGCAGCCGCGCGTGATCTTCACGGGAGCGGTGACGGACGCCAACAACGACCACGTGGTGTCCGCCGACGGACGGTACCTCTATCTCTCCTCCCAGGACGGGCATCTCTACGAGGTGCCCCTCGGCGGCGGTGAGGCGCGGCGCGTGACGCGGCCCGACGACGGCCTGGAGGCCCGCTACCTGCACGGCATCTCGCCCGACGGGACCACCCTGGCGCACATCGGCTGCAGGCGCCGCGACGGCGTCCAGGCCTTCGACATCTTCACCGCGGACGTCAGGGACGGCTCCACCCGCCGGCTCACGGACTCCGACCGGCCGCACGACGGCGCCGAGTACAGCCCGGACGGCGCGTGGCTGTATTTCAACTCCGAGCGCGCCTCCGATCGAGCGGGCCACTCGCAGCTGTTCAGGATGCGCACGGACGGCAGCGGCGTGGAACAGCTGACGTCGGACGACCGCGTGAACTGGTTTCCTCATCCGGCCCCCGACGGCAGCCGCCTGGTGTACCTGAGCTACCCACCCGGCGTGCTGGGCCACCCCGCCGACGAGCCGGTGGTGCTGCGCGTGGCGGAGCCCGACGGGCGGAACGCGTGGGACGCCGTCGAACTGATCGGGGGCCAGGGGTCGCTCAACGTCAACAGCTGGGCCCCGGACGGGCGGCGCTTCGCGTACGTCGAGTACCCGACGGCGCCGGCGGCGGGCTGAGGCATTCGGGTAGGACCCGGGTGGGCGGCCAGGGTGCGGATGCCGGGGCGGGGCCCGCTCCAGGAAGGCCGGCCGCGGACTGGCGTAGGCTGGAAGTCAGCGGACACGTTCGCGCCACCTCTGGCGCCGTTCGCGAGGAGGCGGAATTTGGTACAGCGCATGGCAGACCCCACGTACAGGGACCAGCAGTGGGAACAACGCTACGATCCACAGATCGAGGACGTGAACCGGCTGTGTGACACCCTGGCCGAGTCCAAGCCGGGATCGGCGGTGCCCTACATCGATCCGATCCATGACGTCGACGGGTGCAAGATCGTCAGTCTCTTCTCCAACCCCGGGGCCTCCCTGCCCTCGGGGTTCGTCTCCTTCGAGAACGACGACCCCAGCTCCATCCGGATGGCCGGGATCTACGAGGCCGTGGGACTGCGTCCCGACGCCTTCATGCCCTGGAACGCCCACCCGTGGTACCTGCCCGAGGGCAAGGAGCGGGCGCTGACGATGGACCAGATCTCCGACGGCGTGAAGCCGTTGCTCACCTTCCTGCAGCAGGTGCCCCGTGCCTCCGCCCTGGTGGCGCACGGTGCTGACGCGCACAAGGCTGCGCGGCGCCTGATGAAGCTCGAGAACCGCGCGATTGCCAAGCGCGGGTTCAAGATCTACGAAGTGCGGTCCCCGGGGGAGCGTGCCTTCAAGGGCACCCCGGCGAACCAGGAGCTGTGGCTCAAGGACATCCAGTCGGCCTACACGGACGCGATGGGCAGGGCCGGCATCCGGGCCCGCCAGTCCATCCAGTAGTCCCCGTCGTCCTACCCGCGACGCCGATCGTCCCGCGTGGGGCGGTCGGCGTCGTCGTTCCGTGGGCGAGAGCAGTCCGGGCCGATCAGTGCCGGACGAGGAGTCCTGGCCGATCAGTGCCGGACGAGGGCTCAGGCGGGGCCGTTGACCGCGCGCACGCGGGGCTCGGCAGGTGCTGCCTCGACCTCGGAGCGGTTGAGGGACAACCCACGCAGCGTGGCAGCGACGTCCTCCAGGGATTGCTGCACCCACGCGAAGGCGTCGTCGTCCGTCACCTGGTCCTCCGGGTCCTGCGTGCAGGACCGGTGAGCGAGCGCGAGCCGCGCCACAGCACTTTCCAGGGATTCGAGGAGCGCTTCCGTCTCGACGGCGATCTGCGCCGCCAGCGCGCCGACGTCCTGCGCATCACGTCCGCCGGGCACCATGAGGAGCGTGGTTCGGGGGAGCCCCGAGGCGTCCGTGGACGTGAAGGCTGGAGGGCGCTGTGCGCTCATGGAACTGAGACCTCGTTCGAGTCAAAAAGGGCGCCCTGCATATCCCCACGGGCGGAAAGACGGTGACCATCGCAAGTCTGCCACCGGTGGGGTGCGTCCCCTAGGGATTCCGACGCAGGAAATCCGCAAGTTACCGCCCGGTTCATCGAGATGTCATCAGGGCGAGGGATGCATCGCAGGCGTGCACGCTCGCTCCGGACATCCGTATCCCTGGAGCCCTCACGCCGGGTGGTTGTCCCCGGACCTAGTGCTCGCGGCCCTGCTCCTCGCGCTTCGGAGTCAGGTAGGTGGAGCCGTCCGCGTTCCGCACCACGGTCCACTGCTGCAGTTCCTCCTGCCGCCGGCGCTGCGCCTCGTCGTCGAGATACACGATCGGCCCCGCGGTGGAGCCCCGCTGGGCCGGCCCGAAGAACATGCGTAGCTTGCCGGTTGCAGCCATGAACCGTGCTGACAAGGGTTCCTTGGTGCTCATGATCGGGGCCTCTCGTGGGTCATCGATGCGTCCGGGTGGAGGTTCGTGCGGGCCTGGCCGGCGGGGGAGCTCGGCAGTTCGGTCCCCGTGGCCCTGATGATCGCGTGCATCGCCTCGTTGAGTGCGTCCACCTGGTCCCGGGTGAGCCCGAGGCGCTTCATCATGGTGCCGGGGACGTCGACCGCGCGGGACCGCAGGTCCCGTCCGGCAGTCGTCAGCTCGACGGCGAGTGCCCGCTCATTGCCCGGGACGCGCGTCCGGGTGAGGAGTCCGAGGGCCTCCAGCCGCTTGAGCATCGGGGAGAGGGTCGCCGATTCCATGGCGAGCGCCCGGCCGATGTTCCTGACCGTGCGGGGGCTCTCCTCCCAGAGCGAGAGCATCACCAGATACTGGGGGTGGGTGAGGCCGAGGTCGTCGAGGACCGGACGATAGGCGCCGACCACGCTCCTGGAAGCGACCGACAGGGCGAAGCAGAGTTGTCTTTCGAGCAACAGGTCGTCATCCATCCGCGTCGTCATCCTCCTCCTGTATTTCGTACCCTAATGATTAGTGTACTACTGGTGAGTCCCAGGATGCCCACGAAGTCCTCGTCCTGGTCCTCATTCCGGCAGCGAGCCCGGGAAGCGCCAGAGCCAGTCTCCGACCCGCCCCCAGGGCTGGCCGATGCCGGCTGACGCGGAGGGGAGGCCGGGAGGGGGCTCTTGGCAGCGGAGGTTCCTCATCGATGAGTTCGTTGAGTGCCCGAGCGAGGAGATTGCACTCTGTCACCGGCAGGGGCATGAGACCGCCGAGGTACGCCTCGAGCTCGAACAGGTCGGCGTGACCGCCGGTCTCGACGTAGCGGCGCCCGACGTCCGCGAGCACGAAAGCCGCGGCGGTCATCGCCGCCTCGATCAGGCAGCGCTGCCGCTCCTCTTCTGCTGCATAGTCCGACATGATCGTCCCGTTCTGGAACCCCGTCCCCACCACCATTCTTCCGAGAACCGCAGACGCGTCGCGGACGAACACCGGTGCCTGAATCATCGACACGAGGACCACCTGCCGTTACAAGCCGGACCCGGCAGATCACACCCGGCAGTCGTCCCCCGGTGCGAGCTGGTCCGGTCGACGCGGGATCAGGGGCCGATGATGGCACCATGGATCCGCGACACGGCTCCTCGGGTTCCACCGCGTATCGCGGTGACGAGGGAAGCGGCAGCAGGAGCGGGACAGCCGGCCCGCAGGATCTGTCCCGGACGATTCGGTGTCCGCTGTGATGGTGACTCGTCCTAAGGTGGAGGATCAGTCCGCCCGGGATGCCGATGTCCGGGCGAAGAACGTTCGCCGAGTACGGAGCTTCGTCACTCATGATCAGTAGCTGCAGGCAGCAGTGGACAGCGGTCCAAGCCCTTCAGGCCGGGGGGCTCGATCCTTCCGATGCCTGGGTGTCGTATGTCGGCTTCGGTGGGGAGGCCGACGAGGTCGACGTGTCCGGCTACCTTTCCGGGCTGATAGGCCTGCCCCGTGCCGATCGCGATCTCCTCTCGTACGCCATCAACGAGATGCTCGCGGAGAAGGGACTCGTCATCACCGGCGCCCAGTACAGCCAGGACGGCGCAACCGGGAAGACCTGGGTCGCAGATGGCCTGTACCGGCTGCTCGTCGCCTCCAACGAGGTCAGCACCGGCCATCCATTCCGCCCGCGGTCCGGGCGCCCTGCAGAGGGTGACGCGGGACGGCCGGAGGATCGGGCCGGGTTCCTGGCCCACGAGGCCAGGCGATGCGATGCCCTGTCCCGGAGCGGGCTCCTCGATTCCGGCGCGGAGGAGCGCTTCGACAGGATCACCGCGAAGGCCCGCCGGCGTTTCGGAACGTCCTCGGCGTCCATCGCACTGATCACCGATGACCGGCAGGTCATCAAATCCGTGGTGGGACCGATCGGGCAGGACCTGCCCCGCGACGTCGCTCTCTGTTCCCGCACCGTCGAAGCGGACCGCACCCTGGTCATCACCGATGCTCGCAGCGACCCCGACTACAGCGACCACCCCCTCGTCGCCGGGAGTCCCGAGATCCGGTTCTACGCGGGACACCCCCTGACCAGTGCCGACGGGTGGCGCATCGGCTCCCTCTGCGTCATCGACGATCGGCCGCGGGCCTTCACACCAGCCGACGCACGCGACCTGCGGCTCCTCGCAGCCCAGGTGCAGCTCGAGATGTGGACCGGAGAACCACCGGGGTAGACGCGTTCCATCATCCGTGCGGTGGGCCCCTTCCCCGGGCAACCGGACACCGGTTCCGACCCCGTTCCGGGTGGACTGCGCCTCACTCCGCCGGGTCAGCGGGGAAGGGCCGCGATCCACTCGGAGAAGTCGGTGAGCTCGGTGCCGGTGACGACGGCGGCGGGGCCTGCGTCCATCGGATCGCTGAGGAGGGCCAGGGATTCGGCCGGCAGGTCCTTCGTGGACTCCCAGACGATCGACGTGGGCGATCCCGAGTCCGGCCAGCACAGGAAGACGAGAGGATCAGCGGTGGTGGACTCCACGATGCCGACACGGTGATGGAGCAGGTCCGCGAGTTCGCTCGTGAACATGGGCGCTGACACGTCTCCCGCAGTGAGGAGGACGCCTGATTCCAGGGTTCCCTTGCGTCCGCGGGGGAGCGGGTACGACTCAGCCCGTAGGCTGGCGCCCTGCCAGGGTGCGACGTCGCCTGGCACCGCGGGAGCCGTGGTCTGCTGCCGGGGGGTGCTCTGCTGCAGGAAAGCGACCAGGTCGGTGTAGCCGATGCTGATCCTGGTCGCCGTGAAGAGCATCCTGCCGCCCACGTCCCTGACGTCGATCCCGCCGAGGGCGTTGGGCGCCGGACGGACCGAACCGATGTCGGTCAGGGCGACGACCCGCGTCGCTCGGAACCACGGGCGGACCGTCAGGTGGTCGTCGAACGCCTCGACCCTGAACCGGTGGATGCCCATGGCGAGAACCACAAAGACCGCCCCGGCCACCGTGATCCCGGCCGCACCGACCAGGGGACCCGGACCCTCCAACTCCTCGGTCCTGGCGACCGAGACGATCGTGAAGAATCCCCCGACAACCAGGAGGACGATGCCGAGCACCCGGAACAGGGCAGCCTGCCAGCGCCGATTCCTCACGACGAACAGCGCCCCCGTGTCTGCATCCGTGCGAGCCGTTCCGCGACCGCTCCGGTCACCCCGGCGGACGGCCCCGCCGACGATCACGGGGATCACGCTCGACAGCAGGACCGTGACGACCACGGGAATCATGATGGGAGACATCCACCGAATGTAGCCCGTACCGCACGTGCAGTGTCCTCGCCGCACAGAACACCGCAGCACGGGACAGCCCACACGCCCACTCCGGCAGGCGACGGCAGTGCTGTCGCAGGAGACAGTACCGGCAGTCAGGCCGAGCGTGAGGTGTTCCGCCGTGGTGCGTCACTCCGAGCACCGCGGCTGGCCGACGCCACGCGCGCGTGGTCGTCCACCCTGATCACGGCTCGATCCTCGCCGACGGCGTCGACCCGGGGAAGGGGCTGCAGGTGCGGAGGATCGTGGCGCTGATGATGAGGCCTGCGGTGCAGGAGCGGGCTGATAACCGCCACGCCTGCGTAGAGGGCGATGGCGAGCACCGTGATGGTGGCTCCCGGGGAGAGCGCATGGAAATACGTGATGGAGAGGCCGACGACGCAGACGGTTCCGCCCAGCACCATGGCCAGTCCCATGGTGGCGCGGAAGGAGGGCGCGATGAGCTGCGCCACGGCGACCGGCACGATCATCAGTGCCGACACCAGCAGGACGCCGACCACACGCATGGAGATCGCCACGGTCAGCGCGGCGGTGACGGCGACCAGGATGTTCAGGGCCCGCACCGGCAGCCCGCTGGCGCGGGCGAACTCCTCGTCGTAGCAGAGGGCGAACAGTGCCGGCCGCAGGCCGAGGCCGACGCCGAGGATGAGGACGGCCAGTCCGGCGCTGAGCCACACGTCGAGGGAGTCGACGGTGGAGATGGATCCGAAGAGGTACCCGGTGAGATTCGCCGCTGTTCCGCCCGCGAGCCCGATGAGGAGCACGCCGCCGGCGATACCACCGTAGAACAGCATCGCCAGGGCGACATCGGCGCTGGTGCGGCCGCGTTCGCGGACGAACTCGATGAGGAGCGCCCCGATGATGGCGGCGGCGACCGCACCGGGCACGGCCAGGGCGTCGGCGGATGCGGTGCCGGCGGCAGCGCCGGCGAGCCATCCCATCGCGACACCTGTCAGGGCGACATGGCCGATGCCGTCGCCGAGCAGTGCAAGGCGGCGTTGGACGAGGTACGTGCCGATGACCGGAGCGCTGACACCGACGAGGCCGGCGATGAGCAGGGCCCGCTGCATCAGCTCACTGGACAGCATGGACAGCAGGGTGTCGAGGAAGGTCATGATGATCCTCCCCCGCCGGTCGTGAGGTCGAGTGCGTGATGGTCCGGGTGGGGTGCGCGGCCCGTCCCTCGGACGTGCGCGTCCTCCCAGGCGTCGGAGGGCAGTGTGCTCCGGGCCCTCGACGGAGGGCCCTCGATGCCTGCGGCGCCGTCGTGACTCACCCGGCCGTGGTCGAGGACGACGGTGCGGTGGATCAGCGGGGCGAGGGCGCCGGGATCGTGCAGCACGACCAGGATGGTGGTTCCCCGCGCCTGGAGACCGCGCAGTGTGACCGCGAGTGCCGCCTGCGAGTCCTGGTCGATACCGGACAGCGGCTCGTCGATGATCAGCAGGTCCGGCCGGCGGATCAGGGCGCGGGCGATCAGCACGCGCTGCTGCTGTCCGCCGGAGAAGAGGTGCACGTTGTCGCGGGCGCGTTCGCGCAGACCGACCTGCCCGAGGGCGTCCTGCGCGCGCTCGCGAGCGTGCGGCCCGGGAGTCAGGCGCCGATGGTCCAGCAAGCCGGCGGCGACGACTTCCTCGGCGGTGACGCTCATGCCCGGCTGGGCGTTCACGCGCTGCGGGACGTACCCCACGCGTGACCAGGGCACGGTGCGGCGCATCGCGAGGTCCGCGCCGTACACGGCGATCCGCCCGCGGGTGGGCGGCACCAGTCCCAGAAGGGCCCTGACCAGGGTCGTCTTCCCCGAGCCGTTCGCCCCGAGGAGGGCGAGGGTCTGGCCGTCCGCGACCTCCAGGTCGATGCCCTCGAGGACGGAGTGCGCGCCGAGCTGCACGTGGAGTCCGTCGATCTGCACCGCAGGATGCCGGCCGGCACGGTCACGCACAGCCGAGGGCTTCCCGCAGGGCGCTGAGGTTGCCGCGCATGACGTCGAGGTAGTCGCCGCTGGTGTCCGCGTGCGATTCGATCGGATCGAGCAGCGCCGTCGTCACGCCGAGGTCCGCGGCCAGCGTCTCGGCGACCTTCGGATTGACGAGGGATTCCGTGAAGATGGTCGTGACGTCCTGGCCCTCGATGACGCGGCGGATCTTCGCGATCCGGGCCGGCGCCGGTTCGGCTTCGGGGTCGATGCCCGAGACCCCGGTCTGCTCGAGATCGTAGCGGTCCGTCAGGTAGCCGTACGCCTCGTGGGAGACGACGATCGTGCGGCGCTCGCACGTGGCGAGACCCGTGCTGAAGTCCTCGTCGAGGGTGGACAGCTCCTGGTTGAGCTGGTCGGCGTTCGCCGCATACTCTGCTGCGTTCTGCGGGTCCAGTTCGCCGAGACGTTCGGCGACCACGTCCGTGACGTCGCCGAGGCGTTCCGGGTCGAGCCAGAAGTGGGGGTCCCCCGCGTCGTCGTCCTCGGCCGTGCCGCCGCCGGCGGTCGAGAGCTGTGCGGCATCCGCCACGTCGATGGAATGCTCCGGTGCGGTCTGCACGACCGCTTCGTCCACAGCGGCCTGGAAGCCGGAGGCGAAGACCACTGCGGAGGCGTCGGCCAGTTCGGCGACCTTTGCCGGTGAGAGTTCGAGGTTGTGGGGCTCTGCGCCGGGCGGGGTGATGGTGCCGATCTCGACGGTGTCCCCGCCCACGCGCTCGACGACGAACTGGAGGGGGTAGAACGAGGTGAGCACCTTCATCGACGTACTGGTCGCGCCGGCGGGATCGGCGGGGTCGGCCGGCGGGGCGCAGGCGGACAGGGCGAGGGCTGCCATGACCGGCAGAACGAGGATTGGACGCGACAGGACGTTCACTGGGTTCCTTGAGGGGGTTCGGGGAGGGTCGGGGCCTGATCGATGACGGGCAGCCGCGACGACCCGACGGGCCGTCGCGACTGTTCAGTGCCGGTGGCCTCAGCCGTCGGCGTGGTCGTGTCCGTGGCTTCCCTCTCCGGTCACGACGGCGAGCTCCACCGGGGTCTCGGGAAGGTCGAAGCTGTCCAGCAGGGTACCCTCGGCGACGTCGATGACATGCAGCTTCTTGGCGGACGGCTCCGTGACGTAGGCGAAACCGTCGGCTCCGACCTTGACGGTCGGGGCGGGGGACTGCCATTCCTCGGGCTCCTCCCAGGGTGCGACGACCTTCACCTCGTGGAGGACGGCTCCGCTCTCCTCGTCGAGGATGTTCAGTTCCCCGTCATAGGTCAGGACGAGGGCCTCACCGTCGGCGCCCCGGGCGAGTGAACGGAACCAGTACGCCGATCCGAGGTCGACGGTGGTCATGACGGAGGCGTGGGTGTCGATCAGCCCGACGCGGGTGGGGCGTTCCTGCTCCGCGTCAGGGTCCGTCTTGTAGTCGGCCAGGACGATCGGGGACTCGTGGCTGCCGAACTGGTTGCCGGAGCGCTGGTAGGGCTCGTCGACGGGGATCTTGTGGAACTCGCCGTCCCGATAGACCACCGGACCGTTCTCGCAGCCCAGGGAGACGACGTCGCCGCCCGCGGTCGGCATGGCAGCGGCTTCGCCGTGTACCCCCGGGCAGTCCGTCGTCTCGGCGAGGACCTCACCCTCGGGAGAGACGACCTGCACGGTGGATCGGGAATCCGCTGTCCCCTGCGTCATCAGCAGATCACCCGACGTCAGGGGGACGGCCACCCCGTGGTGGGGGTCATCGGTGGAGAAGCCCTCGACCTCGTCCGCGTCGATCCGGCCGTCCTCGAATGCCGAGGTGTCCATGATGCTGATCGCTCCGCTGCCGTCGGCGAAGAGCGCGGTCTTCCCCTCGTGCGCAACGACGTGTCCGGCCTCGGCGGCCTCCACCGTGGAGCCCGTGAGCGCAGGGGCCTGCTCGTAGTAGTGGTCGTGGTCCCCGTGCCCCTCGACGATCAGGCCGCTGTCGAACACCCGAAATTCCTTACCGGCACTGACGAGGACGTGCCGTCCGTCGCCGGCCTCGTTGAGGCGCAGGAAGCCCTCGGACTCGGTGTTCGTCAGCACGTCACCGGTCTCGGTATCGACAGCCATGATGCCGCCGTCGTACGTCAGGACCGCCCGGGGTGCGAGACCGTCGACCTCCTGCCGATCCGTGGCGTCGGCGCCAGGTGTGCCGGCTTCCGAGGGGCTGTCGGCGGTCGTGGCGGGACTCGCCGGGGTATCGGCCCCGGAGCCCGTCGAGGCCGGCGTGGAACACGAGGTGAGCACCAGGGCTGCGAGGACGGCGGTGGACAGGGGGAGGGTTCGACGATGTAGCGACATACCCCTAGGTTAGACGTAAATGAAGATCATTCTCAACAAGGACAGGAATGGACGGGTTCGCCGGGGAAGTGTCGGTGGTGGAACCTACCGTGGAGGGACACAACGCCACGCGAAGGGTCCCATGCTCCAGGCCGAGAAGCTCCTGCAGATCAGTCGCATCTATGTCGAGCCTGCAGCAGCAGCGCTGCCGCGTGGACAGGAGATCCTTGCGCGCTGGCCCGAGGCCGACGTCGTCGAGGTCGCCAGTCACTGGCGCATCCCGGAGCTCAGCGGCGACGAGGCGAACGTGCGCCGCTGGGTCCGCATCAAGACCGAGGCCCTGATCATCGGGGTGAAGAAGTCTCTCACCGCCAAGCCCAACGGTAGGTCCGCGGACTTCATCGCGCCCTCCACGGCCAACGGCTGTGCCATGGCGTGCGCCTACTGCTATGTCCCCCGGCACAAGGGGTACAGCAATCCCATCACGGTCTTCGCGAACATCGACCAGATCAGCGGCTACCTCGAGCGGCATGTGGCGCGCCAGGGCATGAAGCTGGAACCGAACCAGTGCGACGACCGGGCCTGGGTCTACGACATCGGGGAGAACAGCGACTGCTCCGTCGACGCCCTCGTCAGCGACAACGTGCAGGACCTCGTGTCGCTCTACCGGGAGCTGCCCACCGCCAAGCTCTCCTTCGCCACCAAGTACGTGAACCGCGATCTGCTCGGGTGGGATCCGCAGGGACGCACCAGGATCCGGTTCTCCCTCATGCCGGAGAAGCTCGCCCGGATGGTCGACGTGCGCACCACACCCGTGGCCGAGCGCATCGCCGCCATCAACGACTTCGTGGAGGCGGGGTACGAGGTCCACGTCAACTTCTCACCGGTCATCATCACGCCCGGGTGGAAGGAGGACTGGCGGGAGCTCTTCGCGCAGCTCGACGCAGCGCTGTCACCCGCCGCGAAGCAGCAGCTCGCGGCCGAGGTCATCTTCCTGACGCACAACCAGCAGCTGCACGAGGTCAATCTCGGTTGGCACCCCCAGGCGGAGGAGATCCTGTGGCGCCCGGACCTGCAGGAGACCAAGCAGTCCCAGAACGGCTTCGCGAACGTGCGCTACATCGCCTACGAGAAGCGTGGCTACCTGGATGCCTTCCTCGGCCTCGCCGCCGAAGCGCTGCCGTACTGCCGCATCCGTTATGCCTTCTGAAGCCACTGCTTCCGCCGCCCGGCGATCCTGCCGTCGCAGGGGCGCCGGGACGGGGGCGCAGGTGCTCCGTTGTAGATTGGCCGGGTGGTCTCAACCCTCGCGCGCGTGCTCACCGCACTGCTCCTCCTGTCCCTCTGCGCCTGCAACATCAACCCCACGGCCAGGCCGTGCCCGCCCATCGAGGGACGTGACCTTGCACCGGAGGTGGGCACCCTCATGGGCGTGAACCTCGAGTGGGGCAAGGAGACACTCGCCGAGTACGCCGGGAAGCTGGGGAGCCGGCCCGCCGTCGCCGTGTCCTTCGCCGACTTCCCCTTCGCCGCCGAGGATCGGGCCCTCATCGCCGCGGCGGCAGAACAGCTGCGTCAGGAGGGCGGCACACTCCTGCTGACCCTCGAGCCGCAGCAGGGTCTCTTGGCCGTGACGGCGGAGCGTGCCGACGAGCTCGCCGCGATGCTGGCGGGCTTCAACACCAGCGGTGTGCCGGTGATCGTGCGTTTCGCCCACGAGATGAACGGCTCGTGGTACCCGTGGGGGCAGCAGCCCGCCGAGTACATCGACGCGTTCCGCCGGGTATCGGACGCCGTCCACGGCCGGGCTCCGGGCTCGGCGATGATGTGGGCTCCGAACTATGCCGGCGGCTACCCGTTCGCGGGCGGCGCCCACGAGGCGCGTCCCGGCACGGCCGGCTTCGCCGCTCTCGACACCACGGGCGACGGCGTGATCACGAGTGACGACGACCCCTACGCGCCCTACTATCCCGGCGACGACGCCGTCGACTGGGTGGGCATGTCCCTGTACCACTGGGGGAGCACCTACCCCTGGGGCGAGAGCGAGATGCCCGAGGAGGGCAAGTTCGTGGAGCAGCTCACCGGCGCCTACGACGGGAAGAACGGGGACGATTCGATGCTCCCCGACTTCTACGCCGACTACGGGGTGCGGCACGGCAAGCCCGTCGCCATCCCCGAGACCGCGGCCCTCGTCACGGACGGGATCGGCGACCTGCGGACCCTCAACATCAAGCGCGCCTGGTGGGAGCAGGTCTTCGACCCGGCGGTGCACGAGCGGTTCCCGCACCTGAAGATGGTGAACTGGTTCGAATGGAACAAGGTGGAGCCCGAGGTGGGCTCCGCGGTGGACTGGACCGTCGTCGAGGACGCCGCGGTCCGTGCCGAATTCACCGCGGCGATGCCCGAGTGGTACCGCTTCGCGGAAGAGCCCGACGACTGCGGGGAGCAGATCTCATGACCGGTGGATCAAAGGACGACGCCGCGCGATCAGGCGGAGCGGCACAGCGCGGTGGCGGGCCGCAGGACGACTGGCAGCTCGCGCCCGCGCTGCCCCGGCCGGTCATCATGGACCAGTTCTGGGCGGACGCCGTATTCCTGCACTGGCGCGTCGCCGCGGCCGAGGTGGCGCGGTACATGCCGCCCGGCGTGGTGCCGGACGAGGTGGACGGCTCCTCGTGGGTGGGACTCATCGGTTTCCGGATGATCGGTGCGGGGCTGGGCCGGGGCCTGCCGGTCCCGTACGTCGGTTCGTTCACCGAGATCAACGTCCGGCTCTACTCGCGCGGCCCGGACGGCACGCGCGGGGTGGTGTTCGTGACCCTCGACGCGTCGCGGCTGGCCGTGGTCCTCGCCGCCCGGGCCGGCGGCATCCCGTACGTCTGGTCGAGATGCTCGCCCGTCCGGCGCGGGAGCGGCGACGGGCGGGAGTACGGGTACGACGTCGCCCGCTTCCGACGGCAGGCCGAGTCCCGCTTCGCCGTCCGGCCGGACGTGTCACGGACGGCGGTGGACCGCCTGTCCCTCGAGCTGACGGCGCGCTTCGGCCTGCACAGCACCCTGGCCGGCCGCACGCTGTACATCCCCAACACGCACACGCCCTGGCCCCTCCACCCCGCGACGCTCACGGAGCTCGACGACGGATTGCTGGGAGCCGCGGGGATCCGCGTCCAGGGTCCGCCGGATTCGGTGCTTTTCTCGCCCGGCGTGCAGACGCAGTTCGGCAGGCCGCGCGTCGTGCCCGCCGCCTGACCTCACCCTCGGTCGCCGTCGATCTGATGTCTCCTCCTGCCCGGGTGGCCGTGGAAAGGGCAGCCGCCCAGGGCGTGGAGGACGAGGACGGTCATCGACCGGTCGCGAACCTGCATGCGATCACGGCACCGCCCATGCCCGGATTCCCCGATCTTGTTCCGCGCCCGCAGGAGGAGGAAGGACGGCGACCGTACGCGGGTAGCCGGCGGGGGGAGGCGTCAGCCGCCCTCGAGCGTGATGCCCGACGGGCGGATGCTCAGCGTCTCGATGGTCGATTCGGGTGTGGCGTCGACGGCGAGCCGCACCGCTTTCGCGACCTGGCCGGGCTGGATCCAGGCCTCGGGACGGTAGTCCTTGCCCTCCCAGGCATGCAGCTCCTCCTGCATGTCCGTGGCGACGCGCCCGGGATGGATGGAACTCACCCGCACGCCGTGCGCCCGCTCCTCGTCGCGCAGCGCGTCGGTGAGGGCACGCAGCGCGAACTTCGTGCCGCTGTACACCGAGGAACCTGCGCCGGAGGAATAGCCCGACCCGCTGTTGATCGCGATCACCTGGCCGCGCGCGCTGCGCAGTGCCGGCAGGAGCGCGCGCGTCAGCGATGCCACCGCGAACACGTTCACCTCGAAGCTCTCGCGCCAGGCGTCGTCGGACAGGTCGGCGACGGAACCCATCCTGAGCACGCCCGCGGAGTGCACGAGGACGTCCAGCCGGGGGATGCCCGCCACGGCGGCGGCCACCTGACCGGCGTCGCGCAGCTCTGCCGCGAACGGTTCGGCGGACGGGAACGACGACGAGAGCTCGGCGAGCGCGGAGAGGTCGCGGCCGCCGAGCAGGAGGTGGTGCGTGGAGCCGAGCTCGTCGGCGATGGCGCGGCCGATGCCGCGGGAGGCGCCGGTGATGAGGGCGACGGGGTGGGGGGACATGCTGCCACCCTAGCAACGCCGGCAGGACACGCGGACTGCCGACCGGTGCAGAGCGCGGACGGCCTGTACGGGAACGCCCTTCCGTCCGAGGGAGGGGAGGGCGTTCCCGGGTGCCGCGTGTCGGCTGGTCAGAGGGCCGCGGAGAGCGCCTGGATCTCCTCGTCGGAGAGCTGGAGCTCGGCGGCCTTCGCCGAGTCGGTGATGCTTTCCGGCCGCGAGGCGCCCGGGATGGGGATAACGGTCGGCGAGAGGGCCAGCTCCCAGGCCAGGCAGACCTGCTGGGGGCTCACCCCGTGCTTGTCCGCGGCCTCCTGGAACGGCGCGAAGGTCTCACCGAGCCCACCGGCCTTCTGGATGCCACCGAGGGGGCTCCACGGGAGGAAGGCGATGCCGTTCTCGCCGCAGTAGCGCAGCTCGTCCTCGCTGGAGCGGAAGGCGGGGGAGAACTGGTTCTGCACGGAGACGAGGCGGCCGTCGAGGATCTGGTTCGCCTTCCGGATCTGGTCCACCGTGGCATTGGAGATGCCGGCCATGCGGATCACGCCGTCGTCCAGCAGGTCCTTGAGGGCACCGATGGAATCCTCGTAGGGCACCTCGGTGTCCGGGCGGTGGAACTGGTAGAGGTCGATCGCGTCGCCGCCGAGCCTCGCCAGGGATGCCTTCGCGGCCTCCTTGAGGTAGTCCGGGTGGCCGTTCTGCGTCCACGAGCCATCACCGGGCCGCAGGTGCCCGCCCTTGGTCGCGACCAGCACGTCCGTTGCGCCCGACCCGAAGCTCGAGAGCGCCTTCGCGATGAGGGACTCGTTGTGGCCCACCTCGTCCGCGTCGCGGTGGTAGGCATCCGCGGTGTCGATCAGGGTCACGCCGGCCTCGAGGGCGGCGTGGATGGTGCGGATGGAACGGTCCTCGTCGGGACGACCCTCGATGGACATGGGCATGCCGCCCAGGCCGACTGCGCTGACGCTGGTACCGCCGAGTGTGCGTTGCTGCATTGTCGTTCTCCTTTGGATAGACGTGCTGCCCTCATGGTAAGCACGCTTCAGGAATTGGTGCCAATGACAACAAAGCCTCAGTCGACGGTGAAGATCCGCCGCACCACCCGGCCCTCGGCGAGGGCGTCGAGGCTCTCGTTGAGGTCGGCCAGGGGCCGGGTGTCGGTGTGCAGGAGTTCGACGGGGAGCTTCCCGCTCCGCCAGAGGTCGAGGTAGGCGGGAATGTCCCGCTCGGGCACGGCGTCCCCCATGTAGGAGCCGAGCAGCCGCCGGCCCATACCGGCGAACTGCAGGGCCTGGGTCGAGATCGCCTGATCGGGGTGGGGCAGTCCGACGGAGACGAGCGCACCGCCGCGGGCGAGCAGCTGGAGCCCCGACTCCAGCACGCGGGCGCTGCCCACGGCCTCGATGACGACGTCGGCCCCGCCGTCCGTCGCCTGCCGCACGAAGTCCGCGGCGTCCTCCGGACCACCAGCGTGCTGCGCGCCGCACCGGAGACCGAGCTCCTGCTTGGACGGCAGGGGGTCGATCGCGATCACGGTGGTGCCCGCGATCTGCGCGGCGGCCATGACCGCCATCAGGCCCACGGCGCCCAGGCCGAACACGACCACGGACTGTCCCGCTGCCACCTCCGCCGTGTTGAGGACGGCGCCGATGCCCGTGAGCGCCGCGCAGCCGAACATCGCGGCGATGTCGAACGGCACGTCGTCGTCGATCACCACCAGTGATTCCCGGGCCACGACGGCGTAGTCGGCGAAGGCGGAGACGCCGAGGTGGTGGTTGATGCGCTCTCCGTCGGCGGTGGCCAGGACGGCCGGACCGTGCAGCAGGTCACCACTGCCGTTGGCCTCGGCGCCGCGGTAGCAGAGCGCCGGCCGCCCGGCGGAACAGGCGCGGCAGGAGCCGCAGGCGGGTACGAAGACGAGGACCACGTGGTCCCCGGGCCGGACGTCGTCGACGCCGTCGCCCACGCTCTCCACGACGCCGGTCGCCTCGTGACCGAGGGCCATCGGCAGGGGGCGGACCCTGGACCCGTTGATCACCGAGAGGTCCGAGTGGCAGAGGCTGGCCCGGGCGATCCGCACGCGGACCTCACCCGCACGGGGTGCGGGCACGGGAACCAGGTCCAGTGCGAGGGGCTTGCTCCGTGCATACGGGGCAGGCAGTTCGGCGGTACGCAGTACCGCGGCGCGCATCATCGGGCTCATGGCATCCCCTCGTCATAAAGGTACGGACTGCGCCAGTCTAGGGGGAGGCCAGTACCGTTACGATCACGACCGGGGGCGGACCGTACCGGCTCGCCGCCGGCATCTTCTGAGGAGCCTGCATCATGGAAGTACCGTTCTACGTCTGGACCGCCACGGTGATCGGCATCGTGGGACTGCTGCTCTTCGACTTCTTCTTCCACGTCCGCAAGGCGCACACGCCGACCCTCCGCGAGTCCGCCATCTGGTCCTCCATCTATGTGGGGATCGCTCTGGTCTTCGGCATCGGCGTCCTCCTGTTCGGCGGACCGACCATGGGCACCGAGTACTTCGCCGGCTACGTCACGGAGAAGGCGCTCTCCGTGGACAACCTGTTCGTCTTCCTCATCATCATGTCCAGCTTCAAGGTGCCACGGGCGGACCAGCAGAAGGTGCTGCTCTTCGGCATCGTCTTCTCGCTGATCGCGCGGACCGGGTTCATCTTCCTCGGCGCCGCCCTCATCAACAGCTTCGCCTGGGTCTTCTACATCTTCGGGCTGATCCTGCTCATCACCGCCGGCAACCTGCTGAAGCCGGGCGGGCACGACGACGACGGCGACAGCCTGGTGATCCGGCTCGCCAGGCGCTTCCTCCCGGCGTCGGAGCACTACGACGGCGACAAGCTGTTCACCATGGAGAACGGCAAGCGCGTCCTCACGCCGATGCTCCTCGTGATGGTGGCCATCGGCGCGACCGACATCCTGTTCGCCCTCGACTCCATCCCCGCGATCTTCGGCCTCACCCAGAACACGTTCATCGTGTTCACGGCCACGGCCTTCTCGCTCATGGGGCTGCGGCAGCTGTTCTTCCTCATCGACGGGCTGCTCGACCGCCTCATCTACCTCTCCTACGGACTGGCCGTCATCCTCGGCTTCATCGGCGTGAAGCTCATCCTGCACGCGCTGCACGAGAACAACCTCCCCTTCATCAACAACGGCGAGCACGTGGAGGTCGTGGAGATCAGCACGGGCCTGTCGCTGAGCGTGATCCTCGGGGTCCTCGTCGTGACCGTGCTGGCCTCGGTGCTGAGCCCCAAGGGCCGGGCGAAGAACGCGATCTCCGGAGCCAAACGGCACGCTGCCGAGTACCTGGACCTCACCTACGAGACGGATATCAGCGAGCGCGAGAAGATCTACGCGAGGCTGTGCGCCGAGGAGCGGGACCTCAGGACCCTGCCCGAGAAGTTCAAGCGGCTCATCCGGAACGAGACCGAGTTCATGGAGATGATCCGGAAGGCGCACGCCGAGCACGACGCCGCGCTGGAGCGCGAACCGGGACGGTAGGGCTAGCGCCGCTCGCGCGAGATGATCCGGCCGATCACGCCGCTGTCGAGGATCTCGCCGAGCAGCTCGAGGGGCGCGCCGGGCGGCAGGGGGACGCCCGGGCGGCCCCTGAGGGGGCGGACGTCGAGGCCCGTCAGGAAGAGCGAGCCGAAGGTGTCGGGCGAGTGCGGACCCACGAGGTCGTCCACGGGGACGCGGATGGGCCCTTCGTCGAGTCGGCCTGCGTCCTCGCCCTCCGTGCCCGGTCCGACGCCGGGCAGGATGCAGCCCGGCAGGGTGTCCTCGAACAGGCCGTCGTCGAGCATCGCATCATGGAGGACGACGTCGGCAACCGTGCGGTCCGTGACGGCTGTCCAGGAGTAGGGGGCGCGGCAGAGGGCCGCCTCGTCGGCGGGGCAGGCGTCGTCGATGAGTTCGTTGACGGCCTGCGACACGAGATCCGCGTCGTCGTCGTCGAGGGTGTACACGCCGTACAGGTAGGCGTCGAACTCGAAGTAGTCGGTCCAGCCGCCCATGTTGCAGTAGTGCATCCAGGTCTCGTAGGTCGAGAGCCCGGCGAACTCCATGGCCGTCAGGGTGTCGTCATTCTGCATCGTGGTCAGCTCCTCGTCGCGGCCCCCAGCTGAGCCTCGACCGATCCTCGCAACCGCACGTCAACTGAAGCGGTCGCTGACGCTCAGTTTTGGCGCAAGCTCGCGGCAGTACCTCAAGGCAGCCCGTCGAAACCCCCGCAAGACTCCGGAGGGGGACACATCCGCCGGCCCTGCCGCGTCGAATCATGCTCACCGGGGCCGTGGCGTGTGTCACTCCGGCCGACCGCGCGTCCACCGGGACGCCGACGAGAACGGGACCGAACGTGAAAGCAGTCACGCAGCAGTGGTTGACCCGGCAGGTGCTGGCGGACGTCGGCGCGGACCCCTTCGAGGCGTGGGTCGTGTACGTCGGTCTCGGTGGGTCCGCCGACGGCGTCGTGGTGGACGGGTACCTCAACGGCCTGCTGACCGCCCGGCCCGAGGACCGCGACCTCATCGCCCGCGCCGTCAACGTCCTCGCCGAGGAGACGCCCGGTACCGGGACCCGGGCGCCGTCGGGGAGGCAGCCGGCATGGGCTGACCGGGAGGAGCCCTTCGCCTCCTGGAGCACCTGCGGCATCTCGCCCGCGGACCTGATCGCACCCCTGGTCAGCGCGCGCCGCGCCGAACTCCTGCGCCTCGAATCGCTCGAGCGGACCGGTCTCCTCCGCTGCGTCGGCGAGGACCAGGTGGACGCCATCACGGCGGAGGCGGCGCGCCGCTTCCCCGGCTGCTCGTCCTCGCTGGCCCTGATCACCCGGGACCGGCAGGTCATCACCTCGATCTCCGGGACCATCGGGACGGACGGCCCGCGGGAGACGTCCTTCTGCCACCGCACGGTCGGGGATGCCCAGCCCTTCGTCGTCACCGATGCCGCCCTGGATCCGCGGGTCTCGTCGAACCCCCTCGTGACCGGAGGACCACGCATCCGCTTCTATGCCGGATACCCGGTGCTCGGCCCGGGGGGCTGGCGGATCGGGTCGCTGTGCGTGGTGTCGGACACACCGCGTGGCTTCTCTCCGGCGGATGCGCGGACGCTGGAGCTCCTCGCGGCCTCGGTGCAGGGACTGATCGGCGTCTAGCCGCCCCGCGGTCGCGCCACGCGTCGGGCGGACGGTGTCAGTGGGACAGCTTCAGCCCGACGACGCCGCCCACGATCATCAGGACGAACACGATCTTCAGGAGGGACGCGGGCTCGGCGCCCGTGGCCATGGCATAGACGACGGTCAGCGACGCCCCGATCCCCACCCAGACCGCGTAGGCGGTACCGATGGGCAGCGAGCGCATCGCGTAGGCCAGGCCCGCCATGCTCGCGACGATCGCGACGGCGAAGACGAGGCTCGGCACGAGTCTGCTGAAGCCCTCCGACCTGCCGAGGGCTGTTGCCCAGACGGCTTCGAGGATTCCGGAGATAATGAGGACGAGCCAGGCCATGATGAACTCCCACGCGCCGTCTTGTCGCACTCCGGGTACGGCGCCCTCGTCCGGGGGGCCGGTCGTCCCTGCCCCGGTCCCCATGGTGTCACGATCGTGTCGTGCGCGGCGAAGGCGCCGTCTCAGCCGACCGTGACCCTGCCCGCGTCGACCTGCCAGCGGCCGTCGAGCCGGACGTTCTCGAGCAGGCGCCGATCGTGCGTGACGAGCAGGAGGGCGCCGGTGTAGGACTCGAGGGCGTCCTCCAGCTGTTCGATCGCGGGGAGGTCGAGATGGTTGGTCGGTTCGTCGAGGACGAGGAGGTTCACGCCGCGGGCCTGCAGGAGCGCCAGCCCGGCACGGGTCCGTTCCCCCGGGGAGAGGGATCCGACGGCGGCGCGCACCTGGTCCGCCTTCAGGCCGAACTTCGCGAGCAGCGTGCGCACCTCGCCCTGCGTCATCTCCGGGACGAGCGCTTCGAAGGCCTCGCCGAGCGGCAGGGTCTCGTCGAGCTGCCCGCGGGCCTGGTCGATCTCCCCGATGGCGACGCTCGAGCCGAGGGCCGA
The DNA here is from genome assembly GCF_048288285.1 of Arthrobacter sp. N1. Classification (NCBI taxonomy): domain Bacteria; kingdom Bacillati; phylum Actinomycetota; class Actinomycetes; order Micrococcales; family Micrococcaceae; genus Arthrobacter; species Arthrobacter sp. N1. The sequence continues at coordinate 3,265,651 of NZ_CP102608.1, read as the reverse complement.
GCCGCCGTCGTCCGGCTCCTGGTGGCCGAGGAGGAGGCGCAGGAGGGTGGACTTCCCGGCGCCGTTCGGCCCGGTGATCCCGATGCGCTCGCCGGCGTTCACCTGGAGTGACACCGGGCCGAGCGTGAAGGACCCCTGCGTCGCCGAGGCGTTGTTCAGGGTTGCCACGACCGAGCTGGAGCGCGCTGCGGACCCGATGGTGAACTGCAGCTGCCACTCCTTGCGCGGCTCCTCGACCTCCTCCATCCGGTCGATCCGCGACTCCATCTGCCGGACCTTCTGCGCCTGCTTCTCGGAGGACTCGACGCTCGCCTTCCGGCGGATCTTGTCATTGTCCGGGCTCTTCTTCATCGCGTTGCGGACTCCCTGCGAGCTCCATTCCCGCTGCGTCCGCGCACGTCCCACGAGGTCCTGTTTCTTGTCCGCGTACTCCTCGTAGGCCTCGCGGGCATGGCGCCGAGCGACGGCGCGTTCCTCGAGGAAGGCGTCGTACCCGCCGTCGTACACGGCCACCCTGTTCTGCGCCAGGTCCAGTTCGACGACGGTGGTCACGCAGCGGGCGAGGAACTCGCGGTCGTGGGACACGAGGACCACGCCGCCGCGCAGGTTCTGGATGAAGGACTCGAGGCGCTCGAGTCCCGCGAGGTCGAGGTCGTTCGTGGGCTCGTCGAGCAGCACGATGTCGAAGCGGCTCAGGAGCAGGGCCGCGAGGGCCACGCGGGCCAGTTGTCCGCCGGAGAGCGCCGTCGTGGGCGTGGCAGGGTCGATCGCTCCGGCGACATCGGCCAGCACGGACGGCATGCGGTCCTCGAGGTCCACGGCGCCGGAGGACATCCAGTGGTCGAGGGCGGCCGCATAGGCGTCGTCCGCTCCCCTGGCCCCGCTCCCGAGGGCGGCCGCGGCATCCTCCATGGCGAGGGTCGCCGCCGTCGTCCCCGTACGGCGGCCGATGTACCCGGCCACGGTCTCGCCCTCGAGCCGCTCGTGCTCCTGCGGGAGCCAGCCGACGAAGGCATCGGGAGGCGTGGTGCGGACCGTTCCGGCGATCGGGGTGTCGGCGCCGGCGAGCAGCCGCAGGAGGGTCGTCTTCCCGGCGCCATTGGCCCCCACCACGCCCACCACGTCCCCGGGCGCGACGGTGAGGTCGAGCTTCGAGAAGAGGGTGCGGTGGGCGTGGCCCCCGGACAGGTCCTTCGCCACGAGGGTTGCAGTCATGGTCCCAGTCTAGGAGGGGAACATGGCCGGGACCGGTCCTCCGACCCCATCCGGCGTAGTCGTCGGGCAGCGCTCCGCGCCCGAAGACCGGGACGCAGGCCGGGCTGCGTCGGCACCGGCGACATCGCGGTGGGCGGAGCCACGATGCCTCGGGCGTCGTCCACGCGAGCTACCGGGTCCTGCGCTGATGTCGTCCACGGCGGTCAGGCGGTGACCCGCCAGATGCTGTAGTCATCGAGGTGGAGGATGGCCCGGTGCCCGGCCAGGGTGTCGCGGACCCACACCACGCCGAGCCCGGGTGCCGAGTCCTCGACGCAGCCGCGGTAGTGGACCTCGCCCCTCCGGCGCGCTTCGACCACGGTGCCCGCGGTCACCGAACCCAGGTCGAGGATCCGGGACGTTGCGGTTGCGGTGGCGGGGGTGGCGACGACGGACATCGGGTGCTCCTCAGGATTCGGGATGTGCGGTCCGCCGGCTCGTGCTGCGGCCGGCGACCCCTTCATGATTCGGGAGCGGTGTTGCCGGGATATTTCGGGCAGATTATGTTTCGGGACGCCGGCCCGGGATGTTACTCCGGAGGTCCCGCGGGGTCTGCACAGCAGGTTGATCGTTGCCTAAGCTACTCGAATGAGCCACCCCACCGACCCGGACCGGGCCTACCTCCGAGCCATCGACGAACGCACGCGGACCCTCCTCGCGGAGGCCACGCCGGACCCCTCGCCGTTCGACGGGGCGCCGGCCGCCCTGGCCGACGACGTCGAGCGCGGGGTCGAGGGCGTGGCAGGGCGCCTGCGGCACGTGGTCCAGCACCTGCACGCCCACCCCGAGACGGCGTTCAGGGAGCACGCCGGCGCGGCGCTGCTGCACCAGGAGCTCACCCGGCACGGCCTCGACGCCCGCCTCGGCGTGCACGGGGTCGAGACCTCGGTGCGGGCGGAGATTGGCAGCGCGGACCGGGGGCCCACCATCGCGGTCCTCGCCGAGTACGACGCCCTCCCGGAGATCGGCCACGCCTGCGGCCACAACGTGATCGCCGCGGCCGGACTCGGCGCGTTCCTCGCCCTGGCATCGGTGGCGGACCGGTTGCCCGGCCGCGTCGTATTCCTCGGCACCCCGGCCGAGGAGGGACATTCCGGCAAGGAGGTCATGGCGCGCCACGGAGCCTTCGACGACGTCGACGCCGCGATCATGGTGCACCCCTACGGCTACGACCTCGCCGACCAGGTGTGGCTCGGACGCCGCCTGCTCACCATCACCTTCACGGGGGTGGAGGCCCACGCATCCGCGCAGCCCTTCATGGGGCGCAACGCGCTCGACGCCGCGAACCTCGCGTACCAGGGCATCGGCCTGCTGCGGCAGCAGTTGCCGCCGTCGGACCGGGTGCACACCAACCTCACCGAGGGCGGGCAGAGCCCGAACATCATCCCCGGCCGTGCGGTGCTGAAGCTCTACGCGCGGTCCCAGCAGCCGGCCACGCTGAGGGACCTCAGCGCGCGCCTCGAGGACGTGGCCCGCGGCGCCGCGCTGATGACCGGCACGGGCGTGGAGCTGCAGTGGGACGAGCATCCGCCGTCGCTCCCCATCCGCACCAACACCGCGCTGACCGGTCGCTGGGTGGCCGCCCAGCAGCGGCGGGGGCGGGCACCCCTCCCGCTCGGTGTCGTCTCGGAGACCCTTGCCGCTTCCACCGACTTCGGGAACGTGAGCTACCGCGTCCCGGGGATCCATCCCCTCATCCGCATCGCCGAACCGGCCACGGCGCTGCACACGCGCGCCTTCGCCGAGGCGGCCCGCAGCGCGGCGGCGGAGCAGGGGGCGCTGGACGGCGCCGTCGGGCTCGCCCTGACGGCCCTCGACTACCTGACCGATCCGCTGCTCCGTGCCGCGGTCCACGAGGAGTTCGAGGACCAGGGCGGCGCGATCGACGTGCCGTCCTACTTCGCCTGACCAGCACCGACCAGCAGCATCGCCCATCCGCAGCACCCACCGCCAAGGAGAACGCATGTCATCCACTGCAGCAGCCCGTCCCGGGCTGGGCGACCGCTTCCTGACCGGCGTCGAGCGGGTCGGCAACAAGCTGCCCGATCCGTTCATGCTGTTCCTCATCCTGTTCGCGATCACGGCCGTGGTCACCACGGGCATGGCCCTCGCGAACGTGACCGTCCAGGTGCCCGGCGCCGAGGAGGCCACGGTCATCAGGGGGCTCTTCACGGGTGAGGGACTGACCTGGCTGACGGAGAACATCGGGGCCAACTACCTGGGCTTCCCTCCGCTCGCCACGGTGCTGCCCATCCTGCTCGCCGTGGGCGTCGCGGAGAAGTCCGGGCTCCTCGGCGCGCTCATCCGGCGGGTCTTCGGGTCCGCTCCCCGCTGGGCGCTGCCCTACGCCGTCGGTTTCGTGGGCGTGGTGGGCTCGGTCATGTCCGACTCCGCCTTCGTCATCATCCCGCCCCTGGCCGCCCTCGTGTTCAAGGCTGCGGGGCGCCACCCGGTGGCGGGACTGCTCGGCGGCTTCGCGGCCGCGGGCGCGGGCTACTCCACCAACCTGCTGGTCACGAGCCTCGACGCACTGTTCGCCGGGATCACGACGGCCGTCACCGAGAACCTGCCGAACGCGGGCGCCCCGGTCACGCCGCTGTCCAACTACTACTTCAACATCGCCTCTTCGCTGGTGCTGATCCTCATCGCCGGGTTCATCATCGACAGGGTGCTCGAGCCGCGCCTGGCCCGGCAGGACGTCCCCGTGGACGAGGTCGTCGAGGACGGGGAGCACGCCTCCGCGCCCGTGGCGCTCACGGCCGGGCTCGAGCCGGTCGAGGCACGCGCCCTGCGCTGGTCCGTGATCGTGGGCGCCGTCGTCGCGCTCGTGATCCTCGTGGCCGTGATCATCCCCGACTCGCCGTGGCGCAACGAGACCGGCGGATTCCTGCCGCGCTCGCCGCTGCTCAGCTCGATCGTCTTCATCGTGTTCCTGCTCTTCACCATCCCGGGCCTGGTGTACGGACGCGTCGTCGGGACCATCACCACGGGTCGCGACGTCCCGCGGGTCATGGGCGAAGCCATCAAGGACATGGCGGGCTTCCTGGTGCTGGCGTTCATCCTCGGTCAGTTCATCGCCCTCTTCAACTGGTCCGGCATCGGGTCCTGGATCGCGGTCGCGGGCGCGACGGGCCTGGAGACCATCGGCCTGACGGGGTATCCGGCGGTCCTCGCGTTCATCCTGCTCGCCTCCGTCCTGAACCTGTTCATCATCTCGGGCTCGTCCATGTGGACCCTGATGGCCTCGGTGTTCGTGCCGCTGTTCGCGCTCCTCGGCTACGAGCCGGCCTTCATCCAGGGGGCGTTCCGCGTGGGTGACTCGGCCACGCAGGTCATCACGCCGCTGAACCCCTACATGATCGTGCTGCTCACCATGCTGCGGAAGTACGAGCCGAACGCCGGGCTCGGCACCTTGATGGCCAGGATGCTGCCCTTCGTGGTGCCGTTCTGGCTGGCCTGGGTGGCCATCCTCACCGTGTTCTTCTATCTCGACCTGCCCATGGGCCCGGGGAACGACATCTTCATCGACTAGCCGGGGAGAGGCCGCCCTGGCCGGGCCCGGGTCCGGCCAGGGCGGAATAGGTGCCCGGGAGCACGGGTTATGCGGGGCGAGCCTGTCCCACGACGAAAGGACGATCCGTGACCACGGTCTACGCCCTGCACGAGAACCCCGAGTGGTTCCCGCCCTTCGCGCGCGCCTTCGAAGCCGAGGGGGTGGAGGTGGTCGAGTGGCTGCTCACGGACGGTGTGCTGGATCTGGACGCGGTCCCCCCGGAGGGCATCTTCTGGTCCCGGATCAGCGCTTCCGCACACACCCGCGACCACGGTCTGTCGAAGGACTACGCGCGCTCCGTGCTGTCGTGGCTGGAGGCGCACGGCCGCCGGACGGTCAACGGGCGCCGCGTCCTTGAGCTCGAGATGAGCAAGGTCGACCAGCTCACCGCGCTGAGGGCCGCCGGTATCGACACGCCGCGCACCGTGGCCGCCGTCGGTCGTGAGCGCATCGTGGAGGCGGCGCAGGGCTTCGACCCGCCGTTCATCGTCAAGCACAACCAGGGCGGGAAGGGTCTCGGGGTCCGGAAGTTCGAGTCCCATGACGAGCTCGCCGCCTACGTGGCGTCGGGCGAGTTCGAGGAGCCTGCCGATGGCATCACGCTCGTGCAGGAGTTCATCCAGGCCGCGGAGCCCTTCATCACCCGTGCGGAGATCGTCGGTGGCCGCTTCGTCTACGCCATCAAGGCCGACACGGCCCGCGGTGGCTTCCAGCTCTGCCCGGCAGACGCCTGCGCCATCGACCCGGAGACCGGCAAGCCGATCATGCCGCCCGGGGCGACCATCGCCCCCGAGCCGGACCAGCAGCTCTTCAGTCTCCGCGAGGACTTCGACCATCCGGTGATCGCGCAGTTCGAGGAGTTCGCGCGGCGCAACCACCTGGAGGTGTGCGGCATCGAGTTCATCGAGACCGCCGACGGCCGGGTGCTGACCTACGACGTGAACACGAACACCAACTACAACGCAGCGGTCGAGGCGGTAGCTCCCGCCTCGGCTCCTCGCGAGCTGGTGCGGTACCTCAAGACCCTGGGCTGAGCAGTGGTCCCGCCGGTGGCGGCGTGGTTCCCGGTACCGCAGGTTCATCCGGCGGCCCACCGGCGTCGGTCTTCCGATCACCTGTGCTTCCTAGCGTGGGGAGTCACCGCACCCCACGAGGAAGCCGAAGGCCCATGCCGATCGCCCGTACCCTGCCCGTCCTGCTCGCCGCCACCGCCCTGGCCCTGCCCGCCGCACTCGCTACGCTGCCGGCGTCCGCCGCGCCCGCCCGCGACGACGTCGTCCTCGGGGACCCGCAGGCCGCCGCCCACGCGCACAACGACTACGAGCACGACCGTCCGCTGTACGACGCACTCGAGCACGGCTTCACCAGTGTCGAAGCCGATGTCCACCTCGTCGACGGGGAGCTGCTCGTGGCCCACGATGCCGAGGACGTGACCCCGGGTGTCACTCTGGAGAGCCTGTACCTCGACCCGCTGGACGAGCTCGTCCGCGGCAGGGCCGGCAGCGTCTACCCGGGGTGGGACGGCGAGTTCCAGCTCCTCGTGGACATCAAGGGCGACGCCGGGCAGACGTGGGCGGCCATCGAGGCGGAACTCGAGGAGCACCGCAGCATGCTCACGCGCTACGGCAACGGCACGGTCAAGCAGGGCGCGGTGAGTGTCGTCATCAGCGGTAACCGGCCGCTCGCGACCATGGCCGCGGACCGCCAGCGCCTCAGCTCCTACGACGGCAGGGCGACGGACCTCGGGGGTGCGCTCCCTTCGTCGCTCATGCCGCTGATCAGCAACAACTGGACCCAGCTGTTCACCTGGCGTGGGGTGGGCGAGATGCCCGTCGCCGAGCGTGCCGAGCTCGAGGCCTACGGTCGCAACAGCGCACCAGCAGGGTTCGCGCGTCCGCTTCTGGGCGACCCCCGACCTCCCCGGCGCCGCCCGCGACGCGATCTGGGCCGAGCTGGCCGACGCCGGCGTGGACCACATCACCACCGACGACCTCCCGGCTCTCGAGGCGTTCCTCGCCGCGCGCGGCTGACGCAGGGACCACCGACCCACGACGGCGCCCGCGCGGACCAGCGGAGGCGCCGTCGTCATGCCCGCGCGGGTTCCGGTGCCGGACGACTGTGCCGGACGACTGTGCAGCCGTTCGTGCAGCCGTTCGTGCAGCCGTTCGTGCAGGCGCTTGTCCAGGCGGACCGAGGCACCGTCGGGGTCGCGGGCGAATGCGGCGGGAATGCGGTTCCGCCCTCCGTGGTTCGCTCTGACCATGAAGTCAATCGTCTACACCTCCCCAGGCCCCTCGTCCGTCCTCTCCGTCGTGGAGCGTGAGATCGCGGAGCCGGGCCCCGGGGAGGTACGGGTCCGTGTGGTCACGTCGGGCGTCAACCCGACCGACTGGAAGGCCCGTGCCGGCGGGACCATCGCGTTCCCCGAGGTGGTGCCGAACCAGGACGGCGCCGGTGTGGTCGACGCCGTGGGCGACGGCGTCGACGGGCACACGATCGGTGACCGCGTGTGGATGTACCTGGCGGCTCACGGCCGACCGACCGGCACGGCCCAGGAGTTCACCGTCGTGCCCGCCGAGCGTGCGGTCGTCCTGCCGGACGGCGTCGACCTCGGTCTCGCGGCGAGTCTGGGTGTACCCGCCATGACCGCGCACCGTGCGCTGACCGTCCACGAGCACGGCCCGTCCCGTCTCGCGCCGGGCGCACTCGAGGGGCGCGTGGTCCTCGTGCAGGGTGGCGCCGGGGCCGTGGGCCACGCGGCGATCCAGCTCGGCGTCTGGGCCGGGGCGACCGTCATCGCCACGGTCAGCAGCGACGCGAAGGCCGAGCTGGCCCGGGCCGCAGGGGCGCACCACGTGCTGCGCTACCCCGACGACGCGCTCGCAGATCGCATCGGTGAGGTCGCGCCCGACGGCGTGGACCACGTCGTCGAGGTGTCCCCGGCGCAGAACGCGGCCCTCGACGTCGCGGTGATCGCCAACCACGGCAGCATCGCCTACTACGCGAACAACGGCGGGGACCACTTCTCCGCGCCGATCATCGAGAGCTTCGTGAAGAACGTCCGGTGGCAGGGCCTCCTGCTCTACACCGTGGGGCAGGATGCGCTCGACGCGGCAGCGGAGGACATCACCGCGGCCCTGCGGAGCGGTGCGCTGCCCGTCGGGGAGGATGCCGGGCTCCCCCTGACCTGGTTCCCGCTCGAGGAGACCGCCGCGGCCCACGACGCCGTGGAGGACGGGACCGTCGGCAAGGTCCTCGTCCGCGTGGCCGACGAGATCTCCTGAGACCCCCGGTGTCCGACGACTGCCCCTGCGGGTCCGCCGTGCCGTACGAGGAGTGCTGCGCACCGCTCCACCGGGGTGGTGCTGCCGGGACGGCGCTCGCCCTGATGCGGTCGAGGTACTCCGCGTTCGCCCTCGGGCTCGAGCAGTACCTGCTCGACTCCTGGCACGCGTCGACGCGGCCGCTCGGCATCGACCTCGACGGGGACACGGAATGGCGGCGCCTGCAGATCGTCGACACGACCCACGGCGGCCAGTCGGACGATGCGGGGTTCGTGGAGTACCGGGCGTCGTTCCGCAGCGGCGGGCAGCCGGGGCTGCTGGAGGAGCGCAGCAGGTTCATCCGGGTGGACGGGCGCTGGCTGTACGTCGACGGGGACGCGCAGTGGCGGTAGGGGATCGGACCAGGTAGTACGCCCGTCCTGTCCGACCCCTGGAGGTGCGAGATCGTCTCCACCGTCGATGAGCTTCGAGTCGGCGTCTGACGAGGCGCGGCACCGCGTCCGCGCTCCATCGCCGGCACCGTGTCCGCGCTCCATCGCCGGCACCGTGTCCGGCAGGAGGGCCGGGAGCGGCTTGAAGGATGGCCATGGCCTGCGTGAGCAGCCGACGGCGCCCCTGCTCTCCGCGGGGGCGCCGTCGTCGCTCTCCTGATGACCCGAACGGGTGCTACGGCGTGACGGGGATGGTGCCCGCGTAGTCCGTGCTGTAGCCCGTGACCGGAGCGTGCGGGATCTCCTCCCACACCTCAGGATCGGTCTGCTGCACCTCGCCGTTCGCCAGCCCGGTGAGCAGCGTGCGCATGGCGAGGATGTTCTGCTGGATGCTCTTGCCGCGGGCCTTCTGGCCGAGCGAGCCGTCACTGGTGTTGCCGGAAGTCTCGAAGAACACCACAGGGTTGGAGTGACCCTCGGCGTTCAGGCCCTGGTAGTCCAGGCCCAGCATCATCGCCGAGACGACGCCGCCCTTGATGTCGATCTCGAGGCTGCCGCCCACCTGGTACCGGTCCATGGTGATGTAGCCGGCGCCCTTCAGTTCCTCGTAGACGTAGCCGTGCATCTGGCGGGTGAGGATGTCGTACGCGCCGCCCTCGAGCGTCGGCAACGTGGGTCCACCCGGCGCGAGCGAGATCCCGAGGGAGAGCGTGACGTCGTCGCCCGTGCCGTACTGCTGCTTGAGGCCCTGGTGGTGGATGTCGATGCCGTAGTCCGGGTCCACCATGGTCCAGTACTCGTAGAAGGCCAGCGACTCGCGGGCCTGGAACTTGTCCGCCACCCAGTCCCGGTTGAGGTCGACGATGAGGTCCCGACCGTTCGCGTCCTTTCGCGGGGCATTCGCGGCGGTGTCCCAGAGGACGGTCTGCCGGATGTTCAGCTCACTTCCGTCCGGGTTGTACATCGGGATGAAATGGATGGTGAAGGCGTCGCGGATCTCCTCGTACTGCGGGGATCCGTTGGTCCCGAGGTCCTTCAGCAGGCTGAGGATGGCCTCGGCGCCGTACGGTTCGTTGCCGTGGATGCGACCCTGCACCCAGACGTCCCGAGGCCCGTCGCCCACGGTCGCCACGTACAGGTCCCTGCCCTGTTCGCTGGTGTTCACCGTGGTGCCCGCTTCGGCGAGGGTGAAGACGTCGACGCCGTAGCGGGAGGTCTTCTCGATCTTCTCGAGCTCCTTGATGGTGTCGGCATAGGTGAGGATGCTCGCGGTGCTGGTGCTGCCCTCGGGTGAGGGGAAGTTCCCCTTCGCCTGTGCCGGCCCGGAGGTCAGCAGCGGCAGGCTGACGAGGGCGGCGAGACCCAGTGCCAGAGCGCGGCTCCTGGATGTCCTGGGCTTGCCTGATGCGGTGGTGTCGCTCCTGATCACGAAATTCCTCCATTGGCGCGTGAGTGGATGCCGGTCGGGAAACACCGCACGCACCCCCTGTGCGGTTGGTCCTCCCCAATGACTGGTGCGCCCTACGGTACCGTTCCGGAGCGACGGTGCACAGGGTGCTGAGTATGCTCGAAGGAACCCGGTGGTCGAGGGGCCGGTGCGGTCCCGCCCGTTCCCGCCGGAGCCGGCGTCGAAACGGAAGGAACCGGTCATGTCGCGTTTCACGAAGGACGGCAAGGTCAAGCCCGAGACCCTGCCCAGCACACTCCAGCGGTCCGAGGTCAAGGCCCAGGACACGTTCGCCGCCACCCTCGATGCGGCGGAGGACCAGTACGGGGACGGTGAGCGCGCCCGCCGTACGGCGTTCGCCTCCCTCAAGCACGGGTTCGAGAAGGTCGGGGACCACTGGGAGCAGAAGGACTCGAAGGGGCCGTCCGACGACCAGGCGGCCGGCGGTGGCGCTGACGCGCGGCCGACCGCGGGGGGAGTGGATGCGAACTCCTCGAAGAAGCACCTCTACGACCTCGCGAAGAAACTCGACGTCCCCGGCCGGTCGAGCATGACCAAGGCCGAACTCGTCGAGGCCCTGCAGCGCGCCAACGACCGTGAGACGCGCAAGGCCCGCGAGAGGTAGCCGCAGCCTATTACGCAACGAAAGCATTTCGTAATAGAGAGGACCTTAGGTTAGCCTTACTTCTATCCCGTCCCCACGGCCTCCAGCGAGGCCATAGAAGCCAAGGAGCCTCATGGCCCCCTCACGCCTGCGCGGCCTGATCGCCGCTGCCGCCGTCGCCGCCCTCTCCCTCTCCGCCTGCTCCACCGGCCCCGCCGACGGCGGTTCCACGGCAACCGGTGGCAGCAGCGCCCCGGCCGACGCGGGAGCCTTCCCCGTCACCATCGAGCACGCCTTCGGTGAGACCACGCTGAGCGAGAAGCCCGAGCGTGTGGCGACGGTCTCGTGGGTGAACGCGGATGTGTCCCTCGCCCTCGGTGTCGTGCCCGTCGGGATGCCGGCCGACTCCTACGGCGGCAACGAGAACCAGTCGACGCCGTGGAAGGACACGAAGCTGGAGGAGCTCGGCGCCGCGATCGGCACCGAGAGCGCCCCGGTCCAGTACTCCGAGACGGACGGGATCGCCTTCGACGACATCGCTGCGACCTATCCCGACGTCATCCTCGCTGCGTACTCGGGCCTGTCGCAGGAGGATTACGACACCCTGAGCAAGATCGCCCCGGTCGTCGCGTATCCCGAGGTCGCCTACGGCACCGCATGGCAGGACTCGACGCGGATCATCGGCGATGCCCTGGGCCTGTCCGGCGACGCGGAGCAGCTCGTCACCGAGACGGAGCAGGCCATCGCCGACGCCGCCGCCGACTACCCGCAGCTCGAGGGCAAGACCTTCATCTACGGCACGCTGGCTCCGGCGACCGCCGATGCCGTGAGTGTCTACACGGCCAACGACAACCGGCCCCGCTTCCTGACCGAGCTCGGCATGGTCCAGGCGGACGTCGTCACGGAGAACACGAAGGGGTCCGAGGAGTTCTTCATCCCCTGGTCCGCCGAGCGGGCCAACGAACTGGACTCCGACATCTTCGTCACGTGGGTCCCGGACGAGGCCACCAAGGACGCCATCGCCACCGATCCGCTGCTCGGCCAGATCCCCGCGGTGCAGGACGGCGCGCTCGTGGCCGACAGCGACAACACGCTGACGCTGTCCGTCTCCGCGGCGAACCCGCTCAGCCTCGTGTGGGCACTGGACCGCTTCCTGCCGATGCTCGGCGAAGCCGCGGACAAGGCCTGACGGACTGTCCTGATTGCCCTCCGGCCGCATCTGGGCTGGAATGGGAAGCGAACCGATCCTCGTCCTCGAAGGGAAGCCGATGTCTCAGGCAGAAATCAACAAGCTCCAGGCCGCCGTGGCCTGGGACAGCAAGGGCAAGAAACTCGGCGATGTGAACGACGTGCATCTCGAGAAGGAATCAGGCATCCCCGCCTGGATCACCGTGTCGCTGGGCCTGCTGAACTCCCGCAAGCACTTCGTGCCGCTCGCGAACTCGCGCTTCGAGGGTGCTGATCTCCACCTCGCCTGGACGAAGAGCGAGATCACCGACGCCCCGAAGTCCGCGAACAGCATCGAGCTCTCACCTGCCGAGGAGACTGCGCTGATCGACTACTACCGTCTCCGTGACGAGGCGTCCGCGTCCTAGCACGCTTCCCGCCCACGCAGAAGCCCCCGTCCGCTTGTCGGTGGACGGGGGCTTCTGCGTGCTCGACAGGAGTGCCGGCTAGAACATCTGGAAGATGCCGACGATGTTCCCGACGATGAACACGAGCACCAGGAGCACGACCAGCCCGATCACGCCGAGCCAGACCCCCTGAAGGCCTTTCGAGGGCGTCTCCTCATCCGCATGGCCCTGCTGCCAGGTGGTGCTCGCCTCGGCGGGTGGCGTCTCTCCCGGCGGGACGCCACCTCCCGGCTCGAGGCCGGTGATGTTGTTGTCCAGCGGATCGGGGTTCCCTGCGTTCGAGGGATCGGGGCGCTTCTCGCTCATGCTGTCCTCCACGTGGTTGGCAGTACGGTTTCCACCCACCCTACGCCCGAAACGCTAAGTGTGCTTATCGATGATCGCGGTCCGACCCATGGGCGGGTCGGGCCTCCGCGCGGGTCGCTGGACGAGGCGCCCGCTCGGCTACTGGCCGACGCCGGCCGTGCTGCCTCCGGTCGGGTCGAACCGCTGGCCCGCGGCGGAGTGGGCTGCGGCGTCGGAGACGTCCTGCTCGTCCTCGTCGGAGCCCCCTGCCGCTCCGCCCGTCTCGCCCGTGCTGTGGGACGGAGCAGCCGCCAGGGCCCCCTGCTCGCGCGGCGTCCAGGACATCGTGATGTTCACGCCCTCCTCGGTGTCCTCGACGAAGAGGTGGAGGTCCTCGCCGACCAAAGCCTCGTGGTGGACCGGATCGCCCGCCTCCCGGGCCATCTCCGTGAGCCGGCAGATCGCCACCGCCATGGCCCGTCCCCAGTCGTGGGGATGCTTGCTCGTCGATTCCGCGGTCGCCGCGAATTTCCTGTCGGTCGTCGCCATCGTCTTCCCTGCTGTCAGTGAGGAACTAAGTACCCTTGGCTTCCAGGTGAGGCAACTTTAGCAGTGCGTCATACGGGCCGGCACGTGATATCCCGTTAAGGATGACCGGGACGACGAGAGCACCGCAGGCCGCCGAAGAACGCAGCGCACGGACGGCCGTGACGCTGTTCCCGCTCCTGATCCTCGCCGGCGGACTGGTGGCAGTGCTCACGCCGGACACCTTCACGGGGCTCGGCCCCCTGGTGAATCCGCTACTCGGCGTCATCATGTTCGGCATGGGTCTGACGCTCAGGCCGGTCGACTTCGCCCTCATCGCCAGACGTCCCCTCCCCGTGGTGATCGGCGTCGTGGCCCAATTCGTCATCATGCCGTCGATCGGCTGGCTGGTGTCGATGGCTCTCGGGCTGCCGCCGGCGTTGGCCGCGGGTGTCATCCTCGTGGGCTGCTGCCCGGGCGGGACCGCCTCCAATGTCGTCTCCTACCTCGCCCGCGGCGATGTGGCGTTGTCGGTGGCCATGACCTCGGTCTCGACGATCCTCGCGCCGCTGCTCACCCCGCTGCTCACCCTCTGGCTCGCGGGCCGGTACATGCCCGTCGATGCAGCAGGAATCGGCCTCTCCATCCTCCAGATCGTCCTGGTACCGGTGATCGTCGGACTCGCCGTCCGCTTCTTCCTGCCCCGGGTCGTCGAGCGGCTTCTTCCCGCCCTGCCGTGGATCTCCGTGGCGGCCATCACCCTGGTGGTGATCGCCGTGGTGTCCGGCAGCGCGTCGATCATCTTCTCCGCCGGGCTCCTGGTCCTCGCGGCCGTCATCCTGCACAACGGGCTCGGCCTCGCGCTCGGCTACGGGGCCGCACGGCTGTTCGGGCTCCCCACGCCTGCGAGGAGGACCACGGCCATCGAGGTCGGGATGCAGAACTCCGGGCTCGCCGCAGGGCTCGCCCGGACCTACCTGACCCCGGAGGCTGCCCTGCCGGCGGCGATCTTCTCGATCTGGCACAACGTCTCCGGAGCCGCGCTGGCCGCCTACTGGCGTCGGCGTGACGCGCGCGCAGCCCTCGTCGCTGCCGATCCCGCCTGACGTCCGCCGCCCCCGTCGACCAGGAGGGCGTGGTCAGTCCGGGCTGCCGCCCACACTGACCAGCCGCCAACCGTCGCTGGCGGCGTCGAATGCGATGCCGAACTCCAGGACGGGCGAGGCCGGTCCGGTCTGGGCGGAGAAGTGCCATCCCGTCGTCGAAGCCGCTGCTGCGGCCACCGTCGCCGGCCGGCCGATCACCTGCCAGATCCCGCCGTGCCACCGCAGGGCCAGTGGCCGGCCCTGAGGGGTGAAGCGCACGGCTGCCGGCTCGTCGAGCCGCCTGTGCCCGTGGTGAACACCGATCACCTGTGCTGTCATCTGCTGTCCTCCGTTGGTGCGTCCGCTTTCCTGTGAATAATAGAACACGTCTTCTATTCCTCGGCAAGGAGTGACGCGCCCACGGGTCCTCGCCGGGGCTGTGTGATCACCGGTCGGCGGAAGTGGGGGTGGCACCGGCTAGTGTTCCTCACGCCACGGTCTAGCAGCAGGCTTCGGTTCCTGACCATCATCGGATTCCCCATGACAGAGCCCTCAACTGTTCCCGATGTCACCAGCACCACCGGTGGCACATCGCTCCACTCCGTCTCCGGTCTCACCCACACCGACACCATCCCGGCGCCCGACCGCGGGATCTCCACCGACGTGCCTCTCACCAAGCGGGAGCGCGAAGCACAGTGGATGGGCGCGGCCCTGGAGGCACCCGACCTCTCCGCGGTGCCCCTGGCCGACCTCCGCATCCTGGCCAACAGGATGTTCCGCATGCTCGATTCCGACCATCCGCCACTGCAGGCGGGCGAACGCTACGCGGCGGCGGTGGAGGAGATCGAGGAGCGCTCGCGCAGGATCGCAGCCCGTGGCGAGGCAGGCGGGATCCGCGAGGTGTTCAAGGACTCGGGATTCAACTCCCGCTTCGAGCTCTACTTCGACGGCTCCCTCGCCGCCTACATCCGCTACTCGATGCTCGGCGGCCAGCTCACGCTGCGCGCACTGGTCGAGAAGCCCGGCTTCGAGGGCCGGGGCCTCGGGCCGGTACTCATGCGCCACGCGATGCTCAACGCGCACAAGCGTCGGCTGAGCGTCGTGGCGGGGTGCCCTTCCGCGCAGGCGTTCGTCGAGCAGAATCCGCAGTACCGGACCCTTGCCCGGATGCCGCGCTAGCGCTCACGGACTCGTCCGGGGAACCATCCCTCGCCGGCTGCAGACCGGCCGGCCGCTGACCATGGGGGTCCGCGAGACCGGAAGCCGTCAGCCGCGGAGTGCAGCCCGTGCGGCGTGGCCGATCACCGCGCTGTACGTCGGGTAGGCGAACTTCACGCGGGCGAGCGTCGCGAGATCGGTTCCACCTGCCATGGCGGAGGCGACGGCCGTGATGACCTCGACGGCGTTCTCGCCGACCGCGTGCGCGCCCAGGATCAGTTCGCGCCGACGATCGACCACCAGTTTCAGGAAGCCCTGCTCCCGGTCGTCGATGATGGGACGCTCCACCACGGCGTAGGGCACCGTCACGGCGTGGCACTCGGCATCACGCTCGCGGGCCTTGGCCTCCGTGAGGCCTACACCCGCGTAGTCCGGATCGGTGAAGCCGCCTTCGGGCAGGAGGTGGTGGGGTGTGGTCCGCGTGGCACCGAGGACGGCGTTCTCCGCGGCCGTCTCGCCCTCGAAGACCGCGGCCTGCACGAGCATGCTGCTGCCGTTCGCGTCGCCCGCGACGAAGATGTGGGGCACGTTGGACCGCAGGTAGCCATCCACCGGGACGAAGGAGCGCGCGGTCTGCACGCCCGCCGCCTCCAGTCCGAGTCCCGGCAGGTTGGCCGGCCAGCCGGCGGCCATGATGACGGCGTCGACGTCGCGTGACTGCTGTCCGCCGTCGCGCTTCCAGGTCAGGGTGAGGTGCGCGCCGTTCCGGCTGATGCTGTCGATACCGTCGATGCCCGTCTCCACCTGCACCCCTTTGCCGGTGAAGCTGGCGGTGACCGCCGCAGCGACGTCCTCGTCCTCCGTCATGAGGATGCGCGGAGCGAGGTCGAGCAGGAGGACGTCGGATCCCATGGCGTCGAAGATGGTGGTCATCTGCGCGCCGGTGTGGCCGCCGCCGATGATGGCCACCGAGCCGGGGAGGCTCTCCAGGTCCAGGACCTCGTGCGGCAGGACGGCGAGTTCGGCGCCCTCGATGGGCAGCCGGCGCCCGCTGCCGCCGATGCACAGGATGATCGAGGCCGCCGTGACCTCTCGGCCGTCGACGAGGACGGCGTGCTCGCCGGTGAGTTCGGCGTCGCCCTCGATGAGCTCGATGTTGAGGCGCTCCATCGTGGGGCCGTACCCCTTGGCCTCGAGGACCCGGGCGACCGTGGCCCGCACGCGCTGCACGGTCTTGTCCCAGTCCACCGAGGGTTCGTCCACGACGATCCCGTAGTCGTAGGCCGTCCGCACCTCGCGGAACAGGCGGGCGGTCTTCGCCAGGACGCGGGTGGGGACGCATCCCGAGTTCACGCACGTACCGCCGAGGGCGGACCGTTCGACGACGGCGGTGCGCGCCCCGAGTTCGGCGGCGCGGGTGGCAGCGGCCATACCGGCGGGTCCACCACCGATCACGAGGACATCGAACGTGTACTCCATGGAACAGCTCCTTCGGTCCGTGCACGGGTCGCTGCCCCCATCCTCCACCGGATTCCGGCCGGGTCACAACGCGCCGCCGGATCCCGCGGGGAGTGTCGCCCACGGGCGGCTGCCCCTAGGATCGAAGCCTAGGATCGACGAAGGACGTGCATGACGGGGGACGCTGGGGAGCAGTCTCGATTCACCCTGACCGACGAGGGCGCCGTGCTGCGCCTGGCCTGGGCCGCAGGGGTCACCATCGAGGCCGACGACGTCCATGCGACCATGGCCGCGGTGACGGCGGCCTCGCCACAGGGCAGGAGGCCGCTGCTGGTCCTGATCGGCCTCGTCGAGGCCATCACGCTGGAGGCACGGCACCTCCTGATCGAGGACACGTGCTCGCTGCGTACGGGCGTGGTCGGCGTGGACGAGGTGGGCAAGGTCCTCACGGCGTTCAACTACCGGTCCGTCACCCCCAGCAGGTACTTCACGAACGAGCCGGACGCGCTGGCCTGGCTGACCGGCCATGCCGACGTCGGCGAACCCACCAGCCGTCCGGCGGAGGAGCCGGAGCCCTACCTCGCCCGGCTCGACGAGGGCGTGATCGTGGTGGAGTGGGACCGCGGCACCAGCGTGAGGACGTCCACGGCGGAGTCTCTGGTCACGGCTGTCGCGGCGCTCGCGCCCGAGGGGTGCACACCGATGCTCGCGCTGAACAACAACATGGTCTCGCTGACGCCCGGCGCCCTGGAGGTGTTCGCCCACCGGCTCGGCGTGGCAGCGCTCGCGATCGTCGGCGTCGAAGGAGACCGTGTGATCGCCGCCTACTACAAGCAGCTGCACAATCCGCCGTATCCCACGCGTTTCTTCCCGACGGCCGCAGAGGCGCGTGCGTGGTTGGCCCGCGGAGCGAGCCCTGCGCGGGGGGATTGACCACGATCCGTGCCGGTCGGGGACCGTGCCGGCCCGATCTCCTACCCGGGTCCTGTCCGTGCAGGTACCAGCAGGGCCTCCCACACCGGTCCGATCCCGCCTACCGTGGAGGGGTGAGCACCCAGAGCGACATCCAGGACTTCCTGACGTCGAGGCGCGCTCGCATCACACCGGGCCAGGCCGGCCTGGCCGCGTTCGGTACCAACCGCCGTGTGCCCGGCCTCCGCCGCGAGGAGGTGGCGATGCTTGCCGGCGTCAGCGTCGACTACTACGTCCGCCTCGAGCGCGGCAACCTGTCCGGAGTGTCCGACGGCGTCCTCGAGTCCCTCTGTGCCGCACTGCAGCTCGACGACACGGAACGTACCCACCTCTACCATCTCGCCCGTTCCGGCACCACGGAGGTGCGCGCACGCCGGCAGCCGGCGTCGCGCCGGGTCCGCCCGAGCGTGCAGCGGTTGCTGGACACGATGGTGGGCGCTCCGGCGGTGGTGCAGAACGGCAGGCTGGACCTCCTCGCCGCGAATCACCTGGGCCGCGCGCTCTACGCGCCGCTGTCCGACGGCGCCCGGGGCCCTGCCAACTACGCCCGCGCCACCTTCCTCGACCCGCGGTCCAGGGACTTCCTCGGCAACTGGGAGCGGGCGGCCGACGACTGCGTCGCCCTGCTCCGGCTCGAAGCCGGACGCAACCCGCAGGACCGCGAACTGACGACCCTGATCGGCGAGCTGGCCACGCGCAGCGACACCTTCCGCGTACGCTGGGCCGCGCACAACGTCCATCTCCACACCACGGGGTCGAAGACCTTCCGGCACCCGGTGGTGGGTGAGCTCACCCTCACCTTCGAGGGCCTGCAGCTCGCCGCGGACCCGCACCTCACCCTCTTCGCCTACACGGCCGAACCCGGCTCTCCGTCGTCGGACGCCCTGGCGCTCCTCGCCAGCTGGAGCGCGCACGAGCGTCCCGGCACCGTCCCGGTCGGTGACAGCTCCGGCGGCCCGGCGGAGGTGCTGCCCGGCGACGGCGCACGCACCGACGGGTCGCGGTCCGTGCCTGGCGCCGTCCGGCTTCCTCCGGGCCGTTCCGTCGACGACGACGGCTAGACCGAGCGGCTCCCTTCCCGTGTCCCGGGTCGGGCAGCCCGCACCCCCGAGATCCACGGCAGGCGGTCCCGCCTGCCGTTCCGACATCCTCCAGGAGGAACCCATGACCACAGTCCACGCCTACGCAGCGCCGTCCGCCACGGATCCGCTCGTCCCCACCACCATCGAACGCCGCGAGGTCGGCGCACGCGACGTCCTCATCAAGATCGCCTACGCCGGGATCTGCCACTCGGACATCCATACCGTGCGGGGGGAGTGGGGGCCGCAGCAGTACCCGTTGACCGTCGGCCACGAGATCGTCGGTGTGGTCGAGGAGGTCGGCTCCGAGGTCACGCGCCACCAGGTCGGCGACCGCGTCGGTGTCGGCTGCATGGTGAACTCCTGCGGCGAGTGCGCCAACTGCGCCGAGGGTGAGGAGCAGTACTGCCTCAAGGGAAACGTCGGCACCTACGGCGCGAAGGACCGCGACGGCACCATCACGCAGGGCGGCTACTCCACGCACGTCGTGGTCGTCGAGAACTTCGTCCTCTCGGTCCCCGAGAGCATCCCCTACGAGGCTGCGGCTCCGCTCCTGTGCGCCGGCATCACCACCTACTCGCCGCTGAACCACTGGAACGCCGGTCCCGGCAAGAAGGTCGCCGTCGTCGGACTCGGCGGCCTCGGCCACATGGCCGTGAAGATCGCCCACGCCATGGGCGCCGAGGTGACCGTCCTGTCGCAGAGCCTCAGCAAGCAGGAGGACGGCAAGCGCTTCGGAGCCACCGACTACTTCGCAACGAGCGACCCGGAGACCTTCGAGAAGCTGGCCATGAGCTTCGACCTCATCATCAACACGGTGAGCGCGAAGATCGACCTCGACGCCTACCTCTCACTCCTGCGGCTCAACGGCACCATGGTCAACGTCGGGGCTCCGGCTGATGCGCTGCCCCTGCACGTGTTCACGCTGTTCAACCAGCGTCGCTCCTTCGCCGGTTCCGGGATCGGCGGCATCCGCGAGACCCAGGAGATGCTGGACTTCTGCGCGGAGCACGGCATCGCCCCCGAGGTCGAGGTGATCTCGGCCGAGGCCATCAACGAGGCCTACGAGCGCGTCCTGTCCTCGGACGTCCGCTACCGCTTCGTCATCGACACGGCGACGCTGGGCCAGGCGGGCTAGCGACCCGGATCGGGGCAGGCGCCGGCCGCACTGCCGGACAGGGCGAACCATCGACCGATGGCTCGCGCTGTCCGCGTTCGGTCCGCTGTGGACGGCGCCGGTCCCCACCTGTCCCGGAGCTGTCCCGAGCTGTCCCGGACCACCTTGCGGCCCCTCGCCGTCCGCCGTGGGGTCCTCGCGCCGCAGAGGACCCCACGGCGGACACCGGCCGGGACGGCCAACCAGTAAGCTGAGGTCCACGGCGGCCCTGCTCAGAGGGCGGACGGCAATTCTTCGGACGGGTAGTGGGATGGGCGAGGGGCGGATGCACGGGGTCGCGGGACGGCTGGCAGCGCTGTCGCCGACGACCCTGCATCTCCTGTTCGGTCTGGTGCTGGCCGCAGCCGCAGCCTTCGGCCGCAGCACGAACCTCGAGTCCTCGGGCCTCGCCCTGGTCTGGCCCGCGGCCGGTATCGCGTTCCTGTGGAGCCTCTGGGGATCGCGGTCCAGGGTGGACCTCACCGTCTCCCTGGTCGCCGCCTTCCCCATCCTCGCCTCGGTCAATCTCCTCACGGGTCTCAGCCCGTCCCTCGGCTTCGCCGTGGCCCTCGGCAGCATCGCCCAGACGGCCGCCGCCGTGGTCCTGTTCCGCCGATTCATCCCCGGACTCGAGATCCGGACCGTGGGGGACTACCTCCGCCTCGGATCCATCGCGATCGCGGCCTGCTCCGTCGGCGCCCTCGCGATCGTCGTGGGCAGCGCGATCGACGGATCCGCCGATCCCCTGTCCGCCTTCGTCCCGTGGCTGGTCCGCCACGGCGTCTCGCTCACCGGGATCGGGTCGCTCGGCGTCGTGATCGCCTCGAGCATCAGGGCCAGGGCCGCGGGCCAGACACCTCCCTCGCTCCCGTCCGCCCGCCGTGCCGAGTACGCGATGCTCGCCGTCGTCTCCGTGGTCCTCTACGTCGCGACCTTCGGGGCCGGTACGGCGCTGCCCATCGCCTACACCACCATCCCGGCGCACATGTGGGCCGGGCTCCGCCTCCGTTCGGGCTGGGCGATGCTCCATGGCCTGGTCAGCGGTGCCTTCCTCGTCTTCTTCACCCTCGAGCGCCGGGGGCCCTTCCAGGACCTGGACCCAGGCATCGCCGCGTACGTCGCGCAGTCCTTCATGTTCATCGCCTTCTCCCTCTCCGCCGTGCTGGCACTGAGCATGGATGAGCGGCGCCGCCTCATCTCCCGTCTCTACCGGGCCAACGCCGAGGCGAAGGCCGCCGCCGATCTGCGCGACCTCGTGATCGGCCGGATGAACGACGGCGTCCTGGTGGCGGGCGCGGACAAGCGCCTGATCTTCCAGAACGCGACGAGCGAGCGGTGGCTCGGCGGCGGAACCGCGCGTCCGGGCGAGGTGTGGCGGCGCGACTACACGGTCACGACGCCGGACGGGCAGCAGCTCGACGACGACGCCAACCCGCTGACCCTGGCACTCCAGGGCGTCGTGACCGAGCGGATGGACCTCGACCTCACGCACTGCTCGGGTGAGGTCATGCACCTGTCCGTCGACGCGATGCCGCTGCCGGGCGAGGGCGGCGCCGTCGTCGTGCTGCGCAACGTCACGCACGAGCGCCTGTACGAGCGGGATCTGGGGCGGTTCGCGTCCGTGGTGGCACACGATCTCCTCACGCCGCTGACCGTGTTCGACGGCTGGCTGGAACTCCTCGAGGATCCGGACCTTCCCGCGGACGAACGCCGGGCCAGCATCGAGCGGCTGCAGCAGGCGAGCCTGCGCATGCGGACGCTCATCCGGAACCTGCTCGCCTACAGCCTCGCGAAGGAGGAGCGGCTCACCGCCTCACGGATCGACGTGGGCCGGATGGTGGAGGGGATCATCGACCTCCGGACGGCGCTGCCGGGCACACAGCTCCCCGAGGTGTCCTTCCACGTCGACGCACCGCACGCGGTCTACGCCGACGAGCGGCTGTTCCTCCAGCTCATGGAGAACCTGGTGGGCAACGCGATGAAGTACGGCCGGACCGACGGGACGGGCGAGGTGACGGTGACCACGACGTCCGAACCGACGTCCGGCCGCACCCTCGTGCGCGTGCGGGACAACGGCATCGGTGTCCCGGACGCCGACCTCGACCGCGTGTTCGAGGAGTTCCACCGGTCCGAGAACGGGCTCAGCCAGGCGTCGGGGACGGGGCTGGGGCTCGCGATCTGCCGGCGTATCGCGGAGAGCCACGGCGGATCGATCGTCGTCCGGAACGTCGAGGAGGGCGGCGCGGAGTTCACCGTCAGCCTGCCGGGTACGGCCGCGCAGCTGCCCGAGGGCATCCCCTTCGTCGAGGCGGAGGGCTCGCCGCGGGTCTCCGCTTCCTGACCGGACCAGGGGCCCGGAGGCTCCTGCCCGGAGTCGCCCCGCGTCGGGACCTCAGGCCGCGGACCGCGGGTACAACTTGGGGGACGCACCGCGGCCCCACCCTCCCCGCAGCCCGGCCAGCACCTCGGCCATGGCCTCGCGAGAGGAGCGCCGCGCTTCCCAGCCGAGCACGGAGCGTGCCCGCGAGGTGTCCATGACGGGGCACTGGGAGGCCATGTCGATCCACCCCGGGTCGGTGCGCTGGACACCCAGCCCCCACGACGCCCCGACGATCCACCGGAGCACCCGTACCGGGAACCCGGTCACGCGGCGTGCGCCGAGGAGGTCGGCGACCCGCTCCGGCGTCAGCTCGGGCTCTGCTGCGATGTTGAAGGCACCTGACGCCCGCCGGGCCACGACGCGCCAGTAGGCGTCGGCGACGTCGTCGGCGTGGACCGCCTGGAACACGAAGGCCCGGGGAATCGGCAGGAGGGGGAGGGGGATCCGGCCGAGGACGATCTTCGGCACGAGCGGACCGAGGAAGTAGCGGCCGATCTCGCTGCCCGCCGCCCCCTGGAAGATGAGCCCCGGCCGCAGCCGGGCCACGGGGATCTCCGGGTACTCCGCCTCGAAGGAATCGAGCAGCCGTTCCTGCTCGGCCTTGTGGCGGCTGTAGTGGGACGTCCCGATACCACCCGTGGGCCATGACTCATCCCTGCGGGTCTCCTTGTCCGACGGCGAATACGCCCCGACGGAGGACGCGCACACCACGTGCCGGACTCCTGCGGCGCCCGCCGCGGCCAGCAGGTTCGCCGTGCCGGTGACGTTGGTGCGGTGCATGAACGCCTCGTCGCGGTTGGGCTGGATGGCCCAGGCCAGATGCACGACGGCGTCGATGCCGTCGAGCGCCCGCGTCAGGGCCTCCCGGCCCTCGTCCGTGCCGATGTCGATGGCGTGCCAGTCGATGCCGTCGTACGGTGCCCCGCCGGTATCGGGGATGGTCCGGGCGACGGCCGTGAGCGAGATGCCGCCCGTGTCCTCGGCGGTGTCGTACCCTGAACGCTGAATGGACTCGCGGTCCCGGGCGGCGCCCTGCAGCCGGGTGAGCAGGGCCGTGCCGACGTTTCCGGTGGCGCCGATGACTGCTATGCGCATGGGTGGCTCCTGTGACTCGAGGTGTCACGGGCGCGGGGTGCGCCCCTGGGGACTGGACTACTAAGTAAGCTTATGGTGCAGTTGAAGCAGACGTACAGCCGTAAGCACGCCCCGCTCCGATTCCGGGGCCGAGACCTGGAGGATTCCGTGAGCAGCAACAGCAGGGTGAGCAGCGCGTCGCGCAGTGACGCGGCCGAGAAGGCGCGGAACGCGCCGGATCCCAACGATCCGCGCAAGCCGGACGATCCGAAGGACGTCAGGAAGCCGGCGTGGAAGTACGTGTTCAAGCGGTCCCTGAGCGAGTTCGGCAAGGACCAGTGCACCGATCTGGCAGCGGCGCTCACCTACTACGCCGTCCTCGCCATCTTCCCCGGCATCCTGGCGCTCCTGTCCCTCCTCGGTCTGTTCGGGCAGGCCCAGAGCACCACGAACCAGGTGCTGGAGATCGTCGGTCAGTTCGCGCCCCGCGATACGCTCGAGACGATCCGGCCGACGATCGAGGGCCTCGCCTCCAACCAGGCCGCCGGTCTCACGTTCGTCATCGGACTCGCGGGTGCCATCTGGTCGGCATCGGGCTACGTCAATGCCTTCTCCCGCGCCATGAACCGGGTCTACGAGGTCGAGGAAGGTCGCGGGTTCCTCAAACTGCGCCCGCAGATGCTCCTCGTCACGATCGTCGTCCTCGTCCTGATCGTGATCATGGGCCTCATGCTCGTCCTGTCCGGTCCCGTGGCGGAGGCCGTCGGCAACACGATCGGTCTCGGCAGTACCGCCGTGACCATCTGGAACATCGCCAAATGGCCCGTCATGGTGCTCTTCGCGGTGCTCATGATCGCGGTGCTGTACTACGGGTCCCCGAACATCAAGCAGCCCAAGTTCCGCTGGATGAG
Source organism: Arthrobacter sp. N1 (assembly GCF_048288285.1). Taxonomy (NCBI): domain Bacteria; kingdom Bacillati; phylum Actinomycetota; class Actinomycetes; order Micrococcales; family Micrococcaceae; genus Arthrobacter; species Arthrobacter sp. N1. Next base: position 3,241,361 of record NZ_CP102608.1, on the reverse strand, counting down.
CCTCGGCGGCCTGATCGCCCTGCTGGTGCTCGCCATCACCACCGCGGCGTTCTCCCTCTACGTGGCGAACTTCGGCAGCTATGACAAGACCTACGGCGCCATCGCCGGGGTCATCGTGCTGCTGCTGTGGATCTGGCTGGCCAACCTGTCCCTGCTGTTCGGTGTCGAGTTCGATGCCGAGATGGAGCGCGGACGCCAGTTGCAGGGCGGTATCGAGGCCGAGGAGACCATCCAGCTTCCCCCGCGGGCCTCCAAGGCTGCGGAGAAGAAGCAGGAGAAGCACCTCAAGCTCGTCCGTGAGGGACGCGAATTGCGTGAGAAGTACGGACGGGATCACAGCAGGCAGTAGCGGCTCCCGCCCCGCTTCGGCATCCGTTCCACCAGGAGGCCCGGTCGTCACCGCGACCGGGCCTCCTGTCCGTAAGCACACCTAGACTGGCGGCATGACCGACACGCAGCAGTCCGAGCAGCAGTCCGAGCAGCAGTCCGAGCACAGCACCAGAGGGTCCTACGTCACCGGTGGCAAGGAGTTCACGCGGGACACGCAGTACATCGAGACGAGGATCACGAGGGACGGCGCCGACGGCTACCCCGTCGAAGCGGGTCGCTACCGCCTCATCGCCGCACGGGCCTGCCCCTGGGCCAACCGCACGATCATCGTCCGCCGTCTCCTCGGACTGGAGGACGCGATCTCCCTCGGCACCCCGGGACCCACCCATGACAGCAGGTCCTGGACCTTCGACCTGGACCCGGACGGCAAGGATCCCGTCCTCGGCATCGAGCGCCTGCAGGAAGCATTCTTCAAGCGGGACCCCGACTACTCGCGCGGCATCACCGTGCCGGCCGTCGTGGACACGACCACCGGCGCCGTGGTCACCAACAACTTCCCGCAGATCACCCTCGACTTCTCCGGCGAGTGGAAGGACTTCCACCGTGAGGGCGCTCCCGACCTCTACCCGGAAGCACTCCGGGAAGAGATCGACACGGTCAACAAGCGGGTCTTCACGGAGGTGAACAACGGCGTCTACCGATGTGGGTTCGCCGGGTCGCAGGAGGCCTACGACGCCGCCTACGACCGCCTCTTCACCGCACTGGACTGGCTGGAGGAACGTCTCACGAACCAGCGCTTCCTCGTCGGGGACACCATCACGGAGGCCGACGTCCGACTGTTCACCACCCTCGTGCGGTTCGATCCGGTCTACCACGGCCACTTCAAGTGCAACCGGAACAAGCTGACGGAGATGCCGGCCCTCTGGGGCTATGCCCGCGACCTCTTCCAGACGCCCGGCTTCGGCGACACGATCGACTTCGAGCAGATCAAGCAGCACTACTACATCGTCCACGAGGACATCAACCCAACCGGCATCGTGCCGAAGGGTCCCGACCTCGCAGGGTGGACCACGCCGCACGGGCGCGAATCCCTCGGTGGCAGGCCCTTCGGGGACGGCACCCCGCCGGCTGCGGTGTAGGTCGCGGAGGGGTTGCGGACGAGGTGCCCCCGCAGCCCCTCGCGGCCCGGATTAGGGAACAAACTCGTTTCTTAATTGTCCGGAGCCTAGGCTAGCCTTACTTCAGACCGATCGTCCGTCCGAGGGAGGCACCATGGCAGTCCAGGCCTCCGCCGTGCGCCCCGCTCCCTCCACCGCCCCCCGGCCGGCCACGGCCCTCCGCCGTCGGTCCTCGACGCCGCGGAACCTCGTCCGGATGGGTGTCGCGGCGCTCGTTCTGCTCGCCGTCAGCATCGCCTCGCTCACCATCGGGGCGCGATCGGTCGGCATCGGCACCATGATCGACGCCGTCACGGCCTTCGATCCCTCGAACGGCGAGCACGCCGTCGTCCTCTCCCGCGTCCCGCGCACCATCGTCGGGCTCCTCGTCGGAGCAGCGCTCGCCACGGCGGGCGCGGCGCTCCAGGGCGTCGCCCGCAATCCGCTGGCCGACCCGGGCATCCTCGGGATCAATGCCGGGGCCTCGCTCGCCGTCGTCATCGGGATCTACGTGTTCGGGCTCAGCAGCGCCTCCGGCTACATCTGGTTCGCCTTCGCCGGGGCGGGTGCGGCGGCCCTCACCGTCTACGCCGTGGCCAGTCTCGGCCGTGAGGGCGCGACGCCGGTCAAGCTCGCCCTCGCCGGCGCGGCCCTCGCAGCCGGCCTCGGCAGCCTCACCAATGCCGTCCTCGTGTCCAGCCAGGAGACCCTCGACGGCTTCCGCTTCTGGCAGGTGGGCACCCTCTCTGGCAGGGGGTGGGACGTCATCGGCGCGGTCACGCCCTTCCTCCTCGGCGGGCTCGTGCTGACCCTCGCCACGGGCAAGGTGCTCAACAGCCTGGCGCTCGGCGACGACGTGGCCCGCGGCCTCGGCCAGAACGTCGGCCTCGCGCGCGGGATCACGGCGCTCGGCGTCGTCATCCTCTGCGGCGCGGCGACGGCGGCAGCCGGGCCCATCGCCTTCGTGGGGCTCGTCATCCCGCACATGGTGCGGCTCGTGGCGGGCCCCGACTACCACTGGATCCTCCCCTTCTCCGCCCTGCTCGGGCCGGTTCTGCTGCTCGGTGCGGACATCATCGGACGCGTGATCCTCCCGCCGGGCGAGGTCCAGGTGGGCATCATGACCGCCGTCGTCGGCGCACCCGTCTTCGTCTGGCTCGTGCGGCGCCGCCGGATGGCCCAGCTGTGAGCGCCCTCCAGCAGGCTCCCGCGCCCGCCGGGCAGGGTCCCGCCGGGGTCCGCAGCTCCTCGCCGGCGGGCGCCCGGGTGCAGCGCCGGCGGAGCACGGCCCGCCGCGTGGCAGCGGCAGCGTTCGCCGTCACTGTCCTGTTCGCCGGGAACGTGCTGCTCGGGACCTACACCGTGACCATCCCCGACTTCCTCCGCATCCTCGGCGGGGCGGACATCCCCGGAGCCAGCTTCATCGTGCTGGAGAATAAGCTTCCCCGCGCGGTCATCGGCCTCCTCATCGGCGTCGCGTTCGGCGTCTCGGGCGCCGTGTTCCAGACCATGCTGCGGAATCCGCTCGCAAGCCCCGACATCATCGGGATCAGCTACGGTGCGAGCGCCTCGGCCGTGGCGGCGATCGTCCTCTTCGGTGCTGCAGGTGCCGCGGTCTCGCTCTCGGCGCTGGTCGGGGCGATGGTGGTGGCCGCGGCGATCTACCTCATCTCCCGACGTGGCGGCGTGGCGGGGTACCGGCTCATCCTGGTGGGCATCGGGTTCGCCGCCGTCATGCACGCGCTCGTCAGTTTCCTCATCACCCGCACGGATCTCCGTACCGCCTCCGAGGCCGTGCTCTGGCTCAACGGATCGCTGAACTCGAGCACCTGGGACCGCGTCGCGGTGCTCGTCGCCTCCCTCCTGGTCCTGCTGCCGGCCGCAGTCGTCCTGTCGCGCAGCCTGCAGGGTCTCGAACTGGGCGACGACGCCGCGGCGGGCCTCGGTGTCCGCGTCGAGGCATCGAGGCTCGGACTGATGTCCACCGCCGTCGCCCTCGCCGCGGTCGCGACCGCGGCTGCCGGCCCGGTGGCGTCCATCGCGTTCCTGTCCGGCCCGATCGCGCGCCGGCTGCTCGGCAACCGACCATCGCTCGCGATGGCGGGACTCGTGGGCGCGGTGATCGTCCTCGCCGCGGACTTCGTCGCGGCGAACCTGATCGACGGCACCTCGCTTCCCGTCGGTGTCGTCACCGGCGTGCTGGGAGCGCCGTTCCTGCTGTGGCTGCTCGCCACGGCCAACCGCAGAGGCCAGGGAGGCTGAGATGATCCTTCGCCACGAACCGGCGGCGCATCCGCCGCGCACCACCTCCGCGGCTCCCGGTACCGCGCCGGACACGCTGTCCGCCGAGGCGCTCACGCTCGCGTACGACGAGCGCACCGTCGTCGACAAGCTCTCGCTGGAGCTGCCCGCGGGCAAGGTCACGGTCATCGTCGGGGCCAACGCCTGCGGGAAGTCCACCCTGCTCCGGGGCCTCGCCCGGCTGCTCAAGCCCGTCACGGGCAGTGTCATCCTCAACGGCACGGACATCCACGCCCAGTCCACCAAGGCCGTGGCCCGCGTCCTCGGTCTGCTCCCGCAGACACCGGTGGCACCGGACGGCATCAGCGTCGCCGACCTGGTGGGGCGCGGCCGCTACCCGCACCAGGGCTGGTTCCGCCAGTGGACCCCCGAGGACGACGACGCCGTCACCTCCGCGCTCGAGGCCACCGACACGCTGGGCCTCGCGGACCGCAACGTCGACGAGTTGAGCGGCGGCCAGCGCCAGCGGGTCTGGATCGCGATGGCGCTCGCGCAGCAGACGGGTATCCTGCTGCTCGACGAGCCCACCACCTTCCTCGACGTGACGCACCAGGTCGAGGTCCTGGATCTCATCACCGACCTCAACCGCCGATCAGGCACCACCGTGGTGATGGTGTTGCACGACCTCAACCTCGCAGCCCGGTATGCGGACCACCTCGTGGCCATGCGCGACGGCCGGATCGTGGCGCAGGGGCCGCCGTCGGACGTCGTGACCGAGCAGACGGTCTCCGGGGTGTTCAACCTCGAATGCCGCGTCATCGAGGACCCGGTGTCCCACACCCCGATGGTCGTCCCCATCGGCCGGCACCACGGGGCGGCGCCGGCCCTCCACCTTCCTTCCTCCCCGGGCGGCCGCGAGCCGTCACGGGGGTACCGACCCAATCCGCAGGACACCGTTCCTGCACGAGTGGAGGCAGCATCATGACCGACGTGACCGAGCGGACCGCGAGGCGGACCGCTTCCGACACCGAACCGATGGTCCTGGCCTTCGACGTCGTCGTCACCGCCGTGCAGGACCTGACGGCGTCCTTCCGCCGGATCACCTTCGGCGGTGCGTGCCTGACCTCCTTCGGGGTCGCGGGGGACACCCTCGACCTCCGCATCAAGATCGTCATCCCGTCCGAGGGCCGCGACTGCCCGGACATCGCCGGCATGATGGCCGGTGGGTCGGCGTCGAGCTGGTACCAGACCTGGCTCGGCCTGGACGCCGGGGAGCGGGGTTCCATGCGGACCTACACCGTGCGCGCAGCACGCTGCGGCGGCGAGCGGCCGGAGATCGACGTCGACTTCGTCCTGCACCTCGACGCCGACGGGCGTGGCGGGCCCGCCGCCGAATGGGCGGCCGCGGCACAGCCGGGCGACCGCGTCTGCGTCATCGGCCCGAATTCGTCCGCGGCGCAGTGCGCGACGGCGGGGGCCTACGGTGGGATCGAGTGGAGTCCGGGCCTCGCGCAGCACGTCCTGCTGGCGGGGGACGAAACCGCCGTCCCGGCGATCAGCGCGATCCTCGAGTCGCTGCCGGAGGACATCACCGGCCACGCCTTCCTCGAGGTCCCCGACGCGCGGGACATCCAGGACATCCGCACCCGCTCCTCGGTCTCCATCACCTGGCTCACCCGTGACGGGTCGTCCCACGGCGAAGCGCTCGATGCAGCGGTCCGTGACGCCGTCAGGGTCCCCGGCTGGGTCTCGCTCTCCGGATCGGGTGCAGTGAGCGGTGGCAGCGAGCCCGAGGAGGTGGACATCGATCGGACGATCCTGTGGGAGACACCGCAGCTCCTGGAAGCGGCCATCGTGAAGTCGACGGTCAATCCCGAGAGGTTCCCCGGCACGCAGCCGTTCTATGCCTGGATCGCCGGCGAGGCTGCTGTCGTCCGTGGCCTGCGCCGCTACCTCGTGCGGGACGTCGGCGTGGACCGGAAGCAGGTCGCGTTCATGGGCTACTGGCGCAAGGGTCGCGCGGAGCTGTCCTGACCCGGATCGGAGCCTCCGACCGCAGGTTTCGCCGGGCTTTTCCGCAGGAATCCGGAGCCGAACCGGAGTATCACACAGATGATCCACAGGCGGGGTAACGGAATTGTAACTTCGCCCGTGGTGCCCTAGGGTTTGAGCAGCCACAGCAGCTTTCTCCCCCAGGTCCGCACGCCCGACCCTGTCAGCGGACCGCTGAACACCCTGTGACAGGGGCGGAGGAGCCACGGACCGGCGGCAGATGCCGCACCATCCGTGTCCCCCTCGCGGTCCAGTCGGCGCACGCCCTCCGCGGCTTTTCGCGGTGCTGCCGTGCCGACGAGCCGGATCGAGTCCTGCTCCGATCCGCCAACCGACGTCGCGGGCGTCCTGAAAGAGGTCAGTCGTTGAGCCAGACGGTCATGCCCGGTCGCCGCCGTGCGTCCGAGGGGCGCGCGCACCAGCAGGACACCCATCGGCGTCGCGCCGACCAGCACCCCGCCGATCCTTCCCAGACCGCCCGACGGATGACCCCCGTCCTCCCCACCCCTGCGGCCCGGACGTCCGAGGTGCCCGCCCCTGCGCGGATCCCCGCTCAGACGTCCGAACGTCCTCCCACGACCCTCCCGTCCCGTCGGGCCCTCCGCGCGGCCCGGTCCGCGGACACGGCCGCGCCGCCGATCCTGCCCTCCCGTCGATCCCTGCGTGAGGCCGCATCGGCCCCGGCGGGCGGACGTGCCACGGCGCCGCGGACCGCCGGAGGGCACCGCGCGGGCGGCCGCACCACGCGGCTGGAGCGGCTGCGGGGCAACGCGGCCACGGCCGGGATCGTCCTTGCCTCGGCAGGCCTGGTGATGGGTGCTGTCGCGCCGGCCGCCCAGGGCACCGCCCCCCAGGTCGCCACGGACGCCCCTGCGATCCCGGCGCCCCGGGTCTCCCCGGCCGTCACCGCTCCCGCCGATGCGGCGGTGACCTTCGGCCTCGTCGCAGCAGGTCCGGCAGCGGACGGCATCGCTCCGAGCATCGTCACGGCGCGCGCCCTCTCGGCGTCGCTCACACCGGCAGCGAAGGAGCGCAAGGCCTTCAGCGTTCCCGTGGACAACCCTGTCGTCGCCTCGACCTTCGGCTACCGCATCAACCCGCTGGGCGGATCGGGCGAGGAACTCCACACCGGCCAGGACTATGCGAGCGCCTGCGGGGCGGCCGTCAAGGCCGCCGACGCCGGCACGGTCGTGGACTCCGGCTGGCACGCGTACGGCGGCGGGCAGCGCATCGTGATCGACCACGGCGACGGCCTCAGCACCACCTACAACCACCTGAGCGTCCTCGACGTTGCCGCGGGCGCACGGGTGCAACGCGGCGACCTCCTCGGCGCCGTGGGCAGCACCGGGAATTCGACCGGTTGCCACCTGCACTTCGAGGTCATGGTCGACGACGAGAAGGTCGACCCCCAGCCCTGGCTCTGATGCCGGAGCCCGTCCGGAGCCCGGAGCCGGCCCCAAAGCCCGGAGCCCGCCCGGAGCCGAGGCGCGATGCGGCCCGGAACGGGCTAGGGAAGCGGTTCGCTGACGACCGCAGGGTCCTTGTACCCCAGGGGCATCCGGAGCCTGAGCGAATCGGGCTTCACCTCGAAGGCCATGTGCGTGGCCTGGCCGAGGGGATCGCCGTCGAGCTGCACCTCGAGGGGTTCGCGCAGGGTCACCTCCGCGGTACGGCACTGGAAGTACTCGAGGGAGGGGTCCTTGCCCTTGCCCCGGGCGAAGAGTTTGCCCGCCACCGCGAGCCAGCCGAGCGCGCCCTTCGGTGCCACGGTCATGAGGTCCATGAGTCCGTCGTCGATCTTCGCGCCGGGGAAGATCTCGAGTCCGCCCATGATCTTCCCGCAGTTCCCGCCCATGACGCTGCGCAGCCTGCGCTCGAAGGGCTTGCCGCCGTCCACCGAGAGGGTGGTGCGCGTGGGCTTGCCCGGCAGGTTCCGCAGACCGGCATCGACGTAGGCGAGCCAGCCCACCTTGTCCTTCAGGTCGTCCCGGGTGTCGGACATGATCGCGGCGTCGTACCCGATCCCCGCCATGACGAGGAACACGTGTGCGTCCTGCGCCCGGTCGACGGTCACGTGCACGACGTCGATGGTCCGCTCGGTCCCGCGGAACGCGGCCTCGACGGCGGCATCGGGATTATCGACGGCGATGTCCAGGTTCCGGGCCAGGAGGTTGCCGGTGCCGAGCGGGACCAGTGCCATCATGGTCCCCGTCTCCGCGAGCTCCTCCGCGACGCAGCGTACGGTGCCGTCGCCGCCGGCGGCGATCACCAGGTCAACACCGGCGTCGAGCGCCTCGCGTGCCTGGCCGTGGCCCGGATCGTCCGCCGTGGTCTCGATCACGAGCGGCTCGTCCCAGCCGTCCTCCTCGGCGATACGCCGGACGGCGCCCACGACGTCGACGTCGGTGGCCTTGATCGGGTTGATGATCAGGGCCGCGCGCCGGCGGGGGGAGCTGCCGGCAGGCGTGGCGTCCGTACGAGCCTCGGGTGGTGCTTCGGTCGGCATGGTGTCCTTCGGCAGGGTGTCAACGGATGGCTCCGTCGAGCTTATCGCGGGGCACCCCGACGTCGAAGGTAATCTTTGATCGTGACCAACACCTCGCGCTACGTGGCCCTCGGAGACTCCTTCACGGAAGGCGTGGGTGACTGGGACCCCGAATCGCCCAACGGCGTCCGCGGCTGGGCGGACCGCGTCGCCGAGCAGCTGGTCCTGGCGGACCCGTCCTGGGAGTACGCCAACCTCGCCATCCGCGGCAAGAAGATGCGGCAGATCCTCGACGAGCAGATCGACGCGGCACTGGCCCTCGAGCCGACGCTCGTCACGGTGTACGCCGGCGCCAACGACATCCTCCGCCCGCGCATCGACATCGACCTTTTGATGTCGCGGTACGACGACGGCATCGCCCGCCTGCGCGCCTCGGGAGCCGACGTCGTGCTCTTCACGGGCTTCGACGCCTCCGGATCCGCCGTGTTCGGCAGGACCCGCGGACGCACCGCCGTCTACAACGAGTGGGTGCGGGAGATCGCGGACGGGCGTGGTGCGACCATCGTGGACTACTGGCGGCTACGGGAGTTCCAGGACTGGGGCTACTGGGACGTGGATCGCATGCACATGTCGGCCGCGGGCCACACCCTCATGGCGGTGCGGGTGCTCGAGGCCATGAAGGCCTCCCACCGGATCGACCTCCCGGCGCTCGAGGCCCGGCCCGCACTCAAGCGCGCGGAGCAGCTCCGAGCGGACGCCCAGTGGGCCAGGGAGTACCTGAGCCCGTGGGTGGGGCGCCGGCTCCGTGGGGTGTCCTCGGGGGACGACCTGCAGCCCAAGTACCCGGTGCCAGGGCATCCGCTCCGGGCCTCCGTGACCGCCTGAGGGCCTCCTGCGCCGGGCACCGTCGCCGCTGGGAGCCGGTTCCCGCGTGTCGCACCGCGCGGGACCGATGGCCGGCCGTCCGCCGAAAGGACCACGCGGGCACCGCCCCCGCAACCCGGACGGGGCGGTCGCGGAGCCCGGTGGACACCGCCGGCCATGTGCCAGAATGAGCGCATGGCGGCGCATTGGCTCACACCGGACGAGCGGCGGGCGTGGCTGGCACTGTACGCGCTGACGTCGCTCCTGCCGTCGACGCTCGACGCACACCTCTTCCGGGAAGCGCGCATCACCCTGTTCGACTACCACGTCCTCGCCATGCTCTCCGAGTCCGACGGCACCAGCCTCCCCATGAGCGACCTCGCGGCGCGATCGACGGCGTCGCTCTCGCGGCTCAGCCACGTGGTCAAGAAGCTCGAGTCCCGCGGCTGGGTCGCCCGGGTGCCGTCGTCCTCCGACGGCCGGGTGACGACGGCGTCGCTGACCCCGGACGGCCTCCGGATGCTGGAGGACCTCGCCGTCTCCCACGTCGCCCAGGTGCGGAGCACCGTGTTCGACGCCCTCGACGCGCAGGACGTCGCCGATCTCGAGCGGGTGGGCCGGAAGATCCTCCGGCGCCTGGACGGAACGCACTGGATCCTGGCGGAGATCGGGCCGGGCACGGATGGGGTCGAGCCGGATGCTCCCGCGGTGGAGGTCCGGGGCCACCACGCGGTACCCGACGCAGCCGCTGCGGCGTCGCTCCACCAGCAGGTTCACAGCAGCGGTCACTAGGCTGGCGGAGGCCGTTCACGGCCCTGACGAGGACAGGACGGCAGATGGCACAGCAGGGACAGTACCGGCACCAACCCCGGATCCTCGCGATCGTGCTGGCCGGGGGTGCGGGCGGCCGGCTGGGTGTGCTGACGGACCACCGGGCCAAGCCCGCCATGCCGCTCGGAGGGAGCTTCCGGCTCATCGACATCCCGCTGTCCAACCTTCACCACAGCGGGATCTCCGACGTGTGGATCATGGAGCAGTACCAGCCGAAGACCATCAACGACCACCTCCGGAACGGCAGGCCCTGGGACCTCGACCGGACGAGGGGCGGCCTGCTCGTCCTGCCCCCGTTCAGCGGACGCGAGGGGGAGGGGTTCGCCGAGGGGAACGCGGACGGCCTGCTCCGCCAGTCCGCCTTCATCCGGGACTTCGCGCCGGACCTCGTCCTCGTCCTCAGCTCCGACCACCTGTACCGCCTCGACTACCGCGACGTCGTCGACACCCACCTGCGCGCGGGAGCGGCGCTCACCATGGTCACGGTCGACTTCGACGGCGACGCCTCACCGCACGGCGTCGTGACGGTCGACGACGACGGCCGCGTCACCGGGTTCGCGTACAAGCCGGAGGAACCGCAGTCGCGGATCGTCGCCGCGGAGGTCTTCCTCTACTCGGCGGAGGCACTGCTCGAGGCGCTGGACCGACTCGACGGACAGCAGGAGAACCTCGGCGACTACGGGCACCACCTCGTTCCCCACCTGGTCGAGCAGCACGCCGTCGTCGAGCACCGCCTCGAGGGCTACTGGCGAGACCTGGGCACGCCGGCCAACTACCTCCGCGCGCATCTCGACCTCCTCGCCGGCAGGGGACCGGACCTCGCCGATCCCGCCTGGCCCATCCTCACCGAGCCGCCCCACGTGGCACCGGCTTTCGTCGGTGAGGGCGCCGTGATCGCAGGGTCGCTGATCACTCCCGGCGCCCGGGTCCACGGGACCGTCCGGAGGAGCGTGATCGGTGCCGGGGCGGTCATCGAGCCCGGAGCCGTCGTCGAGGACTCGGTGGTGCTCAACCGGGTGCGGATCGGGACCGGGGTGTCGGTGCGCTGGGCGATCGTCGACTCGGACGCCGTCGTGTCCGCGGACCGCATCGGCGGCGGCCCGGACGAGCCCGTGGTCGTCGGGCGGGACGGCGAGCCGGGCGACTGACCCGTTTTGGTCAGGCCAGAACCTGTCGGTAGTATGGTAAGGCGTTTGGCTGTGGTGGAGGCCGCCCTGTTCCCAGGACAGGTCGGAATGCGCCCGGCTACCCGTGACTACTAGAATTCAGGGCTGGACCGGCCGCAAGGCCGCCCCGCCTGATCTTCACCGTCTTCCCCGCGGCGAGGCACTCTGGCAGGTTCTCACCCTGCCGGGTACACCTCCGGAAAGCTGCAGTAATAACGGTGTCATTACTGGTGGCGGGACGCTCGACAAGTGATTCCGTCACGTTCATCTAATCTGGAGGAGAGTTATGGCAGCCCACTGCCAAGTGACCGGAGCCGAGCCCGGCTTTGGACACAGCATTTCGCACTCGCACCGCCGCAACAAGCGTCGGTTCGACCCCAACATTCAGAAGAAGCGCTACTACGTGCCTTCCCTTCGCCGTAACGTCACGCTGCAGGTCTCGGCCCGCGGCATCAAGACGATCGACGTGCGCGGTATCGATGCGGTCGTCGCATCGATCCTCGCGAGGGGAGTGAAGCTCTAGTGGCGAAGGACAAGGACGTACGTCCGATCATCAAGCTGAAGTCGACCGCCGGCACGGGCTACACGTACGTGACGCGGAAGAACCGTCGTAACGATCCGGACCGCATGGTCCTCATGAAGTACGACCCCAAGATCCGCAAGCACGTCGAATTCCGAGAGGAGCGCTAAACATGGCCAAGAAGTCAAAGATTGCTCGCAACGAGCAGCGCAAGGTCATCGTCGAGCGCTACGCGGCCAAGCGCCTCGAGCTCAAGAAGACCCTCGTCGACGAGAACGCCACGGATGAAGCACGCGAAGCGGCACGCCTCGGCCTGCAGAAGCTCCCCCGCAACGCTTCGCCGGTGCGCCTGCGCAACCGCGACCAGATCGACGGGCGCCCCCGCGGAACGCTCCAGAAGTTCGGCATCTCGCGTGTCCGCTTCCGCGACATGGCCCACCGGGGCGAGCTGCCCGGTGTGACCAAGTCCAGCTGGTAGCAGTTCCCGGGACCCTGCGTCCCAGCAGCACCACCCGCCGCCTCCGGCGGTGACACCACGGAAGCCGGCAACCCCAGGGTTGCCGGCTTCTGCCGTGCCGGGCCCCGAGAAGCGGCGCGCTAGGCCTACGACGGCCGAAAAGAGCCCCGGAAATGCCGTGATTATGCCGAAAAGCCCCGGAAACACGCGGGGCGCGGCGCCCAAGCTGATAGGTTTTCGGACAGAGGCTTTTCGAATACCGCGAAAAGCTCGTTCCGAAGAGTGACGTCCAGGAGGACCTGAAGTGGCTAAAAACCGTAGTGAACTTGTTGCCGAGGTAGCAGCGAAGGCCGACACGAGCCAGGCCGCCGTCAACGGCGTCCTTGACGCCCTGTTCGACGTCTTCGCCGAGTCCGTCGCCAAGGACGAGAAGATCACCATCCCGGGTTGGCTCGCCGTCGAGCGCACCAGCCGCGCAGCGCGCACCGGCCGTAACCCCCAGACCGGCGAGACCATCCAGATCGCCGCGGGCCACAGCGTCAAGCTGACCGCAGGCTCGAAGCTGAAGGCTTCCGCCAAGTAGTCCGCGTCACCCGCTGACTGAACGACCGAGGGGCCGCTGCCATGACGGCAGCGGCCCCTCGTCGTCGGCGCCCGTCCGCCCTCGGCGGCATCCCGCGAAAGATTCGCCCTATTTCTACTCCGGGTAGAGAATGGTGTATGTGTCGACAACTGCGAAGCAACCGCGCGAGACCCTCGCCGCAGCCTCCCCGGAGCGCGCTATCGGAACGGGCTGGCTGGTCCTCGCCGGCGTCGTCGTGCTCGTCTCGCTCGTGGTCGCGCTGTTCTACTCCGGTGCCGCCGCCGCCCGGCAACTCGGTGATCCGGGAGCGCTGACCCGCTGGGGCCTGCCCGTCGCCAAGGTCCTCAACAACACCGCCGCCGCGGCGACCATCGGTGCCCTCGTCTTCGCGGTGATCATGCTCCCGCGCAAGGTCGGGACGTCCGGGCGGAAGCCCAAGGACACCGCGGCCGAGCACCCGGCTTTCACCCGCGTCCTCATGCTGGCCGCCGTGTCCGCGGTCCTCTGGACCATCGGGGCGCTCGGCGTCATGGTCTTCACCTACTCCGACGCCGCCGGCCTGCCTCTGAGCACCGACCCGGCGTACACCCAGGGCCTCGCCGCGTTCCTGACGGACTTCTCCACCGGGCGCGCGTGGCTCGTGACCTCGATCGTCTCGGCGGTCCTCGCCACGCTCCTGTTCGGTGTCCGTTCGCAGATCGGTCTCGCCCTCACCCTGGTGCTCGCCCTGCTCAACCTGCTGCCCATGGCCCTGATCGGGCACTCGGCGAGCGGCGACGACCACAACGCCGCGGTCAACTCGATCGCCCTCCACCTCGTGGGTGTCTGCCTGTGGGTGGGCGGGATCATCTCCCTCGCCGTGGTGAGCGGCAAGCTCGGCGACCAGGCCCTCCCGGTCCTCAGGCGTTTCTCGGCCCTCGCCGGCTTCGCGTTCATCCTGGTCGTGGCCTCGGGCGTGGTGAACGCCAGCCTCCGCATCACCGACCTCGCGCAGCTCAGCTCCGAATGGGGCCTGCTCGTCACCTTCAAGACCATCGCCACGCTGCTGCTCGGCGGCATCGGCTGGATGCACCGGCAGTGGATCATCCCGCAGCTCGGCGCGTCGGGCGGCACCGCGCAGTCGCGGCTCTCCGCGCGCCGGGTCCTGTGGCAGCTCATCGCCGTCGAGCTCGTCATCATGGGTGCGGTCTCCGGCGTGGCGGGGGCACTCGGGCGCACCGCACCGCCCCGTTCCGAAGTGCTGCCCACCGAGGCCGGCCCCGCCCGCATCCTGACCGGGTACGACCTCCCGCCGGAGCCGACCCTGAGCCGCTGGCTCACCGAGTGGCGGCCGGACTGGCTGTGGATCACCGTGGCCCTGACCTTCGGCGTCGCCTACGTGCTCGGGATGGTCAAGCTGCACCGCCGCGGGGACTCGTGGTCCGTGGCCAAGCTCATCAGCTGGCTCCTCGGCCTCGCCCTCCTGACCTACTTCACCTCGGGCGCACCCGCCGTCTACGGGATGGTGCTGTTCAGCGCGCACATGGTGGACCACATGGCGCTCACCATGGTGGTGCCGCTCTTCCTGGTCCTCGGCGCACCCGTGACCCTGGCCCTGAAGGCCCTGACCGCGCGCCGCGACGGCTCGCGCGGGCTGCGGGAATGGATCCTGGTGATCGTGCACTCGTGGCCGTCACGGATCATCACGCATCCGCTGTTCGCTGCCGGCAACTTCGTCGCGTCGATCATCATCTTCTACTACTCGCCCCTCTTCGGGTTCGCCCTGCGCGAGCACGTCGGACACGAGCTGATGATCACGCACTTCCTCATCACCGGCTACATCTTCGTGCTGTCGATGATCGGTTCGGACCCCGTGCCGTTCCGCGCGCCCTACCCGATGCGCATCCTGCTCCTCTTCGCGACCATGGCCTTCCACGCCTTCTTCGGCGTCACCCTGATGGGCTCGACCTCGCTGCTCGAGGCCTCCTGGTTCGGCAACATGGGACGCGACTGGGGCGCATCGGCCCTGGCGGACCAGCAGGTGGGCGGAGCGGTCACCTGGGGCGTCGGCGAGATCCCCACGCTCCTGCTCGCCATCGGGGTCGCCGTCGTGTGGTCGCGCTCCGACGCGCGGGAGACCAAACGCAAGGATCGAGCCGCGGACCGGAATAACGACGCCGACCTGACGGCTTACAACAGCATGTTCGCCGACCTCGCCGCACGCGATGCCGGGAACCGCCGCCCCGCCCAGCAGCCGACGGCGCGCGCCACAGCCGGAGACACCGCAGGAGACAACGAATGACCGAGACCACCGTCCGCTCCGGCTACCGGGTGCGCGGCTCCGCGCTGACCGGCCGCAACTGGCTGAACACCGGCGGCAGGCAGCTGCAGCTGGAGGACCTGCGCGGCAAGATCGTGATCCTCGACTTCTGGACCTTCTGCTGCATCAACTGCCTCCACGTCCTCGACGAGCTGCGGCCCCTCGAGGAGCAGTACTCGGACGTCCTCGTGACGGTCGGCGTGCACTCGCCGAAGTTCGAGCACGAGGCCGATCCGGTGGCCCTCGCCGCCGCCGTCGAGCGCTACGACATCCACCACCCCGTCCTCGACGACCCGGAGCTCACCACCTGGCAGGCCTACACGGCCCGGGCCTGGCCCACCCTCGTGGTCATCGACCCCGAGGGCTACATCGTGGCGCACCTCTCCGGGGAGGGGCACGCCGCCGGGCTCACATCGCTCGTGGAGGAACTCGTCGCCGAGCACGAGGCGAAGGGCACGCTGCACCGCGGCGACGGCCCGTACGTGCCGGCGGAGAGCACCGCGGGTGACCTCAAGTTCCCGGGCAAGCTCCTCGCGCTGCCGGCCACCGGCACCTTCCTCGTCGGCGACACCGGCCACCACCGCCTCGTCGAACTCGAGGCGGATCTCGTCACGGTGCGCCGCACCATCGGTTCGGGCAGCAAGGGTTTCCACGACGGCAGCGCCTCCGACGCCCAGTTCAACGAGCCCCAGGGCCTCGCGCTCCTGCCAACCGCGCTCGCGGCGGAGGTCGGGTACGACGTCGTCGTCGCCGACTCCGTGAACCACCGCCTGCGCGGTGTCACTCTGGCCACGGGCGAGGTGCGCACCCTCGTGGGGAACGGCACGCAGCGCCTGCTCGACGCCGGTAACCACACCAAGACGGGCCGGCAGGAGAACGCACACGAGGTCGGCGCGGAGAGCGAGACGCCGCGCCTCACCGAGACTCAGCTCGGCACGGATGCCCTGAAGGTCTCGCTGTCCTCGCCGTGGGACGTGCTGTACTCGTCGGTGCTGGACCGCGTGGTCGTCGCGATGGCGGGGACGCACCAGATCTTCGCCTACGATCCCCGCAGCAACGCCGTCGAGGTCCTGGCCGGCACGGGACTCGAGGGCCTGCTCGACGGCGATGCCTCCGCGGCGTGGTTCGCGCAGTCCTCCGGGCTCGCCGAGGACGCCAACGGCACCATCTGGATCGCGGACTCCGAGACGTCCGCCGTCCGGCAGCTGTCCTTCGTCGAGGTCAACGGCCGCCGGCGCGTCCAGGTCCAGACCGCGATAGGGACGGGACTGTTCGACTTCGGCTTCCGCGACGGCGATGCCGACCAGGCGCGCCTCCAGCACCCGCTCGGCGTCACCGCCCTGCCCGACGGGTCCGTCGCGATCGCCGACACCTACAACGGCGCGGTCCGCAGGTACGATCCGGTGACCCGCCAGGTCTCCACGCTGCTCCGTGGGCTGTCCGAGCCCTCCGATGTGCTGGTCGACCTCACGCCCGTCGCCGAGGGCGGCGACCCGCTGCTCATCGTCGTGGAGACGAACCGGCACCAACTCGTCCGCGTACCGTTACCCAAGGAGGCGCTCGCCGTCGACGAGGGCGCGTCGCAGACCCAGCGTCCGACGTCGCCCATGTCCGCCGGACCCGTGGCGCTGACGGTGCGCTTCACGGCGCCGAAGGGCCAGAAGCTCGACGACCGCTGGGGTGACCCGACGCAGCTGAAGATCAGCGCCTCGCCCGAGTCCCTGCTGGTCTCGGGCGGCGGAACGTCCACCGGACTGACGCGGGAGCTCGTGCTGGCCGCGGATGCCGGGGAGGGCGTACTGCACATCACGGCACGGGCGGCGTCCTGCGACGGCGAGCCGGGCGGGGAGATCCCCGACCATGCGGCGTGCCACCTGTACCAGCAGGACTGGGGCATCCCGGTGACGGTCACGGCCGACGGCGACACCGAGCTGACCCTCGACCTCCGCGGACTCGACTGATCCTAGCGCTCCTCAGCCGGACCAAGGGCACCTGCTACGGCGGGTGCCTTTCGTGCAAGCCTGGGTGCTAGGTGCCAGGTGCTAGGTGCTGGGTGCTGGGCAACAATCGGGCGGCTGGCACCCAGTGGTGCGTCCAGGCCGGGGCGCGAATCTGTCCGACCAGCCGTCCGCGTGCCCGGCTTCGGGGGCGTTGCGACCTCCTTCGTCCCACTGACCGCCGTCAGTCAGTGGGAATATGCGCTCATTCCCACTGACTGACGGCGGTCAGTGGGACGAAGCGCACCCTGCAGGGGTGGTACACGACGCTACTGGCTCCGCGGTTCCCCTCTCGGAAGCGGCAGCCCCTGCGATTCCGGATGCAGACGTCATCGTTCTCTTGCAGGTGATCCGCCCCGCGATCCTGGGCGCAGGCTTCATCCTTCACGTGCACCGCTTCCCCGGCCATCCCGGACGGGGTGAGCCTTCCCTCCCACTGACTGCCGTCGGTCGGTGGGAATATGCGCACATTCCCACGAGCCGGGTCCGATGAGTGGGATGGAGCTCTGTGAGCCCGACGGAATATCGACCGCGCAGCGTGACTTGTCGCAGGGGAAGGGCAGACGCGCCCGCCTGGGTTGTCGCAATCAAGGAGGGGCGCTTGCCCGCACAGGACAACGTCCGCGTATGACAGCCCGCACTGGACAACGTCCGCGCAGGACAGCCCGAACAGGACAGCCCGAACAGGACAGCCCGAACCGGACAGACCGAACAGGACAGTCCGCACTGGACAACGTCCGCGCATGACAGCCCGCATGGGACAGCCAGAACAGGACGCCCCGCACCGGACAAGGGCTGCACGGGACGATGCCGCACAGGATGAAGCCGCGCCGCTGGACGGCGCAGGAGGAGAGCACGCATGACCATCGACACCGGAACGAACCAGCACGACGGACAGCGCACCGCACTCGTGGTGGGAGCCACGGGTATCGCGGGCTCCGCGCTCGTCGAGAAGCTCGCCGGGGACGGCTGGCCGGTCCTGGCCCTCTCCCGCAGGCCCGGCCAGGAGCGCGACGGCGTCCGCTGGCTGTCGGCGGACCTCACCTCGGTCGATTCCCTCGTCGAGGTGCTCGCGCCGGAGAGTCCCACACACGTCTTCTTCACCGCCTGGTCCCGACGCGACACGGAGGAGGAGAACATCCGCGTCAACGCGGGGATGCTGCGCGACCTGCTCACCGCACTGCACGGCAAGGAGGTGGCCCACGTGGCCCTCATGACCGGCATGAAGCACTATCTCGGGCCGTTCGAGTCGTACGGCTCCGGTGACATGGCGGACACACCGTTCCACGAGGAGGAGCCCCGCCTGCCCTCGCCCAACTTCTACTACGCGCAGGAGGACGAGCTGTTCGCCGCCGCCGCCGAGCAGGGTTTCACGTGGAGCGTGCACCGGGCGCACACCGTCCTCGGCTACGCCGTCGGCAACGCGATGAACATGGCGCTCACGCTCGCCACCCAGGCCACCCTGTGCAGGGACGCGGGTGAGTCGTTCGTCTTCCCCGGGTCGGCGCAGCAGTGGAATGGCCTGGCGAACGTGACGGATGCGGGCCTGCTCGCCGAGCACATGGTGTGGGCCTCCACCACCCCCGAGGGCGCCGACGAGGCCTACAACATCGTCAACGGAGACGTCTTCCGGTGGCGGTGGATGTGGCCCAGGCTGGCCGGCTACTTCGGCGTGGAGTGGGAGGGCTTCACGGACGCGCCGCGTCCGCTCGAAGAGGCCATGAGCGGGAGGGAGGGTCAGTGGTCGGCGTTGGCCGAGCGGCACGGCCTCGCCGAGACCTCGCTGGACCGGTTGGCCTCCTGGTGGCACACGGACGGCGATCTCGGCATCGAGATCGAGGTGATCGTGGACATGGGCAAGAGCCGTGACGCCGGCTTCACGGGCTACCGCAGGACGCTCGACGTCTTCACATCGCTGTTCGACCGCTACCGCGCCGAGAACCTGATCCCCTGACCGGAGGCAGTTCGTGCGTGGCTAGTACCTCACCACGGGCGTGACGGTGATGGCGTCCTCGGTGACGTTCAGGTCCGCCGTGAAGTCGAACGGCATGGCCTCGGAGACGTCGCTCACCTCACCGGAGAAGAAGTCCCGCAGCCGGGTGTCGATCCGTGCCCTCCCGCTGAGGGGGGCGAGCAGCCAGCTCCCCCCGCTCGGGGTGATCGACGCCCGGGGGTACTCCTCGATGGTCCAGGTGATGTCACCGGCGAGCCGCTTGTCGGTGGGAAAGGCGAACGGGCAGTTGCCGGGCTGGAAGACCGTCTGCTCCGCGCAGCCGTCGAGGAAGGCGTGCACCTGCTCCTCCACCGCACGTACCAGCTCGGGTGTCGGCTCCAGCGCGAGGGCGAGGGGTTGCGGAGCCTCGACGCCCGTCACGGTCGTCCGGCTTTCGGGAGCGGCGAAGTAGCGGCCCTGGTAGCGGGCGCTCACGGCACCCGGGTAGAACGTGGCCAGTGCGGCGCGGCCGCCCGGAAGGCCGACGTCGACCCCGTTCACCGCTGCCTCCACGCTGTTCAGGGCGGAGACCTCCACTGTCGGCAGGACGGTCGGCTCGAACTCCCAGACGGTGAAGAATCCCCATTCGGTGCCGGTCTGCCGGAGCGGGAAGACGCTCGTCGTCTCGGCGCCGTCGAGCGTGTAGGTCACGGGTACCTCGACGCGGTCGCTGCCGCTTCCGCGTGCATCCCCCACCTCGATGTCCGTGAGGCCGGCTGTCGCTCGGCGCAGGGCGTCCCCGTCGAGCAGTGTCGGATCGGATCCCTCCGGTACCGAGGCGTGGAGGAGGCCGAGGGCCTCGCCGCCGTCGCCGTCGCGCAACGCGTCGAGGTACAGGCCCACCTGGTGTTCGGGGCCGAAGAGCCTGCTGTTCAGGACCGCGACGGTCGTGACGAAGGCGGCACCGACGAGCATGAGACCCAGCAGCCAGGCTGCGAGCACCTTCACGACCGGGGTTGTCTGCACCTCTCCACGGTACCGGGTGCGGTGAATCAGGCGGGCAGGAAGCCGAGCAGGGTGCCGGTCACCGCGCTCGCGAGCCCGACGACGGCGATCACCCGGGTGCCTCGGTAGGGTTCGCCGAGCGACCAGTGGGTGGGCTGTCGGACGTGGTAGTGGATGGTGACGTCCTCACCGGGCGGCGGTGCCGCGGGCATGGGCGCCTTCCGCCCGCGACCCGGGGAGCCACTGGACCAGAGCGCCTCGACGATGCGGTACCGGTGGTCGTGCCAGCGGAGGTAGGGATGCCCCTCGTACGTGAAGGTGATCGCCTGGGTCCTGGTCCAGGATCCGTAGACCAGCCGGATCACGAGGGCCGCGGCGAGCAGCCCCAGTCCCAGCGCCACCAGGCTGGAACTGACGATCTCCACCACGATCATGGGCGCGCGCCCTGCACTGCGGGGATCCGGGACGCCGGCCTCAGTACCATTTCCGCTTGCGGTGCTTGGTGCCGAAGAGCCCGCGCGCGAGTTCCTTGCCGATCACTCCTGCGGCCTTCAGGGCGAGGTCCGCCATCTCGTTCCGGTCCGGCCCGTTGTTGCCGGAGGACCGTCCGGCGTCGTACCCGCCCGCACGGCTTCTGCTGTTGCCGCCGCGGTCCGTCCGCTCACGACCGGCACCCTGCGCACCCTCGCCCGCGTACCCGCCGCCGTATCCACCCGCGTAGCCACCACCCGCGTAGCCGCCGCCTGCGCTGCCGCGCGCCCCGCGTCCGTCCTCGCGCGGCGAAGCGTCGTCGACGGGCCGGCGGTCCCGGTCGCGGGCGGGCCGGGACGGCATGCCGAGGATCTCCTCCTCGATGCGCCGCGCTTCCGCGTCCCGGTCCTCGCGGGCCGTGTCCCGCGTCGCGTCGGCGGCATCGCCCCGCGCGTTCTGCTGCTCGGATGCTCCAGGCTCACCCGGTTCTGCCGTGGTCGGTTCCGGCGAGGGCGTCCCGACCCCCGAGGAGGGGGCACCGGATGCGCCGTCCGCGCCACGGCCGGCGGGATCGGGCAGACCGCGGAGCTTCTCGTACGCGGAGTGGCTGTCGACGGACCGGCTGTAGCGTGCGAGCAGCGGAGAGGCGGCGACGACGGCGGCCACCGTTCCCTCGGGTGCCCGGCCCATGACGGACTCGGGGGAGCGGAGCCGCGTCCACGCGACGGGAGTCGGGGCGCCCCGCTCGTTCATCACCGTCACGACGGCCTCACCGATGCCGGCGGACGTGAGGACCTCTTCGAGATCGTACGGGCTGATGGGGAAGGTCGAGACCGTTGCGCGGAGCGCCTTCGCGTCGTCAGGCGTGAAGGCCCGCAGCGCATGCTGCACCCGGTTGGCCAGTTGTCCGAGGACCTCCGCGGGCACGTCTTTCGGCGTCTGCGTCACGAAGAAGATGCCGATCCCCTTGGACCTGATGAGCCGGACCGTGGCCTGGATCGACTCGCGGAACGCCTTCGACGAGCCCGTGAACAGCAGGTGCGCCTCGTCGAGGAAGAACACGAGGCGTGGCTTGTCGAGATCGCCGACCTCGGGCAGCTCGGCGAACATGTCGGCGAGCAGCCACATCAGGAACGTGGAGAACAGGCGCGGCTTCTGCTGCACCGTCACAAGCTCCAGGGACGTGATGATGCCCCGCCCGTCGGTGTCCGTCCGCAGGAGGTCGGCGGTGTGGAACTCGGGTTCGCCGAAGAACGCGTCCATGCCCTGCGCCTCGAGCGTCACGAGTTCGCGGAGGATGACGCCGGCCGTCGCCTTCGAGAGGCCGCCGAGGGCCTCGAGCGCTTCCTTGCCCTCGTCCGAGGTGAGGAAACTGATCACGGCCCGGAGGTCCGCCAGGTTGTAGAGCTCCAGTCCGTTCTTGTCCGCGTAGTGGAACACGAGCTGCAGGCTGGACTCCTGCGTCTCGTTGAGGTCCATGACGCGGCTGAGCAGCAGCGGGCCGAAGGAGGAGATCGTGGCACGCACGGGAATGCCGCCACCGTCACCACCCAGGGAGAGGAATTCGACGGGGAAGCCCGTGGGCGTCCAGTCCTGCCCCACCCCGGCGGTCCGCTTCGTCAGCCGCTCCGTGGCCGTTCCCGGAGTGGTCAGTCCGGTGAGGTCGCCCTTGATGTCGGACAGGAAGACGGGCACGCCCTGCGCCGAGAGCTGTTCCGCCATGACCTGCAGTGTGACCGTCTTGCCGGTGCCCGTGGCACCGGCGATCAACCCGTGTCGGTTCATCATGGCCAGCGGCAGGCGTACCTGCGCTCCGGCGTCGAGCACGCCGTCCACGAGGGCAGCGCCCAGGTGGAGGGTGGGCCCCTCGAAGACGTATCCGGCAGTGATGGCGGCGGACTGGGCGGCGCCGTCGTGTTCGACCATAGGGTCAGACTACACAGCAGGACCGGCACCCCTGCGGGTGCCGGTCCTGCTCACGGATGCTCGGGTGCGCGCCACCGCGCAGCCGGTCAGCCTGCGGAGTGCCTGCCCCCGGCGGCCGTGGCGCCGCCGGACCGGCCGGTACCGGCGTCGACGGGCGAGCCGCCCGCCTGCCCGGAGGGCCCACTGCCGAAGCCACCACCGTGACCCTGGCCGTCTCCCGACTGCTGCGCGTTCGCGAGCTCCTCCGCACGCTCCTCCGAGGCCTCACGGGTGAGCTCGGCGCCCGCTTCGGCGTCGCGCGTCAGGTTCTCGCCCGTCTCGGCGTCGAACAGGTGGAGCTTACGGGTGTCGAGCCAGATCTCGGCCTCACGGCCTCCACGGATGCGGCTGGCGGCATCGAGCGTGACGACCACCTGCGGGCGCAGTTCGTCGGCGTCCATGTCCCGGGCGAGGCTGTTGAGCAGCTCCCGCATCTCGGGCGCCGGATCGAAGTTGATGTACCCGTACTGCTCGTTGCCGAGCCACTCCGTGTGCGTCAGGGTCGCGGTGAACGTGGAACCGTTGGACATCTTGTGGTCCTCGACGAGCTTCGCGTCCTCGAAGAACTCGGGACGCACGCCGACGAGCACCACCTTCTTGCCGGCTGCCTTCGCCGCCTTGTCCTCGGGGATCTGCAGGTCACCGATGGCGGTCTTCAGGGTGGTGCCCTCGAGCGTGGCCGGCAGGAAGTTCATCGACGGCGAGCCGATGAAACCCGCGACGAACAGGTTCACGGGCTGCTCGTAGAGCTCGCGGGGCGAGGCGATCTGCTGCAGTTCGCCCTTCTTGAGGACGGCCACGCGGTCGCCGAGGGTCATGGCCTCCGTCTGGTCGTGCGTCACGTAGACCGAGGTCACCCCGAGCCGGCGCTGCATCTGCGAGATCTCCGAACGCATCTGGCCCCGGAGCTTCGCGTCCAGGTTGGAGAGCGGCTCGTCGAACAGGAACGCGTCCGCCTGCCGGACGATCGCGCGACCCATCGCGACACGCTGCCGCTGCCCGCCCGAGAGATTCGCCGGCTTGCGCTGCAGGTGGTCGGTGAGCTCGAGTGTCGCGGCCGCCTCCGTGACCAGCTTGTCCACCTGGTCCTCGGAGTGCTTGCCCTTGGCGAGGCGCAGCGGGAAGGCGATGTTCTCGTACACGGTGAGGTGCGGGTACAGCGCGTAGTTCTGGAACACCATCGCCAGGTTGCGGTCGCGCGGCGCCTTGTCGTTGACGCGCTGCCCGTCGATCAGGAGGTCGCCGTCGGTGATGTCCTCGAGGCCCACGATCATGCGCAGCAGCGTCGACTTCCCGCAGCCCGACGGACCCACGAGGATGATGAACTCCCCGTCGGCGATGTCGATGCTCACGTCGTTGACGGCAGGGAACCCGTCGCCGTACTTCTTGACCAGGTGGTTGAGGGTGATTGAAGCCATGGTGCGAATCCTTTACTGAAACCGGGGGCGTTAGCCCTTGACGGCGCCGGAGGTCAGGCCTGAGACGATCTGGCGTTGGAAGAGCAGGACCAGGAGGACGATCGGGATGGTGACGATGATCGCCGCCGCCGAGATGGCCCCCGTCGGTGCCTCGAACTGGGAGGCCCCGGTGAAGAACGCGAGTGCCGCCGGGACCGGCCGCGCCGCTTCCGTCGACGTCAGCGAGATCCCGTACACGAAGTCGTTCCAGGCGATGAAGAAGGCGATGATCGCCGTCGTGAACACGCCGGGTGCGGCCAGCGGGACGATGGCCTTGCGGAACGCCTGCCACGTCGTCGCGCCGTCCACCTGCGCCGCCTGCTCCAGCTCCCAGGGGATCTGCCGGAAGAACGCGGCGAGGGTCCAGATGGAGATGGGGAGCGTGAGTGACAGGTACGGGATGATGAGCCCGAGCCAGGTGTCGTAGAGGCCGATGGTCCGCCACAGGTTGAAGAGCGGCGTGACGATCGAGATGACCGGGAAGATCGAGACCGCCAGCGCGGTGGTCAGGACCAGCTTCTTGCCGGGGAAGTCCAGCCGGGCGATCGCGTAGGCGCAGAGGGTGGCGAGGACGACGGCGATGAACGTCGCGATCAGAGAGATGCCGATCGAGTTGCGGAGCGCCGAGAGGAACAGACCCTGGGCGTCGCCGACCAGGATCTGCTCGTAGTTGCTCGTGGTCGCGGCGCCCGACGACGGGAGGAACTTCCCGCTCGTCAGGTCACTGGGGCTCTTGAAGGACGTCGCCAGGATCGAGAGCACCGGGAAGAGTGCGTAGATCAGGACGAGGACGGTCACGATGGCCCAGAGGACCTTGTTCTTCGTGCTGGAGTTCGTCATCACTTTCCTCCCTGGGATCCGGCGAGATCCACCTTGAAGAGCTTGATCGCCACGAAGCAGATCAGCAGGACGCACAGGAAGAGGAGCACGGAGACCGCCGAACCGAGGCCGATCTCGAGCCGGCTGATGGATTGCCGGTAGGCGAGCAGGGAGAGCACTTCCGTGCCGTACGCGCCGTTGGTCATGATGAACACGTTGTCGAAGATCCGGAAGGCATCCAGCGCCCGGAAGAGCACGGCGACCATGATCGCGGCCTTCATGTTCGGGACGATGACCTTGCGCATCTGCTCCCACCATGTCGCACCGTCGACCTTCGCTGCCTCCGTGAGTTCGTCGGGGACCTGGGCGAGCCCCGCCAGCAGGAGCAGTGAGATGAACGGCGTGGTCTTCCAGATCTCCGAGGCCATGATGACGAACAGCGCGGTGCCGCCCTGGGCGAACCAGTTCAGGTTCTCGTCGATCCCGGGGAGCCAGGCGAACCAGGAATTGATGTAGCCGGAGTTGATGTCGAAGGCATAGAACCAGGCGAAGGCCGAGACGACGGTGATGATGCCGTAGGGAACGAGGATCGCCGTGCGCAGGAGCCCGCGGACCGATTTCAGCGCCTTGTGCATCACGAGGGCGAGCGCGAAGCCGAGGACCAGTTCGACGAGGACCGTCACCACCGTGATGAACACCGTGGTCCACAGGCCCGACCACCAGACGGGGTCGGACAGGATGACCGCGTAGTTGCCGAGGCCGATGAACTCGCGTTCACCGGGCGCCGTGAGCCGGAACTTGAAGAGACTCTCGTAGATGGCCTGCAGGATCGGATAGAGCGTCACCAGCAGCATGATGATGAACGCGGGACCGGCGAGGATCCAGCCGAGCCGCCGTTCCGCGCGGACGCGGTCGCTGTACTGCTTCGGCGCCTTCCTGGTCTTCGTGCCCGTGTCGTCCCGGCTGAGCCGCGGGCCGGGTTCGGTCGACGACGCCGTCGTCTTGGCGGGAATGGCGGAGGTCACAGGAGTTGCTCCCCTCTGAGGACCGATGTGATGAAGTTGCTCGACGTCTCCGGGGTGTTCTCCGGATCGACGGCGGACGGCGGTGCCCAGGTCTGCTGGATGCCGGTGGAGACCTCGTTGTAGAACGGGGTCTGGGGACGGGGGGCTGCGACCTGGAGGGAGTCCCTGATGGTCTCGGCCATCGGGAAGCTCTCCTCGATGCGGGGGTCCTCGTACGCCTCCGTGTTGGACGGCGGGTTGCCGTTGGTCACGAAGTACTCGGACTGGTTCTCGACCGAGACGATGCACTGGACGGCTTCGTAGGCGAGCTCCGGGTTGTCGCTCTCCGCGCCGACGCCGAGATTGATGCCACCGAGCGGGGGAGCGGCCTCCTGGTCCTCGGACATCCGGGGGAAGACGCCCCACCCGATGTCGTCCAGGACCGCCTGGTCCAGCGTCCCCGCCTCGACGGCCGCCGTGGTGGCCGGCCAGACGAAGGGGTAGTTGACCATGAAGGAACCGGAGTCGCCCTGGAAGGCGATGAGGGAACCGTTCTCGTCCTGGGTGGGCAGGCCTGCCCCGCCCAGTCCGTCCTTGCCGATGGTGGAGATGACGTCTGCCGCCGCCTTGCCCGCATCGGAGTCGAGCCCGAGCTCGATGGTGTCCGCGGTGGCTTCGGGATCCACGATGATGGACCCGCCCGCGGACTCGACGAGCGCGTTGACCCAGACCGTCATGGATTCCGCCTGGGCGCCCTGCACACCGAGCGACTTGTCCTGCGTCCGGGCCGCCTCCATGATCTGGTCCCAGGTGACCGGCTTGCTCATGTCGAGGCCCGCGGCCTCGGCCACGGACTTCCGGTACCACATGATCTGGGTGTTGGCCCAGAACGGGACGGTGACGAGCTCGTCCTTCCAGGTGGCGCCGGCGAGGGCGCCCTCGACCACGTTCTCGGTGGTGCTCTGGGCGACGTCGTCCGGCACGGGGGCGAGGAAGCCCGGTTCGGCCAGTTCGGGGATGAAGGGGGGATCGAGACTCATGATGTCGAGCGAGCTGTCACCGGCGGCGAGGCGTCGTGCGAGCTGCTCGCGCTGGGAGGCGGCGTCACTCGGGAGGAGCGAGGTCTCGATGGTGTAGCGGCCGCCGGATTCTTCGCTGCACTTCTGCGCGATGGCGGCCTGCCCGCCGGCGTCCGGGTTGATGTACCAGGTGAGCGCGTTGTCCGACTGCGCGGGCCCGCATCCGCTCATCACGAGCGTACCCATCACCATGCCCGCCACGACGGTCGCTGTGCGACGGCTGTTCACGGCACTGCGTGTTCTTCGACTTATCGGCATTCGTACCGAGCCTCCACATCCTCGTAGACAACCCGGCTGACGGTTCACGCGAATCGACAGCCTAAGCAAGCTTGCTTTTTGACCCTAAGCCCTGCCGACACAAATCGCTAGGCGGGGGATCGATGATCGTGCAACGGGTGGGGATGCCGGTGAGGCGGGATGCGCGTGCAGCGTCACCGTGAAGGCGGACGGAGGTGGTGCGCAGTCCTCAGGCGGGCAGTGCCGAGTTGTCGAGGGCGAAGGGGGGACGCTCCATGCCCGCGGTCACGGCTTCCGCGGGATCGGTGCCGAGGTCGACGATGGCGTTGTCCGCATCCACGTGCACCACGGTGGGCAGGAAGGAGCGTGCTTCCTCGGTGGTCATCTGCGCGTAGGTGATGAGGATGACGAGGTCCCCGCGATGGACGAGGTGGGCGGCTGCACCGTTGATGCCCAGGACTCCCGAGCCGCGCTCGCCGGCGATGGTGTAGGTCTCCAACCGCGCACCGTTGGTGATGTCGACGATCGACACCAGTTCGCCGGGCAGGATGTCCGCGGCTTCCAGGAGATCGAGGTCCACGGTGACCGAGCCCACGTAGTGCAGGTCCGCGTGGGTGACGGTGGCGCGGTGGATCTTGGACTTGAACATGGTGCGATTCACCGCTCAAGGATACTGCCGATGCCGGGCCCGGGACGGGGCGGGAAGGGTGTCCTTGCGCACACGGTGCACGTCGACGGAAGGCGTCCGTGAAGGACGAGAGCGGGCGACGGGAATCGAACCCGCGTATCGAGCTTGGGAAGCTAGCGCTCTACCATTGAGCTACGCCCGCACGGCAGTTGAAACCGCTCCATCACCTTACAACAGTCTCAGGGCGGGCCGTGACCGGCGCCGTCCGTCCCCTCCGCCCGTGCCCGCTCGATGAGTTCGCGCCAGGAATCGTCGATGCGCCCCTCGCCGATGGTGACCTCGGTGTAGCCGATGGAGATGCGGTAGGTGAAGCGGTCCCGCTGCTGGCCCGGCCCGCGCTCGGAGGGGTGCGGCATCGGCGCTGCTGCGCCCACGGAGTCCGCCCCCGACGCGGCCTGCGCGCCGTCGACCAGCGGCCCCGCCCCGTCCGCGGATCCGCTGTCCGCGCGTCCGTGGTCCGTCGCCGTACCGGCCTCCGCCTCGGCCAGGGGGAGCCAGCGTTGCTCCGCCTCCGTGCGGCTCACCTCGAGACTCCAGGTGCGCGTGAGGCCGCCGAATCCGCCGGAGCGCGTGATCTCGATCCTCACCGCAGGACGCCGACCCGGGTCCAGGCGTCCGCGACGGCCCCGGCTTCGCGGCTGTCCGGGCCGAAGCGTCGGCCCGCGGCGTCCTGCGTGGCCTGCGCGAAGGTGGGGAAATCACAGTCCGGAGGGATGGTGCCGCTGAGTACGGCGTCGTACCAGATGCGCCCCACGCCCGTCCACGCCTCGCCGCCCAGCGCCGTGGCGGCGAGGTAGAACGCGTGGTTGGGGATGCCGGAGTTGATGTGCACTCCTCCGTTGTCCGACGTCGTCTCGACATAGTCCGCCATGGTGGCCGGCTGCGGGTCCTTGCCGAGGACGTCGTCGTCGTAGGCGGTGCCCGGTGCCTTCAGTGAGCGCAGCGCCTCGCCGCGCACCGAGGGGGTGAAGATGCCCGCCCCGACGAGCCAGGTCGCCGATGCGGCGTCCTGCCCGAGATCGCGCTGTTCCACGAGCACGCCGAAGACGTCGGAAAGTGATTCGTTGAGGGCGCCCGACTGGCCCTGGTACTCGAGGTTGGTGGAGTACTGCGTGAAGCCGTGCGTCAGTTCGTGGCTGATGACCGTGAGCGACGCCGTGAAGCGGCCGAAGATCTCGCCGTCGCCGTCACCGAAGACCATGCGTTCGCCGTCCCAGAACGCGTTGTCGTAGTTCGAGCCGTAGTGCACGGTGGCATCGAGGCGCTTCCCTGCTCCGTCGATCGAGGACCGCCCGTACTCCTCGCTGAACAGGCGGTAGGTGGACCCGAGCCCGTCGTAGGCCTCGTCCGCGGCGACATCACCGGTGGGTGGTGCTCCCTCCGCGCGGACGACCTCGCCCGGGAGCTCCTCCCGACCGCCGGCGTCGTGGATGCGTCGGGTGAGGCTGCCGGCGATCGCCGAGCCGCGACGCACCGGGGCGCGCAGGGCCTCGGACCGCTCGCGGAGGACCGGGTCCAGTTCCAGGAGGGCGTGCCGCGCGGCGGTGGACGCCCCGGAGAGGCGGGGGTCCTGCAGGGCGGCGAGCCGGGTGAGCAGGTGTGGCGGGACGATGCCGCAGTGGATTCTCTGCATGGGGGCCTCCTCGGATTGGTCCCACCGTAGACCCGTGGTCCGACATTCGGACCCGCCCGGTGGCCCGTAGTCTTTCCGGATGAGCGTGCAGCGGAATACCCGTGACCTGGAGCAGGGGATCGAACGGGACTTCTCGGACAAGATGAGCTACGGCTCCTACCTGGAACTCGGGAAGCTGCTCGACGCGCAGCACCCCGTGAGCTCGCCCGAGCACCACGACGAGATGCTGTTCATCATCCAGCACCAGACCTCCGAGCTGTGGCTGAAGCTGGTGCTGCACGAACTGCGGGCCGTGCGGCTGCACCTGCAGGCGGACGATCTCCGGGCGGCCATGAAGGGGATCGCCCGCATCAAGCACATCCAGCGCTCGCTGACGGAGCAGTGGTCCGTGCTGGCGACGCTGACGCCCTCCGAGTACGCCGAGTTCCGCGGGGATCTCGGTGCGTCGAGTGGTTTCCAGTCCTACCAGTACCGCGCCGTCGAGTTCCTCCTCGGCAACAAGAACGCCGCCATGGTCGATGTGTTCGACGCCGATCCTGCAGCGCAGGCCCTGCTGACGGAACTCCTGGGTCAGAGCAGCATCTACGACGAGTTCATCGCCCTGCTGGCCGGGCGCGGGTATCCGGTCCCGGATGCTCTCCTGCATCGCGACGTCCGTCTGGCCCACGAGTTCAGCCCGGACCTCGTCGCCGTGTACAAGCTGGTGTACGAGGACGCCGCCGCGCACTGGGACATCTACGAGGCGTGCGAGGAGCTGGTGGACCTCGAGGACAACTTCCAGCTGTGGCGCTTCCGCCATCTGAAGACCGTGGCCCGGACCATCGGCTTCAAGACGGGTACGGGAGGATCCTCCGGCGTCGGCTTCCTCCAGCGTGCCCTGGAGCTCACGTTCTTCCCGGAGCTCTTCGCCGTGCGCACCGAGATCGGTCGCTGACGCCGCTGTCGGAGCCGTCGTCACCGCCCCGTCGACGCCCCGTCGCCGACGCACCGGGCACCCGTGGTGCGGCTGGTAGTTTTGGACGGTGCTGATCTCAGACCGCGACATCCGAGCAGAAATCGCCGCTCACCGGATCGTCCTCGAACCGCACGATCCGCTCATGGTGCAGCCCTCCAGCGTCGACGTGCGCATCGACCGCTACTTCCGGCTCTTCGACAACCACAAGTACGCGCACATCGATCCGGCGGAGGACCAGCCGGACCTCACGCGCCTCGTCGAGGTGGCTCCTGACGAGCCGTTCATCCTGCACCCCGGCGAGTTCGTGCTCGGGTCGACCTACGAGACCGTGACCCTGCCGGACGACATCGCGGCCCGGCTCGAGGGCAAGTCGTCGCTCGGTCGCCTGGGGCTCCTGACCCACTCCACCGCCGGCTTCATCGATCCCGGGTTCTCCGGCCACGTGACCCTCGAACTGTCCAACATGGCGACGCTGCCGATCAAGCTGTGGCCGGGCTCCAAGATCGGGCAGCTGTGCTTCTTCAAGCTGACCTCGCCCGCCGAGCACCCCTACGGCTCGGGTGAGTACGGCAACCGCTACCAGGGGCAGCGGGGCCCGACGGCGTCGCGCAGCCACCTGAACTTCCACCGCACCGACATCTAGGGCGGCCCGTCCCGGCCGCACCGGGACCGCGGCTACGCCTCGGGCACGACGGCGCGCGTCACCTGCGCGGGCGGCTTGACCGGGAGGAGCACGAGGAGTCCGGCGAGCAGGACCACGAGGATCCCGATCACGCCGTAGAGCTGGGACCCGAAAAGTCCGATGCAGAGGGCGAACAGGGTCGGTGCGAGGAAACTCACGGCCCTGCCGGTGGTCGCATAGAGGCCGAACAGCTCACCCTCGTCCCCGACAGGGGCGAGCCGCGCGAGATAGGCACGCGACGAGGCCTGCGCCGGGCCCACGAAGAGCGTCAGCAGCAGTCCGAAGACCCAGAACGTGGTGTCGGAGGTCCACTGCATGCCGAAGAAGGAATACGTCTCGGTGCCGAGCAGGAGGATCGCCGAGCCGGCGACCAGCAGTCCCACCAGCGCTCCGATGATGACGCGCTTGGGTCCGATGCGGTCGTCCAGGAAGCCGCCGACCACCGCTCCGATCGCGGCGATCACGTTCGCCGCGATGGCGAAGACGATCACCATGCTCGGCGAGAAGTCGAATGCGCCGGCCGCGAGGATGCCGCCGAAGGTGAAGACGGCCGCGAGCCCGTCGCGGAAGATGGCGCTCGCGAGCAGGAAGTAGATGGTGTGGGGACTCTCGCGGTAGATGGTCCGCACCCTGCGGACGAGCAGCCCGTAGGAGGCGAGGTAGCCGAGCTGCGCGGCCCTGGCCCGCCGTGGCACCTCCGGCACGGCGAACATCACGGGCAGCGCGAAGGCCGCGAACCACAGGGCGGAGAACACCGCCACGAGCCTGATGTTCAGCCCGTTCTCACTCGAGGCCCCGGCCCAGTCGACGACCGGCTGGATGAACACCACGAGCACCACGACGAGGGCCACGATCCCGCCGACGTACCCCATGGCCCAGCCGAACCCGCTCACGCGGCCCACGGTGGCGGGCGTGGAGATCTGCGTCAGCATCGCGTTGTAGTTGACGCCGGCGAACTCGAAGAAGATGTTGGCGGCGGCGATCAGCGCCACTCCGAGGATCAGCATGCCGGGGCTCGGGAGGACGAAGAAGCAGAGCGCCGTCAGGACGGCGACGATCAGGCTGTTCACGCCGAGCCACAGCTTGCGGCGGCCACCGGAGTCGGACCGCTGCCCGGTGACCGGGGCGAGCAGGGCGATCAGCAGGCCGGCGCCGGCAAGACCCCAGCCGAGGACCTGCGATGCGCGCTCCTCCCCGCCGAACGCCTCGGACGTGAGGTAGACGGTGAAGACGAAGGTTGTCATGACGGCGTTGAAGGCCGCGGACCCCCAGTCCCACGATGCCCAGGCGAGGACCGGCCTGCTGAAGATGCGACCGGTGCCTACGGACGGCTGGGGTTCGGGGGTGTCGGCAGGCTGAGGGGCCTGCTGGTAGGTGCTCATGAGCTGAATGCTAGCGCCGCATGACCTGTATCACAGGAGCGCCGCAGCAGGGGATGCCTCCGGGACAGTGGAAGCTTTGACCAATTCAAGTCGATAGACTGGGGGAGCCCGACCGACCGCCACCGGAAGATCGAGACCCCATGCTCACCGTGCTGATTGTGATGTTCGCCGGTGCGCTCGTGGCGCCCGCGCTCTTCGCCCGATTCGGCAGGTCCGCGTTCTTCGTCCTCGCCGCTGCTCCTGCGGGCGGCTTCGTCTGGCTCCTCGTGCAGCTGCCCGCCGTGCTGGGCTCCGACCAGGTGGCCCTCGACGGCGGGAGCGGCGCGCCGCCCTCGGTCACGGTGCCCTGGATCCCCAGCCTCCAGCTCGAGCTGGCCTTCCGGCTGGACGCGCTGGCGGCCGTGCTTTGCATCCTCATTCTCGGCGTGGGCGCCCTCGTGCTGTTCTACTGTGCGCGCTACTTCAAGAGCGACGATCCCGACGTCGGGGCCTTCGGTGCCCAGCTGCTCGCGTTCGCCGCGTCGATGTTCGGGCTGGTCCTGGCCGACGACCTGATCCTCATGTTCATCTTCTGGGAACTGACGACGATCCTCTCCTACCTGCTGATCGGCTACTCCCGGCACAGGCTCTCAGCGCGCCGGTCCGCACTGCAGGCGCTCATCATCACCACCTTCGGCGGACTGGCGATGCTCGTGGGCCTCGTCATGATCGGCCAGACGGCAGGGACCTACCGCATCTCGGAGATCCTCGCCTCGTCGGCGGACCTGGTGACGCGCGGGACCATCATCGACGTCGCCGTCGCGCTGGTCCTGGTCGGGGCCATCACGAAGTCGGCACTCGTCCCGTTCCACTTCTGGCTGCCGGGAGCCATGGCCGCGCCCACGCCGGTCAGCGCCTACCTGCACGCGGCCGCGATGGTCAAGGCCGGGGTCTTCCTCGTCGCCCGCTTCGCCCCGGGCTTCGGCGAGACGGCCTTCTGGTACCCGGTCATCCTCGTGCTCGGGATGACCACCATGCTCCTCGGCGGGTGGCGGGCGCTCCGCCAGCACGACCTCAAGCTCGTGCTGGCCTACGGCACGGTGAGCCAGCTGGGCTTCCTCGTCATGGTCGTGGGGCTCGGCGGGCAGGACGGAGCCCTCGCGGGCCTCGGGCTGGTCCTCGCCCACGGCTTCTTCAAGGCGACCCTGTTCCTGGTGGTCGGCATCATCGACCACCAGTCCGGGACGCGTGACCTCCGGGTGCTGTCCGGCGTCGGGGCCACCTCACCGGCCCTGTTCGCCGTCGCGCTGGTCGCTGCCGGATCGATGGCCGGCGTGCCGCCGCTGCTCGGGTTCGTCGCCAAGGAATCTGTCTTCGAGGCCTTCGTGCACCGGGCCGGGGACGGCGTGGTCGGCACCCTCCTGCTGGGAGGGATCGTCCTCGGGTCCGTCCTCACCTTCGCCTACAGCGCCCGCTTCGTCTGGGGTGCCTTCGCCCTCAAGCACGGGGTACCGCGGACCGACTTCAAGCGCGTGCGCACCTCCTTCCTCCTGGCGCCCGCCGTCCTCGCGGTGGCCTCCGTGCTGTTCGGTGTGTGGCCGCTCCCGCTCGACGCCGTGATCCAGCCCTACGCCTCGCTCTTCCCCGTCGAGGGTGACACGGCGCACCTGGCGCTGTGGCACGGATTCAACCTCCCCCTCCTGCTCTCGGTGGTCACCATCGCTGCCGGTACCGCCCTGTACCTCCTGCGCGGTCCCTTCGAGCGACTGCAGGGGCGCCTGCCGTCCGCCCGTGACGCCGAGGTGGTGTACCGCTCCACCATCGGCGTGCTCGACGACGTCGCGGTGGGCGTGACCGGGCGGACGCAGCGAGGCTCCCTCGCCTTCTATCTCTTCGTCATCCTCACCACGGCCGTCGTCACGCCGCTCACGGCCCTGATCGTCTTCGACGCGCCGATGCCGGCAGACTTCCGCATCGCGGATTCGCCGGCCCAGGTCGTGGCGGCGGCCGCGATCCTGGTCGGCATCGTGGCCGCGCTCCGTGCCACCAAGCGCTTCATGGCGGTACTCATGGTGGGCATCACGGGCTACGGCATGGCGATCATCTATGCCCTCCACGGAGCTCCTGACCTGGCCCTGACGCAGATGCTCGTCGAGACGATCGTGCTGGTCGCCTTCGTCCTGGCACTGCGCTCGCTGCCGGCCCGCCTGTGGAACCGCGCGGAGAGCAGGCACCGCCTCCTGCGGGCGGGCCTCGGGATCGCCTTCGGCGGCATCATGGCGGTGATCGCGATGTCGGCAATGGCCTCCCGGAACTCCGCTCCAATCTCGATCGCCTACCCGGGCATGGCCTACGACGAGGGCGGCGGCGCGAATGCCGTCAACGTGCTCCTGGTCGACATCCGGGCATGGGACACGCTCGGCGAGATCACCGTGCTCGCCATCGCGGCGACCGGTATCGCGAGCCTCATCTTCGTCCGCGGGCGGGGGGACAAGCGGCGCCGGGCCGACGGCGTCGAGGACGGCTCGGTGGACCGCGGGCAGGAACCGCTCGACGCCGGTGGGCGGGCCGGTGCCGCGCGTGCCCTGGCGATGAGGTTCGCGGACGTCAGCCGCGATCCGTGGCTCGTCGCCGGTCGTACCCTGGCCCCGGAGCGCCGCTCCATCATCTTCGAGGTCATCACGCGGCTGCTCTTCCACACGATCATCGTGCTCTCCGTCTACCTGCTGGTCGCCGGTCACAACCTGCCCGGCGGCGGCTTCGCCGGAGGCCTCACCGCGGGCCTCGCCCTGGCCATCCGATACCTGGCGGGCGGACGGTTCGAACTGGCGGAGGCCAGCCCGGTGAGCGCCGGAACCCTCCTCGGCGCCGGACTCGCGATCGTGACCCTGACGGCGATCGCGCCCCTGTTCCTCGGCGGGGCCGTCCTGGAGAGCTACATCCTCGAGTTCTGGCTGCCCGTCTTCGGCGACGTGAAGTTCGTGACGTCCACCATCTTCGACATCGGCGTCTACATCATCGTCGTCGGCCTGGTCCTCGACGTCCTGCGGAGCCTCGGATCGGAGATCGACGAACGCGCGGAATCGGACGACCCTGTCGCCGAGGACACCGGGGCCGACGCCCTCGTCCCACCCGCCACCGAGGCAGAGGGAGTACGGCCATGACGGTCAACATCACGCTGATCGTCCTCATGGCGGCCTTCTTCGCCGCGGGCATCTACCTCCTGCTCGAGCGCAGCCTCACCCGGGTGCTCCTCGGCCTGATCCTGCTCGGCAACGGCGCGAACATCCTGATCCTGGCGACGAGCGGCCCGAGCGGGAGATCCCCGCTGTACACCGCGGGGACTCCCGCGGAGGAGTACACCGACAGCCTGCCGCAGGCCCTGATCCTGACGGCGATCGTGATCACCTTCGCCGTCACGGCGTTCATGCTCGGCATCATCTACCGGTCCTGGGTGCTGGGCCGCGTGGACGACGTGCAGGACGATCCCGAGGACCGCAGGGTCGCCGACCAGGACAGCTACGACTACGAGGACGACGCCGACATCATCGCCGACACCACCGAGTTCAGTGAGGCGGAGGATCCGTCCGCCGCTGCCGCCGCCGATCGCGCGGGCAGAACGGAAGGACCCCGATGATCGCCGCGGACCTCGCCCCGCTCGCCGTCGTCCTGCCCTTCCTCGGGGCCGCGGTGACCTTCATCCTGATCCGCCACGCCCGGGCGCAGCGGGCGGTGAGCATCTCGACGCTCAGTGTGACGCTCCTGATCGAGGTGGTGATGCTCATCTCCGCCCCGTCCGCCGGCACGCACGCCGTGAAGCTCGGCGGCTGGGAGCCACCCTTCGGGATCGTGCTCGTCGTCGACCAGTTCTCGGCGCTGATGCTCGTGGTGTCCTCCGCCGTCAGCCTCTCGGTGCTGATCTATGCCGCCGGCCAGGGAATGGCGGACGGCGACGAGGACGGGCCGGTCTCGATCTTCCACCCCACCTACCTGATCCTGGTGGCAGGGGTGTCCAACGCTTTCCTGACCGGGGACCTCTTCAACCTGTACGTCGGATTCGAGATCCTCCTCACCGCGAGCTACGTCCTCATGACGCTCGGCGGGACCGCCCCGCGCATCCGTGCGGGCGTGACCTACGTCGTCGTGAGCGTGGTGTCGTCCATGCTGTTCCTCATCGCGATCGCGATGATCTACGGAGCCACGGGGACCATCAACATGGCGGATCTCGCCGTGAAGCTGGAGTCGGTGGACCCGGCGACACAACTGGTCCTCCATCTCATGCTGCTCGTGGCCTTCGGCATCAAGGCCGCGGTCTTCCCGCTCTCCTTCTGGCTCCCCGACTCCTACCCCACCGCACCGGCTCCCGTGACCGCGGTGTTCGCGGGTCTGCTGACGAAGGTGGGCGTGTACGCGATGGTGCGCGTGGAGACGCTGCTCTTCCCGGGTGACCGCATCAACTCCCTCCTCATGGTGGTCGCCCTGCTGACCATGGTGGTGGGCATCCTCGGCGCCCTGGCGCAGTCGGACATCAAGAGGCTGCTCTCCTTCACCCTCGTCAGCCATATCGGCTACATGGTGTTCGGGCTCGCGATCTCCACGCGGATCGGCCTCGGCGCGGCCGTCTACTACGTGGCCCACCACATCATCGTGCAGACCAGCCTCTTCCTCGTGACGGGGCTGATCGAGCGCCGTGGTGGGACGGCGAACGTGGACCGGCTCGGCGGGCTCGCGAAGCTGTCGCCGCTGCTCGGGCTCCTGTTCTTCCTGCCGGCCATGAACCTCGCCGGGATCCCGCCGTTCTCCGGTTTCCTCGGCAAGCTCGGCCTGATCCAGGCGGGCGTGGAACTCGGCACACCCCTCGCCTACGTGCTGGTGGCCGGGGGAGTGGCGACCAGCCTGCTCACACTGCTCGTGATGGCCCGCGTATGGAACCGTGCGTTCTGGCGCAGCCCGGCCGATGCCGAGGACCCTGATCCCATCCTCCTCGCGAGCAAGGCCGACGGCTCGAGCGTCGGGACCTCCCGCCACGTGACCGGCGAGGACACCGGTCGGTTCGCCGGCAAGGACCCCGTGCGGCTGCTGCCGGCGAGCATGACCGGCCCCACGATCGGCCTCGTCGCCCTGGGGCTCGCGCTGACCGTCCTCGCGGGGCCGCTGTTCACCCTGAGCGACGGCGCCGCGCAGGAGATGCTCGACCGCACGCCGTACATCGAGGCCGTCCTCGGAGCGGGGGCCGACCGATGAGCCGGCAGCGGATCCCCCTGATCACGGAGCTTCCCCTCGTCATCTGGCTGGTCCTGGTGTGGGGCGCACTCTGGCAGGACTTCGGCGTCGGGAACCTGGTGTTCGGGGCGATCATCGCCTATGGCGTCGTCAACTTCTTCTATCTTCCTCCGGTGGAGCTGACAGGGCGGTTCAACGTGTTCTGGCTGGTGCCGTTCATCGGGAGGTTCCTCGTCCAGCTCGTCACCGCCAGCGTGCAGGTGTTCTGGCTCGGCCTCACGCGGGGACCGGAGCTCCGGAACGCCGTGGTGGCGGTCGAACTGCGGAGCTCCTCCGACTTCCTCGTGACCGCCACCGGGCACGCCCTCTCGCTGATCCCGGGCTCGCTCGTGCTGGAGGTCGACCGCTCGACGTCGACGCTCTACCTGCACTGCCTCAACGTCCTGACGGACGAGGACGCCCAGGACATCCGCGAGGAGGTCCGCGCGACCGAGGCGTGGCTCATCCGCATCATGGGGACCCGGACGGACCTCGATGCACTGCTGGCGGAGGAGCGGGCATGAACGCCGTGATCTATGTCGTAGGGGGAATACTCGCGCTGGCCGCGGGTCTGGCCCTCTACCGTGCGGTCCTGGGACCGTCGATCCTGGACCGCGTCCTCGCGCTCGACGTCGTCCTCGCCGTCATCGGCGCGGCCCTCGTGCTGAACATGGTGGTGAACAGGCACCTCGACAACCTGATCCTGCTGGTCACGATCTCTCTGATCGGCTTCATCGGATCGGTCACGGTCGCCCGTTTCGTCACGGACAGGAAGTAGCCCATGGTCCAGGACGTCGTCGTCTCCGTCCTCCTCATCGGCGGTGCCCTCATGTCGCTCGCGGCCGGCGTGGGGCTCGTCCGCTTCCCCGACCTGCTCTCGCGCATGCACGCTGCCACGAAGCCGCAGGTGCTGGGACTGCTGCTCTTCCTGCTCGCCCTCGCGGTGGAGAACGGCAGCTGGCTGCTGGTGCCGATCCTCGTGCTCTGCTGGGTCTTCCAGCTCCTCACCAGCCCCGTCTCTGCGCACATGGTGGGACGGGCCGGATACCGCACACGGCACCTGCGGCGGGACCTGCTGACCCTCGACGAGCTCGACGACGTCGTCACGCGGGCCGCGGCGGCGCCCGGCCACGAGCAGGAGCGTCCCGGATCTCCCGCCGGGGATGCCGAGGCCGGTGCACCGGGCGACGCTGCGACCACGGGGGAGGACACCGGGACGGGCGGTCCCGGTGCCGGTTCTCCCCGACGCGGTGCGCCGGGCGGCGCGACCACCCGGGGCGAGTCCGGCAGATCCTCCTGATCCGCCGCCCTGGCCAGGGAGCACCGACGGGTGACCGGGCAGCGGGGGGTATGGCGGCCGGGGACGGTAAGGTAACTGCTGATCGGGGGGATCGGAACGATGGGGTGGCGATGGGACGGAGCGAGGGCATGAACGGGCAGCGGCGGGAGGCCGTCGTGATCGAGGACGACGCCGACATCCGCCAGCTGCTCGTGATCGTGCTGTCCTCCCGCGGGTTCTCGGTCCACGAGGCCATCACCGGGGCAGAGGGCCGGCGCCTCGTGGAGGAGACGGACCCCCAGCTGATCACGCTCGACCTCAACCTGCCCGACATGGACGGGCTGACCCTGTGTCCCGTCCTGCGTGCCCTGTCCCACGCGCACATCCTGACCATCTCCGCGCGCCCGCCCCAGCTCACCGCCGAACAGTGCCTCGCCGCCGGCTCCGACCACTTCATGGGCAAGCCGTTCAGCCCACGCGTCCTCGGTGCGTATCTCGACGAGGTCCTACCCCGCGAGGGTGCCGCCTGACCCGGGACCGGGCCGACGACTTCCAGGACCGGCACGACGCACGGTAGCGTGTCCGTCAGGTCAACAACGGTTCTGCGGGGGCGCATGCCGGTGAAGAAGAACGTCCCCGCGCCGTCCCATCCTTCTCCTGCCTGGCTCAGCCCTGCTGGTCTCAGTCCGCCCAGCGCTACCCAGGAGTCATCGGCATGACCGTGCAGGGTCCCTACCCGTCGTATCCCATCGACAGCGCCGTCCTCGAGCGATTCGTCGCGGAGACGTCGCCGGAAGCAGTCACGTCCTTCGTGGCGTCCTTCGTCGAGCTCGCTCCGGAGCGTCTGCGGCGCATCAGGCGTGCGTGCACCGCACGGCAGACCGAGCAGGCCGTCATCGCGCTGCTGAGCCTCCGGTCGAGCGCCGCCATGATCGGTGCCGACCGCCTCGTCGAGGCCACGTCGGTGCTCCTGCGTGGACTGCGCACCGTGCCGCGCCCGTGGGCCATGATCGACGACGCCGTGGACCACCAGCTGGGCGCCGCCGTCGACGAGGTGCTGCCGGCCCTGACGGGCCGCGCGGGGTGGACCGCATGACCCGCCCGCGCGCCGCCATCTCCCGCGCCATGGCAGTGTCCGTGTCGCGCGGCTCAGCCGAGGCCGGTGGATCGTCCGCTGACGAGGGGTGGTCGACCAGCCGCCTCCTCACGACGGCGGCGCGCCTGTGGGAGCAGGACGTCAACGAGCGGCTGCAGGGAGCGGGCCTCACCACTGCGGGGCTCGTGGCGCTGCAGGCCCTCCAGGCCGTCGAGCCCGCAACCCAGGCGTCGCTCGCCCGCATCCTGCATCTGCAGCCCCAGACCCTGCGCCGCACGCTGGCGTCGCTGGAAGGCCGGGGCTTCCTGACACGTGGGGCGTCCGCGCGCGCCGGCAGGGCGCTGACCGTCCGACTGACCGATGCGGGGCGGGAGACGCTGCACTGGGCCGCCGAGACGCTACCGGTCGCCCACCGGTCCTTCGGCGCGGAGCCGGGACTGCGGACCAGCCTGGTGGTCCTGCTCGAGGGGTTGGGCGTGCAGCACGCTCCCGGGGCCCCGTAGACCGACGGCGCCACGCATCAGGACCTCGCTGTCGGACGGCTGTCACGGAGCAGGTCCACCGGCAGGCCCGGGGTGGCCGGTCCGGTCTGCGCCTTCAGTGGAGGTGTCGTCGCCAGTCGGTGGGGACACGACCGGCGGGCCCCGGCGCGGGCTGATCCAGAGGCCTGCTCGTGGGCTCCGCGAGCGCCGGACCGTCGACGAACTGCTGCGCACGGTAGTCCCAGAACCAGTCCTCGCCCGGCTCGAAGGACATGGCCACGGCATGACCGGTCCCGGCGGCGTGGGCCGAGGCGTGCTGGGCGGGCGAGCTGTCGCAGCAGCCGACGTGCCCGCAGCCCGCACACCTCCTCAGGTGCACCCACCACCCGCCGGTGTCCTCGCACTCCGCGCACCCGGTGCCCGAGGGGCGTGCCCCGGTGTCGATGGTCGTCATGATCGTCGTCCTTCCACGAGCAGATGGGGGGCCAGATCCTGCAGCGCCGCGCGGAAGACCCGCACGGCGTCCGCGGGCGGAGCGGCCGAGGCGACGAAGCCGTCCGGCCGCACGAGGTAGAGGGTGCCGGCACGCAGCCCGGTGGCACCACCGGAGGTGAACGCCTGGAGCGCCAGACCGAGCTCCTCCGCGACGACGACGGCCTCGGGAGCATCGGCTCCTGCGCCGTACGCGTGCACCTGCCAGGACGCAGCCCGCAGCGCGTCGAAGTTCCCGCCCGTCCACGGCAGGCGGCGGCCGACGACGGCGTGCCGTCCCCGCTGCCCCTCCCGAGCGCCGGGCATGCAGTACCGGATGCGGACCTGGCCGAGATAGCCCGCGAGCCGCCGCCCGAGGGGCAGGTGCGGCAGGACGGCGACGGCCGGCGGCAGCACGACCCGCGGCAGGTACCGGCGCACCAGCAGGGCGGGGCGCGAGCGTGAGGTGATGCCGCGGAAGACGGCATCCGTGGTGCGCAGCAGCCGCAGGGCGACCGGCCGGCGCTCGGCCTCGTAGCGGTCGAGGGTGCGCTCGGGGGCGGCTCGGAGGATCACGTCGGCGAGCGTGAACGCGAGATTGTGCGCGTCCTGCAGCCCGGTGTTCATGCCCTGTGCGCCGACGGGTGAGTGGACGTGGGCGGCATCCCCGGCGAGGAACACGGGCCCCGTCCGGAACCGCGCTGCGATGCGGTGGTGGACCCGGTAGGTGGAGAACCAGCGGGACCACTCGTAGGTGACACCGAAGGACGCTGCGAGGCGGCTCCGCGCGACGTCCTCCGTGACGGCGGGGGCGTCGTCGTCGGAGGCGATCCCGATCAGGCGCTGTCCGCCCCGGCCCTCGCCGTCGGGCCGCATGGGGAAGGCGAGGAGGAACTCGGTGGCGCCCTGCCGGATGTTGACGGAGGCGGAAGCCAGCCCCTCCACTCCCACGGCGTCCACGAGGTAGAAGGTCCGGCGGCTGGTGGTCCCCTCGAAGGGGATGCCGAGGAGTGCCCGCACCGTCGACGATGCACCGTCGCACCCCACCGCGTACCGCGCGCGGAGCGTCCAGGGGCCCGCCGGAGCGTCCCCGCGCGCGACGACACCGCCGTCGGCGAGGTCCAGGGCCACGAGGCGGTGCCGCCAGCGGACGGACCCGCCGAGCGCCAGGAGGTTCTCCGCGAGGATCCGCTCGTTGGCGCTCTGCTCGAGCACATACATGCCGGGGTAGGGGGTGATCCCGCGACCGAGGGTGGTGAGCGGGATGGGCGCGAAGGCCGTCCGGCCGAATCCCTGCCGCATCGATACTGCGCGCACGGCCTGGTCCAGGACGCGCTCGACGACGCCGAGCTGGTCGTAGATCTCCATGGAGCGCGAGTGCACCCCGAGCGCCCGTGACTCCTCCGTCGGTCCGTCCTTCGCGTCGATGACGGCGACCCGGACGCCCAGCCTCACGAGCCAGTTGGCAAGCATCAGGCCGGTCGGCCCGGCACCGACCACCAGGACGTCGACGTCCTCCCCCCGGTCCTCGTGCCCGGTCATGGCTGCCGGATCGCCTCAGCGTCCCAGGACGGTGCAGACGCAGGCGCGGTTGCCGTCGGTGTCCGCCAGGACCGTGAACGACGGCGCCCGCCCGTCGTCGACGACCGTCCCACCGGCGGCGACGGCACCGGCGATCCGCGCCTCTGCGACGTCGTGCGGCAACCACACGTCGAGGTGGAAGCGCTGGCGCGGGATGTCGTGGGCATCGGTGTGCTGGAACCACAGGAGCGGGACGCGTCCGGTCGGGTCGGTGACGTCGTCGCCGTCCAGCGCATCCGCATCACCCGTCAGCAGAGCGGCCCAGAACGGGCCGATCCCCGCGACGTCCGCCGTGTCGAGGGCGAGCTCGACGACGGCGGGAGCAGCGGGATCGGCCAGGAGACCGCGACCGCCGGCGAGGTCGCTGATGCGGCGCGCGAGGTCGACGTCGCGTCCCGTCACGCCCGCGGCGTCGTGGCTCATGAGCAACACGTCCACGTGGGGATAGCTCAGCGTGACGTCGGGATGGTGGTCCGCCTCCTCCGCGAGATCGCCGATGGCCGAGACGAGTGCCACCCCGGTGGCGAAGTCGTGCGTCAGGAAGCGGGCGTGCAGGGCCTGGGCGAGTTTCCGCCAGTCGTCCAGCCCGGCATCGAGGATCTGTTGCGTGCTGAGGATGCTCATGCCGCCAGTATCGTCCGGCACGGCCCCTGGGGAAAGGGCGG
Organism: Arthrobacter sp. N1; assembly: GCF_048288285.1. Lineage (NCBI taxonomy): Bacteria > Bacillati > Actinomycetota > Actinomycetes > Micrococcales > Micrococcaceae > Arthrobacter > Arthrobacter sp. N1. The sequence continues at coordinate 3,198,254 of NZ_CP102608.1, read as the reverse complement.
GCTCCCTGTCCATGGAGACGATGCTGCCGCCCCGGCCCGGGCGGGACCTACCGCTCCGGTGCCATACTGCGGGGATGTCCCAGAACCGGATCCCCGGTCGCCGCCTCCGCGTCCCGCGCCTCGACCCCGCGCTGAAAAGCCGGATGCGAGCGGCGGCCGTCAACCCGCAACTCCTCCTCGCGGCGAAGGCGGCGCTCGCCGCCGCCCTCGCGTGGACCCTGGCCCTGGCCATCCCCGGGACGCCGTCGGAGTACCCCTACTACGCGCCGCTCGGCGCCCTCCTGGCCATGTACCCCACGGTCTCGGGTACCCTCAAGCTCGGCCTTCAGACCGTGGTGGGCCTGACCCTCGGGATCGTCCTCGCCTACGTCGCGGTCTGGGCGGGGGACCCGAACTGGATCACCATCGGGTTCGTGGTCGGGGCCGGGGTGCTGCTGGGCGGATTCCTCAGGAGGACGGCCGGCGGCGGTTCGGGAATCGCCTCGGCCGGGCTCTTCGTCCTCGTGATCGGGAACGAGGACCTCGGGTACTCCCTGGGCTACCTCGTGCAGACCGTGGTCGGCGTGGGGGTGGGGCTGGCCGTCAGCGCCCTGATCTTCCCGCCGCTCCACCTCAATGACGCCGTCGGCCAGATGAGTCTGCTCCGACGGACCGCGGCCCGGGACCTGCAGCAGATGGGCCAGGCGCTGGAGGAGGACTGGGCGGAGGACGACGCACGGTGGGCGGAGGTGCGGGACGGCCTCTCGGCCTCGGCCCGCAACGCCCGCAGCGCACTCCAGTACGCGGACGAGAGCCGCAAGGGCAACGTGCGCCGACGCTTCCACCCCCGTGACGTCCGGGAGGACTACCGGCACGTCGAGGTCCTCGAAGTGGTCGCCTCGCACACCCTGAACATCACCAACCTCCTGCAGGACGCCCTGCACGGGACATCCCGCGAACGGCCCCTGCCGGTGGCGGTCCGGCCGGCCCTGGAGTCCGCCTTCACGGCCGTCGGGGACGTGCTGGACCTCTGGACGGTGGAGGAGGACGATGCCGCGATGCTCGCCGCGGCGGAACGCGCGCTCCGCGACCTGGAAGCGGCGGCGTACGGGACGTCCTCGAGGGAGGTGCCGTTCGGCGCAGCCGCGGCGCTCGGCATGAGCCTCCACCGCATCCTCGAGGCCGTCAGGCCCGACCTGCGACAGGCGGACGGCGAGTAGCGGGAGAGGCGCCCGGACACCGCCCTGCGCGAGGACAGGACGGGCCCCTGGGGAGCCCGTCCTGTCCTGCTGCTCCGCGGTGGTACCCTGAGCGCCCGTGGCTCAGGTCAGGTCGCGGGTCTTCGCGAACCTCTCGATCGCCTGCTGCGTGGAACGGTTGGTGAGCACCTGGATGGTGGTGCTGACCGCTCCGGAGACGATCGCGAAGACCAGGGCCGAGCGCAGCGTGTTCTCCAGTCCGTCCTTGCTCTTCGGGGGCGCCTCGCCCGTGATCTTCTCCCACAGGAAGTCGACGAGCTTGGTGCCGACGAAGCCCGCACCCACACTCATTCCCACTCCGAGCAGCTTGAACACGACGTTCATGGTTTCTCCTTCTCGTCCGGTGGTCCTGTACCTACCCTAGCCGCGCGACGAGGCGCTCGGCAGGGACGGGTCCGCCCTGGCCGCGGGACGTCCGCCGTGGTTCGTCCAGGCCGGTCGACCTGCCCGGGCGCACGCCCCTGCGGTGTAGGATCGGAACGCTCAACCATCACACGACAGGGGAGCGCAGACCCGCAGCACGCTGCCGGGTCGGGCGCTGAGAGTGCGGACCGCCGCAGACCCTCGAACCTGATCCGGCTAGTACCGGCGAAGGGAGTCGAGTTCTCGGAGTGCACGGACACCGCCCCGGCGGTACCGGCACTCCCCCCTCCTGTACCTCAGGAGGATCCACCATGGCATCACCCACCGCCCTCAGGGGCGTCTCCCGGCACACCAACCAGTGGCGCGTCGTCGACATCGTCGTGGCCTCGGTCATCGCGGTCGCCGTCGGCGTCCTGTTCTTCGCGTGGTCCGCCGGCTACTCGGGCATCAGTCTGCTCACCGCCGGTTTCCCGCCGCTCGGCGGGCTCTACTCCGGGGGCTGGCTGATCGCCGGCGTCCTCGGCGGCCTGATCATCCGCAAACCCGGGGCGGCGATCTACTGCGAGGTCCTCGCAGCCGCCGTGTCCGCCCTCATCGGCACGCAGTTCGGTATGGCCGTGCTGGTCTCCGGCGCCATCCAGGGTCTCGGCGCGGAACTCGTGTTCCTGCTGTTCCTCTACCGGAGATGGAACCTCCCCGTGGCACTGCTGGCCGGACTCGGTGCCGGACTGGCGCTCGGGATCAGCGAGAACATCCTGTACAACGCGCTGTGGACCATCGAGTTCAAGCTCCTCTACGTGCTGTTCGCGGCCATCTCCGGCGTCGTCATCGCCGGGCTACTGTCCTGGCTCGCCACCCGGGGCCTGGCGCGGACGGGCGTGCTGTCCTCGTTCGCCGCCGGCCGCACGGCGGACGTGTGACACCACTCGACGGGCCCCTCCCGCGCGCCGTGCAGGTCAGCGCGCGGGGGTGGGGCTGGCGTCATGCCGGGCGCCGGGCGTTCGCCGCCCGGCACCTCGACCTCGAGCTGACGCCCGGAGAGCGGGTGCTGCTGCTCGGTGCCTCCGGCGCGGGGAAGTCCACGGTGCTCCACGCGCTGGCCGGCGTGCTCGGCAGCAATGACGAGGGTGAGCAGGAGGGGGACCTCCTGCTCGACGGCGTCCCGCCCGCCGCGGCGCGGGGACGCGCGGGTCTGGTGCTGCAGGACCCGGAGTCCCAGGTGGTCCTCGCCCGCGTCGGCGACGAGGTGGCCTTCGCGGCCGAGAACCTCGCCGTGCCGCGGGACGAGATCTGGCGACGCGTGCACCGGGCGCTCGACGACGTCGGCCTCGACCTGCCGCTCGACCACCCCACCACCGCCCTGTCCGGCGGGCAGAAGCAGCGCCTCGCACTCGCCTCCGTCCTCGCGATGGAGCCCGGACTGCTGCTGCTCGACGAACCCACGGCCAACCTCGACCCGGACGGCGTCGTCGAGGTCCGGGACGCCGTGATCCGGGTCCTCGATCGCACCCGGGCCACGCTCGTCGTCGTCGAGCACAGGGTCGCGGTGTGGGCCGATGTCGTCGACCGCGTGATCGTGCTGGATGCCGACGGCGGTGTCCTCGCCGACGGCGCACCCGGCGAGGTCCTCGTGCAGGAGGCGACCCGCAGCCGTCTCGAACAGGCGGGTGTGTGGGTGCCCGGTCGACGGCCCGCCGTCGGCGGCGCCGTGCCGACGTCCGCCGGAGGGGAGGTGCTCCTCGCAGCCACCGGGCTCGACGTCGCGCGCACGAAGCGCGGTCCGGTCGCCGTCGCCGGGCTCGACCTCACCGTCCGTGCCGGCCAGGCCCTCGGCATCACGGGCCCCAACGGTGCCGGGAAGTCGACGGCGGCCCTGACCCTCGGCGGTCTGCTGCGCCCCCGGGCCGGCTCGGTCCGGGCCGTCCCGGCCCTCGCGGGCACGGCCGGTGACGACCCCTTCCGGTGGCGGTCCACCGAGCTCGTCCAGCGCATCGGGACGGTGTTCCAGGAACCCGAGCACCAGTTCCTCACCGCGAGCGTGGGGGAGGAGCTCGCCGTCGGCCCGGCCAGGGTGGGCGGCGCGCAGGCTCCTGGACGCATCGCTGAACTCGCCGAGCGCCTCCGCCTCACGCACCTCCTGCAGGCCAACCCCTTCACGCTCTCCGGTGGCGAGAAGCGCCGCCTGTCCGTGGCGACGATGCTCGCCACCGCGCCGCGGATCCTGATCCTCGACGAGCCGACCTTCGGACAGGACGCCCTGACCTGGGCCGAGCTCGTCACCCTGCTCCGCGAACTGGTCGACGACGGTGTGGCCGTGCTCTCCGTCACCCACGACGCCGAGTTCATCGACGCACTGGGCGGAGCGACCCTGCACGTCTCCGGCGGTGCGGGGACCCTGGTGCACCGATGAGCACCGACTACCTGACACCGGTCCTGACCGGGAAGACGCTCCTGCGGGCCAACCCGGTGTCCAAGCTGTTCGCTGCCACCGTCATCACGCTCGCCCTGATGGCGAGCATCGACTGGGTCAGCGCGGCTGTGGTCCTCACCTGCGAACTGGTGCTCATGCCCCTGCTCGGCATCAGCGTCCTGGCACTGGCACGCCGGATCTGGCCGCTGCTGGTCGCCGCCCTGATCGGCGCCTACGGCACGGCACTGCTGGCCGAGAAGACCGGTGGGGTGGTGCTCGACGTGGGGCCGTTCCTGTTCACCGAGGACTCCGTCGCGTCGGGGATCGCCGTCGGACTCCGCGGGCTCGCGCTCGCGCTGCCGGGGATCTTCGTCCTGCTCACCACCGACCCCACCGACCTCGCCGACGCCCTCGCGCAGAAGCTGCACCTGCCGCACCGCTTCGTGCTCGGCGGGCTCGCGTCGCTGCGGCTCGCGGGTCTGCTGGTGGAGCAGTGGGAGACGCTCGGGCTGGCCCGCCACGCGCGCGGTGTGGGATCGGGCGGGTCCGTCGGCGCGCGCACCCGCAACCTCCTCGGGCAGTCCTTCGGGCTGATCGTGCAGGCGATCCGGCGCGCCACCCGCCTCGCGACGGCCATGGAGGCCCGCGGCTTCGGTGGCGGGACACGCACCTGGGCCCGGGAGAGCTCGTTCTCGGCGCTCGACGCCGTCGTCGCGGCCGTCGGGCTCCTCATCGCGGCCGGTGCGGTCACCGCGGCCGTCCTCGCCGGGACCTGGAACTTCATCCTGTCCTGACGCCGTCGGGAGGAACGCGCCGGGATGACGGCCGGGGCAGACGCCACAGGGGGCCCGCCGTGGCGGGCCCCCTGTGGGCGCATCGTCCGTGCCGGCGGTCCGGCTAGAGGACGTCCGAGAGGAACGATCGCAGGCGGGCCGTCCGCGGGTCGTCGAAGATCGCCGCCGGCGGACCGGACTCGACGACGACGCCGGCGTCCATGAACGTCACCGTGTCGGAGACGTTCCGGGAGAACCCCATCTCGTGCGTGACCACGACCATGGTCATGCCCGCCGACGCGAGATCCGCCATGAGGGCCAGCACCCCCTTGACCAGCTCGGGGTCGAGGGCCGAGGTCGCCTCGTCGAAGAACATCACTTCGGGATCCATCGCCAGGGCACGGGCGATCGCCACGCGCTGCTGCTGCCCGCCGGACAGGTTGCCCGGCCGGGCATCGGCCTTGTGCTTCAGGCCCACGAGGTCCAGCTGGGCGAGGCCCTTCCGGCGCGCCTCGTCCGCCGACATCCCGCGCAGCTTGCGCAGGGCCAGCGTGACGTTCTCCAGCACCGTCTTGTGCGGGAACAGGTTGAACTGCTGGAACACCATCCCGATGCGGCGGCGCAGCTCGTCCGGGTTGTCCTTCAGGACGGAGCGCCCGTCCAGGAGGATGTCCCCCTGGTCCGGCTCGATGAGGCGGTTCAGGACGCGCAGCAGCGTGGACTTGCCGGACCCCGACGGGCCGATCACCGACGCCGTGGTGCCCCGCTCCACGTGCAGGTCGATACCGCGCAGCACGTGGTTCGAGCCGAAGGAGAGGTGCAGGCCCCGTCCGGTCAGCGTGCCCGACTCGATGCCCTTCATGCCCGTGCTCCTTCGCTCATGGTGGTGAGGTCCTCCGGCTCGGGCTTCTGCTTCCGCCCGACGCGCAGCCGGTGGTCGATGAAGTTCACCAGGTGCGTGAGCGGGATGGTCAGGCACAGGTACAGGACTCCGGCCGCGATGAGCGGCGACAGGTTGCCCGTGTTGCTCGCGGCATCGTTGCCCACCCGGAAGAGCTCCCGTTCACTGGCGACGAGGCCGATGAAGTAGATGAGCGAGGACTCCTTGATGAGCGCGATGAACTGGTTCACCAGGGCGGGCAGCACGCGTCTGACGCCCTGGGGGATGACCACGAGCCGCATGGACGAGCCGTAGCTGAAGCCCAGCGCCCGGGTGGCCTCGAGCTGGCCCTTCTCCACGCTCTGGATGCCCGAGCGGAAGATCTCGCCGATGTACGCCGACGCGATCAGCGAGAGCGCGAGGATGCCCAGCGGATAGGGGCTCGTGCTGCCCGTGAGCTGCCGGAGGATCGGACCGAGTCCCAGGCCGATGAGCAGGATGATCACGACGGCGGGGAGGCCGCGGAAGATGTCCGTGTAGATGCGGGCGATCCACCGGAGCACGCGGTTGCGGGAGATCCCCATGATGGCGAGGAGCATGCCGACGATCGTGCCGATGACGCCCGAGGCCAGCGCGAGCAGGAGGGTGTTGGGCAGTCCGACGGTCAGGAGGTCCGGCAGGACGGCGGCCATCGCCTCCCAGTCGAAGAACGTCTTACCGAGTTGTTCGAAGGCATCCATGCAGGACCGGCTACTTCACGACCGCGGCTTTGCTGCCGGGCTTCCAGTCGGAGGGGAGCTCGCGGTCCGGGTACCACTCCTGGGTGAGCTCGGTCCACGTGCCGTCGGCGATCACGGCGTCGAGGCCCGCGTTGAGCGCGTCGATCAGCGCCTTGTTGTCGCTGTTGACGGCGTACGCGGTGAAGTTCTCCGTGTTGATGATGGTCTCGGCGATCGTCGTGCCGTCACCCTCCTTCACCTGGCCGGTGGCCTGCTGGGAGGGGGCGACCCAGGCGTCGACCTGACCGTTCTTCACGTTCGCGTAGACGGTGTTGTAGTCGGGGAAGCGGACCGGCTCGAGACCCAGGGTGTTGGAGACGTAGTCGTCCTGCACGGTGCCCTGGACCACGCCGATGCGGGTGCTCTCCGAGAGGGAGTCGAAGCCCGTGACGGAGGAGCCGTCCTTCGTGACGACGGCCATGTAGCCGAAGTCGTAGCCGTTGGTGAAGCCGACGTTCTCGCGGCGGGCCGCCGTCGTCGAGATCGAGGAGGATCCGACGTCGAACTGCTTGTTCTGGACCTGCGCGAGGAGGGCGGAGAAGTCGGTGGACGCGAATTCGACCTCGAGGTCGAGCTTCTCGCCGATGGCACGCAGCAGTTCGTTGTCGTAGCCGGTGAACACACCGTCCTCGAGGAAGATGTTCGGCGGTGCGTCCGAGAGCGTACCGACGCGCAGGGTGCCGTCGGTGATGAGGCCGAGCGCGGACGTGTCGATCTCGTCGATCGGCGTGGTGTCCTCGGTGGTGTACTGGTCGAGCGACTGCTGGTCGCTGCCGGCCAGCGCGTCGGTGCTCTCGGTGGGCTCGCTCGAGGAGCTGCCGCAGGAGACGGTGAGAGCGAGCAGGGGGACGGTGAGGGCCGCGAGGAGCTTGCGGGAGATGGTCATGGGGGTCCTTCGTCGAAGCTGCGCCCGCTGGCGGGCGCGGAGGATGGAGTGTCGGGGACGCCGCGGGGCGGCAGGAGGAAGGGCTGCTTGCTGCTGGGTGACACGCTCGCTGTTCTGGGCTGTGCGCGCAGATGCGGAACGGGGGACCCGGGATTTTCCGGTGCTGGACCGCACGACGCCGTACTTGCCATCCGGGGGACTTGTCCCGGCGGCCGAATCTTCACCTGGAGCACCCCACTACGGGAGAGGGTTGCTGTCCAGCCGGCCAGGGCCGTGGGCTGGAACTCTTGATTTCAGGAAAACGCTAGGCCAGCAGGGAGGGCCGGGTCAAAACGCCGGCCGGTGAAAAGCCACGATCGACGTCGCATTCGGCCCTTTCGGGCGCGATTGTGGCGAGGATTACACGAATCGGTCGACGAGCTCGGTCAATTCGGCCGTCAGGGCCGTCGACGTCCGGAGGTTCTGGCCGTCGAGGGAGAGGACGGGCGCGAGGAGCCGGATGCTCGAGATGAGCCACACGGCGTCGGCCTCGAGCAGGTGGTGCGGCTCGAGCGGTCCGTAGCCCAGCTCCCAGCCCTGCTCCTTCGCCGCGGCGAAGAGCGCGCTCTGTGACGTGCCGGCCAGGATGCCGCTCTCGAGCTGCGGGGTGAGCAGGGTCTTCCGCCCGTCGCGGTCGTAGGCGAGCAGCACCGTGGACGTGGGGCCCTCGAGGACCTTGCCGTCGGAGGACGTGAAGATGACGTCGTCGGCACCGTGCGCCCTGGCATAGCGCACGGCCGCCATGTTGACGGCATAGGAGAGCGTCTTGGCCCCCATGAGCAGCCAGGGCGCGCGCTGGGCGACGGTGCTGTCGTACCCGCGCTCGAGGAACAGCACCCGGAGCCCTGTCGCCCGCTGCTCCAGTGTCGACGCCGGGACGGGGGACACCTGCACCCAGGCGGTCGCGCTGCCCGCACCCTCGACGCCGCGCGTCGCGATCAGCTTCACGACGGCGTGCGTGCGGTCGGGCTCGGCCGCCGCGAACTCGCGGAGACCCGTGCGGATCGCGCGGCTCCAGGCGCCGGCCCCGGGCACGGTCAGGTCCAGTGCGGCGGCCGACGCCGCCAACCGATCGAGATGGGCCTGTTCCTTGCGCGGTGTCCCGCCGACGGCCAGCATCGACTCGAAGATGCCGTCCCCCCGGGTGGCGCCGAGATCGGTGGCCATGAGCTGGGGACGGGAGGCGTCGGCCACGGTGCCGTCGTCGTGGGCCGGGTCGAGGAACACCAGAACAGTCATGCCTGACAGCGTAGGCGACGAGGGCGTCCGGCCGGCCGTCAGGACGAGGGCCGACCCATCCTGAACAGGAGGCCGTCCCGCACCATCGGCCACTCGTGGGCGAGGATCGAGTAGACGACGGTGTCGCGCAGCTCGCCGTTCCGCGCACGGGTGTGGCTCCTGAGGACGCCGTCCTGCTTCGCGCCGAGGCGGGTGATGGCCTCACGGGACTGGCGGTTCAGCCAGTGGGTGCGGAACTCGACGGCGGGACACCCGAACACCTCGAAGGCGTGGCGCAGCAGGAGGTACTTGGACTCGGTGTTGGTGCCCGTGCGGTGCGCCGAGGCGGCGTTCCAGGTGGAGCCGATCTCGACGCGGGGCGTGTCCCGATCGATGTTCATGTAGGTGGTCATCCCGATGATCCGGCCCGGCCCGTCCGTTTCGACGGTCCGCGCGGTGAACGGGATCATGGATCCGGAGTCCTGCAGGGTGAGGCGTCGCTCGATCTCCTGCCTCATGTCCTCGGGTTCGGGGACCGAGGTGTACCACAGCTCCCAGAGGCGTCCGTCCCGGGCGGCGTCGACCAGTCCGTCATGGTGGTCCGGAGCGAGGGGTTCGAGGATGACCCCGTTGCCGCGGAGGACGGTCGGCTGGAGGGCGTTCATGCATCGACCCTAGTCCCTGGCCGGCGGCACGAACCGGCGCCGGCCCGATCCGCAGCGGTCAGTGGGACCCGGGCTGCAGTGCGTCGACGGCGTCCAGGACCGCGAGCGAGGGGAGGTCCGCCATGGCGGCGACGACAGCCAGGGGCTCCCCGCTGCTGACGGCCGACGCCGCGGCCACCTGCAGCTCCGTCAGGGACAGGGCACCGGTGTCGGGGTGCAGGCCCTCGATGGTGGTGTGGGAGCGGCTGGAGCGTGCCGCAGCGACGACCCGTTCAAGGTGGCCCGAACTCATGATGTCTCCCTCGCGTCGTTGCCTTTCAGTCTCACCCTCGGCCATGAAGCTGGGAAGTTGCGCAACGCGGGCTGGAAGCGCTTGCGATCGGCGCCTCGATCAGGGCGCCTGTGCCGGAGGGTCGTCGAGATCGCCCCCTGGAAGCCTCTTCTTGACTCCCGGAGGGCGGAACCCCACGTCCGCGCACGCGCTTCGATGTAGTCAACGTCAGGACGCGGACAGGTCCAGGTCTTCGGTCGCGTCCTTCCACTCTGGCCGGGCAACCCGGTGCTTCCGCTCGCGTGCAGGTCTTTTTCCCCTCAAGGAGCATCGCTGGCGACGGCGCATCCCCCGCTCGTCGACCCGTCGGCGACGGCCGGCTCGTCCGTGAGCGCGGTGATGAGCCGTTCCAGCCGGACGAGTCCCGCGAAGCGACCGGCGTCGTCGGTGGCCATGACCGGGCCGAAGCGCGACGGCTCGTCGCGGGTGATACAGCGGGCGAGGGCCTCGCGGATGGGTGTGTGGATGTTCACGCACATCCCCGGCGGCACCGCGCCGGCCACGGTGTCCTCCCGGGTGAGGACGGACACCGGGCGTCCGGCGGCAAGGAGGACCACCTCCGCGAGCAGGGGCTGGGTGGCGAAGGCCGCCCCCGCTTCCGTGAGGTCCCGCACCGTGAGGGCGGTCTCGGTGATCGCCCGGATGGCGGGAGCGCGGCCGGTGCCGGAGCGTGTCGCGAGGTGCCGCGCCATGCCCTCGTCGAGACCGACCCAGGGCAGGGCAGGGCGGCCGAGCAGATAGCCCTGCATGAGCGGGACGCCGAGGGACGCCAGCACGTCCAGTTCCTCCACCTGCTCCACGCCCTCGGCGATGATCCAGGCGTCGATCCTGTCGGCGAAGGATCCCAGCATGTCGACGAGGGCACGGCGCGCCTCGTCGTGGTGGATGTTGCTGATGAAGTCCCGGTCGATCTTGATGAAGGATGTTCGGAGGGCGAGGAGGTGCTGCAGCCCCGCGTACCCGGAGCCGGCGTCGTCCACCGCGATCAGTGCGCCGCGTTCCTTCAGGAGGTCGAGGTCCGGCCTTAGTGCGGCGTAGGACTCGATGGCGGAGTGTTCCGTGAGCTCGACGATCAGCCCGGCGAGGTTCCCGCTCGCCTCCCAGACGGAGCGGATCGCGGGCGAGGAGAGGAGGTCCGGCGAGACATTGACCGTGAGGAAGGTGTTCCGGGGGAGTCCGGACCGGTGCGCGAGGGCGACCCGCAGTGCTGCTGCTTCGAGATCTGCGGCGCGTCCGAGTTCGCGGGCCTTGGTGAACCACGCCGCGGGGTTCTTCTCGCCGTACCCGGGGAAGCGCAGCAGTGCCTCGAAGCCGGCGATCGTGGCGCGCGTCGTGTCCACGATCGGCTGGTACATCGACACGATGCCCTCACCCCGGCATGCCGACTCGAGGTCCCTGCTCCACTGGTCCTCCAGCAGCAGGACCGTCCCGATGTCATGCATGGGCCACCACCGCCCCGGAGCTGTCGACGTGCCCGGGATCAGGCGGTCGTCGTCCGCGCACGCACGGCGGCGACGACGGCGGGCGGCAGGTCCGTGAGCCCGTGGACCGCCGCAGCGTGGTCGCGGACGCCGGCCAGCAGCTCGTCCTCGGACTCGACCGTCCAGCGGGCGTCGCAGCCCGGAACCACGTCACCACACGCGAACGACTTCATGTCGGAAGAATCCCCCATCTGCGCCACGGCCCGTCCCAGGGTGACTCGCCCCGGAGCTGCGTCGCCGGTACCGGCGATCGGCCTAGAAGATCATCGTAGGGATACGGGTCACGGGGCACCAGACCTTTCTTCCCGTGACCTGTCGACGTCGGCCAGGATCAGCCCGTCGGCGCGTCGTGTTCCGGGAAGCGGGCCCCGAGCGCGGAGAGCACTCCGCGCGCCTTCGTCCGGATCTCGTCCCACTCGTCGTCCGGGACGGAGTCCGCGGTGATCGCTCCGCCCACGCCGAGGGTCAGCCGGGTGCCGCCGTCCTCCGGTCCGTCCTGCAGCACGAGGGTGCGGATCACCACGGCGAGGTCGGTGGCCCCGGTGAGGCTGAAGTACCCGGCGGCCCCCGAGTAGGGCCCGCGTGGCTCGCGCTCGAGCGCGTCGAGGACGGCCATGGTGCTGATCTTCGGGGCGCCGGTCATGGACCCGGCCGGGAAGGCCGAGGCGACGACGCCGGCGCGGGGGCTGCCCGGGCGCAGGCGCGCGTCGATGGTGCTGACCATCTGGTGGACCGAGGCGTAGGTCTCGATCGCACACAGCCGGCTGACGGTCACGGAGCCGGGGACGGCGTGGTGGGAGAGGTCGTTGCGCAGGAGGTCCACGATCATGATGTTCTCCGCGCGGTCCTTGGGCGAGGTCCGCAGGTCCTCCAGCAGGGCCGCGTCCTCGGCGGCGTCCGTGGAGCGGCCCCGCGTCCCCTTGATCGGTTCGGCACGCATGGCGCCGTCGGCGGTCACGCGGAGGAAGCGTTCGGGGGAGGAACTCGCGACCGCGAAGCCGGGGAAGCGGAGGAAGTGGGCGAAGGGCGCGGGGCTCACGGCGCGCAGGCGGAGGTAGGCCGCCAGGGCGTCGACACGCGGCACCTCGGCGGACAGCGACGTCGTGAGGCACACCTCGTAGGTGGTGCCCTCCGTGATCTCCGCCTGCGCCCGGTGGATCTTCGCGAGGTACTCGGCGCGCGTGTCACGGAGGGTGAAGGCGGGCACGGGCAACGGCCTCCCGCTGCCGGGAGGTGCGGCGGAGGCGACGGCACGCCGTGCCCGCGCCAACCACACCTCCCGCTCGGGATCGGGCCGTCCGTCGGAGAGCGTGAGGAGGTGCACGGCACGGTCCGCATGATCGATCACGACGGCGCGCCCGGCGAAGACGAGCGCCGCATCCGGGAGGGCCTCGCCGGCGGGCGGACCGGACGAACCCCCGGTCTCCCGCTTGAGCTCGTAGCCGAGGTACCCGAGCCAGCCGAGGCCGAAGTCGCAGGCGAGACCCTCGGGCGAGCGGACCGCCCGCCGGCCCCAGACGTCGTCGAGCCAGCGGAAGAACGGCTCCCGCACGCGCGCCGTCACGGCGCCCGCGCTGATCTCCGTGACCCCGTCCCGGTGGAAGGCCTGCTGCCCGAAGGCACCGCCGTCGTCGGCCAGGATGCTGAAGCGGTTGCGCCCGCCCGGGGCCACGCCGTCCCCACCCGCACCTGCCGCATTCGAGCTGTCGAGCCACACCGCTGCGGCGGACTCCGCGTAGAGCGCCGAGAACAGCGCCGCAGGGTCGGGCCCGGCACCCCGAGCGGCGTCGATGCGCTCGGCGGCGACGACCAGTCCGCGCCGCACGGCACGCTCCGGTGCGAGCAGCCCGGCACAGGCGGGCAGGGCGGTGAGGGCCAGGCGCACCGCCGGTGGCGTGGGTTCGCCGGCGTGCCCCCGCACGACGACGTCGGCCGCTCCGCTCGGATCGTCGACGGCGAGCCAGGCGGACTCCTGGTCGGCCCAGCGGTCCCAGAAGGGGGAGTAGGTCTCGCCGTCGCGGGCGATCGCCGAGCGGTGCCGCACCGCGGCGTCGGCCTCGACCCAGATCACGACGTCGAGATGCGCGCGTGCCGCCGCCGTCGCCGCCCCCACGCCCTCGAGCAGGACGATCTCCGCGGCGGCCGTCGTGCGCTCCGGCCCGTCCCGGCCGGCCGTCCAGTCCCAGGCGTTCCAGCGGGCGGTGCTGCCCGAGCGCAGCGGCACAAGGACGTGCTCCACGTAGCGTGCCACGCCGTCGTCGAGACCGTCCCAGCCCGGGTAGATGTCCTCGAGGTGGAACACGGACACGGTGTGGTGCTCGCGGAGGAGGGCGGCGAGCTCGACGGCGAGGGTCGTCTTGCCCGCACCGGACCGGCCGTCGACGGCGATGAGGAGCGGGGTGTCGGCGGGCACGGCTCAGGCCAGCGCGAGCAGCGCGCCGACGCCCACGAAGAGCGAGCCGAAGGTCCGGTTGAGGATGGTCTGGCCGCGGTCGCCGCGCGTGAAGCGGCGGAACGAGCGGGCGGTCCCGGCGTAGAAGAACCACATGACGAGGACGTCGATCACCACGACGGTCGCTGCCAGCACGCCGTACTGACGCAGGAGGGGCTCGTCCGGCCGGATGAACTGGGGGATCAGCGCGAGGAAGAACACGACGGCCTTGGGGTTGAGCAGGTTCACCCACACCCCGCGGCGGAACATCGTGAGCCGTCCCTCGGCACCGCGGAGGGCGTGGAGAGCACCGTGGTCGGGCTTCTGCAGGAACTTCCTCACGCCGAGGTACACGAGGTAGGCCGCGCCCGTGTAGCGGATGAGGTCGAAGGCGAGGGGCGAGTTCGCCACCAGGATCCCGACCCCGGCGGCCGCGATCCCGATGTGCACCAGCAGGGCGGCCTGCTGGCCCAGGATGCCCCAGATGGAGCGCCGGAACCCGACCGTGAGGGCGTTGCTCATCGTGTTCACCGCACCTGCTCCGGGCACGAAGCTGATGAGGGTTCCGGCGCCGAGCAGCGCCAGCCAGAGCGAGGGGTTCACCCGTTCATGGTAAGCGTCCGGGATCAGGCGTCCGGCCCGCCGGCGTCGAGCTCCTGGCGCACGAAGCGGACCACGCCGTCGACGGCGCCGTCGACCATGCCCCAGGTGGCCTCGAAATCGCTGGAGTCGCCGTACCAGGGGTCGTAGATGCCGAGCTCCTCGAGGTCGGTGTCCGTGGTCGACGGGTCGAATTCGCGCAGCAGGTGGATCCGGTCCCGGGAGGCGTCGTCGGGCGCTTCGGAGCGCAGCTCGCGGTAGTGGTCGAGGTCGAGCGCCAGGATGAGATCCCGCTCGCGGTACCACGCGGTCTCGAAGCGCCGCGCTCGGTGGAGGTGGCTCTCGATGCCCAGCTCCGTCAGCTTCGCTGCCGCGCGCTCGTCGATGGGTCGCCCGGACTCCCAGTCCGTGGTGCCCGCGGAGTCCACCAGGACGTCGTCCGCCATGCCCGCCCCGGCGAACGCGTGGGCCAGCATGAGTTCGGCCATGGGGGAGCGGCAGATGTTGCCGGTGCAGACGGTGACGATGCGGTACATGCGGACAGCCTAGCGGCGCCCGGCGCCGTGGCTAGGACCGGCGGGCCCCCGAGCGGACGCGCTGGAGCAGGAGCACGACGGCGGACACGTGCTGCCCCGTCTCAGCCCCGGGCAAGGATCTCGACGCTCGGCATGAGGAAGACGCCGTCGTCGCGCCGTGCCCACCGGCGCCAACCCTCGGCCAGCCGCCGGAGGGTCTGCTGCTCGGCGAGCCCGCGCTCCAGCGCCTGCGTCGCGAAGGCGGAGTGCAGCACCCGGTCCGCCCAGGAGTCCGCGAGGAACCGGCGGTCCGCTTCGGCGGAGTAGGTCCAGTTCGACGACGACACCTCGATCTCCGCGAAGCCTGCCGCCGCGGCCCAGCCGGGGAGTCGCCGCCCTGCGTCGGGCTCGCCCCGGTTCCCGCGGGCCAGGTGCCCGTAGAGCCCGCGCCACTCGTCGAGCTCGTCGACGGCCGGGAACCAGGTCATCGCCCCGAAGTCGGCCTCGCGGACCGCGACGAGCCCGCCGGGCCGCACCACCCGTCGCATCTCGCGGAGCGCAGCGACGGGATCGGCCAGGTGCTGGAGGACCTGATGGGCGTGGACGACGTCGAAGGACTCGTCGGCGGCATCGAGGTCGTAGACGTTGCCCTCGCGGAACGTCAGGTTCAGGAGGTCGGCGTGGGCCTCGGAGGCCTCCGCGATGACGTCCGCCGAGCTGTCGATACCCACCACCGCGCCGGGGACCACGAGATCGGCGAATCCGGCGGTGATGCTGCCGGGGCCGCAGCCGATGTCGAGCAGGTCCATCCCGCTCTCGAGGAGCGGCTCGAGGTACGCGGCCGATGTCGCGACCGTTCGGGCGGCATGCGCCGCGGTGACGCTGGGGTGGTGGCCGTGGGAGTAGACCTCGTCGCTCATGAGGGGAGCGTAGCGCGGGCCGGCCCTCAGTCAGCGGCTGTGTCGTCCCGCGCCTCGATCGTCGCGGCGACCGTCGCGTCCGTCACCTGCTGCATCATGTCGCGCAGCAGTGTGAGTTCCTCCTCGGAGTACCGGTCGAGGACGCCGGTGATGTGACGTCCGAGGGGCGCGAAGAGCAGGGCGCCGGTGGTGCGCGCCTTCTCCGTCAGCTCGAGGTGGACCTGGCGCCGGTCGACGTCGCTGCGCCGTCTCGTCACGTGTCCTGCGGAGTCGAGCCGGTCCACGAGCGCCGTGGTGGCGGGCGAGCTGAGGTTGAGTTCCTCCCGGAGAAGGCCCGGCGTGACGGTGAGCCCGGCCCGCGCGGCACCCATCATGATGCTCAGGGCGTGCAGGTCGGTGCGGTAGAGGCTGTCACGGTTGCTCGCGACGTCCACGTAGCGATCGGTCTCCACGGTGAACTGGCGCATGAGTGCCATGAGGTCGTCCCGAGCCGCCATCGTTCCTCGCCTTCTTTCCTTCCAGCTTAGGCTGGTTCCCATTATCTCCATCATAGATATACTTTGCTGCAGAGATACCTTGAGGAAGGCGTGGAAGTTCATGAGAAGTACGTGGTTGAGGGTCCTGCTGCCCGTCGTCGTCGTCCTGATCTGGCTGGTGGGTGCCGCGGTGGGAGGGCCGACGTTCGGTCGGCTCGAGGAGGTGTCGAGCAACGACCAGGCGTCATTCCTGCCGGCGAGCGCCGAGTCCACGGAGGCCGGGGAACTGCAGCAGCAGTTCAGTGACTCGGAGGCCATCCCGGCGGTCATCGTGGCGGAGTCGGGTACGGAGATCGCGCAGCAGGAGCTCGGGCCCTACGCGGACCTCGGCGCCACCCTCGGTGCCGTCGAGGGACTGGAGCCGCCGGCGGAGGGCGCCCCCGCCGTCGCCGGTCCCATCCCCTCGGAGGACGGCTTCGCGGTCCAGTACATCGCCTTCGTCTCGCCGGATGCCGAGCTCGCCGAGGTGGTCACGGAACTGCGGCAGGTCCTCGCCGACGACCTGCCCGACGGCGTCACGGGCTACGTCACGGGGCCTGCCGGCTTCACCAACGACCTCGTGGAGGCCTTCGGCGGTATCGACGGGATCCTGCTCGGGGTGGCGCTCGGCGCGGTCTTCGTCATCCTGCTCGCCGTCTACCGTTCCGTGGTCCTGCCGTTCCTCGTCCTGCTGACCTCCGTCTTCGCCCTCGCCACGTCCATCCTGCTGGTCTTCGCGTTCGCGAAGCTCGACTGGATCCAGCTGAGCGGACAGAGCCAGGGCATCCTGTCCATCCTCGTGATCGGCGCCGCCACCGACTACGCGCTGCTGCTCGTCGCGCGGTTCCGGGAAGCACTCGCGGAGAACGAGACCAGGTGGGACGCGATGCGCGTGGCCTACCGCGGCTCGGTCGAACCCATCCTGGCCTCGGGCGCCACGGTGATCCTGGGCCTGCTCTGCCTGCTCTTCTCGGACCTCAACTCGAACAGGAGCCTCGGGCCGATCGCGGCCATCGGGATCGTCTTCTCCCTCGCTGCCGCGCTGACGCTCCTGCCTGCGCTCCTGCTGCTGTTCGGGCGCGCCGCGTTCTGGCCACTGCGGCCGCGCTACGATCCCCGGCTCGCGGTCGCCGTCGCACCCCACCACGGCAGGCACGCCGCACCCACCGCTGCGGGTGCCGAGACCGGCCTCGAGCGGCTGAAAGGCATCTGGAAGCGTGTGGCGCTGCAGGTGGCACGCCGTCCTCGCGTCCTCTGGATCGCGTCGCTGCTCATCCTCGTCGCGGGAGCCCTCGGGCTCACCCAGCTGCAGGCCAGCGGTGTACCGCAGTCCGCACTGATCCTGGCGCCCTCCAACGCCGTGGACGGCCAGGAGGCGCTCGGCCGTCACTTCGATGCGGGCTCCGGCAGCCCCGTCTACGTCGTGGCACCGGAGGGGGATCAGGACGCTGCGCTCGACACCGTGAGTGCCCAGGAGGGCATCGCCGACGCGAGCCTCACGGCAGATCCGAGCGGTTCCGCGGTCGTCGAGGACGGCCGGGTGCTCATCAGCGGCACGCTCGAGTACCAGGCGGACTCGGACCGGGCGGAGGACGTGGTGCGGGACCTGCGGACCGCGCTCGACGACGCCAGCCCGGATGCGCTCGTCGGCGGCGTGACCGCGGTGGCCATCGACACGAATGACACCGCGCTGGCCGACCTCGTGAAGATCATCCCGATCGTCCTGCTCGTCATCCTCGTGGTCCTCGTCATCCTGCTGCGCTCGGTGCTGGCGCCCGTGCTGCTCGTGGCCAGTGTGGCGCTCTCCAATGCGACGGCGCTCGGCGTCTCCGCACTCGTGTTCAACAACGTGTTCGGCTTCGAGGGCGCGGACGCCTCGGTGCCGCTCTTCGCCTTCGTGTTCCTCGTGGCGCTCGGCGTGGACTACAACATCTTCCTGATGACCCGCGTCAGGGAGGAGTCGCTGCGCATCGGGACACGGCCGGGGATCCTCCGCGGCCTCGGGGTCACGGGCGGCGTCATCACGTCGGCGGGCGTCGTCCTCGCGGCGACCTTCGCGGCACTGGGGGTCATCCCGATCCTGTTCCTCGCGCAGATCGCCTTCGTCGTGGCGTTCGGCGTCCTGCTGGACACCGTGCTGGTGCGCTCGCTGCTCATCCCGGCCCTCGCCTACGACATCGGGCCGGCGATCTGGTGGCCGTCCAAGCTCGGGAAGACCCCCTCGCCGCGCTAGCGGTCCCCGCCCGTGGAGGGGCCGTCCGGATGAGCTCCGACGGTCCTTCCGCGTCGCCGGGTGCACCTGCCCTGCGGCCCTGCGGCCCTGCGCCCACCGCCCCGGGCCTTCCGCAAGCTTTGCGCAAGAACCGGATGGTTCCGCATCCTCGCAACCCGCTGTCGCTACCCTTGGACTGTGCCCACCCATTCGACTCCGTCAGGTCCTGGTCAGCACCAGGACAGCGGGACGGCACCCCCCAGGAGTGAAGCCGTCCCGGCTACGGGCGCGCCGGGCAAGGCTGCTCCGCTGCTGGTGCCGGCGGTCCTGGAGGACATGAGGAGCGATTTCGACGATCCCGCCGTCGTCAACCGGTTCGCCCACGACTTCTGCTCGACGCTCGGGGGGAAGATCGACCGGCTGGACGTCCGGTTGCGGGGCGGCGATGCCATGGGCGCAGCGGACGCGGTGCTCAGCGTCACGACGTCGTCGGCCATGGTAGGGGCCGTGCGCCTCACGCAGGCCGCGCTCCGGATGCAGCGCCTGATCGCGGCGGACGACCTCGACGAGGCCTTGCACTCCCTCGCACTCCTCCGGGCGTGCGCGGCGGACACCGTGGCGGCGCTCGGCCGGTCCTACCCGGTCGGGATCGCGGACGCTGCGCCCTAGACCGGCTTGGTGCGGTGCCGACCCGCGGGGACGCTGTCCGGTCCCACGCGGGGGAGCCGACGGCTACCGGGAGGTCGAGCTCCTCGGCATGATCCTGAAGCCGACGCCGCGCACCGTGGTGATGAGATCCGGGTCCCCCGAGGTCCGGGCCAGTTTCTGCCGCAGGTTCGCGATGTGCACCTCGATGGCGCGCTCGTCCGTGCGGCTGACGAAGTTGTAGCCCCGGTACTCCCTGCCGCGCGATACGCGCACCAGCTCTTCCTTGGTGCGCACCGCACCGTTGCTGCGGAGCAGTTCGTGCAGGAGGTTGAACTCGGTCTTGGTGAGCGGGAGTTCGACGCCTGAGCAGGTCGCGGTGCGGGCCTCGCCGTCCAGCACCAGGTTGCCGTTGCGGAGGAGGTCCGCCGCATCGGGCGGGGGCCCGGTGGTGGCCGCCGGGGTAGGCGCGGTACCACCGGACGGTCCAGGGGTGACGGTCGCGGGGGGAGCCACCGGCTGGCCGATGCGGGGCCGGCGCAGCATCGCGTCGATCCGAGCCCTCAGTTCCCGCGGGCGGAAGGGCTTCAGGACGTAGTCGTCCGCGCCGGCCTGCAGAGCGGTCAGCACGTCCATCTCGTCCGTGCGGCCACTCAGGACGATCACGTAGCAGTCCGACGTCGTGCGGATGCGGCGCAGCACCTCGTAGCCGTCGATGTCGGGGAGGCCGATGTCGAGCGTCACGACCGCCGGATGTTCCTGCCGCACGGCATCCACCCCGTCGCGGCCCGTCGCGGCACCGCTTGCCGCGAAGCCGCCCTGCTCGAGGACGGCGCACAGCAGGTTGCGGATGTCGAGGTCGTCCTCGATCACGACCGCTGCGCGGCGGTCACCGGCAGCGACGCTATTCATGGGCTGCGACCTTCGGCTCGGTCGGCAGCAGCTCCGCTTCGGACGGATGCTCCGCCTGCCGGGCGGACGGGAGTTCGGAAGTGACGGCGGGTGTCCGTGCCATGGTGCGAGACCTGTTCTCTTCGGCGGCCCGGCTGACCGCGTGGGTCCCGTGGCTTTGCGTCCCCGGCTCGCACCGGGTTTGCCTTTGTCGACGGGCGGCTGCCCGCTCCATGATTTTAGCAACCCGCACCGACGCCGTGGGATCGCTCCCTCCATCACACTCCGTCACCGCTCCGTCCGCCCCGTCCCGGGCTGCCGGAGCAGCGCAGCGCCGCGTCGGACGGCCGACCCGACGGCCGTGAGCGCCGTCGAGCCGTGGCGCCACTGCTGCCAGTGCAGAGGGACGTCCAGGTGCCCGTCGTCGTCGAACGGGAGGAGGTCCCCGCGATCCCTGTGCAGCTCCAGCTCCGACACCAGGCCCCAGCCCATGCCGAGGCGGATGGCCTCCGCGAACTCCTCGGCTGCGGGGACGTGGTGCCGTGGTGCGTCCCGGGCACTCCGGGTACGTGGGCGGAGATAGGCGTCCTGCAGGTCGTCCTTCCGGTCGAAGACGATGAGGGGGGCTTTCCCCAGTGCCTCCGGCGTCGCGCCGTCCGGGAACCAGGCCCTGCGGAAGCTGCGCGTGCTCACCGGGAGGTAGCGCATGATGCCGAGCGGGTGGGAGGAGCAGCCCTGGACCGGCGCCGCGACCGACGTGATCGCCGCCGCGGCCGCGCCGCTGCGCAGGAAGTCGAGCGAGTGGTCCTGGTCCTCCCGGAGCATCTCGATCTGGAGCGTCTCCGCGATCGGGGCGAGGGCCGGCAGCACCCAGGTGTGGAGGGAATCGCCGTTGACCACGATCGTGATGCGCTGCCGGCTCCGCTGGTCCTCCGCGGCGAGCTCGTCCGAGAGGTCGGCGGTGAGCAGTTCGAGCTGCCGCGCGAATCGCACGATCGCCTGCCCGGCGTCGGTGGCCCGGAGCGGCCGGGCCCGCGTGATGACGGGGCGTCCGACGGCGACCTCCAGGGCACGGATCCGCTGGCTCACCGCCGACGGGGTGATGGAGAGCGTGGCGGCAGCAGCCTCGAAGCTGCCTCCGCCCACGATCGCGGCGAGCGCCTGCGCCTGTGCAGGGTCGACATGTGTCATGAGCACTTCTTACCATGCTGAAGAAGCTTTAGCTGGTCTTACCCGCTGTGCACTCCTAGGTTGATCAGGTGATCACCACCGCCGCCACCGGCTTCGCTGCCGGCCTGACCCTCATCGTCGCCATCGGGTCGCAGAACGCCTTCGTGCTGCGCCAGGGCCTCCGACGCTCCCACGTGGTCCTCGTCGTTGCGGTCTGTGCCCTGTCGGATCTCCTGTTGATCGGGCTCGGCGTCGGCGGCCTCGGCGCCCTGATCGAGGGGGCGCCGGTGCTGCTGGAGGTGATCCGCTGGGCGGGCGCGGCCTTCCTCACGGGCTATGCCGTCCTTGCCGCACGCAGGGCGGTCCGGGGCGGGACCCTCGACGCTGCCGGGGGTGCCGCGACGACGTCCTGGCGCGCAGCGCTCGGCACCTGCCTCGCCCTGACCTGGCTCAATCCCCATGTGTACCTCGACACCGTGTTGCTGCTCGGCTCCCTGGCGGGGACGCACGGCCCCACCGGCAGGTGGTGGTTCGCGGCCGGCGCGGGCCTGGGCAGCATCGTCTGGTTCACCGCCCTCGGCGCGGGAGCACGCTTCCTCGCCCCGCTGTTCGCGCGCCCGGTGGCGTGGCGCGTCCTCGACGCGCTGATCGCCGTCGTCATGCTGGTTCTCGCCGTGCTCCTCGTGGTCCGGTAGGACGGCGGACGGTCAGGCAGGTCGTCGTCGCGGTACGCGACGCGCCTGGGTCCGCCGGTCCCACAGCCACAGCACGACGACGACGGCGGCACCGACCACGAACACGGCGAGGGGAGCCGCCCACGCCTCGGGATCCGGGGCGAGGAGGGCCGCCCCGTCCTGCCACGGCCACAGGGCACGCGCGGAGCCCAGGATCAGGCCGGTGGCGATGAGCAGGGTTACGCGCCTCCTCGCCCGCAGGAGATAGGCCAGGCCACGCACCACTGTCGCGAGCCCGAGGACCGCACCGCCGGCGAAGAGTGCGAGGTAGCCGAGGTCGCGGGTACTCGCGGCCTCGAGGGTCGGCTCGTACAGGCCGATCGTGAGCAGGATGAAGGAGCCCGAGAGACCGGGCAGCACCAGTGCACAGACCGCGGCGGCACCACTGAGGACGAGCACCCACCCCTGCGGCTCGCCCACCTGCAGGGTCGGCAGCCCCAGTCCCAGGAAGACGCCGACAGCGACGACCACCACCACGAACACGGCCAGAGCCCACGGTGCCGGCCGAGGCGGGAGCAGCCGCGTGACCATGGACAGCGGGACCAGCAGGCTCGCGAGCACCATGCCGAGGAAGAGGGCACGGGCGATCACGGGTTGCGTGTCGACGAAGGCGTGCAGCGGTCCGGCCAGCGTGAAGAGCGCCACAGCCATGCCGACGACCAGGGGCAGCACGAGCCTCCATTCGACGGCGCGGAGATGCGTGCGCGACGCCGCCCGGCCGTTCCCGCCGAGGAGCGCGGTCACGGCGTGGACGGCATGGTCGGCCGAGGCGATGAGGCGGTCGTAGATACCGAGGACGAGGGCCATGGTGCCTCCCGAGACCCCCGGCACCAGCTCCACCAGGCCGATCAGGGCGCCCTGCAGGAAGCTGGGCAGGGCGCGCAGCGAGGGGTTCGGAGGTACAGGGCCGCTGGGTGTCGGGTGCAAAGCCATCCTCCTCACCGTACGGCGGCGGCATCCGCCGATCCACCTGGGACCGGGTGCGGCGACCGTGTGTGAGGCACCACGCATCGGCGTCCTGCGTCCCACGGAACACCCAGACGCTGCTGCTACCGTGTCAGCTTGCCCCGCTCGCCCCGGCTCGCCTCGTGCTGCCCGGACCCGAAGGAACCCGTGTGACGCACCTGCCCGACCAGCCCCAGCCGGCGGACCGACCCGTCCGACGCCCCGATCCCGGTGAGGGGCTCCTCGTGCCGGGCAGGGCCGAGCACCAGGACGAGAGCCGGCCCGAGCACCGTGCCGGTCACCGCTCCGGCCGTGGCCTCGACGACGTGGACGGTGGGCGGCCCCGGTGGCAGCGTCCCGTGGCGGTGGCCGTGATCGCTCTCGTCACGGCCGTCGTCGTGTTCGGCGGGTACTGGGCGGTACGACTCGCGACCAACGTCGACAGTCTCGACCTCAGCGCCAACGGGACGTCGGGGTCCGGGGTGGACGACCGCACCGACCGGCTGCAGATCCTGGTCCTGGGTTCGGACACCCGGAGCGGATCGAATGCGGCCTACGGCGCCGAGGACGATTCCTCGGGCTACGGGCAGGCGGACGTCATGATGCTGCTCGACATCTCCGCGGACAACCAGCACGTCAACGTCCTCAGCTTCCCGCGCGACCTCCTCGTGGACATCCCCGCCTGCACGGACGGGCAGGGCGGCGGCTCGTTCGACGGCAGGTCCGGCGAGATGATCAACAGCGCCATGCGGGACGCCGGTCCGGGGTGTGCGGTGGACACCGTCAACGAGGTCACGGGGCTCGAGGTGGACCACTTCATGCTGGCTGATTTCACCGCGGTCACCGAGCTCTCCGACGCCGTCGGGGGAGTGGACGTCTGTGTCACCCAGGCGATCGACGAGCCGAAGTCCGGCCTGAAGCTGCCGGCCGGGACCTCGAGCGTCCAGGGCGAGCAGGCCCTGGCGTTCCTGCGGGCCCGCGCGGCGTTCGGTGACGGCGGTGACCTCGGCCGGATCCAGGCTCAGCAGGCCTTCCTCGGTTCGCTCACCCGGAAGATCAAGGATGAGGGGACTCTCGGGAACCCGCAGCGACTGCTCGGGATCGCCGACGCCCTGACCAGCAACCTCACCGTGGACAGGGGACTGGCCACCGTTCCCGCCATGGTCACCATCGGGAACCGGTTGAAGGACATCGACCCGGCGAAGGTCGCGTTCATCGCGGTCCCGACGGTGCCCGCGGCCGATCCGAACCGCCTGGTGCTGGACGAACCCCTCGCGTCCGAACTCTTCGCCGCACTCCGGTCCAGTGCCGATCTGACGACGCCCGCGGCGGACGTTCCCGCGGAAGGTGTTCCCGCGGAAGGTGTTCCCGCGGAGGGTGATCCCGCGGCCGGGAGCACCGACCCGACCGCGAGTCCCGACACCGGTCCGCAGCCCGAAGCCTCCTCGGTCCCCGTGGTCGTCGCGGACGGGACGGGCGGCGCAGGCGTCGTCGCGTCACTCGTCCCGGCGCTGACGGGGGCCGGCTACGCCGGGGCCGGGAGCATGCCCGCCCCCGCGACGCCCCTCACCGGCATCTACTACGGCGAGGGCTTCGAGGAGGAGGCACGGGCCATCGCCGCCCTGCTCGGGCTGCCGGCGTCGATCGCCGCTCCAGATCCCTCGGTCTACGGTGTGCAGGTGTATGTCGGCGCGGACGCCGCAGGTGGGCTCGACCAGGTCGCCGGTCCTGACGTCTCGGGTGCCATCAACCAGACCGCCGATGAGGTGTCCTGCCAGGACACCAACCCGTTCGGCTGACCCCGGGACGGCGGGGCGTCGCAGGCGTCTTCCCGCCCGCCGTCGTCCGTGATGATCCGGTCAGAGCACGACGACGATGATCCGGTCAGAGCACGACGACGTCGGACACCGCGACCACGGCGCCCCCACCGTCGCGGATCTGGAGCTGGGACACGTCCTCGCGCAGCACCGCGGCGTTCATCCGGCAGGTGACCGTGCGGTCCGCCCCGAGGAAGGTGCCGGAGAGGTACTCCTCGCCGTCCTCACCCACCAGCACCACCTCGAACTCCTCCCCGACGGCGAGCCCGTCCAGTTCGAGCACCGTCTCCGTGCCCCAGGTGTGCGCCACGAGGGCGGCGTCGACGGTGGTTCCTGCAGGCTGCTCCGAGAAGGCGACGTCCTCCATTGCGCCGAGCGTCCCGGGCGGGCCGTCCGGGGGAGCCTGCAGGGCTCCCGTCAGGGCCTGCCCCCCGAGCGCACCGGCCACCACGAGCCCGGCCGCGGCGAGCGAGAACTGCAACCGACGCGGGCGGGTCCCGGACGTGGGCCTCCTGCTGCCGGTGCGCCGGGAGCGGGACGGAGCGGTGTCCACGGCGGGATCGACGGGATCCGCATCCGTGGCCAGGGAGACGCGCTCGGCGAGGCCGGGCGGCAACGGCGCTTCCTCCCACGCCAGGTCCGCGCGGCCCAGCCGCCGCGTGAGGTCCCTGAGCTCCTGCAGCTCCTCCGCCAGGGTCGGGTCCGCGGCGCAGGCGAGGTCGAAGTCGCGCTGCTCGTCGCCGTGGAGATCACCGGTGAGGGCAGCCGCGAGCAGTGCCTCCCGGCGTGCATGCTGATCGCTCATTGCTCCTCCTCCTCGCGCAGTGCTTCCCTCAGCGCTCTCAGTCCGTAGAACATCCGTGTTCGCAGCGTCGCCGCGGGGACGCCCGTGTGCCTCTCGAGCTGGAGGTAGGTCATCCCCTGCAGCTGGACCGCGACGATCACCTCGCGGTGTTCCCTGCTCAACCGCGCCAGCCCGCCGTACAGCACGATCCGGTCATCGGCCGGTCCCGTCTCCGAGACCACGGTGGCGGACGCCTGCAGGTGGTCGTCGGTGACCGGAGTGGGCCGTCTCTGCCGGGCACGCAGCTGGTCGATCACCACGTTCCGGGCTATCGCGAACAGCCAGGTCCGCTCCGACCCGCGGTCGGGCCGGTAGCTGGCCCGTGCCCGCCAGGCCCGGACGAAGGTCTCCTGCACGCATTCCTCGGCCATGCCGCCGTCGCGCGTGCTGTTGTACGCGAAGGCGTAGAGGCCACGGCCGTGCTCGTCGAAGGCCTCCCGCACGTCGAACGTGCCGGCGTCGTCCCTGATTGAAACCGCCCTCCGAGCCGTCGTCCCGAGCATCGTGTCCGCCTGTCCGCAGGTGTGGGTGCGAAGGGGATACAGCCGGGGGTGGTGAAACGTTCACCGGTTCGTCCGCGACGTCCGACCACTCCGCGACGACGGCGGTCCGTCCGCGGCGATGAACGCCCGGACGCAAGCGCGAGTATACCTTCGCAGGCGCACCGACCCGCGGCGCGCACATCGGAAGGGACACCATGCAGAGGACCACGAAGAGAAGGATCGCCGGGCTGTCGGGCATCGTCGGGACAGCGGCGCTCGTGACGGCGATGGGCGCTGCGCCCGCGTCCGCGGAGACGGCCGTCGACCGGCCGGACTCCTTCACCAGTGCCTACACGGTCGCGGCGCTCCCGGGCAACGTGATCGGCCCGGACGGCGCACCCGCCCCGGGTGAGCCCGGTGCCACCGGCACGTTCAACTTCATGATCAACTCGGACCTCGAGATCATCTGCTACGACATCACGCTCGACGGCGTCACGCCGCCGTTCCAGAGCATGGCGAAGACCTCGACCCACATCCACCAGACCGCGGCGGGGAAGAACGGCCCGCCCCGCATCGCCTTCCCGAATCCTGCGGGCGAGGGGACCCTGACGGTTTCGGGCTGCCTCCAGGGCCCCTTCACCACGGGACTGACGGGTGACGACGGCGTGGACACGGGCGAGGGCTTCTCCCTCAAGCAACTCGAGGCCGACCCCGCCGGCTTCTCGGCCGACACGCACACGTCCGGCTTCGTGCCGGGTGCTGTCCGGGGCCAGCTGACGGCCCTGCCGATGGGCGGTGTGGACACGGGCGTCGCGTCGGCGCCGGCCTCCTCGCCGGAGTCGACCGCGCCCCTGGCCCTCGGCGCGCTGGCGCTGGTGGGAGCAGGCATCGGCGGTGCGGTGCTGGTCCGCCGTCGCGCCGGCGTCGCGTAGGGAGGACGAGGAGGGAGGACGAGGAGGGAGCCGGTCCCGACCTCCGTCGGGTCCGGCTCCCGCCGTCGTCGGAGGTGCAGGGGCGCGGGAAGGTCCGCCGCGTCGCTGACGCGCGGGACCGCGCCCCGGCGTCACTCCGCGTTGGCGCGCGCTTCGATCCAGTCGGTCGCCGCATCCGAGAGGAAGACGCCGTCGGGGCCGCGCTCACCTATCCACCAGGGGTCGGCGGCGATCAGGCCGCCCACGCGGCTGATGTCCGCGGCCACCTCGGGGGAGAGCGCCTCGCCGTTGTGATCGCCCAGCCACTGCCGCGTCTCCGGCAGGACGGCTGCCCACCACTCGTCGAGTTCCATGACCGCAGTATGCCCCGGCACCGCGGGCTGCGGCTAGGGGAGCGGGCCGCGCCGCAGATGTCCGGCGAGCACGGAAGCGGACCAGGGCCGGGGCTGCCGGACGGAACGACGGGAAGAGGACTCCCGGCGCCGGACCGTGCGCCGTCCTGCAGGGAGCCGGACCGTGCGCAGCCCTGCAGGGGAGAGCGTCGACGGTGCAGTCGACGGTGCAGTCGGCGGTGCATAGGCTGGGTCCGGGAAGCCGAGCCCCGCGTCATGCACGGCCCGTCCCGCCTCCTGATCCCCGGCCTCCGATCCGCGACCCCTGATCCCGACCTCCAGAGCAGAAGTGAGTACCCCGATGAGCTTCAAGGCAGCCACGCCCTCGGTCCTGTTCGTGTGCGTTAAGAACGGGGGCAAGTCACAGATAGCGGCCGGCCTCATGGACAGGGTGGCCGGGGGTGCCGTCGCCAGTGCCTCCGCCGGGTCGAAGCCCGGGTCTGCCGTCAACGGCCTCTCCGCGGAGGTCCTGGCCGAGCTGGGGATCGACATCAGCCGGAACATGCCCCGGCGGATCACCCGCGAGGACCAGGAGCGGGCGGACCTCGTCGTCGTCCTGGGTGCCGAGGCGCAGGTCGACGAGGTCGACGGCACGCTCTACGAGCGATGGGAGACGGACGAGCCCGGTGAACGCGGTATCGAGGGGATCGAGCGCATGCGCCTGGTCCGGGACGACATCCTCGAACGCGTCACCGCCCTGCACGCCGCCCTCACCCGCCGGTAGTGCGCCGGCGGACCAGCCCGTCCGGCATCCGCCGGCCTGCCGGGGTGCACGTCCATCCGCGTGTCTTCTCCGTGGTGTCGGAGCCCCCCACACACACGCGATCTCTCCCCGGCGGACCTGATGGAGCCGACCGCCCGAGGAGGAGTTGAGTCGACCCGACTCAAGGTGATTTGGTGCCTCGAGCCCTCGGGCCTATAGTTGAGTGCAGAACGCTCAATCTACGCGCCCGGCGGATGAGCGCCTCGCAAATCCCGGGCAGTCGAAAGGAAATTGCATGTCACGTGCAGTAGGTATTGACCTCGGAACCACCAACTCGGTCGTCTCGGTTCTCGAAGGCGGCGAGCCCACCGTCATCGCGAACGCCGAGGGCGCCCGCACCACGCCGTCGATCGTCGCATTCTCCAAGTCCGGCGAGGTGCTGGTCGGCGAGATCGCCAAGCGCCAGGCCGTCAACAACATCGACCGCACCATCGCATCGGTCAAGCGCCACATGGGCACCGACTGGAACGTCGACATCGACGGCAAGAAGTACACCGCGCAGGAGATCTCGGCGCGCACGCTGCAGAAGCTGAAGACCGACGCCGAGAGCTACCTCGGCGAGAAGGTCACGGACGCCGTCATCACCGTGCCCGCCTACTTCAACGACGCCGAGCGCCAGGCCACGAAGGAGGCCGGCGAGATCGCGGGCCTGAAGGTCCTGCGCATCGTCAACGAGCCCACCGCGGCCGCTCTCGCCTACGGGCTCGACAAGGGCAAGGAGGACGAGCTCATCCTCGTCTTCGACCTCGGCGGCGGAACGTTCGACGTCTCGCTCCTCGAGGTGGGCAAGGACGAGGACGCCTTCTCCACGATCCAGGTCCGCTCCACCGCCGGTGACAACCGGCTCGGCGGCGACGACTGGGACCAGCGCGTGGTCGACTACCTGCTGTCGCAGGCCAAGGCCAAGGGTGCGGACCTGTCCAAGGACAAGATCGCCCTGCAGCGTCTGAAGGAGGCTGCGGAGCAGGCCAAGAAGGAACTCTCCTCGGCCACCTCCACCAACATCTCGCTGCAGTACCTCTCCGTCACGGCGGACGGTCCCGTCCACCTGGACGAGCACCTCTCGCGCGCCAAGTTCCAGGACCTGACCAAGGACCTGCTGGACCGCACCAAGAAGCCGTTCAACGACGTCATCGCCGAGGCCGGGATCAAGGTCGCCGACATCGACCACATCGTCCTGGTCGGCGGATCCACGCGTATGCCCGCGGTCGGTGAGCTCGTCAAGGAGCTCGCAGGCGGCAAGGAGCCCAACAAGGGCGTCAACCCGGACGAGGTCGTGGCCGTCGGTGCCGCACTGCAGGCCGGCGTCCTCAAGGGCGAGCGCAAGGACGTCCTGCTCATCGACGTCACCCCGCTGTCCCTCGGCATCGAGACCAAGGGCGGCATGATGACCAAGCTCATCGAGCGCAACACGGCCATCCCGACCAAGCGCAGCGAGACCTTCACGACGGCGGACGACAACCAGCCGTCCGTGGCCATCCAGGTCTTTCAGGGCGAGCGCGAGTTCACCCGTGACAACAAGCCGCTGGGCACGTTCGAGCTGACCGGCATCGCGCCGGCCCCCCGCGGGGTGCCGCAGGTCGAGGTCACCTTCGACATCGACGCCAACGGCATCGTCCACGTGTCCGCGAAGGACAAGGGCACGGGTACCGAGCAGTCGATGACCATCACCGGTGGTTCCTCGCTCTCCAAGGAGGACATCGAGCGCATGGTCCGCGAGGCCGAGGAGCACGCGGCCGAGGACAAGAAGCGCCGCGAGGCGGCCGACGTCCGCAACGGCGCCGAGCAGCTCGCCTACTCGGTGGACAAGCTGATCGCCGACAACGCGGACAAGCTGCCCGAGGAGGTCAGGACCGAGGTCCAGGCCGACGTCGACGCCCTCAAGAAGGCGCTCGAGTCGCAGGACAACGACGACGAGGTGAAGTCGGCCTTCGAGAAGCTGCAGGCATCCCAGTCCAAGCTCGGCGAAGCGATCTACGCTTCGGCCCAGCAGGACGCGGGGCAGGCCGGTGGCGCACCCGCCGACGACCAGCCGACGGCCGAGGGCTCCGACGAGGACATCGTCGACGCCGAGGTCGTGGACGACGACAACGAGAAGAAGTAGTCATGCCGCACCACGGAAATGAAGAAGAGCACCAGTCGGAGCCGGTGAGCTTCCGTGACAACCGGAAGATCGACCCGGAAACGGGCGAAGTCCGTGGGCAGCAGAACGACGCCGGCGCCCCGGCCGCGGAGGATCCCGCGGCCGGGGAGCAGGCAGCGCCCTCGGGCGACGCCTCCGAGGGGGACGCCCTGGCCCAGGCCGAGGCCATCCTCAATGAGGCGGGCGCGGAGGGCGAGAGCAATCCGGCCGTGGACGTCGTCGCGGACCTGCGGAACGACCTCCTCCGGCTCCAGGCGGAATACGTCAACTACCGGCGCCGCGTCGAGCGTGACCGGGACGTCGCCCGTGACCAGGCGGTCATCGGCGTGCTCAACTCGCTGATGCCCGTCCTCGACGACATCGACGCCGCACGCCAGCACGGCGACCTCGCCGGGGGGCCGTTCGCGGCCATCGCCGGCAAGCTCGAGAACGTCCTCAAGGCGTACGAGCTCACCCGGATCGACGAGGTCGGCGTCGCCTTCGACCCGAACGTCCACGAGGCGCTCATGCAGCAGCCGAGTGCCGACGTGCAGGCCGACAGCGTCAGCCAGATCCTCCGCGCGGGCTACCGTAAGGGCGAGCGCGTCCTCCGGGCCGCCCAGGTCATCGTGGCGGTTCCGGAGTAACTGGAACACCGGGTGGGGCAGTCTTCCCGGGCCGACGAGATTCCTGAGCTCGCAGAGCTCGCTCCGGAAGATCAAGGGCCCCGCAGAAGACAGCCCCACCCGTCTTTCCCGACCTGACCGGTCGGGAGGAAACGGCCGGGCGCTCGGGGTACGCCCGGACCCGTCCGGCCCCCACATCTTCAGCAGTACCTACGGAAGGAGACGCCCAGTGGCCAGTCAGGATTGGGTCGACAAGGATTTCTACAAGATCCTGGGTGTCTCCAAAGATGCGTCCGACGCCGATATCAAGAAGGCGTACCGCAAGCTCGCCCGCAAGCACCACCCCGACCAGAACCAGGGTGACGCCGGGTCCGAGCGCATGTTCAAGGACGTGTCCGAGGCCTACTCGGTCCTGTCCGACGCCGAGCAGCGCCAGCAGTACGACGCCATCCGCGCCATGGGCGGTGGTGCCCGATTCTCCGCCGGTGGTCCGGGTGGGGGCGCGGGAGCCGGTGCCGGGTTCGAGGACATCTTCGGCAACCTCTTCGGCCAGGGCGCAGGGCCGCGCCAGCGCACGGGGTTCTCGAACAGCACCCTCCCCCCGGAGTTCGCCGATCTCTTCGGCGGCGGCGGGATGGGCGGCAGCAGCTTCCCCGGCGGCTTCCAGCAGTCCCGCCCGCAGAAGGGCGCGGACCGGACGGCCAGCACCTCCATCTCCTTCGCCGGTGCCATCAACGGCACCACGATCGGCCTGCGTGAGCCGTCGGGCGAGCAGATCGACGTACGGATCCCCGCCGGCATCCGCGACGGACAGAAGGTCCGGGTCAAGGGCAAGGGCCAGCCCGGCCAGGCAGGTCCGGGCGACCTCATGGTCGCGGTGTCCGTCAAGGAGCACCCGCTGTTCAAGCGCGACGGCGACACCATCCGCCTGACCGTGCCCGTCACGTTCCCCGAGGCCGCCCTCGGAGCGCAGATCGAGGTCCCGACCCTCACGGGTGAGCTCGTGAAGATGCGTATCCCCGCAGGGACGCCGTCGGGCCGTACCCTCCGCCTCAAGGGCCGCGGTGTGAAGACGTCGAAGACCACGGGAGACCTGCTGGTGACCGTCGAGGTGGTGGTGCCGCAGAACCTGTCCAAGGAGGCGGAAGCCGCCGTCGAGGCGTTCAGGGACGCGACGAAGGACGCCGATCCCCGGGACGGCCTGGCCGCGAAGGCGCGCCTGTAACAGTACATTTGAGCGAACGCCGGGAGGACCGGCACGGAAGGAGGCCACCGATGGACTACACGATGCCCGTGTACGTCATCTCCGTGGCCGCGGAGCTCGCCGACATGCACCCGCAGACGCTGCGGCAGTACGACCGGCTGGGACTCGTCACGCCCAGCCGTGCCCCGGGACGGGCGCGGCGCTATTCCCAGAAGGACGTCGGGACCCTGCGGGAGATCCAGCGGCTCTCCCAGGAGGGCGTGTCCCTCGAGGGCATCCGCCGCATCCTCGACCTCGAGAACCAGGTCGCGGCGCTCCGGTCCCGCGTGGGCGAGCTGACCGCGGAACTCGCGCAGCGGCGCGTGCAGGCCGAGTCGGGGCGCGTCTTCGCCGCCGGTCTCGCGGGCGACGTCGTCACCCTCGCGCGCGGGCAGCGCCCCCGCCCGCGGAGCCAGGCCGTCGTGGTGTGGCGACCGGAGGCCGTCCGGCCTCCTCTGGGGCAGCTGCCCCTGCGCGCCGCGAACTAGGGCGCGGTCCTGACCGCCGGTCCTGCTCCGGTGGAGCCACGGACCACGAGGTCCGCCTGGAAGAGGATGTCCGAGCGGGAGGTGCGGTCGCCGGCGAGTTCGGTGACGAGGGCGTGGACGGCGGCCTCCGCCATCGCGGTGATGTTCTGCCGGAGCGTGGTCAGGGGCGGGTCGGTGAAGGCCATGAGCGGTGAGTCGTCGAAGCCGACCACCGAGATGTCCTCGGGGACCCGTAGCCCGCGCGTCTGCGCCGCACGCATCGCGCCGAGTGCCATGACGTCGGAGGCGCAGACGATGCCCGTGTGGCCGCTGTCGATCAGCTCGTCGGCGGCACTCTGGCCTCCCTCGATGGTGAACATGCTCGTCGCGATGTGCGGATCGGCATCGTCCTCGCCGAGGAACTGGAGGAGCCCGGCACGGAAGCCCTCGAGCTTCCGGCGGCTCGGGATGAACCGGTCCGAGCCCGTCGCGAATCCCACGCGCTGGTGCCCCTGCGCCACGAGGTGGCGGACCGCGGTCCGGATCGCGGTGGCGTCGTCGTTCGAGACGGACGGCGCGTCGATCTCGGGGCGGGCGCCGTTGACCAGCACGAACGGCACGCGGCCGCGCAGCCGGCGGTAGCGCTCCACGCTCGCCCGACCGTCCGAGTGCGCGGCGCAGACGAAGATGATGCCGCTGACGCCCTGGTCCAGCATCAGGGCCACGTACTCGTCCTCCGTGATGCCCCCGCCGGGCAGTGTGCAGAGGGCGGGGATGTAGTCGTTCGGTGCCAGCAGGGCGGCGATCGCCCCCGCGAAGGCCGGGAAGACGGGATTGACGAGATCGGGCACCACGACGCCGATCTGCCCCTTCGACCGGCCGGCCGTCCGCGCCGGGCGCTCGTAGCCCAGGCTGTCCATGGCCGCGAGCACCGCCTGCCGGGTCTCCTGCGAGGCGCCGCCCTTGCCGTTCAGCACCCGTGACACGGTGGGCACGCTGACGCCGGCCGTCCGGGCGACGTCGTCCAGGCGGGGGCGGTCGGTCCGGGTCTCGGAAGTCATGAGGTCAATCTAGCGCAGGCGGCCTCCAGGCGTAGAAAGTTTTCGTGAAAGTTGCTTGACGACGGGTCATGCCCCTCCCTAGGGTCGGGAGAACCACTCCTGGACAGTCCGGCTGCGCAGCGACGCGCGGTCGGGGAAGGACCACCATGACACTCCTCGACACCACGGCCCGGCCGGCGCGGGGGCCGGCTGCCCCACGCGTGTCCCGGCTCGCCGCCGTCGTCCTCTCCCTGCCCCTCCTCGCCACCCTGACGCCCGCGCCGGCGCTCGCGGACCACACGGCCGTGCCGGGCACGGTGGCCCTCGTCGGTTCACTGCAATCGGAACTCGGCTGCCCCGGCGACTGGCAGCCCGAGTGCGCAGCGACAAGACTTGCCCCCGAGCCCGGATCACCGGGCACCTGGACGGCGACCTTCGACGTCCCCGCGGGCTCCTACGAGTACAAGGTGGCGCTGAACGATGCATGGGGCGAGAACTACGGTGCGGACGGGGCGGCGGGTGGTGCGAACCTGGCCCTCGAGGCTCCCGGGGGCCCCGTCACCTTCACCTACGACCACCGCACGCACGTGATCTCCAGCGACGTCCCCGCGGCCCCGACGGCGACCACGGCCGGGCACTGGCTCACCCCCGAAACGCTCGCCTGGGACGCGGATCTCCCCGACGGCACGCGGTACCGCCTGTACTCGTCGCCCGACGGCGGCCTGGCGGTCGAGGACGGCGCCGTCGTCGGGGGCGCCTCCCTCGATCTCTCCGTGAGCGGATCGCAGCTCGCCCCCGCACTCGCGGCGAGATACCCGCACCTCTCCTCCCTCACCACCCTCACGCTCGGGAAGAAGGACGTGCGGAGGGCAGGTGAGCTCCTCAGGGGCCAGCTGCTGCTCGCGGCCCTCGCACCGGACGGGTCCGTCCTCGCCGCCACCGGGGTGCAGGTGCCGGGGGTGCTGGACAGCCTCTACGCCGGTGCGGCACGGCAGGAGCTCGGCCTGAGCTGGAAGGGCCGGAAGCCCCAGCTCGACCTGTGGGCTCCGACCGCCCGCAGCGTCTCGGTCCAGGTCTTCCGGGACGGGACGGGCGGCAGCCCGATCACCACCCGCGCGTTGCGCGCGGGCAAGGACGGCGTGTGGAGCGTCAAGGGCGAGAAGGACTGGAAGGGCGCGTACTACGTGTACGACGTCGAGGTCTTCGTCCCCGAGACCGGCGCCGTCGAGCACAACATCGTCACCGACCCCTACAGCGTGGGCCTGTCGACGAACTCCGAGCGGTCCCTGATCGTGGACCTCGAGGACCCGGCACTCATGCCGCAGTCGTGGTCGCGCCTCACCAAGCCGGCCGTGCAGAAGCCCGAGGAGCTGTCCGTCTACGAACTGCACGTGCGCGACTTCTCGATCACCGACACCACGGTGCCCGAGGCCGAGCGTGGCACCTACGCGGCCTTCGGGCGCTCCGGCAGCGACGGCATGACGCGGCTCTCGGACCTCGCGTCCAGTGGCCTGAACGCCGTACACCTGCTCCCGGTGAACGACATCGGCACCATCGAGGAGGACCGCGCACTCCAGGCGGAGCCCGGCTGCGATCTCGACTCCTTCGCGCCCGACGGCACGGAACAGCAGGAGTGCGTCACGGCCGTGGCCGGCCAGGACGGCTTCAACTGGGGGTACGATCCCCTGCACTACACGACGCCCGAGGGCTCCTACTCGACCGATCCGTCGGACGGGACCCGCATCGCCGAGTTCCGCACCATGGTCTCCTCGCTGAACACCGCCGGGCTCCGCGTGATCCAGGACGTCGTCTACAACCACACCGCCGGCGCGGGCCAGTCCTCGACCAACAACCTCGACCGGATCGTGCCCGGCTACTACCACCGGCTGAACCCCGCGTCGGGCGCCGTCGAGACCTCGACCTGCTGCCCCAACACCGCCACCGAGCACACCATGATGGGCAAGCTGATGGTGGACTCCATCGTCACCCTCGCCAGGACGTACAAGCTCGACGGCTTCCGCTTCGACCTCATGGGACACCACTCCAAGCAGAACATCCTCGACGTCCGGGCGGCCCTCGACGGGCTGACGCTCGAGCGCGACGGCGTCGACGGGAAATCCGTATACCTGTACGGCGAGGGCTGGAACTTCGGTGAGGTGGCCGACAACGCACGGTTCGAGCAGGCGACGCAAACGACCATGGCCGGCACGGGCATCGGAACGTTCAACGACCGCCTGCGCGACGCCGTGCGCGGCGGCGGTCCGTTCGACGGCGACCCCCGGATCCAGGGCTTCGCCTCCGGCCTGCTCACCGACCCCAACGGCGTCGAGGGGAACGGCACGGAGGAGGAGCAGCGGGCCCGCCTGCTGCTGTCCCAGGACCAGATCCGCGTGGGACTGACCGGCAACCTCAGGGACTACCGGTTCACGGACCGCCTCGGCAACGAGGTGACCGGCGCCGGAGTGGACTACAACGGCTCACCCGCCGGGTACACCGCGGACCCGCAGGAGGCGATCACCTACGTCGAGGCGCACGACAACGAGACGCTCTTCGACGCACTGGCCTTCAAGCTGCCCACGGACACCGCAATGGCGGACCGGATCCGGATGCAGACCCTGGCGCTCTCGACGACGGCGTTCGGCCAGGGGATCTCCTTCTGGCACGCGGGCGGCGAAGCGCTCCGCAGCAAGTCGCTGGACCGCAACAGCTACGATTCCGGCGACTGGTTCAACGTCCTCGACCACACGGGCACCGACAACGGCTTCGGCAGGGGCCTCCCGCCCCGGGCGGACAACGAGGACAAGTACGCCTTCATGCAGCCGCTGCTCGCCGATCCCGCCCTCAAGCCGACCGCGGCGGACATCGAGGCGGCCCGGCTGCAGGCGCAGGAACTGCTCGCCATCCGGCAGGGCAGCCCGCTGTTCAGCCTCGGCACGGCGGACCTCGTGCAGCAGAAGCTGTCCTTCCCGGGCAGCGGTACCGACCAGGCGCCCGGCGTGATCGTCATGCACCTCGACGACACCGTCGGCCCGGACGTCGATCCCGGGCGGAAGGGCATCGTCGTCGTCTTCAACGCGTCCGACGACGCCACGGTGCAGCGGGTCCCTGCCGCAGCCGGAGCCGGCTTCGCCCTGCACACCGTCCAGGCGGAGGGGAGCGACGACGTCGTCCGCGGGGCGACGGCCGCCGCCGACGGCACCTTCACGGTCCCGGCACGGACGGTCGCGGTCTTCGAGGCCCGCTGACCCTGCCCGGGAAGGCCCGGCTCCCGCACGGGGGCCGGGCCTTCGTCGTCCGGTGGCGGCCGCGCCTCAGGGCTTCGGGACGGACGTGCTGGAGCGGATGATCAGGGCGGTCCGCGCGGCATGGTTCGTCGGCCGGTGCGCGTCCGGTTCCTGCAGGATCTGCAGGAGCCGCCCGACGGCCCGCCGGCCCTGCTCCTGCGGGAACTGCGCGACCGTCGTCAGGCCGAGGGCCTCACCCAGCTCGTGCCCGTCGATCCCGATCACCGAGACGTCCTCGGGGACGCGCAGTCCCAGTTCGCGCGCGGCGAGGACGGCGCCGATGGCCATCTCGTCGGAGGCGCAGAACACCGCGGTGGGGGTGTCCCGCGGATACCCGAGCAGCTGCTTGGCCTGGGCGTAGCCGCCCTGGATGGTGAAGTCGCCGTCGATCCGCCAGGAGTCCAGGATGTCCAGCCCCGCGGCGGCCATGGCCGACTCGTAGCCGTGCCGACGGGTGCCGGAGATGCGGAAGTCGTTCTCGAAGGCGTCCGAGCCGCCGATGTGGGCGATCCTGCGGTGCCCGAGCGTGATCAGGTGCTCGGTGGCCAGTTCCGCGATCTCGTGGTCGTTGACGCTGTAGGTCTCGGCTCCGGGCAGCGGGCCGCCGATGCCCACGACCGGCTTCCCGACCGCCAGGAGCTGGCCCAGTTCGTCACGGCTCAGCTCGAGCGAGACGGGGATGACGCCGTCGCACCGCTGCCGCAGCAGGAACTCCGACAGGACGCGGTCCCGGGACCCGGCGTCCTCGTTCAGGTTGTACAGCGTGAGGTCGTACCCCGCCTCGAGGAGGGATGCGGCCACGCTGTCGAGGATCTGGGAGTAGTACCAGCGGGCCACGGACGGGACGACGACGCCGATGTTGCGGTGCCGTCCCGAGGCGAGGGACGACGCCGTCGAACTGACCACGAAGTCGAGTTCCTTCGCGGCCTGCAGCACGCGGGCTCGGGCCCGCTCGGACACGCGCCCATTCCCGCTGAGGGCACGGGAGACGGTGGCCGTGGAGACGCCGGCGAGTTCGGCGACATCCTTGATCCCGGCCATGGTCCCCCTGGGTCTGCGCTCCCGGCCGGTAGGGCCGGCACGGGACGATGTGAAGGGCGCGCCGGTCGGCGTGCCCCGCCCGATCATCCCGGATCGGGCGCGGATCCGCTATCCGGCGGTGCTGAGGATCCAGACGCAGGCGTCCGGGACCAGCAGGCCGTCCTCCACCGCGCCGGGCGTGCTGGCCGCGATGACCGTGCCGGGAGGCAGGGGAGCGGCGAACTCACCCATGTTGAGGACCACGAGCACCTCGCCGTTGAGGAAGGCGACGACGTCGCTCTGCTCGAACGGCCGGGACCAGCTCAGTGATCCCGCACCGAGGCGCAGATCCCGCCTCAGCTGCAGGGCCGTGCGGTAGAGGGACAGGGTGGAATCCGGGTCCGCAGCCTGGACGTCGCGGGCGAACCCCGCCCAGCCCTCGGGCTGGGGGAGCCATGGTGCTGCGGTCGAGTCCGCCCCGCCGAACCCTGAGGACGGCTGGTCCGCGCGCCACGGCAGCGGTACGCGGCACCCGTCACGACCGATCCGCTCGCCCCCGGTCCGGGCGAAGGTCGGATCCTGGCGGGCGTCGTCGGGCATGGAGGTGTGGTCGGGGAGACCGAGCTCCTCGCCCTGGTAGAGGTAGATGCCGCCGGGCAGGGCGAACATGGCGAGCGACGCCGCCCTGGCGCGGGCGAGGCCGGTGTGGAGATCGGGCTGGGGGTCGCTGTGCCCGATCCCGTCACCACCGCGGGGCGTGCCGTCGGTGAGGCCGAAGCGGCTGGTGTGCCGGACGACGTCGTGGTTGCTGAGCACCCAGGTGGTGGGCGCCGCCACGGCGTCGAAGGCCGTGAGCGAGGAGGAGATGACGTCCCGCAGGGCGTGGGCGTTCCACGGGTGGTGCAGGTAGGCGAAGTTGAACGCCTGGTGCATCTCGTCCGCGCGGACCCAGTCGGTCAGCCGGGGCAGGGGATCGATCGAAGCCTCGGCGCAGAGGATGCGTTCGCCGTCGTACTCGGCGAGGATCGCCCGCCACCGGCGGTAGATCGCGTGCACCTCGTCCTGGCCGAACATCGGTGCCTCCCAGCCGGGGAAGCCCTCGGTGGAACCGCCGTCGGCGCGTCCGCCCCAGTCGGGCAGCCCCTCGGCCTTGATGAGGGCGTGCGCCACGTCCACGCGGAAGCCGCCGACGCCGCGGTCCAGCCAGAAACGCAGGACACGCTCGAACTCCGCGCGCACGGCCGGGTTGTCCCAGTCGAAGTCGGGCTGCGAGGAGTCGAAGAGGTGCAGGTACCACTGGCCGGGGGCGCCGTCCGCAGCGACGGTCCGGGTCCACGCGGGCCCGCCGAAGTGGGACTGCCAGTTGTTCGGCGGGATGCTGCCGTCCTCGCCGCGGCCGTCGCGGAAGATGAACATCGCGCGCTCGGGGGAGCCGGCGGGTGCGGCGAGGGCGGCCTGGAAGAGGGTGTGGTCGCTGGAGCAGTGGTTGGGGACGAGGTCCACGATCACGCGGATCCCGAGGGCGTCCGCCCGCCCGACGAGGGCGTCGAAGTCGCCCAGCGTGCCGAATCGCGGGTCGACGTCGCAGTAGTCGGCCACGTCGTAGCCGCCGTCGCGCTGGGGCGAGGTGTAGAACGGCGAGAGCCAGACGGCATCGATGCTCAGCTCCGCCAGGCGCGCGAGTTCGCCCGTGATCCCGGGCAGGTCGCCCGTGCCGTCACCGTTGGAGTCACGGAAGGACCGCGGATAGACCTGGTAGATCACGGAGGAACGCCACCACTGGTCCTCCTCGTGCGGTGCGTGCAGCGGAGTGTGGAAGGCGGCGGGCGAGGTCAGGGACTCGCCGAGCAGGGGGGCGATCTCGGGCATGCGGACCATCCTAAGCCCACACCGGGCATGTTCTGGAAGCGTTTCCAACCATCAGTGGGCTGGCTTTGTTGGTTTGTCAGCGATATTGCGTTGATCTTGCGCGGACTAGGCAGAAATCTTGCAAGCGTTTACAGTTGTGACTCGGGTCACCGCAGCTCCGTCCCCGGAGCGGTCGTGGCATCGACGTCTCCCGGCTCCAAGACTCCCCGTCCGCCGCCGGGGGACTGACCGAAGACGCTCATGAAAGGTTCACCAATGAAGGTGCGATCCACCCAGCCGACGCGTCGGCACGCTTTGATCACCGGCGTGATGTCGGTTGCAGTCCTGGCCCTCACGGCCTGCGGAGGGGGAGCTTCCGAGTCCTCGTCCACCACCACCACCTCCGCAGCGGCCGCCGACCTCGCCGAGGGTGGATCGACGACCCTCACCATGTGGGTGGACGCCGAGCGCGCCCCGGCCCTCGAGGAGATCACCAGGTCCTTCAAGGAGGACACCGGCATCGAGGTCAAGCTCGCGGTCAAGGACTTCGCCGCCGTGCGCGACGACTTCATCACGCAGGTGCCGACGGGCAAGGGCCCGGACCTGATCGTCGGCCCCCACGACTGGCTGGGCACGTTCGTCCAGAACGGGGTCGTGGCGCCCGTCGAACTCGGCGACAAGGCCGCCGGGTTCCAGGAGTCCGCCGTCCAGGCCATGACCTATGACGGCAGCGTCTACGGCGTCCCCTACGCCCTCGAGAACATCGCACTGCTCCGCAACACGGACCTCGTGCCCGAGCCTGCGGACACCTTCGACGAGGTCATCGCCAACGGCGAGGCCGCCGTCGCCGACGGATCCGCCGTCTACCCGTTCCTCGTGGGCATGGACCCCAAGCAGGGAGACCCGTACCACCTGTACCCGCTGCAGACGTCCCTGGGCGTACCGGTCTTCGGCCAGAACGAGGACGGCAGCTACAACGCCGACGAACTGCTGCTCGGCGAGCCCGGCGGTGTCGAGTTCGCGAAGAAGCTCGTGGAATGGGGAGACACCGGATCGAAGATCATCAACTCCAACATCACGGGTGACATCGCCAAGGAGAAGTTCAACGCGGGGGAGTCGCCCTACTTCCTCACCGGTCCCTGGAACGTCCCCGACGCGCAGGCCGCCGGCCTGAACCTCGCCGTGGACAAGCTCCCCACGGTCGGTGACGAGGATGCCCAGCCGTTCATCGGCGTCAACGGCTTCTTCATCTCCTCGCAGAGCGTCAACGCGCTCGCCGCGAACGAGTTCGCCGTGAACTACCTCAGCACCGAGGCCGCACAGGACGCCATGTACGACGTCGGCGGACGCCCCCCGGCGCTGAAGGCCAGCTTCGACAAGGCCGCCTCGGATCCGATCGTCGCAGCCTTCGGCGAGATCGGCGCCAACGGCGTCCCCATGCCGGCACTGCCCGAGATGCAGGCCGTCTGGGCCGACTGGGGAGCCACCGAGCTCGCCCTGATCAAGGGCAGCGGCGACCCCGAGGGCGCCTGGACCACCATGGTCGGCAACATCGAGGCGAAGATCGCCGGACAGTAGGACCCCGCGGCGCCCGTCGTCCAGACGGCGGGCGCCGTCCCGGCTGCTCCGGCAGCAGGCCGGCCACCGCCGGTCGAGCGATTCCCGGCGGTGGCCATCCACCCAGTAGCGTCGCCGATCAACGAAAGCTCCCCCCATGCCCACACTGGCCCCTCCCGGCCCGGCCGCAACGCGCCCGCCGAAGAAGACCGCCCTCCGCGCCGACTCGACCCTCGGCCTGCTCGTGAAGATCGTGCTGCTCGGGCTCGTGGACGCATTCGCCGTCTACGTCATGATCACCCTCTTCCTGCAGGAGAAATGGCTGGTCCTCGTGTTCGCCGCCGTCGTGACGGTGCTGATCAACTGGGTCTACCTGCGCCGGGGCGGCCTGCCCGCCAAGTACCTGGCGCCCGGCATCTTCTTCCTGGTGATCTTCCAGGTCTTCGTCATGATCTACAGCGGCTACGTGGCCTTCACCAACTACGGCGACGGGCACAACAGCACCAAGGCCGACGCCGTGAACGCCATCCAGCTCTCGGCACAGCAGCGCGTGCCCGACTCGCCCGCGTACCGGGTCACGATCCTCGAGCGCGACGGCGTCTTCCACCTCCTGGCCACCGAGCCCGACGGCACGGTCTCGGTCGGCACCACGGGTGAGCCGCTGGAGGAGGCCGAGGACGCCGTCACGGACGGCACCGGCAAGGGCACGGAACTCGAGGGCTACCGCGCCCTGCAGTTCGGCGAGGTCCTCGCGAACCAGGCGGACATCCTCGCGATCACGGTCCCGTTCTCCGACGACCCCGAGGACGGCAGCCTGAAGACCGGCGACGGCTCCAACGCCTACGTGTACCGCCCGTCGCTGAGCTACGACGAGGACACCAGCACCTTCACGGACCTCGAGACCGGCGCCACCTACTCCGATCGCGGCGAGGGCTCGTTCCAGTCCGAGGACGGCGAGCAGCTCAGTACCGGATGGAAGATCAATGTCGGCCTCGACAACTTCACGAAGGCGTTCTCGGACCAGAACATCCGGGGGCCGCTCCTCCAGGTGGTCCTCTGGACCTTCACCTTCGCGATCGTCTCGGTGCTCTCGACCTTCGCGCTCGGGCTCTTCCTCGCCAACGCCTTCAACCTGCCGGACCTCCGCGGGAAGCGGATCTACCGGATCCTGATGATCCTGCCGTACGCCTTCCCGGCGTTCCTGGCCGGCCTCGTCTGGTCCGGTCTGCTCAACCCGGAGTTCGGGTTCGTCAACAACACCTTCTTCGGCGGCGCGGACATCCCCTGGCTGACCGACCCGGTCCTCGCGAAGGTCAGCGTGCTCGTGGTCAACCTGTGGCTCGGGTTCCCCTACATGTTCCTGGTGTGCACGGGAGCACTGCAGTCGCTGCCCGAGGAGGTCAACGAGGCCGCCCGCATGGACGGTGCCTCCGCCTGGCGTACCTTCACCGCCATCAAGCTGCCGCTGCTGCTCGTCTCCGTGGCGCCCCTCTTGATCGCGAGCTTCGCGTTCAACTTCAACAACTTCAACGTCATCTACATGCTGACGGACGGCGGGCCCCGCTTCGACAACACGACGGCGAACATCGGCCACACCGACATCCTCATCACCATGGTCTACGAGATCGCCTTCGGGACAGGTGTGGGCCGCGACTACGGCCTCGCCAGTGCCCTGTCCATCATCATCTTCATCATCGTCGCCGTGATCTCCGCCATCAGTTTCCGGCAGACCAAGGCTCTGGAGGACATCAACGGATGACCACGTTCATCGATCCGCAGGCAGTAGCACCGGCCCCCACCCCGTCCGGGGGGTCCGGTTCCGTCCCCGCACAGCGCAAGCGTTCCTTCGGCCAGTGGTTCCGGCACAAGGGCTGGCGGCACGTGGTCGGCGTCGTCACGACGGTCTTCGCCGTGTTCCCCCTCCTGTACGTCCTCTCCGCCGCCCTGAACTCGAACGGCACCATGGCCGGGTCCAACGCTTTGTTCACCGCGTTCGACGGTGGCAACTTCGAGGCCCTGTTCAGCGATCCCACGCGTCCCTTCGGCCGCTGGTTCATGAACACCATGGTGATCGGCGTGGTGACGAGCGCGGCCACCGTGTTCCTCGGGGCGCTGGCCGCCTACGCGTTCAGCCGCATGCGCTTCACGGGGCGCCGCGTCAGCCTGCTGTCGCTGCTGATCCTCCAGATGTTCCCCCAGCTGCTCGCCGTCGTCGCGATCTTCCTGCTCCTCAATGCGATCACCGACGTCGTGCCCTGGCTGGGCCTCGGCAGCCAGCTCGGCCTGATCATGGTCTACCTCGGCGGAGCGCTCGGCGTGAACACGTACCTCATGTACGGGTTCTTCAACACCGTGCCGAAGTCGCTCGATGAGGCCGCGCGGATCGACGGCGCGAGCCACGTGCAGGTGTTCTTCACGATCATCCTGCCGCTCGTCACGCCGATCCTCGCCGTCGTCGGGCTGCTGGCGTTCATCGGGCTGAGCAGCGAGTTCGTCATCGCCAGCGTGGTGCTCACGGACCCGGAGTCGCAGACCCTCGCCGTGGGCCTCTACTCCTACGTGGCGCAGCAGCGCTCCGAGAACTGGGGCGTCTTCGCCGCCGGCGCCGTGCTGGCAGCGGTCCCGGTGATGGCCCTGTTCCTGTTCCTGCAGAAGTACATCACCAACGGTCTCGTGGCCGGTTCCGTCAAGGGCTGACACGTGCAGGAGTCCTTCCTGGCCCCGCACCACGACGGGTCGCCGCTCTACGTCCCGCAGCAGTCACCGTCGCTGGGGGAGGAGCTCGTGATCCGCATCCGGGTCCCCGCCCTCTGGGGGCGCCCCGGACGCGTGTTCGTCCGGTCCCTGCGCGACGGCGAAGCGCACTACGACGAGGCCCGGGGGCCGTCCGCAGGGAACGAC
This sequence comes from Arthrobacter sp. N1, assembly GCF_048288285.1. Lineage (NCBI taxonomy): Bacteria > Bacillati > Actinomycetota > Actinomycetes > Micrococcales > Micrococcaceae > Arthrobacter > Arthrobacter sp. N1. The sequence goes on along the minus strand of NZ_CP102608.1, from coordinate 3,154,275 downwards.
GACGCCGCGTGGTCGTGGTGGGAAGCGCGCGTCACCGCCGTGAACCCGACGCTGCGGTACCGCTTCCTCCTCGAGCTGCCGAGCGGGGACGGGCCGGTCCACCGCTGGCTCGGCGCCGTCGGGATCTCGACCACGGACCCGGCCGACCGGGACGACTTCCGGATCGACTGCCGTCCGGCGCCGCCGGGCTGGGTGCAGGATGCCGTGGTCTACCAGGTGTTCCCGGACCGGTTCGGCCGGTCCGCGGACGGTCCGCCCCACGACGCGGTGCCGCGGGACCTGCCGGAGTGGGCGGTCGGGTGCGCCTGGCACGAGCCGGTCCGGCCGCACGGCGGGCTCACGCCCCGCCAGGTCTACGGGGGGACGCTCGACGGCGTCCGCGAGCGGCTCGATCACCTCGCCGACCTCGGCGCGAGCGTCCTCTACCTCACCCCGTTCTTCCCCGCCCGTTCCAACCACCGCTACGACGCGACGACCTTCGACGTCGTCGACCCCCTCCTCGGCGGCGACGAGGCGCTCGTCCGCCTGGTCGGGGCGGCGCACGAGCGCGGTATCGCCGTCATCGGGGACCTGACCGTGAACCACACGGGCGATGGCCACGACTGGTTCCTGCAGGCGCTCGCCGATCCCGCGAGCGCGGAGGCGGACTTCTACTACGTCAGCGACGACGGCACGGAGTACGCGAGCTGGTTCGGCGTCCCGAGCCTGCCGAAGCTCGACTGGTCCTCGGCCGAGCTGCGGCGCCGGTTCGTCGAGGGCCCGGATTCCGTGGTGGCGCGGTGGCTGCTCCCGCCGTTCGGCCTCGACGGGTGGCGCATCGACGTGGCCAACATGACCGGCCGCCACGGGGCCGAGGACCACAGCCGGGAGGTCGCCGCGCTCATCCGGGGCACCATTGACGCGGTGCGGCCGGGCCTGATGCTGATCGCGGAATCCACGGGTGATGCCACGGAGGACCTCGCGGGCCGTGCATGGGACGGCGGCATGACCTACTCACACTTCACGCGGCCGCTCTGGCAATGGCTGAGCCGGGGGCCGGGCGCGACGGCGGACCTCAACTTCTTCGGCACACCGGTGCGGGGTGTCCCCCGGATCGAGGGCCGGGACCTGGTGGCCACGCACACCGCCCTCGCCTCGGGCTTCTCCTGGCGGGTCCGGACCCAGACCCTGACCGCGCTGAACACGCACGACACCGCGCGGGCCGCGTCCGTCATGATCGAGGGCGGACCGGCCGTCGGGCTGGTGCTCGCCTGCTTCCTCCCCGGGCTGCCCACCCTGTTCGCCGGCGACGAGTTCGGCCTGTCCGGAGTCAACGGCGAGGACTCCCGGACGCCCCTGCCCTGGGGGGCGGCCGACGGTGCCTCCGGGAGCCTGAGCGCCCACCTCCGGTCCCTCACCGCGCTCCGCGAGGCTTCCCCCGCCCTGCGGCAGGGGTCGGTGCGATGGCTCGCTGCGGACGCGGACGCCGTCGTCCTCCTCCGCGAGCACGAGGAGGAGTGCGTGCTCCTGGTCGCGGCGCGGGCCGACTACGACGGCGTCCGGGTCCCGTCCGGGCTCCTGCCGGGGAGCTGGGCCGATGCGGAACCGATCGGCCTGCGCCTGCCCGGCGGCGGAGTCGTCGCAGGCACCGACGGCCTCGTGTTCTCCGGGCAGGGTCCGGGGGCGCAGGCGTGGCGCCTCCCCGGCACCGGCCCCGGCGGTCGGGACCGCTGAACGCCGTCGTGCCCGTCCGGACCGGGTGCGGTCCTGGGGTCAGCGATGTGCGGAGAGCGGGCTTGCAGGGTGCGCGGCGAGCGCCCGGTGCGCCCTCAGGAAGCCGTCGGCCACGTCCCAGGCGGCGATGATCACGACGGCGGCGACCACGATGCCGCCCGCCGTCCACCCGCCTCCCGCTGCGACCGCCGGATCCCACCCCACGGCGTCGGTGAAGGCCGGATTGAGCACCCTGCCGCCGGCCCACAGCAGGAGGGCCGGCACGGCGAACGCGAGCCCCAGCACGAGGTTGACCACTGCGGACCACCAGGACCAGCCTCGTCGATAGACCCGGAGGGCGAAGAGGGCTTCGGCGGCGATCAGGCCGAGGAACCACGGGATCCAGAAGGACCACAGTGCCGGGTCGAGCAGCGGGACGGCTCCGCCGGCCTCGTCCCGGACCACCGAGCGGAGCTGCTGCCAGACGATCGCGCCGGCGAACAGGCCGAGGAACACCAGGGAGGCGATGAACTCGGGCAGGCGTGCGCTCCGGTCGTGGTCGGGCAGGTCGGGCAGGCGGTCGACGGTCCACTCCATGGTGCCGTCGGTGGTCCCGCTGCGTTCCAGGACGACGAACAGCAGGGTGGTCCAGAAACCGATGTGGACCGTGGCGGTGATCGCCGTGGATACCGCGCTGCCGATCGCACCGCCGATGCTCCCGGTGGTGAGCAGCTGGACGACCAGGACGGCCACCGTCGCGAGGGGGACGACGATGAGCAGGACGGTCCTGAGGAGCCTGAGCCAGTCGAGGTAGTAGCGGGGTCCGATCAGCGTGAGTGGTCGGTCGACGTAGTCCGCGGCGAGCCGTTCCGGATCCCCCAACTCGGAGAGTGCGTCCCGTTCGGCGGCTGCGGGATCGTGGCGGGTGGCGGTCCGCGCCTCGACGGCGCCCTCGATCAGGTCCCTGATGTCGAGTTCGAGATCCGGCCGTTCGGATTCGGGAACGGTGCGGACAGCGGCCCAGATGTAGCGGTCGGTCAGGCTGGTCATGGTTCTTCCCCTTCGGAGAGGCGATGCAGTGATGCGGTCAGCCGATCCCAGTCGTCGGTGAGGAGTGCGGCGAGGTCGTCGCCCGCCGGGCTCGTCCGGTAGAACTTCCTGGGACGGGACTCGGCGGTGTTCCACTCGCTGACCAGCAGCCCTTGCTTCTCGAGGCGGCGGAGGAGTGGGTAGAGCGTGTTCGCGTCGACCTGGATGCCCAGGACGTCGAGTGACTCGAGGAGCGAATAGCCGTAGTCGGGCGTTCGCAGCCGGGTGAGGCAGGCCAGGACGACGGTTCCCCGCCGCAGTTCCTGCAGGTGCCCTGCAGCGAGGTCGTCGTCTCTGCTCATGACGAGAACAATACTGTGTGACGCACAGTATTGGAAGAGGCACGATGAAGCGCGGGAGTCGGAAGCGTCGGGAGCCCACCCCTGCCCCGTCCTCGGGTCCGGGTGGAATTTGTCGGAGGACGAGGGCAGACTGGAGGAATGGCAGCCACTCCGGATCAGCACCGTGCTTGAGGTTCTCGTCGAGACCCTGGCGGTCGGTGCCGGGGTGCTCGCGACCATCGGAGCGGGAACGGGCATCGCCGGCTGGCTCGTGGTGCGGAAGGTCAGGCGCTCGCGCGTCATCGAGCGCACCCGGGACCGCGGCATGCTCGCGGCCCGCGCGTACGCCCCGGACCGGGTCACGCGTGAACCCGCACGGCTCATCGGCGAACTCAAGCGGTCTTCGCGCGCCACCCACCTCGCGCTGCAGGAAGCCTCCGAACAGGGGCGGCCGGTCGGGGACCTGCCGCGGGCCGCAGCGGAGATCGACCGGGCAGCGGCCTCCCTCGAGAACATGCTGCGCACCGCGGACCGGGAGCCCAACCGGCAGCTCAAGGAGGAGTTGACCACCGATCTCGCCGCCCAGGCCAAGGCCCTCGACGAGCTCTCGGCGGAACTGCGCCGAAGCCTGCTGAAGACCTCGCGGTCCATCGACACCCGCCAGCTCGATCAGGCCACCACCCGTCTGCAGGGAGAGATCTCGGCCATGGGGACCTGGCGGGACACCTACGGGAACCGCCCGGACTGGTGATCGGTTCAGTCTGGGAGGGACGACACCACTTCAGCGACCACCGGGGGTCCACGTGACGATCAGACGGCGTATCACGCGCATCGTGAAGGCCAACCGCAGTGCCGCCGTGGAGGCGAAGCAGGACCCGCGCGTCGAGGCACAGAACGCTCAGTCGGCGCAGCGCACCCTGCTCGACCAGGCGCGGCGGGGCGCTGCCGACGTCGCCGCCCACCACCACCGGGTGGGGCTGGCCGCGAACGAGGCGGCGGCCTACCTCAACCGGGTGGAAGCCGCCGTGGCTGCGGCGGTCCGGCGTGGGGACGACGACGCCGCCCGTGCCGCCATCCGGGAGTCCATGACGGCGCGGCGACGTCTCGACACCCTCACCGCCCAGCTCCGCGAGGCCGAGCAGCAGGCCCGGCGGCTCCACGAGGACGTGCAGCGGCTGGAACACCGCGTCCGGCAGAACGCGATGGAGTACGACGCGATGGTCGCGCGGCGTGCGGCGGCACAGGCCGCCATCGGCGTCCACGAGGCCCTCGCATCCTCCTCCCGTGAGGCCGCCTCGATCGAGGCGGCCCGCCGCAGCGCCGAGCTCGAGGTCCGCCGCTTCGAGGCGCAGGCCCGGGCGCGCGAGGAGCTGTCCTGGTCCGACCCGTCGTCGCCCCGGCTCCAGCAGGCGTTCGAGGAGCTGGAGGCGGAGGCGTCCGTGCAGCAGCAGCTCGACGAGCTGAAACGTCGGGACCACCGGGGCGGTCCGCCGGCGCAGTACTGAGCGCGCTGCGCCCTCCCGCGCCCTGTGCCGGAGGGGATCGAAGGGCCGGACGGCCCGGTATCCGCTGCCCCGGGGACGGTCGGAGCCCGTTGCTACAGTGAGCCCATGACTGAACTCAGCGGTACCCACGTCCTGGTCGTCGGCGCCACCGGTGTGCTCGGCGCGGAGCTGGCACGCCAGCTTGCCGCCCAGGGCGCGCAGCTCACCCTCTCGGGCCGGTCGGAGGAGAAGCTCGCGGTCCTCGCCGGCGACCTGGGGGAGGCCGTCGTCGGGCAGGTGGCCGCCGATCTCGGCAAGCCCACGGGGCCGGCCGACATCGCCGCTGCGGTGTACGGGCGGGAACTCCACGGCGTGGTGTTCGCCTCCGGCGTCGTCGCCTTCGGTCCTGCTGTGGAGGTGGACGACGACACCCTCGACGAACTGATGCTCGTGAACCTGCTCGGCTACATGCGGCTGATGCGCGAGGTGGCGCCGAGGCTCGGCAAGGACTCCTTCATCGCCCAGATCAGTGCTGTCGTCGCCGAGAGCCCCACCGCGGGGATGGCCGCCTATTCCGCGACGAAGGCCGGCCTCAGTGCCTACGGGAAGGCGCTGACCCTCGAGCTGCGTCGACAGGGCGTACGCGTGCTCGACGCCAGGCCACCCCACACGGAGACCGGTCTCGCCACGAGGCCGATCGCCGGCGAGGCGCCGAAACTGCCGCAGGGCAAGGATCCCCGATCGGTCGCCGGGCGCATCATCACGGCCATCGTCGAGGGTGAGCGCGACCTGCCGTCGTCGGCCTTCTGACCCGCCCTGTCCGTGGCGCCGGCGCTGTCGGCGTCACGGTTCGGACCACCCCGGACGGCCGTTCGCCGTGGCCTGTCCCACGCTCGCGGACGTGCCCTGCGCGGGCGGTCCCCCCGACTCCCGCGCCCCGGCGGCGGCCTACGTCCGGAGGATCAGCACCGAGGTGGCCGCGGTGCAGACCAGGCCGAACAGTGCTGCCACCGCGCACCACGCGGTGTCCGCATCCCGTCCGTCGGGGCGCGAACGGTCAGGTGCCCGCTGTGCTGCGGCGGCCGGTGAGGGTCCCGACGGACTGGACGAGGGACCAGCCCAGCAGCACGAGCCCCGACCCGACCCCCGAGACGACGCCGACGAGGACGGCGTCGCGCGTCGAGAAGGCCAGCACCAGCCCGATCACGCCGAGGGCTGTCATCGCCGTCGCGATCGCGACCAGCTGACGCCGGCCCTCCGGCCACAGCCGCGCCAGCGGGAAGAAGTGCACGCCCACCACCAGGGCGATCCAGCCCAGCGCTGCGGCGGGTTCCACCTGCCGGAGCACGGCGAGGCCACCGAAGAGCGCGAGGGCCTCGATCAGGACCACGAACCAGTAGAACCGGGTGAATCCGGCGGGTCGGGCGCGCCCGGCCCGCCGGAGGTCCTGTGCGGTCCGCAGGAACCCGAGGACCACGACGACGAACGCGGCCACGGCGGCGGCCCTCAGGGTGGTGGCGAGGACGACCGGCAGCCCGGTGGCGTTCACGAGGACGAACACCAGGCCGAACGATGCCCCGATGAGGTGGCCGACGAAGGTGGGGGAGCGGTAGGTCATGTGAAGTCCTGTACTTTCTTCCAGCCGGGATCGACGGCATGCCGGGCTGTGACGGATCGGCGCTCGCGCACGGCCATATCGAGGGCATCGCGCCCGTTCTGGTCCTCGGAGTCGGAGTAGAAGTGCAGGGTCCTGGCCCCCCTGGAGGTCTCCACCGCGACCAGCATCCCGCGGATGCCGAGGGACCTGACCAGCGTGTCCTCGAGTTCGTCGAGCCCGGCCACCGCTCCTGGCGCCGGGAGCCCCTGCTCGTCGGCGTCGAACACCGCGCGGACGGTGGTGTGCAGGTCGAAGCGAGGATGGTCGATCCACCGCAGGGGGCGCAGGACACGCACGGTCACCGGTGCGCCGCTCCCGTGCCGGCCCTGCAGGACGAGCCAACCGGGCTCGGGCAGGGTCCGGGCGAGATCCCGCACGCGTCCGGGCACCTCGGCGGCGGGGATGCTGTCGACGACGTCGTGCACGATGCAGTCCACGCGTCGCACCCAGCGCTCGACGTCGTCCTCGCCCAGCAGCCACTCGAGGAGCAGGACGCACAGTCCGTGCTCGTCGTCCCACTGGCCGGTGAACCCGGGGTGGTGGACCGACAGGATGAAGCCGTCGCCGGCCCGGGTCGCCGCCGCGTGGACGCGCGTGCGGCGCAGGTCGAAGGTCCTGCCGCGATAGGTGATGGTGGAGTCGAGCATGTCCGGCTTCGCGCTCCGGGCGGGGACGAACTCCCAGCGCCTGCCGGCCGGTGGCGATGCGCGGTACCAGCGCTCGGCCACGGGGCGGAGCGCCGCGTCACCGCCGCTCGAGACGCAGAGCGTGTGCTCCGCGTCCGTGCCCGTCCTGGTCTCCCATTCGAGTCCCCTGGCCATCGCCCGGACGCGACGCGTCATGACGTCCACGTAGGCGTCGAAGTCGCCGGCCCGGGTCGCGGTGGTCAGCAGTTCCTCGCCGTCGTCCGCCCACCAGTCCCAGAAGGCGCTGATCGCGTCCCCGCCGGCCCTCCGGCGGCTGAAAATACCCATGTCCCTGCGTCCCCTGGTCGGCGTCCGGGATCGTCCGGCTGCTCCAGCGAATCTACCCGTGTCCGGCGGGTGGCGGGGAGCCGGGCACGGCGTGTTGACCAGCGCGGCCGGTGCCCCGTGTCACCTGAGCGGATGTGCGCCGGGAGCTCCCCGCAGCGCGACGACGGCGAGGAGTCCCGCGGCCAGGCACAGGGCAGCGGCGAACCCGGCGACGCCCGGCCAGCCGTACGACCCGAAGAAGAGACCGCCGACCCAGCCGAGGACGCTCGAACCGGCGTAGTAGCCGGCGTTGTAGAGACCCGCGGCCTGGGCGCGGCCCGCGGTGGCGAGCAGCGGCGTCCACCCGGACGCGACGGAATGTGCGGCGAAGAACCCTCCCGTGAAGACCACGAGCCCGACGACCACGAGCGGGAGCAGGTCCGAGAGCGTCACGGCCAGCCCGACGAGCATCACGGGGAGCACCGAGAGGAGGACGGGGAGGCGTCCGACACGGACACTGATGCCTCCCGCGAGACGGGACGTCGCGGTGCCGGAGAGGTACGCGAGGAACAGCAGGCTGACCAGCGAGGCGGGGAGCAGGAAGGGCGGAGCCTCCAGCCGGAACGCCAGGTAGTTGTAGACCGCCACGAACCCGCCCATCAGGAGGAACCCCTGCGCGTAGACCGCCAGCAGGCGGGACGACCGGAGATTCACGAGGACGCGCGCGGCCAGGGACGGTCCCCGACCCCGCAGGACGGGGACGAAACCCCGCGCACGGGGCGCGAGGAGCACGAAGGCCACCGCGGCAGCGCCGGCCATGGCGCTGACCGCGAGCACCCCCGCCCGCCAGCCGAGAAGATCCCCCACCGGCCCGGCGACCAGCCGGCCCGCGAGTCCGCCGAGCGTGGTTCCCGCGATGTACGTTCCCGCAGCGACGGCGGCATGCATCCGCTGCACCTCCTCGAAGAGGTAGGCGAGCGCCGTCGCAGGCACCCCGCCCAGCATGACCCCCTCGAGGAACCGGAGGACGATCAGCGCCTCGAAGGTCGGCGCCAGCGCGGCCAGGAGACCGAGGACGACGGCGCCACCGATGGCCCACGCCATGGTCCTGCGGCGCCCGGCCCGGTCGGCGACGGCCGACCACGGGATGACGGCGCCGGCGAGGCCGAGGGTCGCCGCCGACACGGTCAGTGCGGCGCCGGCTGCCGACACCCCGAACTCCGCGGCGACGCCGGTGAGCACGGCCTGCAGCGAGTAGAGCTGGGCGAAGGTCGCCAGCCCGGCGAACAGCAGGGCCAGGAGGATCTGCCGGTAGGCGGGGGAGTCCCTGGCGTGGCCCGCCCAGGCCCCATCCGTCACGCGCGACGGTAGGCGAGGTCGAAGACCATCCGTCCGGCCGCGATCGCCTTGTTCTCGAAGCTGGTCAGGGTGCGGCCCTCGAAGCGCGGGGCCCAGCCGCCACGCTCGTCCGTGCCCTCGTTGACGCCGGTGTTCCCGGTGCTCACCGGGTCCCTGCCCGCCCGGACGGGAGCACCGCCCACCACTGCCTCCACGCCGCTCGCCCACACCTGCGTGAGCGGGCTCTCCGGGCCCGTGCGCTCGCCGGCGTGCAGGTTCACGAAGTCCCCGCTCGCCTCCAGGACCTCGCGCATCTGGACGGCGTAGCTGGACCAGTCCGTGGCGAGCCGGAAGACGCCGCCCGGTTCGATGACGCGCGCGGCACGCTCCACGTAGTCCTCCTTCACCAGCCGGCGTTTGTGGTGGCGGGCCTTGTGCCACGGGTCGGGGAAGAAGGTCCACAGTTCCGCGACGGACGACGCCGGGATCATGCCGGTGAAGGCCTCCGCGGCGTTCACCTGCGCGGTCCGCACGTTGGTGAGGCCTCTCTGGCTGATGCGCAGCATGGTCTGGGCGAGCCCGGGACGGTACACCTCGAGGGCGAGGTAGTCGCGATCCGGATCGAGTTCCGCTGCATGCGTGATGGCCTCGCCGAGGCCGGACCCCACCTCGACGACCAGGGGAGCCGAGCGCCCGAAGGCGGCGGCGACGTCGAGCACGAAACCCGGTGCCACCGAGGTGTCGGCGTTCTCGATCCGCGGGACGTCGATGAGGAACGCCGCTGCGAGATCGTCCCATGCCTCGCGGCGCCTGCCCTGCAGGCGGGACCCCCGGCGGACGAAGGACACGGGTTGGGTGCGGTGCGGCTGGTCGGGGTTCTGTTCTCGAGGCTCCATCGCCCCCAAGGCTACCGGCTGCACCTCATACGGCCGGGGTCGGACGCCTCCCGTCCGAGGCCAGCCGGGAGATGGCGAGCTGGGCGTAGATCGCGGCGCCGTCGGCCAGGATGCCGTCGTCGAACACCGCGTACGGCGAGTGGTTGAAGGGCGAGCCGGACGGGTCGGCGCCCGGCGCGACGGCCGAGAGGAAGAGGAAGGAACCGGGTACCGCCTCGAGGATGCGGGAGAAGTCCTCCGAACCGCTCATGGGTTGCGGCATGGTGAGGTACCGGTGGGCGCCGAACAGGGCGCCCACCTGCGCCTCGGCGTGTGCAGTCTCGTCATGGTTCGTGACCGTCACCGGGTATTCGTGGAGGTACTCGATGTCCGCCTCGAGGCCGTGCGCGGCCGCGATGTGCCGGACGAGTCGCGGAGCGGCCTCGGTCATGCGATCACGGTTCGCCGCCGAGTAGGTCCGGACCGTCGCCTCGATCCGCGCCGTCTCCGGGATGATGTTCCGCTGCGTCCCGGCACGCAGCACGCCGACGGACAGCACCACGGGGTCGAACATGTCGAACTGCCGCGTGATCATGACCTGCAGCTGCGTGACGATCTCCGCCGCCACGGTCACCGGGTCCTTCGCCGAATGGGGCGAGGATCCGTGGCCGCCCGCCCCGCGGACGGTGACCAGGAGCCCGTCCGATGCCGACATCAGTGGGCCGCTGCGGCTCGCGAGCACCCCCGTGGGGAGCAGGGAGGACACCACGTGGATGCCGTAGGCGGCGTCGGGCTTCCTGCCGGCTGCGTCGAGGACGCCTTCGCGGATCATGACGCCGGCGCCGTCGTGCCCCTCCTCGCCCGGCTGGAACATGAGCACGACGTCGCCCGGGAGCTCGCTTCGCCGCTCGGCGAGCAGGGTCGCGGCGCCGGCGAGCATCGCGGTGTGCAGGTCGTGGCCGCAGGCGTGCATGGCGCCGTCGACCTCCGAGCTGAAGGGCACGCCCGTGGCCTCCTGCACCGGGAGCGCGTCCATGTCGCCGCGGAGGAGGACCACGGGTGCAGCACCCGCGGCCGCCCGGCCGGCTCCGCCGCGGAGGACGGCGGTGACCGACGTCGTATCCGTCCCGAGGGTGATCTCGTAGGGGAGTCCGTCGAGCGCCTGCAGGACCTTCTCCTGCGTCCGCGGGAGGTCGAGCCCCAGCTCGGGTTCGCGGTGGAGCCGGTGCCGGAGATCGGCGATGTCACCGGAGAGTGCCCGCGCGTCCTCGAGCAGTGTGTCTGGGGACAGGGTCATGGGTTCCTCCTGGCAGGGGCTGCGGCACTGGTGCTCCCACCCTCGCAGATGAGCGCACCGCTGGCGAGACGCCGGCTGCGCGGCTCACCGCGTCGGTGCACCGCCGGGGTATCGCGCCCCCGACGGCACACCGGTCCGGGCTCTCCCGCATCCGGTCGCGGGCACCTGTCAGGTGACCGGGACTTTTCGGGAGAAGAGTTTCTGCAGCAGGATGAAGGCCAGCAGCAGGGCGCCGATCACGATGCGTGTCCACCAGGAGCTGAGGGTGCCCTCGTAGGAGATGAACGTCTGCACGATGCCGAGGATGAGGACGCCGGCGAGGGAGCCGAGCACGTACCCGTAGCCGCCGGTGAGGAGCGTCCCGCCGACCACGACCGCCGCGATCGCGTCCAGTTCGAGCCCCGTGGCCGCGAGACTGTATCCGGAGAGGCTGTAGAAGGAGAAGAGGACGCCGGCGACCGCCGAACACAGCCCGCTGATCCCGTAGACGAGCACCTTGGTGCGGGGTACGGCCAGTCCCATCAGGAGGGCGGAGGATTCTCCGCCGCCGATGGCGTAGACGGTGCGTCCGAACCGGGTCTGGTGCAGGACGTAGAAGGCGAGGGTGACCACGAGGAGTGCGATCACGACGCCGGGGGAGATGAACATCCGTCCGCCGAGGGGGATGCGGGCCTGGGCCATGGCCGTGAAGAAGGGATCGGTGACGGTGATCGAATCGACGCTGATCACGTAGCAGAGACCGCGGGCGAGGAAGAGCCCGGCCAGGGTCACGATGAAGGGCTGGATCTCGAAGACCTGGATGACGAGGCCCATGAGGAGTCCGAAGGTTGCCCCGGTCAGGAGGACCAGCGCGATGACGGCGATCGGGTTCCAGCCCGCCTGCAGGAGGGCTGCGGCGATCATCATGGAGAGGGCGACGACGGACCCGACGGAGAGGTCTATTCCTCCGGTGAGGATCACGAAGGTCATGCCCACGGCGAGGACGATGAGGAACGTGTTGTCGACGAGGAGGTTGAGGAAGACCTGACCGGACAGGAAGCCGGGATACATGACCGCGCCGGCGGCGAACATCGCCAGGAACAGGCCTACGGTCGCCAGGGTGGGGGCGTAGCGCGCCTTGCCTTGGAGCAGGCTGATGCGGGTCCGGTTCAGGGGTGCGGGGGTCCGGGTGACGACGGACATCAGATGGCCACCTTGACGTCGGAGGTCGCGGTGACGGGTCGTCTGCGTTGCTTGAGCAGGGTCCGGGCCCGGCTCGATTGCAGCAGGCACACGATGATCACGACCAGGGCCTTGAACACCAGGGTGACCTCCGGGGGGATGCCGAGCGTGTAGACGGTGGTGGTCAGCGTCTGGATGATGAGTGCTCCGATCAGGGTGCCGACGAGGCTGTACCGACCGCCGGCCAGCGAGGTCCCACCGATCACGACGGCGAGGATGGCGTCCATCTCGATGTAGAGGCCGGCATTGTTGGCGTCCGCGGCCGTCACGTTGGAACTGATCATGAGGCCGGCGATGGCGGCGCACAGTCCGCTGAACACGTAGACCGCCATCGTGATGGTGCGCGCGTTCAGGCCGGCGAGGCGGCTGGCCACCGGATTGATCCCGACGGCCTCGATGAGGGTTCCGAGGGCGGTGCGCCGGGTCAGGAGCCCGGCGGCGAGGAAGGCCGCTGCGGCGATGAGGATGGAGATGGGCAGGCCGAGGACGAAGCCCGCCCCGATCGACTGGTAGGAATCGTTGGACACGGAGATGATTTGCCCGTCGGTGACGAGTTGTGCCAGACCCCGCCCGGCCGTCATCAGGACGAGGGTCGCGATGATGGGCTGGATGCCGACGACGGACACGAGGAACCCGTTCCACAGGCCGAGGACCAGCCCTGCCACCACGGCCAGGGCCACCGCGACCGCTGCGGTCTGCAGCGAGGAGGGGTCCGGGGACGTGTAGATGTAGGTGCAGGAGACGGCGCCCGCGATGGCGGCGACAGCCCCTACCGAGAGATCGATCCCGCGGGACGCGATGACGAGGGTCATCCCGAGGGCGATGAGGATGGTCGGTGCTCCGTTGCGGAGGATGTCGATCAGGCTGCCGTACAGGTGGCCGTCCTGAAGGCGGACGGCCAGGAAATCGGCGCGGAACACCTGATTCAGGAGGAGCAGGAGGACCAGGGCGAGGACCGGCCAGGTCAGGCGGTGCTTCAGCAGCGCGTTCATGCGGCTGATCCGGCGATGATCGTCATGACGTCTTCCATGGTGACTCCGTCGTTGGGTAGGTCGGCAACCATGCGTCGGTCCTTGAGGACGGCGATGTGGTCGCTCAGGCGCAGCACTTCCTCGAGTTCCGCGGAGATGAAGATGATCGACATGCCGTCCCCGGCGAGGGTGCTGATGAGTTTCTGGATCTGCGTCTTGGCGCCGATATCGATCCCGCGGGTCGGTTCGTCGAGGATGAGGAGCTTCGGGTTCGTGATCAGCCAGCGTGCCAGGAGGACCTTCTGCTGGTTCCCGCCGCTCAGGTTGCGGATCAGTGCGTCCTTGTCGGCGGGTCGGATGTCCAGCGCGCCGATGAACTTCTCGGTCAGCTGATCCTGCTGATGGGCCGGGATCCTCCTCAGCCACCCCTGGCTGGCCTGCATCGCCAGGACGAGATTGTCCCGGACCGAGAGGTCGCCGATCAGCCCCTCCTCCTTGCGGTTCTCGGAGGAGAACGCGATGCCGTGGTCGATGGCGGACCGGGGTGATCTCAGGGTCTGGGCGGTTCCCCTGATGGTGAGCTGTCCCTGGTCCGCGCGATCCGCTCCGAAGAGGAGTCGGGCGGTCTCCGTCCGGCCCGATCCCAGGAGACCGGCCAGACCGAGGATCTGTCCCTTGTACAGGGCGATGTCGACGTTGCCGACGGACCCCTTCCGGCCCAGCTTCTCCGCCAGGAGGAGCGGCACGGCGTCGGTCCTGTCCGGCCGCGTACGGACGTCCGATCGGTCGAGCTCCGTCAGGGCGTCGAGTTCCTTGCCCATCATCTTCGAGATGAGCGACATGCGGGGGAGCTCCCTCGTCATGAACTCACCGACGAGCCTGCCGTTGCGCAGCACCGTCATGCGGTCCGAGATCTCGTACACCTGTTCGAGGAAGTGCGAGACGAAGAGGATGGCGACGCCGTGGTCCCGCAGGGAGCGGATGACCGCGAAGAGCTGCTGCACCTCCTCCGTGTCGAGGCTGGAGGTCGGCTCGTCGAGGATCAGCACCTTCGCATCCACCTGGACCGAGCGGGCGATCGCGACCAGTTGCTGGATGGCGATGGAGTGCGAGGAGAGCACGGATCCGGGATCGAGGTGGCCGAGATTCAGCCGCTCGAGGACGGCCCTGGCCCTGCGGCGCACCTCCTTCCAGTGGATACCTCCCCTGCGGCGCGGTTCCCTGCCGAGGAGGATGTTCTCCTCGATCGAGAGATTCGGGCAGAGATTGACCTCCTGGTACACCGTGCTGATGCGCGCGTCCTGTGCTTCGGCCGGGCCGGCGAATCGATGCTGCTCCCCGAGGACGGTGATGGTCCCGCTGTCGATCGCGTACACGCCGGTCAGGGCCTTGATCAGCGTCGATTTGCCGGCACCGTTCTCTCCCATGAGCGCGTGGACCTCGCCCTGGAACAGTCGGAGATCGACGCCGTCCAGGGCCTTGACCCCCGGGAACTCGATGGAGATGCCGCGCAGGTCCACGACGGGGACGATCTCGTTCATTCAGCTGTCTTTCCCTTGCGGGATGCGGTGGGCGAGGCCCACCGCATCCCTGGTGTCGTCGACGTGTGGGTCCACGTCGTGGTGTCGGAGGTGGTCGGTTCAGTACTCCCGGCTGGCGAGGACTTCCTTCGCCTGTTCCGGTGTGAAGGCCGACTCCTCGGTCACGACCCGCTCGGGCACCTCCTCGCCTGCCACGACCTTCGCGGCGAGGTCCATCAGCTGCTCACCGAGCAGCGGGTTGCACTCGACGATGTAGTTGATCTTCCCGTCGGCCAGTGCGGTCATGCCGTCCTTGACGGCGTCGACGGTGATGATCTTGATGTCCTTTCCGGGTACTTTCCCGGCAGCCTCGATGGCCTCGATCGCGCCGAGCCCCATGTCGTCGTTGTGGGCGTAGACGACGTCGATGTCGGGGGTGTTCTTGAGGAACGCCTCCATGACCTGCTTGCCTCCGCTGCGGGTGAAGTCGCCGGTCTGGGACTGCACGATGGTGAGGTCCGGATCCGCCGCGATCGCAGCCTCGAAACCTTCCTTGCGGTCGATGGCGGGCGCCGCACCCGTGGTGCCCTGCAGCTCGACGATGTTGATGGGGCCGTCGGTCGACGCCGAGTCCTCCACGAGCCAGTCGCCGGCCTTCTTGCCCTCCTCGACGAAGTCCGAGCCGAGGAACGTCTTGTAGAGCGATGTGTCCGAGGAGTCGACTGCGCGATCGGTGAGGATGACGGGGATGCCGGCGTCCTTCGCTTCCTTGAGCACCGTGTCCCAGCCCGATTCGACGACGGGGGAGAAGGCGATGACATCCACCTGCTGCTGGATGTAGGAGCGGATCGCCTTGATCTGGTTCTCCTGCTTCTGCTGGGCATCGGAGAACTTGAGGTCGACGCCGGCCTTCTCGGCGGCGTCCTGCACGGATTTCGTATTGGCGGACCGCCACCCGCTCTCGGCTCCCACCTGTGCGAATCCCATGGTGATGCCGTCACCCGATCCGCCGCCGGCTCCGGTGCCGGCGTCGGTGCCGCCGCCGCAGGCGGTGAGGGCGAGGGTCGTCGCTGCGACGACCGTGACGAAAGTCTTCTTGAGCACTGCTGCCTCCTGGATCTGGGGACCACAGCAAGGGCATCTGCACCTTCATTGCTGCGCGGGGCTTCGTGCCCTGCGGTCGATTGTGAACGCTAACAATTTGACGGTCAAGTGATTTGTGTCACGTTTCGGACTCGTGCCGTCACGGCTCGCCCCTCCATCGATGTAGACCCCTCCAGCCTGTAGGGTCGGGTCAGAAATCGTGGGGGCGGACGGAGAAAGGAGGTCCCGTGGCAGCGGCGACGACACCGCGGAGCCCCAGCCTGACCGATGTCGCCTCCCTCGCGGGTGTCTCCCACCAGACCGTGTCGCGGGTGGTCAACCGGAGGCCGAACGTCAGCGACGCCACCCGGCGGAAGGTCCATGCGGCCATCCTCGAGCTCGACTACCGGCCCAACGCTGCCGCCCGGTCACTCGCGACGGGCAGGACCCACTCGATCGGGGTCCTCGCGGGCGAACTCTCGCAGTACGGACCCTCGAGCGTCCTGATGGGGGTCCAGGACGCCGCGCGTCGTGCAGGCTATTTCCTGACCGTGGTCACCCTGAAGGACTACTCCGCGCCGACGGTGGACGAGGCGCTGAGTGATCTGCTCGATCACGGCGTGGAGGGCGTCATCGCGCTCACGCCGCACGTCTCTGCGCTGGAGGTGCTGGCCACGATGCAGTCGGGCATCCCGATGCTGACCGTCGGGGGAGGCGGTCATCGTGGCGGGGACGTGGCCCTGGACCAGGAGAGTGCGGCTGCGAGTGCGGTCGAGCATCTCGTTGCGCTCGGACACCGGCGGATCGCGCACCTGGCCGGGCCCGCCGACTGGGTGGATGCGCAGCGGAGGCTCGCAGGCTGGCGGTCGGCGCTCGCGCGCCACGGGCTGGCTGAGGGGCCGCTGCTCCACGGTGACTGGAGTGCACGATCGGGCTACGATGCGGGCCTCGGCGTGGAGCTCGGACGACTTCCCACGGCGTTCTTCGTCGGCAACGACCAGATGGCGCTGGGACTGTTGAAGGCCCTCAGGCAGCGCGGCTGTGAGGTGCCGCGCCAGGTGAGCGTGATCGGCTTCGACGACGTTCCCGAGGCCGAGTACTACGAGCCGTCCCTCACCACGCTCCGGCAGGAGTTCCACGATCTCGGTCGCCGCTGCATCGACGAGCTGCTCGGTGTGCAGGCGCTCGGTGCAGGAGGATCGCTCCAGCCCCGGCTGATCGTCCGGTCGAGTACAGGGCCGGTCCGAGCAGGCGACGACGGCGGTGGCCCGGAGCGGGTCCCCATGCAGGGGTGAGCCGGGAGTGCTGATAAACTGGACCTACTTGCCTGCGCACGGCGTACCATCAGCCAGTTCAGCGCGCAGCCTGCGTCGATAGAACGCATTCTTTTGTCCCGCACACAGCTCCCGGAATCGTGAGCGCGGTGGACACTGTCTGACTTTTCTTCGGCGAACCCCTGCGCCAACCGGCGCCGGGGAAGATGAGAAGAAAGTTCGTGTACTTCACATGACTACTTTTGCTGCCCTCGGTGTGCCCAAAGCGCTGGTCGAGAACCTCGCCGCGCAGGGGATCACCGAACCATTCCCCATCCAGGTCAAGTCCCTCCCGGACTCCCTCGCCGGGCGCGACGTCCTCGGACGCGGCCGCACCGGCTCGGGCAAGACCCTGGCCTTCGCCCTCCCCATGGTCTCCCGCCTCGCCGAGCAGGAAGCGGCGTACCGCCGCAAGCCGGGACGGCCGCTGGCCCTCGTCCTCGCTCCCACGCGTGAGCTCGCCACCCAGATCAACGCCACCGTCGAGCCGCTCGCGAAGCAGCTCGGCCTCAACACCACCGTCATCTACGGCGGGGTGTCCCAGCAGCGCCAGGAGAAGGCCCTGCGCGCGGGCGTCGACATCGTCATCGCCTGCCCGGGCCGCCTCGAGGACCTGATGCGCCAGCGGCTCATCTCGCTCGAGTCCGTGGAGATCACCATCCTCGACGAGGCGGACCACATGGCCGACCTCGGCTTCCTGCCCGTCGTGAAGAAGCTCCTCGACACCACGCCGAAGGACGGCCAGCGCCTGCTCTTCTCGGCCACGCTCGACAACGGCGTGGACAAGGTGGTCAACCGGTACATGACCAACCCCGTCACCCACTCGGTGGACGACCCGCAGGCCGCGGTCACCACCATGGAGCACCACGTGCTCATGGTCGGCGACCAGACCCAGAAGAAGCAGCTCATCGTGCAGCTCGCCTCGGGTACCGGGCGCCGCCTGCTGTTCATGCGCACCAAGCACCATGCCCGCAAGCTCGCGAAGACCCTGACCGACGCCGGCATCCCGGCCGTCGACCTCCACGGCAACCTGTCGCAGAACGCCCGCGACCGCAACCTCGCGGAGTTCTCCACGGGCGACGTCCGCGTGCTCGTCGCGACCGACGTCGCTGCGCGCGGCGTCCACGTCGACGACGTCGAGCTCGTCGTGCACGTGGACCCGCCCACCGAGCACAAGGCGTACCTGCACCGCTCGGGCAGGACGGCCCGGGCAGGGTCCTCGGGAACGGTGGTCACGATCACCCTGCCCGAGCAGAAGTCCGAGGTCCACAAGCTCATGAAGGCTGCCGGGGTGGATGTCGCGTTCGAGACCGTGCGGGCGACCTCGCCGCTCGTGCTGACCCTCACGGGCGACATCGCCGAGAAGATCGATCCGCGGACGCGTGCGGCCCTCCTCGCCCAGCGCGAGACGGTGCGCGGCGAAGGCACCTCGACCGGCGCGAACGCCGAGCGGAAGCGCGCGCGTCGCGGGTCCGCGTCGCCGTCGGCCGGTGGACGCGGTGGTCGCGGTGGGCGCGGACGCGTCTCCGCCGAGCCGCAGTCGGCCCAGGGCAACCGGGCCGAGCGCCGTAAGGACCAGCCCCAGGCGCCGCGCTTCGGCTCCGATGCCGGTGCAGGGGCCAAGGCCGGGGGCTCGCGCCGCCGTTCTGAGGAGCCCCGTACGGCATCGGAGACGTCGACGCGCAGCCGGCGTCCCGCCTCCGGGCAGCGCGTGGGCGACGCCGTCCGCTGGTCCAGCACGTCCGCGCCCGCCGCGGGCGGCCAGCGCAGCCACGCGCCGTCCTCCGCCCCGCGCGCCGAGGGTGCCCGCCGTCCGGCCGGCTCCCGCCGGGCCAGCGCGCCGGCATCGAACGACCGCCGGACCCGCTAGCACCGGCCGCGCGAGGAGGGACCGTACCCACCGGGTACGGTCCCTCCTGCGTTCCGGGTGAGTGCGCGGCGTACCGTGTGCGGAACAATGGTGGGATGAACGCACTCCTGAACGTCATCTGGCTCCTGTTCGGCGGCATCTGGCTCGCGCTCGGCTACTTCCTCGCGGGGATCGTCTGCTGCCTCCTGATCGTGACCATCCCGTTCGGCATCGCCTCGTTCAGGATCGGCGTCTACGCCCTGTGGCCCTTCGGGCAGACCGTCGTCCACCGGGGCGGCAGGGTCACGGCCGTATCGAGCATCGGCAACGTGATCTGGCTGCTGGTCGCCGGGATCTGGATCGCCATCGGTCATGTGCTCACCGCCATCCCGATGTTCGTCAGCATCATCGGCATCCCCCTCGGGATCGCCAACCTGAAGCTGATCCCGGTGTCCCTCGCACCACTCGGCAAGGTCATCGTCCCCTCGTCGGGAACCTATCTGCCGACCTACCGCTGATCCTGCGGCGGCGCGACGCCGGACCGATCGACGTATCGGGTGCGGCGTGATGCGTGCCCTGCGGGACGTGGTCCGCGACGACCGTGCCGTCCATCACCTGCGACGGTCGTGACGTGCGGGTGCTCGTCGAACGACGAAGGGGCCGCTGCGCCGATGGCTGCAGCGGCCCCTGGCCCTGTCCTACTCCGCTCCGCTGACCGCCGAGGATCCGCCGGAGCCGTGCTGGCCGGGCTTGTCGGCGTTCTTGAGGAGATCGCCGAGCAGGCCGATGATGTCCAGCCCGGTGGTGTCCTTGACCATCTGGGTGGTCTGCTGGACGCCGCTCGTGACGTTCTTGCTGAGCTGGCTCGCGCCGTCGGTGGAGACGACGGTCATGGTGTCGATGGCGGACATCGGCGCCGCGATCTCCCGCGCCATCGACGGCAGGACCTCGAGGACCTTCGACAGGATGGCTGCCTGGTTGAACTGCTTGTAGGCCTCGGCCTGGGCCGCGATACCGGCTGCCTCCGCCTTGCCGCGTGCCTCCGTGGACTGCGCCTCGGCAGCACCGCGTGACGCGATGACCGCCGCCTCCGCGCGGCCCTTCGCCTCGTTGATGGCGGCCTCCGCGTTACCGCGCGCGGTGTTCGCGGCGGCGTCCGCCTCTGCCGCGACGCGGTCACCTTCGGCGCTGAGCTTCCGCTTGGCGAGGTCGACGCGTGCTTCGATCTCGGTGGCCTCCGAGGCACGGCGGCGCTCTTCGAGCTTCGCATCGGCCTGCTGGATGAGCCGGTACTTGTCGGCGTCCGCGGGCTTGCGGACCTCGGTGTCGAGCTCGCGCTCGCGCAGTTCCGCACGCCGCAGGGCGACCTGCTGCTCGCGGATGATGACCTGTTCGTTCTGCTCGGCCTGGGCCAGGGGGCCGGCGGCGTCCGCACGTGCCTGGCGGGCGTCGGCGGCTTCCTTCAGTTCGGCCCGACGGATGGTCAGCTGCTGCTGCGCCAGGGCGACCTGCTCGTCGGAGATGGCGCGGGCCTGCTCCGATTCCTGCACCGAGCGGGCTTCGGCGATCTTCGCGTTGCGCTCCGCGGATGCGGCCTCGGGGCGCCCGAGGTTCTTCAGGTAGCCGGAGTCGTCGTCGACGGACTGGATCTGGAAGGTGTCGATCTCCAGGCCCTGGTTGTGCATGGAGTGCTCCGCCTCCTCCTTCACACTCTTGGCGAAGGTGGCGCGGTCGCGGATGATCGACTCGACGGTCAGGGTTCCCACGATCGACCGCAGCGAGCCCGAGAGCGTCTCCTGGGTGTAGTGGTCGATGGCGTCCTGCTGGTTGAGGAAGCGCTGTGCGGCCTTGCGGACCGCGTCGGCGTCCCCGCCGACCTTGACCTGGGCCACGCCGGTGAGGTGCAGCTTGATCCCGTTGAGCGAGATGCCCTCGATGCGGAGGGACACCTGGCGCGACGCGAGCGAGAGCGGGTACGCGCGCTGCGCGAAGGGGTTGATGAACACGCGGCCGAAGACGACGCGCTGGCTGTCGACGTCCGGCTGGCCCTTGTTGTCCTTGGACGAGATGATCAGCGCCTGGTCGGGACTGGCGATATGGAGAGCCATTTTCGCGAGGATCGCCACGACGATGAGGACGATGACGAGGACGATGGCGCCGATGACGAACGGTATGAAGGAGAAATCCACTGCGACCCTTTCAACGGTCAACTGCTGGAATTGCGGAAGGCGGGACACGACACCGCCGGGAACCTCAACCTATGCGATGCATGATGCTTCTCTGACCCCCAAGCCGTGAAAGTGGATAAACCGTTACCTGCCCGGGATCAGGACCCCGCGCCGGCCAGGAACGCCTGCATGAGCGGTCCGCCCGAGGTGGATCCGAGCTCGCCCTCCTCGACGAAGACGGCCACGGCGAGGTCGCCCTGGATCGCGACGACCCATGCGTGCGTCCGCGGCGGGGTCTCGCTGCCGAATTCGGCGGTACCCGTCTTGGCCAGGACCGGCTCCCCGGGGACGTCCTGGAGCAGTTGAGCGCCGCCCTGCTCCACGACGGCCGCCATGAGCGTCTTCAGGGTCGTCGATTCGGCGGCGGTGAAGGCGGAGGGCGCGGCCTCTTCGTCGGCGGAGGACGACGGCGGGGTGGCTGGAGGGTCGGACGACGGGGTACCCGACGCCCCGTCCGTCGGCGACACCGCGGCATCGGTCGGGGCGTCGGAGGCGGCCGCATCCTCCGACCCGGGATCGAGCTCCGTCGATTCACCCTCCGCGAGCAGCGTGGGCGTCACGCGAACCCCGGCGCCGACGGACGCCGCCATGGTGGCGAGCGTCAGTGGCGAGACGAGGACCTCGCCCTGGCCGATCATGGCAGCGGCGTGAGCGGTCCCCTCGGCCTCGGTGGGCACGGATCCGAAGAACGCCGGCGTGCCGATGGACGCCTCGACGCCGATCCCGAGGTCCGATGCCGCACTCGCGAGCTCCGCCTGCGTGATCTCGTCCCGCGCCGCGATGAAGCCGGTGTTGCAGGACTGCGCGAAGGTCTCGAGCAGCGGGATGGTCCCGATGAACTGCGCGGGGAACGTCCCCGCGTTGTTGAACCGGCGGCCGTCCACGGTCACCTCCTCGGAGCACTCCGTGGGTGACTCGGGCGTGAAGCCCTGCCGGAGCAGCGCGAGGCTCGTGGCGACCTTGAAGGTGGATCCCGGCGGGTACTGGCCGAGCAGCGCCGTCTGCAGGCCCTCGCTGCCCGGTCCGTTCGCTGCGGCGAGGATCTCGCCCGTGCTGGGCCGGACGGCGACGATCGACGACGCCGAGGGTTCGTCGGCGAGGACGTCCTCCCCGAGGCTCTGGAGGCGCGGATCGAGGGTCGTGGCGAGATCCTCCCCGTCGACGGCGGGCTTCTCGAAGAGCCGCTGCGAGGGGGTGCCGGGTGTCTCCGCAGGCACGGCGTCCACCGTGAGGCCCGGCGTGCCGGCGAGCTGCTCGTTGTGCTGCAGCTGCAGTCCGCCGAGGCCGGTGATGTCGCCTGCCCGGACGGCGCCGTCGGACTGCTCGACGAGCTCCTCCGTGGCCTCGCCGACGCTGCCGAGCAGTTCCCTGGCGAAGGTGCGGGTGGGTGCGAGTTCGAGGGTGTCCGCCTGGCGCAGCGCCCCGGAGACGGCGTCGATCTGCGCGTCGGTGACGGTGCGCGTGGCGTCGTCCCGCAGGACGAGGGCGACGACGAAGGCCTCCGCTCCCGCCTCCGCCACCTGCTGCTCGTAGGTCGCGGGATCGAGCTCCAGCAGGGTGGCGAGGGCCCGGGCCGAGGCCGCCTGCTCCGCCTCCGGTACCTGCAGCTTGTCGATGCCGACGCGGATCACGGGTCGCTGCGTCACGATGACCTCGCCGCCGGCCCCGGTGATGTCGCCGCGGTCACCGGGCACGCTCGTCAGGGTGAGCTTCTCGCCGGGCAGCAGGTCCGGGACGAAGACCCGGGGCTCCCACGCGGCCTGCCACACGTCCTCGACGCGCGTGAGGTCCGCCGTCGTGCTGTAGGTCCAGTCCTCGTCGCTCTCGTCGAGGTCCCACGCGTAGTCGAGGGTCGCCGTCGCGGTGTCCTCGCCCGTCTCCTCGACGCCGGAGACGGAGACCTGCGGTGCTCCCGGGCCGAATCCCTCGGTGATCGCAGCAAGCTGGCCCGTGATCTCGGCGGGCTGCGCGGAGGCGAAGGCGGACTGTGCGACGTCCAGCTGCGCGAGGCCGTCGGCGAGGGTGCGTGCCGCGTCCTCGGCCGTGGGGCGGTCGTCGGTGCAGGCTGCCAGCGTGAGGGCGAGGACTGCGGTCGTCAGGACGGCCGTGGCGCGGTGAAGGTTCCCCATGGGGCCCATTATGTCGGAGAAGGGCGGATGTGCGGTCCGGGACCTGCCGTACCGTCCTCGCGGCGGGGCGGTGGGCGACGCGCAACGGGGGAGCGCCGGGGTCAGCGGACGAAGGCCTCCGGTGCGCTACCTGCGGACGGGATCGGTACCGCGTCGCCACGCAGCGCGAGGACGAGGGCCACCGCCGCGGGGACGACGACGAGCGCAGCGGCCAGCGCGAGGGTCACGGCGTCGGGCGCGACGACGGACTGGCCCCGCTGCGCCTGGACGAACAGCGTGACCATCAGTCCGAGATAGGCCGCCGCGGAGACGGCGACGATGTGGCGTTGCCGACGCACCGTCAGCTGCAGTACGCCGCGACCGACCAGCCACGCGAGGACGAGGGCGACGAGGGGGACGGCCTGCAGGGCGTGGAGGCCGACGAAATGGGCGACGCGGCTGTCACCGAACTCGGTCGACCAGCCCAGCAGGGGCAGGCCCGGACCTCCGTCGGTGGCACCGACGGTGTGGCCTCCCGTCACGGGCCCCGTCCCGGTCTGTCCGGGCCGGGGGCCGGTCATGACATATCCGCTCAGGGCGCCGACGGTCATGAGGAGGACGGCCAGCTGGACCGCGAGCCCGAGTCCGCCGTCGAGCCGCCGCCGCGCGAGGACGACGCCGACGATGATGACGCCGATGGAGAAGGTGCCGATGCCTGCACCCATGGCGGCCCAGAGGGCGCCGTCCAACGGTGTCGCGGTGTTGAAGTGGGAGGCCCTGCCGCGTGCGGCCTGGACCACGAGGATGGCCAGCTCGGCGATCAGGGCCCAGCCGAGCAGCTCGAGCGCCGCGCGGGTGGGCCGGCCGCGCTCGATCCGCCCGAAGATCCAGAGCATCACGGGCGCGAAGGCGACGAAGGACAGGGCGAACTTGAGCGGCTTGTTCCAGGCGGGGACGCCGGCAACCAGCGTGGGATCGGCCACGGCGAGCACCGCGGACACGGGCAGGACGACGACGGCGCAGGCGAGCAGGACCACCAGGGCCGGGCTGACCCGCCATCCGGCCCGCAGCAGGGCGGTCGACCTCACGGCGTCACCGGCTCCGGCAGGGCCGCGGCGCGGGCGTCGGTGCTCCGCAGCAGGTGGTGTTCCCGCCACGCCAGGAAGAGGGCGAAGGTGAACGCGATGGCGACGACGAAGCTCAGGGGGACGAGGAGCCAGACGGCCCGTGACATACCGAGCCGTCTGCCCTCGAGCACCATGAACATGCACGCGACGAACGCGACGACGATGACGTCGACGGCGGCCGACGAGGACGCGGCGCTCGCGAACCAGCCCGCCACGTAGTCCTCACCCGCCGCCATGGAGCGGAGGTTGAAGAACCAGGTGCCCGCACCGCCGATGACGGCGAGGACCAGGTAGGGGGTGCGCATCGAATCTCCTCAGGTCGGGTGAACACTGTTCACACAGAGTAGGGTGAACAGTGTTCACCGCATAACCCCCAGAGATGAGGTTCCTCCTGTGGCGACCACGCCCCTGACCCTGGATGCCCTGGTGGCGACGAGCCGTGCCCTGCTGGTGGAAGGAGGGCCCGATGCGATCGTCGTCCGGGAGGTGGCGCGCCGCCTCGGCGTCACCGCACCCGCGCTGTACCGGTACGTCAGGGGGCGCGACGACCTGCTGACCCTGCTGATCACCGCGTGCACCGACGAGGCCACCGCGGCGTGCCTGGACGCACTCGCGGCCTGCCGACCGGACGACGTCGAGGGCCGGATCCGCGCCGCGACACTGGCCTTACGCGCGTGGGCGCTGCAGCACCGGCCCGAGTTCGGCCTCGTCTACGGCACTCCACTGATGCACTACGCCGCGCCCGAGGGTGGCCCCACGGTGGATGCGGGGCGGCGCTTCGGCGGTCTGTTCGGGTCGCTCTTCGTCGACGCGCTGGCGGCGGGCCGGCTCCGCACGGTCGACGACGGCGTCCTGTCGCCGGGCGTGCGCGCCTCGCTCGCCGCGACCGCTGCCCGGCTCGACCTGCCCATGCGTCCCGGGGAGGTCCGTCCCTTCATCGTCGGCTGGCACCGGATGCTCGGGATCGTCTCGGTCGAGGTGGCGGGCCATCTGCGCTGGGTGTTCGGCGAGGACGCCTCGGCCTTCGCCGAGGAGCAGATCGAGGAACTCCTCGCCGACCTCCTGGTGCCCGGCGCGACCTGACGGGGAGGCTCGGGTCCCGTTCACCCACGGCGAAGCGTGCGGTGAAACCCCTGCCGGCCGAAGTTGAGTCGAGTACACTCAATGCAGTCCGGGGAACTGTACGACCAGGGGAGGAACCGCGCGTGGACACCAATTTCACCACCAAGAGCCGTGAGGTGCTGTCGGCGGCGGCCATGAACGCCTCCACGGCGGGCAACGCCCAGATCGACGCACCGCACTTCCTCAAGGCGCTCATGGACCAGCGCGACGGCATCGCCGTAGCGCTCCTGAAGGCCGCCGGCGCAGACCCGGACACCATCAGCGTGCAGGCGAGTTCCGCCATCAAGGCCCTGCCGTCGCCGTCCGGCTCCTCCGTCGCGCAGCCGCAGTTCTCCCGCGGCGCGCTGAATGTCGTCAGCGCAGCCCAGCAGGAGGCCGAGACACTCGGGGACCAGTTCGTCTCGACCGAGCACCTCCTCCTCGCCCTCGCCGCCGACGGCGGGGCCGCGGGGTCGATCCTCCGCGGTCTCGGACTCACCCGCGAAGCGCTCGCCTCGGCCCTGCCCGGCGTGCGGGGTGACCGCCGCGTCACCACCCCCGACCCGGAGAACACCTTCCAGGCTCTCGAGAAGTTCGGCGTGGACCTCACGGAGGTGGCCCGGAGCGGCAGGCTGGATCCCGTGATCGGGCGGGACGCCGAGATCCGCCGCGTGGTCCAGGTCCTCAGCCGGCGCACCAAGAACAATCCGGTGCTCATCGGCGAGCCCGGTGTCGGCAAGACCGCCGTCGTCGAGGGCCTCGCCCAGCGCATGGTCGCCGGTGACGTCCCGGAGTCGCTGCGTGGGAAGACCCTCATCAGCCTCGATCTCGGGTCGATGATCGCGGGTGCCAAGTACCGTGGCGAGTTCGAGGAGCGGCTGAAGGCCGTGCTCGACGAGATCCGCTCGTCCGGCGGCCAGGTGGTCACGTTCATCGACGAGCTCCATACCGTCGTCGGTGCCGGTGCGTCCGAGGGCTCCATGGACGCCGGCAACATGCTCAAGCCCATGCTGGCGCGCGGGGAACTGCGCCTCATCGGCGCGACGACGCTCGACGAGTACCGCGAGAACGTCGAGAAGGACCCGGCGCTGGAACGCCGGTTCCAGCAGGTGTACGTCGGCGAGCCGTCCGTGCCCGACACCATCGGGATCCTGCGTGGCCTGAAGCAGCGGTACGAGGCGCACCACAAGGTCTCCATCGCCGACTCCGCCCTGGTCGCGGCGGCCACCCTGTCCCAGCGCCACATCCCGGGCCGGCAGCTCCCCGACAAGGCGATCGACCTCGTCGACGAGGCGGCTTCACGCCTCCGCATGGAGATCGACTCCGCACCCGTGGAGATCGACGAGCTGCGTCGGTCCCTGGAGCGCATGCACATGGAGGAGATGGCCCTCTCCCGGGAGAAGGACGAGGCATCCGCCGAACGGCTCCAGGCGCTGCGCGCCGAGATGGCCGACCGCCAGGAGGAACTGGACGGACTCAATGCGCGGTGGGAGGCCGAGAAGGCAGGTCTCAACCGCGTGGGTGACCTCAAGGCCTCGCTCGACGACCTGCGCTCGCACGCCGACCGTGCCCAGCGGGAAGGCGACCTCGAGACGGCGTCGCGCATCCTGTACGGCGAGATCCCCCGGGTGGAGCGCGAGCTGCGGGAGGCCCAGGCCGCGGAGGAGCAGACGGCGAACACTCCCGACCTCATGGTCGCCGAGGAGGTCTCGGCGAACGACATCGCCGAGGTGATCTCCGCGTGGACGGGAATCCCCGCCGGTCGCATGCTGCAGGGCGAGAGCGAGAAGCTGCTCGCCATGGAGGAGGTCATCGGTGCCCGCCTGATCGGGCAGCGGACGGCGGTCGCGGCGGTCTCCGACGCCGTGCGGCGGGCCCGCGCCGGTGTGTCCGATCCGAACCGGCCCACAGGATCCTTCCTCTTTCTCGGTCCGACCGGCGTCGGCAAGACGGAACTCGCCAAGGCGCTCGCGGACTTCCTGTTCGACGACGAGCGGGCCATGATCCGGATCGACATGTCCGAGTACTCGGAGAAGCACTCCGTCGCGCGGCTGGTCGGCGCACCGCCGGGGTACGTGGGCTACGAGGAGGGCGGCCAGCTCACCGAGGCGGTCCGCCGCCGGCCCTACAGCGTGGTGCTGCTCGACGAGGTGGAGAAGGCCCACCCCGAGGTCTTCGACCTGCTCCTGCAGGTGCTCGATGACGGTCGCCTCACCGATGGTCAGGGCCGCACGGTGGACTTCCGGAACGTGATCCTCGTGCTGACCTCGAACCTGGGGTCGCAGTTCCTCGTGGATCCGTCCCTCGACGATGCCGCGAAGCGGTCGGGCGTGATGGCCTCCGTCAATGCCGCCTTCCGGCCCGAGTTCCTCAACAGGCTCGACGACGTCGTGATCTTCGATCCGCTGGGCCTCGATGAGCTCTCGCGGATCGTCGACCTGCAGGTCCGCGCGCTGGGTGACAGGCTGCGCGACCGTCGGCTCGAGCTCGAGGTCAGTGCCGCCGCGGGAGAATGGCTCGCCCTGACCGGGTTCGATCCGGCGTACGGAGCCCGACCGCTGCGCCGGCTCGTGCAGCGCGAGATCGGCGACCGGCTGGCGCGGGGCATCCTGGCGGGTGAGATCGTCGACGGCGACACCGTCGTCGTGGACCGCCCCGGGGCGGACGCCCTGGACCCGGACGGAGCCGAGGGCCTGGTGGTGCGTGCCGCCCGCTGACCAGGGCGGAACCGGCCGAGCACGCAGGAGGGGAGGGACCGCAGGGTCCCTCCCCTCCTGCGTGCCGGACCTAAGGGGCCAGGAGGCTCCGCTCGATCGCGTCGCCGTTCTCCACGACGGCGAAGCAGTCGACGCGCCGGTCGCCGTCCGCCCACGTCTCGGCAGTGGGGGTCGCCCGCAGCAGGGTGACCTGCAGATCGGCCGTGACGACGTCCAGATCGATGTCCTCCGACGCCGAGGTGCACGCAGCCTCCGCGCGGAGGCCGAGCTGGTCCCGCCCGGGGAAGTCGGCGTCCTCCGGGTACTCCTCGGTGGCCACGAGCTGTGCGTTGTGGGGCTCGGTGCACCGGACCAGCACAGCCTCCTCGGTGATCACGGTGAAGTCCGCGAGACACTCACCCGCCGCGATCGACGACGGGTCCACACGGTCCTCGTCCTCGGACCCGCCGAAGAGGGCCACCAGCACCCACACCAGGAGGCCGAGGAGGACCACTGCGCCGCCGACGAGCAGGAGGAGGGGACGGCCGCCGCGACGTGAGCGTGTACGGTCGCGCTTCGGGTGCCCGTCCGGCCCGCCGTCCGGCGTCGTGGGGATCCAGGCCGTCGCGCCCGGAACGGACCGGCCGCCGTCCGCTTCTCCCGAGGGCAGCCCGGCGGTGACTCCTGCGGCTCCCGCGTCTCCCGCGTCTCCTGCGGCGGCTGCCGTGCTCACGGACGCAGGATCGGTGCCCGGATAGACGCCCGGATCGCCGAGGCCGACCTCTCCGCCGCGTGGGGCGAAGGCGTAGGGTCCGCCGACGGGATCCGTGTCCAGGGCCGCTTCCACGCCCTGAGGACCGACCGCCGGCGAGCCTGGAGGCAGTGTTCCCGCGTCGGTGCCTGCGTCGCTGCCCTTTTCGACGTCTTGATCGGTGCCTTGATCGGTGCCTTGATCGGTGCCTTGATCGGTGCCTTGATCGACGTCTTGATCGCTGCCCGGATCGGTGCCCGGTCGGCCCGTCACCGCACCGTCGTGTCCCGCGCCGGCCGAGGCCTCCGGCTCGTGGCCGGGACGCCCCGGTACCTGCTCCTCGTCACTCATGGTGGGTCGCTGTCTCCTCGTCGTTCCTTGGCTCGTCGTCGGGGCCCTCCGGCATCGATGTCGACTCTAGCGACAAACCCGCCGCCGTCACGGTCCTCGTCCTCCGCGGGACGCCCGCGGGCTCGTTCGGGGCAGGCCGGGGCATCGTGTCCGCGCCTCGACCGCCCGGCATGGGGGTGCCCTCGAAAGCATGTAACCTATACTTACGACAAATTGACCGAATACTCCGGGGCCTCGCTGCAGCCTTGGGCCTCGCGCCCCAGTGACCACCTCCGGATCGACGCAAAAAGGGGGTCACGCCATGGGGCGCGGCCGTCAAAAGGCAAAAGCTACCAAGCAGGCACGGGACATGAAGTACTTCAGCCCGTCCACTGATTATTCGGCACTGCAGCGAGAGCTCACAGGCCCGGGTAGTCGTGCTTCCACCCGACGTACCGAACCCATCGAGCCGGTCGAGCCTGACTACTCGGAATATGCGGACAAGTACGCCGACGAGGTCGACGACGACGGTGAGGGGAGCGGCACGCGCCGCACCGGCTGACCCGGCTCCGGCATCCACCGGTGAACCGCACACGGCGCATCAGCCCTGACGGGCGATGCGCCGTTCTGTGTGCCCGGAAGTCGACGAAGGCGGCCTCGCGCTCCGGGCTCCACGCCGCGTCCGCGCACGAACGGCCGCCCGGCACTGCCGCCGGGCAGACCGGGCGTCCTCGTCAGGCGGGTGAGGCGAGCAGGGGCTGGAAGGCCAGTTCGGCCGCCCCGACGAGGAGCAGCTCCGGCCCCAGTGCCGCGCGGCGGACGTCGACCCGTCCGGCCAGCGATGCCTCGTTCACCGCGTCCTCGAGGCGAGCGCCGGCGAAACCGACGAGTGAACCCAGGAAACCGCCGAGCACGATCAGCTCGGGGTCGAAGATGTTGACGAAGTCGACGAGGGCGACGGCGAGCAGCCCCACCTGCCGTTCCGCTTCGGCGAGGACCGCCTTGCCGGGGTCTCCGGACAGCAGGCGTTCCAGGGCCTCGATGCCTCCCCCGTCTGCTCCTGCAGCCTCCAGCAGGCGTTCCAGCCGCACCTCGGCGTCGAGGCAGCCGGACCGGCCGCAGTGGCAGGGCGATCCGCCCGGGCTGACGAGGGTGTGCCCCAGTTCGCCGCCGTACCCGCGGCTGCCGACCAGTTGCGCGCCGCCGGTCACGATCCCGCCGCCGATGCCACTCGCGCTCCCATTGAGGTAGACGGCATCCGCAACGCCGAGGGCGGCGCCGAAGATGCTCTCGGCCAGCGATCCGAGCGAGGCATCGTTCGCCGCCACGGCCGGCAGCGCCAGTGCCGAGCCGAAGGGTCCGGTGAGGTCGGTGTCCCGCCAGCCGAGGTGCGGCGCCACGAGGACGCGGCCGGTCCCGGCATTGACCAGCCCGGGCAGGGCGATCCCCACCCCGAGCAGGCGGTCGAGACCTGTGAGGACGGGTTCGAGATCGGCCACGATCTCCCCGGTGAGGCGGACGGTGTCGTCGAGGGTGGGCAGGGTGTCGGTCTCCCGCCGGACGCGAGCGTGCACCCGGCCGCCGAGCCCGACGACGCCGACCGTCAGGGCGTCGATGTCCGGATTGACGGCGAGGACGGCGATACCGGGGTTGGCCTCGACGATCGGGCTGGGCCGTCCCACGCGGCCGCCGGTGGGCTCCGTCTCGCGGACCAGGTTCTTCCCGGTCAGGGCGAGGACGAGGGCGCCGACGGTCGATCGGTTGAACCCCGTGCGCCGGGTCAGCTCCGAGCGGGAGAGGGGGCCGTGGCGGTGGACCATCGTCAGGATCTGGGACAGGTTCTGCGCGCGGAGACCCTCGGTACCGTTCAGTGTGCCGGGTGACGACCGCACGTCCTGGCCTCCTTCGCTCCGCAGGAGGCCTCCGCCCACCTGATCAGGCCCCATCGTATCCAGACCCTCGACGGAGCCCCTGCCCGGGTGGCGGTCAGGCGCGCTGCTGGGCGGCCGTCGTCGCCTGTGCCGACCCCTCGGACGGGGCCGCGGTGCTCTGGCGGACCACCAGGCTGGTCGCGAGGTCGAGCCTCAGGTTGTTGGGCCGCTCGCCGTCCCGCAGCCGGAGGACCATCCGCGTGGCCTCCTCCGCCATCTGGATGAGCGGCTGGTGGACGGTGGTCAGGGCCGGGCTGGACCACTGCGCCAGCTGCAGGTCGTCGTACCCGACGATCGAGAGCTCGTCCGGCACGCGGAGGCCGATCTGACGGGCGGCGTCGAGCACGCCGAGCGCCTGCAGGTCGCTGCCCGCGAAGATGGCGGTGGGCGGGTGCGGCCTGCGGAGCAGGGTGAATGCGTGGTCGCGTCCGCCGTCCACGTGGAAGTTGCCGTACCGGATGAAGCCTGGTTCGATCGGCAGGCCGGCCATGCCCATCGCGGACCGGTAGCCGTCGATGCGTGCGAGGGAGCACATCATGTCCTCGGGGCCGCTGATGGTGGCGATCCTCGTGTGGCCCAGATCGATCAGGTGGCGCGTGGCCATCATGCCGCCCGACCAGTTCGCCGACCCGACGGACGGGACGTCGGGGGAGGGGTCGCCCGCGGGATCGATGATGACGAACGGGATGGAGCGGGCTGCCAGCTTGGCCCGATAGTCCTGCGGCAGGTCGGAGAAGACGAGCACGACGCCGGCGGGACGGCGGGCCATCACGCCCTCGATCCACTCCGGGCCGGGGGCGTGCCGCGTCCCTGACTCGGTCAGGACCACGCTCATCCCGTGTTCGCGCGCCACGTTCTCCACCCCGCGGATCAGCTCCAGCGCCCAGGCGCTCTCGAGCTCGTGGAAGACGAGTTCCACCAGGGCGGACTGACTGGCGGACACGAGGCGGCGCCGGTACCCATGCTCCTCGAGGAGCTCCTCAACTTTCGATCGGGTTTTCGAGGAGACGTCGGACCGGCCGTTCAGCACCTTGGAGATGGTGGAGAGGGAGACGCCCGCCGCAGTTGCCAGCTGGGCGAGGGTGACGCGCGGTTCTTCCGCCGGGATCGACATGCGGGACAGCTTACCTCGGCGCCTGAGCGCGATGCAGGCGCCGCCAGGTGCGGAGTATGCCCCGCTGCGGAGAGGATCTCGTGCTGAGGCGTGACCGGCGGAAGCTCTCGGCACCACCTGGCTATCGACGCAGATGTCAAAACTTTCGGACGGCGTTCACCCAGGAACTTCCGACCCTGGCTGTCCCGCAGCGCCGGCGGACGCCGCGGTGGGCCGTCCGGCGCCCCGGTGAACAGGCGCGAATCCCGGCATCCGCGGTGGCGCCCGGTTCCGCCCCCGTGGTTGTCTGGCTTCATGACCTCCCACGACGACACCCCGCTGCCGGACGAAGCCCGTCTCCGCGAAAGGGCGGACGCCCTGACACAGCCGGGGCGCTCCTGGGACTCCGACGAGCAGGGCTGGATCCGCGAGAACCTCCGCGAGGCGATCGACCACCTCGTGAGCGAGGGCTACACGGTCCGCGGTGGCCAGGGCCAGGATCCCGAGCTGATCGACCCCGGCGGGTCGGCCGTGGAGACCTGGCGTGAGGACTACCCCTACGACGAGCGCGTCACGCGACAGGCCTACGAGCTGGAGAAGTACCGGTTGCAGATCGAGCTGCTCAAGTTCCAGTACTGGGGGCAGGACCACGACCTGCGGCACGTGATCGTCTTCGAAGGCAGGGATGCCGCGGGCAAGGGCGGCACCATCAAACGGTTCTCCGAGCACCTCAATCCGCGTGCTGCACGGTCCGTGGCGCTGGGCAAGCCGTCGGACCGGGAACAGGGCCAGTGGTACTTCCAGCGCTACGTCCAGCATCTGCCGACCACCGGGGAGATCGTGATGTTCGACCGCTCCTGGTACAACCGGGCGAATGTGGAGCGGGTCATGGGGTTCTGCACGGACGACGAGTACGAGACCTTCATGCAGCAGGTACCCGGATACGAGAAGATGCTGGTGGATTCCGGGATCCATCTCACGAAGTTCTGGTTCTCCGTCACCCGTCGCGAGCAGCGGACCCGTTTCGCCATCCGCCA
Organism: Arthrobacter sp. N1; assembly: GCF_048288285.1. Classification (NCBI taxonomy): domain Bacteria; kingdom Bacillati; phylum Actinomycetota; class Actinomycetes; order Micrococcales; family Micrococcaceae; genus Arthrobacter; species Arthrobacter sp. N1. The sequence continues at coordinate 3,121,250 of NZ_CP102608.1, read as the reverse complement.
GATCGATCCCGTGCGCCGGTGGAAGCTGTCTCCCATGGACCTCGCGTCCCTCGATCGCTGGGACGACTACACGGCAGCGAAAGAGGCGATGTTCCTGCGGACGGACACCGATCATGCGCCCTGGATCACGGTGCGGTCGAACGACAAGAAGCGCGCGCGGCTCAATGCCATGCGCTACTTCCTGGACCAGTTCGACTACGAGGACAAGGATCCGGACGTGGTGTACGGAGCGGATCCGCTGATCGTCCAGCGCGGCCGCGACGCCGTGGGTGACTAGCGCCCGTGCGGCTGATCCTGATCCGGCACGGCCAGACCCCCAGCAATGTGGTCGGAGCGCTGGACACGGCGTTTCCCGGAGCGCCACTCACGGCCCTCGGCGAAGCGCAGGCCGCGGCTCTTCCGGCGGCCCTGGCCCATGAGCCGATCGTCGGCATCCATGCCTCGCCCCTGCTGCGGACGCAGCTCACCGCGGCACCCCTCGGCGCTGCGCGGTCCCTGTCGGTGCAGGTGGTGCCCGGGCTCGAGGAGATCACGGCGGGCGCCCTGGAGATGCGCGCCGACGCGGTGGCCCGCCAGGAGTACGCTGCCTGCCTCGTCGGCTGGATGCACGGTGACCTCGACCGCAGCCTCCCCGGTGGGGTCGACGGGCACGGCTTCCTCCAACGGTTCGATGCCGCGATAGGGCGCCTCGCCGGGTCATACCGGGACCAGAACACCGTCGCCGTCGTCGCCCACGGTGCAGCGATCCGCGTCTACACGGCCCTCCGCACCGGGATGCACGGCGACCGGGCCGCGCAGCTCGACATCCGGAACACGGGCGCCGCAGTCCTCGACGGGTCGCCGACCGCCGGCTGGCACCTGGAACGGTGGCACCCCGAACCGCTCGGCGGCCTGCGGCTAGCGGACCACTCGGCCACCGACGCGACGGGCGAGAGTGCGGAGCGCGTCGCCGAGGAGTCCGGGTCCCGGAGGAGGGCCGGAGGTGCGGCGAGCGTCGCGGGAGACGGCACTGTAGGCCTGCCGATGGACCTTCGCAAGCGGCACTGACGGCCGGATCGCGGCTGCGCTTCAGCGGACGCCCTCCCGCGGTCGACGATCGGCGCGCAGGGACGCGTCGGCCCATCGGTTCGGAGCGTCGTGCAGCTCGAAGGTGCACAGCGGGCAACTTAAGTCGCTTGCGCTGACCCTCGCCACTGCATCACGGTAGTAAGCAGACTGATCATCCCGATCCGGAGCAGAAGCCGGCCGGGCTGGTCATCCCTACTCACCAAGGAGCGCGAGCATCATGTCAGCAGCAGAGAACACATCGGGTGCGAGCACCCCGAAGAGCCGGCGGAACGACGTCGTCGCGGCGGAGAAGGAGCAGTTCGGCGGCATCAAGTTCGGGTCGGCGTTCTTCGGGTGGCTGACGGCGATCGGCCTGACCGTCATCCTCAGCGCGTTGGCGACGGCGATCGGCGTCGGTATCGGGGCCTCCACCTCCAGCAGCGCGAACGAGGCGGCCGACCAGGCCCAGCAGAATGCCCAGACCATCGGGATCGTGAGCGGGATCGTCCTCGCCGTGATCCTGTTCATCGCCTACTACTGCGGCGGGTACGTGGCCGGCCGGATGGCCCGGTTCGACGGTGTCAAGCAGGGTCTCGCCGTCTGGCTGTGGGGCATCATCGTCGCGATCGTCCTCGCGATCCTCGCCGCGGTCGCCGGCGACCAGTTCAACGTGCTCTCGAACCTCAATGGTGCGCCCAGCATCCGGTTCGACCGGGACATGCTGACCGCGAGCGGCCTCATCGCCCTGGCCATCGCCCTCCTCGTCCCGCTCGTCGCGGCGATCCTCGGTGGCAAGGCGGGCATGCACTTCCACCGCAAGGTCGACCAGGTCGGCATCGACCACCAGACCCACCGGTAGGCCGCGCGGGCCTCGAGAGCAGAAAGGCACCCCCGGTCGGGGGTGCCTTTCCGCTGTGCGCGCGATGTCAGAACGAGAGCGACGCAAGGGCCGACCGGTACTGCTCGCGGATCACCGGCCGGTGGTCCGACGCACGGTCCTCGAGGGTGGCGACCGGCCAGGCCGGCCGTCCGCCGGCGAGGACCCACGCCGCCTGGACCGCCGCGCCCCGCGCCACGTACTCCCCGGGCGCCGGGATGCGGACGGGCAGGTCGAAGACCTGTGCGGCCACGTCCTGGACCGCCCCGTTCTGGGCGGCGCCGCCGATCAGCAGGAGGTGCCGGGGGACGACGCCGGTTGCGCGGACGGCGTCCAGTGCGTCCGCCAAGCCGCAGAGCATGCCCTCGATGGCGGCACGGGCCATGTTCCCCCGGGTGGCCGAGGCGATGCTCAGGTTGTGGAAGCTCGCCTTGGCCGTCGGCAGGTTGGGCGTACGCTCACCCTCGAAGTAGGGGACGAGGACGACGCCCCCTGCCCCCGGCCCGGCGCTCCGGGCAAGCTCCGCGAAGCCGTCATGATCGACCGCCAGGACGTCCGCGACGGACGAGAGCACCCGCGCGGCGTTGAGCGTCGCCACCAGGGGCAGGAACAGCCCGCTGGCATCGGCGAAGCCGGCCACCGTCCCGGAGGTGTCCGCGACGGCGTCCGCGGCGACGGCGAAGACCGTCCCGCTGGTGCCGAGGGACACGACGACGTCCCCCTCCTCCGCCCCGAGCCCCAGGGCAGCGCCGGCGTTGTCACCGGCGCCGGGTCCGAGGACGATGCGCCGGTCGGCCGACGCGAGGTAGGCAGCGTGCACCGTCCCCGCTGGAGCGGCGGGCCCCAGCACGCGCGGAAGCACGACGGTGTCCGGGTCCCCGGCGTCCCCGGCCTGCGCCTCACGGGCCGGACGGCCCAGCATCTGCCCGAAGAGCGCGAGGTCGTACGCCCCGGTGGTCGGATTCCAGTACGCGGTGCCACTCGCGTCCGAGCGGTCGGTCACGAGTTCGTCGAGCACCGGTCCGAGCGGCGACCCACCGTCGGGTCCGAAGCCGCGCAGCCGCCAGGTCAGCCAGTCGTGCGGCAGGGCCACGGCGGCGATGCCCGGGACGACGTCGGGTTCGGCGTCACGGACCCACCGCACCTTCGTGCCGGTGAAGGACGCCACGGGCGCGGACCCGGTGCGGGCCACCAGGTCCGCGAGGCCGAGTTCGCCGATCAGGTCCTCGGCAGCGCCCGCGGACCGGGTGTCGTTCCACAGGAGCGCGTCCCGCAGGACCCTGCCGTCGTGGCCCAGCAGCACCATCCCGTGCTGCTGGCCGGCGATCGCCAGGCCGTCGACGTCGGAGCCGAGGCCGTCCGCCTCCTCCAGTGCGGCGAGCAGTGCCTGCCACCACGCTTCCGGGTCGACCTCCGTGCCCTCCGGGTGGAGGGCACGTCCGGTGCGGACCTCGGCGCCGGTCGCGGTGTCGACGACGACGACCTTGCAGCTCTGCGTCGAGGAGTCGACGCCGGTGACGAGGGCCATGGATCAGCGGGCCCCGAGGAGGTGCTCGATGAAGAGCTGCTGCAGCTTCACGAAGCCGAAGCCCTTGCCGTTGAAGTAGGCGTCGGCGTCGAAGTCCTCGTAGGCGGAGCGGTCGGCGCGCAGGGCTTCGTAGCCCTCCCCGCTGTTCAGCGTGGGTTCGTTGATCTCGGAGACACGCGAGGCGGACAGTGCGGCCTGCACCTCGGGATCCGCGCGGAAGGCCGCGGCGCGTTCCTTGAGCAGGAGGTAGGTCTGCATGTTCGCGGCAGCCGAGTCCCAGACGCCGTCCATGTCCTCCGTGCGGCTCGGCTTGTAGTCGAAGTGGCGGGGGCCGTCGTAGGCAGGGCCGCCGTCGGGCCCGCCGTTCTCGAGCAGATCCACGAGCGAGAAGGCGTTCTGCAGGTCGCCGTGGCCGAACACCAGGTCCTGGTCGAACTTGATGCTCCGCTGGCCGTTGAGGTCGATGTGGAACAGCTTGCCCTGGTAGAGCGCCTGCGCGATCCCGTGCGTGAAGTTCAGGCCGGCCATCTGCTCGTGGCCCGTCTCGGGGTTGATGCCGACGAGCTCGGGGCGCTCGAGGGTCTCGATGAAGGCCATCGCGTGTCCGAGCGTGGGCAGCAGGATGTCGCCGCGCGGCTCATTGGGCTTCGGCTCGATCGCGAAGCGGATGTCGTAGGCCTTGTCGGTGACGTAGTCGCCGAGCAGGTTGACGGCCTCGCGGTAGCGCTCGAGGGCGCCGCGGATGTCCTTGGCGGCGTCGTACTCGCTGCCCTCGCGTCCACCCCACATCACGAAGGTCTTCGCGCCGAGCTCCGCGGCGAGGTCGATGTTGTCGAGGACCTTGCGCAGGGCGAAGCGGCGGACGCCGCGGTCGTTGCTGGTGAAGCCGCCGTCCTTGAAGACGGGGTGGCTGAAGAGGTTCGTGGTGACCATCGGGACGATCAGGCCCGTGGAGTCGAGGGCGCCCTTCAGGCGGTCGATCTGGTTCCGGCGCTCGTCGGCCGTCGAACCGAAGGGGAAGAGGTCGTCGTCGTGGAAGGTGATGCCGTACGCGCCGAGGTCGCTGAGGCGGTTGACGGCCTCGACGGCGTCGAGGGGCGGGCGGGTCGCGGATCCGAACTGGTCCTGGGCTTCCCAGCCCACCGTCCAGAGTCCGAAGGAGAATTTGTCGTCGCGGGTGGGCTCGATCGCCATTGAGTGCTCCAGAGGGTGTGTGACGAATATGTTGTCGTTACAAACATATTAGCTTTTCGCCGGGAGTCAAGCAGCAATCCGACGTCAGGTCCCGGGCGCCTGGACGCTGGCGCGCTGGACGAGCCGGGTGGACAGCTCAATGCGGGGGCTCTCCACCGCGTCGCCGCGGATCAACCGGACCAGCGTCCGGGCGGCCAGCGTGCCCATGTCGGAGAGGGGCTGGCGGATGGTCGTCAGGGGAGGGGAGGCCCAGCCGGCTTCGGGCAGGTCGTCGAAGCCCACCACGCTGAGGTCGTCGGGGATGCGCAGTCCCTGCTGCCGCGCGGCCTCGTACACGCCGAGCGCCATCTGGTCGCTCGCCGCGAAGATGGCGCTCGGACGGTCCGGCAGCGCGAGGAGGGCGGTGCCGGCCCTGAAGCCGGAGGCGTAGTCGAAGTCGCCGTCCTGGACGAGGTCCGGGTCCACGGCGATGCCGGCCGCCTCGAGACCGGCGCGGTATCCGTCCAGGCGTGCCCGGCTGCACCAGATCCCCGGGCGCCCCGCCACGAAGCCGATGCGGCGATGATTCTGCTGGATCAGGTATTCCGTGGCGTTCACGGCGCCGGTCCAGTTCGTCGCGCCGATGGTCGGCACCTCCAGGTCGGGCACCCCGGCGGGATCGATCACCACGATCGGAAGGTGAAGCCGCTGCAACTCGGCGTGGAGGAAGGAGTCGAGGTCGGTCGTGACCAGGATGGCTCCGTCGCTGGGCCGGGCGCCCAGCGTGTCGAGCCACTTGCGGGTCGAGTCCGCGCTGCCGCGGCGGTGGATCGCCGAGACGACGACGGAGAGTCCCTCGCTGTTGAGCGCTTCTTCCACCCCGCGGATGATCTCCACCGCCCACGGGCTGTCCAGGTCGTTGAAGACGAGGTCGACCAGCCCGGACGGCGCGGCGACGACGGCACCACGGCGTCGGTAGCCGGACTCACGCAGCAACGCCTCGACGCGTTCGCGGGTGCCGGAGGCGACGTCGGACCTGCCGTTGAGGACGCGGGAGACCGTCGGTACCGAGACGCCTGCAGCGGCTGCGATGGCAGAGATGGTCACCGCGGGTTGGGCATTGTCCTGCACGTCGTCCTCCCTGGGAACACCGAAGAGGCATCAGCGCACCCCCGTAGCCATCTTCGACAGCACCCTTGACGTTCCGGGTGCGATGTTCCTAACCTACAGCAACGGTCTTTCCGGAAACTTCCGGAAAATTCTGATCACAGTATCGGTAGCCGCACCTCAGGTACCTCAAAGGAGAGCTCATGCAGGTCCGTTCATCCATCGCCGCAGCAGTCCTCGCGTCGACCATGATCCTTCCCCTGGCACTGCCCGCCCACGCCGCATCCCAGCCCTCACGGTCCCCAGGGATCGAGAAGGGAATGGAGAAGCGGATCGGGAAAGGAGACGACAAGAAGGACACCCTGCGCTGGGTCGCGCCGAAGGACCTCAGGATCGGCACCGCCGTGGCGGGCGGCGGACACCACGAGACGCAGCCCTATCCCGACCCGTTCACCTTCGACCAGGAGTACCGCGGACGCCTCGCCGCCGAGTTCAACTCCGTCTCCCCGGAGAACCAGCTCAAGTGGGAGTTCGTCCACCCGGAACAGGGCACCTACCGGTTCGCCGAGATGGACGCCATCGTGCAGTTCGCCCAGGCCAACAAGCAGGTGGTCCGCGGGCACACCCTCTTCTGGCACAGCCAGAACCCGGAGTGGCTCGAGGAGGGGAACTTCACGAAGGAGGAGCTGCGGGCCATCCTGAAGGACCACATCCAGACCGTGGTCGGGCGCTATGCGGGCAGGATCCAGCAGTGGGACGTCGCCAACGAGATCTTCAACGACAACGGGACCCTGCGCACCACCGACAACATCTGGATCCGCGAGCTGGGTCCGGAGATCATCGCCGACGCGTTCCGCTGGGCGCACGAGGCGGATCCGAAGGCCAGGCTCTTCTTCAACGACTACGGCGTCGAGGGCGTCAACGCGAAGAGCAACGCCTACCTCGAGCTGATCCCGCGCCTGCAGGCCGAGGGCGTACCGGTGGATGGATTCGCCATCCAGGGGCACCTGAGCACGCGCTACGGCTTCCCGGGAGACCTGCAGGCGAATCTGCAGCGTTTCGACGACCTGGGACTGGAGACCGCGATCACGGAGATCGACGTCCGCATGGACGTCGCGGCCGGCACCGAGCCGACCGCCGCGCAGCTCGCCACCCAGGCGGGCTACTACCAGCGGGCCCTCGAGGCCTGCGTGTCGGTCGAGGAATGCAACTCCTTCACCATCTGGGGCTTCACGGACAAGTACTCCTGGGTCCCCGTCTTCTTCACCGGTGAGGGCGAAGCCACCGTCATGGAGGACGACTTCACCCGCAAGCCCGCCTACTACGTACTGCAGGACACGCTCGAGCAGGCGTCCCCGGGACGCGGCAACCGCTAGTCGAGCACTGCGGGGCGGGCGCGGAGGGGGACCGCGCCCGCCCCGCACAGGTATCACCCGCAGCACCCGTGCGTGACCATCGCACCCCCACCGCCGCGTTCCGCGGCTGCTGTCCGGTTCCCGCGGGGGCCGGACGCACGACGAAGGAGAACCATGAGACAACGACGTCTGATCGCAGGCGCCACGGCCTTCGGGCTGATGGCCGGGGCCGGAGCCCTCACGCTCCCGGCCGCGCAGGCCGCCGACCCCGATGAGCCCACCGTGATCCTCAGTGAGGACTTCGAGGACGGCGATCCCGGCCCCCTCGTGCAGAACGGTGCCGCCACCCTGTCCGTCGTCGAGGACGGCGGCGACAAGGCCCTCCTCGTGACCGGGCGTGCCAACGACTACGACGGCATCAAGACGCCTGCGAACCTGCTGCAGGCGGGCGGCACCTACACGTTCTCCGCGCAGCTGAAGCTGGCGTCCGCACCGGGCACGACGGCCTCGGCCCGCTTCGTCGTCGAACCCGCGTACAGCTGGGTCGGCAACACCACCGTCTCGGCCGACGCCTGGACCACGGTCTCCGGCACCTTCACCGCACCCGCCGGCGCCGATCCCGCCACGCTGCGGGCCTACCTCGGCACCGCGGACCTCGGCGCGCCCTACGACTACCTGGTGGACGACGTCGTGATCACCGGCACGGCGGCATCCGCCGACGGCGGCACCTGGCAGCCGACCCCTGACCCCGCCTTCGTCCCGGGCGGTGCGGGCAACCCCACGAGCACACCCGTCGCCGCTGCGCGCGGCACCGGGAACGCCGTCGCCCTCACCTTCGACGACGGTCCCAATCCGGGGGAGACCGACGCCGTGCTCGATCTCCTCCGGGACAGCGGCATCACCGCGACCTTCTGCATCATCGGCCAGAACGTGCAGGCCGAGGGCGGCGCCGACCTGCTGCGCCGGATCGTCGCCGAGGGGCACACGCTCTGCAACCACGGGACGTCCTATGCGGACATGGGATCGTGGACCCAGGGCCAGGTGGAGACGGACCTCAAGGAGAACCTCCGCATCATCCGCGCCGCCGTCGGCGATCCGGCCCAGCCGGTGCCCTACTTCAGGGCGCCGAACGGGAGCTGGGGTGCCACCGGCGAGGTGGCTGCCGCGCTCGGCATGCAGCCGCTCGGGCTCGGCAACGTCATCTTCGACTGGGACGGCAACGATCTCGGCGAGGAGACCCTGACGGCGAACCTCCGCGCAGCCTTCACACCCGGCGCGGTGGTGCTCGCCCACGACGGCGGCGGAGACCGGTCGAACACCGTTGACGCCGTGGCGACGGTCGTGGCCGAGAAACTGGCCGAGGGCTGGACCTTCACGCTCCCGCAGGGTGGGGCAGCGGCTGCCACGGCGGGGATCACCTCCGGGTTCGAGACCGGCACGGACGGCTGGACCGCCCGGGGCGACGGCGTCTCGGTCACCACCGCGACCGATGCCCGCACCGGGACCGGCAGCCTGCTGGTCACCGGCCGCACGCAGCCCTGGCACGGTGCGGCGCTCGATGTCACGGCGGGCCTTCCCGTCGGCGTCGCCGTCGAGGTGTCGGTGTGGGCGAGGCTCGCGCCCGGGCAGCAGCCGGCCTCCCTCAAGGTCTCGGTGCAGCGCGACAACGGCGGCGGCAGTGCCTACGACGGCGTCGCCGGCGCGGGCGCGTCCGTCACGGCCGACGGCTGGACGGAGCTGAAGGGCACGTACACGCTCGGCGCTGCGGCCGACACGGCGCAGGTCTATGTCGAGGGCCCCGTCGGGGTCGACTTCCTGCTCGACGACTTCAGCCTGGCACCGTTCGCCGAGACGCCGATCCAGGCGGACGTGCCGGCGCTGAAGGACGTGCTCGGCAGCCAGGGGATCGAGCACGTCGGCGTGGCGATCGACGCGCGCGAGACGGTGGGTGCCGCAGCCGACCTGCTCCGCAAGCACTACAACGCCTTCACCCCCGAGAACGCCGGGAAGCCGGAGAGCGTGCAGCCGGTGGAGGGGCGGTTCACCTTCACCCAGCTGGACCAGCTGCTCGATTTCGCGGACGAGAACGGCGTCGAAGTGTACGGGCACGTCCTCGCCTGGCACTCCCAGACCCCGGCCTGGTTCTTCAGGGACGGTGACCGCGACCTCACGAACAGCCCGGCGGACCAGGCGCTGCTGAAGGCGCGCATGGAGGCCCACATCAAGGGGATCGCGGACCACATCGATGCGCGGTATCCCGACGGTGACAGTCCCATCTGGGCCTGGGACGTGGTGAACGAGGTCATCGCGGACGGCGACACGGCCAACCCCCACGACATGCGGGACAGCCGCTGGTTCCAGGTCCTCGGCGAGGGCTTCGTCGACGAGGCCTTCCGCCTCGCCGACCGGTACTTCCCCGACGCGGAGCTGTTCATCAACGACTACAACACGGAGATGCCGGAGAAGCGTGCCGACTACCTCGACCTCATCGGGGCACTGCAGGCACGGTCCGTCCCGATCGACGGCGTGGGGCACCAGGCCCACGTCGATGTCGCCCGGCCCGTGCAGTGGCTGGAGGACTCCATCGAGGCCGTCGAGGCACTCGATCCCACCCTCCTGCAGGCGATCACCGAGCTGGACGTCAACGCTTCCACCGAGAACCAGGGAGCCGACGTCAGCGGTGCTCCAGTGGATCCGTACAGCCCCGCCTTCCGGGACGACGCCGATGCTGCTGCGGAGGTCGGCTACTACTACCGGGACCTGTTCGCGATGCTCACGGACCACGCCGACTCGGTGGAGTCCGTGACGTTCTGGGGCATCAGCAACGCGCGCACCTGGCTGCGGACGTGGCCGATGGCACGCCCCTGGGAGCAGCCCCTTCCGTTCGACGACGACCTGCAGGTCACACCGGCCTACTGGGGCATCGTCGATCCGTCACGGCTGCCGGCCCGCCCGGCCGACGTCCTGCCCCCGCGCATCGCGGACTCCCCGGACGTCACGGCGGTGTCCAACGGCGCCAGCGGGGCGAAGGTGACCTACGCCCTGCCGTCCGCCATCGACACGCTCGACGGCGTGGTGCCCCTCGACTGCGCACCGGCGTCGGGATCCCGCTTCCGCATCGGCACCACGACGGTCGCGTGCACGGCGACGGACGAGGCGGGGAACACCCGGACCAGCTCCTTCGACGTCGTCGTGACGCGCAAGGTGCCCGGGAAGCCCTGAGCCTGCCCGCCCCCGGCACGACGAAGCCCCCGTCCTCCTCGAAGAGGGCGGGGGCTTCGTCGTGAGCCGTGGCCGGCTTTCCGCAGGGTGCGCTTCCTCCCACCGGCGGAGGCCGGTGGGAGGAAGCCTCTCCGCCCAGCGACCGGAGCCGGTCGGTGGGCGGAACGGCGAGGCGGACCGGCCCCGTCGTCGGTGGGCGGAACGGCGGGCCGGACCGCCTGTACCCAGGGATCGGAGCTGGTTGGTGGGTGAAACGGCGAGGCGGAACGCCCTCGCTCGGATGCGCCGTTCCGCAGCGGATCGAGCCGCGGACCGGCAGGTGCGTCAGGCGTAGGCGCCGAGCAGCCGCACCGATCCGCCGTCGACGCCCTTGGCTCCCTGCACGTAGTCGGGGCCGTCGGTACTCCCGCTGCCCGCGACCTGCACGCTGCCCATGACCCAGGAGGGCACGCCGGCTGCGCCGAGCTGGGCCAGCGCGGCATCGGCTCCGTCGGCGCCGACGATCGCGACCATCCCGACGCCGAGGTTGAGCGTGCGCTCGAGGTCGGGCAGGGGCACGGAGCCGAGCTGCGAGACCAGCGTGAAGACGGCGGGAAGCTCCCAGGTGGAGCGGTCCACCGTGGCTTCGAGCCCCCGGGGCAGCACGCGCGCGAGGTTCGCGGCGAGGCCGCCCCCGGTGACGTGGCTGAACCCGTGCACCTGCGCGTCGTCGTTGCGGGCGAGCGCGAGGCAGTCGGCGGCGTAGATCCGTGTGGGCTCCAGCAGTTCCTCACCGAGGGTGCGGCCGAGCTCGGAGACCTGGCGGTCGAGCGCCCAGCCGGCCTGGTTGATGACCCGGCGGACCAGGGAGTAGCCATTGGAGTGGAGGCCCGAGGACGCCATGCCGATGACGACGTCGCCCGCCCGCACACGCTCCGGGCCCAGGACGCGGTCGGCCTCGACGACTCCGGTCGCCGCACCGGCGACGTCGTACTCGTGCTCACCGAGCAGGCCCGGATGCTCGGCCGTCTCGCCGCCCACCAGCGCGGTGCCGGCGAGGGAGCAGCCGGCCGCGATGCCGCGGACTATATCGGCGATCCGCTCCGGGACCACCTTGCCGCAGGCGATGTAGTCGGTCATGAACAGCGGCTCGGCACCCACCACCACGATGTCGTCCACGACCATGCCCACGAGATCGAACCCGATGGTGTCGTGGATGTCCATGGCCTGCGCGATCGCGACCTTGGTGCCCACGCCGTCCGTCGACGTCGCGAGCAGCGGCCGCGTGTAGGTGAGGAGCCGGGACACGTCGAAGAGCCCGGCGAAGCCGCCCACCCCGCCGATGACCTGCTCGCCGTGCGTGGCCCGCACCGCGTCCTTCATGAGCTCGACGGCGCGGTCACCCGCCTCGACGTCCACTCCGGCACTGGCGTACGTGATGGGGAGGCTCATACCCGTTCCTTCTTGTCTTCGGCGGTCAGGACGGCTTCGAACTCGGCGTCGGGCCCGGGATCGCAGCCGGTGGCGCCGGACTTGTCGGCGGGGTCCAGGCGCTCCAGGAGGTTCTTGCCGAGGCGGTCGCCGTCGGGCAGTTCGATGGGGTAGACCCCCGTGAAGCAGGCGGTGCAGAGGCGCTCCCGGGGCTGCTGCGTGGCGTCGATCATGCCGTCCTCGGAGATGTACGCGAGGCTGTCGGCGCCGATCGAGGCGCTGATCTCGTCGATCGCCGCGCCGTTGGCGATCAGTTCCGCGCGCGAGGCGAAGTCGATGCCGTAGAAGCACGGCCAGCGCACGGGCGGCGAGGAGATCTTGACGTGGACCTCCGCGGCACCGGCCTCGCGGAGCATGCGGACGACGGCGCGCTGGGTGTTGCCGCGGACGATCGAGTCGTCGACGACGATGATGCGCTTGCCGCGGATGACGGACTCGAGGGCGTTGAGCTTCAGCCGGATGCCGAGCTGGCGCAGCGTCTGGCTGGGCTGGATGAAGGTGCGGCCCACGTAGGCGTTCTTCACGAAACCGTGGGCGAAGGGGATGCCGGACTCCTCGGCGAAGCCGACCGCGGCGGGGGTCCCGGATTCGGGGACGGGGATCACGATGTCTCCCGGGGCGGAGTTCTCGCGCGCCAGCTGCCGGCCCATCTCGACGCGGGACTCGTAGACCGACCGGCCCGCGATCGCGGCGTCGGGCCGCGCGAGGTAGACGTACTCGAAGACGCACCCCGCGGCGGTCGGGGTGGCGAAGCGGCTGCTGCGCACGCCGTCCTCGTCGATGGCGATGAACTCGCCGGGCTCGATCTCGCGGATGTAGCTGGCGCCGACGGTGGCGAGCGCCGCCTGCTCGGAGGCGACCACCCAGCCGCGCTCGAGCCGGCCGAGGACGAGGGGCCGGACGCCGTGGGCATCGCGCGCCGCGTACAGCGTGCCCTCGTCCATGAAGACGAAGCAGAACGCGCCGCGGATGCTCGGCAGGAGCTCCATGGCGGTCTCCTCGAGGGAGCGGTCGTCATTCCCGCCGAGCAGCGCGGTCACCAGCGCCGTGTCGGTGGTGTTGCCCTGCGCCAGCTCGCCCGCGCGGGGCTTGCCATGACGGTCCAGCACCATCTGGTACAGCTCCGCGGAATTGGTGAGGTTGCCGTTGTGGGCGAGGGCCACCGTGCCCGCGGCGGTGGCGCCCAGGGTGGGCTGGGCATTGGCCCAGTGGGAGGATCCGGTGGTGGAGTACCGGCAGTGCCCGACGGCGATGTGCCCGGTCAGGGTGTTCAGGGTGGACTCGTCGAAGACCTGGGACACCAGGCCCATGTCCTTGTAGACGTTGATCCGGCGGCCGTCGCTGGTCGCGATGCCCGCCGATTCCTGGCCCCGGTGCTGCAGCGCGTACAGGCCGTAGTAGGTGAGTTTGGCGACCTCCTCACCGGGCGCCCAGACGCCGAAGACGCCGCAGGCATCCTGGGGTCCTTTTTCGCCGGGGAGAAGATCGTGGGAGAGTTGTCCGTCGCCGCGCACCATGGGCCCATTCTCTCACGGCACGCAATGGCGCCCGCGCGGTGGGAAGGGGGCGTACGGCCTCAGGCGCCGTCGTCGTAGGTGCGCTGGGCGCGTGCCCGTTCCGCCCGCTTGACGCTGCGGCGATCGACGACCAGCACCAGGAGTGCCGCCAGGAGCACCCCCGGCAGGGCGAAGGCGATGGTGAAGAAGCCGAGGATCGATTCGCGCGTCAGCGTGGGATCGACCGGTCCCGTGTAGGCGACGACGAGGGCCGCCAGGAATCCGAGGATCGCCCCGACCGCCATGAAGGGCACGAACTTCGGCGCCCTGCGGACGGTCACCTCACGGTAGGCGGGGGAACCGGGTGATGCGGGCGAGTCGGCCGATCCGGGCGAGGCCGTGGTACCGGATGCCCCATCGGGCTGCACGACCGGCGTCGCCTCGCGGTCGGCAGGGCTCGGCTGCCCGTCCGCCGGCACGGCACCGCGGGTCTCGGGCTGCTCTGGGGTGCCGTGCGGCGAGGGGTGCTCGGAGGTCATGCGTCAAGGCTAGCGGGCGTCAGCGCTGCCGCTCGACGAGCTGGTAGCCGGCCTCGTCGAAGACCGTCGTGTAGTCGGTGCCGGGATAGTGCTGCTCCGCGTGGGCCTCGGCGTCGGCCGGCCGGACGGGACCCCAGCTCCAGTCCTCGGCGTCGACGATCAGGTAGTCCGGTGCCGGGTTGGTGTTGCCGAGCCAGTACACCCGGGTGTCCGGGACGAGGTAGGCCATGAGGACCACGCCGGACTCGACCGTCGCGCCGCGGGGGATGAGGTCCATCATGCGATGCGCCGGGTCCCAGCGCTCCGACTGCCGATAGGTGGCCGGTTCGGCGAGCACGGCGAACTTCTGCGTGGGCAGCAGGACCAGGGCGGCCGCGACGGCGCTGGGGACACCGATGAGCGCGATCGCCCGGACCCATCCGCGCCTGCTCCTGCGCAGCGTGTGCACGGCGTCGACGAGGGCCAGGAACAGGACCGGCATGAGGACGGCGCTGTAGTGCCACTCCGGCCCCCAGTAGCCCTCCTGGCCCGAGGCGAACCTCCACAGCAGGGTGGGGAGCAGGACCAGGCTCAGCGAGGACCGCAGGACCACGAAGCCACCGGCGAGGAGGAGCAGCAGGAGCGTCTCGTGCTTGGGCGCGCCGGACACGAGGTCGATGACGGCGCCGGCGGGATCGGCGATCATCCCGCCGACGTCGATCCGGTCCGAGTAGTCGTACTGGCCCGTCGCGTTCAGTGCGGGCAGGATCAGGCGGACCGAGATGATCAGCCACAGCGCACCCCAGACCGAGAGCCAGAGCCCTGCCGCCGTCCGCAATCGCCACGCGATGACGAGGCCCAGTGCGATCACCGTCAGGCCGAGATCCTCCTTCACGAAGACCAGGGTGCCGCCCCAGAGGACGGCCGGCAGCACGCGTCGCCGCAGCAGCGCCTCGAGGCTGAGGGCGAGGAGCGGCACTGCGACGGCGATCTCGTGGAACTGGGCGGCGACGGCCGACTGCAGGCCCCAGGACAGCGCATAGGCGACGCCCACGGCCATGCCTGCGAGGGGGGAGACGAGGCGCATGCCGGCCCGGGTGACCACGGCGACGGACAGCCCGAACAGGAGGTTCTGCACCATCAGCAGGGTGAGGCCCGACGGCGCCAGGGCGTAGGCCGGCGCGAGGAGCACGAGCAGGGGGTGGAAGTGATCGCCGAGGAGGTTGAACCCCTCGCCCTTGATCGGCACGATCGGGGCGTCGAGGCCCGCGTACGCCTTCGCGAGCTGCGTGAAGATCCCGAGATCCCACGACGGCGCGTCGAGCAGGTTCCACTGGGTGACGGAGAAGACGCTGTAGAGGACGGCGGCGGCCAGGCCGACGAGCCAGGCTCCGCGGGGCTGGCGGCGCACGGCGGAGGCGGCAGCGGTCCGGACGCGGCGGAGCCGGTCCCGGGGGCCGCCCGCTGCCGGTGCGTTCCGTCTGGCGATCGCGCCGGTCGGCGTGGCGCGTCCTGCGGTGGACGCCGTCGTGCGCCGGTCCTGCGTGTCGGGGCCCGGGCCCCCGCCCTGCACGGGGACGTTCATGCCTGGCGCCCGAAGAGCGGCAGCCACGCGCTCAGGTTTGCGCGCTGCCCCGACGCCGCGACCTTCCCGGCGGCGACGGCCTCGGGCCAGGTGACCGTCCCGCCCACGAGGGCCAGCCAGGTGGTGGCGTCGGTCTCGACGACGTTGGGCGGGGTCCCCCGCGTGTGGCGGGGGCCGGCGACGCACTGTGTCACGCCGAACGGCGGCACGCGCACCTCGACGCTGTTGCCGGGCGCCAGCTCGGCGAGCTCCTCGAGCGTGAAGCGCACCGCCGTGGCGAGCTCCGGCCTGCCGCCGGTCCCCGCCGCAACGGAGGCGAGGGCGTCCCGTCCGTCCTCGCCCGTGATGCGTCGCCGTGCCATGGTCCGGGAGCCCTAGTCGAGGAGAGCCATGACCGGGGCCGCGAGGCGCAGGCTGCCGACGGGCCGCCCTCCACCGAAGACCGGCGGGACGACCTTCTCGAGCACCGCGCCGACCTTCTCGGCGTCGATGGCTCCCGAGGCGGCGAAGAGCGTGAGGCCCACCAGGGTTGCGGCGCGGTTGTTACCGTCCAGGACCTTCAGGGCCAGCGATGCGCCTGTTCGCGCTCCGAGGACGAGGACTCCCTCGGCGCCGCTCTTGGCGACGACTCCGAGGTCCTCCATGACCACGGAGTTCTCCATGCCCTCGCCGTGGACCGCCCAGGGGTAGTCGAGCATGGCTGTCGCGATCGTCGCGGCGCGGGCATCGGCGTGCTTGTCCGACGGTGCCCGGGACACCTTCCCGATCCCGCGGGCGAGCCCGGTCAGCGAGACCGCGGCCACGGGAGCGCCGCAGCCGTCCACGCCCCAGGCCGCGACGGACTCCCCGGTGTACTCCTCGATGACCGAGGCCACGGAGCGCTGGAGCGGGTGGGACGGCTCGAGGTAGGTGGAGGTGTCCCAGCCGTTCTCGGTGCAGGCCCACAGGAAGGCCGCGTGCTTGCCCGAGCAGTTGAACGCGATGCGCTGCTTGCCTTTCCCCGCACGGACGAGGTCGTTGCGGGCCTGCTCGTCCTGCGGCCAGTCCTCGGGGCACTGCAGGTGCTCCTCGGTCACCCCGGCGGCGTCGAGCATGGTGCGCACCACGTCCATGTGCTCGTTGCTCGCGACATGGCTCGCGGCGGCGAGGGCCACCTGCGGGCCACGCAGCGGGACGCCCGCCTTCATGCTCGCGAGGGCCTGGAACGGCTTGAGCGTCGACCGCGGGAAGATCGGGCTGGTGATGTCCCCGAGTTCCGTCACCACGGAGCCGTCCGCAGCGAGGACGACGGCGGCACCCACGTGGCGGGATTCGATGAAGCCGTTGCGTTCGAGGACGGCGAAGTCCACGGCGTCAGCCGTAGTGAAGGTGGAGGGCATGATCCCAGTATTCCCTATCGCTCCGGCCGGTCGGCCGAGTCCGGCGGGGCGAACTGCGCCCACCGGAGGGAACGGTTCATCCGGTGGGCGCAGATCGTGTGGAGCGACGTGCTCCTGGCTCATGGGTGCCGGGTGGCCTAGGTGACGGTGAACTGGACCGACTGCCATCCGGACGCGCCGTTCGGTACCGTGTCCGCCCGTTCTTCGGTCTGCAGGCCGTCCACCGCGTCCGTGGCCCGCGCCTTGACGGTGTGCAGCCCCGATTCGAGCGTGAGTTCGTGCGACCACTGCCGCCAGGTGTCCACCGACGCCTCGGCAGCGAGGGTGACTTCCTCCCAGGCGCCGTTGTCGACGGACACCTCGACCTTCGTGATCCCCCGCTGCTGGGACCAGGCGACACCACCGATCATGACGGTGCCGGCCTCGAAGGAGGCGAAGGACTGCGGGACCTCGACGCGCGCCATGGTCTTGATGGGTCCCATCTCGGACCAGCCGCGGTCGGTCCAGTAGGCCGTCCGGTCCGCGAAGCGCGTGACCTCGAGGTCGACGACCCACTTGGTCGCCGAGACGTAGCCGTAGAGGCCGGGGACCACCATGCGGACGGGGAAGCCGTGTTCCACGGGCAGGGGCTCGCCGTTCATGGCGACGGCCAGCATGGCGTCGCGGTCGTCCTGGAGCACGGGCAGGGGAGTGGAGGCACTGAAGCCGTCGGAACTGGTGGAGAGCACCATGTCCGCGCCGTCGAGCGGCCTGGCCCGGGCGAGGACCTCACGGAGCGGGTAGCCGAGCCACTTCGCGTTGCCGGCGAGATAGCCGCCCACAGGATTCGACACGCAGGTGAGGGTGACATGGCGCTCGATCAGGTCGGCGTCGAGGAGGTCCTGGAACGTGAGTTCGAACTCCTCCTCCACCATGCCGTGCACGCGGAGCACCCAGTCGTCGGTGGTCAGCTGGGGCACGCTCAACGCGGTGTCGATCCGGTAGAAGTCGCCGTTCGGGGTGACGAAGGGTGTCACGCCCTCCACGGGTGACTGGACACCGGCCGGAAGTGCGGGTGCGGCGCTCGCGGGTGCGGGGAACTGCAGCCCGTCCCGAACGGCGGCGATGTTGTTGCGTGCGCCGGAGAGCAGCCGTCCGCCGCCGGCCGCCGCAGCGGCGATCACCGCGGTGATGCCGGCTGCGGCGAAGAAGCCGCGGCGCGACGTGCTGCCGGCCGTGCCACCGGTCGTGGGCCGTGCCGCGGTCGCGACGGAACCCCGGGCGCCGTCGTGCTCGGACGAGACCTCGCGGGCCTCCGTCACGGTGACGCCATCGCCCCGCGAGGAGCCCCGGGTGTCGGTCCCGGCCACGTCGGCCCTGCCCGTCGTCGGTGTGGCGGGAGCAGCGGCGTGGCGGAGCCGGGCGATCAGCCAGCGGAGCGCCAGCAGGCCCGCGGCCGTGCCGACCAGCGTGGGGACGGCATCCGGGAGTGAGGCTCCGGCCCGGGTGAGGACGCACGCGATGATGATCGCGCCCATGAAGGCCACGCCGGCGACCCCGAGGGCCCACCTGCGGAAGGCGAGGATACCGAGCACCGCCGCCAGCAGCGTGATGGTGACGCCCATGCCGACCAGCAGCGCGAGCTTGTCGTTGGTGCCGAAGGTCTCGATCGCGAAATCCTTCATCCACGGCGGCGTGAAGTCGATGAAGGTGGACCCCATCGCGATGACGGGAGTGGCGCTGGCCCGGAAGAAGGCTCCGACGAGCTCGGCGACACCGAGCACCACGCCGGCCGCGATGATGCCGGCAAGCGCGGCGAGGAGGGAGAGGCCGCGGCGGGGCTTGGTGGAGTTGCTCATGTGAAGTATTCGGAGAGGGCGCTGGACAGTATGGGTAGGCGGGCCTCCCGTAACAGGGGCGACCCAGTGGGTGGGCCCGGACGCCTCCAGTACGCTGTCCTACTGTGAAGGTTCTAGTGCTGGGCCCCGGCGGCCGCGAACATGCCATCGTCCGGGCCTTGCTGGCCGATCCGTTCGTCCGCGAGGTGCATGCGGCTCCCGGCAACGCGGGGATCGCGGCGGACGTGCCCACGCACGACGTCGATGCCGGCTCGCCGGGAGTCGTCGTCGACCTGGCCCGCTCGCTCGGGTCGGACCTCGTGGTGATCGGGCCGGAGGCGCCGCTGGCGGCCGGGGTGGCCGATGCACTGCTCGACGCCGGCATCCCCGTCTTCGGGCCCACGAGGGCCGCGGCCCAGCTCGAGGCGTCGAAGGCCTTCGCG
Source organism: Arthrobacter sp. N1 (assembly GCF_048288285.1). Taxonomy (NCBI): domain Bacteria; kingdom Bacillati; phylum Actinomycetota; class Actinomycetes; order Micrococcales; family Micrococcaceae; genus Arthrobacter; species Arthrobacter sp. N1. The sequence goes on along the minus strand of NZ_CP102608.1, from coordinate 3,102,233 downwards.
AAGCAGGTCATGGCCGCTGCGGGCGTCCCCACCGCCATGGCGCGAGTCGCCGCGACCGACGAGGAGGCCGGCGAGGCGCTCTGCACGTTCGGTGCCCCGTACGTGGTGAAGGACGACGGCCTCGCCGCCGGCAAGGGGGTCGTGGTCACCGACGACCTCGACGAGGCCCGCGCCCACGCGTCCGAGTGCTTCCGTGCAGGCGGCACCGTGGTCATCGAGGAGTACCTCGACGGCCCCGAGGTGTCCCTGTTCGTCCTCTCCGACGGCCGGACCGTCGTCCCGCTCGCTCCGGCGCAGGACTTCAAACGCATCAACGACGGCGACCAGGGCCCGAACACGGGTGGCATGGGTGCCTACTCGCCCCTGGAATGGGTGCCGGCCGGTCTCGTCGACGAGGTCCTGACGCGCGTGGCGCAGCCGGTCATCGACGAGATGGCGCACCGCGGCACGCCCTTCGCGGGTGTCCTCTACGTGGGGCTGGCCCTGACCTCGCGCGGCATGCGCGTGATCGAGTTCAACGCGCGGTTCGGTGACCCCGAGACACAGGCCGTCCTCGCCCGGCTCACCACGCCGCTCGGGGGAGTGCTGCTCGCCGCGGCGAAGGGGACCCTCGACCAGATCGACCCCCTGAACTGGTCGCCGAAGACCGCTGTCGCCGTGGTCCTCGCGTCGGAGAACTACCCGGACACCCCGGTGACCGGTCGCCGCGTCCGCGGGCTGCGGAAGGCCGCGAAGGTCGACGGCGCCCACGTGCTCCACGCCGGCACGGCGGAGCGGGACGGCAAGGTGGTGAGTTCCGGGGGCCGTGTACTCGCCGTCGTCGGACTCGGGGACTCCCTCGAGGACGCGCGCTCCACCGCCTACGAAGGACTCGCACTGATCGATCTCGAGGGCGGGCAGTACCGGACGGACATCGCGCTGAAGGCGGCGCGCGCCGAGGTGTCCGTCACCGGACCGGCGGCGGCGACCGCATGAGCACCTTCGCCCCCGCGCACCCCGAGCTCCCGGGCTGGCGGCACGTCTACTCGGGCAAGGTCCGGGACCTGTACGAGCCCGAGGACGGGCGCGACGACGTCGTCCTGGTGGTCGCGAGCGACCGCATCAGCGCGTACGACCACGTGCTCGCCACGGAGATCCCCGACAAGGGCCGCGTGCTGACGCAGCTGAGCCTCTGGTGGTTCGAGCGGCTCGCGGGGATCCCGAACCATGTCATCGCGTCCGACGCCGCCGGGGGAGTGCCCGCCGCGGTCGAGGGGCGGGCCATGATCTGCCGGAAGCTCGCCATGTACCCCATCGAGTGCATCGCGCGCGGCTACCTCACCGGCAGCGGCCTGCTGGAGTACCGGGCGTCCGGGACGGTGTGCTCGCTGCCGCTGCCCGACGGCCTCGTGGACGGCTCGCGCCTGGAACCCGCGCTCTTCACACCGTCGGCGAAGGCCGAGGTGGGGGAGCACGACGAGAACATCACGTACGACGCGGTCGTCATGACCGTGGGCGACGACGCCGCGGCCGAGCTCCGGACCCTGACGCTCGGGATCTACACGCGGGCCGAGACGATCGCACGGGAGCGGGGGATCATCCTCGCGGACACGAAGGTGGAGTTCGGCCTGGACCCGGCCACCGGCGCCATCACCCTCGGCGACGAGGTCCTGACCCCCGATTCCTCGCGCTTCTGGGACGCTGCCCTGTACGCGCCCGGGCAGGCGCAGCCCTCGTTCGACAAGCAGTTCGTCCGAGACTGGCTGACGTCCGACGACGCCGCCTGGGACCGCTCCGGTGACCCGCCCGCACTGCCCGCGGACGTCGTCGAGCGCACACGCGCCCGCTACATCGAGGCGTACGAGCGCCTGACGGGCCGTACGTTCGCCTGAGGCTCCTGACGGCGTCGGGCTCCGCGCCGGTTCTCCCCGGGTGACGCGCGCCGTCGTTCACGCTTCGTCCGGGTCCGTGCTGCCCAGGACGGCGTGCCGGTCAACGACACGCCCTCCACCCGCCGAGAGGTGTGGACGAGCGTCCGATCGTTGATGGGTCCGGGATGGTTCCCGGGGACGATGGCCGTGACCCGAGCGTTATGGGTGAGGACCGGCCACAGTTCCAGGACTGCGCCGGCGCCGGCGGCCGTCCCGGCCGTGGTACACGATGATGGCCGTCCACCGGACGGCCAGGACCCAGTCGACACAGCGCGGTGCGGTACACCCCATGGTCCGCCCGCGCAGAACCATCGAGGAGCACCGTGAACACCGATTCCCCCTCCACCCGTTCCCGCCGCCACGGCCTGGCCCGCGCCGCCGTCGCCGTCGTCGCGACCGGCGGCCTGCTGCTGCCCGCTGCCGGTGCCGTCGCCGCGCAGCCCGCGGCCCCACCTGCGAACGCCGCCTCGTCCCAGCAGCAGGGCGCCTTCATCCCGCTGCCCGGTGCGTCCGGTGCGGAAGGGATCGCCGCAGGCAAGGGCTCGACGTTCTACGCGGGCGACCTCGGCGACGGCGACATCTACCGCGGCGACGTCCGGAAGGGGACGGCGGACCTCTTCATCGACGCCCCCGAGGGCAGGGTCGCCGTGGGGCTGAAAGCCGACGTGCGGAACGACCTGCTCTTCGTCTCGGGTGGGCCGACCGGCCAGGCCTACGTGTACGACACCCGCACCGGAGCGCCCGTCGCGGACGTCCAGCTGGCCACGGGCGACGCCTTCATCAACGACGTCACCCTCACGAAGGACGGCGCCTGGTTCACGAACTCACGCAGCGCCGAACTCTACTTCCTCCCCGTCGGACCGAAGGGCGCCCTGGGCGAGGTCGAGACCATCACGCTCACGGGACCCGCCGCGCTCGTAACGCCCGGCTTCAACCTTAACGGCATCACGTCGTTCGACGGCGGTGACACCCTGATCGTGGCGCACTCCGCCAATCAGGCCCTCTACACCGTGGATCCCGCGACGGGCGCGAGCGCTGCCATCACGACGGTCCCCCTGCCGGCCGTGGACGGCATCCTCGCCCAGGGCGACACCGTCTACGCCGTGCAGAACCGGCTCAACCAGGTCAGCCGGATCAGCCTGTCGGAGGACCGATCGAGCGGCGAGGTGGAGGATGTCATCACGAGTCCGCTCTTCGACGTGCCGACCACCGTGGCACTGTTCGGCAACACGCTGGCCCTCGCCAACGCGAAGTTCGGCGCCGTGGATCCCGACGGGTACGAGGTCGTGACGACCTCCGCGCGCTGATCCGACCCTCGACGCAGAAGGCCCGCCGGGTGACCGGCGGGCCTTCTGCAGATGTTCCTGTGGTCGGGGTGACAGGATTTGAACCTGCGACCTCGTCGTCCCGAACGACGCGCGCTACCAAGCTGCGCCACACCCCGGTGCCACCGGCGGGAGGGAGGACCTCCGGAACGGCAACTGTCCAAGGATAGCCGAGGATCAGCGGCGAGGAAAACCGGGCCCGGCGGCGCCTGCCCGCTCAGACCAGCGAGTCCTTCCACGCGGCGTGCAGGGTGGCGAAGCGCCCCGTGCCGCCGATGAGGTCCGCCGGCGTGCCGTCCTCGACGACCCGCCCGTCGTGCACCACGAGGACGCGGTCGGCGATCGCGACGGTGGAGAGGCGGTGCGCGATGATCAGTGCGGTCCGGTTGCCGAGGAGTTTCTGCAGGCCCTCCTGCACCAGGCGTTCGCTCGGGATGTCGAGTGAGGACGTCGCCTCGTCGAGGATGAGGACCGCCGGGTCGGCGAGGAAGGCGCGGGCGAAGCTGATCAGCTGCCGCTGCCCGGCGGAGACGCGGCCGCCGCGCTTGTTCACATCGGTGTCGAAGCCCTCGGGCAGCTCGAGGATGAACTGTTCGGCTCCGACGGCGCGGGCAGCCGCGATGATCTCCTCGCGCCCGGCCTCGGGCTTGCCGACGGCGATGTTGTCGGCCACCGTACCGCTGAAGAGGAAGGCCTCCTGCGTGACCATGACGACCGCGCGCCGGAGGTCCGCCGGCGCCAGCTCCCGGAGGTCGACGCCGTCGAGGGTCAGCCGGCCCGCCGAGACGTCGTAGAAGCGCGCGATCAGCTTGGCGAGGGTAGATTTCCCGGCACCCGTCTGGCCGACGAGTGCGACCGTCTGCCCGGCCCTGATGGAGAGGTCCAGCGTGGGCAGCACCACAGGGCCGTTGCCGTAGCGGAACTGGACGCCGTGGAAGTCGATGTCCCCCCGCGGGTCCGGCAGCGACACCGGGTTCTTCGGCGGACGGACGGTCGGCACTTCCTCGAGCAGCCCGGACACCTTCTCGAGGGCCGCGGCGGCGGACTGGAACGAGTTGTAGAACATGGCCATCTGGTCCACGGGCTGGAAGAACCGCTTGCTGTAGAGGAGGAGGGCCAGGAGCGCGCCGACCTCGAGCGAGCCGCCGAGCACGCGGAACCCACCGGACACCAGGACGACGGCGACCGTCACGTTGCCGATCAGCACGAGGCCGGGCTGGAAGACGCCGTTGAGGTTGATGGAGCGCACGGTGACGGTGCGGTAGTCCTCCGCGAGGTCGTCGTAGCGCTCGGCGTTGACCGTCGCACGGCGGAAGGCCTTCACGGCGCGGATGCCGGTCATGGTCTCGATGAAGTGCACGATCAGCTTCGCCGACACCACCCGGGACTCCCGGTACGCGATCTGGGAGTGCTTCTGGTACCAGCGGGCCAGGAAGAACATCGGGACCGCGGCCGCGAGGATCAGGAACCCGGTGCGCCAGTCGAGGGCGAAGATGGTGGCTGCGGTGAACAGCATGAAGATGGCACCCGAGGCCAGGGAGCTGATCCCCGAGTCGAGCAGTTCCCGCAGCGCCTCGAGGTCGGAGGTCTGGCGGGAGATGATGCGGCCCGACGTGTACTTCTCGTGGAACTCCAGGCTCAGTCGCTGCGTGTGCCGGAAGACCCGCACCCGGAGATCCAGGAGCATCGACTGGCTGAGCTGCGCGGTGGCCCGGACGTACCCGGCCGTCAGGACGGCGGCGAGGACGGCGGCCAGGAGGTAGGTGCCACCCGCCACCCAGAGCATGAGCGGATCGCCGTCGATCAGGGCCGGCAGGGCCCGGTCGATGCCGAACGCGATGATCGCCGGGCCGGCCACGCGCGCGGCCTGCGAGACGACGACGAGCAGGACGGTCCAGATGAACTGCCGACGGTTCGGCCGGATGAGCGAGCCGAGCAGGCGGAAGGAGCGGGAGCGCACCGCCTTGCTCTGCGCGCGGTCGAGGAGGACGTCGTCCTCGTTGAGGACGCCGGCGGACGTGGAGCCCGACTCCGCCGGTGTCTCCTGTGCCTTCGGTGTCCGCCGGGGCCCGCGGTCCTTCGGAGCGCCGCCGGGCGTCGTCGTGGTGCGGCTCATGCCAGCGCCTCCTCGTCGTCGGGCACGGTCTGTCCGGTGACCGCGGTGCGTCCGAGCTGCGCGATCTCCTCGTCGTCCAGGCTGGCGATCACGTAGCGGTAGTGGCCGCTGCGCGCGAGCAGTTCCGAGTGCGTCCCGACGTCGGCGATCCGCCCGTCCCGCATGAGCGCGACGCGATCGGCGAGTGCCACCGTGGAGGGCCGGTGCGCGACGATGAGCGTGGTCGTGGAGCGGAGCATCGCGCGGAGGCCCTCCTCCACGCGTTCCTCCGTGGCGACGTCGAGGGCCGACAGCGGATCGTCGAGCACCAGGACCGTCGGCCGGGCCGCGATGGCCCGGGCGAGGGCGATGCGCTGGCGCTGGCCGCCGGAGAGGCTCAGCCCCTCCTCGCCGATGAGCGTGTCGACCCCGTCCGGCAGGTCGTGGGCGAACTGCGCCTGGGCCACGTCGAGGGCTTCCGCGAGGATGCGGTCCGCCTCTGCGCCGGTCGCGTCCGAGCCCATGAGGACGTTGTCCCGCACCGAGGTGGAGAACAGGGTGGTGTCCTCGAAGGCGACGGCGACCAGGGTGCGCAGCTCCGTGAGGGTGAGGCTCCGCAGGTCGACGCCGTCGATGGTGATGGATCCGCCGGTCACGTCGTAGAGGCGGGGGACGAGCTGCAGCAGCGTGCTCTTGCCGCACCCGGTCACGCCGACCAGCGCCATGGTCTCGCCCGCGCGCAGGCGCAGGTCGATGCCGTCGAGTACGTCCCCGGCGTCGTCCTGCGCGTCAGGGTAGCGGAAGTGCACGGCCTCGAAGACGATCTCCCCCTCCGGGGTGTCGAGGTGGACCGGCTGCTCAGGGTCGGCGATGGTGTTCTCCGACTCCATGACCTCGTAGTGGCGGTCGATCGCGGTCTTGGCCGTGAAGGTCATGGCGAGCAGGGGGCCGATGAACTCCACCGGACCGGCGACGGCCGCAGCCGTGGCGAAGAAGGCCACGAGGGCACCGATGGTCACCTCGCCGTTGGCTGCCAGGGTCACCCCGGCGACGAGCGAGGCCCCGAGCGCGAGTTCCGGGAGAAGGGTGACGATCATGGAGAAGGTGGCGAGCGAGCGGGCCTTGTGGATCTCGGTCCGCCGGAGTTCCTCGGCCTGCTCCTCGAAGTCCTCGAGGGCTTCACGGCTCCTGCCGAACGCCTTGAGGACCCGGATGCCGTGGACGGACTCCTCGACGGTCGTGGCGAGGTCGCCGGCCTGGTCCTGGCTCTTCCGTGACACGCGGCTGTAGGAGGCGCGGAAGCGGTAGCCGTAGATCATGAGGGGGATCGCCGCGGCGACGAAGATCAGGGCGAGGACCCAACTGGTGAAGAACATGATCACCACGCCCATCACCACCGTCAGCGACGTCACGACGAGCATGATCAGCCCGAACGCCATCCAGCGGCGCATGAGGTTGAGATCGCTCATCGCGCGGGAGAGGAGCTGGCCGCTGCCCCAGCGGTCGTGGAACTCGATCGTCAGGTTCTGGAGATGCCGGTAGAAGGACGTGCGCATGTTCGTCTCCACCGTCGTCGCCGGGGTGATGACGAACTGGCGGCGCAGGGCCACGAACGTGGCCTCGAGGACACCGAGGAGCAGGACGACGCCGGAGGCCACCCAGACGGTGCGCGCCGAGCCACCCTCGGCGAGGGCGTCATTGATGAGGACGCGCAGCACCTGGGGGATGGCCAGCGCCATCATGCTCGCACCGAGGGCGCAGAGCAGGCCGAGGACGAGGCGGGGGATGATGGGTCTCACGTGCGGGTACAGCCGTCCGAGCGATTCCCACAGGGTGTTCTGGTTCTTCATGGCCATCTCTTCGGTGATCGATGGTTGTTGGTGTCCCTCAGCAACAATCCTAGGGCAAGCCCGCTGTGACGCCGATCAGGTTCGTGAAGCGCGAAGAACCGGGAAATACCCGCTAGCGGGAACTCCTCGGGGTAAGGGTCAGCAGGACCGCCTCGGGGCGGCAGGCGAAGCGGATCGGAGCGAAGCGCGACGTGCCGATGCCTGCCGAGACATTCAGCGGCACCGTGCGGCCCTCGTGGTCCCACTCCGTGAGGCCCCGGGCCCGCCACGTCGGCAGGTCGCAGTTGCTGACGAGTGCACCGTAGCCGGGCACGCGGACCTGCCCGCCGTGGGTGTGGCCGGCGAGCATGAGGTCCGCGCCACCCGCCGTGAAGTAGTCGAGTACCCGCTGGTACGGCGCGTGCGCCACGGCGACGCGGATGTGCGGGGCCTCGGCGGACGTGCTGCTGCCCGACGGGTAGGGCACGTAGCGGTCACGGTCGAGGTGCGGGTCGTCGACGCCGGTGAAGTCGATGCGCATGTTGCCGAAGCCGATGGACTGCGACCTGTTGGTGAGGTCCACCCAGCCCGCCGCCCCGAACGCACTGAACATGTCGGCCCACGGCAGGTCCTGCGGCGCGGACTCCTTCGGGGCGATCGAGGGACCCGCGAAGTACCGTAGGGGATTCTTGACCACCGGCGCGTAGTAGTCGTTGGACCCGGGGACGAAGACGCCCGGTACACCCAGCAGCGGCTCGAGGGCCTCCAGCAGGGGCCCGACGGCTTTCCGGTGGCTCAGGTTGTCACCGGTGTTGACCACGAGGTCGGGGTTGAGGCGTGCCAGGCCGTGCAGCCAGTCCGCCTTGGATTTCTGTCCCGGCACCATGTGGATGTCCGAGAGGTGCAGGACCCGCAGGGGGGCTGCACCCGGAGGCAGGATCGGCACCGTCTCCTCCCGGACCCCGTACAGGGTCCGTTCGACCGCCGAGGCGTAGGCGAGGGTTGCGGCCGCGGCGGTCAGGGTGAGGCCCGCCGCCCAGCCGAGCGGTGCCCCGCTCCGGGATGTCTGAGTCGATGTCACGCTAGCCGTTTCCTCCGTTACCGGCACCGTTACCGTTGCCGTTGTTGCCGCCGTTGTCGGCCGCTCCTCCAGTGGTACCACCGGTGGTACCGCCGGTGCCAGTTCCGCCGGTGTTGGTGCCGGGGGCCCCGGGTCCTCCCGGGCGGACCGGGGAGGTGGGCGTGGTGCCCCGCTGGGGACCGTTGATCATCGACGACGGCGGCGCGGTGAACGGCTTCCCGACGTAGAGTCCGGGGATCTGCTGCATGAAACGCGCCCAGGACGGGGCGGCGATCAGGGACCCGTCGATCTCGGGGTACACCTGGCCGCCGATCTGCAGGCCGCCGAGCGAGGCTTCCTCACCCTCGCCCTGCCAGTTACCGACCCAGGTCGCGGTGACCATGTCCGAGTTGTAGCCCATGAACCACGTCTGCGAACGGGCGTCGTTGGTGCCCGTCTTGCCGGCCATCGGGATGCCGCCGTACTGGAGCGTTGACCCGGAGCCGATCCGCATGACTTCCTGCGTCGCGTAATTGACTCCCCGGGCGACGTCGGTTTCGATCTTCCGCTCGCACGTCACGGGCGGCACCGGATAGCTGGTGCCGTCCACGGCGGTGACCTCCGTCAGCGCCCGCGCTGTACAGACCGTTCCCTCGTTGGCGAATCCGCTGAAAGCCGTGGCCATCGACATCGGGGCGGCCGAGACGGCGCCACCGATCAGCGCCGGCGGGTTGATGCCGGGAGGAGTCGGCGCGCCTTCGCTGCTGTTCGCGTTGTGCACCCCGAGATCGAAGGCGATGTCCCTGATGCGGCACAGGTCCAGCTGCCTGGCGGTCTCCATGGTGATCGTGTTGAGGGACTGGGCGAGGCCGTACAGCACGGTGTACGTGCCGTAGTTCTCGTCGCCGTAGTTCTGCGGCTCGTAGCCCTCGCCGTCGGGCGTGTTGATGACGTAGTTCCCGCCCGGCTCGCAGCTCGCGCGCCAGCGGTCACCCTCGGGGTAGACGCGCTTGCGTCCGTCGATCTGCTGGTTCAGGCTCTTGCCTGCCTCCACCCAGGCCGCCACGGTGAAGGGCTTGTAGGTCGAGCCGGGCTGGAACCCGCCGCCGCCGCCGAGGCTCTTCGCGGGGTCTCCGCCGTCGAACTGGTCGACGTTGAAGTTCAGGACCGTGTTGCCCTGGGCCAGCTCGGGGTTGTACCGGGTGTTCTGCGCCATGGACAGGATGTTGCCCGTCTTCGGGTCGAGGCTGAGCATCGTGTGGCCGACCTTGCCGTCGGTCGTGTCGGGGTTCGCGGTCTCGTTGACAGCGGTCTGTGCCGCGCCCTGCACGCGCGAATCCAGCGTCGTCTTGATGGTGAGGCCCGATCGGTACAGGACCTTCCGGCGATCCTCCGTCGTCTCGCCGTAGGCGGGATCGTTCAGGATCAGGTGGGTGACGTAGTCGCAGAAGTACGGTGCCTGCGCGGCACCGACGCACCCGCTGAGGGTCGGGGTGATGGCCAGTCCGAGGTCCGTGGCGATGGCCGCGTCGTGCTCCTCCTGCGTGATCTTCCCGCGCGTCAGCATGGCGCCGATCACGATGTTGCGGCGCTGCAGCGCGCCCTCCGGATTGAGCTCCGGGCTGTAGATCGTGGGGCCGTTGACCACACCGGCCAGCAGCGCGCTCTGCTGGATGTTGAGATCCTTCGCATCCACGTTGAAGAAGTACTTCGACGCGGCCTGCACGCCGTAGCTCGTGCCGTTGAACTGGACGATGTTGAGGTACCCCTCGAGGATCTCGTCCTTGGAGAGCTCCTTCTCGACGGCGATGGCGAGCTTCATCTCGCGCAGCTTGTCACCGACGGACTTGCTGCCGTTGAAGACGGCCGTGCCGTCGTTCTGGCGTGCCGTGTCGTTCAGCACGTTGGTGACGAACTGCTGCGTCAGGGTCGAGGCACCGCGCGTCGTGTCACTGGTGAGGTTGCTGGCGATCGCACCGAGGATGCCCTCCATGTCCACGCCGCCGTGGTCGTAGAACCGGTAGTCCTCGATCGCGATCAGCGCATCCTTCATGGACGGCGAGATCTGGTCGAGGGTGACGGGCTGCCGATTCTCCTCGTACAGCGTGGCGATGAGGGACCCGTCGGAGGCCACGATGGTCGTCGGCTGGGCGAGGGCCTCCCGCTCGAGCTCCGCGGGCAGCTCCTCGAAGAACTGGATCGAGGCGGAGGCTCCTGTACCGGCGGCGGCGGCCACGGGGACGAGGAGACCTGCGGCGAGCACGCCGGCCAGCCCGCTGATTCCGAGGAAGGCGACGATCTTGCCGAGAGTGGTAGCCGTGTCGAAGAGGGGTGATTTGCGCGCAGCCATTATTCCAGTTTACAAGCACCCGCTACGCTTTCCCCATGAAGAAATGGGAGTACTCCACGATTCCGCTCATCATCCACGCGACGAAGCAGATCCTCGATCAGTGGGGCGATGATGGCTGGGAGCTCGTGCAGGTGGTTCCCGGGCCGGACGGCAAGGGTCTGGTCGCCTACCTGAAGCGGGAGAAGAACTAGCAGTGGCAGCTCCCGAACCCGTGATTTCCGCGGTCGAGGCGCGTCTCGCGGAGCGCGGCATCACGCTTCCCGGCGTCGTCCCGCCGCTGGCCGCGTACGTTCCCGCCGTCGTGAGCGGCAACCACGTCTACACCTCCGGGCAGCTGCCCATGATTGACGGCAAACTCCCAGCTTCGGGGAAGGTCGGGGCGGCCGATGGCGGGGTCGATGCCGAGACCGCGACAGCCCTCGCGGCGACCTGCGCCGTGAACGCCCTCGCTGCGATCAAGAGCCAGATCGGGGACCTCGACCGCATCACGCGGATCGTGAAGGTGGCGGGCTTCGTGGCCTCCGATCCCTCCTTCACCGGACAGCCCGGTGTCGTCAACGGCGCGTCGGAGCTCCTCGGTTCCGTCCTCGGCGATGCGGGCGTTCACGCACGCTCGGCCGTCGGAGTGTCCGTCCTCCCCCTCGACTCGCCCGTCGAGGTCGAGGTCATCGCGGAGTTCATCTAGGCCGTGGACCGTCTCAGCACCAGGCTCTTCCCTGTTCACCCGGACCAGCGCACCGCGGCACTGAGCTGGATCGAGCACGGCCAGCGCACGCCGCTCAAGGCCCGGCCGGCGTCGTCCGTGGTCCTGCTGCGTGACAGCGCGATCGGCACCGAGACCTACCTGTCCTACCGGCGCGGCCAGTCACCGCTCGGGGTGATCGGGTTCCCCGGCGGGAGCATCGAGGAGTCCGACGATGACGACCTGCCCTGGTACGGCCCGACACCGGCCATGTGGGCGAAGACCCTCGGGCTCGACGACCACCGGGCAGCGCGACGGCACGTCCTCTGCGCGATCCGGGAGCTCTTCGAGGAGACGGGTGTCCTGCTGGCGGGACCCGATGCCTCCTCGCTCGTCGAGGGCACACAGGCCAAGGAGTGGATGAAGGCGCGCGAGGCCATCAACGAGGGCGAGTGCCGCTTCGCGGACATCCTCAGCCGCCGCGGGCTCGGTGTCCGCACCGACCTCATCAAGCCGCTCTCGCACTGGCTCACACCCGACTTCGCGCACCGGCGGTTCGACACCCACTACTTCGCGGCGGCGCAGCCCGTGAACCAGGAGCCGAGCATCCTCGACAGCAAGGGTGTGTGGGGGCAGTGGCGGTGGGCGGCGCAGGAGATCGCCGACCGCGACACCACCCGGCTCGGCGACGAGGTCGGACAGCCGAACACCGTGGGGCACGTCCTCAGCGAGCTGGCGGTCCCGGCGGTCGAGATCATCCTCGAGAAGATCGGGTCAAGCCGGGGCTGCATCGCCTACCTGTCCCACAAGCGACCGGTCAAGGTGTACTACCCGGAGCTCGCAGAGCAGGACGGCGACCTGATGCTCAAGGTCGAGTGCCCGAAACTCACCGAGGGCGGTTCGGTGCAGCGCGGCCGCTGATCCATCCGCACCCGACGGAGGCACCCGCCATCCCATGACGAAGGCACCCGCCGTCCGGCGGGTGCCTTCGTCCTTCCCGTGCGGCACCCGGGGCCGCACGGATCAGCGGCTGCGCTGCCGCAGGCGCTGGATGTCGAGGATGACGACGGCGCGGGCCTCGAGGCGCAGCCAGCCGCGCTGCACGAACTCGGCGAGCGCCTTGTTGACCGTCTCGCGGGACGCTCCCACGAGTTGCGCCAGTTCCTCCTGCGTCAGTTCGTGCGCCACGAGGACGCCGTCCGTCGCGGGACGGCCGAAGCGGTCCGCGAGATCGAGCAGGGCCTTCGCCACGCGACCCGGGACGTCGGAGAACACGAGGTCCGCGAGGGATTCGTTCGTGCGACGCAGGCGGCGCGCGAGCGCCTGGAGGAGCTGCGCCGAGACCTCGGGGCGCGTCTCCAGCAGCGTGCGCAGGTTCTCGTTCTTGAGCCCGGCGAGGCGTGTCTCCGACACGGCGGTCGCCGTCGCGGTCCGCGGGCTCGGGTCGAACAGCGCCATCTCGCCGAACAGCTCACCCGGACCGAGGATCGCGAGGAGATTCTCGCGGCCGTCCTGGGCCGTGCGGCCGAGCTTGATCTTGCCGGAGACGATGAAGTACAGCTGATCGCCCTGGTCGCCCTCGCGGAAGACCGAGGAACCACGCGGGAGGTCCACCTCGATGAGCTCGTCCGTCAGGGCGGCGAAGACATCGTCTCCCAGTGAGGCGAAGAGGGGCGCCCGGCGCAGTACTTCGATGTCCATGAATTCTCCTGATGCGTCTGTGGTGCGTCGTTCCGCGGCGGTACCCGCTGCCTTCTCCTGACCATCTTGCCGTACGGGAGCAGATGTGACGACTGATACACGCCCCGGGCAGCGCAATCCGCGTCGTCAGGGCGCAGGCGCCCCGGTCCTCCCACGCTCCTCCCATGCTTCGCCGCTAGAATCGCTCGCAGTGCCGGGAGGCCGCCCATGCTCCCGCCGTCCATAGCCAGGGGAGAATGTTCGTGCCGGAAGTCAATCTCGCGGGATTCACCCTCCTCGACCTCGTCCTGGTCGTGGTGCTGCTGGGCTACCTCGTCACGGGGATCCGCAACGGCTTCCTCGTGACGCTCGGCGGGATCGTCGGATTCGTGGCGGGCGCCGTCGCGGCGTTCTTCGCGATCCCCCTCGTGAGTGCCTGGGTTCCGGACAACCCCTGGCGGCTCATCGCCGTCATCGCGACCGTGATCGTCCTCATCATCATCGGCCAGGCCGTCGGCTCGGCGCTCGGCGCCTCGATCCGCAAGTGGTCGGACGTCCCGCCGCTGCGCGTCGTGGACCGCATCCTCGGCGGTGTGGTGAATGTCGTCGTCGCGGCGCTGGTCCTGTCGATGCTCGCCTTCGGCGTGGGGACCCTCGGCGTACCGTTCCTGTCCCAGCAGCTGGCGTCCTCCCAGGTCATCCGGGCGATCGACAGCGCGACACCCGGTCCCGTCCGCACCTGGACGGCGCAGCTCCGCACCATCGCGGTCGACGACGGCATCCCCACCCTCCTCGAGGGCGTCGGCCCGGCCACGCCGGCGGCCGTGCCCGACGCCTCGGTGGATACCCCCCAACTGGCGGCTGCTGCCGCGTCGGTCGTCCGGATCACGGGCACCGCGTTCCAGTGCGGCCAGAACCAGACCGGGTCCGGCTTCGTCGTCGCGCCCGATCGCGTGATCACCAATGCGCACGTCGTCGCCGGTGTCGATCAACCGGTGGTGGAGGTACCCGGTGGCGGGGCCCTGCCCGGCAGGGTGGTCCAGCTGGACACGGCCCGGGACATCGCCGTGATCGCCGTGGACGGGCTGCAGGCCGCACCGCTCCCACTCGGCGACGAAGTGGCCGACGGGACGACCGTGGCCTTCGCCGGCTACCCGGCGGGCGGTCCGTACCGGATTCAGCCGGCCAGCGTGCAGAGCCTCTCGCCGGTGCTCGTGAACAACATCTACGGCGCCGATCCCCAGCCGCTGCAGGTCTACAGCCTCGCCGCGAACGTGCAGCAGGGGAATTCGGGTGGCCCGCTGCTGGACATGGACGGCCGGGTCGCAGGGGTGGTCTTCGCGAAGTCGACGGCGGATGCGCCGGTGGGCTACGCGCTGTCCCTCGACGAGCTCCGCCCGATCGCCGAGGGTGCGCCGGGTCTTCAGGACGCCGTCTCCGCCGGTCAGTGCACGCGCGGCTAGGCGCCTACGGGAGCCACTCGATCGACTGGCCGTGGGGCCCGGTGCGTGCCACCGTCCGCCCGTTGTGCTGCAGCACGAACCGCCCGTCCAGTTCCCCCGGCGCGCGCCCCATCGCCCCGTCCACCCCTGCCAGCGTCCCGTGGCCCTCGTGCGAGAGCCAGTGCACCGGGCGGTCGCGGGCCTCGGCGAGCCGCAGCATGGTCTCGCGGAACCGGTTCCTGCCCTCCGCGTCGACATAGGCGAGCACGGCGCTGTGGAACACGACGACGACGGCGTCCGGGGGTGCCCGGTCCACGAGCGGCTCGATCTCCTCGGTGAGGTCCCCCCGGACGAGCAGGGGCGGCTCCGACCGGACCACGCCGAGGGCGGCGCGGAGCCGATCGAGCCGGAAGATGTGCTCGGGCCAGACGAGCGCCTCCAGCCAGCGGGCGTCGTCGCCGTCGTGGGCGTCCAGCGGGTTGAGGTCGATACCCGCCCGCCACACCACATGGGGCAGGCGCTGCGGGAACGGGACCGGACCCGCCGTGGAGCAGTCGAGGGCGGGGACGGAGGACCCGCCCACCGGATCGAGGGCCGGTCCGGGGGAATAGCGGTAGGCGTAGCGGTCCGGGTAGAGGCAGGCACCCGCTGACGCGCCGACCTCGATCAGGGCCAGGGGCCTGCCCTCCACGGCACTGATCGCGGCGAGGGAGGGCAGCAGGACGGCGCACCTCCCCGCCTCGTTGGTCTGCGTGGTGCGCGTCAGCATCACCTGCCGGATCATGGGCCACCGGGCGACGACGAAGGACCGGAAGGTGGCGAAGCCGTCCAGGGGGACCCCGACGAAGCGCGCTGCGCCGAGGAACAGGACAGGCTGGCGGCGGGCCGGAGGGAGCGTGTCGAGCAGCGCGAGCAGTTCCGCGTCATCGCTGATGCCGATGCACCAGTCGTCGTACAGCGGTGAGTAGCCGCGTGCCTCGAGTTCCGCGAAGCGCCGGTAGCGGGCGGACGTCGTCGTTCCTGTCTCCATGGCGTTCCCTTCGGTTTCAGCCACGTTTCGGGGCCGTGACAGGCGCCTGCGCGGCGGCCCGTGATGCCAAATCGTAACCACCGACGCCCGGGAAATACCGTTCGTGGACCTCCCGGAAGTTAGGCTCGTCACACGGATCAGCGCGTTCGCCGCTGTGGTCCCCATGGATACCGGTAGATCCGGTAGGAATCACTCGTTCACCAGGGAGCAACACATGTCCAACCGAGGCACATCCGTGCGCGGCACCGGTTTCGCAAGAAAACGCGCCGTGCTCACTGCAGGATTCTCCGTCGCAGCACTCCTCCTCACCGGCTGCGTGCAGAGCGAGCGCGAGGAGAACACCGGCGCCGAGGGCGAGTCCGCCATCGACTCCACCTTCGTCTTCGCCGCATCGTCCGATCCGAAGTCCCTCGATCCGGCTTTCGCGAGCGACGGCGAGTCCTTCCGCGTCAGCCGCCAGATCTTCGAGGGCCTCGTGGGCGTCGAACCAGGCACCGCCGATCCCGCGCCGCTGCTCGCCGAGTCCTGGGAGACTGCCGAGGACGGACTGTCGACCGTCTTCCAGCTCAAGGAGGGCGTGACCTTCCACGACGGAACGCCGTTCGACGCCGAAGCCGTCTGCTTCAACTTCGACCGCTGGTACAACTGGACCGGCATCCAGCAGGCCGAGACCACCTCCTACTACTACGGATCGCTGTTCCGCGGCTTCGCCGACAGCCCCGAGAACGCGGTCTACGAATCCTGCGAGGCCAATGGCGACAACGAGGTCACCATCAACCTGGCCAAGCCGTTCGCCGGGTTCATCGCCGCGCTGTCCCTCCCCGCGTTCGCCATGCAGAGCCCGACGGCGCTCGAGGAGTTCGCGGCCGACGAGATCGGCGGCACGGCCGAGGCCCCGTCGCTGAGCGAGTACGCCCTGGGCCACCCGGTGGGTACGGGTCCCTTCAAGTTCGACTCGTGGGATGTCGGGCAGCAGCTCGAGATCTCGATCTACGACGACTACTGGGGTGACAAGGGCCAGATCACCAACACGATCTTCCGGATCATCGACGACCCGCAGGCACGCCGCCAGGCGCTCGAGGCCGGAGACATCGACGGCTACGACCTCGTGGCGCCCGCGGACACGCAGTCGCTGAAGGACGCCGGCTACAACATCACGCCGCGCGATCCCTTCACCATCCTCTATCTGGGCATGAACCAGGCGATCCCCGAGCTCGCCGACCCGCAGGTCCGCGAGGCCATCGCGCACGCCATCGACAAGGAGGCGCTGGTCGCCCAGACGCTGCCCGAGGGTACCGAGGTGGCGACGCAGTTCATCCCGGAGGTCGTCGACGGCTACAACCCGGACGTCACCACCTACGAGTACGACCCCGAGCGCGCGAAGGAGCTGCTGGCCGAGGCGGGCTACCCCGACGGCTTCGAGGTCACCTTCAACTACCCGACGAACGTGTCCCGTCCGTACATGCCCACCCCCGAGCAGGTCTTCACCAACCTGCAGGCCCAGCTCAGCGAGGTCGGCATCACGGTCAAGCCCGCTCCCGCCGCCTGGTCGCCCGACTACCTGAACCAGGTCCAGGGCACCCCGGACCACGGCCTGCACCTGCTCGGCTGGACCGGCGACTACAACGACACCGACAACTTCATCGGCGTCTTCTTCGGGCAGGAGAAGTTGGAGTTCGGCTTCGACAACCCCGAGCTGTTCGCGGCCCTCGACGAGGCCCGCGGTGTCAGCGACCGCGAGCAGCAGACGGAGCTCTACAAGGACATCAACGAGCAGATCGCCGAGTACAACCCGGCCATCCCGCTCGCGCACCCCGCTCCGTCGCTGGCCTTCGCTCCCCGCGTCACCTCCTACCCGGCGAGCCCCGTCAATGACGAGGTCTTCACCGAGATCGAGCTGAGCGAGTAGCAGCAGTACCCGTGTGGAGCCGGTCCCTGGTCGGGGCCGGCTCCATCGCGCTGTAGGCCCCCTGTCCGGCTCGCGCCGGTCGACCCGGAAGGATCCCTCGAGTGTTACGCGTCATCGGTAAACGGATAGCCCTGCTCATCCCCACCCTGTTCGGACTGTCCATCCTGCTGTTCCTGTGGGTGCGCAGCCTCCCCGGTGGTCCCGCCACCGCCCTGCTGGGCGAGAAGGCGACCCCCGAGGCGATCGCCCGGGTCAACGAGCTCTACGGCTTCGACCGGCCGCTGCTCACGCAGTACCTGACCTACGTCGGACGCCTGCTGCAGGGCGATTTCGGCGTCTCCATCAACACCGGCCGTCCGGTACTCGAGGAATTCGCCACGCGTTTCCCCGCCACGCTCGAACTGACCGTCGTCGCCCTGATCTTCGCGATCGGCGTCGGAGTGCCCCTCGGCTACTTCGCCGCGCGGTACTACGGCCGGTTCCTCGACCACAGTTCGGTGGTGCTCAGCCTGATCGGCATCACGGTGCCGGTCTTCTTCCTCGCCTTCATCCTGAAGTACATCTTCGCCATCCAGTGGGGCATCCTGCCCCCGGACGGCCGGCAGGACGCACGCATCGATGCGACCCACTACACGCAGTTCTACGTCCTGGACGGCATCCTGACCGGGGAGTACGACGCCGCGTGGGACGCCTTCCTGCACCTGATCCTGCCGGGGCTGGCCCTCGGTACCATCCCGCTCGCCATCATCGTCCGCATCACGCGGGCCTCGGTGCTCGAGGTGCAGAACGCCGACTACGTCCGCACCGCCCGCGCCAAGGGCCTCATGGAGCGCACCATCCGCGGCAGCTTCATCCTACGGAACGCCATGCTGCCCGTGGTCACGACCATCGGCCTCCAGCTGGGCCTGCTCATCTCGGGGGCGGTCCTCACCGAGACGGTCTTCGCCTTCAACGGCATCGGGCGGTTCCTGCGGGACGCGATCTTCGGCCTGGACTACCCGGTGCTGCAGGGCTTCATCATCTTCATCGCGATCCTCTACGCCCTGATCAACCTGATCGTCGACCTGTCCTACTCCGTCATCGACCCGAGGGTGCGTGTGCAATGAGTACCATCCTGCCTCCCGCCGCCGGCGGTTCAGCAGCCCCGAACGACCCCGCCATCGACACCGGCCGGGGAACCGGCCTGTGGAAGGACGCCTTCCTCCGCCTGCGCCGCAATCCGCAGGCGATCGTGGGCGCCGTCATCATCGGTCTGTTCCTGCTCGTGGCCATCCTCGCGCCGCTCCTCGCCCCCTACGGCGGCGACGAACTGCCGGGCCGCACGTCCATCACCCCGACCACCATCCCCGGGCCGGGCGAGATCGACGGCTTCCCGCTCGGCCTCGACCGCTTCGGCGGTGACGTGCTGAGCAAGCTCATCTGGGGTGCGCAGGCCTCGCTGCTCATCGGCGTCGTCTCCACGGCGCTGGGGCTCGCGGGCGGCATGCTGCTCGGCGTCCTGGCGGGCGGCCTCGGCGGCTGGGTGGACAACGTGATCATGCGCTTCGTCGACATCCTGCTGTCCGTGCCGAACCTGCTCCTCGCCGTCAGCATCGCCGCGGTGCTGGGCCAGAGCTCGTACGCGATCATGATCGCCATCGGTGTCTCGCAGATCCCGATCTTCGCGCGGCTCCTGCGCTCCTCGATGCTGTCGCAGCGCGGCGCGGACTACATCCTCGCGGCGCAGACCCTGGGGCTCAGCCGGCGCACCATCACGATGAGCCACCTCCTGCCGAACAGCATGGGCCCGGTCATCGTGCAGGCGACGCTGACGCTCGCGACCGCCGTCATCGACGCGGCCGCACTGTCCTTCCTCGGTCTCGGCGGTGGGCTACCGCAGGCCGCCGAGTGGGGGCGCATGCTCACCTACGCGCAGGCCGAACTCGCCGTGGCACCGCAGCTCGCCTTCCTGCCCGGCGCCTGCATCGCTATCACGGCGCTCGGCTTCACGCTGCTGGGCGAGTCGCTCCGGGAGGCGCTGGACCCGAAGACGCGGCGCAAGTAGCCGCCGCGTCCCACCCGTGCACGACGACGGCCACCACCTACCCCGGTGGTGGCCGTCGTCGTATCCGCATGCGGGCCAGGCCGACGCAGAGGCGGAGGCAGCTGCGGGGGCCGGGCCGTCCTACCGGGCGTGCTTCTCCAGCCGGTGCGGGTCGATCAGCAGGCCCTCGTCCCAGTGCCCCGTCTCGGCTGCGGCCCGGTAGGTCGCGCGCAGGAACATGAGCAGCGTGGCATCCGGATCGGTGGACGTCCGGACCGCCTCGTAGGGCAGGAGGAACTGCCGGAACTCCTCGCTGTAGAACGCCCCCTCGACGCCGGGCGAGGCGTCCCGGTAGCCCTCCGGCTCCGGGTACGCGTAGGAGTAGAAGGCGCCCTCCTCGCCGCCACCGGCCCAGAAGCCGCAGCTCGAGAGTTCGTGCGAGTACCCCTCCTCCATCACCCAGTCCGCGCAGTTCGGGGCACCGCCGGGATGCGTGGGTGCCGGGCGGCCGGAGAAGCGCGTGCAGGCCAGGTCCATGGCGCCCCAGAAGTAGTGCACGGGGCTGACCTTCCCGAGGAACTCGGCCCGGAAGCGGGTGATGACGCGCTCGGCCTGGATCAACTGCTGCCAGTAGGCGGTGACGGCGGCGGCGTCGTAGGAGGCATTCGTGTGGTCCTCGGGGAAGGGGACCGTGGATTCCACCTCGGTGGGGACGGGTCGGATGGGTGCCTCGACCCCCAGGTCCGCCAGCGCCGTCATGACCCGCTCGTGGAACCGGGCGACCGACTGCGGCTCGAGGGGCACCCTGCGTTCCTCGCCGAGGCTGGTGCGGATCAGCAGGCGGTGGGCGACGACGTCGAACTCGAGGTCGAAGACGCCGGTGCCGTAGGGGATGGAGGAGGTGCCGAGGCCCCGCGGGGTCACGTAGAACGGCACCTGCCACCAGTGGTTCACCAGCGGCGCGTGCGCCATGCGGATCTTGCCGACCACCTGCATCCACATGTGGAGCGTCGCCTGCGTGTCCTTCCAGTCGGCCACGCGCAGCGCGGGCCACCCCTCGGACCATCGCTGTGCGGGGATCACGGTGGGTGTGGTCCCCTCCCTGCCGTCGCGCTCTCCCATGCCGCCCCGTCCGTTGAAGTGATCGTCGTCGTGCAGCCAATCTATTCACTGGCGGCCGTCCGGTACAGGTTCGGGACCACGGGGGCGCGGAACCACCCGGACACCTCCGGCGGGTGCGCGCGGTGATGGCGGGTCCTCCGGTCCCCTGCGTGTCGCGGCGGTCGGTACCGCGCGGAAGGGCGCGCACTGCTTGCTAGGGTGGCAGCGACGGATCCCGGCCGAGGCGGGCCACGTACGCGGTACGCGGTCCTCTCCGGGGATACCCCGGGGCACGCAGACCGACCAGCACAGAGCGCCTCGGGCACCTGACTGCGCTCCGCGCAGCTCAGCGCCCGAACAGGACGACAGGTCGGCCGGGGTCCGTCACGCCGCGCGATCACCGCGGGCGGGTCAGGGGGAGGCCATGGAGCAGGACGACCGGTCGCACGACCACGTCCTGCGCGAGGACCACGTCCTGCCCGACCTGGCGCAGGCCGCGGGACGGTCACCCTTCCGGCCGGCGGCCGGGTCCCTGGTGCTCGCCCGTACTCCCGCGCCGGGCGTCGCCGCCCTCGCGCGGCTGCTGGCCCAAGCCTTCCTCGACGCGTCCGACTGGCGGCGCGAGGACCTCGTCGATGCGGGAGCATACGTTCTCGGGGCACGACGGCGGTGGCTCGGACCGCTCGTGCGGTCGGTCCTGACGGGGTATCCCCGGAGACCGGCGGGCGCCCCGCGGGAGCTGTCCCGCTGGATCGCCGCGCAACCGGCACTGACCGA
Organism: Arthrobacter sp. N1; assembly: GCF_048288285.1. Lineage (NCBI taxonomy): Bacteria > Bacillati > Actinomycetota > Actinomycetes > Micrococcales > Micrococcaceae > Arthrobacter > Arthrobacter sp. N1. Next base: position 3,081,020 of record NZ_CP102608.1, on the reverse strand, counting down.
CGCGGTCGGGACGGCCGCCGCGAACAGCAGACCCATCGCGCCGTCGCATGTCCTCCCCGCGGCCGCAGCCGCCGACGCGACCACCGCCATCCCGACCGCCCCCACGGCGCCGACGGCCCCGACGGTTGTGGCGGCCCCCACGGTCCCGACGGTCCCCACGGCCCCGACAGCCGGGGGACCCGGGGCGCACGAGTCCCGGGAGTCCTGCGACCTCACCTGGCTGGCGCGTGAGTTGCGGCTGACGCCCGGCGACCTCGACTGGTTCGCCGACACCCGGCAGCGGAACCGCCGCGCGGTCCCGGTCCTGCAGCATTACCGGTATTCCTGGCGGCAGCGACCGGGCCGGGTACCGCGCCTCCTCGAGGTGCCCGGACCCCGCCTGCGCATCGTCCAACGCCGCCTGCTCGACCGCATCCTCGCTCCGCTTCCACTGCATCCGGCGGCGCACGGCTTCGTCCGCGGGCGCAGTGCGCTCACGGGCGCTGCGCTCCACACCGGGGCCGACGTCGTCATCTCCCTCGATCTCACCGCCTTCTTCGCGCACGTCGTACCCGGGCGGATCTTCGGGGCACTGCGACAGGCGGGCTATCCCGAGGCGGCCGCCCATGTGCTGACGGGACTCACTACGCATTCCGTACCCGACGCCGTCCTCCGGTCCATGCCGGACGGCGGCGGGCCGGACGAGCGCTTCGCCCTGCGCCGGGCACTGCGGACAGCGCACCTGCCGCAGGGCGCCCCGTCATCGCCCGCCCTCGCGAACCTCGCGGTGCGGCGCCTCGATGCTCGGCTCACCGGCTACGCCGAAGCCGCGGGCGGGGTCTACACGCGCTATGCCGACGACCTCGCGTTCAGCGGCTCCGCGGACCTCGCGCGTCGGGCGGATGCCTTCGTCCGGGGAGTGGGACGCATCGTCACCGCCGAGGGCCTCTCGGTCAACGCCCGGAAGACGCGGGTACGCGGCAGCAGCGTCCGCCAGTCGGTGACGGGGATCGTGGTCAATGCGCACCCCAATGTCGCACGGACGGAGTACGACACCCTGAAGGCGATCCTGCACAACTGCGCGCTCCACGGTCCGGAGTCCCAGCGCCGCGGCCGGGCCGAGTTCAGCGACCACCTCGCGGGGCGCATCGCGCGGGTGTCCGCCCTCAACGCGTCACGCGGCGAGAAGCTGCGCGACGCGTTCGAGCGGATCAGCTGGTGAGCCGGACTAGGACGCGAGGTCCTCGTTGATGTTGAGCTCGTTGCCGGGGATCGACGCCAGGAGCTTCCGCGTGTAGGGGTGGCGGGGGTTCTGGAAGACCTCCTCGGAGCTCGCGGCCTCGACGAGCTCGCCGTCCTTCATGACACAGACGTAGTCGGAGATGAGGCGTACCACCGCGAGGTCGTGCGAGATGAAGAGGTAGCTCAGGCCGAGCTCCGACTGCAGGTCGCCGAGGAGCTTGAGGATCTGGGCCTGCACCAGGACGTCGAGGGCTGACACCGGCTCGTCGCACACGATCAGCTCGGGCTGCAGGGCCAGGGCACGGGCGATCGCGACGCGCTGGCGCTGCCCGCCCGAGAGTTCCGCCGGGTAGCGCCGCAGGGCGTTCTGGGGGAGCGAGACCTGGTCCATCAGCTCGCGGACGCGTGCTGCGCGTTCCTTCCTGGATCCGCGCTTGTAGGCATTCAGCGGCTCCTCGACGATCCGCTCGATGGTGAACATCGGGTTCAGCGAGGAGTACGGGTCCTGGAAGATGGGCTGCACGCGCTGGCGGAAGTCGTTCAGCTGCGCCTTGTCGAGGGTCGCGACATCCATGCCGTCGAACGTCATGGTGCCCGACGTCGGTTCGATCAGCTTGAGCAGCATGCGCGCCGTCGTCGTCTTGCCCGAGCCTGACTCGCCGACGATCGCCACGGTCTGTCCGCGGGGGACGTCCAGGGTGACGTTCTTCGCCGCATAGAAGTCGTCCTTGCTGCCGCGCCGCTTGTAGATCTTCGTGAGGTCGCGGATCTCCACGATGTTCGCGGGAGGGGTGTGCGCCGAGCCGTCCGCGACCGGTGCCGGGGCGGTCGGGCGATCGGCCGACGACGTCGCCGCATGGGCGCCCGCGCCGCCGGCCTCGGCGGCGGGGGCGGACGACGCCTGTTCGCCGCTGGGAGCTGCACCCGGTCCGGCGTCGTGCCCTGTCCCGTGCCCCGTCCCGTGCGCTGTCCCGTGCCCGGTTTCGTGTTCCGCCTCGTGCTCCGCGAAGACCGCCTCGGCGAGCTTGAGGCGTGATGCGGCATCGGCCGTGAAGGCTCCCGGCCGCAGGCGGACCGCGGCGACGCTGGGCGCCGCGCGCACCAGGGACTGCGTGTAGGGGTGCTGGGGATCGTTGAGCAGCTGGTCGGCGGGACCTGTCTCGACGACGCGGCCGCGATGCATGACCACGAGTTGCGACGCACGCTCGGCGGCGAGGCCGAGGTCGTGGGTGATCAGGAGCACGGACGTGCCCAGCTGCTCCGTCATCGTCTCGATCTGGTCGAGGATGGTGCGCTGCACCGTGACATCGAGCGCCGAGGTCGGCTCGTCCGCGATGAGCAGGCGCGGCTGGCAGGCGAGGCCGATGGCGATCAGCGCGCGCTGGCGCATGCCGCCGGAGAACTCGTGCGGGTACTGCTTGGCGCGCTCGCCGGCGTCGGGCAGGCCGGCCGCGGAGAGGACGTCGATGACGCGCTGCTTGACGTTCTTCTTCGTCGCCATGCCGTGCACCAGGAGCGTCTCGGCGACCTGCGTGCCGATCTTCGTCACCGGGTTCAGATTGGACATCGGGTCCTGCGGCACGAGGCCGATCGCGCGTCCGCGGATGGAGCGCATCTTCGCCTCGGGCAGCTGCACGAGGTCCTGTCCCTCGAACATGATGCTGCCGGAGGTGACACGGCCGTTGCCGGGCAGCAGGCCGATGCAGGCCATCGCCGTCGTCGACTTGCCGGAGCCGGACTCACCGACGATGGCCAGCGCGCTGCCGCGCTTCAGGCTGAAACTGGCGTTCTCGACCGCCTGGACCTCGCCGTGCGTGGTCCGGAAACTGACTGCGAGGTCCCGAACCTCCAGCAGGGGTGCGTCGAGATCCTCGGGCCGGTCGGTCGCGGCGGGGGTGATGTCCGTCATAGCACCATCGTGCCCTATCGACGGGCGTGTTCCCGTCCGGTCGGGGCCGCTCGCCACAACTTTTCGGGAACGATGGACGGACCGGTGCGGTGCGCCTGCTACGCCTCGGCCGCCCGGTGCCCGGTCAGGCGGCGGGCGAGGTGATCGACGGCGAGCCGGTACCCGTCGATGCCCGCCCCCACGATCACGGCGTCGGCCACGCCGGAGATGTACGAGTGGTGCCGGAAGTCCTCGCGCCGGTGCACGTTGCTGATGTGCACCTCGACGACCGGCAGCCCGACGGCGGAGAGGGCGTCCCGCAGCGCGATGGAGGTGTGGGTGAAAGCACCGGCATTGATGACGATGCCGTCCGCGGTGCCTCGCGCCGCGTGGATCGCGTCGATGAGTTCGCCCTCGTGGTTGGACTGTATCGCCGTCGTCGTGCAGCCCGCTGCCTGCGCGGCCTCCTCGGCCAGGCGCACGACGTCGTCGAGCGTGGCCGTGCCGTACACGGACGGCTCCCGGGTGCCGAGCAGGTTCAGGTTGGGGCCGTTGATCACGAGGATGCCGGGCGTGTGGTGCGTCATGCCTCCACTATGCCGCACGGCTCCCGGCCGGCACCGGATCGGCGAGCCGCGCGCGCAGGCGGACGGCACCGATCGCACCGGCCACCGTCACCAGGCTCATGGCGGCGAGGACGACGCCGGGGTGCCACCAGGCGCCGTCGGTCGCGATGCCGAAGCGCTGCGTGATCGAGGGTGCGAATCCCGCGACGATCGCGGCGATGCTGTAGGCGAAGGACAGCGCGGTGAACGCCGTCGCCGGCTTGAAGATGTCCGCCATGAGTCCACCGAGGGCGGCCCAGCTCGCCGTCGGCAGGATGCCGCCGAGGATGATGGCGGCGATGTACATCGGTTCGGTGGCGATGCTGATGACCCAGTACAGCGGGAAGGCGATCAACGCCGTTCCGAGGGCCCCGCCGGCGACGACCTTCGCGGACCCGATGCGCATGGCGAGGTATCCGAACGCCGGGATGGTGCCGAGCTGGAGGATGGACCCGACGAGGGCGGCGTTGAGCACCGTGGCCTGGGAGAGGCCGAGCGTCTCGGTGCCGTAGGCCTGGGTGTAGGTGACCATGAGGAAGTAGGAGCCGATCCCGAGCACCGCGGAGGCGATCGCGACGACGATCGCGACCGGCTGGGACTTCAGGACCTCGAGGAAGGGGATGCGGGGCAGCCGGTGTCCCTCGCTCACCTGCTTGAAGACCGGGGTCTCGTCGATGGCGAGGCGCAGGTAGATCGCGACGGCGAGGAACGGGAAGGCGAGGAGGAACGGGATGCGCCAGCCCCAGGTGGTCATGACTTCGGGTGCGACGACGGCGAGGACCAGGAAGATGACCGAGATCAGCATGGTGCCGACCGGGGACCCGAGCTGGGGGATCGACGCGTAGAGCGCCCGCTTCCGGGGTTCGGCGTGCTCGGTCGCGATGAGGATGGAGCCGCCCCACTCGCCGCCCAGGGAGAGTCCCTGCAGGAAGCGGAGCGCGGTCAGGATGATGGGCGCCCAGATCCCGATGGCGTTGTAGTCGGGAAGCAGCCCCACGGTCCCCGTGGCGAGACCCATCAGCGTGATGGTCCAGATCAGGGTCCGCTTGCGGCCGATCCGGTCACCGAGGTGGCCGAAGAGGATGGCTCCGAGGGGGCGGGCGACGAATCCCATCGCGAAGACCAGGAACGCCGAGAGGGTGCCGGTCAGCGGATCCTGCTCGGTGAAGAAGACGACATTGAACACGAGTGCGGCTGCGGTGCCGAACACGTAGAAGTCGTAGGACTCGAGTGCTGTTCCGACGAACGAGGCGCCGGCGACGCGGCGGGCCATGCGCGGATTCGATACGGGAGGCTGCTGAAGCGTAGTGGACACGCTGAAATTGTCCTCTCGGCAGTGCCGTGGGGCCACGTTTCAGGACGAACATCACACTGCTGCGGCCCAGGGAGCCTACGCGGGCAGGGACCGTCGCACCTGCGCCCCGATGGTCGCCCGCCCCGCCGCCACGAGCGCCCCGGTCACGGCGGCGGGGTCCTCCATGAATCCGTGCACCATGGCGCCGTCCCGCAGCATGATGAGTTGGTCCGCGACGAGGTCCGGCTCGTCCGCACCGAGGTCGCGCAGGAGGTCTGCGACGACGCCGTGCAGCCAGGAGCGGTACCGGGCGACGGCGGCCCGCACCGGGTTACCTGCCGCGGGGTACTCGGCTGCGGCGTTGATGAAGGTGCAGCCCCGGAAGCCCGGACGGCAGGCAGCGCTGCCGTTGGCTTCGGCGACGTGCAGCAGGACCGTGCAGGCGTCGAGCCCGGCCGCACGCTCCTTCGCCACGGCCTGCTGCAGCAGGCCGAGCTGCTGATCGAGGTAGGCGACCACGAGGTGGTCCTTGGAGGGGAAGTGGCGGTAGAAGGTCACCTTGGTGGTACCGGCGTCGGCGATGACGCGATCGGCGCTGACCGAGCGGATGCTCGTGGCGTCGAACAGTGCGGTGGCCGAGGCGAGGATGCGCTCGCGGACGGGCGGCTGGGCGGTCATCGTGCTCCATTCGGGGTTCGGGGCTTCTCCGGCGACGATTTTGTGGACGTAGAGTTACTAGTTAGTCTACAAGGGATGGGCGTCACCCTGGCACCCGGGACGAAAGGATCGACACCATGAGTGCTCTCTACACGGCAGTGGCCACGGCAACGGGCGACGGGCGCAACGGCGAGGCCCGGACCGACGACGGGCAGCTCGCCGTCGACCTGGCCGTCCCGAAGGAGATGGGCGGAGCCGGTGGCGCGACCAACCCCGAGCAGCTCTTCGCCGTCGGGTACGCCGCCTGCTTCCACAGCGCCCTGAAGCTCGTCGCGGGCCGCAGCAAGGCGAAGATCAGCGACACCGCCGTCACGGCCGAGGTCAGCATCAACCCGACGGACGGCGGCGGGTTCCAGCTCGCTGTCGCACTGCACGCCGAGATCGGCGGCGTGGACCAGGAGACGGCAGACTCCCTCGTCGAGCAGGCCCACCAGGTCTGCCCCTACTCGAATGCCACGCGCGGCAACATCGACGTCACGGTGGACGCCACGATCGGCTGATCTGCCCCGATGGACGCAGAAGGCCCCCGCCCGAGGGCGGGGGTCCTCTGCCTGCGCTGCTACTTCCGCAGGGACACGGCGATCTGCTGCATGATCGTCGGGTCCGACAGGGTGGTGGCGTCACCGACCTCGCGACCCTCCGCCACGTCCTTGAGCAGGCGGCGCATGATCTTCCCGCTGCGGGTCTTCGGCAGTTCCGGCACCACCAGGATGTTCCTCGGCTTGGCGATGGGCCCGATCTCCTTGCCCACATGGTTCCGCAGGGTGGTGACGATGTCGTCGTCGTCCTTCGCCGAGCCCCGCAGGATCACGAAGGCGACCACCGCCTCACCCGTCGTCTCGTCGCTCGCGCCGACGACGGCCGCCTCCGCCACCGACGGGTGGCTCACCAGCGCCGATTCGATCTCCGTGGTGGAGAGCCGGTGGCCCGAGATGTTCATGACGTCGTCCACGCGACCGAGGAGCCAGATGTCGCCGTCGGCATCCTTCTTCGCGCCGTCCCCCGCGAAGTACATGGCGTCGAAGCGGGACCAGTAGGTGTCCTTGAAGCGCTGGGGATCGCCCCAGATACCCCGCAGCATCGAGGGCCACGGCTCGCGGATGACGAGGTAGCCGCCGGAGCCGTCGGGTACCGAGGCGCCGAGCTCGTCGACGACATCGATCGCGATGCCGGGGACGGCGACCTGCGCCGAGCCCGGTTTCGTCGCCGTGACACCGGGCATCGGCGCGATCATGTGAGCGCCCGTCTCCGTCTGCCACCAGGTGTCGACGATCGGAGCCTTGCCACCGCCGATGACCTCGCGGTACCACATCCAGGCCTCGGGGTTGATGGGTTCGCCGACGGAACCGAGGACGCGGATGGAGGACAGATCGTACTTCTGGGGGATGTCGCGCCCCCACTTCATGAAGGTGCGGATGGCCGTCGGGGCCGTGTAGAGGATGGTGACGCCGTACTTCTCGACGAGTTCCCACCATCGGCCCTGGTGCGGGGTGTCCGGTGTCCCCTCGTACATCAGCTGCGTCGCGCCGTTGACGAGGGGCGCGTAGGCGACGTAGCTGTGGCCCGTCACCCAGCCGATGTCCGCAGTGCACCAGAAGACATCGGTCTCGGGGCGGAGGTCGAACGTGTTCCGGTGCGTGAAGGCGGTCTGCGCGAGGTAGCCACCGGTCGTGTGGAGGATGCCCTTCGGCTTCCCGGTGGTGCCGGAGGTGTAGAGGATGAACAGCGGGTGCTCGGCGTCGTGGGCCACCGCGGCGTGCTCGTCGGACGCCCCCTCCACGACGTCGTGCCACCAGACGTCGCGCCCCTCGGTCCATTCGACGGGTTCGTTGTTGCGGCGGACCACGACGACGTTCGTGACGGTGTGCCCCTCCTTCTCGAGCGCACCGTCGACCGCGGGCTTGAGGGCACTGGGCTTGCCCCGGCGGTAGGTGCCGTCGGAGGTGACCACGAGTTTCGCCTCGGCATCGTCGATGCGGCTGCGGAGGGCGTCCGCGGAGAACCCGCCGAACACCACGGAATGGACCGCGCCGATGCGCGCGCAGGCGAGCATGGTGACCACGGCCTCCGGGACCATGGGGAGGTACACCGCAACACGGTCGCCCTTCTCGACGCCGAGCGATTCGAAGGCATTGGCAGCCTTCTTCACGTCCCGTGTGAGCTCCGCATAGGTGATGGTCCGGGTGTCTCCGGGCTCGCCCTCGAAGTGGATGGCCACGCGATCGCCGAGCCCGGCCTCGACATGGCGGTCCAGCGCGTTATAGGCCGCATTGATGGTCCCGCCCACGAACCACTTGGCGAACGGGGCATCGGTCCAGTCGAGCGTCTGCGTGAAGTCCGTGTCCCAGGACAGGAGTGCACGGGCCTGGGCCGCCCAGAACTCCGTGCCCTGCTCGCGCGCCTCGTCGTAGAGGGACGGCTGGGCGACGGCGTTCGCGGCGAACTCCGCGCTGGGCGGGAATCGGCGCTCCTCGTGCAGCAGGTTCTCGAAGGCGTCGCCCTGGCGATCGGCGCTCATGTTCTACCCCTTTATGACGTGTCCGGTACAGATTCGATGGAGGAGCCCGGCCGGGGCCGCGAGGAATCGCAGCATGGCGACGTGCTCCACCGGAACACTATCGAGTTCTCCGCTCGCCGTGTGCCCGCGGTCACACGGCCTAGCCGAGATGCGGCGATTGTGCGGTGAGTGGCCAGGACGCTCCGCGCCTCGTCGGTGGAGTTGCCACGGGCCGGTGGCTAGGGTGGACGAAGGTAATCAGCGCCGGTGGTCGGGGGCCGCCGGTGACCAGGGCTACGAACGGGAGAAGACCATGACCGAATCATCCGAGGGGCAGCGCGCCGCCGGTGCGGACACCGGAGGGCCGGCACCCTCGTCCTCGGGGCACGGCTCGGATCCGGGAGTGTCGTCCTCCCCGGTCGGCCCCAGTACAGCGCTCGTCGGTCCCTTCACGCTCCGCGAAACGGTCTTCGGCGGGGGCGTGGCCCTGGTCTTCATCGGTACGCTGCTGCCGTTCATCGACGGCATGGTGCGCTCTGCCACGTTCTGGAACACCGAGCCGCTGTTCTTCATCGGCATCGGCATCCTGATGCCCGTGATCGCGCTGGCACTGCTGGCCGGTCGTCGGCTCGGATCGCACGGGCTCCGGGTGGGATCGCTCTCCGTCGACCAGTTCGCGTCCGTGAGCGCCGTGCTGGCCGCCGCCTTCTTCTTCCTGGAGACCGTCACCGACTTCCGGGCCGGGTCCCTGCTGGCGCTGATCGGAGCCCTCGGCATGCTGGCGGCGACCGTCGTCGGCCCCTTCCTACCCGTGGTGAGGAACGACTTCGAGGACCGGCCGGAGGTTGCGGCCCATCGCACGGCACGTCCCATGACGGCCGCCGGCCCCCGCCCACCCAGGCCGGAGAAGGTAGAGAAGGCAGAGAAGGCAGAGAAGCCTGGAAAGGTGCTGAAGGCCGAGAAGTCGTTAGCCTCCGTGACGACCGGACCGGCCACGGGTGACGCCGGCAGCTCGGCAGCTCCCGGCCGGTCGGGTGCCACCGATCGCGGACGAGCGGGGGATGACATCAATCCGGCTGCGGCTGCCGTCCGGCAGAACGGTGCAGGCCTCTATGGCGCGGGTGGCGCGGGTGTGGTGGGAGCAGGAGCCGCAGCGTCGGGCCAGTCCGGGCTGGAGCGGTCCGCCGCGCAGGCATCCGATCGGGATGCGTCGGCCGAGTCGGGCGCGCACTCCGTCGGTGAGGATGCCGATGAGCGGACGGATGGCCGCTCCGACCGCTCGCCGGAGTCCCGGACGGGCGCCGCGGATCAGATTCGCGCGCACGACGTCGTGCGGGACGAATCGACGAAGACCTACGGGGCGGCCGACGCAGCACCGGAGGAACGCGCGCGGCAGGAGCCGATCACCGCCACCCGGTCCGCGGATGAGGAACCGGTCGTCGAAGCCTTCTGGTTCGCCGTCGGATCCCCCCGTCCCGTCGTGGACGAACAGTCGGGACGCGAGATCTTCACCCTGCAACCCGGTGACTGGGAAGTGGGCATCGAGGACCGGGGGCACGAATTCCTCGTCCAGGACAAGCGCACGGGCGCCGTCGGTATCCTGCGCGATCTCCGCAACATCGAGCGCGCCCCCCGCGACTGACGCACCGACCGCCACGGCGAGCACGTGGACAGAGACGCACCGCTGGAAGGAAGCCCTATCGTGGCAGGCAGGAAAGTGAAGCTCGAGGAGGAGGCTCCGGTCACCCTCAAGCGCCGTGCTCGGAAGATCAACCGGATCCTCGGTGAGACGTATCCGTACGCGGTCGCCGAACTCGACTTCAGGAACGCTTTCGAACTCCTCGTCGCGACCGTCCTGTCGGCGCAGACCACCGACGTCCGGGTGAACCTGACCACGCCGGCCCTGTTCGAGCGGTATCCGGACGCCAGGACCCTGTCCGAGGCGGACGAGATGGAGCTGCAGGAGATCATTCGCCCCACCGGGTTCTACCGCGCGAAGGCGAACAGCCTCCTGTCCCTGTCCCGCCGCCTCGTCGACGACTACGACGGCGAGGTCCCGCCCTCGCTGCAGGATCTCGTGACGCTGCCCGGAGTGGGCCGCAAGACGGCCAATGTGGTGCTCGGCAACGCGTTCGGCGTTCCGGGCATCACGGTCGACACGCACTTCGGGCGTCTGGCCCGTCGCTTCCGGTGGACGGCATCGGACGATCCGGTGAAGGTCGAGATGGAGGTGGGCGTGCTGTTCGACCGCAAGGACTGGACCATGCTGTCCCACCACGTCGTCTTCCACGGCAGGCGGATCTGCCACGCCAAGAAGCCCGCCTGCGGTGTCTGCCCCGTCGCAGCCCTGTGCCCGTCCTACGGAGAGGGCGAGACGGACCCCGTCAAGGCAGCGAAACTCCTCAAGTACGAGCTCGCACCGGGACGCGAGGACCTCCTGGACCTCATGCGAGCGGGACGCACCCGGGCAGAGCTCCGCGAGGCAGGGCACGGACTGGGTGCCTGAATCATCGACGCCCAGGGGAAGGGGCGCAGCGTCACGGTCGACCGACCGTTGTCGGCCACGACGCTGCGCCCTGTCGGTCGGCCGGCGATGAGCGTCCGCGACGACGTGTCCGTCTGGGTCCGCTCGATGCAGGGCACCGACGCGGCGCTCGTGCGGCCCGAGGGCTGGCAGTTCGCCAGGCTCGATCCGGCACGAACCCGTCGTGCGGCCGTCCTGGTCCTGTTCGGCGTGCGACAGGATCGCAGCCCAGCGCCGGCTCCGGGCGACCTCACCCATGACGACCTCGATCTCCTGTTCGTGGTCCGCGCAGGCTCGCTGTCCCATCATCCCGGGCAGGTGGCGTTTCCCGGTGGGACCATCGATCCCGGTGACGTCGACGAGGGCGGCGCAGCGCTCCGTGAGGCGCGGGAGGAGACCGGCCTCGATCCCGAGGGAGTCGCGCTCCTCGGCCCGCTTCCGGAGGTCGGCCTCCCGGTCAGCAACTTCATGGTCACTCCCGTTCTCGCCTGGTGGGAGCGGCAGTCGCCGACCCACGCCGTGGACACTGCGGAATCCGAACTCGTCTTCCGGTGCCCCGTGAGTACCCTGCTCGACCCGGACCGCAGACGGACGGCGTTCCTGGAACGCGACGGCTTCGTCAGCCGTACCCCGGCCTTCGTCACGCCCCACGCCGTGATCTGGGGATTCACGGCGATGCTTCTGGACGCGATCTTCGACGGACTGGGGTGGACCCGCGCGTGGGACCGCTCGCTGGAGATCCCCGCACCGCTGTGAGCCGGCCCGGGCCCTCCCCGAGCGGCACTGTCGAGGGTCTCGCCGGCAGGTAGCGTTCGCCCACGTGCGCCGGCAGGCCCACGAGCCCCTCAACGGTGTCGAGGCGTTCCTTCGTCCTGACCGCAGCGCTCGCGGCCGGGAGCAGCTGTGTCCCGACGCCCTTCGCCCGGACCAGTTCGAGCACGCGTTCCGGAGTGTTCCCCTGGGGCAGGACCGATCGCAGGACCGTCCGGCGGGTGGCGACCGGCAGGAGGCCGAGAGTGAGTGAGGCGGGATTGGAGAGGGCCAGGGAGACCGCCTTCGAATCAACGAACCTGACGGCGGCGGCTCCGACGGGGTGTACGAACCGCACTGCCGGCGCGAGCACCGAGAGTCGGGGGGAGGAGGCGGCATGCCAGGCCGTCACGGACAGGGTCCGTCGCGGCGGACCGACGAGCGAGGACAGGGCGGCCGGCGTTCGTGAGAGCGCATGCAGCCCGGTCGTGAGCCGACCCGCTCCCGGGAGACGTGCCGCCACCGCACCGACGGAGCGGGCCGCCGTGGTGAGCCGTGCCACGACGGCCTGCACCCGGATCACCATCTGCGCAGCCCGAGCCGCTCCGACGAGGGACGTGATCGCCGCCGATCCGCCGAGCGTCACGAAGCTCAGGGCGATGCCGACCCCCGCGAGAGCCGCGCATTCCAGCAGGAAGGAGTGCGTCTCGTCGATGAGTTCTTCGTGTGCGAGGGTGATGGCCTCTGCGAGCGAGCTGCAGGCGCCGGCGATGTCCCGCGCTGCCACCGCGATCTGCCGGCCGGTGTCCTGGATTGCAGCGTTCCTCGTGCGGAACTGCGTCAGGTCCGCCGAGGCGAGCCCTTGCACGGCGTCGCCGGCGACGGCCGCAGAACCGTCCATCCCTCCCTCGATCTGCGCGGCGAGCTCCCTCCATGCGGTGCTCGCGGATCGGAGCGCTTCAGGGTCTCCGGCCGGCCAGAGGACGCCCGCGATCCCCGCGACGATGTCCCAGCCAGGCGGAGGACAGCCCCTATTGCCGTCAGCGGCGGAGGGAAACACCCATGCCGGCCCGTCCGGACGGAACGCGGGCAGGAACGGGGTCATGAGGGCAGAGACACCCATCGACGCGACGTGCTCGGCCTGGAGGTACTTCCCAGCTGCGATGGCGAGAGCGCGCGAGGTGTCCGAGCAGGCGAGTTCGAGCTCGCGGCAGGCATCGGCCGCTTCGGCGGCGGCCGGATCGTACGAGGCAGCCCAGTCGGACCCGAGGGCGTCCCAGCCCGCCATTCCACCGCTCCGGTCGAGGATCCCGCCCAGAACACCGACCGCATCGGAGATCCTGCTGCCCGCCGCCTCGACGAATGCGGACGCCTCCTCCATCCGGTCCGTGTCGATCCTCAGCGCGTGCATCCAACTCACCCTCCCCTGTGACCGTGCCACCGTACGGGCCGGACGATCTCCTCGGCCGGAAGGGCGGGACGATGTGGACAACCCTGCGCGGGAGCTACTTGGCGTCCGCGTAGGAGCTGACGATCGCCGTCGTGATCGCGAAGTCGATGGGGATGTCACCGAAGATCAGTCGCGTCGCGGCTCGCGCAGCGTCCTCGAGCACGGCCTGCGCCTCCTCGGCGCGAGCGACGGGGACGTGGAGCATCACCTCGTCGTGGAGGAAGAAGGCGATGCGGCTGCGTGGCTCAGGAAAAGCCGCCGTCGCGATGCGCCGCCGCACCTCCGCCAACCAGCACAGGGCCCATTCGGCAGCGGAGGCCTGCACCACGAAATTACGGGTGAACCGTCCGCGGGCCCGCGCCGCGCTGTCGGCGCGACGCTGTTCCTCCGCCGTCGTCGTCCGCTGCCGCGCGAACCATTCCTCCGACGCGGGAGGGCACCCGCGGCCCAGGTAGCTCGAGACGCCCCTACCCGTCTCGCCGGCCCGCGCCGCGGCCTCGACGACACCGATCGCGCGCGGGTAGGCGCGTGTCAGCTGGGGCATGAGTCTGCCGGACTCGCCGCTCGTGGCCCCGTACATGGCCCCGAGCATGGCCAGCTTCGCCTTCGACCGGTCACCTCCGAAGCCCTGGTCGGCGATGCCCTGGTACAGGTCGCGGCCGCGTGCCGCAGCCGCCAACGCGGAATCACGACCGAGGGCCGCCAGGACCCGGGGTTCGAGCTGCGCGGCATCGGCGACGACGAAGCACTGACCGTCGTCCGGCCGGACGGCGTCACGTACCTGGCGAGGGATCTGCAGCGCCCCACCCCCGCGGGACGCCCACCGACCGGACACCACTCCACCGACGACGTACTCGGGGCGGAAGCGTCCGTCGCGCACCCACGTGTCGAGCCAGATCCACCCGTTCGCCGTGAGGAGACGGGACAGCTTCTTGTACGCCAGGAGCGGTCCGATGGCCGGGTGATGATGCTGCTCCAGCTCCCAGGAGCGGGTTGTCCTCACCTCGATTCCCGCGCGATGCAGCGCCCTCAGCATGTCCTGCGGGGAGTCGGGATTCAGCGCAGGGCTGGCGAGGGCAGTCCGCAGTGCGTCGGCCAGCCGCTCGAGTTCCACCGGCCGCACTCCTTCCCGAGGTCTCGGTCCGAGGGTCCGTTCGAGAAGGTCCTCATGAACGTCCCGCCGCCACGGCAGGCCGGAGTGCTCCATCTCCGCAGCGATCAGTCCGCCCGCGGACTCGGCGGCGATCAGGAGGGATAGCCTGGTGTGGTCCGTGGTTCCTGCGCTCGCAGCGAGCTGGTTCCGGAACTCTTCGACGACCTCGTCGAGGCGAGGGCCCGTGGGCTCCTGGGGTTGGTCGAACAGCGAATGCTGGTTGGCGGCCACCGGTGGCGGCAGGAGGGTGCGAGGCGGCTCCGTCCCGTCACCGCTCGGCCCGTTCGCCCTCAGCGCGTCGAGGTAGGGTGACGCGCCGGAAGAAGGCGAGTTCGTCAGGATCGTGCGGGTCAGGGCCAGATCCCAGCAGCGGTCGACATCCGAACCTGCGCGCAGCAGATCCGGGTACCACTGCCGCGTACTGCTCCAGACCCACCTCGGCCGGCCCGACTCCTCGGTCGCCACGACCGACGGTAGCTCCCGGCGGGAGACCGTTCGGGCCCCGCCGACAAGGGCCCCGCCGACGTCGAGACGCTGTAGCTGGACGTCACCGGGATCAGCGCGCCCGGACGGCGGCGCCACGGCGATGTACATGCCCATATTGTCGGCCGTCCCGGTGTCATTCCTGCAATCCGCAGCCTTTCCGCCTGCTTGTCCACATAGCCGTACCACCGCCCCGCTGCCACCTCATGGAGATCGAGGCTTGGGTCATGACTCAGCAGGGGTGGAAGGTCGATACCGCGCAGTGCGGGGTCGTCCTCGCGGGTGGATCGCAGTTCATCAGGGATCAGGTCGCCCGGGCCTGCGCTGCCGCCGGTATCGCTCCGGTCCTCGTGAACGGTCTCGCCGAGGCGCTTCACCTCGACCCCGAGGTACTGCTGGTGGGTGTGGACGCACCCCTCGACCAACTCTCGGCGACGCGTGACGTGATCGTGGTTGCCGCGGCGGACGAGGAGGCCCGTGTGTGGGGGAAGGCGGCCCATCTCGCATCGTCCCGGGTGGTCATCGTGCCGCAGGGCGGCGGGTGGCTGGCCGAACACCTCGGACGTCGCCTCCATCCGGCGACCGGTGGGTCCGTGATCGGATTCACCGGCTCCTCGGGTGGTTGCGGTGTCAGCTCCTTCGCCTTCTGGTGCGCGCGGGCGCTGTCCCGCGAAGGGCACAGGACGCTGCTGGTGGACGGACACCCCGCCGGCGGGGGACTGGAGGTGAGCATCGGCTGGGAGGAACATCCGGGCGTCCGGTGGGAGGACCTGGACGGTATCCGGGGAACGCTCAACGCGGATCAGCTCTCCTCCGCCCTGCCGACGGTCAAGGACCTGTCGGTCCTGTCCCACAGGGCGCCGTCGGGAGACCGGGCCAGAGGGGGACTGCAGGCCACGGCCGAAGCGGGTGGGATCGTCCTTGATGCCGCCCGTGCCGGATTCGACCTCACCCTCGTCGACCTTCCCTCCGGGCACGCCGGCGGCGGCCCGCTGGTGCAGCTGTGCGATGCTCTCGTCCTCCTCGTGCCGTCCCGTCCGCGCGGCATCACGGCGGCCGGTGCCGCCCTCCGCTCCCATGCGGCACTTCCGGTCACCGTCGTGCTGCGAGGCCCCGTCACCGATGGGCTCGATGCATGGTGCGTCGCGGAGATGCTGGGGGTGCCGGGTCCGCTCCCGCTCCTCCCGTCCGTCCGCGGCGCGTCCGCTGCCGAGGTGAGCGGCCGCCAGGCCGACCTCCGTCTGCCGCGGAAGGCGCGGAGAACCGTCGATACGATCTGCCGGGTCCTCAGGGGGCCGGCATGACGCACGGGAGATCGGCGGCGGGCCGGACGCGCCGCGAGATCCGGCTTTCGTCGGAGCAGCCCGGTCGCCGCAGCACGGATGTGTCGGGGTTCCTCCGCCCGGAGCATGGGCACCGCGATGCTGCCCTCGTGGACTCCGTCAGACGGGCGGTGCTGGCCGGCGAGGTGGCCGCGACGGATGCTTCCTTCGCGGGCGCGATCGGGTCCACCGGCAGGTTGCTCGGGTCGGAGGGCGTCCTGACCGCTCTCGATCTCGTCCGGGCCGAGCTCGAGGGTCTCGGACCGCTGGAGCAGTTGGTCGCCGATCCCACGGTCACCGACATCCTCGTGAACGGGCCCGAGGACGTATGGGTCGACGGTCCCGACGGATTACAGCGGATCGGGCGGATCTTCACCGCGGACGCGGAGGTGCGGACGCTGGCCGTCCGGTTGGTCGCGGCCGGGGGGCGGCGTCTTGATGACGGGTGTCCGGCCGTCGACGTCCAGCTCGACGGGTTCCGTGTCCATGCGGTGCTTCCGCCGATCTCGACCGCAGGTACGCTCCTGTCCATCCGGATCCGCAGGCGGCGTGTCCTCACGTTGGAGGAGCTGGTGGCGTCCGGGGCCGTGGCGCCGGTGATGGCGCAGGCCCTGACCCTGATGATGCAGGCGCGGCTGAATTTCCTGATCAGCGGCGCCACGGGTACGGGGAAGACCACCTTGCTCTCCACCTTGCTCGGGCTCGCGTCGCCGCAGGAGAGGTTGGTGCTGGTCGAGGACGCGGCGGAACTCGATCCCGCTCATCCGCACACGGTGGGTCTGCAGGCACGGCACGGGAACCTCGAGGGGGCCGGCGTCCTCGACCTCACCGAACTGGTTCGCCAGGCCCTGAGGATGCGGCCGGACCGCCTGGTCGTCGGGGAGTGCCGTGGCGCCGAGGTCAGGGAGCTCCTGGCCGCGATGAACACGGGTCACGACGGCGGTGGCGGGACCATCCATGCGAATTCCGCGGAGGCCGTACCCGCACGGCTCAGTGCGCTCGCCGCACTGGCGGGTCTGACACCCGAGGCACTCGACCGCCAGGCGGCCAGTGCACTCGACGTCGTGGTGCACGTCGCCCGAGACGGCCGTGGGCGGCACGTCGGGAGCCTGAACCTCCTCCGACTCGAGCGGGCTGCCGGGCTGGTCGTCGACCCCGTCCTCGTCGACGCCGGGCAGGGTTGCTTCCGGTCCGGCGGGTGGGTCGATTTCGCGCGGCGTGTCGGCTGGACCGGTCCTGTGCCGGAGCTCGCGGTCGAGGCCCGGTGTCCGGCCCGCACGGTCCCATGACCGGGGCAGCAGTGGCCCTGTTGCTCGTGCTCGCCGTCCTCGTGCTCGCGGATCCGGGCAGGCCCGTCCGTCACGAAGGCGCAGTGGCTTCCGCCGGTCGGAGGGCCGTGGGACGTCCGCCCGGGGTCCTCCGGCTCCGGTCGCGATTCGGGCGCATGCCGGGGTCGGAGTCGGGGTCGGAGTCGGTGGAGGAGCTACCCCTGTTCGTCCGCCAGATGGCCGGCCTGCTCAGGGCGGGGAGACCTCCCTCCGTGCTGTGGATCGATCTGGAGGGTGTGTATGCGAAGGAGGGCACCGGGTTCGCCGCCCGGGCGAGGCCAGTGATCTCGGCGGCACGGCGGGCGTCCGCCTTGGGCCTGAGTGTCCCGGAAACCCTGAGCGACGCCCTCGGTGCCGCACCGCAGGACACCACGGGGGGCTTCCTGACCGAGGCGGTCGGTCGTCTCTGGGGAGATCTTGCGGCATGCCTGGCCGTGGCGGAGAGGAGCGGTGCCCCGCTGGCCACGATCCTGGACCACTACGCCGCCCAGTTGGAGGCCGAGTTCGCGGGGCGGGCCGCGAGGGAGACGGCTCTTGCCGGACCGCGCGCCACGGTCGTCCTCCTGACCTGGCTGCCCGTCGTCGGACTGCTGCTCGGCTTCGCGCTGGGCGTCGATCCGGTGCAGGTGCTGTCCACCGACCCATGGGGACGGTCAGCTCTCTGCACGGGCGTGCTGCTCATGGTCGTCGCGCGGTGGTGGTCGGGGCGCCTCGTCCGACGAGCGGAATCGACCTCCTGATGGAGGGTGTGCTGACGGCGCTGCTGCTCGCTGCAGGGACGATCCTCCTCTCTCTGCACCCACCTCGGACCAGGCGCGCACCGGTGCCGTCGCGACGCTCCCGCGAGCGGCGGGGTGTGGACGACGCGCCCCTGCTCCTCGACCTGATGGCGGCGATGCTCGACGCGGGGTCCTCGGTCGAGAATGCCCTGGCTGCGGTTGCCTCGGTGGCGGACGTCGACGTCGGTACCCCACTGAGCCGGGTTCATCAGGCACGACGTCTAGGAGCCGCCTGGGACGACGCCTGGGAGATGGCGGTGACCACGAGGACGGAGCCGGGCGGCCGGCCACGCGTTCCCCTGCGTGGAGGTGAGCAGCGCGCCGCAGGGACCGTTGGTGCCGTGCGTCGCGGACTCCAGTTCGCGGTCACGACCGGCGCCCCGTCAGCCGAACTGCTGCGGGCACACGCCCTGCAGATCCGGCGTCGCCGCATCAGCGCAGGAGAGCGGAAGGCAGCGGCGCTCGGGGTGCACCTCGTCCTGCCGCTGGGACTCTGCTCCCTGCCGGCGTTCATCTGCCTCGGCGTCGTTCCCGTGGTCCTCGGTCTCCTGCCGGCGCTCTAGGCGGGTCCATCGGCGTGCTCCGTCGGTTCCGCTCATGCCGTGCCCGCTCCATCCGGTCCGGCGACCGCCGGCGGGCCCTGCCCGGTCAGGGTCGTCGACCCCCGTCTGGCCGAGTCCGGCTCGGACGTCAGCCCCCTCGTTGCCGTGACCGTTCGGTCCGGTGGCCGCCCGCTGGCCGTGACTGTTCGGTCGGGCCGTGCCCTGTGGATCCGCCGCAGCAGCCCGCCGGCCGACGCGGCGATCGGGCCGGAGCAGGACCTGCTGCGTCATCCGCGACCGGTTATCCACTTAGCGCCTCCGTCCGACCGGGTCATCGGTCGAGCTGGCGAGAGTTGTTCCTGCGACGACCGTCGCGCACCGAGCGTGGGGAAGCCCACGACGAGAAGGAGATGTCATGGTCAACGAACTGCCCACGAGTCGCCCGGAGACTCACCAGAGGACGCTGCACGCCGGGGAGGGACTGCAGGATGATGATCCCGTTCACCCGTCGGGCCCGGTCGCAGGACGCGATCCGCGTGAGGCCGAGCCCTTGGCATCTACCCACTGCGGGGATGGGTCGAGGATGTTCGTCGTACCGCGCCTCCCTGTCATCCCGCCCTCCGGCCTCGTTGACCGCGACGGACGGGGGCACAGCCACGCGCCGGACAAAGGGACTGTGCTGCACGGAGGGGCCGACGACGCCGGCCGCAACCGGGCTGCCCGGCGTGCTCTCGCGCGGCGCCGCCGCTCCAACGAGCGGATCCTCCGTGACCGCGGGGCCGGCCCGATCGATCGCGAGGCCGGTATGGCGACGGCGGAGTACGCCATCGCGACCCTCGCGGCGGTGGGTTTCGCCGCGCTGCTCGTCGCGGTCCTCTCCAGCGGAGAGATCAAGGGGCTGCTCATGTCCCTCATCACGTCGGCCCTGAACTTCGGCTGATGCGCAGGGATCAGGGCGGATCCGACGGCGGTCACGTCGGGGCGCGGGCTGCTGCCGATGTCGACTCCGTTCGCGGCCCGGCGCGGGTCCTGCATTCCTTCGACTCCACGAGGGCGCAGGGCCGCGAGTGCTTCGACCGCGGGTCGGTCACCGCCGAGGTCGCCGTCGTGCTGCCCGCCCTGGTCCTCCTCGCAGGTCTGCTGCTCGGCATCGGCCACGTCGGCGTGCTGCAACTGCGCATCGACGAGGCGGCGCGCGCCGGAGCGCGGGAGGCGGTTCGCGGCGAGAGCAGCGACTCCGTGCAGCAGACCGTGCGGAGGCTCGCGGGCGATGGCGCCGTCGCTTCCATCGAATCAAGCGGCGGCTGGACGACGGTACACGTCCGGGCCGAGGTCGTGGGGCCGCTCGTCGACCTGATGGACATCGACCTCATCGCGTCGGCATCCGGTCGGGAGGAGACGAATGGCTAGGTCGACCGGCCCGGGAGCCGGCCCAGATCGGCTCGACCATGAGACGGGCGCCGGGACGGTGCTGATGGCGGGACTCGCGCTACTGGCACTCCTTCTCATCGGATCGGCCGGACTGCTTCTGCAGGCGGCCTCGGCCGCATCGAAAGCGGCGACGGCGGCGGACCTGTCCGCACTGGCCGCGGCGGACACGGCACGCGGGCTCGCGGTCGGTGAGCCCTGCACGGTAGCGGCCGAGGTGGCTGCCAGGCACGGAGCGACGGTGCAGGACTGCGCAGTGGAGGCGACCGGCGAGGGAACTGTCACCGTTCGCGTGCGGATCGACCTCGCCGGTGTCCTGCCCGATGCGGTCGGAGCGGCACGCGCGGGCCCGCCACCGTGAGGACGTTCATCCGCCCAGGAGGAGGACCCGCGAGGCGGCGGCCGGTCGTCCTGCTGCATGCGACGGTGTCCGCGGAGCCGGCGCGTCACGGGCGCAGCCGGTCCGCTCCTCGGCGCGTGCGCGGGTCAGTGGTTTCCGCCGGCGGGGATGGACCTGCCCGTACCTGCCGTCCGGCCCTCGGAGACAGCGGCGGGTGCAGGCCCCGCCTGCTGCAGGATGAGGGACAGCACGGCCACTGCGCCGCCCTTGCTGAGCGGATTGTTGCGGTTGCCGCACTTCGGCGACTGCACGCAGGACGGGCAGCCGGACGCGCACTCGCAGGCCTCGATCGCATCGCGTGTGGCGGACAGCCATGTCCGGGCGGCCTCGAAACCGCGCTCGGCGAACCCCGCCCCGCCGGGATGGCCGTCGTACACGAAGATGGTCGGCTGCCCGGTGTCCGCATGCAGTGCTGTGGACACCCCGCCGATGTCCCAGCGGTCGCTCGAGGCCACCAACGGCAGCAGGCCGATCGCTGCGTGCTCGGCCGCATGGAGAGCGCCGGGCAGCTCCTCCGCGGAGATGCCCTCGGCCTCGAGGAGCTGGGGGCTGATCTCGAACCAGACGCCCTTGGTGAAAAGGTCCCGCGCACCGAGTTCGAGGGGTTCCTCACCCAGGATCTCGTTCGAGGAGAACGCCTTGCGCTGGAAGGAGACCACCTGCGTGGTCACCTTCACGTCGCCGAAGTTGGCGAGCACCTCTCCCCACAACACGCTGATGTCACGTCCGATCACCTCGATCTGCGTGACGTCGCGTGCCTGCGTGTAGTAGTCGGGGTGGGCCCTCGACACCACGGCGCAGTGGTCCTCCTCGTTGAGTTCCTGCACCACGTAGGTCCGTCCCTGGTGGACGTAGACCGCGCCGGGATGAGCCTGGTAGTGGCTCTGCGGGGAATCCATCGTCCCGAGCAGCGCGCCGGACTCCTCCTCCACGATGTTGATGGGTCCGCCGCCGTCGGCCCGCAGATTGACCATCGCCGCCGCGCTCTGGGGATGCGTCCAGAACCACCCGGCTGGACGGCGGCGCAGGAAGCCCTGCTCGCACAGGGTGCCGAGGAGTTCACCGGTGGTGGGACCGAAGAGGTCGAGGTCCTCGTCCGTCAGGGGAAGCTCCGCGGCGGCGGCGCAGAGGTGCGGGCCGAGGACGTACGGGTTCGAGGGATCGAACACCGTGGCTTCGACGGCGAGGTCGAACACGGCCTCCGGGTGATGGACCAGGTAGGTGTCCAGGGGATCATCGCTCGCGACGAAGGCGGCGATGGCATCCTGACCCGATCGTCCGGCCCTGCCGATCTGCTGCATCAGCGAGGCGCGGGTACCGGGCCACCCCGCGACGAGCACCGCATCCAGGCCGGAGATGTCGATGCCGAGCTCCAGCGCGGACGTGCTGGCCACGCCGAGGAGCTCGCCGCTGCGGAGGGCGGATTCGAGGGCACGCCGCTCCTCCGGCAGGTAGCCCGAGCGGTACGCGGCGATGCGGTGGGGCAGGCTGGGGTGCACGTCCTCGAGCATGCGGCGCGACGTCTGGGCGATGCTCTCCGCTCCCCGTCTGGACTTGATGAAGGCGATGGTCCTCACCCGGGCGGCGACGAGATTGGCCAGCAGGTCGGAGGTCTCCGCGATGACGGTCCTCCGGGTGGCCGCTCCGTTCTCGCCCCTGGCGCCGGTGAGTTGCGGCTCCCAGAAGGCGACCGTCGTCGAGCCGTGCGGGGAACTGTCCCGGTCGACGGCGCGTACGGGTGCCCCGATCAGCCTGCCGAAGGACGCCGCGGGCTCGGCCGAGGTGGCCGACGCCCCGATGAACACGGGATGCGCCCCGTAGCTCGCGCAGATCCGCCGCAGTCTCCGCAGCAGATTGGCGACGTGGGAGCCGAAGACACCGCGGTAGCTGTGCGCCTCGTCGATGATCACGTACTTCAGCCGGCGGAAGAACCTCGCCCACCAGGTGTGGTTCGGGAGGATCCCGTAGTGGAGCATGTCGGGGTTCGCGAGGACCAGGTTCGCATGGTCGCGGATCCAGCGGCGCGCCCCCGACTCGGTATCGCCGTCGTAGGTCTCGGCGCGCACGGTCGGCAGCTTGAGAGCGTTGATGGCGGACAGCTGGTCCGCGGCCAGCGCCTTCGTCGGGGCCAGGTACAGCGCCACCGAGCCGTTGGGCGCGAGCGTGGCGCGGTTCGCCAGTTCGCTGCGGTGGATCTCGTCGAGCACCGGCAACTGGTAGCACAGGGATTTCCCGGAGGCCGTCCCGGTCGCGATGATGGTGTGCTCCCCACCGTGAGCCGACGTCGCCCCCTCGACCTGGTGCCGCCAGGGCTCACGGACGCCGCGAGCCCCGAAGGCCTCGACGACGTCGGGGTGGGCCCAGTCAGGCCACGGAGCATAATCCGCCTCGCGCGCCGGGATCTCCCGCACATGGAGGAGTTGCTCGGGGTCGGTTCCACCCCCGAGCAGGGGGATCAGGGGGTTCGGCGGCGCCACCCGGCAATTCTCCCATCGGGGCGGGCGCAGCGACGGGTCGGAGGGGGTTTATCCTCTGACGACGAACACGTCCGCCAGGTGCTGCCACCCGAGGAACTCGTACAGGGCGCGGCCGTCCGCGGACGCCATGAGGAGCCCGGTCCTGACATCGTCCTCGAGGACCCCGGCGGTCAGGGCCCGCATCACGTAGCTGCCGAGTCCGCGGCGCCGGAAGTCCTCCTCGGTGACGATGCGGTCGTACACCGCGTAGTCATCGACCACCGAGACCGACCCTCGCGCGGCGACGGCGTCGCCGGACCGAACGGTCACGCGCCGGCAGGCGCCCTCGCTGTCCCGTTCGAGCGTGAACTCGTCGCCCGGCGGTCGCGGGTCCTCGACGTCCTGTCCGTGCATGTCCGCGCTCATCAGCGACTGCTGCCGATCGGTCACCCGCAGTCCGGCGGATTCCGCCTCGTCGATCAACTCCCGCATCCGGTTCGTGACGACCGTGAGGATGCGCCGCGGGTCATCCTTCGTCTCGGCCGCGAGCTCCCTGAAGCGTTCAGCGGTGGGCTCGAAGAGGAAGTGCTCCGTCTGGTCCTGCTGGTCGGTCAGGAGCACGGAGGTGCTGCGCGCGTCCCGGTGCGCGTCGTACCCGCGGCACGCGGACCATCCGGCGATCCAGGTCTGGAGGAGTTCTTCGTCTGCATGTACGCCCATGTGCTGAACCATAGTTCTCGGCGGCGGCTAATCACAGGGACGGGCGCGAGGGTGACCGTTTTGAGACGCAAAGTAGGCTTTAAGTCGTGTCGATGAACCGTATTGCCCTGTATTACGCCTTTGCGCCGCTCCCCGATCCCGACGCCATCAGACTCTGGCAGCGCGCACTCTGCGAGAAGTGGGGGCTGCGGGGCCGGATCCTGATCTCGAAGGACGGCATCAACGGCACCGTCGGTGGGGACATCGCCGCGGTCAAACAGTACGTGAAGACCACCCGCGAGTATCCCGCGTTCAAGGGCATGGACATCAAGTGGTCCGACGGCGGCGCAGCGGACTTCCCCCGGCTCAGCGTGAAGGTCAGGGACGAGATCGTCTCCTTCGGGGCGCCGGGCGAGCTCCGCGTGGACCGCGACGGGGTGGTGGGAGGCGGCGCGCACCTCGCACCCGAGGAGCTCCATGCCCTGGTCGACGCCAAGAAGGCGGCGGGGGAGGAGGTCGTGTTCTTCGACGGGCGCAACGCCCTCGAGGCGCAGATCGGCCGGTTCAGGAACGCGATCGTCCCCGACGTGCGGACGACCCACGACTTCGTCCGCGAGCTCGACTCCGGCAAGTACGACGACCTCAAGGACAAGCCGGTGGTCACCTACTGCACGGGTGGCATCCGCTGCGAGGTCCTGTCCAGCCTCATGATCAATCGCGGCTTCCAGGAGGTGTACCAGCTCGACGGCGGGATCGTCCGCTACGGCGAGAAGTACCGCGACGGGGGACTCTGGGAGGGTTCGCTGTACGTGTTCGACAAGCGCATGCACCTCGAATTCAGTGACGACGCCGTCACCCTCGGCAGGTGTGTGCGGTGTGCTGCGCCCACCAGCACCTTCCAGAACTGCTCCAATCAGGAGTGCCGGAACCTCACCCTGTACTGCGCAGGCTGCGCCGCGGACCCCGTCACCCTGCGCTGCCCGCAGGGCTGCGAGGCCGACGAGTCCGAAGCGACAGCAGCGGGTGCCGCCTGATGCGCGGGCGTGAGGATGCGGTCAGGTCGAGCGACGCCGACGACGTCGAGGCTGCCTCGGCTCGGGCGGGCAGCGCGTGGCCGGAGTTCGACGCCGATGTCGCGACTGCGCCGTCGAGCCAGGACCCCGCACTGCTCGTCGCGCTCGCTGCCGACCTCGAGGCGCTCGACTACACGGTCGACGGCGTCGGAGCCCTGCTGGGCCCGGCCGCCTACGCGGCCCTCGCCCGGGGACAGCTGGCTCCGGCACTCCTGCAGGCCAGGAGGCTGCTGGGGAGTCCGGCGCGCGAACCCCTGATCCTGACGTCATCGCAGCGCGTCGACGGCGGCGAGCATCCCCGCTCCGAGCCGGTGAGAGCCGTCCCTGTGCTGCTGTGGCTCCTCGGGGACGCCGTGGACGGCACCGCGATCGATGCCGCCTTCCCCCGGACAGGACGAGCGGGGCTCCTCCGGCTCCGGCTGGTCGAGGAGGGGCAGCCGGTCGAGGAGGGCGGGTCCGCCGGCACCGGCGGTTCCGCCGAGTCATGGGCGGACCCTGCAGCCGACACGGGGACGTCGCCCGGGCCCGGCATGGCGCAGGGCATCCGGGCCGCCGTGGAACTGCGTCCCTACGGCTCCGACGTGGGCGGGGACCTGTGGGTCGCGAGCGACCTCGGCTCCGAGCAGCGTCCCGGGCCTCTCCGCCACGACCACGTCCTCGGGATCGGCGGGGCGTCGCTTACCCTGGCACAGACCGTGATGCGGACGCCGGTGGGCCGCGCTCTCGATCTCGGGACGGGTTGCGGCATCCAGGCCTTCCATCTGCTGTCCCATGCCCGGCACGTCACCGCCACGGACATCTCGGACCGGGCGCTCGCGTTCGCCCGCTTCAACCTCCTGCTGAACGGGCCCGTGCTCGGGGTCGATTCGGAGCAGCCGGGGGACCGGATCACCCTCCGGCTCGGGAGCCTCCTCGAGCCCGTGGCGGGCGAGCACTTCGATCTCGTGGTCTCGAACCCGCCCTTCGTCATCACGCCGCGCACCGGTCCGCAGGAGGAGTCCTACACCTACCGCGACGGCGGCCTGGCAGGGGACGCCATCGTGGAGACGCTGGTCCGCGAGCTTCCCGGGGTGCTCGCGCCGGGCGGCGCCGCCCAGCTGCTCGGCAACTGGGAGATCACGGAGGGAACCCCGTGGGACCGGCGGATCCGTTCCTTCGTCCCGGCCGGCGTCGATGCCTGGGTGATCCAGCGCGAGCAGCTCACCCCGGTGCAGTACGCCGAGACCTGGCTGCGCGACGCCGCGGAGAACCGGGACCGGGCGGCGTACCTCGGCAGTTTCGCCGCGTACCTCGCGGACTTCTCCTCGCGGAACGTCGAGGCCGTCGGATTCGGTTCCGTCTGGCTGAGACGCCCTGCCGGGGAGGACGCACTCGTCCGGGTCGTGCTCGAGGAGATCACGCACGAGATCGAGCAGCCCATCGGCCCGCACCTGGCCGCCGCCGTCGGACGCGCGGACTGGCTCTCCGCGCGGACCGAGCAGTCGGCGTCGGGCCTCGGCATCGCGGACGAGTTCCTCCTCGTGGCCGATGACGTCACCGAGGAACGGCACCAGCGCCCGGGCGCAGAGCACCCCGGCGTCATCCTGCTGCGCCAGGGGGCGGGTCTCCGGCGGACGTCGCTCCTCAGCACGGAACTCGCGGGCTTCGCCTCGGCGTGCGACGGCGACCTCACGGCGGGGCAGATCGCGGGGGCTCTCGCGATGCTCCTCGAGCGGCCGGATCCCGCGTTCAGCACCGGGCTGCTGGTCGATGTCGAGCAGCTGATCCGGGAGGGGTTCCTGATTCCGGGGGCCTGAAACCAGCCGTTACCCTTGTGCAGGTACGCATGACGCATACTGTGTGGTGAGGCCCAGCAGGGGGTTCCGGACCGTGAACCCGCGAACCTGCCGAGGTATCGCACCCGTATATATAGGAGAGAAGTGCCGACCAAGGCCACGGACAAGAAGCACGGCAAGAAGCTCGTCATCGTCGAGTCCCCGAGCAAGATCAAGAGCATCTCGGGGTATCTCGGTGAGGGTTTCCAGGTCGCGGCGTCCATGGGGCACATCCGTGATCTCCCCCAGCCGTCGGATCTGCCGGCGGAGCTCAAGAAGTCCTCGGTGGGCAAGTTCGCCGTCGATCTCGACAAGGATTTCGAGCCGTACTACGTCGTCTCCCCGGAAAAGCGGAAGACCGTCGCCGAGCTGAAGGCGGCCCTGAAGGACGCCGACGAGCTCTATCTCGCCACCGACGCCGACCGCGAGGGCGAGGCCATCGCGTGGCACCTGCTGCAGGTCCTGAAGCCGAAGGTCCCCGTGTACCGCCTGACCTTCGGCGAAATCACCAAGGAGGCCGTCACCCGCGCGCTCGGTGAACTGCGCGAGGTCGACATCCCGATGGTGGACGCCCAGGAGACGCGGCGCATCCTCGACCGGCTCTACGGCTATGAGATCTCGCCCGTCCTGTGGCGCAAGGTGGCCCGCGGGCTCTCGGCCGGACGCGTGCAGTCCGTCGCCACACGCCTCGTCGTCGAGCGCGAACGGGAGCGCATGGCGTTCCGCGCCGCGTCCTACTGGGACCTGACCGGCACGTTCACGCCCGAGGACTCCTCGAAGGGCAGCGCATTCCCCGCGAAGCTGGTCGCCGTCGACGGCAGCCGGATCGCCTCCGGCAAGGACTTCACCGACCGTGGCGAGCTCAAGTCATCGGCCGTGGCACGCCTCGACGAGGACTCCGCACGGTCGCTGGTGGCCGGCCTCGAGTCGGCGACGTTCGCGATCCGCTCGGTGGAGACCAAGCCCTACACGCGGCGTCCCGCCGCCCCGTTCACGACGTCGACCCTGCAGCAGGAAGCCGCGCGCAAGCTGCGCTTCAGCTCGAAGGTGACCATGCAGGTGGCGCAGCGCCTGTACGAGAACGGCTACATCACCTACATGCGTACGGATTCATCCTCGCTCTCGGACCAGGCCATCAATGCGGCGCGCCGGCAGGCCTCGGAGCTGTACGGACCCGAGTACGTGCCCGAGGCACGGCGCGTCTACAAGGGCAAGGCCAAGAATGCACAGGAGGCACACGAGGCGATCCGCCCCGCCGGTGACTCCTTCCGCACGCCCGCCCAGGTGGCGCAGTCCCTGCGCGGCGACGAGTTCCGCCTCTACGAGCTGATCTGGAAGCGCACCGTCGCCTCGCAGATGGCCGATGCCAAGGGGTCGACGGCGTCGCTGCGCCTCGGCGCGACGAGCGCGGACGGCAGGGACGCAGAATTCGCGGCGTCCGGCACCGTCATCACCTTCCGCGGCTTCATGGCCGCCTACGAGGAGGGGCGCGACGCCGACCGCGCCGAGGACGGCGCCGACGACGACGCGCAGGGGACCCGCCTGCCGAACGTCGCCAAGGGTGACGCGCTCGGGGCGAAGGCCATCGAGGCCGTAGGCCACGAGACGTCCCCGCCCCCGCGCTACACCGAGGCCTCCCTGGTGAAGGTCCTCGACGAGCGCGGTATCGGCCGCCCGTCAACCTACGCGGCGACCATGTCCACCATCATGGACCGCGGCTACGTCCGGACACGCGGCCAGGCGCTGGTACCGAGCTGGATCGCGTTCTCCGTGGTGCGCCTGCTCGAGGAGCACTTCAACGACTACGTGGACTACGACTTCACAGCGGAGCTCGAGGAGGACCTCGACCGCATCTCGCGCGGCGAGGCCGGCCGCGTCGAATGGCTGAACCGCTTCTACTACGGCGATCGCAAGGAGACGGGCCTCCACACGATCGTCAACGACCTCGGCGAGATCGACGCACGGCGCATCAACTCGGTGGAGATCGCGGACGGCATCACGCTGCGCGTCGGCAAGTTCGGCCCCTACCTCGAGAAGCCGCTCCCCGCGGACGCGCCCGAGGGGACGGAGCCGCAGCGTGCCAACGTGCCCGAGGACCTCGCTCCGGACGAGCTGACGGCGGAGAAGGCCATCGAACTGATGGAGGCTCCGACGTCGCAGGAGCGGGAGCTCGGGAAGGATCCCGAGACGGGGCGTACCATCGTGGCCCGCGACGGGCGCTACGGACCCTACGTGATCGAGCTGATCCCGGAGGTGACGGCCGAGGAACTCGCGAGCCAGCCCGTGGAGTACTACAAGAACGGCAAGCCCAAGCCGCCCAAGAAGCCAGCGAAGGTCAAGCCGCGCACGGGATCGCTGTTCAAGTCCATGTCCGTGGACACCGTGACGCTCGAGGACGCCCTCAAGCTCATGAATCTGCCGCGCGTGCTCGGCACGGACGAGGAGGGCAAGGAGCTCACCGTGCAGAACGGCCGCTTCGGGCCGTACCTGAAGAAGGGCAGCGATTCCCGGTCGATCGGCTCGGAGGAGGAGATCTTCACGATCACCCTCGAGCAGGCGCTGGAGATCTACAAGCAGCCCAAGCAGCGTGGCGGCCGCACGGTCACCCCGCCGCTCGCGGAGTTCGGTGACGACCCGGTGAGCGAGAAGCCGATCGTCGTGAAGGACGGGCGCTTCGGTCCGTACGTGACCGACGGCGTCACCAACATCACCGTGCCGGGATCGATGGCCATCGAGGAGCTCACGCGCGAGCAGGCGATCGACATGCTGGCCGAGAAGCGCGCCAAGGGTCCGGCGCCGAAGAAGACGACCCGGCGGGCACCCGCCAAACGCAAGGTCGGGGCGGGCAAGTAGCCGCGGCACTGCGGACACGGACAATGGTGGGGGCTGAGCTGGGAGCGCGGGAACAATGCGGCTAGGTGTGCTGGACATAGGGTCGAACACGGTCCATCTTCTCCTCGTGGACGCCCACCCGGGCGGCAGGCCCGTCCCGTTCGCGTCCCACAAGAAGCCCCTGCAGCTCGTCGCCTACCTCGACGAGCGCGGGAGCATCTCCCGTGAGGGCCAGGACGAGCTCGTGGGGTTCGTGCAGGAGGCACGCGCCTTCGCGGACCGGCACGACGCCGAGGACTTCCTCGCGTTCTGCACCTCCGCCATCCGGGAGGCCGGCAACGGCCGCGAGGTGCTGGCGCGGGTCCGCGCGGAGACCGGCGTCGACCTCCAGGAACTCTCCGGTGACCAGGAGGCTGCGGTCACCTTCCAGGCCGTGCGCCGCTGGTACGGCTGGGGTGCGGAGTCGATCCTCAACCTGGACATCGGTGGAGGGTCCTTCGAACTGGCGATGGGCACGGACGAGCTGCCCGAGGTCGCGCTGTCCGTCCCGCTGGGCGCGGGCAGGCTGACCCGCGACTGGCTGCAGGGTGATCCTCCGTCGGCCAAGAGCGTCAAGGAGCTGCGCCGCTACATCAGGTCCACCCTCCGCGAGGCCGTGCCGCAGTTCGCCCATCTCGGACGGCCGCACCTGGTCGCGGGGACCTCGAAGACCTTCCGGTCCCTCGCGCGGATCGCCGGCGCTGCGCCGTCGGCTGCTGGTCCTTTCGTCCGCCGCGAACTGCGCCGGGAGGACCTCACCCTCTGGACCAAGCGGCTCGCCGCCATGAGCGCGAAGGATCGGACCAACCTCGACGGCGTCTCGGAGCTCCGCGCGCCCCAGGTGCTCGCCGGCGCGCTCGTCGCCGAGTGCGCCCTGGAACTGTTCGAGGTGCCCTCCATGGACATCTGCCCCTGGGCGCTGCGTGAAGGGCTGCTCCTGCGACGGTTCGACGCCAAGATGTTCGAGGCAGAGGAGCCGCTGCCCGGTGCGGGCGTGGGCCACGCCCAGCTCGACTCGACGCGGCGCGTCCCGCTGTCCCGGGGGGCCTGACGTGGCCTTCACGCCGGATGCACGTCCCGCCATCCCCGTGGCACTCTCCAGCGCCTCGGTCTACCCGCTCGCGGTGCATGACGCCTTCGCCCTGGCGCAGGATCTCGGGTACGACGGCGTCGAGGTCATGGTGACGAACAACTCGGTGAGCCAGGACCCGGACCAGCTGGGGGTCCTCAGCGAGCGCTACGAGATGCCCATCCTGGCGATCCACGCGCCGACGCTCCTGCTCACGCAGCAGGTGTGGGGCAAGGCCTGGACGAAGATCGAGCTCTCCGCGGCCATGGCCGCGGAAGTGGGCGCGAAGACCGTGGTCACGCATCCGCCGTTCCGCTGGCAGACGGGGTATGCCGAGGGGTTCCCCGAGGGTATCCGGCGGGTGGCGGCGGAGTACGGTGTGGAGATCGCGGTCGAGAACATGTATCCCTGGAAGGTCCGTGGCCGCGAGGCGAAGGCCTACCTGCCGCACTGGAATCCCGTGCCGGAGCCCTACGACCGCATCACCTGGGACTTCTCCCACGCTGCGATCGCCGGGATGGACTCGTACGAGGAGATCCGGGGGCTGGGGGACCGGCTCGCCCACGTGCACCTGACGGACGGGACACCGAACGGCAAGGACGAGCACCTGCTGCCGGGCCAGGGCCAGCAGCGGTGCGCCGAAGCGCTGGAACATCTCGCCGCCGGTGCCTGGAACGGCGTGGTGGCGGTCGAGGTCAGTACGCGACGCGCCCGAGGTGCGGGCGAACGGGAGGAATGGCTCGCCGAGACCCTCCGGTTCGCGCGCGAGCATCTCGTCAGCTGACGCTGCACGTCCCTTTCGCCGACCGACGGACTGCCCGTTCGTGGTGAGGAC
Source organism: Arthrobacter sp. N1 (assembly GCF_048288285.1). Classification (NCBI taxonomy): domain Bacteria; kingdom Bacillati; phylum Actinomycetota; class Actinomycetes; order Micrococcales; family Micrococcaceae; genus Arthrobacter; species Arthrobacter sp. N1. The sequence goes on along the minus strand of NZ_CP102608.1, from coordinate 3,049,822 downwards.
GAGGGGAAGATGGCGACGATGCCACCGGGCACCTGCGGGTTAAATGGAATGGCGCCGGTGGACTGTTCAGATGTTGGGGGAATCATCTGTTGCCACCGACGCCGGACCGGATCAGGAATTCCGGTCCTCATCACTCGCACCCTTATGAGGTACCAGTAACACTAGGACCCGTCCTTGTGCTGCAACGGCAAGGACGCTGGGAGTAGGCTGTGAGCCCCTCGTGGCAGGATGGCTGCATGACTGCCGACACCTCACAGCGCATCGCCTTCCTCGGCTGCGGATCCATGAACGAGTCCATCCTGGCCGGCCTCCTGGCTGCCGGCACCGACCCCGCAGGCGTCACCGCCACGGTCCGCCGATCGGCGCGGGCGGAGGAGCTCCGCGCACGGCACGGCGTCACGGTCCTCGCCACGGGTGACGACGACGGCGCCAATGCCGCCGCGGCGCGCGGGGCCGACGTCGTCATCCTGGGCGTGAAGCCCGTGGGAATCGTCCCGCTCGCCCGCGAGATCGCCGCGGTGCTGAAGCCGACCGCCGTCGTCGTCAGTGTCGCGGCCGCGGTGTCGCTCGCCATGATCGAGGCCGCCCTGTCCGAGGGCCAGGCCGTGGTCCGCTCGATGCCGAACACGCCGTCGAGGCTCGGCAGGGGCGTGCTCTCGATCTCCGCGGGGTCTGCGGCGACGCCGGAGCACCTGGGCAGGGTGCGGGAGCTCCTGGCCGCTGCCGGTACCGTGGTGGAGATCCCCGAGTCCCAGGTGGACGCCCTCTCGGCCGTCAGCGGTTCCGGCCCGGCCTACGCCTTCTACCTCGCCGAGGCCATGGCGGCGGCGGGAGTCGAGCTCGGACTCGACGCGGACCTGTCGGCGCTGATCGCCCGGGAGACCGTGGCCGGGGCGGGGTTCATGCTGGCCGAGGAGGACGCCGACGCCGCAGCACTGAGGCGCGGCGTCACGAGCCCCAACGGCACCACGCAGAGTGCCATCGAGACGTTCGAGGCGATGGGGCTGCCGTCGATCATCGCGAGCGGGGCGCGGGCGGCGACGGCACGCGCCGCCGAGATCACGCGCGAACTGGCTGCTCCTGCGTCGTCCTGACCGGACGCAGGGACCAGACCGCCAGCAGGGCCACCGGCACGACGACGCCGAGGCCGGCGAAGACCGCCAGCGGCAGCGGCCCCTGGCCGGACACGGTGCCCGTGAGGGTCAGGGTGACGGTGATGGAGGAGAACATCGTGACCGGCACGAGCACCGCGAGCAGGATCCGCGTCACGACGCGCGTCACTCCCGCCCGCGAACGTGCGAACACGAGACCCACCGGGAACAGCAGGGCGATCCACACCCAGTGGTGGAACCAGGAGATGGGCGAGATCGCCAGCATCACGACGGCGTTCGCGGTGATTGCGCGCAGCCGGTCGCCGTCGTCGTCGGCACGCCGGATGGCGCGGTAGCCGACCACGATCACGGCGAGCGACGCAAGGAGCCAGAGCGGGCGTTGGAGGCCGTCGGGAAGGCCGGACTGCATGACGACCGAGTTGAGCGACACGTTGTAGAGGTCCGCGGTGTCACCCACGCGGGAGGCGTCGAAGAGCGCCCCCAGCCAGAAGATCGCCGAGTCGCGGGGTGCCACCAGCCAGGCGACCGCGACCGTGGAGCCGAAGGAGGCGGCGAGCCAGGCGAGCGAGCGCCAGTCGCGGCGGGCCAGGAACACCAGGCCGAAGGCGAGCGGCGTCAGCTTGATCCCCGCGGCGATGCCGATCAGGACCCCCGAGGGAAGCCGCGTGGAGCGCAGCAGGTCGGCGAGGACCAGCACCATCAGGAGTGCGTTGACCTGCCCGAAACCGAGGCCCTCCCGCCACGGTCCGCTGATGCCGATCATGAGTACCACCGCCGGAAGGGCCAGGGGCGGCCGACTCCAGGACACACCGGAGGAGCGCAGGTACCGTACGACGACGACCGACACCACCACGAGGCAGATGCAGGAGAGCCCGGTGACGAGTGCCAGGGCGAATGCCTCGGGGACGAGTGCCACGGGGATGAGGAGGAGCGCCGCGAAGGGCGGGTAGGTGAAGGGCAGCCCGCGCGTGTCCGTCTGGACCAGCGCGTCGTCGTACAGCTCCTTGTCCCCCGCGCGGCCCAGCAGGGCGAGCGCACCCTCCCGGTACACCGTGAGGTCCAGGCCATGGATCTGCGCGGCGAGGCCGACGACGGCGAGCACCAGGGCGCAGGCGGCAGCGTTGAGCGCGGCCACCCTGCCGGACGCCGCCGGCGCCGCCGGGGTCTGGAGTGCCGGCACCCTACGGCCGGCCGGCGAAGCGCTCGAGCAGGTCAACGTGCCCCGAGACGATCAGCATGTCCCGGCCCGAGACCTTCGTGTCCGGGCGGGCGTAGGTGAAGTCCTCGCCCGGCGACTTCACCCCGACCACGGTGACGCCGTACTTGGAGCGCACCGCCGATTCCGCGAGCGTGAAGCCCTGGGTCTCCTTCGGCGGATACATCTTCACGATCGCGAAGCCGTCGTCGAACTCGATGAAGTCCAGCATCCGTCCGCCCACGAGGTGCGCTGCGCGTTGCCCGGCGTCGGCCTCGGGGTAGATGACATGGTTCGCGCCGATACGCTTCAGGATCTTGCCGTGCGAGGGGGTGATCGCCTTGACCCACAGGTGATCGATTCCGAGGTCCACGAGGTTCGCGGCGATGAGCACGCTCGACTCGATCGACGTGCCCACCCCGACGACGGCCGCGGAGAACTCCTGGGCGCCGAGCTGGCGCAGCGAATCGATGTTCGTGGCATCCGCCTCCACGACGTGCGTGAGGATGCTCGCGAACTTCTGCACGAGCTGCGGATCCCGCTCGATGGCGAGGACCTCGCGCCCCTGGCGGACCAGTTGCTCGGCGGTCGCCGCGCCGAACCGGCCGAGGCCGATCACGAGGACGGGGGCGTTGTGGGCGGGTCTCTCAGCCAATGATCGGCCTCTCGTCGGGGTAGCGGTAGAGCGTGCTGCGTTGCCTCAGCGCCAGGGCTGAGGCGAGCGTGATGGTTCCCATGCGCCCGGCGAACATCAGGGCGGACAGGACGTACTTGCCGGCGGGCGGGAGTTCGGCACTGAGGTTCGTGCTGAGGCCGCAGGTCGCGAACGCGGAGATGACCTCGAACACCACCTTGTCCAGGGGCTCGTCCGTCATGCTGAGGATCAATGCACTGCCGATCAGCACCAGGGTGGCGCCCATGAAGATCACGGAGATGGCCACCCGCATGGCGCCCGAGGGGATGGTGCGGCCCCAGGCCCTCACGTCGCTGTCCCCGCGGGCCTCTGCGACGATCGCGAGGAACATGACGGCGATGGTGGTCACCTTGATACCGCCCGCGGTCGAGGCCGAGCCGCCACCGGCGAACATGAGGGCATCGGTGAGGAGCATCGTGGTGGACGTCATGTCGTTCTGGTCCACGAGGTTGAAGCCGCCGGACCGCGTCATCACCGAGGCGAACAGGGCGTGGATCGTCTTGTCGGCGACGCTCAGGTCCGAGATGGTGCGTTCGTTCTCCCACTCGAGGAAGCCCCAGGCGAAGGTGCCCGCGACGAGCAGGATCAGGGAGACGGAGACGGTCAGCTTCGCGTGCAGCGTCCACTTGCGGAAACGGTGCCGCACCTGGACGAGCACCATCACCACAGGGAAGCCGAGACTGCCGAGGAACACGCCGACCATCAGGGGTGTGAGGATCCAGAGGTCGGTCTCGTACGGCACCAGCCCGTCACTGTGGGGGGTGAAGCCGGCGTTGTTGAAGGCGGAGATGGAGTAGAAGACGCCGTGCCAGACCGCCTGCCACCACGGCTCGCCGAGGATCACGAACCGGGGGATCAGCACAATGGCGAGGACGATCTCGATCAGCACGGAGGTGGTGATGACGATCCGCAGCAGGGTGCCGATCTCGCCGAGCCGGCTGGCGTTGTTGAGCGCCTCCTGGGCCAGGAGCTTCCCGCGCACCCCGAGCCGCTTGCTCACGATCAGCGCGAGGAGCGACGCGAGGGTCAGGGTGCCGAGGCCGCCGATGAAGATGCCGAGGAGGATCACCAGCTGCCCGAAGAAGGACCAGTGGGTGGCGGTCGAGACGACGGTGAGGCCGGTGACGCAGACGGCGGACACCGCGGTGAAGAACGCGTCGTGCAGTGCCGTGACCTCTCCGGTCGCCGAGGACATCGGCAGGCTCAGCAGCGCGGTGAACAGGAGGATGACCGCTGTGAAGATGAAGAGCGCCAGTCGGGCGGGGGAGCTGTTCGCGAAGGAGTCGACGAAGTCGCGGACCGAGGCCAGCAGCCTGACGTACCCGCGTCGATCGTCCTTCAGCCACCGTGGCTGTTGACTTACCATTGACGTCCGCTCTGCCCCGTGTGCCGGTCCTTCCGCCGAAGCGGCTGCCCCTCATTCTCCCCTGCAGTAGTAAAGCATCTCACTCCGGACCGTCGTGGGGAGATCAGGCATCGCGTACCCTTGCAGGGATGTCTACGCACACCGGTCCGGCGGTACCCCTGCAGGTCGCCTGGGACGAGGCGATGCTGGCCTACGACTTCGGCCTGCAGCACCCCATGAACCCTGAGCGGCTGCACCTGACGGCCCGGCTCCTGGGTGACTCCGGGCTGCTCGACCTCGACGGCGTCCGCGTGGTCGCCCCCTCCGTCGCCTCCGACGAGGACCTCGCGACGGTCCACAGCGACGACTACATCCGTGCCGTCCGCGACCTGAGTGGCAATCCCGACCGATCGGACCCGGCTCACGGAATCGGCACCGAGGACAACCCCGCGTTCAGCGGCATGCACGAGGCCAGCGCACGGCTCGCCGGCGGGTCCCTGGATGCCGCCGACGCACTCATGAGCGGTCGCGCCGTCCGTGCCGTCAACTTCGGTGGCGGGATGCACCATGCGGCACGGTCCCGGGCCAGCGGCTTCTGCATCTACAACGACGCCGCCGCCTCCATCCGGCGACTGCTCGACCGCGGAGCGCAGCGCGTCCTCTACATCGACGTCGACGCCCACCACGGGGACGGCACCGAGAGCATCTTCTGGGACGATCCCCGGGTCCTGACGATCTCCCTCCATGAGACCGGGATGAGCCTGTTCCCGGGTACGGGATTCGCGAACGAGATCGGCGGGCCGGGCGCGGAGGGGTCCGCAGTGAACGTCGCACTGCCGACGACGGCCGGAGACGCCGCTCTCCTGCGGGCCTTCCACGCAGTGGTCCCACAGCTTGCCGGGGCCTTCGCTCCGGACGTGGTCGTCAGCCAGCACGGCTGCGATTCCCACCGCGAGGATCCCCTGACGAACCTGAGGGTCAGCGTCGACGCCCAGCACATCCTCATGCTGGCGGTCCGGGACCTGGCGGACCGGCTCTGCGGGGGTCGCTGGATCGCGACCGGCGGGGGCGGGTACGCGCTCGCCAGCGTGGTCCCGCGGTCATGGACGCTCCTCGTCGCGGTCGCTGCGGGGGCTCCGATGGGCCCGGCGACACCCGTCCCTGCGGCCTGGCGGGACTACGTGCTCGAACGGCACGGCGTCGATGCGCCACGCCTCATGGGTGACGGCGCCGATACGTGGTGGCGCTCCTGGGAGATCGGCTACGACCCCGACGACGAGCTGGACCGCACCGTCATGGCGACGCGCAAGGCCGTCTTCCCCCTCCACGGGCTGGACCCCTGGTTCGACTGACCATCGCGCGGCAGGATGCCGCCCGACGTATATATCGCTAGGGTGGGCGAATGGGTATCGATGATGTTTTCGCTGTCATCGCCGAGAGCACGCGCAGGCAGATCCTCGAGCATCTGCGCGACGGCGACAAAGCGGTGGGGGAGCTTGTGATCGAGCTGCACGTGAGCCAGCCGACCGTCTCGAAGCATCTCAAGGTCCTCCGGGAGGCGGGACTGGTCTCCATGCGGGCCCAGGGGCAGAAGCGGTTCTACTCGCTCGACACCGCTCCACTGGGCCTCGTGAGGCAGTGGCTCGACGGCGTGGAGCCACGACCGCTCGCCGAGGCGCAGGCGCCGACGGTGGAGGACCTCGTCGAGACGCTCGGCACGCAGCCGGGGCAGGGCCGGGCCGGCGAGGGCCGGGTGCAGGACGCCGTGCTGGCCGCCGCGGTCCTCGCCGGACCGGATCCCCTCGCCGAGGCGGACGGTTCGAGGGCGCAGCTCGGCCGGACCATGGGACGTGCGGCGGAGCGGGCTGCCGATCTCCTGTCGCAGCTCCGGCGGCGTCGCGATCCGTCCTCGTAGCACCGGCCGGTCGCGCCGCCCTTCGAGGCCGGAGAACGGCCGGTTCGAGGAGGCGGGTACAGGCTCCGGGGCGCCCTTTCACTTTGGTCACATCAGCCACTACAGTAATCCCCTAGGCGGATAATCCTTATGCTTCAAGGCGACACGCCGATCAGTCGCTCAGGGGTGTCTTTCTCGATGCCGGTCTCAGGGTGAGTTACGGACCTCCATGCAAAGGAATAGTGGTGAGATGGCAGACGGGATTAACTTCTCGGATGTGCAGTTCTTGACGGTCGCGGAGGTCGCCGACCTCATGCGAGTGTCGAAGATGACCGTGTACCGGCTCGTGCACGCCGGGGACCTGCCCGCTGTGCAGTTCGGTCGCTCGTACCGCGTTCCGGAGTCGGCCGTCCAGGAATTCCTCCAGCGCGCGCAGGTGGACGGCCAGTCCGAGAGCGCCTGAGCCGCGGTCGCCGGGCCGGGCCGTCCTGACCCTCCACCAAACGGATGTACCCTGTTAGGGAGCGTTTTCGGCGGCCACAGGTCCGTCCGAGTCAGTGCATCACCCGGGCGATTGCCACCAGGTACACGCCTTTCGTCAGCCCCGGTACCGACTCCTGGCACGTCGCCGGAGAGCGGGACCGGCACCACAACAGTCTGTGAGGACTCTATGGGTTCAGTAATCAAGAAGCGCCGCAAGCGTATGGCCAAGAAGAAGCACCGCAAGCTGCTGCGCAAGACGCGCCACCAGCGCCGCAACAAGAAGTAGACAGCCCGGCCCAGCGCCGAGGTCTGCCGAACGGCCCGGAATCCCGCCCTCGTGGTGTGGGTGCCGGGCCGTCGTCGTACCCGGGGGCGATCAGGACCGACCACCGGAGCCCGGAGACTGCAGGCCGGCCCCAGGAGACGGGGCGGGATCGCCGGCCACCACCCACCGGAGACCGGAGCCCGGGCGGTGCCCACCCCGCGGAGACGGCGACCTGTGAGCCGCCGCGCGTCAGCGGTTCCGGAAGCGGGAGAAGCTCCGCCAGAGGCCGTAGACCGATCCCGCAATCGTCGCCGCCCGCAGCCCGAGCGTCGCGGCGCGGCGTCCGCTCCGGAAGTCGTAGACGGGCCAGTTGTTCGCGCGGGCGTGACGGCGCAGCCTGCCGTCCGGGTTGATGGCCACGGGATGGCCGACGGCGGTCAGCAGCGGGATGTCGTTGTAGGAGTCGCTGTATCCCCAGCAGCGCGAGAGATCGAGGTTCTCCCGTGCCGCGAGGTCGAGGACGGCGACGGCTTTCGCGGGTCCGTGGAGGAACTCGCCCACCAGCTTCCCCGTGTACAGGCCGTCGGCCACTTCGCCGACGGTCCCGAGGGCGCCGGTCAGGCCCAGTCTGCTCGAGATGACCGCTGCCACTTCGACCGGAGTCCCCGTCACGAGCCAGACCTGGCGGTTCGAGGACAGGTGGTGTTCGGTGAGGGCGCGCGCGCCGGGCCAGATCTTGGAGGCGATCATCTCGTCGTACACCTCCTCGCCGAGCGCGAGGATGTCCTCGTGGGCGATGCCGATGGCGAAGGCGAGGGCGGCGTCCCGCACCGAGTTGACGTCCGTCATGGTCTCGCCGCGCATGATGAAACGGAGCTGCTTCCATGCGAGGCCGGCGGCGAAGCGCAGGGTGAACGCCTTGCGCTGGTACATCTTCCGGCCGACGTGGAAGAGGCTCGCACCGCGCATCAGCGTGTTGTCCACGTCGAAGAAGGCGGCCTCGCCCTGGACGGTCGCCGGAGGCCTTGGCATGGGCTGCGTGCCCCGAGCGGCGTCCGGCATGCTCCGAGTGTAGTTCGTCGTCCCGCTGCCCCTGCCGTCACCCGGCAGTACGGTGGAGTGATGGAAGCATCGGCGGAGATCCCCGCGACCGGCATCGTCCTCCTGACCCGTCCGGCATGCCATCTCTGCGAGGAGGCCCGGCTCGTCGTGGCCCGCGTCGTGCAGGAGCTGGGGCTCGAGTGGCAGGAGGTCTCCGTCACGGAGGCTCCCACGGCAGGAGCCCGCTTCGCGGAGGAACTGCCGGTGCTGTTCATCGACGGGGTGCAGCGCGATTTCTGGTCCATCGACGAGGCGAGGCTGCGGAGGCTGCTCTCCGGCGGGTGAGGCGGCGACGAACCGCCCCCGCCGAGCTCCTCCGGAGCTCCGACGAGCCACGGCCGGGATGTCCGGGGAGTGTCGGCCGACGGTGGGCTTGGTGGCCCTGCGCGCTCGGCATAAAGTGGTGATACGTCCGCCCCGCCGTCGAGGGTCCAGGATCCGCCGTCCTCCGCCGGGATGCGGCGGCGCTAGCAACGGAGCCGCACACTGTGACACCACCGGACATGCCAGGCCTCCACCCCGTGGGTGATCCGGTGCGCCATATCCCTCCCGCCTCGGTGGCGCGCCTCACCATCTACCTGAGGGCGCTCAACAGCCTGCTCGGCGAGGGGATCGAGCGCGTCTCCTCGGAGGAGCTCGCGGACGCCGCGGGGGTCAACTCGCCGATGCTCCGCAAGGACCTGTCCTACCTCGGCTCCTACGGCACGCGCGGCGTCGGCTACGACGTGCAGTATCTCAACCGCCAGATCTCCATCGCCCTTGGGTTGACGCTCGACTGGCGGGTAGCCATCATCGGCGCCGGCAACCTCGGCCGGGCGCTGGCCGGTTACTCGGGCTTCGTCTCGCGCGGCTTCGAGATCGTGGCGCTGTTCGACGCCGATCAGCTCGTCGTCGGATCGGAGGTCGGATATCTCCGGGTCAGTGCCGTGGACGACCTCGAGACGGTTCTGGAGCGGACCCGCACCAACATGGCCGTGCTCTCCGTGCCCGGGCCGGTCGCCCAGGAACTGTGCGACCGGCTGGTCGCGGCGGGCATCTCCAGCATCCTGAGCTTCGCCCCGGTGGTGCTGCAGGTCCCTCCGCACGTGCAGCTGCGCAAGGTCGACATGTCCACCGAGCTGCAGATCCTCGCCTACCACGCACAGAGGGCGCAGGAGCCGGACCTCGGTCCGATCTCCCGCGCCCAGTAGCCGGCGGTCGTGCGGGGTCAGTACCCCAGCCGCTGCGGCGCGAAGTAGGGGCGCGCGGGCTTCAGGTAGGTCATGACGACGCCGGCCACGCCGAGCAGCATGACGAGGAGGCCGAGCGCCGTCGAGATCACGGGCGTCTCGGGGACGACGGTCCCGCTGGCCTCCGCGGCCTGGTTGATGATCGGCAGGAGCAGGAGCGACCCGACGGTGGACACCACGTTCAGCGCTGCCAGGACGGTCGCGGTGATGCGGGCCCAGTTCTGGCCCCGGCGGATGAACAGCGCCAGGACCACGTAGACGGCCGCGAACACCACGGCGAAGACCAGCCTGATCCCGACCCCGAACGAGCCGCCGGCCATCTCGGGAATGTCGATCAGCAGCGCCGAGGTGATCGAGGAGACGAGGTAGGCGACCCCGGCGGCCAGGATGAGGTAGTACGCCCGGACGACCTCCCTCGGAGCAGGGCCCTTCCCGGGTGCGTCCGAGCCGCCGGCGCTGTTGCCGGAGGTCGGGTAGGCGTAGCTCGAAGGTTGGGCAGGCTGGTAGCCGCTGGGCCCCGAGCTGTTCTGCTGCTCGTACTGCTGCCCGGCGGGGCGGCCGTCCTGGCTCTCGCCTCCGGGCGGGTTCCAGCCCTGCGCGTTGTTCCCCGGGCCCTGGTCGTTGTGTGGCGTACTCATCGCGGCGTCCTCCGTGTGCAGTGCGTGGCTGTCCTGGATCCGCAGGATCAGCGCCGGTGCCCCCATGGACGTCCCCGCCGCCGGTGCGGTCTTCCGTCAGCCTAGTAGTTCCCCCGCGAGGGTGACAGGCAGACGGCGTCCGATCCGGGCGCGGACGGCGGGCTCCTCACCCGGGCTCGCCCCGTGCGCGACGTCCACCGCGGGAAGCGCGTGGGACGCCGACGGCCGCCGTCGTCGGGGGACGACGCCGGCCGTCGGGCGGTGCGGCGGGGGAGGAGGGTCGGGTCAGACCGTCGCGGCGACGGGAGCGACGAACTCCGCTTCGATGCTGATGGTCACCTTGTCACCGACGAGGACGCCGCCGGCTTCGAGCGCGGCGTTCCAGGTCAGGCCGAAGTCCTTGCGGGAGATGGTCGTGGACGCCGAGACGCCGGCGCGGGTGGTGCCGAAGGGATCGACGGCGACGCCGTTGAAATCGGCCTCCAGGACCACGGACTTGGTGATGCCGCGGATGGTGAGGTCACCGGTGATGGTGTAGCTCTCGCCCGAGCCGGCGTGCGACGTCGAGACGAAGGTCATCTCCGGGAACTGCTCGACGTCGAAGAAGTCGGCGCTCTTGACGTGGCCGTCGCGGTTCTCGTCGCCCGAGCTGAAGGAGGCGGTCTTGATGGTGACGGTGATGGCGGAGTCCTCGAGGGAGGAGCCGACGGCGAGGGAGGCGTCGACATCCTTGAAGGAGCCTCGGACCTTGCTGATGCCGGCGTGGCGGACACTGAAGCCGACCTCGCTGTGCGCGGGGTCGAAGGACCAGGTGCCGGAGGTGAGGCCTGTGGGAACGGTCATGATGATCTCCTGGAGAAGAGGGATGGCGAATGCTTACGAGATGGAAAAGCATGCGTATGCATGTTTTATTCCACACATCGCTCAAATCTTCAACCAACTGATCACGAGGGCGCCCTACGCCTCCTCGTCGGCGATTGGCCGTGACACGGTGGCATGCGGGAAACTGGGGGCATGCAGAGATCAACCGTCCACCTGGTACGCCATGGTGAGGTCCACAATCCGGAGGGCGTCCTCTACGGCAGGCTCCCCGAGTTCCACCTCTCCGAGCTCGGGCGGCGCATGGCGTCCCAGATGGCCGGTCACTTCGCGCAGCGACGGGACGACGGCGCGAACATCGTCCTGCTGGTGGCCTCTCCCCTGACCCGTGCGCAGGAGACGGCGCAGCCCGTCGCCGAGGCCCTCGATCTCGAGATCTCCACGGACGAGCGCATCATCGAGGCGGACAACCGCTTCGAGGGGATGTCGAGGATCAAGAGCCGCCTCCGCCAGCCCCGGTACTGGCCGCTGCTCGTCAACCCGTTCCGTCCGTCCTGGGGCGAGCCGTACAGCGAGCAGGCGGAGCGGGTCATGAGGGGCGTGCAGGACGCACGGCGCCGCGCCGTCGAGCTGGGCGGTGCGTCCGAGGCCCCGGCCGAGGCCATCCTGGTGAGCCATCAGCTCCCTATCTGGGTCACCCGACTCGCGGCCGAGCACCGTCGTCTCTGGCACGATCCGCGCCAGCGCGAGTGCACGCTGACCTCGGTGACCTCGATCGACTTCGAGGGTGACGTCATCCGGCGGGTCCGGTACGCCGAACCCTGCGCGGACCTCCTGCCCGGTGCGGCGAATGTCCCCGGGGCGTAATAGAATTACTACACGTCGTAGAAATCAACGGAAGAAGCCGTGACCACACTCGTCCGCTCCACCAGGCGTCGCCTGCTGCTCAGGCTGGGCATGGCGCTGGCCTTCACCGTGCCGGTGTCCCTCGTGGTGACCTCGTGCGCCGCGGACGATCCCCTGGCCCAGCAGGCCGATGCGGGAGACGGCAAGAACTACATCGCCGGTGACGGCTCCGTCACGGAGTACGACCCGACGGATCGGGGCGAACCCGTCGCCATCGACGGCACCCTCTTCGACGGGACGGCGGTCTCCAGTTCCGACTGGACCGGCCAGGTCGCCGTCCTCAACTTCTGGTACGCCTCGTGCGCGCCCTGTCGCGAGGAGGCGCCCGACCTCGTCTCGCTGCACGACGAATACGCGCCGCAGGGCGCCGTCTTCCACGGGGTCAACATCCGCGACGAGCAGGCCACGGCCGAGGCTTTCGAGCGCAGTTTCGCCATCCCGTACGAGAGCTTCGACGACAAGGACGGCGGCGTCCTGCTGGACATGACGCAGTACGTCCCCCCGCAGGCCGTGCCGACCACCATCGTGCTCGACAAGGAGGGGCGCGTGTCCGCACGCATCCTCGGCCTCGCGGACCGCAGTACGTTGAAGGCGCTGATCACCGATGCGCTCGCGGAGTAGCGCCGTGCGCGCAGCGCGCCGATGACCACCTCGATGGTCCTGCCCGCGGCCGGTCACCTCTCCACCTCCGTTCCCCTCGTCGCGGGGAACGCCTTCGCTGACGCCGTGCTCAGCGGGTCCATGCTCCTCGCACTGCCGGTCGCCCTGCTGGCAGGGCTCGTCTCCTTCGCCTCACCCTGTGTTCTCCCGCTCGTCCCCGGCTACCTCGGCTACGTCACGGGGCTCACCGGGGTGGACCTCGAGAAGCAGCGGCGCGGCCGGATGGTCGCCGGGATCGGGCTGTTCGTGCTGGGCTTCTCCGTCGTGTTCATGGCCTACGGGGCGCTCTTCGGCCAGCTCGGGGCCTTCCTGCGCGTCTCCCAGGGGTGGCTCATCCAGGTATTCGGCGTCGTCGTGATCCTCCTCGGCGTCGTCTTCATGGGCGGGTTGTCCTGGTTCCAGCGCGAGAGCCGCGTGCACGCGAAGGTGCCCGCCGGCCTGCTGGGAGCCCCGCTGCTCGGCGTGACGTTCGGGCTCGGGTGGGCGCCCTGCATCGGCCCCACGCTCGGGGCGGTCCAGCTCCTGGCCATCTCGGGCGATGACGCGACGGCGCTCAAGGGTGCCCTGCTGACCTTCGTCTACTGCCTCGGACTCGGGCTCCCGTTCCTCCTGATCGCACTCGGCGTCCGGCGCGGCATGGGCGCACTCGCGTTCTTCCGCAGGCACCGCCTCCTGCTGCAGCGCACCGGGGGTGGCATGCTCGTCCTCGTCGGCGTGCTGATGGTCACGGGTCTGTGGAACACCTGGATCACCCGGTTGCAGGACCTGGTGATCGGGAACGTGGTGCTGCCGATATGACGACCCCACGCGCCGGTAACAGCCACGAGGACGAAGCACGGACGGGAAGGGCGCTGTGAAGCAGGACATCTCGGAGGACACGGGGAGCACGGCCGGCAGCCGCCGGTCCGACGTCGTCCTGCCCTCCCTCGGCTTCCTCGGCACCCTGCGGTGGGCCTGGACGCAGCTGACCAGCATGCGCACCGCGCTGTTCCTCCTCCTGTTCCTCGCCGTCGCGGCGGTGCCCGGTTCGCTCTTCCCGCAGCGCCCCGCGAATCCCGCGGTCGTCACGCAGTACATCCAGAACAACCCGGACACCGGCCCGGTGCTGGACTGGTTCCAGCTCTTCGACGTCTACTCGTCCGTCTGGTTCTCCGCGATCTACCTGCTGCTCTTCATCTCGCTCATCGGTTGCGTGGTCCCCCGAGCACGGGCGCACTTCAGGGCTGTGCGCTCCACGCCCCCGCGGACACCCAGACGGCTCTCGCGACTGCCCGTCTACGGCACGCTCGAGGTCCCCGCCCATCGGGTACGCGCGGCAGGGCTCACGCCGTCGTCCGCTGCCGAGGAGGCCGCAGCCCTGCTGAAGAAGCGCGGTTACCGGGTGGACGTGCGCGACGCCGGCACGGACCGTCCCTCGGTGGGCGCGGAACGCGGACTCGCGAAGGAGTTCGGCAACCTCGTCTTCCACACCTCGCTGATCGGCGTGCTCGTCTCCGTGGCGGTCGGAGGGCTGTTCGGCTACAACGGCCAGAAGGTGATCGTCGAGGGCGACAGCTTCGTCAACACCCTGATCGGGTACGACAGTTTCAACCCCGGATCGAATTTCTCCGACGACCGGCTCGATCCCTTCTCGATCCGCCTCGACTCCTTCGACGTGCGCTTCGACCGCGAGCAGACCAGCCACTACGGTCAGCCCCTGGACTTCACGGCGAACATCACCACGCAGGAGGGGCCGGGCGCCGACGAGGAGCCGCAGGTCCTCAAGGTCAATGCGCCGGTGACCATCGGCGGCACCAACGTCTACCTGGTGGGCAACGGGTATGCGCCGGTCGTGACGGTGCGCGACGGCGAGGGCAACATCGCCTCCGAGGGGCCTGTCGTCTCGGTACCGTCCGACGGTCTCTACACCTCGCTGATCGTCATCAAGGCGCCCGACGCGAAGCCGGACCAGCTCGGCTTCGTCGGATTCTTCCTCCCCACCGCCTTCGTCGACGAAGAGGGCGTCTCCTTCTCGAGGGATCCTGATCCCTTCAACCCGCAGCTGAACCTCAACTCCTACTACGGGGACCTGGGGCTCGACGACGGCACCCCCGAGAACGTCTACGTCCTCGACACCGAGAACCTGACCGAGCTCAACAGCCGCACGAACGACGACGGCGGGATCGTGCTCGGGGTCGGCCAGACCTACGACCTGCCCGAGGGCAAGGGCTCGGTCACCTTCGACGGGCTGAAGCGCTACGTGGCGCTGGACATCCACCACGACCCGGGGGAGGTCGGAGCACTCGTCTTCTCGACGCTCGCGCTGGTGGGCCTGACGGCGTCCCTGTTCATCGGCAGGCGCAGGCTCTGGGTCCGCACGGGCGAGCACCCCGACGGGCGCATCATGCTCGAGTACGGCCTGCTCGCCCGCGGCGAGGACCACCGCCTGCCGGCCGAAGGCACGGCTGTCGAGAAGCTGCTGGCCGACCGCTGGCTGGCACCCGAGGGTGCCGCGGAGGAAGATACATTGCAGGAGGCCGGGACATCGGCAGCCGGCACGGGGAATTCGCACCACATGACGAAGGACAACTGATGCCACAACCAGTCAACGCCGAGCTCGGGCAGATCAGCGAGCTCCTCATGCTGCTGGCCTCCATCGCCTATGTGGTGGCCCTGATCTTCTTCGTGCTGGACCTCGTCCGGTCCAGCACGACCATCGGCACGATCGAGTCCCGGCTCGCGAGCCAGCAGGGTGCGCCCGAGCGTGCACTCGCCGGCGTCGGGGCACGGGGCGGGGCGGTGGCAGCGGGGTCCACGCCGCCGGCCCGCGCGACCGCGGACGACTCCATGGACTACGGCGCCGGCCCACGGCGGGGGACGGCGAGGGTCGCGGTGTCGCTGACGATTTTGGCGGCCGTGATCCACGGGGCCGCCGTCGTGAGCCGTGGTGTCGCCGCGAACCGCGTGCCCTGGGGCAACATGTACGAGTTCTGCACCACGGGTGCCTTCCTCGTCGCGGCCATCTTCCTCATCACCCTCACCCGCAAGGACCTCCGCTTCGTGGGCTCCTTCGTGGTGGGCCTCGTCGTGATCATGCTGTGCGCGGCAACGGTCGGGTTCCCCACGCCCGTCGCCCGCCTGATCCCGGCCCTGCAGAGCTACTGGCTGATCGTGCACGTCTCCATCGCCGTCGCCTCCTCGGCCCTGTTCACCATCACCTTCGCGATGTCCGTGCTGCAGCTCCTGCAGACCAGCCGGGAGGCGAAGCTGCTCGCGGGCAAGGTCGACACCGCGAAGTTCCTCCGCCTGGTGCCCTCGGCCCTCAGCCTCGAGAATCTGTCCTACCGCCTGAACGCCATCGCGTTCGTCGGCTGGACCTTCACCCTCATGGCCGGCGCCATCTGGGCGGAGCAGGCCTGGGGCCGTTACTGGGGCTGGGACACCAAGGAGGTCTGGACCTTCGTGATCTGGACCGTCTACGCCGGGTACCTGCACGCTCGCGCCACCAGGGGCTGGACGGGTACGCGCGCCGCCTGGCTCTCGATCGTCGGGTACCTCTGCATCGTCTTCAACTTCACGATCGTGAACATCTACTTCTCGGGCCTGCACAGCTACTCCGGCGTCTAGGAGCAGCCGGGCCCACGACGAAGCCCCGCGGTCCCGACCGCGGGGCTTCGTCGTGTCCGGGATGCGTGGGTGGGTGGGTGGGGTGTAGCGATCCCTGAGTTGTTGCCCGTGGTGTGCCCATGCACTGTGGGCCGGAGCTCCTGCGTGGGCGCCTGAGTACCTTCCTGCTGCGTGCTCGGCACGCCGGGAACTGCAGGTGCGCGGATCTGCCCGCCCGAGGCCTCCGCACCTGGGAGGGCTCGACCATTCCACGTCATCCTGCTGGACGGTCGGAGGGACGCAGCGCACGGGGTGCCGGCCACCGGGAGTCCGCGGCGGATGATGAACGCCCCCGGTAAGCCCGCGACGGCCTATGGACGCCCTCGGTAGGCCCTGACACCGAAGGTCCTTGGAAGGCCCGCTAGGGGCGGTGGACTCCCGCGGGGCCGGATCCGGCGTCGTCGTTCCCCTCGCCGTCGGCCTTGCCGTCCTCGGCAGGGCCCCGGGCATCCCGCTCGCGCGCTTTCGCGTCGAGATCCTTCTGCTCCTGCTCGCGCCGTCGACGTTCCTGCTCGCGCGCCTGCTGCCGCCGCTGTGCCTCGAGGTTCTGGAGGAAGGCGGGATCGTCATCGGGTGCGGTGGGTTTGCGCGGTGCGGGCCGGCGCGGACCGGATGGGCCGTCGTTGCGCGGGCGGCCCAGGAGGAACCACATGCCGGCTCCGATGAGCGGCAGGACGAGGATCGTGATGAACCACGCGGTCTTGGAGATGCTGCGTACCTCGTGTTTGCGACTCATCACGCAATCGATGAGCGCGTAGATGATGACGGCGACCCCGAGGATCGCGGCGAACAGCAGGAGGCGAGGCATGCGCCAATTGTAGGCGAGTAAACTTGGAGCGTGGCCTTCCTCAAATTCAGCGCCCTGCGCCTCCTGCTGATCGTCGTGTTCTATGTGGCCTGCGTGCTGCTGGGCCTCGGACTGTTCTTCTCCGCCGTGGTCGCCGCGATCCTCGCCTGGTGCCTGACCTACCTCTTCGCCCGCGACCTCCGGGACGCCGCGGCAGCGACGCTCCAGCGTCGGTTCACGCCGGGGGCACCACCTGTGCGCACCGCCGTCGAGCTCGACGACGCGGCCGCGGAGGACGCACTGGACCCCAATATGCCGGTCAACTCCGACCGCAAGCCCCGCGCCTAGCAGGACGGGTGCAGGAAGACCCCGCCAGGACTGCAGGAGCTAGGCGAGGGCCGTGGTGATGACGATTCCGGCGCCGAACAGGATGCTGAAGGCGAGGTTGATCAGGCCCGTCTGCTTCAGGACCGGGATCAGACTCTTGCGCTTCTTCCCCTTGAGCATCAACCAGCTGGGCATGAGGCAGGCCGGGATGAGCAGGAGCACCAGCAGCACCCACGGGTAGTCGTAGCTGAGCAACAGGGGCAGCAGGACGGCGGCCGCCAGCATCATGACATAGCTGATGCGGGCGGCGGTGTCGCCCAGCCGCACCGCCAGGGTCCGTTTGCCCACCACGCTGTCCGTGGGGATGTCGCGGACGTTGTTGGCCATCAGGAGTGCCGTGGCGATCAGCCCGGTGCAGACGGCGCCGATCCATGCCGGTGCGGAGAGCTGGTCGGCCTGCGTGTACGTGGTGCCGAGGGTGGCGACGAGCCCGAAGAACACGAAGACGAACACGTCACCGAGCCCCAGGTAGCCGTAGGGGTTCCTGCCGCCGGTGTAACCCCACGCCGCCGCGATGCAGCCCACACCGACCAGCAGGAGTATCCAGGCCTGTGACAGGACGATCAGGGCGAGGCCCGCCAGCATCGCGACACCGAACGCCGCGAAGGCCGCCCGCTTCACCTGCCGCGGCTCTGCTGCGCCGGAGCCGGTGAGACGGAGGGGACCCACGCGCTCGTCGTCGGTGCCGCGGATGCCGTCCGAGTAGTCGTTGGCGAAGTTCACGCCGACCTGCAGCAGCACGGAGACGATCGCGGCCAGCACGGCGTTGACGGGCTTGAACTCGCCGAGCCCGAAGGCCGCCGCGCTGCCGATGATCACCGGGGCGAACGCCATCGGCAGGGTTCGGGGGCGGGCTCCTTCGAGCCACTGAGCGGCAGTCGCCACGGGGAGGTCCTTCTGGTCGGTGCGGATGTCGGAGGAGCCCTCTGCCCGGAGGGTCAGGCGCGTTCGAGCAGGGTGTGGATGGTGCGGCGGTCCGGCTTACCGCCCGGCAGGAGGGGGAAGGCGTCCAGGGTCACGATGGCCTTCGGCACGGCGTGTGCTCCCAGTTCGACGTGGACCGCCTGGCGGATGACGTCGGCGTCCACGTCGCCCACGATCGCCGCCGCCACGGCCGTGCCCCACTCCTCGCTGCGGACGCCGAGCACCATGGCCTGTTCGACGCCAGCAAGCGCCTCGATCACGTCGGTGACCTTGGCGGCGGAGACCTTCAGGGCGCCGGTGATGATGACGTCGTCGAGCCTGCCGTGCACCGTCACCGAGCCGTCGAGGGCCACGTCCCCGGCGTCGTCGGTCGCGAACCACCGCTGGCCGGCATTGAAGACGAACCGCTCCTCGGTGAGCTCGGGCGCGCCCAGGTACCCCTCGGCGAGGACCGTTCCACCGATGCGCAGGCGTCCGTCGACGGAACGGAGGTCGACGCCGTCGAGCGGGACGCCGTCGTACACGCACCCGCCGCAGGTCTCGCTCATACCGTAGGTCTCGACGATCCGCAGGTCGTGGCTGCGCGCCAGGGAGCGCAGGGCGGAACCGGCGGGTGCGCCGCCGAGGAGGATCCGGTCGAAGCGCCGCAGGACCCGCAGGGTCTCCGGGGAGGGATCGGTCAGCAGGCGGTGGAGCTGCGTGGGCACCAGCGAGGTGAAGCGGACCTTGTCCGTCAGTTCGGCCGCCCCCGCGGTGAAGGCTGCCGGGGTGAAGCCCGCCGAGGTGTCCATGACCCACGGCTGCGTCCCGGCGAAGAGCGACCGGACCAGCACCTGGAAGCCGGCCACGTAGTGCACCGGCAGGGTGAGGAGCCACTGTCCCTCGCCCTTCAGGGCGAACGCCGTCCCCATGGCCGAGGCGGCGAGGGCGTCGACGCTCAGCATCGTCTGCTTGGGCGTGCCGGTGGACCCGGAGGTGCTGATCACGGCGGCGATCTCGTCGTTGGGCAGCGTGCCCCGGAACTCCTGGCCGGGGAGCACGTGGGGGGCGACGGCGGGACCCTCGCCGGCGAGTGCCGCGGCGAGGGATGGGAGCAGCTCCAGGGGATCGGAACCGTCCGGGGTGTGGACGGGAAGAAGTTCCACGCCGCTCCTAGAAGTAGTAGGGGAACGAGGACCAGTCGGGAGCGCGTTTCTCGAGGAACGCCTCCTTGCCCTCCACGGCCTCGTCGGTCATGTAGGCGAGGCGCGTCGCCTCGCCCGCGAAGACCTGCTGCCCGGCGAGGCCGTCGTCCGCCAGATTGAAGGCGAACTTCAGCATACGGAGGGCCTGCGGGCTCTGCCGGGCGATGTCCGCCGCGTATCCGAGCGCCACCACCTCCAGCTCCGCATGGTCGACGGCCTCGTTGACGGCCCCCATCTCCACCATCTCCGCCGCCGAGTACTCACGCGCGAGGAAGAAGATCTCCCGCGCCTTCTTCTGCCCGATCTGGCGCGCGAGGAGCGCGGACCCGTATCCGGCGTCGAAACTGCCCACGGTCGCGTCGGTCTGCTTGAACTTCCCGTGCTGCGCGGAGGCGATCGTCAGGTCCGCGACGACGTGCAGGCTGTGCCCCCCACCGGCTGCCCAGCCGTTGACGACGGCGATCACGACCTTCGGCATGGTGCGGATCAGGCGCTGAACCTCCAGGATGTGGAGCCGTCCGGCGCGTGCCGGGTCGATCGTCTCCCTCGTCTCGCCCTCCGCATAGCGGTAGCCGTCCCGGCCGCGGATCCGCTGGTCGCCGCCGGAGCAGAAGGCATGGCCCCCGTCGCGAGGGCTCGGCCCGTTGCCGGTCAGCAGGACCGTGGCGACCTCGGGGGTCATGCGGGCGTGGTCGAGCGCGCGGTACAACTCGTCGACGGTGCCCGGGCGGAAGGCGTTACGGACCTCGGGGCGGTCGAACGCGATGCGCACCGTGGGGAGGTCGCGCACCACGTCGCCGTCGTGGTCGCGCTCCACCTGGCGGTGGTAGGTCAGGTCCGTGAAGTCCTCGAATCCTGCGACGACGCGCCAACGAGCGGGGTCGAAGGTGTCGGATACCGAGGCGGGGAGCTCTGAAGTCACCCGTCGAGTCTAGCCGCGCGGGAGGCAGGCCCTGCCGAGCTTCCTGCGCGATGCAGGCCGCGGAGTGCCGGGGCGAAGGCCCCGGCTGCCACGGTTCCGGTCACGGCGCAGGCGGGGGACCCGCGGTACCGCCGGCGGAGGCGACGACGGCGGCCGCCACGTCCCGCAGCTTCAGGTTGCGGACGCTGGAGGCGCGCTCGAGGAAGGTCAGCGCCTCCTTCTGCGAGCAGTGGTTCTGGGCCATCAGGATCCCGACGGCGGTGTTGATCGTCGACCGCGAACGCAGGGCAGCGTCGAGATCGTCCCGCTCGGAGGCGAGCACGGCGAGACGGACGGCCAGCCGGAGTGCATTCGAGGTCTCCCGGACGAACTCGTGCGCGACGCCGATCGATGCGGCAGGGAAGGCATCGGGGGACGAGCTGTAGAAGTTCAGGCCCGCGTCCGCCTCATCGGCGAGGTGGAACGGCGTGCCGAGGATGGAGCGTACGCCCTGTCCGCTCGCCGTCGGCAGGTAGTCGGGCCACCGGTCATCCTGCAGCGTGTCCGGGACGTACACCGTCTCGAGCGAGCGGGCTGCCGTGATGCACGGCCCCTCGGCCACGCGGTTCTGCTCGTCGTCCAGTCGCCGCGCGTCCTCGTTGCTCCAGGCGACGGTCATGGGGCGTCGGCGGCGCAGCAGGGAGACGGCGCACATCACCTGGTGGTCCGGCGTCGTGAGCCGGTGTGCGGCCCGGGCGGCGATCTCCTGCAGGAATTCGTGGACGTCCTCCGTCCCGGTCACGAAGTCCAGGAGATCGCCGTCCA
Source organism: Arthrobacter sp. N1 (assembly GCF_048288285.1). NCBI lineage: Bacteria > Bacillati > Actinomycetota > Actinomycetes > Micrococcales > Micrococcaceae > Arthrobacter > Arthrobacter sp. N1. Next base: position 3,028,828 of record NZ_CP102608.1, on the reverse strand, counting down.
CCGATTGCTCGACGGCGCTGCTGTCATCGGTCCCGTTCGGTGTCATCGGACCACCGTACTCAGCGCCGGCCGCCGATGCAGGAGGCGTGTGCGTCGACGATGGGCCGTGCGCCGCCCGCCGGACTGTGCTTGCTAGGCTTCGGCGCATGGACGCCGCACCGGTCTCGAGCCCGCTCCACCCAGTCCCGCCCGTCCGGTCCGGCGCGCCGGTGCCGCCCGTCCGGTCCGGCGCGCCGGTGTCGCCCGCCGCGGACGCGGGACCGTCCGGCTCGCACACGCCGGCAACCGCAGCCGCGGCACGGGCTCCGCTCTGGGACGGAGCGGTGAACGCGCGTGACGTCGGAGCGGTCGTGTCCGCTGTGCAGCCGGGGCGCCTCTACCGGATGGGCCGGCAGGAGTGGGTCACGGAGGCGGGGTGGGAGCAGGCCTGGGATCACGGCGTCCGCACCGTGATCGACCTGCGCAACCCGTTCGAGCTGGGACGACGTTCCCCCGATCCGCGCGTCCAGCCGGACGTCCTCGCCCGGTTCCTGGTCCTCAACCTGCCGACCGAGGACCAGGCGGACGCCGACTTCATGGCGTTGACCGGCCCGTACCTGAACACCCCCGAGCACTACCGCGAGAACCTGGACCGCTGGCCGGAGAAGTTCGGGGCCATCGCCCGGGCGTTCATCACCGCACCACCCGGGGGAGTCGTCATCCACTGCGCCGCCGGCAGGGACCGGACGGGCATGGTGGTGGCGCTGCTGCTGGCGGCGTCCGGCATCCCGCATCCGGAAATCGGCGCCGACTACGCGAGAGCCGTGACGGCGATCAATGACCGCTACCGGGGCCAGGAGGTGCCGCACGAGACGCCGCGCTCCGACGAGGAACTGACCGAGTGGCTCACCGTCGCGCAGGGGCACCTCCGAACGCTGCTGTCCTCGCTCGACGCCGCCCGCTACCTCCTCGACGCCGGACTCACGGAGGCCGAGCTCGACCTGCTGCGCGCGCGGCTCACCGGTCCGCGAGCACCCGCGCACCGCTAGCGACGCCGACCGGGCGGGCGGCGCCAGGGCCGGGAGCCGGCCCCGCAGGACCACCGGGCATCCGACGACCGCGGAGCCGCTCGTCCCCGACGGGAGATCCCTGCCCGCCAGGACCGGGTGCTGCTGGACCTGCCCAGCGGCAAGGGGTGATCAGCGCTGCAGCTGGGCGAGGTTGACCGAGCTGCGAACGGCGGGGAAGTACCCCGACTTGTACCCCTCCGCCGTCGGGTGCAGATTGTCCACCGCACCGGCGCGGAAGGTGATCCACGGCGACGGGGAGCCGAGGCCGTGACCGTCGAACTTCTGCACGAGGTCCACGAAGGTGTACCCGTGCGCCTCGGCCTGGTTCCGGATGACCGCATTGAGCGCATCCGTCCCGGCGTTGAAGGCCGTCTGCGAGGCGACCGGGATGACCGGGACGCCGAACTCGGGCGAGAACAGGTGGGGGTACCCGGTGACGGCGACCGTCGCGTTCGGCGCGGCCGCATCGAGGGAATCGAAGAGCGTGTCCAGGTTCCGGTCGAGCACCGGCAGCGCTGTCGCGTTCTTGCCGGCGATCACCTGGGCGCAGACGGCCGTCGACTGCGTGGCGCACACACCGGCGATCTCGCCGAATCCGACGTCGTTCCCGCCTGCCGAGAGGGTGACGAGGTCGGTGGCGGGGGAGAGCGCGCCTGCAGCCGCCACCCGGGCCACCTGCTCGGGGAGATCGAGGGCGCCACCCGGCTCCGTGGCGGCCTTGGCTCCTGCGCAGGTGGCGTCGGCGACGAGCTGCACCTGCTTCTTGCCGTCCAGGATGCCGGGCAGGCCCAAGGGTGACTGGCCGCACGCGTTCACGTAGGAGCCGGCACCGAAACCGGAGGCGTAGGAGTCACCGAGCGAGACATAGGAGAGCGGCTGCTTGGGCGCTGCTGCCGCGGGGGCGGCACCACCGGCCAGGAGGGCGGAGGCTGCGGTCGCGAGGACGGCGAACCTGAGGGAGTGCTGACGGAGGACACGCGCGGCGGGAGTCATGGCCTAACGGTACTCGCGGATCAGCGCTTGTCGAGGAGGAGGTTCGTGATCCTCAGGGTGCACAGCCGCCCGCCTGCCGCATCGGTGATCAGGACCTCGTGGGTGGTGAGGGTCCGGCCCAGGTGGATCGGGGTCGCGGTGATGGTGATGACGCCCTCGCGCGCACTCCTGTGATGGGTCGCGGACACGTCGACACCGACGGCCGTCCGGCCGAGGGTGGAGGCATGGATGACCGCGGCCCAGGAGCCGACCGCCTCCCCGACGGCCAGGGAAGCACCGCCGTGCAGCAGTCCGAAGGACTGACGGTTGCCCTCGACAGGCATCGTGGCGACCACGCGTTCCACGGACTGCTCGAGGATCCGCACGCCCATCTTCTCGTCGAGCTCGCCGAGGGTGATGGTCCAGGGTGCGGGGGATTCGTGGGTCACGGCTGCGGTCTCCGGGGCGGTGGAACGGGGTCGGTCGACGGCAACTCTAGCCCTTCCCCGGGGGAGTCCTCGGGTTCCCGATCGCGTCCTTCCGGTAACGATCCCATCACGAAGACCATCATGTCCCGCCCCTGACCTGCGACGATGCTGCGCTCTCGAAGTCTTCCGCACACCGTGGAAGCGCTCCCACTTGACAGTGCCATACGTCACAGTCAGGATGATCTGACAGCGTGAGAGCGCTCCCACCGCTCCTGATCAGCGTGGCGGGAACCGACGTCTCGGGCTGCGAATCCACTCGCTCCGGCGGCGGGTTCCGGGTGCTCCCGGTTCTCGCCGCCGCCACCCCCGTCCTGGTCCCGGTTCGTCATCCATCGCGGTGAGAGAACCCGTCCGGCCGCCAGGAAAGTCCACCCAAAGAAACCCCTCGACAGCCCTGCGCCCGCAGGTGTCGAAGCTGACAAAGGAGTCACCCGTGCACAGCAGAGCACGCATCACAGCACTTTCCGCCGCGGCGGCATGCCTCGCCCTGGCCCTCACCGCCTGCGGAGCCGGCGGAACCGAGAACGCAGGAACCGAAGGCGAGACCGGCACCGAGGACGTCACCCTCTCGGTCGGCACCTTCAACGAGTTCGGCTACGAGGAGCTCTTCACCGAGTACGAGGAGCTCAACCCGAACGTCACGATCGAGCACAAGAAGGCTGCGACCTCCAACGAGGCCCGCGACAACCTCACCACGAGGCTCGCCGCCGGCTCGGGCCTGTCCGACATCGAGGGCATCGAGGTCGACTGGCTGCCCGAACTGCTCGAATACCCCGACCAGTTCGCCGACCTCAGCGATCCCGCTGTCGAGGGCCGCTGGCTGGACTGGAAGACGGCGGCCGCGACCACCGAGGACGGCCAGCTCATCGGCTACGGCACCGACGCCGGCCCCCAGGGCGTGTGCTACCGCGCGGACCTCTTCGAGAAGGCCGGCCTGCCGAGCGACCGCGAGTCCGTCGCGGACATGCTCGACGGCTCCTGGCAGGACTACTTCGACGCCGGGAAGGAATTCGTCGCCGCAAGTGACGGCGTCGCCTGGTTCGACTCCGCCGGAGCCACCTACCAGGGCATGATCAACCAGGTCCAGAACGCCTACGAGGACAACGAGGGCGCGGTCATCGCGACCGACAACTCCGAGGTCAAGGACATCTACGAGCAGGTCCTCCAGGCCTCCGTCACCGACGGACTCTCGGCCCACCTCACGCAGTGGGAGGACGACTGGGTGGCGAGCTTCCAGTCCGACGCCTTCGCCACCAAGCTCTGCCCGGGCTGGATGCTCGGTGTCATCGAGGGCAACGCCGAAGGCGTCGAGGGCTGGGACATCGCTGATGTCTTCCCCGGTGGCGGCGGCAACTGGGGCGGCTCGTACCTGACTATCCCGACGCAGGGTGCCAACCAGGCCGAGGCGAAGAAGCTCGCCGAGTGGCTCACGGCTCCCGAGCAGCAGGTCAAGGCCTTCGAGTCGAAGGGGACGTTCCCCAGCCAGGTCGAGGCGCTCGAGAGTGACGCGCTGCTGGGCCAGACCAACGCCTTCTTCAACGACGCGCCGACCGGCGAGATCCTCGCGAACCGCGCCACCGCCGTCGAGGTCACGCCGTTCAAGGGCCCGAAGTACTTCGCCATCAACGACGCGATGCAGCAGGCCCTGACCCGCGTGGACGTCGACGAGACCGACGATCCCGACTCCTCCTGGGAGAAGTTCGTCACCGCTGTGGGCGCTCTGTAGCCGATGGCCGTCACGGACCGGGTCCACACCCCACCCCCTACGAGACAGCGGGCTCCACGCGACAAGAGCGTGAAGCGGCTGGCCTTCTCCCAGAAGGTATCGAAGTGGGACGTCAAGCTGTCCCCGTATCTCTACATCTCACCGTTCTTCCTGCTCTTCGCCGTCACGGGGCTCTTCCCGCTGCTCTACACGGCATGGGTCTCGCTGCACTCCTGGAACCTCATCGGAGGCCAGGGCGAGTTCACCGGGCTGGAGAACTACGAGTTCGTGCTCGCGCAGCCGTTCTTCTGGAACGCGGTAGGCAATACGTTCAGCATCTTCCTCCTCTCGTCGGTCCCGCAGGTCGTCATCGCCATCGCCATCGCCGCGGTGCTGGATGCGAACCTCAGGGCCCGGACGTTCTGGCGGATGGGCGTCCTGGTTCCCTTCGTGGTGGCCCCTGTGGCCGTGGGGCTGATCTTCAACAACCTCTTCGCCGACCAGGCAGGCCTGGTCAACGAGATGTTGGTGGGGGTGGGCCTGGACCCGGTCCGTTGGCACTCCGACTCGCTGGCGAGCCATGCGGCCATCGCCACCATGGTCAACTTCCGCTGGACGGGCTACAACGCCCTGATCTTCCTCGCGGCCATGCAGGCCATCCCGAGGGACGTCTACGAGGCCGCGACCATCGACGGTGCGGGCCGGCTCCGCCAGTTCTTCTCGGTCACCGTGCCGATGCTTCGCCCCACCATCATCTTCGTGGTCATCACCGCCACCATCGGTGGACTCCAGATCTTCGACGAGGCCCGGGTGTTCGACCAGGCCGGCCTCGGCGGGGCGGACCGCCAGTGGCAGACGCTCACCATGTACATCTGGGAGCTCGGCTGGGGCCAGCGCAACTTCGGGAGGGCATCCGCCGTCGCCTGGCTGCTGTTCCTGATCATCGTCATCATCGCGATGGCGAACTTCCTCATCACCCGCCGCATCGCCAACCAGGGAGGCCGACAGTGAGCTCCGTCCCCATGATCGAGCAGACCGCGGGCAAGGGCGCTGCCCGGGCCGCCCAGCGTGGCCTGGGCGCCCGGCGCCGCGGAGGGGCCGGCGGGACCATGCGACGCCCCGGCTTCCTGACCTACGGCTTCCTCGGCGCGGTGATCCTCGGATCCGTGTTCCCGCTCTGGTGGTCCTTCCTCGTGGGCAGCCACGACAGCTCGGTGATCAGCAAGGGCGTCCCGTTGACTCCGGGCGGCAACTTCCTCGCCAATGCCGCCACCGTGCTGGACAGCATCCCGTTCTGGAAGGCCCTGAGCAACAGCATCATCGTCTCCACCGTCACGGCCGCCTCGGTGGTGCTGTTCTCCACGCTTGCCGGGTTCGCGTTCGCCAAACTCCGTTTCCGCGGCAGCAAGGTCCTCCTCGTGTTCGTCATCGCCACCATGGCGGTGCCGACACAGCTCGGCGTGGTCCCGCTGTTCATCGTGATGGCGAAACTCGGGTGGACCGGCTCCCTCTGGGCCGTGATCGTGCCCGGCGTCGTCACGGCTTTCGGTGTCTTCTGGATGACGCAGTACCTGCGCGACGCGCTGCCCGACGAACTCATCGAGGCCGTGCGGATCGACGGCGCGTCGATGATCCAGGCGTTCTGGTACGTTGGGCTGCCGGCAGCACGGCCCGCGGCCGCGATGCTCGCACTCTTCACCTTCGTCGCGACGTGGACCAACTTCTTCTGGCCGTTCATCGTGCTGGATCCCTCCAACCCCACCCTCCCGGTGGCCCTGCAGCTGCTCCAGGCTGCGCACTTCGTCGACTACTCGATCGTGCTTGCCGGGGCCGTGCTGTCCACCATCCCGCTGCTGCTCCTCTTCGCCGTCGCGGGACGCCAACTCGTTTCAGGAATCATGCAAGGAGCAGTCAAAGGATGAGCAGCACCGACATCACCTTCCCCGAGGGCTTCCTCTGGGGTGCGGCCACCGCGGCCTACCAGATCGAGGGCGCAGCCCGGGAGGGCGGCAGGGGACCGTCCATCTGGGACACCTTCAGCCGGGTGCCGGGGGCGGTGGCGGATGCACACAACGGCGACGTCGCGTGCGACCACTACCACCGGTCCGTCTCGGACGTCACCCTCATGAAGAGCCTCAACCTGCAGGCGTACCGTTTCTCGACGTCGTGGTCGCGCTGCATGCCCGACGGCGTCACCCCGAACGCGGAGGGTATCGCGTTCTACTCGGCACTCGTGGACCAGCTCCTCGAAGCGGGCATCAAGCCGTGGCTCACCCTCTACCACTGGGACCTTCCGCAGGCCCTCGAGGACGAGGGCGGCTGGACCAACCGCGAGACGGCCCACCGGTTCGCCGAGTACGCGGCAGTCATGCACGAGGCGCTCGGGGACCGCGTCCGCGTGTGGACCACGCTCAACGAGCCGTGGTGCGCGGCCTTCCTCGGCTACGCCGCGGGCATCCATGCCCCCGGCCGCCAGGAGCCGACGGCGGCGCTCGCCGCCGCGCACCACCTCCTGCTCGGGCACGGACTCGCCACGCAGGAGCTGCGCCGGCGTGACGCCGAGGCGACCCTCGGCATCACGCTGAACCTCACCGTCCCCGACCCGCTCGATCCCGAGAGCGAGGCGGACCGCGATGCGGCCCGCCGGATCGACGGGCAGTTCAACCGCATCTTCCTCGATCCGGTCCTCCGGGCCGCCTACCCCGAGGACGTGCTCGCGGACGTCGCGCACCTGGGGATGACGGAGCACATCCGGGAGGGCGACCTGGAGATCATCGGCACACCGATCGACGTCCTCGGGGTGAACTACTACCACGGCGAGGCCGTCACCATGACGCCGGCCGGGGGGTCCGTCCCGCAGGAGGGCCATGCGCCGCTCGAACGCCCGATCTCCTCGCCCTACGTCGCGGCACACGGCGTGCGCTCGGTGCCGCGCGGCCTGCCTGTCACCGCGATGGACTGGGAGGTGCAGCCGGAGGGACTCCGCCGGCTGCTCAACCGCCTGCAGGACGAGTACACGGGACCTGCGGGGATCCCCGTGTACATCACCGAGAACGGGGCGGCGTACGACGACGTCCCGGACGAGGGTGGTTTCGTGGACGACCAGGACCGACTCTCCTTCTTCGACCAGCACGTCCGGGCCATGAAGGACGCGATCGACGACGGGGTGGACCTTCGGGGCTACCTGGCCTGGTCCCTCCTGGACAACTTCGAATGGGCGTGGGGCTACCACCAGCGCTTCGGTCTGGTCCGGGTGGACTACGCGACCCAGGAGCGTATCCCGAAGGCCAGCGCCCTCTGGTACGCGCGCCTCGCCGCGACCAACGCGCTGAGCGCCGACGCCTCGGCCGCGGACGCGGGAAAGCCGGGTGTCGTATTGTCGAGGTGATGAACGCCTCCCCGCCCCGGTCACTGCGCCAGGTGCCAGGCCGCCCGAGCCCCACGCTCGAGGACCTGGCCCTGGCCGCCGGGGTGTCGCGCTCCACGGCCTCGCGCGCGATCAACGGAGGGGACCGCGTCAGCCCCGAGGCACAGGCAGCCGTGGACCGCGCCGTGGTGTCCCTCGGCTACATCCCGAACAGGGCTGCCCGCAGCCTGGTGACGCGGCGCACCTCCTCGATCGCGCTGGTCATCCCCGAACCCGACGTCCGGGTCATGATGGACCCCTTCTTCGCCGTCGTCATCACCGGGATCACGGAGGCGCTCCGCGAGACCGACGTCCAGCTCGTGCTGCTGATGTCGAGGACCGACGACGACTCCGCGCGCACCCTGCGCTACCTGCGCGGAGGCCACGTGGACGGCGCGATCGTCGTCTCCCACCACAAGGCCGATTCCTGGGCGAGATCGCTCTCCGAGACCGGCCTGCCCACCATCTTCATCGGCCGCCCCTGGGACACGGCGTTCGACGTCACGTATGTGGACACCGACAACGAGGGCGGCGGGCGCATCGCCGCGCGGCACCTGAGCGGTATCGGTCGCCGCCGGCTCGCGACCGTCGCCGGACCCGCGGACATGACGGCCGCCGTCGACCGCCTCCGCGGCTGGCAGGCGGGCCTCCGCGAGGCGGGCCTGCCCGAGGGTCCGGTGGTCCACGCCGACTTCACGACCGACGGGGCCACCGCTGCCGCCCGGCGGCTGCTGGCCGAGCACCCGGACATCGACGGCATCTTCGCCGCGTCCGACCTCATGGCGCTCGGCGTCATGGAGGCCATCCAGGCGGCGGGCAGGAGCGTGCCGGGGGACATCGCCCTCATGGGCTACGACAACCACGCCGTGGCGGAGACGGCCGCCACGCCCCTCACGACCATCACGCAGCCCATGGTCGAGATGGCCGTGAAGGCGGGCACCATGCTCCTCGAGGAGATCGAGGCTCCGGGCTCGCACCCGGAGCCCGTCATCTACTCCACGGAGCTCGTGGAACGCGCCAGCACATCCGTGGCGCCGACGGCCTCGGCGGCGAAGGCGTAGTCCCACGCGATGTCGCGCCAGCGGGAGTAGCGTCCGCTGGCGCCGCCGTGGCCACCGTCCATCTCGGTCTTCAGGACGATCGGCTCCGTGCCCGTCGTCGTCTCCCTGAGCTGCGCCACCCACTTGGCCGGCTCGACGTACAGGACCCGGGTGTCGTTGTAGCTCGTGACGGCCGCGATCCGCGGGTAGGCCACGGGCCGGACGTTCTCGTAGGGCGTGTACTCCTTCATGTACCGGTACACCTCGGGGTCCGTGATCGGGTTGCCCCACTCCTCCCACTCGAGCGCGGAGAGCGGGAGCTCCGGGTCGAGGATGGTGGTCAGGGCGTCGACGAACGGGACCTGCGCCACGATCGCCCGGTACTTCTCGGGCGCCAGATTCGCGACGGCACCCATGAGCAGTCCGCCCGCCGAACCACCGATCGCGGCGATGCGCGCAGGGTCCACCCAGCCCGAGGAGCCGATGTAGGTGGTGGCATCGACGAAGTCCGTGAACGTGTTCTTCTTCGCGAGCTTCTTGCCCTGCTCGTACCAGGTCCGGCCCATCTCGCCGCCCCCACGGATGTGCGCGGTCACGTAGACGATGCCGCGGTCGAGGAGCGAGAGCCGCGCGATCAAGAAGGCGGGGTCCATGCTGACCTCGTAGCTGCCGTAGGCATAGACGACGGCGGGATGCGTACCGTCCTGCGCGAGGTCGGCGCGGCGGACCACCGACAGCGGGATCAGGGTGCCGTCCGCGGCCGGAGCCCACTGCCGCTCGGCGACGTACTCCGCCGCGTCGTACCCGCCACGGACCTCGGTCTCCTTGCGCAACTCCAGTGAACCGGCCGCGAGGACGTAGTCGTAGACGCGTGGCGGAGTGAGGTAGGACGTGTAGGAGAGCCGGATGACGGGGGATTCGAACTCGGCGTTCGCGAGGTTGCAGGTGAACAGCTCCTCGTCGAAGTCGGGTTCCGTCGGCAGCTCCTGGTCGCTCGACCCGAGACCTGCCAGCGGCAGGACCTGGACGCGCTCGATGGTGTCCTTGCGGACCGAGAGGACGAGGTGGGTCTGCGTGACGGTCAACCCGTTCACGCGGACGGCGTCGTCGTGCGGGAGGACCGTCGTCCACTCCTGGTCCGCGAGCGGACGGGCGAACTCCGTGGGCCGGACGAGGCTGACCATCGAGTTCTTCGCGTCGCGGTCGTGGGTGAGCAGGTAGTGCGCGGTGCCGTCGACGACGACGGGCTCGGCGTCGTACAGGATCCGCTCGTCGCGGGAGATCAGCGTGGTGAGGCCGGTGTCGGGCCGGGCGAGGTCGAGGACGCGGTACTCGCTGTACTCGGAGCAGCCGATGCTGATGAGGAGCTGCGTGCGGTCCGCCGAGACCTCGAAGCCCGTCCACATGGCCACGTCGTCCTCCTGGTAGACGACGTCGTCATCCGTCACCGGGGTGCCGAGGGTGTGCGAGCGCACCTGGTACGGGCGCCACGAGTCATCGACGACGGTGTAGTAGACGCGGGATCCGTCGGGGGAGAAGGCGAGGCCGTAGAAGACGTTCGGCACCTCGTCGGGGAGGAGCTCGCCGGTCGTCAGGTCCTTGATGCGGAGCGTGAAGCGCTCGTCGCCGGCGTTGTCCTCGCAGTACGCGAGCAGCGTCCCGTCCTCGGTCACGGACAGGCCGCCGAGGGAGAAGAAGGGCTTGCCCTCGGCGAGCTCGTTCCCGTCGAGCATGATCTGCTCTCCGGGCACGGGGCGCCCTGGCACCACCTCCGGCGGCGTCCAGTCACGGCCCACATCACCCGTGTCCGCCGCGGCGACGCGGCACTGGATGCCGTACTGCTTGCCCTCCTCGGTGCGCGAGTAGTACCACCAGCCCTTCTTGCGGGCGGGCACCGACAGATCGGTCTCCTGGGTGCGGTCCTTGATCTCCGTGAAGATGGCCTCGCGCAGCGGCTCCTGGTGCCGGGCGACGGCTTCGGTGTAGGCGTTCTCGCGCTCGAGGTACTCGATCAGCTCCGGGCTCTCCTTGTCGCGCATCCACTCGTAGTGGTCGACGAAGGTGTCCCCGTGGTGCGTGCGGTCGGAGGGGACCTTCCTGGCGGGGGGCGGGACGGGGACTTCAAGCGCGGTGGCGTCAGCGGTCATGGCTCCCATCTTGCCACTGCCCACACGGCGGGGGTCGACCCGCCGGGCCGGGTCTCCCGGCTCGGGTTGCCGCCGGTTGACCGTGCAGGGCGGGCATGTAAGGGTGGAGCAGGCCTTTACAGAACGAGCGTTCAGTAATTCGTTCCGAGCGACGGGGCTGGACCTGTGACGACGAGGGAGACGACCATGGCCGAGGCATTCCTGGTAGGGGGAGTCCGCACCCCCGTGGGCCGTTACGGCGGGGCACTGTCCAGCGTCCGCCCCGACGATCTCGCGGCGCTCGTCCTCTCCTCGGTGGTCCAGCGTGCCGGCCTCGATCCGGCCGCCGTCGACGAGGTGATCCTCGGCAACGCGAACGGCGCCGGCGAGGAGAACCGCAACGTCGCGCGCCTCGCGTCCCTGCTCGCAGGGTTCCCGGACACCGTCCCCGGCATCACCGTCAACCGCCTGTGCGCATCCGGCCTCTCCGCCATCATCATGGCCTCCCACATGATCAAGGCGGGTGCCGCGGACATCGTGATCGCGGGCGGCGTCGAGTCCATGAGCCGCGCGCCCTGGGTCATGGAGAAGCCGGACAAGGCTTTCGCCAAGCCGGGCGCCGTCGTCGACACCTCCATCGGCTGGCGCTTCACCAATCCGCTGCTCGCCGCACGGGAGAAGACCACCTATTCGATGCCCGAGACGGCCGAGGAGCTCGCCTCGCTGGACGGCATCACGCGCGACGACGCCGACGCCTTCGCGCTCCGGTCCCACGAGCGGGCGCTGGCCGCGATGGAGGCGGGGCGCTTCGACGACGAGATCGTGTCCGTGCAGGTCAACCGGGGCCGCACGTCCTTCGCCGTGGACACCGACGAGGGACCGCGCGCCGAGACGACCCTGGAGGTCCTCGGGAAGCTCCGCCCCGTCGTCCGGCCGGGCGGGATCGTCACGGCCGGGAATTCCAGCTCGCTGAACGACGGCGCGTCCGCCGTGATCGTCGCCTCGGAGGCGGCCCTGCAGCGCTACGGGCTGACGCCGCGGGCCCGGATCCTCGACGGCGCCTCCGCCGGTGTGCCCCCGGAGATCATGGGGATCGGCCCCGTCCCCGCCACGCAGAAGGTCCTGGACCGGACCGGAGCGGGCATCGCCGATCTCGGCGCCGTCGAACTCAACGAGGCCTTCGCCACGCAGTCCCTCGCATGCATCCGCCGCCTCGGCCTCGACGAGGAGATCGTGAACCGGGACGGCGGGGCGATCGCCCTCGGCCACCCGCTCGGCTCCTCGGGCTCCCGCATCGCGATCACCCTGCTGGGGCGCATGGAGCGGGAACTCGGCGGGGAGGCGCGCCGGCTCGGGCTCGCAACCATGTGCGTGGGCGTCGGCCAGGGCACCGCGATGCTGCTCGAGGGCGTCTGATGCCCGCCGCGCTGCAGCTCACCGAAGACGAGGGCTCGAACGCCCTGGTCGTCGAACTCCACCGGCCCGAGGTCCGCAACGCCATCGACCGGCAGATGGTCGATGAGCTGCATGCCGTCTGCGCGGACCTCGAGCGCGCTCCGCGCACGCTGATCCTGATCGGGTCCGGCGGCGTGTTCGCCTCGGGCGCCGACATCGCCGAGCTGAGGGAACGGCGGCGCGACGACGCTCTCGCCGGCATCAACTCGACCCTGTTCGCCCGCATCGCGGCCCTGCCGATGCCCGTCATCGCCGCCCTCGACGGCTATGCGCTCGGCGGCGGTGCGGAACTGGCCTTCGCCGCCGATCTCCGCATCGGCACACCGCGCCTGAAGATCGGGAACCCCGAGACGGGCCTCGGCATCCTGCCCGCAGCTGGAGCCACCTGGCGCCTGAAGGAGCTCGTGGGGGAGCCGCTCGCGAAGGAGATCCTCCTCGCAGGGCGCATCCTCTCCGCGGAGGAGGCCCTCGACGCACGCCTCATCTCCTCGATCCACGAGCCGGACGAACTCCTGCCAGCAGCCCACGGACTCGCGGACCGGATCGCCCGCCAGGATCCCCTCGCCGTCCGGATCACCAAGAGCGTCTTCCACGCCCCCCGGGAGTCGCATCCCGTGATCGATCACTTGGCGCAGGCCATCCTCTTCGAATCCGAGGCCAAGTTCGAGCGCATGCAGCAGTTCCTCGACCGGAAGAAGGGTTCCTGATGACCTCCCTCGACGTCCCCTCGGTCGCCGGTGTCCCCACCTGGGTCGGCGTGCTCGGCGGTGGCCGCATGGGCGCGGGGATCGCGCACGCCTTCTGCCTCGCGGGCGCGCGCGTCGTCGTCGTCGAGCGTGACGACGCCGCAGCCGCGGCCGGGCTCGACCGCGTGACACAGGCCCTCGGGCGCAGCGTCGACCGCGGGACGACCCCGGAGGACCTCGGAACCCTGTCCGCCCGCGTCTCGGTCTCCACGGACTACGCCGCCTTCACGGACTGCGGGCTCGTCGTCGAGGCGGTTCCCGAGGACCTGGACCTCAAGCGGCACGCACTGCGGGCCGTCGAGGACGTGATCGACGGCGGCGCCTGGCTCGCCACCAACACGTCGTCGCTCTCGGTCGATGCACTGGCCGGCGCCCTGCGGCGGCCGGAGCGGTTCTGCGGCCTCCACTTCTTCAACCCCGTCCCCGCCTCCGCGCTGATCGAGGTGGTCGTCGGCAGCCAGACCTCCCCGGAGCTCGAAGCCGCCACGCGGACCTGGGTGACCGCGCTCGGCAAGGTGCCCGTCGTCGTGCGGGACACCCCCGGTTTCGCCAGTTCGCGTCTCGGCGTCGCGATCGCCCTGGAGGCCATGCGCATGCTCGAGGAGGGCGTCGCGTCGGCGGAGGACATCGACGCCGCGATGGTCCTCGGGTACCGGCATCCGGTCGGGCCGCTGCGCACCACGGACCTCGTGGGCCTCGACGTCCGCCTCGGCATCGCCGAATACCTCGAGTCCACACTCGGCCCCCGTTTCACCCCGCCGGCCATCCTGCGCGACAAGGTCGCCGCGGGGCACCTCGGACGCAAGAGCGGCCGCGGCTTCTTCGACTGGGAGGATGCGCCGTCGTCCTCCGACTCCCCTCCTCCCTCGGCACAACCAGCGAAAGGTGAGCGGCCATGACCACCGCCCCGGAACGAGTACAGATCGACGTCGTCCCCAGCTTCATCGAGGACGCCTGGTGGACGCCCGACCGCACCGCCGCGGACGACGACGGCACCGTGGTGCGCGACGCCAGCACGGGCGAGGAGCTCGCCGTCGTCAGCACGGCCGGGATCGACACCGCCGCGGCGATCGAATTCGCGCGGGCCACGGGGCAGGCCGAACTCGGTCGCCTCACCTTCCACGAGCGCGCACTGAAGCTCAAGGAGCTCGCCCAGTACCTCAATGCCCACCGCGAACCGCTGTACGAGCTGTCCGCGAAGACCGGCGCCACGAGGATCGACTCGATGGTGGACATCGACGGCGGCATCGGCGTGCTCTTCACGTTCGGCTCGAAGGGCCGCCGCGAGCTGCCGAACTCGCACGTGATCGTCGACGGCCCGCCCGAGGTGCTCTCGAAGGACGGCTCCTTCCTCGGGACGCACATCCACACGCGGATCCCGGGCGTCGCCGTGCAGATCAACGCCTTCAACTTCCCGGTGTGGGGAATGCTCGAGAAGCTCGCCCCCGCGTTCCTCGCCGGCGTCCCGACCATCGTGAAGCCCGCCACGCCCACCGGGTTCCTGACCGCCGCCGTCGTGAAGCTCATCATCGGCTCGGCGATCCTGCCGACGGGCGCGCTGCAGCTGATCTCCGGTCCCGCCCGCGACATCCTCGACCACCTCGACTACCGCGACCTCGTGTCCTTCACCGGTTCGGCCTCGACGGCGAACCACCTCAAGTCGCATGCATCCATCGCGCGCGGCGGTGTCCGGTTCACGTGCGAGACGGACTCCCTCAACGCGGCCATCCTCGGACCCGACGCCGTCCCCGGCACCCCCGAGTTCGACGCCTTCGTGAAGTCGCTCGTCACGGAGATCACGGTCAAGGCCGGCCAGAAGTGCACGAGCATCCGGCGGTCCATCGTGCCGGACGCGCTGGTCGAGGACGTCGTCCGGGCTGCCGGCGATCGGATCCGGGAGCGTGTGACCCTCGGGGACCCACGCGCCGAGGGCGTCACGATGGGCGCACTCGCCTCCCTCGCCCAGCTCGAGGGGGTGCAGGAATCCGTGCGCGAACTGATCGCGGGCGGCGCGTCCCTGGCGTTCGGGTCGCTGGACGCGCCCGACGTCGTGCTCGCCGACAACACCTCCGGCAAGGCGCCGGGCGGGGCGTTCATGGAACCGGTGCTGCTCACCTGGCAGGACGTCGAAGCCGGGGCGCTCCACTCGGTCGAGGCCTTCGGCCCCGTCGCGTCGGTGATCGGGTACGACGACGTCCAGCACGCCGTCCGCCTCGCGGCCCTCGGATCCGGTTCGCTCGTCGCCACGGTCTGCACCAACGACCCCGCCGTGGCGCAGCAACTGGTCCTCGGCATCGCGGCGCACCACGGCCGCGTGCTCATCCTGAACCGCGAGGACGCCCGCTCCTCGACCGGGCACGGCTCGCCCGTCCCGCACCTGGTGCACGGTGGGCCCGGCCGGGCCGGCGGCGGCGAGGAGCTCGGCGGGATGCGCTCGGTGCTGCACCACATGCAGCGCACCGCGGTCCAGGGCTCCCCGAACATGCTCACGAGCATCACGGGCGAGTGGCACACGGGAGCTGACCGCCGCTTCGACGACGTCCACCCGTTCCGCAAGGACCTCGCGGCGCTGCGGATCGGCGACAGCGTCCGGTCCGAACTGCGGCAGGTGACGCTGGCGGACATCACCGCGTTCGCCGAGACGACGGGCGACACCTTCTACGCGCACACCAACGAGGAGGCCGCTGCCGCCAACCCGTTCTTCCCCGGCATCGTGGCGCACGGCTACCTGCTGCTCTCCTGGGGCGCCGGCCTGTTCGTCGATCCCGAGCCCGGGCCCGTCCTCGCCAACTACGGCCTGGAGAATCTGCGCTTCATCACGCCGGTCGCCGCGGGTGATTCCATCCGGGTCACGCTGACGGCCAAGCGCATCACGCCGCGGGAGACCGACGAGTACGGCGAGGTGGCCTGGGACGCCGTGCTGCACAACCAGGACGACGAGATCGTGGCGACCTACGACGTCCTGACCCTCGTGCAGAAGTAGCCGTAGCTGCTGGTCCCGGTTCGGGGCTGCCGTTCCGCCCACTCCGGGGCCGTCGGTCGGCGTTCCTCCCACTGACCGAGGCCGGTCAGTGGGAGGAGACGCTTCTGCCCACCGACCGACCGCGGTCACTGGGCAGAGTGCACCTCGAGGGCCGCCCTGACGAGTCGAATGAAGGTGTCCGGATCGTTCTGCAGCAGGGGCCAGGTGACGCGCGGCACGGGCATGCCCCGTGCAGTCAGCAGATTCCCCCGGCGACGGTCCTCCTCGAAGGCGGGCCGGTCACTGTGGTACTCGCGCCCGTCGGCCTCGATCCCCAGGACTCCATCGACAACGAGGTCGGGACGACCGACGCCGGACACCTGCACCTGCGATGCGACGTGGAACCCGGCCTCGAGCAGGCGATACCTCGCAACCGTCTCGAGGATCGACTCGGCCTGCGGATCGATCAGCGCCACGATCCGGCGCAGGGTGCCGGACCTGTGCCCGACGACGTGCTCCCGCAGGTCATCGAGCGTGACGGAACCCCGGACGACTGCTGATTCGACGATGGACAGGGCATCGAGTTCCGGCAGGCACCGCATCACCTGCAGGCACACGACGAGGTCCGTCACGGGGCGTGCCGCCCGATGGACGCGCAAGCCGGCAGTGTCGATCGGCCGCCCGTGGTCCGTGGCGACATGCATCAGCCCGGGTCGTCGGAGGATCCAGAGCCCGCGGTGCTGCGCCGCACTGACGGAGGCGAGTTCGGTGCCCAGCTGGAGCGCGGCCACGACCACGGGATCATGGTCCGGAAGCGCATAGATGCCGCGGGCAACCCGGAGGACCTGACCCCGCTCGCACGCCTTCGCGATGGCGGCCCTCCCCGTGCCGGCTGCCACGAGCTCCGGCAGCCGGGCCACCCCACCCAGCTCGGAAAGCAGGTGAACGACAGTCATGGGACCACTGTGACGGTCCGTCGGGATCCAGGGTGCCGTGTGTCCCTCTGTGGACGACGCCATGGCCCCGTTGCGGTGACGCGCCAGCCCATTCACCGGCTTCCGTCGGTGGGAAGGAGTGCCCATTCCCACTGACCGGCAACGGTCGGTAGGAAGAGCTCACGTCGTCGGGCGGTTCGGTACGGGCATCGGCGGCCCGGGGCGCAGTCGGTATGAATGCGGAGGGGGAGTCGAGCCCGAGACGCGAGCCCGAGGCACGATGTCGACGACGCGGCGATCCCCCTCGGAACCCCTCAGCGATGGAAGTCTTCGCACGTTCGCCCCTGCATGCTGGTGGGTGGGAGGCCAGCCGACGCCGGGGAGCAGCCCGGTCAGCGCCGGTGCAGGCCGTCGAAGACCATGAGGATGATGTCGTCGGCCAGCTTGTCCGCGGTGAGCGGTCCTCCGGGTCGGTACCACTCCACGATCGAGTTGATGGTCCCGAAGATGAGGCGCGTCGTGGTCCGCGGGTCGATGTCGTCGCGGATGGAGCCCTCGTGGCGGGCGGCGTCGACGAGCGCGGCGATCTCACGGTCGAATCTCCGGCGCCGGTCGAGGGCTTCCCGCTCCACCTCCGTGTTGCCGCGGAGCCGCAGCAGGAGCGTGACGAAGGGGAGGCGCTCCGTCAGGACGGCGATGGTGCCACGGAGCACGAATTCCAGGCGGGCGTCCGCGGCGCCGGTGCCCGCGCGGCTGTCCTCGAGCACGGCCTCCAGCCCGCCGAGCGCGTGGTCGAGCGCGAGCCGGAGGAGGTCGCCCTTCGACGGCACGTGGTGGTAGATCGCCGACTTGCTGATGCCGAGTTCCTCGGCGAGCATGCCCATGGAGGTCGCCTCGTAGCCGTGGCGGTTGAAGGCCGTGACGGCGACGGCGAGGACCGACTGCTGGTCGTACCCGGGACGTCCCCGGCGGGCAGTGGGGAGCGGAGCGGCTCCGGCAGCAGTCATAGGGTCATTTTTGCACGACCGTTCGGTCGGGAGAGCGGGCGGGACGGCGGGCCACGGCGTCACAATCGAACACAATCCTTAGTTTGCCTAGAGAGTAGTAGCCTTACTGTCGATACCACCGCACCACCCGTGAAAGGGCGCTCACCGTGCCGACCACCTCCTGGGACCTCCGTCTCCACGCCCTGACCGCCTTCATGGACGCCGAAGGCCGCGAGCCCTCGACCCGATCCGCCATTGCCGGGGAGCACCGGCTGGCCCTGTGGCTCGACGAGCAGCGGAAGTCGGTGCGCGCCGGACGGATGGGGCCCGCCCGCCGGGAGATCCTGCAGCAGGCGGGATTGCTCACGGCGGACGAGATCGGCAGTCCCCGCACCGGCACGGCGTGGCTCAGGGTGGCCAGTGTGGCCGAATTCGTCGAGGAGGAGGGCCGGTTGCCGTCCTTCGTGGCGCCGGCGACGGCGGGCGAGAAGCGCCTTGCGCACTGGATGCACGTGCAGCTCTCCGGCCGAGCGGCCGAAACGGAGCCACTGCGTGCACTGCGCGCCATCCTCGACGCGGTGGCCGTCGACGGTCTCGCGCACACCGTCTGAGCTCGCGCCTCCCTTACGCCGCTTCCTGACGGGTGATAGGTTCGGCACACGTGCAACGCTGCAACGGACCCGGACGTCCCCGGGGCGCCAGGGCGGCATTCTGCGAGGAAGCCGATGAACAGTGTGGTGGCGGCGAGCGGCCGAGCGACAGTCTCCTTGATCGCGCCCGGTCTGCAGCGCCTCTCCTGGAGTCCGGGGACGCACATCGATCACGACGACGCGCTCTCGGTGCTCGCCGCGAGCAGGATCATGTCCTCCGGCGGGCCCTACGCCATCCTGGTCGACATGACGACGACGGTCGACGTCCGCTCCGATGCGCGGGCGGCCTTCAACGGGGAGTCGCTCGTGGTCGCGGCCGCCCTGCTGGGCGACGGGCCGATGGACGAGGTGCTGGCTGCGGGAGCATGCAGGGCGGTGCATCCCACCCGGTACTTCACGTCCGTCTCCCTGGCGCTCGCCTGGCTGGAGGAACGTCTCGCTGACCGGCAGATCCCGTCCGGCGACCCGTCGTTCCGTTGACTGCTCAACGCCCTGCTCCCTATACTGAACGAACGGTCGGTAAATACGCCGCATACGTCCAGACGAGCGAGGTAGCACGATGACGACGACAGCGATTGATCCGCGGAGCCGCGAGGACCACGACGCGGCCGGTGAGCGCCGATTCGACGAGCTGATCGCCCAGGACTCACGCATCGAGCCCCGTGACTGGATGCCGGCCGACTACCGCAAGTCGCTGACGCGCCAGATCTCCCAGCATGCGCACTCCGAGATCATCGGCATGCAGCCCGAGGCCAACTGGATCACGCGCGCGCCGTCCCTCAAGCGCAAGGCCGTCCTCATGGCCAAGGTGCAGGATGAAGCCGGCCACGGGCTCTATCTCTATTCCGCGGCCGAGACCCTCGGAACGCCCCGTGACCAGATGACCGAGGACCTGATCGCCGGCAAGGCGCGCTACTCGAGCATCTTCAACTACCCCGTCCTCACCTGGGCCGACATAGGTGCGATCGGCTGGCTCGTCGACGGTGCGGCCATCTGCAACCAGGTGCCCCTGTGCCGTGCGTCC
The DNA here is from genome assembly GCF_048288285.1 of Arthrobacter sp. N1. NCBI lineage: Bacteria > Bacillati > Actinomycetota > Actinomycetes > Micrococcales > Micrococcaceae > Arthrobacter > Arthrobacter sp. N1. The sequence goes on along the minus strand of NZ_CP102608.1, from coordinate 3,009,284 downwards.
TACGGCCCGTACGGCCGCGCGATGGTGCGCATCTGCAAGGAGGAGTCCTTCCACCAGCGCCAGGGCTTCGAGATCCTGCTCGAACTCGCCAACGGCACCGAGGCGCAGAAGCAGATGGCGCAGGACGCCGTGAACCGCTGGTACGCGCCGTCCCTGATGATGTTCGGTCCGCCGGACGAGGACTCGCCCAACTCGCAGAAGTCCATGGAGTGGAACATCAAGCGCTTCTCGAACGACGAGCTGCGCTCGCGCTTCGTCGGCATGATGGTCGAGCAGATCAAGGTTCTCGGGCTCGACCTGCCCGACCAGGACGTGCGCTTCGACGAGGAGACCGGCCGCTGGCAGCACGGGCCCTTGGACTGGAACGAGTTCAAGGAGGTCCTCGCGGGCCGTGGACCCTGCAACGCCCAGCGCATGGAGCGGCGCCGCGAAGCCCACGAGGACGGCGCCTGGGTGCGCGAAGCCGCTGCGGCCTACGCCGAGAAGCAGGTCCTCAAGACCGCGCAGGCGGCGTAGGTGACGGGCGGGTCGACCACGGGCGACGACGGCGCGAAGGCACCGTCGTCGGGTCCGCGGGAACCGCGTGCGGCCTGGCCGCTCTGGGAAGTGTTCGTGCGGTCGTCGCGCGGGCTCTCCCACGTCCACGCCGGGTCGCTCCACGCGCCCGACGCCGAGATGGCCGTGCGGAACGCGCGTGACCTCTACACGCGGCGCAACGAGGGCGTGAGCCTGTGGGTGGTCCCGGCGACGGCGATCATCACCAGCGACCCCGACGCGAAGGACCAGTTCTTCGAATCCCCCCAGGGCAAGGATTACCGGCACGCGACGTACTACACCAAGAGCGAGGGAGTGAAGCACCTGTGAGCGAGGCCAACGCCAGCGCGACCCGCATCACCCCGGGCAACGCCCTGCGGCCGGAGGATATCGCGCTGCTCGAGGCGAAGCCCTCGGACGCCGTCGGGCAGTACGCGCTGTGGCTGGGCGACGACGCCCTGATCCTCGCGCAGCGGCTCGGCTGGTGGATCTCCCGCGCGCCCGAACTCGAGGAGGACGTGGCGCTCGCCAACATCGCGCTCGATCAGATCGGCCACGCCCGGTCCTTCCTCACCTATGCGGGACGGGCGTGGGACAAGACCGAGGACGATCTCGCCTACTTCCGCCGGGAGCCCGAGTTCCGCTCGGTCCATCTCGTCGAGCAGCCCAACGGGGACTTCGCCCGCACCATCGCGCGGCAGTTCGTCGTCGCCCTCTACCAGTGGGAGCTCTACTCGCGGCTGGTGGATTCCAGCGATCCCACCCTCGCCGCGATCGCCGCGAAGGCGGTCAAGGAGGTGGACTACCACCGGGACCACAGCATCCAGTGGATCCTGCGCCTCGGTCAGGGCACCGAGGAGTCGCGCCGCAGGATGATCGCCGGTCTCAAGCTGACCTGGCCGTACGTCGAGGAACTCTTCACCGATCATCCACTCGTCGACGAGCTCGGTGATGCCGGTGTCCGCCCGAGCAGTCTTCGTGCGCCGTTCGACGCGGCGGTGCAGGCGGTCCTCGCCGAGGCCGATCTGGACGTGCCGCAGGTGCCCGGATCCGTGGGCGGCGGGCGCCTCGGACGGCACAGCGAACATCTCGGCTACATCCTCGCCGAACTCCAGGTGCTCGCGAGGGAGTACCCCGGAGCGTCGTGGTGACCGTCACCGATCTGCGGCCCTCGTCCGCCGTGGACGCCGCGGCGTGGGACATCGCCGCGACGGTCTGCGACCCCGAGATCCCGGTCCTCACGATCGAGGACCTCGGGATCCTCCGCGACGCCCACGTCGCGGAGACCGGGCAGGTCCTCGTGACCATCACGCCGACGTACTCGGGCTGCCCCGCCATGGACGCCATCCGCGACGACGTCACCGAGGCCCTCAGGGGAGCGGGGTACGACGACGTCGCCGTGCGCCTGGTCCTCTCGCCCGCCTGGACCACGGACTGGATGAGCGACGACGGCAAGGCGAAACTCGTGGACTACGGCATCGCCCCGCCCACGGGGAAGGCCGCCGCCGGTCCGGTCCGGATCGGGCTCAGCGTCAAGTGTCCGCAGTGCTCGTCGCTCAACACCCGCGAGATGACGCGCTTCGGCTCGACCTCCTGCAAGGCCCTGTACGTCTGCAACGACTGCCGGGAACCCTTCGACTACTTCAAGGTGCACTGATGGCCGTCGTCCTCGCCCCCTCCACCCAGCGGCGGAGTGCCTTCAACACGCTCACGGTCCGCGAGGTGCGCCGCCTCACCGAGGACGCGGTCGAGGTCACCCTCGACGTTCCCGCCGAGCTCCAGGAGAAGTACGACTACCTTCCCGGCCAGTACGTGGCGCTCCGGGCGACGCTCGACGTCGACGGGGAGCCCAAGGAGGTCCGGCGCAGCTATTCGATCTGTGCCGATCCCCGCCCCGGTGAGCTCCGCGTGGCCGTCAAGCGGGACCTCGGCGGAGTGTTCTCGACGTGGGCCAACGAGTCGCTCGCGGCGGGGGACACCCTCGACGTCATGAGTCCGCTGGGACAGTTCACCCCGCGTACGACGCCGGGCGACCAGGCTGTCGCTCTCGTCGCCGTCGCGGCGGGATCAGGCATCACGCCGGTGATCTCCATCGCTCGGTCGATGCTCGCCGGCAGCCCCAATGCGCGCTTCGACCTCATCTACGCGAACCGGGCGGCGATGGACGTGATGTTCCTCGAGGAACTCGCCGACCTCAAGGACCGCTACCCCGCGCGGTTCGCGCTGCACCATGTCCTGTCCCGGGAGCAGCGCATCTCGCCGCTGCTGTCCGGCCGGATCGACGCCGAGAAGCTGGAGAAGCTCCTCGGGACGGTCCTGGCCGCCGAGCGGGTGGACGAGTGGTTCCTCTGCGGGCCCTTCGAGCTGGTGCAGCTCTGCCGGGATGCGCTCGCGGAGCGAGGCGTCCCCGCTGAGAGGATCCGCTTCGAGCTGTTCACGACGGGTGAGCCCACACGTCCGGAGGGGAGCATCGGGCGCCCGGTCGCGCCCGCGGAGAGCGGCGAGAACTACACGATCTCCTTCAACCTCGACGGCCTCCAGGGATCCGTGCAGAGTCCCACCCATGCGCGGGAGTCCATCCTGAACGCCGCCCTGCGGGTGCGGCCCGACGTCCCCTTCGCATGCGCCGGTGGTGTCTGCGGCACGTGCCGCGCGAAGGTGGTCGAGGGCACCGTGGAGATGACCGAGAACTACGCGCTGGAGCCCGACGAGGTGGCGAAGGGCTTCGTGCTGACGTGCCAGGCCCACCCCACCAGCGACACCGTCACCGTCGACTACGACGCCTAGGAGCAGCGATGACCGCACCACAGGACACCACATCGACGAGCATGGTCCGGCTGACGATCGCCGACGGCATCGCCGACGTGGTGCTGGACGCGCCCTACCGGCTCAACGCCGTCGACGCCCAGGCACTCGAGGACCTGGCCGCCGCGTACGACGACGCCGCAGCCGGTGTGCGGGAAGGCACGGTCCGAGCCCTCGTGCTGCGCGGGGAGGGACGCGCGTTCTGTGCGGGCCGCAACCTCGGGGCCATCACCTTCGAGGACGACGACGCGTACGAGTTCCTCGATGCCACCCTGACGCCCCTGCTCCGGAAGATGGCCGACTTCCCGGCTCCGACGTTCGCCGCCGCACAGGGTGCGTGCCTCGGCGTCGGGCTCGGCCTGCTCATCGCGACCGACGTCGTCTACGTCGCCGAGGACGCCAAGATCGGCTCGCCCTTCGCCAATCTCGGGCTGATGCTCGACTCCGGCGGGCACTGGCTGTTCATGGAACGGCTCGGCTCGCACCGGGCCCTCGACCTGATGTACACCGGCGACCTCATGACCGGCGCGGAGGCCGTGGCCGGTGGCCTCTTCAGCCGTGCAGTGCCTGCGGCGGACCTCCTGGACCTCACGAGGGCGAAGGCCGCCCGGGCCGCCCGCGGTCCGCTGCAGTCGCTCGTCGCCTCGAAACAGCTCATCGGGCGGATCCGCGACGACCGCCTGGGCCTGTGGGACGCCATCCGCGGCGAGAACGACGCGCAGGCCGTGCTCGGCAGCACGGAGGACTACCGCGAGGGTCTCGCGGCCTTCCGGGAGAAGCGGGCTCCGCGCTTCGGCAGCTGACCGGTTCCCCGTCGCGGGCGCTACCGCCGGTTCTGTCGCGCACTGATCGCGCACACATCCGGGCTGCCCGGTAGGTACTCGCTGCGACGGCGGCTGTGACCCGACTGGTCGAGCGCATCGAGGTGGGGGCTCCTAGGGAGTCGGCAGGATGTAGAGCCGCGCCATCGCCTCGGAGAAGAAGGCCGGGTCGGCGTCGAGGACGGCCTGCGGACAGGTCATGACGGCGCTGACCACCCCCTCACTCGCCGGCATGGCGCGGGTCGCGATGTAGCGCACCCCGGTGTCGCCCTCGAGGGTGAGGCCCGGGAGCGTGGTCGTCGAGAGGTCCACGGTGGGTCCGCCGGCGAAGTTGATGCTGAGGGGGACGGTGCCGGCCTGGCCCTCGATCGTTCCGCCTTCGAGGTCCGCGAAGAATTCGAGCAGGTAGACCATGTAGCTCGAGGTGGCAGGAGCGTCGCTCAGGAGGTCGTCGTCACCGTCGAGCGGCGGCATGTACGCCTGCTCCAGCAGGAGGTCGCAGCCGTTCGGACTGCTGAAGGTGGAGATGCCGTCGGCCGGGAGGTCGTCCATGGTCCACGTCGCCACCGGCTGCGCCCAGGACGGCGGAGCGGTGAAGAGGGCGGAGCTTTCGAGCGGTTGCTGCTCGGGCGCGTCGATCGTTCCGGCGGCGGGGTCAGGGCCGGTGATCTCCGGGACGGGGCCACCCGGGACGTCCGTCGACGGCGGAGCGGCGAACCCCGTCTCGGAGGCCGTCGTGGGGGTGAACGTCGCGGCGAGACCGAGGACCGCGAGGACCACCACCACACCGACCAGGCCGACCACGAGTGTCCCGGCCCCGATGAGGACCCAGCCCCACACCGGCAGGCCCCTCCTGCGCGGAGGTGGTCCGCCGGACCCGGACGCGTAGCCGCTGAAGGCGCCCTGCGGAACCTGGCCTGGTCCTGTGCGCTGCGGCGGGGAGGGCCGGCTCCCGGCGAGCCGCTCGACGTCGCCGGGGCCGGGTGTCGCCCACAGATTCTCCGTGCGGGGGGCGTTCGCCCGCGGCAGATCATCGAAGGACGCACCGTGGCCCGGATCATTGCCGAAGGGGCCCTGAGGAGTCGGGCCGGCCCCGACCGGACCCGGGGGAGTCGGAGGAACGCCGGACCCGCCTGCGCCGTGGAGGCGCCCTCCGTCGTCCTGCCCCTGACCGCCGGTGCTCCCTGAATCCGTCATTCTCTCCCCCACGTGGAACGCCGCGAACCCGGCCCCGCGGGTCTGCTTCGGTCATTATGCAGGGGCGCGGGGAGCGAACACCATGGGTAGCCCCGCCGAGGTAGCGGGGGCGCCGTGACGAGGGTCGTCAGGAGCAGGAGCAGGAGCAGGAGCAGGAGCAGGAGCAGGAGCAGGAGCAGGAGCAGGAGCAGGAGCAGGAGTGGCAAGCTGGCGTCATCCCATCGCCCACAGGAGGAGCCACCGTGACCGGTATCGCCAATCCGCTGGAGGAGTTGTCCCTCGAGGACCTCCGGCGCCGCACGAGCGTGAAGTGGCGGACCTACCCGGAGGACGTCCTTCCCCTGTGGGTCGCCGAGATGGACGTCCGACTGGCCGAACCGATCGCCGCAGCCCTCAGGCAGGCCATCGAGCGCGGCGACACCGGTTACCCCTCCGGTCGGGGACTCGCCGAGGCCTACGCGGGGTTCGCCGGGCGGCGTTGGGGCTGGGCCGGTGTCGATCCGGCGAACACCGCCCTCGCGCCCGACGTCATGCTCGGCATCGTCGAGGTGATCCGGCTCCTGACGTCGCCCGGTGACACCGTCGTCGTCAGCGCACCCGTCTACCCGCCGTTCTACGCGTTCGTGGAGCATGACCAGCGCCTGATCAGGCACGCCCCCTGCACCGACGCGGGCCGGCTCGACCTCGAAGCCCTCGACCGCGTGTTCGGTGAGGTCCGGGCAGCAGGCAGGCCCGCCGTCTACCTCATGAGCAACCCCCACAACCCGACGGGCACGGTCCACTCCCGCGCCGAGCTGGAGCAGCTGGCAGCCCTGACGCGCCGCCACGGCGTCCGCGTGGTCTCGGACGAGATCCACAGCCCGCTCGTCCTGGCGGGTGCCGCCTTCACGCCCTATCTGAGCGTCGCCGGCGCGGAGGACGGCTTCGCCGTGGTGGCCGCGTCGAAGGCGTGGAACCTCGCCGGACTGAAGACGGGGCTGATCGTCGCAGGTCCCGAGGCGGCGGCCGACCTCCGGCGCCTGCCCGAGGAAGTGGGACACGGCGCCAGCCACCTGGGCGTCATCGCCCACACCACCGCTTTCGACGAGGGGGAGCCCTGGCTGGACGCACTGCTCGCAGGACTGGCGGACAACAGGACGCTGCTGCGCGAGCTCGTCGGGGAGCGGCTCCCGCAGATCGGCCTGCGTCCGCCCGAAGGGACCTACCTCGCCTGGTTGGACTGCCGCCCGCTGGGCCTTCATGACCCTGCCGCGGACGGTGCCCCGGGCATCGTGACCGACCTGGCCGGTCCGGCACGGTTCTTCCTCGACCACGCCCGGGTCGCCCTGAGTTCGGGCCATGTCTTCGGCGCCGGCGGGGGAGGTCATATCCGGTTCAACTTCGCGACGTCGCGCGCCGTCGTCACCGAAGCGGTGGACCGGATGGCGCGGGCGCTGGACGTTCGCGAGACGTCCCGGCCGAGCGGCTAGAAGCCGGGTGTGCAGCATCGGGTGACCCGGGACGCAGCAGGCCCTACAGTGGGTCCACGCCACCAGCACCCAGGAGCTGCCATGTCCCTCGTCCGCGTGCACAACTTCTCCATCTCCCTCGACGGGTTCGGCACCGGGGAGGGCCAGACGCTCGAGGCCCCGTTCGGGCATGCGGGCTCGCGGCTCGTCGAATGGGCGTTCGAGACCCGCACCTTCCGCGCGATGGGCCTGCACGGGGAGTCGGCGGGTTCCTCCGGCGTCGACGAGGCCTTCGCGAGCGCCTGGGAACCCGGTATCGGCGCGGAGATCATGGGCCGCAACAAGTTCGGACCCCACCGCGGCCCCTGGGAGGACCACGAGTGGAAGGGGTGGTGGGGCGGGGATCCCGTCTTCCACACGCCCGTCGTCGTCCTCACGCACCATCCGCGGCCCGTGCTCGAGATGGAGGGTGGGACGACGTTCCACTTCGTCGATGCGGAGCCGGCGGCGGCGCTCGCGCAGGCACGCGAGCTGGCCGGAGGCCTCGACGTGCGGATCGGCGGCGGCGTCACCACGGTCCGCGCGTTCCTCGAGGCCGACCTCATCGACCACCTGCACATCGTCCTCGTACCGATCCTCCTCGGGCGGGGCGAACGCCTCTGGGATTCTCTCGAAGGGCTCGAGCAGCGCTTCGCTATCGAAGCCACGCCGTCCCCCAGCGGCGTGGTCCATCTGGTCCTCACCCGCAGGGCGCGGTGACCGCCGGTCCTCGCCGGCCGCGGTGACCGCCGTGACCGCCCGTCCTCCGACGGGAACGGCGACACGAGGGCGGAGGCCTCAGCGCGTGTCGAGGTCCTCGAAGACCAGGAACGTCTGGGTGTCGAGCACCCCGGGCATGGACTGCAGCTGGTCGAAGATCACGCGCCGCAGGCCCACGTTGTCCTCGGCCCGCACCAGGAGGATGACGTCGAAGTCCCCGCCCACCAGGGCGATGTGGTGGATCTCCGGGACGTCGCGGAGTTTGTCCCGGAGCTCGCGCCAGGAGTGCTGCCGTACCTTGAGGGTGACGTAGGCGGAGGAGCGGAGGCCTGCTTTCGCGGGATCGATGATGGCCGTGAACCGGGTGAGGACGCCGTCCTCGGTGAGTTTCGCGATCCTCGAGTAGGCGTGCGCGCGGGAGATGTGCACCCGTTCGGCGACCGACGTGACGGACTGCCGTCCGTCCCGCGTCAGTTCGGCGAGGATCCTCCGGTCGACGTCGTCGAGTTTTCCGTCCGCCACCTGTCCACGCTCCTTTACGTAATCCAGCTCACACTGGCAATTCGTCCAAACAATACTCCTCTCTGGCTTCGAACATCCAGACTTCTGCTGCTCTCTGGATACAAAAGAGGACCGCTGGCCATACTGGAGCGACACAGCATCCAGCGCCGGGGCTCCCGGCGCGCGGGATCGACGCGCCGCTGCAGCGGCCGGTGACGGAGGCGGACATGAGTACGGCAACGAACGAGGGCAGGAGCATGATGGGCGTGCCCGCGGAGGACAGGACGACGTCGGCGGCAGACCGCGCGCTCCTCCCATCGGCCCGGCCGGTGCAACTGATCGACCCCGAGGGGCGGCACACGCACGACGACCGCTACCCCCTCCCCGACGGTGAGCGACTGCTCGGGGTCTACGGCCGGCTCGTGACGGGCCGCCGGATCAACGACCAGGCGAACGCACTCGTGCGCCAGGGCCGCATGGCGGTCTATCCGTCCTCGCACGGACAGGAGGCGTGCCAGGTGGCCGCCGCCGTCGTGCTGGACGAGGAGGACTGGCTGTTCCCCACCTACCGTGACACGGTCGCGGTCATTACGCGCGGCGTCGACCCGCTCGAGGTCCTGACGCTCCTGCGCGGTGACTGGCACGGCGGCTACGACCCCTACGAGCACCGCGTCGCCACGCAGGCCACCCCGCTCGCAACCCAGCTGCTGCATGCCGTCGGTGTGGCGCACGCCGCGAAGCTGCGCGGTGAGCCGACCGTGGTCCTCGCCATGTGCGGTGACGGTGCGACCAGCGAGGGGGACTTCCACGAGGCCCTGAACTTCGCCGCCGTGTTCCACGTCCCCGTGGTCTTCTTCATCCAGAACAACGAGTTCGCCATCTCGGTGCCGCTCTCGAGCCAGACCGTGGCGCCGTCGCTGGCGCACAAGGCCATCGGCTACGGCATGCCGGGCGAGCGGGTGGACGGGAACGACCTCGCTGCCCTCCTCTCCGTCCTCGGCTCCGCCGTGGACCGCGCGCGTGACGGCGGGGGCCCCTCGCTCATCGAGGCACACACCTACCGCATGCAGGCGCACACCAACGCCGACGACGCCACCCGCTACCGCTCGGCCGACGACGTCGAGCAGTGGGTGCCGCGCGATCCCCTCCTGCGGATGCGCACCTACCTGCGGGGCCTGAACCTGCTGACCGATGACGGGGAGCGCACGCTCTCCGACGAGGCGGAGCGCATCGCGGCCGCCATCCGCCAGGGACTCAACACGGAGGTCGACGTGAATCCGGCAGAGCTCTTCGAGTACGTGTACACCGAGAAGACGTCGCAGTTGCGCGAGCAGGCGGAGCAGCTGCGCGAGGAACTGGCGCGCGGCGCCGACCCCGCCGTTGACGGTGCCGGCGACGCACCCGGCGACGGCGACCAGGCGGACGGGGAGCGGCCATGACGCAGACCACGGAGGCGCCGGCCCGCGCAACCCAGGACCGGCAGGCCGGCGTCGTGCCACCCGCGCCGCGCTCCACCTCGACGTTCGCGAAGGCCCTGAACGCAGCGCTCGCGGACGCCATGGAGGCCGATTCCGCCGTGCTCATGTTCGGCGAGGACGTCGGGAGGCTCGGCGGTGTCTTCCGCATCACCGACGGACTCACCGCACGGTTCGGCGAGGAGCGGTGCTTCGACACCCCCCTCGCCGAGGCCGGCATCATGGGCATGGCCGTGGGCATGGCGATGAACGGCATGAAGCCCGTGGTCGAGATGCAGTTCGACGCCTTCGCCTACCCGGCCTTCGAGCAGGTGGTGAGCCATGTCGCGAAGATGCCGAACCGGACCCGCGGCAAGGTGCGTCTGCCGATCGTCATCCGGATTCCCTACGCCGGCGGGATCGGCGGCGTGGAGCACCACTGCGACTCCTCCGAGGCCTACTACGCGCACACGCCGGGCCTCACCGTGCTGGCTCCCGCCACGGTGCGCGACGCCTACTTCATGCTGCGCGAGGCCATCGCCTCCCCGGACCCCGTCGTCTTCCTCGAGCCGAAGAAGCTGTACTGGTCGAAGGAGGAGGTGGACCTCGCGGAGCTCCGCCGCACGTACGACGACGGTCAGGCGCCCCGGCGGATCGGCCGCGCCGTCGTCGCCCGCGCGGGGACCGACGCCACGCTCATCACCTACGGGCCGTCCGTGCCCACGGCGCTCGCCGCTGCGGCTGCCGCCGCCGAGGAGGGGCGCTCGATCGAGGTCATCGACCTGCGCTCCATCGTGCCCTTCGACGACGAGACCGTCTGCGAGAGCGTCCGGCGCACCGGCCGCGCCGTCGTCGTGGCCGAGGCCCCCGGATTCGCGTCGGTGGCGTCGGAGATCGTGGCCCGCGTGCAGGAACGCTGCTTCCACTCGCTGGCGGCGCCCGTGCTCCGCGTCACCGGCTTCGACATCCCCTACCCCTCGCCCAAGCTGGAGCATTTCTACCTCCCGAGTGTGGACCGCATCCTCGACGCCGTCGACCAGCTGCAGTGGGAGGACTGACATGAGCACGCCGACCGTTGCCGAGAAGCTCCTCGTCTTCATGCTCCCCGACCTGGGCGAGGGCCTCACGGAGGCCGAGCTGGTGTCGTGGCTCGTCGCGGAGGGTGACACCGTCGTCGTCGACCAGGCGATCGCCGAGGTCGAGACCGCCAAGTCCGTGGTCGAGGTGCCGTCGCCCTTCGCGGGAACGGTCGCCGTCCTCCACGGGCGGCCGGGCGAGGTGCTCGACGTCGGCGCCCCCTTCCTGTCCGTGCGGCCCGAGGGGGCTCCCGTACCAGGATCCGGCGCAGCTACCCCTGATGCCGCGGTCACCTCCGATGCCGCGGCGATCGACGGCGCCGCCGAGGTGCTTCGCGAGGATTCCGGTGTCCCGGCGTCCGCGACCCGTCCCGACGAGCGGTCGCCGGTCGTGAGCGAGGGGTCCGGGAACGTCCTCATCGGGTACGGCACCCCGGGTGGGCTGACCGGCGGCCGGACGCGACCGCGGAAAGGCGCAGCGCCGACAGCTACGCGACCGGCGCTCGAAGGTGCTGTTGATTCGACGAGCAGCCCGGCGAGCGCATCCGCGCAGCTTCCCGGGCAGGCTCCGGCCCAGGGTTCTGCCCGCACTCCGGCCCACACGCCGACCGACCCGGGTGAGGCCCCCGAGCGGCGCGCACCCCTGTGCGTCTCGCCGCTCGTGCGCAAGCTCGCCCGCGACCACGGCATCAGGCTCGACGACGTCCGCGGGTCGGGGGAGAAGGGCCTGATCCTCCGGCGCGACATCGATGCCGCCATCGCCGTGCACGTCAGCCCCTCCGACCTGACCGGTGGTCCCGACACGCCGGTGCCCCCCGCGGAGGCATCGGTGTCCCGTGACTCACGATCCGGCCTCGCCGTCCTCGAGCGGACACCACTGCGCGGGGTGCGTCGGACGATCGCGGACGCCATGTCGCGGAGCCGGCGGGAGATCCCCGAGGCGACCGTGTGGGTGGATGTCGACGTCACGGCCCTCGTGGAACTCCGCGACGGGATCAAACGGCGCACGCCCGACGCCGTCCCCGGCATCCTCGCCTTCGTGGCGCGCTTCGTGGTCGCGGGCCTGGCACGCTATCCCGCGTTGAACAGCAGGATCACCACGGGCGAGGACGGCACGCAGGAGCTCGTGCGCGTGGACGGCGTGAACCTCGGCATCGCGGCACAGACCGACCGAGGTCTCGTGGTGCCGAGCGTCCGACGCGCCGACACCCTGTCGGCGCGTGAACTCGACACCGAGATCCGGCGCTTGGCTGCCCTCGCGCGCACCGGGAAGGCGACACCGTCCGACCTGTCCTCCGGTACCTTCACGCTGAACAACTACGGCGTCTTCGGAGTGGATGGCAGCGCCGCGATCATCAACTACCCGGAGTCGGCGATCCTCGGCATGGGGCGCATCATGGACCGCCCCTGGGTGGTCGACGGTGAGCTCGCCGTGCGGAAGGTGACCGAGCTGACGCTCGCGTTCGACCACCGGGTGTGCGACGGCGGGACGGCCGGTGGGTTCCTCCGCTTCGTCGCCGACGCGATGGAGAACCCGGGCGGGATGCTGGCCGACCTCTGACCGGCCGCGGCGAACGCTGTCCGGTCAGCCCTCGCCGGGGTCTCCCAGCAGACCGCGCTGGGCGAGGTCGGCCTCCGAAGCTGCCTGCGGGGGCAGCGGATCCGTGGCATCGGGGACGTCGTCCGGGACATAGTCCTTCAGGCCCAGTGCCACTTCCTCGCGTTCGGTGGCGAGCGCCAGGGCGTCGTCGTCCACGTGGTCGTCGGACTTGCCGTGGGTCCGGGGCGAGGGCCGCGGCAGGGCGTCGTTGTCGGGGTTGAGATCGTCCAGCGTCGGGAACTCTTCGTCGATGTCGGCCATCGCTCCAGCCTAGGAAGGCGTGCAGGCGGTCGCGAGGTGAGGATCGTGCCGGTCGATGCCTTCCGCTCGACGGCGGCGCGACCTATGATCCGCCGCCGACCGTCCCGGGCAACACCGGGCCCTGCGCACGACGCACCCGGTGAACGGGTGCCCCGGCCGTCCGTCCTGCGCGAGCAGGAACGGCTCGACGCCGTGACGGACGTGGTGCTCGTCGTCCCCGTGTACAGGTGGTCCATGCCGGCGATCCCCACGGGGTGGATCGACCGGGTCTTCATCGGCGGGTGTGCCTCCGACGACGACGGCCCGCATCTCGGCCACCCCGCTCGATGCGCGCGGGGTGCTCCGAGGCCCGGGGAGGTGCGCACGGGGGCGTGGGGGACCGTAGGGTGGGACCGGTGATCGAATCGACCGAAAGCATCCCGTCCGGCACGCCGACCAGCCGGCCCGGCTTCGTCCGGGTCCTCGGCGCCACCGAGAACAATCTGCGCGGAGTCGACGTCGACTGCCCCCGCGACGCCGTCGTCGCCTTCACGGGTGTCTCGGGCTCGGGCAAGTCCTCCCTCGCGTTCGGGACCATCTACGCCGAGGCCCAGCGCCGCTACCTGGAGTCCGTGGCCCCGTACGCGCGGCGGCTCATCCAGCAGGGCCACACCCCGCATGTCGCCTCGATCACCGGGCTGCCTCCCGCCGTCGCCCTCCAGCAGCGGCGCGGCACCCCGAGCGCCCGCTCGACCGTCGGCACGCTGACCACGCTGTCGAACTCCCTGCGGATGCTCTACTCCCGGGCCGGCACGTACCCGGCGGACGCCGCCGGACGGCTCGAGTCCGACGCCTTCTCACCGAACACCGCGGCCGGAGCCTGCCCGCGCTGCCATGGGCTCGGAATAGCCCGCGACGTCACGGAGCAATCCCTCGTTCCCGATCCGACGCTCAGCATCCGCGACGGCGCCATCGCCGCGTGGCCGGGAGCCTGGCAGGGCAAGAACCTGCGCGACGTCGTGAGCGAACTGGGCCATGACATCGACGTCCCGTGGCGCGAGCTGCCGGAGGAGGCGAGGACGTGGCTCTTGTTCACCGAGGAGCAGCCCGTGGTCGAGGTGACCCCGCAGCGGGACCGCGTGGCCAAGCCCTACAAGGGGCGCTTCTGGAGCGCGAAGAGCTACGTGCTGCACACCCTGCACGATTCCAAGAGCCAGCAGATGCGCGAGCGCGTGCTGCCCTTCATGGAATCCGGGCCGTGCGGGGTCTGCGGCGGGAGCGGGCTGCGGCCGGAGGCGCTCGCGGTGACGTTCGCCGGCCTCTCGATCGCCGAGGCCAACGCCCTGCCGCTGGCTGAGCTGGCGGCGCACCTCGAACCGGCGGCGACCCTCGACCACCCGTCCGCAGCCCACCGGTCGTGGACCTCGGGGGAGGGGACGGAGGTGTCGGTGACCATCAGCAGGGACCTCGTGCAGCGGCTCGGCACTCTCGTGGACCTCGGGCTCGGCTACCTCAGCCTCGGCCGCGCCACGCCCACGCTCTCACCCGGGGAGATGCAGCGGCTCCGGATCGCCACCCAGCTCCGCTCGGGCCTGTTCGGCGTGGTCTACGTCCTCGACGAGCCCTCGGCGGGCCTTCATCCGGCCGACGTCGAGCCGCTCCTGGCCGTCCTCGAGGAGCTCAAGGACGCCGGCAACTCGGTGTTCGTCGTCGAGCACAACATGGACGTGGTGCGCCACGCGGACTGGATCGTCGACGTGGGCCCGGGTGCGGGCGAGGGCGGCGGCACCGTCCTCTACAGCGGCCCGGTCGACGGCCTCGCCGCCATCCCGGCATCGGTGACGGCACCGTTCCTCGCCGGAAGCGGCTCCGCGGACGCCGGTCCTCCCGCACCGCGTGCGCCCGCGGGCTGGCTGCGCCTGACCGGCATCCACCGCCACAACCTCGCGGGACTCGACGCCGAGATCCCGGTCGGCGTGCTGACGGCGGTCACCGGGGTGTCCGGTTCCGGGAAGTCGACCCTGGTCAGTTCGGTCCTGGCCGAGGCCGTCGGGGCGCACGTGCGCAACGACACCCCGGAGGAGATCGACGACGACGCCGACAGTCAGGCCGGCGCGGCAGAGCCGCCAGTGGCGGGCATCAGCGGCCTCGAGGCCGTCGACCGGCTCGTCAGCGTCAACCAGAAGCCGATCGGGCGGACGCCGCGATCCAACCTCGCCACCTACACGGGGCTCTTCGACGCCGTGCGGAAAGCCTTCGCCGCGACGGACGAGGCCCGGGCCAGGGGCTTCGGAGCGGGTCGCTTCTCCTTCAACGTGCAGGGCGGCCGCTGCGAGACGTGCCAGGGCGAAGGTTTCGTGTCCGTCGAGCTGCTCTTCCTGCCCGGGAGCTACGGGCCGTGCCCCACCTGCCACGGCGCGCGCTACAACGAGGAGACGCTCGCGGTCACGCTGGACGGCTGCAGCATCGCCGACGTGCTCGCCCTGACGGTCGACGACGCCGCCGGTTTCCTCGCGAACGTCCCCGCCGCAGCGCGCTCCCTCGCCACGCTCCGCGAGGTGGGCCTGGGCTACCTCCGCCTCGGCCAGCCGGCCACAGAGTTGTCCGGGGGCGAGGCCCAGCGGATCAAGCTCGCCACGGAACTGCAGCGCGCCCGCCGCGGGCACACCCTGTACCTGCTCGACGAGCCGACCACGGGCCTGCACCCGGCCGACGTCGTCCTGCTCCTCGCCCAGCTGCGCACACTCGTGGACGCGGGGAACACCGTCGTGGTCGTGGAGCACACCATGTCCGTGGTGGCCGCGGCCGACTGGGTGATCGACCTCGGGCCCGGCGGCGGGTCGGCGGGCGGGTCGATCGTCGCGGCGGGGACGCCTGCTGACGTCGCGCGCCTCGACGCGGGGACGAGCGCCACGGCGCCCTATCTCGCACTCCACCTGTCAGGTCATCGGTCGGCGCCCGCGCACCGGGTGTGACGCGCCGGGCCCGCGCCGCGGCGACGTCGTGCGGCGGGCCGAGTGCTCCAGCCGGTGCCGGTGCGCGGGCTAGACCAGCGCGGGGGCGAAGTCGTCGCGCGCGGACCTGCTGCCGTCCAGGGAGGCCCACGCCCCGGCGAGGATTCCCACGGCCCGTCGGGTGTCCTCGGCCGGATAGCTGAAGGGGAGGCGGAGGAAGCGCTCGAACACGCCGCCCATGCCGAAGCGGGGACCCGCTCCCAGCAGCAGGCCGCGGTCGCGCGCGGCGAGGGCGAGCTCCGAGCTGACCGGGGCGCCGAGATTGACCCAGGTGCACAGGCCGCCCGAGACGCGCGGTACGTCCCAGCCCGGCAGCTGTGCGGCGAGGAGCCGGCCGAGCTCCCGCTGTCCGTCGTCGAGCTGCTGCGCCCGGAACCGGAGCAGCGCGTCGTAGTCCCCGAGCATCTCGAGGGCGATCAGCTGCTCGAGGATCGGCGTCCCGAGGTCCTGCGCGTACCGTGACTGCACGAGCCGCCGGATCACCTCGCGCTCGGCCCTGATCCAGCCGATACGCAGCCCGCCCCAGACGGTCTTGCCCATGGAGCCGATCAGCACGGCGGGACCGAACGCCGCGAGGGGCGGCTCGGCGTCGCCCTCGATCCGCAGCTCGGCCATCGTCTCGTCCGCCACGACCACCGTGCCGGCCCGCGCCGCGGCGGACATGAGGCGCTCGCGCTGACCGGGCGGCATCACGGCCCCGGTGGGGTTGTGGAAGTCCGGCATCACGTAGGCGAGTGCGGGCCGTGCCCGGTCGAAGGCCTGCTCCAGGCCGTCGTCGTCCCAGCCGTCCCCCGCGCCGACGGAGACGGGGACGAGCCGCCGGCCGGCCGCGCGGAGCGCCTCGTACGCGTGCGGATAGCTCGGGGCCTCGACCAGGACGGTGTCGCTGCGTGTCAGCCAGGTCCGCGCGAGGAGCGAGATGGCGTGCTGCGCGCCGAGGGTCACCATGAGCTGCCCGGGCTCGGTCGGTACGCCGCGGGCGGTGTACCGGTCCGCGAGGGCCTGCCGCAGCCGGGGGAGGCCGAGCAGGTCGTAGCCGTCACCGTTGAGGTAGGCGGGCAGCTCGGCGGCGGCACGCGCGGCTGCTTCGCCGACCTGCGGGGCGGCGGGCAGCGCCGCCTTGCTGAGGTCGAGCACGACGCCGGAGCCGCCGTCGTCGTGCACCGGGGCGCCGCGTCCCGGCATCGACACCACGGATCCCGAGCCGCGCATGCTCTGCACGTACCCGGCCGAGCGCAGGCGCGCGTAGGCGGCGGCGACGAGCGTGCGGCTGACCGCGAGCTGCACCGCGAGTTCCCGCTCGGCCGGTAGCCGTGACCCGAGGGGGATCCGGCCGTCGAGGGTGAGCAGGCGGATGCGGTCGCCCAGTGCAGCGTAGGCGGGCCCGGCGGTCCGCCAGGAGCCGAGTTCCGCGGCGAGGCGCCGCGCGGTGAGGACCATCATGGAGCCACCATCCCATGATTGGCATCTTGTTGTCAGTCCAATGACAGGTTCTACTGAAGGCATGACCTTCCTCGGTGTCCGGCGCGGACTGCAACTGCTGCTCGGACTCTTCCTCTACGGCCTGTCCCTCGCGATGATGATCCGGGCGACCCTCGGCGTCTCGCCGTGGGACGTCCTCGGGCAGGGCGGGTCCCTCCGGACCGGCATCCCCTTCGGTTTCATGACCAACATCATCGGCCTGATCGTCCTGCTCCTCTGGATCCCGCTGCGGCAGCGCCCGGGCATCGGCACCGTCCTCAACGTCGCGCTCGTGGGGCCGAGCGCGGAGATCGGCCTGGCACTGCTCACCGAGCCCACCCAGCTGTGGGCGCGGATCCTGCTGTTCACCGGCGGGCTGGTGCTCCTCGCCGTCGCCAGCGGCCTCTACATCGGTGCCCGCCTGGGCCCCGGACCCCGCGACGGACTGATGACGGGCATCCACGCGCGCAGCGGCCTGCCCATCTGGCTGGTCCGCACCGGCATCGAGGGCACGGTGCTGGTGCTGGGCTGGCTGCTCGGCGGGACCGTGGGGCTGGGCACCGTCGCCTTCGCGCTCCTCATCGGGCCCCTGATCAACCTCGCGCTGCCGGTCTTCCGGGTGCCGGAGAGCCCACGGTCCGCCCCGGACACCACCCCGGACACCACCCCGGACACCGCCCCGGACACCGCCCCGGACACCGCGACTGCCGGGACCTGACGCCGCAGATCCCCGCTCCGACGCCCGGTGGGGTTGCCGGATGGGCTCCTCGCGCCACGAGGTCCCGGCCTGCTCCCCGGCGGGCGGACCCGGCAGACCTAGACTGGGAGTCCTGCCGCGACCGAGAGGACCCCATGACCGCCGACGTCCCCAGCGCCGAGACCCGCAGCCCCTGGCGCGAGCTCGCGCCGGGCATCTACCAGCTCCCGACTCCCGGCTTCCGGATGAACGTGGGCCTCGTCGTCGGGCGCGAGCGCGCCCTGGTGGTCGACGCCGGTGCGGGTCCCGTCGGGGCCGCCGAGGTGTACGGGAAGGTCCGGGGCATCACCGATCTGCCCCTGATCGTGGTCAACACGCACGCGCACGCGGATCACTTCTTCGGCAACGCCTATTTCGCCGCACAGGGTGTGGAGGACTTCTGGGCCACCGCGAGGTGCAGCACCGCGCAGGGTGAGACCGGCGAGGACCAGCGGACGCTGGTCGCCGCCGTCGAACCGGCCATGGGCGCGGGCGACGGCGACCACACGCAGATCCTCCCGGCCAACCGGCTCGTGGAGGGCACGCCCGTGGACCTCGACCTGGGGGAGGTGTCGGTGACCCTCTTCCACCTCGGCCGCGGCCACACGGACCACGACCTGCTCGTCGGCGCCGGGAACGTCCTCTTCACGGGTGACCTCGTGGAGGAGGGTGCGGATCCGGCGTTCGAGGACTCCTTCCCCGTGGACTGGGTGCGGACGCTCGGGAAGATGGTGGCGCTGGAGGACCTCTACGACGTGTTCGTCCCCGGTCACGGAGCCCCCGTCGGCGTCGCGGAGGTCACCACGCAGATGAACAAGATGCGCAGCGCCATCCGCGTGACCCGGCTCGCCATGGACGAGGCCTCCGTGGACATGACGAAAGCCATCCCGATCCTCCCGTACGGCCCCGAGCAGTCGCGCGCCCTGCTGATCCGCCTGCGCACGCTGGCCCACTGGACGTGGCTGACACGCAAGCACTGACCCGGCCGGGTGGCCCGAGGACCTAGGCGGTCGCGCCGAAGACGGTCCGGTCCAGGAAGGCGTTGCGGAATTTGCCCTCGGGATCCATGCGTGCGGCCAGGGCGCGGAAGTCGTCGAAGCGCGGATAGAGCGGGGCCAGCCGGGCGGCATCAGCAGTGAACAGCTTTCCCCAGTGCGGACGCATGGCGAACGGCGCCAGGGCGGCCTCGATCTCCGGCAGCAGCGCCTCGACCTCGGGCTGGGCGGGCTTCCAGGTGAAGTGGAGGCCGATGCCGGCCCGCTGGTAGTTGTTGCTGAGCCAGAGCCCGTCCGCGGCCATCGAGCGGATCTCCGAGACCTGCAGCAGCGGCGTGATGCGTGGCGCGAGGGCGCGTACGGCCTCGATGGCCGCGACGGCGTGTTCGCGGCCCACGAGATACTCGGTCTGCAGTTCCTCGCCGTTGCTGGGGGTGAAGGCGAGGCGGAAGTGGGCCAGGCGGTCCGACCACGGTCCTGCGACGCCGAGCTGCTGCGTGCAGTGGTCCGCGGCCACACCCGGCACCGGATGCAGGGCGGCCTCTGCCGGCCTGCCGCCGAAGAAGTCCGTGGGGACGGCGGTCCCGCTGTCGACGCGGCTCTTCAGCCAGGCCTGACCGATGGTGCCGCCGGTCCAGTCCGTGAAGAGGCTGACGCTGTAGGCGGCGGAGGTGGCGGCGTCGTAGTCGGCGAGCACGGCGTCCCACGGGACGTCCGTGAAGACGTCCTGACGGACCTCGAAGGTCGGCTCGATGCGTAGCGTCACGCGGTGCACCACCCCGAGGGCGCCGAGGCCCACCACCATGCCGTCGAAATCGTCGTCGCCCTGCGTGACGGTGAGGACGTCACCGGAGGCCGTGACGATCTCCAGGCCCACGACGGCGGTTGCGAGGTTACCGTTGCGGTCCCCCGATCCGTGGGTGGCTGTCGCGATGGCACCACCGATGGAGATGTGGGGGAGGGAGGCGAGGTTGTGCAGCGCGTAGCCGCCGCGCTGCAGGTGCTCGGCGAGGACGCCGTACCGCACGCCCGCGCCGACCGTGACCGTGAGGGCCTCCGGATCGACCGAGACGGCAGGGTCCATGACGTCCAGCGACACGAGGGTGCCCGGGCTGTCCGCGATGTCGTTGAAGGAGTGGCGGGAGCCGAGGGCGCTGACGCGGGTGCCTCCCTCGACGGCCCGTTGCAGCTCCGTGAGCGTGGTGGGGTGCTCGATCGCCTCGGCGGCATACAAATGGTTGCCCGCCCAGTTGAGCCGGTCCCGTGCCTGTTCCTCGATCATGGTGTCCTTGTCTGGCAGGGTCGCGCCGGCGGGAAAGGAGCCGCGGGACACAAGCGGTAGGGTGCCCGGCAATCCTACAACGTTGTAGACTCGCGGGACGCGTGACGTACAGGGCATCACCGGCGGATCGAGGGAGCGCTATGGCGGCCACACTGAAGGATGTCGCCCTGGCGGCCGGCGTCTCGATCAAGACCGTCTCGAACGTCATCAACGACTACCAGCACATCCGGGCCGACACCAAGCAGCGGGTCATGGAGGCCATCGACGAGCTCGGGTACAGTCCCAACCTCTCGGCACGCAGCCTCCGGTCGGGCAGGACCGGCGTGATCGGCCTCGCCGTCCCCGAACTGTCCCTCAGCTACTTCGCCGAACTGGCCGATGCCGTCATCACGGCAGCCGAGCGGCGGGGGCTCAAGGTCCTCATCGAGCAGACCGGCGGCGGTGACCGGGCACGCGAGCTGGAGATCCTGCGGAGCCCACGGCTGCAGATGACCGACGGCCTGCTCTTCAGTCCGCTCGGCATGTCGAACGAGGACGCCCACTACCTCGACGTCAACTTCCCGCTCGTCCTGCTCGGTGAACGGATCTTCGGCGGCCCCACCGACCACGTGACCATGAGCAACGTGGAATCGGCGCGGGCCGCGACAGCACACCTCATCTCGAAGGGGCGGCGGCGCATCGCCGTCGTCGGCGGTCACCGGGGGGAGGTGATCGGCTCGGCCGGTCTCCGCCTGCGCGGCTACCAGCAGGCACTCGAGGAGGCGGGGATCCCCTTCGATCCCGCCCTCGTCGGCCACACCACCTTCTGGCACCGTGCCAATGGGGCGACGTCCATGCGCGAGCTCCTCGAATCGGGGGTGGAGTTCGACGCGATGTTCGGCATGAACGACACCCTGGCGCTCGGTGCCATGCGGGTTCTGCAGGAGGCGGGGCGGCGGATACCCGACGATGTCGCCGTGATCGGGTTCGACGACCTCGACGAGGGGCGGTACTCCCTGCCGACCCTCTCCACCATCGACCCGGGCAGGGTCGAGATCGCGGACACCGCGGTCCGGGTGCTGCAGGAGCGGATCTCCCGGCGCGACGGTGATGCGCCTCCCCGCGAATTCGAAGCCCGCTACCAGGTGATCGAGCGCGAGTCCTCCGCGCTGCCCGGCTGAGCTGCCCGCGTCACGGGCCGCGGTTCCGACGCCGGGGGAGCTTCCTTGCAGCACCTGCTTGACAGTGACCCGCCTCACTCTGCATGCTTCTTCTACATCGTTTACCTACAACGATGTAAACGACGGAACCGAGACCTGCTCCACACCTCTCCACCGGAGGTCGACGCGCAGGAGGGCGGGACCCGGATCAAGGAAGATTCGAGCGGGCACGCCATCCGGGTGCCCCGGTGATCCTCCTCCCTGCAGCACCTGGACCGGCCGCCCACGGGCTGGCCACGGTGGAACGCCACCGCGAGAGGAAGCACGAGATATGAAAGCCACGTTCCTGGCATCGGTCGGCATCGCCGCCGCCACCGCCGTAGCACTGACCGGCTGCTCCGGAGGGGAATCCGGCGGCGGAGGAGGGGGCTCCGAAGCGGCCTCCTGCACCAACACCGTCGTCAACGCCGAGGCTCCCCAGGTGACCGTCTGGGCCTGGTACCCCGGTTTCGACCAGGTGGTCGACACCTTCAACAACGCCAATGACGACGTCCAGATCTGCTGGACGAACGCAGGTCAGGGCAATGACGAGTACACGAAGTTCTCGACGTCGATCGAGTCCGGATCCGGTGCCCCGGACGTCATCCAGCTCGAGTCCGAGGTCCTCTCCAGCTTCACCATCCGCGACGCCCTCGTGGACCTGACCGAGTTCGGCGCGAACGACGTCGAGGGGGACTACGCCGAGGGTGCCTGGGAGGACGCATCGAGCGGCGACGCCGTGTACGCGATCCCGGTCGACGGCGGACCCATGGGCATGCTCTACCGCCAGGACATCTTCGACGCCGCGGGCATCGAGGTGCCGACCACCTGGGAGGAGTTCGAGGCGGCCGCGCAGACCCTGAAGGACTCGGGCGACGGCGCGGTCATGGCCGACTTCCCGACCAACGGCCGCGCGTTCAACCAGGCGCTCTTCGCCCAGGCCGGGTCCGTCCCGTTCGAGTACGACTCCGCGAACCCGCAGGAGATCGGCATCACCGTGAACGACGACGGCGCCAAGAAGGTGCTCGAGTACTGGGAGGGACTCGTCAAGGACGGTCTCGTGGCCACCGATGACGCCTTCACCGCCGACTACAACACCAAGCTGGTCGACGGTTCCTACGCCGTGTATCTCGCGGCGGCCTGGGGGCCCGGATACCTGCAGGGTCTCTCGGACGCCGACCCGACCGCGGTCTGGCGTGCAGCGCCGCTTCCGCAGTGGGACGCTGCGAACCCGGTGCAGGTCAACTGGGGCGGCTCGACCTTCGCGGTGACCGAGCAGGCCTCCGACAAGGAGCTCGCCGCGAAGGTGGCCATGGGCATCTTCGGGAACGAGGAAGGCATGAACCTCGGCGTCGACGCGGGCGCCCTGTTCCCCTCCTACGCGCCGGTCCTGGAATCCGACGAGTTCGCCACCAAGGAGTACGAGTTCTTCGGCGGGCAGCAGATCAACAAGGACGTGTTCCTCGACGCCGCTGCCGGCTACGAGGGCGCCACGTTCAGCCCCTTCCAGAACTACGCCTACGACCAGCTGACGGTGCAGATCTACGCGATGGTCCAGGGCGAGAAGGACGCGAGCCAGGCACTCGACGACCTGCAGGCCTCGCTCGAGCAGTACGCCACCGAGCAGGGCTTCACGCTCACGTAGCCTGCCGGCAGGGTGCCCGCTCCAGGACGGGCACCCTGCGTCCCGGTCCCTGCGGAGAGCTCCACCCCACATCCGTTCCGATCCCCGAGGAAAGACCACCATGGCCACGACCACCGCGCCGACGTCGTCACACCGCGCCGAGGCACACCAGCAGGTCAAGCACCGACCGGACAGGAACTACCGGCGCCGCCAACGCTGGGGATGGCTGTTCGTCGCACCCTTCGCCCTGATCTTCCTGACCTTCCTGGTCCTCCCGCTCGTCTTCGCCTTCCGGATGAGCCTGTTCACGAGCACGCTCGCCACCGGCGACAGATTCGTGGGATTCGCGAACTACGCCAAGGCCTTCACCGATCCGCTCTTCCTCGACGGACTGCTCACGGTCGCGAAGTTCGGGCTCATCATGATCCCGGCGCAGATGATCGTGGCGCTGATCGCCGCGCTCGTCCTCGACAACCTGGCCACCTGGGCGTCGAAGTTCTCCCGGCTGATGATCTTCATCCCCTATGCCGTGCCAGTGGTCATCGGCGCGCTCATGTGGGGCTTCCTCTACAGCCCGCGCTTCGGTCCCGCGAGTACGGTCTTCGCCCTGTTCGGGGCCGAGGCGCCGAACTTCCTCGCGCAGGACAGCATCTTCGGCAGCCTCGTGAACATCGTCACCTGGCAGTGGGCCGGCTACTACATGATCATCATCTACGCGGCACTGCGGGGCATCGACCCCGGCATCTACGAGGCGGCCGTGCTCGACGGCGCCTCGGACCGGCAGATCGCCACGCGCATCAAGGTGCCGATGATCTCCTCGTCGCTCGTGATGGTGGTGATCTTCGCGCTGATCGGGACCCTCCAGTTCTTCACCGAACCACAGGTGCTGCGGGGGGTGGCGCAGGGTGCCATCCCCACGGACTACACACCGAACATGTACGCGTTCTCGCTGGCCTTCTCCTACAGCCAGTTCAACTACGCCTCGGCCATCTCCTTCGCCCTCGGCATCGTGGTCTTCGTGTTCTCCTTCTTCTTCCTCTTCCTGACCCGCAAGCAGAGCGGACTGAAATAAGCCATGGCACTCGTCACCGACACGCTCGATCCGAAGCAGCAGGGCGGCAGGGGCCGGAGCGCGGCGTCGCGCACCAGGGCCCGCAGCGGCGGACCTCGCATCGGCTCGCACATCTTCCTGCTCATCCTCGTCATTTACTTCATCACCCCCATCTGGTGGCTGACCGTCGCGAGCACCAAGGACACCGCCGGCCTCTTCAGCGGCTCGGGCGGACCACTGTGGTTCGACGACGAGTTCCACTTCGTCGACAACGTGCAGGGCCTGTTCGACCGCCAGAACGGCATCTACTGGCGGTGGCTCGGCAACTCGTTCCTGTATGCGATCTCCGGTGGTGTGGGAGCGACGGTCCTCGCGGTCCTCGCCGGCTACGGCTTCGCCAAGTACAGGTTCCGCGGCCGGGGCGCCTTCTTCGGCGTCCTCCTGGGCGCGGTCATGGTCCCGCTGACGGCGCTCGTCATCCCGACGTTCGTCCTGCTCAGCGAAGTGGGCCTCGTCAACACCATCTGGGCTGTCATCCTCCCGTCGCTCCTCAGCCCCTTCGGCGTCTACCTCATGCGGGTCTTTGCCCAGGAGGCGGTGCCGGACGAACTGCTCGATGCCGCACGGATCGACGGGGCGGGTGAACTCCGGACGTTCTTCACCATCGCGCTGCCGCTGCTCCGCCCGGCCATCGTCACGGTGCTCCTGCTCTCCGTCGTCGGCACCTGGAACAACTTCTTCCTGCCGCTCGCGGTCCTCAGCGACCCGCTGCTGCTCCCCGTCACGGTGGGACTCAACGGCTGGACCGCCCTCTCCAACGCCGGCAGCGGCGGCGAGGCGCTGTGGAACCTCATCACCACGGGTGCCTTCATCTCGATCATCCCGCTGATCATCGCCTTCCTGTCCCTCCAGAAGTACTGGCAGGGCGGACTGTCCCTGGGCTCACTCAAGTAGCCCGGGCACCCGCCCCCACCGACCCATGACACCGCGCAGAAAGTAGTTCGATGCAGAACGCACGCCTCACCCTCGACCCCCACTTCACGGTCGGGCCGATCAACCGCAACATCTTCGGCGGCTTCGTCGAACACCTCGGCCGCCACGTGTACGACGGCATCTACGAGCCCGGCCACGCCACGGCCGACGACGAAGGCTTCCGCCAGGACGTCGTCGAACTGGTCAGGGAGATGGGTGTCTCGACCATCCGCTACCCGGGCGGCAACTTCGTCTCCGGTTTCCGCTGGGAGGACAGCGTGGGCCCGCGCGAGGAGCGCCCCACGCGCCTCGATCTCGCGTGGCACTCCACGGAGACGAACCAGGTCGGCATGCACGAGTTCGCCTCCTGGCTGCGGAAGGTGGGCAGCGACCTCATGCTCGCGGTGAACCTCGGGACGCGCGGCACGCTCGAGGCCCTCGAACTGCTCGAATACGCGAACCTGCCCAAGGGCACGGCACTCGCCGACCAGCGCATGGCCGACGGGCGGCCCGACCCGTTCGACGTGAAGATCTGGTGCCTCGGCAACGAGATGGACGGTCCCTGGCAGCTCGGGCACCGCTCCGCGGAGGACTACGGCAAGCTCGCCTCCCGCACCGCCAAGGCCATGCGCCAGCTCGATCCGTCGATCCAGCTCGTGGCCTGCGGATCCTCCAGCGCCCACATGCCGACCTTCGGCGAGTGGGAGCGCGTGGTCCTCTCGCACACGTACGACGACGTCGACTACATCTCCTGCCACGCCTACTACGAGGAGAAGAACGGCGACCTCGCCTCGTTCCTCGCCTCCGCCGTGGACATGGACCACTTCATCGAATCGGTGGTCGCCACCGCCGACCACGTGAAGGCCGTCCGCGGCAGCTCGAAGACCATCAACATCTCCTTCGACGAGTGGAACGTCTGGTACATCAGCCGCTTCGAGAACGTCGACAAGATCCAGGGCCTCGACAACTGGCCGGTCGCCCCGCGCCTGCTGGAGGACTGCTACTCGGTGGCGGACGCCGTCGTGTTCGGCAACCTGATGATCTCGCTGCTCAAGCACGCGGACCGCGTGACGTCGGCGTCGCTGGCGCAGCTCGTGAACGTGATCGCGCCGATCATGACGGAGCCGGACGGCCCGGCGTGGCGCCAGACGACCTTCTACCCGTTCGCCATCACCTCACGCCTGGCGCAGGGCTCCGTCCTCGAACTGAAGCTGGACGCCGGCACGTACGAGAGCGCCGAGTACGGCGTCGTCCCGCTCGTGGACGCCGTGGCGACGCACGACGGCGCCGCAGGTACCGCCGCCGTCTTCCTGGTCAACCGCTCACAGACCGAGGAGATCACCGTGACGATCGACATCGCGGCCCTCGAGGGCTTCACCGGCGTCAGCGCCGAGTCGCTGTACGATACGGACGTGTATGCCAAGAACACTCTCGAGGAGCCCGAGCGCGTGACCATGAAGCCCAACACCACGGCGACGCTCGACGGCGGCGCCGTCACCGTCACGCTGCCACCCGTGTCATGGACGGCCGTAGCCCTCGCATGAACCACCCCGAATACAGGATCGAGGGCGACGGCTATGCGGCCGTCGTCCTCGGTCTCGGTGCCGCCGTCCGTGAACTGACGTTCGAGGGCCGCCCCCTCGTGGTCGGCTTCGGCCCCGACGAGGACATGCCCAACTTCCGCGGCGCCTTCGTGGCTCCCTGGCCCAACCGGATCGCCGACGGGCGCTACACGTTCGACGGCGTCGATCACGAACTGCCGATCAACGAACCCGAGCGGGGCACGGCCCTCCACGGACTCGTCTTCGACATCCCCTGGACGCTCGTGGAGCACACGGCCTCCAGCGTGACGCTCGGCTGCACCATCGAGCCGAGCGAGGCGTACCCCTTCACCGTCACGCTGCACGCGCGCTTCGGCATCGGCCCGGACGGCTTCCGGACCGAGGTCACAGCGCTGAACACGGGATCCGGCCGGGCTCCCTACGGGGTCTGCCCCCACCCGTACCTGGTCGCGGGCACCTCCGCGCTCGACGACTGGGTGCTCGAACTCCCCGCCGCGACGGTGCTGACCGTGACTCCCGACCGCCTCCTGCCCGTCGGCAGGGAGGACGTGGACGGGACGCCCTTCGACTTCCGCTCGGCGCACGCCCTCGGGGACGTGCAGATCGACCACGCGTTCACCGGGATCCAGCGTGACGCCGCGGGCCTCGCGACCGTGCGCCTCATGGACCCTGCCGATGGGACGGGGGTGGCGATGACGTGGGACGGGAGCTGCCCCTGGGTCCAGATCCACACCGCGGACCTCCCGAAGAAGCCCGAGAGCACGCGCCTCGGTCTCGCCGTCGAACCCATGACCTGTCCGCCGGAGGCGTTCAACTCCGGGGAGGACCTCGTGGTGCTCGAGCCCGGGCAGACGCACCGGACGGGCTGGACGATCAGCGCGCTCTAGCCGGCGGCGCCGGGCGGGTCCCTACGGAGTGCGTGAGACCGCGAGCCGGCGGTTGCTCCCGGATGCGGCGCCTCCGCCGTCGACGAGCGCGAGCAGGTCGTCGAGCACATCGGGCAGGGACCGCGATGCGTCGACGGCCGTGAACGAGGTGAACTCGGGCAGGGCACGGTACCCGGCCTCCAGTGCCGCCAGGTCCGCCGGGTCCTCCTCGTCGGTGGCGCGGAGCCTCACGCGGTCGACGGCCACGCCGACCGGGACGTCGACGAAGGCGACGACGTCCGCGGCGGGGAGCAGGCCGAGGAGCCAGGGCACCATCAGGCCGCGCGGCAGGCCCCGGGCCGCGCGGAGCGCCAGTTGGCATTCGAGGCCCCGGTCCAGCACGGCGACGCCGTCGTAGGTCCGCATCCGCATCTCGTTGCGCAGGACGTTGACCACCCGGGCGACCGTCTCGAGTGCGTCGAGGACACGCGGACCCGGTACGTGTCCGAGCCGGGCCCACCAGCCGGCCATCGTCCGGCGGCCGGCCGGGTTCCTGAAGACGGCGGCGTCCTGCCCCCGGCGCACGAGGGCCCGCTCCAGCTCGTGCGCTGCCGTGCTCTTGCCGGAGCCGTCGATACCGATGAGGAGGATGCGCAGCGACGTGCCTTTCACGAGAGGGGACACACCGTCCAACGGGAGGTTCCCGCGCGGTGTTCCCCGTCCTGCGGTCCGACCGGCGGATGCACAGCAACCTCACAGCGTCGGGATGGCTCGACGGCAGGGCCGGCATCCGTGGCCGTCGTGTCGCCGGGGGAGGCCTTCGCCGGCAGGACACGGCCTGGCCCTGCTCCGTCTGCCCGGTGAGCCGGGTCGAGGGCTACCGGCCGAGGACGCGCGGGCGCTCCTCGAGCGAGCGCAGCAGGTCGAGTTCCTCCCGGCGCGTCAGACCTGATCGCCGGTGGCGCGTCAGTCCCCGCGCGCGCTCGTCGTCGAGCGTGTCCTCGAGGGTCCGCCGAAGGTCCCGCAGGGTTCCTCCCGCAGCCCTGAAGGCGGCGTTGCTGCGCCGGCTGAAGCCGGAGAAGTCCTCGGGCAGCCAGAGCGGGAGCGATCGCGGGCCCGCCCAGTGGGTCACGCCCTGTTCCAGCAGCCAGTCCGACGGCGCCTCGACGACGGCACCGGTATGTCCCGCGACCGAGCGCGCCTGGCCCAGCATGTCGCCGAAGGAGGTCTCCTCGCCCACCGCGTTGATCGATCCCGTTGTCCCCGCACGGCCGGCGTCGACGGTCCACGCCGCGAGGTCCCGGACATCGACGACCTGGACGAAGGGGCCGGCGAGGGTGGGTGCCAGCACGGCGCCGTCGCCCGCCAGGGCGAAGCGCGATACCCAGTAGCCGAAACGGTCGCTGCCGTCGCCGGGACCGGCGATCAGCCCCGCGCGGACGGTGAGCAGCCGTTCTCCGAGGACCCTGCGCGATTCCTGCTCGCACATGACCTTCGCCGTGGCGTAGTCCGTGGGATCAGCCCCGACCCCGACGTCGACGAGGGCGGCGGCTTCGTCCGCCCCGGGCTGCGTGTTCGAGGCGTACACCGAGCACGAGGACACCAGCGTCCAGTGGGCGGCGCGCTCGGCCAGGGCGGCCAGGGCGCCGGAGACGTGCTGCACGTCCCACGAGATCTCGACGACCTCGTCCCAGTCCTCGGAGGCGACGGCCTGGTAGGCGGCGGGATCCGCGCGGTCGGCTGCAATGAGGACGGCTCCTGCCGGTGGCGGCCCCGCCGTGCCGCGCGCCAGGCAGGTCACCTCGTCCCCCTCGTCGAGGGACCGCGCCGCGAGTTCCCTGCCGAGCCAGGCCGTGCCACCGAGGATCAGCACGCGTCTCATGACGCCCCGACCCACCGCACCGTGCGCCTCACGGCTTTGCGCTCGAGGGCGCCGTCACGGGGTCGACCGGCCGGAGCGCGGCACCGCAGCGTCCGCGAGGACCCGTGCCCTGCCGGCGATCGGCGCGTCCGGAGCAGCTGCCCTCCACCCCGCGTCCGGGCCGTGGTCCTCGCTCGCCGCCCGCGCCAGGCGCGCGGCGAGCGTCCTGGCCTCGCACAGCCGCTCCGGCGGGCATGCGGGGACCGTTGGCAGGGCGAACTGCGGACCGGGCGCAGGGTCGGCGCGCATCGCGGCGGGGACGCCGGTGGAGAAACAGGAGCGCGCCAGGACCATCCCGCCCGCGGCGAGAAGGAGGAACGGGTAGCCCCGGATGCCCGCGAAGAGCACGAGGATACCGAGGGAGGTGCTGAGCAGGCCGAGTGGTACGAGGAGTCTAGAAGCCATCACGCGTCCGTCGTCGTTGACTGAGGGTGGTGGCACCGATGGTACCCGCTGTTCCGCCTGGCGGCGCTGCCGGCGCCGCGTGTCCCGGAGGACCGGCCCGAGGGGGCGGGCCGATCAGGCCGGTTCTGGCGACCGTGCCAGGGGTGCACACCGGGCGCAGCCCTGCCGACGTGCGGGACTGCGCCCGTTCCCTGTTCCGAGCCGGACCCTCCGCAGTGTCATTCCTTCACGGCGCCGGCCGAGGCGTTCATGATGCGCTTCTGGAACACGAAGAACACGATGGCCACCGGAACGGTCATGAGGGCCGCAGCCGCGAGCTTCAGCGGGTACTGCGTACCCTGGCTCAGCTGCCCCGAGGAGAGCTGGGCCACGCCCTTGGTCAGCGTGGTGAGCCCCGGGTCCTGCGTGGAGACGATGAAGTGGTTGAGCTCGTTCCAGGACCCCTGGAAGGACAGGATGACGATCGTCATCACCGCCGGCCGCGCCATGGGCAGAACCACGGACCAGAAAGTGCGGAACGTCCCGGCGCCGTCGATCCGCGCCTGCTCCTCGACGCTCACGGGGATGGATTCGAAGAAGTTCTTCATGATGAACACGCCGGCGGCGTCCGCGAGCAGTGGCAGGATCATCCCGGGATAGGAGTCGTAGATGCCGAGCTGGTTGATCACGAGGAACTTGGGGATCAGCAGGACCACACCCGGTACCGCCATCACCGCGATGAGCAGCGCGAACACCAGCCCGCGGCCCCGGAAGGGGATGCGCGCGAGCGCATAGCCGGCGAGGGAGTTGAAGAACACGCGGCCCGCGGTGACGAACAGGGTGACGATGAACGAGTTCCCCGCCCAGGTCGGGAAGTCGGACGCCGCGAAGAGCTGCGTGTAGGCCGCCGAGGTCCAGTTCTGCGGTACGAGTCCCAGCGGGTTCTGGGCGGCCTCGGGTTCGGTCTTGAACGAGCTCGAGACCTGCACGAGGAACGGCAGGATGTAGATGAGCGCCAGCACGGCGAGCAGGGCGTAGAGGAACAGCGCCCGGCGGCCCGTCCCGGCGGACCTGCCGCGCTTCCGCCCGGGCGAGGGCGACGACGGCGGGGTGGGCGTGGCCGGTCGGGTGGCGAGCTGGCTCATCGCCGTACCTCCCCGACGGGCTCGGCGGGGCTGGACGCGGTCCGCGCCCCCGTGGAGGACACGGTCACCGGCACCATGCGGCGCCGCCGGGGCACGTCGCGCTCCCGGAGCGCGAACCGCTGCAGCAGAGTGAGGACCACGATGATGGCGAAGAGGATGAAAGCGATCGCCGCTCCCTCACCCCAGCGCTGGTTGTTGAAGGCCGAGCTGAAGGAGAGGTAGGCGGGCGTGAGCGTCGTCTTCGCCGGGCCGCCCTGAGTACCGGTGTAGATCTGGTCGAACACCTGCCAGGATCCGATCAGGCCGAGGGTCAGCACGGTGAACAGGGTGGGCCGGAGCATCGGCAGGGTGACCAGCCAGAACCGCTGCCAGCCGTTGGCACCATCCACCATCGCGGCTTCCTGCACCTCACCACTGATGTTCTGCAGGGCCGCGATGAACAGGAGCATGAACGTCCCCGAGGTCGTGAAGATCGCCATGAGGATGAAGGCGCTCATGGCCACGGACGGCCCGGCGAGCCATTCCCAGCCGGAGATGCCGAGGAACCCGGGCTCCTGCAGCGCTCCCGGAGCCGTGCCGACGCCCACGGCCGCGAGGACCACGTGGATCACGCCGCGCGGGTCCTGGAACCAGTTGGGCCCGGTGACCGACACGAAGGAGAGGATGCGGTTCACCACGCCCGTCGAGCTGAAGAGGAACAGCCAGAGCACCGTGATGGCTACGGAGCTGGTGACCGACGGGAAGTAGAAGGCGGTGCGGAAGAAGCCTCGGCCGCGCAGGACCTGCCGGTTGACGAGGACCGCGAGGAAGATGCTGAGAGCGGTCTGCAGGGGTACCACGAGCAGGACGTAGTAGAGGTTGTTGCGGATGGAGGTCCCGAAGTCACGGGAGGTGAGGCCCTCGCCGTCGAGGATGGCTGCGTAGTTCTCGGTCCCGACGAAGCCGACCGACCCCGACAGGGGACTGCCCCTGCCGGTCCAGTCGGAGACGCTGACCCAGGCCGCCATGAGGACGGGGATCACGAGGAAGAGCCCGAGGATCACGACGACGGGCGAGATGAACAGCCAGCCCGTCAGTCCCTGTCGTCCCCGAGGGGTGCGGCGTCGGGTGGTGCCGGCGGTTCCTCGGGGGATGGTCGATGATGCCACCGGCGTGCTCCTTCGCAGCGATGTTGCAGGGGTCGTCCTGGGAGTCCGTCACCCTCGGGGCGACGGCTGCGGCCCGGCCGTGCAGGCCGGGTCGGTGTGGACCGCGGCAGCGACCGGCTTGCGGTCCGGTCGCTGCCGCGGGGACTGTGGGCCGGTCTACCGGGCGTCGGCGAGGACGGCTTCGAGGTCCGGCTGGATGCCGTCGAGGAGTTGCTGCGGGTCGGCCGTGCGGAGGCTCTCCAGCTGCGCGTTCAGTTCGGCGATGACGTCCACGGCCCCGGGCTGAGCCGGCACGTTCTGCGCGTAGTCGCCACCGGCGATGAAGGGCGCGAGATCCGGGTACTCGGTCGACCATTGGTCCGCGGCGGACTGGATGGACGGCATGACGCCGAAGGCCTGGGCGAAGGCGAGCTGGCTGTCCGCGGAGGTCAGTTGCTCGACCAGCTCACGGGCGCCGGCGATGTTCTCGCTGTCGGCCGCGATGCCCCAGCAGTTGGTGAACTGCAGGGTTCCCTTCCCGGCGGGGCCCTCGGGCAGCTCGGCGATCGAGTACTCGACGTCGGGGTAGTCCGCGCTCATGGCGCCGGCGATCCAATTGCCCTCGATGACCATGGCGGCCTGGCCCTTGCCGAAGGCCTCGCCGCCCCATCCCGCGCCGAGGTCCGAGGAGTAGGCGGCTACGCCATCGTCCAGGAGTTGCTGCACGTAGGTGAGCGCCTCGACGTTCTCCGTGCTGTTCGCCGTCGCCTCGCCGTCGATGACGAGTCCACCGCCCGCCGCGGCGGCGAAGGCGCCGACGCGCTGGAACTCGGGGCTGAAGGCGAGCCCGGTGGTGCCGTCCTTCGTGAGGGTCGCGGCGGTGTCGGCCAGCTCGTCCCAGGTGGTGGGGATGTCCTCGTCGGTCAGCCCCGCGGCGGACCACAGCTGGTCATTGATCACGAGTCCGAGGGTGGAGAAGTCCTTGGGTGCGCAGTACAGCGTGTCCTCGTAGGTGAAGGCCTCGCGGAGGGCGGGGTAGAAGTCGTCCTTCGCCGCGAGGTCCTCGGCGTAGGGCTCCAGGGACCCGTTCGCCGCGTACCCGGCGAAGGCATCGGCGGAGACGTAGAAGACGTCGGCAGGATCACCGGAGGCGAAGCCCTGGCTGAGCTGCTGGGGGAGATCCGAGGCCACGTTCACGGTCGCCTCGATGCCGGATTCACCGGACCAGTCGGAGACCGCGCTGGTGACGGCGTCGGTCTCGGCCGTGCCGGAGGAGCCGATCAGGACGGTCAGGGGAGCATCGGTGGGCTCGGTCTGGTCGCCGGATCCTTCGCCGGCATCGGAGAATCCCGATCCTCCGCTGCAGGCGGAGAGGGTGAGCGCTCCCGCGGCCACGAGGGCCGCGGCGGCGAGGCGCCGGGGGGTGCGATGGTTGCCAGTCGTCATTGTCTGTGTCCTTCGTGGGAGGTGGTGCTGTCAGGAGCTGCCGACGGTGGAGATGTCACCGCCGAGCGGGTAGGACGTTCGTCGTGCCAGCGTCGCCGGCAGTAGCAGGTGCTTGTCCGGCGCGGGCGCGCCGGCGCCCGCCGCTGTTGTTTCCGCAAGCTGGTGGGTGAGGACGGCGATCGCGTGGCGGGCCGCGTCCTCGATGGGCTGCGCCACGCTGGACAGGCCGACGGCTGCGGCGACGGGTGTGTCGTCGAAGCCCGTCACGGCTGCCGGGCGGTCGGGGAAGGCCTCGCGCAGCTGGGCGGCAGCACCGAGGGCGAGCGAGTCGCTCGCGCAGACGATCGCCGTCGCCCCCGCGGCGATGAGGTGCCGCGTCGCGACGGCCCCGGTCTGGATGCCGTCGTCGATCGAGGCGGTGAGTTCGAGGATGCGCGCCGTCCCGACACCGGCCGCGGCGAGCGTGCGCTGCCATCCCGCCCGACGGTCGTCGCCCGCCCCGGAACCGCTCGGCCAGCCGAGGAAGCCGACGGAGGTGTGGCCCTCGGCGAGGAAGAGCGCGGTGGCTTCGGCCGTGCCGGCGCCACCGTCGACGTCGACCCATGCGTGGCGGCTGAGGAACGGATCCTCCGTCTCGCTCCAGGGGCGGCCGAACGCGGCGAAGGGGATGTCGCGGTCCATGAGCCAGGCCGTGCGGCGATCCCCGTGGTGCGTACCGGTGATGACGAACCCGTCGATGTCGGCGACCTGCAGGAGTTCCTCGTACTGGCCGATCTCGTCGGCGTCGGAGTCCGCGCTGAAGAGTGTGAGGCGGTAGCCCTCGCGCTGCGCGGTCTCGGTGAGGGAGTGCAGGAAGCGGTCCAGGATGGAGCCGTTGATGCCGTCGTGCACGGGCATGAGCCGCAGCCCG
Organism: Arthrobacter sp. N1; assembly: GCF_048288285.1. NCBI lineage: Bacteria > Bacillati > Actinomycetota > Actinomycetes > Micrococcales > Micrococcaceae > Arthrobacter > Arthrobacter sp. N1. Next base: position 2,975,175 of record NZ_CP102608.1, on the reverse strand, counting down.
AGGTTCATGGACCGCCGCGTGCGGAGTTGCCGGGCGGCAGCGCTCGGCCGGTAACCGCTCGCGGCGATCGCAGCCTCGACGCGTTCCCGGGTGGCCGGCTTGACGCGGTGCGGGGCATTGATGACGTTGGAGATGGTCTGGCGGGAGACCCCGAGGGAATCTGCCAGGGTCACGAGCGTGGTCTTCGCCATGCCGTCCTGCCTCCCCTCCGTCGTCGGAGCACCGGGTGTGATGCGACGTTTACAAGAGTATGAACGTTCAAATACGCTGTCAATGGTTGATGTGAACGATCAAAAACCGGCATCCTCGCTAGGGTGGACAACCGGACCGACCCCGAGGAGATCCGATGGCGCACCTCCAGCCGTTCCTGCACGACCTCACCGGCGTGTTCAGCGCCCCGGTGCAGGCGTGGTCCGATCCGCACGGGCAGATCAGGCGCGACGGCGCGCAGGGGATCTTCTGCGGGGACGATCGCGTCATCAGCAGCACCCTCCTCACCGTTGGCGGGACCGAGCCCGACTGGGTGAGCACGCAGGTGGTGTCCGGTCAGGAGATCCGCTTCCTCTCGTTGGTCCGGGTGGAGGGCGCGGGAGCCGATCCGCTCGTCCAGCTGACGAGGACCAGGACCGCGACGGCGCAGGGGGTCGGTGAGCGCCTCCGGCTGGACTCGGCGCTCGACGCCCCGCTGCCCGTGGAGCTCGCCTGCACGCTCCTTGCGGACAGCACGCCCATGGAGAAGGTGAAGTCCGGCCAGGAGGCGGGCGCACCCCTGGCACTGGAGGCGCTCCGCTGGACCTGGCGCACCGGGGACACCGTGGCGCACCTGGATGCAGGCACGGCGGACGTCACCTTCGAGGACGGCGCCGTCACGCTCACCTGGCGGCTCACCGTCGCGGCCGGCGGTTCGGCGGATGCCGGGTTCACCCTGCACCTGCACGATGCTGGGGCTCCGATGGTCGCTCCCGCTGGGCGGCTCTTGCAGGTTCCGCAGGTCCGGCACACCCGGGACCGCCGCATCGGGCATCTCCTCACCCGCTCCGTCTCCGACCTCAACGGCCTGCGGATGGCTGCTGCGGACAACCCCTCCGCCACCTTCCTCGCGGCGGGCGCTCCCTGGTTCTTCACGATGTTCGGCCGCGACTCCCTCATCGCGGCCCGCATGCTGCTGCCGCTCTCCACCGACCTCGCGGGGACGACCCTCCGGGCACTCGCCGCGCGACAGGGCGCCGTGAGCGATCCCTCGTCGGCGGAGCAGCCCGGCAAGATCCTCCACGAGGTGCGCCGCGGCACGCTGCAGTTCGAGGAGGGGGGCACGGGCATCGTCCTGCCACCGGTGTACTACGGCACCATCGACGCGACCCCACTGTGGATCATCCTGCTGCACGATGCCTGGCGCGCAGGACTCGGCGACGACGTCGTCCTGCCGCTCCTCGACCCGCTGGAGCTCGCGCTCGCCTGGCTCCGGGACTTCGGCGACTCCGACGGTGACGGCTTCCTGGAGTACCTGGACACGAGCGGCCACGGCCTCGCCAACCAGGGCTGGAAGGATTCCGGGGACTCCATCCGCTGGCATGACGGTTCCCTGGCCGACGGGCCGATCGCCCTCAGCGAGGTGCAGGGTTACGCCTACGAGGCGGCGATGGGTGGCGCCGCGCTGCTTGAGGCATTCGGCCGGCCCGGCGCGACGGCCTGGCGCAGCTACGCCGCCTCGCTTGCGGCGCGCTTCCGCCAGCAGTTCTGGTGCTCCGACGGGGCGGGTTCCTACCCCGCCATCGCCCTCGATGCGCAGAAGCGAGCGGTCGACGGCGTCACCAGCAACATGGGCCACCTCCTCGGCACGGGCATCCTGACGGGGGAGGAGGAGGCCAACGTGGTCGCACGCCTCCTCGGCCCGGCCATGTTCTCCGGCTACGGGATCCGCACGGTCTCGACAACGAACGGCGGCTACTGGCCCACGCGCTACCACGCGGGGTCCGTGTGGAGCCATGACACCGGCATCATCATCGGCGGCATGCTGCGGGCGGGGTTCGTGGAGGCGGCCGCCGAGCTGGCGAACGGTCTGCTGGACGCGGCCGAGGGCTTCGACTGGCGGCTGCCGGAGCTGTTCTCCGGCCACGCTGCGGCCGACGTCGAGCGCCCGGTGCCGTACCCGGCGTCGTGCCGTCCGCAGGCCTGGGCCGCCGCTTCCGCCGTGCCGATCGCGCAGGCCCTCGGCGCGCTCTGACGGGCCGTTACCGGCGTCCGGAGCCGGGCCCGATCAGGCGAGGATGCGCTGGTACAGGAGGTGGTCCTGCCATCGCCCCGCGATCCGGAGGTAGGACGGCGCCGATCCGATCAGGGTGAAGCCGGCCCGGTCGAGGAGTGCCCGGGACGCGGTGTTGTGCGGCAGCACCGATGCCTGCACGCGGTGCAGTCCGAGGTCGTCGCGGGCCACGGTGAGGACCTCCCGGAGTGCCGCCGACGCGATGCCCCGTCCCTGCAGCGCGGCGTCCACCCAGTAGCCCACATGGGCGCTGAGGAAGGGGCCGCGGACGATCCCGGAGAGGGTGACTGTTCCGACGATCCGGCCCTCCGCCTCGAGGACCCAGGGCGCGTCCGTCCCTGACGCGAGGCCGGCGAGGCGGGCGGCCACCGCACCGGCCTGACCATCGGCGGTGAAGAAGCCCTCCTCCCGCAGCGGTTCCCACGGCGCCAGGTGCGCGCGGTTCCGGCGATACGCGGCGGCGAGCTCAGCCGCGTCCGTGGACACGAGAAGGCGCAGGGTCGTCCCCGAGGGCAGGGTGGTGGACACCCGCGCCATCGTAGCCGAGCGACGGCCGGACCCGCCCGTCCCGCCGTCGGAACGGTCGCCGCCGGAGGGGGGGCTGGGCCATCGACGACGACATCGCACCCTGCCCCCATGCCGGTGGGAGATCGGCCGCACCGTCATCACCGACAACCGGTCGGGTGGTTGGCGCAGCATCACGAAGCGTGCAAGCCTAGGCGAATGAGCACTCTCCAGGACATCGACACCCCTTCCGGGACCGTCTCCGCCTACGTCGTCCGGCCGGAGGGACCGGTCCGGGGCGGGCTCGTACTCGTGCACGAGGTGTGGGGGCTCGTCGGCCACACGCGTGATGTCGCCGACCGCTTCGCGCGTGAGGGCTATGTCGTGGTCGCGCCCGATCTCCTCGCCGACCAGGGCATCACCGAGCAGAACACCCTGGGCCTGGGGGAGGCGCTGGCCGGGCCCGACGACGAGGCGCGGAACGAGGCGCAGCCGAAGCTGCGTGCGCTCCTCGCGCCCCTGCTCAGTCCCGAGTTCGGCGCCCTCACGACGGAGCGCGTGCGGGCCTGTTTCTCCCATCTGTTCGATGACGCCGAGGTGGCCGGGCGCGTGGGCATCATCGGCTTCTGCTTCGGAGGGACGTACAGCTTCTCCCTCGCCGTGCACGAGCCGCGCCTCCTCGCGAGCGTGCCGTTCTACGGCCATGCCACGTTCACGGCGGAAGAGCTCGGGCGCATCGAGGCGCCCGTCCTCGCCTTCTACGGGCAGGACGACGACGGGCTCCTGCAGGAACTGCCGGCCCTCGAGGCGGCGATGCAGCACGCCGGGGTCGATTTCACCGCCGTCGTCTACCCGGGTGCCGGCCACGCCTTCTTCAATGACTCCAACCGCTTCGCCTACCGGGCAGCTCCGGCCGAGGATGCCTGGCAGCGCACGCTGGAGTTCCTCGCGCGGCACGTTGCCTGATCGCGACGGCGCACCGGGCGCTGCCCGGCCTCCCGCCGGGCGGCGCCCGGTACACCTCCGGCCGCGGTACCTGGGGCTGGTCCTCATGGGCGGCACAGCCGGCACGCTCGCCCGGTTCGGCCTGGCCGAGGTGCTCCCGGCTCCGGGTGGCCTGCCGCTCGGTATCCTCCTGATCAATGTCACCGGCGCGTTCGCCCTCGGAGTGCTGCTCGAGGCGCTCGCGCGCCGAGGTCCCGACGTGGGACGGCGCCGGGCGCTGAGGCTCGTGCTCGGCACCGGGTTCCTGGGTGGATTCACGACCTACAGCGCGCTCGCCGTCGACACGGCACTCCTGGTGTCCGACGGGCGCCTCCTCGCAGGACTCGGCTACCTGGCGGTGTCGGTCCTCATAGGACTGGTGGCGACGGCGGCCGGTATCGCCGTCGGGCACAGCGGGCGTCCGACCGGGGAACAGCACCATCTCGGGTCCGAGCGATGAGGGTCGCCGTCGTGCTGGCCGTCGGTCTCGCGGGCGGACTGGGATCCGTGGCCCGCTTCGTGCTCGACGGGACGATCCGCTCGCGGATGCACGGGGCGGCCCCGGTCGGCACCATGACCGTCAACATCTCCGGCTCCCTGCTCCTGGGCCTGCTCACCGGGATCGTCCTGGCGGCGGCCCTGCCGCCGGAGTGGACGCTCATCGCCGGGACCGGATTCCTCGGCGGATACACCACCTTCAGCACGGCGAGCAACGAGACCGTGCGGCTGGTACAGGCCGGTCGGACCCGCGCTGCCCTCCTCTCCGGACTCGGCACAGCGGTGACGGCGCTGGCCGCAGCCGGCCTCGGGCTGTGGGCGGGGTTCCTCCTGGCCGGGTAGACCCGGGTATCCCTGGCCTGCAGCCATGTCCACGCCCGCTGACATGCCGCGTCCTCCGGATCCCGCCCGGCACGGCGGGCGTACCCTCCTTCGTCGAGGGGCCGGGACCCCTTGACTCCTCCGCTGGACGCGGGACCATCGAGACAGTGCACCCTGGGAGTGGTGCCTGACGAGGAGGTAAGCGTGGACCAGGACCTGCAGCCCGGTCTTCCTGCGACACCGGCCATCGAGGCCGAGGATCTCGCCACCCGTGTGCCGTGGCCCGCTGCGGCCGGCACGACCATCGCCTGCGCCCCGCTTCCCGCCCTGGCCCTCGAGGAGGGTCCACCCGACTACACGGATGCCTCGGTGCTCCGGGCGGGCGATTCCCTGCACGCCTATGTGACGTCCAGCCACGGTGATCCGCAGGGTGGCTTGCCCGCGTCCTTCGGGGCCTCGGATTCGTTCGGGGCGGGCGCCGACGCGGGTGACGCCGGCGGCGAGTAGGCGGGGAAGCTGTGAGCCGCGGGTCCACTCCGTCCAGGGCCGCGGTCCCCTCGTCCTCACGCCCTCGTGCCGCCTCGTCGTCGCGCTCCGTCGCCTTGATCCCGTGGTGGTCTGCCGTCGCGAGGACATCGACCGCGCCCGATGCCGGCCCTCGGACTAGGGTAGAACGGTGCCCAGGGAAACTTTCGACCTCCGATCGATCGCCGTCGGGGCGTACGGGCCGTCGCTGCTCTACGGGGTCGCGACAGGGGCCATCCTGCCCGTCATCGCCCTGACGGCGCGGGACCTCGGAGCAGACGTGGCGACAGCGGCCCTCGTCATCACGTTGTCCGGGATCGGGTCCCTCGTCACGAATGTCCCGGCCACCCTGATCGCCACCCGTTTCGGGGAGCGGAAGGCGCTCGTGGGGGCGGCGCTGTGGTGCGCGGCCGCGATGTTCCTGGCGCTCGCTGCACCGACCCTCCCGGTCTTCGCTGCCGCCGTGTTCATGGTCGGCATGGCCGGTGCCGTGTTCGGCCTCGCCCGGCAGAGCTACCTCACGGAGGCCGTCCCCGCCCATTTCCGAGCACGCGCGCTCTCCACCCTGGGCGGCGTGACGCGCATCGGCGTGTTCATCGGCCCCTTCGCCGCGGCCCTCGCCATGAGCGTGTACGGCCTGGACGGCGCCTACTGGGTCGGCGGGGGCGCGAGCATCGCGGCCGCGGTCCTCAGCTGGCGCGTCCCCGAGCTCGGAGCTCCCGGCCGCGTGGCCCTCACCGCGCAGTCACCCGTCGAGGCGGCGCTGGCGCCCCCGCCCGCGCCGACGGTGCGGTCCGTCATGCGCAGCCACTCCCGGATCTTCGTCACGGTCGGTATCGGTGTCCTCCTGATCGCCGCCGTGCGGGCGACCCGTCAGGCCGTCCTCCCCCTCTGGGCGGAGAGCATCGGGCTGGACGCCTCGTCCACGGCGCTCATCTACGGTCTCTCGGGCGCCATCGACATGCTGATCTTCTACCCGTCCGGCAAGATCATGGACGTCAAGGGCCGCCGCTGGATCGCCGTGCCCTGCATGCTCATCATGGGCACGTCCCTGACGCTGCTGCCGTTCACCGCGGACGCGGTCGGCCTGCTGCTGGTGGCGCTGCTCATCGGGTTCGGCAACGGCATCGGTTCGGGCATCGTGATGACGCTGGGCGCCGATTTCTCGCCGTCGCCCGGCCGTCCGCAGTTCCTCGGCATCTGGCGGTTGTTCACGGATGTGGGGAACATGTCCGGACCCGCACTCCTGTCCCTGGTCACGGCGCTGGCGACCCTGTCCGCGGGCATCTGGACGACGGCCGCCCTCGGCTTCCTCGGTGCTGCCGTGCTCTGGTACTGGATCCCGCGCGCTGCACCGGGCTCCGCGGACCCCGCGGACCCCGCGGTGCCGCGGGGCTGAGGCATGTGCCGTGCGGCCGATTACGCTCCGGCCGTCGCCGTGACCTGGCCCTCGTCAGCGCCGGGCGCGACGCCGGATCACCCGCGCCGCCAGAACGGCTCCTGCCGTCGCCATGACCCACGGACCGCCCACGATGACGGGGTCGAGCCACTGGTGGTTGACGTCGGCGCGCCTCTTCCCGAGGCGCGACGCGATGCCGTGCAACCGTCCTTCCGCCAGGACGCCCGTCTCGGTCACCGGGTTGTCCGGACGGAGGGACACCAGCGATCGGAGGTGCGCACCCCAGGTATCCACGCGGTCGGCCCCGATCAGGATGAGCCAGTGCGCCGCCCGCCCCTCGCTGTAGCGGTAGGCGTACCGGCGGATCCGGCCGGAGACGCCGTGGAGCGGTGCGCTGGTCCCGAAGACCGGCGTCAGCTGCCCGTGCTCGATCGAACGCTCCCGGCCCTCCCGGCCCGATTGCTGCTCGTCCGGGTAGTCCCAGTGCGCGCCGGTGCCCGCGGGGTCGTACACCTCGCGGGGGTAGGAGGGCCGGTCCTTCGGGTCGAGGTCCGCACCCCAGCCCGGGATGCGCGCCCGGAGAGCCTCCGCGGACGGGATGTCCTTCGGCTTGTTCGCGACGTAGGGGGTGGACGGCGTCGTCGACATGGTGTGCCTCCTAGCTGGGATCCGCGATGACGAGGGTCTTGATGCAGTTGTCGAGCTTGGCCGAGAACAGGTGGTACCCCTCGGCGATGTCCTCCAGCGGGATCCGGTGGGTGACGATGTCGTTCGGCTTGAGGAAGCCGTTCCGGATATGGCTGAAAAGGCGAGGCCACTGTCGTTTCACCGGTGTCTGGTTCATGCGCAGCGTGAGGCCCTTGTTGAGCGCGTCCCCGAACTTCACGGCGCTGAAGATGGGCCCGTAGGCACCGACGACGGACACCGTGCCGCCCTTACGGGCAGCGTCGATCGCCCAGTTGAGCGCGATCGGCGAACCGCCCTGCAGTTTGAGCTTGGTCCCGGTGACCTGCTGGAGGACGTTCCCGTCCGCCTCGGCCCCGACGGCGTCGATGACGACGTCGGCCCCGAGCCAATCCGTGGTCCTCTTCATCTCGACCACGATGTCGTCGTACTCCGCGAAGTTGAAGGTCTCGGCGTGGGCGAAGGTGCGCGCCTTCTCGAGCCGGTACTCGAGGTGGTCGACGACGATCACGCGCCCCGCGCCCATCAGCCAGGCGGACTTCGCGGCGTAGAGGCCCACCGGTCCGGCACCGAGGACCACCACGGTGTCACCCTCGACGATGTCGCCGAGCTGCGCCCCGAAATAGCCCGTCGCGAGGGCGTCCGTGAGCAGCACGGCGTCCTCGCTGTCCATCCAGTCCGGGATGATGGCCGGTCCCACATCGGCGAAGGGGACGCGCACGAACTCGGCCTGCCCTCCGTCGTACCCGCCCGTGGTGTGCGAGTAGCCGTAGATGCCACCGACCGCCGTCGCATTCGGGTTGACATTGTGGCAGTTGGAGTAGAGGCCGCGTGCGCAGAAGTAGCAGGATCCGCAGTAGACGTTGAAGGGCACCATCACGCGGTCGCCGCGCTTCAGGTTCTGCACCGAGGGGCCCACTTCCTCGACCACCCCGATGAACTCGTGGCCGAACGTGTGGCCGATCCGGGTGTCCGGCATCATCCCGTGGTATAGGTGCAGGTCGGAGCCGCAGATGGCCGCCGTCGTCACCCGGATGATGGCGTCGTTCGGGTGTTCGATCGTCGGCATGGGCTTCTCTTCGACGCGGATCGTGTAGGGACCGCGGTAGACCATGGCTCTCATCCGTCGCCTCTTTCGTCGCTCGTCCGGTCAGCGTGGCACCGGACGGAGCAGCGCTTCAACAAGGAGCAGGGGACGGAAAGCGCGTGCGGAGGACCGCGGAGGGTGTTATCGCCGGCGGTCGGTAGCCGGCGTGCGGCGCGCCTGGGCGGCGAACAGCCAGCCCGCGGCCCCTGAGAGGGTGAAGCCCACGCCGACGATCCACGTCAGCCCCCACCAGAAGAAGAGGGGGACGGTCGCGGTCCCCGGCACGGCGGCCGGGCCGGCTGCCTGGACGGACACGTACAGGACGGCGGACACGAGCATGCCGCCCGGGCCCAGGATCCAGCAGAGCACCAGCCAGCCGCGCGACGAGCCCCACCCGCTGCCGAATCCCTCCCACCGGTTCCAGTGATCGCCCGTGCGCATGATGATGAGGCCGCCGATGAGCGTCCAGGTGCCGACGACGAGAAGAGCCGCGACCACGTCCGCCGGACGATGCCACAGGTTGATGAACGTGGCCACCCCGGCGAGGACGGAGTAGGCACCACCCGCAGCGGCGGCGAAGGGACGCCAGCGGGGGGTCATGATGATGAAGACGGCCGCTGCCGCCGATGCCGCCAGAGTTGTATGCCCGGAGGGTAATGAATTGAACGCGAGCGTGGCGACGCCCCGGTCCGGGCGGTCGAAGACGAGATTCTTCAGCACCTGGGTGGTCAGGTTCGAGGTGAGGACGACGGCGACGGCGACCACCGCCGCCCCGTACCGCTGCCGCCGCAGCACCACGAAGAGGATGGCCGCCGCGGCGAGGACCACGGAGATGGCGGGAAGCGTGTCGAGGAACCGCAGGAAGGGCAGTTGCGTGTCCGGCGCCGCCACCCCTGCCTCCTGCCAGGCCGACTCGTCCGCGAACTGCCCCGTCGTGGTCCGGACGAAGGCCCAGTAGGTCCAGCCGAGAGCCGCCGCGCAGGCGGCTGCGGCCAGCACGAAGACGAACGGCGAGCGCGCCGCCCGGGCCGTCGTCCTGGTCCGCTGCGTGGTCATCGGTCAATCGTTCCACATCGACCTCGGAGTTCCGTCACCGTCCTGTGACCTCGTCCTGAGGCGTGTCCGCCTGCCGTTCCGGGGCCGCGGGGGGCTGCCGTAGCCTGAGGGCGTGACGCCACCGACCGCACCCCTGCCCCTGCCGTCGCTCGGGGACCTGCTGTCCTCGGCCCGCGTGGTGTCCATCCCCATGCGGGTGAAGTTCCGCGGCGTCCTGCATCGCGAGGCACTCCTGCTCCGGGGCCCCGCCGGCTGGGGGGAGTTCTGCCCCTTCCTCGAGTACGACGACGCCGAGTCCGCGCCGTGGCTGGCCTCCGCCGTCGAGGCGGCCTGGGCAGGGTTCCCTGCATCCGTCCGCGACTCCGTGCCGGTGAACGCGACCGTCCCCGCCGTCGGGCCCGAGGCGGTGGAGGGCGTCCTCGCCCGCTTCGGGCCGGTGGGCGCGGTCAAGGTCAAGGTGGCGGAGCGGCGACAGGACCTGCGCGACGACGTCGCCCGCGTGGCGGAGGTCCGCCGGCTCCTACCCGACGCCGGCATCAAGGTGGACGCGAACGGCGGCTGGGAGGTCGCGGAGGCGCTCACGGCACTCGATGCCCTGGCGCCGTCCGGGCTGCAGTACGTGGAGCAGCCGGTCGCCGACATCCCCGGCCTCCGGGCCGTCCGGCTGGAACTCCGGCGCCGCGGGTCCGGGATCCTCGTCGCGGCGGACGAGAGCGTCCGGCGGCAGGAGGATCCGCTGCTGGTCGCGCGCGAGGATGCGGCCGACGTCCTCGTGGTCAAGGCCGCACCGCTCGGGGGAGTGCGGCGGGCGCTCGACATCATCCGCCGGGCCGGGCTGCCGGCCGTGGTCAGTTCCGCCCTGGACACCTCGGTGGGGATCCGTTCGGGCGTCGCGCTCGCGGCAGCGCTGCCCGACCTGCCGTTCGCCTGCGGCCTGGCCACGGTCTCGCTCATGGAGGGCGACGTCACGGACGCCTCGCTGGTGCCCGAGGGCGGTCACCTGCCCGTGCGTGACGTCGACGTGCGTGAAGAACGACTGCTGCGGTTCGCAGCCGACGGAGACCGTCGGTCCTGGTGGCTGGAGCGGCTCGCCCGGACCCATGCGGTCCTCGCAGCGCGGGACCGGAGGTCCGCCGCGGGCGACGCGGAGTGACCACACGCAGGGAGGACGCGGTCGATGCGAGCGGTCCGGGGTGGACCGTCCAGCGTCGTCGTGGGAGGAACACCCCGTGACGGCTTCAGCAGCCGAGGCCCGGCCCCGGACCGCGGTGCTCGACGCGGCGCTGCGGGATGCGGTGCTCCCCGCAGGCTGACGGGCAGGCCCTGTTCCGGCGTCGTTAACCCGGCGTTCACCGGCACGCACCACGGCTGTTCAGGTGGTCTCGGCAGGGTGAGGGGCGAACGCCGTTCATCTTCTTGAGAGGTACCACCCCCATGACTGACACCACGCGCCGCCTGCTGCCCATGCTCGGCCACACCAAGGGCAAGCGCAGTGCCGTGACCTGCGCCCTGAAGTGTGACAATGCGTGCTCCGACGCGGTCTGCAACACGTCGAGGAACACCTACTTCCGTGACATCGCCGGCAGCGAGTTCTCGCGCCGCAGCGCGCTCGGCGTGGGCGCTGCCGGAGCACTGACGCTCCTGGTCGGCACCCAGACCGGCGCCGGGTCCGCCGTCGCCGCCCCGGGGAGGCCCGGGAAACCGGCGGGCAAGCTGGCCTTCACCCCCATCGCCCCCGTGGACGCCCTGGTGGATGACATGACCGTTCCCGAGGGCTACGGCTGGAAGCCGGTGATCCGCTGGGGCGATCCCCTGTTCGCCGGCTCGCCGAGGTTCGACGCCGCCAACCAGACCGCAGCAGCGCAGGCGCTGCAGTTCGGCTACAACTGCGACTACACGGACATCATCGAGATCGAGGGCAGCAAGGGCCGCCGTGCCGTGCTCTTCGCGAACCACGAGTACACGAACGAGAACATCATGGTCCCGCCGACCCTCGCCGCAGCCGAGGTGCGCGGGATCGGTAAGGCCGCACACGGCTTGTCCGTCGTCGAGCTCGAGCGCAAGAACGCCAACAAGCCCTGGTCCTACGTGCAGGGTGCGGCCCTCAACCGCCGCTACCTGACCACCACGCCGTACGAGGTGACTGGCCCGGCTGCAGGCTCGGACCTCCTCAGGACCAAGGACGATCCCGAGGGCCGGACGATCCTCGGCACGCTGGGCAACTGCGCCGGCGGCACCACGCCGTGGGGCACCATCCTCTCCGGCGAGGAGAACTTCAACGGTTACTTCGTCGCGCCCGGCACGAGCGCCGGCGACCGCCGCTACGGCATCAGCAACCGTCCGACCGTCCGCGGCTGGGAGATCGACGAGCCGCGCTTCGACACCCGGAATGCCGGCTACGAGAACGAGACGAACCGCTTCGGCTACATCGTGGAGGTGGATCCTTTCGATCCCACGTCCACCCCGAAGAAGCACACGGCACTCGGCCGCTTCAAGCACGAGGGTGCGAACGTCACGGTGGCCTCCGACGGCCGGGTGGTCGCCTACATGGGCGACGACGAGCGGTTCGACTACCTCTACAAGTTCGTCTCCCGGAACCGGGTCACCCCGGGCACCAACCCTGCCGCGCGTCGCGCCAACATGACGCTGCTCAGCGAGGGCTCGCTGTACGTGGCGCGCTTCCAGGGCAACTCGGTCGCCGAGATCGACGGCACGGGCACGCTCCCCTCCGACGGCGCCTTCGACGGCGTCGGCGAGTGGTTGCCGCTCCTCATCGACAACACGTCCGTGGTGCCGGGCATGACGGCGGCCGACGTGGCCGTCTACACCCGACTGGCCGCGGACAAGGTGGGCCCCACGAAGATGGACCGCTGCGAGGACGTGGAGCCGAATCCCGTCTCCGGCAAGATCTACATCGCCTGCACCAACAACACCAACCGCGGCGTCGGCTCCACCGCGATCGCCGACGAGGCCAATCCCCGCACCCAGAACCGCGACGGCCACGTCGTGGAGATCACCGAGGCCGGCAACAACGCGACAGGCACGCGCTTCACGTGGAACCTCCTGCTCGTCTGCGGTGATCCTGCGCGCAACCCGTCCACCTACTTCGCGGGCTACCCGAAGGACAAGGTCTCGCCGATCTCCTGCCCCGACAACGTCGCCTTCGACTCCGAGGGCAACCTCTGGATCTCCACGGACGGCCAGCCCGGGACGGTGGGATTCAACGACGGCCTGTTCAAGGTCGGCCTGGTCGGCGCGGAGCGCGGCCGTGTGCAGCAGTTCCTCGCGGTCCCGCGCGACGCCGAGACCTGCGGGCCCGTCATCCGGGACCAGGAGGGCAGTGTGTTCGTGGCCGTGCAGCACCCGGGGGAGGACGGGACGTGGGCCGAGCAGGCATCGCTCTTCCCGGACTACGTGCCGCTCGGGGCCCTGCCCCGCAAGGGTGAGGCAGCCGTTCCCCGCCCCTCGGTGGTGCAGGTGTTCCGCGGCGCGGAGGCTCCGGCCGAGGACCACAGGGGACGCGGCCGCCGCTCGCCCGGCAAGGCCCGGCCGAAGTCCGGCATCAGCGAATCGCGCGGGACCAGCGACGGCAAGTAGCGCCGTCCCCGACCCGGACGGCCCACGCACCCCCTCCCCGTCGGGAGGGGGTGCGTTCGCGTCCGGGATGTGAGGATGGAGAGGTGACCGACTCAGAGATGTCCCCTCCAGCCCCCCTCGGTTCCGCCGTGACGGCGGCCCGGGCCGTGCGGGCCCTGGTGGCGGGCGGTGTGACCGACGTCGTCGTCGCCCCCGGATCCCGCAGCGCCCCGCTCGCCTACGCGCTCGCCGAGGCGGAGGCCGAGGGGCTCGTCCGGCTGCACGTGCGCATCGACGAGCGGTCCGGAGGCTTCGCGGCGCTCGGCCTGGCGCTCGGCGGACAGCGGCCGGCGGCCGTCGTGACGACGTCGGGCACGGCGGTGGGCGAGCTGCTTCCCGCCGTGATGGAGGCGAACCATGCCGCGGTGCCCCTCGTGGTCGTCTCCGCGGACCGGCCCGGCGAGCTCCGAGGGACCGGCGCGAACCAGACGACGGTGCAGCCCGGACTGTTCGGCGTCCACGTGCGCGCGGGCGTCGATGTGGGCGCGGGGGAGGATCCCACGAGCCTCATCGGCGACGTGCTGCGCGCCGCGCTCGGGCGGCCGGACGACGGTGCGGCGACCAGCCCGGCCGGTCCGGTGCACCTCAACCTCGCCTTCCGCGACCCCCTGGTGCCGGACGCGGACGACCTGGACGTCCTCCGATCTGCCCGGCCCGTACAGGCGGAAGGGCGGACGGCCGCCGCGAACGGGTGGGATGGTGGGGGTGGGTCCGTCGTCGGATCGGCGTCACCGGCCGGCTCGGGAACGCCCGAGTCCGCCGCGCAGGTGTCGACGCGCCCGGTGGGCGCGTCCCGCTCCGACCTCCCCACGGACGGTCAGGGAACGACGGTCGTCGTCGCCGGACACGGTGCCGGCGAGGTGGCCGCGGTGTTCGCCGCCCACCTGGACCTGCCGCTGCTGGCCGAGCCGTCGTCGAACGCGCGTTTCGGCAGCAGTGGCATCCCGGCCTACCGCCTGCTGCTCGAGCATCTCGGCCCGTCGATCACCCGCGTGGTCACGTTCGGGCGGCCCACGCTGTCCCGTCCGGTGACCGCGCTCCTCGCCCGGGCCGACGTCGAGCACGCGCTGTACCTGCCCGAGCCCGTGGCCTGGTTCGAGGAGGGGCGCCGGACCGAACGCATCATCGACGACCTGCCCGGCCTGATCGCCTTCGCGGGTCGCGGGGCGGAGGGCTGGCTCGGGCGCTGGCGCGAGGCAGGGGCAGCGGCCGACGCCGCCATCCGCTCGCTCCTGGTCGACGAGGAGCGGATGACGGGACTCGACGTGGCCGATGCCGTCTGGGAGCACACCGACGGCAACCTGGTGCTGGGGTCCTCCAACCCCATCCGGGACATGGATCTGATCGCCTCGACCGGCTGGCATCCGCTCGAGGTCTTCGCCAACCGCGGGCTGGCCGGGATCGACGGCACCCTCTCGGCCGCGAGCGGCGTGGCGCTCGCGGCGGGCATCCCGACCCGCGTCCTCCTCGGTGATCTCACGTTCCTGCACGACGTCGGTGGCCTGCTCCTCGGCAGCGGCGAACCGCAGCCGGACCTGCACATCGTGGTCCTCAACGACGGCGGCGGCGGGATCTTCGGCCTGCTCGAGCACGGTGCCGAGGCGACGACGGCGCGGTACGGCGCCGCCGTCGAACGCCTGTTCGGAACCCCGCACACCGTGGACGTGGCCGCGCTCGCGGCCGCCTACGGACTCCGGTACGAGCGCGCCACGACGCTGGACGAGCTGGATACGGCGATGGAGCGGCCCATCTCGGGCCGCTCCATCCTCGAGGTGCGCACCGACCGCAGCACCCTCCGGGACCTCCACGCACGGATCCGCCGGGCGGTGGCGGACGTGACGGTCTCCTAGCTAGAGCACCTTCGACAGGAAGAGCTTCGTCCGCTCGTGCTGCGGGTCCCCGAGGACGTCCTCGGGCCTGCCCTGCTCCACCACGACGCCGCCGTCCATGAACACCACGCGGTCCCCGACCTCACGGGCGAAGCCCATCTCGTGCGTCACGACCATCATCGTCATGCCCTCGCGGGCGAGCTGCTTCATGACCTCCAGCACGTCGCCGACGAGTTCGGGGTCCAGGGCGCTGGTCGGCTCGTCGAAGAGCATCATGTCCGGGTCCATCGACAGGGCCCGGGCGATGGCGACCCGCTGCTGCTGGCCGCCCGAGAGCTGGGCAGGGAAGGCATCCGCCTTCTCGGAGAGGCCCACCTTGGCGAGGTTGCGCCGGGCCACCTCGACGGCCTCGGCCCTGCCCCGCTTCTTGGCCCGCTGCTGCGCGAGGGTGAGGTTCTTCAGCACGCTGAGGTGCGGGAAGAGGTTGAACTGCTGGAACACCATGCCGATGCGCGTGCGGACGTCGTCGAGGTCCGTCTCGCGGTCCGTGATGTCGATGCCCTCCACCATGACGGTGCCGGAGGTGGGCTCCTCCAGCCGGTTGACGCAGCGCAGGAGGGTGGACTTCCCGGAGCCCGAGGGGCCGATCACGCAGACCACCTCGCCCTGGTCCACATGGAAGTCGATGCCCTTGAGCACCTCGTTCTCGCCGAAGTTCTTGCACAGTGCGCGGATCTCGATCGCTGGCACCGCCGTGGTGCCCGGAGCTGCATGCGCCACGGGGATCACCGGCCTCTCTTGTTGTGTCGTTCGAGCTTCGCGACCAGCTGCGTGAGCGGGAGCGTGATGACCAGGTAGAGCAGTGCTGCCACCACCAGGGGCGTCGCGTTCGCCGAGTTCGTCAGGGAGTCGCGGGCGAAGGTCGTGAGTTCACGGTCGCCGATCGCCATACCCGCGATGAAGAGCAGCGAGGTGTCCTTGATGAGGATCACGAGCTCGTTCGTCAGGGGAGGGGTGATGATGCGGAACGCCTGCGGGAGCACGACGGTGACCAGCGTCCACGTGGAACCCATGCCGAGGGACCGCGCGGCTTCGACCTGACCCTTGGGCACGGCCTCGATGCCTGCCCTGATGGTCTCGGCGATGTACGCCGCCGAGACCACGATCAGGCCGATCAGGCCGGCACCCACGCTGCCGCCCGGTGCCTGCCACTGGAACGCGATCGGCACCGCGAAGGCGAAACCGAAGATCACGAGCAGGGCGGGCAGCCCGCGGAAGAGTTCGATGTAGCCGGTCGCGAGCCAGCGGTACGGCAGGACGGGGGAGAGCTTCATCAGCGCCAGGAGGAGCCCGAACAGCATGCCGCCCACGAAGGCGATCGCCGTGTAGACGATGGTGTTCTTCGCCGCGATGGTGAGGATCTCGGGGAAGGCCGACCGCGCCACGTCGATGTTGAAGAAGTAGGGCTGGATCCTCCCCCAGTCCGCGGACAGGAGGACGAAGAGGATGACTGCTGCGAAGATCGCGTAGAGGACGCCCTGCGTGAGGCGTCTGCGTGTAGAGCGTTTCACGCGGAGGAACTACCTTCCTTCGAAGGAGATGGGGCCCGTGCGGCGCCGTCGTCGACGCCGCACGGGCTGCGGTGGTTCTACTCCGAGAAGTAGGTGTCGTAGATGTCCTGGTACGTGCCGTTGTCGCGCAGCGCGGTCAGCTGCTCGTTGACGGCGGTCACGAGCTCCTCACTGCCTTCCTTGGCCATGATGAAACCGTACTGCTCGTCCGTGGGCAGTTCCTCGGCGATGGTGAAGGCGCCGTCCTCGGTGTGGCCGAGGTTGACCGGGAGGTCCTGGAGGAGCGCGTCGACGTTGCCCGCCTGGATCGCGGCGTACATCTCGGCATCGGAGGGGTACTGGACGAGCTCGGCCTCGGGGGCGTTCTGCTCCGCGTAGAGGGCGCCGGTGGTGCCCTGCTGGACGCCGACCTTCTTGCCGGCGAGGTCGTCGATGGAGGCGATGTCCGAGTCCTCGGGCACGAGGACGGACTGCAGGGAGTCGTAGTAGGGATCGGAGAAGGCGAGGTTCGCCTGGCGCTCCTCCGTGATGGTCACGGCGCTCGCGCCGATGTCGCACTGGCCGGCGCCGAGGACGGCCCCACTCTGGAGCCCGTCGAAGCCGACGTCCTGGACGGCGAGCTCGAGGCCCATCCCGGTGGCGATCTCCCGCATCAGGTCCATGTCGAACCCGGTGTACTCGCCGTTCTCCTCGTACTCGAAGGGCGGGTAGGGGATGTCCGAGCAGACCGTCAGCGAGCCCTCGGAGACGAGGCTCAGACCGCCGGCCTCCCCGGAGGCGGTGCCGGAGCCGGCGTCGTCGGAGCCTCCACCGCAGGCGCTGAGCGCGAGGGTGCCGGCGGCCAGGGCGGCCAGCAGTGCGTAGTTCTTGGAAAGCATGGGTGCCTCACTTGTGCGGACGTGATGGATCGGAAAAAGGTCCTGCTGATTCTAGCGACGAAAGAGAGATGTGCGTCACAGGCTACAGGCATTGCCTATAGGTAACCAAGGGTCAGGACGGGGCGGTCAGGCCCAGCGCCTCGATCATCGGCCTGAACTTGCTCCAGGTCTCCGCCAGCTCTGCAGCGGGCTGTGACCCCTCGACGATCCCGCACCCGGCATAGAGGCGCACGCGCGTCGGGGTCTCGACCACCGCACCGCGCAGCGCGATCCCCCATTCGCCGTTGCCGCCGGCGTCGATCCAGCCGACGGGCCCCGCGTACGGACCCCGCTGCAGGTGCTCCAGCTCCCGGATGAGCGCTCCCGCGACCGTCGTCGGCGTGCCGCACACCGCAGCGGTCGGGTGGAGGGCCTGGACGAGGGCGAGCGACGTCGGGACCTGGCCGCGGTCGTCGACGGCGAGCTGCGCGGTGACGTCCGACGCGAGGTGCCAGACGTTGGGCAGCTGGAGCACGAAGGGCTCGCTGTGGGACGTCATGGAGCTCGTGAAGGGCTGCAGGGTCTCGGTGAGCGAGTCGATGGCGATCTGGTGTTCGTGGAGCTGCTTGTCCGAGCCGGCGAGCACCCTCGTGGGGTAGCCGGGGTCATCGAGGGGCGCACCGGCGCGGTCCAGTGTCCCCGCGAGCACGCGTGCCTGCGCGGTGTTGTTCTCCACCTTGATGAGCATCTCGGGCGTGGATCCGATCAGGCCGTCGACGGCATAGGTCCAGCAGTCCTCGTAGCGCACCGCCAGTTCCCGCAGGACCTGGGCCGTGGCGACGGGCGATGCGAGGTGGGCGACGACGTCGCGGGCCAGCACCACCTTGCTGAGCTCGCCGCCCTGCACGTGCTTGACGCCCTCCTCGACGGCGAGCTCGTACTGCTCCTCGCTGAGCACCCCGGGGCCGAGGTGGTCCGCGGGATCGGGGGAGCGGTCGGCGTCCGGTTCGACGAGATAGGCGGCCAGCGCCGCCTCGGCCGCCTCCGCGCTGAGCTCGGCGCCGGCGTCGTCCGTGATGTAGGTCAGCCAGGTCCGCCCCTCGCTGCAGCCGATGACCACCTCGGGGACGATCAGGCGGGACTCGTGGGACGACGTCTTGGAGAAGGCGAAGGACCCGAAGGCGATCAGGCCGGTTCCGGGTACGCCGAGATCATCCTGCACCTCGGCGCCGGCCAGCTCCCGGCGCCACCACTCCTGCGCCTGCGTGAAACGGTCCGGGCCGGTGGTGGTGAAGCGGGCCGTCTCGCCGTAGGCCACGAGGCCGCCGCCGCGCCGGATCCAGGTGTGCGCATCGTTGCGTACCACGTACTCGAGAAGGCCGGACTGCGGATCCATGTCGCCGCGTGCCACCGTGATGCTGCGGAGCCCGCGGGACTGTCCGGGCGCAGGCGTCAGCGCGGTGAGGGACGGAGTGCTCATGATGGTCCAAGCGTACTCCGGCGGCTCCGGCCCGCTTCCTGCGGGAAGGTCGCCCTGCGCCGTGAGGTTCGGCACGTCCCGGCGCGTGCGCCCGCGTCCCGGCGGGCGCGGGCCTGCGGACCCTACCGTGCCGGTCGGGCATCGCGGCAATGTTTGAGACACTGGGGGAGTGAATCGTGCATCGCTGGAGAAGCGCCCTGACGAAGTAGCAGCCATGTTCGACGACGTGGCGCCCAAGTACGACGTCGTCAACGACGTCCTGTCGATGGGACAGACGCGTCGATGGCGCCGGATCGTCGTCGACGCGGTCGGAGCCGAACCGGGCCAGCGGGTCCTGGACCTCGCGGCCGGCACGGGCACCTCGAGCGAGCCCTACGCGGACGCAGGGGTCGACGTCGTCGCCTGCGACTTCTCGCTCGGCATGCTGAAGGTGGGCAAGCGCCGCCGCCCGGACATCGACTTCGTCGCCGGGGACGCCACCAACCTCCCGTTCGCGGACAACTCCTTCGACGCCTCGACCATCTCCTTCGGGCTCCGCAACGTCAACGAGCCGAAGAAGGCGCTCGCCGAGATGCTGCGCGTCACGCGGCCCGGCGGACGCCTCGTGATCGCCGAGTTCTCCCAGCCCACCGTGGCCCTCTGGCGCACCACCTACACCGAGTACCTCATGCGGGCCCTGCCGGCGATAGCGCGGAAGGTCAGTTCGAATCCGGACGCCTACGTGTACCTCGCCGAGTCCATCCGGGCGTGGCCCGACCAGGACGCTCTCGCCGCCTGGATCAGTGACAGCGGCTGGAACGACGTCGAGTACCGGAACCTCAACGGCGGGATCGTCGCCGTGCACCGCGCCGTCAAGGCTCCCGCAGCGCCCGGCGAGGAACCGCTCCTCCCGGGCCAGGTCCGGCTGACCCGACGCACGTCGGCGGCGGGCTAGATGTCCGTCCTGATCGTCGGCGCCGGTCCGGCCGGGTCCACCGCGGCCTACTACCTGGCGAGCGCGGGTATCGAGGTCACGGTCCTCGAGAAGACCTGGTTCCCCCGGGAGAAGGTGTGCGGCGACGGACTCACGCCCCGTGCCACGCGGGAGCTGCAGCTCCTCGGCCTCCCGCACGACGAGAGTGAGGGATGGCGGCGCAACAGGGGACTCCGCCTGATCGCCGGCAAGCGCACTGTGGAGGTGCCCTGGCCCGAGTTGAGCGACTTCCCCGACTACGGGCTGGTCCGCACCCGCCTCGGCTTCGACGAGGCCCTCGCCGAGCACGCTCGCTCGGCCGGCGCAACGATTCTCGAGGGTCACTCCGTGTCCACGGCTCTCCGCGACGAGACCGGTCGCGTCACGGGCGTGACCGTGAACCTGCTCGACGCCGACGGCCGGAAGACCGGCGAGACGCGGGATTTCACGGCCGACGTCGTCCTGGCGGCCGACGGCAACTCCACCCGCACCGCGGTGAGTCTCGGCATGCAGAAGCGCGACGACCGCCCCCTCGGGGTCGCCGTGCGCACCTACTTCACGAGCCCGCGCACGAACGACGACTGGATGGAGGGCTGGCTCGAGCTGCCGGACGCCACCGGGAAACCGCTGCCCGGGTACGGCTGGGTCTTCGGCGTCGGGGACGGAACCTCCAACGTCGGGCTCGGCATCCTCAACTCCTCCGCCGAGTTCGGGAAGCTGGACTACAAGCAGGTCCTGCGTGACTGGACCGGCGGCATGCCCGCCGAGTGGGGCTTCACGCCCGAGAACCAGGTCGGCGAGATCCGGGGGGCGGCCCTGCCCATGGGCTTCAACCGCACGCCGCACTACAGTCCCGGACTACTGCTCCTCGGCGACGCCGGCGGCATGGTCTCGCCCTTCAACGGTGAGGGCATCTCCTACGCCATGGAATCGGCACGCTATGCCGCCGAGTTCATCGAGCGGTCCCGGTCCGTCTCCTCGCCGCTCGGCCGCGACCAGGTCATGTCGGCCTACGCACCCTACGTCCGCGAGCAGTGGGGCAGCCACTTCACGCTGGGCCGGATCTTCGCCCAGCTGATCGGCAAGCCGGCCATCCTCTCCCTCGCGCTGCGCACGGGCATGCCCGTCCCGCTGCTCATGCGGTTCGTGGTCCGGATGCTCGCCAACCTGACCGACGCCGGAGGTCGCGGCTTCGAGGACCGCGTGATCCATCTGCTCGAGTCCCTCGTCCCGCCCACCACCAACCAGCCGTCCGTCATGGGCACCCTTCGTGCGCATGGCGCCGTCGCACGTGGTTAGTCTTAGACCGTGACACAATCCTTCAACTCCGGATGGGCCAGCGTGGGCCGGGGCAGCGCGCTGGACACGGCGGACATCGCGGACGACTCCGAGGCCCTGCGCCTGCCTCCCGGGTTCGCCCTCATCGCCGAGGACCCGGACCTGGGGCCGTCGGTCTCGTCCTGCCTCGCCGAGGTGGAGAAGCAGCTCCGCGGAGCCATCGCCAACTCGGACCCCCTCGCCGACGCCACGAGCCGCCACCTCGTCGAGGCGGGCGGCAAGCGCATCCGGCCCCTGCTGACCATCCTCGCCTCGCACCTCGGCAACCCGACCCGCGCGAAGGTGGTCCAGGCCGCCGTCGTCGTCGAACTGACCCACCTCGCCACGCTGTACCACGACGACGTCATGGACTCCGCGCCCTACCGCCGCGGCGCCCCCACCGCGCACGAGGTCTGGGGCAACTCCGTCGCGATCCTCACGGGTGACCTCATCTTCGCTCGCGCCTCCATCCTCGTGTCCGAACTCGGCGGGGAGGCCCTCGGCATCCAGGCCCGCACCTTCGAGCGGCTCTGCCTCGGGCAGCTGCACGAGACCGTCGGTCCCCGCCACGGCCAGGACGACCTCGAGCACTACCTCTCCGTGATCGCGGACAAGACCGGTTCCCTCGTCGCCGCCTCCGGGCAGCTCGGCGCGCTCTTCGCGGACACCCCGCGCGAGGTCGTCGACGTCATGGTGTCCTACGGCGAGAAGGTCGGTGTCGCCTTCCAGCTCGCGGACGACGTCATCGACGTGACCGGCCTGAAGGTGAAGTCCGGCAAGGCTCCGGGGACAGATCTCAGAGAGGGTGTCCCCACCCTTCCGGTGATCCTCCTGCGCCGCGCCGCTGCTGCGGGAGACAGCTCGGCGGCCGACGTCCTCGCCCTCGTCGACGGCGACCTGACCTCCGACGAGGCGCTGGCCGAGGCCGTCGCCGCCGTCCGTTCACACCCGCAGACGCAGGCCGCCTGGGCCGTGGCGCAGCGGTGGGCGGACGACGCCGTCGCCGCCCTCGAGCCGCTGCCGGACAGCGTGGTGAAGCAGGCGCTGGCCAGCTTCGCGCAGGCGGTCGTCAGCCGGGACGTCTAGCGGTCCTTCGCGTCGGCGTCGGCCCTGCGGCGTTCCGTCTGCCTCGGCCCCGTTGTGCTCCGTCGGTTGCGCCCGCCCGCTCTGCTACGGCTCGTCTGCGTCAGGCGGGCGCTCGTTCACTCCTTCTGCCGGAGGAGCCGTCCTGCAGCGGTGTGTCACCGTCCGACACGCGTGTGGGTCAACCTGAACCGCGAACGAAGGCGCAGAGGCACCTCGGCCGTGATCCATTCATCGGGGGCCTCCGATGCGCGCTCGCGCACATAGCGCGGTCGACGGGATGAAGAAATGGGAGCAGGTCCTGTACTCGACGCATGAGACTTGTTCAGGTCCTGACGGCCCTCGGCGGCGTTGCCCCTACCCACAGGCTGCTTGAACGCGGGATCAGCCGGCGCGGGCTCTCCTGTGCGCTCGACGGCGGCGAGGTCGTGCGTGTGCGCAGGGGAGTTATCGCCACCCCGCAGGCGCCCGCAGATTTCATCGCGGCAGTCACCCTGCACGCGCGATTGACCTGCGTTTCCGCTGCCGATCGGGCCGCCCTCCGCCGGGATCGACGGCGGAACAACACCGCCATGCCCAGCGGCTACGCAGTCCTGCGCTTCTGCTACGCGGACGTGATGTACCACCAGTCAGAGTTGCTCGCGCAGGTGCTGTCAGCTGTTGGAGGCCGACCTGTTCGATGAGCGCTCGTTCGATCGCGCCTTACGAACTCGTGCGCAGCTACGGACGGCATGTCGCACCACGACGCGCCTTGTCGGAGCCAGAAATGAACGACGGCACGTGCGGTCCGCGTACGAGGAGCGACGCGTGCACCAGGCGACGGCTCCGCTGGGGGCCTCGACACCGCAGCCGCCGGGGTATTTTGGGGGCTACGCCGTCGGGAGGAAGGCCCTGAGCTCGTCGGCCTTCCGCGCCCGGACGGCGGGATCGACGATGGGGCGCTTCGGGGTGAAGTAGAAGCCGTCGTCGTGCCACCGCGGCAGGATGTGCTGGTGGTAGTGCCAGACGTGCTGGCTGCCTGCGGGCTCGTTGTGCTGCCGGGTCGAGACACCGTCCGGTTCCCAGGCCAGCTTGATCGCGACGGCGATGTCCCGGGTGAGCGTCATGATGCGGGCGGCGACGGCGTCGGGCAGTTCGTACAGCAGTTCGACGTGCTCACGGGGCGTGACAAGCACATGACCCGGGTTCGGCTCGAAGCCGTGCGAGGCGATGAATGCCAACACGAGGTCGTCCGCATAGATGACGTCCCCGGGCCGGCACAGGTTCTTCGGGTTGCCGAAGTCCCCGCGCGCCAGGTCGCAGAACGGGCACCGGTAGCCTTCGGGGGCGTGATGGACGAACTCCATCAGTTCTCCTCGTCCTCCTCGAAGACCCACTCGAAGAGATCCAGCACGTACTCGGTGAAGGTGCCCTCCTCGCTCTGCCACTCCCCGCGGGCATTGTTGCGCCGCCAGACGATCGGATCCGGGACGTCGAGCTGCTCCACCCTCATACCCCAGGTGTACTGCTCGTCCTCATCCTCGAGGAACAACAGGAAACCGTCCTCGATCTCGAGCTCGTCCGGGTCCCAGAAGAAGTGGAAGGCCTCCATGATGTCCTCGGTGGCACCCACGGCGCGGTAGAACTCGTGGAGCGCCAGAGGCAGCTCGAAGTCCTTGCCCTCGAGCATCTCGGCGAGCTCGTCCTCGGTCAGCCCGTCTTCCTCGGCCCACTCGTCCTCGAAGTACGAGGGCACCAGGGCGCGGAATTTGTCGGAAAACAGCTCAGTCACAGGTACTCCAGGAGTGGTGGCGGGGATGCGTCCATCCTAGCCGTCGGGCTGCACGCGCGGGCTACCTCCGTGCGCTCCAGGTGCGGGACGCGAGCGGGGCATGCCAGCCGTACCGCCAGGCGAGGACGCGCAGCGAGAACACGAGCGACGCCGCCAGCATGCCCGTGACGATCGTGAAGGTCCCGGTCAGGTAGAGGACGGTGACGACGACGGCGCCGAGCATCGCGGGCAGCGCGTAGATGTCACGCGGGTCGAAGAGCTGCGGGATCTCGTTGGCGACGACGTCGCGCAGCAGGCCGCCGCCCACGGCGGTGGTGACGCCCAGCAGCACGGCGGAGACCGGGTTGAGCCCGACGTCGAGCGCCTTCACCGTGCCCGTGATGCAGAAGAGGGCGAGGCCTGCGGCGTCGAAGATCACCAGGACGCGCTTGACCCGCTCCACCCCGGAGAAGACGAAGTACACGAGGACGGTCGCGAGCAACGGGGGGACAAGGTAGGCGGGATTGTTGAAGGCCGCAGGGGGGACATCGATGATGAGGTCGCGCGCCACTCCTCCACCGAGGGAGGCCAGCGACGCCAGCAGGAGGGATCCCACGAGGTCGAAGCCCTTGCGCGCCGCCAGCAGGGACCCGGAGACGGCGAAGAAGAAGACGCCGAGCAGGTCTGCGGCGAGGGCGATGTGCGACGCGGTGTCCATCTGGTCGAGCGGCTCCTTCTCTCACGACGACCCACGGAGGGTACGGACACCAGCGCGGGGCGTACCGCGTCGATCCGGCGAACGACAGGACGGGCTTCACCAGCATGACAGAGGCAACCCGGCTCCGCGCACCGCACTAGGCTGACCCCATGACGAGCGGATACGCAGCGGGCCCCGGGACGGTCGAGCCGAGCAGACGGGACGGCTCGTGGGCCATGCGGACGGCCTCGCGCCTGATCGGCCTCCTGCCGACGAAGCGGAACCTGAACGGGACCGACTGGGTCAACGCCACGTACCCCGGGCGGACCTACCCGTCCATCGCGGCGATCCCCTGGACCTTCAAGCAGACGCACACCATCCAGGAGAAGCGGATCGACGGGGTCCGGACCATCACCGTGCGCCCCCTGCTCGGGGCGACGAGGTCGCACATCATCTATACGCACGGCGGCATATACATCAACGAGCTCGGCCGCCCGCACTGGTGGATCATCGCCGAACTGACGAAGCGGACGGGCGCCGCGGTCACCGTGCCGCTCTACCGGCTGGCTCCGGAGAGCACCTACCGGGAGGCCTTCCCGTATCTCGTCTCCGTGTACCGGGAGGTGCTGCGCACGGCCGACCCGGCGGACGTCACCCTGATGGGGGACTCCGCCGGCGGCGGGCTGGCGGTTGCGCAGCCCTGGGCGTTCCGCGACGCAGGGCTGCCTGCACCGGGGCGGATCGTCGCGTTCTCGCCGTGGCTGGACGTGACCGGGACCAACCCCGAGATCCCGAAGTACGACGCCGTGGACCCGATGCTGTCCGTGGCGGGCGGCGTGCAGGCCGGCTTGTGGTGGGCCGGGGGAGACGACCCGAGGTCACCCCTCATCAGCCCTGCGTGCGCCCCTGACGAGATGCTGGCGACCGTCCCGCCGACCCGCATCTACCAGGGCACGCGTGATGTCTGCATGGCGGATGCGACGGTCTTCCGGGACCGCGCCGTCGCAGCGGGCGCGGACGTCACCATGACGGTGTACCCGGGCGGGTTCCACGTGTTCCCGGCCTTCCCCCGGCTGCCCGAGTCCAGGGAGGTGTACGCGGACATCGCCGCGTTCCTCGGCCGACCGGCACTTCCGTAGCTGCAGGCCCTTCGGGACCGGGCTGCTTGCGCGCTTCCGTCGCTGATGGACCCGGGGACCGAACGGCCCTGCCGCAGCCCAGGGGCTTCCCGTTGCCGCCCGGCTCTCCCGGAGGAGCCGGACGCACCGGACGGCACCGGTGCGCGGTCGGCCGGATGCACTGTCGACGGCGCACCCGACCGGGTCGGGTCAGTCCTGGCCGGAATCCCTGGAGAGGACCCACACGTTGGTGTCCCCCTGGCGTTCCACGGTCACCGTCGTGACCAGGGCGCGGATCATCGACAGACCGCGACCGGACTCGTCGTAGTCCTCCAGCAGGGCGTCCTCGCCGGGCAGCGAGGGCTCGGGCAGGTCGTCGAGGTCGGGCACCGGATCGTGCGGCGCGGCTCCGATCTCGCTGATCACCGCCGTCAGTCGCTCGGCGGACACCGTGAGCTCGACGCCGAGATGAAGGGTGGCGCCGGGTGAGGGGACACCGTGCTGCACCACGTTGCTGGCGGATTCGATCACGGCGGTGGTGAAGGCCATCTGGTCCAGCGCGGGCACGAAGGCGGCGTCCAGCCACAGTTGGTCCAGCACGCCGTGCAGATCCTCGATCGCCTGCTCCGTGGCCGGTTCCTCGAGGACGCGTCGCGCCAGGTTGTCAGTCATTGGGGAACGCTTGCTCGGCCGTCGCGTGGGGCGTCAGCACTCGGTGCATGCTGGTGAGTTCGAGCACCATGTTGACCTGCGGCTGCACGGCGGCGATCCGCAGGTCCCCGCCGGACTGCCGTGCCAGCTTGAGGCAGCCGATCAGCGCTCCGAGCCCGGACGAGTCCATGAAGGTGGTCTCGGCGAGGTTCACCACGATGCGCCGGCCACCGGCGCTGACGACGCCGTCGATGACCTCGCGGAGCTTCGGCGCAGCGACCATGTTGAGCCGTCCGCTCGGTGTGACCTCGGTGTAGCGGCCCTTGTCCTGCGTGCTGAATTCCATCTGTACGTCCTTCCGGCGGTGCTGTCCGTGGTGGTCGATCGTGCGGGCGCCGGCTAGGCGGGCGAGCGCTGGAGGATGACGACGGTGACGTCGTCCGCCACCTCCGGGACGTCAGCCATGGCGAGCAGGGTGGCGCAGGCCTCCTCCACTCCCGCGGAGGCGGTGACGACACCGGCGACGGCTTCCGTGAACTCCTCGACCGTCTCGTAGATGTCCAGCAGGCCGTCGCTCACGATCGCGAGAGCGTCCCCCGGCCCGAGCTGCACGGTCCCGGCCGCCCACGTCTGGTCGGGCCACGCGCCGACGGGTGGCCCCGCCGAGGGGAGCCGCTCGGCGCTGCCGTCCGCCATGACGTGAAGGGCCAGTCCATGGCCGGCGTCCACGTACCCGACGGACCCCGTCGCGGCGTCGAGGCGCCCGTGGAACAGGGTGACGAAGGAACTCGTCTGCTCGAGGTCGGCCTCGGTGGCACGGGCCGCTGTCGCGAAGGCGGTCTCGAGGTTCGGTTGGGTGGCCACCGAGCGCATGATCGCGCGCACGGTCGCGGCGACGAGGGCGGCGCCCATCCCCTTACCCATGGCGTCCGCGACGGTGAGGTGCAGGCCGTCGGCCGTGCCGTACCAGTCGTAGAAGTCACCTCCGACGCTGCGGGACGGCCTGAAGCGTCCGGCGAGCTCGTAATGCGGGAGAGCCAGGCGGTCGCGGGGGAGCAGGTTCTGCTGCACCTCCGCGGCACGCTGGCGCTCGTCGGCGTGCGCCACGTCCGCTGCGGCCTGGCGGCTCTGCCGGCGGAACAGCGAATTGATCCGGGCCACGAGCTCGCGCGGGCTGAACGGCTTGCTGATGTAGTCGTCGGCGCCGGTCTCCAGGCCCGTGAGGCGCTCGATCTCATCGGTGCGGGCGGTGATCATGAGGATGTATGCGTCGGAGAACTCGCGGACCTCCCGGCACACCTCGACACCGTCGCCGTCGGGAAGGTTGAGATCGAGGGTGATGAGATCGGCCCCGGCACGCGCCTTCTCCAGCCCCTCACGGGCGGTGGCGGCCTCGGTCACCGTGAAACCCTCGCGCTTCAGGATCTGGACGAGCAGGCCCCGGATGTCGACGTCGTCCTCGACAACCAGTGCACGGCGGGGCTCCGGGGAGACAGTCATGGACTTCATTAAACGCTACGGCGCGCGCTGCCCGGCACGCGCACCGAGCCTTCGCCGTGTTGCTCGGGTTGTTGCGCCGATCTTGATGTGATCTTGAGGACGGGGCCGCGCTCCGGCCCCGGAAATCGACGGTCCACCGCGCTACTCTGTGGAAGCCGACGCGCCTGTGCGCATCGGCACCGTCCTGCCGCGACGGGATGAAGCTGGATGACGCACGAGGGGAGGTGGCCACCGGATGGACAGGGTGCTCTCCTACCTGACGTTCAACACGCGACAGTTCCACGAGCTGACCATGCGCGCCCGGGTCGTGCTGAGCCAGCTGCCCCTCTCGCTCACCGTCATCCTGATCCTTGTCGGCGGGGCCCTGTTCCACCCTGATCTGTTCGCGAGCCGCACCTTCCTCATCGGCGTCGCCCTCCAGGCCGTCCTGCTGGCCCTCTGCTTCCTGGTGCCGTGGGACCGTCTGCCGCATGCGAGTTTCCTGATCATCCCGCTCCTGGATTTCATCCCGATCGGCCTCATGCGCTACGGCGCGGGAACAGTGATCACCGGTGTGGGGCTGCTCACCGTGTTCCCCGTCATCTGGCTGGCTGCCTCGGGACTCTACCCGCGCGCGGTGCTCACCGCCGGTTTCCTCGCGGCCCTCGGGATCGTCTGGGTCCCCGTGTTCGTGACGGATGCCGCGGTCACCTCGCAGTCCCTGACGCAGTCCGTCCTGCTCCCGTTCATCATGCTCGCGATCGGCGTCACCATCCGGGTGATGACCGCCAGCATGATGGCGCAGCAGGACGTCGTCGAGGAGAAGGACCGGGAACTGCAGCAGCTCCTCGAGGAGAGCGCCCGGCGCGAGCGCCTGCTCGACACCGTGGTCAACAGCGTGGACATCGGCCTCATCGCCGTCGACGAACGCGGACGTCCGCTCCTGACCAACCGCAAGCTCGAGCAGTTCAGGGCCCTTGCGGGCACGGCTTCGGACACGGCGGAGGAGGACCTCCGCATCTTCCAGCAGGACGGCACGTCGCCGATGCCGGAGAACCGGCGCCCGACGCGCCGCGCCGCCGAGGGCCAGGTGTTCTCCGATTACCTCCTCTGGTGGGGCGAACTCCCGGACCAGCGCGTGCTGTCGACGTCGTCGCGCCTGATGACCAACCAGGACGGCACCCGCGAGGGTTCCGTGGTGACGTTCAACGACGTGACGGAACTCGTGCGCGCCCTCAATGCCAAGGACGAGTTCGTGGCGACGGTGTCCCATGAGCTGCGGACGCCGCTGACCGCCATTCGCGGGTATCTCGAGTTGCTGACCGGCATACCGGACCTCGAGCCCGAGGTCGCCTCCGGCCTGGAGGTGGTGTCCCGCAACTCCGAGCGCCTGCACAAGCTCGTGGTGGATCTGCTGTCCACGGCGGAGGGCACACCGGAGATCAGGCCCGTACCCACCGACTTCACCTCCCTGGTGAGGGAGCGGGTCAGGGCGGCACAGGAGCGCAACGGCAATCCACTCGTCCGGTTCGAGGACCTCGCCGGGCGTGACCTCGTGGCGCTCTGCGATGCACCGCGGATCTGCCAGGTCCTCGACAACCTGCTCTCGAACGCCGTCAAGTACTCCCCGGCGGGTGGTCGTGTGACGGTGACGGCGGCGGAGGTCGACGGCGCCGTGGAGTGCAGCGTGACCGACGAGGGCAGCGGTATGTCTGCCGAGGAACTACGCGGTGTGTTCTCGAAGTTCTTCCGGACCTCGGCAGCGCGCAATGCGGCCATCCCGGGCGTGGGTCTGGGCCTCGCCATCTCCAAGGCGATCGTCGAGCGGCACGGCGGGACGATCTGTTGCCGGAGTGTCGAGGGCCAGGGGTCCACGTTCACGTTCCGGCTGCCGCTCGCCCGTGCCGAGCAGGACCAGGAACTGCAGGCCCAGGAGTACTAGGGCGGCGACGGCCGAGAGCGACGGCCGAGGGTACCGGCTACAGGTGTCGGGCCGCGGGTCCCGGACAACGAGCCCGCCGCCGTGGCCGAGTCCGTGGGGCTCAGGCCGCAGGACCCAGATCGACCGTCACCGTGGTCCCGCCGCCGGGCGTCGCTGTGATGCTGATCGACCCCTCGTGCGCCCGCGCGATCCGGGCGCAGGTGGCGAGGCCGATGCCGCTGCCGGCCGGATCACCGTCGCGCTGGAGGCGGACGAGGGGCTCCAGGACGCGCGTCCGGTCCTCCGGGTCGATACCCTTCCCGTGGTCGATGATCCGCAGGACCTGCGTCGCGCCGAGGCCGGCGACCACCTCGACGCGCGGCGGACTGCCCGGCGTCGAGTACTTGATCGCATTGGACACGAGGTTCTGCAGCAGGGCGATGACCTGGGCGCGGTCAACGAACAGGTGGGCATCCTGCACGGTGACGAGCGCGTCGGAGGCGCTGCTCAGCGGGAGGACGTCCTGCAGGACTGCGTTCATCATGGTGGCCAGACGTACGGGCCGCCGGGTGATCGCCCCACCGATCCGCGAGAACTCCAGCACCTCCTCGACCGTGGTCAGCATGCGGCTCGCGCTACCCCGGATGATGCTGAAGTACCGTGCCGCCGGTCCCGCTGCCGGGACGTCCGTGTCCTGTTCACTCAGTTCCGTATAGCCGAGGATCGCCGTCAGCGGATTCTTCAGGTCATGGCTGACGCGGGCCGCGAAGCCGGCCAGGTCCTCGTTGCTGCGACGCACCACCTCGAGCGCTTCGAGGAGCTGCCTGGTCTTGTACTGCAGCTCCAGGACCTCCACGACCTGACGCGCGAGGATCTCGAGGCCTTCACGCTGCTCGGGCCCGAGCGCCAGCACGCGTGGGGAGAACACGCACAGCGAGCCGAGCGCGTAGCCGGACCCGGTCAGGAGCGGCACGGAGGCGTAGGAGCGGACCTCGGCGATGCCCCCGTTGACGAAAGGATTGTCGGCGAAGCGCGGGTCGAGGGAGGCATCCGGGACAGCCGTGATGGACCCGGACGTGAAGACCTTCGAGCACATGGAGTCGTCGCGCGAGCACACCGACGCCTCCACCCCGACCGCGGCGATCTGGTGCTGCTGGTCCGCCGTGATGATGTTGATGACGCCCATGTCCATCGCGCTGACGCGCACGGCCAGCTTCACGAGGTTGAGGAGTTCGGGCGGCGTCTCGTAGTCGACCTCCTGGACCGGAGCACCCCCTGCCTCGCCATAGGGCAGCCGGTAGTCCTGAAGGACCGCCCGCCTGGCAACTTCCCGCAGGTGTGGCTCGTCGGCCTGAAGCAGTGACATGGATACCCCCGAAGACTCCTGAGACCGGTGTACGTCGCTTCAAACTATCCCATGGGTGCGGGCCGGCCGAGCGGTGCGTGACAGGTCTTCGTGCAGACCGTCGCCGGGGATGGGTGGTCAGGGGGCTTGCTTCCCCTCCCTCAGCCCAGTGCCCTGACCCTGAGCGCCAGGTAGAGGTGGACGCGATCGGCCGTGACCGCGGGGTCGTACCCGGTCAGGGTGACCACCTGCTGGAGCCGGTAGCGGATCGTGTTGCGGTGCAGCGCGAGGCCGGCGGCGACGGCGGCCACTGAGCCGTCGAGGTCGAGGTACCGCTGGAGCGTCGTGACGAGACCGGCCCCGTGTGCCTCGTCGAAGTCATCGAGGGGCCTGAGGGTCTCGGCGGCGAGGTCGGCGAGGGGCACATCGGCGCTGGACATCAGCAGCGACGTCAGGCTGAGGCGGTCGGCCCGGTTGACCGCCTGCCCGCGCTGGAGGGCTTCCCGCGCCTCGAAGTAGCTCCAGCGCAGACCCGTGGGCTGCGCGTACGCCCCACCGACGCCGATGCAGGCCGTCAGGCCGGCGCCGTGCAGGTACCGGCTGAGCTCCGCCGGGTCGAGCGGCGCGGGATCAGGGCTCGCCGGAGCGGGCAGGACGAGGACCAGGCGCTCGTCGACGAGCCCGGTGGAGAGGCGGTCCCAGCCGTAGGGCAGCGGCAGCGTCCTGAGGCTGCGCCGCTGCCCCGATGCGACGTCGACGATCAGCACCGCGTGCCGTGCGGTGGTGTCGATCCCGGAGCTGGCGAGCCGCGCCGCGGCCTCGGGCCCGGTGAGCGTCCCCCGCACCACGTCCTCCAGCAGCTGGCCGGTCGCGGTGCGGGCGCCGGTCCTGTTGCGGGCCTGGTTGGTGAGTTCCACGGAGATGAGGCTCTTCGCGTAGTCGACGACGGCGGCGTGCGCGTAGGGCTCCGCGATCGCAAGGGTGCAGCGGTCCTTCAGGCCGGTGGCGATGGGCACGCGATGCCACGTCGTCGGGACCATGGGAGCCGGGTCGTGCGAACCGGCAGGTGCCGCATCGCCGTCCGCTGGCGAGGCTGCGCGGCCCGGAGCGGCGGCGCGTGGTGACGACGCCGGCGGGCGCGGCGCGCCGGACCGTCGGGCGTCCGCGATGCGCGTCCCGTACTGGAAGAGCGCGACGTCGGTGCCGAGCATGCGGGCCAGCTCACCGAGGAGTGCTGTGAGGCCGCCTGCTCCGAGGAGGGCGGACGCCAGCACGGCGTGGCCCTGGAGGAGTTCCTCGAGCCCTGCGTACTGTGCGGCCGAGAGGGCGTCCGCCACCTTCTTGCCGATCGCGATGAAGGGGACCTCGTAGGGGACGCTGAAGGCAGCGAGCCCGACGACGTCCGCCTCGGCGAGCACTGCGGCCGGAATCCGCCGGTGCGTCAGGCCCACGCCGAAGCCGATCGCCAGGGCGCCGGCCTCGTGTGCCCGTCGCACGAAGGCCCGCTGTGCGGCACCCGTCTTCAGGCGGACACCGGTGGTGAGGACCACCTCGGCCCCGTTCAGGAACGGCCGGGGGTCCTCCAGTTCCGTCACCGCCACCCACTGGATCGGCTGTGCGGGTGGCGGGGCCGTCCCCTCGGCCACGAGGCCCAGTGCAGGGTCGGCGAGGAGATCGGGCAGCGTGATGGCCATGCCTCCAGCGTAGGCGACGGTTGTACCTGTGCACGGCAGACCACCGCTCAGGCTGTGCAACCACACGTGGCGTGGGTTACGCGCCGCCGGTACGGTTCTGCTGGAACGTGCACGTCGACCGGCACCGGTACGAGCGTGCGAAGACCCCGTGAAAGGCGCTGCAGCGTGGCCGAGACCCTTCAGAACTACATCGACGGACACTTCGTGGTGCCCGCCGGCGCTCGTGATCAGCTCCTCGACATCGTGAACCCGACCAACGGCGAGGTGGTGGCGCAGTCGCCCGTCTCCACGCCGGCCGACGTCGACGACGCGATGCAGGCCGCCCGTCGTGCCTTCACCACCTGGAAGCGAACCACCCCGAGCCAGCGCCAGCTGATGCTGCTGAAGCTCGCCGACGCCGTCGAGGCCGCGAGCGACGAGCTCGTCGAGGCGCAGCACCGCAACACCGGGCAGGTGCGCGAGATGATCGCCGCCGAGGAGGTAGCCGTGGGCGCCGACCAGCTGCGGTTCTTCGCCGGCGCCGCGCGCATCCTCGAGGGCAAGTCCGCCGGCGAGTACATGGAGGGCCACACCTCCTACGTGCGCCGCGAGCCCATCGGCGTCGTCGCACAGGTGGCCCCCTGGAACTACCCCTTCCTCATGGCCATCTGGAAGATCGGTCCCGCGCTCGCGGCCGGCAACACGGTGGTGCTGAAGCCCAGCGACACGACGCCCGAGTCGACCCTCGTGCTGGCGCGCCTGACCCAGGGCATCCTGCCCGACGGCGTCCTGAACGTGGTGCTCGGGACCGGGGAGACCGGCGCGGCGATGATCGAACACCCCGTGCCCGGGCTGGTGTCCATCACCGGATCCGTCCGTGCGGGCATCGCCGTCGCCTCGAGCGCCGCGAAGGGCCTCAAGCGGGCCCACCTCGAGCTCGGCGGCAAGGCTCCCGCCGTCGTCTTCGCCGATGCGGACCTGAAGAAGACGGCGGAGGCCATCACCGAGTTCGCCTTCTTCAACGCCGGCCAGGACTGCACCGCGATCACCCGCGTGCTGGTGCAGGAGGAGGCACACGACGACCTCGTGGCCGCGATGGTCGAGCACACGGCGACCCTGCGCACGGGCAGCGCCGACGACTCCGAGAACTACTTCGGGCCGCTCAACAACATCAACCACTTCAACGCGGTCACCTCCGTCATCGAAGGGCTGCCGGCACACTGCAGCATCGCGACCGGCGGCAAGCGCGCGGGGGAGAAGGGCTACTTCTTCGAGCCCACCATCATCACCGGTGCGCGCCAGGACGACCCGGTGGTGCAGCAGGAGACCTTCGGTCCCATCCTCACCGTGCAGACCTTCGCCACCGAGGAGGAGGCCCTGGAGCTCGCCAACGGCGTGGACTACGCGCTCGCCTCCAGTGTGTGGACCACGGACCACGGCACCGCGATGCGTGTCTCCCGCGACCTCGACTTCGGGGCCGTGTGGATCAACACGCACATCATGCTCACGGCCGAGATGCCGCACGGCGGCTTCAAGAACTCCGGCTACGGCAAGGACCTCTCCATGTACGGCGTGGAGGACTACACCCGCATCAAGCACGTCATGAGCGTGCTGGACGCCTGATCGTCCCCGAGACAAAGGACCCTCCCCGATGACCATCTTCGCAACCACTCCCGGGATCACCGCCCCGAGCTTCAGGCTCGAGCAGAAGCGCCGCATCACCGGGGACTTCCCCGGTCCGCGGTCCACCGAGCTCGCGGCCCGCCGCGCGGCCGTCGTCGCCAAGGGCGTTGCCTCCGGCGTGCCCGTGTACGTGGCGGACGCCGACGGCGGGATCATCCACGACGTCGACGGCAACTCCTTCATCGATCTCGGCTCCGGCATCGCCGTGACGAGCGTCGGTGCGTCCGACCCGGCCGTGGTCGGTGCCGTCAAGGAGCAGGTGGAGCACTTCACGCACACCTGCTTCATGGTGACGCCCTACGAGGGCTACATCGCCGTCGCGGAGCAGCTGGCGGCCCTGACGCCCGGCGACTTCGAGAAGCGCACCGTCCTGTTCAACTCCGGAGCCGAGGCAGTGGAGAACGCCGTCAAGGTGGCACGCCTGGCCACCGGCCGCAACGCCGTCGTCGCCTTCGACCACGCGTACCACGGCCGCACCAATCTCACGATGGCCCTCACAGCGAAGTCGATGCCGTACAAGACCAACTTCGGCCCCTTCGCCCCCGAGATCTACCGCGTGCCGATGAGCTACCCCTTCCGGGAGGAGAACCCGTCGATCACGGGCCCCGAGGCGGCACAGCGGGCCATCACGATGATCGAGAAGCAGATCGGCGCGGACTCGGTCGCGGCGATCATCATCGAGCCCGTCCAGGGCGAGGGCGGGTTCATCGTCCCCGCCGACGGCTTCCTGCCCGCCCTGGCGGACTGGGCGAAGGCCAACGGCGTCGTCTTCATCGCGGACGAGGTCCAGTCCGGTTTCTGCCGGACGGGCGAGTGGTTCGCCGTGAACCACGAGGGCGTGGTACCGGACATCATCACGATGGCGAAGGGGATCGCCGGGGGCATGCCGCTGTCCGCCATCACCGGCCGCGCGGAACTGCTCGACGCCGTCCACGCCGGCGGACTCGGCGGGACCTACGGTGGTAATCCGGTGGCGTGCGCCGCTGCACTCGGCGCCATCGGGAGCATGAAGGAGCAGGACCTCGCGGGCAGGGCCCGCCGCATCGAGGCGCAGGTCACCGAGCGGTTCGCCGCGCTGCAGGCGGACCTCGGGGACGGCAGTATCGTCGGGGAGCTGCGCGGACGCGGGGCCATGCTGGCCATCGAGTTCGTGGAGCCCGGCGGCGGTCGGACCCCCAATGCCGACGCGACGAAGGCCATCGCGGCACAGTGCCTGCGCGAGGGCGTCATCATCCTGACCTGCGGCACCTACGGCAACGTCATCCGCCTGCTGCCGCCGCTCGTCATCACCGACGAACTGCTGGCGGACGGCCTGGACGTGCTCGAGCACGCCATCAGGACCGTGAACGCCGGCTGACCTGCGGCGGCTCGGGCTGCGTACGTCGACGAGCGCCCCGCGGCATCAAGCTGCGGGGCCTTCGTTCGTCCCGGCTGTGCTCGCTCCGCCAGGAGTCCGCGGGGGCAGGTCAGCATCACACCGGATCACCAGGTCGCCGGGTCTCCGGGTCGCCGGTGCGGTACATCACGTTGCCTGTCGTCTGCTCGATCAGATCGAGCGGGTTGACGGCGATGGCGCGGTTGCGCAGGACCAGCTGGCCCGGACGGGCTGTGGGGAAGGCAGCCGGCCGTACCTCCAGATCTCCGAATGCGTGGGTGAGCAGTGCGGCTGCGTCGGTGTGCATGATTCTCCCGGACCGACGTCCGTGATGACACGCCATGCCGTCAGAACGGCGCAAGATGGCATGGCGTGTCATCGAGTATGGTGGACCCATGAGCAGATGGGCCCCCGATGCCGCACTTCGCCTGGAACGGGCGGCCGTCGAACTCTTCTCGGCCCAGGGGTACGCCGCCACCTCCGTGCCGCAGATCGCCGCCCGCGCGGGGCTCACCACGCGAACCTTCTTCCGCCACTTCCCGGACAAGCGCGACGTCCTCTTCCTGCGCGAGCGGGAGCTCCCCGGCGTCGTCGAGGCGCTGGTGGCCGGCGCTCCTGCCTTCCTGTCCCCGCTGGGTCTCGTGATGCACGGTTTCGAGGCGATGGCGACGGGGCCCTTCGAGAGCTGGCGTGAGGACATCCGATCCCGGCGCGCCATCATCGGGTCCGACCAGGGCCTCCGCGAGCGGGAACTGCTCAAGAACGTCCTGCTCGGGGAGGTGATCAGCGGAGCACTCGAGCGGCACGGGGTGGACGGCGACGAGGCCCGCATGGTGGCGCGCTACGGCGTCACGGTGTTCGAGCTCGCCCTGACCGACTGGCTGCAGGCCGACGGTTCCGCCTTCGTGGACGTCCTGCACTCCACCGCATACCGGATGGGACGGCTCGTCCGTCCCGCCCGCCAGGACGAGTAGCGCACCAGGACCGGGTGGCTCCTCCGGACGGGTGGAGCGTCAGGACGAGTAGGCCGCCAGCTGGGCGCGCAGGCCCGTGATCATGCCGTCGAGCCCGAGGTGGAAGGCGGCATCGGCCGCACTGTCCGCGTTCCCCGCCCCCGACGCGCTGTGAACCGCGGCGGTGAACACCGGGAAGCGATCGCCCAGCGATCCGGAGTCGAAGATGTCCCGGGGTGCGGCGACGTCGAGCGCCGACCCGTAGATGAACGACTCGAGGGCCACGATCGTCGGCACGATCCGCTCCTCGGGCCACCCGCCGGCCAGGAAGCCGCGCGCCACTTCCTCGTACATCCCCAGCGTCCCGGCGGCGTCCGTCACCGGCATGACCGCGATGACCGGCACCAGGGGGGCGTGCCGCGCGAAGACCTCCCGGTAGGACCACGCCCACTGCCGCACGGCGTCGTCCCACGCCTCGCGCGAGAAGGCGCTCACATCCACCATGGTCATGACGTGGTCCTGCACCCACCCGAGGACCTCCTGCTTGGAGCCGGCGTGGTTGTACAGGGCGGAGGGGGCCACCCGCAGCCTCCGGGCGAGCCCCGACATGGTCAGGCCCTCGTAGCCCTCGGCGGCGATGAGGTCGAGGGCCGCTCCGGTGATGCGGTCCTTCGACAGCACGCTGCGGGGCGGCCGCCCGGCACGCCGGGGCTCGGGGGAGGGTGCTGTCATGGCTCCTGCCTTCGTGTTGCGTCCTGATTAACTCTAGGCCCGCTCCCTTCCCTCGCGGGCGACCTCTGGCTATAGTAGTGCGGAATAATGAATGCCGTTCATTTTGTGGCCCTCGTCATGCAGGGCCGGGAGGATCACATGCAGACCATCGAGCGCGACGTCGTCATCATCGGGGCAGGCCCGTCCGGCCTGACCGCAGCACGGGAACTGAAGAAGGCCGGCCACAGCGTCGCCGTCCTCGAAGCGAGGGACCGTGTGGGCGGCCGTACCCACACCGACGTCGTGGAGGGCGCGGTGCTGGAAGTGGGCGGCCAGTGGGTCTCCCCGGACCAGACCGCCCTGATCGGGCTCCTCGACGAACTCGGGATGTCGACGTTCCCCCGGTACCGGGCCGGCGACTCCGTCTACATCGGGCCCGACGGAGCACCCGTCCGCTACCCCGGGGAGATGTTCCCCGTGGACGAGTACACGCGGGAGGAGATGCAGCGGCTGATCGATCTCCTCGACCGCCTCGTGGCGGAGGCCGGTCCGGAGGCGCCGTGGAACCATCCGGACGCGCGTGCACTGGACACCATCTCCTTCCACCACTGGCTCCGGCAGCAGTCCGACGACGAGGAGGCGTGCGACAACATCGGCCTCTTCATCGCCGGTGGCATGCTCACCAAACCAGCGCACTCCTTCTCGACCCTGCAGGCCATCCTCATGGCGGCGACCGCCGGCTCGTTCTCCAACCTGGTGGACGAGGACTTCATCCTCGACCGGCGGGTGGTGGGCGGCATGCAGTCCGTCTCGGAGCGGATGGCGGCGGACCTCGGGGAGGACGTGATCCTCTCGAGCCCCGTGCGTACCCTGCGCTGGAGCGGCATCGACGGGGTCGACGGCGTCACGGTGGTCTCGGACACGACGACGGTGCACGCGCGCTACGCCGTCGTCGCCGTCCCGCCCAACCTGTACTCGCGCATCAGCTACGAGCCCCCGCTGCCGCGCCGCCAGCACCAGATGCACCAGCACCAGTCGCTCGGCCTGGTCATCAAGGTGCACGCCGTCTACACCACTCCGTTCTGGCGCGAGGAGGGGCTTTCCGGCACCGGTTTCAGTGCCGGTTCGATCGTGCAGGAGGTCTACGACAACTCCAACCACGAGGACCCCCGGGGCACGCTCGTCGGCTTCATCTCCGACGAGAAGGCGGACGCGATGTTCGAGCTCCCCCCGCACGAGCGGCGCGAGCGCATCCTGTCCTCGATCGCCGGCTTCCTCGGACCGCAGGCGCTGCAGCCCGAGGTGTACTACGAGTCCGACTGGGCGTCCGAGGAATGGACGCGCGGAGCGTACGCCTCCAGCTACGATCTCGGCGGGCTCCACCGCTACGGCCGGGACCAGCGCACGCCCGTCGGCCCCATCCACTGGTCCTGCTCGGACATCGCGGCGGAGGGCTACCAGCACGTGGACGGTGCCATCCGCATGGGTCAGCGCACCGCGACCGCGATCCACCTCGAACTGTCCTCGGGACTGCAGTCCACCGGCACCGCCCAGGGGGCCTGACCATGCGCTACATCGTCGGCTACACCGCGGACGAGCGCGGGCACGACGCCGTCTGTCTCGCCGTCGCGCTCGCACGGCGGCAGGACGCAGACCTGGACCTCGTCCTCGTCACGCCCGAACATTCCGTCTACGCGGGGACGTACCCGCCGGACCAGGGCTTCGACACCCTGCTGTCAGAGCAGATGCGCGAGTGGATGGACCAGGGGCTGGCCCTCGTCCCCGACGACGTGACGGCCCGCGGCGTCGTCATCCGGGCCGAGTCCAACGCCGAAGGACTCATCCGTGCCGCCGAGGACACCGAGGCGTCGCTGATCGTGATCGGCGCGAGCTCCCGGGGCCTCGCCGCCCGGTTCAGCGTGGGCAACGTGGCGCGCGGCCTCCTGCACGCCGCGCCGGTCCCGGTCGCGCTCGCGCCGAGGGGATACCGCCGCACCGAGCCCGTGACACGCCTGACCTGCGCGGTCGGTCGGCGGGCGGGGGCCGACGACGTCATCTCCGTCGCGGTGTCCTCCGCGGAACGCCGTGGCCTTCCGCTCCGCCTCGTCTCCCTCGTGGCCCTCGACGCCGGGCAACCCGATGCCGGGGGTGCCGAGGACGAGGCGAACCGGCGGCTCGCGGAGGCCGCGTCGTCGCTCGCGGCCGGAGGCCGGGTGAGCGTCGAGACGGCGCACGGGTCCTCCATCGAGGAGGCCGTCGAGGAGATGGCCTGGGACGAGGGGGAGGTGCTGCTGGTCGGCTCGAGCCGCCTCGCGCAGCACATGCGCCTCTTCCTCGGATCCACGGCCAACAAGATCCTGCGTACGCTGACCATCCCCATGGTCGTCGTCCCGCGTACGTATGCAACGCCCGGCACCACCTCCGGCCCGGGCACCTTATCCACAGAGGCGGATGCATGAGTATCGACGAGACAACACAAAGGGGAACCGGGCTCAGCAGGAAGGGCCTCGACTCGGGCACGGTGGGCCTGCTGGGCGCCGTGGTCATCGGGGTGTCCTGCGTGGCACCCGCCTACACGCTCACGGCGGCACTCGGCCCCACCGTCGCCGAGGTCGGCGTGAACCTGCCGGCCATCTTCCTGGTCGGGTTCATCCCGATGCTGCTCGTGGCACTCGGCTACCGGGAGCTGAACAGCGCCATGCCGGACTCCGGCACCTCCTTCACGTGGGCCACCCGCGCCTTCGGTCCCTGGGTCGGCTGGATGGGAGGCTGGGGGTTGATCGCGGCCACCGTGATCGTGCTCTCCAACCTCGCGGCCGTCGCCGTGGACTTCTTCTACCTGATGCTCTCGCAGATCCTCGACGACCCCTCGATCGCCGCGCTGACCCTGGACCTCCCGGTGAACATCGCGACGACGCTCGTGTTCATCGCGCTCGCCTGCTACGTGTCCTACCGGGGCATGGAGGCCACCAAGACCGTCCAGTACGTCCTCGTCACGTTCCAGCTCGTCGTGCTCGCCTGGTTCGCGATCGCGGCCTTCGTCCACGTGGCCAACGGCACGGCGTTCGACGCGACGAGCATCAGTGCCGAGTGGTTCAACCCGTTCGCCGTCGGGTCCTTCTCGGCCTTCGCCGCCGGCGTCTCGCTCTCCATCTTCATCTACTGGGGCTGGGACGTGACGCTGACCATGAACGAGGAGACCACCAACCCGAAGAAGACGCCGGGCCGTGCGGGCGCCCTCACCGTCGTCGTGATCGTGGTCATCTACCTCACGGTCGCCCTCGCCACCCTCTCCTTCGCGGGCGTGGGCGACGGCGAGCTGGGAGCCGGCAATCCCGACAACCAGGAGAGTATTTTCGCCACGCTGGCCGGGCCGGTGATGGGGCCGTTCGCCATCCTGATGTCCATGGCCGTCCTCAGCTCCTCGGCCGCCTCCCTGCAGTCCACCTTCGTCTCCCCGGCGCGCACGCTGCTCGCCATGGGCCACTACAAGGCCCTGCCGAAGGGCTACGGACGCATCAGCCCCGCCCACAAGTCGCCGAGCTATGCCACCGTGGCTGCCGCCGTCGCCGCCGCGGGCTTCTACGTGTTCACCCGGCTCGTGTCCGAGAACGCGCTGTGGGACACCATCACCGCCCTCGGCCTGATGATCTGCTTCTACTACGGCATCACGGCGCTGGCCTGCGTCTGGTACTTCCGGGCCCAGGCCTTCTCGAGCGCACGCAACGTGCTCTTCCGCTTCCTGGCCCCGCTGCTCGGCGGCGTGATCCTGCTCGTCATGTTCGTCAAGACGGCCGTGGACTCCATGGATCCCGCCTACGGCTCCGGGTCCGAGTTGTTCGGGGTCGGCATGGTGTTCATCCTCGGCATCGGCGTGATCCTCCTCGGTGCCGTCCTGATGCTCGTGTGGTCGCGGATCAACCCGGCGTTCTTCCGCCAGGAGGTGCTGGTCCAGGGCACGGCGGCACGGGAGGAGTAGCCGTGGCGGGCGTCCGTCGGGAGGCGCCCAGCCACCCGGCAGGCGCTGCGCTAGAGTGAACCGATCCGGTGCGGCGCCTGCCGTCCGCGCCGCCCCCGCACCGTACACACCGAGGAGACCCCGCCGTGCGCTACGTCGTTGGCTACACCGAGAATGACCGCGGGCAGGACGCCCTCGAACTGGCCACCTCGCTGGCCCTGACGCAGTCAGCGGGTATCGACCTCGTGACGGTGCTCGACTGGCCGCAGGACGGCAGTTCCGCTCCCGGGGGGCGCAGGGCACAGGAGGCGCTGGACCGTGCGAAGGACAGTGTGCCCGACGGCGTCGAGGTCACCACGCGCGTGCGCCTGGCGGATTCCTTCGCGCAGGGCCTCCTCGAGGCGGCGGCCGACGTCGACGCCGGATTGATCGTCATCGGCGCTTCCAGCAACGGACTCCTCCGCCGGTACACCGTGGGCAGCGTCGCGAACGCGGTGCTCCACAGTTCGAAGGTCCCCGTGGCGCTGGCCCCCCGCGGGTACCGGCACCGGGCCACCTTCACCCGCATGACGTGCGCGGTCGGCGACCGTCCGGGAGCGGAGGGCGCCATCGACGTCGCCGTCGAGTCGGCCGCGCGCCGGGGACTCCCGCTCCGGCTCGTCTCCCTCGTGGCGCTCGACGTGCAGGAGTCGTCCGATTCGGGTGAAGCCATCAACCAGGCGCACCAGCATGCCCACTCGGTCCTGGCACGCGCCGTCGGGCAGCTGCCGGACGGGCACGAGACGTCGATCATCGTGGCGCACGGCCGCACGATCGAGCAGGCCATCGACGGCATCGAGTGGGATCCGGGGGAGCTGGTCATCGTCGGTTCGAGCCGCCTCGCCCAGCATCGGCAGATCTTCCTCGGCGCGACGGCCAACAAGATGCTGCGTGCGCTGCCGGTGCCGATGGTCGTCGTGCCGCGCGATTGGGTGCGCACTCCGCGCTGACCTGACCACGCCCGTGCGGCAGGGCGCGGGCATCGGTACCGGCACGACCGGATCTGCCGCCCCGCCGGATCGAGGCAGACCGGCCACGGTGTGAGGGGGCACCATCCCGCCACGAGGTCGCCGTCAGTCGTGCCTGCCGGGCGGTGTATAGGCCGCTGCGCTGCCGTGCTGTGCCGGAGCAGGACGGTCGGAGTGAGTCATCCGGGGTAATGCTGGCCCGGGGCATTCCGCTGCGCGCGGCCGCTGCCTAGGCTTCGGCCATGGATGGAGGCGTGGATCCCACGGTCCCGAGGTCGCGGGACTCCGTGCTCGACGGCGTCCAGGAGCGGGCGGCGACGATGTGCCGCAGCGAGCAGCTCGTCTGCCGGTCGCTGGCACGGGGGATCGATCCGGCGATGGAACCCGCGGCCTACAGCGTGCTCTCGGCGTCCAGGACCCTCGGCCCGTGCCGTGTCACCGATCTGGCCGCGGTGCTCGGCATGAGCCTGCCGGCCGTGAGCGGCCACGTCGCGGTGCTCGTGCGGCTCGGGCTCGTGGAGCGGAGTGCGCCGGTCGACGACGAACGGTCCCGCCCGGTCAGGCTGACCGCCGAGGGCGCTCGCCGCGTCGACGCCGCCCGTGGCGTGCGGCGCCGCACCTTCCGCCGACAGCTCGAGGGATGGGAACCGGCCGACGTCGTCGAGCTCGCAGGTTTGCTGTCCCGCTTCAACGACGCCTACCTCACGGCCGAGCTCCCCGTT
Source organism: Arthrobacter sp. N1 (assembly GCF_048288285.1). Classification (NCBI taxonomy): domain Bacteria; kingdom Bacillati; phylum Actinomycetota; class Actinomycetes; order Micrococcales; family Micrococcaceae; genus Arthrobacter; species Arthrobacter sp. N1. The sequence goes on along the minus strand of NZ_CP102608.1, from coordinate 2,932,086 downwards.
CCGGTCACCGGCGCGTCGGTTGCCGACACCGGCTCGAGGGGTGGCCGCGATCGTCGTCGGCCTGGTGCCCCGCCCGAGGGATCCGGGTGAGGGCGGGCGGGCCGGAACGGGCGGCGTGTGGTGTCAGGACGCCGTGGCCGGTTCCGGCACCCTGGCGGGCCTGGGCTGCCGCCGCACGGTACGGAGCATGTCGATGGTCAGCAGGATGAGCCCCACCCAGACGAGGCTGAAACCGACCCACCGTTCGAAGGGCATCTCCTCGTGCAGCACCAGCAGTGCCAGCAGGAACTGCAGCACGGGCGCCAGGTACTGCAGGAGGCCGATGGTCGTGAGCGGAAGCCGACGCGCTGCTGCGCCGAAGAAGATCAGCGGTACCGCGGTGATCACACCGGAGGCCGCCATGATCCAGAAGTGGCCGGTACCCTCGGTGAGCAGTGTGGCCTCCCCCCTCGAGGCGAGCCACAGCATGACGCCGGCAGCGATGGGTGTGAGGACCAGGGTCTCGATGCTGAGGCTCGAGACCGCGTCCACGCGGGACCCCACGCGCTTCTTCATGAAGCCGTAGAGCCCGAAGGAGAAGGCGAGGGTGAGGGCGATCCAGGGCACCGAGCCGTACCCGATGGCCAGCACCACCACGGCCAGGACGCCCATGCCGATGGCGGTCCACTGCAGGGGCCTGAGCTTCTCCCGCAGCACGAAGACCCCCAGGAGCACCGACACGATGGGGTTGATGAAGTAGCCGAGCGAGGCTTCGATCGCCTGCCCGGAGGTGACGCCATAGGTGTAGACGAACCAGTTCACGGCGATCAGCAGGGCGGCGACCGCGAGCGTCCCCGAGATCTGCGGCGTGCGGAGCGCGGTGAGGACCGGGCGCCACGAGCGCAGCGCCGTGAGCAGGAGGGCGCAGAAGATCAGGGACCACAGGACGCGGTTGGCGACGATCTCGGTGGGACCGGCCGGCGCGAGGATCAGGAAGTAGAGCGGAAGGAGGCCCCACAGGCCGTACGCACCGATGCCGAAGAGGATGCCGACGGAGTTCTCGCTCCTCGGCTGACGACCGCTCACAGCACCTGTTCCGCTCACGAGGTCCGCAACGGGCTGCGCCGGGCCTTTATTCCCCTGCATCCGGGGCGTCCACCGCGGACCTGATGCCGGCCCGGGGAGATCCGCGCCACTCATGGACCCTCTCCCGGCCATGGCCATTTAGAATAGGGAACTGTGCGCTTATTCCGCACCACGGCATCCAGCAGGAGCTCCTCCATCGGGAAGAAGGCAATTCAGTGTCTACCTCAGCTGCGGCACGACCGCTGCGGGTCGCGATCATCGGCGCCGGTCCGGCCGGCGTCTACGCCGCCGACATCCTGACGAAGTCGAACGAGGTGCAGGGCGGCGACTTCGCCGTGAGCATCGACCTGTTCGACCAGTACCCCGCGCCGTACGGTCTGATCCGCTACGGGGTTGCCCCAGACCACCCGCGCATCAAGGGGATCGTCAATGCCCTGCACAAGGTGCTGGACCGCGGCGACATCCGCTTCCTCGGCAACATCAACTACGGCAGGGACCTCACCCTGTCCGACTTCCGCCGTTTCTACGACGCCGTCATCTTCGCCACCGGTGCCATCCGCGATGCGGACCTGACCATCCCCGGGGTCGACCTCGACGGCTCCTTCGGCGGTGCCGACTTCGTCTCCTGGTACGACGGACACCCCGATGTGAGCCGCGACTGGCCGCTCGAGGCGAAGGAGATCGCCGTCATCGGCAACGGCAACGTAGCCCTCGACGTCGCGCGGATCCTGTCGAAGCACGCCGACGACCTCCTCTCCACCGAGATCCCCGAGAACGTCTACCAGGGCCTGAAGGCATCGCCCGTCACCGACGTGCACGTGTTCGGCCGCCGCGGACCGGCGCAGGTGAAGTTCACGCCCCTGGAACTGCGCGAACTCTCGCACTCGCGTGACGTCGACATCGTCCTCTACCCCGAGGACTTCGACTTCGACGCCGGCTCCGAGCAGCAGATCGCCACCAACAACCAGACCAAGACGATGGTGAAGACACTCACCAATTGGCTGGTCGAGGACGAGCCGACCGGCGCGTCCCGGCGGCTGCACCTCCACTTCCTGCACTCCCCGGTCGAGATCCACGACTCCGTGGAGACGCCCGGCAAGGTCGCCGGCATGAGGTTCGAGCGCACCGAGCTGACCGGGGACGGCAACGTCCGCGGTACCGGCGAGATCATCGACTACCCGGTGCAGGCCGTCTACCGCGCCATCGGGTACTTCGGCTCCGAGCTGCCCGAGGTCGGCTTCGACGACAAGCGCGGCGTCATCCCCAACGAGGGCGGCCGCGTGATCGACGAGAGCGGCGCGCCGGTACCCGGCATCTACGCGACGGGGTGGATCAAGCGCGGGCCCGTGGGCCTGATCGGGCACACCAAGGGCGATGCCCTCGAGACGATCGGCTTCCTGCTCGAGGACCGGCTGAACCTGCCGCCCGCCGAGGACCCGTCGGAGGACGCCATCATCACGCTCCTCGAGGAGCGCGGCGTCCGCTACACCACGTGGGACGGGTGGCTGAAGCTCGATGCCCACGAGATGAAGCTCGGCTCCAACTTCGTCAACACGTCGGGCGCCGCGGAAGTGGTCAGGGAGCGCGTGAAGCTGGTGCCCCGCGAGGACATGGTGGCCATTTCCCGCGGTGAGTAGGCCCGCTACACTGTGACCTGTCCCACGCCCCACGGGGGACAGGTCACGAAGCGGAGTGTCGATGGTGCCGTCCCGTTCAACGCTCCCCACGGATCTCTCCTCCGAGATCCTGCAGCGGAGGGCTTTCGCCGCTCATGAGGCCCTGGGGCAGGGCGGTGGCCTCGACGGCAACCTGCGCGGCCTGGTCGAGGAGTCGTGGCTGCGGTCCCTCACCCACCTCCCGAACCCCTCGACGGCGCACGCACGCCTGTTCTGGTCGGAGGAGGACCTCGAGGTGTACCGGCAGGCGCACCCCCTCGCGGCGGTCATGCCGGTGATCGACCGCCTGCTCGTCCAGCCGAGCCTGGACGCCGGGATGCTCGTGGCGGTCGGCGACGAGAACGGCCGCCTCCTGTGGGTGGACGGTGACCGCGAGCTGCGCCGTCGGGCCGAGGGCATGCTGTTCATGGCCGGTGCGGACTGGTCGGAGGAGACCGTGGGGACCAGCGCGCCGGGAACCGCCCTCGCGCTCCGCCGCAGCGTGCAGATCGCCGGCGCCGAACACTTCAGCCCCCAGGTGCATCCGTGGAGCTGCACTGCCGTTCCGCTGCACGATCCCGATTCCGGTACCGTGCTCGGCGTCATCGACATCACCGGTACCTCCGAAGCCGTGGCCACTCACACGCTGGCCCTCGTGGAGGCTGCCGTCGCCGCCGCGGAGGCGCACCTGAGCATCCACCGGCTGCAGAGCCGGCTACCGGGCGCCCGACGGCGCCGGCCGGCTCCCACGGCAGGCGCCCTCTACCGCAACAGCCTGCAGATCCTCGGTACGGACCACGGCCTGGTGCACGCGGGCGGCGCCTCCCTGGAACTGAGTCTCCGCCACGCGGAACTGCTGACCCTCCTCGCGCTCCACCCCGAGGGGCTCACCGCGGACCAGCTGGCCGTGATGGCCTATCCGGAGGATGCCTCAGGGACGACAGTCCGGGCGGAGATGCTGAGGCTGCGCAAGGTCCTCGCTCAGCACGGCGGTGACATGGTGCCGCAGTCCCGCCCCTACAGGCTGCCCGCGGAACTGGTCGTCGACGCCGTGCAGGTGCTCAGCTACCTGCAGCGAGGCGCCCACCGCATGGCGCTCGGGATCTACCGGGGCCCTGTCCTGCCGCGGTCCCAGGCGCCTGCCGTCGTCCGCCTCCGGAACGAGGTGTCCACGCTCCTGCGGGACGCCGTGCTGACGGACGGGTCGCCCGAGACGTTGCTGCAGTATCTCCTGCTGACGGAAGCCGAGGACGACGTCGATGCGTGGCGCCTGGCGTTGCGTGTCCTGCCTCGGCGATCGCCCCGACGAGCCGTCGTCGTGACCCACGTGGAGCGGCTCGAGGCCGAGTTGACGGGTACATCCACCGGAAGGCTCAAGTTCTCCTGAATTTTGTTAGCCAATCGCAACAAATCGTCGCGGTGGGCGCTGTGCGCGGGCTAACGTTGTGCATGGTGGCTGACGAGGTCCGGGGCGATCGCCCGATCCGGCCGCCGGACGCAGTATTTCTACAGGGGGACGTTCGTGACGCAGGCCGGTAAGCACCTGAGCAGGTCGAAGGTGCAGAGGCGCGCCAGTGGTTCATCGCGCACGAAGATGAACGCCAGCCTCGCGATGGTGGTCTGCTTCGTCGGCTTCCAGGGAATCGTGCCGCAGTCGTGGGAGGCCGCGTCCGCCGTCGGGCCGGACGACTCCCGCATGACGCTCTCCGCACTCATCGGCGACGACTCCCTGTCACCCACCGGCACGGTGGGCGAATCGCTGCTCACGCCGTTCGGAACCGGCGACACGCTGGATCCCGTCACCTTCGCCCCCGAACCGGACGCCGTACCCGCCACGGCAGGAGCAGACGCGTCCGAGGCACTCTCGGTCCAGGCCGTCAAGCACCCGGCTGCCGGGAGTCTGTTCGCTCCGCTCGACGAGCTCACGCCCACGTCGTCCTTCGGCTTCCGGACCAGCCCGATCAGCGGCCAGCCCGGCGAGTTCCACACCGGCCAGGACTACTCGGCGCCCTGCGGCACTCCCGTCTTCGCGGCTGACGCGGGTACGGTCCGAGCCGTCGGCTGGCACCCGTGGGGTGGCGGTAACCGGGTCGAGGTCGATCACGGCAACGGCCTCATCACCACCTACAACCACCTCCAGGGCATCTCCGTGCTTGAAGGCGACACCGTCAACGGCGGTGATCCCATCGCCGAGCTCGGTACCACCGGATCCTCCACGGGCTGCCACCTGCACTTCGAGACCATCCTCGACGGCGAGCACGTCGACCCCCTGCGCTGGAGCTTCGTTCCCACCTCGCACGGCGAGCGCACGGGTGAGGTGAAGGACTACACCCCCGGCGACGTCGGTGCGTCCGACATCCCCGCCTGGGCCCAGTCCTCCACCCGGTCCGACCAGCAGCCGCCGGTCCTGGAGAGCGACATCCTGCCGGTCGCGTCAGGGCAGGATCTCGGCTCCGCCCTGGTTGACGGGCTTGTGCCGGAAGCCGCGGCCGAGCCGCCGACGTCCGTCCCACCGGTCGCGAAGCCCGGGTCACCCGTCACATCGAAGCCGGCCCGACCTGCTGATTCGAAGCCGACCGCGTCTGCGACGCCGAAGCCGACCGCGTCTGCGACGCCGAAGCCGACCGCGTCTGCGACGCCGAAGCCGACCGCGTCTGCGACGCCGAAGCCGACCGCGTCTGCGACGCCGAAGCCGACCGCGTCTGCGACGCCGAAGCCGACCGCGTCTGCGACGCCGAAGCCGACCGCGTCTGCGACGCCGAAGCCGACCGCGTCTGCGACGCCGAAGCCGACCGCGTCTGCGACGCCGAAGCCGACCGCGTCTGCGACGCCGAGCGCTACGCCGGCGCCGAGCCCGAGCCCGAAGCCGACCGCGTCTGCGACGCCGAGCGCTACGCCGGCGCCGAGCCCGAGCCCGAAGCCGACCGCGTCTGCGACGCCGAGCGCCACACCGACGCCGAGCCCGACCGCTGCGCCGGCGCCGAGCCCGACCGCTACGCCGGTGCCTGCCCCGACGGAGCCGGTGACCCCGGCCCCGACGGAGCCGCCCGTCGTCGACCCGACCGAGCCGCCCTGCGCCACGGATCCCGTCGACGCCGAGCAGCGGACGGCAGATGCTCCGGCGGAACCCGTCGCCGCCGCACCGACCGCTGGTGCTTCGCCCGCCACGAATCCCGCCGGAACCGATCCCGGGGTGGAGCCGGCCAGCGAGGATCCCTGCGCCGATCCGGAGGCTCCCGTCGAGGGTGCTCCGGCCGATGACCCGGCGGCGAGGAAGCCGGGCGCACCTGCGGAGGAACCGGACGAGGGATCCACCACCGAGGGCTGATCCGGGGATGCAACGTTGATGCAACCATCGGGCTCCTACGCTGTGCAGCAGGGACGACGACGTCCTGCACACACGGAGTTCAAGGAGTTGGACAATGACTGTTTACGCCCAGCCTGGCCAGGATGGATCGAAGGTCAGTTTCAAGCCGCGCTACGAGAACTGGATCGGCGGTGAGTGGGCACCACCGATCAAGGGCCAGTACTTCGAGAACATCTCGCCCGTGACGGGCAAGGCCTTCTGCGAGGTGGCCCGCGGTACCTCCGAGGACATCGACCTCGCCCTCGATGCCGCCCACAAGGCCGCTCCCGCGTGGGGCAAGACCTCCGTCGCCGAGCGTGCGTCCGTCCTCAACCGCATCGCGGACCGGATGGAGGAGAACCTCGAGATGCTCGCGGTGGCCGAGACCTGGGACAACGGGAAGCCCGTTCGTGAGACACTCGCGGCCGACATGCCGCTGGCCGTCGACCACTTCCGGTACTTCGCCAGCGCCATCCGCGCGCAGGAGGGCCACCTGTCCCAGCTCGACGAGGACATGACGGCCTACCACTACCACGAGCCGCTCGGTGTCGTCGGGCAGATCATCCCGTGGAACTTCCCCATCCTGATGGCCACCTGGAAGCTGGCGCCGGCCATCGCCGCAGGCAACGCCGTCGTCCTGAAGCCTGCCGAGCAGACGCCGACGTCGATCCTGGTCCTCATGGAGCTGATCAGCGACATCCTGCCGGCAGGCGTGGTGAACGTGGTCAACGGATTCGGGGTCGAGGCCGGCAAGCCGCTCGCCTCCAGCAAGCGCATCCGCAAGATCGCCTTCACGGGGGAGACGACCACGGGCCGCCTCATCAGCCAGTACGCGAGTCAGAACCTCATCCCGGTGACGCTGGAACTCGGAGGCAAGAGCCCCAACATCTTCTTCTCCGACGTCGCGGACAGCAATGACTCCTTCTACGACAAGGCCCTCGAGGGCTTCGCCCTGTTCGCGCTCAACCAGGGCGAGGTGTGCACCTGCCCGTCGCGCGCCCTCGTGCAGGGCTCCATCTACGACTCCTTCATGAGTGACGCGATCGCCCGTGTGGAGAAGATGGTGCAGGGCAACCCGCTGGACACGGACACGCAGGTGGGCGCCCAGGCCTCGAACGACCAGCTGGAGAAGATCCTCTCCTACATGGACATCGGCACGCAGGAGGGCGCGAAGGTCCTGATCGGCGGCGAGCGCAACATGCTCGACGGCGACCTCGCCGAGGGCTACTACGTGAAGCCCACCGTGTTCGAGGGGACGAACAACATGCGGGTGTTCCAGGAGGAGATCTTCGGGCCGGTCGTCTCGGTCACGCGGTTCAACGACTATGCCGAGGCGATGGAGATCGCCAACGACACCCTCTACGGGCTCGGCGCGGGTGTCTGGTCGAGGAACGGGAACGTGGCCTACCGGGCGGGCCGCGAGATTCAGGCCGGCCGGGTGTGGGTGAACAACTACCACGCGTATCCGGCGGGAGCCGCGTTCGGTGGGTACAAGTCCTCGGGCATCGGCCGCGAGAACCACGCCATGATGCTCGACCACTACCAGCAGACCAAGAACCTCCTGGTCAGCTACTCGGAATCCAAGCTCGGGTTCTTCTAGGAGGAGACGCCATGACCGTCGAGGCATCAGTGACCATCCCGGGTGACACCGTTTCCCGGGTGGCCCTGACGGACAGCGCCGTCGAGCTGCTGGACAAGCTCTGGCTCATCCACGGGCCGCTCATGTTCCACCAGTCCGGCGGGTGCTGCGACGGCTCGTCACCGATGTGCTACCCGGCAGGGGAGTTCATCACCGCGGAGGCCGACGTGCTCCTGGGGGTGCTGGACATCTCCGCGGGCCCGGCCGGCAGGGATGCCGCATCGGCCGAGGGCGACGGCGGGTCCCGCCTCATCGAGTTCTGGATGTCGCGGGAGCAGTTCGAGTACTGGCGCCACACCCACCTGACCGTCGACGTGGTGCCGGGTCGGGGCAGCGGGTTCTCGGTCGAGGCGCCGGAGGGAAAGAGGTTCCTCATCCGGTCCCGGCTGATGCAGTAGGGGACGGAGACAGGAGGACCCGGAGGGCCGAACCCTCCGGGTCCTCCTGCCGTCAGGGCTCAGTCCGTGGGGTGGGCGTGCCCCTCGTGGCCCGGGTCCACGGCGAGCACGATCCCGAGGAGGTCCGTGAGTGCGTGGCCGAGCTTCGGGTCCACGAGCTCGTAGCGGGACCGACGGCCCTCGGGGACCGAGACGACCAACCCGCACCCCCGCAGGCACGAGAGGTGGTTGGAGAGACTCTGCCTGCTGACGCCGAGGGCGTCCGCGAGGTCGCTCGGGTACGCGGGGGAGTCCCGTAGTGCCACCAGGATGCGGACGCGGGTCGGGTCCGAGAGGGCCGTGCCCACGCGTTCGAGCACGGACGTGGAGGTCAGGGTCAGCAGCATCAGTGGGACAGCTCCGTCTCGTGGGGGACATGCCCGGCGGGTTCGATCTGGAAGGTGCAGTGGTCGATGCCGACCTCGAAGTGCCGGCCCACGCATTCCTGCAGCTGGTCCAGCACCGCGTGGGCGGATCCGTCCCGGTAGCAGGCGTCGTCGACCACGATGTGCGCGGTCAGGACGGGCAGGCCGGTCGCGATCTGCGTGATGTGGAGATCGTGCACATCGCGGACCTGCGGCAGGCGGGCGATGTGGTCCCGCACCTCCGCCAGGTCGATCCCCGCCGGCGTCGATTCGAGCAGGACGTCGATGGTCTCGCGCAGGAGTCGGACCGTCCGGGGGATGATCAGCGCCCCGATGAGCATCGCGACCACGGCGTCGGCCCTCATCCAGCCGGTCAGGGTGATGACCACCGCCGCGACGATCACCGCGACGGACCCGAGGGCGTCGTTGAGGACCTCGAGGAAGGCTGCGCGCAGGTTGAAGTTCGCCGCACGGTGCCGGGAGAGGATCCCGAGGGCGGCGAGATTCCCCGCGAGCCCGACGACGCCGAACACGATCATCTGCGGTGCGGCGACGTCCTCCGGTGTGATGAGGCGCCGGACCCCTTCGACGAGGACATAGGCACCCACGGCGAGCAGGAAGGCCGCCTGCAGCAGGGCTGCGATCACCTCGGCGCGCCGGAAGCCCCAGGAACGCTGCGGGGTCGCGGGGCGCAGGGCCAGCGACGCCGCGCCGAGAGCCATCGCGAGGCCGGCGGCATCCGTCAGGACATGGACGGAGTCGAAGAGCAGCGCGAGGCTCCCGGTCCAGAGAGCGCCCGCGACCTGCAGGACGAAGACGGCGAGGGTGATACCGAGGGCGCCGGCCAGCGGGCCGCGGGGTGCCCTGGCCGGAGCGTGGTGGTGATGGGAGCCCATCCCCCGATAGTACAGCGACAGCTGAATCGCGGCGACCGATTGCGTGCGCTGGTACGGTGAGGGTCCGCGGCCGCCGGCCGGGTGGCTCGTCCACCCACAGCGAGGTGCCGATCATGGCAGGAGAACTCGATGGTTCCCGACGACGGCCCGGACGGACGTGGCGACGGCTGGACCCTGCCGCAGGACGACGTCGCCGGCAGGCTGAGCGAACTCGCACGTTCCCTCCAGCGGGAGGACTCCGAGGACGCCGTTCTCGAACGCCTGGTCCCCGGTTCCATCGACCTGGTCCCCGGGGCCGACGAAGCCTCGATCACCCTCGTCACCGGGCGGCGGCGCGTCGAGTCGCGGGCGCCGTCGGGCCGGCTCGCACAGGTCCTCGACGAACTGCAGGAGCGCACCGGGGAAGGTCCCTGCCTCAGCGCCGTCTACGACGAGCAGACGGTCAGGGTGCCGGATCTCCGGGACGAGGACCGCTGGCCCGAGTTCTCGGCGGAAGCCGCCCGGGCCGGCGCCGGGAGCATGCTCTCCTTCCAGCTCTTCGTGGAAGGGGACAACCTCGGCGCCCTCAACCTCGTCGGGCGGGCGCCGAACGCCTTCACCGAGGAGTCCGAGTACGTGGGGCTGCTCGTCGCGGCGCACGCTGCCGTCGCCTTCGCCGATGCCCAGAAACTGCACCAGTTCAAGGACGCCATCGCCACGCGTGACCTGATCGGCCAGGCGAAGGGCATCCTGATGGAGCGGTACGCCATCACCGCCGGGCAGGCGTTCATCATGCTGGTCCAGGTCTCGGCGGACACCAACGTCAAACTGCTCGCGGTGGCCGACGAACTCGCCCACTCGGGGCGCCTGCCCCTCACGCGGGGCGGGCAGGGCTGAGGCGGACGATCGCCGCGCAGGACCCTCTCAGCGGTCGACGCCGGACATGTCCTCGTAGCGGTCGCCGACAGGCGCTGCGACGTCGTCGAGCGCGGCGAGGTGATCCGCCGTCAGGGCGAGGGCGTCGGCCGCGACGTTCTCCTCGAGGTAGTGCACCTGCTTGGTCCCGGGGATGGGGGCGATGTCGTCCCCCTGCGCGAGCAGCCAGGCGAGCGCCACCTGACCGGGCGTCGCGTCGATCTGGCGTGCGACCTCGTCCACCTGCTCCACGATGCGGATGTTGGCCTGCAGGTTCTCCCCGGCGAACCGGGGGTTGTTGCGCCGGAAGTCCTCGGCGTCGAGCTGGTCCACCGATCGGATGGTGCCGGTCAGGAATCCCCGACCCAGCGGCGAGTAGGGGACGAACCCGATGCCGAGTTCCCGCACGAGGGGCAGGATCTCGCGTTCCGGATCGCGGCTCCACAGCGAGTACTCGGTCTGCAGCGCGGTCACCCTGTGCACGGCGTTCGCCCGCCTGATCGTGTCCGGCGCGGCCTCCGAGAGTCCGATGTGCCGGATCTTGCCCTCGTGCACGAGATCGGCGAGGGCCCCCATGGTGTCCTCGACGGGGACCGAGGGGTCCATCCGGTGCTGGTAGTAGAGGTCGATGTAGTCCGTCTCCAGCCGCCGCAGCGAGCCCTCGACCGAGAGGCGCACGTTCTCCGGGCTGCCGTCGAGGCCCCGCGCGTCGTCGACGGTGTGCCGGATGGTCCCGAACTTCGTCGCGATGACGATCCCGTCACGCCTGCCACGGAACGCCCGGCCCAGCAGTTCCTCGTTCGCGTAGGGGCCGTACATCTCGGCGGTGTCGAAGAAGGTGACGCCGAGGTCCAGCGCGCGGTGCAGCGTCGTCGTCGCCCCGGCGTCGTCCATGCCGCTGCCGGTGTAGAACGCGGACATGCCCATGCAGCCGAGTCCGAGCCGGGAGACGCCGAGGCCGGCGCCGAGGGAGATGGTCTTCATGGGATTCGCCTTCATTGATGGGGAGGAGGGGAGGTGTCAGCACTCCGGGCCAGAGTACGCCTGGCGGCCCGACCATGGGCCGGGAGTTCCCCCGCCGAGCCCTGATTGCACGGTGTGCAATTATTCGCCTACGCTGGGACTGTGCTGAGAACGACGGATGATGCGGAGCCCATGGGCCGCCGCGAGCGGAACAAGATCGACACCCGGCGTGCCATCGCGGACGCCGCCTTCGACCTGGCTCGCTCCGTGGGCCCGGGTGCCTTCACCGCGGACCAGATCGCCGAACGCGCCGGTGTCTCCCGCCGTACCTTCTTCAACTACTTCCACAGCGCCGAGGATGCCCTCACCGTGCGCATGGACGGTTTCCTCGAACTGGCCCTCGGTGTCTTCGGGAGCATGCCGGCCGGCGAGCCCCTCTTCGAATCCATCATCCGGGCCTTCAGCGAGACCACGCGGATGGAGGGGCTGTCCCAGCACGGTGAGCTCTTCCGCATGGCCGACACCAATCCGGAACTCCTGCGGGCGCAGCTCCACTCCTGGGAACGTGCGGAGGTGCTGATCGCGGAAGCGCTCCGCCGCAGGCTCGGGTCCGTCACCGGCGACCTGTACCTGACCGCGCTCGTCGGATCGGTGCTCTCCTGCACCAAGGCGGCCGTGCGTGACTGGGCTGCCACCACCGCGGAGGATGCGGAGGACTCCGGCGAACAGCTCGAGGCCCGCATCCTCGCCGCGCTCTCCATGCTCCGCGACGGGTTCTCCGAACCCGTCGCCTCCGGTGCCCCGTCCACCGCTCGGGACACGCACGCTTCGCCCGGTCAGCCCGTCTGACCCTCCACCCGTCCGCATCACCGCTTCTTCCCCTGAGGACCCCCATGGCATTCCTGCTCTATCGGCTCGGCTCCTTCGCGTTCCGTCGGCGGTGGTGGGTCATCTCCGCGTGGCTCGCCATCATGCTCGCCGTGGGTGGCGCCGCCGTGGCGTTCTCGGGCACCCTGACGAACAACTTCACCATCCCCGGCACGGAGTCGCAGCGGATCTCCGACAGGCTCAGGGAGGAGCTGCCCGAGGCGGTGGGCGGCACCGGCACCGTGGTCTTCACGACCGACGACGGTGCACCCTTCTCCGCAGAACAGCGTGAGGGCGTGCAGTCGGCCCTCGCGGACACCGCCGACCTCGACGGTATCCGCGGCGTCGTCGATCCGTTCGATGTCGCCGACCAGGTGGCGGCCGGTGCCGAGGAGCTCGAGGCGGGACGCACCGAGCTCGAGGCGAGCGAGGAGCAGCTGACCGCAGGCGAGCAGCAGCTCGCGCAGGGCCAGGCGGACCTCGACGCACAACGTGACCAGTTCGAGAAGGCCCGTGCGCAGCTGCCACGGCAGCAGGTGACCGCCACCGAGCAGCAGCTCACCCAGGGCCAGGACCAGCTGGATGCGAGCCGCACGGAACTCGAGGCGGGCCGCGAGCAGCTCGAGTCCGGCCGGACGGAACTCGATCTGGCGCAGCGGCAGCTCGACGCGTCGTCGGGCGTCGGCCTCCTCTCGGAGGACGGGTCCACGGGTGTCGCGAGCGTGCAGTTCGAGCAGCAGATCAACGGGGTCTCGCCGGAACTGCGGGAGGCCGTGCAGGCGGCAGCGGCGGAGGCGGAGGCGTCCGGTGTCACCGTCGACTACAGCAAGGAGATCGTCGAGGACGTCTCCGGGATCGTCGGTGCCACCGAGGCCGTGGGCCTGGCCGTCGCCGCCGTGGTCCTCGTCCTCATGCTCGGCACGCTCATCGCCGCCGGGCTGCCGCTGCTGATGGCGGTCATCGGCGTGGGTGTCGGCGTCGGCCTGACCTTCGCGCTGTCCGGCATCATCGAGATGAACAGCATCTCGCCCGTCCTCGCGCTCATGCTCGGGCTGGCGGTCGGTATCGACTACTCGCTGTTCATCGTCAACCGGCACAGGACGCAGCTCCTGCACGGCATGGAGCTGCAGGAGTCCATCGCCCGGGCCACGGGTACGGCGGGCAATGCCGTCCTCTTCGCCGGGATCACCGTGATCGTTGCGCTCGCCGCGCTCGCCGTCCCCGGTCTGCCCTTCCTGACCGTGATGGGCCTGTCCGCAGCCGGGACGGTCGCCGTGTCGGTCCTGGTGGCCCTCACCCTGACCCCGGCCCTGCTCGCCCTGATGGGGCGTCGTGTCGTGTCCAAGCGCCGTTGGGCCAAGGCCCGCGGACACAAGCACTCGGCGGCCACGCCGGTCGCGGCCGACGGCGGCACCTCCCTCGCCGACGAGCGTGCCGCCAGGGGCGCCGGCTGGGGCGGGCTGGTCACCCGGAAGCCGGTCCTGACGGTTCTCGCCGGCGTCCTGCTGCTCGGCGTCATCGCCATCCCCGCCGCCCAGTTGCGGGTCGGTCTGCCCGACGGCGGAACGGAACCCGCCGATTCCACGGCGTTCCAGGCCTACAGCACCATCGGCGAGAAGTTCGGCGCCGGCACCAACGGCCCGCTGATCGTCGTCGGCTCGCTGCCCGAGACCGCCACCGAGGCGGAGCAGACGGCACTGCGCCTGGACGTCAACGACCTCCTGCTCGACGTGCCCGACGTCGCCGCCTCCGTCCCCGCGACGGTCAGCGAGGACGGCCGCACGGCGATCTTCCAGGTGATCCCGGAGGAGGGCCCCGCCAGCGAGACCACGGAGAACCTCGTCCGCGATCTCCGCGCCGAGACCGACCGTTTCGAGGAGGAGACGGGGGTCGCCATCGCCGTCACGGGGCAGACGGCGGCGAACATCGACGTCTCCGCGAAGCTCATGGAGGCGCTGCCGGTGTACCTCGGGATCGTCGTGGGTCTCTCGCTGATCCTGCTGCTGCTCGTCTTCCGCTCCATCCTCGTCCCGATCATCGCCACAGCGGGCTTCCTGCTCTCACTGCTCGCGAGCTTCGGGGCCACCGTGGCGATCTACCAGTGGGGCTGGCTCGGCGGCTTCTTCGGCGTCACGAACCCCGGGCCCATCCTCAGCTTCCTGCCCATCATCCTGATCGGCGTGCTCTTCGGTCTCGCGATGGACTACCAGATGTTCCTCGTGTCCGGTATGCGCGAGGCGTTCGTCCACGGCGACGATCCGAAGGCCGCAGTCCGCATCGGGTTCAGCCACGGCGCCCGCGTGGTCACCGCGGCGGCGATCATCATGGTGTCGGTGTTCGCCGGCTTCGTCTTCTCCCACCTGGCCATGGTCCGGCCGATCGGCTTCGGGCTGGCCTTCGGCGTGCTGCTGGACGCCTTCGTGGTCCGGATGACGCTGGTGCCGGCCGCCATGTACCTGCTCGGCAAGCACGCCTGGTGGCTTCCCGCCTGGCTGCAGCGCATCCTGCCCGACGTCGACGTGGAGGGCGCCAAGCTGCTCGGCGAAGAGCCGGAGCGGGCGAAGGAGTCCGTACCGGCGTGAGTCACGCGCACCTGCTGCCCGCGTCAGCGCAGCAGGTGCGCGAGGGCGAGGTGGTCGTTGCCCGTCGCCCGTCCGACCTCCTGTGCCCGCGCCAGCGGCACGAAGTAGCAGCGGAACAGCAGACCGGTGTCCGAGCCGGGGTCCGCCGCGTTTCCGGTGACGCGGTGCTCCCAGGACGATCGCCGCTCCGCCGTCTCCACCGCGAAGAAGACGGTGATCTGGTCCGGGACCGGCGGGGCGGGTGGTGTCGCGCAGACGCCGAGGGCCAGCAGGGGGCCACGCACCGTGAGCCCCGTCTCCTCGAGGACCTCCCGGCGGGCGGCCTCGTCGAGCGTCTCCCCGGGGTCGACGCCGCCACCGGGTACCTGCGTGCCCGCCTCCGGGTGGTCCACGTGGTCGAAGACCAGGACCTCGCGTCCGGCGCCCTCGCCGCGCAGCACGTAGGCGGCGGCCCGGACCCGCGTGGGCTTCAAGGGATCGGCCACCGCTGGATCCTCCCCTCGTCGTCCTGCCACGCTACCCGCTGCCCTGGGGGACATGGTCCTGGGCGTGAACAGCCGCCGGGCGTACCCGCCGCCCCACGGACCGGCCCGTGGCGTGAGCGACCGGGGGGTCCTGGTGCGCGGAGGACGGGAATCCGCTGGACCGGCGCCGGATGAAGGAATCCTCATCCGTGGTTCATCGGGGTGTCACGGGAGTACGCGACAGTAGGTGATGGCGATGAAGCGCCTGCTGTGGATGATCGTCCGCATCGGGACCGTCGCCGGCACGCCCCGACCGCACCACCATCCAGGAGTCCCGATGTCCCTCATCCCCCGCGTGCTCGCTGCAGGAGGGCTGCTCGCCGTCCCGGCACTCCTCGCCGTGGGAAGCCAGGCCCTGAGCCGACCCGCGGAGGTGCCGCCGGTGGAACCGCGCACGGTGGTGGTCGATCTCGCCCGGACCACCGGGGCAGGTTCCGGGGTGGACGACGGCGCCGCCGTGACGCCGCCCGCGTCCGAACCCCCTGCGGCCGCGCCGTCAGGACCGTCCACGTCTCCGGACTCGTCCGCCGCACCTCAGCCGAGCCCGGCACCGGTCCCCCCGGTGCCGGCACCGGTTCCCGCCCCCGTCGCTCCGCCGCAGCAGGAGACTCCCGGGCTGGTGGAACGGCAGGTGCTGGGCGACGACGACGGCGACGACGGAGCCGGCGACGGCGATGACGGCACGGAGGACGGGCTCGCCCCTGGGGAGATCGACGACGACGCAGCCACGACCGGGGAGGACTGATGGCCTCCCCACCGGGTGGTCCCGGGTCTGCGGCCGCCCCGGTAAGGGACCCGTCCCCGGCCGGGCGGGTCGCCAAACCCCTCGGTGGGTCTCCGGTGTCCGCGCGGTGGCGCATCGTCGGATGGATCGTCCTCACCACGGCCCTGGCGCTGATCGCGCTGCTCGTCACCGTCCGGTCACTGCTGATCGCGGGCGTGGACAGGGATGCGAACGACGACGTGGTGCAGGAGATCCAGGAGTTCACCACCTTCGCCGGTGAGGCCGTGGATCCCCTGACCGCGCAGCCGTACATGTCCGTCAGCGAGCTGCTCGAGCGGTATCTCTCGCGTCAGAACGCGTCGGCCGGGGAGGTCATCCTCGGCGTCACCGGTGACGAGGTGCTGTACCTCGGATCGTCCGGACGCGGCAACAACGAGACCTACCGGCTGTCCGCCGACACGGACCTGCTGCAGGATCTCCGTGAGGATCCCTCGGCCTCCGGTGTCCGGGAGACGGCTGCCGGCCCCATGCGCTGGGGGAAGGTGGAGGTCGAGGCCGGTACCGAGGACGGGACGCTCATCACCGCCGCCTTCACCCGCGGCGGGTACGCACAGGTCCAGGAGACCGTCACCGTGATCTTCTTCGTCGCGCTCGGTGGACTGCTGTTCACCGCGGGGATCGCCTGGCTGGTCGCCGGCCAGATCCTGCGGCCGATCAGGGACGTGCGGCGCGTGGCCACCGAGATCACCGAATCCGATCTCACGGCGCGCGTGCCGGTGCAGGGCCGGGACGATGTCGCAGCCCTCGCCTCCACCTTCAACGACATGCTGGACCGGCTCGAGCACGCCTACGTGACGCAGCGGAACTTCATCGACGACGCCAGCCACGAGCTACGGACGCCGATCACCGTGATCCGCGGCCACCTCGAGCTCATCGACGATGATCCCCGGAGCCGTGCCGCCACCCTGGCGCTCGTCGACGGCGAGTTGTCCCGGATGGCGCGGATCGTGTCCGACCTCCTGCTGCTGGTGAAGGCCGAACGGCCCGACTTCGTCCAGAGGGCACCGGTGGACGTCGCCGTCCTGATGCTGGACCTCGAGGCGAAGATGCAGGCCCTCGGTGACCGGCGCTGGCTGCTCATGGAGGTCGCGGAGGGTGCTGTCGCTCTCGACAGCCAACGGATCACCCAGGCAGTGCTCCAACTCGGGGCGAACGCCGTGCAGTACACCCCCGGGGATTCCGACGTCAGGATCGGTTCCGCCTATGAGGGCACCGGCCCTGACCGCCGGCTGCGGATCTGGGTCGCGGATGCCGGGCCCGGGGTCACCGAGGAGGAAGCTGCCGCGATCTTCGAACGCTTCGAGCACGGCTCTGCCAACTCCCTGCCTGCTGACAGACGCAGCGCCGGTCAGCGTGGGGGCGCCGGTCTCGGTCTCGCGATCGTCCGGGCGATCGCCGACGGCCACGACGGCTCAGCCTGGGTGCGCAGCGAACCCGGCAACGGCGCGACGTTCGGGCTGCTGCTTCCCGCACCGGAGAACACCACGGACCGGCCCGCGGTGGAACCGCCGTCCGGTCCGCCCGGCCCACCCGGGGTCCGGGCGGCCGGCGACGGCGCGCCGGGGCACCACGAGTCGACGCCCGTCACCGCTTCGCTCCCCGCCATCGGGAGCACGACACCGCAAGGAGCACCATGAGCCGCATCCTGGTCGCCGAGGACGATCCTCACGTCGCATCCTTCGTGCAGAAGGGACTGCAGGCGGCCGGCTACTCGACCGAGCACGCCGCCGACGGCGAGACCGCGCTCTTCCTGGCACGGGCGTCCGGTTTCGACCTCATCATCCTCGACATCGGCCTGCCACTGCTGGACGGGTTCGAGGTCCTCGCCCAGATCAGGGGTGAGGGGGTGTCGACACCGGTGATCGTCCTGACCGCCAGGGACAGTGCGCTGGACACGGTGGCCGGGCTGGAGGGCGGCGCGAACGACTACGTCACGAAACCGTTCCACGTCGCCGAGCTCATCGCCCGGATCCGGCTGCGCCTCGTCGACCACGCTCCCGCGACCGGTGGTGCCATGATCGAGCACGGCGGGCTGTCCCTCGACCTCCACTCCCGGCGCGTGCGGATCGGCGACGAGATCGTCGAACTGACAGCGCGCGAATTCGCGATCCTCGAGGTCTTCCTGCGCCATCCGGACCGCGTCATCTCCCGCGAACAGCTGCTCAACCACGTCTGGGGCTACAACTTCGATCCCGGGTCGAACGTGGTCGATGTCTACGTCCGGGCCCTCCGCGGCAAGATCGGTGCCGCGCGGATCGAGACGATCAGGGGAGCGGGGTACCGGCTGCCATGAGCATGATCGAACACGTCACCACGCCCCCGCCACGAGGATCGGGGACCTCCGGAGCTGCACCGTCGTCCACCACGACCGGTGGCTCCGTCCGCCGGACCGTCGTCCGGGCGGTGGCGGCCCTGGCCGGCCTCCTGATCGCAGCAGGCGTCATCCTGGCCGCCCAGCAACCCGGGACGGGACTCTCCCCGCAGGGGGCCGTCACGCTGATGGTCTTCATCCTCGCCGTGTGGTTCTGGATCTTCACCGCCATCGATGACACCTACATCGCACTGGGAGCGGCGACCGTCCTGGTCCTCACGGGCACGATGGACACCGCCTCGCTCTTCTCGACCCTGGGTGAGGAGACGATCTGGCTGCTCCTGGCCGCCTTCGTGATCGCGGCAGGGGTACGAGCCTCCGGCCTCGCCAACCGGGGCGCGGCCTTCATCATCGCGGGAGCGACCACGCCACGGCAGCTCGCCCACCTGGCCACCCTCGCCCTCGTGGTCACCACCTTCGCGGTCCCGTCGACCTCCGGCCGCGCCGCGCTGGCGCTGCCGGTCTTCCTCGCCCTGCGGCACGCCCTGGGGGAGCGGGAGGCCCTGATCAAGGCTCTGGCGATCCTCTTCCCCTCGGTGATCCTGCTCTCGGCCGTCGGATCGTTCCTCGGGGCCGGAGCGCACCTGATCACGAGCCAGATCCTCGAGACGGCCACGGGGGAGAGCTTCGACTTCGCCACCTGGCTCCTGCTCGGCCTCCCGCTGGCGCTGGTCGCCTCGCACGTCTGCGCCGAGATCGTGCTGCGCATGTTCACCTCGGCTGCTGATCGCACCGAGCGACTGGGCATCAGTGCCCGGGACCTCGAGCGGCACTCCGCCACTCCCGTCACCGGGCCCCTGACCGTCGCCGAGTCCCGGGCCGCACTCCTGCTCGGGGCCGTCGTCGTGCTGTGGTGCACCGAGCCCCTGCACGGGCTGGACCCGGCCCTCGTGGCACTGATCGGGGCCCTGATCGCGGCCTCGCCGAGCTACGGCTCCGTGGAACTGGCCAAGGGACTCAAGTCCGTGCCCTGGTCACTCCTGCTCTTCATGGCCGCGACCCTCGCCCTCGGCAACGCCCTGGTGTCCACCGGTGCCGCCGAGTGGCTGGCCGGCGGGGTGCTGGAGCCGATCCGGTCCCTGGGAGCGGCTGCGGCACCCCTCTTCGTGGTCCTCGTGGTGCTGCTGTCCACCTTCGCCCACCTGGTCATCCAGAGCAGGTCCGCGCGCTCGGCCGTCCTGATCCCGATCGTGATCGCCCTGTCTCCGGCCGTGGGCGTGGACCCGATGGCCGCGGCCTTCGCCTCCACCGCCGCAGCCGGGTTCTGCCACACCCTCACGAGCTCGGCCAAGCCGGTGGCCATGTTCGCCGCCGTGGACGACGTCGAGACCTATGCGGCCAGGGATCTGCTCCGCCTGTCCTCGCTCCTGGCACCCGTCAACGTGGCCCTCGTGCTGCTCTTCAGCTTCCTCGTCTGGCCGCTCCTGGGCCTCCCGCTCTTCCCCTGACCACCCGCACCACAGATCCTGCATCGTCGATCCCGACCGCCACATCCCGAGGAGAACCACCATGTCAGTTCCCCAGCGCGTACTCATCGCCCCGAGCGGCTTCAAGGAATCCCTCAGCGCCGAGACGGTGGCCCGCTCCATCGCCGCCGGCGTCCGGCGCGTCCTCCCCGGCGTGCAGATCACGGCGGTGCCGATCGCCGACGGCGGTGAGGGCACCGCGGCCACCCTCGCCGCGGCAACGGGTGGCGTGCTGGTACCGGTGAACGTCACCGGTCCGGTGGGCGAACCGGTGGAGTCCCACTTCGCGAGGCTCGGCGGCAGTGCCGCGGGGACGGCCGTGGTGGAGATGGCGGCCGCTGCCGGGCTCCGACTCGTCCCCCGTACGCTGCGTGATCCGGGCGCCACCACCACCTACGGGGTGGGTGAGCTGATCCGCGCAGCGCTGGACGAGGGACTCCGCACGATCATCATCGGGTGCGGCGATTCCGGGACGAGCGACGGCGGCGCCGGTGCCCTGCAGGCCCTCGGCGCCCGCGTCCTCGACAGCAAGGGCCGGGTCCTCCCCGCCGGCGGCTCCGCGCTCATCGACGCCGACCGGCTGGACCTCTCCGACCTGCACCCCGCCGTGCAGGAGGCCACCCTGATCGTGGCCTGCAACCAGCACAACGTCCTCTGCGGCAAGAAGGGCGTGGCACGGGTCTTCGGGCCGCAGAAGGGAGCCTCCCCGCAGCAGGTGGAGGACCTCGCCAAGGCCATGCGGCAGTGGGCCCGGGTGCTCGGGCGGGACGGCCTGGCCACCGGCGTCGACTACCGCTCGGGTCCGGGCACGGGAGCCTCGGGGGGCCTCGGTGCCGGACTCGCCGCCCTCGGAGCGAAGCTGGTGCCGCGCTTCGAAGCTCTCATCGACAGCGGCCTCGCTGGGCTGGATCTCGAGACGTTGATGCGCGGCACCGACCTCGTGATCACCGCTGAAGGCGCGATCGACTTCCAGACCCCCAACGGCAAGGTGCCGGCCGTGATCGCCCGCCGCGCACAGCTCGCAGGCGTCCCCGTCCTGGCCCTCGCCGGGTCGCTGGGCAAGGGAGCACCGGACGTGCATGACATCGGCATCGACGCCATCGCCTCCATCATGACCATCCCCATGAACCTCGAGGACGCCGTGGCCAACGGCGAGCAGCTCCTCATCGAGGCGACGGAACGCACCATGCGGCTGCTCCTTTTGGGTGCGGCGGTGTCCTCGTCCATCGACGCTCGACGCCTCGTCCGCCCGTCCGCCTGACACCGACCGGGGGTCTCCTGCCGGCCCGCCGTGGGTGCGCTACCCCTGGCTCCGGCCCTGGCCCTGGCGCGCGCCGCACCCGGCCCGGTGGTGGTCCGTCACCACTCGGCCGACGCCGGCACGAGGACCCCGTGCGCCGCCGGGAACTGATCGGACGGACCGTCCAGGAGCCTGACCGGCAGTCCTGCGAGATGCCCGCCGGACAACCAGACCCGGGCGTCACCGGTCCGGGCGAAGTACCGGGTGTGGCTCCTCGACTGCGCGATGAAGGCGGCCAGCACCCTGTCCACGGGATCGCTCCCCGTGAGGGCGATCGGTCCCGCGTGGTGGTAGGCGACGAGCATCTGGCGCGCGTCCGGCGTGATGTGCCGGACCAGGTCCAGGTGGATGAGCAAGGGACGGGACCGCCAGCGCGGCGCGTGCGTGATCGTGTTGGCGAGCACGTCGAGTTCCGGAGGCCCGATCACGATGCCCGGACGCCAGAGCACCTCGGCGATCCCGGCGTCCTGGGTGATCGTGAAGTCCTTCTCGATGGTGTCTCCTTCATCAGGGCGCAGGCCGGTAGGCGTGATCAGCTGAAGTCTTCCACCGTCCTGCCCGGCGCGCTACATCGGGGACGGCGACCGCGTGGTGCGCCAGGCCTCGATCTCGCCGAGCAGCAGGTCGCGTCGTGCCTGGCCGAGGAAGGCGGACCGGACGGAGTTCGAGGCGAGCAGGGCCAGGTCGCCGGGGCCGAACCCGAACACCTCCTCCACCGCGGCGAGGTTGTCGTCCACGTATCCGCCGAAGTAGGCGGGGTCGTCGGAGTTGACCGAGACATTGAGGCCCCGCTCCAGCATGCGGGGGAGGGGATGGTCGGCGAGGCCGGTGACCGCCCGGAGCCGGACGTTCGAGAGCGGGCACACGGTGAGCGGCACCCGGTCCCCGACGAGCCGCTCCACCAGCGCCTCGTCCTCGAGGCACCGGATGCCGTGGTCGATCCGGTCCACGCGGAGGACGTCGAGGGCCTCCCACACGTACGACGGCGGCCCCTCCTCACCCGCGTGGGCGACGCACCGGAGGCCGGCTGCACGGGCGACGTCGTACACCTCCGCGAAGAGCGAGGGCGGGTAGCCGACCTCCGCCGAGTCGAGGCCGATCCCCACGATCGGCGCCTTCATCGCGATGAGGTCACGCAGGACCACGAGGGCCTCCGCAGCGGGCCTGTCACGCAGGAAAGCCGCGATGAGGAGGGTGCTGATGCCGAACTCGGTCTCGCTCGTGGCAAGGGCCGAGGCCACGCCGTCGACACATGTCTTCAG
Source organism: Arthrobacter sp. N1 (assembly GCF_048288285.1). Classification (NCBI taxonomy): domain Bacteria; kingdom Bacillati; phylum Actinomycetota; class Actinomycetes; order Micrococcales; family Micrococcaceae; genus Arthrobacter; species Arthrobacter sp. N1. The sequence goes on along the minus strand of NZ_CP102608.1, from coordinate 2,909,670 downwards.
CGGGATCCCGCGGGCGAGGTGGGCCTGCGGGTCCATCATGATCTCCGCATGGCGCACGCCCGCTGCTGCCGCCCTGCGCAGGTAGGCGCGCGTCATGTCCGCGAAGTCCTCCTCGGTCCGCAGCACGTCCATGGTGGCGTAGTACAGGTCCAGGAAGGACTGCAGGTCGCTGAAGGCGTACCGTGCGGCCAGGTCGGCGGCGTCCGCGTAGGGGAGGGTGATGCCGTTGCGGGCAGCGAGTGTGAACACGAGGTCGGGCTCGAGGGTCCCCTCGATGTGGAGGTGCAGTTCGGCGCAGGGCGGCAGGGAGGGCATCACCCCAGCCTACGAGAGCCCGCGAGGCAGGGGGCGCCGTGCGCGTCGTGGTCCCGTGCCGGCCCTGCACGGGCAGCGGGGTCAGCGCCCGGCCGGCTGGTCCGCGTTCCAGCTCGCGAGGAACGGGAGGGTGCGGGCGGTCGGGGAGTCCGGCTGCACGGTGTAGACGATCAGTACCTGCTCGGCGGTCCGGGGAGGCAGGACGGTCTCGATGTCGAAGGACAGTTCACCGGCCACCGGGTGCAGGATGCGCTTGGGGGCCGAGGCGTAGTCCTGGACGCTGTGGTCCGCCCACCAGCGGGCGGCGTCGGGATCGCCGGCGCGGAGCTCGTCGATCAGGGCCACCAGCTGCGAGTCCTCCGGATGACGGCCGAGCTCGCCGCGCAGGGCCGCCATGGTGGTGGCGGCGAAGTGCTCCCAGTTCACGATCCGCTCTCGCGCCACGGGGTCGAAGAACATGAACCGGACCAGCGACGAGGACGGCGGCATGTCGCGGAGGACCGCAGTGAGCAGGGTGTTCGTCGCCAGGACCTCCCCGCGGCGCCCGAGGATCAGTGCGGGCACGTGGTCGAGCGTGGTCATGAGGCGGAGCAGTCCGGCATCCGGCCGCTGCGCGTCGCGGGTGTGCGTGCGCCGCGCGGGCGTCGGGTCGGCCAGCGCGAACAGGTGCGCGCGTTCCACCTCGTCGAGCCGGAGCGCCCGCGCGAGCGCGTCCAGCACGCTGCGGGAGACGTTCGCCTGCCGGCCCTGCTCGAGCCTGCTGTAGTAGTCGGCACTCACGCCCGCGAGGACGGCCAGTTCCTCCTTGCGGAGGCCGGGGACCCGCCGGGGGCCGGGGAAGGCCTGCATGCCGGCGTCGGCCGGTGTCAGGCCGTCGCGGCGCGCGCGGAGGAAGGCGCCGAGCTGGGACCGGTCTGCAGGCATGGTCCAACCCTAGGTCGTAAGCGCTCGCCCGGCATGGTCCTGCCGTGCCCCGGTTGGTCCTGCTCTGGTTCCTGTCGCGCCTCCCGGACTAGAACAGGACCATGACATCCATCGCTCCACCCTCACCGTCCCCTGCGACGCACGCCCTCCTCGACGGCCGGACGGCCCTCGTCACCGGAGCCACCAGCGGTATCGGTGCGGCCATCGCCCGGACCCTCGCAGCGGCGGGCGCCACCGTCCTGGTGGCCGGCCGCAGCGAGGCGCGCGGCCGGGAGGTCGTGCAGGAGATCGACGACGAAGGCGGCAGTGCACGCTTCCTCGCCGTCGACCTCGGTGGGTCCTACGCCGACCTCCGCGCCTTCACCGCTGCGGCGACCGCCCTGCTCGGCGGCCGGATCGACATCCTCGTCAACAACGCCGGCATCTACCCGGCACCCAGCACGCCCGGCCTCGCCGATGCGGACCTCGACGCGATGCTCGCCGTCAACATCCGCGCCCCCCATGTCCTGGCGGCGGAGATCCTGCCGGCGATGGCGGAGCGCGGCAGCGGGGTGGTCATCAACGTGGGGTCCTGGATGGCCTCGGTCGGGCATCCGTTCGCCGCCCTGTACACGGCGAGGAAGGCCGCCGTCGAGCAACTGACACGGTCCTGGTCCGCGGAGTTCGGCCCCCGGGGAGTGCGGGTGAACACCGTGTCCCCCGGCGCGACGCTCACGCCGGGCAACGAGGCGGCGCGCGCCGTGCTGGACGCGATGACCGCCGGCACCCCGGCGGGCGTCGTGGTGCAACCGCAGGACATCGCCGACGGCGTGCTCTTCCTGGCCTCGGACGCGGCGCGCATGGTGCACGGGAGTATCGTCGCGGTCGACGGCGGTATCTCCTCGACGCGCGCAGCGTGAGGGCCGACCGCCATGCCACGACGACGGTCAGGAACATCACGATGAACACCTTCGACTCGCCCTTCACCGCAGCGAGCACCGCCCTCGAGGTGGTGCGGGGGATCGAGCTGGCCGGCCGCACCGCCGTGGTCACGGGTGCGGCCTCGGGGATCGGGATCGAGACCGCGCGGGCGCTGGCCCATGCCGGCGCCGAGGTGACGATCGCGGTCCGGGACGTCGACGCCGGCCGTCGCGTCGCCGGGGACATCGCCCGGTCCAGCGGCGGCGCCGTCGTGCACGTGCGTCCGCTCGATCTCGCGGACCTCTCCGCGGTCGACCGCTTCACGGGCGGGTGGTCCGGTCCCCTGCACCTCCTGGTCAACAACGCCGGGATCATGATGACCCCCGAACTGCGGACGCCGCTCGGGTGGGAGCTCCAGTTCGCGACCAACCACCTGGGTCACGCCGCGCTCGCGATCGGTCTGCACGGCGCCCTCGCAGCGGCCGGCGGAGCGCGGATCGTCTCGCTGAGTTCCAGCGGGCACGGGATGTCGGACATCGTGTACGAGGACCTCTTCTTCCGGCAGCGGCCCTACGACGCGGGGCACGCCTACGGGCAGTCCAAGACGGCGAATGCACTCTTCGCCGTCGGGGCGACGCACCGCTGGGCGGCGGACGGGATCACCGCGAACGCCGTCATGCCGGGCGGTATCTGGACGAACCTGCAGCGCCACTGGGATCCGGACGTCCTCGCCGCGACGAAGGAACGGGTGATCGCCGCGGGGATGAGCGCCAAGACCCCGGAGCAGGGCGCCGCGACCTCGGTCTTCGCCGCGACCTCGCCGCTCCTGGACGGCGTGGGCGGACTCTACCTCGAGGACTGCCGGGAGGCGGAGGTCGTCCCCGCCATCATCGACGGCATCTCCGGCGTACGGCCCTATGCGATCGACCCGGAGAACGCGGACCGGCTGTGGGACGTCACGCTCGACCTGCTGGCCGGGGCACGCCGCTCCGTGTCCTGAACGCACACAGGAGGGCGGACCCTGTGGGCCCGCCCTCCTGGTGGTCCTGCCGTACCGCGGGAGGCTCTAGTAGAGCGCTGCCTCGGACTCGGTGGCCGGCGTGACGCCGTGGCCGAGGTTGGCGGCCAGCTTCGCACCGAGTTCTGCGTCCACGTTCGCCCAGTACTGGACGGCCCGGGCGCGGATGTCGTCACTCTGCACGCCACCCACGGCACCCGTGATCGTCTCCAGGAAGCGGGCCCGCTGCGCGTCGTCGAACACGTCGCGGTAGAGGGTCCCCGCCTGGCCGAAGTCGTCGTCCTCGGTGTGCAGCGAGTGCGCCGCGTACACGAGGTCGCCGTCGTTCTCCCAGCCGCCGTGCGCGCCGTACTGCGCCGGGTCGGCCGCGGGTCCGCCCACCGAGTTCGGTGCGTAGACCGGTGTGGCGGCGGAGTTGAAGTGGTAGCGCGCGGCGCCGTCCTTCGAGTAGTTCCGCACCTCGTTCTTCGGCATGTTGACGGGCAGCTGCGCGTGGTTGGTGCCCACGCGGTAACGGTGCGCGTCGGCGTAGGAGAAGATGCGGGCCTGCAGCATGCGGTCGGGGCTCGCGGCGATGCCGGGGACGAAGTTCGACGGCGCGAAGGTGGCCTGCTCGATCTGCGCGAAGTAGTTCTCCGGGTTGCGGTTCAGCGTGAGCTTGCCGACCGGGATGAGCGGGTAGTCGCCCTGCGGCCACACCTTGGTGAGGTCGAACGGGTTGAAGCGGTACGCCTTCGCATCCTCGTAGGGCATGATCTGGACCTTCAGGTCCCAGCTCGGGTGGTTGCCCTTCGCGATGTTCTCAGAGAGGTCGCGCAGGTGGTGGTCGGCGTCCGAGCCGGCGAGCGCCTCGGCCTCGTCGACGGTGAGGACCTCGTGGCCCTGGTTGGACTTGAAGTGGTACTTCACCCAGAACTTCTCGTCCGACTCGTTGATCCACATGTAGGTGTGCGAGCCGTAGCCGTTCATGGTGCGCCACGAGTTCGGCAGGCCGCGGTCACCCATCAGCCACGTGACCTGGTGGGCCGATTCCGGGCTGAGCGTCCAGAAGTCCCACTGCATGTCGGCGTCGCGCAGGTTGGTGCCGGGCAGGCGCTTCTGGGAGTGGATGAAGTCCGGGAACTTGATGCCGTCCCGGATGAAGAACACCGGCGTGTTGTTGCCCACGAGGTCGTAGTTGCCCTCTGAGGTGTAGAACTTCAGGGCGAAGCCGCGGGGATCGCGCCACGTGTCGGGGGAGCCCTGCTCGCCTGCCACGGAGGAGAACCGCAGGAGGGTCTCCGTCGTCGTGCCCTTCTGGAAGAGTGCGGCGCGCGTGTACATGCTGACGTCCTCGGTGGTCTCGAAGACACCGAAGGCTCCGCCGCCCTTGGCGTGGACCACGCGCTCGGGGACGCGCTCACGGTTGAACTGCGCGAGCTTCTCGATGAGGTAGTGGTCGGTGAGCGGGATGGCTCCGTCGCGGCCGAGGACCGACGAGTTGCTGTCGTCGATGACGGGTGCGCCGGACTGGGTCGTGCTGAAGTTGGCGGACATGGTGCTCCTATTCCTGTGGTGCGGATCGTGGACGGCTGTGGGCTGCCGAGCGGCAGTCGTCGCAGAGGCCCTGGTACAGGACCTCCGCGATCTGGATGGTCATCCGGGATGCCCCCGGCGACCATTCGGGGGTGAGGCAGGGGGCGTGGCCGACGGCGCAGTCGACGTCCTCGATGCGTCCGCAGCCGGTGCAGACCGCGTGGTGGTGGTTGTCCCCCACGCGGGTCTCGTACCGGGCAGGCGAGTGCGGCGTCTCGACGCGGCGCAACAGGCCGATGTCGGTGAGGTCGGCGAGGATCACGTAGACGGACTGCACGGTGATGTGGGGCAGGCCGGCCCGGACGGCGGCGGCTGCGTCGTCCGCCGTCGCGTGGGGAAGGCGGTCGACGGCGGTGAGGACGGCGAGCCGCTGGCGCGTCACGCGGCGCCCGGCGGAATGCAGGGCGGCGGTCCACAGGGCCTCCCGGTCCTGCAGGGCCATCGCTGTGTGCGTCATGGGACCAGTCAACCAGTAGATCTGAATAACTCACAATAAGGCTCGGCTAAGTTGTGCCCCATCCACCCTCGCGGGTCGGTACCGTGGACGGGGTGAACCTCATCAGACGCGGCTGGGCCTGGGCGCTGGACTACGCGTACGTCGGGTTCTGGCAGGCGCACGCCTTCCTCGTCCGGGCCGACCCCGCGCAGTACCTGATCACCGACCCCGGTGCCCCCGAGGGCAAGGCGCCCGTCCTGCTGATCCCGGGCATCTACGAGACCTGGCAGTTCATGCGGCCCGTCGCGAAGCACCTCCACGCAGCCGGGCATCCCGTCCACGTGGTGCAGAAGCTCGGCTACAACCGCGGAACGGTCGAGGCGATGGCGCAGCTCGCCGCGGCCTACCTGGAGGAGCACGACCTGACCGACGTGGTGGTCGTGGCCCACAGCAAGGGCGGCCTGATCGGCAAGTTCCTCATGACCATGTCCGGTTCCACCGGGCGCGTGAGCCGACTGGTGGCGGTCAATTCGCCCTTCTCCGGGTCCGTCTGGGCCAACTTCTTCATCCTGCCGAGCATCCGCGCGTTCTCCCCGCACAACCCGACGCTGCTGAGCCTGCGGAACAACCTCGAGCTCAACGGCCGCATCACGTCGATCTACAGCCGCTTCGATCCGCACATCCCCGGCGGCAGCTTCGTCGACGGTGCGCGCAACATCCAGCTCGACACCATGGGCCACTTCCGTCCGATCGCCGATGCGCGGGTCCTGCAGGAGATCGACCGGGCCATCGAGGCGGGGGAGCGCGACAGCGCCTGACCGGCCGGCGGCCGTTCCTTGCGGCCGGGCTACGGGGCGGGCAGGGTAGGGGCATGCGAGGAGTCGAGGACGGCACGCCCGGGGCGGCGGATGCGCTGATCGGCGACCTCCGCGCTCCCGTCGATGGACCGGTGCCGGCGGGAAGCGGCCGGCCCGGCCACGACGCCGTCCGCTCCTCGCCGTCGCCGGGATCCTGGCCCTGACGGGAGCCGCGTACAGTGCGACGGCGGCCGTGCCGCCGTCGGTGGGTCCGTCCGCGCCGGGTATGCCGGCGCGCCACGCGGACGCCGGACCCGCGGTTCCCGGCGGTGTCGGTGTGCCCCTGGATGTCTGCTCCGTCCACCCGGGGGCCTGCCCCTCGCCGCCCGGAGCCGGCCCGGACGGGACGGCGCGGTTCCTCCCCGACGAGCTGACCGGGACCACGGGCTCCGTGATCATCTGCGAGCCGTCGACGGGAGCCTGCAGACCGCTGGACCGGCCCTCCACGGACGGCGATGCGCCGCGCACACGGCAGCTCCCGGCGGACGAGGAGCCCGGGCTTCCCGACCACGGAGAGAGCCACGCCTACCGCACGGTGCCGCCCGGGCAGCTCGAACTCATGGGAGTCCGCCTGCCGGACGGAGCGGTCGTTCCGGACGAGCCGTAGCAGGCACGTCGGATAGTTGCTGGAGTGAATCATCCCGCCGCTAGACTTCTTCCGTGCCCAGACTCCTCGCCGACATCACCCCGCTGCGGGAGTCGCCGGCGTTCCGTCGGCTCTATGTCGGCACGGCGCTCTCGGCGATCGGCACGCAGCTCACCATCGTGGCCGTCAGCCTGCAGATCTACTCGCTGACGCAGTCCACCCTCAGCGTCGGCCTCCTCAGCCTCTTCGCCCTCGTGCCCCTCGTGGTGGCGGGACTGTACGGCGGCGCGATCGCCGACGCGCAGGACCGCCGCAAGGTCGCGCTGTACTCCGGCTTCGCACTCTGGGCCACCACGATGGCCATCGCGGCGCAGGCCTGGATCGGCGTGGACAGCGTCTGGCTGCTGTACGCACTGATCGCCGTCCAGTCCGGTGCGGCCGGCATCAACCAGCCCACGCGCAGCTCGATCATCCCGCGCCTCGTCCGGCCGGAACTGCTGCCTGCGGCCAACGCCCTCAGCATGATCACCTTCGGCCTCGCGTTCACCGTCGGCCCGCTGCTCGCGGGCCTGCTCGTCGCGCAGGTCGGCTACGCCTGGACCTACACGGTCGACGTCGTCACGTTCACCTTCGCGCTGTGGGCGCTCTACCGGTTGCCGCCCCTGCCCCCGGAGGGTCCGCAGCGGCGCGCCGGGCTCGCCACGGTCCTCGAGGGCTTCCGTTTCCTCGGAACACGGCCGAACATCCGCATGACGTTCGTGCTGGACCTGATCGCCATGATCACCTCACAGCCCCGGGCGCTACTGCCCGCAGTCGGGGCGGTACTGATCGGCGGCGGCGAGCTGACCGTCGGGATCCTCCTCGCCTCCGCCGCCTTCGGATCGGTCCTGGCGGGTCTCTTCTCCGGACCCCTCGGTCGCATCCACCGGCAGGGCCAGGCCGTCATCTGGTCGATCGTCGGATGGGGGGCGTCGGTGTCGGGGTTCGGCCTCGTCGTCGTGATGGCAGGGTCCTCGTCCCTGCCGACCCCCGGCGAGGGCGAGTTGTCCGTCTGGGTGCTCCCAGCGGCGGCGTGCCTCGTGCTGTCCGGCATCGCGGACTCCATCAGCAGCGTCTTCCGCAACACCATCCTCCAGTCCGCCACGCCGGACGCGATGCGCGGGCGCCTGCAGGGCGTCTTCATCGTGGTCGTCGCCGGGGGGCCGCGCCTCGGGGACATGGTGGCGGGCGGCCAGGCCTCATGGCTCGGCGAGGGCTGGACCGCCGTCGTCGGGGGCCTCGCGTGCATCCTCCTGGTGCTCGCCGTCGCCCGGTGGCAACCGCGGTTCGCGCACTACGACTCTCGGCGCCCCGAGCCCTGACCCCCTCGCCCTCCCAGCGCGCGTGCAGAGCCACGTCCTACCATGAGGGGACCGGCAACAACCGTGCGCCGTCCACCCGGACGGAGCGGTCGGCGTCCACAGCGCAAGGAGTACGACGTGCACAACCATTTCAACGGTGCCAAGACGGCGTTGTTGTTCGGTGCCCTCATGGGCATCTTCCTCGTCTTCGGTGCGGTCATCGCGGGAGCGACCGGCAGCTCCATGTTCATCTGGCTGTTCGCCCTGCTCGGTGTCGGCTCGATCGCCTACAGCTACTGGAACAGCGACAAGATCGCCATCCGCAGCATGCGCGCCGTCGAGGTCACGGAGCAGCAGCAGCCCGCCATGTACCGCATCGTCCGCGAGCTGAGCATGCGGGCGCAGAAGCCCATGCCGAGGCTCTACGTCTCGCCCACGCAGGCGCCCAATGCGTTCGCCACGGGCCGCAACCCCGAGAACTCGGCGGTCTGCTGCACCGAGGGGATCCTCCAGCTGCTCGACGAGCGTGAGCTGCGCGGTGTCCTCGGCCACGAGCTGATGCACGTGTACAACCGCGACATCCTCACCGGATCCATCGCGGCGGCGGTCGCCGGCGTCATCACCTCGGTGGCACAGATGTTCGCCTTCACCGGCATGATGGGCGGGAACCGGAACCAGGGCGGCGGGAACGCGATCGGCGCGCTGCTGCTGGCCATCCTGGCACCTCTCGCGGCCGGCCTCATCCAGACGGCCATCGGTCGGACGCGTGAGTTCGACGCCGACGAGGACGGCGCGATCCTCACCGACGATCCGCTGGCCCTCGCCTCGGCCCTCCGCAAGCTGGCGGCCGGCACCCAGCGGGCGCCGCTGCCGCAGGACCAGCGCCTCGTCAACACCTCGCACCTCATGATCGCCAACCCCTTCAAGGGCGGCGGGGTGGGCAAGCTGTTCGCGACGCACCCGCCGATGGACCAGCGCATCGCACGCCTCGAGGGCATGGCCGGGCGGCCGCGGGGCTGAACCCGACGATCCGGCACGACGACGGCGGCCCACCTCCCGAGGAGGTGGGCCGCCGTCGTCGTCGGGTGGCGCGGATCAGCGCATGTTGACGAACTGGAGGTCGGCTTCCTCGAAGCCGCGCAGGAGGGTCATGGTCTCCTGCAGGTCATCACGGGACTTCGAGCTGACCCGCAGCTCGTCGCCCTGAATCTGGGACTTCACGCCCTTGGGGCCCTCGTCGCGGATGAGCTTGTTGATCTTCTTCGCGATGTCCTGGGCGATCCCCTCCTTGATGGAGGTCTCCAGGCGGAACTCCTTCCCCGACGGGAACGGCTCGCCGGTGTCGAGGGACTTCAGCGAGATGCCGCGCTTGATCATCTTGGACTGCAGGACGTCGAGGACGGCCAGTACGCGCTCCTCGGAGTTCGCCTTCATCAGGATCTTCTCGCCACTGAAGTCCACCTCCGCGCCGACGCCCTTGAAGTCGTACCGCTGGGCGATCTCCTTCTGCGCCTGGTTCAGCGCGTTGGCGACCTCCTGCTTGTCCACTTTGCTGACGACGTCGAACGTGGATTCGCTAGCCACGATGCCTCCTGGGGTGATGGGGATTCTTGCCCCCAAGACTATCCGCAACGCCTGTCGCGGGGCGCGCGCGGTCTCACAGGAAGCGGACAGCCGTCTCCGGGTACGTCCACACGGACAGGTGGAACGGTTGGTCCTACCACCTGAGATCCAAGGAGCCAGAACGATGCTCGAAACCGCCCGTCGACGCTACCGGGTCCGCCTTCGGCGAGCCGTGGCCGGCTCCTTCCTGGCCGCCGCGAGTGCGGCGGCCCTCTCGGGAATGGCTCCGGTGCCGGCCCTCGCCGTCGCGCCGTCGTCCGTCATCGAGACCTCCGACCTCGCGGAGTCGCCGGACTACGACACCGACGGCCTGGTCAGCGGGTTCGACACGGGGTCGACCGTGGGTCTCGCTGCGCCCGCGCCGCTCGTACTGGCCGGTCCTGCCGTCGCCGGTTCCGCGAACGCCGGCCCAACAGCGGCCGAGCGCCTGGCCGGGGTGCGATCCGACCTCGACCAGGCCGTCCTCCTCCGCCTCGTGACGTCCGAGCAGGCCGACGGGTTCTACGCGCAGATCCAGCGCCGGGTCGCCGCCGGTCTCTGAGCTGCGCCGTCCCGTGGCAGGCTCCTGACCCGGTACCTCGGGCCGATTCGTCACCAGGCTGGTTTGTCTGTAAAGTTGTCTTGCCCGCGCTTGCTGCGGGCGGTCTTCCTGTGAAGACGTTCGGCAGATTACCCGAGCGGCCAAAGGGGGCTGACTGTAAATCAGCTGGCAACGCCTACGGGGGTTCGAATCCCTCATCTGCCACAGCAAGGAGAGGCCGGTACAGCCACTGGAAACGGTGGAGGTGCCGGCCTCTCGCGTTGAGACTCCAGGACCGCGCCCACGGTCTGCATCAGCGCCGACCCTGGAGTCACTGTGGCCCGCCGCACCGCTATCGATCGTCGCGGCACGCTGCCGCCGCCATGGCCATCCACGCAATGTCAGGGCACGTGAACCGTCCCGGGCTCACCATCTCCGGGTGGACGGGCGCTGACCGGGACGTGTCCATCACCAAGGGGGACACGGTGAACGCCTCCGGTCTCGCGTCGGGCGGTCTCTACGGGGTCGGCGGTGACAGCGGTGAGCATCAGGCGGATTGCCGCACCGGCACCGGCCGCGGGCGCAGCGTATGGGGTGGATCGTCGGTGACTTGGTCCCTGTCCCAGGGATACTCGCTGCCGGGGTCACCACGCGACCAGCAGGAGCCGCACCCGGTCCAGTGTGGTCGCTCGACAGCGCCGTCTCCATCGCGCGGAAAACCAGGTGGGGCCCGCCGCTCACCGGGCGGGCCCCACCTGAAATCGACCGTCGGCTAGCAGTTCAGTTCGTCTGGGCCTGCAAGGACCGCAAGGTTGCCCTGAACCCGCTCGATGCACCGGCGGACGATGCTCATGCTCTTCTTCACAATCACCATGGCTGAAACCAACTTCCTTGTCGTACTGCCAGTGAGACCACTACACCTGTCTACCCGACGAACATGGGAACTGGGTGACAACTGCGACCGTGGCGGATGAACGGATGATGACGACGTAGTAGCCGGGATTCTTTTCCTCCGCGATGATCTACCCTTCGGCTTCGGACCACAGGAAACAGTGGAGGTACCGGCCTTCCGTGGTGAAGTGACCATGGCTCTGCCTGCACTCACCGCCCGAGACATGACGTTCCCGCACCGTTCCGGGTGGACGGGTGACCACCTCCACCGTCGCCGCGTGTGCCTGCCGGTTCTACGCGGGGCTTCGATCCACGTGCCCGGCTGCGCCGTCGGCAGTGCCGCCCGGACGCGCCGACGAGCCCACCGGGGGAGGGCTTCCAGCGATCGTCAGGAACGGATCAGTAGCTCAACTCGTCGGGGCCGGCGAGTACGGCGAGATTCTCCTGGACGCGCTCGATGCAACGCCGGACGATGCCCACACTCTTCGACACGATCACCATTTCCCGTACCTGACCTTCGACTTCGACGCTGGTGAGACCACATCACCTGTCTACGCGGCGAAGATGAGAACCAGATGAGAAGAATCCAAGGGGCACATGAACGATCGGTGACGAGTACGGTGTCCAGCGGCGCCGGCCCCGCCCGGATCAGGCCGGGGGCCTACCGGAGGCGGGGCGTCCCGAGCAGCGGGCGGGACAGGGCCGACCGGTTGAGCGCCAGGGCGACGGTCCACGGCGCAACGAGTGCCGTGACGAGGACCCAGGCGGAGCGTTCCGCGTCGGGGATGTCCAGTAGCCAGAGGACGTACGTGTGGGTCAGGACGACCATCAGGCACCCGACGGCAAGGCGGGTCGCTCCCGCATGGACCACTTCGGGCAGCCGCGTGAACACGCCTTCGAGGATCAGGAGGAGCCCGCCACTGATCAGCACCGCGACCACGATGCTGAGGACCGGGGTGCCGAGTTCGCCGTACTTGATGTCCAGATGCGCCGAGGCCCCCGCGAGGATCGGGGCCGCACCGGCCAGCAGGCACGCACCACCCGTGCGGACCGGATGCCGGACGTGGTCGCGGACGTGTTGCAGTCCCTGGCCTGCGAGCATGAAGACGAGGGCTGCACCGGCGACCCCGACCGACAGGGGTAGCGGAGCGAGGACGTCGCCGAAGCGGTGGATGACCGCGGTGATCCCGATGATGATCCCGATCCGGAGCGCGAGGGGAACGGCTTCGAGCGCGCGGTAGGCGATCGCCGAGAGGAACAGGGCAGGCATGAACCAGTAGGCGCCGAAGGGCCCCGCATTCTCCGAGCCGCCCACGAGGGGCAGGGCCACCCCGTCGCCCGTCAGTTGGCCCCGGTGATCGAGCATGACGAGATGCACGACGAGGGTCAGCCCGAGCCAGGCGATGTAGGGAACCATGATGGTCGCAAACCGCTTCCTGGCTTCCGCGGAGACCGTCCGACGACTGCCCGGCTCGCGAGGCTTCCAGAGGTACCCCGAGAGCAGGAAGAAGGCGGGCACGTGCCACGTGTACAGGCCGGCGTCGACGAGCGGCCCGGACCACACGTGTCCGGCGACGATCCCGACGACCGCGAGGACCCGGAGCGCATCGATGGCACCGGACCGGGACGCCGTCGTGCCGGGCGCATACAGGGTTGCCACGTCATCCTCCGAGGTCTCAGGTGCCCCCTCATCGATTCTAGGCTCGGCCCGGTCACCGAAGTCGGTCCGCACCGGCGCCCGACGGCGCGCTATAGTCCCGCGCCGCTGTGACCTCGAGCGGGGATGCCGGGCCGCGCCGGTCCAAGCACTTCTCCGATCTCCCGTCGACCCGGCCATCCCCGCGGGCGTTCTCCACGAAGAGTCGGTAAGCCCACTTAGGGTGGAGACGTAACGGCAGGGGAGGCCACGATCGGGGACACCGCACACACACGCGTCGGCTGGCTGGACAGCCTGCGGGGCGTCGCCATCCTGCTCGTCGTCCTGCTGCACGCGGGCGAGGCGATCCGCGTCGCCGTGGGGCCGACCGCCGGGGTCGACGAGGTCAATCTCTTCCTCGAGCCGTTTCGCATGCCCGTGCTGATGTTCCTCTCGGGCGTCCTGCTCCCGCAGTCGGTCGCGAAGCCGGGCGGGCGGTACTTCGCCGGCAAGGTCTCCATGGTGGCCTGGCCCTATCTGCTGTGGTCGGTCATCATCCTCGCCGCGAGCGGGGACATCCACCCGGTGTCCGTGCTGCAGATCTTCTACCTCTCGCCGACCTACCTCTGGTACCTGTGGTTCATCCTCGTGTTCTACGCGCTCGCCTACCCGCTGCGCCGCGTACCGCCGCTCGCCGTCGCCGCCGTCGGGCTCGGTGTGTCCCTCCTGCTCCCGGACGGCAGCCGCCCCGAGACCATGGCCTTCCTGTCGGCGTTCTTCTTCTTCGGTGCCTGGTGTGCGCAGCATCCGGGCCGTGTCGAGCGCGCGATCAACCGCTCGTGGGTTCTGGCCGTGGCGACAGGATCTGCTGTCGCGGTCGGTCTGCTCAACGTCTCCGGCCACGAGGTCCTCTACCGCGCGGAGTACGTGTGGGGCGTCGTCGGTGGGTTGGCCGTGGTGTGCTGGATGTTCCCGCGGCTCCGCAGGAACAGGGCGACGTCGGCCCTCGAGTTCGCGGGGCGCTACTCGATCGTGTTCTATGTCGCCCACCTGGGTCCCATCATGATCACGCTGGCGCTCGCCGATGCCCTCGGGGTCGCGGAGGCCTGGTTCATGCTGCCGCTCCTTCTCCTGGCCGGTGTGGGGGTCCCGCTCGGGCTCGCCTGGATGTATTCCACGCGAAAGCACGCGTCCGTCAACCTGCTGTTCGAACTGCCTGCGCTGAAGCGGCGCCCGCGCGAGCGTGCGCGGCGGACGCGGCGGGCGAGGACCTGATCATGCGGACGGGCAGATCGGTCCGGATACGGTCCGCGTCCGTCCTTCCGGGCCGCGCGTAGCCTCCCCCCGCGTCAGGGTCGTGCTGAGCAGGAGGTCCTTGGCCGGTCCGGTCACGTCCCAGCGGTAGTCGATCCTGTTACTGCTCCCCACGGTGAAGTCGACCAGATAGGTGTCCGGCGGGCAGTCGTGGTGGTCGCGGGCGGATCCTGCGGAGAGATCGAGACGGCAGAGCAGCCGCCCGTCCTCGAAGAGCACCTCCACCGCCGTCCCGACACCGGGCATGACCCGGTAGGAGCGCGATGCCGGCCCCTCGAAGGACGGCCACCGGACCGTGCCCAGCTCTGCCCAGTGCAGGCCGTCGGCGTCGGGGGTGAACGTCGTGGTCCCCGTGAAGGTCCCTACGGCGTTCGTGCTTCGGTCCAGGAGATGCCGCCGCGTGGTCCATGAGCCCAGGAGGAAGCCGATCGGGTCCGGGACAGCGAAGGGCGGAGGGATCACGGCAGGACCGAGCCTCGCCTACCGGGTGGACCGGCTGCATCCGGCGGATGCACTTCGCAGGCGCCACGTGCGGAACGTGTGGGCACTGCTGGTACCGCTGGTTGTGCCGGATTTGCTGGTGCTGCTGGTTCTGCAGGCCCCTCGGGCGTTGCGGAACCCTGTGACGCGATGTGCTCCGCGGCGGGCCCCAGTCGCGCCCGCAGGTCGGCATAGGCCGTGGCGCCCGCCTTCGTGAGGGAGACCGGGGTGTTGAGGCCCGGACGGGTACCACCCCACCCGAGGTTCACGAGCTCGCGCCGGTCGAAGTCGTCGAGGATCCGGTCGAGGTCCGCCGCCGGCATGCCGGTTGCCTCCCGCAGGGCTCGGAGACCCACGCCGTCGACGGATGCGAGAGCAGCCAAGACCACGAAGGGATTCGACGTCGCGCCGTCCGCCGATGGCGGCAGCGCCGGGCGTCTGCGAACCAGCCACACCCCGCTCGCGGCGAGGGGCGCCATGAGGACTGCGGCAATCACCACCGCGCCCCAGACCGGAACACCGGGCCGGACACCGAACAGGACCCGGGCGCTGTCCACCACGAAGACGGCGAGGTAGGGGATGAGGGCACCTGCCCCGAGCCGGCGGTCCCAGCCTCGCGGCAGGGTGCTTCGTGCGCGGCGGGCGCCCACGGTCAAAAGAATCAGGGCCAGCAGCACGACGAGCGTGAGCGGCAGCGCTGTCGACGGATGGACATCCGAGAGCATCAGGGTCAATCCTGCCGCACCGAAAGCGGCAACCACGATGGTCACGATGCCGGTTCCGGTCGACGGCAGGGACCCGAGCCGGTCCGCGGCGGCGTCCGCCTGCGCCAGTAGGGTCGCGCCAGCGCGGGCGCTGGCCGGCAGTGCGGCGTCCTGCATGGCGTCCCCCTCGGCGTCGTCGGCTCCCACGCTAGCCCGTCGTGGACGGCCGTGCACCTTGTGCGGCACCGTATAAACTGTTAGGCTACCTAACTATGAGCGTCCCCCTGATTGACTCCGAGCTGCTGGTCCTTGCGCAGTCCTTCCGTACCACGCTCCGCCACGCGGTGTACCTGAGCCGCTCGATGGACGGGGACGGCGAGCTCACGACCATGCAGATGAGCACGCTGAGCATGGCCGCCGAGGAGCCGCTCCGCGTGAGCCGCATCGCGGCGAACCTCGGCATCCGGGTCCCGTCCGCCACCGAGCAGATCATCAAGCTCGAGCAGGCCGGGCTCGTGAGCCGCACGCCCGATCCCACGGACTCCCGTGCTGTGCTCGTGCAGCTCACGGAGACGGGCCGCTCCGCCTGGGAGGATGCCGGCCGGCGTCGCAACGAACGCGTCGCCGCACTCCTGGCACATCTGGACGACGACGACCGCGCCACGCTCGCAGCGGCGCTGCCGGTCATCGGCAAACTGAGCCGTACCGCCTGAGCCGGACGGCCAGGGGCGGCGACTCCGCCGGTCCGGCCGGCACAACCACCCCGCCGTACCGCCTGAGCCGGCGGCCGCATCGCGCGAACGGCGCCTTTGCGGGCACTGTTCAGGCGCCCGAACCACCTGACAACGCATCGAGGAGTACCCCAGTGACCACCCATGCCTCCGCAGAGGCACCAGACAACGCATCCGTCCTCGCCGAGGAGAAGCAGTCCTTCTTCCGCCAGCCCAGGGCCGTCTGGGCCACGGCCCTCGCGGCCGTCTTCGCCTTCATGGGCATCGGTCTCGTGGACCCCATCCTGCCTGCCATCGCCGAGAACCTCGATGCCTCGCCCAGCCAGGTGTCGCTCCTGTTCACGAGCTACTTCCTCGTCACCGCCGTCGCGATGCTCGTCACCGGCGTCATCTCCTCCCGCATCGGAGGCAAGCGGACCCTGCTCCTCGGTCTCGGGCTGATCGTGGTCTTCGCGTCCCTCGCAGGCCTCTCCGGTGACGTGGCCACACTCGTCGGGTTCCGCGCCGGCTGGGGTCTCGGCAATGCGCTGTTCGTGGCGACGGCGCTCGCCGTGATCGTCGGGGTCGCCAGCGGGGGCACAGCGACGGCGATCATCCTCTACGAGGCCGCACTGGGCCTCGGCATCTCGCTCGGTCCGCTGCTCGGGGCACTGCTGGGCGGCTGGCAGTGGCGCGCACCGTTCTTCGGGACCGCGGGGCTGATGGCCGCGGCTTTCATCGCCCTGGCCGTCCTCCTGCCGGCGACGCCGAAACCCGCGACACGGACCTCCCTGCGTGATCCGCTGCGGGCCCTCCGGCACCGCGGGCTGCGCACCACGGCCTCGAGCGCCCTGTTCTACAACTACGGCTTCTTCACGATCCTCGCCTTCACGCCGTTCGTCCTCGGGATGGACGCCTACGGCATCGGCGCGGTCTTCTTCGGCTGGGGACTCATGGTCGCGGTCTTCTCCGTCCTGGTGGCCCCCGTCCTTCAGCGGCGGCTCGGCACCACGCGCGTCCTGCTGCTGACCCTCGGGTCCCTGGCGCTGGTCCTCGCGGGACTCACGCTCGCCGCGGAGCGCTCGGTGACCGCCGTCGTCGTCCTCGTGATCGTCTCGGGAGCCCTGCTCGGCATCAACAACACCCTGTACACGGAGCTGGCGATGGGCGTCTCGGACGCGCCCCGTCCGGTCGCCTCGGCCGGTTACAACTTCGTCCGCTGGCTGGGTGGGGCGCTGGCGCCGTTCGCTGCGACGAAGCTGGCGGAGCTCTACAGCCCGCAGGCCACCTACGGCGTCGCCGCGGCCATGGTGCTCGTCGCGGCGGGCGTGGTGCTGGCCGGTCGGGCCTCGCTCACCCACGCGGCAGAATAGTCACTCCGCCTCCGGCACGACGGCGTCATCCTGCGAGGATCGACGTCGTCGTGCCGTCCGCCTCACCCGAGTAGAACCGGTCGATGACCGCCCTGAACCACGGCTCCTGCGGTGCAGCCTCGTCGAAGAGGGTCATGGAGGACTGCAGCTTGCGGGCGTCGATACCGCCGAGGATCGCCTGCGGATCGTTCCCGTCCAGCTCGAGCAGCGCGTGGACACACTCCATGAGCCGCGGCCCGAGAACCGGGTGCGCCAGGTAGGCGACCGCTTCGTCGAGCGAGGAGACGGCGTAGCGGACCGACGTCGGGCTGCTTCCCAGGCCGGCGACCTGCGGGAAGACGAACCACATCCAGTGACCCGTCTTATGGCCCTGCCGCAGTTCCGCGAGCGCCTGGTCGTAGGTGCCGTGCGCGTCCTGGGCTTCGACGAAACGGCTCAGGCGGTAGGGATCGGCGGTCATGCGGGCCTCCGTGGCAGAGCAGTGGTGGTGGGGGTGGAATCTTCATCGGTAGCGAACAGGCCTGACACGGCGCCGGGTCCTCGCTAGCCTTTAAGGATGTCGACAATCAATATCACCGAGGCAAGCTTCCCGGAAACCATCGAGGGCAACGACATCGTGTTCGTCGACTTCTGGGCCGAATGGTGCGGGCCGTGCAAGCAGTTCGCCCCCGTGTACGACGCCGTGTCGCAGCAGCACGAGGACGTCACCTTCGCGAAGGTGGACACCGAGGCCGAGCAGTCCCTCGCCGCCGCAGCGGGCATCACATCGATCCCCACGCTGATGGCCTTCCGCGACAAGGTTCTCGTCTTCTCGCAGCCCGGCGCGCTGAACGCCACGCAGTTCGGCGAACTGGTCGACGCCGTGAAGGGCCTGGACATGAAGGCCGTCCACGAGCAGATCGCCCAGCAGCAGCAGCAGCAGCCCGGCGCCGCTGCCGGCGAGTAGCGGTACCCGCACAGGCTCCGCCCGCTCCATCTCCACACAGAAGCCCCGCACTCGAGGAGTGCGGGGCTTTCGCTGTCCAGGGACGGCGGGTGGCCGTCAGGCCGTCGCGCCTCAGGCGGGCTGGTCCGAGCGGACGACCTCCGCGGGCTTCGCGAGCAGGGCGCTCAGCGACTCACCGAGGTCCTGGACCGCGGCACCCTTCAGGTGCGTGTCGAGCACCTCGGTGGATTCCCACTGCTCGGTGAGGACGATCCGCTCCTCCTGAGCATCGGTGATCTCGTAGCGGATGCAGCCCGGCTCCTGCACCACCTGCTCGATCGCGATGTCGAGGGCGAGCTTGACGCGGAAGAACTCTCCGTCCAGCGGGGTGAACACGGCGGTGACGTCTACAGGTTGGGTCATGCCTCCCAGCCTAGTGGTGGCCCGGGCACCCCACCCATCGGTGCGGCACCGGGGCGGGAACAGGTGCGGGAACAGGGGTGGCGGCGGCGTGCCGTCGGCGTATCCGAGGCACGGGACGCCGCCCTCCGATCGCGACCTACCGGCTGCGGTGGTCCTCGGGGGAGAGGCGCGGGCCGAACGTGGGCTTCCGGAACCCGCTCGAGTAGAGCGAGCGCACCACACGCTGCCGCTGCCCCTTCCAGGGCTCGAGCAGCTCGATCATCCCGGCGTCGTCCGTCCTGCGGCCCGTGAGCGCCGCGCCCACGTAGGCGGCGAGGTGGTAGTCACCCACGGAGATCGAGTCGGGGCAGCCGTGCGTGCGCTGCACCACTTCCGCGATCGTCCAGACGCCGATCCCGGGAACGGAGCGCAGCCCGGCGCGGACAGCATCACCGCCCGGCCGTGAGGCGAGTCGTTCGAGTCCGCTCGCCACGAGCGCCGCCTTGAGGATGGTCGCCGACCGCTTGGAGTCGACGCCGGCGCGGTGCCAGTCCCAGGAGGGCACCCGGCGCCACTGCTCGGGGGTCGGCGGGAGGCGCAGCCCTGCCGGTGCCACCTCACCGGTGCCGGGCGCCGCGTCCCCGTACCGTGCCAGCAGGTAGCGCCATGCCCTCTTGGCCTCGATCCCGGTCACTTTCTGCTCCAGGATCACGCGGGCCACGGTATCGAGCATCCGGCCGGACGCC
Organism: Arthrobacter sp. N1; assembly: GCF_048288285.1. Classification (NCBI taxonomy): domain Bacteria; kingdom Bacillati; phylum Actinomycetota; class Actinomycetes; order Micrococcales; family Micrococcaceae; genus Arthrobacter; species Arthrobacter sp. N1. Next base: position 2,890,395 of record NZ_CP102608.1, on the reverse strand, counting down.
GGAAGGCGCAGGCCCGGATTGAGGTAGCGGCCCTTGCGGGCCAGTTCTGGCAGCGTGGCGCGGAACTCGGCGGTGTCGAAACCGCTCCAGTCGTCGTCGGCGCCGAGGAGCCGGGGCAGCGTGGCGAGGGCCGCGGAAGCGCCGGAGCCCCAGGCCCTCGCCTGCACACGGCTCTGGTTGAGCGACCCGCGCTGCCGGAGGGCGAGCGTCACGGGACCGTCCACCGTGCGGAAGGCCAGCCAGTGGTCGGGGCCCTGGCTGATGAAGCTCGGATCGTGGGCGCCGCACTGCAGCGTGCCGATCGTCCGCGTGAGGTCGTAGGGCCCCTCGGGGATCCACTCGGCCGCCTCCGCGCCGGAGGGGACGACGGCGGGGGCGATACTCATGCGTCCATGGTGCCACGGGCGCGGCCTCCGGCCGAGGCCGCCACGGCGCGACACCTACCCCGCGACGGTACGGGCGATGCTCCCGCCGAGCGACGCCGTCGTGCCCTGGCCGCCGAGGTCCCGCGTGAGCGCGTCCCCACCGGTCGCGAGGGTCGATTCGATCGCGGCCAGGATGCCGGCCGCCGCCTCGGGCTCGCCCAGGTGGTCCAGCATCATGGAGGCGCTCCAGATCTGGCCCACCGGGTTCGCGATCCCCTGGCCCGCGATGTCCGGCGCCGATCCGTGGACCGGCTCGAAGAGGCTCGGGAAGGTGCGGTCCGGATTGATGTTCCCGCTCGGTGCCACGCCGATGGTGCCGGTGCAGGCGGGGCCGAGGTCGGAGAGGATGTCGCCGAAGAGGTTGCTGGCCACCACGACGTCGAACCAGTCGGGGTGCAGGACGAAGTTCGCACACAGGATGTCGATGTGGAACTTGTCCACGCGGACGCCGTCGTAGTGCGCGGCCATCGCCTCCACGCGCTCGTCCCAGTACGGCATGGTGATGGAGATGCCATTGCTCTTGGTGGCCGAGGTGAGGTGCTTCTTCTCCCGCTTCTGTGCGAGCTCGAAGGCGTAGCGGAGGATCCGGTCCACCCCGGTGCGCGTCATGACGGTGTCCTGGATGACGGTCTCGCGCTCCGTCCCCTCGAACATCCGCCCGCCGACGCTCGAGTACTCACCCTCGGTGTTCTCCCGGACCACCCAGAAATCGACGTCGCCCGGCTTCCGGCCGGCGAGCGGGCTCGTGATGCCGGGGAGCAGACGCACCGGGCGGAGGTTCACGTACTGGTCGAAGTGGCGGCGGAACTGCAGCAGGCTGCCCCACAGCGAGACATGGTCCGGGACGACGTCGGGCCAGCCCACCGCGCCGAAGAAGATGGCATCGAAGGTGCGCAGTTCCTCGAACCAGCCGTCGGGCAGCATCTGCCCGTGCGCCTGGTAGTACTCGGCGCTCGCGTAGTCGAAGTCCACGGCGTCCACCCCGAAGCCGTAGCGGTCCGCTGCCGCCCGGAGCGACCGCAGGCCCTCCGGCATGACCTCCTTGCCGATGCCGTCCCCGGCGATGACGGCGATGCGATAGGTCTTCGTCATGGTTCGTGCTCCTCGTCGGCAGGGTGCTTACCGTTCCAGCCTAGGCGCACGGGAGGAAGCGGGTCCGGCCAGTCCGCGGGGCCTTGACGCGGGTCCGGACACCTCGGGGTCCGCGGGAGACCGGCCCGGGTGGGCGTCAGGGGCCCAGCCAGGCCAGGACGGCGACGGCGGCGGGCAGCAGCAGTGCGGTCACCAGCAGCCCGGCGACGGCGAAGGGCACCCATCGGACGGTGACGCCCAGCGACCGGAGCCGCTCGGCCCACAGCAGCGTCGCGAGGGAGCCCCAGGGCGTGACGAGTGGCCCGAGGTTGACGCCGATCAGGAGCGCGGCCAGGCGGAGCGGCGTCGTCCCGGACGGCTCGAGCGCCAGGTAGGCGGGCAGGTTGTTGACCGCGTTGGCACCACCGGCGCCCACCGCGGCGAGTTGCAGCAGGTCCACGAAGCCCTCGCCGTCACCGGCGGCCGGTGCGAGGAAGGCGTCGAGCCCCTGCGCGTGCGCGGTGGTGACCAGGACGAAGAGGCTGAGCGCGAGGAGGAGTGGATTCACCGGGATCAACCGGAAGGTGAGCGTGCCCCGCCGGCGCACGGCGAACAGGACGGTCAGGACGGCGGCGGCGACGGTCGCGCTCAGGGCCACCGGCACGCCGCTGACGAGCGCCGGCAGGAGGAGCACGAGGACGGCGTACCCCGCACGCAACAGCACCGGATCCTCCGTGGCGCGGGCCGGCGCCGGGCTGAAGCGCCCGACGAGATCGCGCCGGAAGATCAGGAGGAGGACTGCGCAGGGAACCACGACACCGACGATCGCCGGGCCCCACACGAGGCCGGCGAAGGCCACCGGACTCAGCCCGAGACGCTCCTGCACCAGGAGGTTCGTCAGGTTGGAGACGGGCAGGAGCAGGGACGCCGTGTTGGCGAGCCACACGATCGTCACGGCGAAGGGGAGCGGCGGAAGCCCGGCGCGCCGGGCGAGGAGGACGACGAGCGGCGTGAGCAGCACCGCCGTCGTGTCCAGGGAGAAGAACACCGTGCACACGACGGCGAGGAGGACGGTCACGAGCCACAGCGCGAGCGTCCGGCCACGCGCGAGACCCGCAGCGGCGGCGATGACCCGCTCGAAGACGCCGGCGGAGAACAGCAGGTCCGTCACCACCGTCATGGCGGCCACGAACAGCAGGATCGGCCAGATCCGGGCCCACAGCTCCGAGAGCTCGGCCCCCGGCAGCAGGCCGGTGACGATACACAGGACGGCGAGGCCGGGCAGGATCGCGCGGGAGGCACTGCGTAGGTTCAAGGGCGGGCTCCGTTCCGCCGGAAAGTATGCCACGCGGCGTCGGCCGCGAGCCCTGCGTGACCGGAGGTATCGGCCGCCCCTGCGGCCCCTGCCGCCACGACCGGGGCTCCGGCGCGGGCCGGGCGCGCATCACGGAATCGTCCCGCGGCGTAACCGGGGCGCGGAGGATCGTTCCCGCAGCCGGTAGCGTTGTGGTCATGAAGTACGCCAATTCCATCGTCGAGCTGATCGGCAACACCCCGCTGGTCAGGCTCAACTCCGTCACCGACGGCATCGCAGCCACCGTCCTCGCAAAGGTCGAGTACCTCAACCCGGGCGGATCGGTGAAGGACCGCATCGCGGCGAAGATCATCGACGCAGCCGAGGCCGAGGGCAAGATCAAGCCCGGTGGCACCATCGTCGAACCGACCTCCGGCAACACCGGCGTCGGCCTCGCCCTCGTCGCGCAGCAGCGCGGCTACAAGTGCGTGTTCGTGGTGCCGGACAAGGTGGGGGAGGACAAGCGCAACGTCCTGAAGGCCTACGGCGCCGAGGTCGTCGTCACGCCGACCGCCGTCGCGCCGGACAGCCCCCAGTCCTACTACGGCGTCTCCGACCGCCTGGTCCGCGAGATCCCGGGCGCCTACAAGCCCGACCAGTTCTCCAACCAGAACGGGCCCCTGAGCCACTACGAGACCACCGGCCCCGAGATCTGGGACGACACCGAGGGCAGGCTCACGCACTTCGTGACCGGCGTCGGCACGGGCGGCACCATCACCGGCACCGGACGGTACCTCAAGGAGGTCTCCGCCGACCGCGCGTCGGGCCCCGTCCGCATCATCGGTGCGGATCCCGATGGCTCCATCTACTCCGGCGGCACGGGCCGTCCCTACTTCGTCGAGGGCGTCGGCGAGGACATGTGGCCGGGCTCCTACGATCCGACCGTCCCCGACGAGATCCTCGCCGTGACGGACGCGGAGAGCTTCGAGATGACCCGTCGCCTCGCCCGCGAGGAGGGCCTGCTCGTCGGCGGCTCGTGCGGCATGGCCGTCGTCGCGGCGCTGCGCGTCGCGCGCACCCTCACGGCCGACGACGTCGTCGTCGTGCTCCTGCCCGACGGCGGCCGCGGCTACCTCGGCAAGATCTTCAACGACGACTGGATGAAGGCCTACGGCTTCATGGACAGTGGCGACGACGCCAGCGTGGGCGAGGTGCTCCGCTCGAAGTCGGGCTCGCTGCCGGATCTCGTGCACACGCACCCCACCGAGACGGTGCGCGATGTCATCTCGATCATGGACGAGTACGGGGTGTCCAGCATCCCCGTGCTGTCCCAGGAACCGCCGGTCAAGATGGGCGAGGTGCTCGGGTCCGTGGACGAACGCTCCTTGACCGCCAAGATCTTCCACGGCGAGGCCAAGCTCACCGACAAGATCTCCGAGCACATGGACGCGAAGCTGCCCCTCATCGGGTCGCTCGAATCCGTCGGGACAGCGCGTGAGCGGCTCCAGGACAGCGACACGCTGATGGTGACGTTCGTCGGGTCCCCGGTGGGAATTCTTACGCGCCACGACTTGCTGACATATATGAGCAAGTAATCCCCCACCACCATTCGCAGGAGCATCGTGACGCACTCTGACGCCCAGGGTTTCAACACCCGAGCCGTCCACGCGGGCCAGACCCCCGACCCTCTCACGGGAGCGGTGATCCCGCCCCTGTACCAGACCACCACGTTCGCGCAGGACGGCATCGGCCAACTGCGCAACGGCTACGAGTACGGCCGCGGCGGCAACCCCACGCGCGACGCGCTGCAGGTGCAGATCGCCGCGCTCGAGGGCGGGAAGCACGCCTTCAGCTTCTCATCCGGCCTCGCCGCCGAGGATGCGCTGATCCGTGCTGCGCTCCGTCCGGGCGACCACATCGTCCTCGGGAACGACGCCTACGGCGGCACCTATCGCCTGATCGACCGCGTGCTGTCCCAGTGGGGCATCACCAACTCCGCCGTCGACATGGCGGACACCGACGCCGTGCAGGCCGCCATCAGCGCGAACAACACCAGGATGGTGTGGGTCGAGACGCCGTCGAACCCGATGATGAAGATCACCGACATCGCGGCGACCGCTCAGCTCGCCCACGACGCCGGGGCCCTGCTCGTCGTCGACAACACCTTCGCGTCGCCCTACCTGCAGCAGCCGCTGACCTTCGGCGCGGACGTCGTCGTGCACTCGACCACCAAGTACATCGGCGGTCACTCCGATGCCAGTGGCGGCGCCGTCGTCGTCGACGACGACGAGCTGGCGGAGAAGATCGGCTTCGTGCAGTTCGCCGTCGGAGCCGTGTCGGCGCCGATGGAGGCCTGGCTGACGACGCGGGGACTCAAGACCTTGGGCGTCCGCATGGACCGGCATTCCTCGAACGCCCTGGCGATCGCCCGCTGGCTGCAGGAGCAGGACGAGGTGGAGCGCGTGTACTACCCGGGCCTGCCCGAGCACCCCGGCCACGACCTCGCCGCGGCGCAGATGAAGGACTTCGGCGGCATGATCTCCGTGACGTTCAGGGGTGGAGCGGAGGCTGCGAAGAAGGTTGCGGAGAACACGAGCGTCTTCATCCTCGCGGAGTCCCTGGGTGGCATCGAGTCGCTCATGAACTACCCGTCGGACATGACGCACGCCTCCGTCAAGGGCACCGAGCTCGCCGTTCCCGAGAACCTGGTCCGGCTGTCCGTCGGCATCGAGGACCTCGAGGACCTCATCGGCGACCTCGAGCAGGCCATCTCGGCACTGCGCTGACAGCTGCTGCACGTGAAGGGCCCCTCCGGTCGGAGGGGCCCTTCGTGTTCTCGGGATCCGCGGGCTTGGAATCGGGCTCGGCGACGGGCTGCGGTGTCGTGCACGTCCTCGGCCCGCGGCGACGCTGATCTGCGGCGTGCCGCGGCCCGACCCGCGCCGGGTCGGTTGAAGCGCGCGCACGACGTCGCGGAGAGTGTCGAGTGCCCGGCAGACCCTAGCGGGACCCGGGCAGCCTGAACCGCTTCTTCGCCTTCGGCTGCGTCAGCTGGAAGTAGTCGCTGCTCTGCGGCAGCCACATGAGCAGCACCGCGACGAGCATGGCCACCGCGACCAGGGACAGCCCCGGGGTGCCCCGCACGATGATGGGGACCCCGACGATGATGCCGATCGTGGAGAGCAGCTCACGCCCGCCCCTCCTGCCCCGCCGCAGCGGGAGCAGGAGGATCAGCTGGAGGACGGCCAGCGCCCCGAACAGTGTGCCGAGCCCGATGAAGCCTGCGCGGTCCGAGTCCTCCATCACCGCGGACGCGATGAACGAGCCGGCCGCGACGGCGAGGAGCACCGAGATCACGAGCCACAGGATGATCGCCGCCCGCAGCGTGAAGGGCCTCGGCGGCAGGGGAGCGGCCACCGACGACGGCCTAGACGCGCGGGGCAACGGTGGCGCTGTGCGTCTCGGTGTCGTAGGAGTAGACCTCCGTGCCGCCGATCCAGACCTGCAGTGCGCGCTGCATGACGTCGAGGGGATCGCCGCTCCACAGGACGAGGTCCGCGTCCTTCCCGACGGCGAGCGAGCCGAGGCGGTCGGCGAGTCCGAGGACCTTCGCGGGGTTGATGGTGATCGACCGCAGCGCGGTCTCCCGGTCCAGCCCCTCCTTGATGGCCAGGGTGGCCTGGTGCACCAGGAAGTTGATCGGAATGACCGGGTGGTCGGTGATGATGGAGATCTCGACGCCGGCCCTCGCCAGCTTGCCCGGGTTCGCGATCGAGCGGCCGCGGAGCTCCACCTTGGACTTGGTGGTGAAGAGGGGGCCGATCAGGACAGGGGTGCCCCGCTCCGCGAGGACGTCCCCGAGCAGGTGGGCCTCGGTGCCGTGGTCCAGCACGAGATCGTAGCCGAACTCGTCGGCGATGCGGATCGCTGTCGCGATGTCGTCGGCACGGTGAGCGTGCTGACGCCACGGGATCTCGCGGCGGAGCACCATGGCCAGGGCCTCCATGTGCGGATCGCGGGCGTTCTCGTCGGCCTTACCCATGTAGTTCTCGGCCTTCATGAAGGCCTCGCGGATCACCAGGGCGGTGCCGAGGCGCGTGGACGGCGTCTTCCCCTTGGCGCCGTAGACCCGCTTCGGGTTCTCCCCGAGGGCGGACTTCAGGCCGCTGGGGGAGCGCAGCACCATCTCCTCGAGGTAGCGCCCGTGCGTGTGGAGGGCGACGGCGAGGCCGCCGATCGGGTTGCCCGAGCCGGGGTTCACATTGACCGTGGTCACGCCGCCCGCGAGGGCGTCGTCGAATCCGGGATCGAAGGGGTTGATGGCGTCGATCGCGCGGACACCGGCGGTGTTCGGGTCCGTCATCTCGTTCGTGTCGTCACCGGCGACGCCCTCACCCTCCTCGTGCGTCCCGAGGTGCACGTGGGCGTCGACGAAACCGGGCAGCAGCCACTTACCGGCGGCATCGACGACGACGGCGCCGTCGGGCACGGTCGCGGAAGCGCCGAGCGCGGAGATCCGCCCGTCCTCGACGACGACAGTGCCGTCGAACGGCTCGCCGTCGATCGGGACGACGTGGGCGTTCGTGATGGCGACGATCTGGGGGGAGGACATCGGTGGATGGACCTTTCGCAGCGGGAGGGGTGATTTCCACCATATCCGCACGGGAGCAGCTTCCCGAGGGGGCGTGCCTACACTGGATGAGCCGTTACCCGCCGAATCCGCGGTGCCCGGCTCCATCCCCGTCCTTCGGAAGGCAAGCATGAGCCAGCGCACTGTCCCGGTGACCCGGCGGGTGCTCGGCGTCGTCGCCGCCCTCGTCGTGGCAGCCGCGCTGGCGACGTGGGCGTACGCCTGGGCCGACTTCATCGGCCTCGACTACCGCGTGTACCGGATGGGCGGGCAGTCCGTGGTCGACGGCGACGGCTCCCTCTACATGCGGTCCTTCGGGGAGGGGGAGGGCTCGCTCCTCTTCACCTATCCGCCGTTCGCGGCGCTCGCCTTCACGGCGTTGACCCTCGTGAGTGCCGAGACCGGTGCCGTGCTCTTCGTGGGACTGTCGGTCCTGATCGCCGCCGCGACCTCGTTCCTCATCACCCGGTATCTCGGCGGCTTCCGGTCGGTGCGCGCCGTGGTCGCCCATCCGTCCGCCCTGCCCCTCGCGATCGCCGGGACCGGGCTCGTGTGCCTGCTGGGGCCGTGGCGCGAGACGATGGCCTTCTCCCAGGTCAACATCCTGCTGTTCGCGATGATCGCGGCCGATCTCCTGTCCGGACCGTGCCGCCGCCTGCCCACGGGCCTGCTCACCGGGATCGCGGCGGGCATCAAGCTCACCCCGCTCGTCTTCGGCCTCTACTTCCTGGCACGCGGCGAGTGGAAGCAGCTGTTCACCATGGCCGCCGGCTTCTTCGGGACCATCGCTCTCGGTTTCCTCCTCCTGCCCTCGGAGTCGGCGACCTACTGGCTGCAGATGCTGCGCGATACGGGACGCATCGGCGGCGAAGGATATGTGGACAACCTGTCGGTCCGTGGGGCCATCCTGCACGTGATGGGCCCCGAGTTCCCGTCGACCGTCCCGTGGCTCATCATCTCCCTGCTCCTCGTCGCGGCGGCCACGTACGTCATCCGCGCGGCGCAGCAGCGTGGGGACCGTTTCCTGCCGATGGCCATGACGGCGCTGCTCATGCTGCTGATCTCACCCATCTCCTGGTCCCACCACTGGGTCTGGATCGTCGTGGTCCTCGCCGTCCTCGCGGGCCAGGCCGTCGGCCTCCCCGCGGAGCTGAAGGCCTACCGGACAACGGCGGCCGTGCTCTTCGTCCCCACCCTGGTGGTGTTCATCTACTCGCCCAAGACCATCGGCCTGCTGTTCGGCGCCGAGGACCTCGACTCGCAGCTGACCACCGGCTGGCTGGTGGCCTCCAGTGCAGGCGTGGTCTGCGCCCTGGCCACGACCGTGTTCTGGGTACTGCTCTCCCGCATCCCGGCACCCCTGTCCACCGCGGGACCGCTCGCGCCGGGAGCCGGCACGAGTGGGGGAGATGCCGGCGGGGAGGGCGTCGTGTCTGAGGACGCACTGCCGGACGACTCCCTCCCCGAGCACACCGCGCGTCACCACGCGCACGAGGACGCCACGGACGACGCACACCAGGACGGCGCGTACGACAACGTCGCGCCCGGCACCCGCCGCCGCTGATGGTGCCCGCAACCCGGCGGACGCTCGTGGCCCCCGTGGGCCGCGGACGCGTCGCCGCCGGATGCGCGATCGCGCTCGTCCTCCCGCCGCTGCTGGAGCTGGCCGTCTTCTCGGTGGGCGGCTCCCTGCTCGCCGTCGATGTCCTGTTCCAGATCGCGGGCGTCATCGCGGTCGCGCTGATCGGGGGACTGTGGCCGGCGCTGCTGGCCGCCCTCTGGAGCAGCATCATCCTGATCTACACCTCGACCGAGCCGTTCGGTTCCCTCGAGATCTCCGAGGCCGAGAACGTCGCCACGGTGCTGATCTTCATCGCGGTGGCGGTGACGGTGTCCCTCGTCGTCGGACTGTCCGCACGTCGCTCGCGAGAAGCGGCGATGGCGCAGCAGGAAGCCGCGCTGCTCGGCGACCTCGCGCGGGGAGCGCTCGCCGAGGAGGACACGCTGCAGGGTTTCCTCCGCCACGTCCAGGCCCAGTTCGATGCCGACGCCGTCGTCCTGTTCGCCGGTGCAGCGGACGGCGGCCCGGCGGACGGCGGGTCGGCGGTCAGTGGGGCGGGCCGTGGGGGGTCCGCGGAGCAGGGCCGCGACGGAGGGACCGGGATGGAGCGCAGGGCACTGGCCGTCCGGCCCGGGCCGGACGGCAGCGCCGCGGGTGAGCCGGTCCGCCGTCAGGACCGGCAGGACCGGGCGGTTCGGCGGACTCCCGCCGGCCCCGCCGATCCCTGGCCGATCGGTGCGGCGACCGCCGTCGAGCAGGTGGGCGACGACGTCTCGCTGGCTCTCTTCGGCACGGCCCTCTCCGCCCGGGAGCGTGGGCTCCTGCGCGCCTTCGCGGGGCAGCTCCGCGCCCTGCTGCAGCGGCAGGAACTCCTCGCCAGCACGCGGACCAACCGGAGGCTGGTCGAGGGCAACGTCATGCGCACCGCCATCCTCAGATCCGTCTCGCACGATCTCCGCACGCCGCTGGCCGGGATCAAACTGGCCGTCAGCAGCCTCCGGCGCTCGGACGTCACCTTCTCGCAGGAGGACGAGGACGAGCTGCTCGCGACCATCGAGGACTACTCGGACCGCCTGGACGCCCTCGTGAACAACCTGCTCGACATGTCGCGCATCAGCGGCGACGCCGTCAACCCGCACCTGCGGCCGCTCAGGTGGACCGACGTCGTCGGCCCCGCGCTCGCCAACGTGCCGGGGGACCGCGTGCACGTGGCCATCCCGCCGAACCTGCCGGCCGTCGACGCGGACCCGGGACTGCTGGAGCGTGTCGTCGCGAACATCGTCGAGAACGCCGTGAAGTACGCACCGGGCTCCGCCGTCGAGATCACCGCTTCCGCGGGTGGTACCGGCCGCGCCCTCGTCAACGGCTTCCCGGCCGGCGAACTGCGCGTGATCGACCACGGGCGCGGAGTGTCGCGCGACGACGTGGAGGCCATGTTCCGGCCGTTCCAGCGGCTCGACGACGCCCCGTCCGGCGCCGGCGTGGGGCTGGGCCTCGCGGTCGCCAAGGGATTCACGGAGGTCATGGGCGGGATGCTCGACGCCGAACAGACACCGGGCGGCGGCCTCACCCTCGTCATCAGGCTGCCCATCTCCACCGGAGCGGTGGAGCTGTGACGCGCGTGCTGGTGGTCGACGACGAACCGCAGCTCCTTCGCGCCCTGGAGATCAACCTCCGCGCGTACGGCTACCAGTGCGTGACGGCCGTGGACGGCGAGACGGCGCTCGGGGCCGCGGCGGAGCACCACCCGGACATCATCGTGCTGGACCTCGGCCTGCCGGACATCGACGGCGTCGAGGTCATCCGCCGCATCCGCGGCTGGTCGCAGGTCCACATCATCGTGCTCTCCGCCCGGCACGGTTCCGAGGACAAGGTGGACGCACTCGACGCCGGAGCCGACGACTACGTGACGAAGCCCTTCGGACTGGACGAGCTCCTGGCCCGGCTGCGGGCGGCCGCGCGGCGTGCATTGGTCGAGGCCGAAGCGCCGGTCATCACCACGCCGGACTTCACCCTCGACGCAGGGGCCCGGAGGGTGATCAGGGGCGGCAAGGACGTCCGGCTCACACCCACGGAGTGGAAGATCGTGGACCGGCTGATCGCGCATCCCGGGAAGCTCGTCACCCAGCAGCAGCTTCTCCTCGACGTCTGGGGGCCCGCCTACGCGAAGGACGTGCAGTACCTCCGGGTGTACATGGCGCAGCTGCGCAAGAAGCTCGAACGGGACCCGGCGGCGCCGCGCCACTTCGTGACGGAGAGCGGCATGGGGTACCGCTTCGAACCCTGACCGTGCCCGCGCGAGCCGACCCCTAGGATGGTCCCCATGACCACCGGAACGCTCCTCGCCGTCTGTCGTGTGCACGAGCTCATGCCCACGAAGGACTCCACCGGTGTGACCGCCATCGACAAGCGGCCGGTCGAGGGTCCCGTCACCGTGCACCCGCTCGGTCTCACGGGGGACATCCAGGCCAGCAGGAAGCACCACGGCGGTCCCACGAAGGCCGTCTACGCCTATGCGCAGGACGATGCCGACTTCTGGTCGGCAGAACTCGGGCGCGAGGTCACGCCCGGGCTGTTCGGCGAGAACCTCCGGGTCTCCGGCGTCGATGCCTCGCACGCGGTGATCGGTGAACGCTGGAGTGTCGGTGATCAGGTGGTGCTGGAAGTGACCATGCCCCGGACGCCGTGCGTGAACTTCGCGCGCTACCTGGGCGAGCGGTCGTGGGTCAGGCGTTTCGCCGAGGCCAACCGCGTGGGCACCTATCTCAGCGTCGTGACGAAGGGGAGCATCTCGGCCGGGGACACCATCCGGGTCACGGAGATCCCCGACCACGGCATCACCGCGGCGCAGGTCTACGCCGGCCTGTCGGAGGGGCAGGCGCAGTCCCTCCTCGGCGCCGCCGACTCGACAGGACTGAAGCTCACCCCCCAGGTGCGGAAGGCAGCGCTGCAGGCCCTGAGAGTGGCGTCGTTCGCCTGACGTGCCGAAGGTCACGCGCCCCATGTCGCCCTCCCGGCGCATGCGGGGGCCAGCATGCCGTAGACTGGGAACATCCCCCACACCGGTATTCCCTTTATTTCCGCCCCTCATCGGGCCGGATAGGTTGTGTTGGGGCTCGGAGCACAGACTCGCGAGCAGATTCATCAGGGAGCGCCGGCTAGAAGAAAAGTCACACATCACTGCTGTGAGAGCAGCGAACCACGTGTGGCGAGAAGTCCTGCCGCGGGATTGAAACAGTGCCGGATTTCTATGTTCATTCGGCACTCCGGGCTCCACCCCGTAGGGCCGACCGGCACCTACCTGGAGGATTCTTCCCGTGCCTGAAAACCTGTCCGAGCAGATCATCGACACCACTCCCGTCACCGAGGCGACCGCAGCGGCTCCCGCCGGCGCACCGGACGACGACGACGTGAGCATCCGCTTCACCGAGCTCAACCTCGACGGCCGCATCCTCGCCGCCCTGACCGACCTCGGCTACGAGAAGCCGTCGCCCATCCAGGCGGCCACCATCCCCGCACTCCTCGAAGGCCGCGACGTCGTGGGCCTGGCGCAGACCGGTACCGGCAAGACCGCCGCGTTCGCCGTCCCGGCGCTCTCGAAGATGGCGGAGCTCGCCGACGTCAACGGCGGTCCCAGCAAGAACACGCAGGTCCTGGTGCTCGCACCGACCCGCGAGCTCGCGCTCCAGGTGGCCGACGCCTTCACGTCCTACGCCAAGCACATGGACGGTTTCACCGTCCTTCCCGTGTACGGCGGATCCCCGTACGGCCCGCAGCTCAACGGCCTCCGCCGTGGCGCGCAGGTCGTCGTCGGAACGCCCGGGCGTGTCATCGACCACATCGAGAAGGGGTCGCTCGACCTGTCCAACCTCGAGTACGTGGTGCTCGACGAGGCCGACGAGATGCTCCGCATGGGCTTCGCCGAGGACGTCGAGAAGATCCTCTCCTCCACGCCCGAGGAGAAGCAGGTCGCCCTGTTCTCGGCGACCATGCCCCCGGCCATCCGCCGCATCGCCAAGAAGTACCTGAATGATCCGGCCGAGATCTCGGTCAAGGGTAAGACGACCACGGGCACCAACACGCGTCAGCGCTACCTGCAGGTCATGGGCCCGCACAAGCTCGATGCGATGACCCGCATCCTCGAGGTGGAGGACTACGACGGCATCATCGCCTTCGTCCGCACCAAGGCGGCTACCGAAGACCTGGCGGACAAGTTGCGTTCACGGGGCTTCTCGGCAGCAGCCATCAACGGGGACATCCCGCAGCAGCAGCGTGAGCGCACGGTCGAGGCCCTGCGTGACGGAAAGATCGACATCCTCGTCGCCACGGACGTCGCCGCCCGTGGCCTCGATGTGGAGCGCATCTCGCTCGTCGTGAACTACGACATCCCGAACGACACCGAGTCCTACGTCCACCGCATCGGCCGCACCGGCCGTGCAGGGCGCTCGGGTGACGCCATCCTCTTCATCACCCCGCGTGAGAAGTACCTGCTGCGGTCGATCGAGAAGGCCACGCGCCAGCCGGTCGAGCAGATGCAGCTGCCCTCCACGGCCAAGATCAACGAGCTGCGCCTCAGCAAGTTCGCGGACAAGATCACGCAGACGCTCGCCGGCAAGGACGTGGCCCTGTTCCGCGACCTCATCGCCACCTACGAGCGCGAGCACGACGTGCCCGCGACCGAGATCGCTGCCGCCCTCGCCGTCATGGCGCAGAACGGCCAGCCGATCCTCGTCCAGGACATCCCCGTGGCACCCGCCGGTCAGCGCGAGCGGGCCGAGGGCCGCAAGGACGCCTTCGGATCGCGCGGACCCACGCGGACCCTCACCGAGGGCAACGCCACCTACCGAATCGCGGTGGGCCGTCGCCAGCGCGTGATGCCGGGCTCCATCGTCGGTGCGATCGCCAACGAGGGCGGGATCTCGTCCTCGCAGATCGGCGGCATCGACATCCGGGCCGACCACAGCCTCGTGGAACTCCCGGCGGACCTCTCGACCGATCAACTGCGGGCTCTCTCCCGCACACGGATCGGTGGCGAGCTGATCCACCTCGAGCTGGACAAGGGCCGCAAGCCCTCGGGCAGCCGTGGCGCCGGCGAGTTCAAGAAGCCCTTCAAGAAGGACTTCCCCAAGCGCGACGGCGACACCCGCTTCTCGGGCGATGCCAACCGCAAGCCACGCTCGAAGGGCGCGGGAGCCGGGGCCGGACGCTCCAGCGCCCAGTCCGACCAGTGGTAGGAATCAGCTCGTAGAACCCCGTCGGACCCGTGCCTGGGCACGGGTCCGACGCGGAACCGCGGTACCGCTCCTGAGGGCGGTCCACGATTTCGCACCAACGGTCGGGAACTGGTAAAGTTTCTTGCTGTTGCCCCCCTAGCTCAGTGGTAGAGCGCGTTCTTGGTAAGAACGAGGTCACCGGATCGATTCCGGTGGGGGGCTCGCAAATGAGGGGCCCGTGACGATCAGACGATCGGTGCGGGCAGCCTCGTTTAGGGCGGTGTAGCTCAGCTGGTTAGAGCGCACGACTCATAATCGTGAGGTCCCGGGATCGAGTCCCGGCACCGCTACCTCGCAGGACAGGGAAGGCCCCGGAGCTTCGGCTCCGGGGCCTTCTGCGTTCCCTCCGCTGTGGCGTCAGCCCGCGGCGCTCTCCGCGTCCTCGGATGCCGGCGCGTCGCCCCTGAGGGCTGCGTCGCGATCCACCTGGCGGCGATCGAGCTCCTCGCGAAGATCATGGTGCCGGCCCTCCGTCTCCGCATCCACGTCACCGTCGCGGATGTACTGGAGATCCCGGTCACGGTGGTTCCTGCTGTTCAGGATGTCGAGGTCATCCCGATCGACGGACGAGAGATCCTCGGGGAAGTCCTTCTCCGGGTCCAACCTGCTGCTATCACTCACGAACTGCCTCATTCACGCGCTCAACCCGATGTGCCCCTTCTTCTAGAGGCGAGACAGACACTACCGCAGCACTCCGACCCCGTCTGCACGCGTCGGCGGGACAGGTGGCTCCCCCCGCATGGCTCGCGCCGCCCGGCAGCGCTACGGTGGCACGGTGGATGATCGACGGCAGGCCTGGCGGGTGACGGCGGTGCTGGTCGCCGCGACGGCGCTGATCGGCGGCTGCTCGGCGGCGGCCGACGTGCGGCCCTTCCCTGCGGGGGTGCCCTGGGACTACCAGCTCGGCGGATCCTATCCGCCCGCGGAGGGCACCGGCGTCGTCGTCCGGGAGCTGTCCGACGGACCGGCCGACGGCGTGTACTCGATCTGCTATGTCAATGCCTTCCAGACGCAGCCCGGCGCGTCCTCCGGGTGGCTGGCCGACGGCCTCGTCCTGACGATCGACGGCGAGCCGCTCGCCGACCCCGACTGGCCGGACGAGTACCTGCTGGACACGGGGACGGAGGCGAAGCGGACCGCCATCGCCGCCCGGACCGGAGCCGTCCTCAAGGAATGCGCGGACCGTGGCTTCGACGCCGTCGAACTGGACAATCTCGATTCCTACGTCCGGTCGGACGGGCTGCTCGTCCTCGACGACAACAGGGCACTGGCGACGGCGCTCGTGGCGGCGGCGCAGCGGCTGGGGCTGCTGGTGGGCCAGAAGAACGCGGCCGAGGACACGGCGGAGCTGGCGGGCGCCGGTTTCGACTTCGCCATCGCCGAGCAGTGCGTGGAGTTCGGTGAGTGCGGGGAGTACGCGGCGCAGTACGGTGACGCGGTGCTCGCCGTCGAGTATCCGGGACCGACGACGGACGCCTGCGCCGATGGGGACCGGCCGTCGTCGACGGTGGTGCGGGACCGGGAACTCTCGAGGCCCGGCGATGTCGGCTATCTGTTCCGGAGGTGCTGACCGCGTCCGCAGCGATCCGTCCCGGCGCGGGGGGAACGGCGAAGCCCGGCAGGTCCTCCTGCCGGGCTCCATGCCGTCGGGTGATGACTAGCGCCTGCCCCGGGCGGCGTCCTTGACGGACTGCGGGGTCGGGCGACCGAGTTGCTGGTCGAGGGCGACCCGCAGCCGGGCCTTGGCGGCGGTGACCCGCGATGTGTCGGCCGGCCGTCGGTCGGTACCCGGGGCGGGCGGAGGTGTCCGTACTGGTGCCCTGTCGGTCATGCGACCTCTCCTTCCACTCGTCCTGCCCGATTCTCCGGTACCGCCGTCGGGCAGTCCAGCGCCCGCACCCTCGGGATCGGCCGTGGGGTTGCCCCCCCAGATCGCGTCCAGGATCAGGCGGTCCTCCTCGGTGGCCAGCTCGCTGTAGGACAGCTGCAGCAGCGCCTCGATACCCGCTTCCTGCCGTACCGGGTCGAGCGACGTCGCGGCGTCGCTCGCCCACTGCGTCCGCCGCCACCACTCCGCACGGTCGTCCGCGCGCCGTCTCTGGTCGAGGGTGGCGCGGTCCGCCGCGGCGCGCTGGCGCAGGGTCGCGAATGCCGTCAGCGTCGCCAGCACCGCCGCGAGGAGGACGGCGAAGGGCGCGAGCGCACCGACGACCTCCCACCAGGACGGCCCGTCGGACACCAGGTCGACGACGATCGGATCCGGCGGCAGGGCGAGAGCTGGGGCGGACATGGCGCCAGCGTAGTCTCCGCCCCTGCCCTTCAGGGGCCCCTGCCGCATCCGGCCCGGGCGCCCGCGCCGATCAGCCCGTGCGCACCGCCAGGAGGACGGCATCGCTGATCGCGTGCTCGTGACCGTCGGGCGAGCGCTCGACGCGCGGACGGGACTCGCACACGCGGACATCCCAGGAGTCGTCGAGCAGGGCCGCGATCTCCTGGGCCGTGAAGTAGAGGTCGGCCTGGTGCGGCCGTCCTACCCCGGAGTGCAGGTCGGAGGGATCGTGCGCCACGATCAGCAGGGTCCCCCCGACGGCCACGCGGCTCGCGAGTTCCCCGAAGACCCGTGAGCGGTGCGGCTCGGGCAGGTGCATGAACTGGATCGACACGAGGTCGAGGTCGCGGGGCAGGTCCGGTGAGGCCAGGAGGTCCACCTGCTGCCAGTGCAGGCGATCCGCGAGGGACGGGTCGAGTGCCGCCGAGTGCGCCCGGGCCCGGTCCAGGGCGACCTCGGACACGTCGATCCCGAGGACGTCCCAGCCCTGATCGGCGAGCCAGGCGGCGTCCGCGCCCTCCCCGCAGCCGACGTCGAGCGCGGAGCCCGGCCGCAGGCCATCCACCTCGGCCACGAGATGCCGGTTCGGCTTCCCGCTCCAGATGCGGTCCCGCTGCCGGTACCTCGCGTCCCAGAACTCCTGCGTGTACTCAACCAGCACGGCGTACTCCTTCGTCCAGTGACTGCGTCGTCGCTCCCGCAGCGGCGCTGATGACCGCCCCATCATCCAACCCGTGGCGCCGGTCGCCAAGGACACCGGCCGAGACCTCGGCCTCCACCGCCGCGGAGAAGGGCCCGCTCCGGCCCTCGACCGCCCAGGCCGTCTCCTCCTCGATCAGGTGGGCGTTGATCATCGCCCCGGCCGTCATGCCCTCCGCGGCCGCGACGATCACCTGGGCCGAGACGTTCGAGACGTTCCCCGCCACGTAGACGCCCGGCACCGCCGTGGTGCCCATGGGGCCGGGTTCGAGGAAGGTGCCCATGCCCGTGGGGTGGTCCCGGAGCTCGAGGCCCAGCTCCTCGGCGAGTCCGCCCCGGGCGTTCATCCTGCTCCCGACGGCGAGGGCCTGGAGGTCGAAGCCCGTCCCGTCCGCCAGGGTCACCCCCGTCAGTCCGCCGTCGATCGAGTCCACGGAGGCGACGGCGCCGTCGACGACGCGCACGGACCGCGCCGCCAGTTTCTCCCACTCCTCGTCGGAGGGGATCAGCGTGTCGTTCAGGAAGAGGGTGATGTTCTCCGACCACTGCCTGAACAGGAGGGCCTGGTGCGCGGACAGGGCGCCGGTCGCGAGGATGCCGATGTTCTGCCCACGGATCTCGTAGCCGTGGCAGTAGGGGCAGTGCACGACGCCCGAGCCCCACTGCTCCCGGAGACCCGGGATGTCCGGGAGGCCGTCCTGCAGGCCCGTGGCCAGGAGGACCCGACGCCCCGTCACGGTCCGGCCGTCGTCGAGCTCCACCTCGAAGCCCTCGGCCACGCGGCGTGCACCGACTGCCTCGGCGGTCACGACGGCCGTCCCGTAGGCCTCCGCCTCGGCGCGGCCGGCGGCGAGGAGGGCGAGAGGGTTCATGCCCTCCCGCGAGAGGTACCCATGGACGCCGTCGGCGGGGGCGTTGCGGGGGGCACCGGCGTCGATGACGAGGACGCGGCGCAGCGCCCGGCCCAGCGTGACGGCGGCGCTCAATCCCGCTGCGCCGCCGCCGATCACGACGACGTCGTACCGGGCGCTGGGGGTGTCGATGGTGCGTGGCATGCGCGTTCTCCTTCGGAAGTACTGGTCCACCAAGCATCCGCAGTCACGACCAGAAGGGCAAAGTATCTTGCCGCTATGGCAAACTAGCAGCATGACGACTGAACTCGACGCGGTCCTCGGGGCCGTCGGACCCCGGCTCCGCGCCCTGAGGGCCCAGCGGAACCTGACCCTGACCGAGGTGTCCGCGGCGTCGGGCGTCTCCGTCAGTACCCTCTCGCGGCTCGAGGCGGGGCGGCGCCGCCCCAATCTCGAGCTGCTCCTGCCCATCGCGAAGCTCTACGGGGTGCCCCTCGACGACCTCGTGGGCGCACCCCCCACGGGGGACCCGCGCATCCACCTCCGTCCGATCGAGCACCGGGGGATCACGGCGATCCCGCTGACCAGACGACCAGGAGGGGTCCAGGCGTTCAAGATGGTGCTCGCCGGGGACGCGCGCGGCGCGGACCCGGACCCCCAGGTCCACGAGGGCTACGAGTGGCTCTACATCCTCAACGGGTCCCTGCGGCTCGTACTCGGGGAGAACGACTTCGTGCTCGGGCCCGGGGAGGCGGCGGAGTTCGACACGCACACGCCGCACTGGTTCGCCAGCGCCGACGGACGCACCGTGGAATTCATCAGCCTGTTCGGGAAGCAGGGGGAGCGGATGCATGTCAGGGCGCGTCCACAGCGCGCCGACAGGGCCGGGACCACTTCATCGGCGTCCTTATAGGATGAGCGCAGTCGGAACGACTGACAGCGGCCCGTCGCAGGGCCGGCGGGGGAACGGAACACCAATGACGCAAGACCAGTCTGCCTGGATGCCGGACGACGCCCCGGAGGGGGTGGGAGGCACACGACGACGCCGGGCCGCCTCGGACGCAGGCCCGCCCCGCTTCGTCGACCGTTTCGCTCCCGAGGACACGGTCGGCGCCGACGCCCCGACGGGCAGCGCCCCGCACCCCGACGACGACGTCGACCTGACGGTCCGTCGGGCACCGACCCCGACCACCCCCGCATCCTTCACGTCCCCCGCACCAGGCACGCCGGACGGTCCCACGCCGGACGGTCCGCCGCCGGGCGCCAACGCGCCGTCCTCCGTGCGCGGACCCGCGGGGGTCCCGGTCTTCGAGGCGCCTGCCTCCGGGCCGGTCCGTATCTCGGTGTCCTCTCCCGGTCCGATCGGGGAGCCGGCACCAGGTGCTGCGAGGGATGGCGGGATGGTCCCGGATCCGACCCCCACCGGCCCCCAGCCGACTGCGCCCGGTCGTCCTGCCACGGGACCGGACGCCGAGAACTCCTCGGTCTCCCCGGCGGAGTTCCCGGTACCGCAGGTACTCCCGGTGCCCCCGGCGTCCCCCGGCCCGCCCGCCCCGGTGCCCGGTGCCCCGTCCGCAATCGTGTCCAGCCCCTCCGGTGGCCCGGCGGCAGCCGCCGCCGTATCAGCGCCCGCCACGCCTGCCACGCCCGCCGCTCCCGCATCAGCGTCACCGACGGCAGCCGCTCCCGCATCAGCGTCACCGACGGCAGCCGCCCCGGCCGCGGGCGGGACCTCCGGGCAGTTCGCCGCCATGGCGGCGTCCACCGCGGCGACGGGGCTGCGTCCGAGGGATGGCCGCAAGTCCTTCCTCTCTGCCGACACCGCCGTCGTTCCCGCCGAGACGGGCCTCCGCGGCGTCCTCTCACGGCTCGGCATGCGCATGCCACCGTCCCCTGCCGAACTCTCGATGCGCGAGGATGTCGCGGCGGTCAGCAGGCACTGGCCCGGCCCCCGGACGATCGCCGTGGCGAACGGCAAGGGTGGAGCGAACAAGACACCCACCACGGTGATGCTCGCCGCGGTGTTCGCCCGCAACGGCGGGGCGCCCGTCCTGGCCTGGGACAACAACGAGACCCGCGGCACGCTGGGGTGGCGGACGGAGCAGGGCCCGCACGAGGCGACCGTCCTCGACCTCCTGCCGCAGACGGACGCCCTCCTCGCGCCCTCCGCGCAATCGGCCCTCCTGGCGCGCTACGTCCACCACCAGACGGCGGACAAGTTCGACGTCCTCCGGTCCAAGCCGGACGTCCTCGCCACGCAGCAGAAGGTGACCTCCCAGGACTTCGACGCCCTGCACGAGGTCGCGTCCAAGTACTTCAGGCTGAACGTCATCGACTCGGGCAACGACGAGACGGCCGAACGCTGGCTCCGCATGATCCACCACACGGACCAGCTCGTCATCGCCACCACGACGCTGGAGGAACACGCCGAGGCGGGCGCGCTGCTGCTCGAGGCGCTGCGGGCGCGGGGCGGTCGCTACGGCGAGCTGTCGGAGCGGGCCGTCGTCGTGGTCAGCCAGTCGGACAAGAACGGGACGCAGGCCCAGGCCCGGGCGATCGCCGACGGGTTCGGCGACCTGGCCCGACGCGCGGTGACCATCCCGTTCGACATCGCACTCCTCAAGGGGCGCATCCGCTTCTCCGCGCTGCGACCGGCGACGCAGCGTGCCTGGCTCGCAGCCGCGGCCGCCGTCTCGGAAGGGCTCTGAACACAGATACTCAGCTTGCTTATCACTTCGTTGGTTCCTAGGCTGGGTGGACGTACGCCAGCCACGCTCTACGCAAGGGAGAACAGCATGTCCACACACGACATCTCAGGCAAGAAGGTCGCCTTCCTGCTGACCGACGGGGTGGAGCAGATCGAGCTCACCAGCCCCTGGGACGCGGTCAAGGAAGCGGGCGGCGTACCCACGCTCGTCTCGCCCGCAGCGGGGCCGCTGCAGGGTTTCAACGGCATGGACAAGGGTGACACCTTCGACGTCGACCTCGCGGTCTCCGACGCGAAAGCGGAGGACTACGACGCACTGGTGCTCCCCGGCGGCGTCGTCAACGCCGACTTCCTGCGCGTCGACACGGACGCCCAGCGTTTCGCCCGCGCCTTCTTCGAGCAGCACAAGCCCGTCGCCTCCATCTGCCACGGGCCCTGGCTGCTCATCGAGGCGGGCGTGGTCGATGGCCGTGACCTGACGTCCTTCCACACCCTGGCCACCGACCTGAAGAACGCCGGCGCCAACTGGAGCGACGAGGAGGTGGTCGTGGACCAGGGACTGGTCACCAGCCGTAACCCCGGCGACCTCGACGCCTTCAACGACAAGCTCCTCGAGGAGATCGAGGAAGGTCCGCACGAGGGCCAGACCGTCTGAGTCGACGGCGAGATGCCTTGCGAACGGCGGCCCGGGTCCATCCGGGTCGCCGTTCGCAGTGACCGGACCTCCACCGGCGCACGGTGTGCGAGGCGAGGCGGCTGGCCGGATCCGCCTCCGATGCGACAGGATCAGGGCATGACAGAGCTGCCGTTCCCCCTCCAACCGATGCTGGCCAAAGCCGTCGACGCCGTGCCGGACCAGGACAGCGTGCCGGGCGGGCTCGTCTACGAACCGAAGTGGGACGGCTTCCGCGCGATCATCCGCATCCAGGACGGGACGTGCGAGATCGGCAGCCGCGGGTCGAAGATGCTCACGCGCTACTTCCCCGAACTCGTCGACGCCCTGCTCGAGCACCTGCCGGAGCGGTGCGTGGTCGACGGTGAGATCGTGGTGCGCCGCGGCGAACCGGGGGCGGAGCGCCTCGACTGGGAAGCCCTCTCCCAGCGCATCCATCCCGCGGAGAGCCGCATCAGACTGCTGGCGGCCCAGACGCCGTCCTCGTTCGTCGTCTTCGATCTCCTCGCCATCGATGAGACGGACCTCACCGGCCTGCCCTTCCGCGACCGGCGCGAGGCACTGGAGGGCATCGGCCAGTCCTTCGGCGGAGCGGTCCATCTCTCCCAGGTCACGCGCGACGTCGAGCTCGCCCGCCGCTGGCTCGTCGAATTCGAGGGCGCGGGGCTCGACGGCGTGGTGGCCAAGCCCCTCGCGTCCGCCTACGAGCCGAACAAGCGCCGCATGCTCAAGGTCAAGCACCACCGCAGCGCGGACACCGTGGTCCTCGGGTACCGCGTCCACACGTCCGGCCAGGGCGTCGGATCCCTGCTGCTCGGGCTGTACGACGAGGACGGCGTACTGCAGAACGTCGGCGGCATCTCCGCGTTCTCCACCAAGCGGCGGCTCGAACTCGTCGACGAGCTCGAGCAGGACGTCATGCTGGACGGAGACGGCGAGGTGCAGCGGGGTGCCACCGAGCGCAGCAGGTTCGCCTCGGGCAAGGACGTCTCCTATGTGCGGCTGCACCCGCGCCGCGTGGTCGAGGTGCGGTACGACCAGATGGAGGGCTCCCGCTTCCGGCACACGGTGCAGTTCGAGCGCTGGCGGCCCGATCGCGACGCCGGCTCCTGCACTTTCGACCAGCTCGAGATCCCCGCAGCCTACGACCTCAGCCGGGTCCTGGCCTGACCGCGCCGCGCGGCCCGTCGACGTCGTCGGTGACGCCTAGGCTTGGACGATGACTCCGATCCTCCTCTGCGGCGGCCCGACCTGGGGGCCCTCGGTCCCCGCCCTGTCGCTGCATGTCGTGCCCGGGCAGGGCGGGGCGGAGGACGTCCCGGGCGTGCCGGACGGGGATCTCCCGCTTGATGCCGGCACCCGGGTGGCCTTCGAGGTCGCCGGGGAGGACCGCTACTGCCTCGGGTTCCACCGCGTGCACGGCCGCGACGACCGCACCTGGGTGCGCTGCGTCGACCAGGCGCCGGCGGACAGGGGCCACCAGTGCGGCCGGTGCTTCGTGCAGGACGATCTGCGGTTCATGCATGACATCCACCGCTCGGGGATCGCCCCCGCCGGGCTCAAGCGCTATCTCGAGCAGCCGCACTGGCTGTACGTCGCGACCTTCGCCGACGGCGCCACTAAGGTGGGGACGGCATCGCACCTGCGCAAGCACGCGCGCCTCGTGGAGCAGGGCGCCGTGGTGGCCCAGTTCGTCGCGCACGCAGCGGACGGCCGCGTGGTGCGGGTCCTCGAGGACGAGGTCACGCGGACCGTCGGCCTGCAGCAGGCGGTGAGGTCCGGAGCCAAGGCCGCTTCCCTGTGCACGCCACTGCCGATGGCCCGGCTCGAGCACCTCAACGACGGGTTCGCCCTGGCGGCGCGCGGCCTGCTCGACGGCGGTCTGGGGATCGACGGCTACGAGGTGGTGCACGAGGAGTTCGAGCCGCCGCCCTCCTGGGGCGCCCTCCTCGGGCACCCCGCCCTCCAGCCCTACCCCGAGCCCCTGACGCACGGCCGGCACGGCTTCACCGTGCGTCAGGTCCTCGGTCCCTCGGCGCTGGTCGCGATCGACGGCACCGAGGTGCTGTTCGTCGTCGATCTCGCGCAGCTGAAGGGCAGGCGTCTCCGCTTCGGGGACTTCAGCACGCCCGTCCCTGCAGTGCAGGAATCGCTCTTCTGAGGTCCCGCCCGTCGGCAGCGACGCGGACGGCGGTAGAATCGCATCATGCTGAACACGCCCTGGGAGACCGGCTCGGACCTGTACCGGAAGCTGGTGGTCTCCGCACTCGTGACCACGGGTATCGGCATCCTCATCGCGGTCCTCGGCGCGGCGACCGACCAGAGCGTCCTCGTCGTCACGGCGATCCCGATCATCGTCGCCGGTATGGTCTGCCACCTCGCCGGCATGGTGGTGCGGTCCCGGGACGTACGCCGCCGCCTGCGGGACCGCAGCTGACCAACCCCGGCTCCGTCCGCCGGTTCCACCCTGCGCGGCCGTCCATCCTGTCCCCTTCCATCGGAGGATCCATTGACCATCGACCCAGACCTGCAGGGACGCAGCTACCCTGCGGGTGAGATCTACTCCGTGGGACGCGAGGCCATCCGCGACTTCGCCCGGGCCGTCAAGGCGACGCACGTCGCGCATTTCGACGTCGACGCAGCGGTGGCACTCGGACACGCCGACCTCGTCGCGCCGCCGACCTTCGCGATCGTCGTCGCGCAACGGGCGGATGCGCAGCTGATCGCGGACCCGAGCGCGGGCATCGACTTCACGCGCGTGGTGCACGCGGACCAGCGCTTCGTCCACCACCGTCCCATCGTCGCCGGTGACGAACTGGTCGCCGAACTGCACGTGGACCAGGTCCGCGCGATGGGCGGGGGCGCGATGATCACCACGCGCGCCGAGATCTCGACGGTCGACGGCATCCACACGGCGACGACGACGTCGTCGCTCCTCGTCCGCGGAGAGGACCAGTAGCCATGAGCGCACGATTCGCCACCCTCGAGGTCGGTCAGCAGATCGGCACCCGCACCATCGACGTGACGCGGCAGGACCTCGTCCGCTATGCCGGTGCGTCCGGGGACCTCAACCCGATCCACTGGAACCAGTCCTTCGCGGAGGGAGTGGGCCTCCCCGGCGTCATCGCCCACGGCATGTTCACCATGGGGGCCTCCGTCCAGCTGGTGACCGACTGGTGCGGGGACCCCGCCGCCGTCGTGGACTACCAGACGCGCTTCACCAAGCCCGTGGTCGTCGAGGACACCACGGCCCGTCCCGGCGAGCCGGGCGCCGTCGTCGAGGTGACCGGCACGGTCGGCGCGCTCGACGCCGAGCGGTCGACCGCGCGCATCGACCTGACCGTCACCTACGGCGGTCAGAAGGTCCTCGTGAAGGCGCAGGCCGTGGTGAGGCTGCCATGAGCGCCCCCGTGACCGGCCCGCGCCTGGCCGACCTCACCACCGCGCGCGTGGGCGGTGCCGCGCGGACCCTCGTGGAGGCGGCTACCGGGCAGGAGATCGTGGCGGCCGTCCGGGCGGCGGACGCAGCGGGCGAGCCGCTGCTGATCGTGAGCGGGGGATCGAACCTGCTGATCGGCGACGACGGCTTCGACGGGACCGTCGTGCGCATCACGTCCTCGGGGTTCACCGTGGACGACGACGACGCCACCTGCGGCGGGGTCATGGTCAAGGTGCAGGCCGGCCACGACTGGGACGACCTCGTCCGGTACACCGTGCTCCACGCGTTCTCCGGGCTGGAAGCCCTGTCCGGGATCCCGGGGTCCACCGGGGCGACGCCGGTGCAGAACGTGGGCGCATACGGCTCGGACGTGGCGCAGACCATCGCGACGGTCCGCACCTTCGACCGCGAGACGGACAGCATCAAGAGCTTCACGAACTTCGAGCTCGGGTTCGGCTACCGGGACTCGCTCCTGAAGCGCAGCACCGTCGGCGGGTCTCCCCGCTACGTGGTCCTCTCGGTGGAGTTCCAGCTCGGTCTCGGCCGGATGAGCAAGCCCGTGCGGTACGCGGAACTGGCGGCCGCCCTGGGTATCGGGGTGGGGGAACGGACCTACGCGAACGATGTCCGCCGGGCGGTCCTGCGCCTTCGTGCCGGCAAGGGGATGGTGCTCGACGCACCCGATCCCGACACCTGGAGCACCGGTTCCTTCTTCACCAACCCGATCGTGTCCGAGGACGTCGCCGCAGCGCTTCCGCCCGATGCGCCGCGCTATCCCGCCGGTCTCGAGGGCCAGGTGAAGCTCAGCGCGGCGTGGCTGATCGAGCGGGCGGGCTTCTCGAAGGGCTTCGGCCTCGGGGACGACGACGGATACGCCGCCGCTGAGGGCCGGGCCTCCCTCTCGACGAAGCACACGCTGGCGGTCACGAACCGGGGCGGGGCCACCACCTCGGACCTGTTGTCCGTGGCGCGGCTCGTACGGGACGGCGTCGAGGCGCGATTCGGCATCCGCCTCGAGCCCGAGCCGCTGCTCATCAACTGCTCGCTCTGAGGCGAAGATGGGTCACAGGGCGGGAGAGCGCCGGGCCTGCTCAGCGGCGGCCCGGGTGAGGACGACGTCGTCCCAGCTGTCCTCCCGCTGCACGAGCCGGCGCGAGCACAGCCACTGGGCCAGCCGGGAGGCGACGCTGATCTGGGCCAGCCGGTCGTGGAAGTCGGGGAGCAGCTGCGGGACGGCGAGGAAGTCCGGGAGCGCGTGGAGCAGCTCCCGCGCTCCGAGGAGCCGTGCGTAGGGAGCCTCGGCGTCGAACTGGCGTTCCAGCTCGAGCAGCTCGCGCGCGGGTCCCTCGAGCCCCGCGGCGGCCACCTCCTCGAGGTATCCACGGAGGTGGGACTGAACCCGCTCGTAGCGCAGCAGGCTCTCAGGATGCCGGGTGTGGCCGCTCACGGCGAAGAAGCGCCGGAGGATGGTGTCTGCGTTCATCGGGTCCATGCGCCCATGGTGCCGCCGCCCACCGACTTTTTCAGACACCCGCCACGACTGCCCCCCGCCGGTACACCAGGCCGCCGGTCCCGCCCGCCGGGGGACGGGCGGTGTCCTCGCCGTCGTCGGACCCTGCGACGGGCCGTGCGGGCTAGAGGTTGCCGGTCGCGATCATCAGCATGCGGCGCAAGGGCTCGGCCGCACCCCACAGCAGCTGGTCACCGACGGTGAACGCACTGATGTAGTCCGGGCCCATCTCGAGCTTGCGGATACGCCCCACCGGGACGGTCAGGGACCCGGTGGCGGCGACCGGCGTCAGGGACGCCAGCGTATCCGTCTTCGTGTTCGGGATGACGCGGACCCAGTCGTTGTCCGCCGCGATGATCGCCTCGATCTCACCGACGGGCAGGTCCTCGGTCAGCTTCAGGGTCAGGGCCTGCGAGTGCGAGCGCATGGCGCCGACCCTGACGCACAGTCCGTCGAAGGGGATGCGCGCGTCGGTGCCGAGGATCTTGTTGGTCTCCGCGCCCGCTTTCCATTCCTCGCGGGACACGCCGTTGCCGAGGTCGCTGTCGATCCACGGGATGACTGAGCCGGCCAGCGGCACACCGAACTGGGAGGCCTCCAGGCTCGGGTGGCGCTGCTTCGCGAGGATGGCCCGGTCGATGTCCAGGATGGCCGATGCGGGATCGTCGAGGTTCATCGCCACGGCGCCGTGGAGGTCGCCGAACTGCGTGAGGAGTTCGCGCATGTGCCGGGCGCCGCCGCCCGAGGCCGCCTGGTAGGTCATGGACGTGCCCCACTCCACGAGACCGTTGCGGAAGAGCCCGCCGAGGCCCATCAGCATGCAGGACACGGTGCAGTTGCCGCCGATGAAGTCGCGGACGCCGCCCGCGAGGCCCGCGTCGATCGCGGACCGGTTGACCGGGTCGAGGACGATCACGCTGTCCTGATCCATGCGCAGGGTGGAGGCGGCGTCCAGCCACAGCCCGGACCAGCCCGCGTCGCGCAGCTTCGGGTACACCTCGGAGGTGTAGTCGCCACCCTGCGCCGTCACGATGATGGGGAGCGTGGCGAGGGTCTCGACGTCGTAGGCGTCCTGCAGGGGGTCCGCGCCGTCGGCGAAGGACGGCGCCGCGCCGCCCGCGGCCGACGTCGAGAAGAACACGGGGTTGATGCGGGCGAAGTCGCCCTCGTCCTGGAGCCGCTGCATGAGGACCGAGCCGACCATGCCGCGCCAGCCGACGAATCCGACGGACGGCAGGGCGGCGCTCTCGGGTGCTGAAGTCATACGCCCAGTTTAGGCGGGAGGGGGAGTCCGGCCCGCTTTGTGACCGGCCCGGCTCGGTCCTGCCTCGTCCAGAGACTGATCCGGTACCGCGGACCCTTGGAGGACTCCAGCCAGCCCGTCTCGGGCGTCAACGCGGTGAGCGACCAGTCCGGACCGAGGGCCGGCGCCAGGGTGTCACCCTCCGCGGCATCCTCGACCACCGTGACCAGGGCGGCGTGGGCGTGGGCCATCCCGTCGGCGTACACGCGCCCGCCGCCGATGATCCAGACCTCGTCCGCCCCCGGAGCGTCCGCAGCCGCTGCCAGCGCGGCGTCCAGCGACGGGACGACGACGGCGCCGGGCAGATCGGTGACGGAGGTCGAGATGACGAAGTTGGTGCGGTCCGGCAGGGGCCGGAAGCGCTCGGGGAACGATTCCCAGGTGCGGCGGCCCATGATCACAGGGTGCCCCGTGGTGGTCGCACGGAAGTGCGCGAGGTCCTCGGGGACGTGCCAGGGGATGCCGCCGTCCTTCCCGATCACCCCGTTCTCCGTCTGGGCCCAGATCATACCGATCACGGGCCTGGCCCGGACCGCGTCGGAGACCGTCAGGGCCCGGGGCGGGCTGTCCTGGCTCATACCGCGACCGGCGCCTTGATGGTGGGGTGGTGCCGGTAGCCGAGCACGGCGAAGTCCTCCAGCTGGTAGTCGAAGATGCCGGCCGGCTTCCGGGTGAGCTCGACGCGCGGGTACGGGTACGGGTCGCGGGACAGCTGCTCCGCGACCTGCTCCACGTGGTTGTCGTAGACGTGCACGTCCCCGCCCGTCCAGATGAACTCGCCGGGCTCGAGGCCCGTCTGCTGGGCGACCATCAGGGTCAGCAGGGCGTAGGACGCGATGTTGAAGGGCACGCCGAGGAAGGTGTCCGCGGAGCGCTGGTACAGCTGGCAGGAGAGCTTCCCGGGAGCGCCGTCCTGGCCGGGTGTCACGTAGAACTGGAAGAACACGTGGCAGGGCGGCAGGGCCATGTCCTTGATCTCGGAGACGTTCCAGGCCGAGACGAGGTGGCGGCGGGAATCGGGGTTGGTCCGCAGGGCCTCGACGACCTGCGCGATCTGGTCGATGTGCCCGCCGTCGGGCGTGGGCCACGAGCGCCACTGGACGCCGTACACCGGGCCGAGCTCGCCGTCGTCGTCCGCCCACTCGTTCCAGATGGAGACGCCGCGTTCCTGGAGCCAGCGCACGTTCGAGTCGCCGCGGAGGAACCACAGCAGTTCGAGCGCCACCGACTTGAAGTGCACGCGCTTGGTGGTGATCAGCGGGAAGGACTCGGCGAGGTCGAAACGCAGCTGGCGGCCGAAGACACTGCGGGTCCCGGTGCCCGTCCGGTCGCTCTTCGCCGCGCCGTTCGCCATGACGTCGCGCAGCAGGTCCTCGTACGGGGTGGGGATGGGGGAGCTCACCCGGCAAGTCTAGAGCGGATGAGGCGCCGGTAGACTTCCGGGGCCGGGGGAGAGCGCCGGTCATCTGCCGTTCACCTTGCACCGGAAGACTCCAGCCGTGACCATCCCCCCGCCCGACGCAGCCCCCACCGACGCTCCCGCAGTCGACCCCGCCGTCGATCCCGCAGTCGACCCCGCCGTCGACCCCGCTGTCCGGCAGGCGCAGTTCGCCGCCGCCGGACGCGCGCCGGAGCCCCGGACGCTGCTGGACATCCTCCACGCGACCGCCGCGGCACACCCCAGCGCCTCCGCGCTCGACGACGGCACCTCGGCCCTCAGCTACGCGGAGCTGGTTGCTGCCGCGCAGGCGTTCGCCGGCACCCTCCGGCGGGCGGGGGTCGGCCGTGGGGACTCCGTCGGCGTCCGCCTGCCCTCGGGTACCAGCGAGCTGTACATCGCGATCCTCGGCGTCCTCGCGGCGGGCGCGGCCTACGTCCCCGTGGACGCCGACGATCCCGACGAGCGCGCGCTCGTCGTCTTCGCCGAGTCGCGGGCCGCCGTCGTCGTCGGGCCGGGCCTGGCGCTCACCCCCGCGGGACGCCCCCGGGGGATCGACGGAGGACCGACGCCCGACGACGACGCCTGGATCATCTTCACCTCCGGCTCCACCGGCACGCCCAAGGGGGTCGCCGTCACGCACCGCTCGGCCGCGGCCTTCGTCGACGCCGAGGCCCGCCTGTTCCTGCAGCGCGAGCCGATCGGCCCCGCCGACCGCGTGCTGGCGGGCCTGTCCGTCGCGTTCGACGCCTCGTGCGAGGAGATGTGGCTGGCCTGGCGCCACGGTGCGTGCCTCGTCCCGGCGCCGCGCGCCCTCGTGCGGACCGGCGTCGACCTCGGTCCGTGGCTGATCGCCCGCGGCATCACGGTCGTGTCCACGGTGCCGACCCTCGCAGCCCTGTGGCCCGCGGATGCGCTCGAGAACGTCCGGCTGCTCATCTTCGGCGGCGAGGCCTGCCCGCCGGACCTCGCGCAGCGCCTCGCCGTGCACGACCGCGAGGTGTGGAACACGTACGGGCCCACCGAGGCGACCGTCGTCGCCTGCGCGGCGCGCCTCGGCGGTGGTGGACCCGTCCGCATCGGCCTGCCGCTGGACGGCTGGGACCTCGCCGTCGTCGACGGATCGGGCGTGCCCGTGCCCGAGGGCGCCGTCGGCGAACTGATCATCGGGGGAGTGGGCCTGGCCCGCTACCTCGATCCCGCGAAGGACGCCGAGAAGTACGCGCCGCTGCCGACCCTCGGCTGGGACCGCGCCTACCGCTCCGGGGATCTCGTGAAGCTGGAGGCGGCGGGGCTGGTGTTCGTCGGCCGCGCGGACGACCAGGTGAAGCTCGGCGGGCGGCGCGTCGAGCTCGGGGAGGTCGACGCCGCGCTGCAGGCCCTCCCGGACATCGCCGGGGCGGCCGCCGCCGTGCGGACGACGCCGTCCGGCAACCAGCTGCTCGTCGGGTACCTCGTCGCTGCCTCCGCCGCCCCCGACCTCGCGGCGCTCCGCGCCCTGCTGGCCGAGCAGCTCCCCGCGGCCCTCGTGCCGCTCCTGACCGTGACCGACGCGCTGCCCACCAAGACCAGCGGCAAGGTGGACCGGGACGCGCTGCCCTGGCCGCTTCCCGGCAGGGAGGAGGCCGGGGGCGCGGCGGCGCTCGAGGCCCTCGACCCGCAGGTCCAGTGGATCGCTGACCAGTGGGCCGCCGTGCTCGGCACAGTCCCGGTCGACGGGGACGCCGACTTCTTCCTCCACGGTGGCGGCTCCCTCGCCGCGGCCCGGCTCGTCTCCATGATCCGCGCCCGCTACCCGGTCGTCACCGTCGCGGACGTCTACGCGCACCCGCGCCTGGGCGCGCTCGCCGCGCTCGCGGCGAGCACGGGCGACGGGGCCGAGCAGCAGGCCGCCCCCGTCCGGACCGTGCGGCGCACCAGCCGGAGGTCGCAGGTCTTCCAGACCCTCCTGGGGATCCCGCTGCAGTTCCTCGCGGGCATGCGCTGGCTGACGTACGCCATGATCGCGACGAACGTCCTGGCCGGCCTCGGCGTCCTCACCGCGGCGCCCACGGTGTCGTGGCCCTGGGTCGCCGCGTCCTGGCTGGTCTTCGTGAGCCCCTTCGGCCGCATGGCCCTCTCCGTCGCCGCCGCCCGTGTCCTGCTGCGGGGCGTCCGGCCCGGTGTGTATCCGCGGTCCGGCAGGGTGCACCTGCGGCTCTGGCTCGCCGAGCAGATCTCGGACAGTGTCGGCGCCGTGGGTCTGGCGAGTGCCCCGTGGGTCCCCGTGTACGCCAGGGCCCTCGGGGCGAGGATCGGGCCCGACGTCGACCTCCACTCCGTCCCGCCCGTCACGGGGTTCCTGACGCTCGGTGCAGGCGCCTCCGTGGAGCCGGAGGTGGACCTCTCCGGCTGGTGGATCGACGGCGACCGCGTCCACGTCGGCGCCATCGACGTGGGCGCCGGTGCCGTCGTCGGTGCCCGCAGCACCCTGATGCCGGGCGCACGGGTCGGCGCCCGGGCGGAGGTGGCACCCGGATCCGCGGTGCAGGGCGCGGTGAAGGCCGGACAGCTCTTCTCCGGGTCGCCGGCGGTGCGGGAGGGCCGCGCCCGGCAGGACCGGCCCGACGCCCCGCCGCCCCGCTCGCCGTTCCGTGCGCGCATGGCGTTCCTGGCCTTCGCCGCAGCATCCGGTGCGCTGGCGCTGATCCCGTTCGTCGCGGCCGTCGTGGCGTCCCTGCCCGTGGTGGCGGCCCTCCGGGGTGCGCCGTCGCTCGCCGCCGCCTGGCCCACGCTCGTCGGTCCGGTGGTCCTCGCCGCCGTCCTGTGGCTGCTGGTCAACGCGCTCCTCGTCGTCGTCACCGTGCGGCTGCTCGGCCTCGGACTGCAGGAGGGCCACTACCCGGCACGCAGCCGCACCGGGTGGCGGATCTGGGCCACCGAACGCACGCTCGACATGGCGCGCGACCTCCTCTTCCCCCTCTACGCGAGCCTCGTCACGCCGGTGTGGCTCCGACTGCTCGGCGCGCGGGTCGGACGGAACGTCGAGGCATCCACAGTGCTCCTGATCCCGGCGATGACGACCATCGGTGAAGGGGCGTTCCTCGCGGACGACACCAGGGTGGCGTCCTACGAGCTCGGTGGCGGCCACCTGCGCATCGCTCCGGCGAAGATCGGCCGGCGCGCGTTCCTCGGCAACTCCGGCATGACGTCGGCCGGCCGGCGCGTCCCGAAGAACTCGCTCGTCGCCGTGCTCTCGGCAACCCCCGCGAAGGCGAAGGCCGGGAGCTCCTGGCTGGGCAGTCCGCCGTCGCGCCTGCGCCGCCTCGCGGTCACGGGAGACAGCAGCCGCACCTTCCGGCCGCCTCCCCGGCTCAAGGCCGCCCGGGCGTTCTGGGAGCTCTGCCGGATCGTGCCGATCATCCTGACGGTCATGATCGCCGCCGC
This sequence comes from Arthrobacter sp. N1, assembly GCF_048288285.1. NCBI lineage: Bacteria > Bacillati > Actinomycetota > Actinomycetes > Micrococcales > Micrococcaceae > Arthrobacter > Arthrobacter sp. N1. The sequence goes on along the minus strand of NZ_CP102608.1, from coordinate 2,857,766 downwards.
CTCCCTGGTCATCATCGACGCGCTCGCCCTGTGGGCCGGGCACGCGGTCGCAGCGCTGCTCAGCGGCCTGGTGTTCATGGCCCTCGGAGCCGTCGCCGCGGGAAGCGCCGTCCTCGCGAAGTGGCTGCTCGTAGGACGCATCCGGGCGGGGGAGCACCCGCTCTGGAGCTCGTTCATCTGGCGCAACGAGGTGGTGGACACCTTCATCGAGAGCGTGAGCGCCCCGTGGTTCGCCCGCGCCGCCAGCGGGACACCCGCCCTGGTGTGGTGGCTGCGTGCGCTGGGGTCGAAGATCGGGCAGGGCGTCTGGTGCGAGAGCTACTGGCTCCCCGAGGCGGACCTCGTGACGCTGGGCGCCGGGTCCACCGTCAACCGTGGCTGCGTGGTGCAGACGCACCTCTTCCATGACAGGATCATGAGCATGGACACCGTGGAGCTCGCTGCAGGCGCGACCCTCGGCCCGCACAGCGTGATCCTGCCCGCGGCGGACATCGGCTCCGGCGCCACCGTAGGGCCCGCCTCGCTCGTCATGCGGGGAGAGACCGTTCCCGCCGGCAGCTCCTGGATGGGGAACCCGGTCAGCTCGTGGACCGGGCCCGGACCCGTGCGTGGGCAGTAGCTCCGAGGGCTCCGCGCCCGATCCCTACACGCCGGGCAACGGCAGCACCGCCTACCGCGTGAAGCACTACGACCTCACCCTGGACTACAAGCTCGCCAGCAACCGCCTCTCCGGCCGTGCGGTCCTCACCATGGCCGCCCACCGCGAACTGCACCAGCTCGAGCTCGACCTGAGCGGGCTGCGGACCACGAAGGTCACCTCCGACACGGTGCGCGTGCGCTCGTTCAAGGAGCGGGCGGGCAAACTGGTCGTCGCCTTCCGCGACCCCGTGCCCGACGACGCCGAGCTACGGCTCGACATCCGGTACGAGGGGAACCCGGCACCCATCAGCGGTACCTGGGGGGACGTCGGCTGGGAGGAGCTCACGGACGGCGTCCTGGTGGCCGGGCAGCCGACCGGTGCGCCGTCGTGGTTCCCCTGCAACGACCACCCCTCCGGCAAGGCGGCCTACCGGTTCACCGTGACCACCGACGCCGGCTACCGCGCGGTGTGCAACGGCGTCCTCGTCGCGCGCATCGCGAAGTCCAGCCGCACCACGTGGGTGTACGAGCAGTCGGAACCGATGCCCACCTACCTCGCGACGGTGCAGATCGGCCGGTACGACCTCGTGGCGCTGAACGACCCGGCGCAGCCCGCCGTCGGCCTTCCCCGCCATGCAGGCGGCGGACGCGGGACGGGGCGTCCCGTTCCCCAGTACGCGGCCGTGCCGGCGGCCCTCGCGCACGCGGCGAAGGCCGCCCTCGGCCGGCACCACGAGATGATGACCGCCTTCGAGGAGCGCTTCGGGCCCTACCCGTTCCCCCAGTACCTCCTGGTGGTGGCGGACGACGACCTGGAGATCCCCCTCGAGGCGCAGACGCTGTCCATCATCGGGCGCAACCACCTCGACGAGGGCTGGGAGGCGCAACGGCTGATCGCGCACGAGCTCGCGCACCAGTGGTTCGGCAACGCGGTCACCACCGCCCGCTGGCAGGACATCTGGCTGCACGAGGGTTTCGCCTGCTACGCGGAATGGCTCTGGTCCGAGGCGAGCGGGGCGACGACGGCGGAGGCGCACGCGCGCTCGACGCACCAGCATCTCGCCCGTGAACCCCAGGACCTCGTGATCGGCGACCCCGGCGCCGCGGACATGTTCGACGACCGCGTGTACAAGCGCGGTGCACTCGCGCTGCATGCGCTCCGGACCGCCGTGGGCGACGACGCCTTCTTCGGCCTCCTCCGTTCGTGGACGGCCGGGTACCGCTTCGGTTCGGTCACCACGCCGGACTTCCTCGCCTTCGTGACCCGCACCCTGCCCGGGACCGATGCCGAGGTGCTCCTCGGTCCGTGGCTGCACGCCGCGGCGCTTCCCGCCCTGTAGCGCGGCTCGTCCTTCAACGGTCCACGGCAGCCCGGGCCCACCGCCCTGGTCGACGCGCGCGGCCTGCAGCGCGTCGGCCGAGGGCCACGGCCCGGGACTAGGGCCCGACGGCGACGGCGGCCGCGAGGCCGTGCCCGGTCAGCAGCACTCCGTCGATGCGGTGCAGGTCCCTGACCCGGGCATCGTCGAGGACGTCGAGCTCGTGCGGCTCGAGGGGTCGTGTACCGCGCCCCGGGCCGCTGTGCGCCTCCGCGCCTGCACGCGCACCCGTCGGGGGACCGGCGCCGGCACCCGGGTCCGTACCGCCGCCGAAGCCGGTCCCGAGAGCCTTGGCCACGGCCTCCTTGCGCGCCCAGAGCCGTGCCCGCGTCGCCGCGCGTCCGTCCGGCGGCGTCCCGTGCACGGCCCTGCGCTCGCGGACCGTCAGGGCCACGTCGTCGAAGCCGTCGAAGTCCACCTCGGTCACGGCGGTGAGGTCCACGCCGAGGCTCTGCGGCTCGTCCGCCCGGTCGCCGGTCGCGGTGAGGCCGCCGACCAGGACGAACCCCGCGGCGCGGGAGAGGCTGAGGGACAGGGGCGTCCGTACGCCGTCCACGGTGTAGCCGGGCCTCCCGTGGTCGGACCCGCCGGCGGGCGAGCATCGCGGGCAGGAGAAGTCCGAGCGGAGGCGTCCGGGGCCGACATCGAGCAGCTCCGCGGCGAGCTCCCGGAGGGCCGCACGTCCGGCCACGAACTGCGCTGCCCGAACCGGATCGACGAAACGACCGGCGCGCTCACGTTCGAGGGCATCGAGACCGTGGACCTCGTCGAAGCCGTCGAGCCGGGCAGGGGCCCGCCGGCCCGGTTCGCCCGACGCATGGGGCGCCGGGTGCAGGCCGGGGGTGGGGCCGGTCCGGAGGAGCCGCACGACGACGCCGGACGGCTGCGCCGGGGAGGCGGTGCCGGGCAGCGAGGGGGACGTCATCACCCCATGATCGTCGATGGATGCTCCGCCGAGGTGGTCCTGCGGACGGGTGCTGGGCGGAGGGGCCCTGCGCAGGGGTGCGACGCCCGGTCCGTGCCGGTGGACCCCGAGTGGCAGATGCCTGGTGAGGGACGCCTGATGAGGGGACCCCTAGAGACGGACCCCTAGAGACGGACGTCGAGGAGTTCGCTGCAGACGTCGTCGCGCAGGATGAACGGGCGCGGTCGGTCGGCGTCGGCGCGCCGGCCGTACACGTAGTAGCCGCGTCCCTCCCCGGGGCCGCCGGCTGCGCGGTCGATCGCGTGCACGAGCCGTGGTGTCAGCGGCCCTGCCGGCCCGATGCTCCGGAGTTCCTCGATCTCGTGCGGTGCGAGTCCCCGCACAACGCCTCTCACATCGGCCATCCCTGCGGTTCCCGTCCGTCGGAGCGTGCTGTGCATGAGCTTCCGACCCTAGGGAAGGCTGATGAACCAGGCATGAACGGCGCGGGACCGGCGGATGATCCTCCGTGAACCGATCATCGTCGTGGCTGATCCGCACGGGTGCGCCCGGCACGAGTGTCGAGGTTCAGTCGTCGTACGCCCTGAACTGCTCCACCGAGACGATCCGCCCCAGATTGGCGCTGCTGACCTGGCAGATCACGGCCTCGCCGGGCGCCAGGTAGGGGTCCTCGACCGGTAGGAGGGCCCGGAGGGTACCGGTCATGTGGGTGCCGAGCACCGAGAAGACCAGGGGCAGTACGGGCCGATGGGTGCAGATCGCCACGGAGCGGCGCTTGTCGAACACCCGCTCGACGGCGGACCGCGCGCGCCCGGGCCTGCGGGCGGCGTCGTGCTCGGTCAGGGCATCCACGAGCTTCAGCTTCGCGCTGCGCTGGGTGACGTAGGGGGAGACGGTCTGGACGCACCGGACCCAGGGGCTGCTGACCACGCGCTCGGGATTCCAGGCCTGCAGCAGCCTGCCGACCGCGATCGCCTGGCGCCGGCCGGTGGCGGCGAGGGGACGCTCGCCCTCGGCACGGCTCCACGACGAGCGTGGTTTCGCCTTCGCGTGACGCACGACGATCAGCGGCCAGGTCTGCAGGTCCTTCGCGCGGTGCGCGGCGACCAGCGCGTCGAGCGGCTCGACGTCGGACGGGTTGCTGAGCATCGTCCGGGCCCGCTCCGGGGCGACCCACTCGAAGCCGTCCACCTCCTTGCCGTCGGGCACGGGCGTGAGCCGCTCGGTCCTCGCTGCCCAGTAGTGCACCGTCTTCCCGCCCGATGTGACCGGATAGGTGATGGTCGCGAGCGGGATGCCGAGCTTGACGCTCACCCCCACCTCCTCGAATGTCTCGCGCACGGCGCACTCGGGCGTCGTCTCACCCGGATCGAGCTTCCCCTTGGGCCACGACCAGTCGCCGTAGCGCGGCCTGTGGATGATCAGGACCTCCAGGGATCCCTTCTCCACGCGCCAGCACAGCGTGCCCGCAGCGATGACCGTGGCGCCACTGCCCGGTGCGGTCTGGGCGGTCGCGTCCTTCGTCGACGTCGCCATCAGCGGCGCGACACCGCTCGCTGGCGCGCCCGGGAGGCGAGCAGCCACGACTGGATGTCCTCGAGCGGTGTGCCGCCGTCGTCCTTGTGGTGGCGGGTCCAGCAACCCGTCTCGTCGAGGTGCCAGCTGGAGACGGCCGGGTTCATGTAGCGGTCCATGAGGGTCATCAGGTAGGAGATGTCCTCCGGTGCGCTCAACTGGACGAGCGCCTCGACGCGACGGTCGAGGTTGCGGTGCATCATGTCCGCCGAGCCGATGAAGACGGCGGGCTCCCCGCCGTTGGCGAACGCGAAGACGCGGGAGTGCTCGAGGAACCGGCCGAGCACGGAGCGCACCGTCACGTTCTCGCTGAGTCCCGGGACGCCGGGGCGGACGGAGCAGATGCCGCGGACGATCACGTCGACCTGCACACCGGCCTGCGAGGCCCGGTAGAGCGAGTCGATGATGGCTTCGTCCACCATCGAGTTGACCTTGATGACCACCCGCGCGGCGAGACCGGCCTGCTTGTTGGCGATCTCCCGCTCGATGCGGTCGATCAGGCCCGAGCGGACCGAGCGCGGAGCGACGAGCAGGCGCTTGAACGTGGACTTCGGGGCGTACCCGGAGAGCTGGTTGAACAGCCTCGAGAGGTCCTGGCCCACCTGCTCGTTCGCCGTGAGGAGCCCGAGGTCCTCGTAGTACCGCGCCGTGCGGGGGTGGTAGTTGCCCGTGCCGATGTGGCAGTACCGGCGCAGCCCGTCGATCTCCTGCCGCACCACGAGGGAGAGCTTGCAGTGCGTCTTCAGGCCCACGATCCCGTACACCACGTGCACGCCCGCCTGCTCGAGCTTCCGGGCCCAGGAGATGTTCGCCTGCTCGTCGAAGCGCGCCTTGATCTCGACGAGCGCGAGGACCTGCTTGCCGGCCTCCGCCGCGTCGATCAGGGCGTCGACGATCGGGGAGTCACCCGAGGTGCGGTACAGCGTCTGCTTGATGGCCTGCACCTTGGGGTCGGCCGCGGCCTGCTCCAGGAACGCCTGCACCGACGTCGAGAAGGAGTCGTAGGGGTGGTGCAGGAGGATGTCCCGGCGGCGCATGGCGGCGAAGACGTTCGCGGCCTTGGAGGTCTCGCTCTCGTTGAGGTGGCGGCTCGTGTGCGGGACGTGCTTCGGGTAGTGCAGGTCGCCGCGGTCGATCCCGGCGATGACGCTGAGTCCCCGGAGGTCCAGGGGGGCGGGGAGGTTGTACACCTCGTCCTCCTCGACGCCGAGCTCGCGCGACAGCAGGGCGCGGATGCTCGGATTGATGTCCGTGGTCACCTCGAGGCGCACCGGCGGACCGAAGCGGCGGCGGAGCAGCTCCTTCTCGAGGGCCTGCAGCAGGTTCTCGGCGTCGTCCTCCTCGACCTCGAGGTCCTCGTTGCGGGTCACGCGGAACAGGTGGTGCTCGAGCACCTCCATGCCGGGGAACAGCTGGTCGAGGTGGACGGCGATGACCTCCTCGAGCGGGATGAAGCGCGCGATCCGCCCGGCGACGTTCCCGGCACGCGGACCGTCCACGGACATGAGGCGCGGCAGCTGGTCCGGCACCTTGACGCGGGCGAAGAGCTCCTTCTCGCTGACCGGGTTGCGGACCACGACGGCGAGGTTGAGGGAGAGTCCGGAGATGTAGGGGAACGGGTGCGCGGGATCGACGGCGAGGGGCGTGAGGATCGGGAAGACCTTCTCCGCGAAGATCTTGTGCAGTTCCGCCCGCGCGGTTTCGTCGAGTTCCTGCCAGGTGGTGAGGTGGATCTGCTCCTCGGCGAGGGCCGGCCGGATGTGCTCGGCGAACACGGCCGCGTGGCGCTGCTGCAGCTGGTAGCCGTCCTGCATGATCTTCTCGAGCTGCTCGATGGGGCTGAGTCCCGCGGCCGAGGGGACGGCGAGACCGGTCGCGATGCGGCGCTTCAGCCCGGCGACACGGACCATGAAGAACTCGTCGAGGTTGGACGCGAAGATGGAGAGGAAGTTGACCCGCTCCAGCAGGAAGAGCTCGGGGTCCTCCGCGAGTTCGAGCACGCGGGCGTTGAAGTCGAGCCAGCTGATCTCACGGTCGAGGAAGCGGTCCGGCCGGATGTCGCCGGAGGGCAGGAGGCTCGGAGCGAACTCGGGGATGTCGATGCGGTCCTGCGTCGCCCGGGCCGGAGCCGTCTCGGACGAGCCGTAGAGCGAGGCACCCCGGGGTGTGGTCTTCGAATCCATGGCGTCTCCTGCAGGTGGGCGGGCATCATCGCGTACCCCGCCCTGATCGGGCAGGGGTACGCCTCGAAAATAACCTTACAAGGTGGCCTGCGCCGCGGTTGGCGCGTACATGACGTCCACGTCCCACCGGGTGAAACCGAGGGTGCGGTACAGCGCGACGGCGGCGGTGTTGTCCGCGTCGACGTAGAGCATGATCGCCTGCAGGCCCTTGCCGTGCAGGTGGTCGATCCCCGCGATGGTCAGCGCCTTGCCGAGGCCCGTGCCCTGCGCCTCGGGCGCCACTCCGACGACGTAGACCTCGCCCATGGCCGGATGCCCGCCGGTGCCCGGGTGAACCTTCGTCCAGTGGAAGCCGAGCAGGGTGTCGTCCGCGGACCGCACGGCGAGCAGGAAGCCCTCGGCGTCGAACCAGTCCTCGTCCAGGCGTGCCTCGAGGTCCGCGCGCGTCGTCGCGCCCTGTTCCGGGTGGTGCGCGAAGGCGGCGGCGTTGACGGCGAGCCAGGCCTCCTCGTCCCGACCGCGGACGAAGGGACGCAGCACGACGCCGTCGGGCAGGCGCAGGGCGGGGACCGACTGCTCGACGGCGGCGCGCGTGAGCCGCATGCGCCAGAGTTCCCGCACGGGTGCGTACCCGAAGCGCGCGGCGAGATCGGCGGCCGCCGAATGGTTGCCGTGGGACCAGCCCCGGAGATCGGTGATCCCTTCGGCGAGGACGGCCTCGATCAACGCCGTCCCGGCGCCCTCCCCCCGGCAGTCCGGCCCGACGACGAGTTCCAGGACGGAGCCGTCACCCGACCCGCGGGTGATCACCGCGACACCGGCCAGATCGCTGTCCGGCTGGCCCGCGGAGCGCGCGGTGATGACGAGCAGTCGCTCGCCGGCGTCCTCGGCCCGCAGCGTGACGAGGGTCTGCTCCGAGAGGGGAGGGTTGCCGTCGGCCTCGGAGGCTGCCGCGGCCAGGCGGCGGATCTCCTCGAGGGTCGCGGCCGCCGGCGCGCCGGCGATCCTGTCGACGGACCAGGTGGGTGTGTGCTCGACGGCGGTCATGCGCCCAGCCTAGCCCTGCCCCGGTCGGTGCCGGTTTGCCGGTCGCCCGGGCGTGGGGTAATGTCGTGACCTGCTCGAGGGGGATGCACCAGTGGGGTGCCCGCGATACGTTCGACCCGTATGTCCTCCACCATGGTCCCGTCACCGGGACAGCGAAACCCCCTTCCACCCGTGGTAAAAGGGGGTTTCGTCGTTCCCGCCGGGAAAGGTGTCCGGACGGACCCGGTCAGGCGTCCTGGTTGACCGAGCTGCGGTCCTCGGGGAGACGGGTGAGTGTGAACCGGTACCCGACGTTGCGCACGGTGCCGATGAGCTGCTCGTGGTCCGAGCCCAGCTTCGCCCGGAGGCGCCGCACGTGCACGTCAACGGTGCGCGTGCCTCCGTAGTAGTCGTAGCCCCAGACCTCGTGCAGGAGCTGGTCGCGGGTGAAGACGCGGCCGGGGTGCTGCGCCAGGTACTTCAGGAGCTCGAACTCCTTGTAGGTCAGGTTGAGCGGCTCGCCGCCGACCCGTGCCGTGTAGCTGGCCTCGTCGATGACCACCCCGGAGGCGTGGATCTCGGTGCTGGTCTCCTCGCCGGCAGCGGCGGACCTCGCGATGACCAGGCGCAGCCGGGCCTCAACCTCCGCTGGCCCCGCGGAGTCGAGGACGACGTCGTCGGCGAGCCAGTTGGCCGCGACGGCGGCCATGCCGCCTTCCGTCAGGACGAGGACCAGGGGCGCACTCAGGCCCGTCGCCTTCAGCAGCTGGGTCAGCGACCGGGCGCCCACGAGGTCCTTCCGCGCGTCCACGAGGACGACGTCGCACGGTTCCGTCTCGAGGAGGGCCGTGGGCTCGGCCGCGAGGATGTGCACCTTGTGGTTCAGCAGTTCGAGGGCCGGCAGGATGTCGACGGACGAACCGGTGGTGTTCGTGAGCATCAGGATGTGCGGCATGTGTCCTCCACGGGTCGGGAATGCGCATCATCGGGCAGCGGCGCCACCGCCCCCTGGACGGGTGGGCGAGGCGGGTAGAGATGTGGGCAAGTATAGCCGCAGGCCTCCCCGGCCTGTGATGCGGCGCACGCGACGCTCCCCCAAGGCCGGGCGTCCCGCCGCCGTTTTTCCCGCCGCCCGAGGACGTAGGGCAGTATTGCTGGGATGAAGAGGACGAGTGTGGCCGTAGCGGCAGGGGCCGCGTCGGGGGCGACGGCGGCGATCGTCGGAGCCTCCTATGTCTCGTTGCCGTCGGTGGCGATCGTCACCGGGCTGCTGTGCATCGTCGCGGCGATCGGCTGGCCCGCGATCCTCCGGGTACCCGCCCGGAAGAGCCAGGCCGCGGCGATCGGGTCGAGCGCCCTGCTGGCCGTCGTCCTCACGTCCGTCAATCCCGGGCCGTCCTTCCTGACCTGGTTCCCCGCCTCGGTGGCCCTCGGTGTCGGGGCCGTCTTCATGATCCAGCTGATCCGCGGTACGGGACAGAGTTACCGCCTGGAATCGACGCTCGGGGCGAGTTCGGGGGTGATCGCCGTGGCCATGGGATCGGGCTGGGTGGCTGCCGACCGGCTGGGGGTGAACGCCGCCGATTCGGGTGTCCTCCTCGTCACGGGGGTGAGCGTCGTCATCGCGATCGCCGTGTGCCTCCTGCCCCTGCCCGACCGCCTCGTGGCTCCCGCCGCCGTCGTGCTCGCAGGTCTCGCCGGTCCGCTGGGTGCACTCCTGTTCACCGACGTCCCGGCTCTTCCCGCCGCCGTGGTCGGGGTGGCGTGCGGCGCGGTCCTCGCCGGCACCCGCCGTCTCCTGGTGGCCCGCGAGTCCCCCCTCGACACCACCGCGGCGATCGCCGCGGGCGTGGCCCCGGTACTGGCCCTCGGCGCCGTCGTGTACTTCCTCGAGAAGCTGCTCCTGGCCTGATCGTCGTCCGACAGGGCGTGCCGGCGGTCCTCCCGGGAAGCCGTCCCCGCTGCGGCGAGCACGTCCCGGCACGTCGGCGCCCCGCGCTAGGATGGTGGCATGTCCATCCTCGCTCTTGAAATCTTCTTCATCTCGCTGCTGGTCCTCGCCGGTCTCGGCATGGCCGGTTTCGCAGCCCTCGTGATCACGCGCCTCTACAAGGGCCAGAAGTAGCCGATCGGCCCGGAGCCCCATGTCGATCGATCTGCCTACCGACCTCACGCCCGAGCTCGTCCCGCTGTCGTGGCTTCTCGGAACCTGGGAGGGCACCGGGATGCTCGGTGAGGGAACCGCTGAATCGGAGCGCTTCTCGCAGCGTGTCGTCTTCTCCCAGCACGGCCTTCCCTTCCTGCAGTACAGCGCCGAGTCCTGGCTCATCGACGAGCAGGGTGCGCAGTTGCGCCCGCTCTCGGTGGAGACGGGTTTCTGGTCGCTGGAGCGCAAGCTCGACGACTCCGACGTCGGCCCGGGCCTGAACCCCGCAGACATCGTCCCCGCCCTGAAGAGCGCCGATGAGGTGGAGCAGTTCCGCAACGACGCCGGCGGGTTCGACATCACGGCGACCATCGTGCACCCCGGCGGCATCGCCGAGCTGTACTACGGAAGCATCAAGGGTCCGCAGATCCAGTTGAGCACGGACCTCGTGATGCGCGGACAGCACTCGAAGGAGTACACCGCGGCCACGCGCTTGTTCGGTCTGGTGGAGGGTGATCTCTACTGGCGCTGGGACGTCGCGGCGGACGGCAACGCGCTGGAGGCGCACGCGTCGGCGATCCTCAAGAAGTCGTCGTGACCCTGCCGCCCGTCCGGCTGCCGCCCGCACCACCGCAGGAATAGTCACGCCCGGGAGGCGTTACATGGTCATGATCGAACCCAGCCCACTCCTTGCCCGTCCCGGCGCCGTCGAAGGCGGGGGAGCGGACTCCCTCGTCGCGTCCCACTACGGGGATCCCTTCCGTGAGCAGCGTGTCCTCGCCGAGGGGAAGGCCGTCGTCGACCTCTCGCACCGCGGTGTCGTCACGGTCGCCGGACCGGACCGGTTGAGCTGGCTCAACACCCTGTCCTCCCAGCTGCTGCTCGGGCTGCGGCCCGGGCAGAGCTCGGAGACCCTGCTGCTCACCGTCCAGGGGCGCATCGAGTACTCGATCCACATCGTCGACGACGGCACCACGGCCTGGCTGGTCACCGAGGGTGGTGAGGCCGCACCGCTCGCCGCCTGGCTCGAGCGCATGAAGTTCATGCTGCGGGTGGAGGTGGCGGACGCCACGGGGGAGTGGGCCGTGCTCGGAGCCACCCGGGCGCTGCCCGAGCTGGGACATGACGTCCTCGTCTGGGAGGATCCCTGGCCCGCCGTCGGCGCAGGTGGGTACGCGTACTCCACGGTCGAGGCCGGCGCGCACCCCGGCCGCGAGCGCCCCTGGTTCGAGTACCTCGTACCCCGCGGAGCACTGGACACGACCGTGGCCCGGACGGGCCTCGCCCTGGCCGGTTCGTCGGCCGCGGAAGCCCTGCGGATCGCCGCCTGGCGGCCCCGGCCCGGGTTCGAGACCGACGAGAAGACCATCCCGCACGAACTCGACCTCATGCGTACCGCCGTGCATCTCGCCAAGGGCTGCTACAAGGGTCAGGAGACCGTCGCGCGCGTGCACAACCTCGGGCATCCTCCGCGGCGCCTGACCTTCCTGCACCTCGACGGCAGCCAGCACACGCTTCCCGTGGCGGGCAGCCCGGTGCTCAGCGAGGGCAGGACCGTGGGCCGGGTCACCTCCGTCGGTCACCACTACGAGATGGGCCCCATCGCCCTCGCCGTCCTCAAGCGGTCCGTCGACGCCTCCGCGGACCTCCTGGTGCAGGACGGGGACGAGCTCTACGCCGCGGCGCAGGAGGTCATCGTCGCGCCTGACGCCGGCCAGGTGGTCGGACGCGCCACGGGCTTCCTGAGGGCACCGCGGTGACCGGTGTCCAGGGCGGGCCGGGCGACGCCGGGCGGCAGGGGGCGGCGGGCGACGACGGAGCGGCGGCGGCCATCGCCCTGGCGCATGCCCTGTTCGACGCCGCGCGGCAGGGCGACGGCCCGACGCTCACCCGCTACCTCGACGCCGGGGTGCCCTATACGCTGACCAACACGGCGGGCGACAGCCTGCTCATGCTGGCCGCCTACAGCGGGCATCCCGCGATCGTCCGTGACCTGCTGGCGCGCGGGGCCGACGCCGGCCAGGCGAACGACCGCGGGCAGACCCCGCTGGCAGGCGCCGTCTTCAAGGGTCACACGGAGGTCGCGCGGCTGCTCCTCGACGCGGGAGCGGACCCCGACGCCGGTGCCCCGTCCGCCCGGGCCGCAGCGGAGCTGTTCGGCCGGACCGAGCTCATGGCCCTGTTCGCCGGGTGACCGCCTGCGGGCACCCGGCAGCAGGGTGCCCGCCGTTCCGGCCTGCCGGGAGGATCACTTCGCGTCGAGGATGACCGACGTCTGGGTCCCGGCGTAGGCGAATCCCGCCCGCAGCGCGGTGCGCTGCGATGCCGTGTTGTCCGTCCGGGCGCGCCACTGGGGCACCAGGCCGGCAGCCATGGACTCCTCCACCGCCACGGCTGCGATGCGCTGGGCGTAGCCCTTCCGCCGTTCGTCGGGCGGGGTGATGACGGCGAGGTGCGCGAGGATCCCCTCCCAGATGTCGTAACCCGCCCCGGCCAACGGCACCGGCCGGCCCGCTGCCGGCTCGTCGTCGCCCTCCACCAGCACGAAAGGGTGCTCCGACTCGCTGAGGCCGGCTTCCGCGACATCGTCGGGCGGGCACCGGCGTTCGAGATCGAGGACGAGATCCCGCTCGCCCGACACCACCGCCGGAGGGCCGTCGAAGCGGGGCAGCGCGTCGCAGAAGTACAGCCGTGCCTCGCCGAGTCCCCGGCCGCCGTGGTCGCGGCTCAGGGAGAGCAGGGTCGAGTGGCTCCGGAGGTCGGGACCCGTCAGCGTCCTGCCCGCGTCGACCGCCCACCGCGGGCCCTTCAGGATCTCGCGGCCGAACAGGGTCACGAAGGTCAGGACGCCGGTGTCGTCGTCCACGCTGTAGAGGCGATCGCCGCCGTCGTCCTCGAGGGCGCCGTCCTCCAGTCCGAGAAGCCGTGACCAGGCGAGCCGGATGATCGAGACGGTGCCGGGATCGAGTTCCACGATCACCCGAAGAGGATGGCGGCTTCGTCGTAGCGGTGCTGCGGAACCCGCTTCAGATTGCCGAGTGCGGCCTCGAAGCCCACGTGGGCGATCTCCGTGCCGTTGAGCGAGACCATCGTGCCCCACAGCTCATCCTTGACGGAATCCACTGCCGCCATACCGAGGCGCGTGGCGAGGACGCGGTCGAAGGACGTCGGCACACCGCCGCGCTGGATGTGTCCGAGGATGGTGGCGCGGGTCTCGATGCCCGTGCGCGACTCCAGCTCGGGTGCGAGCTGGTCGGCGATTCCGCCGAGGCGGGGGCGGCCGAAGGTGTCCAGTCCGCGTTCGGAGTGGGCCTGCTCCATGTGCGAGGGCACGAAGCCCTCCGCGACGACCACGAGGGGCGCGCGGCCTCGGGCGTTGGCGTCGGAGACCCATTCGGCGATCTGCTCGATACTCGTCTGCTGTTCGGGGATGAGGATGGCGTGGGCGCCGGAGGCCATGCCGGCGTGCAGGGCGATCCACCCGACATGGCGCCCCATGACCTCGGCGATCATGCAGCGGCTGTGGGATTCGCCGGTGGTGCGCAGGCGGTCGATCGCCTCGGTGGCGATCTGCACGGCCGTGTCGAAGCCGAAGGTGTAGTCGGTGGCGTCGAGGTCGTTGTCGACCGTCTTGGGAACGCCCACGATCTTGAGGCCGAGGTCCGTCAGCCGCTTCGCGGCGGCCAGCGTGCCCTCGCCGCCGATCGCGATCACCGCGTCGATGCCCAACCGGTCGAGATTGGCCTTGATGGCCTCCGCGCCGCCCTTGCCCTCGAAGGGGTTGGTGCGCGAGGTGCCGAGGATGGTGCCGCCCTGCTTGGAGATGCCCCGCACGGCGTGGCGGGGAAGGTCGACGACGTCGCCCTCGACGACGCCGCGCCACCCGTCCCGGAATCCTACGAACTCTTGGTCGTACGTCTTGATGCCCTTGAGCACGGCGCCACGGATGACGGCGTTGAGCCCGGGGCAGTCGCCGCCGCTGGTGAGGATTCCGATCTTCATGGGGGGTGGGTTTCCTTCGGAGAGGGGGTGGGTGGTCCGTCAGGAGCACGCCGTCGGGCCCGCCTATGATTCTAGACACACCCCGGCTCGGCCACCCGAACGCGTCACACCAGGCCCGGACCCCCTGCCGGTCCGGCGTCGGGTCTGCCGGGGAGCACGTAGGCTGGGACGGACCGGCGCACGGCGGACCGAGTCCCGCCGAGCGTTCACCCGCAGGTCCGAGGAGGACACCAGCAGTGCCCCAGGCAGGTTTTGCGCCAGCGGCGCTGCGCATGGTCCACATCTCCCGGCCGGTCCTCTGGGTCAACACGCTGGGCACCGGAGTCGTGGGGCTGTGGCTCACCGGGTCGTTCTGGCAGTGGGAGGCCCTGGCGCTCCTGGTCTGGCTCACGCTGCCGTTCAATCTCCTCATCTACGGCGTCAACGACATCTTCGACCAGGACACCGACGCGCTCAACCCGCGCAAGGGCTCCCTCGAGGGGGCGCTCATCAGGGCGTCGGAGGTCCGCGCCATCTGGATCGCGGTCCTCGCGACCAACCTGCCGTTCCTCGCGTGGTTCGCCGTCACGCTGCCTCCTGCGGCGCTCGCCTGGATCGCGGCCTACGCCCTGGTGTTCGTCTTCTACTCGGCGCCACCCCTGCGCTTCAAGGCGCGTCCCTGCCTCGATTCGATCAGCAACGCGGCCTACGCCTTCCCCCTCGTGATCGTGCCCTATGCCCTGGGTGCCGAACCGGTCTGGGCGGCCGCCGTCGGCCTGATGGCCTGGAGCGCGGCGAAACACACCTACGACGCCGTCCAGGACATCGACGAGGACAGGGGCGTGGGGATCACGACGACGGCGGTCCGGCTCGGGCCGCGCGGGGTCGTCTCGTGGAGCGGTGCGTGGTGGGCCGTCTCCACCGTGTGCTTCGCGCTCGTCAACATCCCGGTCGCCGTCGTGAACGCGCTGATCGCCGGGTGGCTCCTCTGGGGGCTGTGGCGTGATCCGCGGCCCGAGACCGGGCACCGGCTCTACCGCTACTCCATCGCCTTCCCCTATGTGGCGGGCACGGTGGCGGGCGTCCAGCTCGTCGTCGCCCTCACGCTGGGCCTCTACCGATGAGCCGCGTCGTCGTCGTCGGGGGCGGGATCGGTGGTCTCACCGCCGCCGCGCTCCTCGGCCGCGCGGGTCACAGCGTCACGCTGCTCGAGGCATCGGACCACGTGGGCGGCAAGAGCCGCCGTATCGAGGTGGACGGCCAGCGCATGGACACGGGGCCGTCGCTGTTCACCTTCCCGACGGTCTGGCGCGAGCTGCTGGACCTGCTCGACGCCGTCACCCCGGCTTCCGCCGATCCCGCACCGGCCGCCGCCGAGGCCGGCCTCGATCTCGAGCGCCTGGCCGAGGTCGGCACCTACTACTACCGCGGGGAGGCCTGTCCGCTGCCCGTCCCCCCGGGACACCCGTGGCACGAGGCCTGGGAACGCTTCGCCGGCGAGCACGGTGTGCTGGGCGGCGACGTCTCACGCCTGCTGACGACCGGTCCGCTCGACCGCCGGTCCCACCCGGCGCTTGCGAAGCTTGCGGGCCTCTACGGGCGCCGCCTCACCACCCGCAGCTACCTCGACAGCCTCGACTGGCTGCCCGAGGGGCTGCGGGAGGTCATCGCGATCCACACCCTCAACGCCGGGGTCAGTCCCACCCGGACGCCCGCCCTCTATGCGAGCATGCCGGCGATCATGGCGCACGACGGCGTCTGGATCCCGCGCGGTGGCATCTACGAGCTCGTGCGCGCCCTGGAGCGGCTGGCTGTCGGCGCCGGGGTCGAGATCCGCACCGGGGAGCCCGCGCGGCGGATCGGCCGGCGGCGCGTGGTCACGGCGGAGGGGACGTACCCGGCCGATGCCGTCGTCAGTGGCCTCGACGCCCATCGGCTCGCGGGGCTGCTGGCCGGTCGTCGTCCCAGGACGCCGCGCAGACTCACCTGTTCCGCCGTCGGGGTGTACGCGGTCCTCTCGCGCCCGCTGCCCGCGGGGACCCCGCGGCACGGCGTCATCATGCCGGACGATCCCGCGGCACTCTACGCGAGCCTCGAGGAAGGCTCCGAGCCGGAGCAGACCATGGCGTTCGCCAACTACTATCCCGCCGACGAGGTGTATCCCAACCGGTCGGCGACCCTCGCCCTGCTCCTCACCGCGCCGGCGAACGGCCGGACCTACACGCTCGCGGATCCCTTCGTCCGGCGGGAGCTGGATCGCACCACCCGCGTCCTCGGCCTGCCCGAGCCCCTCGAGAACTACGTCGCGTCGTCGACGGTGCTCGACCCGGGATACTTCGGCGAGCGGGGGTCGGCCGGCGGGGCGCTGTACGGCGCCGTGCACCCGGCCTGGATGAGCGGACCGTTCCATGTCCCGCCGTACTCGGACCCGCTGCGGCCCTGGCTGTGGCGCGTCGGTGCGTCCGTGCACCCGGGAGGTGGGCTGCCCGCCGTCCTCGGCGGGGCCATGATGTCCACGCAGAAGCTGCTGGCGCGGCTGGGACCGGTCGCCTAGGGACTCCACCGGCGCGCAATCGACCGGGCTCCGCCTCTCGGCACGGGATGCGGGACGCGAGCGGTTCAGGCGGTCGGATCGTCCACCCGGTCGCGTGGACCCCAGGGGCGGCCTGTCAGCCGGCGTGTGCGGGGGCGCCGGAGGCCTGCGGGGCTGCGATGGTCCGGGTCAGCTGCAGCCGCCGGCGGACGATGCCGGCGATGAGCACCGCGGCGAGGACGGCCGGGAACGCGAGGCCGGAGAAGATGCACACACCGAGCCAGAGGAACATCGACACGAGCAGGCTGTCGAGCAGACCGGGCCGGAGCGGCTGATCGGTGATGCGCCGCCCGCCGATCAGGGCCACGAGTGCCGATGCGATGAGTCCGGAGATGAGCCAGCCGCCGTAGTTGGAGAGCGGTACGCCGTAGTAGGGGCCGCCACCGGGCCAGATCCAGAATCCGAGGGCCACGGCGCCCGGGTCGAGCACGCCGTCGATCACGACCAGCAGGAGGCCGCCGAGGAGGATCCTCCGCAGGAGGGAACCCGCGCCCGACACCATGGCCACGGCTCCGATGACGAGGGGCACGTAGGACAGCGGCAGCAGGTACGGGACGAGGCCGAGGATCGTCGGCCCCATGGCGCTGCCGTAGTAGAACTCGCCGTAGGGGACACCCGTGGCCACCCCGAATCCTTCGATCAGGTAGCCGAAGACCGACACCGCGACCAGCGTCGCGGCGCCGCGTACGGCACCGAACTGGTGGACGAGGGCGACGAAGGCGGGAAGCGCGATGAGGAGGTTGAAGCCGTAGGACGCGTATTCGGCACCCTCGACGTCGGGGAACCGCACCACGAAGTAGCCGGAGACGAAGAGGAACGCGCAGGCGACGACGAGCAGGCGGGGGAAGCTTCGGGCAGCTGAGGTCTTCGGCACGGCATCCATCCTTGCAGGTCACGGAGAAGGACGGGGCATCGTCCCCGAAGGCCCCGTCCCCGTCACGCCCGTCCTGGCGGTGTCAGCGGCTCAGTGCCTTCTCCAGTGCGATCGTGCCGTCGGTCGTCGGCAGCAGCAGCCAGAGCACCGCGTAGAGGGGGAGGCCGATGAACGGGAGCAGGAAGCTCAGCAGCATCGCGATGCGGACGTAGCTCACCCGCCAGCCGGACTCCCGGGCGATACCTGAGGCGATGCCGCCGAGGATTCCCCCCGGTGCGCGCTTGATGGGGGAGGAGCGGAGGATGCGGTAGAAGGACTGCATGGTGTGCCTTTCGGGTTCTGGCCGTGGCGGCCGTGTCTGTCGGTCGGTGCCCCGGTGGTGCCCCGGTGGTGCCGGGAGTGGTGCGCCGCCTGATGCGGGGATCTGGTGCTCCGCTTCAGTATGCCGTGGGGGAATACGGGCCCTGGCCAGCGGACGGGAGGTCGTCGTCGCCCTCGAACGACGCGATACCCGCGCTGTCCCCGTCCTGGTGACCGATCGGTGTGCCGCGTCCGCGCAGGGACAGAAGGCCTCCCGCGACGAGGGCGAGTCCGACGCCGACCAGGAGGCCCAGGGCCACCACCACCGGATCGATGGACAGGGTCACGAACTGGCCCGCGAGCAGGAGCCCGGCGACGGTCAGGATGACCATTCCCCAGACGACGGTGACGAGGCGCGCTCGGCGCGGAGGGGTGATGGCGGTGCTCATGGGGTGTCTCCTGTGGGGGTGGGTGCGCTGGTCCCGGGTGCCGGGCTGTCCGACGGCGACGCCGTCACGATGGTGACGTCGCTGAGGGCGCCCCTCACGTCCAGCACGATGGCGGGACCGGACGCGTCCGGGTTGAGATCGCGGTTGTCCAGCTGCAGGACGCCGCCGTCGCTCCGGAACTCCGGTGCCGCCGCATCGTCGACGGCGGTCCCGCGGGCTTCCGCGGCACCGAGTGCCATGCGGCTCCGGACCTCCACGGGGATGTCGCCCGGGACGATCACGGTGACCTCGCTGACGAGCGCGTTGACCGGCACGACGACGTCCCGCGTGGGGCGACGGACGTCCGAGAGGTCGATCGTGCTCTGGGCCGCCAGGATGCTGTAGCCGTCGGCCGCGCCGGCAAGTGCTGCGGGCGCCGTCCGGCTCTCCTGCGCGACGATCCACGTTCCACCCATCACCGAGAAGGACGCGATCAGCCCGCCGAGGAGGGTCAGGGTGGCGGCCACTCCGACAAGACCCGACGTGCGCCCCCGCAGCCCGAGGACGATCACGCCGAGGGCGAGCACGACGGCGGCTGCGGCGCAGGCCACGACCGCTGCATCGGTGACGGCGAGGGCGCCGAGGTAGTCGGCGGCCAGCACGGCAGCCGCGACGACGAGGGCGCCGCCGATTAGCAGCGCCGTGGCGGGCCCCGACGGGCGGCTCGGACGGATGCGGACGGACCGTGGTGCGCGGAGGGCGACAGGACCTGTCCCCGGCCCCGCTCCAGAGGGAGCGGGGAAGGGTGCAGAGGACCCGGGACCCGTCCAGCCCGGCCCCGCCGTGTCGGCGGCGTAGGGGAAGGGGCCGGGAAGGGGGCGGGTCAGGGTGTCCGGACGATAGGGCAGGGGGACGGTGCGGTCGTCATGGTCCTCCGTGACCGGGTCATCGCCCTCCGTGGCGACCGGTGCTGCTCCGCCCGACCGGATCGGGGATCCGGTTCCTGTCCCCGGTGCCGCGCCCGGAGCGGTGGAGAAGGACGCGGCACCGGACGGCGTACTTCCGGACGGCCCGGTATCGGTCGTGTCCGGGGCGGCCCCGCTCGCCGCCGAGGATTCCGGTCCGTCCGGATGTGGTGCGATGGGCACGGGTCCGGTGGGCGGTGGTCCGGCAGGCGCGGAACCGGAGGCCGCGGAGTTCGAAGGTGCCGGTCCGAAGGGCTGCGACGGCCCGGACCCGGGTGCACCGAAGCCTGGCCCGCCGAAGCCCGGCCCGCCCGCTGCGGGTCCGCCGAAGCCTGGCCCCCCGAAGCCTGGTCCGCCGAAGCCTGGTCCGCCGAAGCCTGGCCCGCCGAAGCCCGGTTCACCGGAGCCCGGCCCGCCCGCTCCGGGACCTCCGGAAGCGGGCCCGGCCCCGGGCCCCTGGAAGCCGGGCCCCCCGGGCCGGCCCTTGCCACTGTTCCGATTGACGATCCAGTAGACGAAGAGGACCACCGCGCCGATCCAGAAGAGCGTCCAGAGGAGGCCGCCCGTCCCGCCGTCGCCGAACAGCGGGATGTTGGGACGCAGCAGGCCGATCGCCACGAGGGCAGCTGCGCCGGTGAGGCCGGACGTCCACGACCCCCGGCCGGCCTGCTCCACGTGGATGCGCCCGTCCGGTTCGGGCAGCAGTGCCCAGGCCAGGCCGTACAGCAGCACGCCGATCCCGCCGAAGACCGAGAGGATCACGATGAGCCCGCGGACGAGGGCCTGGTCGAGGCCCGTACGCCGGGCGATCCCCCCGGAGACGCCCCCGACCCATCGATCGGGTGCCCGGGTGATGTCGAGTCCACGGATCCAGCGGAAGAACGGGGAGGAGGCGGGAGGTCCCGCGGTAGGTGCGGCCGGTTCGTGCTGCCAGGACGGCCCGCCTGGGGTGGGTGCTGAGGTCATGCCTCCATCCTCCCGGCGGCGCAGGCGCCGGACCATCGGGGCCTACCCTGACTCGACCCTGAGTCCGCCCTGATTCCGGTCCGGGAGCGCCCCCTGGGATCCCCTGACGTGTTTTGATGAGGGCATGAGACCACCCCTGCTGCGCAGCCCCGACGGCGTCATCGCCGGCGTTTGCGCCGGGCTGGCCGCTCACCTGGGCGTCAAGCGCTCGTGGGCCCGGATCGGCATGGGGGTCCTGACCCTCGCCTCCGGCGCGGGTGTCCTGCTCTATGCCTGGCTGTGGATCTTCGTTCCCACCGCGGCGGACCGCGCGGCAGAGTCCGGACGGCAGACCGGCCCTGCGGCCTTCATGCACGGCGTCGGCGCCGGGGCCGGAGTTGCTGGTGCCGTGCCGGCGGGAGCGGGCAGCAGGGCTACGGGCCAGACCGCCCGGGTCCTCGGCGATCCGTCACCCGCACCGGCAGCGGGTGCGTTCGACGCCGAGGCCTGGCGTGAACGGACCCTCCGCGCGGGGCGGCGGGAGGTCCTGTTCGGTACGGCGCTCCTCCTCGCAGCGGCCGTCCTCGTCCTGCAGCTGCTCGGCGTGCAGGTCGACTGGGGGTTCTTCGTGCCGATCGCCGTGGTCGCGACAGGGGCCGCGCTCGCCTGGTCCCAACTGGACGAGGTGCGCCGCGCACGCGTCATGAACCGGGCGGGGGCCGAGCGCGCCGGGGGGACCCTGCGCCTGCTCGCCGGGATCGTGCTCGTCGTGACGGGCGTGCTGGTGGCCCTGTCCAGCAGCGGTTCATGGACCCTGACGATGGCGACGCTCGTCGCCGTGCTCGCGGTCCTGGCAGGAGTCGGCCTGGTGCTCGCTCCGTGGGGGCTGAAGTTCTGGCGCGACCTCGAGGCCGAACGCGCAGCCCGCGTCCGGGAGACGGAGCGGGCGGAGATCGCCGCACACCTCCACGACTCCGTCCTGCAGACGCTCGCCCTGATCCAGAACAGGGCCGACTCCGAGACGGACGTCCTGCGTCTGGCTCGCGCGCAGGAGCGCGAGTTGCGTCAGTGGCTCTTCGCGGACCCCACCCGGGACCCCGGTAGCCTGGCGGAGCGGCTCAAGGTCGCGGCGGGCGAGGTCGAGGACCTGTACGGTCATCCCGTGTCCGTCGTCGCCGTCGGCGACGCCCATCTCGGGTCGGCGGAGGACGCCCTCGCTCAGGCGGCGCGTGAAGCCATGCTGAACGCCGCCCGGCACGCCGGCGTCGCTGTCTCGGTATACCTCGAGGCCGGCCCGGACACCGTCGAGGTGTTCGTGCGGGACCGCGGCGAAGGGTTCGACCAGTCAGCGGTCCCGGCGGACCGGGCCGGGATCCGGGAGTCGATTCACAGCCGGATGCTGCGCCACGGCGGCTCGTCGGAGATCAGGAGCGACAGGGACGGCACGGAGGTCCGCCTGCGGCTGCCGAGGACGGAAGCGAATGCCGTGCCGACCGAGGGTGAGCGACAGCGGTGAGCGGCCGCGCCGCACCCGGGTATTCGGCGCAGGACAATCGGTACGACAGCGATCGACGGCCGGACGGTCGGAGGAGGGACGGACGTGGAGCAAGAGACGTTGGCAGCTGACGGGCCGGTGGCCGGGACGGTCTCGGTGGTGATCGTGGACGATCACGGCATCTTCCGCTCGGGCCTGCGGGCCGCACTGGGTCCGGTGATCAGCGTCCTCGGCGAGGCCGCGACGGTCGAGGAGGCCGAGGCCGTGATCGGGGCCACCGCCCCCGACGTCGTCCTCCTCGACGTACACCTGCCGGGCGGACTCGGCGGCGGGGGAGCGGAGGTCATCCACCGCTGCACGCGGCAGGGGACCACCGCCCGGTTCCTCGCCCTGAGCGTCTCCGATTCGGCGGAGGACGTCGTCGCCGTCATCCGGGCAGGAGCGCGGGGTTACGTGACCAAGACCATCTCGGGACCCGAAATCACCGACGCCGTGCAGCGCATCGCGTCGGGTGACGCCGTGTTCTCCCCGCGGCTCGCAGGGTTCGTGCTGGACGCGTTCGGTACGGCGTCCGTTGCGGTGGACGACGAGCTCGACCGGCTCTCGGCCCGTGAGCTCGAGGTCATGCGCCTGATCGCCCGCGGCTACAGCTACAAGGAGACGGCGAAGGAGCTCTTCATCTCGGTGAAGACCATCGAGACCCACGTCTCGGCCGTCCTCCGGAAGCTGCAGCTCTCTTCGCGGCACGAACTCACACGCTGGGCCACGGAGCGGCGGCTCCTCTGAGGCTGCCCACGGTCCGGCCCGCCGGCCGCGGCGGACGGGCGCACCGGGCAGCCGGCCGGGCCTGCCGACTGTCTCCGGTCAGCCGGCCGCGGCGGACGTGCACGGCCGGCAGCCCGCCGACTGTCTCCCGTCAGCCGGCCGAGCCGAGGAAGTCCTGCAGACGCTCGACGCCGACCGCCAGGTCCTCGTCCCCGAGCGCGTAGGAGAGCCGCAGGTAACCGCTGGGGCCGAACGCCTCGCCGGGGACGACGGCGACCTCGACCTTCTCGAGGATCAGCGCGGCAAGCTCGGCGGACGTGGCAGGCGTCGCCCCGCCGATGCTCCTGCCGAGCAGGGAGCGGACGTCCGCGTAGGCGTAGAAGGCCCCGTGCGGCGTCGGGCACTCCACCCCGTCGATGGAGTTGAGTGCGGACACCATGGCGCGACGGCGCCGGTCGAACGCCACCTTCATCTCGTCCACGGCCGTCAGCGGCCCGGACACGGCAGCGAGGGCGGCCATCTGCGGGACGTTGGACACGTTGGAGGTCGCGTGCGACTGCAGGTTGGTCGCGGCCTTGACGAGGTCCCTGGGGCCGATCATCCAGCCGACCCGCCAGCCGGTCATCGCGTAGGTCTTGGCGACCCCGTTGAGGATGACCACCTTGTCCCCGAGCGACGGTGCGGCGGTGGCGATCGAGGTGAAGGGGACGCCGTCGTAGGTCAGGTGCTCGTAGATCTCGTCCGTCACCACCCACAGTCCCCGTCCGGCGGCCCACTCGCCGATCTCGCGGACCGCGTCGGCGCCGAAGACCGCGCCGGTGGGGTTGGACGGCGAGACGAACAGCAGCACCTTGGTCCTCGGCGTCAGCGCCGCCTCGAGCTGCTCGACGGTCACCAGGTAGCCCTGCTCGGGTCCGGCGAAGACCTCGACGGGAACACCGCCCGCCAGGCGGATCGCCTCGGGGTAGGTGGTCCAGAAGGGTGTGGGCACGAGAACCTCGTCCCCGGGATCGAGGAGTGCGGCGAAGGACTCGTACACGGCCTGCTTCCCACCGTTCGTCACGAGTACCTGCGCCGGGTCCACCTCGTAGCCCGAATCGCGCAGCGTCTTGTCGGCGATGGCCTGCTTGAGGTCGGGAAGCCCGCCCGCGGGGGAGTAGCGGTGGAACCGCGGCTGGCGCGCGGCGTCGATCGCCGCCTCGACGATGTAGTCCGGCGTCGGGAAATCGGGTTCGCCCGCCCCGAAGCCGATGACCGGCCGGCCGGCCGCCTTCAAAGCCTTGGCCTTGGCATCCACGGCCAGTGTCGCCGACTCCGCGATCGAGTCGATCCGCCGGGAGATCCGGGGAAGTGCTGCGCGGATGGAGTCATCGGTCGTGGCGTTCATCGGGTCCCGTTCCGTGAGGGTCTGTGGCAGGTCCCAGCTTAGGCGGTGGCCCCCTGGCTGCCCCGCATCGCCGGTTCACGACGGCGTCACGGACCGTCGACCACCGGTCCACGGTCCGCCAGGGAGCATGCACCGTCGGGTGCCGGCTGCTCTCCGCGCGGGCCCCGACCAGGCCCGGACGGGCACCGGTTCGACGTTCCGGCGGTCAATGCGTAGACTTGATCCTCGGTGTTGAAACACCATGATGGTTCGTGCCCTGACCGGGGCGGCCGGAGTGGACGCGACAGCGGTTCAAAACCGAAGGGTAGTGGCGCAATTGGTAGCGCAGCGGTCTCCAAAACCGCAGGTTGCAGGTTCGAGTCCTGTCTGCCCTGCGCGTGGCCTTCGCGGATAATCCGCGAAGGTACGGCAGAAACAGATCACGAAGCCCCGGCGCAGGCACAGGCCCCGCGCGGCGGTACACATGATCAGCTGGGTGCGCCACTGGTGGTCCGGCTGGGACACCACAGAGATTGATGAGGTTGACGGTGACCGATACGGCTGCGAGCAGCTCCAAGGGAAGCCCCTCCGAGAAGAAGGCTCCCCGTCGCGGGTTCTTCGGACGCATCATGCTGTTCATCCGCCAGGTCCTCGCGGAGCTCGGGAAGGTGGTCACGCCCACCCGCCGGGAACTGGTCCGGTTCACCATCACCGTCCTCGTCTTCGTGGTCATCATGATGCTCCTCGTGACAGCCCTGGACCTCCTGTTCGGGGCCGGCGCGGTGTGGGTCTTCGGCGGCAACTGACGCCGCCCCGCACGACGGCGCAACCCGGAGCGGCAGTTCCGTGACGGCTGCAGTACACGCAAGCAGAACAACTCCCGAAGAATGTCAGAAAGCAGGCGGCTAGGTGTCCGAGCAAGAACTCGAACGGCAGATCACTCCCGAAGATGGTCTGGAGAACGAGGAGTACGGGACGGAGGCGGGCGTGGAAGCCTCCGACCTCGACGTGCCTGCTGACGGCTCCGAGACGTACCCCGCCGACACGGATGTCGCGGCCGAGGACGGACTCCTTGCTGACGACGCCGAGGCGGATCCCACGGAGGCGGACGCCGCGGACGAGATCGAGGCGACCGCGACGGACGCCGTCGACGAGGCTGCTTCGTCGGAGACCGACGAGGCCGCGGACGCCGACGGGTCGGACGAGGCCCCCGCCGAGGATCCGGTCGAGACCTTCAAGGCCAAGCTCCGCCGCCAGGAGGGTGACTGGTACGTCATCCACTCCTATGCCGGGTACGAGAACCGCGTGAAGGCCAACCTCGAGACCCGCATCCAGACGCTGGACATGGAAGATTACATCTTCGAGATCCAGGTGCCGATGGAGGAGGTCGTCGAGATCAAGAACACGACGCGGAAGATCGTCAACCGGGTCCGTATCCCGGGCTACGTCCTGGTGCGCATGGACCTCACCGACGAGTCGTGGGGAACCGTACGGCACACGCCCGGTGTCACCGGCTTCGTGGGCAACGCCCACAACCCGGTGCCGCTGAGCCTGTCCGAGGTCTTCTCGATGCTCGAGCACACGATCGTCCACACCGATGCCGAGTCGGGCAAGCCCGTCCAGCCGCAGTTCACCCCGGCGACGGTCAACTTCGAGATCGGCGAGTCCGTCACGGTCAACGAGGGTCCGTTCGAGACCCTCCCGGCGTCGATCTCCGAGATCAAGCACGAGTCGCAGCAGCTGGTGGTGCTCGTGTCGATCTTCGAGCGCGAGACCCCGGTGACGCTCTCCTACAGCCAGGTCACCAAGATCCAGTAAAGCTTCGACGCCACCCGGCGTGCTTGGCCGGGGAGCGTCGTCAGGCCATCACGCCATGATGGCCACCACCCCGCAGGACGCTCCTGTCCCGCGGGAACGCAATGCAAGAGAAGGACCCTTTCATGGCCCCCAAGAAAAAGGTCACCGGCCTCATCAAGCTGCAGATCAATGCAGGCGCCGCCAACCCGGCTCCTCCCATCGGTCCCGCGCTTGGCCAGCACGGTGTCAACATCATGGAATTCTGCAAGGCGTACAACGCCGCCACGGAGTCCCAGCGCGGAAACGTCATCCCCGTGGAGATCACGGTGTACGAGGACCGCTCGTTCACCTTCGTCACCAAGACCCCTCCGGCCGCCGAGCTCATCAAGAAGGCTGCCGGCGTCGCCAAGGGTTCGGGTACTCCCCACACCGTCAAGGTCGCGAAGCTGACGAACGCCCAGGTCGAAGAGATCGCCACCATGAAGATGGAGGACCTCAACGCCAACGACGTCCAGGCCGCTGCGAAGATCATCGCCGGGACCGCCCGTTCGATGGGCATCACGGTCGAGGGCTGAACACCTCGCACCACCGCCCGACCCGGCCCCGCCGGAGCGGGCACACCACCAATTTCACAGCACGACGCCGCCGCCCTGCGGAGACCGTCGTGAGTGGCAGGGCCCAGCGCGGTCCGACGACCACGACTGCATAAGGAGAACAAGCAGATGGCACAGCGCAGCAAAGCATACAAGGGAGCTGCCGCGAAGATCGAGGCGGACAAGCAGTACGCCCCCCTCGACGCGGTCGTCCTCGCCAAGGCGACGAACCCCTCGACGTTCGATGCCACGGTCGAGGTGTCCTTCCGTCTCGGAGTGGACCCCCGCAAGGCGGACCAGATGGTTCGCGGCACCGTCAACCTCCCCCACGGCACGGGCAAGACCGCCCGCGTGCTCGTGTTCGCGACCGGTGAGAAGGCCGAGGCGGCCATCGCCGCCGGGGCCGACTTCGTCGGATCGGACGACATGATCGAGAAGGTGTCGGGCGGCTGGACCGACTTCGACGCCGCGGTCGCCACCCCGGACCTCATGGGCAAGGTGGGCCGCCTGGGTAAGATCCTCGGCCCCCGTAACCTGATGCCCAACCCGAAGACCGGAACGGTCACGGCGGATGTCGCCAAGGCTGTCACGGACATCAAGGGTGGAAAGATCGACTTCCGCGTCGACAAGCACTCCAACCTCCACTTCATCATCGGCAAGGTGTCCTTCGACGAGCAGAAGCTGGGCGAGAACTACGCCGCTGCCCTCGAGGAGATCCTGCGCCTGAAGCCGTCCGCGTCGAAGGGCCGCTACATCCAGAAGGCCACCGTCTCGACGACCTTCGGACCCGGTATCTCCGTCGACCCGAGCGTCACCAAGGTCTTCGCCGTCTAGGTGAACCCTCCGAGAAGCCCCGCAGCTCATGCTGCGGGGCTTTCTTCGTGGAGGGCGGGATCGTCGGCGATGCCCGCACCAGCGATCCCCTGCGCGACGACCTGCAGGCAGCGCACGTCCAGCTCGAGGTCCTGCCCGGGATGAGCCGGCAGGGCATCGCCTCGGCGCTCCTGGCCTTCGCCGAGCAGCAGCTCAGGCTGCGGGGGCGGACCACCATCATGTCCTGGTGCGAGGCGCGGATGGACGTCGACGGGGATGCAGGTGCGGAAGGGCGCGTGGCCGCGGTCGAGCGGCTCGTTCCACCCACCGGCGCGGGATGGTACCCCGCCGCCGAGCCCGCCGCCCGTCCGGCGGCCGGCAGGGGGTCCGACCTCGTGCAGGTCGATCGTCAGAGCGTCCTGCACTTGGCGGACGTCCGGTCGGATCGAGGCCCGCCGTCGTCCACCAGGAGGACACTCTGGTCCTCGACGAGCACCGCGGGCACCGCCTCGGCAGTGGCTGAAGGCGATCAATCTGCGGCGTGCAGCGGACAGCTGGGCCGATGCCGAGCGCATCTACACCTGGAACGCCGAGGAGAACAGCTTCATGGTGGAGGTGAACGTGGGCCTCGGCTTCAGGCCGTCAGGCCGCACCGCGGGGTGACAGTTGCCCGGTCCTGAGTCGATTTGGTGGCGGCGGTGCAGTCCCGTATGCTCGAGAGACCAAAGACCGTCGGTCGATCCCCCTCCGCTTCCCTCTCCTGTTTAGGTACGGGTCGGTGAAGAAGGAGAAGGATCCGAAAGTTCCCGTCAGGGACGGCCTACGCAGGTGAACGAAGCTCCTCTCCGCGGATCACCTCCGCGTCGAGCCAAGCCCCGTGCATCTGCGCGGGGCGTTTTTTATGGGAGCAGGAAAACCGGCGCATATTCCCCGGAAGGAGGGTTATGGCAACGCCAACAAAGGTTTCTGCAGTGGATGAGATCACCACCGATTTCAAGGACTCCACCGCGGCTGTCCTGACCGAATACCGCGGGCTCACCGTTGCTCAGCTCAAGGAACTGCGTCGCGCCCTGGGTGCGGACACGAAGTTCTCGGTCGTCAAGAACACCCTGACGGGCATCGCGGCGAAGGAAGCAGGCATCGACGCGTTCGACGGCCAGCTGTCCGGACCCACCGCGATCGCCTTCATCAAGGGTGACGCCGTCGCTGCAGCCAAGAGCCTCACGGATTTCGCGAAAGCCAACCCGAAGCTCGTCATCAAGACTGGAATCTTCGAGGGCAAGGCCCTCGACGCATCCGAGGTCATCGCCCTGGCGGCCCTCGAATCGCGTGAACTCCAGCTCGCCCGGGTGGCTGGTGTCCTCAAGGCACCGATGTCCGCTCTGGCCCGCACCGTCGATGCACTGCGCATCAAGCTCGAAGAGGGAACTGGTGCTGCACCCGCAGCGGACGCCGATCCTTCTGCTGCCGAGGAAGCTGCTGCACCCGCAGAAGCTGCCCCGGAGGCTCCCGCCGAGGAAGCCGCAGCAACCGAAGCGAACTAGTTTCCCTTCGTCCACACACTGAAGGTGCCGTGCACCACTAAAGGAAGGACGCCTCCCATGGCGAAGCTCACCAACGAAGAGCTCATTGAAGCTTTCAAGGAACTGTCCATCATTGAACTCTCGGACTTCGTGAAGCTGTTCGAGGAGACCTTCGATGTCACCGCCGCTGCAGTTGCAGTTGCAGGCCCCGCCGGTGGCGGAGCCGAGGCCGAGGCCGAGGAGCAGACCGCTTTCGACGTCATCCTCGAAGCTGCCGGCGACAAGAAGATCGCAGTGATCAAGGAAGTCCGCGCGCTCACCTCGCTGGGCCTCAAGGAAGCCAAGGACGTTGTCGACAGCGCTCCCAAGGCCGTCCTCGAAGGCGCCACCAAGGAAGCTGCAGAGAAGGCCAAGGAGTCCCTCGAGGCTGCCGGCGCCACCGTCACCCTCAAGTAGTACCCCTGCTCCGCGGACCGGCCCCGTCGCCGGTTTCGCTTCAGGACGGCAGAAGAGCCCCGTTTCTCACGAAGCGGGGCTCTTCTCGTTGTCACCGGTACAGGCGGCGTCCGGCCGCGTCAGCGGCCTAGCGCCACAGCAGGACGGCCTCGCCCTGACCGCCGCCGCCGCAGAGGCTGACGGCCGAACGGCCGGAACCCCGGCGCGCCAGCTCCATCGCCGCGTGCAGGGCCAGGCGTGTACCCGAGGCGCCAATGGGGTGCCCCAGGGCTATCGCCCCGCCATGGATGTTGCACTGCTCGTGGGGGTAGTCCAGATCCTTGAGGGACTGCACCGCGACGGATCCGAAGGCCTCGTTGATCTCGATGAAGTCGAGGTCGGCGGTGCTCCAGCCGGCGCGGCCGAGCGCCTGCAGGATGGCCGCCGACGGCTGCGAGTGGAGCGTGTTGTCGGGCCCGGCCACCTGGCCGGGCGAGCCGACGACGGCGAGTACCACCAGGCCGGCCTCGTCCGCCTGCGCCCTGGTCGTGAGGACGAGGGCCGCAGCGCCGTCGGACAGCGGGGACGAGTTCCCGGCCGTGATGGCGCCGTCGGCATTGAAGGCCGGCCGCAGCGTCGCCAGGGACTCGACGGTGGTGGAGGGCCGGATCCCCTCGTCAGTGGTCAGGACGATGTCGTCGCCCTTCCGCCGGACGACGGTGACGGGCACGATCTCCTCCGCGAGGATCCCACTCCCGGTCGCAGCAGCAGCCCGCTGGTGCGACGCGGCGGCGACGGCATCCTGCGCCGCCCGGTCGATCTCGAGGCGCACGTTGCCCCGCTCCGTCGAGGCGCCCATCGAGTCGTTGTCGAAGGCGTCGGTCAGGCCGTCGTGTGCCACGGAATCGAGCGCCTGGACGGAGCCGTAGTTCCAGCCCTGCCGTGAGCCGGGCAGGAGGTGCGGGCCCCGTGTCATGGACTCCTGGCCGCCGGCGACGACGACGCGCGCTTCGCCGCTGCGGATGAGCCGGGCCGCGTCGATGACCGCAGTCAGGCCGGAGAGGCACACCTTGTTGAGGGTCACGGCAGGGACGTTCCACGGGATGCCCGCGCGGACGGCGGACTGGCGGGCGGGGTTCTGGCCGCAGCCCGCCTGGACCACGTGACCCATGATGACCGCGTCCACGCTCCCGGGGTCGACGCCCGAGCGCTCCATCGCGGCGGCGATGGCGAGGGCTCCGAGGTCGACGGCGGTGAAGGAGGCGAGCTGGCCGTTGAGGCGTCCGAGGGGTGTCCGTGCGCCGCCGACGATGACGACGTCGTGGGGGGCCGGCGTGGGTGTCGCCATGGCGAGACTCTCTTTCGTCGTTGAAATGGTGCCGCTCCAACCTTAGGCGGTGGGGGCCACGATCAGACGGTGTCGCGCGGACCGGGCCCGTCGGCGCCCTCGGGGTAGAGCAGGGGCAACTGCAGCGTGAGCCACGGCGAGAACGCCCAGGGCGTCGCGGTGACGGCCCGCACCAAGTCGGCGGCGTCCACCCACTGCACGTCCATCACCTCGTCCGGCAGGGGAGCCGGCGCACTGTCGGCGACGGCGGTGTACACGGGACAGATCTCGTTCTCGACGATCCCGGAGGCGTCCACCGCACGGTACCGGAAGTCGGGGAGTGCCGGGCGGATGTCCCGGACCGTGAAGCCGAGCTCCTGGGCCGCGCGTCGCGTGACGGCGTCCTCGAAGGCCTCACCCGGTGCCGGGTGCCCGCAGAAGGAATTCGTCCACACTCCCGGCCACGCCTTCTTGCTGAGAGCGCGGCGGGTCACGAGGATGCGGCCGGCGTCGTCGAAGACATGCGTGGAGAAGGCGAGGTGGAGCGGGGTGTCCAGGGTGTGGACGGTGGCCTTCTCGTGCGTCCCGATGGCGGAGCCGTCCTCGGCGAGCAGCACCACGACCTCGGTGGCGGACGTCCGGCCGCTGTCCTGGCCGTCGCGGGCGGAGCCCTGCCCGATGGTTCCTGCTTCGCTCGCCATGATCGGCACTCATTTCCGCTGGTCGTCGGTTGCCCGG
This sequence comes from Arthrobacter sp. N1, assembly GCF_048288285.1. Lineage (NCBI taxonomy): Bacteria > Bacillati > Actinomycetota > Actinomycetes > Micrococcales > Micrococcaceae > Arthrobacter > Arthrobacter sp. N1. Next base: position 2,826,955 of record NZ_CP102608.1, on the reverse strand, counting down.
TGATCGCCCGCGTCGTGCGCACGCACGCTGTCCGCTGCGTGGCGGTGATCGGTCCGGCTGCATTCGCCCCGCGTTTCGTCAGGGGCGCCCTTCTCGTTGTTTACTTTACCTATGGACATGGACACTCTGCTGGTCGAGCCCGTCGGGCTCGAGCAGGTCGAGGGTGCGCTCGACCGGCTCTTCGATGAATCGAAGGTCCGGGCGGCGAAGGTGGGCCCCGGCTACCACGGCCTGTGGGAGACCCTCGAACGCTGCACCGCCGGGGGCAAGCGATTCCGGCCCCGGCTCGTCATGTCCGCCTACCAGATGCTCGGTGGCCGCGACCTCGACAATGCAGCCGGGGTGGGCGCGGCCTTCGAATTGCTGCACACCGCACTGATCGTGCACGACGACGTCATCGACCGCGACTTCGTCCGCAGGGGGATCCCGAACGTCTCCGGTCGCTATCGCAGCATCGCCGAGTCGGCCGGCATGTCGCCCGAGGCGGCCCGCCACGTCGGCTTCTCCGCCGGTGTCATCGCCGGGGACCTGGCCCTGTCCAACGCCTACCGCCTGCTGGAGCGCGTCGAGGCGCCGCCGGCCGTCCGGCGCAGGCTCGGCGAGATCCTCGACGAAGCGGTCTTCGCCTCGGCGGCGGGCGAGTTCCTCGACATCGAGACGTCGCTCGACCGCTCCATGCCCCCGCTCGAGGACATCGTCCAGATGGCCCGGCTGAAGACCTCCGTGTACTCCTTCGAGGGCCCCCTGCAGGCCGGTGCCGTCCTGGCCGGTGCCGAGGAGGAAGTGGTCGACCGGCTGGGCGACTTCGGGCGCGACGCGGGGATCGCCTACCAGATCGCGGACGACCTCCTCGGGGTGTTCGGCAACGAGACCCGCACGGGCAAGACCAACTGGGGCGACCTGCGCGAGGGCAAGCGCACGGCCCTGCTCTCCTACGTCTCCTCCCGCCCCGAGTGGGAGAGCATCTCCGCGCTCATCGGCACGCCGGGCATGTCCGCCGCCGAGGCCGACTACGTGAGGCGTGTCCTCGTCGAGAGCGGAGCGAAGGACTACTCGGCGGACCTCGCGGCGGACTACGCGTCGCGGGCCCGGACCCACCTCGAGTCCGACGTCGTGCCGTCCGCCCTGCGGTCCGCCCTCGAGCCGGTCGTGTCCGCCGTCGTGGACCGGGTCCACTAGGTGGGCGTCGAGGACTCGCTCGCCCGCTACAACGCGGCTGCACTGAAGACCTCCGCCGAGGTCATCCGCTGCTACTCGACGTCGTTCGGCATGGCGTCCCGCATCCTCGACCGCACCACGCGGAGCCACATCGAGGCCGTCTATGCGCTGGTGCGCGTGGCGGACGAGATCGTGGACGGCGCCGCGGCCGGGGCGGGCCTCTCCGCGGACGTCGTGGAGCAGTTGCTCGACGGCCTCGAGCGTGACACCGAGACGGCCATGGCCACGGGATACAGCGCCAACCTCGTGGTGCACGCCTTCGCGGTCACGGCCCGGACCACCGGCATCGGCACGGAGCTCACCCGTCCGTTCTTCGCCTCCATGCGCGCAGACATCACGCAGAGCGAGCACGACCAGGAGTCCTTCGACCGGTACGTCTACGGATCGGCGGAGGTCGTCGGCCTGATGTGCCTGCGGGCGTTCCTCGTCGGACGGCGCGTGACCGCGGAGGAGGACGCCGTGCTCGTGGACGGCGCGCGCCACCTCGGGGCCGCGTTCCAGAAGATCAACTTCCTGCGCGACCTCGCGGAGGACTTCTCCACCCTCGGCCGCAGCTATTTCCCGGGCGTCCGTCCGGGGAACTTCACCGAGGCGGACAAGCTCCGACTCCTCGCGGACATCGACGAGGATCTCCGCATCTCCGCCGCGGCCCTCCCGGGCCTGCCTGCCACCCCCCGCCGCGCCGTCGCCCTCGCCCAGGGCCTGTTCACCGAACTCGCCCTGCGGCTGAGGCGGACTCCGGCCGACGACCTGCTCAGGGCACGGATCCGGGTTCCCAATCCGGTGAAGTTCCGCATCATGGCGAAAGCCTTCACCGGTCGCGCGGTACCGGAACTCGCCGCGCAGGAGAGGACGGCATGACAACCGAGCAGAACGGACGTGCGCGCGTGGGCGGACAGGACGTCGTCGTGATCGGCGGCGGGATCGGCGGACTGGCGACGGCGGCGCTCCTCGCGCGTGAGGGCCACGACGTGACGCTGCTCGAGAAGCGCGACCAGGTCGGCGGACGCGCGGGATCGTGGGAACACGACGGCTTCCGCTTCGACACCGGGCCGTCCTGGTACCTGATGCCCGAGGTGATCGACCACTTCTTCAGGATGATGGGTACGAGCGCCGCGAAGGAACTGGACCTCCGGCTGCTCGACCCCGGCTACCGCGTGATGTTCGAGCAGGGCGGCTCCGTCGACGTGCCCGCCGAACGCGAGGCGGTGACCAAGCTCTTCGAGTCGATGGAGGAGGGCGCGGGGGAGCAGCTGTCGAAGTACCTCGACTCCGCCGAGGACGCCTACGAGATCGCGAAGAAGCGCTTCCTCTACTCGACCTTCCAGTCCTTCCTGCCGTTCGTCCGGCCGGACGTCCTCAGGCGGCTCCCGCGCATCGGCTCGCTCCTGCTGCAGCCGCTGCAGTCCTTCGTCGAGAAGCGCTTCAAGGATCTGAGGATCCAGCAGATCCTCGGCTACCCGGCCGTGTTCCTCGGCAGTTCGCCGTTCGACGCGCCGAGCATGTACCACCTCATGAGCCATCTCGACCTCGACGACGGCGTCCTCTATCCGATGGGCGGCTTCACCACGCTGGTCGAGGCGATGCAGCGCGTGGCGGTGGCGGCCGGCGTGACGATCCGCACGGGCGCCGACGTCGTCTCGATCGACACCCATCCCCGGACACCGGGCCGGTCGCCGCTGGACCGCAGGGCGGCATCGGTGCGGTCGGTGACGTACCGGTCCGCGGGAGCGGCCACGACGCTCGACGCCGACATCGTCGTCTCCGCCGCGGACCTCCACCACACCGAGACCACGCTGCTGCCCACGCCCCTGCAGACCTATCCCGAGAAGTACTGGGAGAAGCGCGTCCCCGGTCCGAGCGCCCTGCTGCTCTACCTCGGCGTCCGGGGGAGCCTGCCGCAGCTCGAGCACCACACACTGCTGTTCACCACGGACTGGCGCGACAATTTCGGCCGGATCTTCGGCAAGGAGACCTCGGTGCCGTCACCGGCGTCGCTCTACGTCTGCCGCCCGAGCGCGACCGACGGCTCCGTGGCGCCGGAGGGGCACGAGAACGTCTTCGTCCTGGTGCCGATCCCCGCTGACGTGACCATCGGCAAGGGCGGGCTGGATCGCGGGGGAGACGCCCGGGTCGAGGAGATCGCCGACGAAGTCATCGCGCAGATCTCCGGGTGGGCGGGGATCCCCGACCTGGCGGAGCGGATCGTGGTCCGGCGCAGCTACGGTCCCCAGGACTTCGCCACCGACCTGAACGCCTGGCGCGGGACGAGCCTCGGGCCGGCGCACATCCTGAAGCAGAGTGCCTTCTTCCGCGGTTCGAACCGGAGCGGGAAGGTCGCCAACCTCTTCTACGCGGGCAGTTCCACGGTGCCGGGCATCGGGATCCCGATGTGCCTGATCAGTGCCGAGCTGATCGTGAAGCGGCTGCGCGGGGACACGAGTACGGGACCCCTGCCGGAGCCGGCGCTCGGCTAGGCTGCGCGCCGATCTCGCTCCTCCCGGGCGCGGCGGGCTTGACGGTGATGGGGGAGAAGCGCTATTAGACTTAACGCTGCGCGTGCCGTAGTGTAGTGCTTTGCGTCTTCCCTCTGAACCTCAGCCTTCATATAGCGGTGGGCTTTGCTCTGCTCTCGTCGTTCTACCTGGCCACCTGGTTGGGAATCGCGCGAGCAGACTCCGGTGAGCACTGAGATCCCCGCAGCATCCTGCGGTGGCGGTGCCGAGGCGAGGGCGCTGACAAGCCTGACGGTCTGTGGAAGGATCCCTCTTGGTCGCCCCGAGCACCTCTAATAATGCAACCGCTACCAGCCAGGTCGACGCCGACGGCGCCGCACCCCGGCTCTCATTCGCAAAGATTCACGAACCGCTGGACGTTCCCAATCTCCTTGCCCTGCAGACGGACAGTTTCGACTGGCTGATCGGCAACGAGCGCTGGAAGGCGCGCGTCGAGGAAGCACTGGAGAAGGGCCTGCAGGGTGTGGCCACGACCTCCGGTCTGGCCGACATCTTCGAAGAGATCTCCCCGATCGAGGACTTCCAGGGCACCATGTCCCTGAGCTTCTCCGAGCCGGAGTTCGCCGACCCCAAGTACACGATGGCCGAGTGCAAGGATCGCGACGCGACCTACTCCGCCCCGCTGTACGTCAAGGCCGAGTTCATGAACAACAACACGGGTGAGATCAAGCAGCAGACCGTGTTCATGGGTGACTTCCCCCTCATGACAGACAAGGGCACCTTCGTCATCAACGGCACGGAGCGCGTCGTCGTGTCGCAGCTCGTCCGTTCGCCGGGCGCCTACTTCGAGCGCACCGCCGACAAGACCAGTGACAAGGACATCTTCAGCGCGAAGATCATCCCGTCGCGCGGTGCCTGGTTCGAGCTCGAGATCGACAAGCGCGACCAGGTCGGCGTCCGCCTCGACCGCAAGCGCAAGCAGTCCGTCACCGTCCTGCTCAAGGCGCTCGGCTGGACCGAGGGCCAGATCCTGGAGGAGTTCGGCCAGTACGACTCCATCCGGGCCACCATGGAGAAGGACGCGACGGAGACCCGCGAGGACGCCCTCCTCGACATCTACCGCAAGCTGCGACCGGGCGAGCCCCCCACGGTCGAGGCTGCCCAGACCCTCCTGGACAACCTGTACTTCAACCCGAAGCGCTACGACCTCGCGAAGGTCGGCCGGTACAAGATCAACCGCAAGCTCGGGATCGACAAGGACCTCACGGACTCCGACGCCTCGGTGCTGAACATCGACGACATCGTCGCGATGATCAAGTTCCTGGTGGCCCTGCACGCCGGGGACAAGACCCTCGGCGGCAAGCGCGACGGCGGCGACGTGGAGCTCCGCGTCGAGGTCGACGACATCGACCACTTCGGCAACCGCCGGATCCGCGCCGTGGGCGAGCTCATCGAGAACCAGGTCCGCACCGGCCTGTCCCGCATGGAGCGCGTCGTCCGAGAGCGCATGACGACCCAGGACGTCGAGGCCATCACGCCGCAGACCCTGATCAACATCCGTCCCGTCGTGGCCGCGATCAAGGAGTTCTTCGGAACCTCCCAGCTGTCGCAGTTCATGGACCAGAACAACCCGCTCGCCGGCCTGACGCACAAGCGTCGCCTGTCCGCGCTGGGCCCTGGTGGTCTGTCCCGTGACCGCGCAGGCATGGAGGTCCGTGACGTCCACCCCTCGCACTACGGACGCATGTGCCCCATCGAGACCCCTGAAGGCCCGAACATCGGCCTCATCGGTTCGCTCGCCTCGTACGGCCGCATCAACGCGTTCGGCTTCATCGAGACCCCGTACCGCAAGGTCGTCGACGGCATCGTCACCGACCAGATCGACTACCTGACCGCGGACGACGAGGTGGAGCGCCTCATCGCCCAGGCGAACGCGCCCCTCGATGCGAACAGCACCTTCACCGAGGACATGGTCCTGGTGCGGACCCGTGGTGGTTCGGGCGAGCCCGTGCTCGTCACGCCCGACGAGGTCGAGTACATGGACGTCTCCCCGCGCCAGATGGTGTCCGTCGCAACCGCGATGATCCCGTTCCTGGAGCACGACGACGCCAACCGCGCCCTCATGGGCGCGAACATGCAGCGCCAGGCCGTGCCCCTGCTCCGCTCCGAGCGTCCCCTCGTGGGCACCGGCATGGAGAAGAACGCAGCCGTCGACGCCGGTGACGCCGTCACCGCGACGAAGGCCGGCGTCGTCAAGGAGGTGTCGGCCGACCTGGTCAGCATCCTCAACGACGACGGCACCGAGACGAACTACCCGATCATGAAGTTCGCCCGCTCCAACCAGGGCAACGCGTACAACCAGCGTGTCCTGGTCGCCGAGGGCGACCGCGTCGAGTTCAACACGATCATCGCGGACGGTCCGTCGACCGACCAGGGTGAGCTCGCGCTGGGCAAGAACATGCTCGTGGCATTCATGTCCTGGGAGGGTCACAACTTCGAGGACGCGATCATCCTGTCGCAGCGCATCGTCTCCGACGATGTCTTGACGTCGATCCACATCGAGGAGCACGAAGTCGATGCCCGCGACACCAAGCTCGGTGCCGAGGAGATCACGCGTGACATCCCGAACGTGTCCGAGGAAGTCCTCGGAGCGCTCGACGAGCGCGGCATCATCCACATCGGTGCCGAGGTCGAAGCCGGGGACATCCTCGTCGGCCGCGTCACACCCAAGGGCGAGACGGAACTGACCCCGGAGGAGCGCCTGCTGCGCGCCATCTTCGGCGAGAAGAGCCGTGAGGTCCGCGACACCTCCCTGAAGGTGCCCCACGGCGAGTCGGGCACGGTCATCGGTGTGCGCATCTTCGACCGCGACAACGACGACGAGCTGCCCCCGGGCGTCAACCAGCTGGTCCGCGTCTACGTGGCACAGAAGCGCAAGATCACGGACGGCGACAAGCTCGCCGGCCGCCACGGCAACAAGGGCGTCATCTCCAAGATCCTCCCGATCGAGGACATGCCGTTCATGGAGGACGGCACGCCCGTCGACATCGTCCTGAACCCGCTGGGTGTCCCGGGCCGCATGAACGTCGGCCAGGTCCTCGAGATCCACCTCGGCTGGGCAGCCAAGCAGGGCTGGAAGATCGAGGGTGACCCCGAGTGGATGAAGAATCTCCCGAACCTTCCCCGGGAGATCTCCTCGACCACCGTCGCGACCCCCGTGTTCGACGGCGCCACCGAGGACGAGATCGTCGGCCTGCTGGGCTCCACGAACGTCACGCGTGACGGACAGCGCCTCATCGGCGAGTCCGGCAAGGCGCGCCTGTTCGACGGCCGCTCCGGCGAGCCGTTCCCGGACCCGATCTCCGTCGGCTACATGTACATCCTGAAGCTCCACCACCTGGTGGACGACAAGATCCACGCCCGCTCGACGGGACCGTACTCGATGATCACGCAGCAGCCGCTGGGTGGTAAGGCGCAGTTCGGTGGCCAGCGCTTCGGTGAGATGGAAGTCTGGGCCCTCGAGGCCTACGGCGCGGCCTACACGCTGCAGGAACTCCTGACCATCAAGTCGGACGACATCCACGGACGCGTCAAGGTGTACGAGGCCATCGTCAAGGGCGAGAACATCCCCGAGCCGGGTGTCCCCGAGTCCTTCAAGGTGCTGATCAAGGAAATGCAGTCGCTCTGCCTGAACGTGGAAGTCCTTTCCACCGACGGTACGACGATCGAGATGCGTGACTCGGATGAAGAAGTCTTCCGGGCCGCGGAGGAACTGGGCATCGACCTCTCACGGGCCGAGCCGAGCTCTGTCGAGGAAGTCTAGGTTTCAGGACGCCGTACCGGCGTTCGAACGGGGCCAACGAAATTTCCGCGGCCGCGAGCGGCCTTGAAATATTGAAGGCCCCTTCCTCGAACACCGGTACGGCATCCGCCCGGCTTTCCGCCGCACCCCATAAGACTTCAAGAATTTAGAGAACAAAGAGAGAACAGGGACCCTATGTCCAGCGAATCCTCCTTCGGCCTCATGCGAATCGGCCTTGCCACCGCGGACGAAATCCGCGGTTGGTCCTACGGCGAGGTCAAGAAGCCGGAAACCATCAACTACCGCACGCTCAAGCCCGAGAAGGACGGCCTCTTCTGCGAGAAGATCTTCGGCCCTTCCCGTGACTGGGAGTGCTACTGCGGCAAGTACAAGCGCGTGCGCTTCAAGGGCATCATCTGCGAGCGCTGCGGCGTCGAGGTCACCCGCGCCAAGGTCCGTCGCGAGCGCATGGGCCACATCGAGCTCGCCGCTCCCGTCACCCACATCTGGTACTTCAAGGGCGTTCCCTCGCGCCTCGGCTACCTGCTGGACCTCGCTCCGAAGGACCTCGAGAAGGTCATCTACTTCGCTGCGTACATGATCACCTCGGTCGACGAGGAGAACCGCCACGCCGAGCTGCCCAACCTCCAGGCCGAGCACGACCTCGAGAAGAAGCAGATGACGGACCAGCGCGACTCCGACATCGCCGCGATCGCCAAGGACCTCGAGGACGAGCTCGCCCGCCTTGAGGGTGAGGGCGCCAAGGCTGCCGACAAGAAGAAGGCCCGCGACTCGGCCGACCGCCAGATGGCGAACGTCCGCAAGCGTGCGGACGCCGACATCGAGCGCCTCGTCCAGGTGTGGGAGCGCTTCAAGACCCTCAAGGTCGCCGACCTCGAGGGTGACGAAGGCCTGTACCGCGAGCTGCGCGACCGCTACGGACTGTACTTCGAGGGCTCCATGGGCGCCGAGGCGATCAAGAAGCGCCTCGAGAACTTCGACATGCCGGCCGAGGCCGAGATGCTGCGCGACATCATCCAGAACGGCAAGGGCCAGCGGAAGACGCGCGCCCTGAAGCGTCTCAAGGTGGTCAACGCCTTCCTGACGACGACGAACAGCCCCCTGGGCATGGTCCTCGACGCCGTTCCCGTGATCCCGCCGGAGCTGCGCCCGATGGTCCAGCTCGACGGTGGCCGCTTCGCGACGTCCGACCTCAACGACCTGTACCGCCGCGTCATCAACAGGAACAACCGCCTCAAGCGCCTGCTCGATCTCGGTGCCCCCGAGATCATCGTGAACAACGAGAAGCGCATGCTCCAGGAAGCGGTCGACTCCCTGTTCGACAACGGTCGTCGTGGCCGTCCGGTCACCGGACCGGGCAACCGTCCCCTGAAGTCCCTCTCGGACATGCTGAAGGGCAAGCAGGGTCGTTTCCGCCAGAACCTCCTCGGCAAGCGCGTCGACTACTCGGGCCGTTCGGTCATCGTCGTCGGCCCGCAGCTGAAGCTGCACCAGTGCGGTCTGCCCAAGCAGATGGCGCTGGAGCTCTTCAAGCCGTTCGTGATGAAGCGCCTGGTGGACCTCAACCACGCACAGAACATCAAGAGCGCCAAGCGCATGGTCGAGCGCTACCGCCCCCAGGTGTGGGACGTGCTCGAGGAGATCATCACCGAGCACCCCGTGCTGCTGAACCGTGCACCCACCCTGCACCGTCTCGGCATCCAGGCGTTCGAACCGCAGCTCGTCGAAGGCAAGGCACTCCAGCTCCACCCGCTGGTCTGTGGCGCCTTCAACGCGGACTTCGACGGCGACCAGATGGCAGTGCACCTGCCGCTGAGCCCCGAGGCCCAGGCCGAGGCACGCATCCTGATGCTCTCCTCGAACAACATCCTGAAGCCGTCCGACGGCCGTCCGGTCACCCTGCCCTCGCAGGACATGATCATCGGTCTGCACCACCTCACCACCAAGCGTGAGGGAAGTGCCGGCGAAGGACGCGTCTTCACGAGCGTCGCCGAGGCCATCATGGCGTTCGACATGGGCTCGCTCCACCTCAACTCGGTGGTCCGGATCCGCGTCGACGACTTCGTGCCGAGTGCGGACATCGCCGCTCCCGAGGGCTGGGAGCCGGGGACGCCTGCACTCATCGAGACGTCGCTCGGGCAGGTCCTGTTCAACGAGACCCTTCCCCTGGACTACCCGTGGGTGGAGAAGGTCGCCGACAAGGGCCAGCTCTCGACGATCGTCAACGATCTCGCGGAGCGGTACCCGAAGGTCGTCACGGCGGCGACGCTGGACAACCTGAAGGATGCCGGCTTCTACTGGGCCACGCGCTCGGGCGTCACCGTCGCCATCTCGGACATCTCCGCGCCGATCAACAAGGCCGGGATCATGGAGGGCTACGAGACGCAGGCCGCCAAGGTCCAGTCGCAGTTCGACAAGGGCCTCATCGCCGACGAGGAGCGCCGCCAGGAGCTCATCGACATCTGGAACAAGGCCACCAACGAGGTGGCCGCCTCGATGCGTGCCGCCATGCCGAAGGACAACACCATCAACCGCATGGTGTCCTCCGGTGCCCGTGGTAACTGGCTGCAGGTCCGTCAGATCGCCGGTATCCGTGGCCTCGTGGCAAACCCCAAGGGCGAGATCATCCCGCGTCCGATCAAGTCCTCGTACCGCGAGGGCCTGTCGGTCCTGGAGTACTTCATCGCCACCCACGGTGCCCGTAAGGGCCTCGCGGACACTGCACTGCGGACAGCGAACTCGGGTTACCTGACCCGACGCCTCGTCGACGTCTCGCAGGACGTCATCGTCCGCGAGGACGACTGCGGTACGGAGCGTGGCCTGAAGGTCACGATCGCCGTGCCGAACGCCGACGGTGAGCTGGTGCTGCACGAGGAGGTCGAGAACTCGGCGTACGCCCGTACGCTGGCGACCGACGTCGTCGACGCCAAGGGCGCTGTCCTCGCTGCCGCGGGGTCGGACCTCGGGGACGTCGTCATCGGGGAGCTGTTCGAGGCCGGCATCACGGAGATCAAGGTCCGCTCGGTCCTGACCTGTGAGTCCAGCGTCGGTACCTGTGCCCTCTGCTACGGCCGCTCGCTCGCGACCGGCAAGACCGTGGACATCGGAGAGGCCGTCGGCATCATCGCGGCACAGTCCATCGGCGAGCCAGGTACGCAGCTGACCATGCGTACCTTCCACACCGGTGGTGTTGCCTCGGCCGAGGACATCACCCAGGGTCTGCCCCGTATCCAGGAGCTCTTCGAGGCGCGTACACCCAAGGGTGTCGCCCCGATCTCCGAGGTCGCCGGACGCGTCACGATCGAGGATGCCGAGAAGCAGCTTCGCCTGGTGGTCACGCCCGACGACGGGTCCGAGGAGATCGCGTACCCGGTCCTGCGCCGTGCACGCCTGCTGGTGTCGGACGGCGACCACGTCGAGGTCGGGCAGCAGCTCGTCTTCGGTGCTGTCGACCCGAAGCAGATCCTCCGGATCCTTGGCCCGCGCAAGGCCCAGGAATTCCTGGTGGACGAGGTCCAGCGCGTGTACCGCAGCCAGGGCGTCGGTATCCACGACAAGCATGTCGAGGTCATCGTCCGCCAGATGCTGCGTCGCGTCACCGTGATCGAGTCCGGCGAGTCGGACCTGCTCCCCGGTGAGCTGGCCGAGCGTCGCCGCTTCGAGGACGAGAACCGTCGCGTGGTGTCCGAGGGCAAGAAGCCGGCCTCCGGCCGTCCCGAGCTCATGGGGATCACCAAGGCATCGCTCGCCACCGACTCGTGGCTGTCGGCCGCTTCCTTCCAGGAGACCACGCGTGTCCTCACGCAGGCCGCCATGGAAGGCAAGAGCGATCCGCTGCTCGGGCTCAAGGAGAACGTCATCATCGGTAAGCTCATCCCGGCCGGAACCGGCCTGGACCGCTACACGAAGGTCACGGTCGAGCCCACGGAGGAGGCCAAGGCGAACCTGTTCACCGGTCCGAGCGCGTTCAGCGACTTCGACTACGCCGGTGTCGAGGGCGGCTTGAGCCCCGAGTTCCACGCGATCCCGCTGGACGACTACGACATGGGCAACAGCGACTTCCGCTAGGACGTCGTCGTCACCGGGAGAACGATCCCGGTGACGCCCGGACCCCAGCCGCACTCCGCGGCCAGGGTCCTCAGGACAGGCCCCGGACCACACGGTCCGGGGCCTGTCCTGGTGTGGGAGGACCGAGCCGGAGGACGGGGAAGAGCCGGAGGGAACGGGGGAGCGCACGGGTCGCCGTCGGACCTCTGGTAGACTGGACGGTAATTGTTTGTGTGGCAGTGGATTGGCGTTGCGAAACGTATCTCCGTGTTGTACGTAAGTTGTACAGCGAATGCCACTTTTTCGCACGCCTACAGTCGTTCTGCGGCAGCTTGTCGGTCGGCGTCGCGCCAAACGACTGATCATCCCGGACTCCGGGTGGCACGGCCCCGAGAGGTGGCCGCCACCGCGGAGAAGGGCGACAGAGATCTCATCTTCAGACATTACGGAGAACACGAAAGTGCCTACGATTAACCAGCTGGTCCGCAAGGGCCGGACACCTAAGGTCTCCAAGACCAAGGCGCCCGCACTGAAGGGCAGCCCCATGAAGCGCGGCGTCTGCACCCGCGTCTACACGACCACCCCGAAGAAGCCGAACTCGGCGCTCCGCAAGGTGGCCCGCGTGCGCCTCAACGGCGGCATCGAAGTCACCGCCTACATCCCCGGTGTCGGTCACAACCTTCAGGAACACTCCATCGTGCTCGTGCGCGGCGGTCGTGTGAAGGACCTTCCCGGTGTCCGCTACAAGATCGTCCGTGGCGCGCTGGATACCCAGGGCGTCAAGAACCGCAAGCAGGCTCGCAGCCGCTACGGCGCAAAGATGGAGAAGAAGTAATATGCCACGTAAGGGCCCGGCCCCGAAGCGGCCGCTCGTTGTAGATCCCGTCTACGGCTCCCCCCTGGTCACGCAGCTGATCAACAAGGTGCTCGTCGACGGCAAGAAGTCCACCGCAGAGCGCATCGTGTACGGTGCGCTCGAAGGTGCCCGTGCCAAGTCCGGCGGCGACCCCGTCGCAGCGCTCAAGAAGGCCATGGACAACGTGAAGCCGACCCTCGAGGTCCGCTCACGCCGCGTCGGTGGTGCAACCTACCAGGTGCCCGTCGAGGTCAAGCCCGGTCGTTCGACCGCGCTGGCCCTGCGCTGGCTGGTCGGCTACTCCAAGGCCCGCCGCGAGAAGACGATGACCGAGCGCCTGCAGAACGAGATCCTCGACGCGTCGAACGGTCTCGGTGCCGCAGTCAAGCGCCGCGAGGACACGCACAAGATGGCCGAGTCGAACAAGGCCTTCGCACACTACCGCTGGTAGCAGCACTGCCGGGCGGGTCGTGAACCCAGGGTCGCGATCCGGCCGGCGCTCCAGCTGAACTCCATTCTCGTCATAAGGGAGACACCGTGGCACAGGACGTGCTTACCGACCTCAACAAGGTCCGCAACATCGGCATCATGGCCCACATCGATGCCGGCAAGACCACTACTACCGAGCGCATCCTGTTCTACACGGGTGTCAACCACAAGATCGGCGAGACGCACGACGGCGCCTCCACCACCGACTGGATGGAACAGGAGAAGGAGCGCGGCATCACCATCACGTCTGCCGCCGTGACCTGCTTCTGGGAGAACAACCAGATCAACATCATCGACACCCCCGGACACGTCGACTTCACCGTCGAGGTGGAGCGTTCGCTCCGCGTGCTCGACGGCGCCGTCGCGGTGTTCGACGGCAAGGAGGGCGTCGAGCCCCAGTCCGAGACCGTCTGGCGCCAGGCCGACAAGTACGAAGTCCCCCGCATCTGCTTCGTCAACAAGATGGACAAGCTCGGCGCGGACTTCTACTTCACCGTGGACACGATCATCAGCCGCCTCGGCGCCAAGCCGCTCGTGCTGCAGCTCCCTATCGGAGCCGAGAACGACTTCGTGGGCGTCGTCGACCTGCTCTACATGCGTGCTCTCGTGTGGCCCGGTGACTCCAAGGGTGACGTGACGATGGGTGCCAAGTACGAGATCCAGGAGATCCCCGCGGATCTCAAGGAGAAGGCCGAGGAGTACCGCGCGGCCCTCGTCGAGACCGTCGCCGAGTCCTCGGACGAGCTCATGAACAAGTACCTCGAAGGCGAAGAGATCTCCGTCGAGGAACTCAAGGCCGGCATCCGCAAGATGACGATCAACTCCGAGCTCTACCCCATCCTGTGTGGCTCCGCGTTCAAGAACCGCGGCGTGCAGCCGATGCTCGATGCTGTCATCGACTACCTGCCCTCACCGCTGGATGTCCCCCCGATGATCGGACACGATCCCCGGAACGAAGAGGTCGAGCTGACGCGCAAGCCGAGCACCGAGGAGCCGTTCTCGGCCCTCGCGTTCAAAGTCGCCACGCACCCGTTCTTCGGACAGCTGACCTTCATCCGCGTCTACTCCGGGCACGTCACCGCCGGCACGCAGCTGGTGAACTCCACCAAGAGCAAGAAGGAGCGCATCGGGAAGCTCTTCCAGATGCACGCCAACAAGGAGATTCCCGTCGAAGAGGCTTCGGCCGGGCACATCTACGCGGCGATCGGGCTGAAGGACACCACCACCGGTGACACCCTCTCCGACTCGTCGAACCAGATCGTGCTCGAATCGATGAGCTTCCCGGCACCCGTGATCTCGGTGGCCATCGAACCGAAGACGAAGGGTGACCAGGAGAAGCTCTCGACGGCCATCCAGAAGCTCTCGGCCGAGGACCCGACGTTCCAGGTGTCGCTCAACGAGGACACCGGGCAGACGATCATCGCCGGCATGGGCGAGCTCCACCTGGACATCCTGGTGGACCGCATGCGCCGCGAGTTCCGCGTGGAGGCCAACGTGGGCAAGCCCCAGGTCGCCTACCGCGAGACCATCCGCAGCAAGGTCGCCAAGCACGACTACACCCACAAGAAGCAGACGGGTGGCTCGGGTCAGTTCGCGAAGATCCAGATCGCGATTGAGCCGATGGAGGTCGAGGAGGGTGTCATGTACGCCTTCGACAACAAGGTGACCGGTGGCCGCGTGCCGCGCGAGTACATCCCGAGTGTCGACGCCGGCATCCAGGATGCGCTGAACGACGGCGTGCTCGCCGGCTACCCGGTGGTCGGGATTAAGGCGACGCTCCTCGACGGCGCGTACCACGACGTCGACTCCTCGGAGATGGCGTTCAAGATCGCCGGTCGTATGGCGTTCAAGGAAGCCGCGCGCATGGCCAAGCCCGTTCTGCTCGAGCCGCTGATGGAGGTCGAGGTCCGCACCCCTGAGGAATACATGGGTGAAGTCATCGGTGACCTCAACTCCCGCCGTGGCCAGATGCAGTCGATGGAGGACGCCAGTGGCGTCAAGGTCATCACCGCTCACGTGCCCCTCTCGGGCATGTTCGGATACATCGGTGACCTCCGGTCGAAGACCCAGGGCCGTGCCGTCTACTCGATGAAGTTCGACAGCTACTCGGAGGTCCCGAAGGCAGTGGCCGACGAGATCATCCAGAAGACGCGCGGCGAGTAACACCCGGAGACGGGAACCACGGAGAGCGGGGCGGCCTGCCACAGGCAGCCTGACCCGCTCTCCCGCGGCCGGACCACGCGGTCCCGGCGGCAACCAGTAATTTCATCAAAACCAAAAGCCCCCAGTAGACTTGCATGAGTTTCAGCCGCGAACAGCGTGGCTGGGAAGCAATTCTTCTCAAACGTTCTAGGAGGAACCCGTGGCGAAGGCAAAGTTCGAGCGGACTAAGCCGCACGTTAACATCGGCACCATCGGTCACGTCGACCATGGAAAGACCACGTTGACGGCTGCCATTTCGAAGGTGCTGTACGACAAGTACCCCACTCTCAACGAGCAGCGTGACTTCGCGTCGATCGACTCGGCTCCCGAGGAGAAGCAGCGCGGCATCACGATCAACATCTCGCACGTCGAGTACCAGACCGAGAAGCGCCACTACGCACACGTAGACGCCCCCGGCCACGCCGACTACATCAAGAACATGATCACCGGTGCTGCGCAGATGGACGGTGCGATCCTGGTCGTCGCCGCCACTGACGGCCCAATGGCGCAGACCCGCGAGCACGTCCTGCTCGCACGCCAGGTCGGCGTCCCCTACCTGCTGGTCGCGCTCAACAAGTCCGACATGGTCGACGACGAGGAACTCCTCGATCTCGTCGAGATGGAGGTGCGTGAGCTCCTCAGCTCGCAGGGCTTCGACGGTGACGACGCTCCTGTCGTCCGCGTCTCCGGCCTGAAGGCCCTCGAAGGCGACGCCGAGTGGGTCAAGTCCGTCGAGGACCTCATGGAAGCCGTTGACAACAACGTTCCTGACCCCGTGCGTGACAAGGACAAGCCGTTCCTCATGCCCGTCGAGGACGTCTTCACGATCACCGGTCGTGGAACCGTTGTCACGGGCCGCGCCGAGCGTGGAACCCTCGCCATCAACTCCGAGGTCGAGATCGTCGGTATCCGTCCGGTCCAGAAGACCACGGTCACCGGTATCGAGATGTTCCACAAGCAGCTCGACGAGGCATGGGCCGGCGAGAACTGTGGCCTCCTGCTCCGCGGCATCAAGCGTGAGGACGTCGAGCGCGGCCAGGTCATCGTGAAGCCGGGTTCCATCACCCCGCACACCGACTTCGAGGCCAACGTCTACATCCTGGCGAAGGACGAAGGCGGGCGTCACAACCCGTTCTACTCGAACTACCGCCCGCAGTTCTACTTCCGCACCACGGACGTGACCGGCGTCATCACCCTCCCCGAGGGCACCGAGATGGTCATGCCCGGCGACAACACCGAAATGACGGTCGAGCTCATCCAGCCGATCGCCATGGAAGAGGGCCTCGGCTTCGCGATCCGCGAAGGCGGCCGTACCGTCGGTTCGGGACGTGTCACGAAGATCATGAAGTAACACCGTTCCACCGGAGACCGGCTTGCGCCGGTGATCCACGAAGGGCCCCCGCTGTCTCGACAGCGGGGGCCCTTCGGCGTTCCGGGCGGGACAGACCCCTACACTTGCCGGAGGACGCACAGGCGTGGGTCCGAAGTGGGGGAGTGCAGTGGGTGTGATCCTTGTTCTGGTCCTGGTGGTGTTCCTCGGCGCGTTCGTCGGCGTCGGCTGGTTACTCGGCGCACGGAGCGCACGTCGGGCGGGAAGCTGGCCGCGGGATGTACCGCCGCCGGCCGTCGTGTACGGGGAGGGCTTCGAGGCCGGCTACCGGGCGGCCCAGGAGGCTCAGGCTCCCCTCGGAGCGGAGGGAGGCCCCGGAGCGTCGGGCCGTCCGCTGCAGGCCTGGTCACCAGCGCCCGCGCCTCCTCGGACCGGGTCGTCGTCGACCGTCCCGACCGTCCCGACCGTCCCGACCGTCCCGACCCCGACCGTCCCGACCCCGACCGGGCAGGCCTCGCCGACCGGGCCGCCCGCGGCGTTCGCGCCGCCCGCTCCGGCTCTGACCGGACGGCCCGCTCCGCTCGGACCACCCGCGCCGCCGTCCACCGTAGACCTGGCAGCAGCGAAAGCCGCGCGGGACCTGCGCACGATCAACATCGCGCTGTACTCGGCAAGCCTCCTGCTCGTCGCTGCAGGAGGACTGTTCATCGGGGCCGCGGTGCCGGGTCCGGCACGCGCCGTGACGATCTGTGCGGTCGTCGCGCTGTTCTACGTCGGCGGCCTGGTCCTCCACGCCCGGTTACCCCGATTGCGTCCCGCTGCAGTGGCGTTCGCGGGCACCGGGCTCGCCCTGCTGCCGGTGGCTGGTGTGCTGTTCGGTGTCCTGACCGACGAGGGGCCCCTGGCCTGGTTCGGCACGGCACTGATCGGGACCGCCGCCTACCTCCTCGCCGCCGTCCGCCTCCAGAGCCGGGTGGTCGCCTACCTGAGCATCCCGTTCCTCCTGTCGATCGCGTTGTCCTCGGTGTCGCTGATCGGCGGCGCGCTCATCTGGTACTTCACCTGCTCCATCGGTGTGGCGGCGCTGCTCGCCGTGCTGGCTCATCCGGCTCCCCGGTGGATGCCCGAGGTACTCACGCGCGCGGTGCTCGACGCGCACCGTGTCCTGACACCGTTGGCCCTCGGTGCATCCCTCCTGCTCGGCAGTCTTCTGGCGCCGGGTGAGCGTGCACTCCTGTGGGTCGTCGCGGCCGTCCACTACGCCGCCCTTCTGGTGTTCGTCCCTGTGTCGAAGACCGTGCACTTCTACGCGACGCGTCTGATCGCGACACTGGCAGCCGTCCTCATCCTGGCGGCGCTGGACCTGCCCTTCCTCTGGGCCGTCATGGTCCTGGCGCTCTGCCTCGCCGTGCAGGTGGCCGGAGCCCTTGTGCTTGCAGCACCACTGCGTCGTCTCCTCACCCCGGGTGCGAGACCGTCCCCGGTCCCGCCCGGCGCGGGCCCAGGGGGAGCCGACACCGCCGCAGGCCCGGCTCCGACCACCTCGGTCGATGAAGAGGTCGACCCGCAAGAGCGCGCGCAGGCCCGGTACCGCCGGGATGTGCTGGTGACCTTCGCACTCACCGCCCTGGCGGCCGCCGTCGTGGCGTCCCCGCTCCGGGGCGACGGACCCGACGGTCCCGATGGCCTGGCTCCCGTGCTCCTCGTGCTGGCCCTCGGCCTGTGGATCGCCGTGCGCTTCGGGGGAGCGGCGGAGGTGCTGGTGCTGCCGGGCGTCCTGCTCGCGGTGATCGCGCCGGGGGAGTCGCCGTGGCGCGCCGAGCTGGTACTGGCACTGTCCATCGGATACTTCCTGCTCCGGGCGCGAGCTTCAACGCCCGTGCTGCGCGAGCGTTTCCTCCTCGCCGCACGGGCGGGCGGCGTCCTCCTGCTGCCGGTGGCGGTGATGGTCCACCTGCGCACGCTGGAGCTTCCCGACGCCCGACTGGGGGAGCTCGCCCTCCTCGCCGTGGTCCTGGGGGCGGTCGCGAACCACCTGGCCGAGGTGGTGCGGACCCGTGCAATGCGTGCAACCCCGTACAGCCCGTGGGTCATCTGCACCTCGAGTGTCATCTCGCTCGTAGCAGCGCTCGTCGCCGCGGCGGATTCAGGAGTTGGACCGGTCACCGCGATCGCCATCTGGACCACCGTCGCCGCCGGCCTCCTGACGACGCTCCTGCTGCCGCTCGTGGAGGAGAGCACGTCGACGCAGCCGACCGGGGGACCGGTCACCCAGCAGGGTGGACCGCGGGCCCCGCGCCCGGTGCTGCAGGGGTGGTATGTCGAGGCGGCCGGTCCGGTCTCCCTGATCGTTGCGGCATGTGCGTGCGCCGCCGCGGGCTTCGGGTACCGCACCTTCGAGGTCCTGCTCGCGTGCGCCGTCGTGCATGGTGGTTTGACGGCACGCCGTGCCATCGATCACCGCCGCCGCGGTGCCTATCTGCTCGCGGCGCAGATCGCCTTCACCGTGCTCACCGCACTCGTGTCCAGGGATCTGGACCTCACCGTGCACGGCGTACTGACTGTCGTGGCCGTCGGCATAGCACTGCAGGAGATCGTCCGCGTGATCATCCGACGGCGGCTCCGGGACCTCGGTCTGCAAGCGTCGTCGGCCTGGCTGAGCACCGCGGCACTGGCAGCACTGCCCCTGGCGTACTCGGTGCTGGCGGGTCCGACAGTCCAGCTCGGGGTCATCGTGGTGCATCTGGCTCTGCTGCTGGTCGTCTCCGTCATCCTGTTCACCGTCCAGCACAGGACGGCTGCCGCCTACCCTGCCCTGTACGCGCTGGCTGCCTCGATCGCCGTCCTGGCGGGTGGGCTGGAAACAGCACCGCAGGGATGGCTGCCCCGCGCGCCACTGGCGATGTGGGGCGGAGCGCTGCTGGCGGCTGCCTTGCTCCTCGCCCTCGTCGTCGTGGGGGTGCGTTCCGGGGAGGAACGCCGAAGGCTCCCCCTCCGGGTGGGAGCGGGACTCTTCGCCCTCGAGGCAGGCCTCTTCTCGTTCGCGGATGGCGGCTGGGACCGGGTCATCGTCGCGGCGGCCGTCGCCGGCGCCCTCTTCGCCTTCTCGCGCGTCGACCGCCTCCCCTGGCTCGACGGGATTGCCGCCCTCGCGGTCATCGTCCTCTCCGCGGCCTTCATCCAGGAAGTCACGCTGGACATGGGGGGTCCAGCCGGATCAGCCGTGATGCAACTGCTGGTCGGCGCAGTCCTGGCAGCAGGCCTCCTGTACCTCGCCCGGGATCTGCTGGCCATGGATGATCACGGCGAGCTCCGCTACCGGATCCTCGGTTCGACGGCGCTCTGCTGGGCTGCCGTGGCCTCGCTGGTCGCTACGGTGCCCCATCAGGAAGCCATTGCCGGGTCGGTGGTCCTCGGAGTGGTGGCTGTCCTGGCGGTGCGCGAGGTGCCGGCGCCACGGCGGCCGGTCGCCGCGGAACTGGCGTTCCTGGTACTCGTCGCCGCGGCGCAGCGCATCACCTGGGCGGTGTCGGGCGGCATCACCTTCTTCTGGGCGGCGCAGTGGTGGGTGGTCGCCCTCGCGGTTCTCGCCGCCTACTCGTTCCTGCGCGGCAGCGCCCGGCGCGGGCCGGTCTGGCTGTCCGCAGGGGCCGTCGTGCTCTCCGGGACCGCACTGCTGACCATCACCGGCGGAACCGCGGGTGCGCAGGTCTGGGCACTCTGCGGTCACGTGCTGCTCCTGGCGGCGGGTGTCGCGCTGTCCCGCCGGCTCTTCAGCATCTGGGGAGCCGTCGGAATAGTCCTCGCCCTGCTGTGGTTCCTGCGGGGGTACACCTTCCTGCTGCTCACCGTCGCAGCGCTCGCGCTGCTCGCCTTCGCGGTCTGGAAGCTCAACAGCCAGACGCGGGGGAGCGAGGCCACCGCTCCTGTCCAGCCCGGGCCACCCGAGGTCCCGGCATGGGATGACGGTGGCGAGGGTCCGGCGCGGCCGGGCGGCGGGCAGGCCGCACCGGACGCCGTGCAGCCGGCCGGCAGGCCGGGCCGGGAGCCCCAAGCGTGACGGGCCGGTGTCCGTCCCGTCCTGATCCTTGCAGCATGGTCCGCGCCTCGCTCGCGCCCTCCCTCACCGTCCGGGCACGATGCGGGTGTGCCGGATCACGGTGCGGCACTTCCCCGCCGGTTCGCAATCATCCCGGCGATCTGCGACACTAGATAAGTTGTTCAAGCGCCAGCGTGCGCGGTCTGAGACCTCATCCCGGTCAGGATAATGCCTGATGCAGGGGTCAGATCCACCGTTCGGTATGGCCCAAAGATAAAATCCACCCCGTTCGGCTCGTCCGGAACAGCGGACCGTGTGTGTCAAGGAAGTGCGACACGCCCGAGCGCGGGGGTCGGAGTCCCGGCAGGGTGAGGAACCCGGATCCATCCGGATTCAGTCTGTTCGGGGAGCGTCGCGCAACGGACGCAGGAAATGTACGTACGTACCGGAACTGCCCAGGCAGTTATGTAGAGAGAGAGTCGAGACGCCATGGCGGGACAAAAAATCCGCATCCGGCTGAAGTCATATGACCACGAGGTCATCGATGTTTCAGCCCGGAAGATCGTTGAGACGGTGACGCGCGCAGGCGCAACGGTAGTGGGCCCCGTGCCCCTGCCCACGGAGAAGAACGTTTTCGTTGTCATCCGGTCCCCGCACAAGTACAAGGACAGCCGTGAGCACTTCGAAATGCGTACTCACAAGCGCCTGATCGACATCATTGATCCCACGCCCAAGGCCGTCGATTCGCTGATGCGTCTCGACCTGCCTGCGGACGTGAACATCGAAATCAAGCTGTAAGGGAGAGCGGATACACATGTCTACTTCACTTACGCGCCAGGTAAAAGGCCTGCTGGGCATCAAGCTCGGCATGACCCAGGTCTGGGACGAGAACAACATCCTCATCCCCGTCACTGTCGTCCAGGCTGACTCGAACGTCATCACGCAGCTCCTCGACGAGGAGAAGGACGGCTACACCGCCGTGCAGATCGGCTTCGGCCAGATCGATCCCCGCAAGGTCACCAAGCCGCTCGCCGGCCACTTCGAGAAGGCAGGCGTCACGCCTCGCCGTCACGTCGTCGAACTGCGGACCTCCGACGCCGACTCCTACTCGCTCGGTCAGGAACTTTCCGTCGGGATGTTCGAGGCCGGCCAGACGGTCGACGTCATCGGCACCACCAAGGGCAAGGGCTTCGCAGGCGTCATGAAGCGCCACGGTTTCCACGGCGTCGGTGCATCGCACGGTGCCCACAAGAACCACCGCAAGCCCGGTTCCATCGGTGGAGCATCCACCCCCAGCCGCGTCTTCCGTGGAATGAAAATGGCAGGCCGCATGGGTGCCGTTCGTCAGACCACGCTGAACCTCAAGGTTCACGCTGTCGACGCCGAGAAGTCGCTGCTGCTGATCAAGGGTGCCGTCCCCGGCGCCCGCGGCCAGGTCGTCCTCGTACGCACCGCCGTGAAGGGAGCATAGCCACATGGCTGCCAATCCAGTTCAGGTCGATCTCCCCGCGGAGATCTTCGACGCACAGACCAACGTGCCGCTGCTGCACCAGGTCGTCGTGGCTCAGCTTGCTGCCGCCCGCCAGGGCACGCACAAGACGAAGACGCGCGCCGAGGTCAGCGGTGCAGGCCGCAAGCCGTTCAAGCAGAAGGGAACCGGTCGCGCCCGCCAGGGTTCGATCCGCGCACCCCACATGACCGGTGGTGGCGTCGTCCACGGACCCACGCCCCGCGACTACAGCCAGCGCACCCCCAAGAAGATGAAGGCTGCTGCACTGCGCGGCGCCCTCTCGGACCGGGCACGCAACGGTCGTATCCACGTTCTCGAGTCCCTGGTCGACGGCGGCAAGCCGTCCACCAAGGGTGCCATCGAGACCCTGCGCGCGATCTCCGAGCGGCCCCGCCTGCTCGTCGTGATCGAGCGTGCCAACGACGTCGCCGCACTGTCCGTGCGCAACGTCCCCGAGGTACACGTCCTTTATGTGGACCAGCTCAACACGTACGACGTGCTGGTGTCCGACGACGTGATCTTCACCAAGGCAGCCTACGACCAGTTCGTCGGTTCGGCTGATGTCATCACCGAGGAGGATGCCACGTGAGCGGCAGCATCGCAAAGGACCCGCGCGACGTCGTCATTGCACCCGTCGTCTCGGAGAAGAGCTACGGCCTGATCGACGAAGGCAAGTACACCTTCCTGGTCGACCCCCGCTCGAACAAGGAAGAGATCAAGCTGGCGGTCGAGAAGATCTTCTCCGTGAAGGTCGACTCGATCAACACCATCAACCGGGTTGGCAAGCGCAAGCGCACCAAGTTCGGCTGGGGTCAGCGCAAGGGCACCAAGCGTGCCATCGTGTCCCTCAAAGAGGGCTCGATCGACATCTTCGGCGGTCCGCTCTCCTGAGAGCGGAGACCACTTTAACGAGGAATTGAGTTATGGGAATCCGTAAATACAAGCCGACAACCCCGGGCCGTCGTGGCTCGAGCGTTGCCG
The DNA here is from genome assembly GCF_048288285.1 of Arthrobacter sp. N1. Lineage (NCBI taxonomy): Bacteria > Bacillati > Actinomycetota > Actinomycetes > Micrococcales > Micrococcaceae > Arthrobacter > Arthrobacter sp. N1. The sequence goes on along the minus strand of NZ_CP102608.1, from coordinate 2,804,004 downwards.
ACTTCGCAGAAATCACCCGGTCGACACCGGAGAAGTCGTTGGTCCGTCCCCTTCCCAAGAAGGGTGGACGCAACAACACCGGTAAGATCACGACCCGCCACAAGGGTGGTGGACACAAGCGTCAGTACCGTCTGATCGACTTCCGCCGCCACGACAAGGACGGCGTCGACGCCCGCGTCGCGGAGATCGAATACGATCCGAACCGCACCGCGCGCATCGCCCTGCTGCACTACGTCGACGGCACCAAGCGCTACATCGTCGCACCCAACAAGCTCAAGCAGGGTGACTTCGTCGAGGCCGGCGCCGGGGCGGACATCAAGCCCGGCAACAACCTGCCGCTGCGTAACATCCCCGTGGGTACCGTCATCCACGCCGTCGAGCTCCGACCGGGTGGCGGCGCGAAGATGGCACGCTCCGCCGGTGCCTCGGTCCAGCTCGTCGCCAAGGAAGGCCGCTTCGCCCAGCTGCGACTGCCCTCCGGCGAGATCCGCAACGTCGACGTCCGCTGCCGCGCGACGATCGGCGAGGTCGGCAACGCCGAGCAGTCGAACATCAACTGGGGCAAGGCCGGCCGTAACCGCTGGAAGGGCATCCGCCCGACCGTCCGCGGTGTCGCCATGAACCCGGTCGACCACCCGCACGGTGGTGGCGAGGGCAAGACCTCCGGTGGACGCCACCCGGTCAACCCGAACGGTAAGGCCGAAGGCCGCACCCGTCGCCCCAACAAAGAGAGCGATTCACTCATCGTGCGTCGCCGTCGTTCCGGCAAGAACAAGCGATAGGAGCCTGGAGACATGCCACGCAGCCTGAAGAAAGGCCCCTTCGTCGATCAGCACCTTTATGTAAAGGTCGCTCGCGAGAACGAATCGGGCACGAAGAACGTCATCAAGACGTGGTCCCGCCGCTCCATGATCGTCCCCGACATGCTCGGGCACACGATCGCGGTGCACGACGGACGCAAGCACATCCCGGTGTTCGTCACCGAGTCGATGGTCGGGCACAAGCTCGGCGAATTCGCTCCCACGCGGACCTTCCGCGGCCATGTTAAGGACGACCGCAAGGGCAAGCGCCGCTAGGCGCTGCTCTTACGGCTAAGACGAGAGAAGGAAAGCAATGGAAGCCAAGGCTATTGCGCGTCATATCCGCGTAACGCCTATGAAGGCCCGGCGCGTCGTCAACCTTGTTCGTGGTAAGCAGGCGAATGAGGCTCTGGCTATTCTGAAGTTTGCCCCACAGGTTGCTTCGGAGCCGGTATTCAAGGTGGTCCAGTCGGCGATGGCCAACGCACGAGTCCTCGCGGACCGTGACGGCGTCGCCTTCGACGAGGACAACCTCATCATCAGCGAGGCATTTGTTGATGAAGGCCCCACGATGAAGCGGTTCCGGCCGCGCGCCCAGGGCCGTGCGTTCCGCATCAACAAGCGGACCAGCCACATCACGGTTGTCGTCGCTACCCCTGAGAAAGTGGAGGTCCGCTAAGTGGGACAGAAAGTAAACCCGCATGGGTTCCGACTCGGCATCACCACCGACCACAGGTCACACTGGTTCGCCGACAGCAACAAGCCGGGCCAGCGCTACCGCGACTTCGTCCGTGAGGACATCAAGATCCGCCAGCTGATGTCGACCGGCATGGACCGCGCCGGCATCGCGAAGGTCGAGATCGAGCGCACCCGCGACCGTGTCCGCGTGGACATCCACACGGCACGTCCCGGTATCGTGATCGGCCGTCGTGGAGCCGAGGCGGACCGCATCCGTGGCGAGCTCGAGAAGCTCACCGGCAAGCAGGTCCAGCTGAACATCCTCGAGGTCAAGAACCCCGAGATCGAGGCACAGCTCGTCGCCCAGGGCATCGCTGAGCAGCTCTCCTCCCGCGTGGCCTTCCGGCGCGCGATGAAGAAGGCCATGCAGTCCGCCCAGCGTGCGGGAGCCAAGGGCATCCGTGTCCAGTGCTCCGGTCGCCTGGGTGGCGCCGAGATGAGCCGTTCGGAGTTCTACCGCGAGGGACGCGTTCCCCTGCACACGCTCCGCGCCAACATCGACTACGGCTTCTTCGAAGCGAAGACCACCTTCGGCCGCATCGGCGTGAAGGTCTGGATCTACAAGGGTGACGTCACGGCGAAGGAACTCGCAGCCCAGGCTGCTGCTGCTCCTTCCCGCGGCCGCGGTGGAGACCGTCCGGGCCGTGGCCCTGCCGGCGCCGACCGTGGTGGCGACCGCGGCGGAGACCGTCGTCGTCGCGCTCCCGAGCGTTCCGAGGGCCAGGGTGCGTCAGCACCCGCCGAGACCGCCGCAGCTTCTACAGCCGCGACTGAAGGAGGACAGGCTTAAATGCTTATCCCACGTCGAGTCAAGTTCCGTAAGCAGCACCACCCGGGTCGCTCGGGCGCTGCTACGGGCGGTACCGAGGTCAGCTTCGGCGAGTGGGGTATCCAGGCGCTGAGCCCGGCATACGTCACCAACCGGCAGATCGAGTCCGCTCGTATCGCCATGACCCGCCACATCAAGCGTGGCGGCAAGGTCTGGATCAACATCTATCCGGACCGCCCGTTGACCAAGAAGCCTGCCGAGACCCGCATGGGTTCCGGTAAGGGTTCGCCCGAGTGGTGGGTGGCCAACGTCAAGCCAGGACGTGTTCTCTTCGAACTGTCCGGTGTTTCCGAAGAGGTAGCCCGCGAAGCCCTGCGCCTCGCGATCCACAAGCTGCCGTTGAAGGCACGCATCGTGCGTCGTGAGGGTGGTGAATAGTTATGGCTCTGGGTTCAAAGGAACTGGCAACAGACCAGCTGGACGGCTTCGACAAGGACCGTCTGGTGGAAGAACTGCGCAAGGCCAAGGAGGAGCTGTTCAACCTCCGATTCCAGTCGGCCACCGGCCAGCTGGAGAGCCACGGTCGCCTTCGCTCGGTCAAGCGCGACATCGCCCGCATCTACACGGTGCTGCGTGAGCGCGAACTGGGTATCCGTCCCGAGGTCGTCGCTCCCGTCGAGGAAGCGAAGCCCGCAAAGGCGGAGAAGCCCAAGAAGGCCAAGAAGGCAGCCACGAAGGACGAACCTTCCGTGAGCACCGAGGCTTCTGAGGAGGACGCCAAATGAGTGAGCAGCAGAGCGAGACGACCGTAGGAACCGAGAAGGCCGTCCACGGCGCCGACTCGCGCGGCTACCGCAAGGTACGCCGTGGCTACGTCGTCTCGGACAAGATGGAGAAGACCATCGTCGTCGAGGTCGAGGACCGCGTGAAGCACGCACTGTACGGCAAGGTGCTTCGCCGCAGCTCCAAGGTCAAGGCGCACGACGAGAACAACACCGCCGGCATCGGCGACATGGTCCTCATCAGCGAGACCCGCCCGCTGTCCGCCACCAAGCGGTGGCGCCTGGTCGAGGTCATCGAGAAGGCCAAGTAGCACCTGAGCACCACCAGGGACCGGCGCGCCGGCTCCCGACCGGGATGCCCCGGACACGATTTCGTGTCCGGGGCATTCTCGCGATACCATGAGAATCTTGTCTGTCTGGTGGGTTGGCGCATGCCCTCACGAGGTTCCCTCGCGGGTGACCCTCACACCGGGCAAATAGGCAAAAGCCCGATGATCTTGTTCACCACCCCACGCAGGTATTCTGCAGGACCGTGCGCCCAGGCGCACGCGTGGTGAGGACCAGTATCTCGGGGCCCACCCATATCCGTTCCGCAAGGCTCGATGAGAGAACCGGCGCGACGACAGGAGTAATCAGTGATTCAGCAGGAGTCGCGGCTAAAGGTCGCCGACAACACGGGGGCCAAGGAAATCTTGACCATCCGCGTTCTCGGAGGATCCGGGCGCCGCTACGCAGGCATCGGCGACGTCATCGTCGCCACGGTGAAGGACGCCATCCCGGGCGGCAACGTCAAGAAGGGCGACGTCGTCAAGGCGGTCATCGTCCGCACCAAGAAGGAACGCCGCCGTGCGGACGGTTCCTACATCAAGTTCGACGAGAACGCAGCAGTGATCCTGAAGAACGACGGCGACCCCCGCGGTACCCGTATCTTCGGCCCTGTCGGTCGCGAGCTCCGCGACAAGCGTTTCATGAAGATCATCTCGCTGGCGCCGGAGGTGCTGTAGTCCATGGCACAGAAGACAAAGCTCAAGATCAAGAAGGGTGACCTCGTGCAGGTCATCACCGGAGCCAAGCAGGAACGCGGCGGAGACCGCGGCAAGCAGGGCAAGGTCCTCAAGGTGTTCCCCGAGTCCAACCGCGTCCTCGTGGAAGGCATCAACCGGATCACCAAGCACACCAAGGTCGGGCAGTCGCAGCGCGGCACCAAGACCGGTGGCATCGAGGTCGTCGAGGCACCGGTGCACATCAGCAACGTGGCCGTCGTCGATCCCGAGACCAAGAAGCCGACGCGCGTCGGATACCGCACCGAGACCGTCGAGCGCGACGGCCGTGAGCGCGTTGTCCGCGTCCGCATCGCCAAGTCATCAGGGAAGGATCTGTAATGACTGTCGAGACCACAGAGACCAAGGTTCTTCCCCGTCTCAAGGCCCGCTACGCGGCCGAGATCAAGGCGACCCTGCAGGAGCAGTTCAACTACTCCAACGTGAACCAGGTCCCCCGCCTGGTCAAGGTCGTCGTGAACATGGGTGTCGGTGACGCCGCCAAGGACTCCAAGCTGATCGACGGGGCCGTCAAGGACCTCACGGCGATCACGGGCCAGAAGCCCCAGGTCACCAAGGCCCGGAAGTCCATCGCGCAGTTCAAGCTCCGTGAGGGAATGCCCATCGGTGCACACGCGACCCTGCGTGGAGACCGCATGTGGGAATTCACGGACCGCCTCATCTCCCTCGCACTGCCCCGTATCCGCGACTTCCGCGGCCTCAACGGCAAGCAGTTCGACGGCAACGGCAACTACACCTTCGGCCTCACGGAGCAGTCCATGTTCCACGAGATCGACCAGGACCGTATCGACCGTGTACGTGGCATGGACATCACCGTCGTCACGACCGCCAAGACCGACGCCGAGGGCCGCGCGCTCCTCAAGGCGCTCGGCTTCCCCTTCAAATCCGAAGATTAATCTAACTACGTTGCAGGTCCGCTCCAGTCGGCACCCTGAGTGCCGGACGGAGACCGGAAACCGTTTCGAGGAAGGGCAAGAGCCCACATGACAATGACAGATCCTGTCGCAGACATGCTCACGCGTCTGCGCAACGCAAACTCGGCTTACCACGACTCCGTGTCCATGCCGTACAGCAAGCTGAAGGCCCGCGTCGCGGACATCCTGAAGGCCGAGGGCTACATCGCCGGCTGGAAGGAAGAGGAAGCGGAGGTCGGCAAGAAGCTGACCATCGACCTCAAGTTCGGCCCGGACCGCCAGCGCTCCATCGCCGGCATCCGCCGCATCTCCAAGCCGGGCCTCCGCGTGTACGCCAAGTCCACCAATCTGCCGCACGTGCTCGGCGGACTCGGCATCGCCATCCTGTCCACGTCCTCCGGTCTGCTCACGGACCGCCAGGCATCCAAGAAGGGTGTAGGTGGGGAAGTCCTCGCCTACGTCTGGTAACGGGAAAGGGAACAGAACATGTCACGTATTGGACGTCTCCCCATCACCGTTCCTGCCGGTGTCGACATCACGGTCGACGGCAACGTCGTCTCGGTCAAGGCCGCCAAGGGCGAACTGAGCCACAGGGTGCCCAGCCCCATCGAGGTCACCCTCGACGGCGGGATCCTCACCGTCTCCCGGCCGAACGACGAGCGCGAGTCGCGCTCACTGCACGGCCTGACGCGCACGCTGATCTCCAACATGATCGTCGGAGTCACCGAGGGCTACAAGAAGAACCTCGAGATCGTCGGCACCGGTTACCGCGTGCAGGCGAAGGGCAGTGACCTCGAGTTCGCCCTGGGCTACAGCCACCCGGTGGCCGTCAAGGCTCCCGAGGGCATCACCCTGACCGTGGACAGCCCCACCAAGCTCTCGGTCGCGGGCATCAACAAGCAGCAGGTCGGCGAGGTCGCTGCAACCATCCGCAAGCTGCGCAAGCCCGACCCGTACAAGGGCAAGGGCATCCGCTACGCAGGCGAGATCATCCGCCGCAAGGTCGGAAAGGCTGGTAAGTAACCATGGGTCTGAGCATCAACAAGAAGCGCAGCTCGAAGAGCAAGTCCGCCTCGCGTGGACGTCGCCACCTCCGTGTACGCAAGCGCGTCTCGGGTACGGCCGTGCGTCCGCGCCTGGTCGTCAACCGTTCGGCCCGCCACGTCTTCGTGCAGGTCGTCGACGACACCAAGGGCATGACCGTCGCCTCGGCATCCACCCTCGAAGCGGACCTCCGGTCCTTCGACGGTGACAAGACCGCCAAGGCCAAGCGCGTCGGCGAGCTCGTCGCGGCACGGGCCATGGCTGCCGGCGTCGAGGCCGTCGTCTTCGACCGCGGTGGCAACAAGTACCACGGTCGGGTTGCAGCCATCGCAGACGGTGCACGTGAAGGTGGGCTGTCACTGTGACCGAGGAAACCAAGGCAAAGGAAGCCCCATTGAATACGGCTACAGAGCAGCCCGCGGCCGAAGCTCCGGCTGCAGGCGCAACCGACACCGCGTCGGCTGACGCCAACCGCTCCAACGCGCGGGGCAACTCGCGCGGCGGTGACCAGCGCGGCGGCAACGCCCGCGGTGGCGAGCGCGGCGGCCGTGGCGGCCGTGACGGCGGTCGGAACGACGACAAGGACAAGTTCATCGAACGCGTCGTCACCATCAACCGCGTCGCGAAGGTCGTCAAGGGCGGCCGTCGCTTCAGCTTCACCGCCCTCGTGGTGGTCGGCGACGGCAACGGTATGGTCGGCGTCGGCTACGGAAAGGCGAAGGAAGTTCCCTCCGCCATCCAGAAGGCCGTCGAGGAAGCCAAGAAGACGATGTTCCGCGTTCCGCGGATCGGTGGCACCGTCCCGCACCTGGTGCAGGGCGAGGCCGCAGCCGGCGTCGTGCTGCTCCGTCCCGCGTCCCCGGGTACCGGTGTGATCGCCGGTGGTCCGGTGCGTGCGGTGCTCGAGTGCGTCGGCATCCACGACGTCCTCTCGAAGTCGCTCGGTTCGGCGAACGCCATCAACATCGTTCACGCGACCGTCGATGCCCTGAAGCGCCTCGAAGAGCCCCAGGCAGTCGCGGCCCGCCGTGGCCTGCCCCTCGACGAGGTCGCATCCCACCAGATGCTGCGCGCGATCGCAGCTCAGAAGGCAGGTGCGTGATGACCGCCATCACTCCGAAGCGCGTAGTCGTGAGCACCAAACAGCTCTCGATCACACAGATCAAGTCCGCCATCGGCGGCAAGCAGAACCAGCGCGACACGCTGCGGTCGCTCGGCCTCAAGCGGATCGGCCACACCGTGGTCCGTGAAGCAGACGCCGTCACCGTCGGCATGGTCAACACGGTTCCGCACCTCTTGAAGGTTGAGGAGGCCAACTAATGGCAGAGAAGAACACTGCGGCTCCGGCCGCCAGCGAGGAGCGCGTCCACGCCCTCAAGGTCCACCACCTGCGTCCCGCCCCGGGTGCCAAGACGGCGAAGACCCGTGTCGGCCGTGGTGAGGGTTCGAAGGGTAAGACCGCCGGACGTGGAACCAAGGGAACCGCAGCGCGCTACCAGGTGAAGGCAGGATTCGCGGGTGGCCAGTTGCCCCTGCACATGCGCCTTCCGAAGCTGCGCGGTTTCAAGAACCCGTTCCGCGTGGAGTTCCAGGTCGTCAACCTGGACAAGCTGTCCGAGCTGTACCCCGACGGCGGCGACGTCACGGTGGACAGCCTGGTGGCAAACGGTGCGGTCCGCAAGAACCAGCCCGTCAAGGTGCTGGGCACGGGCGAGATCACGGTTTCCGTGAACGTCTCGGCCGACGCCTTCTCCGCCTCCGCTGCGGAGAAGATCGTCGCTGCGGGCGGAACCGTCACCGAACTGTAGGCCACTGGCCGTCTCCTTTCCCGTGTGTCGGGGGAGGGGACGGCTGTGATCGACAGCACTGAGGAACTAGACTTCTGGTGGGCAGGACCGAATCGGCCCACCAGGAGTCTTTTTTCGGCTCCGGCCACCCCAGGGCCGGCGTGAGTCTCGCGCCGGCGACCAACCGTTAGACTCGGTTGTTGTGCACGGTCCGCCACAGGACCAACAGACCTTCAGGAGGACGCTTGCTTAGCGCTATTGGCCGGGCATTCCGGACGCCAGACTTGCGGCGCAAGCTGTTGTTCACGCTGGGAATCATCACCATCTTCCGCCTCGGGGCCTTCATCCCCGCCCCGGGAGTCGACTACGGCAACGTCCAGCAGTGCCTGGACCTCGGCAACACCGACGGCGGCCTGTACCAGTTCGTCAACCTCTTCAGCGGCGGAGCCCTCCTGCAGGTCTCGATCTTCGCGCTGGGCATCATGCCGTACATCACCGCGAGCATCATCACCCAGCTCCTCCGGGTGGTCATCCCCCGCTTCCAGGAGCTGCACCAGGAAGGCGCCCAGGGCCAGTCCAAACTGACCCAGTACACGCGTTACCTGACGATCGCCCTCGGTCTCCTCAATGCCACGACCCTCGTCTCGCTGGCGCGCTCGGGAGCATTGCTCGGCAACTGTCCCGTCCCGCTGATCCCGGACGATTCGCTCATCACGATCATCCTCCTGATCATCACCCTGACTGCCGGCACCGGCCTGATCATGTGGATGGGCGAGCTCATCACCGAGCGCGGCGTCGGCAACGGCATGTCGCTGCTCATCTTCACCGCGATCGCGGCCGGGTTCCCGACCTCGCTGGGTGAGATCTTCCGTACCCAGGGTGCCACCGTGTTCGCGTTCGTGCTCCTCATGGGCGTCGTCGTCGTCGCCCTCGTGATCTTCGTGGAGCAGTCGCAGCGCCGCATCCCGGTCCAGTACGCCAAGCGGATGGTCGGCCGCCGCACGCTCGGCGGCAGCAGCACGTACATCCCCATCAAGGTCAACATGGCGGGTGTCATCCCCGTGATCTTCGCGTCGTCGATGCTGTACCTGCCGAGCCTGATCGCACAGTTCAACACGCCGCAGGACGGGACACCGCCCGCCGACTGGGTCAATTGGATCACCACGTACCTCACCAGTGGCGACCACCCGCTCTACATGGCGATGTACTTCCTGCTGATCGTCTTCTTCACGTACTTCTACGTCGCCATCACGTTCAACCCGGACGAGGTCTCCGACAACATGAAGAAGTACGGCGGCTTCATCCCGGGCATCAGGGCAGGCCGGCCCACGGCCGAGTACCTGCAGTACGTGCTCTCCCGCATCACCCTGCCGGGCGCCATCTATCTCGGTCTCGTGGCGCTCATCCCGCTGATCGCCCTCGTGGCGATCGGCGCCAACCAGAACTTCCCCTTCGGCGGCACGTCGATCCTGATCATGGTGGGCGTGGGGCTGGAGACCGTCAAGCAGATCGACGCGCAGCTCCAGCAGCGTCACTACGAAGGGTTGTTGCGTTGACGAGAATGCTCATCATCGGTCCTCCGGGTTCCGGCAAGGGAACCCAGGCGGCCCGGATCTCGGAACGTCTCGCCGTCGTGGCAATCTCGACCGGGGACATCTTCCGCGACAACGTCAAGCGCGAGACCCCGCTGGGAGTCGAGGCGAAGAAGTTCATGGACGCCGGGGACTTCGTTCCCGACAGTGTCACGAACAGCATGGTGCGCGATCGGCTCGCGGCGGAGGACGTCCGGGAGGGCTTCCTCCTCGACGGGTACCCGCGCACCGCCGTCCAGGTGACGGAGCTCGACGACATCCTGCGGGAGAACGCGCTCGACCTCGACGTCGTCCTCCAGCTCACGGCCGATGACGAGGAACTGGTCACGAGGCTCCTCGGACGGGCGCAGCTCGACGGACGGTCGGACGACAACGAGCGGGTCATCAGGCACCGCCTCGGGCTCTACCACGACCAGACCGAGGCCGTCGTGTCGAGGTACGAGGAGCGGGGGATCGTGACGAAGGTGGACGGGATCGGCTCGATCGACGAAGTCACCGAGCGCGTCATGGCAGCGCTCAAGGTCGCGAGCTAGGACCGCATGTTCCGTCAGCCGAAGGTCGAGTACAAAACCGGCGAGCAGATGCTCGTCATGCGCGATGCCGGCCTGGTGCTGTCCAGGGCGCTCGACGAAGCAGTCGCCGCCGTGCGGGTGGGCGTGACCACGGCGGAGCTCAACGGGGTGTTCGAGGCCGTCCTGCAGGAGGAGGGCGCGACGTCGAACTTCCTCGGGTACCACGGGTTCCCGGCCAGCATCTGCACCTCGGTGAACCACGAGGTGGTCCACGGGATCCCGGGCGGATATGCACTGCAGGACGGGGACATCATCTCGATCGACGGCGGCGCCGTCGTCAGGGGCTGGCACTCCGACTCTGCGCGGACCGTGATCGCGGGGACGCCTCGGCCGGAGGACGTCCGGTTGTCCCGCATCACCGAGGAAGCCATGTGGCGGGGTATCGCAGCGCTCGCCTCCGCGCGGTTCGTCGGCGACATCGGCGCGGCGATCGACGACTACGTCTCGTCCGTCCCGGGGCCGGCACTCGGCATCCTGGAGGACTACGTGGGGCACGGAATCGGCACCCAGATGCATCAGGCGCCGGACGTCCTCAACTACAGGAGTTCGAATCGCGGGCCGAAGGTGCGGCCGGGCATGTGCCTGGCCATCGAGCCGATGCTCGTGCAGGGCGGGTTGCAGACCACAGTGCTCGACGACGACTGGACGGTCGTGACCACGGACGGCAGGCGCGCCTCGCAGTGGGAGCACAGCGTCGCCGTGCACGACGCCGGCATCTGGGTGCTCTCCGCGCCGGACGGCGGAGCTTCCCGCCTGGAACCGCTCGGCGTCACACCGGTTCCCCTGCACGCGTGAGACAGGGGCTGCGCTCCGGCGCAGCTCGGCTCGATCCGCACGCCGCTCACTCCCCAAGGCCTTGCAGCCCGCTGCAGGGCCTTCGTCGTCCGCAGCGCGAGCCCCGGACGTGATTTAACCATTCGTGAAGAATGGAGTAGAGTCGTCTGTTGGTTGTCTCTGCTTTTCGTGCCCAATGGGCCCCGGAGACCGTTCTGCGGGACGAGCCCAGGCTCCCCGCAGGTCAGGCGATCAAAACCCCAAACCCGCCCACCGTACAAGTGGTGGGCATCGACGTTAGCGGAGGATATGGCCAAGAAAGACGGTGTCATTGAGATTGAAGGCACTGTGAACGAGGCGCTGCCCAATGCGATGTTCCGCGTTGAGTTGGCCAACGGTCACATTGTTCTCGCCCACATCTCGGGAAAGATGCGCCAGCACTACATCCGGATCCTTCCTGAGGACCGGGTCGTAGTGGAACTCAGCCCGTACGACCTCACCCGGGGCCGTATCGTCTACCGCTACAAATAAGAATCAACTCGAAGGAAAACCATGAAGGTCAACCCGAGCGTGAAGCGGATCTGCGAGAAGTGCCAGGTGGTTCGCCGCAAGGGCAACGTTCTCGTCATCTGCGAGAACCCGCGCCACAAGCAGCGCCAGGGCTGAGAACCTCTTCCAGAGGTTCTTCCCGCGCGTAGAAGTACATTCAACGGCAGAACAGCGTCCCGCAGGGGACGTACACCCCCGGCTCGGAGGCCGGGGACCGGAACGCAGGTTCCGGGCACGTTCTGCTCCACACCTCCGGCACCACTGAAGGAGCACCGCCACCATGGCACGTCTCGCTGGCGTAGACATCCCCCGCGAAAAGCGGGTAGTCATCGCGCTTACCTACATCTACGGCGTGGGCAAGACCCGTGCGGAGAAGACGATCGTCGACACGGGGATCTCCCCGAACACGCGCGTCAAGGACCTCTCCGACGTCGAGCTCGTCCAGCTCCGCGACTACATCGAGGGCAACTTCAAGGTCGAGGGTGACCTCCGCCGTGAGGTCGCCGCCGATATCCGCCGCAAGGTCGAGATCGGCAGCTACGAAGGCATTCGGCACCGCCGCGGCCTTCCCGTACGCGGACAGCGTACGAAGACCAACGCTCGCACCCGCAAGGGCCCGAAGCGCACGGTCGCAGGCAAGAAGAAGGTCGGACGCTAGATCCCCACCGGCTCCCTAACATGACTCGCTAGCGCTCGTCAGGCCAGGGGACCCTCGCCGGCGGAGGCCCCTGTTTGCGGGACCTCCAGCAGGATTCGATCCGACTCAATGCTTTACCCAATACCTTCGTAGGAGAAGTAATGCCCCCCAAGACTCGTGGAGCGGTGCGTAAGCCGCGTCGCAAGGACAAGAAGAACATCGCGCTCGGCCAGGCGCACATCAAGAGCACGTTTAACAACACCATCGTCTCCATCACGGACCCCAGCGGAGCAGTCATCTCCTGGGCCTCCGCCGGTGAGGTCGGTTTCAAGGGCTCGCGCAAGTCCACCCCGTTCGCTGCACAGATGGCTGCAGAGGCCGCTGCCAAGCGTGCGCAGGAGCACGGCGTCAAGAAGGTCGACGTCTTCGTGAAGGGTCCCGGATCCGGTCGCGAGACCGCGATCCGCTCGCTGCAGGCCACGGGCCTCGAGGTCGGATCCATCCAGGACGTCACCCCCAGCGCCCACAACGGATGCCGCCCGCCGAAGCGTCGCCGCGTCTGATCGGCCTGCCGTCACCGCACCGCCTTGCAGGAACGAGAGTTCCGGCAGGGCGGTTCGGTGCCGTTCCCGGTGGCTCCAGAGCCGGCTGACCAGCAGTCCCGCCCCACTGAGAAGCGTCATATAGCGGATGCTTCCTGAAAGGAAATGTACGTGCTCATTGCACAGCGCCCCACCCTGACTGAAGAAGTCGTCGCCGACAACCGCTCGCGGTTCGTCATCGAGCCCCTCGAGCCCGGCTTCGGTTACACCCTCGGCAACTCGCTCCGCCGCACGCTCCTGTCCTCGATCCCCGGCGCAGCCGTGACGAGCATCCGGATCGACGGCGTGCTGCACGAATTCACCACGGTTCCCGGTGTCAAGGAAGACGTCACCGAGATCATCCTGAACATCAAGAACCTTGCCGTCTCCTCGGAGCATGACGAGCCGGTCGTCGCCTACCTGCGCAAGCAGGGTCCCGGCGTCGTCACCGCGGCGGACATCGCGCCTCCCGCCGGCGTCGAGTTCCACAACCCGGACCTGCACATCGCGACGCTCAACTCGAAGGGCAAGTTCGAGCTCGAACTGACCATCGAGCGTGGCCGTGGCTACGTGTCCGCCTCGCAGAACAAGTCCGGCGACTCCGAGATCGGCCGGATCCCGGTCGACTCGATCTACTCGCCGGTCCTGAAGGTGACCTTCCGCGTGGAGGCCACCCGTGTGGAGCAGCGCACCGACTTCGACAAGCTGATCGTCGACGTCGAGACGAAGGATGCCATCGCCCCCCGCGACGCCGTCGCGTCCGCCGGCACCACCCTGGTGGAACTGTTCGGGCTCGCCCGCGAGCTGAACACCGCCGCCGAAGGCATCGAGATCGGCCCGTCGCCGACGGACGCCGCCCTGGCCGCCGACATGGCGCTGCCCATCGAGGACCTCGAACTGACGGTCCGCTCGTACAACTGCCTCAAGCGTGAGGGCATCCACTCCGTGGGTGAACTCGTTGCACGCTCCGAGGCCGACCTCATGGACATCCGCAACTTCGGTGCGAAGTCCATCGACGAGGTCAAGGCGAAGCTCGTCGAGCTCGGTCTGTCCCTGAAGGATTCCCCTCCCGGGTTCGACCTTGCCGCCCGCGCTGCCGCCATCGAAGAGGACGACGCCGCCTACGGCGACGAAGAGCTCTAACAACGCTATCTGCCCGCCCGCTGCTCCCCGGAGCGGCGGGCGGACACCCTAATGAGGAGAAAGAACCATGCCCACACCCACCAAGGGCCCACGCCTCGGAGGCGGTCCGGCGCACGAACGCCTGATGCTCGCCAACCTGGCCGCCTCACTGTTCGAGCACAAGCGCATCACCACCACGGTGACGAAGGCCAAGCGCCTCCGCCCCTACGCCGAGCGTCTGATCACGTTCGCGAAGAAGGGTGACCTCGCGTCGCGTCGCCGCGTCCTCGGCGTCATCAGCAGCAAGAGCATCGTCCACGAGCTGTTCACGGACATCGCGCCGGCCGTCGCCAACCGCGAGGGCGGCTACACCCGCATCACGAAGATCGGCAACCGCAAGGGCGACAACGCCCCCATGGCCGTCATCGAACTGGTGCTGGAGCCCATGTCGGCCAAGCAGTCCGTGGTCGCCGAGGCCGAGCAGGCCAAGGCTCCCGCCGCTGCCGCGCCGGTCGCCGAATCCGTCGACTCGCCCGAGTCCGCTGATTCCGTCGACTCGGTGGATTCCGCCGAGTCCGCTGAGTCCGCCGCATCTGCCGAAGAGGTAGCTGCGGAGGACACCACGGTCGACGCCGAAGCCGGCACCGCCGACGAGGTCGTCGTCGTCGAGGGCACCGTCGAGGACGAGAAGAAGTAATTCTTCCCACCCGACGAACGCCATGACCAGCCAGGAGCCCGCCGTACCCGAGAGGGACGGCGGGCTCCTGCGTGTCCGCCTCGATATCGCGTACGACGGATCGCCGTTCTCCGGCTGGGCACTGCAGCCCGGGCTCGTCACCGTCCAGGGCGTCCTCGAGGACGCCCTCTTCACACTGCTGAGGCGTCCCGTCCGGCTGACGGTCGGCGGGCGTACGGACGCGGGCGTCCACGCACGGGGGCAGGTGGCCCACGCCGACCTCACTGCCGGGGAATGGACCGGCATGGGGAGGGGACGTGAGGTCGACCCGGCGGACGCCTTCCGCCGCCGCCTGACCGGGACGATCAACCGCGTCCTCACCGACGGCATCAGCGGCAGGGGACGCTCCGTGCGGAACTCCGTCCCCGTCGTCGTCGTGCGTTCCGCTTCGCGTGCTCCTGAGGGATTCGACGCTCGCTTCTCGGCACTCTGGCGCCGGTACAGCTACGGGATCGCCGACGCGATGACGGGCCAGGACCCGCTCCACCGGCACACCACCCTGTGGCATCCGGCACCGCTCGACGTGGAACTGCTCAACGAGGGCGCCGCCCACCTGCTCGGCATGCAGGACTTCGCGGCCTTCTGCAAGCCGCGGGAGGGGTCCACGACCATCAGGGAACTGCAGCGCTACGAGTTCGTGCGGGGGCACGACGGCGCCATCACGGCGACCGTCCAGGCCGACGCCTTCTGCCACAACATGGTGCGCGCGCTGATCGGCTCGACGCTGCGGGTGGGTTCGGGGGAGATGCCGCCGGTCTGGCTGGCACAACGGCTCGCCGCCCGCCTCAAGGACGCACGGTCCATCCTCGCTGCCCCGCACCCCCTCGTGCTGGAGGAGATCGCCTATCCGGGGGAGGGCGAGCTCGCCGGCCGGGCCGCACTGACGCGTGCGCGCCGTACCTCCGGACACCTCTCCGACGGCTCATCGCAGGTCGTCGACCCGGACCAGGACTGAGACCGCCGGGGGCCGTCCCACTTCTTTTCGTCATCCTGCATCCAGGGCGGCCCTCCGGCCGGTAGTACGGGTGTAAGGATCAATCGGAGGCTCCACGGAGCCCGAACGAGGAGAAGAACATGCGCAAGAGCTTCTATGCCGTCGGTGCGGTCGCAGCACTGGGTGTCGCCGGTGTCGCCAGCCCCGCGATCGCGGCGGAGACGGCGGACACGGCCCAGCTGTCCGTCCTCCACGCCGTCCCCGATCTCACGGTGGACGTCTACGTCAACGGCGACCTGACCCTCGACGACTTCACACCCGGAACCCTCGCCGGGCCCCTCGAGCTCCCCGCGGGCGACTACGAACTGGCCGTGACGGCAGCGGATGCCGCCGACGCCAGTGCCCCCGTCATCGGCCCGGTCACCGTGACCCTCGCAGCCGGCGGGAACTACACCGCCACGGCCAACCTCGACGCCGAGGGCGCGCCCACCGCGAACTTCTACACGAATGACGTCTCCGCGGTCGAGGCCGGGAAGTCGCGCCTCACCGTGCGGCACACCGCCGCCGCTCCCGCCGTCGACGTGCTGGCCGGCGGCGCGCCCGTGGTCGAGAACCTGAGCAACCCCGATGAAGCGACGCTCACGACGGATCCCGGCACGATCTCTGCAGCAGTCGCCGCCACGGGAACCACCGCGCCCGTGATCGGCCCGGCCGACCTCACGCTCGCCGAGGGCACCGCGACGATCGTGTACGCGTGGGGCAGTCTCGAGGACGGCAACCTCGCCCTCACCACGCAGGTCATCGAGGGGCTCCACTCCGATCCCGCCGCCGTTCCGGGCGCCCAGGCAGGACCGGCGCAGGACAGCTCGGGGATGCTCCTGGGAGCGGGCGCGGTAGGCCTCGTGCTACTCTCCGGCGCCGTCGTGGCAGCTCGCGTGCGGGGTTCGCGCACGGCCGCATGAGCCGGCCGGCGGGGCTGGAGGCCCCTCCATCCTCCCGCCCCGCCTGGTCGCCCCTTCCTCGACCGAAAGTGAAGTCCGTGACTCGACTGCCCCATCGCATCGCCGTCCTGCTGCTCAGCGCCGGGTTCGGCCTGGTCTCCGCCGGATGCGCACAGCCCGCTGCGGCACCCCAGCCCACGCCGTCGTCGGCGGTCGGCGCAAGGCAGGACACCGGCACATCGCCAGCAGCCGACGCAGTACCGGCTCCCGGCGGGACGCAGGGCCCGGAAGCGGAGAAGGACGCCTCCGCGCCCGCCGCTGCGGTCCCGAGCGGGACGTCGGCGGCCGGCATCACCCTCCGGCCCGCCACCGCAGCGCAGACGGAGGCCGCTCCTCCACCGGTCTCCCTGGACATCGAGGGTACGGACATCCAGGTGGACGTGATCGACGTGGGGATTGCGGACGACGACGAGATGGAGATCCCCTCGAGCTTCTACGAGGCCGGCTGGTACCGGTACGGCCCCGCACCGGGCGCCTCGTCGGGCAACGCCGTTCTCGCCGCGCACATCGACATCGGCACGGAGCAGATGCCCTTCGCGCGGCTCAAGGACGTCGCGATCGGTACCGAGATCACCGTGGGGCGTGAGGACGCCGAGCCCGTGCGCTACCGGGTCACGGATGTACGCAACGAGCCGAAGGCGGCCCTCGACACCGACGAGATCTTCCGGCGCGACGGCGACCACCAGCTCGTCATCGTGACCTGCGGCGGGGACTGGCTCTCGGACCGCGCGGACTATGAGGATAATGTGGTCCTCACGGCAACGCCGCTCTGAAACGCCCCGACATCGAGATGTGGACGGGCGCGACGGAGTCGACGCAGGAGGCCGTCGTCCAGCGTCCCCGCCCGAAGGAGAGCACCGTGGCATCCTCAGGTCGAGGGCCGGCCGGGACTCCCGAGCTGCAGTTCGCGACCGGTGGTGAGGAAGGGCTGGCCCTGGCCTACCGCGCTCATGCGCCGCTGGTGTTCAGCGTGGCCCTCCGCGCCCTCGGAGACCGCCAGGCCGCATCGGACGCGACGCAGGAGGTCTTCATCCGGGCGTGGCGCTTCCGGTCGGGATTCGACCCCGAGGCCGGGAGCTTGCCCGCCTGGCTGCTCGGCATCAACCGGAACGTGATCGCCGATGCCCTCGCTGCGCGCCGCCGGCGCGAGCGCCTGGGCCATCTGGCGACCACCGTGGCCGATCACCGCTCCGCCGGTCCGGGGAGCGAGATCATGGATGGACTGGCGGATCGGGTGGTCCTCGATTCCGAGCTGGAGATGCTCGGGGAACCCCAGCGGTCGATCCTGAAGCTCGCCTTCTACGACGACCTCACGCACCAGGAGATCGCCACGCGGCTGCGGTTGCCCCTCGGGACCGTCAAGAGTCACATCCGCCGAAGTCTCACCCACCTACGACGCCGATTGGAGGCCTGGCATGCAGCACCTTGACCCCGAGTCCATCAGCCTGGCCGCCCTCGGGGAGGACCTCGACGAGTCCGGCCGTGCCCACCTCGAGGGATGCGACACCTGTGCCATGGAGGTCGAGGATCTCCACGAGGTCGTCCGGCTGGCCCGCGCCGGCGATGACGACCCCCTCGAGTCGCCGGATCCGGCGGTGTGGGCAGGCATCCACGCGGAGCTCGGCCTCGAGCCGGCGCAGCTCGGGGACCCCCTGACGCGGACGGTTCCGACCCATGACGCACTCCGGGCCGTCGGGGCGGGCTCGCGGACCGCGGACGGCGCGTCGATGAGGGGCCGATCGTCCCGGCGACCCCTGGGTGTGCGTCACCTGGCGGCCGCGGCCGCGGTGGGCGTGCTGGTCGGCGGTGGCGCACTGTGGGCCGTCCAGGTCTTCGCGTCCCCACCCGGACCGGAGGTGCTCGCGGAGACGGTGCTCGAACCCCTCGACGGATCCACGGGGGAGGGGACGGCGACCGTCGTGTCCGGCGAGGGCGGCGTGCGCTCGCTCGACGTCCGGTCGACGGCGGGCGAGGCCGGCGGCTTCGAGGAGGTCTGGCTGATCGCACCCGGACTGGACCGCATGTACAGCCTGGGTGTGCTGCACGGCGGTGACGGCTCCCTGACGATCCCCGACAGCGTGGACCTGGCGGAATTCCCCATCGTCGACGTCTCGGACGAGCCGCTCGACGGCGATCCCACCCACTCCGGGGTGAGCGTGCTCCGGGGGACACTGCCGGCCGGATCTGACCGGCAGCAGGACTAGCCGAGGAGGACGAGCCCGGCGAATGCCGCGAGGAGCATGCCGGGACCGAAGGGGAAGGTGGTGCCGCGGGTGCCGCGCCGTAGCGCCAGGACGAGGACGCCCGCGAGGCCACCCAGCAGGAATCCGCCGAGCAGCGTGCACATCCACGCCGCGTAGCCGGCCCACCCGCCATAGAGGCCGAGGACCGCGGCGAGCTTCACGTCGCCCATCCCCATGCCCGCGGGTGAGACGAGCGCCAGCAGGAGGTAGACCGCGAACAGGGCCAGCCCTCCGCCGAGGGCGCCGAGCAGGCTCCACCACGATCCGCTCGCGACAGCCGCCACGAGCAGGACCGCGAGCGTGCCGAGGGCGAAGGGCAGGACGAGGGCGTTCGGCAACAGCTTGGTCCGCGCGTCGATCGCTGCGAGCACGACGGCGAAGGCGGCGAACACCGTCACCAGGAGATCTTCCCACCACGCCTCGAGGAGCAGGCTCCCGCAGGCGGCGGCTAGTCCCGCGAAGGCGGCGAGCGGAGCCCGGCCCGAGGGCGGGAGCGCCGTACGGGGATCGCGTCCAGCGCGGTCGACGACCACCAGGGCCAGCAGCGAGGCGAGGACTGCAGCGAGGACCGCCCCGAGGACCGATGCGTCGAGAACCTGCACCTAGGCCGATTCCTCCAGGGAGTGTTGGTGCACCCGACCCACCTCACCGTTGACCGGGAGCGTCACCGTGAAGCGGCTGCCCTTGCCCGGTGAACTCGCGCAGCGGATGGAGCCGCCATGGCTCTCGACGATGGACCGGGTGATGGCGAGGCCCAGGCCCGCGCCAGCGATGTCCGCGCGCCGCGCGGACGGGGTGCGGTAGAAACGCGAGAACACCTGCTGGGCCTCCTGCTCGGTCATGCCCATGCCGCGGTCCTCGACGTGCATCGCGATGGCCGACTCCGACTCCTCCGCGTGCACCGTCACGATCCCGCCGTCGGGCGAGTACTTGATGGCGTTGGACAGGAGGTTGTCGAGCACCTGGGAGATCCGCAGCGGGTCGAGGAGGGTCCAGAGCGGCTCCTGGACGTCCGACCGCAGCTTCACCCGGTTCTTCTGCGCCCGCAGGCGATTGGAACGCACACTCATCTCGATGAGCGCCGCGAGATCGACGGGCCGAGGGTGCACCCGGACCTGGTCACCCGCGGTGGAGAGGAGATCGGCGACGAGGTGCAGCACACGCTCCGCGTTCCGGCCGGCGACGTCGACGTAGCCGCGGAGGTGCGGCGGCAACGGGTGCTCGTCCTCGAGGACCAGCTCGAGGTAGCCGAGGACCGAGGTCAGCGGCGCATGGAACTCGTGGGAGATGTTCGAGATGAAGGTGTCCTTGGCGGTCACCGCCTCAACCAGTTCGGTGACGTCGCTGCAGGCGATCAGGGCGCCGGTGAGCTCGCCCTGCGCATTCGTGATCGGCCGCGCGGCTGTCGAGAGCGCACGCTGGGCGTCGCCGTCGCCCACCCACACCAACTCGTCGGCGAAGGTCTCACCCGTCAGGGCTCGGTAGATCGGCCGGCGGTTCGCCGGCAGACAGGTGGTCCGGTCCGCGCCGAAGACCAGGCTGGGCGCTGTGCCGCCGTCGTCGTCGGGCCCGGCAGCGAGCCGGTTGAACAACTCCTGCTGACGATTGGTCATGGTGGTGGTGCCCTGCGCATCCACGGCGGTGAGCCCGACGTCGACCGTGTTCAGGATGGCCGTGAGGACGCGTTCGCGGTCGATGGCGGCGCGCAGGAGCTCATTGAGTTCCCGGTCCTTCTGCTCGATCTCGATCTCGCGGGCCCAGGCGTTCAGGCTCATGATGCGCACGATCACGCCGATGCAGAGCATCACGATCGGGAGCAGGAGCACGCCCAGGTAGGAGTGGGCAAGGGCTGGGTCGAAGGCTCCGAGCAACGGCCAGGCCGTGATCAGCAGCGAGCCCCCGGTGGCCAGAGCCAGTGCCGCCCACGTGGGGAGCGACGAACGCATGAGCCAGAGGACCGGGAAGATGGCGAGCACGCCGAGCGCGGGCTGGGACTCCATCGCCCCTGCCCGGATCAGCGCGATCGCAGGGAAGTCGAGGACGGGTATCAGCAGGAGGCTCCCGCGCGGCAGCTCTCGCCACGGGACGAGGACGGAGACCGCCAGGAGCACGAGGATCGCCGAGAACCCGAGTTCGAAGGTCGGATCCGACATGAGCCCTGGCCGGAGGATGGGGCCGGTGATGCCGATGACGACCACGATCACGGACAGGGGGATCTGGCAGAGCACGATGGATCGGTGGACGGTGACCTTCGACGCGACAGCGCGCAATCGAAGCGCCGTGGTGTCGCTAGGCACGTGTTGGCCGGGGGTAGGGGGAGAACCGCATGTGAGAGACCTTTGGACGCTGAGACCTACGTACTGCGTACCATTATGTAGCCGACTCGGCATTTTGCGGCAGTAGCCGACACCAAGAGGGGATGACGGCAGGCACAATGGGGTTCATGACGAGTCGACAGAGCCTCAGCGCAGGTCAGACGGGGGGCGCCGCGTGAGTGATCCGGGAGTGGCGGTGGTCATCGAGGACGATGCCGACGTACGGAATCTCGTGAGCGCGGTCCTGCGGCAATCGGGGTTCGACGTCCATGTGGCGCCCGAGGGGAAATCCGGGGTGGACCTGGTCCGGCAGCATGAGGCGACGGTGGTGACGGTCGACGTCGGTCTGCCCGACATCGACGGGTACGAGGTCCTGCGGCGGATCCGCAATTTCAGCAACTGCTATGTGGTGATGCTGACCTCGCGCGGTGATGAACTCGACACGCTGACGGCGTTGCAGTCCGGGGCCGACGACTACCTGACGAAGCCCTTCCGGCCGCGTGAGCTCCGGGCCCGCATCGCAGCGATGCTCCGCCGTCCGCGCGCCGTGCCCGAGACCCCGTCCGCCGTCGTTGTCCCTGCCACCCCAGCTGTTCAGGCCGCCGCCCCTGCTGCCCCGTCGTCGGTCCTCCAGCACAATGGGCTGGCGCTGGATGCCTCGGCGCGGACCGTGGTCGTCGACGGGCGGGACCTGCTCCTCACCCGTAGTGAGTTCGACCTCCTCCACGAGATGCTCCGCAGCAACGGCGCCGTGCGGACGAAGTCCGACCTGGTGCGTGTGGTGCGCGGCGACTACTACGGCGAGGACACCTACATCAGCGACTCCGACGAGCGCGCCATCGAGGTGCACGTCGGTAACCTGCGGCGGAAGCTCGAGGAGGATCCGAAAAGCCCGCGGTGGCTGCAGACCGTCCGCGGTGTCGGCTACCGGTTGACGCCCGCCCGCGCCTGATCGCCGTGTCGGCGGTCAGGCGGGGGCGAGGTACCGTTCCTCGAGTTCGCTGATGGTCGCCAGGCCGCACAGTTCGATGGCGGGCAGGGTGCGCCGCGCGGTGTCCAGATCGGCGGAGACGACGGCGAGCTCGAACGTCTCGGCCATGGCGGAGAGCCGGGCCGCGCCCACCATCGCCGACGAGTTGCGCAGGCTGAGGGCGGCGTCGAGCGCCGACGGGAGGTCCCGGTTGCCGATGGCCCGCGTCAGGCGCAGGAACCTGTCCTGGAAGCCGGCGATGTAGTCGCGGGCGAAGGCGCGCGCGGGTCGGGGATCGTTGAGCTGGCTCTCGAGGAGGGAGAGGACGGCGAGGTCCACGATCGGGAGGACCATCGGGGCGGCATTCACTGGCACTCCGTCAGGCTACGGCCACTGTCTGACCATCTGCAGGGCATTAGCTGATACTGAGCGATAACTGCGCCTTCGCTTGAGCATGCTACGAGTCGCTGGTCCGGGACCGGCTGCCCACCTTCGCCGCTCATCACTGACCGGCGAAGGTGTCGATGACGTTCAGCACGGCAGGCCCCAGGATCACGATGAACAGGACAGGGAAGATGAACAGCAGCAGGGGGAACAGGACCGCCACCGGCAGCTTCATGGCCTTCTCCTCGGCGCGCTGGCGCCGCTTGACGCGCATCACTTTCGCCTGAGTCCTGAGCACCCCGGAGAGGGCGATCCCGTAGGCATCGGCCTGCACGATGGCCTTGACGAAACTTCGCAGTTCCGGGATGTTGCTGCGCTCCGCCATCGCGAGATAGGCCTCCCGGCGGCTGCGCCCCACCTGCATGTCCTGCAGCGTCCGGACCAGTTCCTCGGCGAGGGGGCCCTTACCCGTCTCTCCCGCGCGCTGCATCGCACTCTCGAAACCGAGTCCGGCCTCGACGGATATCAGCATCTGGTCGAGGGTGTTCGCGAGTTCCAGGGCCATCGCTTTCTGGCGCTCCTGGCCCTTGCTGTAGAGCAGGAGATCCGGCACGAAGTAGCCCAGCACCGTGATGAAGAGAGCGAGGAGGATGAACATCCTGGTCGCATTCGATTGCAGGAGGAGCAGGCCCGCGAGGCCTCCTGCGAGTCCCAGGAGTGGCTTGGCGGTCAGCACCTTCGCCAGGGGCATCGACACGGGGCGCCCCGCAAGGCTCAGGAGGTGGTCGAGCTTCGCGACGTAGGCGTCCGGCGTGAGCCGTCGGCCGAGCTTCAGCAGGGGATTGGCCTGCTCCGTGGCGGCACTTGCTGGCCCCATGCCCTGGCTCAGGTTCTGCTGCACCGTGCGGCGAACCTTGGTATCCGACGTAAGAAGTGACCACGTGAAGTAGGCGATCGGCGTTGTGGTGAGCAGAAGTGAAGCGAGCAGGATCGGTTCCATGGTGTTCCCCTCAGAACTTCAGGTCGATGATCTTACGGAGCCACAACCCACCGATGGTCATCATCACGGCAGCGCCTCCGAGCATCACCCAGCCCAGCGGCTTGGTGAAGAGCGGATCTACGTAGCCGGGACTGATGACCGTGAGGATGAGCGCGATCCCGAACGGCAGCGCCGCCAGGATGTAGGCCGAGAACTTCCCTTCAGCCGCAAGAGCCTTGATGTGTCCCTTGATCTCGCTGCGCTCGCGGATCGTGTGGCCTACCTGGTCGAGCACCTCAGCGAGGTCACCGCCGACCTCGCGGTTGATCTGGATGGCCTGGGCGATCCAGGCGAAGTCCTCGCTCTGCATCCTGTGCGAGGTGTCGATCAGCGACGCGAGCAGATCCTTTCCGAGGCTCGTCTCCGCGACGATGCGGCGCATCTCCTCTGATGTCGGATTGTCGGCCTCGGTCGCCGCCGCGTCGATCGCCCGCAGGATGCTGTGGCCCGCACGTAGCCCCCCTGTCAGGAGCTGCAGTGTATCGCCCAGCTGCGCGTCGAACCGGCGCCGCCGCCGCCCGGTCAGGAAGGACACCGTCAGGTGCCCAGCGGCGGGCGCGAGTAGGAGAGCGAGGACCCCGACCACCGGGGCGACCAGGCCCCAGCCGAGCAAAAGCCCGGTGATGCCCGCCAGGGCGACCAGCAGGTACACCTCCGCCTGGCTCAGCTTCACGCCCGCCGTCTCCAGCGTGGAGCGGTCGAGGAAGCGCATCGGGTGCCGGTTCAGGTAGGCGTCCATGGCGCGCCCTGCCGCGCCGGCGAACCGCGAGAGCTGCGAATCAGGCACTTCGGCAGGCGGCCGCCGGCGCTCGAGCGGGACGGGAGACTGCAGGGGGCGCGTGGCGACAAGGATAAGGGCCGCGGAACCGATCAGGAGCACGACGCCGCCTAGGAGGACGAGGGTCACGCCGTCACCGGCCCAGGGTCGTGACGGACCCGAAGACCGCGGGAGAGACGGTGATCCCCATGTCCTCGAAACGCTCCATGAACCGGGGCCGGATACCGGTCGGGACCGGCTTCCCGAGGAAGCGGCCCTTGCTGTCCACACCGGCCGAGTAGTCGAAGACGAAGGCGTCCTGCAGGGTGACGACGTCTCCCTCCATGCCCTGTACCTCGGTGACGTGCGTGATGCGGCGGCTGCCGTCACGGAGGCGGGAGATCTGCACGACCAGATGGACCGCGGAGGCAATCTGTTCGCGGATAGCACGCAGCGGCAGATCCATCCCGGCCATGAGGACGAGGGTCTCCAACCGCGCGACGGCGTCCCTGGGGGAGTTGGAGTGGACGGTCGAGAGTGAGCCATCATGACCGGTGTTCATCGCCTGCAGCATGTCGAGGGACTCCCCGCCGCGGACCTCCCCGATGACGATCCGGTCGGGTCGCATGCGGAGCGAGTTACGCACGAGGTCGCGGATGGTGACGGCCCCCTTGCCCTCGGTGTTCGGCGGGCGGCTCTCCAAACGCACCACGTGCTGCTGCTGGATCTGCAGCTCCACGGCGTCCTCGATGGTGACAATCCGTTCGTCCCCTGGCAGGAAGGACGACAGCACATTGAGAAGTGTGGTCTTTCCAGTACCCGTACCGCCGGAGACGATGATGTTGAGCTTCGCCTTCACGCACGCGTCCAGGAGCTCGGCCATCTCGGGCGTCAGGGTCCCGAAGTCGATCAGATTCTGGACGGTGAGAGGGACCTTGCTGAACTTCCTGATGGTCAGGGAGGATCCGTTGACGGCCAGTGGAGGGATCACCGCGTTGACACGCGAGCCGTCCTCGAGCCGAGCGTCGACGAACGGCGAGGATTCGTCGATGCGGCGGCCCACCTTGGAGACGATGCGCTCGATGACACGGCGGAGGTGCTCCTCGGAACTGAAGCGCGATTCGCTCAGGGTCAGCCGACCCTTCTGCTCCACATAGATCTGGTCCATGCGGTTCACCATGATCTCGGTGACCGTCGCGTCGTCGAGGAGGCGCTGTAGCGGGCCGAAGCCGAGGACGTCGTCGGCCACATCCTGGATGAGGCGGCGGCGCTCGTCGGGGCTCAGCGGCACCTGCTCGGCGTCGATGATCTGGCTCAGTTCCTCACGGGCAACGGCTTTGAGATCGTCCTCGCTGATCGAGGTGTCGCTGGCGCGGACGCCCATGCGTTCGAAGAGAGCGGATGCCGCACGTTGCTTGAGGCCTGCGAAGACATCCAGCCTCGCTGTGACCGGCTTGTCGGCCGGCTCCCGTGCGACGGCGGGAGCGAGGGTGGCTGGACGGGCCTCCTCGAGCGTCTCGACAGCTCCCACGGCTTGTACTGCGGGCACGGCAGGGGAGAGGCCGGCCGCCTGGATGCGGGCGGAAAGCTTCACCGGACCACGACCCGGCGGTGCGCTTTGCGCTGCGAAGCCGCGCGCCAGGCGTGATCGAATCGCTGGACGAGGTCGTTCAGGCTCTTGGTGGCGGGGTCGCGTACCTTGTCCTGCAGGAGTGGGACGCCGCGGTTCGTCGCCAGAGTGAGGGCGCGGGACCGGGGGATGGACACGTCGACGGGCGCGGCGAGGGTCGCTTCGATGTCCTGGACGGACAGCCCCGTCTTCGTGTCGGCGAAATTGAGGACCACATGACGCGTCTCGGGAAGAAGATTGAGCTTGCTCAGGACATCGAGTCCGGAACGCAGGCCGCGGACGCTCGGCACATCCATGCCGGTGACCCACACGGCATCGGTGCACTGTTCCAGGGCCGCAAGGCTCGGCTCCGTCAACCCGGGGCCGGTATCGACGACCACGTAGCGGAACTCGAGCGCGAGCTGCTGAATGAGTCGCGTGATCTGCTCGGAGGAGATGCGGTCGGCGTCGGCCGGGTTGCGTGGACCGCACAGGGCGTAGATGCCGGAGGGATGGGCTGTGAGGAAGGCTTTCAGCACCATGGTGTCCTGCGTGGCGGCTCCGGAGACGGCATCCAGTACCGAGTACTCCGGGTTGAGGTACAGGCCGGTCGCCACATCGCCGAACTGGAGGTCGAGGTCCACGATGACGACGCTCATGGGTGCCAGCTTGCCGAGACCGACCGCGAGATTCGTGGCGATGGTCGTCTTACCGACGCCACCCTTCGGCGAGAAGACCCCGATGACGAGGCCGGTCTGCTTCTCGATCGGCAGCTGCTGCGTGGAGCGCTGGCGGGTCGCGAAGGCATGGCAGGCGCGTTCGAGCTGCGCACGGATACTCGGCACGTCGGCAAGGGGGCTCAGGATGTCGCGAACGCCGGCCCTCATGGCCTGGAGGGCAATATCCGGGTGATCGTCGTGGACGAGCACCACGCTGATCGCGGGGAAAGTCACGTCCACGATAATGGCCAGACGTAGAGCATCCTCGATGGCGACGCCGGGCCCGAAGACCAGGACCTCCGGGAGCTCGATCGCCAGCTGTTCGAGCACGGCGTCGGTGTCGCCCCCCAGGACGCTCGCGGGCAGGCTCTTCACGTGCCCCTGCAGCCCGCCGGCAATCGCGAGGCGGACCTTCTGCTCGAAGTCGGAGCTCGGAGTGATCAGGACGAATCGGCTCATCGGTACAGTTCCTTGTTCTCGACGATCGGGGAGTCGCCCTCGATCGTGGTGTCGGATTCCTTGCTCAGCCACAGGGTGGCGTTCTGGTTCGCGTGGACGATCTTGGTCGCCTGGGCGGTGTCCACCGCGACCGTAAGCATGAGCGAACCGCTCGGCAGGGCTTCCGCTTCAGCTCGCGCCTGTGCTTCGGGATCGGCAGCCGGGTCGACGGCGGCGGCAGTAGGGGCACGCTGAACGGAGGTGACGAGGATCTTGTGCAGGGCGAGCTTCGTGGTGGGGACGTCCGGGGTCTCCTCGAGGCCGCCGCTCTCCAGCGAGACAAAGATGCCGACGGTGTCGCCCGGCGTGATCTTTCCGCCGACCGCCCGGTCCGGCTCGATCGTGAACGAGACTTCCTGCAGGCCGTCAGGCACGGCGACGCTGCCTGTGATCGCCGCGTCGTCAGGGTCGACGAGCCGCTCGGCAAGCACCTGTTCACCGGGCATGAGGACCACCGAGGTGACTTTGCCCGCAGACGCGTCGAGGTCTTTCAGGGCGGTTGCACTCACCGCGGTGGACGGCAGGCTCTCCGTGGTCAGGAAAGGCATCAGCTCGGCGGTCGGCGTTCCGGCGGGAATCTCGGTCGCTACGACAAGAACGGACAGCGGATCGAGACCCTCGACGGCGCGTGCTTCGGCGCCCTGCGCGTAGCCGTACAGCAGCATGGCTCCGACGAGCGCGAGGACGACGGCGGCGGCGCCGGCGAGGAGACGGGATTTCATGGTGGTTCTTCCCTGGAAGGTTCTAGAGCACGGGGCGGACGATGGTGACCCCGCCGTTGGACACGGGTCCGAGGGTGTAACCGTCTGCAAGGGAGACGTATTTGACGAAGGACCCGATGATGCCGCGGCAATTGCCGTTACAGCTTTTGGTCACTGACCCGTTGGTCACGGAGGTATTGAAGGTCTTCGGCAGGCTGTTGTTTCCGCTGAAGGCCCACCCCTTCACCTCGTAGGCAGCGAAGTACACGAGGTGGTACTGGGCCCCGCTGCCCGTCCCAGTCACCTGATCGAACACCGGTAGGAGGAGTGTCACGGGCCTACCGGCAGAAATGTCGGCCGCCCACCCGTTCATCACCGAATTGCAGTTGCTCGGTCCGTCATTGCCGGTGTCGCTGCCGCCCAATTGCACTGCGATGTCCACGAATGCCCCGCACTGGCCGGATGACTGCGTGAGCCAACCGAAACCTCCGGGGACGGCTGCACCTGAGGGCCCGTAGTTGCAGTCAGGATTCGCGTTGTCTCCGTGAGCCTGCAGGAGCTGGAGTGATCCGTTGACCTGGCCCCGCACCTGGCAGATGGAGAAGGCGAGAGGGAACGGAGCCGTCCCCTTGGTGGGGCTACCCCAGATGGCGCTCGAGGTCGCGGTCACTTCGCTGGAACTGATTCCCAGTGCGTTCGCGAACAGAAGGGAGAGCCGATTGGGAGCCTGGCCTGATTGCTGCGCGCCTGCAATGACTGTCACTTTCCGAGCCGTTGTATCAAGCACGATCTGCTTGATGTTGCTGCGACTATCGAGGGCATTCTGGTTTGCGAGACTCGCCGCGAGGCTCGACGTCGTCGCGCACGCGGAGTCGAGCGGGTTGGCTGCGCACTTCTGCGCAACGGCGTAGGCAGACGCATCTGCACCATTTTGTAGTTGCGCCCGTTCGGACGCGATCATTGCGACGTCTATGGCCAGGGCAGCGAAACCGAGTAACACGACCATGAGCAGGGCGACGATGACACTGACTGCACCTCGCTCACCGGACCGAATCCGGTATTGAATCGGACGTCCTAGCCGCCGCACAGCATTGCCGCCTTGCCGGTCATGGCAAAGGGGCCGGCGATTCGTGTCATGCTCGTCAACTGGTAGCTGATGGTGACGGTCGCCGTGCTGCCCGAAGGACAGAGATTGGTCGTTGTCTGGCCGATTGAAGCGATGGCGATATTCGATGCCACAAGTTTCGGATTCAGCGTCGACGCTGCATCGATGGCGGCTGAACGAGCGAGGGCGGGGTCCTTCGAGATAGACATCACCCGCGCCCCTTCCCTCGCTGCGTTGGTCATCAATATCTGCGTGTTGTATGCACGACCAAACTCCATGATTCCGAGGAGAAGAAGGATAAGAACCGGGAGGACCAGCGCCAGTTCCACTGCGGCCGCTCCTCGCTCTCTAAATCTCATGTGTCCTCAGACCGTCGAATCGGTAGGGGTGCCGCCCCACGACTCGAGCAGCACCCCCGAAGCCCTGCTACTTGCTGCAACCACCGGTGACTGCAGCAGTAGAGTCAGTGGCTGCAGCCGCAGCCGTGTAGGTGCCGCCCTTGAGCGAGCACGCAGTCGTCTCGAAGGAGGTCTTCAGCCCTCCACCGAGGAGGGTCACAGCGGCGATGATGACGACGGCGATGAGCGCGACCATGATGCCGTACTCGACGGCGGTGGCGCCGTCTTCCTTGCGGACCAGACGGGGGAGGAGGTGCATGCGGGTGTTCGAAACGAGGAACATGGGGGGACTCCTGAGGGGACGGTGCGGCTGGCCCAGCGCCAGCACTGCCAGAAAAGTAGCAACGCGATGCCGGCAGGAACCGGATCTGCCCTGATCCTGAGTGAACGCTCGCAAAGCTGCACTGCTCCTGAGCAGAACCTGCGCTCGCGCTGCCCAAGCGTCGTCGTGCGGCTCCTCGCAGCCGCGCGCGGCAGAGAAGCCCACCGCCTCCCGCCTTCTAGGGCTCCCGGGTAGGGCAGATCCACCCGCTGTTTTGCCTATGGGAGCGGGGCACGCTAATCTTGGTAGTCGTTGTGCGTATCCCTGCTCGATACGTCTGCGCCCTCCGGAGCGGTTCAGTTGCAGAACCACCTGGCCCGGGGGCGGAGCCGAGTTTTACGGGATGACTGGTCGTATTTCAGCCCTCACCTGAAGTTCCGGTAGCGCATGAATAAGCTGAGCCCTCGGGCACGGAGCACTCCGTGGATGTGGGCGACACCGAAATAGAAACGAAGGCCATAACCGTGCGTACGTACACCCCGAAGCCAGGCGATATCTCCCGCCAGTGGCACGTAATCGATGCAACCGACGTTGTGCTCGGCCGCCTCGCCAGCCAGACAGCCATCCTGCTGCGCGGAAAGCACAAGGCGACGTTCGCCCCCCACATGGACATGGGCGACTTCGTCATCATCATCAATGCCGAGAAGGTGGCCCTCACCGGCTCCAAGCTCGAGCAGAAGCGCGCCTACCGCCACTCGGGTTACCCGGGCGGCCTGAAGTCGACCAGCTACGTCGAGCTCCTGGACAAGAACCCGGAGCGCGCGGTCGAGAAGGCCATCCGCGGCATGCTTCCCAAGAACTCGCTCGCCGCTCAGCAGATCGGCAAGCTGAAGGTCTACCGCGGCGCGGAGCACCCCCACGCTGCGCAGCAGCCCACCACGTACGAAATCACCCAGGTCGCCCAGTAGTCCTGGCCACCAACACTAAGAAATCACTTCAAGGAGAACCGTGGCTCAGAACACTGAAGAGCTGAACGAACCGACTGAGGAGCTCACGAGCTACACCTCAGAGTCCACCGAAGGCAGCGAGACCGCCGTCAAGGAGCGCCCCGCCCTGACCGTCGGCGGCGGAGCCGTCGGACGCCGTAAGGAAGCAGTCGCCCGCGTGCGCCTCGTCCCCGGCACCGGCAAGTGGATCGTCAACGGGCGCGAGCTCGCCGACTACTTCCCGAACAAGCTGCACCAGCAGGAAGTCAACGATCCCTTCAAGCTCCTCGAGCTCGACGGCGCGTACGACGTCATCGCCCGCATCCACGGTGGCGGCCCCTCGGGCCAGGCCGGTGCGCTGCGTCTCGGTGTCGCTCGCACGCTGAACGAGATCGACCGCGAGAATAACCGCCCCGCCCTCAAGAAGGCAGGCTTCCTGACTCGTGACGCCCGCGTCATCGAGCGCAAGAAGGCCGGTCTCAAGAAGGCCCGCAAGGCGCCCCAGTACTCCAAGCGCTGATTTTTTCACCGCATTTCGATGCCCGTCCGGGCCTTCCGGGCGGGCATCGTGCTTTAACCTGATGGAGGCCCACCTGAGCGGTCTCGAGTTCCTCACTTAGGATGATCAACGATGAGCAAGTTATTCGGCACCGATGGCGTGCGAGGTCTGGCCAATGGCCTGATCACCGCCGAACTGTCCCTGCAGCTGGCACAGGCCGCCGCGGTCGTCCTCGGGCACAACGTGGTCGACGGCGGTCGCCGGCCCACCGCGGTGATCGCGCGTGACCCCCGCATCAGCGGTGAATTCATCGCGGCCGCCGTCGAGGCCGGCCTCGCGAGTTCCGGGGTCGACGTGTACGACGCCGGGGTCCTCCCCACACCGGCAGCCGCGTTCCTCGTCGCGGACCTGGACGCCGATTTCGGCGTCATGATCTCCGCTTCGCACAATCCCGCGCCGGACAACGGCATCAAGTTCCTGGCCCGTGGCGGCAAAAAGCTCAGTGACGCGCTCGAGGACGCCATCGAGGCGGAGATGGCCAACGAGAACCGTCGTCCCGTCGCCGGCGACGTAGGACGCATCCAGCGGTTCGCCGACGCCGAGGACCGCTACGTGGTGCACCTCCTCCAGACCCTCCCGCACCGCCTCGACGGACTGACCGTGGTGCTGGACTGTGCCCACGGTGCTGCGAGCGGCTGCTCGCCCGAGGTGTTCCGCAACGCGGGCGCCGAGATCGTGGTCATCGGCGCGGATCCCGACGGCGTGAACATCAACGACGGCTACGGCTCCACCCACCTCGAGAAGCTGCAGGCCGCCGTCCTCGAGCACGGCGCAGACCTCGGGATCGCCCACGACGGCGACGCCGACCGCTGTCTCGCGGTCGACCACGAGGGGAGCATCGTGGACGGCGACGAAATCATGGCCGTCATGGCGCTGGCCATGCGGGACGCCGGGAAGCTCCGCGACGACACCCTCGTCGCCACGGTCATGAGCAACCTGGGCCTCAAGATCGCGCTACGCGAGGCCGGCATCACCCTGAAGGAGACCGGCGTCGGGGACCGTTACGTCCTCGAGGGGATGCGCGACGGCGGCTACAGCCTCGGCGGTGAACAGTCCGGCCACGTGATCTTCGCCGAGTATGCGACGACGGGCGACGGCGTCCTCACGGGCCTCCAGCTCGCGGCGCGGATGGCCGGTACGGGCAAGACGCTCAAGGAACTCGCCGCCGTCATGACCAAGCTCCCGCAGGTGCTCATCAACGTCAGGGGCGTGGACCGGACGGCGGCCGGCTCCGACGAGGGCGTCCAGGACGCGGTGCGCGAGGCCGAAGCGGTGCTGGGGGAGACGGGACGCGTCCTGCTGCGACCCTCCGGCACGGAGCCGGTGGTGCGTGTCATGGTCGAGGCCGCGGACACGGACACCGCGCAGCGCATCGCGGAGGACCTCGCCGCGACGGTGCAGGAGCGCCTGTCCCTCGAGCCGGTCGCCTAGCAGCGCCGCACCACCCGTGCGCAGGCGGGCACGGAGGGGCGAACGCACATCTGCTGCCCGGGATGGACCGACCTGCTGCCCTCCGTCCCGAGTCGGCCGGCGTACCGGCGACCCAGGACAGGGTCGGTGCTGCTGCGGGCCAGGCCACGGCAGCCGTCGCCCTCGCCACGGCCGGCGCCGCCCAGCGGACTACAGGGCGGCGAGCACCTGCTCCATCGCGTCGATCTCGGCCTGCTGGGTCTCCACGATGGTCGCTGCGAGTTCGAGAGCCTCGGGGTACCGGCCGTCGTCGAGCTGGTCCTGCGCCATCCCGATCGCGCCCTCGTGATGGGCCGTCATGGACTCGAGGAAGAGGCGTGACGCGTCGGGACCGTCAGCCGAAGCGAGCTCGACCATCCGGTCCTCGCTCATCATGCCGTTCATGGTCCCCGAGCCACCCATGTCACCCATGTCGTGGCCTTCCATGGCGTCCTCGGGTTCCAACGGCTCGCCCCAGGCCCCGAGCCAACCGGTCATCGTTTCGATCTCGGGGTCCTGGGCGTTCCTGATCGTGGTCGCCAGCCCGGTGACCTGCGGCTCGAGGCCGTCCTTGGCGAGGATCATCCCGCTCATCTCCACCGCCTGCCGGTGATGGGGGATCATCATCTGCGCGAACAGGACGTCCGCGTCGTTGTGCTCGGCCGGGGCCTCGTCAGGGGCACCCGACGAAGCCCCGGCGCCGGACCCGGCGGTGGGGGCGGCGGAACTCTCCTGGGCCATGTCCATCCCCTCCATGTCTCCGCCGGAGGAGGAACCGCAGGCGGAGAGGGTGATCAGGGCGGTCAGGGACAGGGCTGCAAGGGGGAGTGGACGCTTCACGATGGTCAAATCCTTTAATGGTCACGGGAAGGGATGATGGGCCTGGGCCGCCGCGGCACCTGCGGCATTTGAGGCTACTGAGCGACGAAGGC
Source organism: Arthrobacter sp. N1 (assembly GCF_048288285.1). Taxonomy (NCBI): domain Bacteria; kingdom Bacillati; phylum Actinomycetota; class Actinomycetes; order Micrococcales; family Micrococcaceae; genus Arthrobacter; species Arthrobacter sp. N1. The sequence goes on along the minus strand of NZ_CP102608.1, from coordinate 2,770,685 downwards.
GCCGAGCCCGGCCAGGAGGCGGTCGACGTCGTCGTCGTCGTTGTAGGGAGCCACGCCGATGCGCAGCGCGGCGCTGTCCTCGAGATCCAGCCGGCGGAAGGCCTCGTAGGCGTAGAAGGACCCTGCCGGTGCGAGGACGTCGCGATCCGCGAGATACCGGTAGGCGTCGGCGGAGGACCGTCCCGGGAAGGTCACCAGCAGCGTCGGTGTCCGCTCCCGTGCCCGGCTGTGCAGCGTGACGGCCTCGCCGAGCTCGGCCAGCCCTGCCTCCAGGCGGTGCCGCAGCGTGAGTTCGTGCGCGTCGAGCACCTGGGCGGAGGCGAGGAGGCGCGCGCGGCGCCCGGTCGCCGTGCCCGGCGCGATCGCGGCGAGGAAATCGACGGTGGCCGTGACCCCGGCCATGATCTCGTACGGGAGGGTGCCGAACTCGAACCGCTCGGGCACCTCGTTCGTGGAAGGCAGCAGCTTGTCCGGCTGCAGCGACTCCAGCAGCTCCGGGTCGGCCACCAGGACCCCGCAGTGCGGCCCGAGGAATTTGTAGGGCGAACAGGCGAAGAAGTCGGCTCCCAGCTCCTGCACATCGACCGCGGCATGAGCGGTGTAGTGCACGCCGTCGACATAGACCAGGGCGCCGACCGCGTGCGCGGCATCCGCGATGCGGCGCAGCGGCGGTTTGGTGCCGAGGAGGTTCGACGCGGCGGTGACGGCCACGAGCCTGGTGCGCCCGGTGATCGCGGCTGCGACGGACGCTTCGTCGATCTCCGTGGTCCCCGGATCGAACTCGATCCACCGTACGGTGGCGCCGACCGCCTCGGCGGCCTGCAGCCAGGGGCGGATGTTCGAGTCATGGTCCAGGCGCGACACGACGACCTCATCACCGGGCCCCCAGGACTTGGCGAGGTGGCGGGAGAAGTCGTAGGCGAGCTGCGTGGCGCTCCGCCCGTAGACGACGCCGCGGGGATGGGCGCCGAGCAGGTCGGCCATCGCCTGCCGGAATCCGCCGACCGCTGCGTCGGCGTTGGTCTCCGAGAGCACGCCGGAGCCGCGGTTGGACAGCGGCCCGGTGATGGCCCCGGCCATCGCCGCTCCCACGGCCGCGGGGGCCTGCGTTCCGCCCGGCCCGTCGAAGAAGGCGATGCCGGTGAGAAGGGCGGGGAAGTGCGCACGGAACGCGGCGATGTCGAGGTTCATCCCAACACTGTGTCAGGTGGGGGCCGGCGCGGGAAGGAGGGCGGGGTGGTGTGGCTGATGCCGGCGCTGACTCCTCGGACACGCCCGTGCCCGGGGAGCGAAGGTCGGCTCCGGGGTGTCAGGCGGTCTGCATCGCTGCGCTGCGCACGCAGGTCCGGACCAGCGCGCGGCAGGGACGTGGACAGGGCGTCGTCGTGCGGGCCGGACCGGGGATGCGCGCGACGGCGTCGTCGTACCGCACCACCGCGAGCTCGGCGACGAGGGGGCTCGGCAGCAGGGGAGCGGTGACGACGTCGGCCTGTGCCCGGGCCAGCTGGTCGTGGAAGTATCCGGGAGCCAGGAGGTAGGAGGCGAGCGCCACCCGTTCCTGCCCGGCCGATCGGAACGCGGCGACCGCCGCCGGCACGGACGGCGATGCCTTCGACCCGAAACCGGCGCTCACCGGCCCGGTCCGGAGGCCGGCGAGGACCGCGAGCACCTCGCCCACGTCCTCCGCCGCGCAGGCATCAGAGGATCCGGCGGCAGCGAGGACCACGGCGGCATCGTCGGGCACCCCCGCGTCGGCGAGCCGCTCCTGCAGGACCCGGGCCAGGCGAGGATCCGGGCCCAGCGGCAGGGCGGAGACCGTTCCCGGCCTGCGGGCGGCCGCCCGCGCGATGTCCACCTTCACGTGGTAGCCGACCGAGAGGAGCAGGGGGACGATGACGGCGGACCGCCCCTCGGGGAGCGCGGCGATGACGTCCACGAGGTCGGGCTCCTGCACGTCCACATAGGCCTCGACGACGTCGAGGTCCGGTCGGAGGGCGGAGATGCCGGCGCGGACGGCATCGATCTCGCGGCGCCCCTGCGCGTTGTCCGTCCCGTGCGAGCAGGCGATGAGGACCGGCGGACCGGCGGCGTCGAGGATCATGGGTGACATTCAAGCATCCGGCCCGGCATCACGTGGCCTGGCCGACCTCGACGACGCCGTCGACGCTCCGGACGGGATAGGTCGGGAGGCACTCGCCGCCCGAGAGGCAGGTGCCGGTCGCGAGGTCGTACACCTCCTTGTGCAGCGGCGAGGCGATGGTGGGTGCTGCGCCTCGGGACCCGACGATTCCCCGGGCCATCACGGCCGCGCGGGTCCGGGGGTCGATGTTGCCGACGGCGTGCAGCTTGTCGCCGGGCAGCCGGAACAGGGCAATCTGTTCGCCGTCCACCAGGGCGGCCTCGCCCCAGCACTCCTCGAGGTCGTCGAGGCGGCACACCGGACGCCAGATGGGCTCCGTGGTTCCCGCGTTCACGGGACGCTGCAGGACGAGTTCGGTCATGTCGGTTCTCCTGTCGGGCAGAGGTCGGGCTGCATCCCACGCTAGGCACCGCGCGTGTCGGGTGCGTCCCGCCGCTGTTGCGCGCGGGTAACTTCGGGCTCACCGCGGTCGGGCTGCCGCGTGAGCCGGAAGTTAACGTTGCGACACATCGGTGACACACGGGAGAAATTGCCCGTTCGTATTGTGGGAGCCAAGGAACGGGACACCAGGTCCGGACGGAAGGCACCCATGAGCGAGACGCGATCACCACGGCCCGCCGGGGACTCCCCGCAAGGAGCGGAGCGCCGCATTGTCGTCGTCGGTGGCGGCCCGGCGGCCCACCGCTTCGTCGAGGCGCTCTGGCGGCGCGGCACGGACGGACTGCACATCACCGTCCTGACCGAGGAGGAGCACGCGCCCTACGATCGCGTGGCGCTGAGTTCGGCGCTCACGGGCGACGTCGATCTCACCCTCGGTGAACCCCTCATGTGGCGCGAACCCACCATCCGCCTCGTCACGGGTGAGCGCGCCGTGCGGCTCGACACGGCGGCACGCTGTGTCATCGGCGCGTCCGGGACGGTCTACGCGTACGACGACGCCGTCCTCGCCACCGGCTCGGATGCCGTGCGGTTGCCGGTGCCCAACGGCGAGCACGCTGCCGTCTACCGCACGCTCGACGACGTGCAGTGGCTGCGGACTGAGACGGCGAGACTCGCGGAGGACCTCGGGCGGCCGCCGCGCGCCGTCGTGGTGGGCGGCGGGCTCCTCGGGCTCGAGGCCGCGGGCGGGCTGCAGGTCCTCGGCGCCGACGCCACGGTGGTGAACCGCGCCGGCTGGCTCATGAACGCACAGCTCGACCAGGGCGGCGGCCAGGCCCTCGGCCGCCTCATCGCCGCCAAGGGGCTCGGCCTTCACTGCGGCGGGGCTCCGACCTCGATCGACAGGGACGACGACGGCCGGGTCACGGCCGTGGGCCTCAGCGACGGGGCGGTGCTCCCCGCGGATCTGGTGGTCTTCGCCGTCGGCATCCGCCCCCGGGACGAGCTGGCCCGCGATGCAGGCCTGGCGACCGCACCGCGCGGTGGCGTGATCATCAGCGCGTCCTGCGAGACGTCGGTGCCGGGCGTCTGGGCGATCGGCGAGGTGGCCAGCTACGGTGGCGTCAGCATGGGGCTGGTGGCGCCGGCGAACGCCATGGCCGAGGTCTGCGCCGACGGGATCCTCGGCGGGGTCTCGAGCTTCGCCGGCTTCGACACGGCGACCAAGCTCAAACTCTCCGGCGTGGAGGTGGCGAGCTTCGGGGATGCGCTCGCCGACACCGAGGGCAGCCTCGAGATCGTCTACGCAGACCCCGCACGCGGGCTCTACCAGAAGCTCGTGGTCACCGATGACGCGAAGATTCTGCTGGGCGGGATCTTCGTCGGCGACGCCACCCCCTACTCGGCGCTGCGGCCGCTCCTCGGACGCGAACTCCCCGCCGAACCCGGCGCGTACCTCTCCTCCGCGGGCGGCAGCGAGGCCCCGCAGTCCGAGCTGCCGGACGACGTCGTGCTCTGCTCCTGCAACAACGTGACGGCGGGGGCCTGCCGCTCGGCGGTCCATGGGACGGCGGAGGACGGCTCGGCGGTGGAGCCCGCTCTCGACCTGCCGTCACTCAAGGCCTGCTCGCGGGCCGGGACGCAGTGCGGCTCCTGCGTCCCGATGCTCAAGAAGCTCCTCGACGGTGAACTCACGAAGGCGGGGCGCACGGTCTCCCGGGGGCTGTGCGAGCACTTCGGGATTTCCCGTCCCGAGCTGTTCGAGGCCATCCAGGCGCTCGACCTCAGCTCCTTCACCGACATCATCCGGCGTTTCGGCACCACCGACGAGGCGAGGGCCGGTCACGGCTGCGACATCTGCAAGCCGGCCATCGGGTCCATCCTCGCGACCCAGCGTGGCGAGTACGTGCTCGACGGCGGCCGCGGCACGCTGCAGGACACCAACGACCGGGCGCTGGCGAACATGCAGCGCAACGGCACCTACTCCGTGGTGCCGCGCATCCCGGGAGGCGAGATCACCCCGCAGAAACTCGCGGTGATCGCGCAGGTGGCGGAGCAGTTCGGCCTGTACGTGAAGCTGACGGGCGCGCTGCGCATCGACCTCTTCGGCGCGCGGCTCGAGCAGCTGCCGGACATCTGGAAGATCCTCGTCGAGGCCGGGTTCGAGTCCGGCCAGGCGTACGGCAAGGCGCTGCGGAACGTGAAGTCCTGCGTCGGGTCCACCTGGTGCCGGTTCGGCGTCCAGGACTCGGTGGCCATGGCGATCGACCTCGAACTGCGGTACCGCGGGCTGCGCGCGCCGCACAAGTTCAAGATGGGCGTCTCGGGGTGTGCCCGAGAATGCGCCGAGGCCCGCAGCAAGGACGTCGGCGTGATCGCCACGGACCAGGGCTGGAACCTCTACGTGGGCGGCAACGGCGGGTTCCAGCCCGCCCACGCACAGCTCCTCGCCCAGGACCTCGACGGGCAGACCCTGATCCGGTACATCGACCGCTACCTCATGTACTACATCCGGACGGCGGACCGGATGCAGCGCACCGCCCGCTGGATGGACGACCTCGACGGCGGTCTCGACCACGTGCGCAGCGTCGTCGTCGAGGATTCCCTCGGCATCGGCGAGGACCTGGAGGCGGCCATGGCCCGGCACGTGGAGCACTACGAGGACGAGTGGTCCGCGACGCTCAGGGACCCGGACCGGCTCCGCCGCTTCCGGTCCTTCGTCAACGCGCCGGACGCCGCGGACCAGTCGATCGTCCTCGTCGAGGAACGTGGCCAGAGACGCCCGGCCACGGAGGCGGAACTCGAGGCCCGGGCACGCCGGACCGATCTCGGCTCCGCGATCCCCGTGCGCGCCGGGGCCGGCGCCACCCCACGAACGGAAGGCTGACCATGCAGCTCGAGGTCGATCTGGCAGGGCAGCGCGTCGTGGTCGTCGGGGCCGAGCAGGCCTCGCGCAGGGTCCTGGCGCGGTATCGCGCCGCCGGGGCCGACGTCGAGCGCGTGGGCGGTGCCGCGGCGCTCCAACGGGGCGCCCTGGCGGGCGCGCGCCTCGTCGTCCTCGTCGAGGGAGCGCACGGGGGCGGATGCACCCCCCGGGCCGCGGACGTTCCGTCCGTGGCTGCCGGATCGGGGCCGGCGGGACCGGACCGGACCGACGTCGCCGGGGATCTGCGTAACCGCTGCCGGCACGACGGTGTCCTGGTCGTCCGGGAGGAGGCCGCAGCCGTGGGACCCGGCCACGTGACACTGATCGGCGGCGGCCCGGGAGCGCTCGGCCTGCTCACGCTCGACGCCGCGGCCGCCCTCCGCGAGGCCGACGTCGTGCTGTACGACAGGCTGGCACCCACCGAGGACCTCGCCGTCCTCGCCCCGGCCGCGGAGCTGATCGACGTCGGCAAGCTGCCGGGGCACCACCGCGTCCCGCAGTCCGGCATCAACGACCTGCTCGTCCGGCACGCGCGGGAGGGGCGGCACGTGGTGAGGCTGAAGGGCGGGGACCCGTTCGTCTTCGGGCGCGGCAGCGAGGAGCTCGCTGCCTGCCTGGAGGCACGCGTCCCGTGCCGGGTGGTCCCCGGCGTCAGCTCCGCGATCTCGGTGCCGGCCGCGGCGGGCATCCCGGTCACGCACCGGGGCGTCAGCCACCTGTTCACGGTGGTCTCGGGCCACGCGCCCCTCTCCGAGGAGGAGCACCTGCACCTCGCCGGGCTCGGCGGGACCATCGTGGTCCTCATGGGCGTCTCGACGCTGCCCCAGCTGGTCGCGGGCCTCGGCCGCGCGGGGATGCGGCCGGACATGCCGGTCGCCGTCGTCGAGCGCGGCTACAGCGCGTCGCAGCGGACGACGGCGGGGACGCTCGCCACGATCGTGACCGCGGCGGGTGCCGCGCGCTGCCAGTCGCCGGCGGTGCTCGTGATCGGTGAGGTGGTGCGCGTGGGTCTGGAGCTGCAGGGCGGAGCGGCGTACCTGGCCCGCCTCACGGAATCGCTGGCCTCATGACCGAGACCCTCCGCGTCGACACGTCCGGCGGACAGCTCGCCGGGTTCCGGATCGGGGTCACGTCCGACCGACGCTCCGGCGACCTCATCGACGCCCTGGAACGGCGTGGGGCCTCCGTGTTCCACGCCCCCGCGCTGAAGATCGCGCCCATCGCCGAGGACGTCGACCTGCTCGCCGACACGGCCGCCATCGTCGAGGCCCGGCCCGATCTCTTCCTCATCACGACGGCGTACGGCATGCGCCGGTGGTTCGAGGCCGCGGACGCCGCGGGCCTCGGTGACGATCTCCTGGACGTGCTCGGGAGCGGCCGGATCTACGTCCGCGGCCCGAAGGCGCGGGGTGCGGTGCGCGCCGCAGGGCTCGACGACGTCGGCATCAGTTCCGACGAGACCACGGCGACGCTCGTGGACGAGCTGCTGGAGCAGGACCTCGCCGGGCTGACAATCGGCGTGCAGCTGCACGCCTACGCGGATGCGCATCAGCTGGAACGCCTGCGGTCAGCCGGCGCCGCCCTCCTCACCGTGACGCCCTACCGGTGGATCAAGCCCGAAGGATCCGAGCGGTTGCCCCGCCTCATCGAGGCCGTGTGTGCGGGCCGGCTGGACTGCGTGACGTTCACGAGTGCACCGGCCGTCGACGCGCTGTTCAGCACCGCCGCGGAACAGGGGCTGCAGGAGGAACTGATCCGGCGCTTCCGGCGGAGCGTCCTCGCCGCCGCCGTGGGCCCGGTCACCGCGCAGCCCCTGGTCGATGCGGGGATCGAGCCGATCGTCCCCGAGCGCTTTCGCATGGGCGCGCTGATCCGCCTCGTGTGCGACCACCTCGCGGAACACCACGTGGAGCAGCTCCGCACGCGCGCCGGATACGTGGAGGTGCGCGGCCGGTCCGTGCGGGTCGACGACGTCGAGGTGGACCTCGCCCCCGCGCAGCTGGTGCTGTTCAAGGCGCTGCTCTCCGCCCGCGGCGCGGTGCTGAGCCGGGACGCGCTCACCTCCCTGCTCGCGCACACCGGGGCCGGGCACGCACTGGACATGAACGTGAACCGCCTGCGGAAGTCGCTGCCCGACCCGCACCTCGTCGAGACGGTGGTCAAGCGCGGGTACCGGCTGCACGTCTGAGCTCCCGTTGCCCGCTCACGGGGCCACCGCCGCCGCGTAATGCTGCTCGATTGCCGACCGGATGTCCTCGTGGCAGCCTCTGCACCCGGTGCCGGCACGCGTCCCCGCGGACACCTCCTGTACCGTCGTGCAGCCAGCGCGGACGGAGGCCTCCACCGTGCCCCGCGTGATGCCGGCGCACCGGCACAGCGTCGCCTCCGGTCCCGGACGGAGGGCCGGTGCCCCTCCCTCCACACCGTCGAGGCGCAGGAGGCTCGAGCGGTCGGCCGGCAGTTCGCTGCCCCGCTCGAAGAGCAGCACCAGTTCGGCGCCGGTCCGCGGCATGCCCACGCAGACCAGTCCCGTGAGGACGCCGTCGCGCGTCACCATCTTCGCGTAGCGGCCGTGGCCCGGGTCGGTCCATACGGCGACGTCGAGGCCGGGCTCCGTGGACCAGGGATCGGCGTCGGTCTCCCCGGCGGTCACGGCGTCGACACCGCGGGCCTTGAGGAGCAGGAGGGGGTCCCGCCGATCGGGCGGCCCGGCGGCGGCGGACGGGAGGGCGCCGGTGAGCTCGGCGGTGAAGGCCGCCCCGAGCTGGTCCGCCTGCTGCCAGCCCGGCCCGATCAGCCCCTGCGGCACGGTGGTTCCGGAGCACCCCGCGCAGGAGGGATCCCAGCAGCGCACCTCGGCGCAGTCGCCGATGGCCCAGATGTCCCGGGTGTCGAGCGCGCGGAGGTCGTGGTCCACGAGGATGCCGGCGGCGGTGTTGAGGTCGCAGCCGTCCGCGAGCTCGGTCCGCGGACGGACACCGCAGGCGATCACCAGCGCCCCGCCCTCGACCTGCAGGCCGCCCTCGAGGGTGAGGCCCGAGAAACGCCCGTCCGTCAGGGTGATCCCCGTCGAGGCACCGCCCGTCACAGTGATACCGGTCCGGGCGAGCGCCGCTCCGAGGACGCGGGCGCCGTCGCCGAGATGGCGTTCCAGCGGAGCGCGGCCGGAGTGGACGAGCGTGACGCGTGCTCCCTCCTCGGCGGCGGCGAGGGCGGCCTCGATGCCGAGGATCCCGCCGCCGAGCACCACGATGCGCCGGTCCGCGGCCATGGCCGAGGAGAGCGCCCGCGCGTCGGCGAGATCCCGGAGGAAGCTGACACCGACAGGCAGCAGAGCGTCGTCGATCCCGGCGAGCCGGGGGAGGACGGGGCGCGAGCCGGTCGCGAGGACCAGGCGGTCGTAGTCGACGCTCCCACCGTCGTCGAGCAGCACGCGCCGGAACGGCCGGTCCACCCGGGTGACGCGCGCACCGAGCCGGACGTCGATGCCGAGGGTGGCCAGGGCCGCGGCGTCCGCGAGCCGGATGGCCCCCTCCCGCGTGCGGCCGACGGCGACATCCGCGACCAGGACGCGGTTGTATGCCGCCTCCGGCTCCTGGCCGATCACGGTCACCGCGACGGTGCCCGCGGCGACGAGGTGTTCGAGGTGTTCGAGAAGGCGTGCGGCGACGGGCCCGAAGCCCACGATCACGATGCGCTCGGCAGCGGTTCCGCCCGTGGCCGTCATGCGTACACCTCCTGTACCTGATCGTCCCCCTGGGCGCGCGCGAGGAGGCGGGTCACCCGTACCGGCGTCGTCTTGAACTCCGGCATGCCCGAGACCGGGTCGGTCGGCCCGCCCGTCAGGAGGTTCGCGCTCCCGGCGCCGGAGAAGTGGAAGGCGAGGAACACCGTGTCCTGGCGGATGTCCGGGGTCAGGTGGGCGGCGGCCTGCGCCTCCCCGTGCGTGCTGGTGACGAGGACGGGGTCTCCCTGGCCGATCCCGAGCCCCTGCGCCGTGGCGGGGTGCAGGTCCAGGCGGGGCCCTGGCCGGGCGGCGAGCAGCTCGGGCACGCGGCGCGTCTGCGTACCCGACTGGTAGTGCTCGAGCAGGCGGCCCGTCGCGAGGAGCAGGGGCGCCGGGATGCGGGCCGCCGCACTGTCGGCGCGCGGGGTGACGGGGACGAGGACGGCCCGGCCGTCGGAGTGGGCGAAGGTGTCGAGGAAGAGCCGGGGCGTGCCGGTGCTGCCGGTCGGATAGGGCCAGTAGGCGGGGGAGCCGCCGTCGAGCACGGCGTAGTCGAGGCCGGAGTAGTCGGCAGGGCCGCCGGCACTCGCGCGCGCCAGCTCGTCGAACATGGTCTCCGGGTCCTCGCTGAACACCGAGGGGGCCTCCAGCAGGCGCGCGAGTTCCTGCACGATCCACAGCTCGCTCCGGGCGTCGGACGGCGGCGTGACGGCGGCGCGGCGGCGGAGGACGCGTCCCTCGAGGTTCGTCACGGTGCCCTCCTCCTCGGCCCACTGCAGCACCGGGAGCACGACGTCGGCGAGGGCAGCGGTCTCGGAGAGGAAGAAGTCCGAGACGACCAGCAGGTCCAGGGACTCCAGGCCCGCGATGACCGCGGAGGCGTCGGGTGCCGAGACCGCCACGTTGGCTCCGTGGACGAAGAGGCAGCGCGTGCCGTCGGGTCGCCCCAGCGAGGCGAGCAGCTCGACCGCCGGAAGTCCCGGTCCGGGGATGGCGTCCTCGGGCACGCCCCACACGGATGCCACGTGCGCGCGGGCCGCGGGGTCGGTGATCCTGCGGTAGCCCGGCAGCTGGTCCGCCTTCTGTCCGTGCTCGCGGCCGCCCTGCCCGTTGCCCTGACCCGTCAGGGTGCCGTACCCGCTTCCCGCGGTGCCGGGCAGGCCGAGGAGCAGCGCCAGGTTGATCGCGGCCGTGGTGGTGTCCGTGCCGTCGGCGTGCTGCTCGATGCCGCGCCCCGTGAGGATGTACGCACCGGGTCCGCCGGCCGTCCCGCTGCGGGCGCCGCGGGCGAGGAGCCTCGCCGTCGCGCGGATCAGCGGGGCCGGGACGCCGGTGACGGCCTGGACGCGCTCGGGCCACCAGCGCGCCATTTCCCGGGCGACGTCCCCGTACCCCCGCGTCCGGGACGCGAGGAAGGCGCGGTCCTCGAGACCCTCGGCGACGACGACGTGCGCGAGCCCGAGCAGGAGCGCGAGATCCGTCCCCGGGGTGGGCTGGAGGTGGAGGCCCTGCCCCTGTCCGGTCAGGCGTGCGGTGGCGGACCGGCGGGGGTCGACGACGATCAGTCCGCCCGCCGCCTGTGCGCCGCGGAGGTGCTGGATGAAGGGCGGCATGGTGTCCGCCGCATTGGATCCGAGCAGCAGCACCACCGACGCGTCGTCGAGGTCGGCCAGGGGGAACGGCAGGCCGCGGTCGACGCCGAAGGCACGGTTCCCGGCGGCTGCCGCGGAGGACATGCAGAATCGACCGTTGTAGTCGATCCTCGAGGTGCGAAGGGCCAGCCGCGCGAACTTGCCGAGGGTGTACGCCTTCTCGTTGGTGAGCCCGCCGCCGCCGAAGACCGCGACGGCATCCTGGCCGTGCTCGGCCTGGATGCTCCGGACGCGTCGGGAGACGAGGGGGAGCACGGTGTCCCACGTCGATTCCCGGAGCACGCCGTCCGGTCCACGCAGCAGGGGAGCGGTGAGCCGGTCCGGGTGGCGGAGGAGGTCGGCGGCCGACCAGCCCTTCCGGCAGAGCCCGCCGCGGTTGGTGGGGAAGTCGCGGCCCGCGATCGTGGCGTCGTCGTGCCGTCCGGTGTCCCCGCGGACGCTCCCGGAGCCCGCCGTGACCGTCATGGCGCACTGGAGTGCGCAGTAGGGGCAGTGCGTCTCGGTTCCCACCTGGGCCGGCACGGATCAGACCTTGCCGACCGTGGACGAGCGGCGGAGGTAGAAGAACCAGGTGACGGCGAGCATCAGGACGTAGCCGGCCACGAAGCCGTAGAAGGCGTTGTCATAGCTGCCGGTCGCACTGTTCGACGCGTTGAGCACCTGGGGGATCAGGAAGCCGCCGTAGGCACCGACGGCGGAGATGAGGCCGAGGGCCGCGGCTGACGTCCGGGCGGTACTGACCGACTCACGGACCTCCCCTGCCTGTCCCGCTGCGCCGCGCCGGGCGAAGATGATCGGGATCATCCGGTACGTGGCACCGTTGCCGGCGCCGGCCGCCGTGAAGAGGACCAGGAAGAGGCCGAGGAAGAGCCAGAAGTTGCCCAGGGGCAGCGTCCAGACCACGGTGAGGGCGATGGCCGCCATCACGGCGAAGGCGCACACCGTGATGATCGCACCGCCGAAGCGGTCCGCGAGACGCCCCCCGAACGGGCGGGCGAGCGAGCCGACCAGCGGGCCCAGGAAGGCCAGGGTGAGGCTGATCCCCAGCATGTCGATGGTCCTGAAGGCCGGGAAGGAATCGGCGATCAGCTTCGGGAAGACGCCCGCGAAGCCGATGAACGAGCCGAACGTCCCGATGTAGAGGAGCGCCATGATCCAGAGGTGCGGCTCGCGGACCGCCGCGAGGGATCCGGCGAGGTCGCTCCTGGCGCTCGACAGGTTGTCCATGTACTTCCAGGCGCCGAACGCGGCGACCAGGATCAGCGGGACCCAGACCCACCCGGCGAGGGGGATGCCCAGGGAGAAGGCCGCTCCGAGGCCGATCACGACGGGGACCACGAACTGCGCGACGGCGGCACCGAGGTTGCCGCCCGCGGCATTCAGCCCGAGCGCCCAGCCCTTCTCGCGGGCAGGGTAGAAGAAGGTGATGTTCGCCATCGAACTGGCGAAGTTGCCGCCACCGAGACCGGCGAGGGCGGCGACGGCGAGCATCACGCCGAACGGCGTCTCCGGGTTCGAGACGCACAGGGCCAGTCCGACGGCCGGGATGAGCAGGAGCAGGGCCGAGATGATGGTCCAGTTGCGTCCGCCGAATCTCGGCACCATGAAGGTGTAGGGGATGCGCAGCGTCGCACCGACGAGGGACGGCATGGAGATCAGCCAGAAGATCTGCGACGTCGTGAAGGTGAAGCCCGCCGCCGGCAGGTAGACGACGACGATGGACCAGAGCTGCCAGACCACGAAACCGAGGAACTCGCAGGCGATGGACCACTGCAGGTTGCGTCTCGCGATGGACCTGCCGACGCCGTTCCACTGCGCGGTGTCCTCGGCATCCCAGCCGTCGATCCAGCGGCCGGGGCGATGGGTCAGCGCGGTGACGCCCGATGGTGGTGGGGCAAGGGTGGGGGATGCTGCCTCGTCGATGCTCACGGAGTCCTCCAGGGATGGTGTTCGAGCGTTTCCCCGAGGCTAGTGAGGCCGCGTTTCAGGTCTTGGCGCGCTGCGTGAACGACTCGTGACGATCACCTATCCGCGGCGCAGGTGCATCGTGAGAAGTTCCGGCGCGGTCCTCCTCCGGCGTCGACCCGTGTGCCGTGCCGGCCGGCTGGAGGCACCGGGGCCGGCAGCCGCTGGACGCGAAGAAGCAGGATCAGGGGTCTTGTCCTCGATGAGCCGTGCCGACCGGATTTAGGAGGGTGCGGCCGTGAGGAAGGAGTGCCTGTCGCAGGTCAAGAACCTGCTGGCGGGCCTGAACGCCCTCGGTGAGCACGGGCCGTTCGGCCAGCGGACTCCGAAGCAGCTCCCGCTCACCTCGTCCTGCATGCTTGTGGCGTGCGGTTGAGCGTCTCAAGCCACTCGACGATGGCGGCGCGCGCAATCAGTAGCGCTGGATTCGGTAAGATCGACTGTCGAGCATCGACCGCCGACGAATCCGCTACGACGAACAGATCGGCTACTACGTAGGGATCGCTGATCAGGCACTGTCGAAGAGGTGCCGATCGTGGGGCCTCAGACGATGCGCTGGCGGTCACCCGGCGTCAACAGGGTCCACCCCGCGTCCTGTGTACCTCGAGGCCGCGGTCACCATCGACCGACACCAACACGCCAGCTGTCGTGAATACGCACTGATGCCTCATCTGTACGCCCACAGCCTGCCCACACCCCGCCCTTTTCAAGGAGAATCATGCGCACCGTCAACGCCGTCGCGGCACCGTCCGCCACCGAACCACTGATCAGGACCACCATCGAGCGCCGCGACGTCGGCCCCAAGGACGTCCTGATCGACATCGCCTACTCCGGCGTCTGCCATTCCGACATCCACACCGTGCGCGGCGAGTGGGGCGACATCCAGTACCCCCAGGTCGTCGGCCATGAGATCGTCGGCACCGTGAGCGAGATCGGCTCCGAGGTCACCAAACACAAGGTCGGCGACCGCGTCGGCGTGGGCTGCATGGTCAACTCCTGTGGCGAGTGCGAATACTGCGTCCGCGGCGACGAGCAGTACTGCAGCAAGGGCAACATCCAGACGTACGGCGGCGTCGATCCCGCCGACGGCACCATCACCCAGGGCGGCTACTCGCAGGCCGTCGTCGTCACCGAGGACTTCGTACTCCGCGTCCCCGAGAGCCTCGACTTCGAGAAGGTCGCCCCGCTGCTCTGCGCAGGGATCACGCTCTACTCGCCGCTGCACCACTGGAAGGCCGGCCCGGACACGAAGGTGGCCATCGTGGGCCTCGGCGGTCTCGGTCACATGGGCGTGAAGATCGCCGCTGCCCTCGGCGCCGAGGTCACGGTGCTCTCGCAGACGACCTCCAAAAAGGAGGACTCCCTGCGGTTCGGCGCGAAGGCCCACTACGCCACGAAGGAGCCGGAGACCTTCACGGAGCTCGCCAACTCGTTCGACCTGATCATCAATACGGTCTCGGCGAAGGTGGACATGGGTGCCTACCTCGGCCTCCTCAAGGTCGACGGGACCCTCGTGAACGTGGGCGCTCCTTCCGAGCCCCTCGGTGTCCCCGCATTCGCCCTGATCCCGGGCCGCCGCAGCTGGGCAGGTTCGATGATCGGCGGAATCCGCGAGACGCAGGAGATGCTCGACTTCTGCGCTGAGCACGGCATTCACCCCGAGACGGAGCTCATCGGCGCCGACGGGATCAACGACGCCTACGAGCGTGTGCTGAACTCTGACGTCCGCTACCGCTTCGTCATCGACGCCGCCACTTTCGCCTGACGCGTGCGAAGGAGGAACGGGTCACCTTCACCCCCCCCGGTGAAGGTGACCCGTTCCGCCACCACACCCGCGGGGCTGATACCCCCACGGATGACGACCACTCCAGACGGCGAAACCTATCGCTGCGCCCGTCAACTCTCGGCAGCGTCGACCTGCCTGATGAGGAAGCGGACACTTCAGCCAGGGACGGAGTGGTGTGCGCGGGTAGAACTGCCGGCGAAACCTTCTGGGGCATGACTGCCCGACAGCCCGTTCCGGAGGGTCAAGGCACGCCGGCTGCGGTGCCGGTCCTAGGTGACCCGTTCCTGCGTGGCTGGATCCGGACGTCGGGTGTTGACTGCTTCCATGACAGATGAACAGGGTCTGGTAGAGCCCCATGACAGTGGTGTTGCGGCACGGTTGAACTGGCTGCGGGCTGCCGTGCTGGGAGCCAACGACGGGATCGTGTCCACAGCGGCCACGATGATCGGAGTCGCCGGCGTGACGAACATCCTCGCGCCGATCCTGGTCGCCGGCACCGCCGCGGTGGTGGGCGGCTCCGTCTCGATGGCCCTCGGCGAGTACGTATCGGTCAGTAGCCAGAAGGACAGCCAGGAAGCCCTGATCGAGAAGGAGAGGCAGGAGCTGCGGGAGGATCCCGACGGTGAGCTCGACGAGCTGGCCGGATTGCACCCTCGAGAAGGCCCGCAAGGCCGAACGGGAGCAAGCCGAAGGGCGGCACTGGTGCGCTTCGCATCGGCGTCACCGCGACGGTCGAGAGCCCTGACCAGCTGCAGGCTGTCGAGGCGAAGATCATGCGGAACGCCGCTACGGGCGTCGGAGGGATCAACCCTCTCGACGCCGGCCCGCTCTGGCGGGAGCTCGAGCGTCTTCCGGCTTCGATGCAGCGGCAGATGCGCGCCGAGATCCACGCCCGGCGCCTGATGACCCTCACCGGACTCATCGAACTGGTGTTCAAGGAACCGCTGGATGCGAAGAAGCAGGAACAGACTGTGCTGTCCATGGCGATCGCCATGGCAGCCGAAAAAGCGGAAGCTGAGGACCGGCAACCTTTGGTCGGCGACGTCGTCGACGCCATCAAGTCCGCGCCACCGCAGATCCAGTCGGCTCAAGAACTTCCTGGCCGGCCTGAACGCCCTCGGCGAGCACGGCCCGTTCGGCGACGTGTTCTGCCAGCACACCACCAAGGAAATAGAGATCGACGCCTCCGTTGACTTCGACATTTCCCTCATCGACGAGTCGCAGCTGACGCTCCGCGCCGCGGTGCAGACAGTGTGCTGGTCCTACGGTCAGGCCGGCATTTCGGCCGCTAAAACCCTGGCCGATGCCGGGCTGATGGAGGAACGCCATCACCTGATGATCATGGACGAGCTATGGCAGTCCCTGCGCGCGAGCGAACTGCTGGTGCACCAGATCGACTCCATCACCCGCCTGAACCGAACCAAGGGCCTGGGGCAGCTGATGATCACGCACTCCATGAAGGACCTGCAGCTGTCCACGGACGAGCTGACGAAAATCGCCACCGGCTTCGTGGAACGCTCATCCGTGAAGATCCTCGGCGGGCTCGCGCAGAACGAGATGGACCTGCTGGAAACGGTGTTTCCCGTCTCGGAGCGGGAGAAGGCGATGCTGGTCGGCTGGTCGGCCGAAGGGTCGATGAACCCGAACACCAATCAGGTCTCCCCGCCCCCCGGACGTGGACCGAGGAAAACGGCTCCGTCATCGCCTCTCGTTCGTGGTCCTCGCTGCGTTCGCCGCGGTCGCCCTCATCCACCTTGCCGACGCGTTCACACCGGTTCCCACCGACCTGTCATGGAACCCGATCACCCTCGTCAGCGGCCTTGCCACCGGGGATCCGTGGCCGGCGGCCGCGAGCTAGCTGCTCGGCGCCGAAGCGGTCGTGGTCATCGCTGCCTTTGCGAGGTGGAGGACCCGCCCGGTGTCACGAAGCGCGGAGGCATCCCGGCATATGAGTCCCGGCGTGGAGATGCGCCCGGCGATGCTCGATGCCCGCCTCACCGAAGCCGCCCCACTGCACCCGACCGCCGACAGCATTGGCCCGGGCCTGACCATTGGGTACACCGGCGACACCGGCACCAAAGCAGTCATCCAAGGCTGGCGGGAGTGCTCCACCCACGTCTGGGGAACCGGGCGAAGCAAGACCACCACGCAGGTTATCCGTCACGCCACCGAAGCGCCCGGCGCGTACATCATGACCAGCAACAAGGTCGACGGCGTCGCCGAGGTCCTGGCCGCCCGCACAACAATGGGAACCGAGACCGGAATGGTGTGGTTGTTCGATCCGCAGCGGATCTGGCGCGACAGCCACCGGCCGGCCATGATCTTCAACCCGCTCACGGTCGTCACGGATACGGTGAGCGCAGGCGAGGTCGCGTCCATCTTTGAAACCTCTTCCGCTCCCAGTGCCGGCCAGGGGAAGGGGGACGCCCAGTTCGACTCGCAGGGAGGTGATTTCCTCGCCTGGTGCCTCCTCGCCGCCGCCAAAAGTGACGGCACGATGAAGGAGGTCCTGCGATGGGTGTCCTCGGCGGACTTCATGGAACCCGCCGAGCTCCTCGAACGGGCCGGGCATGCGGGCCCGGCGTCGGCATTGAAAGGTATGAGTGGACAGCCGGAGGACACCCGTGGCTCTGTGGCCGCCAGTGCGCAGCGCATGGCCTCAGCGTTGGTGCACGACGAGCTCGTGGCGTGGTCGACGCCGACTCCGGGCGTCCCAGTGTTTGATCCGGCCCGGTTTGTGACCGGCAAGGACACGCTGATCCTGCTCTCGCAGGACTCCGCGGGTTCTGGCGCTGCGTTCGTGTCCACGTTGGTCTACGCGGTGTTCACGGCCGCACAGCAGGCCGCCCGCCGCGCCGGCGGTCGCCTTCCGGTGCCGCTCGTGGCTGACCTGGATGAGGTCGGGAACGTCGTCAAACTCAAGCAGCTCCCCGAGTGGTACTCGTTCTTCGGTTCCATGGGCATCGTTGTCAGCGCCTACTTCCAGACCCGCGGGCAGGGCATGGCCATGCTCGAACGCACCGGGTGGGACACCCTCTGGCCCGCGGCCGCCATCAAGGTCTACGGCGGCGGGTCCGACGACACACAGTTTCTCGAGTCGCTGTCCAAGACGATCGGCCAGTATGACGCGAAGGTTCGCAGCTCCTCGACCTCGAGAAACGGATCTTCCCGGTCCGTGCAGACCCAGCGCCGCGACATCATGTCCGTCTCCCAGCTCTCCGAGCTTCCGACCAACCGAGCATGGGTGAAGACCTCCAACAGAGGCGGAACCATCGTCCGCACCGTCCCCTGGTTCCGAGACAAAACGATCAACACCCGCATCGGGGAGACAGTCGACCGTATCAAGGGTCAAAAGACAGGGATGCCGTCATGACGGGAACTACAAACACGACCGTGAGTGGTACCGAACCTAACGGTCAGGGCGAGGGGGCAGAGCTCACTTATACCCCGGAGGATCTCGTGGACTGGGTGGAAAGCCTCGTAGCAGTACTCGAGTCCGTGGATCGGTCGCAAAACCAGTACTGGTGCTCCCAGTGGTGGAACCACCCAGAAGCCGTCGACCGGTTCAGGGGGTTGTACGAGCAGTGGTTGGAGGCTCAGGCAAACGGCGGCATGTCGTCGTGGTGGATTGACCACTTTGACCGCCACGCGACAGTCCTCTTCGCCAAGCGAGGCCCGTTCGAGGAATGCGGAACAACGCACGTCCGAACGACCGCCCGGCGCATTCTTGCTACCGAGCAGCCGCCTCACAACTGGTCCTGGTAGCTCCACGCTTCCGCCTGACAGTCCTGCTGCCGTGGCCGGCGGTAACCGCTGGTCAGCCATGGTGAAGGAGTAGCCCAGTGGATTTACACGCCCCTTTCAAAGCAGAGGGCTCTGGCCGATGATGTGTTTCCCGGCGAGGAGCTCGAACCCGTTAGCGTCCCCCGAGCTCAGGGACCGCGCACCCGGCACCGGAAATGGTCTTCGACAACCTCGAGGAGTTTGTGACGCAGTTTCTGATGCATCAGTATCAGCGGCCGGTCTTGTCTCATGGTCGTGCGGAGTTCACCTAGTGCGCCAGCTGGTGGTGGCACAAGGAAGAGGTGAACCGCCTCAACGCGCTCTGGCGTGCATGGGAAGCACTACGTACCGACGAGACCACAGGGCTAGCGAATTGGTGGAACAGCTACGCCGACCCAAGCAGGGCCTTCCTCTTCTATGGCACCGAACCTTTCCAGGGCTGTACGCCGCTGGAGCACAAACCTGCGGACAAACCGCTGCCGCTCGTTCCGGCACCAGACGGTCTGTACTCGGGCTTGTAAGCGAAACAAACGAGCTGAAAGACCCAGGGTCGTACCTGATTGTGCGGGAGAGGTGCTGTGTCAGTATCAGGGTTTGCGTGCTGACACTACTGGTTTGATTTTAGGATCGGGTTCCTCGTCGTCCGCTGTTGACCTTAATTGTCGAGCCACGAGAGCTCTGGCGGCTTCGTTCGGTACGTACCCGGTGGTCGTTATGGCTTCTTGAACTCGTCGGCCGGTAGCTTCGCTGACGTGGGGACGGTTGTTGACCACTCGTGACACCGTCTGGTGACTGACACCCGCCAATCGGGCGACGTCGTACAGTGTGGGCCCATCACAAGTAATGCTTTCCGCCACTGATATCGTCCTTCGTTACCGGTTTTTCCAGCCCTAGTGAAGGGACTGTGGTTGAACTTTCCGAGCGAGGGCAGGGCGCTTGCGTCGGCCCACGCGCGATTACGGGTCCATGATCAGGCGCCCATCATTCAGTAGATGATCCCGCCAAGTGTTGGTGACGACCGGGCGTATTGAGATATCGCCTCGATAGCCTGCGTCCGAGGAACGGTATGACTGTGGAGGCTGTCATCGGGGATCCTGACTGATGGCTGGTTCTCCCGGTCGGGCAGGAGGCTACCGTTGCTGCTCAACGAATCATGTGGAGGAAGGGTGGCTAGGTTCTGCTGGTGGGCCTCCTCTACCGGCAACGCCGGCAGTCTCTCGCGGTGTGGCTCATCTATCACGGGTTGTTGATCGTGCGGAGCCAGATCCTCATGGTGACGGGCCCCTGGTTGCCCCAGTGGTGGTAGGGGGTGAGGGCCGCAGTGATTGGTCGTCGGGGTCGGCTTAGTTCAGTGGCAGCTGCTTTGTATGGCCATGACGGTGCGAGATTCTCCTCCAGCCAGCCTTTGACGATGATGCGGTCGCCCTCCACGTCGAGTTGCGTTCGGGGGTTCAGGATGAAGTCGTCGACGTGGTGTTCGGGTGGCAGCGCTGCTGATTCGATGCAGTAGACACGGGGGCCGTACTCGACGGCAAGCGCTCCTCTGATGGCGTCGACGCGATCGTGCCCTCGGATAAGGCGCGGGATGAGGGGCAGTCGGATGTGGATCACGTCTCCGGCGGTGAATGCCCGGGTGATGGTGAAGTAGCCGGCCTGTACTTCTTCCTGCTCGCTGTTGACACCGACGGTGGCGCCCTCGGCCCAGTCCGGGATACGGACAGACAGCGACCAAGGCTCGGTACCGGATTCGGTGATGACGATCGCGATGTTCCCGTCATGGGGGTAGCGGGTGTTGACGGTGAGCCGGACGCGCTCGTCACCGCGCAGGTCGGCGTTGATGTCGGTGTTGGCGAACTGGTGGATCTGGATGCCGTCGTCGTGGGCTGTGGCGAGGTAGGTGGCCAGTGAGGCGAAAGTCCGTGCGATGTTGTTCGGGCAACAGGCGACGTCGAACCATGCGGCGCGCTGACTGGAATCGGCGCGCTTGCTCTGTTCGAGTGGCCCGGTGGCAACGCCGGGCGTTTTGCGGTGCAGGGTGTTGGAGTAGAAGAACGACTGGCCATCGTCGGAGGTGGATGTTGCAACGATGTTGAAGAGTGTGCGTTCGATGAGATCTGCGTAGCGTGCTTTGCCTGTCGCGAGGAGCAGGCGCCAGCTGAGCATGACGGATGCCACACCCGCGCAGCTTTCGCAGTAGGCGCGATCGTTGGGAAGGACGTAGTCGTCGCCGAAGGCTTCGTCCTGGTGGTGGGAGCCCATTCCGCCGGTGATGTAGGTGCGCTTGGCGACGGTGTTCTCCCACTGCGTCTCGATGATGCCGAGCAGGTGCCGGTCTTCTGTGTCGACGGCGAGGTCGACGACGGCAGCGGCAAGATAGAGCGCGCGAACAGCATGGCCGCGGAAGACGGTGGCATCTCGGACGGGGATGTCGTCCTGGTAGTAGGAGCGGCCCCATTCGATGTCTTTCAACGTTCCGCGTCCCCGTCGTTCGATGAACAGGCTTGCCTGGTTCCGGTACTTCGTCACACCGGTTGCGCGGGAGAACTCCATGAGGCCGAGCTCGATCTCGGGGTGTCCGCAGACGGATTGGATGCCGTTGGGTCCGAACGTTTCACAGACGTGGTCGGCGACGCGGCGTGCCATGGCGACGAATTCGTCCTCGCCGTGAGTGCGGAGTCGGGCGACGGCGGCCTGCAGGAGGTGTCCGTAGTTGTAGAGTTCGTGGCCCCATTCGAGGTCGCTGTAGCGGGGCTGTTGTTCTGGTCGGCCGAAGTTGGTGTTCAGGTATCCGTCGTCGTCTTGGGCTGCGACCAATCGCTCGGTGACTGAAGTGATGACCTGCTCCAGGTGCTGACTGAGATTGGTTTCGCTTTCCCAGCAGTATGCCTCGATGAGCTTGTAGATCTCGGAGTCGGCGAATTCACGTCCGGTTCTCTCCTGGGGGAGGGTCCCCGCGACTGCGCGGTCGAAGTTCGGCAGCCAGCCGGCTCGTTCGAGCCATCCCAGGCAGTGCGGGAGGGTGTTCTCGGCGTTGACGCGGGCCCGCTGCCCCCAAAATCCTGTCGGCCGGAGTTGCACTTCGCTCAGGCCGAGAGGCCGCAGGAGTGTGTGAAGAGGGGATACCGGGCGTGGGTCGTGCTGCGTCAGGGCGGTGGAAGGCATGACAGGTCCAATGGTCAAGGGATTTGAGAGAAGAAGGGGGTGCCTGATGTCGGAGAGGCAGGCGGGTTACTTGCAGGGGTGCTGCGCCGTGAGGTCAGCCCTTCAGCGCTCCCGACATGAAGCCGGTGATGTAGAAGCGCTGAAGGAAGAGGAAGAGGACGATGCACGGTAGGGCGAGGACGACGACGCCGGCTTCGGTGACGCCGTAATCGACGGCGCCCATGGCCTGCTGGCGCAGGTTGGCGACCGCGAGGGGTAGCGGCGCGAGATCGGCGTCATTGATCAGGATGAGGGGTGCGATGAAGTCGTTCCAGGCGGCCAGGAAGGTGAACAGTCCAACGGTGACCAGCCCGGGTACCACGCTGGGGATGAGGATCCTGGTCAGGGCGGTGAAGGAGTTGCATCCGTCGACCTGGGCGGATTCTTCGAGTTCGGCCGGGATCGCCTCGAAGGACACCCGCATCATGAAGACCGCGAAGGGCAGCTGGTACATGGTCAGCACCAGGGCGAGGCCGACGAGAGAGTCGGTGAGGCCGATGTTCCCGAGCAGGACGTAGAGGGGGACCAGGAGACTGGCGTAGGGAACCATCAGGATCGCGAGGATGGCGAGGAACAGGATGTTCTTGCCGGGGAAGGCGAAGCGGGCGAAGGAGTAGCCGGCCAGCAGTGCCAGGCTCAGGGTGAGGGCGACGGTGATGCCCGAGACGATCACGCTGTTCATGATGAGCTGTCCGAGGCCCGGACCGTAGTCGATGAGGCGTTGGAAGTTGGCCAGGCCGAAGCCTTCAGCTTGCGCGGTGCCCGGTTGCCCGGAGACGGAGGCCAGTCCCGCCCACAGGAGCGGTGAGAGGAAGATGATGGCAAGTCCACCGGTCATCACGTAGTAAGGGGTGCGTGCGAAGCCGCGGAGGTTTCTCATCGGGTTAGTCCTTCTCGCGCAGAGCGCGGAACTGGATGAAGTTGATCAGGACGAGTGCTGCCAGGACGAGGACGGACAGGGCTGCTGCCGAGCCGAGGTCGAAGCGTTGGAAGGCCTCGCGGTAGATCAATTGCACGACGGTGATGGTGGAGTTGTCCGGGCCGCCCTTGGTGAGGATGAAGAACTGGTCGAAGGCGAGCAGGGATCCGGTGACGCAGAGGATCATGCACATCGCGATGGACGGTTTGAGCAGCGGCAGGGTGATGGTCCGGAAGATCGTGAAGCGGCCGGCGCCGTCGATTCGCGCCGCCTCGTAGATATCACCGGAAATGCCCTGCAGGCCGACCATGAGGATCACCATGTAGAAGCCGGTGAATCGCCAGATGATGAGGAAAACGGTGGACCACAGGGCGGCTTGCGGGGTGCCGAGGAAGGAGATGGGTTCCTCGATGAGACCGAGGGACTGCAGGATTGGGTTGATAGGACCGATGTTGGGGCTGTAGAGCCCCCAGAAGAGCAGGGACGCAGAGGCGAGTCCGAGGGCGCTCGGAACGAGTACCGCTGTGCGCAGGAACTTGTTCCACTGGGTGACTTCCTGCACGAGCAACGCGATGCCGAGTGCGAGGGAGAGCATGATGACGGTCACGATGGCCGTGTACTGCAGGGTAAACGCGATGCTCGGCCAGAGCAGCGGGTTGTCGGCCAGCCCGGTGAAGTTCTCGGGAGCGTTGATGCCACCGTTGCCGCCGAGCAGGCTCCAGTCGCTGACGGACATCTGGCCGACGGTGAAGAGTGGCACAAGGAAGAGCAGGACGACGAACAGTGCTGCCGGTGCGGCATACGCCCAGCCGACGATGGCCCGTTTGGTGGCCTTTGTCCGGCCTCGGCGCAGGGGTGTACCGGTGAGCCGGTCGGAGGGGTCAGTTGTGGGCGGAGTGAGTGTGCTGTGAGTGGACATGCGTGCTTCCTCTTCAAACCGCGGCGCTGCGTTTTGATCGGTGACCGTGGTGGGTGGTGGGTGGTGGTGAGGGTGCGTGCGGGCAACCGGAGTTGCCCGCACGCTGAGTGGGGTCTGGTCAGCCGCCGAGGACGGCGCTGACGGCCTCGTTGTCCTTATCGATGGTCGTTCCGTCCCCGAAGACGGCTCCGCGGAAGAGGGTCAGCCAGGGCCCGTTGGGATCGTTGAACGCAGCCCCGAAGTGCAGGGAGGAAGGAGTCTTCCCCTTCGCTGCGACTTCGTTGATGGCCACGACCCGGGGATCGGCGTCGGAGTACTTGTTCGATGCGAGGTCCGCTCGAGCGACGACGTCGTTGTTCTTCGCGAGGACCTCGACCTGCGCCTCGTCACCGAGGGTCCATTCGAGGAATTCCCATGCCGCGTCGGCGTTCTCGCTGGTGGCAGAGATGCCGATGGCGTCGCCTCCGACGAACGTCGACTCACCGCCGTCGATGCCCGGGATCGCGGCGACGCCGGTGGAGTCCGGCATTGCGCCCAGCGTGGTGGAGGGCATCGGCATAACACCGATGGTTCCTTCGGCGAAAGGTGCGGTCCAGGTCGCTCCGGTCTCATCCTGCGTGCCAGGACCGGCGATATCGTCGGCGGCAAGTCCGCGGTAGACCTCGTAGACTTCCTTGGCTTCGTCCGAGGCAAGGCTCGCGCTGGTGCCGTCTTCGTTCATGACCTCCTGCCCGGCGCCCCAGATCCAGGGGAAACCGGTGAACACCATGCAGCCGCCGCAGTTCCCGCCGAAGTAGGTTCCGCTCACATCGCCTCCGAGGGCATCGACGGCACGGGCCTGTTCGTCGAACTCGGCGAGGGTGGTGGGACCGGTGTTCGGATCCAGACCGGCCTGCTCATAGAGGTCCTTGTTGTAGAAGAGGACGGACAGGTCCATGGTGTGCGGGACGACGTACTTGGCCCCGTCCAGGGTCCCGGTCTCGATGTGGGATTGCGCCAGGTCGTCGGCGTGCTCGAATCCGTCGATCCTGTCCGTGATGTCCAGGTACAGGCCCTGCGAGGTGTAGTTGGGGACGAACACCACATCGGAGGCAAAGAGGTCCGGAAGGCTTTTGGAGCCAGCGGCGGCACCGATCTTGGCCTGGTAGTCGTCGGTGGGGATGATGGTCAGGTCGATTTTCGTCTCGTGGCTCTCGTTGTACGCATCGACGAACGCCTGGCTCTGGACCTGCGTGGCTGCGCGCGTCCACATGGTGAGTTCCGACGGGGCTCCCGCGGGCTCTGCCGAGGATCCGGAGGAACAGGCGCTAAGGGCTAGTGCGATGAGCACGGCTCCTGTCGCTCCGGTCACTCCGCGCCTCGCGCTGGTGGTCTGGCGACCACGTTTCACTGCAAGCATTTTTGTACCTTCCACTCTTCCTTGAGCGCCTCGTCCCACCTCTGGAGGTGAACTGTAGTAGGAGGCTGATTCGGTGAAGCCGGATCGTCATCAAAGGTGCCGGTCAGGCTCCTGATGTCGGTTGTCATGAAACGGTGAACGAAACGTTCCGAAAAGCTTTTCATAGAGTAGAGCCGGGGTAGACTGGGGTCAAGGTATTACGGAAAAGCTTTAACGAAACGTGAGACTAAGCAACGATGGCTAAAACGGTGAAGGACGTGGAAGCGGACCAGCAGATCCTGCGCCCGCCGACCCTGCGCGATGTCGCCGCGCTGGCCGGCGTCTCGATCGCAACAGTCTCCAAGGCCCTGAACGGCCGCGACCACGTGCGTAAGGAAACCCGGCAGCGGGTGGAGCAGGCCGCGGAGAAGTTGAACTTCTTTCCCAATCTGCACGCCCAGAGCCTGCACTCGGATCGCTCAGGCACGGTCGGGCTGCTGACCAGCGATCTCGTGGGTCGGTTCTCCATCCCGGTTATGCTCGGCGCGGAGGATGCCTTCGGAACCGACAGCATGTCCGTTTTCCTCTGCGACGCCCGTGGGGATGCAATCCGCGAACAGCACCACCTGCGTGCCCTACTTGGCCGCCGGGTCGACGGCTTGATTGTCGTGGGAGATACGACGAACCCCCGCAGGTCGCTCGGGCAGGACCTGGGCGTGCCCGTGGTCTATGCCTACTCCCCGTCGGAAGATCCGCGGGATATGTCAGTAGTCAGTGACAACGTGGCGGCGGGACGCCAGGCGGTGGAACATGTCCTCAGCTTCGGTCGCAGCAAGATTGCCTATGTCTCCGGCGATCGGGACTATGTTGCGGCTCAGGATCGGGTACGTGGCGCAATCGAAGCTCTCCGCGATCACGGGCTGGAGTTACTCGGGAAGGAGGCCTTGTACGGCGCCTGGTCCGAGTCCTGGGGCAGGGGTGCAGCGCATTTCCTGCTGGAGAATTACCCCGAGCTGGACACGATCGTATGCGCCAGCGATGAGATCGCCCGCGGGGTCGTGGATATCCTGCGTGAGAGCGGCCGCCGTGTTCCCGACGACGTCGCGGTCATCGGGCACGACAACTGGGAGCAGATCGCCAGCCAGTCGCGTCCGCCCCTGACAACCATCGACATGAACCTCGAACTGATCGGGCGCCGCGCAGCTCAGCTTCTATTCGCCGCAATCGATGGACACCCAGCACCCGGACCTCACATCATCCCGACCCGACTGGTTACACGGCAGACAACCACCCTCTCCACCTGAGGGCGGCGAGCTGCTCGGGAGCACTCGCCTGCTTGGGCCGTTTGGTGCGCCGCTCTGCCGATTCTCGCCACCACGATTCGACTTGGTGAGCCCGTAGCAGCAACCCGTGAAGCCTCCTCGCGCGAGCAGGAGGCTTTCGCGAAACCATTTCGTGACTCCGATTCTTTGTGTCTCCCTGACTGTGTTGAACATGAGTCCAGACTGCGATCTGACGGCGACTTACGAAACTTACCGAAAAGCTTTACTTAACGATGACTAGTGCCTAGCGTGCACAGGGTAGACAGGGTAGCCCGCTGACCCCAGGCCGGTGCTGCTTACCTCGCGACAAGGAAGTACGAGGCATTCATGACTAGACATCTCCTCCGTCCGACGACCAGCCTTGGCGTAGCTGCGGCCCTGATCCTGACCGCGCTAGTCCCCGGGGGCACATTCAGCGGCACGGCCGCTGGGGCTTCGATACCAGCTGTCACGGCACCTGTGTCCTGCCCGAAGCCCGTATCAACGAAGACGCCGGGACAGCAGGCATCCATATCGGCCTCCTACACCGCACCGTGGAACGCCCTCGGCCCCGTAACCGACGGGGTCGTCCTGCATTCTGCAGGCGACCAGAACAAGATCTGGGGAACCTACACCAGCGCCAATCGACCAGCTGAGCAGTGGCTGCAGTACGACTGGGCAAGCTCCATGACCCTGTCCGGTGCGACGGTGTCCTTCTGGGCCGATAACCTCTCCGACACTGCAGGAGAAGGTGTGTCCGTACCCGGGTCGTGGAGGCTCCAGTCCTGGGACGGAACTGCGTGGCGGAGCATCGCCCTCAAGGACGGCGCCGCGTACCCTCGAGCGAAGACTGCCCCAAACACTGTTGCCTTTGCGGCCCCTGTCACGACGACGAAACTCAGGGCGGTCTTCACGGCCACCACCAACGGCACGACCCGTGCCGCAGTAGCGGTCAGTGAATTTGCGGTAGCCGGCGGGCCGTCGACCAACCCGACTGGTGGGCAGGAAGTACTGACCAGCGACAGCTTCAATGTCGCCATCGACCGGAAGACCGGCGGGTTGTTCCAGCTCGGCAACGCCCAGGACGGCCCGTACTGCACGAACTACGTCATGAACCCCTCGTTGCACCCGCGTTTCGACGTCAATGACTCACGCTGGGTCGGCGATGTACTGATGAAGGTCAATGGAGTGCCTCGAACAACCGGGCTGTCCGACGATATCCGCACCGTCTCCCGCACCGCCGACTCAGTCGTTGTCGACTACGCCGGCACAGCCGCCAATGCCAATGGCATCAGAGGCTTCGACCTCACCGAGACCTACGCGCTCACTGGCACGCAGGGAGAGGTGATGGATTGGTCGATCACCCTGGACAACACCTCGAATGCATCGCTCGAGGTGCAGGACCTCGGCATCCCGTTGCTCATGAACTCGTGGTGGGACGGCGGCAACCAGACAGGAATCTACGAACAGAACGTGGCCCGGCATTCCTTCGTTGCCGACGACGGATCATACATGTACTGGCAACGACCCAACGGCGAGGGCCCCTACCTCGTCATGGTCCCGGATGAGAACACGTCACTGGAGTTCAAGGACAAGGCCAGACCCGGCGAGGGCCCCTTCGCCGAAGAGGACCCAGCCTTCGAAGGACTGGTCGAGTACTACATCCACTCCAAAGCCAAAGCTCCTGAGCGCGTTGGCCAGGGCAAAGCGGCCCAGTTCCTGCCAGCTACGTCCGCGTCGATCGGAGCAGGCCAAAGCAAGACCTACGGCTTCACCTTCCGGTGGGCGGACTCCTATGCGGATATGCGTGATGTCCTTTACGAAGCAGGCGTCGTCGACGTCGTTTCCCTGCCAGGCATGACCATCCCGCAGGACACCAAAGCCCGACTGGCAATACGGGCGAAGGACGGCATCGAGTCCGTTACCGCCGGAGGCGGTACAACCGCAGCAGGCAGCAACGCGACGATTCAGGCGGTAGGGGAGGGCAACGGCTACAAGTTCTACGACATCACCTTCAATTCCCTTGGCGAGAACTTCATCACCGTCCAGTACGGTGGCGGGAGGAAATCCGTTCTGCAGTATTACTCCATCGAACCTGTCGAAAAGCTCATCAACGCAAATGCTTCGTTCATCGCCACGAAGCAACAGTCCAAGGACAAGGCCCGCGGACACGACGGCGCGTACCTGCAATGGGACATGCGCACCAAGCAGATGATCACCAGGCAGAACTTCAGCTCACTCGCCCTGACCGGTATCGACGAGTTCAGGCTCCGTTGGATGACCGGAGGCTCCGACGATGTCGGACTGTCCCCAGCGGCCTTCCTGGCGGAGAAGAACTCATTCACGCCAAACGCCACCCAGATCCAGTCTCTCGATTACTACATCGACAACTTCCTTCTCGGATACCTGCAGAACCAGTTCAAGGACGGACAGAGGACCTGGAACATCTACCACTGGTATGACGGTGGAGACGGCGATCGCCCCGCCACCGGCCGCGAGGACGGTAGCGGAGACGTCGGAGACGGACTCGCCACCTGGCGCGTCATGAACTCGCCCCACGTGTGGAACACCTACTTCGCCATGTATCAAATCGCGAAGGACCACCCCGAACTCACGCAGCGAACCGCCGACGAGTACCTCGACTTCACCTTCAACACCATGCTGGCCTACTTCGAACACCGAGACTCCGGCAAAATCCTTCCTGACGCATCCCGCGACATGGCTTCCATGGGCGAGCTGTCCCTGCCCCTCGTGCGAGACGCGCTCAGAGCCGAAGGTCGGACGGCGGACGCTGATCTTCTCCAGGGTTACTTCCGCCATAAGTACGACATCTTCGCGTCAAAAAAATACCCCTTCGCCTCAGAGATGAGCATCGATACGACCGCCTTCGAAGCGAACTACACCCTTGCCAAGATGTTCGGCGACAACGAGCTCGCACGGAAAGTCACTGCCGCATCGCTCTCGGCCCGTGGGACACAGCCCCTCTGGTACTACTACGGCAGTGACAACCGGCACATGGGGGAGTCCTGGTGGAACCTCGGCTATGAAACCCAACTCGGTGCATGGCAGCAACAGGACTATCTGAAGTCCTACGACGCCACGAGCAACGGATTCGACACCGATGAAGCGATGCGTTCGACCTATGGTGCATATCTGGCCGGCTGGGCGAACATCAACTCCGGGCAGATCAGCACCGATCCCGCCAACTACGGTGCAGCCTCCTGGCAGTACCAGAGCGAAAAGGGGTCCTCCGAATACGGGTTCGTTCCCAACCTCAATGGGTGGTGGGCATGGTCAGGAGAATCAGCCCTCGGTTTCTGGGGCGGCCTGAAGACCGCAGCAGTCAATGTCGTCGACGACAAGGTCGTCGGAACCTACGCCTACGGTGGCGATCTCCGCATCGAGAACAGCAGGTACGTCATCACTCCGAAGGACGGTGTGCGACAGCGGCTCACGATGTTCAACAAGAATAAGTTCGGCTTCGACATCGAGGGGGCGAAGTACCGAAACGCCATCATCAACCAAGATCTACGACGCGTTGAACTCGTCCTCGAGAACGTCACCACCAGTTCCTACTCGCCAGCTATCAACCTTACGAAGCTGCCCGCAGGCACATACACCGTGACAGTGAACGGCCAGCAACCGCGGACCTTCACCTCAGACGGAACAAGCACCACCCTGTCCTTGCCGAACCTGACCGGCCCATCACACACGGTCATCATCACCGGGACATGAGGACCAACTTCGCATCATCATCTATGACCAGGTTCCAGGACACCTACACGTGCTGGAACCTCTACTAGATCCAACCAGCTTGGCGTGCAGCACCGACGCGAAACGGTGCAGCACGTCACCCTAAGGGAAGCCTGACCGCATTTGAGTGGATGCGGTCAGGCTTCCTCACTTAAGGCAGCTAACTAATGGAGTGACAACGAAGCCGTAGAGACCGGAGACGCCCCCGCCAAAAAGCTCGACCCTTCGTTCCCGTAGCGTATTAGCATCACTCAGAGCCGCTCGTCTCGGGCTTCATCAGGCGATATCTGTCTCCCCTTCGCTTTGCGGTCTTCACCGGGTTCGTCCCGCAGAACCTCAGCACGCAACTGCTTCAGACAAGGCCGGGGGAAGGATGGCCACCTCCATGTCCGGCCGTATTAGAGGAAGCCTGGCCACTTGATGTGGCCTAGGTTGCGTCCTCTGGGCCGGGCCTCGAAGATCAGGCTTTGATGTCGTGGAGCCAGGTTGCGACGGAACGGGGTCGGAGGCCAAGAAGTGTCTGGGCGCTGCGGGTCTTGTCGATGATGTCGTCGTGCTGGGTGTATCGCCCGCGGTAGGACTCGACCACAGGCATCGCTGGATCGACGCCGAAGATCGGGATGAGGGATTCAGCGAATTCGTCCGGAGTCTGGGATTGGAAGACTACGGACTTATTGAGGTGCGCCGCGAACCCGGCGGCGATGTCGTCTCCGATCAGCGCGGGAAGCGCGCCGACGGCGATGCTACCTGTGATGTCGACCTTGTCGAAGAGCTGCACGGCGATGTCGGCGATATCCAGGTGCGAGCTCCAGGAAACGCGGTAGTCGGTCCTGATCGGATAGGGAAGAACTCCATGTTCTTGGACCGAGGCGACCACCGGAGGAAGGAGGAGGTTCTCAAGGTAGAGGCGGGGGGCGATCACGGCCGAGGAGACGCCGGCGTCGAGAATGCCTCGCATCAGCATCCCGTGTGGGCTGTTTTCTCCTCTTCCGTGGTCGAAGCCGCTGGTGGAGAAAACAACACGGGCTGGGCGGGCCTTACGCACGGCTGTGACGACAGCCCGTGCGTGGAGGTACTGCTGCTCCAAGGAGCCCATAGGTAGGTGGATGAAGACTCCTTCGGCGCCCGTATATGCGTCGACGAGCGTGGCTGTATCTGTGAAGTCGACAGATACAGCCGGGCCCTCCGTATAGGTCTTGGCATTGCGGACAGCGGCAGTGACGGACTTGCCTGCCTTGGCGAGTGCGGCGGCAACAGGGGCGCCCTGCGCGCCGGTCGCTCCATGAACGATGTAAGTCATGAACCAATTAGTGCATAGGATGTACTGGTTACATCAACTGCACTAACGGAAGGGTGCTCGATTGTGTCGTTCATGCCAGAGGTATGGCCCGACTGCGGGGTCGCCCGATTCCTGACGCTGCTTGAAGGACCCTGGGCAACGCTGGTCGTACGGGAGCTACTGAACGGGTCGATGCGCTTCACGGACCTGAAGAACGCCTTACCGGGCATCAGTGCGCATACGCTGACTAATAGGTTGCGGAAATTCGAGACCTGCGGGATCGTCACCCGCACCGTGTATCCGGAGATTCCCCCGCGGGTCGAGTACGAACTCACGCCCGTCGGGTACGAGCTGCGGACCGTCCTTGAGGCCATGAACGCCTGGGCGCAATCCGTTCCCACCTTCGACGGCGGGGACGTCGTTCTGCCACCCTCCTGTGGGACGCCGGCTGAGCCGGACCCGCGACCCGCACATAAACAGGGCGCCATACCATCGGGCGACAGGAACCAGTCCGGACGCACCACGCTTTCTGACCACGGAGATGCCCTGTAGACGCCCGATCCTTCCGGTATGAATTCATCGTTTTCCAGACAGCGAGTCCGAAGGACTCGGGGCGGGTCGCCGTGCCAACCGTCATCGTCATCGTCATCGTCAATTGGATGATGATTTATCTTCCGTCAATCGCGTTCATGTGCAGCCGGCGACTAGACCAGCGTTCTGTGTTTGCTAGCTTCATCCTGCAGCGACCGATCCGGGTCTCCTGCAGTCCACGCCGGGGGTTCGGCTTCGAGTCGTAGGCAAGCCACGGGTGGGTGTTCTAGGTCGACGAAGGGTTGGGTGCTGTCGTGCTCCGGCGGACGATCAGTGTTGGTTGTAGTGTGACGCGCTGGTGTTCGTGGGTACGTGGGTTGTCGATTTCGTCAACGAGGAGGCGGAGTGCTTCCCTGCCCATATCGTGACCGGGCTGGCTGACTGTCGACATGGGGATTGCTGCTTCTGAGGCGAACTGGTTGTTGTCGTAGCCGATGACGGCGATGTCGGCTGGGACGGAGATACCGGCGTCTGTCAGTTCGTGGATGAGGCCGGCAGCCAGCTGATCTGCTGGTGCGAGGATGCCGTCGGGGAGTGCACCGGACGTGATTAGGTCCTGGGCGATGGATCGTCCGCTTAAGCTTTTGAGGTTTCGGCTGTGCACTACGTCAAGGCTGACACTGCCGCCGCGTTCTTGGACAGCGCGTTGGGCGCCGAAGCGCCGTGCGTTGACGGCGTGCAGGTCTCGGGGCCCGCCTGCGAACAAGAGTCGGGTGCGTCCGATGTCCATGAGGTGGGAGGCGGCGAGGTAGCCGCCGTGTTCTTCGTCGACGACTACGCTGCAGCAGTCGGTCCGGTCACCGGCGTAGTTGACGAGCACGATGTTGCGGCCGTGCCGGCGCACACGGTCGACGCCATCGAGTCCTGCGTCGAGGGGCGCGAGGATGATGCCTGCGACGCGTGCTTCGTTGAAAATGTCGAGGTAGGACTCCTGCTTGGTGAAGGTGACATCACTGTTGGCCAACAGAAGTGATCGCCCGGCTGAGCTGGCTGCGTCTTCGGCACCACGGGCAATGTCGACGAAGAGGGAGTTGCCGACGTCGGTGAGGATCAACCCGATGGTGTTGCTTCGTCCCGCGGCTAGTGAGCGCGCGGCGTCGTTCCGGACGAATCCGAGCTCATCGATCGCGGCGGTCACACGAGCGATTGTCTTGGCGGAGACAATCTCCGGTTTGTTCAGTACGTGCGAGACGGTTCCGAGAGAGACGCCTGCGAGACGGGCGACGTCGTTCATGCTGGGAGCGACAGCGGAATCGTCACTCGTGGGCTGGACGGCGGTCACGGTACCTCGATCAGAGTTCGGCTGGGAACGCGTCCCCGTGCCGGGGCGGCTGCGGGGCAGGGTATCTCTCATATTAAGCGATGGTCAGGAGTTGACAACTTCGGGGGAGAACGAGTGTGTACCGGACTGAACGGTGACAGGCGTCTGCCCTGGAAGGTCGACCACGGCCGTGCAGCCGGTGGGTACGGTGATGTCGACCAAGAGGGCTCCGGTATTAGCTCCGGTATTAGCTCCGGTATTAACGGTCCAGGAGATGGACGCTGTCCCGTATGGCGTTTCGTGGGTGGCCTGTGCGGCGGTGATTGCGCCGCCGGGGCGGGGCCGGAAGAGGATGGAGCGGTAACCTGGCTCTGCCGGAGCCAGACCGGCGACCACCCGGTGCATCCAGTCCGCGACCGCCCCGAGCGCATAGTGATTGAACGAGGTCATCTCTCCTGGGTTGATCGACCCGTCGGGCAGCATGCTGTCCCACCGTTCCCAGATCGTGGTCGCGCCCTGTTCTACGGCGTAGAGCCATGAGGGGCATTGCCTCTCCATTAGGAGGGCGTAGGCGGTATCTATCTCACCGACGCTCGTGAGAGCGTCAGTGACCAGGGGGGTTCCTGCAAAGCCTGTGGCGATCCGGTTTCCTGCCTGCCGCACGAGTTCGGCCAGTCGCTCGCCGGCGCGCTGTTCCTGCTCTTTTGTAGTCGCCAGACCGAAGGCGAGTACGAGGGCATAGGCAGTTTGGGCGTCGCTGACGACCCGGCCGGAGGGAGAAATGAATTCGCGGGCGAAGGCGCTGCGGACCTTTCGCGCCAGCTCCCGGTAGTGAAGTTCATCGGCCGTGTTCCCCAGGACGCTGGCCATCTCGCCCAGGTGCTGGGTAGACCAGGCGAAGTACGCGGTCGAGACGAGGTAGCGGTCCGTCGTCGCGTCAGCGGGGTCGTGAGGTGGGGCTGCGGGATCGAGCCAGTCACCGAGTTGCATGCCCGTGTTCCAGAGGTAGGACTCGCCGGCACGTTCGGCCATGAGGTCAACCCATGCCTTGGCGCTGGGGTACTGGGTTGCCAGGACTCTTGTGTCTCCGAAGCGCTGATACAGGGTCCACGGGGTCAGTACGGCCACATCACCCCACACGGCTCCGGGCTGGATGGGTGTCCATTCCTCGCCCCCGGGTATCACGGGTACGTACCAGGGCACTGTTCCGTCCTCGAGCTGTTCGACGGCGACGTCCTTGAGCCAGGAGCCGAGCATTCCGGAGCAGTCGTAGAGGAAGGTCGCGGTTGGGGCGAAGACTTGCAGGTCACCTGTCCAGCCGAGCCGTTCGTCGCGCTGCGGGCAGTCGGTGGGGATGTCGACGAAGTTGCCGCGCATGCTCCAGCGCACGTTCTCGTGCAACTGATTGATGTCTTTGTCCGAGCATTCGAACCACCCGGTTCGCTCCATGTCCGTGTGGTAGACGCGGGCCGTGACGGCTGATGCCGGGTCCTCGCCTGCCCAGCCGGTGAGTTCGGCGTAGCGGAACCCGTGGATCGTGAAGCGGGGTTCCCACTCGACGTCGGTCTCGTTTGCCGCAATGTAGGTGTCGGTGGCAGCGGCGCCGCGCAGCGGACGCGTGCAGAGTTCGCCGTCTTCCAGGACCTCTGCGTGGCGCAGCCGAACTTCGTGGTCTCGTTCGAGTCCGGATAGGCGCACCCTGAGTCGGCCGACGAGGTTTTGCCCGAAGTCGAGGATCGTCGCGCCCGACGGTGATGTCGTGACAGCGACAGGTGCAAGCTCTTCCGTGCAGCGGACGGGTGGACCCTCGGGGGCGACCAGCGTGGATGGATCACGGGGAACGACTCGGACCGGGGACCAGGCGGTGTCGTCGAATCCGGGGGAGGACCATTCTTTTGCTTCTTCGCGGGCGTCGTACGTCTCGCCCTCGTAGAGGCCGGTGGTCAGGATCGGGCCGAAGGACGCACGCCAGGATTCGTCGGAGGCGATGACGGTGATGCTTCCGTCGTCGTGGGTGACGTGCAGTTGAGCCAAGAGGGCGATATCTGTCCCGTAGAGGTTTTGGTGGCCTCCGTGGAAGCCGAGGCGGCCGCGGTACCAGCCGTCGGCGAGCCAGCTGCCCATGGCGTTCACTCCAGCGACGAGGTGTTCTGTCACGTCGTACGTGGCGTAGCGCAGTCGTTCGCCGTAGACGGTCCAGCCGGGGGCGAGGGCTTCATGGCCGACGCGACGTCCGTTGATCTCCATTTCGTAGAGGCCGTGCGCTGTGACGTAGAGGCGCGCCAATCGGACAGGGCGGGGAAGGGTGAAGTCGCGTCGCATCAGCGGGGGTCGGCGGAGAGTGTCGGCATTTTCAGCCCAGGCCGGGGAGATGGCGTGGGCCGTCCAGCCGGAGGCCTCGAGGATGCCGGTTTCCGCGGTCGTAAGTGAGCTCCACTGGCTGGGTATCTCCGTGCCGGCTCCCCAGACCCGGACCCTCACGGAGACGGCAGTCCGTGAGGTGAGATCTTTCCCCGGCCACGGGACGAGGACTGAGTCGGGCGAGAAGACGACTCGTGAGGATGCCGCACCAGATGCGTCCGTTACTTCGATTTCATAGCGTTCCTGTGTCCACCCGGGGTCTGCCGTGGTTTTCCAGCTCAGTCGCGGTCGCCGTTCGCCGATGCCCAGCGGCTCGCGGTGGTGCTCGAACGAGACGGGGCTGACGGTTATTGGCATGGAGTGGATCCTTCTGGGTGGTGAGACGCCGCGGGTAGGCGGAGGAGGTGCGAGTCGTGCGGTGACGGCGAGGTGTCAGCCTTTGACGGAGCCTGCGGCGAGGCCCTTCATGATGCGCTGATTCAGGAAGAGGTAGATGGCCAGGGTGCCGAAGACGTTGAGGCAGATGGCCGCGAAGAGGGGACCGTACTGGACTGCTCCGAATTGCCCGGTGAAGTTCAGCAGGCCCACCTGGATGGTGCTGAGGTCACTGTTGTTCGCGAAGGTCAGGGCGATCAGGAGGTCGTTCCAGATGAAGAAGAACTGGACGAGGGCCACGGTGAAGACGGCGTTGCGGACCATGGGGAAGCCGATGGAGATGAAGGACCTGATGATGCTCGCGCCGTCGAGGGTGGAGGCTTCGAAGACTTCGCGGGGTACGGCACGGAAGTAGGTGGCCATCATGAACACCGTCAAAGGTAGGCCGGTGGCGGTGTAGGTGATGATCAGTGGCCACAGTGTCCCTGTGAGGCCGGTGTTGAAGTAGGCGGAAAATAGGGGGAGCAGGATCATCTGGCCGGGCACCATGATGCCGGTCAGGAAGATCAGCAGGACGCCGTTACGTCCCTTCCAGACCATGACCTCGAGGGCGAAACCGGCAGCGACTCCGAAGACGATGATCAGGGCCAGCGACGGAAGTGTGGCCATTAGTGAGTTGGCGACGAACACTGCGAGGTTGCCGGTGGTCCAGGCCTCTGTGTAGTTGTCGAAGTTGAACGATCCCGGCAATGACCACACAGGGTCGTTGAGGAATTCCTGCTGCGTCTTGAACGAGCCAAGTACTAGCCACAGCAGGGGGTAGAGCACGACGACGAGCAGGAGGGCGATCAGCAGGTGGATGGGAAGTTTCGCCCAGCGTTTCGCGGCGCGGGACCGTGCGCGGCGTGGTTCCTGACGCTTCAGCGCCTTAAGGGGCACTTTGTGTTCGGGTGCCTGTGTGCTCATGGCGTCAGTCCTTGGTGAGGTCGCGGCGCGAGGACCGGAAAATGAAGATGGTCACGATCAGGCACAGCAGTGTGAGCAGCAGTGCGATCGAGCTGCCGTAGCCGTAGTCGCCGAAGGCGAAGGAGGTGCGGAACATGTAGAGCGTCAGCGGTGTGGTGGAGGACCCGGGTCCGCCGTTGGTCAGCGCCACGATGGAGTCGAAGACCTTTAGGGTGCCGTTGATGCTGAAGATGATCGAGGACAGAAGGACCGGCATCGACAGAGGCAGGACAATGTTCTTGATGAGCCGCCATCCCGTGGCGCCGTCGAGGCGTGCGGATTCGAGCATGTCCTCGGGGATGTCGACGAGGCCGGCGTACAGCAGGACGGCGTAGAAGCCCATGGATCGCCAGATGTCCATGAGGACGATGACCCAGAACGAGCTTGAGGAGCTGCCGAACCAGTCCACCGACTCGACGCCGACTCCGTTGAGGAGGCTGTTGACGAGTCCGTTCTGCGGGGCGATCTCGAACATCTTCTGGAACAGGAGGGCGACGGCCACCGTGGGGAGCACGACCGGGAAGAACACCAGCGTGCGGATGATGTTCGATGACTTCTTCAGTATGAAGACGTACATGAGCGCAAGGGCGTAGCCCATCAGGATCTGACCGACCGTGATCACGATGGCGTATCGAACGGTGAAGGAGAGCGCCGTGCGGACTTCGGGGTCCGTGAATAGGCGGGTGAAGTTGTCCGTCCCGGCGAAGGTGAAGCCGGAGATGGCGTTGCCGCTGAAGAACGTATACCCCATGGACCAGACGATCGGGACGAGCATCACCAGGGTGTACACCAGCAATGCTGGGCCGAGGAGGATGATGAGGGCTTTCTTATCGCCCAGTACTGACTGCATGGTGGTCCTTTGTTTACGTCAGGCTTCTGGGCTGGTGGGTGGCCCAGAACAGATTGAGCGCCGGGCGAAGGAAAGCCGACTCCTTCGCCCGGCGCGCTCGTACCCTACTTGAGGGCGGACTGAACCGTTTCCATGAACTGCTCCGGGCTCATGCTGCCGGTGACCAAGGGTGCGGCGTTGGTCTGACTGGCCGTGGTCGCCTGTGTGCCGAAGAGAGCCTCGAACCACAGGACGCTCTCGCTGGTGCCGGCGATGGTGTCCTGGACGGTCTGGGTGAGGGGGTCGACTTCGACTTCCTCGTTGACCTTGAATCCGGAGATTGCGCCCTTTTCGGACAGGCCGACGCTGCCGTAATTCTCAGTGATGCAGCTCAGCCAGTCGCCGGTCTGATCGTTGTAGGCCTTCTCGGAGATCGCCATGGGCAGGCCGACGTTCGCTGCGTACTGGTTGTCGATGCCGACGCCGCCGTCGACCTTCGGGAAGGGCATGAAGCCGATGTTCTCGGTGCCGATCTGGTTGGCTGCCTCGTCGTTGAAGTTCGCAAGGACCCAGCTGCCCATGTAGAGCATGCCGGCCTTACCGGTGAGGAACTGATTGACGGCGGTGTCGTAGTCAATGGAGCCGACGCCCTCGCCGAAGTAGCCCTTCGCGCCGAGGTCCGCGACCGCGGCGGCAGCTTCGACGTATTCCGGGTCGGTGAGCTCTGCTTCACCGTCGGCGACCTTTTGCAGGGCGTCCTTGCCGAGGTCGCTGAACAGGTAGCCGCTGATGAGGCGGGTCAACGGCCAGCCCTGCTCGCCGGAAGCGGAGAGAGGAGTGACGCCCGAGGAGTTGAGGGTCTCGGCGGCTGCGGTGAAGTCATCCCAAGTCGCGGGGATCTCGATGTTGTTGTCGGCAAAGAGCTGCTTGTTGTACCAGATGCCCTCGACGTTGTATTCGTAGGGCAGGACGTTGAAGCCGCCATAGAGCGCCTTCACGGTGTCAATGGCTGCGGGCTCCACCTGGTCGATGACGCCCAGATCGGTCAGCGTGGCCTCAAGGTCTAGGACATTGCCGGAATCCGCGAGTTCCTTCGTGAGCGCGGGAGCGGAACCCGCGGCGAACTGGGAGGGCAGGGCGCCCTGTCCCGCCTGCAGCTGGAGCTGCTGGTCCAGATTGGTCTGCGGGACGGTGTCTACCTTCAGCGGCATCGCATCGGCGGCGGTCTTGCACTGGTCCCCGGCCAGTGTTTCCAGCACAGCAGGAATGGTGGTGTTCTCGACGACGCTGAGCGTGGTGAACTCGCCCGCCTCGCTCTCGCTCCCGCTCTCATCGCCGGAGCTACCAGCTCCGCAGCCGGTCAGCAGCAGCGATACGGTGCTGAGTCCTACGCCCAGGAACAGCATCCGGTTCTTCTTACGCGTGGTGGCCACGTTTCCTCCTTGAAAGTGTGCGCTCATATTTGAAGCGTTTCAATTATTGAGGTTAGGGGCCAAAAAACCCTGTGTCAACAGTCACACTGGGGGTTGGCTACTCCTTTTATGTCCTGCTTCGATGTGGACCGCTGGGCGCTGTAAATGGTGTCACGCACAACAAAGGGCCCGTCCCCTCTCGGTGGGGGCGGACCCTTTGTTCTCGACGTTGCGTCGGTCGTGCTGGGCTAGCGCACAGTCACTGAGGAGCGGAGCGGTAGCGCCTGCGACGAGGAGCCGACCTCGAGGGTGAACTCACCGGTTGGCGTCGTCCACTCATCGCTGTCTGCATCCCAGATCGACAGCGGGTGATCAGATCCGGTGGCGTCGATGACCAGGTGGACCTGCGTTGTCTGATTCGGCTTGAGGGTGACCTTCTCGAAGCCGACGAGGCGCTTGCCGGGTTCGCCGGCGGCACTGGGCAGGGTCAGGTACACCTGGCCCACTTCGGCACCTGCGGTCTTGCCGGTGTTCTTGATTTGGAACTTCACATCCAGGGCTGTGTTCCCGGTTTTCTTATCCACCATGGGCTTCACACGGAGGTTCCGGTACTCGAAGTCGGTGTAGGACAGGCCGTGACCAAAGCCGAAGAGTGGCTTGATGCCTTGGGACTGGTACCACTTGTAGCCGATGGCAAGGCCTTCGGTGTAGTTGACCTGTCGGATCTCCGAGGCGCCCACAGGGGCGGTGGTGGAGCCGTTGGAGTAGATGCCGGGGTACTGCGCCGGGGTCCTGGTCGGGGTGTCGGCGAGGGATGCGGGGAAGGTCATGGGGAGCTTACCGGAGGGGTTTACGTCTCCCCAGAGGAGGTTCGCTAGGGCAGGCCCTTGCTGTTCGCCGGCATACCAGCTCTCGAGTACGGCTTCGGTCTTTCCGAGCCACGGCATCTCCACAGCGCTTCCGGTCTGCAGGATGGCGACGGTCCGCGGGCTGGCCGCGCCTACGGCGTCGATTAGGGCATCGCCGTTGCCAGCGAGACGGAGGTTCGGCAGGTCGCTGAATTCACCGGACTTGTAGTACCCGACGACGATGGTGACGTCAGCCTTCGCGGCGACGGCGGCCGCTCGCTGCGGGTCCGAGCCGTTGTCGAACACGACATTGGACCCTTCTGCTGCGGCACGCTGGCGGATTGCATCCTCGATCGTCACTATGCTTTCGCAGGTCAGGGTGTTTGGGGAACCGAAGCGCCAGCTCATGCTGCACGCATCCTTGGCGCTGACCCCATTAGTTGGCGTCTTCGATGCTGTCGGGCCGATGACGGCGATGGTCTTAGGCGTCGAGGACAGCGGGAGGATTCCGTCGTTCTTCAAGAGAACGGTGCCTTCCTCGACGGCCTGCCGTGCGAGGTCCTTGTGCGCGGTCGTGGAGACCGAACCAGGGGCCGCTGCAGGAAGTGGGGTGTCGAAAAGCCCGCCGCGGATGTAGGAGCGGACGACATTGAAGGCGGCGTCGTCGACGTGGTCCTCCGTGATTTCCCCCTTCGCCAGTGCCTGGTTGAGGAGCGTTGGTGTGTAGTAGATCGGCCGGTTGAGTTCCTGATCCAGCCCTGCCTTGAGTGAAGGGGCAGTGGAATGGACGGCACCGAAGTCGGACATGACGTATCCGTCGAAGCCCAGCTTGTCCCGCAGGGTGTCTTTCAGTAGCGGGTTCTCGCAGGCGTAGACCCCGTTGATCTGGTTGTAGGAGCACATAATGCTCTCGGGCTCGCCCTCGGCGATCGTGATCTCGAACGGCAGGTCGTAGGCCTGACGCAAGGTCCGCTCGTCGATGTTCGAGCTGCTCGCGTTCCTGGACACTTCCTGCTCGTTGGCGACGTAGTGCTTGACGTTCGACAGGACCGGCTTGTCGGGATTGCCCTCCTCGATGCCGCGGATCGCCGCTCCCGCGAGGGTTCCGCTCAACAGCGAGTCCTCGCCAAAATACTCTGCGGTGCGTCCGGACAGCGGGATGCGACCGCTGGCGATACCCGGGCCGAGGACGACATTCTTCCCCTTGTCGAAGGCTTCGGCGGCCTGCGCAGCGCTCTTGTCGAAAACGAGGTCGCGGTTCCAGGTAGCTCCGAGGGCGATGGGGGCGGGGAACGCCGTCACGCCCTCCGTGAACCTCACGCCATCTGGTCCATCGGTGTAGACAACCCTGGGCGTGCAGGGGAGCTGAGCTTCGTACTGCACCGTACCGAATGCCGTGGTGGTCGGATCATTCGCCGGTTGCTCGACAAGCCACCGGTATTTCTGTCCGAGTGAACTGGCATCCAGCAGGACGCGC
The DNA here is from genome assembly GCF_048288285.1 of Arthrobacter sp. N1. NCBI lineage: Bacteria > Bacillati > Actinomycetota > Actinomycetes > Micrococcales > Micrococcaceae > Arthrobacter > Arthrobacter sp. N1. Next base: position 2,729,419 of record NZ_CP102608.1, on the reverse strand, counting down.
GCACGCTCGTCAGGTGACTTTGAGGTATCCATCCACGGGCACTCCGCAAGATACGGAGCCGGTGCCGGTACCGTCCCTTGGGCTTCTGCCGCCGGCACCTGGCCCCCGATCGAGGCCGCCAGGAAGCCACCCACTGCTAGCGCGGCCATAGCTCTCCGTGATGATGTACGAGACTGATATTTCACATGTCCTCCTTGACATAGCGCTTTTGAAGCGCTTCAATTTTGATCTGTACCTTGCTGCACTTGTGGGCAGGTTAGGGGCATGAGCTACGCGATGTGTGATCGGGGTCTCAAGTAGGCACAAACGTAGAGTGAGTTTTGCGGTTGCGTCAAGGTCAATTTCTCTGGTCTTGCCGAACTATCAAGAGTGACAGGTACACGTGCGTGACCGAGCAAGGATCTGACCAGTGCTTCACTGACCTCAATGATGCAGTCGAAAGGGAACCGATGATCAAACGGCAACTTCCCGTTCCAGCGGAGATGCTCGAGCTGATGCAGTTCAAAAAGTTCGAGCTCAACGGTAAGAAGCGTCGCCTGGACTCTGCACTGACCATCGCGGATCTCCGTACGATTGCCAAGCGGCGTACCCCGAGGGCTGCTTTCGACTACACCGATGGGGGAGCGGAGGGCGAGCTGTCGCTGCAACGTGCCCGCCAGGCGTTCGAGGACATCGAGTTTCACCCCTCGATCCTCCGTCCGGCCGAGCACGTCGACACCTCGGTGGAGATTCTCGGCGGGCCCAGCGCGCTGCCGTTCGGAATAGCGCCCACAGGTTTCACCCGGCTCATGCAGACCGAGGGCGAGACTGCCGGTGCCGGGGCGGCCGCGGCCGCAGGTATCCCCTTCACCCTCTCCACGCTCGGCACGACGTCGATCGAGGGTGTGAAGGCAGCGAACCCGGCCGGACGCAACTGGTTCCAGCTGTATGTCATGCGACAGCGAGAGATCTCCTACGACCTCGTCAAGCGGGCCGGCGAGGCCGGGTTCGACACCCTCATGTTCACTGTCGACACCCCAGTCGCCGGAGCTCGTCTCCGGGATAAGCGCAACGGCTTCTCGATCCCGCCGCAGCTGTCGATCGGCACCATTCTCAATGCCGTGCCCCGGCCCTGGTGGTGGGTCGATTTCCTCACCACGCCGAAGCTCGAGTTCGCATCCCTGACTGACACCGGCGGCACCGTCGGTGACCTGCTGAACGCGGCCATGGACCCAACCATCAGCTATGACGATCTCGCCATCATCCGCGAGATGTGGCCTGGCAAAATCCTCATCAAGGGCGTACAGAACGTCGAGGACTCCGTGCGACTGGTCAACCAGGGCGTTGACGGCATCATCCTGTCCAACCACGGCGGCCGCCAGCTCGACCGCGCACCCATCCCCTTCCACCTGCTGCCGCAGGTGGTCCGCGAAGTTGGCAGCGACGCCACAATCATGGTCGACACGGGCATCATGAACGGAGCCGACATCATCGCGTCCATGGCACTCGGCGCCAAGTTCACCCTCATCGGCCGAGCGTACCTTTACGGGCTTATGGCCGGCGGCCGCGAAGGCGTCGACAAGACCATCGCCATCCTCCGCGACGAGATCGAACGGACCATGCGCCTGCTCGGCGTCTCACACATCGGCGAACTCGAACCCAAACACGTCACCCAACTCACCCGCTACATCCCAGTGCCGAACGCCCAGGCTCACCAACCCACACCGATCTAGTCCTTGCCGATCCCTATTGGTCACAGACCTTAGTCCGCGATCAGCAGCTCCAAACTCGAGTGACCGAAGACCTCCATCTCTTCCTAGTCACTCGACATAGAGGGTCCTGCCCACCGGAACGGGGCGGGCAGGACCCTTGCCACTAGGTGCTAGGCCTGAACTACTAGCGCAGCCGATGATGATGACTTCAGAATTTGTGCTCAAACCGCGGATAGTTTGTTGTGTGTGGACTTCCCATATGAAGTGACTCGATACGCCGCGCTTAGTCAGGGACGCTTCAAAGCCCCACTGGGTGTCCGGAGCCCGCAGAGAAGCATCAGGACCTCGCCCGCCCCGACACCGTCTCGGATTCCCCCTAGTCCTGTTCAAGATGCAGTAGCGCTTCGAGACTCACGATCAGTGACTGAAGACATTCAGGTTCAGCCGCGGTCGCGAGCCATTCCTGCTTCTGTGTTTCGCGCACCGGTAGCGGCTCCATGAGGCGACACAGCATCAATGCGGGCTAGGTCTTCGCTGGTCAGCTCGATGTCGGCGGCGGCAGCGTTCTCTTCCATTCGCGAGACTTTTGTCGTTCCCGGAATGGGAACAGTGCCGGCTTGGATGGCCCAGGCGAGGGCAAGCTGCGCCGGTGTGATGTTTTTTTCCTTCGCGATCAGTCGGAGAGCGTCAACGATGCGTAGGTTCGCCTCAATGGCCTGATCAGAGAATCGGGGGAGGTTGCGGCGGGCATCACCCTCGGGCAGGTCGGCCTTGCGCATAACGGTTCCACCGAGGAAGCCTCTGCCGAGTGGCGAGAACGGGACGAAGCCGATACCAAGTTCGCGGGCGGTGCTAAGGACGCCGTTGTGCTCAGCGTCTCGCTCGAACAGGCTGTATTCGGACTGGATCGCGGTGATGGGGAACGTCGCATGAGCGCGACGCAGGGTATCAGCGGATGTTTCGGAGACACCGATATAGCTCGCCTTTCCCGCGGTGACGGCTTCACTCATTGCCCCGATCGTTTCCTCGATGGGCACGTTCGGGTCGGCACGGTGCAGGTACCAGAGATCGACGTGGTCAGTACCAAGGTGCTGCAGTGACCGGTCGATGGCACGGTGCGCGTGCTCGGGAGAGCCATTCAGACCTAGGGGCGTCCCGTCGTCGGCGAAATCGGAGGCGAACTTCGACGCGATGACGACCTTTTCACGATCGATACCGAGGGCCCGCGCGAGAAGCTTCTCGTTCTCAAACGGGCCGTACGCCTCCGCCGTATCGAACATCGTGACCCCAAGGTCGAGGGCCCGGCGGATCGTTTCGATGGATCCGGCCTCTGTCGCACCGCCGTAGAAGGCGCTCATTCCCATGCACCCGAGTCCGAGGACGGAAGTGGTCAAGCCTTGCGAACCCAGAGTGATCTGTCTCATGCTGGCGTCTCTTTTCGTCTTAGAAGGACGGACACCACGAGCCTCAACCATGGTGTTCACACCATGTCAAATGCCACACTTGGAAGATGCTCCTTCCTGCCATCAAGGTTCCTCAACCGGTCACCATCAGCGCCGCCGCTGATCTGCTCGGAATCACCGTCGACACGATCCGGTACTACGAAAAGGAAGGAATCGCTCCCGCCCCCAATCGCAGTGCGGACGGGTGGCGGCGATACGACGACAGAGCTCTGGCGTGGCTTGCGGGAGTGGTCATGCTCCGAGGAACCGGGATGAACGTTACCGAGATGCGTGAGTACGCGGCGGCCTACCGGGCCGGAGCCATTGACAAACAGCGGCTCGCGCTGCTAGAAGCGCATTACGAGACGGTCATGGCGCGGCAGGCGGAAGTTCGTCGACACCTCGACGCTCTCGAACGAAAAATAGAGGCCTACAAGGGTGTGATCCATAGAAACGATCAGGCCCACGTGATTGATCGTTGAGATACATCCCATGAACGACCGCCTATAGAACCCTCGAGCGCGAGAATGCGAGAATGCGAGAGGCGGCGCGTCGTTGATGCGTCATCAGTGTGGTCGCGCACTATGCGGGGATGCTCAGCTGGCGGGTGTGGGTGTGGGTGTGGCCGTGTCGGTCGGCGCTTCCTGGGTCGTGTCGGTGGGAGGCGTCCCGCCGAGGCCACTTTCAGGGGGTGTGCTGCCCAGGCCTCCTGGGGGAGTCCCACCCATCCCGCCGCGCATTTCTCCGCCTGCTGCGGGTGTGGTGGTCGTGTCTACTCCCACCGTGAGGCTGATCTGGTATCCGGAGGTCGAGTCTCCGGTCACGGTGGCGAGCTGCAGGGCGCCGCTGTCATCGCTGAAGACGTTGTCGGAATCCAGGCTGACTCGGGAGAGATTAGAGGTCGAGCCTTCGTAGCCGGTGAGGGCGTATACGGTTTGGCTGACGTCCTGAGGTAGGGCGACCTGGGAGGTCGCGATGGCTTTGGCCGAGTCGGTGATGTCGGCAACGTTCGGGTAGATCTCGAAGTGGATGTGAGGCCAGCGCCCGGTGTAGCAGGCGGGGAAGATCGACGTGTACGTCACGATGCCGTTGGAGTCGGCTACCTGCACGCCGCGCAGGTACGTTTCATTCTCGATACCACTTGAGTACATGGAGTAACCACCGGCGGCGTCGCAATGCCATACGTATACGGCGGCGTCTTTGAAGGGAAGGTTGCCGTTGGCAATGTCCACGATGGTGAGGGTCAGGGTCATCGGTACGCCGGCCGCTGTGGTGCCACCATCGATGCTCGAACGGATATCGGTGCGGACGATGCCTGATTCCTTAAGCACATTGGCACCGTTGGATCCGTCTCCGGGGTAAGGGCCGGCAGTTTCGTCCGGAATCTCTCCCACGATCGAAGCGCCCGATGACGCAGACGCGGTGGATCCGGCTGTGGCGCTTGAGGTGGTGGTCCGGGTCGTGTTGGGCGTGCAAGCAGCTAGGGCCAGAGCCCCGACGCCGGCGCCGAACAGTCCGAGCATCGAGCGTCGGCTGACGAGTGTTCCGATGTCGAAAGCGACACCTTGGTCGACGACCTCCTCATCTGTCCGGTTGAGGAGCCGCCCCTCGTACATGGGGCCTTCCGGTGTGTTGTCCGGTTCTGGGATGTTGCTCATGATGCCTCACTCGGTTTGTGGACTGGAATAGTTCCAGCCTCGACGGCTTATCAATGGGAGGGCTTTGCCGCAGCTATGCGCCACCTTTGAAGCGTGCAGAGCCGAGGCATCAATGCCGGCCGAGGCCGTATACCTTGTCGGCTCGTCGCATCGCGGATGGTCGTTCTGGGGCGAAGGTGGTTCCGGTTGGCCGAGATGCGGTGGCAGTACGGCTTGTCAGCCAGGCGGTGATTGCGATGCCGGCGAGGATTACAGCGACGGCCCAGGAGTTGTTAATGAGTGCTTCTTCGAGTCCTGTGATGGGACTGGTGAGGATGCCGGTTCGGTCCAGGACCCAGAACCCGGCAGCGGTGAGGGCGACGAGGGCTATCCCGGTGCGTACCTGTGTGCCCCACGTGGTGCGTGAGATGAGGTAGATGGAGGGGAAGACCAAGGCGACGGTCGCGAGTTGAGCGAGCTCCACGCCGACGTTGAACGCGAGCAGGGTGAAGATCGACAGGGTCCCGTCGAACCCGAGGTCGGTGAGGATACCGGCGAACGCCAGTCCATGGACCAGCCCGAACAGGCCTGCAATGAGGACTTCTCCGCGATGGATGAGGGGCCTGATGGCGTGGAGGGCTGCAACGGCTACGGACGAGGCGACGAGAATTTCTACGGGCCCGGACGACAAGGTGATCCACCCAAGGGCGGCGGCGATGAGCGTTAACGAGTGTCCGATGGTGAAAGCCGTCACCACGCCGATAACATTGCGCAGCGATCGCCCGAATCCAGCGCGCGGGATCCACCGCCCCCTGATGCTGACAACAAGGGGTGCGACGAGCAGAAGTGTCGTGAGGAACAGCAGATGATCTGCTCCACTGAGGACGTGGTGGAAGCCGTAACCGATCATGTCCATCAGCCCCGGTTCGACAGCATCACCGATGGTTAGGGTTTCGTCGGAGGCTGTGATGACACCTGGTGTTGAGATGGAGCCTGCTGCGTCGGTGAGGACGACGACCGCTTCATGGGAAGCATCGGATTCGATGATGCCGTGGTAGTCGATGACCAGACTCGAGGGGTCGACGTTGCCGGTATCGAAGCTGACGTCGACACTGAACGACTGAATTCCCTCGACGGATTCCACCACAGCATCCGAGTAAGTCTCAGACCATGTGGTTCCATCGGCCCCGGTCACCGTGAGGTGCTCGTCGATGTAGTCCTTGATGGCGTCGACCTGGGCGTCGGTCAGCTCGGTCGCTGTCGCGTAGGAAGTACCAAGAGCCGTATCGAGAGATTCCAGCGCGACCGATACCGTCGCTTCCGCCGAGTCCTCAGTCAGGCGCACCGCGATGGTACTGCTGTCCAGGCTGTGGGCCTGCGCTGAGGTGGCAGGAATGAGTGTCAGCGCGGTGGCGGCGAGAGCAGTAGAAGCGGTCAGGGCTAATCGTCGGAAAGATCGCATGAACCAAGGCTCATCGCACTTGCTTTGCTCAGCCTGTGACCAGCATTAACCCCAACCATGCCTATATACCTGGCCAACACCGATCTCCATGCAGCGATGAGTTGAGCGAGGGAGTGGGGGAGCGGTTGTCCCTCCGATCGGTGTGTCTGACCCACCGATCGGCGCAGATCTGCTCATATCCGAGCCATGGGTAGTTCATAGGGTTTCGAAAGGAACGGGTTCGAGGCTTGAACCATCAACTCCACTCGTACCAGCCTGGAAGGGCCAACACCATGAACATCAAGATGAAACTCGCCGCTCTCAGCCTCGCGGCCGGTCTCGCCCTCTCCGGGTGCGCAGCCGGGACCACCGCCAGCTCGACCACGGACTCTTCGGCAACCACCACGTCCTCCAGTGCCTCCGCCACAGCCACTGAGTCAGCCGCCGGCTCGACCATCGGGACCGGAACACCGCTCGAAGGCGGTATGCCTGCCGGCGGCCCGGGCGATGGCGTCGATGCCTCCAGTGTCACAACCGAGGATGAGCTCATCGCGCTGATCCAGGAAGCCTACGGCGATGCCGGGTTGGACCTGCACCGCGGCCACATGCCGGTACAGGACGTCCTCGACGAGGTCCTCACCATCTCCCACGAGGAACTGCACGTGCGCATGGAAGCCGGCCAGAACCTCTCCGACATCGCCGACGAGCTCGGCGTCGGCACGCAAACCCTCATTGATGCACTGGTCGAATCGTGGAGCCCTGCGATCGACAACCTCCTCGCGTCCGGCACCATCACCCAGGAGCAAGCCGACGCCTACGCCGCCGCGCTCGAGGAAGCCTTCACCTACCGCGTCACGTGGGACGGAGAAGAAGCCACCCCCACCTTCGACGGCTTCACCGCCTAACTCCTGCAGCGACAACACTCTCAGGACCTCTTTCACTACACCCGTACAACAGCTCAACGAAGGCCCCGGCACACGCTGGGCGCCTTCGTTGTGCCAGCGCTGCCCCCGGCACCTGCATCGAGAAACTAGCGCTGACCGGCCCGAGTCCGTACCCATATCGAGCACCATGCAGCTGGTCTGCCTGGTTTAGAACGCGCAGGGGCCAGCAGCAGCGCAGCACAGAAACCGCCCTTAGTTCACAGCCCAACGACAGGTGCCCGACAGGGCACACCTAAAGTGCAAGCCCAAATTCGTAGTAGTCCCTCCTATCGGGACTGCTACCACCAGGAACGACTACCAAGGCCGCGTAGCGGCACAGTAAGGAACACACATCATGTCTACCCCGAAGAAAATCGCCCTTGGAGCAAGCGCGGCTGCCGTCGTCCTTGGCGTGAGTCTCGGCGCTACCGGTATGGCGTCGGCGGCGACCACCGGCTCCGCCCCCACCTCAACGTCCTCGGCTACCGCGGAAGCCACCACCGGCGACGAGACAGCCATGGACCGCAAGGGCGGACCCGGACACGGACCTGGACAGGGACGCGGACAGGGCGGTGTCGACGCCGCTGCACTGGCAACGAAGCTCGGCGTCGACGAGGCGGCGGTGACCGACGCCTTGCAGGCCGCCAGAGACGCCGCCGAGTCGGACGCCGAGACCACCGAGGGCGAGAGGCCTGACAGGAAAGCGCTTCAAAGTGCTGTCGCCGCAGCGCTGGCCGAGGCGCTCGGACTGGATGAAGCAACCGTCCAGACGGCCATCGATGAGCTTCAGGCGGAGAGGACTACTGCTCGATCCGCGGCCGTGCAGGAGCGACTCGACGCTGCGGTGACGGACGGATCTCTCACCCAGGCCGAAGCCGACGGCGCCGCTAAGGCGCTCGAGCTTGGCATCCTCGGCGGCGGAGGTCGCGGATAACCACCACCGCGCGCTGAATGGGGGCTAACAGCTACCGCACGTGAAGGACCAGCCGTCTCGGCGAGATAGACACCGTCAGAACTTTTGTCTATCTCCCGGGACGGCACGATCGTGTAAGGACGCCACCAAGTGTCTCGACCACGTGCGCACCGAGACCGTACTAGGCCGGCGCTCAGACGTTTATTCGTCAGCCGATTATGGATCTCTCCGAGTCGATCTGAGGATGTCAACCTGCACAGCAGCTGCACAGCTTCGGGAAAGGCACGTCCTAAGCCCGAACGGCACAGTGGAGGAACAACCACAGCCAGCTAGGAGAACACCATGATCAGCTACCGACCCACCCCGGAAATCGCCGCAGGACGCAAGGGCATCAGGGCCGCGATTAGCGCGATGGCCCTGGCCGCGGTCCTCGGGACCACGGCCTTCGCGCCCATGGGAGCCGATACCTCTGTGGCGTCGGAAGCCCGCGCCGGCGTGATCGTCGGGACCACAGTTCCCGCCGAACAGGCGCTCATCCGGCGCCAGGACACCGGGGGCTCCCTCGACGAGGGTGCTGCGGCCGGACCCCTGACCGTCTAACACGCCGCTCGGGAGCTCCCGCCGTGCGCCGTCTTCCGTAGGGGATACTGGACCGCAACGCCGGGCCCGCACAGCCTCTCAAGCAACCACCGGCACCGTCGGCATCACCGGCATTCCCGGCACCGGCATCACGGGCACCGATGACATGATGAAAGACACCAAGGTAGACATAATGGCCGATGGCTCGCACCACTCCATGATCGACAACCTGCCGCGCCTTGCCCACCCGGACGGTACCCCCATCAGGGCCCTCGTCGTCGACGACGAAACCAGCCTCGCGGAGCTCGTCAGCATGGGGCTGCGCATGGCGGGATGGAGCGTCACCACGGCGAACGACGGCGCCACAGCGGTGTCCGCGGCGCGTAATTTCCGCCCTGATGTGCTGGTACTCGACGTCATGATGCCCGGGGTCGACGGGATCGACGCACTCAAGAAAATCCGCGCCTTCGCACCGAACGTGCCCGCGCTGTTCCTGACAGCAAAGGACGCCGTCCAGGACCGCATCTCCGGGCTCTCCGCCGGCGGGGACGACTACGTCACCAAGCCCTTCAGCATGGAAGAACTCATGCTGCGCCTGCACCGGCTCGTGCAGCGCTCCGGGGTTGCGGCATCGGACTCCGCAGAACTCGTCGTCGGAGACCTGGTCATGAACGTCGACACGCGGGAGGTGACCCGCGGTGGCGAGGACATCACACTCACGTCAACCCAATGGGAGTTGCTGCGCTACCTTATGGAGAACCCCCGCCGCGTGCTCAGCAAGGCCCAGATCCTCGACAACGTCTGGAACTACGACTTCGGCGGTCAAGCAAACATTGTCGAGCTCTACATTTCCTACCTGCGCAAGAAGATCGACCTCGGACGTCCCTCGATGATCCACACTGTGCGTGGCGCCGGGTACGTCATCAAGCCCACGGTCCCGTGAGTCCTTCCCCCGCGCCTGAGCTGCCAAGCACTAACCCGTCGGTCCCCGTGTCCACTCTCGGACGAAACCCTCAATCGGGACTCAGCACTCCCGGTGTCTCCGGGTCCACATCGTGGAGACACCGCCACCGACGACTACACCTGCGAACCAAGCTGATCCTGGCAACCCTGGCACTGTTGACCGCGATCTGCATAGCGATCGGCGTGTTCAGTCACCTTGCAATGAGCAGCTACCTGACGAGCCAGCTCGATGAGGCACTGACCCCGGCCGCAGGGCGGGCTGGCTTCTCCAACGGTCCACCGCGCGGGCAAGCACCGGATTTTGATGACGTAGACCCCGAGAATGCGGCCGGCCAAAGGCCAGGCACGTTGAACGCGGTGTTCGACGACGGCGAGGTGCAGAACTCCGCGCTCGTGCAGGACGACGGCAGCACAGAACCGCTCACCGACGCAGACCTCGACATACTCGAGTCAGTGAATCCGGCTAGCCAGCCCCAAGAGCTCGTGCTCTCATCAGGGCGATATCGGGTCGATGCAGCGGCGCTGGCCTTTGGCCCTGATGCAGGATCCATCCTCGTGACCGGGCTGTCCACCACCGAGCGCGACAATACCCTCGCCTCCCTCGGCATCACCGTGGCTGGGCTTTCCCTCATCGGTCTTACGCTGACCGGCCTCGCCGGAACGGTCATCATCCGCCGGTCCTTACGTCCGCTCGAGGAGCTTTCCGCGGTCGCGACCTCGGTGTCCAGGATGCCGTTGTCCTCCGGCGAAGTGGCCATCCCCGTGCGGGTGCCTTCCACGGCAGCGCAGCCCGGAACGGAGGTCGGCACCGTCGGGATCGCCCTGAACGAAATGATCGACCACGTCACCAGCGCGCTGCGCCAGCGTCAATCCAGTGAGATGAAAGTGCGGCAGTTCGTCGCGGACGCGAGCCACGAGCTCCGCACGCCGCTCACGTCCATCCGCGGGTACACCGAACTGGTTCTCATGAGCGAGACAGTCAGCGCGGCGGGACGCTCCGCCCTCGAGCGCGTCGACAGCGAGTCCAAGCGCATGTCCTCCCTCGTCGAGGACCTCCTGCTACTGGCGCGCCTCGATGAGGGCCAACGCGGTGAGGTGTCCGACGTCGACCTGACGGAACTCGTGATCGAGACAACAAGCGACGCACGGGTAACCGCGCCTGCGTACATCTGGAGCCTTGATCTGCCGGAGGAGCCTGTCGAGATCCGGGCCGTCGAGCCGGAAATCCGCCAAGTGCTGATCAACCTGCTCTCCAATGCGCACAAACACACCCCACCGGGTACCTCGATCTCCACGGCCCTCACAGTCCGTGACCGGGAAGTGACGATCACGGTCACGGACTCGGGTCCAGGCATCGACCCGTCATTCCTGGACACCATCTTCACGCGCTTCAGCAAAGGCGACGATTCACGCGCGGCCGGAACCGGGAGCACCACGAGCACCGGACTGGGATTGGCGATCGTGCAGGCCCTCGTCGAGGCGAACGGAGGCGCGCTCAGCGTGACCAGCGAACCGGGCCGGACGCAATTCAGGGTGGATCTGTTCATCCCATAACCGTCGCCAGAAGCGCGCCAAGACCGTCTCTGTATCGCCTGCGGCGGCCCGTTTCCTCCGAGCACGCAAAGTGTTGCGCGAGTCGGTAAGTAAGGACTGGCAGGAGCGACAGATAACCACCCCTCAAAGTGATTCGGTATCGCCGATGACTTAGGCGGTGAGTCGCCACAACGCCCTGTGGAGGGCGTGGGAAACCCTGAGGCTCGATCCCGGCACGGGCATGTCCGACTGGTGGCGGATTCACGCCGACGGCGGGGGACCCCGGCCCGAACATGTCTACCTGGGACGACCGTCACGCTGGGGCACTCAGCAGGAAGTTTGCCCTGATTGCGATCAGTGCCAGGTCAAGCAGGGGAGTTGGTTGCTGCAGGGTTCGGCCGCGCAGGGCGTAGTCACCGAGGATGTGGTCAACCTCGGAGGGAAGTCCTACTGTGAGGTCGCGATACAGCGATGTGGTGAAGGACGAGCCCCATTCAGTCAGCAAAGCCACCGCTTGTCGGTGCGCCGAATCCGACACGGGATGTCCTGCCCGCGCAGCGACAACCTCGAGCTCATGGATCGCCGCATGGATCGAATCCTCGCCGCCGGCTTCGAGAACGCGGCCTATAGGGGCGCGGAACAGGCAGTTGATGATGCTGGCAGCAGCGATGATCGCCCACTTGTCCCAGAGGGCACCCCTCACGTCGTCAGCGACGGACAAGTCGTTACCTGGGGCGTCGAGAGCGTCCCGAACGTCTTCCGGTACCGGGATGTCAGTTAGGGATCCCACCATGAGTGAACTCATCGGCGTCTTCTGGTGGACGACGTCCCCGTCCAAGGTCGCCACGATGCGGGCCAGGCCGCCGAGGACCTGTCCCGGATACCGCCCCTGGAGGTGGTCGATGTGCGCCATGCCGTTGAGGATCGGGAGGATGCGGGTATTTTCATCGACGAAGGGGTGGAGGTCAGTGACCGCGGAGGAAAAGGCTGTTGCCTTCACCGTGATGAGCACCATATTGAATGGCTGTTGCGTGGCCGCGGGAACATCCATCGCCGTGAGGACCTGCACCGGGTGTGTCCGGTCAGCTTCCGGGGAAACAAACCGTAACCCGTCCCGACGTAAGGCGTCGGCTTTGCGTTCGCGGACGAGGTAAGTCACGTCCCGCCCCGCTTCCTGCAGCAAAGTGCCGAATGCACCACCGGTTGCTCCTGCGCCTACAACGAGTATCCGCACCGCGATGACATCCTTTCGATCACGACCAGCAATCTCACGTGATAGCACGGGCGTATGCGCTGCAACTTCTCACATCCTGCCCGCCTGGGCACCCGGAAACGAACCAGCACCCGCTGAACCATAGTGCACCAATGGGCCGAGTCGGACCTTCTATAAACCGCCGATAATTGACCTTCTGTAAAGCTAGCTTGACGGGACGGAACCACGATAAAACTTGTTTCGATCGACTACCGCTGGTCAAGGCGCTGGGGATATCTCTCTGGGCTGCCAGCCATTGCAGCGTCGAGTTGCGAGCCTCTGCGGAAAGTACCCGGACGAATGGTCGGGATCAGTACGACGGCGCCGCAGGCAACCCGAAGTGCTCCTCGAGCGTGCGGGTCCCGGCGTCCTGCATGGCGAGCGAGACGTCCCGTCCCACGAACCGGAAGTGCCACGGTTCCGCCGAGAACCCGGTGGTCCCGTCGGAACCGAGCGGGTAGCGCAGGATGATCCCGTACTCGGCGGCGTTCTCGGCCGCCCACCGGGCCGCCGCGGTGCCCGCGAAGCAGGAGACCAGCGTGCACGCTCCGTCCGCCTGGCCGATGTCGAAGGCGAGCCCGGTCTGGTGCTCCGAGTGCCCCGGCCGCGCGGAGACGGTGTCCGCTCCGGCCTGGTCGCCGTACTGACCCACCCAGTACGCGTAGGTGGACTCCTGGTTCGCGTAGGACCGGAACCCGCTGACCAGGACGAGTCCGACGCCGTCGGCAGACGCTGCCGCGAACATCTCCTCCACGGCGGTGGCGGTGTCCGGTCGGAGCAGGCCGTTGTCGGTGGCCGTCGCGACGTCCGGCTGCCGCAGTCCGGACGGCGCGAAGTCGACGGGGACCAGGGGCCGGCGCTTGTTGACGACGACGTCGGCGGCGGCGGGATCCAGGTGCGTGTCGGAACCGCGGGCGGGAGCCGCCGGCGAGGGCGTCGCGGGTCCTGCGGCCGCCCCCTCCTCGGTCACGGCGGGACCGGGGGTGCGCTGTGCGGGCGCGGGGAGCACGCCGGGAGGCGCCGGCAGGTCGGCGGCGCCCTGGGGGATGCCTCCCGGGGCGGACGCTCCCGCCGTCGGAGTATCGGCAGCCAGGACATCCGCGGCGGGGGAGGAGCAGGCCGAGAGGCCGACGGCGAGCACGAGGGCCGCCGTCAGCGGCGCCACCCGCACCGTCAGGTCTTCCGCAGGAGCATGCGGCGGACGGAGTGGTCCGCATCCTTGGTGAGGACGAGCTGGGCGCGCCCGCGTGTGGGCAGCACGTTCGCCACCAGGTTGGGCTCGTTGATGCGCTCCCAGATGTCGGTGGCCTTCAACCGTGCTTCCTCGTCGGTCAATGTGGCGTACCGGTGGAAGTAGGACTCCGGGTCGGCGAACGCGCTGGAGCGCAGCGACTGGAAGCGGTTGATGTACCACTGCCGGATGTTGCTGGTCTTCGCATCGACGTAGATCGAGAAGTCGAAGAAGTCGCTAAGGGCGAGCCCGGTGATGCCGTCCGGCCTCGGCCGGGCGGGTGCGAGCACGTTGAGCCCCTCGACGATCAGGACGTCCGGCCGCCGCACCACGACCTCCCGCCCGGGGACGATGTCATAGGTGAGGTGCGAGTACCAGGGCGCGGTGACCTCGGCGGCGCCGCTCTTGACCTCGCTGACGAACCGCAGCAGGCGGCGCCGGTCGTAGGACTCCGGGAAGCCCTTGCGCTGCATCAGGCCGCGCCGTTCGAGTTCCGCGTTCGGGTAGAGGAAGCCGTCCGTGGTGATCAGTTCCACCTCGGGGGTGTCCGGCCACCGCCTCAGTAGCTCCCGCAGCACCCTCGCCGTCGTCGACTTGCCGACCGCCACGGACCCCGCGACGCCGATCACGAACGGCGTACGCGTCGTGGTCTCGCCGAGGAAGGTGTTGGTGGCCGCGTGGAGCCGGCCGGCCGCCGCGATGTAGAGGTTGAGGAGGCGGGAGAGCGGGAGGTACACCTCCCGGACCTCGTCGAGGTTCAGCGCGTCCCCGAGACCGCGCAGGCGCTGCACGTCCTCCATGTTGAGCGGGCTCTCGATCTCATGGGAGAGCCGGGACCACATCTGGCGGTCCAGTTCGACGAACGGTGTGAAGGATTCGGCACTGGTGGCCTGCTGCGTCCCCGTGCTTCTGTCACTCACCCGACGATTCTGCCCGGTGGCCTGCACAAGAACAAACACGGCCCCCGGTACGCTTGGACCCATGTGTGGAATTGTGGGGTATGTAGGCCGGGACCACGGCCAGGGATCATCGGCTCTCGAATCGGTCGCTCCGGCGTTCGATCAGGAAGCGGCGGACGCGCGGCACGGGGCGCTCGACGTCGTCATGGAGGGGCTCCGGCGCCTGGAGTACCGCGGGTACGACTCGGCAGGCGTCGCCGTGATCACACCGGCCGGCATCGAGTCGCGGAAGAAGGCGGGGAAACTCACCAACCTCGTCGCGGAACTGGCAGCGGACCCGCTGCCGCGCTCGCTCACCGGGATCGGCCATACGCGCTGGGCAACCCACGGCGGACCGACGGACCAGAACGCGCACCCGCACCTCGCGGACGGCGACCGGCTCGCGCTGATCCACAACGGCATCATCGAGAACTACGCCGAGCTGAAGGCCGAGCTGACCGGTGAGGGGCTGACCTTCCTGTCCGACACCGACACGGAGGTGGCTGCCGGCCTCGTCGGCTACATCTACCGCGGACTCGTCGACAGCGGTGTCCAGGGCGACGTCCTGACCCTCGCCCTGCAGCAGGCCTGCCAGCGCCTCGAGGGCGCCTTCACCCTCCTCGCCATCCACCAGGACCAGCCGGGCGTCGTCGTCGCCGGCCGCCGCAACTCGCCCCTCGTGGTGGGGCTGGGCGACGGCGAGAACTTCCTCGGGTCCGACGTCTCGGGCTTCATCGACTTCACGCGCCGCGCCGTCGAGCTCGGCCAGGACCAGATCGTGACGATCACGCCCGACGCCGTCGCGATCACCGACTTCTTCGGCGCGCCCGCCGAGGGCACGGAGTTCCACGTCAGCTGGGACGCCGCGGCCGCCGAGAAGGGCGGCTTCGACTCCTTCATGGAGAAGGAGATCCACGACCAGCCCGACGCCGTCGGCCAGACGCTCCTCGGCCGCTCCGACGTCTCCGGGAACCTCGTCCTCGACGAACTGCGCATCGACGAGTCGATCCTCCGCTCGGTCGACAAGATCGTGGTGCTCGCCTGCGGTACCTCCGCGTATGCCGGCCAGGTCGCCAAGTACGCGATCGAGCACTGGTGCCGCATCCCCACCGAGGTGGAGCTCTCCCACGAGTTCCGGTACCGCGACCCGATCGTGAACGAGAAGACCCTCGTGGTGGCCATCTCGCAGTCGGGCGAGACCATGGACACGCTCATGGCCGTCCGCTACGCCCGCGAGCAGGGTGCCAAGGTGGTGGCCATCTGCAACACCAACGGGTCCACCATCCCGCGCGAATCCGACGCCGTCCTCTACACGCATGCCGGACCCGAGATCGCCGTCGCCTCGACGAAGGCGTTCCTCGCCCAGATCACCGCCGCCTACCTGCTGGGCCTGTACCTGGCGCAGCTGCGCGGCAACAAGTACCGCGACGAGATCGCCGACGTGCTGACCGACCTGTCCGCCATCCCGGCGAAGATCCAGGCGATCCTCGACGACGCCGACAAGATCAAGCAGCTCGGCGCAGACATGGTGAACGCGAAGTCGGTGCTGTTCCTCGGCCGCCATGTCGGCTTCCCCGTGGCCATGGAGGGTGCGCTCAAGCTCAAGGAGCTCGCGTACATCCACGCAGAGGGCTTCGCCGCCGGCGAGCTCAAGCACGGACCGATCGCCCTGATCGAGGAGGGCCAGCCCGTCGTCGTGGTCATGCCGTCCTCGAGCGCCCGCGACTCCCTGCACGCCAAGGTCGTCTCCAACGTCCAGGAGATCCGCGCCCGCGGTGCCGTGACGATCGTGATCGCCGAAGAGGGCGACACCTCGGTGGAGGCCTATTCCGAGCACGTCTTCTACGTGCCGGCCTCGCCGACGCTGCTGGCACCGCTGCTGACCACCGTCCCGCTCCAGATCTTCGCCCTGGCCCTGGCCAGCGCGAAGGGCTACGACGTGGACCAGCCGCGCAACCTGGCGAAGTCGGTCACGGTTGAGTAGATCCATCGGGATGCCGCCGCGGCTCCGTGCCGCGGCGGCACCGTGCGGGGCGTCCCGGTGATCGTCGGGATCGGCGTCGACGTGGTCGACATCGAGCGCTTCCGGAAGCAGCTCGAACGTACCCCCGCCCTCCTCGAGCGGCTCTTCGTACCGTCCGAGCGACTACTGAACACGCGGTCCCTCGCCGCGCGCTTCGCCGCCAAGGAGGCCATCGCGAAGGCGATCGGCGCTCCCGTGGGGATGAACTGGCAGCACTGCACCATCGACGTCGACGCAATGGGTGCGCCCTCGGTCGTCGTCGACGGGACGGTGGCCGACGCCGCCCGCGCCCGCGGGGTGGAGACGTGGCACCTGTCCATCAGCCACGACGGCGGCCTCGCCACGGCGATGGTCGTCGCAGAAGGCCATACACCGTCGGGCACCAGATAGTAACCGTACTGATGACCGGCCTTCGAACCGCTAAGCTCGACCATATGCTTGAAGCTTTCTCCGGGGGAGACGTCCGCGCCGCGGAAGCTCCCCTCATCGACGCCGGGCAGGGTGACGCCCTGATGCAACGGGCGGCGCACGGGCTGTTCGGCGTCGCGCTCGGGCTGCTGCGTGAGGCCGGCCGCAGCACCTACGGCGCCACGGCCGTCGTCCTCGCAGGCAGCGGCAACAACGGTGCGGACGCCCTGTACGCGGGTGAGCGGCTCGTCCGCCGCGGCGTCGGCGCCACGGCCGTCCTCCTGTCGGACCGCGTGCACACCGCCTCGCTCGACGCCTTCCTCCGTGCCGGGGGCACGAGCGTCAGGCTCGACGACGGCGCCGACGCGGAAGCGCTCGCCCGCCACGCCGCCAGTGCCGACCTCGTCCTCGACGGCATCATCGGCACGGGCTCGGGCGGGAACCTGCGCGGCACCGCCCGGAGCTTCGTCGAAGCCTTCACCACCGTCGCCGGACCCCGAGGACGGCGGACTGCCCTCGTGATCGCCTGCGACCTGCCGAGCGGGATCGGCGTCGACACGGGGCGCGTCGACGGACCGGTCATCGCCGCGGACGCCACCGTCACGTTCGGTGCCGCCAAGCCCGGACTCCTGCTCGGGGACGGTGCCCTGGCGGCGGGGGAGCTGAACGTCGTCGACCTCGGGCTGGATCTCTCCGCCCTCACCCCCGCGGTCCGGAGCCTGCTCGACGCCGATGTCGCCGCCCTCCTGCGCCGTCCCACGGCCCAGGACCACAAGTACTCCCGCGGGGTCCTCGGCGTCGCCGCCGGCTCGGCCCGCTACCCCGGCGCTGCGGCCCTGGCCGTCGGCGCGGCGCTCGCCACGGGCCTCGGCATGGTCCGCTATCTCGGTCCCGACGCCGTCGCGGCCCTCGTCCACCAGCGCAACCCCGAGGTGGTGGCCTCCGGCGGTTCCGTCGGCGAGGCCCGGTCGCAGGCCTGGCTCGTGGGTCCGGGCGCCGTGGACGACGAGGACCAGCGCGTGCGCGCCGTCGAGGCGATCGCCGCCGGACTGCCCGTGGTGGTGGATGCCGGTGCGCTCTCCGAGGTGCCCGAGCGCGTGGGACCCCAGGTGATCCTGACTCCCCATGCCGGTGAACTCAGCCAACTGCTCGCCGGGCGTGGTGTCGACGCCGACCGGGCGGCCATCGAGGCCGAGCCCGCGCACTATGCACTCCGCGCAGCCGAGATGACCGGCGCCACGGTGCTGCTCAAGGGCTTCACCACCGTCGTCGCGGCGCCGTCGGGCACCCTGTTCGCGCAGACCGACGCGAGCCCCTGGTTGTCCACCGCGGGCTCGGGTGACACCCTCGCGGGCATCATCGGGGCGCTCGCCGCGACCCTGGCCGAGGACGACGGCGCCGCCGGTCGCGTCGGCGTCGCGCAGGAGGACCTCTGGGCGGCGGCCGCGGCCGCCGGGGCACTGCTGCACGGCCGTGCCGGACAGCGGGCCGCGCTGCGCGGACCCGTCGTCGTCTCGACCCTCCCGTCGGACATCGGAGCCGTCGTCGCCGACCTCCTCGAAGGGCGTCGCCTAGCCGCCGTCCCGTAGGAGAGGGTCGACGCCGTTAACCGCGTCGACAGACGAATGCGCTATGTATGGAGCAGGCGCTCCGGGGCACCAGGACCCCGGAGACTGCGAGCACCACCGCCACGGCCCCGAGGGGATCGTGGCGTATGACACCAAGGAGAACCAATGGAACTATGGCCCGGCGATGCTTACCCCCTGGGAGCCACCTATGACGGCACCGGCACGAATTTCGCGCTGTTCAGCGAGATCGCGGACTCCGTGGTCCTCTGCCTCTTCGACGACGACGGCACCGAGACGTGCGTCGAGCTGAAGGAGGTCGACGGCTACGTGTGGCACGGCTACCTGCCGCACGTGACCCCGGGCCAGAAGTACGGCTACCGCGTGCACGGCCCCAACAATCCGGCCGAGGGACACCGTTGCAACCCGAACAAGCTCCTGCTGGATCCCTATGCGAAGGCGATCTCCGGTGACCTGGACTGGGACCAGGCCCTGTTCGGCTACAACTTCGGTGACGAGCACTCGGTCAACAACGAGGACTCCGCCGCCCACATGATGCTCGGCGTCGTCGTGAACCCGTTCTTCAACTGGGACGGCGACCGCATGCCGCGGACGCCCTACCACCAGTCCGTCATCTACGAGGCCCACGTCAAGGGCCTCACGCAGCTGCACCCGGACATTCCCGAGGAGCAGCGCGGTACCTACGCCGGCGTGGCGCACCCGTCCGTCATCGCGCACCTGCAGAAGCTCGGCGTCACGGCGATCGAGCTCATGCCCGTGCACCAGTTCGTGAACGACAGCACGCTGCAGGAGAAGGGCCTCTCGAACTACTGGGGCTACAACACCATCGGCTTCTTCGCGCCGCACAACAAGTACAACTCCTCCGGCGACCAGGGTGAGCAGGTCCAGGAGTTCAAGGCGATGGTGCGCGAGCTGCACCTCGCCGGCATCGAGGTCATCCTCGACGTGGTCTACAACCACACCGCCGAGGGCAACCACATGGGCCCCACCATCTCGATGCGCGGCATCGACAATGCGGCGTATTACCGCCTGGTGGAGGACGACAAGCAGTACTACATGGACACCACCGGCACCGGCAACTCGCTGAACGTCGGCAACCCGCACTCCCTGCAGCTGCTCATGGACTCGCTGCGCTACTGGGTCACCGAGATGCACGTGGACGGTTTCCGCTTCGACCTCGCCTCGGCCCTGGCCCGCGAGTTCTACGAGGTGGACCGGCTCTCGGCCTTCTTCGAACTCGTCCAGCAGGACCCGATCGTCTCGCAGGTGAAGCTCATCGCCGAGCCGTGGGACGTCGGCCCCGGCGGCTACCAGGTGGGCAACTTCCCGCCGCAGTGGACCGAGTGGAACGGCAAGTACCGCGACACCGTGCGCGACTTCTGGCGCGGCGAGCACTCGAGCATCGGCGAGTTCGCCTCGCGGCTCACCGGCTCGGCGGACCTGTACGAGCACTCGATGCGCCGCCCCGTCGCGTCCATCAACTTCGTCACGGCCCACGACGGCTTCACCCTGCGCGACCTCGTCTCCTACAACGAGAAGCACAACGAGGCCAACGGCGAGGACAACAACGACGGCGAATCGCACAACCGCTCCTGGAACGGCGGGGCCGAAGGGCCCACCGATGATCCCGAGGTCCTCGCGATCCGGGTGCGCCAGCAGCGCAACTTCATCGCCACCCTCCTGCTCTCGCAGGGCGTGCCGATGCTGCTGCACGGCGACGAGCTCGGCCGCACGCAGGAGGGCAACAACAACACCTACTGCCAGGACTCCGAGCTCAGCTGGGTGCACTGGGACAAGATGGACCAGCCGCTGCTCGAATTCACCGCGGCCGTCAACCGGCTGCGGTCCGAGCACCCCACGTTCCGCCGCCGCCGCTTCTTCGACGGACGCCCCGTGCGCCGCGGCGAGGGCGAGGCGCTGCCGGACATCGTGTGGCTGGACACCGCCGGCGAGCTCATGGCCCCCGAGGACTGGGACAGCGGCTTCGGCCGTTCGATCGGTGTCTTCCTCAACGGCCAGGGCATCCAGGGGCGTGACGCCCGCGGCCAGCGGATCGTCGATGCCAACTTCCTGCTGTACTTCAACGCGCACGACGAGGCCGTGGACTTCACGATCCCCTCGGACGAGTACGGGACGTCGTGGGACGAGGTGATCGACACGGCCGGCAAGTACGCGGACAGTGAGGCGATCCCGGCCGGCAAGACCATCGCGGTCGAGGGGAAGTCGATGGTCGTCCTGCGGGCGCACTCGGAGGTCGAGGACCTCGACCATTCGGTCGCGGCGTCCCTGGCCATCCTCGCCAACGAGGTCACGGCGAAGACCGGCACCCCCTAGCACCACCCGGCACCACGCAGCACCACGGGGTGCACCCGCGCAGTCCAGCCGGGTGCACCCCTCGCGCTCGACCCGAGCGCACCACCGCCTTCACCACCGCCCGTCCAGGAGGACCCCCACCGTGCTGACACCGACATCGACCTACCGGCTGCAGATCCGGAGCGAGTTCGACCTGCACCGGGCCGCGGCCCTGGTGCCGTACCTGCACGACCTCGGGGTGGACTGGGTCTACCTCTCCCCGATCCTGACGGCGGAGAAGGGCTCCGGCCACGGCTACGACGTCACCGACCCCACCGCCGTCGACCCCGACCGCGGTGGACCCTCGGGCCTCGCCGCGCTCAGCGGGGCCGCGCGGGCCGCCGGGATGGGTGTCCTCGTGGATATCGTCCCGAACCACATGGGCATCGAGACCCCTGTGGACAACGCCTGGTGGTGGCAGCTCCTGAAGGAGGGCCGCACCTCGCGCATGGCGGAGGCTTTCGACGTCGACTGGGACGCCGACGGCGGCCGGCTCCGCGTGCCGGTCCTCGGTGACGGTGACGGCGAGCTCGATCAGCTCACCGTCGTCGACGGCGAACTGCACTACTACGACAACCGCTATCCCATCGCGGACGGCACAGCACACCCCGGTGACACCGGCGCCGCGGTGCACGACCGCCAGCACTACGAACTCGTCAACTGGCGCCGGGCGGACAGCGAACTGAACTACCGGCGCTTCTTCGGCGTCAACAGCCTGGCCGGGCTCCGGGTCGAGGTGCCCTGGGTCTTCCAGGAGAGCCACAGCGAGGTGAAGCGGTGGTTCGACGAGGGACTCGTGGACGGCCTGCGCATCGACCACCCGGACGGCCTCGCCGATCCGAAGGGCTACCTCGACGACCTGCGGGCCCTCACCGGCGGCGCCTACGTGCTGGTCGAGAAGATCCTCGAGCCGGGGGAGAAGCTCCCCACCGACTGGGCCACCGAGGGGACCACCGGATACGACGCACTCGCGGACGTCGACCGGCTCTTCACGGATCCGGCCGGCGAGCACGCGCTCACGGCCACCGTCCCCGTCGACCCGTTCCACGAGATGATCCACGGGACCAAGCGCGGCATCGCCGACGGCATCCTGCGCTCCGAGGTGCTGCGCCTCGCACGCCTCGTGCCCGCCGAGGCAGGGCTCGACGCCGCGGCGACGGCGGATGCGATCGCCGAACTGCTTACCTGCTTCCCGGTCTACCGCAGCTACCTCCCGGGCGGCGCCGAGTACCTCGCCGAGGCCGTGCGCGATGCGCAGGTCCGCCGTCCGGACCTCGCCGACACCATCGCCGCGCTGCACCCGCTGCTGAACCCCTTCCTCGAGGGCGACGGCGCGTGGACCGAACTCGCCCAGCGCTTCCAGCAGACCTCCGGCATGGTCATGGCGAAGGGCGTCGAGGACACCGCGTTCTACCGGTACTCGCGGCTCGTCTCGCTGAACGAGGTGGGGGCGGATCCCGCGATCTTCGCGATCGATCCGCTCGAGCTGCACCGCCGGCTGCTCGAACGCCAGACCGAGGCTCCCCTGGCCATGACGACGCTGAGCACGCACGACACGAAGCGCAGCGAGGACACGCGGACCCGGATCTCGGTCATCTCCGAGCTCGCCGACGAATGGACCGGTGTCCTCGCGCAGCTCGAGGAGCTGGCGCCCATCGGCGACCCCACCTTCGCGCCGCTGCTGTGGCAGTCGCTCATCGGCGCCTGGCCGCTCACGCGCGAGCGGGCCCATGCCTACGCGGAGAAGGCCTCCCGCGAGGCAGACCTCAGCACGCACTGGACAGCACCGGACGAGGACTTCGAGCGCGGGATGCACGCGGCCGTCGACGCCGCGTTCGACGACGGCGCCGTCTCGGCCCTCGTGTCCGCCTTCGTCGAGCGCATCCGGCAGGCCGGCTGGTCCAATTCGATCGGGCTGAAACTGCTGCAGCTCACCATGCCCGGCGTACCGGACGTGTACCAGGGCACCGAGTTCTGGGACACCTCGCTCGTGGACCCGGACAACCGCCGCGAGGTGGACTACGACGCCCGCCGGAAGGTCCTGACCGACCTCGCCTTCGGCGCGCTGCCGCAGCTCGGTGAGGACGCCCACGCCAAGCTGCTCGTCGTCACGCGGGCGCTCACCCTGCGCAGGGACCGTCCCGAACTGTTCACCGGGTACGCCGCCGTCGTCCCGTCCGGCGAGGCCGCCGACCACGTGTTCGGCTTCGACCGTGGCGGGGCGATCACGCTCATCACGCGCCTGCCCTACGGGCTCGACCGGCGTGGTGGATGGGGCGACACCACCGTCGACCTGCCCGCCGGCAGCTACACGTGCGCGCTCACCGGGGCCTCGGTCTCCGGGGGGACCGTCCGCGCGGCAGACCTCTTCTCCACCTTCCCCGCAGCCCTACTGGTCCAGGAGGACGCAGCATGAGCCCCTTCGATGTCTGGGCGCCGCGCGCCCGATCCCTCACCCTCGTCGTCGAGGGGACGCAGTACCCCATGACGCAGGGCGACGGCGGCTGGTGGCAGCCGGCCGAGCCCCCCGCGTCGAGCGACGACGTCGCCTACGGGTACCTCGTGGACGGGTCCGACACCCCGGTCCCGGATCCGCGTTCACGCCGGCAGCCAGAGGGCGTCCATCAGCTGTCACGGACCTTCGACCCGTCCGCGCACGCGTGGCAGGACGGCGCCTGGCAGTCGCCCGGGATGAACGGCGGCGTCATCTACGAGATGCACCTCGGCACCTTCACGCCCGAGGGCACGCTCGACGCCGCCATCGGGAAGCTCGACCACCTGGTGGACCTCGGGGTGCAGTACGTGGAGCTGCTGCCCGTCAACGCCTTCAACGGCACGCACAACTGGGGCTACGACGGCGTGCTCTGGTATGCCGTGCAGGAGACGTACGGCGGTCCGGCGGCCTACCAGCGGTTCGTCGACGCCGCCCACCAGCGCGGCCTCGGAGTCATCCAGGACGTCGTGTACAACCACCTCGGTCCCAGCGGCAACTACCTCGGGTTCTTCGGTCCCTACCTGACCGAGGGTATGTCCAACACCTGGGGCGATTCCCTGAACCTCGACGGCCCGCAGTCCGACGAGGTACGGGAGTACGTCCTGCAGAACCTGCTCATGTGGTTCACCGACTACCATGTGGACGGGCTGCGGCTCGACGCCGTGCATGCCCTGCACGACGAGCGCGCGGTGCACATCCTCGAGGAATTCGGTGCCCGGACGGACGCCTGCGCCGAGGAGCTCGGGAAGCCCCTGTTCCTCATCGCCGAATCCGACCTGAACAACCCGCGACTGATCCAGACCCGCGACGTCGGCGGGTACGGCCTCGCCGGCCAGTGGAGCGACGACTTCCACCACGCGGTGCACGTCAACCTGACGCGGGAGACCGAGGGGTACTACCTCGACTTCGATTCTGTCGGCGCGCTCGCCAAGGTCCTCGAGAAGGGCTTCTTCCACAACGGGACCTACTCCTCGTTCCGCGAACGCCACCACGGCCGCGAGATCGATCCGGCGCGCGTCGCGCCCCTCCAGCTCGTCGTCTGCACGCAGAACCACGACCAGATCGGCAACCGGGCCGCAGGGGACCGCATCAGTGCCACGCTGAATCCGGCACAGCTGGCCCAGGCCGCGGTCCTCAACATCCTCGGGCCGTTCACCCCGATGCTGTTCATGGGTGAGGAGTACGGCGCGTCGACGCCCTGGCCGTTCTTCACCTCCCACCCGGAGCCGGAGCTCGGCAAGGCGACGGCGGAGGGACGGCTCAAGGAGTTCGAACGCATGGGCTGGCGCCCCGAGGACGTCCCCAACCCGCAGGACCCTGCGACGTTCGCCTCGGCGAAGCTCGACTGGGCCGAGGCGGAGCAGGGCCACCACGCCGAGCTGCTCGCCACCTACCGGCACCTCATCAGCCTCCGCGGTGACCGCGCGGAACTCCGGGATGCCGATTTCACCACCGTCTCCGTCGAGTTCGACGAGGACAGCCGCTGGATCGTGCTGCACCGGGGGCACACCTCGGTGCTGCTGAACCTCGGTGAGCACCAGGCGTCGGTCCCCGTGCGCGCAGCCGGCGCCGAGGTCCTCCTGTCCACCGTCGACGGGGTCGGACTGCTCGACGACGCGGTCCAGCTCCCGCCGTACGCCTCCCTCGTGCTGGCGCGGGCGGAGGCCTAGCCCGCGGGCTCAGGAGAACGGCAAGGTTGGGGCAGGACCGTCCGCCGCGGGCCGTGAGGGTCGGTGCGCTCCTGCATACTGGGCTGGAGATTCCTCCCGGCTGGGGGGCGGACCGCGTGGCCGAGTGTCGGCCGGGTTCGGGAGAGGCGAGGCGGATCACATCATGACCCTGGACATCACGACCCTGCGGGTGGCTTTCGGAGCCGTTTCCGTCACCCTCTTCGTGCTGTTCTACACGGTGTCGTTCCGCCAGACCCGCTCCGCGTACAGCGCCTGGTGGTGTGCCGCGATCGCGTTCTTCTTCACGGGGTCCACCGGCTACCTGCTGGACGGCACGGTCCACCAGGTGTGGGCGAACCCCCTGTCCAACACGCTGCTCGTCATGGGGACGGTCAGCGTCTGGGCCGGCGCGCGGACCCTCAGGACCAGCAAGCCGGCCTGGCTCCAGCTCTCCGTGGCACCGCTGCTGACACTGCTGGCGTCGGTGGTGGACACTCCGGCAACGAACACGTGGTCGGGCGGGCCGGTCTTCCTCGGGATGATGTCCCTGACCATCGGGCTCGCCTCCTGGGAGCTCTGGCGCCTGCCGAGCAGCTACAGCCGTGTCGAGGCACCCCTCGCGGTCGTCTCCGCGCTGGTGTCCGTGCTGTACCTCGTCCGGTGCGTCGTGTTCATCGCCGAAGGGCAGAACGGCGACGTCTTCACCACCTACGTCGGCTCGGGTGTCACCACGCTGATCACCCTGGTGCTGCTCGTGGTCGTCTCCTTCAGTGCCGCCGCCCTCAGCGCCGAGCAGATTGCCACCGACCTGCGGACGCGGGCTGACCGCGATGCCCTCACGGGGCTGCTCAACCGTTCGGGGTTCCTCGATCTCGCAGCGCTGCACACCGATCGCCTCGCGCGGACCGCCCGTCCGGGCGCCCTCATCCTCGCGGACCTCGATTTCTTCAAGGCCGTCAACGACACGTACGGGCATGCTGCGGGCGATTCCGTGCTCAGGGCCTTCGCCGAGGCCTCGACCGAGACGGTGCGTTCCACCGATCTCGTGGGCCGCTACGGCGGCGAGGAGTTCATCTTCCTGCTGCCCGGCGCGTCGGCCGCGCGTAGTGAGGACATCGCGCGGGACGTCAGTATGGCCCTCCAGGGCCGCAGTGCGCCGGACGGATTCGAGATGCCGACGGTCAGCTATGGCATCGCCGCCCTCGACGCCCTGGACTACGATCTCGACGCCGCCATCGCGGCGGCCGATCAGGCCCTGTACGCGGCGAAGGCGGGTGGCAGGGACAAAGCGGTCCGCGCCATCCGCCCCGCGGACACCACCGGAGGGTCTTCCGCCGAACCACCGAACGGTCCAGTCCGCACCCCTTGAGGGGTGACCTCCGAAGACGGTGGGCGACGTACCGCTCACCTAGGATGAGGACATGACCTTCCACCCCGCCGAAGACCGCTACGACTCCATGCCCTACCGCCGCGTGGGGAAGAGCGGCCTGCAGCTCCCCGCCGTCTCCCTCGGCCTGTGGCACAACTTCGGGGACGACAAGCCCTTCGAGGTGCAGCGTGACATCCTCCGCCGGGCCTTCGACCTCGGCGTCACCCACTTCGACCTCGCCAACAACTATGGACCGCCCTACGGCAGTGCCGAGACGAATTTCGGCCGGCACCTGAAGGACGACTTCCGCCCGTTCAGGGACGAGCTCGTGATCTCCAGCAAGGCCGGCTATGACATGTGGCCCGGACCCTATGGCGATTTCGGGTCCCGCAAGTACCTGCTGGCGAGCCTCGACCAGTCGCTCGGGCGCATGGGCCTCGAGTACGTCGACATCTTCTACAGCCACCGCCCGGATCCGGCGACGCCCCTGGAGGAGACGATGGGTGCCCTCGACACCGCGGTCCGCTCCGGGCGCGCGCTCTACGCGGGGATCTCCTCCTACTCGCCCGAGCGCACCCTGGAGGCGGCGGCCATCCTGCGGGACCTCGGGACGCCGCTGCTCATCCACCAGCCCTCCTACTCCATGCTCAACCGCTGGGTGGAGAACGGCACCCCGAACCTCCCCGAGGCCCTCGAGCAGGTGGGCGCCGGGTCCATCGCCTTCTCGCCGCTGGCCCAGGGGCTCCTCACGAACCGCTACCTGCACGGTGTCCCCGCTGACTCCCGCGCGGCCGCGCACAAGTCACTGTCCGAGGACTCGCTGTCCGAGGACAACCTGCGGCGCATCCGGGGGTTGAACGCGATCGCCGAGGGCCGCGGGCAGACCCTCGCGCAGATGGCCATCGCCTGGATCATCCGTCCGCAGCCCAAGGGCACCGCCGTCACCTCGGCGCTGATCGGCGCGTCCAGCGTCCGCCAGCTCGAGGACAGTCTGACGGCCGTGCAGAACCTCGACTTCACTGCGGAGGAGCTGCACGCGATCGACGAGTTCGCGGTGGACTCGGACATCAACACCTGGACGAAGGGCCGCCAGGGCTGATGCTTCGCTTCCGGGAGGCAACGGCCGGGGACTGGCCGGCCGTTTGGGCCCTGATGGAACCCGTGGTCCGGGCAGGGGAGACCTACTGCTGGGACCGGGACATGGACGAGGAAGCCGCCCGGCGGGAATGGCTCCCCGGACCTGCGGGACCCGATCCGACCCTCACGGTGTTCGTCGCCCTCGACCCGGCCACGGACCGTGTCCTCGCCACCGCCCAGGTGCATGCCAATCGCGGCGGACCGGGGGCGCACGTCGCCAACGCCTCCTTCCTGGTCGCAGCGGAGGCGGCAGGCCGAGGCGTCGGACGGGCCCTCGCCGGCCACGTGCTGGCAGAGGCCCGGACCAGGGGGTACACGGCCATGCAGTTCAACGCCGTGGTGCAGACCAACGAGCGGGCGGTGGCCCTGTGGACGTCGCTCGGGTTCGGCATCATCGGTACCGTGCCCCGTGCGTTCGATCACCCCGTCCTCGGCCCCACGGGCCTGCACATCATGCATCGCTTCCTCGAGTCGCCTGTACCGGCCGGCGGGGCGGGCTGACCGTCACGCTCGGAGTCCGTGGCGGTGGGGGCCACAATGGGAGCATGACCGCCGATGCGACCGTCCATGATCCGCTGCTGGGTGTCTGGGCGACACTCGGCGAAGCCCGCCTGACTCGCGAACTCGCCGGCGCGGGCGCCGGCTGGGTAGGGCTCGACGCGCAGCACGGGCACTTCGACGACCGCTCCCTCCGCGAAGCGCTTCTCCACCGCCCCGCGGGCTCCGCCCCGATGCTCGTCCGGGTCGGGGCGAACGATCCCGCCCTGATCGGGCGTGCCCTGGACGCGGGCGCCGACGGCGTCGTCGTCCCCCTCGTGGACAGTGTCGCCGACGCCCTGGCAGCGTCGTCCGCCAGCCACTATCCGCCGCTCGGTACCCGGAGCTGGGGTCCGCTCCACGGCAGCCTGCCCGTCCATGCGCCGGGTGGCGACGCCGGGCCTCACGCGGTACCGCTCTGCGCCGTGCTGATCGAGACCGCCGCGGGACTCGACGCGGCCGGGGAGATCGCTGCGCTCGACGGCGTGGACATGCTGTTCGTGGGGCCGTTCGACCTGTCCCTGGCCCTGGGGCTGCAGGTGGACGAACTCCTGGCGGCGACCGACGACGACGCGCCGCTGCCGAGGATCGTCCGGGCCTGCCGCGACGCCGGGATCACCGCCGGCGCGTACGCCGGCTCGCCGGAACGGGCAGCGCTCCTCGCGGCGTCGGGTTTCCACTGGATCGCCTCCACCACGGACGCGGCCCTGCTCGCGCTCGGCGTGTCGGGTCTCCGCGAGAACCTGCGCCGGGCCGCCTCCGATCAGTCGGTCCAGAACTCCGCCAGTGCGGGGAACGCCCTCTCGTAGCCCGCGAGGACGGCCGTCGCGGCGTGGAAGGAGTCGATCAGTGGATGGCCCGCGAAGGCACGGAGGGCCGCCGTTCGATCGCGGTGCACCGCAGCCCGGACGGTGTCCTGCTCCACGGCCTTGACGGCGGCCATCAGCCCCAGCTGGTGCGCGGTCAGCGGAGCCGCGGGACGCGGCGCGGCCCCGGAGGCGTCGACGACGGCCGGCACCTCCACGACGGCGGTCTCCGGCAGTTCGGGGAACGTGGTCCCGTTCCGCACGTTGAGCACGAGTTCGGCCGGCCTGCCGGTCAGTAGTGCCCGCATGACCCGCAGCGCCACGCGTTCGTAGCCGCCACCGGCGAGATCGGCCTCGTCCCGCTGCTCGTCGGCGGGACGCGCCTCGGCGAGGTAGCCGGATTCGCGCTCGCGGCGCGCATCCTCCCAGGCACCGAACGGGTCGACGGCCTCGGCGAGGCGGGGGTAGAGGCCCTGCTGCTGATCACGGAGGATCTCGCCGCGCGTCCTGTCCGCACCCCGGATGGCGCGCAGGGCCTCGCGGTGGAAGTAGTAGTAGAACAGGTACTCGTTCGGCAGGGCGCCGAGACTGCTCAGCAGGTCCGGTCCGAACAGCCGGCCCTCCTCGAAGGAACCGAGCCGCAGGGGATCCGCGAGCAGGGCCGGCAGCCTGTCGCCGTCCCGTGCGGCGGGCGACGGCGATCCGCCGTCGTGCCCGCGTTCCTGCCCGGCGGACGCGCCGCCGTCGAGCCCGCGCAGCCACCCGAGATGGTTCAGGCCCACGTAGTCGACGCCTGCGAGCGAGTCCCCGAGGTCCAGGCCGACGGCGCGGGCGGCGCGGGTGACGAGCCCGGAGGCGGAGTCGCAGATGCCGATGACCCGGTGGCCCAGGACGCCCGAGGCCGCCTCGGTGACCATCCCGGCGGGATTCGTGAAGTTGATCAGCCAGGCCTCGGGTGCGAGCTCCCGCATCGCGGTGGCCAGCCGCAGCATGTCGGGGATGGAGCGCAGGGCGTAGGAGATCCCGCCTGCTCCGACGGTCTCCTGGCCGAGCAGGCCCGCCTCGAGGGCCACGCGTTCGTCCAGCACGCGTCCGTCCGCCCCGCCGCTGCGCACGGCTGCGAAGACGATGTCCGCGCCGGGGAGGGCGCGCGCGAGATCGGTCTCCACGCGGACCGCCGGGGCGGGGCTCCCCGTCGGCGGGGGCATCGCGTGCAGCACCCGGGCGATCGCGCGCGCCCGTTCCGCAGAGGCGTCGAGCAGGACGACGTCGGACACGAGGCCGGCGAACGGCCCGTCCGCCAGCGCCCGGTACACCAGGGGCACGCGGAAGCCGCCGCCGCCGACGATCACGAGGGTGGCTCCCGGTCCGGTCGATGAGCGCACTGCTGGACCCGCTTCCGTCATCGTGGGGGCGGCCGGTGCTCCGCCGCCCGTGGTGGTGCGGGCGTTCATGGCCCGCTGCCCGCGTCTTGCAAGTATTGTGCCGTACATGTCCCCACAGCACCGGTTCGATCCGCTGGCGGCCACGCGTGGCCCGGACGGCCCCGAGTTCGACCTCCTCCTCGCCGGGCAGGTGTTCTTCGACATCATCTTCACGGGCCTCGAGCAGCTGCCGTCGCCGGGGACCGAGGTATGGACCGACGGGATGGGGTCCGGGCCCGGAGGGATCGCGAACCAGGCCATCGCGGCGAGCAGGCTGGGCCTGCGCACCACACTCGCGGCTGCCTTCGGCGATGACGGGTACGGACAGTTCAACTGGGACGTCCTGCAGGACCAGGAGCACGTGGACCTCTCGCGGTCGCGGGTGTTCGGGCAGTGGCACTCGCCCGTCACGGTGTCGCTCTCGGTGCACCAGGACCGGTCGATGATCACGCACGGGCACCCGTCGCCGCTGCGCGCCTCGGAACTGATCGGGACGCCGCCGTCGTGCCGCGCCGCGGTCGTCGGTGTGGAGCAGGAGGTGGAGCCCTGGGCGCGTGCCGCCGCAGCTGCGGGGACGAAGCTGTTCGGCGACGTGGGCTGGGACCCGGAGGGGGAGTGGGCGCCCGAGACGCTGGCTTCGCTCGAACACTTCTACGCGTTCATGCCGAACGCCGTGGAGGCCATGGCGTACACGCGGACCGAGGACCCGTGGGCCGCGCTCTACTCCCTCGCCGATCGCGTGCCGGTCGCCGTGGTGACGGTGGGCCAGCAGGGCGCCATCGCGATCGACTCGCTGACGGGTGAGGAGGAGTGGGTGCCGGCGCTCCCGGTCTCTGCCTACGATCCGACCGGAGCGGGGGACTGCTTCGGGGCGGCATTCGTCATGGGCGACCTCGCCGGGTTCCCCCTCGCGGACCGGTTGAGCTTTGCCAATCTGTGCGCCTCCCTGTCGGTGCAGCACGTGGGCGGGTCCCTGGCGGCGCCCGGGTGGGGCGACATCGCCGACTGGTGGCACCGGGTCAACACCGGGCGCGACGGCGTCCGGAAGCAGTGGCTGCGGCGCTATGCCTTCCTCGAGGACCTGGTGTCCGACGTCCCCACGGAGGCCGTGCGCCGGGCTTCGGCGACCATCGCCCGGCATTCCGACGCCGCGCCGTCATCGGGCCCGGCGGAGGCGCGGCGTGAGGGGATCGCCGACCTGGGCTGAGCGGTGGCGCCCCAGGGGCCGTGCCGGGCGTGGATCGACGGCCGGGGGAGTACCGCCCACCGGTCGGCCGACGGGAGGCGTCGGCACGGACCGTCGCGTCTCCCGGGTCCTAGGACTCGTCGAGGACCTCTCCCACGTACTGGATGGTCAGCACCGGCGATTCCAGTTCGTCGATGCCGGCCACCAGGGCGACATAGGCCTTCTCGCCCTCGAAGCCGGGCGCGATGTAGTGATAGCTCTTCCAGGCCGGGTGCTCGGCCGCCCCGTGCCATGCGATGTACAGGAGGAGGTCCTCCCACTCGGAGTCGGGCGGGAGTCCGGTGAAATCCAGGGCGTCCAGGACGGCCTGCTCGACGGCGACGGGGCACAGGAAGTAGTGCCGCGAGGCGTAGGGGCTGATGTCGACGAGCTCACCGTTCCTGAGCGCCACCTGCCGCGAGGTCCCGGGGTACTTCTCGGGCACCTCGCTGGTCACCTGGTGCTCGAGGAGGTCGATCTGCTCCGTGCTGGGCTGTCCCTCCGGATGGAGGTACGGATTCACGCGGGACGCGGCGTCGTAGGGCGTGAACCACGAGGACGCCGCGTCGTCGTCGCCGGACGTGCGCTGGTAGGTCCCCTGCAACGCGTCCGTGTCCTCCAGGAGCCCGCTCACGATGCGGTCGATCCCGATTGCCCCGAGCTTCGTGCCGTACTCGGCGTCGGCGTGCCGGACCCCGCTGCGGGCGAGACAGTAGACGGCAAGGCCGTGCGCGAATGTCCGCGCCCGGTCCCAACCCAGCTCGAACTCCGCGGCGACCTCGGAGAGCACGACGGCGAAGCGCTGCAGGAAGCCGGAGGTGTAGTGGGACCGGTACGCGCGGGGCAGGGTGTCCACCACGCGGGCCGCGGCCGAGGTGACGTAGGCGCCCACGTCACCGTCGGCGGTCTCGAGGGTGCGCAGGGCGAAGATGTCCTCGAAGATGCCGTCGAGGACGATCGGGATGGATCGGCGTAGGGCGCCGCGCAGCAGTTGCGCCTGGACGAGGGCGTGGAGCCGCTCCTCCGGCGAGTCGTAGTTCGACGCGGGCAGCTGCCCGTCCTCGTCGAGCTGCATGCGGCCGATGCACGCGCCCTGCAGTTCCGGTCCACCGAAGTAGCCGAAGAGGGTGATGTCGATCCCCTCGAGCCTCCGGCCCTCGTTGATCAGGTCGATCTGCCGGGGCGGCAGGTTCTGCGGGTCGATCTCGGGTACCACTGTGCTCCTTGCTCGGCGTGGCGCCAGACTAGCAGCAGCAGGGCCCGTCCTTCGGGCTGCGGGTCGACGCAGCCGGGCCACGGGGCTGAGTCGTGACGTGTGGGAGGATGCGCCCGTGAGCGGAAGGGGACGTCATCCGTCGCCAGGTCCAGTGGTTCCGCGTCGCGGACCACCGGCTCGAGCCGCTGCCGCTCACGGGCGGCAGGCATGCCGATCCGCCATTCCTGGGCCGTCCCGCACCTCCGATCCTGGCCCGCGTCCGATCGACAGGGCGGGCCGGGAGGAGCCGGCACCAGCAAGCATCCGACCGGACCGGTCGATCAGGCCCGAGGTCTTCCTCCAGGCCGGCACCTCGGGGAACAGCTCAGCCTCGCAGGGCCGCCGCTTCGCCGAGCCAGCGCGCATACAGCGCCCAGGGATCGACGACGCCGGCGGACAGGCGCCCCACATGGGCCTCGAGGTCCGGGGTGGTGGTGAACCATTCCGACCTGTCGCGTCGTGACGCCGCGAACTGTTCGTGACGGCGGTGTTCCACGAGCCGGTCGCCCCGTTCGAAGGCGAGGAGCTCGTCGTGCCAGATCCGCGCCAGGCGTCGGCGCGGGCTCGCCGTGGTGCCGATCTTGATGCGGTCCCGGAAGCGGAGGTAGTAGACGACGTCCACCCTCGGGGGTGGGAGGCCGTCGTCGAGGACCGCGCCGACGGGCCATTCGCAGGCAGCGCACACCCAGCCCGACGGATACCGGACGCCGAGCCGAGACCCGCAGGCACGGCAGGCGGAGGGCAGGAGGTCGGTGATTCCCGACGTCGTGTCCGACCATTCGGCGACGAGGGCCACGTGCACAGCACAGAGGGCGAACGGTGCATCCTCCACCGGACGCCCGCAGAGCCCGCCGCCGCCGTCCGACAGGACGCAGCCGGGTGGGGATTCGACCACGTCGTCGATCTTCCCGGCCGGTGGCAGGGAATGCAAGGTCGCGTCGAGCAGCGGCCCGAGCCGAGGTGGCGGCATTACTGCTTGCCGTACTTCCGGTGCACCGCCTGCTTGCTGACGCCGAGGGACTGGGCGATGGCTTCCCAGGAGAGACCGGCCTGACGGGCCCTGCGGACCAGCCCCGCCTCCGCCCGCCCGATCTCCCTCTGCAGTTCCGCGACCGCCTGCAGTGATGCGGCAGGTCCTTCCCCGTCCATCGAGCCGATGAGTGTCTTCATGTGCTCCACCTCCATTCGTCAACATTAGTTGACAAATGGCAGGAAGGGCAAGGGTGCGGTGCGGGTATCGGGCGGCGGGCCGGGGAGGGCCGGCGTCATCCCTGGCCGCGCGGCACGTCGTCCTCGTGAAGCGACCGGACCATGCGCTGCAGCGCATGGAAGGCGTGGGACTGCTCCTCCTGCGTCATGCCCCGGAGCATCCGTGCCTCCACCGACCGGACGGCCGTGCTCGCCTGCTCGAGGCGGTGCCTGCCCAGCGGGGTGAGCGTGACGGGGAGGGTCCTGCCGGCTGGAGCCTCGGCCGGCCGCGTCACGAATCCGTCCCGTTCCAGCGCATGCAGCAGGACGTTCATCGATTGTCGGGTCACGAAGGCCCCGCGGGCGAGGTCGGAGTTGGACAGGCCGGGGCGCTGGGCGAGGAGTTCGAGGCAGGAGTAGTGCGTGACGGTCATGTCGAGGGGCCGGAGGACGGCGTCCATGGCCGCCCGGAGGGTGCTCGATGCCTCCTTCAGCAGGTACCCCACGGAGGATTCGAGCTCGATCCGGTCTTGACCCATGTCAGAATTCTGACATACTTTCTCTTATGTCAGATAACTGACATGAGAGAAAGCAGTTCCCATGCCCGTCACCGGCCCCGATTTCGTCTCCCTCCAGGTCCAGCACCTCGACGCCTCACGGGCGTTCTACGAGCAGTACCTCGGTCTCGTCAGGTCCCCGACGGGACCACCGCACGCCGTCGTCTTCGAGACGACGCCCATTGCCTTCGCGCTGCGCAGCGTGATGCCCGGAACCGATCTCGCCTCCGCGTCGCACCCGGGGGTCGGAACGGCCGTCTGGCTCCACTCCACCGATGTCCAGGCCATCCACGACGCCCTGGTGGCCGACGGCCACACCATCGTCACGGGTCCCGAGAGCGGGCCCTTCGGCCTGACCTTCACCCTCGCCGATCCCGACGGATACCGGATCACCCTCCACGACCGCGCGTGAGGCAGGCCGCGCGGTCCACCCGGATCTGCGGCGGCACACCACCCACAGGGCCGGCGGCCGTCCCGGCGGTCGTCACCGGGCAGTGCGGGCACAAGCTGGCAGAATGGACCGCGTGAGTTTCCCCGAGCGTGTCGCAGAGATCGATCTCGATGCACTGCGACACAATGTCCGCCAGCTGCGCGATGTGGCGCATCCAGCCCGCGTGATGGCTGTCGTGAAGGCCG
The DNA here is from genome assembly GCF_048288285.1 of Arthrobacter sp. N1. Taxonomy (NCBI): domain Bacteria; kingdom Bacillati; phylum Actinomycetota; class Actinomycetes; order Micrococcales; family Micrococcaceae; genus Arthrobacter; species Arthrobacter sp. N1. The sequence continues at coordinate 2,694,209 of NZ_CP102608.1, read as the reverse complement.
ATGCCTACGGACACGGTGCTGTCCCGGTGGCCCGTGCGGCCCTCGAGGCCGGCGCCGCCTGGCTCGGTGTGGCCCACGTCAGCGAAGGGGTGGCCCTGCGCAGGGCCGGGATCGAGGCGCCGATCCTCGCATGGCTGCACACCGCCGGGACCGATTTCACGGCCGGTGTCGAGCACGGGCTCGATCTGGGCATCTCGGGCTGGGAACTCGAGCACATCGTGGCATCGGCGAGGGAGCTGGAGCGCCCCGCCATCGTGCACCTGAAGATCGACACCGGGCTGGGCCGGAACGGCTGCCCGCCGGACAAGTGGGACACCCTGCTGAGCCGTGCGGTGGAGTACCAGGAGGAGGGGCTCATCCGCGTGGTCGGGATCTTCTCGCACCTCGCGGTCGCCGACGAGCCCGCCCGCCCGGAGACGGACCTCCAGGTCCACGCGTTCCGGGAGGCCGTCGCTGCCGCCGAGAACGCCGGGATCGACGTCGAGGTGCGGCATCTGGCCAACACCCCGGCCACGTTCTCCCGGCCGGACTGCCACTTCGACCTCGTCCGGGTGGGGCTCGGCATCTACGGGCTCTCGCCGTTCGCGGACCAGGGCTCCGCCGATCTCGGGCTGAAGCCCGTCATGACCTTCAGCACCGTGGTCTCGCACTGCAAGGAGGTGCCCGCCGGCCAGGGGGTCTCCTACGGCTACGCGTACCGCACGCAGAAGGCGACCACGCTGGGCCTCATCCCCGTCGGCTACGGCGACGGCGTGCCACGCATCGCCACCGGAGCACCCGTGCTCGTCGAGGGACGGATGTATCCGGTGGTGGGCAGGATCGCGATGGACCAGCTCGTCGTCGACTTCGGTGCGACGGGCCTCGCCGACACGCCGAACAGCCTGCTGGGCCGGCGGGCCGTCCTCTTCGGCGGAGCGGGGGCGCCCGCCGTCGAGGATTGGGCAGCGGCCGCCCAGACCATCAACTACGAGATCGTCACGCGGATCAGCGACCGCGTGGAGCGCGTGTACCTCGAAGCGTCCCGGGAGAGCGATGACGACGCCTGAGTGGTCCGTGGCGTTCGAGGTCGCGTCGGCCGCGGAACTGCAGGCACTCGCGGAGCAGCTCGCGCACCAGCTGGCTCCGGGCGACCTGCTGGTCCTCTCCGGGGAGCTGGGGGCGGGCAAGACCACGTTCACGCAGGGGCTGGGGCGCGGGCTCGCCGTCGAGGAGCGCATCATCTCGCCGACCTTCGTCCTCGTGCGCCAGCACCCCTCCACCGTGTCCGGACCGGGGCTCATCCACGTCGATGCCTACCGCCTCGAGAGTGCTGCCGCGGTGGACGACCTCGACCTCGAGGCGACCCTCGCGGCGAACGTCACCGTGATCGAGTGGGGAGCGGGCCGCGTGGAGCACCTCAGCGACAGCCACCTGCTCGTGGACATCGTCCGTCCCACCGGTGGCGCGGCGGCCGGCAGCGCGGGGGAGGCCGCCGTCCTGACCACCCATTTCGACGACGACGGCGAGGACGAGGTGCGCGGCGTCACCCTGGCGGGCGTCGGCCCGCGCTGGCGGGGCGGGCCCCCGGCACTCGCGCTCGACTAGGCTGGACCGGTGCTTCTCCTCGCCCTCGACACGTCCGCCGCGGCCACCGTCGCGCTCCTGGCCGACGACGCCGTCGTCGGCCGGTTCAGCAGCGGCGACACCCGCTCGCACGCCGAAGTGCTCGCGCCCGCCATCCAGGACATCCTGGCGGCTGCCGGCGTCTCCGGAGCCGATCTCGACGCGGTCGTCGCCGGCGTGGGGCCGGGTCCGTTCACCGGGCTGAGGGCCGGCCTCGTCACGGCGCGGACCCTGAGCTTCGTCTGGGACGTCCCGCTGCACGGCGTGATGAGCCTCGACGCCCTCGCCCTCGATGCCGTGGCGGCTGGCGCAGTCGACGCCGGAAGCACGTTCCTGGTGGGCACGGACGCCCGTCGGGGCGAGGTGTACTGGGCGTCCTACCGCGCGGGCGCCCCGCAGGGCAGGGACGCGGCGACACCGGAGCTGCTGGACGGCCCGCACGTCGGCGCGGCCGGTACCCTCCCGCCGGGCGTGCCGCTGGTCGGACGGGCGGCGAGCCTGTACCCGGCCGACGTCGTCGGTGTCCCGGCCTTCGCCGCGGCTGATCCGGACGCCGTGTCCCTCGGCCGCGTCGCCCGGTCGCGGATCCTCCTGGGTGTGCCGTCGCTGGACACCACGCCGCTCTACCTGCGCGAATCCGATGCGCGCGTCCCCGGACCCCGGAAGCGGGCGACGGCGTGAGCTTCACCCTGCGCGGCCTCGCCTTCGAGGACATCGAGACCATCGGGCGGCTGGAGAACGAGCTGTTCCCCACCGACGCCTGGCCGCTCGAGATGTTCTACACCGAGTTCTTCCAGCCGGACACGCGGCGCTACATCGTCGCCGAGGTCGACGGTGCGGCGGTGGGTTACGCAGGGGTGATGGTCATCGACACGACGGCGGACATCCAGACCATCGGCGTGCTGCCCCGCTTCGAGGGGCAGGGCATCGGGCGGGCCATGCTGGCGGAACTGCTCGACGAGTCCCGACGGCGAGGTGCGGAGACGGTGATGCTGGAGGTCCGCGCCGACAACCCGCGCGCCCAGCAGCTCTACGCCAGGTTCGGCTTCGAGCAGATCCACACCCGGAAGACGTACTACCGGGACGGGGTGGACGCGTGGGTCATGCGGCTCGTCCTGGCCCCCGCGGGAGGGGTGGCGTCATGAGCGCGCAGCCCCTCGTCCTCGGGATCGAGTCCTCCTGCGACGAGACCGGCGTCGGCATCGTCCGCGGGACCGAGCTGCTGACCAACACCGTGTCCTCCTCCATGGACGAGCACGTGCGCTTCGGCGGCGTGATCCCCGAGATCGCGTCGCGGGCCCACCTCGAGGCCTTCGTGCCGACGCTGCGGGCCGCACTCGACGACGCCGGGGTGACGCTCGGGGAGATCGATGCCATCGCCGTCACCGCGGGGCCGGGCCTCTCCGGAGCCCTGATGGTCGGTGTCTCCGCGGCCAAGGCGCTCGCCGTCACGACGGGCAAGCCGCTCTACGCGATCAACCACCTCGTGGCGCACGTCGGCGTCGGGGTCCTCGGCGGGACGTTCCCCGAGGGGCTGCCGCCGAACCTCGGCGCCCTCCTCGTCTCCGGCGGCCACACGGAGATCCTCCGCGTCGGTGACCTGGCGCACGACGTCGAACTGCTCGGGTCCACGATCGACGACGCGGCGGGCGAGGCGTACGACAAGACCGCACGGATCCTCGGGCTCGGTTATCCGGGCGGTCCTGCCATCGACCGGGTCGCACGAGACGGTGATCCCAGGGCCATCAGGTACCCTCGCGGGCTGTCCCAGCCCAAGTACATGGGGACTGCCGACGAACCAGGGCCGCACCGCTACGACTGGTCCTTCAGCGGACTCAAGACCGCCGTCGCCCGGAGTGTGGAGCAGTACGAGGCCGCCGGACGCGACCTGCCGGTCGCGGACATCGCCGCGTCCTTCCAGGAGGCCGTGGTGGACATCATCACGTCCAAGGCCGTCCTGGCCTGCCGCGAACACGGGATCACGAAGCTCCTCCTCGGCGGCGGGGTCGCCGCGAACCGTCGGCTGCGCGAGCTCGCCGCCGAGCGCTGCGACGCTGCAGGGATCACGCTGACGGTCCCTGTACCGTCGCTGTGCACCGACAACGGGGCGATGGTCGCAGCGCTGGGAGCGCAGATCGTCCTGGCAGGCCTACCACCGAGCGGCATCACCTTCGGGACCGATCCCTCGCTCCCGGTCACGCGCATCGCCCTGCCGGACGGGAACCATCAGTAGGCATACCGCTAGGCAAACTAGCTTTACATAAACTGTACTAAGGGCTAGGTTGGGTGCAGGTCGAGAAGACGGCCTGACCCCCTTTGACCTCTGGTGACGCCATGACCATTGCTCCAGCCTCTTCACACCCCTCCACCATCGCTGCCGGTGCTCCGGCCGACCTCCTCGAGATGTCCTCGCAGACCACGCACGGCGACGACGCCGGCTTCGATCGGTGGCCGGGGATGGCCTCGACGGGCGACCTCGGGGCCGTGTCCGCCGAGGCCGAGCCGACGACCCTCCCGTGGTCGCTCGATGATGCGACGACGCGCCAGCTCCGTCGGTGGAGCAACCAGCTCTACAGGATCCTCGATTCCGATACCCCGCCCTTCGGGGCCTCTGACGACTACGAGCGGGTCGTCGACGAGCTCGGACGCCGCGAGGAGCAGGCGCGCGAGGGGTCGGCCGGGACCCGCCGTCGGGATTCCTTCCGCGACAATCCGCTCAACCGCCGCTTCGAGCTGTTCCAGGACGGCATCCTGGCCGGCTACGTGTCCTACTCCATGCGGGCCGGGTGCCTGCGGCTGCACCGGACGGTCGTCGCCGAAGCCTTCGAGGGGGCCGGGCTGGAGCAGATCCTCATCCGCAACGTCCTGCTCGACGCCCACAGGCGGCGCCTGTCCGCCCTGCCCTACTGCGGCGAGGTGCAGGCCTTCCTGGCGGGCAACCCGCAGTACAGGTCGCTGCTCGCCGGTTGACCACCGCGTTCCCGAGGGATCTGCCGGCCAGGATGCGGCCGCCGACCACGAGGGCGCGAGACGGGCAAGCGCGCGGCAGGGACGCTGCCGTGACGGACCCCGGAATCCCGACAGCGTTCCGGGCACCGGGCGGTTCCGTCGGGTGAAGGCACGTAACGTGGGGTGCCGCATCCCACGAAGCGAGCAGACCGTGTCCACCCGTGATGATCCCGCCGTTGCGCGCGACTACCCTGTCAGCGCGGCGATCCTGTCGATGGGCCACGGCCAGCGGGCTCTCGCGGCGTCCTACCTGGGCGGCCTGGGTCTCTTCCCTGGACAGGAACTGCTGCTCATGCAGTTGTGGGAGGAGGACGGGCTGTCCCAGAAGGCGCTCGGGATGCCTCAGGGACTGGACCACTCGACCGTCGCCAAGTCCGTCCGCCGGCTCGAGGCCGGGGGACTCGTCTCCCGGTCGCGGTCCCCCCGCGACGGCCGCGTCACCCTCGTCCATCTCACCGAGGCCGGCCGCGCACTGCACGGGCCGGTCACCGCGGCCTGGGCCGAGCTGCAGGCGGCTGTCGCCGCCGAGCTGACAGTCGCGGAACAGGTCGACTTCCAGCGGCTCGCCCGGAAGATTGTGGTCGGGATCGACCGGGATCGACCGGGCGAGTGCCGGACGGGACCCTCAGGGTCCCTGAACCGCGACCTTGCCGCGCAGGTGCCCACCCTCGCTGAGGCGGTGGGCGTCGGGGAGCGCGGCGATGGCGAAGGTGGCGGCGATCGACGTCGTGACAACTCCCCGCGCGGCGAGATCGAGTGCGTCGGCGAAGCCGTCCGCCGTCAGCCGCATGGGGTCCCCGGCCGCCACCGCGACGCCCAGGCCCGGGCAACATAATTCCGCGACGGCCGGTTCATGGAAGAGGACCGGCCCCCGAGGGGGTCCGGTCCTCTTCCGGCGTTGCGGTCCGTGCCGCATCCCTACCGGCAGGCGGCTACAGCGTGCCCCTGCGGTCGGTGCCGTTCCCGTCGAGGACGGTGCCGTCCTGCAGGCCGCCGGTCTCGGACGGGACCCCGGTCCCGGGGATGCCGTCGACGGCGGGGACGGGATCGACATCCACGACGTCGTCGTCCGCGACGATCGGCGTGGTCCCGGGCACGACCGGGGCGGTCTCGGGGACCACCGGCGCGGCATCGACCACGGGCGTGACCTCCACCGTGGTGTCCTCGTCGTCCTTCTTGTTGGCTGCTGCCGCTGCGACTCCTGCGACCGCGGCGGCCGCGGCGACGCCCACTCCGGCGGCAACCTTGCCGGACACGCCGGCCTTGCCGCTGTCACCACGCGACGAGTCGGCGTCCTCGACCGTCGGCGTGCCGCCGATGCCCGGGACGGTGCCGCGCCACGCGCCGGTGGCGTAGCTCTCGGACTCGATGAACTCCTTGAAGTTCTGCAGGTCCTTCTTGGCCTGGTTCTCGACGACGTTCAGCTTGTCGCCGACCTTCTCCACGAGCCCCTCGGGCTCGTACTCCAGGACGAGGTTGATCCGCGTGGTCCCGCCGAGGTCCTCGAAGGACACGGTGCCCGCGTTGGTGGCACCCTCGGTCGCGGCCCAGGAGACCTTGCGATCGGGGACCTGCTCGACCACCCTGGCTTCCCACTGGCGGCGGATCCCGCCGATCTCCGCGACCCATTCCATGCGGTCGTCGCCGAGCTGGGTGATCTGCTTGACGCCACCCATGAAGTGCGGGAATTCCTCGAACTGCGTCCACTGGTTGTAGACGGTGGTCACTGGAAGATTCACTACGACGGTTTCTTCGACCTTGGTGCTCATTGTGCCTCCCTGGCGTTGTGCGTGCGGTCGCCGACAAACATCATCAGCATGCTTAGCTTATGGGTTGGGCACGCGTCCCGCCAGTACTTCACGCCGGAACAAGGGGGGGAGCGATCCGGGTCAGGAGCTGGGCGGTGGGGTGTCCCCACGCGTCGACGAGCTCCTCGGCGCCTCAGGGCAGATCGCCCACATCCGCGTACTTCCGGCGCCAGTCGCGGCCCTCCTCGCCGCCGTACATCGTCCAGTACTCGCGGCCGGAGGTGATGACGCCGTCCGCCACGGTCCAGAAGGAGACCACGCGGAAGATGCCCACGTCCTCCTGCGGGACCTGGACCTCAGAGACCACCGCCTCCCCGGCGTCGTACACGTTGAGGACGTCGATGCTCCAGCCGTTCGGGTGCTCGGAGTTCACGGCCACCATGTTCGCGCGTCCCCGGATGATCTCGCGCGTGACGGGCCAGAAGACCTCGACATCCTCGGCGAGGGTCCGTCCGACGGCCTCCCAGTCCCTGCTCCAGACGGACTGCCAGTACTGCCGCACGACCTCGGTGGATTCCATACGCCGATGCTACCGGCGCAGACCCGCAGGCCGCTCGGCGAGGTGGGGTGCGACGGCCTGCTGGAAGCCCTCGACCGTACGCGCGACGGCGGTGGCGGGGGCGGTGTCCCAGATCTCCTGGTTGAAGATCTCCACCTCGACGTCGCCCGCGTAGCCCGCACGCTCCACCTCGGCCGTGATCGCGGCGAAATCGATGACGCCGTCCCCGGGGTAGTGGCGGGAGAGCAGCACGTCCGCCGCCAGGGGAGTGCGCCAGTCGCATACCTGGTAGCTCGCGATCCGGTCCTCGCGCCCGGCGCGGACGATCTGCGCCGTGAGGTCCGGGTCCCACCACACGTGGAAGGTGTCGACGACGACGCCCACCACGGCGGGGTCGAACGGGGCGGCGAGATCGAGCGCCTGCCCGAGGGTGGAGATGACGGCCCGGTCCGCGGCGTACATGGGATGCAGCGGCTCGAGGGCCAGCCTCACTCCTGCTGCGCGCGCTTCCGGCGCGAGCTCGGCGAGGGCATCCCCCACCATGGAGCGGGCGCCGGCGATGTCCCGCGATCCCTGCGGCAGGCCGCCGGCGACCATGACCAGGACGGCGACCGACCCCGGGGCGCCCGCGGCGGCGAGCTGCGCGGTCTCCTCGATGGCCCGGCGGTTGTCGTCCATGGCGGTGCGCCGGGCAGGTCCCTCCGGCACGGTGAAGAACCCTCCACGGCAGAGGCTCGAGAAGCGGAGCCCGGAGCCGGCGAGGAGCCGGCCGGCCTCGGGCAGGGAGGCGGCCTGCACCGAGTCCCGCCACAGTCCGATGCTGCCGATCCCCGCGGCGGCGGTGACCTGCAGGGCCTCGGCGAGGGGTGCGTACTTGATGGTGGCCTGGTTGATGGACAGCCGTGGATCCGGCGCGCGGGTCATGCCGGGACCCCGCTGACCGACAGGAGCCCGTGCCAGCGCTCACGGGCGAGCTCCGGCTGCTCGAGTGCACCGCAGTCGTTCGCCAGCCGGACGATCTCCGAGAGGTGCGGCAGGCTGCGGGCCGCGTGCAGTCCGCCCACCATCCCCACGCCGGGCTGGTGCCCGTTGAGCCAGCTGAGGAATGCCACGCCGGTCTTGTAGTAGAACGTCGGCGTGCTGAAGATCTGGCGGGACAGCGCCTCGGTCGGCCCGAGGATGCGCTGGTACGCGTCGTGATCGCCGGCGTCGAGCGCCTGGACCGCCGCGGAGGCGTGCGGGCCGAGCGCCGCGAAGGCGCCGAGCAGGGCATCCGAGTACCCCGAGGAGTCGCCGCCGATGAGCGAGACGTAGTTGAAGTCGTCGCCGGTGAACATGCGCGTCGGCGCGTTCAGCCGGCCGCGGACCGCACGCTCCGAGTCGGCGTCCAGCAGGCTCATCTTCACGCCCGCCACCTTGTCGGGGGCGTTGGCGATGATCTTCAGGAGGGTCGAGGATGCGGCGTCGGTGTCGGGGGACCCGAAGTAGCTGCCGAGTTCAGGATCGAACGCGGCGCCGAGCCAGTGGAGGATCACCGGGGCGCCGGCGGCGGCCAGGACCTCGGCGTACACGCGCTCGTAGTCCTCCGCGGAGCGCGCCGCCCTCGCCAGGTGACGGCTCGCCATCAGGACCACCGACGCACCGGCGTCCTCGGTCAGGTGCAGCTGGTGCTTGTAGGCGTCGACGACGGCATCGAGGGTGATGACGGCGTCGTCCACGTGATCCGTGTTCACCCCGACCACGAGGCCACCGCCCACGGACTGCGCCTCGGCGGCACTGCGGGTGATCAGCTCGCGCGTCGCAGCGGCATCGAGGCCCATGTTCCGCTGCGCGGTGTCCATGGCGTCGGCCACACCGAGTCCCCAGGACCACAGGTGGTGGCGGAAGGCGAGGGTGGCGTCCCAGTCGAGGTCGGCGGGAGCGCCCGGGACGTTGTCCGCCGTCGTCCGCGGCACCACGTGGGCGGCAGCGTAGACGGTGCGGCTCGCGAGGGGCGCCGTGGGCCGGGCGAACGACGGCGCGGCGTTGAGTTCGACGGCGGAGGTGCGCCCCGCCGCATCGACGAGCGTGATCATGCGGAGGCGACCGCATCCTCGAGGGGGAGCGGGGTGGTGCGGACGTCCTCGAGTTCGAGGCGCCGGCCGGAGCGGGAGCTCTCGAGTCCCTGCTCCGCGAGGTACATGCCGCGGGCACCGGCGAGGAAGTCGTACGGGTGGGGGCCGTCCTCGAGGACATGGCGGAGGAAGTCCTCCCACTGCGTCTTGAAGCCGTTCTCGAACACCTCGTTGGTGGGGACGTCGATCCAGTCCGCGTCGTAGTCGTGGGTGTCCTCGAGATCGGGGTTCCACACGGGCTTCGGTGTGGCGTTACGGGGTTGGATCTTGCAGCCGAACAGCCCGACGACGGCGGAACCGTGGGTGCCGTCCACCTGGAACTGCACCAGTTCGTCGCGGTTCACGCGGACCGTCCAGCTCGAGTTCAGCTGGGCCACGATGCCGCCCTCCAGCTCGAACACGGCGTACGCGGCGTCGTCGGCCGTGGCGCGGTAGGTCCGGCCCTGCTCGTCGACGCGCTCGTCGATGTGGGTGACGGCGCGGGCGTACACGGACTCCACCCTGCCGAAGAGGTTCTCCAGGACATAGCTCCAGTGCGGGAACATGTCGACGACGATCCCGCCGCCGTCCTCGGCGCGGTAGTTCCAGCTGGGACGCTGGGCGTCCTGCCACCCACCCTCGAAGACCCAGTAGCCGAACTCGCCGCGCACCGAGAGGATCTGCCCGAAGAAACCGGAGTCGATGAGGCGCTTCAGCTTCTGCATGCCCGGAAGGTAGAGCTTGTCGTGCACCACGCCGTTCTTGATGCCGGCCGCCTCGGCCAGGTCGGCCAGCTCGAGGGCGTCCGCCGCCGTCTCCGCGGTGGGCTTCTCGGTGTAGATGGCCTTGCCCGCGGCGATCGCCTTGCGGATGGCGGCCGAACGCGCCTTGGTCACGAGGAAGTCGGCGTAGACCTCCCATGTCGGATCCGCGAGCACGCTGTCGAGATCGGTGGACCAGTGCTCGATCCCGTGCTTCGCGGCGAGTTCCGCCAGTTTGGCCTCGCTCCGGCCGACCAGGATGGGCTCCACCTGGACGCGGGTACCGTCCGAGAGCAGCACCCCGCCCTGGTCGCGGATGGCGAGGATGGAGCGCACCAGGTGCTGCCGGTACCCCATGCGCCCGGAGACGCCGTTCATGATGATCCCGATTGTCCTCGTTGACATTGATGCTCCTTGGCTTGCGGCGCGGCTGCTGTTCCCAGCGGCCTTGGAAAACGCTTACCGCGAGTGTAGGTCAAGATCGTGGGAGCGGCAATAAGCCCGGTTCCGGCGGGGTGGCGCAACGGCCGGGGCAGCAGTAGCCGGACGCGGAGGGCGCGTCAGATCCCGGGAGCGGACCGACGCGGGATCTCACGCCGGGTGCACTGGTCCGGACGCACCCAGGCCTCGCGGGCTATCGAGAACTCGATCCACTGGGCCAGCACCGCGGTCCGCGTCCACGCCATCGCGAACCCGCGGACGGTCTGCCGCGACCCGTCGGGGTACTCGAGGTCCACCCAGAGGGCGGGCGCGGGCGGGACGGACTCCGTGATGCCTTCGGTGGGCGTCTCGAGCTGCACCGGCGGGAGGTACTGGTGTGTCGTGGGCGGCAGCCCGTGCCATCCGGCCGCCTTAGCCACGGCGTCGTCCCGTCGGCTGTCCTCCGCAGCGGACCGTGCGCCGCGGGGCGGGCGGCCGGCCGGACGGGCTCGACGGCGGTGCGGTGTTCGTCGTCGTCCGGTCCATGGCACCACTGTACGAGGGGGCGGGAGGCGGCAGGGGGAGGGGCCGTCAGGCCGGGTGGGTGGTGCGCGTGGCCAGGTCCCGTCGCCGGCAGCGCGTGGCCTCGACCCACGCCTCCCGCGCCCGCGAGTACTCGATCCACTGCGCCAGGACGGCGGATCCGGTCCATGCCATCGCGAAGCCCTTCATGGTCCGCCTCGACCCGTCGGGATAGTCGAGGTCCACCCACAGCGCCGGCGACGCGGGCGGCTCGGTGACGTGCCCGCCCGGCGTGTCCAGCTGCAGGGGAGGGACGTAGCGGTCAGCGCTCGGTGGGATGCCGTGCCACCCCGGTCGTTCGGCCATGCCACGAGGGTACGCCGCTGGTCCGACACCCTGGCAGGGCCCTCCGGTGTCCCGCCGCACGCCGCTCGCCGGGACCGCTGGTTCCGAGCGGCCGGCCCGGCTCGCGACGGCGCTACTGCTCTGTGTCGTCCTCGGAAGCCGAGTGGGCCCGGACCAGGTCGTCGCAGAAGCGCGCCCTCCGCCTCGGCGGCAGGTCGTCGACCATCTCGTTCACGGCGAGCGCGAGCAGATCGCACTCGAGCGGCGGCAGGGGGATCAGACCGGCCAGGTAGGCCTCGACCTCGTACTCCTCGACCTCGCCGCTGAGCGAGAAGTAGCGCAGCCACACCTCACCGGTCGAGAAGCCGGCCTCGACGATGGCGGCGTTGATCGATGCCCGCTGCTCCTCTGCGTAGGGGAATCCGGCCACTAGGCGTCACTGCCCTCGGAGGTACCGTGGCCGTTCACGATCTCCGCGGTGAGCCGGCGGAACGGAATGCCGGTGCTGCGGGCGCGGGCCGTCAGGGCGGCGAGCGCCTCCGCCTCCGTCAGGCCCTCACGCTGCATGATGATCCCCTTCGCGATGCCCACGAGGTCCCGCGATCGCAGGGACTCCCGGAGCTCCCTGCTGATGCGCGTGGACGTATCGGTGGTCTGCACGTGACCGAGCAGCGCCGAGGCTGCGACGGACAGGCTGCGGAGCCGGGTGCGGTCGGACTCGTCGAAGGCCGCCGGGGTGGTGGAGTAGACCTTCATGGCGCCGATCGCATCGCGTCCCCGCATCAGCGGAACGCTGAAGCAGGCCCTGATGCCCGCGGCGTCCGCGGCGACGCTCCACGCCGGGAAGCGGCTGTCCGAGGCGGTGTCCTCGACGGTGACGGGCGACCGGGTGGCCCAGGCCGCCAGGCACGGGCCCTCACCCAGGCTGTACTGGAGGTCGTCCGCCGTGCGCACGAGGGCGTCGGTGGCACCGACGCTGGTACGCTCCGCGTCGTGGATGAGGGAGACGCCGGCGCCGACCGCGTTGGGCGTGGTCTCCTGCGCGACCTGCGCGAGGAGGTCCACGGCATGCTGCGCGGTCTCCTGCGTCAGCGTCAGGCCGCGGATGCGGCCCAGGGTGGCACCCAGCTCGCTGGAGAGGGGAAAGGAATCCATCAGTAGCCTCGAACGTCATGCCAGGCTTGATCCTGGCGCTGCGGGCCTTCTGCTAGACCACGATCGCACGTTTCCGGCGATCAGCTGACCCCATCGTAACCGTGCAGGTGCCGGGACCCGTCGCCGCTGGGAAATTGCTCCCCGAAAGCCGCGATCGTCTGGTTAGGATTGTCGCGACGACGCCACGGTCGCCGTGCCCACGGTCCCTGATCGATGGAATGGACGTGTCGGCGTCGTGCCGTCCCCCAACGAGTGTGAGGTGCTCCGCGCCATGACGAACGACGATTTGCAGAAGATCCGCGTGGCCGCGGCGGACAAGGAGGACGTCGAGTTCGAGCTCGACCGCGCCGAGCTGGTCCTGCAGGAGGCGGTGGCAGAGGCGCTCGTCCACGGTGAGGACATCGCCGTCGTCGCGGAGCTGGCAGAACTCCCGGTCGAGGACGTCGCAAAGCTCGCGGCACAGGACGCTGCCCCGGGCTCCGTCCTGCCCTTCTGACGGGATCCGGCCGGGGCCGGACGTGCCCTACCGCGGCGGAGTGCTCTCCCGGATGACGGTCTCCGTCGGAATCGCGCCGGGCCCTGCCGAAGCGCCGGTCCCATCGCCGTCGTGGGCGGTACCCGTGGCGAGCCGGAGGGCGCGGCGTCCCACGTCCTCCAGGGGGATCCGCACCGTGGTGAGCGCGGGCGTGATGTCACGGACGGTCGGGATGTCGTCGTAACCTGCCACGCCGATGTCCTGTCCGGGCACCAGGCCCGCGTCGCGCAGTGCCGAGACGACGCCCACGGCCATGACGTCGTTGACCGCGAAGATGAGGTCCACGCCGGCGCCGGCGGCCAGGAGTTCCTGCGTGCCGCGGTATCCGCCGTCCCGCGTGAAGTCGGCGTGGATGATGCGCTCGGCCGGCAGCCGGACGCCGTGCTCCGCGAGCCCGGCCGTGAAGCCTGCGAGCCGCTCCTGCGCGGTCCTGATCTCGGCGGGCCCGGCGATCACGGCGACGTCCCGGTAGCCGAGGCCGGCCAGGGCGACGGCGAGGTCCCGCGCGCCTCCGTGGTTGTCGAGCAGCACCGTCGCGAACGGCGCCGCGTCCTGGCTGATGAAGGCGACCTTGCCGCCCGTGTCCTCGAAGGAGGACAGTTCCGCGCGCAGGTGCTCCTCGAAGGGCGATCCCGTGGTGCGGGACCCCGCGAGGATCATCACCCGGGGACGCTGGCCGCGGAGGGCCCGGACGGTATCCAGTTCGCGCTGCGAGTCACGGCCGGTCACGGCGATGGTCACCACGAGGTTCTCCTCGCTCGCGGCGTCGATCACCCCGGCCGCGATGCTCGAGAAGTAGGGATCGGCGATGTCCGCCACGAGGAGCGCCACGGTGGTGGTGCTGCCCTTGGCGACCGCCTGGGCGAACAGGTTGGTGGTGTAGCCGAGCCGCTGCGCGGCCTCCACCACGCGGAGCCGGTAGGACTCGTTCACCTTGCGCGCGCTGCCGTTCAGCGACCGGGATGCCGTGGCGAGGGAGACGCCTGCCTCGCGGGCGACGTCGTGCAGCGTCGCGGGACTCTTGCTGGCCGGTGCCGACATCGCTCGTACTCCTGGGGGTCCGGGCTCCGGCCGTCCGGCCGCACCCTGGTGGATCTTCCGCGTCAAAGGGCCATTCTTGCACGGTGCGAGGCCGGCCCTCCGAGGCTGGTAAGCGCTTTCTCTGTTACTGTTCCGAGAACCGTACTGCCGACCGACCAGGGAGGATCCATGCCCCAGCCCGTCCCGATCGGAGCGCCTGTACCGTCCGCCGACCCCACTGGGTCCGGCAGGGCCGATGGCCCGGCCCCGCTGCTCCGGGCCGCCATCCTGGGGACGGGCGGCGTGGCGCATCTCCACGCAGCTGCGCTTGCGGGCCTCGACGGGGTGCACCTCGTGGCCGCCGCGGACCCTTCCGGGCAGCACCTGACGGACTTCGCCGACGCCTACGGCGTGCCCTCCCGTTTCTCCTCCCTCGAGGAGCTCCTCGAGGGAGGCGGCGTCGACGTCCTGCACATTTGCACGCCGCCCGGCGGTCATGCCGAGCAGACCGCCGCCGCCGTCCGCGCGGGTGCGCACGTCGTCGTCGAGAAGCCCGCGGCCCTGAGCCTCGACCAGCTCGACACCATGCTCGACGCCGCCCACGCCGCACGACGCGGACTCGCCGTCGTGTTCCAGCAGCGGTCCGGGTCGGCGGCGGCCAGGGTCAAGGAACTGCTCGACTCCGGTGTCCTCGGCAGGCCGCTGTCCGCGCTCTGCCAGACGCACTGGTACCGCACACCCGAGTACTTCGCCGTGCCGTGGCGCGGTACCTGGGCCACCGAGGGCGGCGGCACCACCCTCAGCCACGGCAGCCACCAGATCGACCTGCTCGCATACCTCCTCGGTGAGTGGGAGTCGGTGCACGCGACGCTCTGGCGTCAGCAGCACGACATCGAGACCGAGGATCTGGCGCACGCATCGCTCGTCTTCGCCTCCGGGGCCGTGGCGTCGGTGGTCACCACCGTCCTCGGGCCCCGTCAGTCGAGTCTCATCAGGATCGACACCGAGCACGCGACCATCGAGCTGGAGCACCTGTACGGGCACGCGCACGCCGACTGGACGATCACCCCGGCGGCCCATGTCGACGAGGAGACGTCCTCGGCATGGGTCCTGCCCGAGCTCGAGATCCCCAGCGGGCACGACGCGCTCCTCGCCGAGATCTACGCATCACTGCGCTCCGGTGGGGGCATGCCCCCGATCGTGTCCCACCCGAGCAGGGCGCTCGAGATCGTCACGGGGATCTACGCGTCGGCGCGCGAGGGTCGCTGGCTGGCCCGCGCGGACCTCGCCGACCCGGCGCTGCGGGGGCCGCTGGCCGCCCCCGTCACGGATGGCAGGCGACGCGCGGACGGGACCGGCGGGACGACGACGTGAGCGCCTCCGTCCCCCTCTCGGTCGGTGGGCGCCGGGCGGGACTCCTGCACGACGGCACCGACGAGCCCGCCGTCCACTCACCGCGCCCCTTCGTCCACCCGCTCCTCACGCCCGGCGGGCTGACGGTCTCCGGTGATCGGCCGTCCGACCACCCCTGGCACCACGGCCTGGGGATCGCCGTCTCGACGGTGACGGTCACCGGGCAGGCCCATCCCGTCAACTTCTGGGGAGGCCCCACCTTCCTGCGGGGCGAGGGCTACGTCCAGCTGCCGAACAACGGTGTCCAGCAGGTCGGCTCCGCCGACAGCGCTGTCACCGACAGCGCTTCCACCGACGGCACCGACGGCCGCGTGCGGCAGCAGCTCGTCTGGCGGGCGGCGGACGGCACCGAGGTCCTCGCCGAGGAGAGGAGCTGGCGCGTGGACACCATCCGGGCCGGCGGCGTCGACTGGTTCCGCACCACGGTCAGCAGTCGCTGGACCAACACCGGCGGGGGCGGCCTGGCGTTCGGGAGCCCGACCACGTCGGGACGGCCAGCTGCCGGCTACGGCGGATTCTTCCTGCGGCTGGCGCAGACCTTCGACGGTGCGACCGTCCTCGGCGCCCCCGATCCGAGCCCCGCGCGTGACCCGGATCGGGGCGCCGGGGGAGTAGGGCCGCCCGCGCCCACCGCCGTCGAGCTGGACGAGGCGGAGGCCATGGGGCGCCGGGGGTCCTGGCTCGGCGTCCGTGCAGCGACGGCATCGGTGCTCATGGTCGCCGGGCGGGGTGCTCACGGCGGGCCTGCGCCCTGGTTCGTGCGGACCACCGGTACCCCGATGCTGTGTGCGGCGCCGTTCTTCCACGAGGAGGTCCCGCTCGCCCCGGCGGCCACGGTGGACTGGACCTGGTCCGTCCTCGTCGCCGACGGTGCCGTCCCGGGCACGGCCTTCGCGGTGGCGGCGCGCGTGCCGTTGCCGGCGGTCGGACGGGTGGATCCACCCGGCATCTAGGCTGGGCCCATGGCCCTCATCCACGACGTCACCCTGCGCCCCTCCAAGCTCGAGCTCCTCGTCGGGTGGCTGCCGCAGCAGCCCTGGGCGTCCGGGCTGTCGGGGGCACCGGCCCGCGTGGCATCCTTCCGCTTCGACGATCCCGAGGGCGAGGTGGGCGTGGAGACCCTGCTGATCGGCGTGGGGCCGGATCTGTTCCAGATTCCCCTGACCTATCGTGGCGCGCCGGTGGACGCGTGGACCGGGCACCTCGTGGGCACGCTCGATCATCCCGCACTGGGGCAGCGCTGGGTGTACGACGGCGTCGCCGATCCCGTGTACCTCGCCACCCTCGCGGAGGCGGTGTACGACGGCGCCCCGCAGGCCGAGCAGTTCCATGAGGTCGAGGGCCGGCGGTTACCGATCGAGCCCACCCTCACGCTCGCGTGGTCGGAGGGCGGAAACTTCAGCACGGAGTCCGCGGCGGACCGTGCCGTCGCCCGCCTGGAGACGGCCCGCGGACTGGTGCTGCTGTTCCGTACCCTCGACCCGCGCGCCGAGGTCGTCGGCCGGACAGCTCTGCTCGCCTCACGGGAGGACTGGACGGTGCAGCTCGCAGCCGCAGGCTAGACGACGGCGAAGGAGCGCGGCAGCGCCGCATGCGCCCCGACCGCCGTCCCGGGGGCTAGAGGCCGAGCTTCTCGAGCACCGGCAGTTCCGCCCGTGCGCGGGTCTTCGCCTCGGCCGCCGTGGGAGCGGCGACCGCGATCCCGGCGATCCGCTGGGCGTCGGCGAGCGTCACGCTGGCGAGCACGGCGCCCACCCCGGCGAGGGCGCGCGGCGTCATCGACAGCGTCGAGACGCCGAGCCCCACGAGGACGACGGCGAGAGCGGGATCCGCCGCAGCCTCGCCGCACACACCCACCGGCTTGTCGTGACCCTCCGCGGCGGAGCCCTGCACGGTCAGCTGCACCATGCGGAGCACCGCGGGCTGCCACGAGTTGTTGAGGGCCGCGAGTGAGCCGAGCTGGCGGTCGGCCGCCATGGTGTATTGCGTGAGGTCGTTGGTGCCCAGGCTCGCGAAGGCCACCTCACCGAGGATCGCCTCCGCCATGACCGCGGCGGAGGGGACCTCCACCATGACGCCCGGGGTCTGCAGACCGGCGGCGGCGCACATGCGGGCGAAGTCGGCCGCTTCCTCGGCGGTCGAGATCATCGGTGCCATGACCCACACGTCGGCGGTGGCCTGTGCTGCGGCATCGGCGATCGCCGCGAGCTGGCGCTCGAGGACACCCGGGGAGGTGAGGTCGGTCCGGTAGCCGCGGACGCCGAGGGCCGGGTTCGGTTCGGAGGCGTCGGTGAGGAAGGGCAGCGGCTTGTCGGCGCCCGCATCGAGCGTGCGCACCACCACCTTCCTGCCGGGGAACGCGTCGAAGACACCCTTGTACGCCTCGATCTGCTCCTCGGCCGTCGGTTCCGTGTCGCGTTCCAGGAAGCAGAACTCCGTGCGGAGCAGGCCGACTCCCTGGGCGTTCGCCTCGGCTGCCTTGACGGCGTCCTTCGCTCCGCCCACGTTGGCGAGCAGGGGGACCTCGTGACCGTCGGAGGTGACGCCCACGCCGTCGAACACGGTGAGGGCGGCGGCCGCCGTCCTGTAGGCCTCGGCGGCGGCTTCCTCCTCCGCGCCGGGATCGAGGGCGATGGTGCCCGCGGCGCCGTCCACGTAGACCACGGCGTCCTTCTCGATCCCGTCGACACCCGTCGCGGCGACGACGGCGGGCAGGCCCAGTGAGCGCGCGATGATCGCGGTGTGGGACTGCGGACCGCCACCCGAGGTGACGAGGGCGAGGACCATGGCGGGATCGAGTGTGGCGGTGTCGGCGGGGGCGAGGTCCTCGGCGACGAGGACGAAGGGCGTGTCGGAGGAGGGGATGCCGGGTGCTGGCAGGCCGCGCAGTTCGGCGACGATCCGCGCCCGGACATCCAGGACGTCGGCCGTCCTCTCGGCCATGTAGCCGCCGAGGTTGTGGAGCATCTCGGCGACCGATGCGCCGGCCTCCCACACGGCGCGGGCCGGGGACGTTCCCTTGGTGATCAGCTTCGTCGCGGACTTCAGCAGCATGGGGTCCGCAGCCATGAGTGAGGTCGCCTGGAGCACGGCCTTCGCGTCGCCCTTGGCGATGCCGGCGCGGCGCTTCAACTCCTCCTGCACCGCCTTCGACGCGGTCTTCAGTGCGGCGACGGCCTCGTCGGGAGCGTCCGGGGAGTCGTGGCGTTCACCTGCGGGAGGTTCGCTGACGGGTGTCGGCATGTGGCGGACGGGTCCGATCACGCGTCCGGGACTGACTCCGACCCCTGCGAAATTCTCCATTGAACGTCCTCGTTTCCTTGCCGGTGGTGGTCTCGGTCTAACACCATTGTGCCGCCGGACGCAAAGGGCTTGTGTGAGCCACTTCATATAACGGTGCTATAGGTGTTACGGTAGCAGGCATGAAAAAGGTAGGCGAACCCGCGCCTAAGACCAGGCTGCTCAGGGCCGCTGCGGCATTGCTCGCGGAGTCCAACGGCGAGCCCGTCTCGACCCGGCAGATCACGGAGGCCGCCCGGGTGTCGGCGCCGACCCTGTACCACCACTTCGGTGACAAGGAGGGCCTGTTCGACGCCGTCGTCGCGGAGGGCTTCTCCGAGTATCTCGACGGAGAACGATCCCTCCCCACCTCGGGCCAGCCCATCGAGGACCTCCGGATGCACTGGGACAACCATGTGCAGTTCGGGCTCGACCACCCGCATCTCTATCTCGTCATGTTCGGCAACATCCGCCCGGAACGCCGCCCGTCGATGGTGGCGAGTGCCGAGGCGTTCCTCGAGGAGGTCCTCGCCCGCGCCGCCGAGGCGGCCCGCCTCGTGGTCTCGCCCCACGAGGCTGCACGGAGCATGCTCGCGGCCAACATCGGCGTCACGCTGATGCTGATCGCGGAACCGGCCGCCAAACGCAACCTCGAGCTCTCCGCCATGACCCGGGAGGCCGTGATCTCCGCGGTCGCCACCGATTCGGAAGCGGACCCGGTGACCGACACCGAGGGGACGCCGTCGGTCGTCGTGGCCGCGATCGCCCTCAACGCGGCGCTCCAGTCCTCACATCCGGACCAGCTCTCCAGTTCGGAACTCAAGCTCTTCCTCGAATGGCTCCAGCGGATCTCCAGCAGATCCGGGAGCTGACGCGCTTCACCCACCACCCATCCCTCCCGGCAGAGTTGCGGGGACAACGGTAAGGAAAGAATGTGGCAATACAAGTAGAGGCACGATCCGGCACCAGTGCCCGGGTCCGCGTGCAGAAGTTCGGAGCCTTCCTCTCCGCGATGATCATGCCCAACATCGGTGCGTTCATCGCCTGGGGCCTGATCACTGCGCTGTTCATCGAGGCCGGATACTTCCCCGTGGGCGTCCTCGGCGGTTTCGGGGAGAACGCGGCGGGGGATCCGAACGTGGGGCTGGTCGGCCCGATGATCACCTACCTGCTGCCGCTGCTCATCGGCTACACCGGCGGCAAGATGATCTACGAGACCCGCGGCGGAGTCGTCGGCGCCGCTGCCACGATGGGCGTGATCGTCGGGACGAGCATCCCGATGTTCATCGGTGCCATGATCATGGGCCCGCTCACCGCGTACCTCATGAAGAAGCTCGACTCCATCTGGGACGGTAAGATCCGCCCCGGCTTCGAGATGCTCGTCAACAACTTCTCCGCGGGAATCTTCGCGGCGCTCATGGCGGTCTTCGGCCTGCTGGCCGTCGGCCCCGTGGTGACCCTGTTCAGCGACGCCGCGGGCAGGGGCGTGGACTTCCTGGTCAGCAACGGCCTGCTGCCCTTCACCAGCATCCTGATCGAGCCGGCGAAGATCCTCTTCCTCAACAACGCCATCAACTACGGCGTGCTCACACCCCTTGCCACGCAGGAGGCCACCGAGACGGGGAAGTCGCTGCTGTTCCTGCTCGAGGCCAACCCCGGCCCCGGTCTCGGCCTCCTGCTCGCCTACGCGATCTTCGGCCGCGGCATGGCCAAGGCCTCCGCCCCCGGCGCCATCATCATCCAGTTCCTCGGCGGCATCCACGAGATCTACTTCCCCTACGTGCTCATGAAGCCCCTCATGGTCCTCGCCGTGATCGGCGGCGGCATGGCCGGGATCTTCACGCTCGTCCTCACGGGAGCCGGCCTGCGTTCGCCCGCGGCGCCGGGCAGCATCATCGCCGTCTACGCGGCGACGGCGTCCGACAGTTTCGTGGGCATCACACTGTCCGTCCTCATGGCAGCAGCGGTCAGCTTCCTCATCGGCTCCGTCATCCTCAAGACCTCGAAGGCCTCGGACGACGACGACATCTCGGGTGCCGCAGCCAAGATGGAGGGCCTGAAGGGCAAGAAGAGCTCGGTCACCGGGAACTTCGCGTCCTCGTCGGCCACCGACGGTCCCATCCGCTCGATCGTCTTCGCCTGTGACGCCGGAATGGGCTCCTCCGCCATGGGCGCCTCGGTGCTGCGCAACAAGATCAAGGCCGCCGGCTTCCCGGACGTCAAGGTCACCAACTCCGCCATCGCCAATCTGAAGGACGACTACGACGTCGTCGTCACGCACCAGGACCTCGCCGCACGCGCCGAGCCCCTGACGCGGAGCGCCACGCACGTGGCCGTCGACAACTTCATGAACAGCCCGCGGTACGACGAGATCGTCGAACTGGTCCGCGCCAGTGCGGCGGCCGAGGGCGGCGTGGACCCGAAGGCCCCGATGCCCGCAGCAGCGGCATCCGAGGTCGACGACGTCAGCGACGGCGATGCAGCCGGGGGCGGCAACGACGTCCTGGCCGAGGAGAGCGTCGTCCTGCACGGCAGGGCCACGACGCAGGAGGACGCCATCAACGAGGCGGGCCGCCTGCTGGTGGATCGCGGCGCGGTGGATGCCACCTACGTCGCCGCCATGCACGAGCGCGAGAAGTCGGTCCCGACCTACATGGGGAACTTCCTCGCCATCCCGCACGGTACCAATGCGGCGAAGGACCTGATCAAGCGCTCGGCCGTGTCGATCGTGCGCTACCCGGAGGGCATCGACTGGAACGGCAAGCAGGTGAAGTTCGTGGTGGGCGTCGCAGGCGTCAACAATGAGCACCTGTCCATCCTCTCGGCGATCGCCCGTGTCTTCTCCGACAAGGACCAGGTGGCCAAGCTCGACGAGGCCACCTCGGTGGACGAGGTCCTCGCCCTCTTCGGAAAGGTCAATGCGTAGTGAAGGCAGTACATTTCGGTGCCGGCAACATCGGACGCGGCTTCGTGGGGCTCCTGCTCCACGAAGCCGGGTACGAGGTGGTCTTCGCCGACGTCGCGGACGCCCTGATCGATCAGCTGGCCTCGACGCCCGGCTACGAGGTCCACGAGGTCGGGGAGGAGCCCGCGGTGAAGACGGTGGACAACTACCGCGCCCTGAACTCGCGCTCGCAGGAGGAGGAGGTGGTCGCGGAGATCGCCTCGGCCGAGATCGTGACCACCGCCGTGGGACCCAATGTCCTGAAGTTCCTGGCTCCGGTCATCGCCCGGGCCATCGCCCAGCGCGACGCCGGGTCGGCACCCCTGCAGGTCATGGCGTGCGAGAACGCCATCAACGCGACGGATCTCCTGCGGCGCGAGGTGGAACAGGTCTACGAAGGTGCTGACCTCACGGCCCGGGCGGTCTTCGCCAACACGGCCGTCGACCGGATCGTGCCGAACCAGGCCGAGGGTCAGGGTCTCGACGTGACGGTGGAGACCTTCTTCGAGTGGGTCATCGACCGCACGCCGTTCGCGGGCCGGGCTCCGGAGATCCCGGGGGCCACCTACGTGGACGACCTCGCCCCGTACATCGAGCGCAAGCTGTTCACGGTGAACACCGGACATGCCTCGGCCGCCTACTTCGGCTACGCGGCCGGTGTGGACAAGATCGCCGACGCGATGGCGGACGAGGGGATCGCGGGCAAGGTGCGCGCGGTCCTCGACGAGACCAAGCAGCTGCTGGTGTCGAAGCACGGCTTCGACGAGGCGGAGCAGGAAGCGTACGTCCAGAAGATCCTGCGCCGTTTCACGAACCAGCACCTGCCGGACACGGTGGTGCGCGTGGGACGAGCGCCGCTGCGGAAGCTGAGCCGTCATGAGCGCTTCGTGGGACCGGCTGCCGAACTGGCTGAGCAGGGCGTCCACCCGGCAGCCCTGCTCGAGGCGATGCGGGCGGCGTTGACCTTCACGGCGCAGGACGATCCGGAGGTCGCGGCGCTGGCCGAGATCCTCGTATCCCAATCCCCGGACGAGGCGACGACGTCGATCACCGGCCTCGGGGCGGATCACCCGCTGTACGCCCCGGTGCGGGACCTGATCGCGCAGCACGTGCCGGGGCACCACCCGGCGTAGGGCCCGGACCTGCATCGCAGGGAAGGGGGAGAGGGGGCGGCTTCGGCCGCCCCCTTTTCGCGTGCCTGCCCTTGACGGATCCCGGGGGGACTCCTAGCGTGTTAAGGAAAGCGTTTTCCAAATAGAGGATTCAATGATGAGTTCGGTACAGAAAACAGCACGGCCCGTCTGCGTCGCCCTGACCGCCGGAGTCCTCCTCACCGCCGGCCTGTCGGTCCCCGCCCTCGCCCAGGGCGGGGGGACGGCGAACGCGGCGCCGATCGGCGGGGTCCAGCTCGAATACCTCGACCGCGGCCTGGTCGCCGCCGCCACGCCGCAGGGCGTCTTCCTCAGCTGGCGCCTGAGTGCCACCGAGGCGGCGGAGGGAGCGGCCGGCGCCGGCGGACCCGACTTCACGGTGTACCGGGACGGACGACCGATCGCGACGGTCACGGACAGCACGAACTTCCTTGATCCCTCCGTCACCGGGCCCGCCGCAGCGGGTGCTGCGCGCTACAGCGTCGCAGCCGTCGTCGACGGACTCGAGGTGGACCACAGCGCCGAGGTGGACCCCTGGGCCCAGGCGTCTACCGACCTCCCGCTGGACCGACCGGCCGACGGTGTCACGCCGGCAGGGGAGGCCTACACCTATGCGGCGAACGACATGAGCGTCGGGGACGTGGACGGTGACGGCTCCTACGAGTACTTCGTGAAGTGGGACCCCTCGAACTCGAAGGACGTGTCGCAGGTCGGGTACACGGGCAACACCTATGTCGACACGTACGCCGCGGACGGTCGACTGCTCAGCAGGATCGACCTCGGGGTGAACATCCGCTCCGGCGCCCACTACACGCAGTTCATGGTGTCCGACTTCGACGGCGACGGCCGCTCGGAGCTGATGCTGAAGACGGCGCCCGGCACGAAGACCACCACCTACGGCCCGGACGGTGGCGTGCTCTCCGAGGAGTACGTCACCCTGCCCCAGGCAGACGTCGCTGCAGGTTTCGGCGACACCGACGACTACCGGCTCAGTGCCGCGGGGTACTACGAGCACGTCGTCGACCTCTTCTCCGGCTGGCAGGACCACCCCGAGGTGGCCGCCGGGAACTGGCCCGCCACCCTCGAGGAGGCCTTCGGGATCGAACCCCGGTACGAGTACCCGCTCTCCGACGCCGACGCGCGGGCCATGGCCGACTACTTCATGGACGTCTACGCCCCGTCCCGCAGTGCCCGCAACAACCTCCGCGCGTTCGAGGGCTTCATCGTGGACGGGCCCGAGTACCTGAGCGTGTTCGAGGGGGCCACCGGAGCCGAACTGGAGACCGTGCCCTACGAGCCCGGCCGCGGTGACGACGGCCTGATGTGGGGCGACTACGCGATGGCGCGGATCGAGCCGGGCAACCGCGTGGACCGCTTCCTCGCGGGCGTGGCCTACCTCGACGGTGAGAACCCGTCGGCCGTCTTCGCACGCGGCTACTACACGCGGGCCACCGTCGTCGCCTACCGCTGGGACGGTGAGCAGCTGACGCGCGACTGGTCCGTGGACTCGGGCCACGTCCCCATGTCCAACCCCTTCAACGACGGACCGCACGGTGGCACGGGCACCAGCCCCGACTTCGGGACCCTCACCGGGCAGGGCTTCCACTCCCTGAGCGCAGCCGATGTGGACGGCGACGGGCGGCAGGAGATCGTCTACGGCAGCGCGACCATCGACGACGACGGCTCGCTCCTCTACAGCTCCTTCGACACCCTCCCCGCCGGGAGCGCCGCTCCGGGCACGGTGGCGAAGCTCGGTCACGGCGATGCGATGCATGTCACGGACATCGACCCCGACCGTCCGGGCCAGGAGATCTTCTCGGTCCACGAGGGCGCCACGGGTGCACCCTACGGATGGGCCATGCGTGACGCCTCGAACGGCGAGGTGCTCTTCGGGGGGTACACGGGCAAGGACACCGGACGCGGCATGATCGGTGACGTCGATCCGGCCGTCCGGGGCCTGGAGAACTGGGCCGTCGGACTCCGCTCGGCCTCGGGCACGCTCCTGCAGCCCGCCGGGTACGGCACCAACATGAGCATCCGCTGGGCCGGGGACGGCACCACGCAGCTCGTCAACGGATCGGGGAACCAGACCCCCACCATCGATGACGCACGCCGTGGCCGGCTGCTGACGGCGACCGACACACGGACCAACAACGGAACCAAGGGCAATCCGTCGCTCGTCGCCGACGTGTTCGGCGACTGGCGCGAGGAACTCCTCGTCCGGACGGCGGACAGCTCGGCGATCAGGATCTTCACGAGCACCGAGGTGACGGACCGCAAGCTGTACACGCTGATGCACGACCCCCAGTACCGCGCGGAGATCGCCCGGCAGAACACGGCCTACAACCAGCCCGCATACACGAGCTTCTACCTGGCCTCCGACACCGACCTCGCGTCGGTGCCGGTGCCGGACGCCTTCCTGCCCGGCGCCCTGCCGGCCCTGCAGCGGCAGCTCGAGGAGTTCATCGCCTCCGGCCGGGTCACCGGGCCGGCCGCGCAGCAGCTCCGCGCCCCGCTCGATCAGGCACGGCGCGCGGTGGACCGGGACCAGGCGGGGCAGGCCGCTCGTGCCGTGGAGAAGTTCATCGACCGGCTGGGCAGGGACAAGCCGGGCTCGGTCGAACGACAGGCGCGCACGACGCTGGAGCGCTCGGCGTCCCTGGTCCTGCCGACCCTGCACTGACGGGGGCGGACGGAAGTGTCCGGCAGGGCCGCGTGCGGACGGGTACGCGGCCCTGCCGGATCCATGCCCGGAGGAAGTGGCTCGTTCCACGCCGTGATTGTCGGTTAGATTGGCAGGTGTGACCAACGCTTCCCGTGACCTGCTGTCGATCGTCTACTCCAGCAGCGCTGCTCATCCCTACGACGACGAGGGCCTCGGCGCCCTGCTCGCGCTGTGCAGGGCGAACAACGCCCGTCACGAGCTCACGGGCATGCTGCTCTACCGCAACGGGCGTTTCCTGCAGGTCCTCGAAGGGCCGGAGGACCAGCTGCGGCGCCGGATGTCCATCATCGCCGCGGACCCCGAGCACACGGACGTGCGGGTCCTGCTGCAGGAGACCATCGACGAACGCCAGTTCCCCGACTGGACGATGGGCTACGAGCCCGTGTCGGAGACCCTCGAGGAGGACGTGCCGGGCTACCGGAGCACGTTCTCGGATCTCGAGCGCGAGCAGGAACCCACGCACTCGCTGCAGGCGCTCAAGGAACTGATCCGCTGGTTCCAGGACCGTGCCGTCCAGCTGCGCTGATGGTCCCGACGGCGCCGGAGTCCTGACCCATGGGCGATCCCGTCGCGCGACCCACCGCTGAGGACCCCGCGGCCTTCCTCGCAGCCGTCCAGCACCCCGTTCGCCGCGGGGACGGGGAGGCGCTCGCAGCCCTGATGGGCGCGGTGACCGGTGCGCCCGCCACGATGTGGGGACCGTCCATCGTGGGCTTCGGCTCCTACCACTACAGATACGCCTCCGGCCACCAGGGTGACGCCGCAGCCGTCGGATTCTCCCCGCGGAAGGCGCACCTCGTCCTGTACGGACTGACCTACGGCCCCGGCGCGGGGGAGTTGCTCGCGCGTCTCGGGAAGCACCGGCGTGGAGCGGGATGCCTCTACGTGAACACCCTGGCCGACGTCGACCCGGGCGTGCTGCGTCTCCTGGTCGCGGGTGGCTACGACCACGCGACGACGGTCCTGCACGTACCCCGGCAGTCCTGAGGACCGCTCGCAGCACGCCGCACGTTCAGCCGGCCACGATTTCACGGACGAACGCCAGGTGCTCGACGTCCTGGAAGGCGCCGCCCTGCTCGTGGCCGTTGTACGGGTAGACCTTCATCCGGGTAGGGCCTGCATAGTGGTTGTGCGCCGCGAAGACGCACGACGGCGGGCACACGTCGTCGAGCAGTCCCACGGAGAACAGTGCGGGCATGGTGCTGCGCGCGGCGAAGTTCACGCCGTCGAAGTAGCTCAGCGTCCGGAAGACGGCGTCGACGTCGTTGCGCCTGGTCCCGAGGTATCTCGAGATCTCCGCGTAGGGCGCCGTGTCCACGATCTCGGTGGCGCGCCGCATGTGCGCGAGGAAGGGGACGTCGACGATCGCGGCCACCGGAGGGACGCCGTTCACACGCTGGGTGAGTGCCGCCGTGGCGAGGGTGATACCCCCGCCCTGGCTCCCGCCCGAGATGACGATCCGCGACGCATCGATGGCGGGGTGGTCTTGCGCCGCCGACACGGCGTGCACCGCATCCACGAAGAGCCGCCGGTAGTAGTAGGTGTCGGGGTCCTCGATGCCCAGGGTCATGAAGCCGCCGGAGTGCGGCCCGGCGAGGGGGCCGTCCTTCGTGTCCCCCGTCCTGTGCCCGGCACCCTGGCCGCGCAGGTCCATCACGAAGTGGGCGTAGCCGGCGCTCGGCAGGCCCGTCCATTCGCCGAGGAGGCCGCGGCCGCCACCGTACCCGATGTACGTGATGATCGCCGCCAGCGGGCCCTCCACGTGCCGGGGTCGTAGCAGCCAGCCTTTCACGGGCTGACCGTCGAAGCCGGCGAAGGTCACGTCCTCGGTGACGAGCTGCGAGTACCCGGCATCGACCTCCTCGAACATCGGGGGTGCCAGATGGATGCGCTGCTCCCCGAGCGTGCGGTCCCAGAAGGAATCGAAGTCGGCGGGCTCGTCACGCTCGGGGCGGTATCGCTGCAGTTCGGCGAGCGGCATGTCGAATTGGGGCATGGGGTGCATCCTTTCACGTGCCGGATGAGCGAGGATAGTGGGCGACGATGTCCCGCCCTCATCCGACTGTTGACCATTGATACGATTCAATCTACGCTGTGGGATAACGCTTTCCCGAAGCGTCCCACGATGGCTGACGATGAAGTTTTCCAGGAGGACAACGATGTTCCGCACTCTTACACGGCGCACCCTGACGGGTGTCGCGGCCCTCGCGGCCACCGGGTTGGTCCTGACCGGTTGCGGCGGTGGCGGGAATGAGCCGGCCGCCCTCGACACCGAGGAGCAGATCACCCTCAACTACACCTTCTGGGGTAACGACGACCGCGCTGCGCGGTACGACAAGGCGATCGCCGCGTTCGAGGAGGAATACCCGAACATCACGATCAACGACACCTTCACCGACTACCCCTCCTACTGGGAGAAGCGTCAGACCGAGGCTGCCGGTGGTGGCCTGCCCGACGTCATGCAGTTCGACTACACCTACCTCCGCCAGTACGGCGACAACGGCCTGCTGCTGAACCTCGAGGACTACTTCGGCAACGGCGTCACGACCGACGCGATCGACG
Source organism: Arthrobacter sp. N1 (assembly GCF_048288285.1). Taxonomy (NCBI): domain Bacteria; kingdom Bacillati; phylum Actinomycetota; class Actinomycetes; order Micrococcales; family Micrococcaceae; genus Arthrobacter; species Arthrobacter sp. N1. The sequence goes on along the minus strand of NZ_CP102608.1, from coordinate 2,666,366 downwards.
AGACCCTCCTGGCGACCGGCACGCTGGAGGACGGGACCTTCGCCATCCCCACCGGCTACAGCGCCTGGTCCGTGTTCCAGAACCCGGGTCTGCTCGCGGACACCGGGGTGGAACCCTACGAGGGTGGCACCAGCTGGGAGGACTACGACGCCTACATGGCCGCCGTGACCGAGGCGGGTGGCGGGACCGTCTACGGCGGCACCGACACGACCCAGCGCATCCAGGACCTCGAGCTGAAGCTGCGGCAGCAGGGCCGTGAACTGTTCACCGAGGAAGGTGAGCTCAACTTCACGCAGGAGGAGCTGGCCGAGCACTGGACCGAGGGCCAGGAGAACCGCGACAGCGTCACCGTCCCGCAGAGCAAGCTGGAGGAGATCAACCCGGTCTCCGGCTTCGGCGGATCCATCACGACCAGCGAGATGAGCTGGAGCAACTTCCTCGGCGGTTACCTCGGCGACTCGGGGGCCGAGGAGATCACCATCGTGGCCCCTCCCACGAGCAACCCCGACGAGAAGGACCTGTACCGCAAGGTCGGCCTCATGCAGGCTGCGTCCGCCCAGACGGAACATCCCGAAGCTGCCGCAGCATTCGTGGACTTCCTCATCAACAGCCCCGAGGTCGGCGAGATCTTCGGTGCGACGCTCGGTATCCCCGCCTCGGAGACCCAGCTCGAGGGAGCGAACCTCGAGGGACCCGACCAGGCCGTGAAGGACTACCTCGATTCGATCGAGGACCGCATCGGTGACGCCCCGGCGGCACCCGTCAACGGCTTCGGCGCCATCGAGCAGACCTTCTGGGACCTCGGCAAGTCGATCGGCCTGGGCGCAGTCACGCCGGAGGACGCCGCGAAGCAGTTCTTCGACGAGGCCGCCGTCACGCTCGGTAACTAGCAGGACAAGGAGTCAGCCCGTGACCACGGATTCGGCGCATGCGCCGGCAACACCACGCACCGCCGCATCCGGTGCCCGTCCGGCGGACCATCGCCGGACGGGCTCGCCCCGGCCCCGCCGCAGGAACCGGGACACGGTCGCCGGCTACGTGTTCCTCTCGCCCTGGCTGCTCGGCTTCGTCGGGCTCACCCTCGGTCCCATGCTGGCCTCGCTGTACCTGGCCTTCACGGACTACAACCTCTTCACCGCCCCGGAGTGGACGGGCCTCGAGAACCTCACCCGGATGGCCGGCGACGAGCGGTTCTGGGCTTCGGTGAGGATCACGCTGATCTACGTGCTCGTCGGGACGCCGATCAAGCTCGCAGCCGCGCTCGCCGTGGCCATGCTGCTGAACTACAAGGCCCGGGGCACGGGATTCTTCCGCTCCGCGTTCTACGCGCCGAGCCTCATCGGTGCCAGCGTGAGCATCGCCCTCGTGTGGCGAGCCATGTTCTCCACCGAGGGACCGGTGGACACCACGCTGAACCTGTTCGGCATCAACATGGGCGGCTGGATCGGTAACCCGTCGCTGATCATGCCGATGATGATCCTGCTGGCCGTGTGGCAGTTCGGCGCCCCCATGGTCATCTTCCTCGCCGGGCTCAAGGGCGTCCCCGCAGAACTGTACGAGGCGGCGTCGGTCGACGGCGCGAAGTCCTGGCGCAAGTTCATCAGCGTCACGGTGCCGATGCTCTCGCCGGTGATCTTCTTCAACCTGCTGCTGGAGATGATCAACGCCTTCCAGATCTTCGCCTCGGCCTACATCATCGGCTCCGGGACCGGCGGACCCGGGGGAGCCACGAACTTCTACACCGTGTACCTCTACACCCGGGCCTTCGCGAACAACCAGATGGGCTATGCCTCGGCCATGGCCTGGGTCCTCCTGCTCGCGGTCGGAGTCCTGGCCTTCATCCTCTTCCGCACCTCCAAGAGCTGGGTCCACTACGCAGGAGACTCCAAGTGACCACGATCGAATCGAACCCCGCCGTCCCGGTGCCGGTGGACCCGGACCACCGGAGGCAGTCCGGGCCGCGCCGGCGGCCCATGCGCCGCCACCTCCCGACAGCCCTCTGGATCGTAGGGATCCTGGCGCTGACGGCTGTCGTCCTCTATCCGCTCCTGTGGATGTTCTCGGCGTCGTTCAAACCCAATGCGGAGTTCGGCAGCAACCAGGGGCTCCTCCCGGAGAACCCCACCTTCGACAACTTCGTGAAGGTCATGCAGGGCATCGCCGGCATCCCCACGTGGAAGTTCTTCCTGAACTCGCTGATCCTCGCCGTCGGCGCCGTGATCGGTACCGTGATCTCCTCGTCGATGGCCGCCTACGCGTTCTCGCGCATCACCTTCAAGGGCAGCAAGATCCTGTTCGCCGCCATGATCGGGACGCTGCTCCTGCCGTTCCACGTGCTGATCATCCCGCAGTACATCATCTTCCGGAACCTCGGCCTGATCGACACCTTCTGGCCGCTGCTCGCCGGCAAGTTCCTCGCCACCGAGGCGTTCTTCGTCTTCCTGATGGTGCAGTTCATCCGCAACCTGCCCCGTGAGCTCGACGAGGCCGCGCGCATCGACGGCTGCGGCCACGGGCGGATCTTCCTGTCCATCACGCTGCCGCTCATCAAGCCGGCCCTGATCACGTCGTCGATCTTCGCGTTCATCTGGAGCTGGAACGACTTCCTGGGTCCGCTCCTGTACCTGAACTCCCCGGACAAGTACCCCCTGCCGCTGGCGCTGAACATCTTCAACGACCAGACGAGCACGTCCGACTACGGCGCCACGATCGCCATCTCGGTGCTGGCGCTGCTCCCGGTCATGCTGTTCTTCATCATCTTCCAGCGGTTCCTCGTGGACGGTGTCGCCACCCAGGGCCTGAAGGGATGACCCGGGGCCGGCGGGACGCTGCTGCCGAGCGCGGGCGCCTCTCGGCCGTCCGCGACGGCAGCGCCGTGCGCTGGCCCGGGGCGACGGCGAGGTTCGCCCTGTTCGGCGAGGTGCTCTGGGTCGGCGTCCTGTGCTGTGTCGCCGCCCTGGGGATCATCACGCTCCCGGCGTCCCTCGCGGCCGGGTCCGCGCATCTCCACCGCTTCCTCCGCGCAGAGGACTCCACGGTGCGGCAGTTCGTGGCCGACTTCACCGCAGCGCTGCGCACCGGCTGGCCGGCGGGGATCGGCGTGCTGGTCGCGGCGGGGCTGCTCCTGCTGGACATCGTCGTCGCCGGCTCGGGCCTCCTGCCCGGCGGGCCCCTCGTCCTGGGGGCCGGGATCCTGCTCCTCGTCGGGCTGCTCTGCGGCGTCGCGGGCACCACGGCGCGCTGGTACGCGACGCGCTCCTGGCGCGCCGCGGTGCTCCTGTGGCTCAGCGACGCACGCCAGGACCCGGCGGGGATCCTGTGGCTCGCCGCCGCCGTCGTGCTCACCGCCGTGGTCGCCTGGCAACTTCCGCCGCTGATCGTCCCGGGTGTAGGCTGCCTGGTCTTCGCGGCCCTGGCGACGTCCGTGCGGGAGCGCCGGCGACGCTCCTGACGGCCCCGGCGGCACCGCGTTCCGATCCGACCCGGATCTGATCCCGTCCACCCGCATCATCCGCAGCACCGGCAGATCACAGGAGACCACGTGCACTACGGCGCCGATTACAACCCCGAGCAATGGCCCGAGGAGGTGTGGCCCGAGGACGTCGCCCGGATGCGCGAGGCCGGCGTCACGCTGGTGAGCCTCGGCATCTTCTCCTGGGCGCGCATCCAGCCCTCCGAGCACGAGTTCGACTTCGCGTGGCTGGACCGCGTCATCGGCCTGCTGCACGAGGGCGGCATCGCCGTGGACCTCGCCACGGCCACGGCCTCACCGCCGCCCTGGGCGACCGTCGCCTACCCGGAGATGCTCGCGGCCGACGAGAACGGGACACCCTACTGGCACGGCAGCCGGCAGCACTATGCGCCGTCGTCGCCCGCCTACCGCAGGCTCGCTGCGGCTCTCGTGACGAGGATCGCCGAACGCTACGCGGGACACCCCGCCGTGGTCCTCTGGCACGTGAACAACGAGTACGGCTGCCACCTGAACACGGACTACTCCGACGCCGCGCGTGACGCGTTCCGCGGTTGGCTCCAGCAGCGCTACGGCTCGATCGACGCCGTGAACGAGGCCTGGGGCACGATGTTCTGGTCACAGCGCTACGGCACCTTCGCGGAGATCTTCCCGCCGCGGCACGCGCCGTACAGCCACAACCCGGGCCAGCTGCTCGACTACCGCCGCTTCACCTCGGACATGCTCCTGGAGTGCTACCGGATGGAACGGGACATCATCCGGGCGGCCGGGGCCACGCAGCCCGTCACCACCAACTTCATGGGCGCGTTCAAGCCCGTGAACTACGCGCAGTGGGCGGCGGAACTCGACGTCATCAGTGACGATCTCTACCCGGACCCGAACGACCCTGAGAGTTTCCGCGAGGGGGCGTTCCACGGCGACCTCATGCGCTCGCTCAAGCCGGGGACGCCGTGGCTGCTCATGGAACAGGCCTCGAACGCCGTGAACTGGCGGCCCACCAATGCCCCGAAGGCACCGGGCCAGCTCGCCGCGCAGAGCATGCAAGCGGTCGCACGCGGGGCGGACGGCATCCTGTTCTTCCAGTGGCGGCAGTCGAGGGCCGGATCCGAGAAGTTCCACTCCGGCATGCTGCCGCACGCCGGGACGCGGACGCGCACGTGGGGCGAGGTGACGGCCCTCGGCCGCACCCTCGCGAGCCTGCCCGATCTGCCGGCCGGCGACGGCTCGGCGCTCGTCGCGCTCCTGATCGACTGGGAGAACTGGTGGGCGATCGAGAACCCGGACCACCCCGTACCGCTGGACTACCTGTCGCTGCTGCGCGGCTGGTACGACGCCGCCCACCGCCTCCACGTGCAGGTCGACCTCCTGCCGCCGACGGCGGACCTCGCGCCGTACGACGTCGTCCTCGCGCCACACCTCTATCTCCTCACCGCGCAGGCCGCCGCCAACCTGCAGGGCTTCGTCCACGCGGGTGGGCATCTGCTGGTCACGGCGTTCTCCGATGTCGTCGACGAGCACGACAGGTTCCGCCCCGGCGGCTTCGGCACCCAGCTGCGGGACCTGCTGGGGATCGTCGTCGACGACTTCGGCGCGCTGGTGCCCCCGGGATCCGCGGGTCCCGGCCAGCAGCATGCGCGGGTGCGGGGCGAGGCCATCGCCTTCGAGGGCTCCCTCCTGGCGGAGGAGGCACACGCGGTGGATGCCGACGTCCTGGCACGGTTCGACGGCGGGCGTGAGGAGGGCCGTCCTGCCTTCACCGTCGCGGCCCGGGGGGACGGCCGCGCCTACTATCTCGCGACCGTCCCCGACGCCGGCGGCGCGCGCCAGGTGCTGCAGCAGGTGTTCGCCGGTGCCGGGGTGGAACCCGTACTGCCGGACCTGCCACCGACGGTCGAAGCCATCCGGCGCGGCTCGCTGCTGACCGTGATCAACCACGGGAACCGGACCGCGGAGGTCGGCCTCCGCGGCGAGGACGTCCTGGGCGGCGGAGCGGTGGACGGCGTGAGCCTGCAGCCCTTCGGGTACGCCGTCGTCCGCACCGGCGACTGACCGGACGGGAGAGCCGGGTCCGCGCCGGATTTCCGGTCGATCCCTGCAGCGGAGGCGGGTAGATTTCTCGTTGGGCCCGCAGGACGGACGCGTGCAGCCCATCGCGGGCCACGCGAGCGGATCGGGCAGGAGGCAGGACATGGTGGACGAGGTGGTCATCGGCGATCCCCATGGTCTTCATGCCGCCCTCGCCCGACGGATGGCGGACCTCGTGGAGGGATCGGGCTGCGATGTGCGCCTCCACCGATCCGCCGAGCCGCAGAACGCCGCCGACGCTGCCCGGCTGCTGGATGTCCTCGGGCTCGGCCTCGGAGCGGGAGAGACCGTCCTGGTGACGTGCTCCGGTCCGGGGGCGGAGGGAGTCCTCGCCGGGGTCGTGGCCCTGCTCGTGGCAACTCCACCCGTCACCTAGGCGCATCACCCCACCGGTCGATGCCGGCACGTCCCACAGAGTGCCGGTGGGCGCAACGACCTCGTGGGCGGCCGTCCGCCCTGCGGCCGGACGGTGCTCCGGCCTAGGCTCGGTGGATGGAACAGCCGAGCGGGAACCACCATCTGAAGGACCTGGGCAGCACCGAGGGGATCGATCCGACGGACGTCGGCCAGATCCAGGACGGGCCCCTGACGGCGGCCGACGAGGTCGACCTCATCGCGAACCAGGCCGTGCCCGACGGCGACCCCTCCCCGCAGACGGCCGCCGGCAATCTCGGCCTCGAGGATGCCCCGGCGGACAACCCGACGACCGACGACCGCTTCACCGGCGGACGATAGGGCCACCGGCAGGCCACGGCAGGCCACGGCAGGCGGGCGACCGGCCGGCAGCTCCTGCAGGACCGGCCGCGCGGACACTAGGCGCGCAACTGCTCCACCATGTCGAGCACGACGGCGCGGAGGTCGCCGTCGTTCTCCTCGGCGATCCGCCGTTGACGCTGGTAGCCGGCGCCGCGCCGCATGATGTCCTCGACGTCGGCGAGTTCGCTGCTGCAGCCGAGCTCGGCGGCGATGGGCTCGAGCCGGTTCAGGACCTCGACGAGGTGCTCCGTGACGAGCTGCTCGTTGCCGTCGGCGTCGAGGATGATGATCGCGTCCAGGCCGTAGCGGGCAGCCCGCCACTTGTTCTCCTGGATGTGCCATGGCTGCATGGTGGGGATGGTGCCGCCGGCGTCGAGCGCCCGCGAGAACTCGTGGACCAGGCACTGGGTGAGGGCAGCGACGGCCCCGACGTCCTGCAGGGTCGAGAGGCCGTCGCACACGCGCATCTCCACCGTCCCGAGGTTGCCCACGGGGCGGATGTCCCACCGGATCTCGCTGACGGAGTCGATGACGCCCGTGGTGGACATGTCCTGCACGTAGGACTCGTAGCCCGACCAGTCGTCGAAGTGGAAGGGGAGTCCCGCGGTGGGCAGCTGCTGGAACATGAGGGCCCGCTGCGACGCGTAGCCCGTGTCCTCGCCGCCCCAGAACGGGGACGATGCCGAGAGCGCCTGGAAGTGGGGGAAGTAGTTGGTCAGTCCGTCGACCACCGGCAGGGCCTTGTCCCGCGCGTCGAGGCCCACATGGACGTGCACGCCGTAGATGACCATCTGCTGGCCCCACCACTGGGTGCGGTCGATCAGCTTGGCATAGCGCTCCTTGTCCGTGACGGGCTGGGATCGGGGCGCGCTGAAGGGGTGGGATCCGGCGCAGAACAGTTCGATGCCCATGGGGTCGGTCACTTCCCGCACGGCGGCGAGGGAACGGGAGAGGTCCTCCTTCGCCTCCGCCACGGTGCTGCAGATCCCCGTGACCAGCTCGACGGTGTTGAGCAGCAGCTCCTGCTTGATGTGCGGGTGCTCCTCGTCCTCCTGGAGCTCGGGGTGGTTCGCGCTGACCCCGCGGAGCACCTGGTCGGCCACTGAGACGAGTTCGCCGTTGTACCGGTCCACGAGGGCGAGCTCCCACTCGACGCCGAGGGTGGACTGCGCTGACTGGGCGAAATCGATCTTCAAGGAGACGCTCCTGGAACGGTACGGGAAGGGGTGCGGACGCCTCGTCGATGCGCCGTCGCAGGGAGGACTGTCCCCAGTGTAGTGACGGAGCCGGGTGCAGCGATGCGTCCCCGGGTCGACGGTGGGACAGGATGGGGAGTTCTCCCCATCGCCCGGAACCCGCATCAGCACCTAGAGTGCAGGAGGGACGCGGCGCTCAGGCCGCCGTCCGGAGCTGAACGCATGGGGGAATGGATATGGCGATACCGGGGTACGACATCGACGTGGCCGCATGCCGGGGCGTGCTGGCCGGCGTGACGGCCGAGAGTGTGGAGATCGACACCGCGCGCGCCGACCTCAGCTCGGCGATCGATGCGGCGATGACGGCCTCCCGCAGCCAGCAGATCGGCGGAGCCCTCATCGCCCTATGGAACAACGTGCTGGTCCTCCAGTGCGAGGCCGCGACGACCAGGGTGGAGAACGCCGTGAACGGTGTGGGTGCTGCGATCAACGCCTATGTGGAGGGGGACGCCGCCATGGCGGACACCGCCCGCGCCCGCGTGACGGAGATGCCCTCCCTCGACATCGACGACGCGAAGGAGTGACGGTGGGCTTCGACACGAGCGGCCTGGACGACTGGGCGCTGACCGCCGACCTCGACGCCGCAGCCGCGGAGATCGCCACAGCGGGGACCGCGGTCAGCACCGCCGTCGACGGCCTGGCCACCAGCTGGTCGGGACTGTCCGCCTCCTACAGCGCACCCGAGCAGGTCGACGTCCTCGCGGTGTTCAGCAGCATCACACCCCACGGGGACGTCCTCGAACTCGCCGCCGCGCAGGCGAAGACGGCGCTGACGGCCTTCGCGGACACCGTCCGGCAGCTCGAGGCCCGGCGTTCAGCCCTGCTCGGCGAGGTGGCCGCCTTCGAGGCGGACCCGCCACGCGTCGATCCCGCCGATCCGGATTCGGACGTCGACCAGCTGCAGCAGGGCCTGCTGCAGCACGACATCACTGCGCTGGCGCAGGACTACGACGACGCGGTCCTCGCGTGCGTCGCGGCACTCAACGGCATCGACGGCACCACCGACGACACGGTGAGCACCCTGAGCGGGCCCGAGGTGGGACTGGTCGTCGCGGGCGGAACCAACTACTCGGGCACCTACACGTTCAAGCGCGTCGACATCACGGCCTACCGCCAGGTCCCCATGCCGTGGCAGGACTTCAGGTTCACACCCCTCGATCCGAACCTGCCGCTCACGCCGGCGGAGATCGCGGGGAGCCGGTACCTGACCATCGACGGCCGCGACGTCCACATCAGCAGCCCGGACCACCCCGACTACGGCCGCACGGTGTCCGAGGCCTACACGCGCAACGGGTTCGTGCCCGCGGTGGATTGGCGTCCGTCGGTGAACCAACGGCTCTACGACAGCTCAGCGGCCTACCGGGCGCGCGTGGACGCGAACCCCTCCAACTGGCGCATCCCCGATCCGGCGGCGCCGAGGCCCACCTTCGGCGAGCTGCCGAACGGGCTGAAGGGCATCAGGATCGGCGGCGGCGTGCTCGCGGTGGGGATGGCGGGACTGACCATCGCGGACGAGCGCGGCAAGGCCTACGACCGTCTGCTCGTCGAGCACCCGGAGATGAGCGAGGCGGACCGGAACGCCCGGGCCACCGAGCTCGGCGTGGTGCGCGGTGGGGCGAAGACCGCGTTCGACGTCGGTGCGGGCATGACGGGCGCCGCTGTCGGGACCATGATCGGCGGTCCGGTGGGTACGGTGATCGGCTTCGGCGTAGGCATGGGCATCTCCTACCTGGCGGACCAGGAACTGCCGGACTGGCTGGGCGGGGAGAGTGTCAAGGACGCCGTCGCGGACGGTGCGGAGGCGGCGTACGACGCCGGTAAGGAGGTCGTGTCCGACATCGGCGGAGCGATCTCGGACGGATGGGACTCGGTCTTCGGCTAGGCTGGCCGCGCCGCCGAGCGTTCGACGCCGACGCCCGGCCGAGGACCCTGTGATCCTGCCCGCCCCTTCGCCCCACGGAGCCCCTGATGTCCCCGATCCTCCTGTTCACCGCCCTCCCGCTGGGCCTCTTCCTGATCGTCGCGAGCATCGCGACGATCCGCCGGACCTGGACCTTCCTCGTGGTGGGGGACGGGTTCCTGCCGGGCAAGCCCAGCCTGGCGATGCTGCCGATCGGCGTCTTCCTGGTGGGTATCGCCGTCGATGACGCCCTGCTCGACCTGCCCCAGCCCGCAGCCGGGCTGGTCGGTCTCGTCCTGACCGCCTGCCTGGCTCTGGGCCTGCTCGGCTGTTTCTTCATGCCACGCTTCCTCCAGCCCCGCTGGATGAGGGAGTCCGACGACCGCATCAGGAACGGGACGGACGCCTTCTCCCGGAAGTACGGGCCGACGGACGGACAGGAGGGCGGGCAGCAGGACGGCGCACCCCGGGACCGGACACCGACCCGGACGGACACCCCGATGCAGGACCCGATGCAGGACCCGACGCAGGACCGGAAGGCGCCATGACCACGCAGCTCGATCAGGGGTGGACCTGGGAGACGGCCGGCCCCGTCTCCGTCCCGCGGCTCGGCGCCTGGCAGCGGCTGTCCGAGCGCGGCGCCGCACTGGTGCTCGCGCATCCCGAGGTCCCCGAGGGGACGTTCCGGCCGAATCTCGTCGTGCGCCTCGGTGAGAGCGGCGGTGCATCACTCGCCCTGCTCGCGACGAGGGCCGTCATCTCCTCCCTCCGGTCCCTGCCGGGAGCCCATGTGGTCGGGCACGAGGAAGCGACCCTCGGCGGACATCCCGCCCGCCGCCAGAAGATCACGTACGAGGAGGCCGGCCAGGCCGTCTGCGCCGTGCGGTGGCTCTGCGTGATCGGCGGGCTGTCCCTCGAGATCACCTGCAGTTTCGCGCCCGAACAGCTGCTCGGGATGGAACCCCTCCTTCACCGGATGGTCTCCCTGGCGACCGTCGAGGCAGGGCCGACCACGCCGCCCACCACGCCGCCCACCACGCCGCCGGCCGGGGCTCCGGCGGCGACAGGTCCCGAGCCGGCCCTCGACCGGACCGCCTCCGAGCACCTGGGGCGTCCCCTCGAGGATCTCTCCCGCATCGCCGCCGTGCAGCCGTTCGTCGCCGGCGGCCACCTCGTCGGTGACGAGGCCCTCGGCCTGCTGATGAGCCGTGCCGAGGACCGCGTGGGCGCCGTCCATCCGGCCGAGGAGGGTCCGCTGCGTGCCGAACTCGTCGCAGCCGGTCTGCTCGACGCGACGGGTGTGCCGACGACGGCGGGACGGCAGCTGCTCGCCCCGCTGAGGGAGCGGACCTTCTCCTTCACGGTCGGCGCCTCCCGCGCCGATCTCGCGACCTCCCTCACGGCGTGGGTCGGCCCGGCCGGTGCCTTCCTGGTGTCCGGACCGGCGCCGGCAGGGGACCCTGCGACCCCGGCGCTCGGCCGGAGCCGGGTGCAGGCCGTGAACGCCGCGAGCCTGCCCGCCCTGATCGTCTCCTGGCTGGGCGTGGGACCCGCCTGGAGCTACACCGGCGAGCATCTCGCCCTGACCGCGGAGGCCTTCGCCCGCCGGCTCGAGAACGGCCCGGTCACCAGTCCGCCGGGCCGCGATCCGGGCCTGGTCCGCTTGTGGCGGGAGCCGTGGCTCGCCTGGTCGCTGCAGGACGCCGGCTCGGAGGCGCCGGCGAGCACGTGGCTCTCGGCAGGCACGGCGGGTCAGCACCTCGTCTTCGTGAACGGGACAGGAGGCGTGGAGCTCGAACCGTTCCAGTCCGCCGCCGTGTGGAGCGTCCTGGCCCGTCACGTGCACGACGGCATGGTGCGCCTGGGCGCCTACTAGGCCGGACGCCGCACGGCAGGGAGAATGGCCGGGTGCCCATCCTGAACAAAGACATGACCCTCTGCATCTCCCTGGCAGCCCGGCCGAGCAACATCGGCACGCGCTTCCACAACTACCTCTACGAGGAGCTGGGGCTGAACTACATCTACAAGGCGTTCACCACCACCGACCTCCCGGCCGCCGTCGCGGGGCTGCGCGGCCTGGGCATCCGGGGATGTGCCGTGTCCATGCCCTTCAAGGAGGACGTGATCCCGCTCGTCGACCGGATGGACCCGTCGGCCACCGCGATCGACTCCGTGAACACCATCGTGAACGACGACGGCGTCCTGACCGCCTACAACACGGACTACCTGGCCGTCGAACGGCTGCTCCGCGAGCACGCTGTCCCGTCGGCATCCTCCGTGCTGGTCCGGGGTTCGGGCGGCATGGCGAAGGCTGTCGTCGCCGCCCTGCGGGACTCCGGGTTCGAGCGGGTCACCGTCGTCGCCCGCAACGAGCGGACCGGGCGGGCGCTCGCCGGCCTGTACGGCTTCGACTGGCGTGCCGAGGTCGGCGATGCGGTGGCCGATCTCCTGCTCAACGTGACCCCCCTGGGCATGGCGGGCGCGGACGCGGATGCCCTCGCCTTCCCGCAGGCCGCGGTCGACGCCGCGCGGGTGGTGTTCGACGTCGTCGCCTCCCCGTCGGAGACGCCCCTGGTCCTCGCCGCGAGGGCGGCCGGGAAGCCCGTCATCACCGGGGCCGAGGTGGTGGCCCTGCAGGCGGAGGAGCAGTTCGTGCTGTACACGGGGATCAGACCCACGCCGGAGCAGGTCCGTGCGGCGGGGGAGTTCTCGCGCCGGGAGGCCTGACGCACGCGGCCGTCGCCGTCGTCAGACCCGCAGCCACCGCACGGCGTACGGTTCGAGGGTCAGCGCGGTGTCGAGGCGGATCACCCCGCCCCCGATGAGGTCGACGGCCGTCCGGGGCAGCCCGGACAGCGTGGTGGACGCGATCACCTGATGGGTGTCGGCGACATTGGCGAACACGACGACGGTGGAGTGCTCGCCGTCGAGCAGCCCGGGTCGCTGGTACCCCAGGACGTGCGGGTTGTGCGTGTGGAAGGGCAGGAGCCGCCCGCCGGCGAACTCGGGCGTGCGCTTCCGTATGCCGATGAGTCCCGACAGGCCGCTGAAGAGGGCGCCTGCCCCGGTGGCGGGGTCCGTCCTCGCGGCGTAGCGCTCGGCGGGGTAGGCGGGCCGTCCCACCCAGCGGCTGTCCCCGGCCTTCGCGGGATCGTCCACGTAGGAGTAGTCGTTCAGCTGGCCCACCTCGTCCCCGAGGTAGAGCAGCGGGATGCCGCCCGTGCTGAGGATGATGGAGTGGGCCAGGAGGATGCGGGCCACGGCGGCGCCGTCGCCGGCCTCCAGTCCCGCGAGGGAGGCCGTGGTGCCCGAGATACGGCAGTCGCCGGTGCGCGGATTGTCCTGGAACGGGACACCGCGCGCGAAGCTGTCCGGGAAGCGGTCCACGTAGAAGGCGTTGAGGAACCGGCGGTGGTCGTGGCCGTCGATCCCGAGTTCCGCGGCGTCCTCGTCGGAGAAGGTCCACCCGATGTCGTCATGGCTGCGGACGTAGTTGACCCACGCGGTCCCGTCGGGGAGGTCGTGCCGGCGTTCCAGCGCCTGGGCGAGGAGGGAGGCGTCCCGCGTGGCGAGCGAGTTCCAGATCAGGGCCATCTGCAGGGGGTTGTAGCTCAGCTGGCACTCGCCCGGGTCGACGTACTGCACCACCTCGTCGGGGTGCACGATCGCCTCCGACTTGAACAGGAGCGACGGCGCCGCGAGGCGGCACACGGCGTTGAAGGCCTGGAGGAGGAGGTGTGCCTCGGGCAGGCTCTCGCAGGTGGTGCCGAGTTGCTTCCAGATGAAGGCGACGGCGTCCATCCGGATGATGTCGACGCCCTGGTTCGCGAGGTGGAGCATCTCGCCGGCCATGGCCCGGAAGACCTTCGGATTGCGGTAGTTCAGGTCCCACTGGAAGGAGTAGAAGGTGGCCCAGATCCAGCGTCCGTCCTCGAGCTGCACGAAGGAGCCGGAGTGGTCGTCGGGGAAGATCTCGCGTACCGTCCGCTCGTAGGCGTCGGGCAGCTCGCGGTCCGGGTAGATCCAGTAGAAGTCGGCGTAGTCGGGGTCGCCGGCAACGGCCCTGCGCGCCCAGTCGTGCTCGTTGGAGGTGTGGTTGAAGATGAAGTCGACCACGAGGGCGATCCCCTCCTCGCGGAGCTCCCGGGCGAGGTCCGCGAGGTCGTCCATGGTCCCGAGCCGGGGATCGACGTCCCGGTAGCTGGACACGGCGTAGCCGCCGTCGGAGTTCGCCTCGGGCGCGAGGAAGAGCGGCATCAGGTGCAGGTAGGTGAGCCCGAGTTCGCGGAAGTAGGGGATGCGCTCGCGTACACCGGCGAGATCGCCGGCGTACAGGTCCACGTAGCAGACGCCCCCGAGCATCCTGTTCGACCTGAACCACTCGGGTGCCATGGCCCGCGACGCGTCGATGTCCTTGAGGTCCGCCGGGCGCTCCTGCCAGGAGCGGGCGGCGTCCAGCACCACCTGCACCAGCTCCGCGTCCGCGTCCGGCCCGTAGATCCGGTGGAACAGGGACTGCACGCGCGGGAACTCCGTGTCGAAGCGGGCCTCGAAGGACCTCCACTCGGCATCCGGCGTGTCCGCCGAACGGGCGGACTGCAGCTCTGCTCGGATGCGGTCCTCGGCCCGTGGCGTGGTCATCCGTCAACCCTATTCCAGGCGGATGCAGGAAGCGCCGCGTCCCTTACGGGACGCGGCGCTCCATGATCTGGTGCTCGGCGCGGAGTTACTCCGAGACGGGGATCGACTGCGCCTTCAGCGAGTCGATCGTCTTCTGCTGGCCGGTCTCGAGGGCGTCCATCAGCGTGCCCGAACCACCGATGGCGGCACCGAACCCGTCGGAGACGTCGGTGTAGGTCTGCGTCATGGTCGGTCCCCAGGTGAAGTCCGGGTTCACGTTCGAGGAGGCTTCGGCGAAGACGTCGTAGATCTTCTGTCCGCCGTAGTAGTCGACACCGCCGGCGAAGGCTTCGAGCTCGGTGGCCGACTTCGCGGCCGGGTAGAGGCCGCCGAGTTCGTTGGCGAGGGCGAGGGCTTCGGGATCGGTGTTCAGCCAGAGCGCGAACTTCGCGGCTTCAGCCGGGTGCTCCGAGCCCTTCAGCACTGCGGTGGAGGAACCGCCCCAGTTGCCTGCGGTCTCGCCGCCGTCCTCCCACTGCGGCATCGGGGCCACGGCCCACTTGCCGGCGGTGTCGGGCGCGCCGTCGGACAGGGTGGTCGCGCCCCAGACCGCGGAGACCCAGGTCCACTGCTGGCCGGTGTTGAAGGACGCGTTCCACTCGTCGGAGAAGGAGGGCAGGGTGGAGACGAGGTCCTCGGACAGCAGGTCCTGCCAGTAGGTGGCGACCTCCTCGGACTCCGGGCTCGTCAGGTTGACGTCCCAGTTCTCGCCGTCGTTCGCGAACCACTGGCCGCCGTTCTGCCACACCATGCCGGCGAACCAGTTGACGTCGGTCTTCGGGAAGTTGGTGATGTAGGAACCCTGGGCCTTGATCTCCTCGGCCGCCGCGGCGTACTCCTCCCACGTGGTGGGCACCTCGATGCCGGCCTCCTCGAAGAGGTCGGCGCGGTAGTACATGGCCATGGGACCGCTGTCCTGGGGGACCGCGTAGACCGAGCCCTCCTCGCCGAAGGTCACCTGGCCCCACGTCCAGTCCACGAACTGGTCCTGGGCGTCGGCGACACCCTCGCAGCCGGCAATGTTCTCCAGGCCGTCCTGGACGCGGAAGTTCGGCAGTGCGTCGTACTCGATCTGGCCGAGGTCCGGGGCGTTGCCGGCCTGGATCTGGTTGAAGAAGTTCTGGTACGTACCCGAGTTGCCGTTGGGCCCGGTCTGGACAGTGACCTGGATGTCCGGGTTCGCCTCGTTCCAGAGCTCGACGACCTGGTCCATACCCGGCACCCAGGTGGTGAACTCGAGGGTCACGGGACCGTCGGAGGCCTCGCAGGGGGCTGCCTCGGCCCCTGCCTCGGCTCCGGAGCTGTCTCCGCCGGCTGAACAGCCGGAGAGAGCCAGCGCAGAAATCATGGCAAAGGCCGCGGTGACTTTTCCGTAATGCGCGCGCATTGTCTTTCCTATCGGTTGATTGAGCAGTGCGGTGCGGGGGCGGACGCCCCGACACCTGTGGTGCTGGTCGGGAAGATCGGTGGTGCTACTTGACGCCGCCGGCGCCCAGGCCGCTGCTCCAGAACCGCTGGAGCGCGAGGAAGGCGATGATCAGCGGGACGATCGACACGAGCGCTCCGACGATCACGAGGGAACGCAGTTCGGGGATCTGGCTGATCTGGCTGTTCCAGGCGTAGAGGCCGAGGGTCACCGGGAAGAGCGCCTGGTCGCGGAGCATGATCAGGGGCAGGAAGAAGTTGTTCCAGATGGCCACGAACTGGAAGAGGAAGATCGTCACGAGGGCCGGTGCCATCAGGCGCGTGGAGACCGTGAAGAACGTGCGGATCTCGCCCGAGCCGTCGAGGCGGGCCGCCTCGAGCAGTTCGCCGGGAACGCTCGCCGCGGCGTAGATGCGTGCGAGGTACACGCCGAACGGGCTCACGAGGCTCGGCAGGAAGACGGCCCACATGGTGTTGGTGAGCTCGACCTGGCTGAAGATCAGGAACAGCGGCAGGGCGAGCGCCGTCGCCGGGACCAGGACACCGCTGAGGACGATGTTGAAGATCGCCTCCCGGCCCCTGAACTCGTACTTCGCCAGGGCGTACCCGCACATCGCCGCGATGACCGTGCCGATCAGGGCACCGACTCCGGCGTACAGGGCGGAGTTCAGCAGCCAGCGGCCGAAGAGGCCGTCCCCGTAGGAGAACAGGCGGCCGAGGTTCCCGAAGAACGTCCCGAAGGAGTTCGCCGTGAACCACAGCGGAGCCGTGGAGGTGATCTCGCCGCCGGTCTTCGTGGACGTCGTGAGGAGCCACCAGATCGGCGTCAGGAAATAGAGGGTGAAGACTCCCATGATGAGCATCGCTGCGCTGCGGGACATGATGCTCTGGCGCGGCCCGCGAGCATGCGTGTCGGCACCGGGCGCCGTCGTGCTCCCGCCGCGGCGGCTCCTGGGGGTGGTGGCTGGGGCTGCCGTCACTGGGTGACCTTCCGCTGGGTGGACTTCAGGAAGACGAAGGAGAGGATGAACGTGGCGAGGGCGAGGACCACGGAGAACGCCGCGGCGAGATTGTAGTTCGGCACCGACGCCGTGGTGTAGACCGCGAGGTTCGGGGTGAACGTGCTGTTGATCGCCGAGCTGAAGCTGCGCAGGGTCTGCGGTTCCGCGAGCAGCTGCAGGGTGCCGATGATCGAGAACACCGCGGTGAGGATGATCGCGGGGATCACGAGGGGGATCTTGATCCGCCAGGCGATCTGGAGGTTGCTGGCGCCGTCGAGCCGTGCCGCCTCGTAGATCTCGGTGGGGATCGCGAGGAGCGAGGAGTAGATGATCAGCATGTTGTAGCCGACGTAGACCCACGTCACGATGTTCGCGATGGCCCAGAGCACCAGGTTCCCGCCCAGGAAGTCGACGTTGGAGGTCACGGCGCCGAAGGGCGAGAGTGACGGCGAGTAGAGGAAGCCCCACATGATCGCCGCGATGACGCCCGGGACGGCGTACGGGGCGAAGAACGCGAGGCGGAAGAACTTCTTGCCCTTCAGCAGCGGGGAATCGAGGAGCAGGGCGAACAGCAGGGCGAGCCCCAGCATGATCGGCACCTGCACCACGCCGAACAGGAGGACGCGGCCCACGGATTCCCAGAACGCCGTGTTCTGGAAGACCTGCTCGTACTGCACGAGGCCGCCGAAGACCTGGCGCGGCGGTCCGAAGGTGCCGTCGCGCTCGACCGTGAGCAGTGACTGCACGATCGCGTAGATGATCGGGACGGCGTAGAAGGCGAGGAACAGCAGCGCGAACGGGGCGATGAACAAGGCCACCGCACGGCGCTGCGCTCCGGACGAGCGGTTCTTCCGCGTGGCCGGTGGCGCCTTGGGCGCGTCGGCCGGGGTGCTAATGACGGTCATGGCCTGCATCCTTTCGGCCCTGGGGCGAGCCGTCGGTGTGGGGGAGTGCTGATTCCGGGGTATCGGTGCGGACGACGCGGACCGCGCCCGCGGGAACCACGACGACGTCGGCCACGGCCTCGGCGGTCAGCAGTTCCATCCCGCGGACCCGGTGCTTGCGGTCCTCGGTGGAATGGTTGATGAGGAAGACGTAGTCGTGGCCGTTGCCGCGCCGGGTCACGCACTCCAGCCCGGACTGTGCCTCCGGGAGGTGGACGCCGGCGGCCACGGCCGCCCGCAGCAGCAGGTCCTTCAGGACCCCGCCGTCGAGCACGGTCGCGGCGTACCAGGCCTCGCCGGCCCCGGCGCGATTGCGGGTCACGGCCGGAGCGCCTGCGTGGTGGCCGGTCGCGTAGCGGAGGACGGCCTCGGCCGTCGTGAGGTGGAGCGACTCGGACCAGAGCGACGCCGGTGACCCGTTGTCCAGCGTCAGCGGATGTGCCGGGTGGAGCGGGAAGAACTCCTCGGACCGGATGCCGAGCAGGTCCCGGAATGCGCCCGGGTAGCCCCCCGGACGCACGCGTTCGTTCTCGTCGACGATCCCGCTGAAGAAGGTGACGAACGCCGAACCGCCGGCGCGGACGAAGGCGCTGATCCTGTCGGCGTCCTCGTCGCGGATCAGGTAGAGATGGGGGACCACCGCGAGTTTGTAGCCCGAGAGGTCCGCTCCGGGAGCGACGACGTCGACGGTCAGTCCCGCGTCCCACAGCGCCCGGTAGGCCGCGTGGACCTGCTCGATGTACCGGACGTCCCCGGAGGGGTGCGATTCCTGGTCGTGCGCCCACCAGGCCTCCCAGCTGAAGACGAGGGCCACGTCGGCGTGCACCGTGGTGCCGGCGAGCTCACCCAGCCTGCCGAGCGAGGACCCCAGGTCGACGACGTCGCGCCAGGTCTGCGAGTCGGTACCGGCGTGCGGGACCATCGCCGAGTGGAACTTCTCGCTGCCCTGCAGCGACGCGCGCCACTGGAAGAAGCACAGGCCATCGGCACCGCGGGCGAGGTGTGTGAGGGAGGTGCGGAGCATCTCGCCGGGCCCCTTGGCGATGTTGCGGGGCTGCCAGTTCACGGCTCCGGTGGAATGCTCCATCAGCAGCCAGGGACGGCCCTGGGCGAGCCCCCGGGTGGCGTCCGCGGTGAAGGCGAGCTCCGCGAGGGGGGCCTCGAGGCGGTGGTCCACGTAGTGGTCGTTCGCGATGACGTCCATGTGCGGCGCCCAGGACCAGTAGTCCTGGTTCCGGATGTGCGCGGCGACCATGAAGTTGGTGGTGACGGGCGCATCGCTGGTGCGCCGGAGGACGGCCTCCTCCGCGCGGTAGTGCGCGAGGAGTTCGTCCGAGCTGAAGCGGTTGAAGTCGAGCGTCTGGGTGGGGTTGGTCGCGGACAGCGTGAGCCTCGGTGGGAGGATCTGCTCCCACGCGGAGTAGCGCTGGCTCCAGAAGGCGGTGCCCCAGGCGGCGTTGAGCGCGTCCAGGGTGCCGTAGCGCGTGCGGAGCCACCCGCGGAACGAGTCCGCGGAGACGTCGCAGTAGCACAGCGAGTTGTGGCAGCCGAGTTCGTTGGAGACGTGCCACAGGCGCAGGGCGGGGTGGTGGCCGTAGCGGGTGGACACCTGCTCGACGAGGGCGAGGGCACGCTCGCGGTAGATGGGCGAGCTGGGGCAGAAGGCCTGCCGGCCGCCCGGCCAGCGGGCGGTGCCGTCGGCCGTCCGCGGCAGGATCTCCGGGTGTGCCGTGGTCAGCCAGGCCGGGGTCGATGACGTCCCGGTGCCGAGATTCACGCCGATCCCGTTCGCGGCGAGGAGGTCCATGACGGCGTCGAGGTCGTCGAAGCGGAAGATGCCCTGCTCGGGTTCGATCTCTGCCCACCCGAAGATGTTGACGGCGACGAGGTTGACGCCGGCTTCCTTCATGAGGCGGACGTCCTCGTCCCAGACGGACCGGTCCCACTGCTCGGGGTTGTAATCGCATCCGTACACGAGCTGCCCGGTCCCGGACAGTGCTGCGACGGTGGTTGTGCGTGCCAAGCCTGCTCCTCGATGCTGCGGTGCCGATCCCGTCGTCGGGGAGGCGCCGGCGCATTCTGTGAACGCTCCCACAACTGGGCGGCAGGACTCTCCATCGAGGATCTGTGAACGTTCCCAGAGTAAGCGTCGTCACACGGGCTGTCAACGCACGGTGCGGTCCGGTCGGCCGGGCGGTGGTCCGCGTCGACGCGGTTCGGTACCCGCCCCGCTCCATCCCTGCGCCGTCCTGAGGTCATCGGTGCGGCGGCCCGCTCTCGCGCAGCATCGGACGCGACGCTAGGGTCGGCCTGTGAGTGGTCTGGTGGCGGCCGTGGGCAACAACGCGGACTGGTGCTCTGCCGTGTGCCGCGCCCACGGCGTCCCGGTCACGGTGGGGAACGGCATCTGGCGGACCGGGACGACGCCGCCGCGCTTCTATCCCGACGCCATGACGCTGCGTCCGGGGCAGACGTCCTCGGCACTCGTGGATGGTCTGGGTGATCGCCCCGCCTGCGCCGTGAAGGACGGCTGGGCTTCGCTCGATCTCCGTGCTGCCGGCTTCGAGCCGGTCTTCACCGCGTCGTGGATCCGCCGGGTGCCGGACGACGCCGCCGGCACAGCGCTGGCGTGGACCCGGGTCGACGACCGTCCCGGCGCGGCCGCCTGGGAGGACGCCGCCGAACTGCCGGGCCTGCTCCGTCCGGGACTCCTCGGCGAGACCGCGGTGCGGATCCTCCTCGCCCGCGACGGGGCGACCGTGGTGGGCGGGGCGATCCTCTTCAGGAGCGCGTCCGTCGTCGGGCTGTCGAATGTCTTCACCACGCCCGAGGCGCGCGGCGCCGTCTGGGGTGACCTGCCTGCCGTCGCGCAGGCGATGGACCCCGGCGTGCCGGTGGTCGGT
The DNA here is from genome assembly GCF_048288285.1 of Arthrobacter sp. N1. NCBI lineage: Bacteria > Bacillati > Actinomycetota > Actinomycetes > Micrococcales > Micrococcaceae > Arthrobacter > Arthrobacter sp. N1. Next base: position 2,645,947 of record NZ_CP102608.1, on the reverse strand, counting down.
TACGAGCACGGCACCGATCTCGACCGCGCCATGGCTGCGGGATTCCAGGCGATCGGCCAGGTACGGGTCTGGCGTCGCGGCGGGGAGGACCGCTAGATCATCCCTGGACCGATCCTGCGCACCGATCCTGCGCACTCATCCTGCGCACCCATCCTGCGCACCTGCGATGCCGCCGACGCGCCGTTCCTTCGCACCGCTCCTGCGCTGCCGCCGTCGCATCCTTCCTGCGCTGCCGCCGGAGCGCCACCGAGGGCGGGCCGGACCAAGGCCGATCCGTCGTCGGTTGGACGCCCGTCGCACCGATCCGAGAAGCCGTTCGGAATCAGTGGCCGCAGCTACGGGAGCGGCTGTACGGTTCTCGCACCACCCGCTTCGGAAAGGTCGCAATGATGAGACGTCTCCTTCGAATGTCCGCGCTCCTCGCCACGTCGGCGGTGGCGCTCGCCGCAGTCGGCATCCAGCCCGCCGCAGCCATCACCGGGGGTCAGCCCGACGGCGAGGCGCACCCCGCTGTGGCACTGATCCTCGCGTACGACGAGGACGGTTCGCGGTACCGCTGCTCGGCCACCCTGATCGAGCCGACGGTCCTCCTCACGGCCGCGCACTGCACGGAACCCGCCGTCGGCAGCACCCTGGTCACGTTCGACACGGTCGTCGCCGAGACGCCCCCGCTGCCGTTGCCCGTGGCCGCAGACCCCTCCGCCGGATACACCGACGAGGAGATCACGGCGGCAGGGTTCTTCTCCGGCACGGCCCTGACCCACCCCGAGTACTCGGACTTCACGGATACGGACAACTGGAACGACGTCGGCGTCATCGTCCTCGATGAGCCCGTGGTCGGCATCGAGCCGGCCGTCGTCGCCCCGCTCCGGTACCTCGACCGGTTCGCGTCGCCCGTGCTCAACAGGACCCTCTTCGAGGTCGTGGGATACGGGACCGAGGTGCGCAAGCCGGCGACGGGTCCGCAGAAGCCGCAGCCCATGTCCTACCCTCTGATCCGGCGCAGCACCACCTCTCCGGGACAGAAGCTGACGCCGCAGATCCTGCAGCTGCAGGGCAACCCGAATGACAACCGCGGGGGAGGAGGGACCTGTTTCGGTGACTCCGGGGGGCCCGTCTTCCTCGATGGCTACCTCGTGGCGGTCACGAGTTACGGGTACACCTCGAACTGCCGCTACCTCGGCGGCTACCAGCGGGTCGAGATTCCCGTGGTCCAGGAGTGGCTCGAAGCGACCCTCTGACCCCGCCCGAGCCCACGCGGCAGGAGCCGTTCCCGTTCGTGGGGGCGGCTCCTGCCGCGTCCTTCACACCGGGCTCCCGCGCCGTCGTGCACGTCTTTTCGCGCGATCGTCCCTCATCACCGGCGTGTCCCGGCGCGACACGCACCCTGCCCCCGGAAAGCCGTGAACGATGCCGCGGGCCTGGACCCCCGGACCGGCCCAGGCCGGCTGCTGGTCCCCGCCCCGCGTCACGAGCGGCATTTCTGCGGGCGAGTGCTTGCTAAGCAGACTGAACAGGGCCACAGTGAGGTGGAAAACCTAGGGGAGGCCGACCATGAGTACTTCTGCCGAGCACGTGTCCGACGCTCCGACCACGACCGGCGAGCCGGAACTGAAGCGGGTCCTCGGACCGAAGCTGCTCCTGCTCTTCATTGTCGGCGACATCCTCGGGGCGGGGGTCTACGCCGTGACCGGGACCATGGCCGGTACCGTCGGCGGAATCGTGTGGCTCCCGTTCCTGCTGGCCTTCATCGTCGCGACCATGACCGCCTTCTCCTACCTGGAACTCGTGACGCAGTACCCCCAGGCGGCCGGGGCGGCGCTCTACACCCACAAGGCGTTCGGCATCCACTTCGTCACGTTCCTCGTGGCATTCGCCGTCGTCTGCTCCGGGATCACGAGCGCTGCGACATCGGCCAATGTCCTCGCCCAGAACTTCTTCGGCGGCCTCGAGGTGAACGGGTGGCTGGAGATGCCGGGGCAGGGCGTCATCACCATCGTCGCCCTCGCCTTCATGCTGCTGCTGGCCGTGATCAACCTCCGCGGGGTCGGCGAGAGCGTCAAGTTCAACGTGGTGCTGACGCTCGTGGAGATGACCGCGCTGTGCATCGTGATCGGTGTCGGTTTCCTGGCGATGGCTCAGGGGAAGGGCAACGTCGGCGAGATCTTCGTGTTCACCGACGCGCAGGACAAGGGACTGTTCCTCGCCGTGACCGCGGCGACGTCGATCGCCTTCTTCGCCATGGTGGGGTTCGAGGACTCCGTGAACATGGTGGAGGAGACCCAGAACCCGGAGCGCATCTTCCCGCGCACCATGCTCACCGGCCTGGGGATCGCCGTCATCTTCTACATGCTGGTGGCCATCTCGGTGGTCACGGTGCTCAGCCCCACCGAACTCGCCGGGATCCGTGAGGCCGAGGGCGCGGCGTTGCTGGAGGTGGTCCGCGCCGGTTCGCCGGACTTCCCGATCGACAGGATCTTCCCGTTCCTCGCCGTCTTCGCGGTCGCGAACACCGCACTCATCAACATGCTCATGGCCAGCCGGCTGATCTACGGTATGGCTCGTCAGGGCGTGCTTCCCCGCCCGCTCGGCAAGGTGCTCCCGGTGCGCTGCACACCCTGGGCCGGGATCGCGTTCTCGACCGTCCTGGCCCTCGGGCTGATCCTGTACGTGACCAGCGACCCGGACAGCAACATCGTCGCCAACCTCTCCGGCACCACGGCCTTCCTCCTGCTGTGCGTCTTCACCGTCGTGAACATCGCCTGCGTGGTGCTGCGGCGGAAGCGCGATGTCAATCGCAAGGTCTTCTTCACCTCGCCCGGACCGCTGCCGATCGTGGCCGCGCTCCTCTGCGCCTTCCTGGCCGGTCCCTGGGTGGGGCGCGACGTCGTCCAGTACCAGATCGCGGGCGGCCTCATGGCGATCGGGGTGGTGCTGTGGCTCGTCACCTGGCTCGTCAATCGGCGCACCAACACGACCGCGGGTGACCTGAGCAGCCTGGACGGCTGAGCGACAGGACGCCGACCAAGCAGGCTCATCGCCCGGCAGCAGCGACCCGACAGGAGCGGTCACGACGGCGAACGGACACGCGCCGACCGGGACGTAGCGTGGGATCGAGTCCGAAGTGCCCGGCACTCTCGGTGATCGGCGAGACCTCGGGTGCTCCGTTCGGCACTCGCCCGTCGGACTCCGCCGTCAGATCATCCCGTCCGGCCACGGTCCTCTTCGCCCCTGGTCGGGTGCGACCCGGCGTCTACTGAGCTTCGTTGTACGCGTCGATGATGGACTGGGTGATGCGTCCCCTCGAACTGGGGTTGTGCCCGTTGTCCTTGGCCCACTGGCGGATCTGCTGCGTCTCCTCGCGCTTGGACTTGGTGGTCGACGTCGTCGTCGCCTGGCGACCCTGTCCACTCTGCCCGCGCCGGCCCGCCGTGGACTTCCGCCCCTTGTCGACGTAGAGGGACAGGACCGAGCGCAGTTTTTCCGCATTCTCTGCCGTGAGATCGATCTCGTAGTCGGTGCCGTCGACGCCGAATCGCACGGTTTCCTGTGCTTCCGCACCATCGAGGTCGTCGACCAATTCCACCTGGACGCGCTGTGCCATTGTTCTGCTCCTGAATTACTCGTTATCGATGAATGTGTTCCCCTTCTCCTGACTCTATCCCGGAAATGACTAAGCCTGCTTCTGATCATCCACATCACCGCACACGACACCGCTGTGCTTTTCCTCCGTCGGCGCGTTCCGGGAGAACCGAGCGGCACATGCCACAACTCTGTCGACGTCGTCCGTCCTTGCAGTGGCGCTGTTCTGCGCGGGCTGCAGCGGAGGTGCACCCCCTCCGGCCGTGGACGTCGCCGGCGCAGAGGAATTCGAGCTCTTATGCCAGGTCTGACAGAAGTGGAAATCGGCTGCACGTGGTCTCTCCATACGGCTGCCGGAATCGGTGCGGTCACGGCGGAGACCTTCCTCGACAGCGCAGATATCGATCCTGCTCATTGCGGGGAAAGATATCCGACGGTGTGGCGTCCTTCCGGAGGAGGGATAGCCAGGCGAAGGGGTTGACCTGACATCGCCGATGGGATTTAGGTGCTCGTGACCGACGATATCGATGGTGCTCGGACTGCATACCGCTGGCCTTCACCGTCGGGGAAGACATCGCACCGCTGACATCGGATGACGTGCTTCTGCATCTCACCGGTGAGGAGTCCTCCGCTCTGCCCCTTCATCGAGTCATCGACGTCGACGACAGCGGGCGACCCGCGCAGGCCCGGCGGACCACGCGGTGTGCCCGCTAGTCTGTGCGCAAGGAGATCCGCCGCTACGCCGCCTTCACGGACACGCCCGACGGCGGTAACCCGGCCGGGATCGTGCTCGACGCCGACCATCTCGATCCGGCGGAGATGTAGGCCATCGCCGCGGACATCGGGTACGCGGAGAGCGCGTTCGTCCTGCGGCGATCCGCCGGTCGAGCACAGCTCCGCTATTTCGCCCCGGAGGCGGAAGTACCCTTCTGCGGCCATGCGACGATCGCCGCGGGCGTGGCCCTCGCGGAGCGTGAGGGCATGGGGCGACTCCTGCTGGACACGCCGGTGGGGCCGATCGACCTCGTCACGGAGCTGGTGGACGGACGTCTCGTGGCGTCGCTCGTGACGGTCGAGCCGCGCGTCGAGGAAATCGACGGTGGTGTGCGCGCGGAGTTGCTGCTCCGCCTGGGGCTCGGTGGGACGGACCTCGACCAGAGCCTGCCCGTCCTGCTCGCCTACGCGGGCAACGTCCATCCGGTCGTCCCCGTGCGGAGCGCGGGCGTCCTGCGCGGGCTCGACTACGACTTCACCGGGCTGAGGAAGCTCATGGCAGCCCAGGGCTGGAAGGCGACCGTCGCCGTCGTGCATCGGCGGGACACGCTCCTCTTCGACGCCCGCAATCCGTTCCCCCCGGGAGGCGTCCGCGAGGATCCCGCGACGGGATCAGCGGCGGCCTCGCTGGGCGCCTACCTGCGGCACCTCGGCGAAGTCGCGCCGCCGGCAACGCTGACGGTCCATCAGGGCGCCGACGTGGGCCGCCCGTCGCAGATCACGGTGCTCGTTCCACCCTCGGGGGGCCTGACGGTCCGGGGCGGCGCCGTGCCCCTCGTGGCGACGTCGATCCCCTGACAGGACGCAGACAGGACGCAGACAGGACGCAGACAGGACGCAGACAGGACGCAGACAGGACGCAGACAGGACGCACGGCATTTCACGGGGTGGGCCGACCCTGTCCGGCCTCTGATCGATCGGACGCCGGCCGATCAGGTCATGCGCCATGACGTCCATGACCTGGCACCCCACCTCGGGACCTACGTCCATGGACGAGGGGCGCTCGTCGGCGACGCGGCGCATGCCATGCTCCCCACGATGGGGCAGGGAGCGCATTCCTCCCTGGAGGACGGCGCGTGCATCGGTCTCCTGGTCGGCCGACCGGTCAGGGAGGGAGAGTCCCTGGAGGTCGCACTAGGCAGGTTCGACGCAGCCCGCCGCCCGCGTACGCAGAAGATGGTCCGGCGGTCACGGGGTGCCGGGCGGATCGGAGCCGACGTCGAGGGCAGGATTCGTGTCGCCATCCGCAACACGATGATGAGGATGGTGCCGGCCGGACCGGCAGTGACGGCAGGAGCATCGGTCCTCGCCTGGAGAGCATCGCACTGAGCGGAAGCGAGCAGGATGAGGGCCTCAGGCCGGGGCGCCCGTCCTGCCCGGGGCCCGCTCCGCTGCCGGAATCGGGGCTCGGAGGACGGGCGGCCCCACCCCGGACGAGGACGCGACGGCCGCGCCCGGTCCAGGACGGGGCCGCGCGTCAGCGCTGGTCCAGGGGCAGGGCGATATCGGTCACCGCTGCTCCGATCGTGCCGCGGGAGGTCGCCGTGCCGCTGAGCAGGGCGATCTCGTAGAGGGAGCCGTTCACGGCGGCGAAGCCCGTGACTCCGACGGTGGTGCCGTCCCGGAGCGTGGAGTAGATGTCGAAGCCGGTATCGCCACCGGCATCGACACCGAGCATCCCTGTCGGGGCCAGCGATCCGGCATTGGCGGGAGACTGCACGGCGATCTGGTTCAGGGCGGTGTCCAGGTCGAACAGCGTGGTCGCGGTGTTCGGATCGAGGTCGTTGTTGGTGTAGGCGGCGCCGTTGATCCCGGCGGCGATCGCCGGCGCCGCATAGCTCAGCGCGCCGTCCACGACGGTCGGCGCACCTGCGGTGGCGAAGGGCTGGCGCAGGTTCTGGCCGCTGTCGCTGGTGATCCTGAGCGCGTTCGCGGCGGGGTTGAAGTCGACGCCGAACGTCGAGCCGCTCAGGGCGACGGTGAGCCGGGTGACCAGGGTCGCCAGGCCTGTCCCCGCATCGATCCGGTACACGCCGGCGCCGGCGGCGTTGTTGCCCACGCCGTAGAGGTGGCCGTCCTGCACGCGGTAGTCGATGCCGATCAGGCGCGTGTCACCTCCGGTCAGACCGGTCACGCCGACCTCGCCGCGCACCTTACCGGGCTTCGCGGTCTCGAAGTGCACCAGTGCGGTCCCGCCGTCGGCCAGGCCCACGACACGCAGCTTGCCGGCTCCGTTCCCGCCGCCGTTCGAGTGCTGCGCGGACGCACTGCCGGCCTGGGAGGATCCGCCCGTTGCGCTGGCGACGGCCGGGACCAGGCCCACCGCAGCGATCGTGGCGAGGGCAAGGACACCCAGTGTGGTCTTCTTCTTCATCGTGTTCTCCTCGGGAAGCGCCGGTCCCCGGGGTTCGGCGACTCGTGAGGGGTATACGCGTTCCGGGGGAGCGGCGTTCACGCCCCGCCCAGGGACGCGAGATGCGGCGCCTCCGTGCCCGACGGGACGTCGCGGATCCTGGCGTAGGACATGAGGTCCCGTCGTCGGCCGCCGATCTCGAGGTAGCCTCGCAGCAGCCCCTCGACCGCGAATCCCGCCGACGTGGCGGCGCTCGCCGAGGCGGTGTTCCACGGCTCGACGTGCAGTTCCAGGCGGTGCAGCTCCGGGAGGGTCCAGGCGAACGGGACGAGGGCGCGCAGGGCGTCGGTGGCGACGCCCCGGCCGCGGGCCCGGGGCATGACGGCGTACCCCACCTGTGCGCGACCGAGGGCGCGGTCACGCAGCCACAGCCCGATCATGCCGAGTGCCTGGCCGCTGCCTGCCTCTGCGACGGCGAAGGAGAACCCGGCACCCTCGACGTGCCGTTGCCGCTGGCGCGCGATGTAGGCCAGGGCACCGGCGCGGTCACACGACGGCGGGAGGGTCCCGATCAGGGGTACATAGGGATCGGTCGAGAGCTCCTGCACCATCGGTACGTCCCGGTCCTCGAACCGCCGGAGCATCACCTGTCCGGCGGACGGCGCTGTAGCCGGCCACGCCGGTAGCTCCGACGGCGGATGGTTCACGGCCGGAGACCGAAGGCGGCGAGACCGAGATCCGCGTGTCGGCGGAAACCCATCGAGGCGTAGAAGGGGTGTGAGCCGGTGGCGTCCGGGGTGCCCTCGGCATCGGTGGTGAGCGCGAGGAACATGCACTGCCGGTAGCGGTCCCTGATGTCCTGCAGCAGTGCCCTCCCGATCCCGCTCCGCCGCGCGGCGGGCGCGACGAGGATGTCCTGCAGATAGCAGATGGATTTGCCGTCCGAGACGGTCCGGGCGAGACCGAGCAGCGTGCCGGCGTCGTCCCGGGCCGTGAGCACCAGGTGCGACCCGGCGAGGCTGCGTTCGAGCCGGGCTGGATCACGGGTGTACGCGGTCCAGCCGACCGCGGCGTAGAGCGTGAGGGCTTCGGCGGTCGGGGGGATGCTCTCGCTGATCGTGGTCACGCCTCCACCGTAGCGGCCGACGGCGGGCCGGCAGCGGGCTCGGCGCGGGCGGCCGTGGCAGGCGCCGGATCAGTCGGCTCGGGTGTGGAGGCCGTGCCTCAGGGGTCGGCGATCGGGGCCGTCAGCGCTCCGGTCACCGCGATGAGGTCCGCGGGGGAGAGCTCGACGTCGAGCCCCCGCTGCCCTCCCGAGACGAAGACGGTGGAGTGCTGCAGTGCCGTCACATCGATCACCACGGGCGAGGGAAGCCGCTGCCCGACCGGCGAGATCCCCCCGAGGACGTAGCCGGAGCGCCGCTGCGCGTCGGCCGGGTCCGCCATCACGGCCCTGCGCCGACCGAGGGCCGCTGCGAGTGCCTTCAGGTGCAGGGAGCCGCTGACCGGGACGACGGCGACGGCGAGCACCCCGTCCACACTGGCCATGAGGGTCTTGAAGACCCGGGACGGCTCGACGCCGAGCGCTTCGGCGGCTTCGAGGCCGTAGGACGAGACGCCGTCGTCGTGATGGTAGGGATGAGCGGTGAAGGCGATCCCGGCGTCGGAGAGGGCGGCCAGCGCGGGGGTGCTGCGCTGGCCGGCGGTCCGTCGGGCCACGGTGTCTCCTTCGAACGTCCTACGAGGCGGTCGCGACGTCCCGTGCCGCGCTGAGGTCCCACAGATCGGGCTGGCCCCACGCACCCGTGAAATGGCAGGTGAGGATGAATTCTGCCATCACAGCACCCGTGAGGACGAGTCCTTCGACGCAGTCCACACCGTTGTGCCGCAGGCGTTCCACGCCCTCCTGCGCGACGAGGGCCGTGATGAGGTCCTCGGTCGTCAGGGGAGTGTCGGTGCGGGTCGAGCACCAGTACAGGTACAGTCCCTCGAGCTCATCGGCGGGGACGAGGGAACCGTCGGCGGTGACGGCGGTGCAGTCCTGCAGGAAGGTGGGGATGTGCTGCGTCATGGGGTGGTCCTTTGCAGTATGGCGTACAGGTGCCGGGAAGGGATGGGCCGGCGGGGGTGGAATCGCTCGCAGGGGCCGAGGCAGGGGGGAGTGACGTGCAGTGCCCGGAGCGGGAGGTGCGGGAGGAGTGCCACGATGGGCGTCCACCGCGTCATGAGGGGGTGCTGATCCGGGTGCGGAGCACTGGGTCGACGATGCCGGGCGGGCACGGCAGGGCCGTGCGGCTCACGCCTGGACGGCGAACGGACGGATCCGCAGGACGGCTGGAACGGCAGCCTGCGGGTGGCTGTGGAAGAAGGGCTTCCTGGTCGTTCATGGTGCACGCCCCCGATCGGGGATGGTGCTCTACTGACCGGCACGCGATCCGAGGATCGGCGACCAACGAGAAGAACCGAGGTCAGCCGCCTTCTTCTAGACAACTGCTCCCCACCCTACGCCTGTTCCACGCCGGCGGCCCCGGGGGCTCGGCTAAAGTACACGTATGCCCCCGCCCCGCACCCGGAACCGCCGGGCGACCATCAACGATGTCGCGACCGCGGCCGGGCTCTCCAGAGGGACCGTCTCCCGCGTCGTCAACGGCGAGCGTTATGTGTCCGACGAGGCGCGGATCGCCGTCGAGGAGGCGATCGCGAGCGTCGGCTACGTGCGCAACTCGGCCGCCCGGAATCTCGTCACGCAGGAGTCCCGCGCCATCGCGCTGATCATCCACGAACCCCACTCGCTCTTGTTCGAGGATCCCAACATCGGCTCGATCCTGCTCGGGGCCAACGAGGTGCTCTCGAGGGCGGACTACCAGCTGGTCTCACTCATCATCGACTCCGACCGCGACAGCCGCCGCGTGGCCGACTACCTGCGGGGCGGGCTCGTGGACGGCGCCGTCATCGTGTCCGCGCGCGCCTCGGATCCCATCGCGTCCGCCGTCCGCGACATCGGGGTACCGGCTGCGTTCGTCGGCCACCCACCCGGGACCCCGGACCTCCCCTACGTCGCCATCGACAACTCCGCGGCCGCGCGGTCCATCACCGAGCGGCTCGTGGCGACGGGCCGCAGGCGCATCGGGATGATCGCCAGTGCGATGGACCGCGATTCCGGACAGGACCGCTTCGCCGGCTTCCGCGAGGCGATGGGTTCGCGCTTCGATCCGTCGCTCGTGGTGGAGTACCCGCTCTACACCTACGCCGCGGGGCTTCAGGGGATGCAGGAACTGCTGCGCCGGTGCCCGGAGATCGACGGCGTGTTCGCCGCGTCCGATGCCGTTGCCGCGGGGGCCATGACGGCGCTGCAGGAGTCGGGGCGGAAGGTGCCCGACGACGTCGGGATCGTGGGGTTCGACGACAGCAGTTGGGCGCTGCGGACCCGCCCGCAGCTCTCGACGGTCCGGCAGCCCGCTGACCTGCTGGGCAGCACCGCGGCCGAGCTCGTCCTCGCGCAGATCCGGGGCCTGCCCAGTGCGGTGCAGGTCCTGGACACCGCCGTCGTCTGGCGCGATTCCGCCTAGTAGCCGCAGGTCAGGAGCATCAGCATGTGGATCGGGTCCATCGAGTTCGACATCCTGCTGGGTGACGTGCATTCCCTCAAGGGCAAGCGGTCCGTGGTGCGGCCGATCGTCGCGGACCTCCGGCGCTCCTTCGAGGTGTCCGCCGCCGAGGTGGGCCACCAGGACCTGCACCGGCGGGTGATCGTGGGCGTCGGACTGGTCAGCGGCGACCGGCAGCATGTGGTGGACGTGCTGGACCGCGTGGAGCGGCACGTCGCGTCCCGTCCGGAGATCGAGCTGCTCAGTGCTCGGCGGCGACTGCTCGACAGCGAGGACTAGGCGCGCTCACGGCTTCGCGCCGGCCGCTGCGAGCCGGTGCAGCGCACCGTCGTCGAACGCGGTCAGGAGCGCCCGGATGTCCTTGTGCACCTCGACGGCCCCTGCCTCGCGGAGCTCGGCCGCGCTCGTGCCGCCGGAGGCGAGCCCGACGGTCGGGATGCCCAGTTCCGAGGCCGCCAGCACGTCCCAGACGGAATCCCCGACGAACACCGTGTTCGCGGCGTCCAGTCCGCCCGCCGTCAGCGCTGCCTGGAGGATGTCCGGATCGGGTTTGCTGTTCTCGGCGTCTCCCGAACTCGTCGCGGCGCTGATGGCCTCGTCCGCGCCGATGATCCCGCGCGAGACGGCCAGCTCCTGGTGCGAGGCGGAGGAGGCGAGGACCACGGTGAGGCCCTCGTCGGCGCAGCGCCGCAGCAGCTCGCCCGCGCCCTCGAAGCTCCGGAGCCCGGGCCAGAAGGTCGAGAACACCGCGGAGCGCGTGGCATCGAGCTCGCCGTCCTGCTCGGTGTCGCGATCGTCGCCCAGCAGGTGGGCCACGAGCTTGTCCCCGCCCATGCCGATCGCACGGTGGATCTCCGCCATCGGCAGGTCGTGGCCGAAGCGGCGGAAGGCCTGCCACCACGCCATCGTGTGCTGGTAGTTGGAGTCGACGAGCGTTCCGTCCACGTCGAAGAGGACCCCGTGCCGTGTCGGCCGGTCGTCCGTGCTGCTGGCACTGTCCGTCATGCCTGTGCTCCGTCCCTCCGCCGCCCGTCCTGGTTCCCCACGAGTCTAGGAAGCCCGGCGTGCCCGCGGGAAGGGCGCCGCCGGGTTGCGGTCGTCCCGGATGTGTGGCTCGGTCAGGGGGCGGGGACCGGCTCGACGACGATGACCACCCGGTCCTCGCCGATCCGCGTCAGGACGAGGGTCGCCTTCCTGCGGCCCTTGCCGGACCCGGTCAGGAGCTGTTTCCGGACTTCCTCCGGGGTGACGGAGGTCCCCCGTTTCTTGATGTCCAGCACGCCGATGCCCTCGGACCGGACCCACGCCTTCAGCGCCTTCACGTTGTAGGGGCGGACCTCGAGGACGCGGTAGGCCCGGGCGAAGGGCGTGTCCGTGAGCATGGGCGCGCAGATGTAGGCGATCATCGGGTCCAGCAGGTGCCCGCCCAGCTGCTGTGCGAGGTCCGCCACCAGCTCGGCGCGGATGACGGCGCCGTCGGGCTCGTAGAGGTAGCCCGCGGGTTCCCCGACCGCCGCCGTCGGGCCGTCCCCGAAGGATGCCTCCGACACCATTTCCGCCGCTCCCCGGGCCCCGAGCAGGAGCGCTGCGCGCCGGACGCCCGGCCGGCGGAGCGCGTTGAACCAGAGCGCCACCTCCGTGACATCGCCGTCCACGGAGACCCATTGCGCCTCGCACGTCCCGGGGACCGATTCGTGCGGCATGCCGGGGCCCATCTTCACGCCGACGGGCATGCCGCTGTCGGCGAGCTGCTGGACGAAGGAGAGCGGGGGGGAGAACGCCTCGGGATCGAAGAGGCGGGACGTGCCCGACGTCGTCGTCGTTCTCCGCGCCGGATCCAGCCACACGCCGTCGTACCCGGCGGTGTCGACGAAGGCGGCGTCGGCGTTCACGACGCGGGCGTTGGGGAACGGCATCAGGTTCATGGTGGCCGCGGCCGCCGTGGTCTCATCGAGCTCGACGGCGGTGACCTCGCGGTCGAGGGTGGCCAGCGCCATGCTGTCGGCCCCCAGCCCGCAGCCGAGGTCCGCCACCTTGACGAGTCCGGCGTCGACGAAGCGCCGTGCATGTTGTGCGGCGACGCTCAGGCGTGTGGCCTGCTCGAGCCCGGCGGTGGTGAACACCATGTGGTCGGCGAACGGCCCGAACTTCGCCGAGGCCCTGGCCCGCAGGCGCGACTGCGTCAGGGCGGCGGCGACCACGCCGGGAGCGTGGCCGGCCTTCCGCAGCTGCTCGGTGAGACGGAGGCTGTCGGCCTCGGTGTAGGGCCCGAGCGAGTTCAGCAGCTCCCAGCCCTCGGGGGTCAGGATGTCCGCGATGTTGTCCGAAGCCATGGTGCCAGCCTAGGCGACGCAGCCGTCGGACCGGGTCCGGCCGCCTGCGCCATCGCGTCGTCGGACCGTCGACATTTGGCACTCGCCTTGACCGAGTGCCAGCCCTTGCATACAGTCAGAGTTGGCACTCACTCCCTGTGGGTGCTAATCCCGAGGGAAGCGTTCGCCGGCACCGCGACGACGGTTCACGCCCATCCCGACGGCCCCAATCCATTGGTATCGAACGCAAAGGAGAGCCCGAGTGTCGGTCTCTATTAAGCCCCTTGAGGATCGCATCGTTGTCCGCCCCCTCGAAGCCGAGCAGACCACTGCTTCCGGCCTCGTCATCCCGGACACGGCCAAGGAGAAGCCCCAGGAGGGCGAGGTCGTGGCAGTCGGACCGGGTCGTGTCGACGACAACGGCAACCGCGTCCCCGTCGACGTCGCCGAGGGCGACATCGTCATCTACTCGAAGTACGGCGGAACCGAGGTCAAGCACGGCGGCCAGGAGTACCTCGTGCTCTCCGCCCGCGACGTCCTCGCAGTCGTCGTCAAGTAGTAACCCCTTGAGAAGCCCCGGCCCGCAGTGGCCGGGGTTTTTCTCGCTGCACAAGCCTGAAAGGAATCAACAATGGCAAAGCAGTTGGAATTCAACGACGCCGCCCGCCGTGCCCTCGAGGCCGGCGTGGACAAGCTCGCGAACACCGTCAAGGTGACGCTGGGCCCCCGCGGACGCAACGTCGTGCTGGACAAGAAGTGGGGCGCCCCCACCATCACGAACGACGGCGTCACGATCGCCCGCGAGATCGAACTCGACGACCCCTACGAGAACCTCGGCGCGCAGCTGGCCAAGGAGGTCGCCACCAAGACCAACGACGTCGCCGGTGACGGCACCACCACCGCGACCGTCCTCGCCCAGGCACTCGTCAAGGAGGGCCTCCGCAACGTGGCCGCCGGCGCGGCTCCCGGACAGCTCAAGCACGGCATCGAGGTGTCGGTCGAGGCCGTCGCCAAGCGCCTGCTGGAGAACGCACGCGAGGTCGTCGGTCAGCAGACCGCCAATGTCGCGTCCATCTCCGCCCAGAGCACCGAGGTCGGAGACCTCCTTGCCGAGGCCTTCGAGAAGGTCGGCAAGGACGGCGTCATCACCATCGAGGAGTCCTCCTCGACCGTCACGGAGCTGGTCCTCACCGAGGGCATGCAGTTCGACAAGGGATACCTCTCCCCGTACTTCGTGACCGACGCGGAGCGCCAGGAAGCCGTCCTCGAGGACGCGCTCATCCTCATCAACTCCGGGAAGATCTCCTCGCTGCAGGAGTTCCTGCCGCTGCTGGAGAAGGCCCTGCAGGCCGGCAAGCCGCTGTTCATCATCGCCGAGGACATCGAGGGCGAGGCCCTGTCCACCCTGGTGGTCAACAAGATCCGCGGCACCCTGAACGTCGTCGCCGTCAAGGCTCCCGGCTTCGGTGACCGTCGCAAGGCCATGATGCAGGACATCGCGACCCTCACGGGTGCGCAGGTCGTCTCGCCCGATCTCGGCCTCAAGCTCGACCAGGTGGGTCTCGAGGTCCTCGGCTCCGCCCGCCGGATCACCGTCACCAAGGACGCCACCACGATCGTGGACGGCACCGGCAGCGAGTCCGACGTCGCCGACCGCGTGGCGCAGATCCGCGCCGAGGTCGAGCGCACCGATTCCGACTGGGACCGCGAGAAGCTCCAGGAGCGCCTCGCCAAGCTCGCCGGCGGTATCGGCGTGATCAAGGTCGGCGCTGCCACCGAGGTGGAGCTCAAGGAGAAGAAGCACCGCATCGAGGACGCCGTGTCCTCCACGCGTGCCGCTCTCGAGGAGGGCATCGTCGCCGGTGGTGGATCCGCACTGGTCCACGCCGGCAAGGCGCTCGACACCGACCCCGCCGTCCTCGCACTCGAGGGCGACGCCGCTACGGCGATCGGCCTCGTGCGCCGTGCCCTCGCGCAGCCGCTGCGCTGGATCGCGGAGAACGCCGGACACGAGGGCTACGTCGTCGTCTCCAAGGTCTCCGATCTCGAGGTGGGTCACGGCTTCAACGCCGCGACCGGCGAGTACGAGAACCTCGTGGACGCGGGCATCATCGATCCCGTGAAGGTGACGCGCTCCGCACTGCGCAACGCGGCCTCCATCGCGGCGCTGGTGCTGACCACCGAGACGCTCGTGGTCGAGAAGCCCGAGGAGTCCGAGGGCGACGAGGGCCACGGCCACTCGCACTAGGACGCCTGCCTGAACGGCACACGCTCCCGGCACGTCCAGCAGCACCCCGGCTCATCGAGCCGGGGTGCTGCTGCGTGTGGCCTCTTCCGCGCGGTCACCCCGGATGCCCTGCCCGGCGCATCGAGCCCAGGCAGGATCCCGCGACAAGGGGCAGGGTCGAACACTCCCACTCCGCACAGCCCGCAGGGGGATCCGGGCGACGACGTCCCGACGACGGACGACGAAGCCCCGGCCACTCCTTCGAGTGCCGGGGCTTCGGGCGCTGCGGGCGTCGGGCCCGGAGCCGTGGGATCAGGCGTCGACCACGATCGCCGTGACGACCGGCTGGCGGTTGTAGAACCGGCGCATCCAGTTGGCCGTGGCCCGTTCGATGATGTCCTCGGGGTCCTGCCGGCGGCCGCCCTGGCGGTTGGACGCGGCGTCGCGCAGTGCCTTCTCGACGGCGGCTCCGGCCTTGTCGAGGTCCTCGTCGGAGCAGGAGAAGCCCTTCGTGAAGAACTCGGGCGACTCGACCATCTCCCCGTTGTCCGGGTCGATGATGGCGAGGACCGTGACCACGCCCTCCTCGGCGAGGCGACGGCGCTCCACGAGGTCCTCCTCGGTGATGCCGCCGACGCTGTCGCCGTCGACGAACACGAGGCCGGCGTCGACCTTGCCCGAGAGCGTGGCGCGGCCGCGCGCGAGGTCGACGGTCACGCCGTCCTGGGCGATGACCACGTTGCGGGGATCGACGCCGGTCGCGACGGCGATCTCCGAGTTCGCGCGGAGGTGGCGCCACTCGCCGTGGACCGGCATGACGTTGCGCGGCTTGACGATGTTGTAGCAGTAGGCGAGCTCGCCGGCGCTGGCGTGGCCGGAGACGTGCACCTTGGCGTTGCCCTTGTGGACCACGTTGGCGCCGATCTCGGTGAGGGCGTTGATGATGCCGTAGATCGCGTTCTCGTTGCCCGGGATGAGCGAGCTCGCGAGCAGGACGGTGTCACCCTCGCTGATCCGGATGGCGTGGTCCTTGTTGGCCATGCGGGACAGCGCGGCCATCGGCTCGCCCTGCGAACCGGTGCAGATCAGCACCACCTTGTGGTCGTCGCTGCGCTCGAGCTTCTTGAAGTCCACGAGCAGGCCCTGCGGGATGTTGAGGTAGCCGAGGTCCGCCGCGATGGTCATGTTGCGGACCATCGAGCGTCCCACGAACGCCACCTTGCGGCGGTGGCGGTGCGCGGTGTCGATGATCTGCTGGATGCGGTGGATGTGGCTCGCGAAGCTCGAGACGATGATGCGGCGCGGGGCGGTGCGGAACACGGCGTCGATGGCCGGGCCGAGGTCCTTCTCCGACGTCGTGAAGCCCGGGACGTCCGCGTTGGTGGAGTCCGTCAGGAACAGGTCCACGCCCTCGGCGCCGAGGCGGGCGAACGCGCCCAGGTCCGTGATGCGGCGGTCGAGCGGGAACTGGTCCATCTTGAAGTCACCCGTGTGCAGCACCATGCCGGCGGCGGTGCGGATGGCGACGGCGAGGCTGTCGGGGATGGAGTGGTTGACCGCGACGAACTCGAGGTCGAAACCGCCCATGGTCCGGCGGTCACCCTCCTTGACCTGGACGGTCTTCGGGGTGATGCGGTGCTCCTTGAGCTTCGCCTCGATGAAGGCCAGCGTGAGGCGCGAGCCGACCAGGGGGATGTCCGCGCGCTCCTTGAGGAGATACGGGACACCGCCGATGTGGTCCTCGTGCCCGTGCGTCAGGACGACGGCCACGACGTCGTCGAGCCGGTCCCGGATGTAGGAGAAGTCCGGGAGGATGACATTGATGCCGGGCTGGTGCTCCTCGGGGAACAGGACTCCGCAGTCGACGATCAGCAGTTTGCCGTCGAACTCGAACACGGTCATGTTTCTACCGATCTCACCGATCCCACCCAGGGCGACAATGCGCATGGCTCCCTTGGCCAGGTCCCGTGGTGCTGTCAGTGCGGCAGGTCTTTTATTCACAGATTAGGTTTCTCTCAGTGGTGGCGGGGGCAGGGGAGAGGCCGCCGGACGTGTGTCGTCGAGGCCGGCCAACCCGGCAGATCCCTGAAGTGGTCCCGGTCGAGCCGGGCGGATACTCCTTCTAGGGTACGACGTCCGGTGCCGCATCGGCGGATCCGGTCCGGCCGGGCGGCTCGCCCGGCCGGTGACGTGAGCGCTGTCACCGGAATAGGGCACCCCGATGAACCGTTCTAGACTGGCAGAGCCCGCCGGCGTCAGCGCCGAAGGCCCCACCCCACTCCCATCGGGCGACACCGAAAGAGGCGCAGCAGTGAGCGAGCAGTCCGGCCAGAACCAGACCCACGACCCCTTCGGATTCATCGGCCTGACGTACGACGACGTGCTCCTCCTCCCCGGCCACACCGACGTCATCCCTTCCGAGGCCGATACCTCCTCGCGCATCTCGAAGCGCATCACGGTGCGGACGCCCCTGCTCTCCTCGGCCATGGACACCGTCACCGAGTCCCGCATGGCCGTCGCCATGGCGCGGCAGGGCGGCCTCGGCGTCATCCACCGCAACCTGTCCATCCAGGACCAGGCGGACCAGGTGGACCGCGTGAAGCGCAGCGAGTCCGGCATGATCACCAACCCGCTGACCATCGGTCCCGCTGCCACCCTGCAGGAACTGGACGAACTCTGCGGCCACTACCGCGTCTCGGGCCTGCCCGTCGTCGACGACGCCGGGCACCTGCTCGGGATCGTCACCAACCGGGACACGCGCTTCGTGCTCGAGCGGGACTTCCCGACCACCCGCGTGCACGACGTCATGACGAAGATGCCGCTCGTCACCGGGCACGTGGGCATCAGCGGTGACGACGCGATCAACCTCCTGGCGAAGAATAAGATCGAGAAGCTCCCGCTGGTCGACGGCCAAGGCATCCTCCGGGGCCTCATCACCGTGAAGGACTTCACGAAGGCGGAGCAGTACCCCCTGTCCACGAAGGACGACGACGGACGCCTCCGGGTGGGGGCCGCCATCGGGTTCTTCGGCGACGGCTGGGAGCGGGCCATGACCCTCGTCGAGGCGGGCGTCGACGCCTTGTTCGTCGATACCGCCAACGGTCACAGCGCGGGTGTGCTCGAGATGATCTCCCGCCTGAAGGCCGAGCCGTCGGCGGCGCACGTCGACATCATCGGCGGCCAGGCGGCCACGCGTGAGGGTGCCCAGGCGCTCATCGACGCGGGGGCGGACGGCATCAAGGTCGGCGTGGGCCCGGGTTCCATCTGCACCACGCGCGTGGTCGCCGGAGTCGGTGTGCCCCAGGTCACCGCCATCTACGAGTCGGCCAAGGCGGCCATCCCCGCCGGGGTCCCGGTCATCGCGGACGGCGGGCTCCAGTACTCGGGAGACATCGGCAAGGCCATCGTGGCCGGCGCGGACACCGTGATGCTCGGCTCGCTCCTGGCGGGATCCGCCGAGGCACCGGGTGAGCTGATCTTCGTCAACGGCAAGCAGTTCAAGACCTACCGCGGCATGGGCTCGCTCGGGGCCATGCAGACGCGCGGCAAGAACACGTCCTACTCGAAGGACCGCTACTTCCAGGCGGATGTCACGGGTGACGACAAGCTCATCCCGGAGGGCATCGAGGGGCGTGTGGCCTACCGCGGTCCGCTGGCGTCCGTGGCCTACCAGCTCGTCGGCGGCCTCCGCCAGACCATGTTCTACACCGGTGCGCGCACCATCCCGGAGCTGAAGGCGAAGGGCAAGTTCGTCCGCATCACGGCGGCCGGGCTCAAGGAGTCCCACCCGCACGACATCCAGATGACGGTGGAGGCACCCAACTACGGTTCCAAGTAGCGCAGCCCCCGGCATCAGCCCCCTCACCGAGGGGGCTGATGCCGTATGAGCGGACTGCCGCAGCCCGAGGCCACGGCCCGCCGCAAGCTCCGCCTCGGGCCCTACGCGCGCGCTGTGGGGCAGGTCCTCGCCGTCAGCGCGAAGGCGTCGCCGGGCGCCGTGGCGATGAAGGTCGCCGGCTCCCTGATCTCCGCGGTGCTGCCGCTCGTGACCACCTACTTCGCCTCACTCACGACGACGGCCCTCGCGGCCGCCTATGCGGGTGAGCCCGACGCCGGCCGGGCGGCCATCACCTACGTGATCGTCACCGCCGTCCTCGGGCTCCTGTGGGGTGCCTTCACGAGCGTGGACCGCTACATCCAGCAGGTCCTCAGTTTCCGCGTCGGTGCGATCGTCGGTGACCGCATGTACGAGCGGTTCCTCGCCCTCGAGTTCTGGCGGTACGACGACAAGGAGACGGTGGACCTCTACGACCGGGCGCGCCGTTTCTCCGACTCCTACGCGCGGGTGCTCGACCGCATCGCGGCCATCTTCACCCAGCTGGCGTCCGTGGTCCTCGCGATCGGGGCGCTCCTGCTCGTGAGCTGGTGGATCGCGCTGATCGTCCTCGTCGCCATCATCCCCAGCGTGTACCTGCAGTTCCGCCTCTCGCGCGAGCAGATGGCGCACTGGAACACGCAGGTGGATTCGCGCCGCCAGCGGCGCATGATCGAGAACAACCTCATGAAGCCGCAGCACATCGCCGAGATGCGCCTGTACGGGATCGTCCGCTACCTGATGGGGCTGCGCTCGACGCTGCGGGACGCCGACGAGAAACGGCGGCTCGATTTCCAGAAGCGCTACATCCCCAAGCAGCTCCTCGCCGATGCACTGCAGTACGGCGCGGAACTCCTCGCCCTGGTGTGGATCGTGGGGCAGATCATCGCCCGCGCGCAGCCCGTGGGCCAGTTCCTCTACGTGCAGCAGATCGTCAGCCGGGCCCTGAGCACCGCGAACAACCTCGTGTCTTCGCTGAGCTCCATCGACGAGGACCTCGCGAACCTCAAGGACTACGAGCAGTTCATGGACTTCCCGCTGTCCACCTCGGCGACGGGGCGCCTGGAGGCGGCTCCGTCCGCCGTCGAGCTCAGGGACATCCACTTCACCTACGCAGGCGGCGAGGCCGAGGTGCTCAGGGGCGTCTCGATGTCCTTCGAGCGTGGGACGCACGTCGCGATCGTGGGGGAGAACGGGGCGGGGAAGTCCACGCTGATCCGTGTCCTCGCGGGCCTCTACCAGCCCAGCAAGGGCGAGGTGCTGCTCGACGGACGCGACCTCCGGGACATCGGGATCGACGACTGGCACCAGCACCTGGCGGTGATGTCGCAGGACTTCCTGCGGTACGAGTTCGCCACCGCCGAGAACAACATCTACTTCGGCGATGTGCACCGCCCGCGTGACGACGAGCGGGTGCGCCGCGCCGCGCGGGACGCCGAGGCGATGGAGTTCATCGAGAAGATGCCCAACGGCTTCGAGAACTACGTGAGCAACTGGATGGAGGACCCGCGCGGCCGGAAGGGCAGCGGTCTCTCGGGCGGCCAGTGGCAGCGTCTCGCGATGGCCCGCAACTTCTACCGCGACGCGCCGTTCGTCGTCATGGACGAGCCGACATCGGCCATCGACGCCCTCGCCGAGCACCGCATCTTCACCCGCCTGTTCGCCGACCGGAGCCGCACCATCATCGCCATCAGCCACCGCCTGGCGACGATCGAGAAGGCAGATATCGTGCACATGCTCGAGGACGGGCGGGTCGTCGAATCCGGCACGCACCGGGAACTGGTGGCGCTCCGCGGACGGTACTTCCGGATGTTCGAGAGCCAGCTCCCCGAGGACTAACGGGCAGCGCCGCGTCACGGCCGGAGGAGGACGTCCTCACCCATGAGCGCAGCGCGGAACCCGTCGTCGCGCACCACGACGTCCTCGAGGACGAGACCCTCCGGCAGTCCCTCGATCTCGTGCTCGAGGGACACGGAGTTGCGGACGATCGCTGCGATCGCGCCGGAGAGGAAGTCCGGCCCCCCGACGTCGATGGAACGTGGCTCGAGGACGAGGCGGCCGTCCTCGACGTCGACGGTGCCGGTCGCGGTGACGCGCAGGTCGCGGCCGAGTGCCTCGACGGTGCGGACCACGGTAGCCTGACCGTCCTCCGCCGGGCGCACCTCCGCACCGCCGCCCAGGTCGGCCGCGACGACGTCGAAGGGGACGGTCGCGTCGACGGTGAGCTCCGCGGCGACCAGGCCGTCCGGGCCCGTCACCACGTCACGGCCGGCGGCGCGCACGTCCGTCAGCATCGAGCCCGAGGCGAGCACGGTACCCGCGTCGAGCCGGAGGTCCCCGAACCACACCTCGTCGTCGGACAGGTCCGCGGGCGGCGCAGGGGCGCCGGCACCGCCGTCCGGGGATGACGACGACGGCGCGGACGGGACGGGCCCGGCCGATCCGGCGTCGGCCGGCTCACTGACGATCCACCAGAGGACGCTGCCCGCGATGAGGACGAGCACCACCATCCCGGCCGCGCCGATCAGCCAGTCCCGGGCGCGTGTCCATGTCATGAGGCCAGTCTGGCGTGTCCGGTGGGGGAGGGCGAAACGCCGCCCGGCGCAACGGGCCCTGCAGGTCCCTGCAGGTCCCTGGCCAGGGGGCGGGATCGAGGCACGCGGCCGACCGTCGGGGCCGCGCCGGGCGGCGCGGACCGGCTGCGCCGGCGGGGACGGGCGGGACGGGCGACGCGCCGACTGCGCCGGCGTGGTGGTCATGGGCGGTCCAGGGCCGACGACGACGGCGGGCTGATCCCGACGGCGGGGCGGCTTTGCGCTGCGTCCGCGGCTCCTGAGAGGATAGCCGGGCAGGACGATCACGGAACGATGGTCGCGGAACAAGGACGGTTGAGCATGCTGGGGACCTCGAAGGCCCGGAGCGCCGCGGTGAGCGGGGTGGCCCGAAGGGGCTGCTGTGCGCCCCTGCCGTCGCCGGCCCACCAGCATGCAGCGGACAGCCCACAGGGCTGACACCGCAGGACCGCCCGCCTCGCGGCGGTTCCTCCCACGGGACCCCTCGACGCGGTCCCCCGTGCCCGGCGCCGGCAGAGCGCGCATCCCCTCGATCCTCCTCTGCAAAGGTGTTCATCCATGCTTCCTGTCTCCAGCTCCGCCATCCGTTCCTCCTTCATCAACGCCACGCGGTCCGAGGCCGCCAAGCTCACGCCGCCCAGGAACCTCGCCACCCTCGACTGGGACGGGCTCGACGTCCTCGGCTGGCGTGACGAGAAGATGCCGTTGCGCGGCTACCTGGTGCTGCCGACCGACCGTGGGCTCACGGGCATCCTCCTGCGCGCCCCCGAAGGCGGGGCGCGGAAGAACCGCTCGGTGCTCTGCGAGCTGTGCCGCGACGTGTACTCGAAGGAGGATGTCCTCCTCTGGGTCGCCCGCCGTGCCGGCCAGTCCGGGCGCGACGGCAACAGCGTCGGGACCCTGATCTGCGCGGACTTCGTCTGTTCCTCGAACGTCCGCCGGCAGCCTCCCGCGAGCGAGATCCACCCGGACCCCGCCGTCGTCGTGCGCCGCCAGATCGCCGGACTCCAGGACCGGACCGCGCAGTTCCTGGACCGCGTGCGGCGGCAGTAGTCCGGTCGGAGGTCCCGGCCCTGGGGCGGGACCTCCGACCTGGTCGGCCGGACCCGCCTGGTCACGCCGCCGGGACACCGGCGTCAGGCCGTCCCGGCGGCGTCACGGAGCGTCGACGCCGCCGGGACGGTACGCGTGCTGGGCTAACCTAGAGCAGTGACTTACGAGATCGAGATCGGCCGAAGCAAGCGCGGACGCAGGGCATATTCGCTGGACGACGTGGCGGTGGTGCCCTCCCGCCGGACCCGGGACCCCCTCGACGTCTCGGTCGGCTGGCAGATCGACGCCTACCAGTTCGAGATGCCCGTCATCGCGGCGCCGATGGACTCGGTGATGTCCCCGGCCACGGCCATCGCCCTGGGTCGACTCGGCGGCCTCGGTGTCCTGAACCTCGAAGGACTGTGGACCCGGTACGAGGATCCGCAGCCGGTGCTGGACGAGATCGCCGGGCTGAGTGCCGGGGACTTCAGCCCCGCCGCGACGCTGCGCATGCAGGAGCTCTACGAGGCACCGATCCGCGCCGAGCTCATCACCAGCCGCCTGGCCGAGATCCGCGAGGCCGGCGTGACGGTCGCGGGATCGCTCACCCCGCAGCGCACCCAGCAGTTCTACAAGACCGTCCTCGCCGCGGGCGTGGACATCTTCGTCATCCGCGGGACCACGGTGTCCGCCGAGCACGTCTCCAAGAACGAGCAGCCGCTGGACCTCAAGAAGTTCATCTACGAGCTCGACGTCCCCGTGATCGTCGGCGGCGCAGCCGGCTACACGCCCGCGCTGCACCTCATGCGGACCGGCGCCGCGGGCGTCCTCGTCGGCTTCGGCGGCGGTGCCACCACCACCACGCGCCGCGCGCTCGGGATCCACTCGCCGCTCGCGTCCGCCATCTCCGACGTCGCCGGCGCCCGCCGCGACTACCTGGACGAGTCCGGCGGTCGGTACGTGCACGTCATCGCCGACGGCGGGATGGGCGTCAGCGGCGACATCGTGAAGGCGATCGCCATGGGGGCCGACGCCGTCATGCTCGGGTCCGCGCTCGCCCGGGCCGAGGAGGCGCCCGGGCAGGGCTGGCACTGGGGCCAGGAGGCGCACCACCACGAACTGCCGCGTGGCGACAGGGTCGCCATCGGCACCGTCGGACCGCTCAAGGAGGTGCTGTGGGGTCCCTCGCACCACACGGACGGGACCTCGAACCTGATCGGTGCGCTGCGCCGGGCGATGGCCACCACCGGCTATTCGGACCTGAAGGAGTTCCAGCGGGTGGAAGTGGTCCTCTCGCCCTATGTCTCCAACGACTGATGGGATTACAGTTGCCGTAGCTCCCCAGGGGCTCACAACCTCCCGACGAAGGGTATGGCCATGGCATCCGGTGCACTCAGTCCGCAGGACCGCGACGACGCGCTGAGGGCGCTCAGGGACACGACGGAGCCGGGCAGGGAACTCGATCTCCTGATCGTCGGCGGAGGAGTGGTGGGCGTCGGTGCCGCGCTCGACGCCGTCACGCGTGGACTCTCCACCGGAATCGTCGAGGCCCGCGACTGGGCGTCGGGAACGTCGTCGCGCTCCTCGAAGCTGATCCACGGCGGGCTGCGCTATCTGGAGATGCTCGATTTCGCGCTCGTCCAGGAGGCGCTGAAGGAACGCGGACTGCTGATCCAGCGCATCGCGCCGCACCTCGTCAAGCCCGTCCCGTTCCTCTACCCATTGACCAAGCGCTTCGTCGAGCGACCCTACGTGGGCGCGGGGATCGCCCTGTACGACGCCATGAGCATGACCGGCGGCAACTCGCGCGGTGTCCCCTTCCACAAGCACCTGAGCCGGAAGGGCACGCTCCGCGCCGCTCCCAGCCTCAAGGACGACGCCATGGTGGGCTCCATCAGGTACTACGACGCCCAGGTCGACGACGCCCGCTACGTGGTCAACATGGTGCGCACGGCGCAGCACTACGGTGCCCGGGCCGCGAACCGCGTCAGCGTCGTCGACTTCCTCCGCGAGGGCGAGCGCGTGGTCGGGGCCCGGGTCAAGGACCAGGAGAGCGGGGACGTGTTCGAGATCCGCGCCAAGCAGGTCGTGAACGCGACCGGGGTCTGGACGGACGAGACCCAGGCGATGGTCACCGATCGCGGCCAGATGAAGGTCAGGGCGTCCAAGGGCATCCACCTCGTGGTACCCCGCGACCGCTTCCAGTCCACGGTGGGCCTGATCCTCCGCACCGAGAAGTCCGTGCTCTTCGTCATCCCCTGGGGACGCCACTGGATCATCGGCACCACGGACACCGACTGGGACCTGGACAAGGCACACCCGGCAGCCACCTCGAAGGACATCGACTACGTGCTGGAGCACGTCAACAAGGTCCTCAAGCGGCCCCTGACGCGCGAGGACGTCGAGGGTGTGTACGCCGGGCTGCGGCCGCTCCTCGCGGGTGAGAACGATTCCACCGCGAAACTGTCCCGCGAACACGTCGTCGCGCACCCCGTGCCGGGGCTCGTCGTCGTCGCCGGCGGCAAGTGGACCACATACCGGGTCATGGCGAAGGACGCCGTGGACGAGGCGACCCGCGCTCTCGACGAGAAGGTGCCCGAGAGCTGCACCGAGACCGTCCCGCTGCTGGGCGCCGAGGGCTACCGGGCGGCCTGGAACATGCGGGCCAGGCTGGCCGACGACGCCGGCGTGCACGTCGCGCGCGTCGAACACCTCCTGCAGCGCTTCGGCACGCAGGCCACGGAGGTGCTGGACCTCATCCGCGAGGACCCCTCGCTCGGCCGGCCGCTGCCCGGCGCGGACGACTACCTCCGCGCGGAGGTCGTCTTCGCCGTCACCCACGAGGGTGCCCGGCACGTCGACGACGTCCTCACGCGACGCACCAGGATCTCCATCGAGTCCTGGGACCGCGGCGTGTCCGCGGCTCCCGTCGTGGCCGAACTCATGGCGCCGATCCTCGGCTGGAGCGAGCAGCAGGCCGAGCGCGAGGTCACGCACTACCGCGCGCGGGTGGATGCGGAGCGGCTCAGCCAGGAGCAGCCCGACGACGTCTCGGCGGACAGTGCACGCATGGGTGTGCACGATATTGTCCCGCTAAGCTAGGAGAGCCGGGCGGGCCGCGACGAGCGCTCCTCACCGGCGCGCGGCGACCGGGCACCCGGTGGCCGCGGCCGCGGGACCTTCGAAAGGCACACAGTGAGCGACCTGTCCTCCGAGCTGCACGACGCCCTGCTGACCACACCGGACCTCGTGATCCTCGAGATGGAGGCGGCCTCCAAGGAGGATGCGGCAGCGCAGCTCGCGAGCCGCCTGCATGCGGCCGGGCGCATCTCGGACCTGCAGGCCTTCCTCGACCAGGTGAACTCCCGCGAGCACCAGATGGCGACGGGCCTGCCGGGCGGCGTCGGCCTGCCCCACGCGCGCAGCGAATACGTGAACCAGACGTCGATCGCCGTCGGGGTCACGCGCTTCGGCCACAGCCTGGACTTCGGCGCGGTGGACGGGCCCGCCACCCTCGTGCTCCTCATGGCCACCCCCGCGCAGTCCTTCTCGGAGCACCTGGAGGTCCTCGCGACGATCGCGCGCAGCCTCTTCAAGGAGAACTTCCGCGAGTCACTGCGTCGCGCGCACGACGCCGAGGTCATCGCGGAGCTCATCAACTCCTCGCTGGTGTTCTTCGACCACTAGGGCCCCGGCGGGCGTCCCTTCGTCCGCACCGTCCGGTTCCTCCGGTCCTCCGACGCGGCGTGTCCTGTACCGACACGCCGGACCTGCCTCAGAACCCGGGAACGACGGCCAGGCCCGGCGGGAGGGCGGAGCCGCGGCTGCGGGGGTCCCGCCTCAGTGCTCCACCGACGTGCTCCGCCTACTCGCTCCGCCAGGAGTTCCAGAGCGAGGCGTACGCCCCACCGAGCGCCAGCAGCTCGTCGTGCGAGCCGAGCTCCGCGATGCGGCCCTCCTCCACCACGGCCACACGGTCGGCGTCGTGCGCGGTGTGCAGCCGGTGGGCGATCGCGACGACAGTGCGGCCCTCCAGGACCGCGTTCAGCGAGCGCTCCAGATCACGGGCGGCCTGCGGATCGATCAGCGACGTCGCCTCGTCCAGGACCAGCGTGTGCGGATCGGCGAGGATCAGCCGGGCCAGGGCGAGTTCCTGCGCCTGGGCCGGAGCGAGCTCGTAGGCACCGGAACCCACCTCGGTCTCCACGCCCTCCGGGAGCTGCTTGACCCAGTCCAGCGCCCCGACGCTGCGCAGCGCGTCCTCGATCTCGCCGTCGCCGGCGTCCGCGCGCCCGAGCCGCACGTTGTCGGACACCGAGCCCACGAAGACATGGTGCTCCTGCGTCACGAGTGCCACCTCGCGCCGCAGGTCGTCGAGCGGCCGGTCCACGAGCGGCACGCCGCCCACGGTGACCGAGCCCGATGTCGGCGGGTGGATCCCCGCGATCAGGCGTCCCAGCGTCGACTTCCCGGCCCCCGACGGTCCGACGACGGCGAGGCGCTCCCCGCGCACCAGGGTCAG
Organism: Arthrobacter sp. N1; assembly: GCF_048288285.1. Taxonomy (NCBI): domain Bacteria; kingdom Bacillati; phylum Actinomycetota; class Actinomycetes; order Micrococcales; family Micrococcaceae; genus Arthrobacter; species Arthrobacter sp. N1. The sequence goes on along the minus strand of NZ_CP102608.1, from coordinate 2,619,090 downwards.
GTCCACCGCGTGCAGGACGTCGTGGCCGGGGCGGTAGGCGTAGCTGGCACCCGAGACCACGATGTCCTCGTCGGCAGGCTCCGCCGTCGTCGCCCGGCGGTCCGGCTCGACGTCCTTGATGCCGACGATCCGCGCCAGCGAGGCAGCACCCACCTGGATCTCGTCGGTCCACATGATCAGCAGGTCCACGGGGTCGATGAGCCGCACCGCGAAGAGCGCGACGGCTGCCACCGCGCCCGGGGTCACGAGGCCCTGACCGGCGAGCCAGCCGCCCCACAGCAGCACCGCCGCGGCGGGCAGCCAGAAGGCGATGTCGGCGGCGGGGAAGAGCACGGAGCGCAGCCACAGCGTGTAGCGCTCGGCCCGGAAGCTCGACCCGAGGGCGTCGTCGAGGTCCTTGCGGCGCTGGCCCCCGAGGCTCAGCGCGTCCACGGTGCGCGCGCCCTCGATGGTCTCGGTGATGGTGCCGTTCACCACGGCGTACGTCTCGCGCTCACGCATGTAGCCGGCCGCGCTGCGCCTGAGGTACCAGCGTGTCGCCGGCCAGAGCAGCGGCAGCCCGACGAGGAGGGCGAGGGACAGCACGGGCGAGGTGACGACGGCGGCGCCGAGGGTCAGGACGATCGTCACGACGGACACGACGACCTGCGGTACGCCGAAGCGCACCGTGTGGGACACGGCGTCGATGTCGTTGGTGGTGCGGGCCACGAGATCGCCCGTCCCCGCTTTCTCGACGGTGGAGAGCGGAAGGGCGGTGACGTCCCGCAGGAAGTCCTCGCGCAGCTCCGCGAAGACACGCTCCCCGAAGACCATGCCCGAGCGGACGGCGAAGCGGCGGAGGACGGACTGGACGGCGAGGAACCCGAGCATGCCGAGCGAGACGGCCGCGACGAAGCCCGACGTCGTCCCCGCAGCGAGGGCGTCGATGAGGATACCGAGCAGCAGGGGCCCGGCGAGGCCCGCGACGGCCGACCCGACGTACAGGGCGATCACGGAACCGAGTCCCTTCCGGTGGTGCCGGATGAGGCGCGCCGCCTCGTCCCGCACCGTCCGGGGTGCGGCGACCGGGAGTTTCGCGGTGCTACTCACTGCGGATCACCACGTTCCTGTACTCGTCGTTGCGGGTCATGAGCTCCTTGTGCGTCCCCCGGTCCGTGACGCGCCCGTCCTCCATGAACAGGACGCGGTCCATCGTCCGCAGCACCAGGGGGCTCGCCGTCACCACCACGGTGGTCCGGCCCTCGCTCCGGCGTGCGCCGGCGAGGCGCGCGGCGATGCGCTGCTCGGTGTGGGCATCCACCGCGCTGGTCGGCTCCACCAGCACCAGGTTCTCCGCTTCGGTGAGATAGGCGCGTGCAAGGACGAGGCGCTGGCGCTGACCACCCGAGAAGCCCCTGCCACGCTCCGTGACCTCGTGGTCCAGCCCGCCCTCCAGCCCGTCGAGGATGTCCAGCGCGCTCGCCGCCTCGAGGGCGGCGAGGACCGCACCGTCGTCGTGCGTGCCGCGCGGGTCGAGCTGGACACGGAGCGGACCGCTGAACAGGTGGGGGCTCGCTTCACTGACGACGACACGCGCACGGATGTCGGCGAGCGGGACGTGCCGCAGGTCGGCGGCGCCCCAGCGCACGGTGGCCTCCTCGAGGACGGCGTCCTCGAAGCGGCCGAGGCGCGTGACGGCGTCGGTGGACTCGGCGGGCTCGCGGGAGACGACGGCGGTGAGCAGGCCGGGCTCGAGGACGACGCCGGAGCGCTCGTCGACGAGGACGGACCCGGGCGGGGGCGCCGGGACGGTGGTCGCGCTCTCCGAGACGTTGGCGTCCACGGACAGCACGGCGATGATCTTGCGCGCGCCGACATGGGCGCGGATGAAGCGGGCCACGGAGTCCGCCGCTGCGCGGACGGGGGTCATGAGGAAGATCGAGAAGCCGTAGAGGGCCACGAGTTCGCCCGGCGTGATGTCACCGGAGAGCACCAGGGACGCGCCGACCCAGGTGAAGACGACGCTGAAGGCCCCGGCGATGAAGACCTGCGAGGCCTCGAGGTCGGCGAGGGAGTGTGCCACCCGGATACCGGAGTCGCGGGTCGCGGCCGATTTCACGCGGTAGCGGTCGACGAAGATGTGCTCCCCGCCGATCCCGCGCAGCACGCGGAGACCGGCCACGGTGTCCGCGCCGACCGCCGTCATCCTGCCCGAGGCCTCGCGCTGCTCGCGTTGCCGCGCCTGCATGGGTTTCACCACGAACAGCAGCAGCGCGCAGCACACCGGGACGCCGATCAGCACCACGACGCCGAGGACGGCGGAGGTCTGCCAGATCAGGACGGTCACCACCACCCAGGCGGCGGCCGCCCCGGCCAGGCGGGTCAGGACCTCGTAGACCTCACCGAGCCGGAAGGCGTCCGAGGCCGCCGTCGAGACCACCTCGCCCGTCGAGAGTGCGGTGGGCAGGGCGTCCCCGGTCCGGGCGATCTTGTGGCCGACCAGGCGGACGGACCGGAAGGCCGCCTGCATCCAGTTGCTGACGCCGGCCCGGTGGGTCGCGGTGTCCGAGACCGCCTGCACCACCATGAGCCCGAGCAGTGCTGCTGCCCACCCGAGGAGCGCGCCTGCGTCCCCGCCGATCACGCCGTCGTCGATCGCCCTGCCGAGGACGAAGGGCATCACGGCCTGCGATGCCATCCAGACGGTGCCGAGGAGGATCCCCGCGGCGAGCGTCGCCTTCTGGAAGCCGCCCAGCCAGAGCAGGTAGCGCGCGGGGGAGCGCAGGTCCGGCTCGGAGGTCAGGGGATAGGGAAAAGCGCGCACGAGGATCCATCCTAGACCGCGTCCACACAAAGCGATAGGGATTTCCCAATCAGTTTTCGGGTCGCTGTGCCTGCAGTGATCCTCCTCATCGTCATTCGCTGTTCTACAGAGGTACGAAGTACCGTGGAGGGGTGTTGAAGACCGCGCTCAAGCCTCGATGGATCCTCATGCTGATCCTCGCGATGGCGATCGCCTCGGTCTTCGTGCTCCTCAGCCAGTGGCAGTTCACCTCCTCCCGCGAGGAGCCGCCGCCCGCACCGAGCACCACCGAGCAGGTCCGCCCTCTCACGGACGTGCTCCAGCCCCTCACCCCGCTCTACGCCACGGCCGCTGACCAGATGGTCTCGCTCGACGGCGAGTTCCTGCCCGGTACGCAGGTCCTCGTCCGGAACAGGCTCCTCGAGGGCGACGAAGGCTCCTGGGTGGTGCAGGGATTCGCCGTGACGCCGGCTGCGGGCGCATCCGACGCAGCTGCCTCGCCCGCGGAGTCCGCCTCCGGTGATACCGCCTCCGGCGACGCCGCGGCAGCAGGGGCTGCGGTCATACCCGTCGTGCTCGGCTGGGTGCAGGAGGACGGTGACGCCTCGGCGCTGCCGGAGCAGGAGGGACCTGCCTCCGTCGTCGGCCGGCTGCTCCCACCCGAGGCGCCCGAGGTGGAGCGACCCGTCGAGGGAGAGGTTCCCACGCTGTCCACGGCGGAGCTCGCGAATCTCTGGGACGTCCGGACCTACTCGGCCTTCGTCGTCGCCTCCGACGTGTCGGTGGGCGGTGTTGCGGTCCCGTTCGCTGCGGACATGGCCCGTGTCGTCGTCGGCCCGCAGCCACAGGAGACCCCCCTCAACTGGCTCAACATCTTCTACGCGATCGAATGGTTCGTCTTCGCCGGATTCGCCTTCTTCCTGTGGTGGCGGCTCGTCGCCGACGACCACCGCCGCATGCTCGAGGACGCGGCGGACGCCGCCGAGGAGGCCCGTGGCGCCCTCACCGAGGGCAGCCCCGGCGGCAGTTCCGAGAGCTTCGACGCCACCAGAACCACCACTCCTCACGAAAGCGGTGCCCACCGTGACTGAACCAGCCCGCAACTCCTCCGCACGGACCACCGGGCGGTCCGCGCCGGCGAAGCAGAAGCGTCGGTTCGGCGGCACCCATGCGCAGATCCGCTCGGCCCTGAAGCTCTACAAGGTGCTGGCCTACGCCACCGGCGTGATGCTGCTCCTCGTGGTCGTCGAGATGGTGGCGAAGTACGGGTACGGCACGGAGATCGTCGCCGGGGGCGGGGCTCCGCTGCAGTTCCTGCCCGAGGTCGTCGCCGAGACCGCGGGCGGGTTCAATCTCTCGACGGCCGTCCTGATCGTGCACGGCTGGCTGTACGTGGTCTACCTCATCGCGGACTTCCGCCTGTGGCAGTTCATGCGCTGGCCCTTCAGCCGCTTCATCCTCATCGCGCTCGGCGGTGTGGTCCCCCTGCTGTCCTTCGTCGTGGAGAAGCGGATCCATGCCCAGGCGGAGAAGGACCTCGCGGAGCACCCCGAGGCTGCGCCGCGCTACTGATCCTCCGACGGGCGCCCGTAGGTTCGCGTCGTCCCCGCCGTGACGACCGCAGGGACGGTCCGTAGCTCCCGTGGCCGGCGCGGCCACTGATGTGCGGCAGGGAAGTGCGCAGACTATTGTTGACGGGTGACTACCCCCGAGAACGGCTCCGAACACCGCCCTGTCCTCGTCGTGGACTACGGAGCGCAGTACGCCCAGCTGATCGCCCGGCGTGTCCGTGAGGCGGACGTCTACTCCGAGATCGTGCCGCACACCCTGAGCACGCAGGAGATCCTCGCGAAGAACCCCTCGGCCATCATCCTCTCCGGCGGTCCCTCCAGCGTGTACGCCGACGGGGCGCCCAGGGTCGAGGCGGACCTGTTCGAGGCCGGTGTGCCCGTGCTCGGTATCTGCTACGGGTTCCAGGCCATGGCCAGCGTCCTCGGTGGCACCGTCGCGAAGACCGGGCTGAGGGAATACGGCGCGACGGACATCACCTCCGACGGAGTGTCCCGCTCCATCCTCGAGGGGACGCCCGAGCACCAGAACGCCTGGATGAGCCATGGCGACAGCGTGCAGGAGGCTCCCGAGGGCTTCGAGGTCCTCGCGAGCACGGCCGGCGCCCCCGTCGCCGCCTTCGCCAACGAGGCCAAGGGGCTGTACGGCGTGCAGTGGCACCCGGAGGTCAAGCACTCGCAGCACGGCCAGGCAGTCATCGAGAACTTCCTCTTCCGTGGTGCGCGCCTGGATCCGAACTGGACCACGCGCAACATCCTGGAGGAGCAGGTGGAGCGCATCCGTGAGCAGATCGGGGATGCGCGGGTGATCTGCGGCCTGTCCGGTGGGGTGGATTCGGCCGTGGCCGCGGCACTCGTGCAGCGCGCGGTCGGCGATCAGCTCACCTGCGTCTTCGTGGACCACGGGCTCCTGCGTGAGGGTGAGGCGGAGCAGGTCGAGCGCGACTTCGTCGCGGCCACGGGGGTCAAGCTCCACGTCGCCAACGAGCAGAAGCGCTTCCTCGAAGCGCTCGCCGGCGTCTCGGACCCGGAGACCAAGCGCAAGATCATCGGGCGTGAATTCATCCGTGCCTTCGAGGAAGCCGAGCGCGCGATCATGCGGGAGGCCGAGGCGGAGGGCGAGCCCATCCGGTTCCTCGTGCAGGGCACCCTTTATCCCGACGTCGTCGAATCCGGTGGCGGCGAGGGTGCAGCGAACATCAAGAGCCACCACAACGTGGGCGGGCTGCCAGAGGACCTGCAGTTCGAACTCGTGGAGCCCCTGCGCACGCTTTTCAAGGACGAGGTGCGGGCCGTCGGTGCCCAGCTGGGACTGCCGGCGGAGATCGTCGGACGACAGCCGTTCCCCGGCCCGGGTCTCGGGATCAGGATCGTCGGCGACGTCACGGAGGAGCGTCTCGCCCTCCTGCGCAAGGCCGACGCCATCGCGCGCGCCGAGCTCACGGCAGCCGGACTCGACAACGAGGTCTGGCAGATGCCGGTGGTCCTCCTGGCCGATGTCCGCAGCGTGGGCGTCCAGGGCGACGGACGGACGTACGGGCACCCGATCGTGCTGCGCCCCGTATCGAGCGAGGACGCGATGACCGCGGACTGGTCGCGCCTGCCGTACGACCTCCTCGCGCGCATCTCCAACCGCATCACCAACGAGGTGGACGGCGTCAACCGCGTGGTGCTCGACGTGACGAGCAAGCCGCCGGGAACCATCGAATGGGAGTAAGCGGACCGGGGGATGGGGCCGGCCCCACTCCCGTCCGTTCGGGCCGCGTTGCTATCCGCGGGGTCCGTCCGCTTTTCGGATAGCTTGGAAGACATGCCCATCTGGTCGAGATCAGCTCGTGACAATGCAGGGAAGAAGGCCGCCGTGCCGGAGCAGGACCAGCGGGACGTGGCACGTACGCCGTCGGATCGCCAGCAGGACGCGGCGGGAGCATTGTCGCACGCCGCCAAAAGCACATCGGGTGTCGCCGGGGAACCGTCCGCCGACACGTCCTTGCAGGATTTCCTGGTGCCATGGCTGGAGGGCCTGGGCCCGCAGGCCGTCGGCGATACGCTGCTCCACTTCCGGCCGTCCGCCGGAACGAGTATCGACCTCACGCACGCGCATCCCTCCGGACTCGCCCAGCTCCTCGCCGGGCGGCGCACGCGCCTGTCCACCCTCCTGCGTGATCCCGTGCAGTACAGCGCGGCCAAGGCGGCGGCGCGGGCTCTGCGGGCGAAGATCTTCGAGCTCGGGACCGAGCGCGGCATCGACGTCGGCTACCTCGCCGCCGGCACGGCGTCGTGGCGCTCCGTCGACGGGTCCGGGCGTTCGGAGACGCTCAACGCCCCCGTCCTGCTCACCGCCGTGTCGTTGACGGTGCACCCCTCGCAGGACGACTACGAGCTGCAGATCACCGAGCAGGCCCGGATGAATCCCGCGCTCGTCCGGCACCTCCGGAACCAGCAGGGACTCGACGTCGATCCGGGAGCCATCGCCCGCCTCGCCTACGGGACCGCACGGTTCGATCCGCACCCGGTCCTGGAGCGCATGCGCATCCTCGCCGACGGCGTGCGCGGCATGTCCGTGGAGCACCGCGTCCTGGTGTCCACCTTCGCCGACCTCGCCGGCGTCAAGGGAGATCCCGCCCTCCACCCGGACCACCCTGTGCTCTCGGCTCTCGTGGGAGCGGCCCGCGGTGACGAGGCCGCCGTGTCCGCCCTGATGGGTGCGGCCGACGACCTCGCGTTCCCCGGCCCCGACGCGCGCGATCCCGGGCAGGAACTGCTGGTGCTCGATGCAGATCGGGCCCAGCAGGACGTTCTGGACCTCGTGGACGCCGAGGTCAGCCTGGCGGTCGCCACCCCTCCCGGGACAGGCCAGACGCAGACCGCCCTCAACGTCGCGGTGCGTGCCGCGGCCTCCGGTCGGCGGGTGGTCGTCGCGGCCGAGCGCCGTGGGACCCTCAACGAGTTCGTGCAGGACCTGGACGGGCTGGACCTCGGCTCCCTGGTCCTGCAGGTGGGCAGCCAGACGGGTCCCGCGCAGCTGCGCGAAGCGGTGATCCGCGCCCTGGTCCGCAACGAGAAGGCGGTCGAACCGCAGCTCGAGAGTCTGCACGCCACCCTGACCGGGCACCGGCACCAGCTGACGGAGCACGTCCGGAGCCTGCACAACGTGCGCAGCCGCTGGGGTTGCTCGCCCTATCAAGCCATGCAGTCCCTCGCGGGATTGACGGCGCTCGACCCGGCGCCGTCGACGACCGTCCGGCTCAAGCGCAGCGTCCTCGACTCGATCGCCAACCGGCAGGAACTCACGGAACGCCTTCGACGGGCAGCGGAACTCGGGAGTTTCAGCAAGGCCTCGACGGAGAGTCCCTGGTACGGGGCGCAGCTGCTCAACCGGAAGGAGACCGAGCACGCGCACGGGCTCGCCGAGCAGCTCTCGACCGAACTCCCCGAGCTGCGTGGGAAGGTGCAGCGCGTCGCAGAGCACTCGCACATCACGCTGGGCGGAACGGTGCGGGAGTGGGGTGAGCAGCTCGAACTGCTCGTCGCCGTCCGCGAGAGCCTGGACAAGTTCACCCCGGACATCTTCGACCGACCCGTCACGGACCTCATCTCCGCGACGGCGCCCTCCTCCTGGCGCAAGGAGCGGGAGATCGAGATGAGCTCCATGACGCGGTCCCGGCTCCGGCGCGTGGCCAAGGAGTACATCCGGCCCGGCGTGCACATCTCGGACCTCCACACCTCCCTGCTCGAGGTCCAGCAGCAGCGCACGCTGTGGACACGATACGCCCTCACCGAGCGTCACCCATCCGTCCCCACGGGACTGGCGGAGATCCACGCTTTCTATCGTGCTGTCGAGACGCGGCTCGCGGAACTGACCGGCATCCTCCGCCACACGGCGCGCCGACCCGATCTGGCAGGACTGGACCTCGACGGGGTGGAAGTGATCCTCGGCGACCTCGCTGCGGACCGGCAGACCCTCGAGACGCTGCCGGAACGGACGCTGCTCCTCGACGAGATGCGCGAGCAGGGCCTGGCCGATCTGCTCGACGACCTGGCGGAGCGGGAGATCGGCATGGACCGTGTGGGCTCCGAGCTCGAGCTGGCCTGGTGGCAGTCCGCCCTGGAAGCCATGATCAGTGGCGACGACTACCTGGCCATGTCCGACGGTGCGTCCCTCCGCACACTGGAGGCCGAGTTCCGCCTGGCGGACAACGCGCACATCGCCTCGGGACCGGCGCGCATCCGGTGGACGCTCGCCCAGCGGTGGCGAGCCGCGGTCGAGGACCATCCGGAGGACGCCGGCCGCCTCCGGCAGGAACTCAAGGACAGCACCCTGACCCTCGAGGCCTTCGCGGGCCTGCACCGGGATCTGGTCGCGGCCCTGCTGCCGGTGTGGGCCGTGAGTCCACTCACCATCCGCGGCGCGGTGCCCGAGGGCTACGGGTTCGATCTCGCCGTCGTCCTCGATGGTGAGTCGATGTCGCTGCAGAGCGCGGTGCCCTGCGTCGCACGGTCCCGCCAGGTCGTGGTGTTCGGCGACGACCGCCTCGCAGGGCCCAGCCGGTTCAGCATCGAGGTGCAGTCGGCCGATCGGGCGTCCGCGCTCGAGCCCCTGCCCAGTGCCTTCGATGCGCTCCGCGGCGTCCTGCCCGTCCGGGGTCTGACGGAGATCTACCGCGGGATCGATCGCAGCCTCGACACCTACCTCAGCGAGGCCTTCTACGACGGGAAACTCTCCCGCCTCCCGCAGGCGTCCGAGGTCACCGGCGAGGGGCGCGGACTGATGGTCGAGTACCTGCCCAACGGCACCGGCATGCCGAGTTCGGAGCACGACGGCGTGGAGAGCGTGGCCGTCGAGGTGAACCGCGTGGTGGAACTGGTCTTCGAGCACATCCGCCACCGCCCCAGCTTCTCGCTCGCCGTCGTCACGGCGAGTGCCCGGCATGCGGCACGCGTGGGGGAGGCCATCCGCCTGCAGATGGCGGAGTTCCCCTGGGCGGCGGAGTTCTTCACGCCGGGCAGGGAAGCGTTTCGCGTGGTTCCCGTCGAGCGGGCAGGGGGACTGGTGCGGGACGACATCATCTTCTCGCTGGGCTTCGGGCGCACCCCCCACGGCCGCGCCCTGCATTCCTTCGGTCCCCTGTCCGCTCCCGACGGGCGGCGCAACTTCGTCATGGCGATGACCCGCGCCCGGCGACGCCAGCACGTCCTGACCTGCTTCCAGCCGGCGGACCTGGATCCCGAGCGGCTCACCGCGGGGGCCCTGGACTTCTTCGAACTCCTGCAGCGCGAGCTCGGTGACGGCGGGCATCAGGGGACGGCTGCATCGCAGAGCAACGAGGATCCGCTGGTGGCCGATCTGGTGGACCGCCTCCGGCACCGCGGGGCTCACGTCTGGGACCACTACGCCGGTGTCCTCGACATCGTCGCCGTGCGGCCCGCGGACATCGCCGCCGACGGCAGTGCGGCGAGCATGCAGGACGAGCGGCCCGCGCCGCTGGCCATCGAGTCCGACGGGACGGAGCGCTACGGCGCGATGTCCGTGCGCGAGCGCAGCAGGCTGCGTCCGCAGGTCCTCGAGCGCATGGGCTGGCGCTACCTGCCGCTGTGGACCATCGAGGTCTTCACCGATCCGGACGGATGCGCCGAGCGGGCAGCGTCGGTCATCGGACTGCCGCCGCGGGACGCGTCCGACCAGCCCGGAACACGGAAGGACACCGCGAGGATGCGACAGGACGAGCAGCACCCGGCCCGCGGTACCGCGGTGGGACGCGCGGGTGACGAGACGGAGACCTCCGCCGACGTCCTGCCGAAGCTCGCGGCGGAGGATGACGCGCGGTCCTGGGGTGACGCCGAGGGTGACCACGACGAGTGGTTGAAGGAGCAGCGCCCGCCGCACTGGGGCTGAGGCAAGGCGGCATCGGGCGTGGTCCAGGGGCGACGGCGTCCACCCGGTCATGGAGCCGTCAGCACCAGATGGACGTCGCCGGCGCTCGACGAGCCGGCGAGGTCGAGAGCGGTCTGGGGAGATGCCGCCACCACGACGAGTCCGGCCTCGTCGCCCGCTCCGGGCCAGCCGCCGACGTCGCCGCCCGCGTCCGTCCAGAGCACGGCGACGGATCGCGCGAGGACCGTCGATCCAGCGGCGGACTCGTACCCGTCACCCGTCCGCAGGATGACGTCGACCAGTTGCCCCGGCGCGAGGAGTCGCACCACGGCGGGATCGGCCGGTCGGAGGGGCACCGCGACCGTCCCGGGCGGGGTGCCGGTGAGGAGTCCCTCGCCGATCAGCGACGTCCGGGACACCGGCGCACCCAGTGACACCGGCGCGGCGACCTGTCGACCCAGGACCTGCGTGGTGGTGGTGGCAGCGCCGACGGCGAGTGCTTCCTCGGGCAGGCGGACGACGGCGATGTCCGCATCCGTGAGGACCGTGCCGACGGCGAGATCCCGCGTTGCCGTGACCACCGCCGTCGTCGGGTAGTCCTGACCCACCGCCGCTTCCACGGCCACGCCTGCCGCCGCACAGAACAGCAGCGCCGCGAAGAGCCTCTTGTGTCGGTGCACGCTCCTGCGGAGGCGATAGCGGAGGGGTGGGCCCTGGGGGCGGCCGGAGCGGTCCATGTACCGACCGTAGGCGGGATGGTCCCGAGGCGGTGGTGCGTGCCGGGCTATGTGGGCAACGGAGGCTGCGCGCCGATGCGGAGGTTGTGCAGGCACCGTGCGGACATCGTGCAGGCAGGCCCGCCATGCCGGGCGGTGCGCGCGCGTGACGGGAAGCCGGGGAGAGCAGGTGGTACGGACACGCGGCCGGTCGATGCCGCGGTGCCGGTGCGTCAGGTCAGGAGGCCGCTGCGGTCCCGTTGCCGGACGAGGAGGCCGCCGGCTTCGCGGTCTGCGTCGCCTTCGAGGACGAGGACGAGGACGAGGAGGTCGAAGCGGACGAGTCCGGGGTGGAGGACGTCGAGGAGGACGGTGCCGCCGTCGTCCCGGCGTCCGTGCTCGTCGCGGTCGAGCGGGAGTCGTTGCGGTAGAAGCCCGACCCCTTGAAGACCACGCCCACGCTGTTGAACTTCTTGCGGAGCGCTCCGCCGCAGGCAGGGCAGACCGTCAGTGAGTCGTCCGTGAACGACTGCTGGATGTCGAAGGCGTGGCCGCAGTCCTTGCAGGCGTAGGCGTACATGGGCATGGAGTTCCTCCTGGCGAGCGTCGTGGTCCCCGGATGGCTCGGTGCGACTGTCGCTGGCACTCTCCGGGGGCGAGTGCCAGTCTACACCGCTGCACCCGACTGCCGGACGTACAGCGGCCCGTCCGCGGTGAAGATCCCGTCGAGCCGCTGGTCATGGGGCTCGACCGGGATGACGCCGTCGGCCAGCACCTCCGAGCGGTAGACGACACCCCACCGCGGGACGGCTGACGGCACCTCGGCCAGGAAGCGATCGTAGTGGCCGCCGCCCTGTCCGACGCGGTGCCCGGAGCGGTCGACGCCGAGGGCCGGAACGAGGATCAGTCCGACGCCGGCGAGATCCCCGAAGGCGCGTCGCGGCCCGACGGGCTCCAGCACCGGAGCGCGGACCGAGCGCTCCACTGCGATGTCAGGGGACCACAGCACCCAGGACAGGCGGTAGCCGGGATCGCAGACGGGCAGGACGACGTCGATCCCACGGGCCCGGAGCTCGGCGAGGAGGGGAGCGGTGTCGGGTTCGGGGTCGGCGGCGAGGTAGGCCGTGACCAGGGGGCGCGGTCCGGGACGGGACCCGGCACCGTGCAGCAGCCCGTCGGCGTGATCCGCCACCACGCGCGCGAGGTCCACGGACTGTGCGCGCCGGTCGCCGGGCTCGAGGGCGGCCCGTGCGGTCCGGAGCGCGGAGCGCAGCCTGGCCTTGCCCGTAGCACCTGGGAGAAGCGTCATTCCACCATTGTGCTCATCCACCCGGCGATCGGCCGCCTGTTATGTAGTGTGGTGCCATGACTTTGCGATCACGCGTGACGAAGGCCGTTATCCCTGCGGCCGGCCTGGGGACCCGCTTCCTTCCTGCAACCAAGGCGATGCCGAAGGAAATGCTTCCCGTCGTGGACAAGCCCGCCATCCAGTACGTGGTCCAGGAGGCTGTCGACGCCGGCCTCTCCGACGTCCTGATGATCACGGGGCGGAACAAGCGGGCGCTCGAGGACCACTTCGACCGCGTCCCCTTCATCGAGCAGACACTCGAGGCCAAGGGGGACCACGAGAAGCTGGCCGCCGTCCGCCGTCCGTCCGAGCTCGGTGACATCCACTACCTCCGGCAGGGTGACCCGAAGGGTCTCGGCCATGCGGTGCTCCGTGCCAAGCTGCACGTGGGGGACGAGCCCTTCGCCGTCCTCCTCGGTGACGACCTGATCGACGAGCGTGACGCCCTCCTCGAGACCATGATCGAGGTGCAGGCGAAGACGGGTGGATCGGTCATCGCCCTGATCGAGGTGGATCCCGAGCAGATCAGCGCGTACGGCTGCGCCGACATCACGGGTATCGACGGCGAGGACTACGTCCGGGTGAACCAGCTCGTCGAGAAGCCGGCGGTGGAGGATGCGCCGTCCAACCTGGCCGTGATCGGCCGTTACGTGCTGCACCCGCGCGTCTTCGACGTCCTCGAGACGACGGCCCCGGGACGCGGGGACGAGATCCAGTTGACCGACGCCCTGCAGACCCTCGCCGCTGCCGAGGGCGAAGGGTCAGGCGTGTACGGAGTGGTCTTCCGCGGTCGCCGCTACGACACCGGGGACAAGCTCAGCTACCTGAAGGCCGTGGTGACGCTGGCCTCCGAGCGCGAGGACCTCGGCCCCGATCTCCGCGCCTGGATCAAGGACTTCAGCTCGAGCATCTCGGACTAGCACGCCATGTGGTCGGCGCTCGGCTGGCCTGTGACGCTCAGGACCGGGTCCCTGGTCCTGAGGCCCATCCGCCATCGGGACAAGGCAACCTGGACGGCGCTGCGCCATCGCAACGCGCGCTGGCTGGCGCCGTGGGAGGCGTCGAATCCGGACCCGGAGGGGTTCCTCCCCACCTACCACCAGATGGTGCGGTCCCTGACCGCGCAGGCCCGGGCTGGTTCCTCCCTGCCGTTCCTCATCACCGAGCAGGAGCCCGGCTCGCGCGATGCGCGGCTCGTCGGACAGCTGACGGTCTCAGGCATCACGTGGGGTTCGGCCATGTCGGCGACGCTGGGGTACTGGGTGGATTCCGCCCGCGCCGGCCGGGGGCTGGCTCCGACGGCGGTGGCTCTCGCCACCGACTTCTGTTTCAGGGACCTGGGCCTGCACCGTATGGAGATCAACATCCGCCCGGAGAACCGCGCCAGCCTGAGGGTCGTCGAGAAGCTGGGATTCCGCGATGAGGGGCTCCGCCCGCGCTACCTGCACATCGCCGGGGAGTGGGCCGATCACCGGAGCTTCGCGCTGACGGAGGAGGAGGTCCCGCGGGGACTGCTGATGCCGTGGCTGGAAACCCTGCGGTCCCGGGGCCAGTAGGGCGCCGTCGAATTCCCCGGGCAGCATATTAGGGCCCGACACACCGGTCCCAATGCTGCACGGAGGACCCGAAAGCTCCTACCGTTCTGAGTGTGGTCTTCTCCCTGGATAGCTCGTTGGTGCTCGTCGCGATCGTCGGTCTCTGGCTCGTCTGGGTGGCGCCCTTCCTCCTCCGGAGGGCTGTGCCGGACCTCGCTGCACACCCCCTCCCCGTGACGAACGCCGGGACGACACGTTCCAGGAAGACCGTGATGACGATGAGCGCGTTTCAGGATGACCGGCACCGCGGCCAGGGAGCGCCCCAGGCCGACTTCGCAGGAACCACCGCAGGAACCACCACGGGTGCCTTCGCGGACTCCGACGGCGCCGCCCGGTCGGCCCGCGTGGGACTCGGCTCCGTCCACTGGGGCCGCCTCTGCGTGGCCCTGGTCGGCGCACTCGCACTCCTGTCCGTCCCCGTCACGCTCGTGCTGACGGTGCTCGGTCTCGTTCCCGTGGCGACGCCCCTGATCGGCGTCGCAGTGGCCGCGGCCGCCGTCGTGACCCTGAGGACACTCGCCCTCCGCAGTCGGCGTGCGCGGGTGGACCGTGCTTTCGCCGAGGCCATGGCTCCCGTCCGCCCCGATGCTGCCGTGACGGCACCTGCGGCGTCCGTCGTTCCCGCTCCGCGACGTCCGACCGCCCTGTTCGACGCCGACGAGACGCAGGTCCGCGTCCTGACGGCGATGGAGCTGCGGACCGCCGCCCTCGCCGTCGCGCACGGGTCGACCGTCGTCGACATCCGGCCGGAGGCCGAGGAGGCCGAGGGCTCCGTTCTCCCGGAGAACGAGCGCACGACGGGTGCCGCGTGGGCTCCGGTTGAACTGCCCCGCCCCACCTACGTGGACGCGGCCAAGGTCGAGCGCCAGGCGCCCGCGCCGCTCGACCTTCCCGAGGCGCCGAAGCCGTCGTCGAGGACGCCGATCAAGGCGGCCGAAGCGGCGGCCCGGTCCGCCGAGGCCCCGGACCCTTCCGCGGATCGTGCACCGGCCACCGGACGGATCAACCTCGATGACGTGCTGCAGCGACGGCGCGCCTGACCGGTGCCGGGACCAGCGGGTGGTCGCCTCCGCGGCCCGTGCCTGCGTTAGCCGGATCGCGGCCGGCGCGTGAGGGCCCGCGATGTGCGGATCACCCGCGAGCAGGAGACGCTGGTGCTCCTGGGTTCCGAGGTGCCGGGAGACATCCTGCGTGACCTCCTGGCGGACCGTGGCTGGGACCTTCGTTCGTGGCAGCCGGGATCCCTCCATCACCGACCCGGCGCCGGGGTGACGGGTGTGTTCCCGATCGAGGTCGTCGCGTCTGTCGCCCCCGGCCACCGCGGCGGTCCCCGCCCGACGCCGGCCCCGGGGTACGCCTGCATCACCTCCTGCACCCTCCGGGAGCCGGGTGAGGAGGTCCGGGTGATCCACCGGCGCGACGCGGACACGCTCTTCGCATGGATCCATCCGGCCGATCCCCGTGTGCCGGGACTGCCGCTCGCACTCGACGTCGGACGGGCCACCACGCTGGCGTTCGGCAGCAGCCACGACCCACGCGACACCGTGCTCGACCTCCGCAGCTACCGGCCCCTCCGCCGTGCCGTCGTCCACGTGCAGAACGGAGAGGACCGCCGGTACCTCAAGGCACTCCGGCGCAACGCCGCAGCACCCCTGGCGGAGCGCCACCGGCTCCTGCAGGAGGCGGGGGTACCGGCTCCTGTGCTCGACGGTGAGCCCGTCCAGGACGTCATCGCGATGCGTCCGGCGACGGGCAGGCCGCTCGCCGATCTCCTGATGACCGACGGAGCCGCAGAGGTGGACCCGCACGCGCTGGTCCGGGTCCTCACGTCGCTGCCGGCAGCGGTGATGTCCCTGCCTGTCCGCGCACCGTGGTCCGCGAGGGTGCTCGACTACGCCGAAGGCGCCGTGGCCGCCCTCCCCTCGGAGGCGGACCGAATCCGGAGGGTCGCCGCCGGCATCGATGGCGCCGTCCGGTCCACCGCGGCGGGCCCGCTGGTTCCCACGCACGGGGACTTCTACGAGGGGAACCTGCTGATCCGCGACGGTCTCGTGTCGGGGCTGCTCGACGTCGACGCGCTGGGGCCAGGTCGGCTCGTCGACGACCTCGCGTGCTTCCTCGGACACCTGGCCGTCCTGCCGGGACTCCACGAGGGCTACACGGAGGTCCCGGAGGCACTGCTGCGTTTCACCGATGCCTTCGAGCGCCACGTCGACCCGGCAGCCCTGCGCAGCCGAGCCGCGGCGGTCAGCCTCACGCTGGTCGCCGGCGCACGGCGACGGGCCGTGCCGGTGGCCGAGGAGGGCGCGGGGACGGCAGCGGGCACGGAAGCAGGGACCGGAGCGGGGATCGGGACAGGTACGCCCTCCGGGAGGTACCCCGTGCCGGACGAGGGGCTGGGCGAGGCCGGATCGCGCTTGGCGGTGGCGGAACGCTTCCTCTCCGAGGCAGAGGACCTGGGAGCGCGGCGCCGCGGCGGGACGACCTGACGCCCGCAGGAGCCGTCCCTGCATCCCGTCGGCGGCAGGGGCCCGTCGGCCGACGGGACGAGGGCTGCCCGGTCAGGCCTGCGCCCGGGTGACCTTGGTGTCCATCTGCAGGACCGGTGTCCCGTCCGCCTCCTCGAGGTCCAGTCGGACGGAGACGCCGATGCCGGCCAGGGACGTGAGGTGCGTGCCGCCGCAAGGGATCTCGGCGCGCTCGCCCGGCAGGTCGCACACCCAGTAGCGGCGATCGGTCAGGCCGCCGCCGTCGCTGCGGATACTGATGGGAGCGCGTGTCGCCGTCCACGCGGCGAGCGTCTCGTTGACGGTCGCCGCGATCGCCGCCGGGTCGAGGTCCTCGACGCCGAAGCCCTTCCGCCGGAGCGACTTGCCCAGCCGGTAGCGGTCCCGGGAACCGAACGCGCCGATCACGGTGGTGTCGATCGCGAGGGCGTCGAAGTTCGGGGCGCCGAGGGCATCCACGGTGACGTCCTTCTTCCACCGGCCGGCGAGGGCCCGGTTCAGGGCGAGGGACGCCAGGTGGCAGCCCGTATGGCCCGCGGACACGGCGGCACGGTGCGTGGCGTCGACGCGCACCACGACGTCGTCACCCTCCGCGGGTGTCGACTCCGAGGCCAGGACATGCACGACGACGAACGCCCAGCGCTCGGTCCCCTTCCGGACCGGCGACTCGGCGCCGAGATGGAGGGTGGTGCCGTCGGTGGCTCCGACCACGCAGTCGCTCACCTCCCACACGCTCCCGGCGCCCGCCAGCACGCCGCGGTCCGGTCCCTGGTCAGGCCAGGCGGAGTCGACGGGATGGAAGGCCGTGGTGTCGAGCAGGACCACCCGCCGGCCGTCGTCGCGCATCTCGACGTGCAGCACGCGCGCCGTCGAGTCGACGGCGCCGGAGGGGTAGGTCACGAGCGTGTCGTGGCGGGGGAGGGTCATCGGAGCTCCTGGAGGGGTGGGCGGCGGCGCGGGTGCGTCGCGACGGTCGGGGAAGCGCGCGTCAGGCGCTGGGCGGCTGCTGTACCAGCCGCTCGAGAAGGGGTTCGGTGCGGTAGGGGATGTGCTCGTGCAGGGCGAGCACCGTCTCGGTGCGGATGACGCCCTTGATCCGCAGGACGGAGCGCAGCGCCACCTGCAGCTGGTGGGTGTCGGTGGCTGCGACGCGGCACCAGACGTCGCCGCGACCGGAGATCTCGTGCACCTCGAGTACTTGGTGGAGGGTCCTCAACCCGGCGATCACACCGTCGAGCTCGCGGTGCGCGACCTCGATGGTGATGAAGGCGACGACGTCGTAGCCGAGCGCCTCGAGATCGAGCTCCCGGCCCCCGGGGCGGAGCGCCCCCGCGCGCAGCAGCCGGCGCATGCGGGCCTGGGCCGTGTTCCGGGCCACCCCGAGCAGGTCGCTCAGCTCGCTGACCTGCGCCCTGGGGTCACGGACCAGCTCGAGCAGCAGGCGCAGATCGAGGGTGTCCAGCTTGCTCATGTAGCTCACTTCCCGTCAGTCGCCGGCGTCCCCGTTGCGCACGCCGCTCAAAAACCGATGCAGCGACGTCACAGGGAGTGCAGTGGACCTCATCCTATAGAAGTCCGGGCAGACCGCTGCCCCGGGAGGCGCCTACGCTGGGCGCGTGTGCGCGAGGAGAAGTGGTGGGATGAGCGTCATCAACGAGCTGCGGATGAGACCGGCGACGGTCGAGCGCCGCAGCTGGGATGCCTCGCTGGCGGTCCGCCTAGGGCTCGCCGTGACGGTGATCTCCACCCTCCTCATCGGCGCGAACCTCGCCACGCCGATCTATCCGCTCATCCAGGCGGACCTCGGCCTGACACCCTTCGCCGTCACCGTGGCCTTCGCCTCCTATGTCCTCGCGCTGATCACCGGTCTCGTCCTCGCGGGCCACTGGTCGGACCACATCGGCCGGCGGGCGGCGCTCGTCGTGGCCGTCGTCCTCGGGCTGCTGGGAGCCGCGCTGTTCGCGGCCGCGACCTCGCTGCCCATGCTCGCTGCCGGTCGGGTGCTCCAGGGTGCGGCCGTCGCCCTCGCCACCGGTGCCAGTGCGGCGGCCCTGCGCGATCTGCTGCCCTCCCGGCCCGACTGGGCGTCGCGCTTCACCCTGATGGCCTCCGCCGGGGGAGTGGCCGCGGGTCCGGTGATCGGCGGCCTGCTCTCCCTCCTGCCCGCACCGACCCGGACGCCCTTCGTGATCTACCTCGGGGTCCTGGCCACGCTGCTCATCCCCCTCGTGCTGCTGCGTGCGCGCCCGGCCGTGAAACCGGCCGCCGGGGACAATCCGCTCGCGGTACTCCGGCCGCGCCGACCGGCGGTGTCGGCAGAGGCCCGGCGGGCGTTCTGGACGGCCTCGAGCGTCGGCTTCCTCAGTTTCGCGGTCTTCGGATTCACCCTCAGCCTGGCTCCCACCTGGTTCGCGGACATCGCCGGCACGCAGTCGCGCCCACTGATCGGGCTCCTCGCGGCGCTCGTGCTCGGGTCCTCGGCCGTCAGCCAGCTGCTGTCGCCGCGCGGACGCTTCGTCGTCCCGGTGGGACTCGCCGGGATGGCGCTCGGTGTCGGCCTGCTCCCTGCGGCCCAGTCGACCGGCAGCCTCCCGCTGCTGGTCGGGGCCTGCGTGGTCGCCGGATTCGGACAGGGCATGGCCTTCCGGGTGGTGTTCAACGAGGTGTCCGTCCGCGTCGACCCGGCGCACCACGCGCAGACCATCAGTGCCGTGTACGTCATCACCTACCTGGGCAGCGCTGTCCCCGTGCTCGGGCTCGGCGCCGCAGCGGGCAGCTGGGGGCTCACAGCGTCCGTGACGGTGTTCGCGGTGCTGGTGGCCGCGGTCTGCGCCGTCCTCGCTGTGGTGTCCCTCGCGGTACGCCTGCGGCGACCCCGCTGACCCTTACGGTCCGGGAGCGACCGGTGCCCGGGACGGGTCGGCAGCCTGCCGGGGCGACGGGGCACCCCACCGCGGCTTTGTAGGCTGTAGCCATGCTTGACATCCCCAACGCCCCCTCCACCCCCCAGTCGTCGGGCCCGGGGGAGGCCGGCCCTTCGGCGGAGCCGACCACGTCCCTGGTCGTGGGACTGGACATCGGCGGCTCCAAGACCCACGGAGCGCTCTGGGCCGACGGCGTGCTCGTCGGCGAGGCACGAGCGGGCAGCGCCAACGTGCAGAACGTGACGCCCGACGATGCCGCGCGGAACCTGGCGGAGCTGTTCCTGGAGCTCACGCCGGCCGGAGGCGCGGACGTGGCGCAGGTCGTCGCAGGCTCCGGGGGAGTGGACACCGCGGAGGACGCCGAACGGCTGCGTGGGCTGATCCGTCCGCACGCCCCCGGCGCCGCCATCCACGTCGTGCACGACACGCGGCTCATCCTGGCGGCCGGCGGTGCCAGGACCGGCATCGCCGTCATCGCCGGCACGGGCTCCGTCGCCTGGGGCGTCGACGGGGACGGCCGGGAAGCCCGCTCGGGGGGCTGGGGATATCTCCTCGGGGACGAGGGCGGCGGCTACTGGGTGGCCCGCGAGGCCGTGCGGCGGACCCTGCACCGCCACGACGCCGGTCAGCAGCCCGACGACCTCGATGCCGCGGTCCTCGCACTCAACGGGGTCGCCACGCCCACCGAACTCATCGGGCTGTTCCATTCGGGTGCCGGGCGGACCTACTGGGCTGCGCAGTCGCGTGCCGTGTTCGACGCCGCACGGACCGGTCACACGGAGGCCGGTGGCATCATCGACCGCGCGGCGGAGGACCTCACGCAGCTCGTGCTCGACGTCGTCGACGTCATCGGGCTGCCGGGTCCCGTCGTCCTCGGGGGCGGGCTCGCGATGCACCAGCCCGACCTCCAGGCGCGCCTCCGGCACCGGTTCTCCGACCGCGGCATCGATGACGTCGTCTTCCTCGACCGGGACCCCGTGATGGGCGTGCAGTTCCTCGTCGCGGACGGCGGCCGGGCCGGGCGCTGACCCGCGGCAGCCGACGGACCGCCCGCAAACCCGTCATCGGGCCGCCGGGCCCGCCGTGGCGCGGGTGCCGACGTGATGGACCCGTGACCCATATGCGGTCTTGTCCGCTCCGAAGTCAGGGTTAGACTCAGAACTTCCGACAGCTTGAACTGACCGCTGCGCGCCCCGCCCAGTGACCATCCAGACGGCAAGCCGGACCCGTACCTCGTGCGGACCCGCGGGCGCAGCCCGGCCGAGAAGCTCCTGCCCGGAAAGGCACAGCTGCCATGACATCCCTAGAGCAATCGTCCGGCCCGCTCCCCATGATCCGGTTCAACGGCATCACCAAGACCTACGACGGCGGCCGACCCGCCGTCGACGACCTGAGCATGGACATCGACCGGGGCAGGATCACGGTCTTCGTGGGACCGTCCGGCTGCGGCAAGACCACGTCGCTGCGCATGATCAACCGCATGGTCGAGCCCACGTCGGGCACCATCCTCCTCGACGGGCAGGACGTCGCCCTGCAGAAGGCCGCCGAACTCCGCCGCTCCATGGGCTACGTCATGCAGTCCTCCGGTCTGATGCCGCACCGCTCGGTCATCGACAACATCGCGACCGTCCCCCGCCTGAACGGGGTGCCCCGGGCGGAAGCGCGGGCGCGCGCGACGGAACTGCTCGACGTCGTCGGCCTCGCGTCGGAGCTCGGGCGCCGCTACCCCGGGCAGCTCTCCGGCGGCCAGCAGCAGCGCGTCGGCGTGGCGCGCGCCCTCGCCGCTGACCCTCCCGTGCTGCTCATGGACGAGCCGTTCAGCGCCGTGGATCCCGTGGTCCGTGCGGAGCTGCAGGAGGAGCTGCTGCGCCTGCAGCGGGACCTGGCCAAGACCATCGTCTTCGTGACCCACGACATCGACGAGGCGACGATCCTCGGCGACAAGGTCGCCGTCTTCGCCGTCGGGGGCCGCCTCGCGCAGTTCGCTGCGCCCGAGGAGATCCTCCGAGCGCCCGTCGACGACTTCGTCGCCGGCTTCGTGGGGCGGGACCGCGGATTCCGGCACCTCTCCTTCCAGCAGGGGGACCACGTCACGGTGCATCCGATCGAGACCATCGAGGTGGATCAGCTCGCGGATCCGACGGTGTCGGTGCGGTCGGCGTGGACGCTCCTCGTCGACGCCGACGGACGCCCCCACGGCTGGGTCCCGCAGGCCACCCGCGGCAGCATCGCCACGCAGGCCGACGCCGTGCCGGGAGGATCGCTCTACACCCGCGGCGACACGCTCCGCCGAGCGCTGGACGCCGCCCTCTCGTCGCCGTCGGGCCTCGGGGTGGCGGTCGACGACGACGGGCGCGCGATCGGTGTCGTCCGGGCCGCGGAGGTCTTCGAGCTCATCGAGCGCGCCCGCCTCGACCGCGGACGCGCCGACCACAACACGGCGGTTTAGGGATGGACTGGGTCCAGGGAATCGTCGAGTACATCCCCGCCAACGCGGCCCTGCTGCGTGAGCTCACCGGGAACCACCTCGTCCAGTCGATCCTGCCGATCGTGTTCGGGGTCCTCATCGCCGTGCCCCTCGCGCAGATCGCCCGCCTCAACCGTCCGGCGGGTGCCGTCATGCTGACGGCGTCGTCGCTCCTGTACACCATCCCGTCGCTGGCGATGTTCGTCTTCCTGCCCCTCGTGCTCGGCACGAGCATCCTCAGCATGGTGAACGTCGTCGTCGCCCTGACCATCTACGCGGTCGCGCTGCTCATGCGCTCCACGGTCGACGCGCTGAACTCGATCGACGACGGCGTCCGGCAGGCCGCCGTCGCGATGGGCTACACGCCCCTGCGCCGGTTCCTGACCGTCGACCTGCCCCTGTCCGTGCCGGTCCTCATCGCGGGCGTGAGGGTCATCTCGGTCACCAACATCTCGATGGTGAGCGTGGGCGCGCTGATCGGGGTGCCGAGCCTCGGCCGCCTCTTCACCGACGGCCTCACGCGCAACTATCCCGAGCAGATCGCCGTCGGGATCCTCGTGACGCTGTTGCTCGCCCTGGTGCTCGATCTCCTGCTCGTGCTGCTGGAGCGGGTCCTCACACCGTGGACGCGCGCCACCCCGGCCCGCACCGCCCGGGCTGCGGCCCTCGAGGCGAGGACGGTGGCCGCCTGATGGACTACTCGAGCAGCAACCTCTTCGTCCAGATGGGCGAGTGGCTGTCCGACCCCGTGAACTGGAGCGGCGCCCGCGGGATCCCGATGCGCGTCCTGGAGCACCTGGGCTACGTGGGCCTGACCATGCTGATCGCCTGCGCCATCGCCATCCCGCTCGGCCTGTTCGTCGGGCACACCGGCCGTGGCCGGGTGCTGATCGTCTCGGGCATCGGCATCCTCCGGGCGCTCCCCACCCTCGGCATGGTGTTCCTCTTCGCCCTGCTCTTCTACCGGGGGGTGCTGCCCTCGGTCTGGGCCCTCGTGCTGCTGGCCGTGCCACCGGTGCTCAGCGGCGTGTATGCCGGGATCTCCTCGGTGAACCGCACCGTGGTCGACGCCGCCCGCAGCATGGGTCTGACCGAGCGGCAGATCCTCTTCCGGGTGGAGGTGCCCAACGGTCTCCAGGTGATGATCGGCGGCGTCCGCGCCGGGATCCTGCAGGTGGTCGCGACCGCGACGGTGGTCGCCTACGCGAAGGCGGACGGCCTGGGGGTGTTCCTCGTGGAAGGGACACAGATCAACGACAACGGCCGACTCTTCGGGGGAGCCGTGATCATCGCGGTTCTCGCGATCGCCGTCGACGGCCTGATGGCCCTCATCCAAAAGTTTGCGATCTCGCCGGGGCTGCGGGCCCAGCAGCCGCCCGCGGGACCGCTGAAGGAATCTGGCCGGCAAGAGGCCGTAGCCAGTGCACAAGGAGGAACAACATGAAGAACCTGTCACACCCGCGCGCCGCTCGGCGTGCCATGATGGGACTGGCCGGCGGCCTGACGGCCATGCTGGCGTTGACTGCCTGCGGTGCCAACAGCGACCCCCAGGGGGAGACAGAGAGCGCAGGGCCCGAAGGGTCCATCGTTGTCGGCTCAGCTGATTTCCCGGAGAGCCAGATCATCGCGGAGCTCTACGCAGGTGCGCTGAACGCCGCCGGCGTCGAAGCGACCACCAAGCCGAACATCGGTTCGCGCGAGATCTACTACCAGGCCATGGAGGACGGCTCCATCAACGTCATCCCGGAGTACAGCGGGAACCTCCTGCTGCTCGCCGACACCGAGGCGACGGCCGCCTCGGCCGAGGAGATCATGGCGGCCCTTCCCGACGCCCTCGCGGCCAAGTCCCCGGATGCGGACCTCGGTGTCCTCGAACCCAGCGAGGCCGAGGACAAGGATGCGCTCGTCGTCACGGCGGCCACGGCCGAGGAGTACGGGCTGGAGTCCATCGCCGACCTCGCCGAGGTCTGCGGCGAGATCACCCTCGGTGCGCCGAGCACCTTCCAGGAGCGCTCGTACGGTCTGCCGGGCCTGAAGGAGAAGTACGGCTGCGAGCCGGGCAGCTTCGAAGCGCTGAACGACGGCGGCGGTGAGCTGACGCTCCAGGCGCTCCTCAACGACGATGTCCAGGTGGCCGACATCTACACGACGACGCCGTCCATCGAGGACAACGACCTCGTGGTGCTCGAGGATCCCGAGAACAACTTCATCGCCCAGCAGGTCCTCCCGCTCATCAACACCGGGACGGTGAGCGAGGAGGCACAGGACGTCCTCAACGAGGTGTCGGCGCAGCTGACCACCGAGGACCTGCTGTCCCTGAACCGCGAGGTCAGCGGCGAGGAGAAGCGCAGCCCAGCTGACGCCGCCGCCGACTGGCTGGCCGACAAGGGTCTCGCCGGCTAGCCCGGGAGCTTCCTGCCCGTGGACAGCAGGGGCCCGGGACGCGCATCGCCATGCCGCGTCCCGGGCCCCTGCTGTGGCATCCTGATCCAATGGCCACCTACAAGCAGTCGGAAAAGCTCCGGAACGTCCTCTACGACATCAGGGGGCCGCTGCTCGAGCACGCCATGACCATGGAGGCCCAGGGCCACCGCATCCTCAAGCTCAACATCGGCAACCCGGCGCCCTTCGGGTTCGAGGCGCCTGACGCCATCCTCGTGGACATGATCCGCAACCTGCCCAAGGCGCAGGGCTACAGCGATTCCCGCGGCATCTTCTCGGCGCGCACCGCCGTCGTCCAGTACTACCAGGGCCGCGGCATCAACTCCATCGACGTCGATGACGTCTACCTCGGCAACGGCGTCAGCGAACTCATCACGCTGTCCATGCAGGCCCTGCTCAACGCGGGCGACGAGGTGCTGATCCCCACCCCGGACTACCCGCTGTGGACGGCCTCGGTGGCGCTGGCGGGAGGCACCCCGGTCCACTACCTCTGCGACGAGGACAACCACTGGTGGCCCGACCTCGAGGACATGGCCTCGAAGATCACCCCGGACACGCGGGGGATCGTGCTGATCAATCCGAACAATCCGACGGGTGCCGTCTACCCCCGGCCCGTCCTCGAGGGGATCGTGCGCCTCGCCCGCGAGCACGGGCTGATCCTGTTCGCCGACGAGATCTACGAGAAGATCCTGTACGACGACGCGGTGCACGTCAACGCCGCGTCCGTGGCGGGCGACGACGTCCTGTGCCTGACCTTCAGCGGTCTCTCCAAGGCCTACCGGATCGCCGGCTTCCGCAGCGGCTGGATGGCGATCTCCGGTCCCAAGCGTGACGCCGCGAACTACATCGAGGGCATCAACCTGCTCGCCAACATGCGCCTGTGCGCGAACGTCCCCGCGCAGCATGCGATCCAGACGGCCCTCGGCGGGTACCAGAGCATCAATGACCTGATCCTGCCCGGCGGACGCCTCAAGCAGCAGCGCGACAAGGCGGCGCAGCTGCTCAACGCGATCCCCGGCGTCAGCTGCGAGGTGGCGCAGGGGGCGCTCTACCTGTTCCCGAAGCTCGACCCCGAGGTGTATCCGATCAAGGACGACGAGAAGTTCGCCCTCGATCTCCTCAAGCAGCAGAAGATCCTCGTCTCCCACGGCAGTGCGTTCAACTGGGTGAACACGGACCACTTCCGCATGGTGACGCTCCCGAGCGTGGAAGTCATCGAGGACGCGATCGGCCGGCTCGCCGACTTCCTCTCCACCTATAAGCCCTGACAGCCGGCAGGCGGGCAGCCTGTCCCGCCCCATCCCAGGAGGACCCATGGTGCCACCAGCAGATACCGCCGACGAGATGCGCAGGCTCCTCCTCGCGGGGCCGGACTTCTCCCTCGCCGCCGTCGACCCGCACTCGACCCCCGGGTTCGACGGCGGGAAGAAGAAGGGTGCCGCGGCGCTCGCGGACGGCGGGGAGGTCCTCTCGTCCCTGCAGGAGAAGCTGTTCGCCGAGAGCCGGGCCGGCAGCGAGATCGCCGTGCTGCTCGTCCTGCAGGGGATGGACACCTCGGGCAAGGGCGGGATCGTGCGCCATGTCGTCGGGCTCGTCGATCCGCAGGGCGTCCAGCACCATGCGTTCAAGGCGCCGAGCGAGGAGGAGCGCAAGCACTCCTTCCTGTGGCGTATCCGGCACCAGCTCCCGCGGCCCGGCATGATCGGCGTCTTCGACAGGTCGCACTACGAGGACGTGCTCATCCATCGGGTGCGGGGGTTGTCCCCCGCGGAGGAGATCGAGAAGCGGTACGGGGCCATCCGCCGGTTCGAGGCGGAGGTGGCGGCGTCCGGGACGCGCGTGCTGAAGGTCATGCTGCACATCGGCAGGGACGAGCAGAAGGCCCGGCTCGCCGAGCGCCTCGAGCGCAAGGACAAGTACTGGAAGTACAACCCGGGCGACGTCGACGAGCGCGGGTACTGGGACCAGTACCAGGAGGCCTACCAACGCGCGGTCGAGCGCACGAGCACTCCTGAGGCCCCCTGGTTCGTGGTTCCCGCAGAACGCAAGTGGTACGCCCGGCTCGCGGTGCAGCGGCTGCTGACCGCTACGCTCGAGGACATGCAGTTGAGCTGGCCCCGCGCCACGTTCGACGTCGAGGCCGAGAAGCAGCGCCTCGCCGCCACCTGACTGCTGACTACCGGGCGGGACTTTCCTCCGGGAGCGGGGCGACGAAGGACGGACGGGCACCATGAGCGAGGAACGCCGGCGCGAACTCGGTGAGTCGGATGCGCCCGTCGAGGACGAACTCAAGGAGTCCTTCGACAACACGGTGATCGAGGGCGCGGAGCGTCTCCACCGCACCATGAGGAACATCCTCGTGACCGGGGTCTTCGGTGGCTTCGAGATCGGGCTCGGCATCATGGCCTACCTCGCGGTACTCCACGAGACTGGCAACGAGCTGCTCGCTGGACTCGCGTTCGGTATCGGCCTCGTGGCCCTCCTCCTCGCGCACAGCGAGCTGTTCACGGAGAACTTCCTCCTTCCGGTGGCCGCCGTCGTCGCGAAGGAGGGCAGCGTCGTCCAGCTCGCCAAGCTCTGGGGCGGCACCCTCGTCGCGAACCTCGCGGGCGGCTGGGTGTTCGTCTGGATCATCATGCAGGCGTTCCCGCAGTGGTCGGAGACGGTCTCGGAGAGCGCGCACCACTACGTCGACGCGCCCTTCTCCCTGCAGACCGTGGCGCTCGCAGTCCTCGGTGGCAGCACCATCACCCTCATGAGCCGGATGCAGCAGGGCACCGACGACGACGTCGCCCGGATCGTCGCCACGATGATCGGCGGCTTCCTGCTGGCCGGGCTCCAGCTCTTCCACTCCATCCTGGATTCCCTGCTGATCTTCGGCGCCATCCATTCGGGCGCCGACATCACCTACGGCCAGTGGCTCGGCTGGTTCGGGTACACCCTGCTGTTCAACATGCTGGGCGGCCTCGTGCTGGTGACACTGCTGCGGCTGGTCCGCAGCAAGGAGCTGATCGAGGAACGCCGTCAGCGCGCCCCGACCGATCCGGACGCGCCGCACAGCACCTAGCCGGCCCGCCGGATCCCGGCGCACCCGACCGCGCACCCGACCGCGTCCATGGACCGGATCGGACCGCATGCCGTCCCGCGCTGGTACACGGATCCGGGAGGCGGGTTTCAGGAGGCGGATTCTGGGCCGGGCATGGACCGGACGGACGCACCCGTCACCGCGCCCGTCAGCGCCGTGGACCGGGCACGGGCTGAGCTGTACTCCAGCGTTGCGCGACGAGGTCGTAGGTCGCCGCGACCACGTCGCCGTCCGGCCTCGTGGTCATCTGATCGATCGGATCGGCAGGATCGCTGATGCGGGCGCTACTGTCCCTCGGCCCTGTCCCTGGCAGCTGCCAGGCGGACCTTCGCTCCTTCGAGCCAGGATTCGCAGCGGTCGGCGAGTGCCTCCCCGCGCTCCCACAGGGCCAGGGACTCCTCGAGGCTCACGCCGCCCGCCTCGAGCCTGGCCACGACTGCCACGAGTTCCTCCCGTGCCTGCTCGTAGGACAGCGTGTCCACCGCTGCGGGGTCGGGGGCCGACGTCGTGCTCTCTGTCATCTGGGGTTCCTCGTCGTGTCGCCGTGCAGTGGTCGGGGTCCTGGTCCCACCCACCGTGCGCCGGGTGGCAGGTCGTGCTGGTCTACGTGGCCTTCGTGGCCTTCGTGGCGGAGCGGGGTCAGGGCGGACCGCCGGACGCTCTGCGGTCCGTCGCTCCAGCCGCTGCACCCTCCGCCTCGTCGGTCGCCGTCGCACCGAAGCGGCCACCCGCCACCCTGACCCGCAGGGTGTCGCCGGCGGTGACCTCCGAGGGGTCGGTCACCACGTGTCCGGCCGCAGTTTGCACGACGGCGTAGCCGCGGTCGAGCGTCTTCTGGGGAGACAGGGACCTGACCCGTTCGCGGAGGTGGAGGACTGCGTCGGCCTCGCGTTCCACGGCCGCCGTGGTGCAGCGCAGTGCCCGGGAGCGGAGGCGCCCGACGTCGGCCTCCCGGACATCGATCATTCCCTCCGGCTTCGCGAGCGAAGGCCGCGACCGGAGATTCGCCAGGCTTTCGCCCTCGCGCTGCACGAGGACCCTGATCGACCGCTCGAGTGCTCCGCGCGCATGACGGATGCGCCCGAGTTCCTCGGTCACGTCGGGCACCACACGCTTCGCGGCGTCGGTGGGTGTGGAGGCCCGGAGGTCGGCGACCTCGTCGAGCAGGGGGCGGTCCGCCTCATGACCGATGGCGCTGACGACGGGCGTCGAAGCCTTCGCGACCGCGCGGACGAGGGACTCGTCGCTGAAGGGCAGCAGGTCCTCGAGCGCTCCGCCACCGCGGGCGATGATGATGACGTCGACGCGCGGATCGGCGTCGAGCTGGGCCAGCGCGGCGGAGACCTGCGCGACGCTGCTGACGCCCTGGACCGCCACCTCCCTGACCTCGAACTCGACCGCGGGCCACCTGAGCGCGGCGTTGCGCATCACATCCTTCATGGCATCCGAACCGCGCCCCGTGATGAGGCCGATCCGGTGCGGGAGCAGCGGCAGCGGCTTCTTGCGCGCCGGGGAGAAGAGCCCTTCCGCCGCCAGCGCCTGGCGCAGGCGTTCGATGCGTGCGAGGAGGTCACCGATGCCCACCGGTCTGATATCGATCGTCTGCATCGAGAGGCGGCCCGTCTTCACCCAGAAGTCCGGCCGGAGCCGTGCGACGACGCGCGAGCCGCGCTCGAGCGGGGAGGACACACGGTCCATGACGGTCCCGTAGACGGAGAGGGAGAGGGACACCTCGGAATCGACGTCGCGGAGGGTGATGTAGCACATGCTCGCACGGCGGTTGAGTTCGATGACCTGGCCCTCGACCCACGCAGCCGGCGCACGCTCGATATGGGCCTTCAGCTTCTCCGACAGCAGATGCAGGGGCCATGGCGCATCAGGGGAGGTCTCCGCCGCCGTCGCGGGCACCGTGGAAGCTGCGCCGGCCGAGGGTGCGGGTGCCCGCACGTGCTCGCTCGTCATCGGTGTCCTGTCCTCCTGGTGGTCCGGCGCGCCGTTCCCGGTCGGAGAGCGGCAGCTATCATCTGTATCACCTGCGACCCCCGGGACGTCGCTCGGCCGGCGTCTATGTGCGTTTCGAGGCTACCGCCACCGGCCGGTCCCGCTGGGCCACCGCTGCGGTGAACAGGCATAATCATGGGTCGGACCTCGAGCCTAAGGACTTCATGCGGACCCTCCTCTCTGCCCTGCTGGCCCTCCTCGCGCTCTGCGCGGCAGCGATCGGACTGGCCTCGGCCTGGATCGACGAGAACCTCGTGCAGGAATCGGGGTTCGTCGCGCTCGCTGCCCCCCTCGCGGAGGACGCCGACTTCCAGGCTGCGCTGTCGGACTCGCTCGTCGAGGAGGTGACGGGTAGCACGGGTCTGCCGGACCGGCTCGATTCCTTCGTCGAGCCCCTCGTCCGCAACGCGGCCGGCGCCGTCATGGAGGCATCCGGCTATCCGGCAGCCTGGTCGGAGACGCTCCGCCTGTCCCATGCCTTCACCTTCGCCCAGGCGCCCGACCCCGGCCCGGCCGTCCTGACACTCGATCTCGGACCCGTCGTGCACCTGGTGGCCGATGGCATCGGAGGCGGCCTCGGCGTGGACGTCCCGCTCCCGGAGGACACCACGATCGACATCGGATCGATCGAGCGCGGCGGGCTGCTGAGCGGGGTCGCCGACGTCGTGCAGTCCTGGGCGATGTATCTCGCCGGTGCGGGCATCCTCGCCGTGCTGGCGCTGCTGGCCGCCCGGCGGCGGGGTACCACCCTGGCGTTGCTCGGACTCGGAGTGCTGGGCATCGGAGGGCTGGGACTGCTCGCCCGTGAGTGGGTCCCGGCCGCCCTCGACCGGGCCCCCGGGACGAGCGCGATCGCCGACGTCTTCGTCCGGGGTCTCGCCGAACGCGCCGGTGCAGACATCGCGGTGTCCAGCGTTCCCGTGCTCCTTGGGGGCCTCGTGGCCCTCGTGCTCGGAGTCGCCCTCCAGCTCGCTGTCGGGCGCCGGGGTAGGGCTTAGCTCACAGCGGAGCCGCACGCGGATCAGCCGGGCGTCTGTCCCCGACCCGGTAGAATCAGGGCATGACCAGTACCACCGTTCAGGTCCCCATGCCCACCATCCCGCGCCGACGCCGCTCCCCGGAGGACGTCGCCGCGGGCGCGCCGGTGGCGGGACCGAAGAAGGTGCTGCTCGCAGCGCCGCGCGGGTACTGTGCCGGCGTCGACCGCGCCGTGATCGCCGTCGAGAAGGCCCTCGAGCACTACGGCCCTCCGGTGTACGTGCGCAAGCAGATCGTTCACAACCTGCACGTCGTCTCCACTCTCGAGGCGAAGGGCGCGGTGTTCGTCGACGAGACGGACGAGGTTCCCGAGGGCGCCCTGGTGGTCTTCTCGGCGCATGGTGTCTCGCCCGCCGTCGTGCAATCGGCGGAGGATCGCGGACTGCGCACGATCGACGCCACCTGCCCCCTCGTCACGAAGGTGCACAAGGAGGCGCAGCGCTTCGCCCGCGACGACTTCGACATCCTCCTGATCGGCCACGAAGGCCACGAGGAGGTGGAGGGCACCGCCGGTGAGGCACCAGAGCACATCCAGATCGTCAACGGACCGGAGGACGTCGACAAGGTCCAGGTCCGCGACCCGGAACGGCTCATCTGGCTCTCGCAGACGACCTTGAGCGTCGACGAGACCATGTTGACCGTCAACCTCCTCAAGGAGCGGTTCCCCACGCTGCAGGATCCGCCCAGCGATGACATCTGCTACGCGACGTCGAATCGCCAGGCCGCCATCAAGAAGATCGCCCCGGAGTCGGACCTGGTGATCGTGGTCGGTTCGGCCAACTCCTCGAACTCGGTCCGCCTGGTGGAGGTCGCGCTCGAGTACGGGGCCAAGGCGTCGCACCGGGTCGACTTCGCGAACGAGGTGGACGAGTCCTGGTTCGAGGGTGTCGCGACGGTGGGCATCTCCTCGGGTGCCTCCGTTCCCGAGAACCTCGTCCAGGACGTCCTCCGGCTCCTCGCCGACTACGGCTACGGGGACGTCGAGGAGGTCGTCACGGCCGAGGAGGACATCATCTTCTCGCTGCCCAAGGAGATCCGCGCCGCCCTCAAGGCGATGGGCGATCCCTCGCAGGGCCGCGGCGGTCGCGGTCCCCGGCCTGATCGCGGCTCGCTCAACTAGGCTTCGACGCGTCCCACCGCCGTCGCACCGCATCGGCCGCCAGGGCAGACCCGATCGGCGTCGGATCCGTCAGTACTCTCCGTGTACCGGCCGGCACGTCAACCCGCGGTACCCTCGAGCAGCTCGTGGGCCGTCAGGGACCGGGGCGTCGCGTCGATGGTCGCAGCAGGCTGGGCCGATCCCGCAGCGCTGCTGCCGGCCCGCTGCGCGCGGGCGGTACCGAGCAGGCTCACCCCGGCACCCTGTGGGCCGTCCGGTCCGTCGTGCGCCCCGTCGGCCGCAGCGTCCACCGCATCGAGGGTGGCCGAGTCGAAAGCGCCGATGCGCCGTGCAGTCGGCAGGACCCTCGATTCGAGCGCGCCGACGAAGGAGTTGTAGCGCTCCACCGAGGTCTTGAGCGATGCGCCGAGACGCGTCACGTGGCCGCCCATCGTCCCGAGCCGTTCGTAGAGCTGCTTCGACAGATCGAAGAGTTCCCGGGCATTGTCCGTGAGAACAGCCTGTCGCCAGCTGAACGCGGCGCCCTTGAGGATCCCGAGCAGGGAGACAGGGGAGGCCAGGGCCACGTTCCGCGAGAAGGCATAGTCGAGCAGTTCGGGATCGGCACGCAGCGCCTCGGACAGGACCGACTCGACGGGGATGAAGCAGATGACCAGCTCGGGGGAGTTCGCGGCGCCTTCCCAGTACTTCTTCTTCGCCAGCGCATCGACGTGCGCGCGCAGCGCCTTCCCGTGCTGGCGCAGCAGCTCGGAGCGGCGTGCCTCGAGGGCTGCGGCATCCGCCTCTGCCCAGTCGTCGGACCTGCCGTCAAGTTCCTGGGCGGTGAGGAAGGCGCTCAGTGGCACCTTCGCATCGATCACCAGTTGCTTGTCACCGGGCAGCTGCACCACCATGTCCGGCCGCGCGCGGTCCCCGCCCTCGCCCCCGTCGAAGGAGACCTGCTCCATGAAGTCGACGCGGGAGAGCATCCCGGCAGCCTCCACGACCCGGCGCAGCTGCACCTCGCCCCACTGCCCGCGGGCGCTGGTGCTGCGCAGTGCTCCCGCCAGCGAATGCGTCGTCGAGAGCAGCCGCGCGTCGACCGCCCGGGCTTCCTCGAGCTGCCGGGCGAGCTGTCCGTACTGCTCCACGCGGTCGCGCTCCAGCAGGCCGACCTGCCGCTGGACCTGGGAGAGCTTCTCCGCGACAGGGGCCAGGGCCCGCAGCACCTCCTGGTCCGTCGAGGTCTTCCCTGACAGCTCACGGTTGTGCTGCTGCAAGAGGTCCCGCTGCGCCGACGCGGCCGCCAGGTCCGTCGTCGTCCTGCCGAGGCGGGCAGCGGCGTCGTCGAGCTCGGTCCGGAGCTCCTCGGCACGGGGGCGCTGAGTGTGGGCGACGAGGAAGGCGCCCACGGCGCAGCCGAGGACGAAGGCGAGGAGGACGAGAAGGAGGGCGGTGGTGCTCATGCCCACACTGTCGCAGGAACCTCCGACATTCAGGCCCACCACACCGGAGGAGGGTCCGTCGAGGCCCGGTAGACTTGTCTCCCGTGGCTCTTACTATCGGCATCGTCGGACTGCCCAACGTCGGCAAATCAACCCTCTTCAACGCGCTGACGCGCAACAACGTGCTGGCTGCGAACTACCCGTTCGCTACCATCGAGCCGAATGTCGGGGTGGTCAGCCTTCCCGATCCGCGTCTTGCCAAGCTCGCCGAGGTCTTCAGCTCGAAGCAGCTCCTCCCCGCGACGGTGTCCTTCGTGGACATCGCGGGCATCGTGAAGGGCGCGTCCGAGGGCGAGGGCCTCGGCAACCAGTTCCTCGCCAACATCCGCGAGGCCGAGGCGATCGCCCAGGTGATCCGCGTGTTCGACGATCCCGATGTCATCCACGTGGACGGCAAGGTGGATCCGCGCTCGGACATGGAGACCATCAACACCGAGCTCATCCTCGCCGACCTGCAGACGCTCGAGAAGGCGATCCCGCGCGTCGAGAAGGAAGTGAAGATCAAGAAGCGCGAGGCCGCCCAGCTGGCCGCGATGCAGGCGGCGCAGGCCGTGCTCGAGCGCGGCGACACGATCTTCTCCTCCGTCGCGGGCGACAAGCTGGAGATGGAGCACCTCCGCGAGCTCAGCCTGCTGACGGCCAAGCCCTTCATCTACGTGTTCAACGTCGACGACGCCGTCCTCGGCAGCGCGCACCGCCAGGCCGAGCTCAGTCAGCTCGTCGCTCCCGCCGACGCCATCTTCCTCGACGCCAAGCTCGAAGCGGACCTCGTGGAACTCGACGAGGCCGAGGCCCGCGAGATGCTCGAGATGAACGGCCAGGAGGAATCCGGCCTCGACCAGCTCGCGCGGGTCGGGTTCCACACCCTCGGTCTCCAGACCTACCTGACGGCGGGCCCCAAGGAGAGCCGCGCCTGGACCATCAAGAAGGGCGCAACGGCGCCCGAGGCCGCCGGTGTCATCCACTCCGACTTCCAGCGAGGCTTCATCAAGGCCGAGGTCGTCTCCTTCGACGACCTCATCGATGCCGGTTCGATGAGCGAGGCCAAGTCCCGGGGCAAGGTGCGCATCGAGGGCAAGGAGTACGTCATGTCCGACGGCGACGTAGTGGAGTTCCGGTTCAACGTGTAGCTCTCGTGTCCCGACATCCCGTGGGTGGTTTGTCGCCCGACGGAAGCCCGATCAGGCTTTGACGACCGGGAGGTCCGCCCACTTCGTCGTGTAGTGCGGCGAGAGCATGTCGCGCTTCATCGTCCACTCCGAGCCTGCCCTGAGGCCGGCGTGACCGAGACCGATGGAGGAGCGCCCGAATCTCTGGCTGATCTCGTGGAGCAGCGGGCCGGTGTCTTTCGCACCGGCTCTCCCGCCCTCCGGGTCCGCGTCGTCGCCCGACCCCAGCTCGAGGTTTAGGAGCGAGTCCTGTGTCCCGACGGGCTGGAGGTCGGTGATGATGACGCCGGCGCGGATGTAGGA
The DNA here is from genome assembly GCF_048288285.1 of Arthrobacter sp. N1. Lineage (NCBI taxonomy): Bacteria > Bacillati > Actinomycetota > Actinomycetes > Micrococcales > Micrococcaceae > Arthrobacter > Arthrobacter sp. N1. The sequence goes on along the minus strand of NZ_CP102608.1, from coordinate 2,584,666 downwards.
GACGCCTTCTCCGATGACGGGCAGCAGCCTGTGCGCAGCCCGTGTGAGTTCGAGCGGATCAGCGGTGTGCACAGGCAAGGGAATGCAGATGCTGGGCGAGCTCCTGGTGCCGGTGCTGAAGGGTGAGGTACCGGCGAACGCGGTGAGCACTCTGCCCTGGAGGTCTTTGCGTGCCAGGCGTGACGCAGCTCCCTGGGCGTAGACGCTCAACGCCTGCCGCATGGCCTCCGGAGTGCTGACCGGATGAGCGAAGGACCGGGAGAACATGACCTGCTCGTTGCCTGTGGACTCGTTGGACGTGATGCAGGGCGTGCCCTGCAGTTCCAGCACGGTGCGCATCAGCACCACCGAGAACTTCTTCCGGATCATCACCGGATCGGCCTGCGTCAGGTCCCACGCCGAGTCGATGCCGAGCGCGTTCAGGCGTGCAGCGCTCCTGGCGCCGACACCCCAGATGTCGGTGACCTTCAGCCTGAGCAGGAGCGCCTCACGCTGCCCGGCCGGGATGAGCTCCCAGTGGCAGACACCGTCGAGCCGCGTGTTCCCCTTGGCCCAGCGGTTGGCGAGCTTCGCGAGTGTTTTCGTGGGCGCGATGCCCACGCAGACCGGGAGCCCGGTGTTCCTCTGCACCGTCTGTTTGATGGTCCTGCCGGTGGTGCGTTGCTCGAGGTGAGCACCGCGGAAGGTCAGGAACGCTTCGTCGATGCTGTAGATCTCGAGGTCGGTCGTGTGCCGGCCGAGGACTTCCATGACGCGGGCGCTCATGTCCCCGTACAGCTCGTAGTTGCTCGACCGGGCCTGCAGCCCCCAGGCCTTCGCCTGCTCCGCGATCTGGAACCACGGAGCCCCCATCGGGATACCCAGAGCTTTTGCCTCTGCGCTGCGGGTGATCACGCAGCCGTCGTTGTTCGACAGCACGACCAGCGGTTTCCCCTCGAGCGACGGGTCGAAAGCCCGCTCGGAGGAGACGTAGAAGTTGTTGACGTCGACCAGGGCCACACTCGACCTCGTGGGCGTCGAAGCCCGGATCCGTGACTCCGGGTCAGACACGGTGCAGGCACCTGGTCGCGACGCCCCAGATGACGAGATCCTCAGGATCCGGAACAGGGATGTCCGGGTAGACGGCACTGGCCGCGACGAGGGTGACCGCCCCGGCACCTGAGCCGGGATCACGGCTCGCGACTCGCAGCCTCCGGATGACGAACTCCCCGTCGAGGACGGCGATGACCACGGACCGGTCCCTGGGCTGCAGGGCCCGGTCGACGATCAGTTCGTCGCCGTCGGAGATGCCGGCACCCTCCATCGCGTGCCCGGACACCCGCACGATGTAGGTGCTGGTGATGTCCGGGATGAGATGCCTGTTGAGGTCGATCCTGTCCTCGAACCAGTCCTGTGCGGGCGAGGCGAATCCTGACGGCATGAGCTCGGTGCGGGCAGCAGCCGGAGCCGGCCGGCCGATCGTCGTCCCTGAGGCTCCGAACTCATCCACGCGTCCGCGCACCTCTTCCTTTTTCTTGCCGGCCCACCTGGAGCGCGGCCCCGGCTCAGGCACCTGATCCTAGACGTCGCCGGTGACACCCGATGTCCGCTCACGCCGGGGGGTCCTGCTGAGGCGACGTCCTGATCGGTCCGTCGAGCGTCAACCCGGTACCCGGTCAGTCGCCTTTCACGTCGAGGATCTGGCGGAGGGTGTGATCGACGCGGACGAGCACTCGCGCAGGGCACGCAGGTTCCGTGGGAGGTCGTGCGCGCTGTCCAGGGTGCGGACGGCGATCATGCCGCAATCGATGTCGACGCCGGCTGCGGCGGGGATGATGGTCCGCTCGGTGGGAAGGACGGTACCCGAGGCGCATCCCTTGCCGAGGTGCGCGTCGGGCACGCTGGCCAGGTGCGGGTACACGAAGGGCATGGACGCCGTCTCGATCAGCTGCTGCCGTGCGGCATCGTCGAGGACGCCGGCGAAGCTGAGGTACCTGGGGGCGAGGAACTGCTCTGGCATGTGTGCTCCTTCTCGACGGACACTCCTGCTGCCGGCGACGCTCCGGTCCGGCCCTCACCACATCCGGCTGTTGGTCTCCGAGACGAAACCCCGGCCGTCGGAGAACCAGTGGATGGTGGGGCTGTTGCGCGCGGTCGGGGTGGTGAGCTCCGCGAAGAGATCCGCATTGAACCGGTTGTTGAGCTCGGGCGAGCTGAGCACCGTCTCCCTGGTGATGACGAAGACGGGCCCCTTCAATCCCTTGCTCTGGATGGAGAGGTGCACCTCCCTGTGCTGGTCGAGCCGCGCCTTCAGGGCGCCGATGGCTGCCTGCACGTTGGCGTCGTCGTCCCACACCGCTGCATGCTGGTCGACGAACAGCCAGGCCATGGTGCTCCTCATCCGTCTGGTCGCCCGCCCCGCCGGGGCGGCGATCCGTTGTCCGCCGGCCTGCCGGCGCCGCCGCGGTGTCCTAAGCAAAACACCCGCCGCGCGAGCGTTCAAGCCGCGGGCGGGCGACGACGTCGGACTGTACAGACCCGCGGCGGAGCGCCGGACCGCGGGTACGGTCGCCACCGGCGGGGGAGCCCGGCCCGGCCCACGCGGCGCTGAAAAGATGCTGGAGAAGGACTGTGAACATTTGGTTGCAGCTCGATAACAACAGGGGAGTGCCCAGTCCGATGGATACCTGCTGGTAACAATGTGCCCCTAGGCTGTCGCTCATGTGAGTGACATCACCCCCTGGGGGTCGCGTGTCGGCTGTCATGCAACACCGCGTGAAGCTGGAACCACACTGAGAAATAGGAGGCGGAATGCGTTTCGGACGTACTTCCAAGGCTTTGGGGGTTGCTGCTGTCGCGGCGCTCGCATTGAGTGCCTGCGCTGCGAACACGGGAACAGAGACTCCCGAGGAGAGCGCCGAGGGCGAAGCAACGGGCGGAAACATCCGCGTCGTAGAAGTGAATGCCTTCAGCTCGTTCAATTCGAACAGCTCCGAGGGCAACGTGGACATCAACGGCAAGATCGCCTACGCGACCCACTCCGGCTTCGTCTACATCAACAATGACCTCGAGGTGGAGAAGAACGAGGACTTCGGCACCATGGAGGTCCTCTCCGAGGATCCCCTGAGCGTGAAGTACACGGTCAACGAGGGCGTCAACTGGTCCGATGGCGAACCGGTCGACGGCGGAGACCTCCTGCTCTCCTGGGCCATCGGGTCCGGCTACTTCAACGACGCCACCACCGACGACGCCGGCGAGATCGTCTCCGGGGCGACCTACTTCGACTACGCGGGCGACACCGGCGGACTCGCCCTCACCGAACTGCCGGAGATCGGCGACGACGGACGGTCCATCACCCTGAACTACTCGGAGCCCTTCGCGGACTACGAGGTGGCGTTCGGCCTCATGACCGAGGGCGGCATCTCCACTCCCGCGCACGTGCTGGCCGAGAAGGGCGGCCTGGCCGACGAGGACGCACTGATCGAGCTCATCGAGACCGAGTCCAAGGGCGACCCCGAGAGCCCGGTCGAGCGTCCCGAGGTGCAGGCCCTCGCCGACTTCTGGAACACCGGCTTCGACACGAAGTCACTGCCGACCGACGAGTCTCTGTTCCTCTCGAACGGCCCGTTCATCGCCTCGGCCATCACGCCGGACCAGTCGATGACGCTGACCCGCAACGAGGACTACAGCTGGGGCCCGGAAGCCAAGGTGGACGAGATCACGGTCCGCTACATCGGCGAGGCTCCGGCGCAGGTCCAGGCCCTGCAGAACGGCGAGGTCGACATCATCGCGCCTCAGGCATCCGCGGACACGGTCGAGCAGCTCGAAGGGCTCGAAGGCGTCACGGTGGAGCAGGGCAACCAGCTCTCCTATGACCACCTCGACCTGAACTTCAGCGGTGTCTTCGAGGACGAGGCCGTGCGTGAGGCCTTCATGAAGACGGTTCCGCGCCAGCAGATCGTCGACACGATCGTGAAGAAGATCAACCCGGATGCGCAGCCGCTCGATTCGCAGCTGTTCCTGACCGACCAGGCTCCCTATGAGGAGTCCTCGTCCAACAACGGTTCCGAGGCCTACGGCGAGGTCGACATCGAGGGTGCCAAGGAGCTGCTCGACGGCGCCACCCCCGAGGTCCGGATCATGTACAACCGCGACAACCCGAACCGCCTCAACTCGTACACGCTGATCGCGGAGTCGGCCGCCCAGGCCGGGTTCAAGATCGTCGACGGTGGACTGGGGTCCTCCGACTGGGGGGCCGCGCTCGGCAACGGCACGTACGACGCCACGATCTTCGGCTGGATCAACTCGGGTGTCGGCGTGTCCGGCGTCCCGCAGATCTTCAAGTCCGGCAACGGCTCGAACTTCAACGGCTTCTCCAGCCCGGAGGCCGATGAGCTGATGGACGAGCTGATCGTGACCACGGATCCCGACGAGCAGGACGCCCTGCAGGTGCAGATCGACAAGTTCATCTGGGATTCGAAGTACGGACTGCCCCTGTTCCAGGTTCCTGGCGTGGACGCGTACAGCGACAACGTCACCGGCATCGAGTACATGCCGAACCAGACAGGCGTCTGGTGGAACTTCTGGGACTGGCAGGTCGTCCAGTAGCCTCACCGCTGCATCAGGCACGCTCGTAGAGAGGCGCCGGGACAGGGGAACTCGCCCGTCCCGGCGTCTTTTTTCGTGCCGTCCGCCGCGGTCCGCCGGCGTTGCGGAAGGGCCGACGCCGCTGGTCCCGGGCGGGCGGACTGATTGGGAAACGCCACATTCCGTACCCCGGGGCCCTGCACTACACTTTCGCCAAAGCGCGGGTAGACCCCATCCGCATCCGACATTGAGGCTTTGAAACACATGGTGACCTACATCGTCCGGCGTCTCGTGACCGCCGTCCTCATCCTGTTAGGCGCGTCCTTCGTCGTCTACCAGCTCACCGCCCTCTCGGGGGACCCGCTGGAGGACCTCAGGGCCAGTAACGCGCCCAACAGGGAGCAGCTGATCCAGGCCCGCACGGAGCTTCTCGACCTCAACACCCCTGCGCCGCTGCGCTACTTCGGCTGGCTGTCCGGGGCCGTGAAGTGCCTGGTCCCCTTCGCGGCGACCTGTGACCTGGGAGCCAGCATCCAGGGGGAGTCCGTCACGACCTCGCTCGCCCGCGCGATGGGCAACACCATCACCCTCGTCAGCACCGCCACCGTCCTCGCCATCATCATCGGCATCTCGCTGGGCATCATCACCGCACTGCGGCAGTACAGCGGCCTCGACTACGGCGTCACCTTCATGTCCTTCCTGTTCTTCTCCCTGCCGATCTTCTGGCTCGCGGTGCTCCTGAAGGAGTTCGGCGCCATCGGCTTCAACAACTTCCTCGCCGACCCCGACATACCGGTCAGCACCATCGTCGTCGTCGCGATTGCGAGCGGCCTCATCTGGGCCCTGTTCGCCAGCCGGTCCTGGAAGCGGAAGGGCATCGCCTTCCTCCTCGGCGCCGTCGTCGCCGCCGCCCTGCTCTTCGTCCTGGACCTCGTCGACTGGTTCTCGACGCCGGGCCTCGGCCCGATCGTCATCCTGGTGACCGGAGTCGGCATCGCGTTCGGGATCGTGCTGCTGACGGCGGGGCTGCGTAACCGCAAGGCGCTCGTCTCCTCGCTGATCATGGTCGCGGTGGGGCTCGTGGCCTACTACGTGGTGAACCCGATCCTCAACGCCGCGACCATCTGGATGATCATCATCCTCGCGGTCATCACCGTGCTCGTCGGCATGGGCGTCGGATTCGCGATGGGCGGCTACGACCGGGGACAGAGCATGCGCGCGGCCGCCCTCACGGGCGTCCTGATGGGCCTGCTGATCGTGGTGGATCGCTTCATGGTCACGTGGCCCTCCTACGTCAGCAACTCACGCGTGCGGGGCCGCCCGATCGCCACGGTCGGCGCGGAGACCCCGGGCCTCGACGGGACCTTCTGGATCAACGGCCTCGACACCTTCACCCACCTCCTCCTGCCGACGCTCGCGCTCCTGCTCGCGTCCCTCGCCAGCTACAGCAGGTACTCCAGGGCCTCGATGCTCGAGATCATGAACATGGACTACATCCGGACCGGGCGCGCGAAGGGCCTCAGCGAGCGGACCGTCGTCATGCGGCACGCCTTCCGCAACGCGCTCATCCCCCTCGCCACCCTCGTCGCCTTCGACATCGGCGCCCTGATCGGCGGCGCCATCATCACCGAGCAGGTCTTCGCCTTCGCCGGCATGGGCCAGCTGTTCGTCCAGGCGCTGCAGCGGACCGATCCCGATCCCATCATGGGCTTCTTCCTCGTGGCGGGCATCCTCGCACTCGTCTTCAACCTGGTCGCCGATATCGTCTACTCGTTCCTCGATCCTCGCGTAAGGGTGAAAGCATGAGCATCCAGACTCCCTCGGACCTCCCGAGCGGCGAAGCGGCCACCGTCACCGGCCCCACGCATCCCGCACCCGAACCGGAGGCCAAGGGCCTGTCGCAGGGCCAGATCGTCCGCCGGAAGTTCTTCGACAACACCGCGGCGATCATCAGCCTCGTCGCCTTCGCCGTCATCTTCCTCATGGCGTTCACCTCCGTGGGCTTCGCGGGCATCCCGGGCTGGTGGAAGTACAACCACACCGAGTTCCTGCCCCTGCTCAACGGTGGGGCGCCCACCGTCACCGGCCCGTTCAGCTGGGGGGACCATCCGTTCGGGCAGGACTCGATCGGCCGGGACTACTTCGCCATGACGATGCGCGGGACGCAGAACTCCATCATCATCATGTTCATCATCGGCGCACTCGCGGGACTCGTCGGCGTGATCGTCGGCGCCTGCTCCGGGTACTTCCGCGGCTGGACCGAGGCCGTGCTGATGCGCTTCACGGACATCATCATCATCATCCCCGTGGTCCTCGCCGCAGCGACGCTCGGCCAGGCCGTGAACCGATACGTGGGGTCGGGGGCGCAGATCTGGCTCCTCGGCCTGTTCCTCGGCCTGGTGCTCTGGACGGGGCTCGCCCGCCTGGTGCGCGGCGAGTTCCTGACGCTGCGTGAGCGCGAGTTCGTGGACGCGGCCAAGATCGCCGGCGCGTCCAACACGCGCATCATCTTCAAGCACATCCTGCCGAACGCCGTCGGCGTGATCATCGTCAACACGACCCTGCTCATGTCCTCGGCCATCCTGCTCGAGACCGCCCTGAGCTACATCGGGTTCGGCGTCAAGGCGCCGGACGTGTCCCTCGGACTCATCATCAGCCAGAACCAGGAGGCCTTCCAGACCAGGCCGTGGCTGTTCTGGTTCCCGGGACTGTTCATCGTGCTGATCTGCCTGTGCATCAACTTCATCGGCGACGGCCTGCGGGACGCCTTCGACCCGCGGCAGAAGAAGTTCAACGCCGGCCGGGCGAAGGACGCAGGGAAGCCCGCGGCGTGAGGTCCCTCCTAGGAGACGACGCCGGGCGTCAGGGCCGTCGCGACGACCAGGAGGACGCCCACCGCGAGGGGGGCCAGGTTCCAGCTGCGCTGAACCTTCTCCTGCCGGTCCACGTCGAGCCGGCCGGTCTCGACCAGGTCCTGCCAGTGCGAGCGGACGAGATACGCCGCGTGGCCGGAGTCGGTGTTCTTCAGGTCGCCGGGTCGCACCGACCCACCGGGTCCGTAGCTCGTCGACGGGAGGTTCGTCAGGTGCTCCACCTTGCCGGAGTGCGTGCCCCACACGCCGGGAGCGGGAGCTGCCCAGGCGGTGTACCCGCGCGACGGCGTGACCAGTTTGAGGGCGTACCTGGTATCGACGTCGACCAGGGCGTTCCACGGGACGCGCACCGTGACCAGGGGGTTGCGGAGCGTGACGGCGTCCTCGGCGACGAGGACCGCCGGATACCAGAACAGCCACCACCCCCCGTAGGCGATGCCGAGGAGCGGCCACGCGGTCAGCAGGCCGGCCGGGCCGTCCGTCGCCACGACGGAGGCGAGGCCCCCTGCGGTCACCAGTACGGCGAGACCCGTGAACCACCTGCTGGTCCGCGCCTTGAAGACGGTGGCTCCGGCCACACTCGAGCTGTCCATGGCTCCATGGTCCCAGCACCGACGCCGCCCGCGGCAATCGAGGAGCCCCGGCCCACCGGCGCGGGCTCCGCCACGAAGGAGAACCCCTCATGAGTACACAGGTCATCGGCGGTACGCCAGAAGCCGGAGCGGGCGGCCCGGCAGCGCAGGGGCCCGTGCTCGAGGTCCGCAACCTCTGCGTGGACTTCGGCGTCGACAAGCAGTGGGTACCCGCCGCCATCGACCTGAACTACGAGGTCAACGCGGGTGAGGTCCTGGCGATCGTGGGCGAGTCGGGCTCCGGCAAGAGCGCGAGCTCGATGTCGCTCCTCGGCCTCCTGCCCTCCAACAGCCGCGTGACGGGGGAGGTGCTGCTCAACGGCAAGTCCGTCCTCACGATGTCCCCTGCGAAGCTGCGGCAGATCCGCGGCAACGACGTGGCGGTCATCTTCCAGGAGCCGATGACGGCGCTCAATCCCGTCTACACCGTCGGCTTCCAGATCGTCGAGACCCTGCGGCTGCACAACGAGATCTCGCCGGACGAGGCCAGGCAGCGCGCCCTGCGCCTCCTGCAGATGGTGGAACTGCCCGATCCCGACAAGGCCTTCCGCTCGTACCCCCACCAGCTCTCCGGCGGGCAGCGGCAGCGTGCCATGATCGCGCAGTCCCTCTCCTGCGACCCCAAGCTGCTGATCGCCGACGAGCCCACCACGGCCCTCGACGTCACCGTGCAGGCCGAGATCCTCGACCTCATGAGGAACCTGCGGAACCAGCTCAACAGCGCCATCGTGCTCATCACGCACGACATGGGTGTGGTGGCCGACCTCGCGGACCGGATCGCGGTGATGCGCAAGGGGCGCATCGTCGAGACCGGCACGGCGGAGCAGATCTTCAACAATCCGCAGCACGAGTACACCAAGGCGCTGCTGGCTGCCGTGCCGCACCTCGGGCAGGGCGACGGGAACGACGACGTCGACATCACCGCGGCGCTGGCGGCGGCGACGCACACCGAACTCCAGTCGGTGGACCACGCCGAACTCGAGCGGCGGGAGAACGAGGTCCTCGCGCAGCTCGACGACGAGGTGCGGGTCACCGCGCCGTCGGCCGAGCCCGTGCTCGAACTGGTCGATGTCGCCATCGAGTACCCGAAACAGGGCCGCGTGCCTGCCTTCCGGGCGGTCGAGGGGGCGAACCTCACGGTGTATCCCGGACAGGTCATCGGACTGGTGGGCGAGTCCGGCTCGGGCAAGACGACCATCGGGCGGGCGGCTGTGGGACTGCTGCCCGTCGCAGCGGGTTCCCTGAAGGTCGTGGGCACCGACATCTCGGGCTTCCGTCCGTCGTCGAAGGAGCTGGGCGCCGTGCGACGGCACGTCGGCATGGTCTTCCAGGACCCGTCGTCGTCCCTGAACCCGCGGCTGCCCATCGGCGAGAGCATCGGCGAGCCCATGTTCCTCGCCGGCGAGGCGAAGGGCGGTGCCCTGCAGAAGCGCATCGAGACGCTGCTGGACCAGGTGGAGCTCCCTCGCTCCTATCGGAACCGGTACCCCCACGAGCTCTCGGGAGGGCAGAAGCAGCGCGTGGGTATCGCCCGGGCGCTCTCGCTCCGGCCGAAGCTCATGGTCGCGGACGAGCCGACGTCGGCCCTGGACGTGTCGGTGCAGGCGAAGGTGCTGGAACTGTTCCAGAACCTGCAGCGCGAACTCGGTTTCGCCTGCCTGTTCGTCACCCACGACCTCGCCGTGGTGGACGTCCTCGCCGACTACATCTGCGTCATGAAGCGCGGGCGGATCGTCGAGCAGGGCAGCCGTGACCAGATCCTGCGCAGACCGCAGGATCCGTACACCCAGCGCCTCCTGGCCGCCGTACCGCTGCCGGATCCGGCCAAGCAGCGGGAGCGCCGCGAACTCCGGGCGAAACTCATGGCGACGAGCGACTGACAGCGCGCGCTCCAGCAGGGGATCGCCGGGTGCTCGCGGAAGGCCGTCCTGATGCCTCAGGGCGGGCTTTCGCGTGCCGGGCCCGGGGTGGCCGGCCGGCGGTCGCCGCCGTGGTCCCACAGGGCGCTGTACAGTATTCGAGGCCGAATCCCGCCAGTCGTTATTCAAGCGTGACCAGCACGCGCCGGTACCGCTGGCCTGCGGAAAGACCCGGATGCCGCCTCCTGTCGGGACCCGGTTCAGCGCCCAGCCTCCCCAGATGTTCAGGGAAGCAACGAAACGGGCATATGATTTTTCGGTGTGAGTTGGCTCTCGCTCTCTGCGGAGCCACTAGACCGGCCACATCAGCGCCGGAAGAACCCAATACCTAGGAGGCGGAATGCGTTTCACGCGCACTTCCAAGATGCTCAGTGTCGCGGCCATCGCCGCGCTGTCGCTGAGTGCATGCGGCGGCGGAAGCAATGAATCCGGCACGAGCGAAGGCACCACCGATGCCGTCATCGTGGTGGACGGATCCGAGCCCCAGAACCCGCTGATCCCCACCAGCACCAACGAGGTGGGTGGCGGCGCCATCCTCGACCTCATCTTCGCCGGGCTGGTCAGCTACGACGCCGACGGTAAGCCGGAGAACGAGATGGCCGAGTCCATCGAGACCGAGGACGCCCAGAACTACACGATCACGCTCAAGGAGGGGAAGACCTTCACCAACGGCGATCCCGTCACCGCGAGCTCCTTCGTGGATGCCTGGAACTACGGAGCCGCCGCCAAGAACGCGCAGCTCTCCAGCTACTTCTTCGAGAGCATCGAAGGGTACGAGGAAGCCAGCGCCGAGGGCTCCACCGTGGAGACCATGAGCGGGCTCACCGTCGTCGACGACCGCACCTTCACCGTCAAGCTCTCGCAGCCCGAGTCCGACTGGCCGCTGCGCCTCGGCTACAGCGCGTTCTTCCCGCTGCCCGCCGCCGCCCTCGAGGACCCCGCGGCGTTCGGCGAGAACCCGATCGGCAACGGCCCGTACAAGTTCGCCGCCGAGGGTGCCTGGCAGCACAACCAGCAGATCGAACTCGTCCCCAATGACGAGTACGAGGGCCCGCAGGAAGCGCAGAACGGCGGCGTGACGTTCAAGATCTACCAGAACGACACGACGGCGTACCAGGACCTCATCTCGGACAACCTGGATGTCCTGAAGACGATCCCCACGAGCGACATCAAGAACTTCAAGAACGACCTCGGCGAGCGCTCGATCGAGTCGCCGTACGCGGGCAACCAGACGATTGCGATCCCGTACTACCTCCCGAACTGGGAGGGTGAGGCCGGCAAGCTCCGCCGCCAGGCGCTGTCGATGTCGATCAACCGCGACGAGATCACCGAGGTCATCTTCAACGGTGGCCGCGAGCCCGCCAAGGACTTCACCGCCCCCGTGCTCGAGGGCTACAGCGACGAACTGCCGGGGAGCGAGAACCTCGAGTACAACCCCGAGCAGGCCAAGAAGCTCTGGGAGGACGCCGAGAAGATCGCGCCCTACGACGAGTCGCAGCCCCTGACCATCGGCTACAACGCCGACAAGGGCGACCACAAGACCTGGGTCGAGGCCGTGGTGAACAACATCAAGAACAACCTCGGCATCGAGGTCGCGGGCAAGCCGTACGCGACGTTCAAGGAAGCGCGCACCGAAGCCACGGAGGAGACCCTCACCGGTGCACTGCGCGCCGGCTGGCAGGCCGACTACCCGTCGCTGTACAACTTCCTCGGGCCCATCTACGCCACGGGTGCCGGCTCCAACGACGCCCGCTACAGCAACCCCGAGTTCGACCAGCAGCTGACCGACGGTCTCGCCGCCAGCACTGTCGAAGAGGGCAACGAGGCGATGAACGCGGCGCAGGAGGACCTCCTCGAGGATCTCCCGGCCATCCCGCTGTGGTACCAGGTCGCCCAGGGCGGCTGGAGCAGCAACGTGGACAACGTCGAGTTCGGCTGGAACGGTGTTCCGCTCTACTACGCCATCACCGGCAAGTAACCCCTAACGGACGAGGGGGCCTGCCCGCCTGCGGGCAGGCCCCTTTTCCGTGCTCCAACGAAAAGGTCCAACACCTCATGAGCAACCCCCACCTGCGTCCCGTGCGGACGCCGTCGGCATCGGGAGGTCGGCGCTGATGGTCTGGTACATCGTCCGACGTTTCCTCCAGCTGATCCCCGTTTTCCTCGGTGCCACCCTGCTGGTGTACTTCCTGGTCTTCAGCCTCCCCGGTGACGCCACCGCCGCGATCTGCGGCGAGCGCGGCTGCACCCCCGCCGTCGTGGCCGGCCTGCGCGAGCAGTACAACCTCGACCAGCCGTTCTGGATCCAGTACCTGCTCTACCTCAAGGGCGTCCTGACCTTCGATCTCGGGACGAACTTCTCCGGCCGGCCGATCGCGACCATCATCGCGGAGGTCTTCCCGACCACTGCGAAGCTCGCCATCATGGCCCTCGTCATCGAGGCCGTGTTCGGGATCGTCTTCGGCCTCATCGCCGGTCTCCGCAAGGGGAAGATCTTCGACTCCTCCGTCCTCGTCCTCTCCCTGATCGTGATCGCGGTCCCCATCTTCGTGCTCGGCTTCCTCATGCAGTTCCTGATCGGCGTGAAGCTGCAGTGGACCAATCCGACCGTGAGCGGCGACGCCACCTTCACGGAGCTGCTCCTGCCGGCGGTGGTGCTCGGGCTCGTGTCCTTCGCCTACGTCCTCCGCCTCACCCGCACGAGCATCATCGAGAACGTCAACGCGGACTACGTGCGCACGGCAACGGCCAAGGGCCTCAGCCGCCGCCGCGTCGTCGTCGTCCATGTCCTCCGCAACTCGCTGATCCCGGTGGTGACCTTCCTCGGCGCCGACCTCGGCGCCCTCATGGGAGGCGCGATCGTCACCGAGGGCATCTTCAACGTCAACGGCGTCGGCAACACCCTCTACCGTGCCGTGCTCAACGGGGACGGGCCGATGGTCGTCTCGATCGTCACGTTCCTCATCCTCATCTTCTGCCTGGCGAACCTGCTGGTGGATCTCCTGTACGCGTGGCTGGACCCAAGGATTCGATATGCCTGAACCAACACACACCTCACCCGGCACGCAGGGCCCGGCGCCCGTGGTCCGCACCAAGACCTCCGCCTACCCGATCGAGCACTTCGTCGCGAACGTCGACGAGACGCCGGTCCGCGCGACGGACAGTACGGTGTCCGACGCCGCCCCCCGCAGTCTCTGGGGGGAGGCCTGGCGCAGCCTGCGCAAGCAGCCGCTGTTCATCATCAGCGCCGTCCTGATCCTCGCCGTCATCTTCGTGGCACTCTTCCCCGGTGTCTTCACCAACGAACCGCCCAACGAGAACTGCCTGCTCGAGAACTCCGACGGCGGGCCCGTCGCGGGACACCCGCTCGGCTTCACGGTCCAGGGCTGCGACATCCTCTCCCGCGTCGTCTACGGCACGCAGTCGTCCCTCACGGTCGGGCTGTTCGCCACCCTCGGCGTGGTCCTGATCGGTGGCCTCATCGGCGCCCTCGCCGGCTTCTTCGGTGGCTGGGTCGACGCGATCCTCGCCCGCATCGGCGACATCTTCTTCGCTCTCCCGCTCATCCTCGGTGCGATCGTCGTCGTGCAGCTGCCGGTCTTCCAGCAGAACCGCAACGTCTGGACGCTCGTCGTCATCCTCGTCACGTTCGGCTGGCCCCAGATCGCCCGCATCACGAGGGCCGCCGTGATCGAGGTACGCAACGCCGACTTCGTGACCGCGGCGCGCTCGCTCGGGGTGTCGCCGCTCGGTGCCCTCGTCAAGCACGTCATCCCGAACGCCCTGGCACCGGTCATCGTCATCGCGACCATCTCGCTCGGGACGTTCATCGTCGCGGAGTCCACGCTGTCCTTCCTCGGGATCGGGCTCCCGCCGGACGTCATGTCCTGGGGGAATGACATCTTCTCGGCGAAGCCCTCGCTGCGGAGCAACCCCATGGCCATCTTCTGGCCGGGCCTCGCCCTGTCCATCACCGTTCTGAGCTTCATCATGCTGGGCGACGCCCTGCGTGACGCTCTCGACCCGAAGGCGCGCAAGCGATGAGCCACAGCACAGGTCACCAGACCGCCACGCCCCAGCCGCTCCTCGAGCTCCGGGACCTGGCCATCACCTTCTCGACGTCGAACGGGGACGTACCGGCGGTGCGCAACGCGCACCTGACCGTCATGCCCGGCGAGACCGTCGCGATCGTCGGGGAGTCCGGGTCCGGGAAGTCGACGACGGCGCTGGCCGCGATCGGCCTCCTGCCCGCCAACGGACGCGTGTCCAACGGCAGCATCATCTTCGACGGCGAGGACATCACCCACGCCTCGGAGAAGCGGATCGTCGAGCTCCGGGGTTCGTCCATCGGCATGGTGCCGCAGGACCCGATGTCCAACCTCAATCCGGTCTGGAAGATCGGCTTCCAGGTGCGCGAGACGCTGAAGGCCAACGGCCTGCCGAGCGGGCCGCAGGACGTCGCGAAGGTACTCGCGGAGGCGGGCCTGCCCGACGCCGCATCGCGCGCCAACCAGTACCCGCACGAGTTCTCCGGCGGGATGCGCCAGCGCGCCCTGATCGCCATCGGGCTCTCCTGCAGGCCGCGCCTGCTCATCGCGGACGAGCCGACGTCGGCCCTGGACGTGACGGTGCAGCGGCAGATCCTCGACCACCTCGACACCATGACGGAGGAGCTCGGCACCGCGGTGCTGCTCATCACCCATGACCTCGGCCTCGCGGCCGAGCGCGCCCACAAGGTGATCGTCATGTACAAGGGTCAGGTCGTGGAGGCCGGGCCCGCGCTCGAGCTGCTCACCAACCCGCGCCACCCCTACACGCAGAAGCTGGTGGCCTCGGCGCCGTCGATCGCCTCCCGCCGGATCGAGTCGGCGAAGAAGGCCGGTGTCCGGACGCAGGACCTGCTGGCACCCTCGGTCACGGCAACCGTCGCGCTCGACCGGGTGATCGAGGTCGAGGACCTGACGAAGGTCTTCAAGATCCGCGGCAGCTGGGGCACGTCGACCGACTTCACCGCGGTGGACAAAGTGTCCTTCTCGATCGCCCGCGGCACCACCACGGCCGTCGTCGGCGAGTCCGGATCCGGGAAGTCGACCGTCGCGAAGATGGTCCTCGGCCTGGAGGGGGCGACGTCGGGCAGCATCCGGTTCGACGGCGTGGACATCACGACGCTCGGGCGCAAGGAGATGTTCGACTTCCGCCGCCGCGTGCAGCCGATCTTCCAGGACCCCTACGGCTCGCTCGATCCGATGTACAACATCTACCGGACCATCGAGGAGCCCCTGCGGGTCCACGGTGTCGGTACGGCGAAGACGCGCGAGAAGAAGGTCCGGGAGCTCCTCGACCAGGTGGCCCTGCCGTCCGCGATGATGCAGCGCTTCCCGAACGAGCTCTCGGGCGGGCAGCGCCAGCGCGTGGCGATCGCGCGTGCGCTGGCCCTCGACCCGGAGGTCGTCATCTGCGACGAGGCCGTCTCGGCACTCGACGTGCTCGTGCAGGCGCAGATCCTGAACCTGCTCGCCGACCTGCAGTCCGAGCTCGGGCTCAGCTACCTCTTCATCACGCACGACCTCGCCGTGGTCCGGCAGATCGCCGACCACGTGGCCGTGATGGAGAAGGGGAAGCTCGTGGAGCAGGGCACCACCGACCAGGTGTTCGACAACCCGACGACCGCGTACACCCAGGCGCTCCTCGCAGCGATCCCGGGTGCTGCCCTCGAGCTGCCGCCCGAGGTCGCCTAGTCCCACCGCGCATCGCGCGGCGCGGCCCGAGCCGGCCGCAGCACCACGACGACGGCGGTCCTCCACCCGGAGGGCCGCCGTCGTTCTGTGCCGGTACCGATCCGGACAGCCGTTGACAGGCCGCATTAGGTCTGTTTTTCCCCAGCGCCTAGACTGGTAAGAGGGCGTGCAGTGCAGCCGCCGTCAATTTCCCCGCAGTAGATACCGAATTGAGTAATCACGCATGTCTGAAACCACAGGCAACACCGCTGTCCGCAGCGATCTCCGCAACGTAGCCATCGTGGCCCACGTTGACCACGGAAAAACCACCCTGGTCGACGCCATGCTGAAGCAGACCAATTCGTTCGCGGCCCACGGCGACGTGGCCGACCGCGTCATGGACTCGGGCGACCTCGAGCGCGAGAAGGGCATCACCATCCTCGCGAAGAACACCACGGTGTTCTACGACGGCCCCGCGGCCAAGGGCGAGACCATCACCATCAACGTCATCGACACCCCGGGCCACGCCGACTTCGGCGGCGAGGTGGAGCGCGGGCTGTCCATGGTCGACGGCGTCGTCCTGCTCGTCGATGCGTCCGAGGGCCCGCTGCCCCAGACGCGCTTCGTGCTCCGCAAGGCCCTCGCGGCCAAGCTTCCCGTCATCCTCCTGGTCAACAAGACGGACCGGCCGGACTCCCGCATCGAGGAGGTCGTCAGTGAGTCGATGGACCTGCTCCTCGGACTCGCCTCCGACCTCGCCGACGAGGTGCCCGACCTGGACCTCGACCTCATCCTGAACGTGCCGGTCGTCTACGCGGCGGCCCGCGTGGGTGCCGCGTCGATCGAGCAGCCGGCGAACGGCAGCGCGCCGTCCAACGACAACCTGGAACCGCTGTTCCAGACGATCATCGACCACATCCCCGCGCCCCGCTACAACCCGGACGGTGTCCTCCAGGCGCACGTCACCAACCTCGACGCCTCGCCGTTCCTCGGCCGCCTCGCTCTGCTCCGCATCTTCAACGGCACGCTCCGTAAGGGCCAGCAGGTCGCCTGGGCCCGTCAGAACGGTGAGCTCAAGACCGTCAAGATCACCGAGCTGCTCGCCACGAAGGCCCTCGACCGTGTCCCCACCGACTCCGCGGGACCCGGCGAGATCGTCGCCGTCGCCGGTATCGAGGGCATCACCATCGGCGAGACCCTGACGGACGTCGACAATCCCCAGCCGCTGCCGCTCATCACGGTCGACGACCCCGCGATCTCCGTCACCATCGGGATCAACACCTCGCCGCTGGCCGGCAAGGTCAAGGGTGCAAAGGTCACCGCGCGCCAGGTCAAGGACCGCCTCGACAAGGAGCTCATCGGCAACGTCTCGCTCCGCGTGCTCCCCACCGCCCGCCCCGACGCCTGGGAGGTCCAGGGCCGCGGCGAGCTCGCGCTGGCCATCCTCGTGGAGCAGATGCGCCGCGAAGGCTTCGAGCTCACGGTCGGCAAGCCGCAGGTGGTCACCAGGACCATCGACGGCAAGATCCACGAGCCGATGGAGCACATGACCATCGACGTCCCCGAGGAGTACCTCGGCGGCGTCACGCAGCTCATGGCCGCCCGCAAGGGACGCATGACCAACATGGCGAACCACGGTACCGGCTGGGTCCGTATGGAGTTCATCGTGCCCGCACGAGGCCTGATCGGCTTCCGCACCCGCTTCCTCACGGACACGCGCGGCGCCGGTATCGCCGCGTCCATCTCCGAGGGCTACGAGCCATGGGCCGGTGACATCGAGTACCGCACCAACGGGTCGATGATCGCCGACCGCGCCGGTGTCGTGACCCCGTTCGCGATGATCAACCTGCAGGAGCGCGGCTCCTTCTTCGTCCAGCCCACCTCCGAGGTGTACGAGGGCATGATCGTCGGCGAGAACTCACGCGCCGACGACATGGAGGTCAACATCACGAAGGAGAAGAAGCTCACCAACATGCGTGCGGCTTCCTCGGACACCTTCGAGAACCTGACGCCGCCGCGGAACCTCACGCTGGAGGAGTCGCTCGAGTTCGCCCGCGAGGACGAGTGCGTGGAGGTCACGCCGGAGTCCATCCGGATCCGCAAGGTCATCCTGGACGCCAACGAGCGCATGCGCGCATCGCGTTCACGCGCCCGCGCCTGATCACGGCTGTCCCCGCGCACCATGGTCCCTGACGACGCCGGCACCTCCCCAGCAGGGGAGGGCCGGCGTTCGTCGTTCCCGTTCGGGGATGGTCCCGGTCGGTCGACCGCGGGCGTCGCGCCCGCGGGACCGTCCCGGGAGGCGTCCGACGCCGCGAGCGGCGCTCCTCCCGGCCGTATCCCGTCGATCCTCGGGAGTGTGGCTGCGGGAGTCGTGGCGGCGGTCTTCGGTACCCTGCTGCACGGGCAGCTCCTGTACGTCGGCTCCGCCGCGATCCCGATCGGCGCGCTCGGGGCCCTGGTCCTCGCCGCGAGCCTCTTCCTGCTCAGCGGACTGTGGGCACGCACCGTGATCCAGACGGCCGTCGCGGGGGCCGTGGCCTACGGCGTCGTGGCCCTGATCTCGACGTCCCCGAAGACCCTGATTCTCACCGGCGCCTCGGAGTCGGCCCCTGGGACGGCACTGGCCGGCAACCTGTGGCTCTTCGGTGTGCTGGTCGTGACGCTCGGCGCCGTCGTGGTGGGGAGCATCGTGCTGAGGCCGGTCGGGTCCGCGCGCCGGAGGACCTGACGGGACGGTGTCCGATCCTCAGTCCGCGGTGCGGTCCAGATGGTGCGCGAGCATGATCGACGTGGCTGTGCCGTCTGGGTCCGGTTCGCGCCGCGCATAGTCCTCGAAGACCTCGCGGATGCGTCCCATCATCTCGGCGCGGTGGGAGTCGTTGAGCTTGATGCCCATCCGCCAGACGTCGATGTCGGCGGGCTGCAGGCCCTCGATCTCCTGCAGGAACGTCTCGACGAGGACGGGCGCGGCATTGGGGATGCGGCTGTTCCAGGAGAGGCCGGTGGCGCGGTAGGGGATCTCCTTCGCACCGCGGTTGCCCGTTCTGGCGTCGTCCGCGGCGAGGAAGCCCGTGGACAGCAGGGTCCGGACATGATGGAGGGCCGTTGCCGGATTCAGCTCCAGGATCTCTGCGATCTCCTTGTTGGTCCTCGCCTTGTGGAGGCACAGGCGCAGGATGCGGATCCTGACCGGTGAGCTGAGTGCCCGCCCTCGGGCCTGGAGATCCTCGTCGACAGTCATCCCCCGATTGTACGGGCACCCGGGTCATTGATTGATAGGTCCCAATCACTGTGACGGGTGATGACGTGCCGCCACACCGCCTCCGGCCAGCGCCCGACCAGCACCCCACCAACACCCCACCAGCACCCGGTCGGCGCGTGGTCAGCGCCTCGGCGCCCGCCGAGGGGGCGGAGGTGGCACGGCCCGCGCGGCGGTGATGTCGGCGAGCGGGACGACGACGTCCCCCCGCCGCGTCCGCACCGTGCACGAGCCGGGATCGAGCGCCACCAGGTCCCCGAGGGAGTCCGAGAACCCGTCCCCGTCGCGGCGGCGCACCACCACCCTCGTGCTGAGGGGGAGCGAGGCGAGGAGGTCGGCGGGGTTCTGCACGCGTCAAGCGTAGGCGCACTGCACCTCCGACGTGCCGGCGGGTGGACCAGCGATCTCCGTGGATCCGGTCCGGGCGGGGCGGGGCCTTGCGTTAAGCTGGAAGCCGTACCCCAGGGTGCGTCAGCCGACCCCAGTCACCAGGAAAGGCGTGGGAAGTGACCTACGTAATCGCGCAGCCATGCGTGGATGTCAAGGACAAGGCCTGTATCGAGGAATGCCCTGTCGACTGCATCTATGAGGGCGAGCGGTCGCTCTACATCCACCCCGACGAGTGCGTGGACTGCGGTGCGTGTGAACCCGTGTGCCCGGTGGAGGCCATCTACTACGAGGACGACACCCCCGAGCAGTGGGCCGAGTACTACAAGGCCAATGTCGAGTTCTTCGACGTGCCCGCTCCGGCCGGTGCGGCGCTCGGGTCGCCCGGCGGAGCGGCGAAGGTCGGCAACGCCGGGTTCGACCACCCGATCATCGCGGCGCTCCCGCCCCAGAACCAGCCCGCCTAGGTGGTGGCCGGGGAGCCGAGACCGTTCGGCCTACAGCTGCCGGACTACCCGTGGGACGCCATGGCGCCCTACCGGGAGATCGCCGCACGGCACCCCGACGGCATCGTCGACCTGTCGATCGGCACCCCCGTGGATCCCACGCCCGGCCTCATCCAGGACGCCCTGGCCTCGGCGGCGGACGCTCACGGCTACCCGACGACCCACGGGACGCAGGCACTCCGTGAGGCCATCAGCGACTGGTTCGCGCGCCGCAGGGGAGTGACCGACCTCGATCCGCAGGACATCCTGCCAACTGTCGGTTCCAAGGAGCTCGTGGCGTGGCTGCCCCTGCTGCTGGGCCTGCGGGCCGGTGACGTCGTGGTGCGTCCCACGGTCGCCTATCCCACGTACGACGTCGGGGCCCACCTCGCCGGCGCCACCCCGGTCGCGGCCGACTCCCTCGACGAGCTCCCCGACGACGTCCGCGCACGCGTCCGGCTCGTGTGGATCAACTCGCCCGGCAATCCGACCGGAGAGGTGCTGGACGTCCCAGCGCTGAAGACGGTCGTCGACGACGCCCGTGCGCTCGGTGCCGTCGTCGCCTCGGACGAGTGCTACGGCGAACTGGGCTGGGGTGCGTGGGATCCCGCCGACGGCGGGGAACCGGTCCCGAGCGTGCTCGACCCGCGGGTCTCCGGCGGCTCGCACGCGAACCTCCTCGCGGTGTACTCGCTGAGCAAGCAGTCGAATGTCGCCGGGTATCGGGCCGCCTTCACGGCCGGCGACCCGGCGATCGTCGCCAACCTCGTCAACTCGCGCAAGCACGCCGGCATGATCGTGCCGTATCCGGTGCAGGAGGCCATGCGCACAGCCCTGGCGGACGATGCCCACGTCGCCGCGCAGAAGGACCTCTACCGCCGTCGTCGGGGGGTGCTCGTCCCCGCCCTGGAGCGCGCGGGCTTCACCGTCTCGGGTTCGGTGGCGGGCCTGTATCTCTGGGTGACCAACGGGCAGGGGACCTGGGACACCATCGGCATGCTGGCCGGGCTCGGGATCCTCGCGGGTCCCGGCGTGTTCTACGGGGACGCGGGGAACGGCTTCGTCAGGGTCGCCCTGACGGGCACAGACGAGCGGGTCGATGCGGCCGCCGCCCGGCTGGCGGACACTCTCCGCTGAGGACGCGTGCCGTTGCTGTTCCACAACGAAGGCCAGCAGGATTAGTGGTGGAGGGCTGCCGGACGGTAGCGTTTCAGCTGAATATGCGATCGCCGGAACGACGCGTGTCCTCCTGCGCAGCGATGATCGTGGCGACACCCCCGCTCCAGCTCCTGAAGGAGAATCAATGACAGAGCAGAAAGCTGCCTCCCTGCACTACGACGGAGGAGAGCTCAGCCTGCCGCTGGTGCCCGCTGTCGAGGGCAACAACGGCTACGACGTGTCGAAGCTGCTCAAGCAGACCGGCCAGGTCACCTTCGACCCCGGTTTCATGAACACCGCGGCCACCAGCTCCGCGATCACGTACATCGACGGCGACGCAGGGATCCTGCGGTACCGCGGCTACCCGATCGAGGAGCTCGCGAAGAACTCCAGCTTCCTCGAGGTGTCCTACCTCCTCATCTACGGCAACCTGCCCACGCCCGAGGAACTCGGCGCGTTCGACGGCCGGATCCGCCGCCACACGCTGCTGCACGAGGAGCTCAAGGGCTTCTTCGGCGGCTTTCCCCGCGACGCGCACCCGATGCCCGTGCTGTCCTCCGCCGTCTCGGCGCTGTCCACGTTCTACCAGGACTCCCTCGATCCGTTCGACGACGAACAGGTGGAGCTCTCGACGTTCCGCCTGATGGCGAAGCTGCCCGTCATCGCCGCCTACGCCCACAAGAAGTCCATCGGACAGCCGATGCTGTACCCGGACAACTCGATGAACCTCGTCGAGAACTTCCTGCGGCTCTCCTTCGGCCTGCCCGCCGAGCCGTACGATCTCGATCCGATGATGGTCAAGGCACTGGACCTGCTGCTCATCCTGCACGCCGACCACGAGCAGAACTGCTCGACGTCGACCGTCCGCCTCGTCGGAAGCTCCAACGCGAACATGTTCGCGTCCGTCTCTGCGGGGATCAACGCCCTGTTCGGCCCGCTGCACGGCGGGGCCAACGAGGCCGTGCTCAACATGCTGCGCGACATCCAGGCCAAGGGCATGCAGCCCGAGGACTTCATGGAGAAGGTCAAGAACAAGGAAGACGGCGTGAAGCTCATGGGCTTCGGGCACCGCGTCTACAAGAACTACGATCCGCGCGCGAAGATCGTCAAGGCCACGGCGCACGACATCCTCAGCAAGCTCGGCGGGAACGACGAGCTGCTGGACATCGCGATGAGGCTCGAGGAGAAGGCGCTGGCGGACGACTACTTCATCGAGCGCAAGCTGTACCCGAACGTGGACTTCTACACGGGCCTCATCTACAAGGCCATGGGATTCCCGGAGAAGATGTTCACCGTCCTGTTCGCCATCGGCCGCCTGCCCGGGTGGATCGCCCAGTGGCGCGAGATGATGCAGGATCCGCAGACGAAGATCGGCCGTCCGCGCCAGCTCTACACGGGTGAGGGCGAGCGCCACTACCCGGCCAACTAGCACCGCAGTACGGACCGTACGACGACGGCCGCCCACCTCGCGAGGTGGGCGGCCGTCGTCGTGGTACCGGGGCGTCAGGCGTTCTGGTGCGTGGTCGCGTAGCCTTGCGGGTTGTTCCGCTGCCAGCGCCAGTGGTCCTCGCACATCTCGGCGAGCGTGCGGGCGGCGGACCAGCCGAGGTCGGCGAGGGCCGAGGAGGGGTCCGCGTAGCTGACGGCGGCGTCCCCGGGGCGGCGGGGGGCGAACTCGTACGGGATCTCGCGGCCCACGGCTGCCGAGAAGGCGGCGAGGACCTCGAGGACCGAGGACCCGTTGCCGGTGCCGAGGTTCCAGGTGTGCACGCCGCCGTGGGCCACGAGGTAGTCCAGCGCGGCGAGGTGGCCGGCGGCGAGGTCGACGACGTGGATGTAGTCGCGGACCCCCGTGCCGTCCGGCGTCGGGTAGTCGTTGCCGAACACCAGGACCTTCTCGCGGCGCCCCACGGCCACCTGCGCCACGAACGGGAGGAGATTGTTCGGGATGCCGGTGGGGTCCTCGCCGATCGTGCCGGAGGAGTGCGCGCCCACCGGGTTGAAGTAGCGCAGCAGGGCGATGTTCCAGCGGGCATCCGCCGCCCCGAGGTCGCTGAGGATGTCCTCGATCTGCTCCTTGGTGCGTCCGTAGGGGTTGACGGCGTCGAGCGGGAGCTTCTCCGTGAGCGGTACTTCCTCGGACGCCCCGTAGACCGTGGCGGAGGAGCTGAACACGAGCGTGCGCACTCCGGCGTCGTCCATGACGCGCAGGAGGTTCAGCGTCCCGCCCACGTTGTTGTGGTAGTAGTACAGCGGCTTCTCCACCGACTCGCCGACCGCCTTCAGTCCCGCGAAGTGGATCACGGCGTCGACCTGCTCCTCCGCGAAGATCGCGCGGAGCCGGGCCTCGTCGAGGAGGTCGGCGTGGTGGAACACCGGGGAACGGCCGGCGAGGGTGGCGACTCGCTGCAGGGAGGTCTCGGTGGAGTTCAGCAGGTTGTCGACGACGACGACGTCGTGGCCGTTCTCGAGCAGGGTCAGGACGGTGTGCGAGCCGATGTAGCCACTGCCACCGGTAACGAGGATCTTCATGCTCCCATCCTAGGCGGGCGCTCACTCGGGCCCGCGGGATGACGGCGTCCCCGGCGGTCCCTGCACCTCTGGAGCGTCGTGGATCCGGAGGCTACTGTAGGACCAGCATGACCGGTCCGAAGGAGGCCCATGTCGTACCCCGACCCCGGCTACAGCACGTACTTCACCGTGGACACCTCGGAGGTGCTGCTCGTGGCGCTCTACCTGAGGGACTGCGCGGACTTCCGGGGGCTCGGGAGGCCGGCGCTGCCGCCGGTCACTCCTGCGGTCCGCCCGGTGGACCTCCGGCGCCTGGTGGAACCCTTCGGGGGGTCGGCCACACTGCGTGTCGAGTGGGAGGCGTGGTGGCACAGCCTCCTGTCGCACCGCATCAGTGACGCCGTCCTCCCGGTCCCGCCGCGCTTCGAGGCGCTCGACGGCATGGAGGCGCTGAAGGCCCTCCTGCGGGCCCGTGTCGGGGCGGCGACCGACTGGGCCGAGGAGCGGTGCGCGGAGTACGCCCTGCACGCCGGCTCACGCGGGGCCGAGAGCATCGAGTACCTGCTGTCCCGCATGATCCAGGAGCGCGAACTCGAACTGGGCCGGGCGGCGCGGCGGTTCACGCTCCAGGTGATCGAGCTGCCCCTGGGGGTGCGCCGCGCCTGGTGGGTGGAACCGGACAAGCTCCTCATGTGCCAGGAACTGTTCGACGACGAACAGTCCTTCCGCAGTTACGTGGAGCCCGTGATCAGGATGCTGGCCTGACCTGCCCGTGACTCAGGGAGTGGCGCCCGCGACGGTGATGGTCACGATCCCCGGCTCCGTCCCGACCGTGCTCCAGCCGCCCTCGGCCCGGTCCCACTCCAGGCCCGAGTGGGAGACCGAGGTGATGTGGAGGGTCGAGGCATTCGCGACGGCCCACTGTGCGGCCGCCCACCCGAGGTCGCCGGAGACGTCCAGCCTCAGGAGGGTGCCGTCGGCGGTGCCGCCCAGCGGCCCGAAGGCCTCGTCAGCGGCGGCGGAGACCGCGAGGACATCACCCGTCGTCGCCGGGTCGCGGAGCGTGCAGTCCAGTGCGGCGGGTGAGTTGCCCGTCAGGGCCGAGGCGAACGCGCGGCCCTCGGGCTCGTGGTCGGCGTAGGCCTCCGGGAAGGCCGAGCGCTGCACGGTCTGCGCGGCCTCGGTGATGGGCAGGTCCTCGTAGCCCGGGACCTGCACGAGTGCGTCGTAGAACGCGCCGGTGGCGTAGGCGGGCCTCATGATCTGCTCCTCGGTACCCCACCCCTGGGACGGACGCTGCTGGAACAGCCCCCGGGAATCCGGCCCGGCGTCGTCGCCGTAGTCGATGTTCTCCAGGCCCGACTCCTGGATGGCGGTCGCGATCGCGATCGACGCAGCGCGGGCGGGCAGCCCGCGCTGCACCGCGATCCCCGAGATGAGGGCGGCATTCCCGGCCTGCGTCGGAGTGAGCTCGAAGGTGTCGGCGCCCACCGTGGCGCTGCACCGCTCACGGACCAGGACCTCACTCCGGTCCAGCTGGGTCACCGCCAGCCCGGCGCCGCCCACGACGACGACACCGAGCACCGTGAGCATCGCCGCCGTCCGGACGCGCCGTCGACGCCGCCTGACGGCTGCGGACGGAGATCGGGGGGTCACGGGTCAGTTGGCATGCAGTGCCGGGTTGAGCGCGATGCCCTCACCCGTCCGCGGCTGCGCCTCCACGGCTCCGGTCGTGGAATTGCGACGGAACAGGATGCCGGGCTCGCCGGAGAGGTTCTTCGCCTTCACGACGCTCCCGTCCTGCAGCGTGACCTTGGTGCCGGCCGTCAGGTAGAGGCCGGCCTCGACCACGCAGTCGTCGCCGAGCGAGATGCCGACTCCGGCCTCGGCGCCGAGCAGGCAGCGCTCGCCGATGGTGATGCGTTCCGTGCCGCCGCCCGAGAGGGTGCCCATGATCGAGGCACCCCCGCCGATGTCCGAACCGTCACCGACGACGACGCCGGCCGAGATCCGGCCCTCGACCATGGAGTGGCCGAGGGTCCCGGCGTTGAAGTTCACGAACCCCTCGTGCATGACCGTGGTGCCCTCCGCGAGGTGCGCGCCGAGGCGCACGCGGTCCGCGTCGGCGATCCGCACACCGGCCGGCACCACGTAGTCCACCATGCGGGGGAACTTGTCCACCCCGTACACGGCGACGGGTCCACGGGCGCGCATGGCGGCCCGCACCGTCTCGAAGCCCTCGGCGGCGGCGGGGCCGTGGTTCGTCCAGACGACATTGGCGAGGAGACCGAAGACACCGTCGAGGTTCACGGTGTTGGGCTGGACCAGCCGGTGCGAGAGAAGATGCAGCCGCAGGTAGGCGTCCTCGGTGCCGGCCGGTGCGTCGTCCAGCTCGATGGTGATCTCGACGACGCGCTGGGAGACTCCCCGGGCTGTGTCGACGCCGGCCCTTGCCAGTGCCTCGAGGGTGTCGCGGAGACCGGACCCGGTCGCGCCTGCCGCTCCGCCGATGGTTCCGTCCGAGGGCGCCTCTCCCAGCCAGGGTGCGGGGAACCAGGTGTCGAGGACCACGCCGTCCGTGGTGACCGTGGCAAGGCCCAGACCACCGGCCGGCCGCCGGGACTCGCCGGGCAGGGGTGGGTTCGGCAGGGGAGTCGTCATGGGCAGCAGTCTACCGAGCGATAGTGTTTGAGCATGATTCAGACACCCTCCCCGGCGCTCGATCCGACCGCCGACGTGGCGCACCTGACCGCACGCCTGATCGATCTCGAGAGCGTCTCGGGGGGCGAGCGCGGGATCGCCGACGCCATCGAGCAGGTCCTGCGGCCCCTCACGCACCTCGAGGTGGTGCGCGACGGCGACTGCGTGATGGCCCGCACCACCCTCGGGCGCGCCGAACGCGTGATCCTGGCCGGGCACATCGATACCGTCCCGCTGCCCACGGCGGGTGGATCCCGGGGCACGGTCCCCTCGACCTGGGACGGGGACGTCCTCTACGGGCGCGGCGCCACGGACATGAAGGGCGGGGTCGCGGTGCAGCTGGCGCTCGCGGCCGCCCTGACGGATCCGACGCGCGACATCACGTTCGTCTTCTACGACCACGAGGAGGTCGAGGCGTCCCTGAGCGGGCTCGGCCGCGTCGCGGCCTCCTTCCCGGACTGGCTCGTCGCGGATTTCGCCGTGCTGCTGGAGCCTACGGACGGGACGGTCGAGGGCGGCTGCAACGGCACCGCCCGCTTCGACGTGCGCGTCGCGGGCCGCGCCTCGCACTCGGCCCGTGCTTGGATGGGCGTCAACGCCATCCACGGCGCGGCGGAGATCCTCGTGCGCCTGCGCGACCACGAGCCGGCGACCGTGCACGTCGACGGCCTGGACTACCGCGAGAGCCTCAACGCCGTGAAGATCGTCGGCGGGACCGCCGGCAACGTCATCCCGGACAGCGCGGTGATCGAGGTGAACTACCGGTTCGCCCCCGACAAGAGCCCGGAGCAGGCCGAGGAGTACGTGCGGGCGCTGCTCGAGGGGTTCGAGGTGGAGCGCACCGACGCCGCTGCCGGGGCGCGTCCGGGACTGCAGCATCCCGCTGCCGCAGCCTTCGTCGCCGCCGTGGGGGCGGAGCCGAAACCCAAGTACGGCTGGACGGACGTTGCACGGTTCAGTGCCCTCGGCGTGCCTGCGGTGAACTTCGGGCCGGGTGACGCGCTCCTCGCGCACACCGACGACGAGCACGTGCACGCCGACGCCGTCCGTGCGTGCCTCCGAGCGCTCACCACCTGGCTCTCCTGACAGCACCCTCGACAGCACCGTCGACAGCACCGACGAGGAAGGACCCGGTTCTCCTGAACCGGGCCCTTCCTCGTCCGTGCTGCGTGCCCGGCAGGACAGGCCGGTCGCCGCAGCGTGGTGTGTGTCAGGTGGCGGCCGCCTCCGGCACGAGGGGGCCGGGCGCCACGGGCTTGCGGCCCTTCGTCCTGAAGCTCAGGAGGACCGACAGCCGGGTCGCGAGGGTCGACAGCGCGAAGTTGATGAGGATGAAGATCGCTGCCGCGACGAGCAGCGAGGGGATGACATTGCCCTCTCCGACGCCGAGCCGACGGGTGAACTGCAGCAGTTCGGGGTAGGTGATGATGAAGCCGAGCGCCGAGTCCTTCAGGATCACCACGAACTGGCTGACGAGCGCCGGCAGCATCGCGATGAGTGCCTGTGGCACCTCGATGTTCCGCAGCGACTGGTTGCGGGTCAGGCCGATCGCCATGCCCGCCTCGCGCTGGCCCCGGGGCAGGCCGTGGACGCCGGAGCGGACGAGTTCGGCGATCACGGAGCCGTTGTAGAGCGTGAGCGCGACGACGACGGCGATCAGGGGCGCGTCCTGCGGCTTCACGGCGCCCGAGCTGCCGAGGGCGAGCCAGAAGAAGATCATCATCAGCAGGACGGGTACGGCCCGCAGCACCTCGACGACGGAACCGGCGACCGCGCGGATCGGTGCGGAGTGGGACAGGCGTCCCACGCCGAAGATCAGGCCGAACAGGACGGCCGTGACGATCGAGATCCCTGCGGCCTTCAGGGTGTTCACGAGACCGGGGAGGATGAAGAACTCCCAGGTGCGGGACTCCAGGAACGGTGTCCACATGCTCGCGGCGAGCTGGCCCTTGCCGGCCAGTGCCGACAGGATCCAGGCGAGGACGGCGACGGCGACGAGGACACCCACGATGTTGCCGATGAGGATGACACGCCGCGCGCGCGGACCCGGTGCGTCGAAGAGGACCTGCTGCGCGCTCATCGTGCCACCGCCAGTCTGCGTGAGGCCCACGTGGTGAGGAGCCCGATGGGAATCACCAGGATCACGAACCCGAGGGCGAACGTGAGGAAGATGGGGATGACCAGGTCCGAACGGAACTCGATCATGGTCTTCATGAGTCCGGAGGACTCCGTGGCGACGGACCCCGCGGCGGCGACCGTCGAATTCTTGATGAGCGCGATCAGCACGTTCCCGAGCGGGGCGATGGCTCCACGGAACGCCTGCGGCAGGATGATGAGGCGCGCGGCGGGCAGGAAGCTCAGGCCGATGGCCCGGGCGGCTTCCGCCTGGCCGAGCGGGACGGTGTTGACGCCGCTGCGGATCGCCTCGCACACGAAGGCCGCGTGGTAGAGCGCGAGGCCCAGGATGGCGATCCGGAACAGGCTCGCGTTCAGATCGCTCGCCAGGCTGATCTGCATGACGGAGAACAGGCCGAGGAAACCGAACGCGAGGATGATGGTCAGCGGCGTGTTGCGGAAGATGTTGACGTACGCCGCCCCGAACCACTGGAGGCTCGGGATCGGGGAGATGCGGAATAGGGCCAGCACCGTACCGATGACGAGCGCGAAGATGGCCGCCCAGAACGACAGCTGGATGTTGACCCAGAACGCGGCGGGTACGTCATAGGTCTCGAACAGCGACAGGTAGTTCTCCACGGTTCACCTCTTTCCTGGTGGGGAACATGGCACGGGTGGGGCGGTCCGTGCGGACCACCCCACCCATGGGAGTGATGCTAGGCGCAGGGCGCCGGGGTGGGCGGGTTGAGATCCGCGTTGAACTCGTAGTCGGCCCCTTCGGTGTTGCTCGTGATCGCGTCCTCCCACGCGCCGTCCTCGATCATCTTCGTGATGGCCGCGTTGACCTCCTCGCAGCGCTCGGTGCTGCCCTTCGGCAGGCCGACACCGTAGTTCTCCTCCGAGAACGTGTTGCCGACGACCTTGAACTTGCCGGCGTTGGCCTCCTGCGCGGCGAGGCCGGCGAGGATGATGTCGTCGGTGGTGACGGCGTCGATCTGGCCGCCACCCATCGCCGTGACGCACTCGGCGTAGCCGGGCTGCTCGACGAGCTGGACACCGGGGTACTGGTCCTTGATCTTCTGCGCCGAGGTGGAGCCGGTGACCGAGCAGAGGTTCTTGCCCTCGAGGTCCTCGGGCCCGGTGATGTCGCTGTCGGTCGGGACGAGCAGGTCCTGGCCGGCCACGAAGTACGGCCCGCCGAAGTCGACGGTCTCCTTGCGGGTGTCCGTGATGGAGTAGGTCGCGAAGATCATGTCGACCTGGTTGTTCGAGAGCAGGTTCTCGCGGTTGGCCGACGGCGCCTCGACGAACTCGATCTGGTCCTCGCCGAAGCCGAGTTCGTTCGCCACGTACGTCGCGACGTCGACGTCGAAGCCGGAGTAGGTGCCGCCCTCGTCGTAGCCGAGGCCCGGCTGGTCGAACTTGATGCCGATGCGGACCATCTCGCCGCCGGACTCGCCGCCCTCGCTCTCGGCGCTGTCTCCGCCACCACAGGCGGACAGTGTCAGTGCGGCCACCGCGGCCACCGCGGCTGCTGCGTATCGGGTCTTCTGCATGGGTGCTCCTTGTGTTGCGGCCCCGGAAGGCCTTGGGTGCGAGTGGTGATGTAGGGGGATCAGTGGGAGAGGATCTTGCCCAGGAAGTCCTTGGCGCGGTCGCTCCGGGGGTTGGTGAAGAACTCCTCCGGGGTCGCCTGCTCCATGATCTGTCCGTCGGCCATGAAGATCACGCGGTCGGCGGCACGTCGGGCGAAGCCCATCTCGTGCGTGACGACGATCATCGTCATGCCCTCCTTGGCGAGGGCGACCATCGCGTCGAGGACCTCGTTGATCATCTCCGGGTCGAGGGCGGAGGTCGGCTCGTCGAACAGCATCACCTTGGGCTGCATGGCGAGGGCGCGGGCGATGGCCACGCGCTGCTGCTGGCCGCCGGACAGTTGCGCGGGCAGTTTCTGGGCCTGGTTGTCGACGCCGACGCGCTTGAGCAGGGACATGGCGAGATCCTTGGCGGGACCGGGCTTCATACCCTTGACCTTGACGGGGCCGAGGGTGACGTTCTCGAGGATCGACTTGTGCGCGAACAGGTTGAAGGACTGGAACACCATGCCGACGTCGGCGCGCAGTTTCGCGAGTTCCTTGCCCTCCGCCGGGAGCACCTTGCCGTCGATGGTGATCTCCCCGTCGTCGATGGTCTCGAGGCGGTTGATGGCCCGGCACAGCGTCGACTTGCCGGAGCCCGAGGGACCGATCACCACGACGACCTCGCCGCGCGCGACGTCCAGGTCGATGTCGCGGAGCACGTGCAGGTCGCCGAAATGCTTGTTGACCTTGCGGAGGGAGACGAGGGGACGTGTCGAGGACGCAGGCGTAGACGGTTGCGCTTCACTTGTCATGGGAGAAATGTAGCGAACTATTCCTCCTCAGCAAGACGGAGCAGCCCGGCGGCGCCGATTGTGATTCAAGAGCAACCAAATCCGCAGCGTGTGCCGCTCGCTGGTTAGCCTAGGGAAATGTCTCCTTCCCAGCACCCTTCGGCATCCGGTGACGCGTGGCTCCCGGCAGCGGACGACGACGTCGCGGATCCGTCCGTCGCGGCGCCGTCGCGCGCGTCCGGTGAGGCACGTCCCCCCGGGCCGTCACAGGCCACGCGTCGTCGGGGATCGGTGGAACTGCGCCGCGGACAGGCGACCGGGCCGCAGTCCGACAACACCCTGCTCGACGCGCCGGATTCCGGTGCCTTCACGCGCACGGATCCGTGGCGGGTCCTGCGGATCCAGAGCGAATTCGTCGAGGGGTTCGGCACCCTGGCCGACCTCGGCCCGGCCATCAGCGTCTTTGGCTCCGCCCGGACGGCCCGCGACTCCCCCTTCTACGGTATCGGGGAGGAGGTGGGCCGGCGTCTGGTCGAGGCCGGCTACGCGGTCATCACCGGCGGCGGACCGGGTGCCATGGAAGCGGCGAACAAGGGTGCGTGCGAGGCCGGGGGAGTCTCCGTGGGGCTCGGCATCGAGCTGCCCTTCGAGCAGGGCATGAACGAGTGGGTGGACCTCGGCATCAACTTCCGGTACTTCTTCGCCCGCAAGACGATGTTCGTCAAGTACGCCAGCGGCTTCGTCGTCCTGCCCGGCGGCTTCGGGACGCTCGACGAGCTGTTCGAGGCCATGACGCTGGTCCAGACGGGCAAGGTGACGTCATTCCCGATCGTCCTGATCGGCGTCGACTACTGGCGGCCGCTGCTCGACTGGATCAGGGGCACCCTGCTCACGGAGGGGACCATCTCGGAGAAGGATCTGTCCCTTCTCCACCTCGTGGACACGGCGGAGGAGGCCGTCCGGATCGTCGCGGCGTCCGCCGGCCGTTCCGGCACTTCCTGAGCTTCACGCGGGCGCGCCTCTGGCACCATTGCCGTGTGACTATCTTCCTGGTGATCCTCGCCATCGTGCTGGTGGGTGCCACGGCGCTCCTCGCGTCCGGTCGGGAGGTGCCGGCGGTCCGGCGGCCCCGGGGCGCCCGGCGGGCGAAGCCGTCCGTCCTCCGCCGTGCCGCGGACGGGCCCGACGACGCGGCCGGGCGGGACCCGGCGGGCACCCCGACGGGTGACGACGACAGCCGGCTCCTGACGCCGGGCAGCGACGAGGACCCTTCGGCACGAAGAGACGGACTCGGGTTGGTCGAGCCGGTGGCGAGCCTCCCGCCGGTCCTGCTGCCCGATGATCCGTCGGGGACCGACGTCGATGCCGTGCGGTTCGGACTGGGCCTGCGCGGGTACCGGATGGACCAGGTGGACGAGGTCCTCGATCGACTCTCGAGCGCGCTCGAGGCCAGGGACGCCACGATCAGGGCCCTGCGGGCCGAGCTCGCGGGACGGGACGGACGCCGGTGAGCGGGGCTGTCCCGGGGTCGGACGGTCGCCTGCGCTGCGGCTGGGCCGTGTCCAGTGCGGAGTACGAGCGGTACCACGACCTCGAGTGGGGGCGGCCGGTCACGGGCGAGACGGCACTCTTCGAACGGCTGAGCCTCGAGGCGTTCCAGTCCGGCCTCAGCTGGATCACCATCCTGCGGAAGCGCGAGGCCTTCCGCTCCGCGTTCGCCGGGTTCGAGCCCCGCACCGTGTCCGCCTTCGGCCAGGCGGACATCGAGAGGCTCCTCGCCGACCCGGGCATCGTCCGGAACCGCCAGAAGATCGAGGCGACCGTCTCGAACGCCCGCGCGCTCCTCGCCCTGCCCGCCGGGACGACGCTCGGCTCGGTCCTCGCCGCCCACCGCCCTGCGCAGGTCGCCGCTCCGGCCACCCTCGCGGACGTCCCGGCCATCACGCCGGAGAGTACCTCCCTCGCCCGCACGCTCCGCGGTCTCGGCTTCCGGTTCGTCGGCCCGACGACGGCCTATGCCATGCTGCAGGCCACGGGCTACGTCGACGACCACCTCCAGGACTGCTGGGTGCGCGATGCACTGTCCGACGCCGCCCCCGCGATCGTGCCGGGGAGCAGCGCGGCCACGGGGGCGCGCCGCCCGTGATCAGCCGCGGACGGACCGACACGGCGACGGCGGCCGGCCCCGCTCCCGTCGCACGGAGCGGGCGCGGGACCGTCGTGTCCCGGCTTCTCGCGCACTGGTCCGTCCAGGTGCTCGTGCTCTTCCTCGCGGGGCGCCTCGTCAGCACGGCGATCCTCCTCCTCGCTGCATCCCGCCAGGGGGCAAGTCCCTGGTCCGGGCCCGCGCCCGCCTACGGCACCTTCATCAACTACTGGGACAGCGGGTGGTACGAGCGCATCTTCCGTGAGGGCTATCCGACGGACCTGCCCACGGACCTCTTCGGCATCGTCACGCACAACCAGTGGGCCTTCTACCCCCTGTACCCGGGTATCGTCCGCAGCCTCGACGTCGTCACGGGCCTCGGTTGGGGCGTCCTCGCTCCGCTGGTCGCGTGGCTCGCCGCTGCGGGCGCGGCCCTCGTGATCTATCGGCTGTTCCGGCTGCGGGCCGGTCACCGCACCGCGCTCGCGGGTGTCGCGGTCGTGTCGCTCGCCCCGGTCTCGCCGATCCTGCAGGTCCCCTACGCCGAATCCCTGCACCTCCTGCTCCTCGCCTCCGCGCTGCATCTCGTGTCGACGCACCGGTACTACGCGGCGATGCCCGTCGTCGTCCTCATGTGCCTGTCCCGTCCGGCGGGAGTGCCGTTCGCGCTGGCCCTCGGCGTCCTGTTCGTCCACGAGGTGTGGACCTGGCGCCGCGCGGGGGCGGATCCGGTGCTCCGGAGGGAATCGGCCGGCCGGATCCTGCCCCTGCTGCTGCTCGGTGGCGTCGCGTCGCTCTCCGCCGTGGCCTGGCCCCTCATCGCCTGGATCGCGACGGGTCGGCGCGACGCCTACGTCGCCACCGAGACCGCGTGGCGTGGCGAGGCGCTCACCCCCTTCCTCCCGTGGTTCGAGAACCCGGCGGCCCTCATCGGGCCGGCAGCGGCGTCCCTCGTGATCCTGGCGCTCCTTCTCGGCGGGATCGGACTGTTCTCCGCGCGCCCCGTCCGGTCGCTCGGGCTGGTCCTGAATGCGTGGTGCGCCGCCTACCTGCTGTACCTCGCGGCCTTCTGGGACCCGCAGTCCAGCACCTGGCGCATCCTCGTGCCGCTCTTCCCCCTCGCCCTCGCCGCTGCGTCACTGCAGCGAGGCAGGATCCTCTGGGTGCTCCTGCCGCTCTCGGCGGTCCTGCAGTTCCTCTGGGTCGACTCGCTGTGGGGCTGGACTCCCACGGGATCGAACGGGGATTATCCACCCTGAGTGTGATCCACGCCGCACCCGAATTAGCAGGAGCAGGGCTTGTGCTGAATAATGAAGGGGATGACGTGCACCGCCGGGCCTCTCACCGGGTCGACGGGACGGAGCACCGTTTACTGTCGCGCTACCGCTGACCGCGGTTGCGCCCTGTTGAAAGGGACACCCCTATGGCTGCCATGAAACCGCGTACCGGCGATGGACCGATGGAAGTCACCAAGGAGGGGCGCAGCCTCATCATGCGGGTACCCATCGACGGCGGCGGACGCCTGGTCGTGGAACTCAACGCGGAAGAGGCAGGCAACCTCAAGGACTGCCTGCTCACCGTCACCGGCTGACACCGCTCCGTCCACCCGCCGCCCCCGCTTCGCGATCAGGCCTTCTTCGCGGTCAGGCCCTCTGCTTGACGGCGAGGAGGAGTCCCGTGCCGGTCGGGAGGAGTGCCGAGACGAGGGAATCGTCGTCTCGGACCATCCGGCCCACCTGCCGCAGCGTGTTGGTCGACTGCTCTCGGACGGCGGGTTCCGCCACGCGGTCCTGGTCGAGGGCATCGTTGACGATGAGGATGCCGCCGTCCTTCAGCAGGCGGATCGCCTGCTCCACGTACGCCGGGAGTCCCGCCTTGTCGGCGTCGATGAAGACGAGGTCGTAAGCGCGATCCGTCAGCCGGGGCAGGACGTCCGCGGCGCGCCCCGAGATGGTGCGGGTCCGGTTGGAGGGTATGCCCGCTTCCGCGAAGGCCTCCCGAGCCGCCCGGAGATGATCGACGTCGGAATCGATCGTGGTCAGCACGGCGCTCCGTCCGAGCCCCCTCAGGAGGCAGACCCCCGAGACGCCGGCACCCGCGCCGACCTCGACCGCCGTCGTCGCCTTCGAGGCAGCCGCCAGCACGGTTAGGGCAGCGCCGACTGCAGGTGTCACCGGAGAGACGCCCAGCTCATGGGACCTGTCGCGGGCACGGAGCAGGATGTCGTCCTCGTCGGGAAGCCCTTCCGTGTAGGACCAGCTGCTGTGTTTGTCGGCGGCCATGGGCATCCGTTCTGTTCTGGGATAAGGGGGACTGTCGGAGGCCGGAGCCCCGCCCCAACACTACTGTCTGGGCTGCTCGCACTTCCATGCGGGCGGCCGTTCCGGACCGTTCGCCGATGAGCCGGAGAGTAACCGACAGCGAAGCCGATACCCGGAATGAACACACGCCGGCCTGCCAGCTACCTCCCAGCTTGGTGCGAAAGACTTCGAACTCGGGGCATCCGGCACGAGCACGGTCCCGAATCCCTGATACCACCGCCTGCTGCATGGGCATCGGCGTGGTGGCCCGATCGGGATACGCGGCGAAAAGGGGTAGATGATGTCCAGCGTGAAGGCGGCACAGCCCGCTGGTGGGTCCGCAGTGGCGGACGATCCCATCCTCGATGAGCACGGCAACCCGTGGGTGGCCCCGTCCTGGGAAGAAGTGGTCACCAACTACTCGCCGAAGGTCTACCGCCTGGCCTACCGCCTGACCGGGAACCGCTTCGACGCCGAGGACCTCACGCAGGAGGTCTTCGTGCGGGTCTTCCGGTCCCTCGCGAACTTCAAGCCGGGCACCCTCGACGGCTGGCTGCACCGCATCACCACCAATCTCTTCCTCGACCAGGCGCGGCGCAAGACCCGCATCCGGTTCGACGGCCTGACGGAGGAGGCCGAGAGCCGCCTCCCCAGCAAGCACCCCGGCCCCGAGCGCAGCTTCGAGTTCAACAACCTCGACATCGACGTGCAGTCGGCGCTCGAGGAGCTCCCCCCGGATTTCCGGGCCGCCGTCGTGCTGTGTGACCTCGAAGGCCTGGCGTACGACGAGGTGGCACAGGTGCTGGGGGTCAAGCTCGGCACCGTACGCTCGCGCATCCACCGTGGCCGCACGATGCTCCGCGAGAAGCTTGCCCACCGCGATCCGCGACCCACCGGAGGAAGCGGCACTGCCCTGGGCGTCCCGCGGATCGCCGGTCTGGGCTAGGGACGGTGCTTCACCCCCGTCGCCTCCTGCAGGACCTCGTGGACGGCGAACTGCCGGACCGGCGCCGGATCGGCGTCGAGCGCCACGTCGCCCGCTGCTCCGCGTGCGCTGCGTCCGTGTCCAGGCTCCGCGCCCTCAAGAGTGCCCTGCTCGGCCTGCACAGGCCCGTACCCGACCCGGAGTTCCAGCGACGACTGCTGGCTCCCACCGCCGCGGTCGAGGCTCCTCCGCGGTTCCAGCGGCGTGAGGACCGGGCAGGATCGAGTGCTGCGTTCGTCCGGGACCATCACGAGCGGACCGAGCCCCACCGGCGCCGTCGTACCGCCGTTGCCGCAGCCGGCGGGACCGTCGTCGTGGCCGGGGTGATCCTCGGCAGCGCCTATATCGTCGGGTCCGAGGCCGCCTCCACCACGATCGAGGCGGCCGACGGCTCCACCGCACTCCGTGCAGGCTGGGAGTCGGTGGCGCCGCGCACCCCGACGACCCTCGACGCCGAGCAGCTGGACACCCTCCGAGCCGGAGGGTGGTACTGCCCGGAGCTCGAATCGCTCGGGTTCACGCTCAGCAGCGCCGAAGGGATCACGGTGGACGGCAGGCCCACGCTCGAGCTCACCCTCGAGAACGACGGCTCCACCGTCACGGTCTACGAACAGAGGAAGGTCGGCGACGAGGGCGGGGGTGCGGCTGCACCCTTCAGCGCCGTGACAGGGCGCGTCGTCACGGCCGACGGCTTCGAGCACGTCGGCGGAGCCGACCGCGACCTGTGGGTGCGCTCGGGCGAGCCGTGGCAGGTGGTGCTGGATTCCCCGACGGTCACGTACACCGTGGTGTCCTCGATGCCTGCCGCCGCCATGCCGCAGACACTGAGCCAGCTCGTGACCACGGAGCACGCCCAGCTGGCCGTGACTCCACCCCGCCAGGAGGAATCGATGATGGAGCGGATCGTCCGGGGACTGTCGATGATCACGCACCCCGGGGGAAGCTCCCACTAGCCGCGGTCCACCGGCCGGTCGGATGACTCGGGCACGACGGTCCGGTAAATCGTCGGCGATGCATGGCGGGGTCCCACCGCGGGGACACCCGTGACGGTGACGGGCCTCCGGGCGGGAAGGTAGTCTTTTCAGGTGTTGGGAATCAACGGCCTCGAACTCGTGGTCCTGGCGATCATCGCCGTCGTGGTGCTCGGCCCGGAGCGCCTTCCGGAGTACGCCGCCCAGCTCGCTCGGCTCGTGAAGGGCCTCCGCCGCATGGCCAGCGGAGCACGCGAGCAGCTCCGGGAGGAAGTGGGACCGGAGCTCGACGAGGTCGACTGGCGCAAGCTCGACCCCCGCCAGTACGACCCGCGGCGCATCATCAAGGAAGCCCTCCTCGACGACATCGAGGACGTCTTCAAGCCGGTCAGCGAGGGTGCCCCGAAGCCTGTCGCCGCCGCCGCGCCCGCTGCCGCCGCACTCGCTTCTGCCCGACCTGCCGTGACGGTTCCCCTCGGGCCGCGTCTCGAAGCAGGACAGGCCGCCCCCTACGATCTCGAGGCGACCTGAGCCCTGCGTGCACGCCTACCGTGGCGTGACGTTCAGCCTCAGTCCGTCGAGGCCGCGCGGACGGCGGGCCAGGGCGCCGGCGATCCGCACGAGTTCGATACCCGCCCTGGATGCCAGGTGGTCGAGGACCAGGGGGACGCCGTCGTCCCCGCCCTGCCGGAGGGCGACGTCCAACGGGATGCTGCCGAGCAGGGGGATGTCGATTCCCAGCGTCGCCGTCAGGCGGCCCGCCACCGCCCCACCCCCGCCGCTCCCGAAGAGGTCGAGCCGGGTGCCGTCGGGCGACTCGAGCCACGACATGTTCTCGATCACCCCCGCCACCCCCTGGCCGGTCTGCGCCGCCATCGCCCCTGCGCGCTCCGCCACGTCCGCCGCGGCGCCCTGCGGAGTGGTCACCACGAGCAGTTCCGAGGTCGGCAGGAGCTGGGCCACCGAGATCGCGATGTCGCCCGTGCCCGGCGGCAGGTCGAGGAACAGGACGTCCAGGTCGCCGAAGTAGACGTCCGTCAGGAACTGCTCGAGTGCACGGTGCAGCATGGGCCCTCGCCAGGAGATGGGCTGGTTGCCCTCGACGAACATGCCGATCGAGATGACCTTCACGTCATGGGCGACCGGCGGCAGGATGAGTTCGTCCACGCGGGTGGGCTGCTGGGTGATCCCCATGAGTGCCGGTACGGAGAACCCGTACACGTCGGCGTCGACGATGCCCACACGGAGCCCCTGTGCGGCCATCGCGACCGCCAGGTTGACGGTGACGCTGGACTTGCCCACGCCGCCCTTTCCGCTCGCGACGGCGTAGACCCGCGTCAGTGAGCCAGGATCGTTGAAGGGGATGCCCCGGCGGCCGCCGGCGCCCTTCAGCCGTTCCTTGAGGGCATCGCGCTGCTCCTGGTCCATCACGCCGAGGTCGACCTCGACCCGCCCGACGCCGGGGACGGCGGACAGTGCCGCCTCGGTGTCCTGCACGATGGTGTCGCGCAGCGGGCACCCGGCGATGGTGAGCAGGACGCGGATGCGCACCGTCGCCCCCTCGACGGACACCGTGTCGAGCATGCCGAGTTCGGTGATGGGGCGGCGCAGTTCCGGATCGATCACCGTGGCGAGGGCGGCGTGGACGGCGTCCTCCGAGGGCCCGCCGACGGGAAGGTCGCTGCTCACCGGACGGGCTTCCTCCCGGCCGACTGGACCTTGGGCATGGCCACGGTGTTCTCCGGGGGCTTCCGTGGCTTGCGCTTGTGGAGGGTCAGCTCCTGGCCGTCCGTCGTCTCCAGCAGTTCCTCGAGGACCGACCGCAGCTCCGACCGGACGTAGTCGCGCGTGGCGACCTCCCGCAGGGCGATGCGCAGCTCAGCGATCTCGCGGGTGAGGTACTCGGTGTCCGAGAGGTTGCGTTCCGCCCGTTGCCGATCCTGCCGCAGGGAGACGCGGTCGCGGTCGTCCTGCCGGTTCTGGGCGAGCAGCAGCAGGGGGGCGGCGTAGGAGGCCTGGAGGGACAGCATGAGGGTGAGTGCCGTGAAGCCCAGGGCCGCGCTGTCGAACCGGAGGCCCGCCGGACCGAAGGTGTTCCAGCACAGCCAGATGATGCAGAACACCGTCATGTAGAGCAGGAACTGCGGTGTGCCCATGAACCGCGCGAAATTCTCCGTCGCGCTGCCGAACCGGTCGGGGTTCGGCCGCGGGCGGTTGAGGAACCGCTTCCGCGTCTCCTTGGGCGTGTCCAGCCCCCGGGAGCTAGACCTCATCTTCTCAGCCACGGCGGCCACCCCGTTTCGGTTCCGGTGCATCGTCCTGCGCCCGCCAGTCGTCCGGGAGCAGGTGGTCGAGGACGTCGTCGACCGTCACCGCGCCGACGAGGCGCCCCTCGGTGTTGACGACCGGCAGCGAGTTCAGGTTGTAGGTCGCGAGGATGCGCGACACCTCGCTGACGTCCGCCTGATCGCCCACCGCCTCGAGACCGGTGTCGATGATGTTGCCGAGCGGCTCGGGCGGGGGGAAGCGGAGGAGCTGCTGGATGTGCACGACGCCCAGGTAGCGGCCCGTCGGCGTCTCGAGCGGTGGGCGGCAGACGAAGATCGAGGAGGCGAGGGCAGGTGTGAGTTCCTCCCGGCGCACGTGCGCCAGGGCCTCCGCCACGGTGGCCTCCGGCGGCAGGATGACCGGGACCGTCGTCATGAGGGATCCCGCGGTGTCCTCCTCGTACTCGAGCAGGCGGCGCACGTCCTCGGCGTCCTCGGGCTCCATGAGCTGGAGGAGCTCCTCCTTCTGGGCCTCGGGCAGCTCGTTGAGGAGGTCGGCGGCGTCGTCCGGGTCCATCTCCTCGAGGACGTCGGCCGCCCGCTCCCGGGTGAGCGAGGTCAGGATCTGCACCTGGTCGTCGTCGGGCAGTTCCTGGAGGACGTCGGCGAGGCGGTCGTCCTGCAGCTCCCCGGCGACCTCGATGCGGCGCTTGTCGTTCATCTCGTGCAGGGCGTCGGCGAAGTCGGCCGCTTTCAGGTCGTCGTGCTGGGCGACGAACTGCGTGGCCCCCTGGGGCTCGTCGGTGGCGCCGTGGAAGGCGTCGAGCCAGTCGATGATGATGCGCTCACCGCCGCGCCGCAGCCCGCGCAGCGGGGAGGTCGAACCACCTCGTCGGACGAAGAGCTGCGACACGTGCCAGTCACCCGCGCGGTTGCGCTCCATCGCGACGTCCTCGACGACCGCGTTCCCGCTGCCGTCGCGCAGCGTCAGCCGGCGGTCGAACAGCTCCGCGACCACGAGCATCTCCGCCCCGCGCTGTTCGAACCGGCGCAGGTTGACCAGGCCGGTGCAGATGATCTGCGACGGATCCATCGAGGTGATCCGGGTCATGGGGACGAAGACGCGTTTCTTCCCGGGCACCTCGACGACGAGGCCGATCACCTGCGGCGGTTTGCCCGGACCGCGGTCGAGTACCACGGCGTCACGGAGACGCCCGAGGCGGTCACCAAGGGGGTCGAAGACGTCGAGGCCGAGGAGCCGGGCGACGAAGACGCGGGTCGGGTTGGTAGTCACCGCCCTAGGCTATCGGGCGGCACACGACCGGGTGGCATCCTGCGGCCGTGCGACGCCCGGACGGTCGTCCGGCGCGTTCCCGGCAGGCGTGCGGCGGACACCGGGCGAACTGCCAGTTCACTCCCGGCGATACCGCCCCCACGGACGGCGGTGGTACGCAAGAATGGGGAGCATGTCGACACCACCTCTCGGAACAACTGCCTCCCGCGACCTGGGCCGCGTGCTGCCCACCGGCGAGACGATCGGGCGGTACACCAGCTACCTCGATGCGCAGAAGGCCGTGGACTACCTCGCCGACAACAAGTTCGCCGTGCAGCGCGTCGCGATCGTGGGCAACGACCTGAAGGCCGTGGAGCGGGTCACGGGGCGCCTCAGCTACCCCCGCGTGGCCCTGAGCAGTGCGCTGTCCGGCGCCTGGTTCGGACTGTTCGTCGGCCTGATCCTGAGCCTGTTCGCGAACAGCGACATGGTCAGCACGGTACCGTCCTCGATCCTCCTCGGGGCCATCTTCTGGCTGCTCTTCGGCGTCATCACCTACGCGTTCCAGCGCGGCAAGCGGGACTTCACCTCGACGAGCCAAGTGGTCGCGACCAGCTACGACCTCCTCGTCGAGCCGAGCCTCGCCGGTGAGGCGCGCCGGTTGCTGCAGCAGCTGCCCATGAACGGTCAGGCCCAGCATCCCGGCAGCAACCCGGCGGCGTGGGGCCAGGGGCAGCAACCACCCCAGCAGGGACAGGCACCGGAGCGACCAGCGTCCTGGAACGATCCGTTCCCCACCCAGCAGCCCCAGCAGCAGCCCGGACAGGCGCAGCCCGCGGACGTCGAGGGTCAGGCGACGGGCTCGACGGCCGGACCCGGCACCACCGGACCGCGGCGCGGACAGTTCCCGGACCTGCCCGACGGCCGCCCCCAGTACGGGGTCCGCGTCGAGGATCCGGCCGGACGTGCGATGCCCGGCCCCGACGGGACGCAGGTCGGCGCCGATGGTTCCGCCGCAGGCACCGAGGGGCCGGGAGCGCACCAGCAGGGCGCGCAGGCGCCCGGGGACGGCGACGGTCCGGCCGGCTCCGGTTCCTCGGCGGTCGGCGGACCGCGCTAGTCGAGGGTGCGATCGACGCCGACGAGTCGGCGTCGATCGAAGCGAGAGAACGAAAAGGCAGGGACCCCGCGGTCCCTGCCTTTCCTGTCCCCCCGGCGCCGGGGCCCGCGACTACTCCCCGGATGGGCCCCAGATCCCGGCCATCCAGTCCTCCACGTCCTCGGGCTTCCGCGGGAGGGCGGCACTCAGGTTGACCGGCCCGTCGGCGGTCATCAGGATGTCGTCCTCGATCCGCACGCCGATGCCCCGGTACTCCTCGGGCACGGCGAGGTCCTCGTCCTTGAAGTACAGGCCGGGCTCGATCGTGAACACCATGCCCTCGGTCAGCACGCCGTCCAGGTACAGTTCCCGCTTCGCCTGGGCGCAGTCGTGCACGTCCATGCCGAGGTGGTGGCTGGTGCCGTGCGGCATCCACCGTCGGTGGTGCTGGCCCTCATCCGCGAGCGCTTCCTCGAGCGTGACCGGCAGCAGTCCCCAGGCATCGAGGTTCTCGGCGAGGACGGTGACGGCGGCGAGGTGGATCTCACGGAACTTCCGGCCGGGCTGCGCTGCGGCGAAGCCGGCGTCCGCCGCGTCGAGCACCGCCTGGTAGACCTTCCGCTGGACGTCGGAGTACCGGCCGTTGACGGGAAGGGTCCGGGTGATGTCTGCGGTGTACAGGCTCTCCGCTTCGACGCCGGCGTCGAGGAGCAGGAGCTCCCCGGCCTTCACCTGCCCGGTGTTGCGGATCCAGTGGAGGGTGGTCGCGTTGTTGCCGGAGGCCGCGATGGTGTCGTAGCCGAGGTCGTTGCCCTCCTCCCGGGCCCGCGTGAAGAAGGCGCCCTCCACGACGCGCTCGCCGCGGGGGTGGCTGATGGCGCGGGGGAGGGAGCGGACCACCTCGTGGAATCCGCTGACGGTCGCCGCGACGGCGGCCTCCATCTGCTCGATCTCCCAGGCGTCCTTGATGAGCCTCAGCTCGGACAGGGCCTCGGCGAGCACGGCGTCCAGGGCGTCGGCCTTCTCCAGGTCCACCCCCGTGTTGATGCGTGAGGTGTCCACGAGGGCGTCGGCGTTGAGGTCCACCTCCCGGAGCAGGCGGATCCCGGTTCCGCCGATCTCGACCACACCGGCGTCCTGGGTGATGGCGACCTCGAGGTCGCCGAGGTCCGCGGTCTCGAGGGCGAGCTGAGCCCTGATCTGCGCCATGGACAGCCGCTGGCCGATCCAGAACTCGCCGTACCGGGCGTTGGCGTAGAACTCCGCGCTGTCCCGTCCCGCCAGTTCGCGGAAGTACAGCGTGGCGACGTGGTGGCCGCCGTCGTCGCCCGTCCCGGGATCGACGGGCTCGAGGACGAGGACGGCGTCCGGCTCGTGGTCGAGGCCGAGGCCCGTCAGGTGGGCGAACCCGGAGTGCGGGCGGTACCGGTAGTCGGTGTCGTTCGAGCGGACCTTGAACGGGCCGGCCGGGATCACCAGGCGCTCGCCGGGGAAGCGGTCGGAGACGGCACGCCGGCGTCGGGCGGCGTGCGCGGCGACGGGCGCCTCGGGCGGCAGCTCCTCCGAGGACCGGGCCCAGTCGCCGGCCATGAAGGCCTTGAAGGCGTCGGAATCGGGCCGCTGCGAGCGGTTCTCGTTCCGATCGGAGAGGGGCTGGCCCTCGGGGGAGTCGGTGGGATTCAGGCCTGCGGGTGCGGTGTCGTCGGTGCTCACCCCGTCATCGTCTCACCGGGGCGGCATGGCAGGAAAGTCGGGCCGTTGA
Source organism: Arthrobacter sp. N1 (assembly GCF_048288285.1). Taxonomy (NCBI): domain Bacteria; kingdom Bacillati; phylum Actinomycetota; class Actinomycetes; order Micrococcales; family Micrococcaceae; genus Arthrobacter; species Arthrobacter sp. N1. The sequence goes on along the minus strand of NZ_CP102608.1, from coordinate 2,541,167 downwards.
GGAGTCCGGGCGCCGAGGTGTGGAGCAGCAGCAGGGACGACAGCGACAGGACACCCCACGACGACGATCGCGATCGCCATCGTCCGGGCAGGACAGCGGGCCGCGTCGTCGAGCGGCCGCTGCGGACGATCACCGCAGGAGCGAGGAGGGGCGTGCCGCGGGGAAGCTCGTCCTGCTCATCGCCGAACACCGCCGGGGAGTCGACAGGAGCTGCCCCCTCCCGGCGCGTAGATTGGATCCGGTGAGAATCGACCTGCACACGCACTCCAACGTCTCGGACGGCACCGAGGCCCCCGACGTCCTGATCGCCTCCGCCGCGACCGCAGGCCTCGACGCCGTCGCGCTGACCGACCACGACTCGACCGCGGGGTGGAGCAGGGCATTCACCGCGGCCGGCGCACTGGGAATCACCTTCGTCCCGGGTATGGAGGTCTCCTGCCGCACGGACACCGGCATCAGCGTGCACGTCCTGTCCTACCTGCACGATCCGCTGCACGCCGGGCTGGGCGAGGAGATCGCCAAGTCGCGGCACGCACGCCTCACGCGGGCCCGCCGGATGGTCGAGCTCATGTCCGAGGACTACCCGATCACGTGGGAACTGGTGCAGGAGCACGTGACCGAGGGCGCGACCGTGGGACGTCCGCACATTGCCGATGCCCTGATCGCGCTCGGGATCGTGACGAGCCGGTCCGAGGCCTTCGAGCGCATCCTGACCGCGCGGTCGCCGTACTGGGTCAGCCACTACGCACCGCATCCGGCAGCCGCCGTCGCGCTCATCCGCGAGGCGGGCGGCGTCCCGGTCTTCGCGCATCCGTCCGCGTTCAACCGCGGGGCCGTGGTGGGCGGCGCCGTCATCGACGAGATGATCGACGCCGGACTCCTGGGCCTCGAGGTGGAGCACCGGGACAACCCGGAGGGCGCCCGCGTCGAGCTGCGGCGCATCGCCCGCGACAACGGCCTGCTCGTGACCGGCTCCAGCGACTATCACGGCACCGGCAAGCCGAACCTGCTCGGGGAGAACGTGACGAGCGCGGAGACCCTCGAGGCGATCATCGGTCTGGCCACCGGGACCCGGGCGGGCTGACGGGCGTTCCGGTCCGCCCTCCGGGCACCAGCGGCCTGCAGGACGGATGCCCGGTGGACCGGCTAGGGTGCTCCGGTCCAGGGGGCCAGGCGCCGCTCCATGATCCCGATGGCCTGCGGATTGCTGTCGACGCAGACGAAGCGCCGGCCGAGCTTACCGGCGACGGCGCCCAGGGTCCCCGACCCCGCGAAGAAGTCCAGGACCCAGTCGCCCTCGCGGCTGCTCGCGGCGACGGCACGCCGCAGCAGCCCCTCCGGCTTCTGCGTGGGATATCCGGTCTTCTCCCGGCCGGTCGGGGACACGATGGTGTGCCACCACACGTCGGTGGGCAGCTTGCCGAGCGCCGCCTTCTCCGCCGTCACGAGGCCGGGAGCCATGTAGGGTTCCCGGTCCACCTCGTCGCTGCTGAAGTGGTACCCGGCCGGGTCCTTCACGTACACGAGGATGTTGTCGTGCTTCGCGGGCCACTTCCGCTTCGCCCGGGCGCCGTAGTCATAGGCCCAGATGATCTCGTTCAGGAAGCAGTCGCGCCCGAAGAGGGCATCCAGCATCACCTTGGCGTAGTGCACCTCGCGGTAGTCGAGGTGCACGTAGAGCGTGCCGTCGGCGGCGAGGAGTCGCCAGGCCTCGGCGAGCCGCGGGGCGAGGAAGTCCCAGTAGTCCTCGAACACGTCGTCGTAGCTCGCGAGGATGCCCTTCACGGTCGAGTAGGACTGTCCCTTGAAGCCCACGCGGTCACCTGACCCCGGGGCCGCCCGCACCATCGAGGTCTGCTGCCGCCGCTGCGCACGGCCGGTGTTGAACGGCGGATCGACGTAGATCATGCTGAACGACGCATCGGGCAGGGTGGGCAGGTACTGGGCGTTATCGGCGTGGACCACGAGATTGGCGCCGTCCGCGCTCCACACGGGAAACACGGACGGCGCAGGAAGTTCCGTCACCGAGGACTAGTCCTCCGAGCCGCCGGCAGGGTTCCCGACGACCTCGCCGTTGCGGCGGCGCGTGCGGCTCCGGCGGGGGCGGTCGCCCGCAGCCGTCTCGCCGGACACGGCGTCGGCGGCACAACGGCGGCGTCCGCCCTCGGGGTCGGCTGCCCCGGTCGCTGCGGGTGCTGCAGCGGACGACGTCGACTCGGCGGGACCGTTGCTGTCCGCTCCGCGGCCGCCGCGGCCGCGGCCTCGCGAGCCCCTGCCGGAGTCGCGCTGCTGTCCGCCTGCTGCGCCGTCGCGGCTCTGGCCACCCCGCCCGCCGTCTCGGCTCTGTCCGCGACCGCCCGCGCCCGCGGCACCACCGGCGCCGTCCGGGCGCCCGCCGCCACGCTTGCCGGTCTCGCCGAGGTCCTCGAGGGTCTCGGCGTTGATCCCGGCGAGCTTGCGGTCCTTGCGGGGCAGCCGGCCCTTGGTGCCCACGGGGATGTCCAGATCGGTGTACAGGTGCGGCGACGACGAGTAGGTCTCGACCGGCTCGGGCGCGTCGAGGCCGAGCGCCTTGTTGATCAGGCCCCAGCGGGGCACGTCGTCCCAGTCGACGAAGGTGACCGCGGTGCCCTTCTTGCCGGCGCGGCCCGTGCGGCCCACGCGGTGCAGGTAGGCCTTCTCGTCCTCGGGGCACTGGTAGTTGATGACGTGCGTGATGTCCTCGACGTCGATGCCGCGGGCAGCGACCTCGGTGGCGACGAGCACGTCGATCTTGTCGCCGCGGAAGGCGCGCAGGGCCTGCTCGCGGGCTCCCTGGCCGAGGTCGCCGTGGATGGCGCCGGCCGCGAAGCCACGGTCGATGAGCTCCTCGGAGAGCTTCGCCGCGGTGCGTTTGGTCTTGCAGAAGATGATGGTCCGGCCGCGGTTGCGGGATTGGAGGATCCGGGCCACGACCTCGGCCTTGTCGAGGTTGTGAGCCCGGTAGATGACCTGCCGGATGTCCTTCTTGGTGATGCCCTCGTCCTCGGGGTCCGCTGCCCGGATGTGCGTGGGCTGGGTCATGTAGCGGCGCGCCATCGCGATGACGGGGCCGGGCATGGTCGCGGAGAAGAGGAGTGTCTGGCGGACCGGCGGCGTCGCGGCGATGAGGGTCTCGACGTCGGGCAGGAACCCGAGGTCCAGCATCTCGTCGGCCTCGTCCAGCACCACGATCTTGACGTTCTTCAGGACCAGGAGCTTCTGCCGGTACAGGTCGATCAGGCGGCCGGGGGTCCCGACCACGATCTCGACGCCCCTCTTGATGGCCTCGATCTGCGGCTCGTAGGCACGCCCGCCGTAGATGGTGACGATGCGCGCGTTGCGCTTCTTCGCCGCCGTCGTGAGGTCACCTGCCACCTGCACGGCGAGTTCGCGCGTGGGGACGACGACGAGGGCCTGCGGTGCACCGGGGACGGGCAGCTTCTCGTAGCCGGCGTCGTCCGGCCCGACGACACGCTGGATCGCCGGGATGCCGAAGCCGAGCGTCTTGCCGGTTCCGGTCTTGGCCTGGCCGATGATGTCGTGTCCGCCGAGCGCGATGGACAGGGTCATCGCCTGGATGGGGAAGGGGTGGGTGATGCCCGCATCCGCGAGGGATTCCACGATGTCCGGGCGGACGTTGAAGTCGGCGAAGGTCTCCGCGACGGGAGCGTGGGGCTCCTCGGTGGTGACCAGCGTCTCCTCGACGTCGATGGCGTCCTCGGAGTTGTCGGCGACGAGGTGGTGGGCGTCGGCCGCGGGGGAACTGTTCGTGTCGTGATCTGTGTTGTGCACGTTCTACCGTTCATTCAGGCCGTACGGCCGCTGAGGCTCGACGCCCGGATGGAGTCCATCCGGTGCGGAGCGTATCGGCGGGCGCAGGGCGTCCAGTGGAAGCCGATCGCGGGCTTGCAACTGCGTGCGGGCTGCGGAGGGAGACCTGCGCCCGCGGGAAAACTCGGGATCGAGTAGGTACTGCGGGTTATCGAAGAGGGATAACGACCGGGCATCCATTACTACGCTCCAAGCCTACCCTGCCCGCCCCCGGGAGCGTGTCATCGCCCGCGCGTGCACGCCGCGCCGGGTGCGGGGTCACCGCGCGTCAGTGGGTTTGACCTCGAAGCGGAGGCGCCGGCGGGCGATGTCCGCCTCGAGGAGCACCACCGTCACGCGCTCTCCCGCCACCAGCTCCCCGTAGCACTTCGCCTCCAGCGGCGGCTCGGTGACCTGGACCGTGCCCGAGAGCCGCGGTGCCTGCTTCCCGGGTGCGTCCGCCACGGCGGGTGGGGAGGCCTGCAGGACGACGGCGGAGAACGCCTCGCCGATGCGGTTGCTCAGCAGCGCGGCCTGCACGGCGTCCATTGCTCCGGAGTCGAGGCGTGACGCCGTCTGGTTGGACGACGCCATGAGGGCGTTGAGGTCGGGAAGGACGTCCCGCACCCAGGCGGGCACCTCCTCGCCTGCACAGAGCGATGCACAGATCACGAGGACGAAGCGGTCGACGAGCCGGCGCAGGGGAGCGGTGGTGTGCGCGTACGGGGCGGCGATGGCGGACTGGACGACGGCCTCGGGCACCTCGCCGTCGAAGGCCGTGTAGCCGGCGCCGCGGAAGAGCGAGGCCGCGGCGTGCATGAGGGCCAGCTGCCGGGGATCGGTCACGTCCAGCGTGCGGAGGAACGCGCCGTAGGGGAGGTCCTCGGGCCACGGGTGGTCGAGCGCCTCCGACTGCCGCCGGAACTTGCCGAGCGCGCCGTCGTCGGGCTCGGGCATGGTGCGCAGGACGCCGATGCCGCCGTCGATCATCATGCGCGCGGCCGCCATGCCCGTCATGAGCGAGATCTGGGCGTTCCAGTCCTCGCAGGGGAGCGCCGGCTCGGTGAGGATGCTGTAGCTCTCGCCGTCGTGGATGATCTCCTGGCGGGGGAGGTTGAGGCTGGCTCCGCCGCGGTCGAGTTCCTGCTGGATGCGGAGCAGGCCGATCTCCTGCAGGAGATCGGCCTGCGCGTCCGCCCTGCCGGCGTCCACGTCCGCCTGGACCTCCGCATAGGTGAGCTGGCGGCGGCTGCGCACCACGGCCCGCTCGACCGTCACCGATCGGACGACGGCGGCAGCGTCCAGCCGGAAGTGCCAGACGAAGGCGGGCCGGTCCTCCTCGGGCAGGAGACTTGCGGCGTCCTCGGAGATGACCTCGGGATGCAGTGAGATGCGGCCGTCCGGAGCGTACATCGTCTGTCCGCGCAGCCGTGCCTCGGCGTCGATCGCGCCGCCCGGAGCAACGAACAGCGGGACGTCCGCGATGGCGTACCAGACCTCGAACCCGCCCGCGGGCTCCGGGAGGCGGGCCAGATGGACGGCCTGGTCGAGGTCGGTGGACCCCGGCGGGTCGATGGTCAGGAACGGGAGGTCACGGAGGTCTGCACTCGGCGGGCGGTGCGCGGCAACCGCCTCCTCCGCCTCCCGCAGCACGTCGGCCGGGAAGTCCTCCCTGATGTCGAGTTCCTCGCGCAGGAGTCGCAGCGACTCCGTGAGGCGCTGCTGGGACTCCCGGTCCCTCAGATCCATATGCTGTGCTGGCACAGGGCTCAGGGTAATGCACGTCACAGACATCCGGTGCGAGCACGGCCCGGTGGCGCTGCGGACCCTGTCCGGTGTCGGCCGGGGCGCGCGGGCGTCCGGATCCTGCCGTCAGTCGGTCGGCGGGCGCAGGGAGTCGACGGCCTTCGCGACGCGGCGCGTCCGTGTATCCGCCCCCTTGGCCTGCTCGATCGGCACCACGAGGGCCTTCCGCCGGCTGACGGACAGGGCGTCGAACGCGGCGACGAGCCGCGGATCCGACGACAGGGCGACGGCGAGATCCTCCGGCACGTCGACCGTCCGCTCGGCGAGGTCCAGTTCGAGGCGGACGTGCACGGTCTGGCGCGCGGTCAACCCTGCGGCAGCGCGGTGATCCCCGCTGACGGGGATCATCGCGCGGCCGTTCAGGGAACCGACGGTGGTGCGGAACGTGTAGGAGCCGAGCGTCACCCGAACCGGCGGGCGCCGTCCGCCGTCGAGCGCAGCAAGGACCTCCTCGGGCACCTCGATGCCGGTCGCGGTGCGGCCCGAGAGCTCGAGGACACCCGAGAAATCCATCTGGTCCTGCCTTCCGCCCGGCATCCTGCCGGAGCCTCGCCCGTCCGTGCGATGATCACCCGCCACGGTCCGGAGGTGATGATCCTAGACCGCTTCGGCGCGCCGGGGACAGAGGGATCCGCACACGGTCCTCGGACGCGCTTGCCGGACCCCCCGGAGTGCGTACTCTTAGCAGAATGAACAACGGCTCCTCCGACAGCACGGCCCTTTCCGCGACCGATACGGGCCGGACGCAGGACCGGTCTGCCGGAGCATCTGTCGGCGCCGGTGCGCCGACGTCACCGGCTGGACCCGGTGCGCGGCATGCATCGGTCCCGGCCGATGCCGGGCAGCTGCCGGCGAGTGCCGCGGACGACGCACTCGGCAACCCCCGCTACGCGAGCTTCGTCACCGACCTCCTCGGTGTCATCGCCTACGGTGAGCTGTCCGGTTTCGAGCGACTCTCCTCCGATGCCCGTTTCTCGCCCAGCCTCGCGGACCGGGCCAGCCTCGGGCGGCTCGCAGTCCTCGAGTTCGAGCACTTCGAGCTGGTCAGCCGGTTCGTGGCCGGTCTCGGCGTCACGATCGAGGACGCCATGGCGCCGTTCCAGGCCTCGGTCGATGCCTTCCACGAGCGCACCCGCCCGGGCGACTGGTACGAGTCCCTGATGAAGGCCTATGTCATCGACGCCTTCTCCGGCGACTTCTACCGGGCGCTCGCCGACAGCCTGGACCCGAGAACCCGTGACCTGATCGGCGCGATCGACTCGGGCGACGGCGCCGCGCACCTCCAGCGGCGCCTGAAGGAGGCCCTGGCGGACGATCCGCGGCTCGCCTCCCGGCTCGCGCTCTGGGGGCGGAGGCTCGTGGGAGAGGCCCTGACGCAGGCTCAGCGCGTCGGGATCGAGCGGGAGTACCTGGCGGGACTGCTCTTCGCCAACGAGGCCGACCACACGCAGCACACCACCGCCCTGTTCTCGCAGCTCACGAGGAACCATTCGCGGCGCATGAGTGCGCTGGGCCTCACGGCCTGACGCCCGGCGCCGGTCGAGGGACCGGGCACCGGTGCCCGCCGCGCCGTCCGCACCCTGCCTCGCCCCGGCACAGCTCCCGACAGGGGCCGGACACACGAGAACCCGCGGCCGATGACCGGGGCCGCGGGTTCTCGTCGGACGAGGATCAGGAGTGCTAGAGGGCGCCGAACCCGACGCGGCGGGATTCCTCGGCGCCGATCTCCACGTACCCGAGGACGGAGGTCGGGACGATGACCTGGCGACCCTTGGAGTCCTTCAGGCGGAGCTCGGAACCGCCGCCCATGGCTGCTGCGACGAGGTCGGCGATGGCGTCGGCGCTCTCGGAGGACTCGAGCACGATCTCCCGGTTGACGTTCTGGATACCGATCTTGACTTCCACGGCGGATGCCTCCTGTGTAGTGAGCGTTACTGCTTCGAACCTACTCTAGATCTCCTTGGGGAAGCGGCTGATTCCGCGCCAAGCTAAACGGTAGATCAGCTCCGCGGCGGCATCGATGTCGAGGCTGCCATCCGTCTCGAGCCAGTAGCGGGCGCTGATCTGCGCCATCCCGGCGAGGCCCCGGCCCAGGAGCGTCGCCTCCACCGTCGAGAGCTGGGTGTCGCCGGCGATCACGCCGGCGATCGCGCTCGCGAACTGCGCGTTGAACTCCTCGAGCCTGCTGCTGACGTCGGGCTCGTTGCTGATGTCCGACTCGAAGACGAGCCGGTGCGCCCGGCTGTCCTGGGCGATGAACTGGAAGTAGGCACGCATCGTCGCGTGCACCCGCAGCTTGTTGTCGTCGGTGGAACGCAGGGCGTCGTGGAGCAGCTGGGTGAGCTCGGCCAGGTGGCTGTCCAGCAGGGCGAGGTACAGGTCCCGCTTCCCGGGGAAGTGCTGGTACAGCACGGGTTTGCTGACCTTGGCCGCGACCGCGATGTCGTCCATCGCGGCCCCGTGGTAGCCGTTGCCGACGAACACCTCCTGCGCTGCCGCCAGGAGTTGCCGACGTCGCTCGTCCCGCGGCAGCCGGACGGCTTTTCCTGCGGTGCTCGGGTCGGCGCTCACGGGGAATCCTCGGGTCCTGGGGGCGGATGGGGCCAGATCAGTCTACCCATCAGTCCTCCTGCGATGGCTCCACCGGTGCGCGGCGGAATACCCTTGGGCATGACCGCTTCACCGACCGCTCCGAACACTTCCGCCGACGTCGGGACACCGATCGGGACGCCGACGGGGGCGCCGTCCGGGCCGTCGGTCGGGGCGCGTTCCGGGAGGCCGCCCACGACCGTGTCCGGCCTGCCCGCGCTCGTGGAGCCGGCAGCCGGCCTCACCCCCGAGGAGATCCTGCGCTACTCGCGCCACCTGATCATCCCGGGCTTCGGCATGGAGGCGCAGCTGCGGCTGAAGAACGCCCGGGTGCTGGTGATCGGCGCCGGCGGCCTCGGTTCGCCCGCGCTGCTCTACCTCGCGGCAGCGGGCGTCGGCCTGCTCGGGATCGTGGACGACGACGACGTCGAGCTCTCCAACCTGCAGCGGCAGGTCATCCACGGCATGGCCGACCTCGGGCGGTCCAAGGCGGAGTCCGCCCGGGCGAGCATCCTGGAGCTCAACCCGCTCGTCGGCGTGGTGCTGCACGAGGAGCGGCTCGACCGTGGGAACGCGCTGGACCTGTTCTCGCAGTACGACCTGATCGTCGACGGCACCGACAACTTCGCCACGCGCTACCTGGTGAACGACGCCGCGGCGATCCTCGGCAAGCCCTACGTCTGGGGGTCGATCCTGCGCTTCGACGGCCAGGTGAGTGTCTTCTGGCAGGGCCACGGACCGACGTACCGCGACCTCTACCCGGAGGCGCCGCCGCCCGGCTCCGTACCCTCCTGCGCCGAGGGCGGGGTGCTCGGCGTGCTCTGCGCGCAGATCGGTTCGGTCATGGTCAACGAGGCCATCAAGCTGATCACGGGCGTGGGCACCACCCTCCTCGGGCGGGTCCTGGTGTTCAATGCACTGGACATGAGCTGGCGCGAGTTGCGCGTGCGCCCCGACCCGTCGGCGGAGCGGATCACGGAGCTGATCGACTACGAGCAGTTCTGCGGGGTGCCCTCGGTCGGTTCCGGCGACGCCGGCACGGCCGGGACGAGCGAGGACGGGCCGGTTCCCCTGGTGACGGTGGACGAGCTGGCGGAACTCCTGGCCGCACGGTCCGCCGGCAGCGTGGACTTCGACCTGCTGGACGTCCGGAACCCGGAGGAGTACGCGATCGTCGCCATCGAGGGAGCCCGGCTGGTCCCGCAGCACCTCATCCTCGACGGCGAGGACCGGATCGATGCCGCCCGTCCCGTGATCGTCCACTGCAAGTCAGGGGTGCGCTCGGCCGCCGTCGTCCGCTTCCTCCGTGCGCAGGGCCACCCCGACGCGCGGTCCGTGCAGGGCGGGATCATCGAATGGATCGGCCGGATCGAGCCCGGGAAGCCGGGGTACTGAGCGGCGTCCCCGGGGGACGGGACGGCCGCGACGGTCGCAGGGGACTGGCGGAGTCAGGCGCTTCGGGCGGGGCGCCCGTGATCGACGGGGCACACGGCGCCATCGGGGTGGACATGGCCGGTGTGCGGCGGAACGGCAGGCGGCAGGGCCGCGTCCGAGGTCCCGGTCCCCTTCTCGGCCGCTGGAGCCACCTCGATGCCGTAGAGGGCCTCGAGTGCTGCGGTGTACTCGTCCTGGCGACCCTCGGTGGCGAGCTCACGCGCCCGTACGGTCGGGACGTGGAGAAGCTGGCGGACCATGCGGCGGAGGGCGAACTCGACCTCCTCGGCGGCAGCCGTGCACCCGTGCTGCGCTCGGACGCGCTCCATCTCGGAATCGAGCACGGCCTGCGTGTGCTGCCGGAGGGCGACGATCGCAGCGTTCATCGCGCGGGTCGCCTGCTGCTCCTCGAAGGTGCGGGCGGCGTCGCGCACGAGGTCGCCGGCCTGGGCGAGCGCGTCCGCCTGCTCCTCGGGGGCCGCTGCTCGGACGGATTCGAGCGTGATGAGCTCGACGTCGTCGAGCATGCCGACGGCGGGATCGAAGTCGTGGCTGAGGGCGAGGTCGATCACGACGAGCGGCCGGTTGCCGCCCTCGCGGATCCGCTGGAGGTCGGCCGCATCGATCCGCGCGTCGCTGCCGCTGCAGCCGATGACGACGTCGGCGCGGCGCATCGCTCCGGGGAGGTCGGCGGCGGTGACGGCAGTGCCGCCGCGCGTGGCGACGAAGGCCTCGGCGCGACCGGACGAGGAGAACACCGAGATGTCGGTGCAGCCGCGGTCTTTGAGTGCTGCCATGGTGGCGCCCGCGTAGGCGCCGGTCCCGAAGAGCACGACCGTCTTCCGTGACCAGTCGGCGTCCGCGGAGATGTCCCCGGCGAGTTCGAGGGCCACGGAGACGATCGAGCGGCCGCGGCTGCCGAGCGCTGTCTGCGCCCCGACGTCCTTCGCGGTCCTCGACGCGGCCTGGAAGAGACGCACGAGCCCGCCGCTCGCAGCCCCCGAACCCTGCGCGTCGATGAGGGCGCGCCGGACCTGGCCGGCGATCTCGCGCTCGCCGATCACGGCGGAATCCAGTCCGGCGCCGACGGCGAAGAGGTGCTCGGCGACGTCCTGGCCGGTATGGGTCTCGAAGGATGCCGAGACGGACTGCTCGGGAATGCCGGAGTACTCGCTGATCGTCGAGACGATGGCGGATCGTGCCGCTTCGACGTCGTCCTCGGACGGTGCCTCGGCGTAGATCTCGAAGCGGTTGCAGGTGGCCAGCACGACGGCGCCGGAGACAGCGCTGTCATCGGCGAGCACGGCGGCAGGAACCTGGGGGGCCCCGACGCTCAGTCGGGCGACCGTCTCCAGGTCCACATTCGAGTGTGTCGCTACAAGTGAAAGAAGTACCACAACCCCTCGATCATACCGAGAACGGCCCTTCCCCACTGAATAGGCCAGCCTTACCGGAGCTTGCAATCCGCGGAATCCTGCGGAATCCTGCCCCACTCGGACGGGCGTGATCTTGGGCACGCCCGGCCGGCCCGTGGCGGCGCCGGTTATCCAAACGCTGTGAACTTCGGCAGAATCGGCGGTATGGACCTTGGAGCATCGCACCCGCTGGTCGACGGACGCACGTCCGGCTCGGCACTCATCTCCGCCTATCGCGGGCAGACGCCGCATCGGCGGCCCGTGTGGTTCATGCGCCAGGCCGGCCGCTCCCTGCCGGAGTACCGGGCCCTCCGCGCGGGGACCGACATGCTCGAGTCGTGCCTTGATCCGGAGATGGCCTCGGAGATCACCCTGCAGCCCGTCCGCCGCCACGACGTCGATGCGGGCATCTTCTTCTCCGACATCGTCATCCCGCTCAAGCTCGCAGGCGTGGACGTGGACATCGTGCCGGGTGTGGGCCCGGTCCTCGGCTCGCCCATCCGCTCCGCGGCCGACGTCGCCGCCCTGCCCACACTGACCGATGAGGCGCTCGAGCCGATCAGGCAGGCGGTGGCCCTGACCGTGGCGCAGCTCGGGACCACGCCGCTCATCGGGTTCGCCGGCGCGCCCTTCACGCTCGCCGCGTACATGGTGGAGGGGAAGCCCTCCCGGGACCACCTGGGTCCGCGCACCATGATGCACGCCGATCCCGGGACGTGGTCCGCGCTCACCGACTGGGCGGCGGACGCCTCCGGCGCCTTCCTCCGCGCTCAACTCGAGGCGGGCGCCAGTGCGGCTCAGCTCTTCGACTCGTGGGCGGGTTCCCTGGGTCTCGCGGACTACCGCACGCACGTCGCGCCGGCCTCGCGCCGGGCCCTCGACCACGTACGGGGCTCCGGCGCACCCCTCATCCACTTCGGCACCGGTACGTCGGAGCTCCTGGCGGCGATGCACGAGGTCGGCGTGGACGTGATCGGCGTCGACTACCGGCTGCCGCTGGACGAGGCCAACCGGCGCCTCGGCGGCTCGGTACCGCTCCAGGGCAACATCGACCCGGCACTGCTGCCCGCGCCGTGGCCGGTGCTCGAACGCCATGTGCGCGAGGTCCTCGCAGCCGGCGCCTCGGCGCCCGGTCACGTGGTCAACCTCGGGCACGGCGTCCCCCCGGACACCGACCCCGACGTGCTCACGCGCGTCGTGGAGCTCATCCACTCCGTGGAGCCGTAGGCATGGACCAGGGGGTCGGGCGTGGCCGGCGGGAGACGCCCGCCGGCGCCGCAGCAGCGGACCGCGGGGCAGGTGGCCGGACCGGCGCCGTCGTCGGGTCCGGTCCCGCCGCGTCCGCGGACGGGCCTTCGCTCGCGGCTTCCCCACCGGCGGTAGCTCAGGCAGCCCCGGCGACCATGCCCGCAGCGGCAGTGCCGCCCGCACCCGCACGGGAGGCGGCAGCGGACGACGGCGCGGCCCCGGCACCCGCCCGCCGCCGGACCGTGGTCATCGGCGGAGGGCTGGCCGGCCTCGTCGCCGCGCGGACCCTGCTGGCCCGCGGACTGGCCGTCACGCTCCTGGAACGGTCCGATCGTTTCGGCGGGACCGTGGACGGCAGATCGCTCGGAGGATTCCAGCTCGACAGCGGTGCCGAGTCCTTCTCGACGCGCTCGGCCACCGTCCCGGCGCTCGCCGGAGAGCTCGGACTCGGTGACCGCATCGTCACGCCCGATGCCACGGGTGCCTGGGTGCAGCTGCCCGGCAGGGACCTCCGGGCGGCGGCGCAGCCCCTGCCGAACTCCGGGGTCCTCGGCATCCCCGCTGATCCGGGCGATCCCGCCATCACCGCGGTGATCGGCCGGGCAGGGTCGCTGCGCGCGGCCCTGGACAGGGTGCTGCCCGTGGGATCGCTGGCGACCCGCAGCGGAGTCAGCCTCGGTGAACTCGTCCGCACGCGGATGGGGGAGGAGGTGCTAACGCGCCTGGTCGCGCCCGTCGCCGGTGGTGTGTTCTCCGCCGACCCGGACGATCTCGACGTCGACTCGGTGGCCCCCGGGCTCCGGGCGACCATGGGACGGCTGGGATCCCTCGGTGCGGCGGCCGGAGCGCTGCGTAAGGCCGCACCGGCGGGGGCCGCCGTCGGTGGCCTCGACGGTGGCATCGCCCAGCTCCGCGATGCGCTCGTGGAGCAGCTCAGGGCCGACGGCGCCGACCTGCGGACGGGAGAGCAGGTCTCCGGCGTGACCCGCGACGGTGCGGGCTGGACGGTGACCACCGAGCACTCGACCCTGACCCGTCGCATCGGGGCGGACGCCGTCGTCGTGGCCACCGAGGGTCGCGCCGCCGTCGACCTGCTGGGTCCTGCCATCCCGGCCCTCGCCGACGAGCGCCCCGATCCGGTGCCCGGCGTCGCCCTGGTGACGCTGATCGTGGACGTCCCCGAACTCGATGCCCGGCCGCGCGGGACGGGCGTCCTCGTGGCCCGGGGTGTCGAGGGGGTCGCCGCGAAGGCACTGACGCACTCGACCGCGAAGTGGGCGTGGCTGCGCGACCAGGCGGGTCCGGGCTCGCACGTCCTACGGCTGTCCTTCGGGCGGGTGGGGGACACCCCGGCCGACGTCGGGCTCGCCTCACCGGACGAGCTCCTCTACCGGCACGCGCTCGCGGACGCCTCGACCCTGCTCGGTGTCGGCATCGACGAGGCGGACGTCCTCGACTGGGACGTGGTGCGCTGGGCAGGCGCGCTGCCGCACGCCTCCGTGGGTCACCGCGAGCGCGTCGCCCGCATCCGGGGGGCAGTGGCCGCGGCTGCGGAGTCGCTCGCCGTGACCGGCGGATGGCTGGCAGGGACGGGACTCGTGGCCGTCATCGACGACGCGCGGGTGCGGGCGACAGCCCTTGCTGACGTCCTGCTGAGGGGCGACACCGGCGCCCCGATGTGACGTTCGTCTCTTCTACCGTTTGTAGAAGAGAAGGATTTCGAATCGTCTTCCGGCGGGGGCAGACTAGTACCATGACTGAGCCGAACGGTAGCAACCCCGCCCACGCTCCACAGCAGACCGGAGAGGGCGCCGAAGCCCCCGGTGAGTTGTTCTACACGCTCTGGACGGTCTTCAAGCGGGGTTCCGCGACGACCGATTCCGGTGCTCACACGCTCGACGAGGTCGTCGCCTCCTTCGAGCAGGACGGCGTGGTGCTCCGTGGCTTCTACGACGTCTCCGCGATGCGGGCCGACGCCGACGTCATGGTCTGGCTGCACGGGCCCCGCCCCGAGGACCTCCAGATGGCGGTCCGCAGGCTCAGGAGGACCGAGATGTTCGCCGAGACCACCATGGTGTGGTCCGCCATGGGCGTGCACCGCGACGCCGAGTTCTCGAAGTCCCACAGCCCGGCGTTCTCCCGCGGGGTGGCTCCGGCGGAGTGGGTCTGCGTGTACCCCTTCGTCCGCTCCTACGAGTGGTACATCCTGCCCACCGACGAGCGCCGGGAGATGCTCATGGATCACGGGCTGAAGGGCCGGAAGTATCCCCAGGTCATCTCCAACACCGTGTCATCCTTCGCCCTCAACGACTACGAATGGATCCTGGCACTCGAGGCTCCGGACCTCGTCGACCTCGTCGACCTGATGCGATACCTGCGGGAGACCGAAGCACGCCGCCACGTGCGCGAGGAAGTGCCGTTCTATACCGGCCGGCGGATCAACCACGACGAGATTGCAGAGGTGCTCCAGTGACGACACAGGCATTCAACCCCCTCGACGGAGTCGACGAGAACGGCCGCATGGCGCCGAAGGCGTACGACGCCGTCGTGCTCGCCTCCTTCGGCGGACCCGAGAGCCAGGACGACGTCATCCCGTTCCTGCGCAACGTCACCCGCGGCCGCGGCATCCCCGACGAGCGGCTCGAGGAGGTCTCGCACCACTACCGGGCCTTCGGTGGCGTCAGCCCCATCAACAGCCAGAACCGCGCCCTCCGCGCGGCGATGGAGGCCGAGCTGCGCAACCGCGGCATCGACCTGCCGGTCTTCTGGGGGAACCGCAACTGGGAGCCGTTCATCGCCGACACCCTGCAGGAGGCGTACGACGCCGGACACCGCAAGGTGCTCGCCGTCACCACGAGCGCCTACTCCTGCTACTCCAGCTGCCGCCAGTACCGCGAGGACCTCGGGATGGCACTCGTGAAGACCGGCCTCGAGGGACGCCTCGAGGTGGACAAGGTGCGCCAGTACTTCGACCACCCGGGCTTCGTCGAGCCGTTCGTGGAAGGTGTCACCGGGGGACTCGCCACGGTCCGTGCAGGTCTCGCGGAGCAGGGCACGCCTGACGCCCCCGTGCACATCATGTTCTCCACCCACTCGATCCCCATAGGTGACGCCGAGGCCGCGGGGCCGCGGAACGGCGACGGCGGGCCCGCCCACGAGGAGGGCGCCTACGTGGCCCAGCACCTCGCGACAGCGCAGGCCGTCCTCGACCGCATCCCCGAGGCCGCCGGTGTCGAATGGTCGCTCGTCTACCAGTCCAGGTCCGGTGCCCCGCACATCCCGTGGCTCGAGCCCGACATCAGCGATGCCCTGCGTGACCGCTACGAGGGCGGCACCCGCGGCGTCGTGATCGTGCCGCTCGGTTTCGTCTCCGACCACATGGAGGTGGCCTGGGACCTCGACACCGAGGCGCTGGAGACGTGCGGCGAGCTCGGTATCGTGGCGGACCGCGTCCCGACCCCCGGCACGCACGCCACGTTCGTCGCCGGCCTGGTCGACCTCATCCTCGAGCGGACGATCGACAACAACATCGCCGACCGTCCGTCCGCCACCGCGCTCGGCCCCTGGTACGACGTCTGCCGGCCGAACTGCTGCGCGAACCGGCGCGGGGAGAAGCCGACCATCGCCTCCGTCGACTCCACCGTGGGGACGCCGCTGCCCAACCCCGGTATGTGATGTCGGCGGGAACCATGGACACGCAGGCCGGGGCGACCGGCGCCATCCGGGTGGGGACCAGGGGCAGCGCACTCGCGATGACCCAGACGACGACGGTGGCCGAGCGCGTGGCCGACCTCGCAGCCCTGCCGTACGAACTGGTGCGCATCCGCACGGAAGGGGATGTCCTCCGGGGGTCGCTGTCGCAGATCGGCGGTACGGGTGTGTTCGTCGCGGCGCTGCGTGACGCGCTGCTCGAGGAGCGCTGCGACATCGCGGTCCACTCGCTCAAGGACCTGCCCACCCTGCCTGCTCCGGGCCTCACCGTGGCGTCCGTCCCGGAGCGGGAGGACGTCCGTGACGCCCTCTGCGCCCGTGACGGACTGACGCTCGCGACCCTGCCGGACGGTGCGCGCGTGGGGACCGGGTCGCCCCGCCGGGCGGCCCAGCTCCGTGCCGCGCGGCCGGGCCTGGACGTCGTCGACATCCGCGGGAATGTCGACACGCGCCTCGGACGCGTCGCGGGACTCGTGATCGGCGCGCCGGGTGATCTCGACGCCGTCGTCCTCGCCGCTGCCGGCCTCAAGCGGCTCGGCCGTGACGACGCGATCACCGAACTGATCGATCCCGCCGTGATGCTCCCAGCACCCGGACAGGGAGCGCTGGCCGTCGAGTGCCGCGAGGCCGAGGCCACCGCCGGGATGCGTGAGGCCCTGGCCGCCTACGACCACCTGCCCACGCGCCTGGCCGTGACGGCGGAGCGGGCCGTCCTGCTGCAGCTCGAGGCCGGCTGCGCCGCTCCGATCGGTGCCCTCGCCCGGCTGCAGGGCGAGGAACTCGCGCTCGAGGCGGTGGTGTGCAGCCTCGACGGCCGGGCGATCCTCCGCGTGACGCGATCGGCTCCCGCAACGGACGCGGTGGCCGCCGCGCGGCTCGGGGTGGAGCTCGCCGAGGAACTGCTCGCTGCCGGCGCCGCCGATATCGCACCCCTGAGCAGCTGACCCGCATGGTCGGCGGCCCGGCGGCGAGGAGCGTGATCGTCCTCCGCCATCCTGCACGGGCGGTCCGCATCGCCGATGCGCTCCGGGCGGCGGCGCTGTCCGTCTTCGCGTTGCCGCTCACGGAGACCGAGCTCCCGGGGGATGTCGACGCCGTCCTGAAGGGGCTCACGGCCCTGGCTCGGGGGGAGTACCGGTGGCTCGTGGTGACGAGCGGCAACACCGTCCAGGCGCTCGATGCTATCGGCCGGGCCCATACGGCGGGCCTCGCGGCAGCGGCGGGTGGGACGAGGGTCGCGGCCGTCGGTTCGGCGACCGCACGCCTGCTCGAGGACGCGGGTGTCGCCGTCGACCTGGTACCCGGCGACGCGACCTCCGCGGGCCTGCTCCGCGCCATCGGGCGAGGGCACGAGCGGATCCTCCTGCCGCAGGCAGACCTCGCACCCGACGACCTCCGGGCGGGCCTCACCGGCCTGGGCTGGCGGGTCGAGCGGATCGAGGCCTACCGCACGGTCCCGTATCCGGCGCACCAGTCCCGGCGCGTCCCCGGCGTCGTCGAGGACGGAGTTCCGCCGCCGCTGCTGGTCCCGGTCGACGTCGTCGGGCTGGCGACCGCCGGTGTCCAGCCCGCCGTCGTCTTCACCGCGCCGAGCACGGTGCAGCAGTTTCGTGAAAGGCTGGCCGCCGGGCCGTTGGCGTTCCACCCCGTCGCGATCGGTCCGACGACCGCGGCAGCACTGCGCGGGCAGGGCTGGGAACCGGGGGCGACGGCGACCGGACCCACCCCGTCCGCGATCAGGGCGGCGGTCCTGGAAGCCTTCGGGACCGAACCGGTGACCCTGCCATCGGGACGGCCGGTGTCCGGGTCGACCGGACCGCCCGCAGGACCCGCTCCAGCACCACCACCCGAACCCACCTCAGCACCCACCTCAGCACCCACCTCAGCACCCACCTCAGCACCCACCTCAGCACCCACCTCAGCACCCACCTCAGCACCCACCTCAGCACCACCGATCGGAGACCAGCCATGAGCTTCCCCCAGCACCGACCGCGCCGGCTGCGCTCCACGCCGGCGCTCCGCCGCATGGTCGCCGAATACCGCGTCCACCCGTCCGAGCTGATCCTGCCCGCCTTCATCCGCGAAGGACTCACGGAGCCCTCTCCCATCCTGTCGATGCCCGGCGTCGTCCAGCACACCACGGAGTCGCTCAAGCGCGCGGCGGCCGAGGCGGTGCAGCGCGGGGTCGGCGGCATCATGCTCTTCGGCATCCCCGAACACCGGGATGCGACCGGCAGCGCCGGCATCGACCCCGACGGCGTCCTCAACCGGGCGATCGCCGACGTCCGGGCCGAGGTCGGCGATGCGCTCGTCGTGATGAGCGACGTCTGCCTCGACGAATTCACCGACCACGGCCACTGCGGCGTCGTCGCGGGTGACGGATCGGTCGACAACGATGCCACGCTGGAGCTGTACGCGCAGATGGCCGTCGAGCAGGCGAACGCGGGGGCGCACGTCCTCGGGCCGTCCGGGATGATGGACGGGCAGGTCGCCGTCATCCGGCAGGCGCTCGACGAGGCGGGACACCAGGACACCGTGGTGCTCGCCTACGCGGCGAAGTACGCCTCGGCGTTCTACGGTCCGTTCCGCGAAGCGGTCGACTCGCAGCTCACCGGCGATCGCCGGACCTATCAGATGGACGCCGCCAACCGGCGCGAGGCCCTCCTCGAGGTCGAACTCGACATCGAGGAGGGTGCGGACATGGTGATGGTCAAGCCGGCCATGAGCTATCTGGACATCCTCGCGGATGTCGCGGCCATGTCACCCGTGCCCGTCGCCGCGTACCAGATCTCCGGTGAGTACGCGATGATCGAGGCCGCCGCGGCGAACGGCTGGATCGACCGCCGCCGCGCCATCGAGGAGTCCGTCCTCGGCATCAAGCGTGCCGGTGCGCAGATGATCCTCACCTACTGGGCCTCGGAGCTCGCGCTCTGGCTCGACGAATCCCACAGCTAAGGAACCCACCATGACGACGTCCACGACCTCGGACTCCCTCTACGAGCGTGCCCGCCACCTCATGCCCGGCGGCGTCAATTCGCCGGTCCGGGCTTTCGGATCGGTCGGCGGCACCCCCCGCTTCCTCGTCGATGCGCACGGCGCCTACGTCACCGACGCCGACGGCACGCAGTACGTCGACCTCGTCTGTTCCTGGGGCCCGGCGCTCCTCGGGCACTCCCACCCGGAGGTCATCGCCGCCGTGCACCGCGCCGTCGACCACGGTCTGACGTTCGGCGCATCGACGCCCGCAGAGGCGGACCTGGCGCAGCTCGTCAAGGAACGGGTGCCCGCCGTCGAGCTCCTGCGGATGGTGTCGACCGGCACCGAGGCGACCATGACGGCCGTCCGGCTGGCGCGCGGCTTCACGTCCCGTACCCTGATCGTCAAGTTCGCGGGCTGCTACCACGGCCACGTGGACAGCCTGCTCGCCGCCGCGGGTTCCGGCGTCGCCACGCTGGCGCTGCCCGGTTCCGCAGGCGTCACGGAGGCCACGACGGCGGAGACGCTCGTGCTGCCCTACAACGACGTCGAAGCCGTCGAGGAGGCCTTCCGCACGCACGGCGAGCACATCGCCGCCGTCATCACCGAAGCCGCACCGGCGAACATGGGTGTCGTGACTCCTGCTCCCGGCTTCAACGCCTTCCTCAGCCGGATCACCACCGAGCACGGCGCCCTGTTCATCGTCGACGAGGTGATGACCGGATTCCGGACGCACCCGGGCGGCTACTGGAAGCTGACCGGCGGGGCCGACGACGCCGAGCACCCGTGGACCCCGGATCTCCTCACCTTCGGCAAGGTCATCGGCGGCGGGATCCCGGCGGCGGCCCTGGGCGGTCGCGCCGACGTGATGAACTACCTCGCACCGATCGGGCCTGTCTACCAGGCCGGAACGCTCTCGGGGAACCCCATCGCCATGGCGGCCGGTGTCGCCACCCTCACCGCAGCGACGGACGACGTCTACCGCCACGTCGACGCCCGGTCGCTCGAGGTGAGCGACGCCCTGTCCGCCGAGCTGACGAGGGCCGGGGTGGACCACTCCATCCAGCGTGCCGGCAACCTCTTCAGCGTGGCCTTCGGCACCGCCGAGCACGGTGTCCGCAACTACGCCGATGCGCAGGGCCAGGAGGGCTTCCGCTACGGCCCGTTCTTCCATTCCATGCTCGACTCGGGCGTCTACCTCCCGCCGTCGGTCTACGAGGCCTGGTTCCTCTCCGCAGCCCACGACGACGCCGCGATGGAGCGCATCCATGCGGCGCTGCCGGCGGCGGCGAACGCCGCCGCGGAAGCCGTCCCGAGCGATTGAGCCTGACCGGCTGACGCCGGGCCGCCCGCCGATCGGCGCACATCAGGCGACGGCGGCGGCCTGCGGTACGGGGACGGCTTCTGTCGCCGGCATCGTGCCGGACGCGTCGTGGACTTTCCCGACGCCGGATCCGACGCCGGACTCAATGCCGGACTCGATGCCGGACTCAATGCCGGATCCGATGCCGGAGCGGGCGATGTCGGGACCGGCCGCGCCGGCGGTCGCCGTCGGTCCCGCGCCTGCGGGGAGGACCTCGACCGCTCCCGCGGGCAGGACCTCGACCGCTCCCGCGGGTGCGGGTCCGCCGGATGCGCCGGCAGCGGAGGTCCGTGTCGCGTCGTCCACCCGCTCCGCTCGGAGGTCGACGGAGTGTTCCGGCCGTCGCGTGTCCTGCTCGCGGGGCACGACGGGCCAGGCCCGTTCGATCACGGTGTCGGGCTCGGTCCGGCGCAGGTACTCCTCGAAACTGGCCGCCTGGCGGTCGGCCCACACGACGAGCGCGCTGTGCAGTTCCCGCGCCGGACGCTGGAGGAACGGGAACCGGTCGGCGAGGATGTCACCGACCCGCAGGGTCGCCAAAACATCCGCGGCGGATGTGTGGGCGTTGTCGAAGCGCACGCCGTAGTGCTCGCACAGTGCCGTCAGCGTCCGCTTGCCCCGCCGGTACCGGTCGGCCTGCTTGTCCATGATGAAGGGATCGATCACGGGCGAGGGCACCGGTACGGCGATGCCGTGCCGGCGTCCCTCCTCGGCGAGCACGGTGAAGTCGTAGCGGGCGTTGTAGGCCAGGACCGGGATGTCCGCGGCGAACAGGCGCGCGAGGACCGCGGCGATGCCGCCGACCACCGCGCCGGCGTCCAGGCCGAGCGAGCGGGCGTGGTCCGTGGTGATGCCGTGGATCGCCGCCGCGCCCGCCGGGATCTCGATACCCGGATCGGCCAGCCACTCGTGATGCTCCAGTACCGTTCCCGCGCCGTCGACGACGATGATGGTCGCCGTGACGATGCGTGCCGACAGGGGATCCCGTCCGGTCGTCTCCACGTCGAAGGCCGCCCTCGGCGCCGTGTGCCAGCTCGTCATGGCATCACCGTAGTCGCGGGGTCCGACCAAATCGGTGCGCCGCTCCGCTGCCCGCCGGTCTAGGGTTGAGCCCATGCGACCACGAGCAGACGGCCGCCGGCAGCCGCCGGGCCCGCGAGAGGCCGCCGCGGGGTCTCGGCCGATGGCGCGGGCCGATCCCGCAGGCTACGCCGGGGCGGTCCTCGACGTGACGGCGATGATCCCTCCGGGGAAGGTGCTCACCTACGGCGACATCGCCGAACTGCTGGCCTGCGGAGGGCCGCGGCAGGTGGGACGGGCCCTCTCTCTCGCCGCCCGGGACGTGCCGTGGTGGCGCGTGCTGCGGGCCGGCGGTCGTCCTGCCCAGGGCCTCGCGCGGGAGGCACGGTCCAGGTACGACGACGAGGGCACTGCCCTGGCCGTACCTGCGGACCCCGTGGACGAGGACGACTACAGGGTGGTCCTCGCGGAGGCGCGCTGGTGGCCGTCCCCCGCCCAGCAGGACGCCCTGGCCCGTCTCGGCGCGTCCGTGAGCCGTCCCGCGCCGTAGCGCAGGACACCCGTTGCGGTACGCCTGATTGTCCGTGGGATGTGATGGTCTTGAACCATGACCAGCACGCTCCACGAAGGACCGCCCGCACCCGCGACCGGCGGCCGTCCCCACCGTGACGACGGGCTCAGGGACGGGTACGAGGGTGTGCTCGCCTCGCTGCAGGACCACGCCGGCCAGGTCCTCGTCCTCGGTGCTCCGGGCAGCGGCCGGTCGACGCTGCTGACCGATCTCGCGGTACGCCGGATCGAAGTCGGCGTCCTCGATCCCGACGGTCTGCTGCTGCTCGGTCCCACACGGGCTGCCGCCACGAGGTTGAGGGATGACCTGACCGCGAAACTCGACCGGAGCATCAGCACGGCTCCCGCGCGCACGTGGTCCTCCTATGCCTTCGACCTCATCCGTCGGGCGAGGGCGGAGGGCCGGACGCCGCTCATCACGCGGCCGCCGAGGCTCCTCTCGGGCGCCGAGCAGGATCTCATCATCAAGGAGCTCCTCTCCGGCCATGACCGGGCGGGCGCGCCGCGGCTCGTCTGGCCGTCCGACCTCTCCCTCGCCCTGCCGACCCGTGGGTTCCGCCAGGAGATCCGCGACCTGTTCGACCGCGTCAGCGAGTACGGCGTACCTGCCGAGGACCTGGCTGCCTGGGGAGAGCGCTTCGACCGCCCCGACTGGGTGGCCGCCGCCTTCCTCTACCGTGAGTACCGGGACGTCCTCGACCTCCGTATGCCGGAGGCCTTCGATCCGGCGGGCATCCTCACCGCAGCGCGGGAGATCCTCGAGACCGACCCCACGTTCCTCGATCAGGAGCGGGCCCGCCTGCAGCTCGTCCTCGTGGACGACTACCAGGAGGCCAACCCCGCGGTCCACGCGCTCCTCGGGCTCATCGGGGCAGGGAACGACGTCGTCATCACCTCCTGCCCGGACACCGTGGCGCAGGGCTTTCGTGGAGCCCGGCCCGAACTCGCGGGCCGGCTGTCCGGCCTCTTCGGTCGGCGCGATCGCTTCTCGACGGTGCTGCTGCCCGGGTCGCTGACGCTGTCGGGCGGTCTCGCCCGGGCCTGGGAGAAGGTGGCATCCCGCATCGCGACCACCGGAGTGAGCACGGCCTACCGGTCCCTGCCCGCGGCGGATGTCGAGCCCGCACCCGCGGGAGACCCCGTCGCGGGGATCCCCGGTGCGGGCGTGGCCTCCGCTCATGTCCTCGACAGCGCGTTCCACGAACAGCGCTTCATCACGCAGCGGATCCTCGAGGCACACCTGTTCGGGGAGCGCAGCCTCGATGACATCGCGGTGATCGTCCGCAACGGCGCGCAGGTCTCCGCAGTGCAGCGCTTCCTGTCGGCGCAGGGGATCGCGGTGAACGTCCCGGCCGCGGAGACCGCCATCAGGGAGGAACCCGCGGTCCGGCCCCTGCTCGATCTCTATGCCGTCGTGGTGGGGCGCGCGGAGCTCGACACCGAGCTCTGCATCTCCCTGCTGACCTCGAGGATCGGGGGAGCCGGCAGCCTCGACCTCCGACGGCTCCGTCAGATCCTGCGGCGGACCGAGCTGCAGCTGGGCGGGGGCCGGACGAGCGACGAACTGCTCACGGCCCTCTTCTCGTCGCCGGAGGAGATCGCCGCGCTCCCGGCGGAGGGTGCGCCGGTGCGACGCCTGCACCGGATGCTGGAGGCCGGCAGGTCCGCCGCCGCGGATGCCGGGCGCGACCCGGAGACCGTCCTGTGGGCACTGTGGTCGGCGTCGGGTCTCGCCCAGCAGTGGTCGGGGGCAGCCCTGGCGGAGGGCCCGTCGTCCACCCGGGCCGACCGCGACCTGGACGCCATGATGGCCCTCTTCCACACGGCCGAACGCTTCGTCGAGCAGATGCCGGGCGCCGATCCCGAACTCTTCCTCGACTACATCCTGAGCCAGGACATCCCCATGGACACCCTGGCCCAGCGCACCAAGCGGCAGGCGTCCGTCTCCGTGCTGACACCGGCGAGTGCTGCCGGCCGCCACTGGCCCATGGTGATCGTCGGTGGGGTGCAGGACGGCGTCTGGCCCAATCTCCGCCTGCGCGGGGAGCTCCTGGGTTCGGGGGAGTTGCGCGCCCTCCTGGACCACGGCGAGACCTTCCGCAGTACCCGCGACCCGGTGTCACTGCTGCAGGACATCCGCTTCGACGAGCTGCGGACCTTCTCGCTGGCCGTCTCGCGCGCCACCGAAGAACTGATCTGCTGCGCCGTGGCGTCTCAGGACGAGCAACCGTCGCCGTTCCTCGACGTCGTGGACCCCTTGCCGGCCGGTGTCACCGAGAGGGCCCGCACGCAGGTCCTCAGGCCGCTGACGCTCCGGGCCCTCGTCGCGGAGCTGCGCACCTTCGCGCAGGATCCGCAGGTGGCCGGCGTGCTCACGCGGGAAGCGGTCCGGCACCTCGGACGCATGGCGACCCTCGAGCCGCCCGTTCCCGGCGCGCATCCGGACCAGTGGTGGGGGGTGCTGGGCCTGAGCACGAGCGAACCCGTGGTTCCGCCGGAACAGCCCATCCCCGTCTCGCCGTCGAAGGTCGAGTCCGTGCTGGCCTCTCCGCTGAGCTGGTTCGTCTCGGCGGCCGGCGGCGAACGCACCACCGACTTCGCCCGTTCGCTCGGAACGCTCGTGCACCAGATCGCGCAGGACCTGCCGGACGCCACCGGCAGCGAATACGTCCGGGAGCTCGAACGTCGCTGGCCCCAGCTCGGCATCAAGGACACGTGGGAGGGACAGGCGGATTTCCGCCGCGCCGAGGGCATGGTGCGGAAGCTCGCCGCCTATGTGCTGGCGATGCGGAAGGACGGCAGGTCCTTGCGCGCCACCGAGGTGGACTTCTCGGTGGACCTGGAGGTCGAGGTCGCGGGCGCGGCGCGGGTCGCACGGCTCCGTGGGCAGATCGACCGGCTGGAGCTCGATGCGGAAGGGCGTTTCGTCGTCGTGGACCTGAAGACGGGCAAGAGCGCGCCCGCAGGAGGGGACATCGCCCGCCATCCGCAGCTCGCGGCTTACCAGACGGCTGTCGCTTCCGGCGCACTGTCGGGTGATCCGTCGGATGATCTGTCGGGTGGGGAGTCGGCAGGATCCGACGCCGGGCTCGAAGGACAGGGTGCGGTCGCGGGAGCGGCCGAGGACGGAGCGGGGCGCGCCGATCCGATGGCGAGCCTTCCCGGAGGGGCGTCGCTGGTGCAGCTGGGAACCACCGCGAAGAACGTGTCGGTGCAGGACCAGCCCGCGGTCGGGCCGGACGACGCCTGGGCGCGGACCATGATCGGGGATGCAGCGGCCCTGATGGCTGCCGCCTCCTTCGAGGCGGTCCACGACCCGCGGCGGTCGGGGTTCGGCGGCAGCGGTTGCCGGCTCCCCGAGGTGTGTCCGCTGTGCGAAGAGGGCAAGCAGGTGACGCAGTGACGGGCATCGCCGGTGACGGCTCGTCCCGTCCGGCCGAGCCGGGCCCGGCCCGTCGGCGCTATTCGGCCCGCCGCCTCGCGGAACTGCTCCACTCCGATCCCGATGCTCCCGTGCAGTACCCCACGGAAGACCAGGCACGCGTCATCGAAGCGCCACTGGAACCCCTGCTGGTCATCGCCGGCGCCGGGTCGGGGAAGACCAAGACCATGGCGGACAGGGTGGTCTGGCTCGTCGCCAACGACCTGGTGCGCCCCGAGCAGATCCTCGGGGTGACCTTCACGCGCAAAGCCGCCGGCGAACTCGCCTCCCGTGTCCGACAGCGCCTGGCGCAGCTCTACGCCTCGCGCCCGGACGACGGCACCTCCGTCGGCAGCGACCTCCTCGACCGGCTCGACCCCACCATCTCGACCTACCACTCCTTCGCGAACGGCATCGTGCAGGACTACGGTCTGCGGATCGGCATCGAGCGGGACTCCGTGATGCTGGGGACTGCGCAGTCCTGGCAGCTGGCCTCCTCCGTGGTCGAGGCCTTCGACGGCGAGTGGGAGCATTTCACCGCCGCGAAGAGCACCCTCGTGAAGGCGGTCCTCGACATGGCGGGTGAGTGCGCGGAACACCTGGTCAGCCCCGCGACCGTCCGTGCCGAGCTGCGTCGGCACATCGACCTTGTGGCCGCCCAGTCCTACGTCGCGGGGGCGGCCCGGCCCGCGACCCAGAAGGTGCACGACCTCCTGAACAAGCTGCGTACCCGGATCACCGTCACCGAGCTGGTGGAGCGCTACGCTGCCGCGAAGCTCGCACGCCGCCAGCTCGACTTCGGCGACCTCGTCTCCCTCGCCGCGCGGATCGCGCAGGACATCCCGGAGGCTGGACGGATGGAGCGTGAGAAGTATCGGGTCGTCCTGCTCGACGAGTTCCAGGACACCTCGCACGCCCAGATGGTGCTGTTCTCCCGGTTGTTCGCCGATGGCCGTTCGGTCACCGCCGTCGGTGATCCGCACCAGTCGATCTACGGCTTCAGGGGCGCGTCGGCGGGCCAGCTCGCAACGTTCCGAACGGCCTTCCCCGTGGTCGCACCGGAGGGCCGGGCGCCGTCACCGGTGGCCCACCTGTCGGTGGCCTGGCGCAATTCGACGTCGATCCTCGAGGCCGCCAACACGGTGTCCGCACCCCTCAACGTCCCTGCTCCGTGGCTGCGCAGCTCCTCGGTCCAGCAGGTGCCGGGCCTGGTCGCCAGGCCGGACGCCCCCCTCGGCGAGGTCACCCTCGGGCGGTTCCGCACCGACGCGCCGATCCCTGCGGACTCCGCACCCGAGGCGGTTCCCGGGCCGGGCACCGGCACCGGGGCCCTGTCCGGTTCCGCCGGACAGCCGCTCAGCGAGGCCGAAGCGATCGCCCGCGAAGTGCTGCGGCAGCGTCGACGGTCCTTCGAGACGGGCGACGACGGTACGGCACTCCGACCCACGATGGCGGTGCTCTGCAGGGGCCGCAAGCAGTTCGATCCGATCCGGCGGGAACTGGAGCGGGAAGGCATCCCGGTGCAGGTCGTGGGTCTCGGCGGGCTGCTGCGCACACCGGAGATCGTGGATCTGCTGGCCACCCTGCGGGTGCTCGGCGATCCCGACCGCTCGGATTCGATGCTCCGGCTCCTCGCCGGAGCCCGGTGGCGGCTCGGTCCGGCGGACCTGATGGCGCTGGGCGACTGGTCACGGCAACTCGCGCGGACGCGGGAGGCGATGTTTCGTCGGGGAGGCATCTCGGCGGCGGAGCTGGACGAGGACCAGAGCCGGGACGCCGTCGTGGCTCCCGATCTCGCCGAGGCGGGGAGCCTCGTCGAAGCGGTCGACTACCTTCCGCCGTCGGACTGGGTGTCTTCGTCGGGACGCTCCCTCAGCGACACCGCTCGTCGTCGGCTCGATGTGCTGAGGAAGGAACTGCGGACCCTCCGTGGCTTCGTCGGCGATGATCTGGGCAGCCTGATCGGGGAGGTGGAACGCACCATCCTGCTCGACATCGAGGTCGCCGCGAAGCCGGGCGTCAGCATCCACGAAGCCCGCCGCAACCTCGACGCCTTCACGGAGGCCGTCGCCGGTTTCGTGTCCAGCGCCGAGCGGGTCGATCTTCCGGCCTTCCTCGCCTGGCTCGAGGCCGCCGACCAGGAGGAGGACGGGCTGCCCGTCACGCAGCTCGAAGCCAGCCGGGACGCCGTGCAGCTGCTGACCGTCCACGCCTCGAAGGGCCTCGAGTGGGACGTCGTCTTCGTGCCCGGACTGAACGGGAAGTCTTTCCCAAGCGGCAAGGACTCCCGATGGAGCAGCGGTGACTCCGCCATTCCCTGGACCCTGCGCGGAGACGCTCCCGAGTTGCCGCAGTGGGACTGGGAGCAGCCGGACCAGAAGGAGTGGCTGGTCAGCGAGCAGCAGTTCACCGACGAGGCCCGGGCCCACGCGGAGCGGGAAGAGCGGCGCCTCGCCTACGTGGCCTTCACACGCGCGAAGCACGCTCTCGTCTGCACGTCGTCCGCCTGGGGCGGGGGGCGGTCCAAGCCTTCCGGTCCATCGCCCTACCTGACCGATCTTGTCGCCCTGGCTGATTCCGATGCACCCGGATTCTCGACGCCGTCCTGGCTCGCAGAGGGCGAGGAAGGTGACGCCAACCCTGCCAACGCTCGTCCGGAACGCGCGGCCTGGCCCGTCGATCCGCTCGGACCCAGGCGCCGGGACCTGGAAGGAGCTGCACGGGCCGTCCTCGAGCAGACGGCACTGCCGACCCTCGACGTCGATGTCGACGGCGGGCGGTGGGGGCGGGAAGTGAGGCTCGCGCTCGCTCGGCAGGCCCGTGAACGGGAGCGGACGCCCCTCGGACTTCCTTCGCACATCTCGGCGTCCACGCTCGTCGAACTCCGGGAGGATCCGGAAGCCGTCCTGCAGCATCTTCGACGGCCGCTCCCGCGACGGCCCGGATCGGCGGCCCGGAAGGGTACCGCGTTCCACGCGTGGATCGAGGAGTTCTACGGGTCCGGCGGCATGCTCGACCTCGGAGAGTATCCTGGCGGCGCCGATGCCCACGTGGACGAGACGCTCGGGCTCCAGGACATGGCGGCGGTGTTCGAACGGTCGGAGTGGGCGTTGCGTGAACCTGCCGCCATCGAGGCTCCGATCGAGACGAAGATCGGCGGCATCGTGGTGCGCGGACGCATCGATGCCGTGTTCCGGGATGCCGACGGCGGCTGGGACCTGATCGACTGGAAGACCGGCCGTCCGCCCGCTCCGGACCGGCGCGCGGCCAAGGCCGTCCAGCTGGCCGTCTATCGTCTCGCGTGGTCACGGCTGAAGGACGTGCCCCTCGACACGGTACGCGCCGCCTTCTTCTATGTGGCGGACAACCTGGTGGTGCGGCCCCATGACCTGGCCGACGCCGCCGACCTCGAGCGCATCATCACGACGGCGACGCTCGCCGCCGATGCAGCGGGATGAGCGCCGGTTCGGCGGAGGGTGACGTGCGGGGGCGGCGTCGCCCTCCGCGTCGGGTCGGAGAGGCGGCACGGAATATAGGCCCCCGAGCCGGGAGGACGACGACTACCGGGCGCGCCACGCACCACGGCCAGCGGACCCGGACTCAGCGTCCGTAGGAGACGATCGGCAGCGTCGACGTGGCGACGTCGTCGGGGGAGCCCGCAGAGGTGTCGCCGCCGCGGAGCAGGGTCACCTTGGACGAACCGCCGGTTGCCGGGCGTTGCCGGGCGGCGACCAGACGGGCGTGCGCCAGCGACGACCCGGACGGAGTGTCGGCCTCGCGGTGCCCGCGTCCGTGATCCGACCCATGGTCCACGGGGCGGGAGCCGCCCTCCGTCGACGGGTTGGCGGGCCGGGACGCCGCGCTGGGATCGTAGGCGTGACTGCCGGTGCGCTCCGAGTCATCGCCGCCGCGACGCCCGGACGGTGCGTCGTCACGGTCCTCTGTCGCGTGGTCGGGCCGAGGAGCGGTCGGACCGGTGCCCGAACTCTCCTCTGCAGCTGTGTCCGAACCGTCAGCGACGTTCCGACGCACGGTGGAGCCGGCAGCCGGCCGGTGGTCGGACTGCGGGGTGGAGGACCACGATCCGCCCGTCGAACCCGGAGTATCGTCCCCGGCGGGCTCGTCCTCGGCGTCGTCGCCGTGTTCGTCGCCCCACTCGCGCCGTTCCTCCTCGGCGCGCTGTGCCCTCTCCGCAGCTTCGTGCTGCTCGCGCTCGATCGACTCCACATCGGCTGCGAGCGTGGCGAGCATGCCTTCGGCTTCGTGGATCATCGCGCCATCGTCAAGGGCGACTCCGCGGACCAGCCACTGTGCCAGCGCGAACTCCGCCGCGAGCGCGGCCCTGCGGGAGAGGTGGGGGTCGACGGCGGAGGTGCGGGCCGCGCCGTATGCGGCATGCACGGCATCGACGAAGGTACTGTCCTCGGCCGCCGCCAGCCAGGCGAAGTCCTCGGCCGGGTCGCCGATGCAGAGGTCGGTCCATCCCGTCACGGCGGACACCCGGCCCGCCGAGACGAGCAGGTGGTCCTCGTGGAGATCGCCGTGCATCACGGTCGGGCTGAAGCGCCAGAGCGCCACGTCCTCCAGCGCGTGTTCCCAGCGGCGCAGCAGGACGGGAGGGATCTTGCCCGTGGTCGCGGCCTGATCCAGTTCGTTCAGCTTGCGCTGGCGGTACTCGTCGGCCTCGTAGCCCGGCAGGTCGGCGCGCTGCACCATGTCCTTGGGCAGTTCGTGGATCGCGGCGATCACCCGCCCGAGCTCCGCGGCCATCGGGCGGCCACCGGCGGCCAGGGCTTCCAGCGTGCGTGTGCTGCCGGCCAGGTGCGAGTAGACGAACGTGCTGAGATCGCCCTGCCGGACACTCCCGGCCATGTGCGGGATGAGGAAGGGAAGTTCAGCCTTGACGGCCGGGGTGAAGGCCCGCAGAGCCTGCAACTCCGTCTCGAGGCGCATGCTTGCCTCGGCATGTTTCGGTGACCTCACCCGCCACTGCTTGCCCGCATCGTCGACCAGGAGGGCGGAATCGAAGTCCGCAGCATCATCCGGTGCGCCTGCGACGCCGGTCGGGGCCAGGCCGGGCACTGCGGCACTGGCGATGGCAGCAAGTTCCATGGGTGTCCGTTTCACAAGTTCCACCGTAGGTCGTCCGTCCTCCGCCCGCTCCGTTCCGGCGCGGCGAGTCGCCAGATGGACTACTCGTCTTCCCGTTCGGACCACTCCTCCACCCGGCCCCCGCGGAATGTGTTTTGGGAGAGCGAGAACGTACCGTAGAACCATGACCGAACCCCTCCGGACCCTGGTGTTGCCTCCCCTCGGATCGCTCCCGCTCTCCCGCGCCGATTCCGATCGCGACGGAGTCGCGAGGGTCGCCGACGGCCTCCTGGATCGCCTCTGGGAGACACCGGAGACCAGGGTCCTGACCCTCGTCCGGGGCAAGGCCCCCGTGACCGCCGACGCGTTGCTGCTGTTGTCGCCCTCCGACGTGCAGCGGCCCGAGCTGGTCGTGTATCTGGGCCGGATCAACGAGGGTGCGGTGGACGCCGGAGCGCCTGTGGTGCTCGCGGTCCTGCCCGAGGAGGACCCCGTGATCTCCCCCACGCAGGGGTGGCTGGGGCTGCGGGAGATCGCCGCGTCGCTGGACGCCCGTGACGCGGGGCTCTTCGTCGAGGCGGCGGCGATCGCCAACTGGCATGCCACGCACAGCCACTGCCCGCGCTGCGGCGAACCCACGGACGTCCGCGACGGCGGATGGGTGCGCCAGTGTCCGAAGGATTCATCCCAGCACTACCCGCGCACCGATGCCGCGATCATCGTCTCGGTCGTGGACGACGACGACCGCCTCCTCCTCGGCTCCGCTGTCGCCTGGCCCGAGGACCGGTACTCGACACTGGCCGGGTTCGTCGAGCCCGGGGAGTCGCTCGAGGCCGCGGTGATCCGGGAGGTGGGGGAGGAGTCCGGTATCGAGATCCAGTCGCCGGAGTACCTGGGCTCCCAGCCCTGGCCCTTCCCCGCGTCGCTCATGCTCGGCTTCACGGCGCGCGCGGTCACGACCGACGCCGTACCGGACCGTGACGAGATGCGGTCGCTCCGCTGGTTCACGAGGGAGCAGCTGTTCAGGGAGGTGCGTGACGGCACCATCGCCGTCGCGGGTGGTGTCTCGATCGCGCGTGCCCTGATCGAACGCTGGTACGGCGGACCGCTGGACGAGGAGCCGTCGGAGGCGCGTCCCTAGTGTCCGAGCTGCTGCTCGAGGACAGCATCCTCCAAGGACTGGACGACGAACAGCGGACCGTGGCCAGCACGCTGAACGGTCCGCTGTGCGTCCTCGCCGGCGCGGGGACGGGAAAGACCCGGGCCATCACCCACCGCATCGCCTACGGCGTGCACACCGGGGTCTACAAGCCGCAGCAGGTCCTCGCGGTCACCTTCACCGCGCGGGCCGCGGCGGAGATGCGGACCAGGCTGAGGGATCTCGGCGCCGGGGGAGTCCAGGCACGGACCTTCCACGCCGCGGCGCTCCGGCAGCTGCAGTACTTCTGGCCGCAGGCTGTCGGTGGGCCACTGCCGGCCCTCGTCGACCATAAGGCACAGCTCATCGCCGAATCGGCCCGGCGATTGCGCCTGTCGACGGACCGCGCGGCGATCCGCGACGTCGCCGCGGAAATCGAGTGGGCAAAGGTGTCCATGCTCACGCCTGACGCCTACACGGCCGCGGCGGCGGGCCGGGCGGAACCCGCGGGGATGGACCTGATCACGGTGTCCCGCATCTTCTCTGCGTACGAGGACCTGAAGATCGACCGCAATCTCATCGACTTCGAGGACGTCCTGCTCACCACCGTCGCCATCCTGGAGGAGGACGAGAAAGTCGCCGCCACGGTACGGGCCCAGTACCGGCACTTCGTGGTGGACGAGTACCAGGACGTCTCCCCGCTCCAGCAGCGACTACTCGACCTGTGGCTCGGCGAGCGTCGCGAACTGTGCGTCGTGGGTGACGCGAGCCAGACGATCTACTCCTTCACCGGCGCCACCTCCCGGCACCTGCTCGATTTCACCAAGCGGTACGAGGGTGCGCAGGTGGTCCGGCTCGTCCGGGACTACCGCTCGACCCCCCAGGTGGTCAGGGCCGCCAATACGCTGCTGGCGGCACGGAGCAGCGAGGCCGATCGCCGGGCCGTCAACACCACGTGGTCGGCTCCGCTCGAACTCGTCGCCCAACGGCCTGCCGGTCCCGAGCCGGTGTTCACGGAGTGCAGTGACGACGAGGCGGAGGCCGCGGAGTGCGCGAGGCGGATCGGCGTCCTCCTCGACCAGGGCGTCAAGGCCAGCGAGATCGCGATCCTCTACCGCACCAACGGCCAGTCGGAGGCGTACGAGCAGGCCCTGGCGAGTGCCGGCATCGGCTATCAGCTGCGCGGCGGAGAACGGTTCTTCCAGCGCCGTGAGGTCCGTGACGCCCTCCTGCAGCTGCGGGCGGCGGCCCGCACCCAGGGTGACGACGACGTCCCGCAGCAGGTCCGTGACGTGCTCGCGTCTCTGGGCTACACCTCGGTCGCGCCGCAGAACTCCGGAGCCGTCCGGGAGAAGTGGGAGTCGCTGGCCGCGCTGGTCGGACTGGCTGACGAACTCAACCGGGTGCGCGGGCCCGAGTCCTTCACCCTGCAGACGTTCGTCGCCGAACTCGAGGAGCGAGCCGCAGCCCAGCACGCCCCGACGGTGCAGGGTGTGACGCTCGCCTCGCTGCACTCCGCCAAGGGGCTCGAGTGGGACGCCGTCTTCCTCGTCGGGCTGAGCGAAGGGCTCATGCCGATCTCCTTCGCGGACACGCAGGAAGCCGTCGACGAGGAACGCCGCCTCCTCTACGTCGGCATCACGCGCGCCCGGGTCCACGTCGCGCTGTCCTGGTCCACCTCCCGTTCGCCGGGCGGTCGGGCGAGCCGGAAGCCGTCGCGCTTCCTCGACGCGCTCCGCCCTGCGACAGCCGGGCAGGCGAGTTTTCGCCAGCCCCGAGCGAAGTCGACGCGCAAGTCCTCCGCACCAGCGGTGTGCAGGGTCTGCAAGCGACCGCTGCTCACCGGTGCCGAGCGGAAGATCGGGCGGTGTACAGAGTGCCCGGCGAGCTACGAGGAGGAGACGTTCGAGGCGCTCAGGGCCTGGCGGCGGGAGGAGGCACGGGAGAAGGAGGTGCCGGCCTTCGTCGTCTTCACCGACGCGACCCTCATCGCGATCGCCGAGGCGCGCCCACAGACACTCGACGAGCTGGGCGAGCTGGCGGGGATCGGATCGTCGAAGCTGGAACGCTACGGCGAGGCCGTCCTCGAGATCATCAGTGACGCGTCCTGACCCTGCCGGGCCGGACCTCGCAGCGCCGCTGCCGGTCGTCGTCGTGCGCTCGGCCCGAAGACGACGGACCGTCAGCGCGGACATCAGGGACGGGGTTCTCCGGGTCTCGATCCCGGGCCATTTCTCCGCCTCCCAGGAGAAGCACTGGGTGAAGCGGATGGTCGAGCGAATGGCGCAGAAGTATCCGACGGCGCCGCAGATCGAGAGCGACGCCCCCGTGCCCGACCTCCTCCTGCGTGCCGAGGACCTGGCGCGCAGGTTCCTCGACGGACGGGGTGTCCCGGCGCGGATCAGCTGGGTCACCAACCAGAACTCCCGGTGGGCCTCGGCGACTCCCGCGCACCGAACCATCCGCCTCTCGCATCGCCTGCACGGGATGCCCGACTGGGTGGTGGACTACGTGATCCTGCACGAGATGGCCCACCTCATCGAGCCGTCGCACAGCCCGGCCTTCTGGCGCCTGCTGACGTCCTATCCCCGGACGGAGACGGCCAAGGCCTTCCTCGACGGAGCAGCCTTCGCCGCGCACCGCAACCTGATGGATGCGGGCGGCGGGACCGGACCGATGGCCGACTCCTGAGCAGTGACTGTCAGGAGTGAGGAACGCGGCCGACCCGCCACGCCGTGATCGGCGTCCGGATCAGCGGTTCGTCCCGCCGCCGTGGGAGTCGGGGTCCTGGCTGCCGTCCGGTTCCTTCCCGGCCCCGGGGGTCTCGTCCTGCTCCTGCACGACATCGGAGGCCGTTCCCCCACCCGTCTCGTCGGCCTTCCCGGGATCGTTGGCGGGGGCATCGGCGCTGCCGTCCCTCGGGTCAGCGGCGCCGTCGTCGGACGGTTCCGCCGCGGGCTCGAAGCCACCCGAGAGAAGTCGCTCGAGGGCCGCGTCGACGTCCGCATCGGAGGACTCCAGCAGTCTCCGGCGCTCGGAGAAACCGGCGGGATCGTCGAGGTCCTCCGCAGTGGGCAGGAGGTCCGGGTGCTGCCACAGGGCGTCACGGCCCTCGATGCCGCGCTCGGTCGTGAGGAGTGACCACAGGGCGGCCGCATCGCGCAGGCGCCGCGGTCGCAGTTCCAGTCCGACGAGGGAGGCGAACGCGTGCTCGGCTGGTCCGCCTGTCGCCCGGCGGCGGCGCACCATCTCGCGCAGGGCCCCGGCCGAGGGCAGGTTGGCCGCTGCGGCGGCCGTCGTCTCGTCCACCCAGCCCTCCACCAGGGCGAGCGTTGTCTCGAGGCGCACCAGCGCCGCGTCCTGCTCCGGCGTGCGCTCGGGCATGAAGACTCCCTGCGAGAGAGCGCCCTGAAGACTTTCCGGGTTGGTCGGGTCGATGTCCCGCGCGGCTTCCTCGATCTTGTTCATGTCGATATGGATGCCGCGGGCATAGCGCTCGATACTGCCGAGCAGGTGCCCGGTCAGCCAGGGGATGTGGGTGAACAGCCGGACGTGTGCGGCCTCGCGCACGGCCAGGAAGAGCTGCACCTCCTGTTCGGGGATGTCGAGCCCCTCGCCGAAGGCCGCGACGTTCACGGGGAGGAGCGCCATCCGGCCGTCGGCCAGCGGGACCCCGATGTCGGTGGAGCCGACCACGTCCTTGGACAGTGCGCCGACGGCCTGACCCAGTTGCATGCCGAACATCGCACCTCCGACGTTCTGCAGCATGGACGCCGGCCCGCCCATCATCCCCATCATGGACTTCATCTCCTCGGGCAGCTGCTCGGAGATCACATCGGACAGGGCCTTGGCAATGCTCGTGGCGACCGGCTCCGTGAGCCGCCGCCAGGTCGTCATCGTCGCCTCGACCCATTCGGCGCGCGACCACGCGCGGCCGAGCTGACCCGTGCTCGGGAAGTCGGTGACCGGATCGAGCCACATCTCGGCCAGCTTCAGGGATTCGTCGACGCTGCGCCGCTGGAGTGCCGTGACCGATGGATCGTTGTCGGAGGCGGCAACCCGTCGCGCCTGGTCGTGGGCCATGGTCCAGTTGACGGGCCCTTCGCTGGGCGTCGAGAACATCGCCTGGACCTGCTGCATCATCATCGCCATGGCCGCCGGGTCGGAGGGCAGACCGGCTGCCTTCGCGATCTCCTGCGGGTCGAACCCACCGGCGCCACCGCCGAACATCTTCGACAGCATCTCGGACAACGGGTCCTGGGGCGTGTCGTCGTCGCCGTTCGAGGGGTTGGATGGGTTGGTCACTGATACCACCGGTCCTGGGAGTAGCTTGGCGGGTCCGGGCGTGGACGGCTGTGCCATCCGCGCCGGCTGTGAGGATCACGCTACCGGCCACGGGCAGCCGGTGTCCCGCACCCCGTGTGTCGTTCGCTGAGGGCAAAGACGCCCCCGCACCCGGCCCGGCGTCGTGGTGGCCGGGTGATGTCGGCGCACGGATCGCGAGCCGTATCGGTCCAAGCGTCTATTCTGAGGAATCCGGAAGGGCGCGCGCAGCGCCGCAGCACGGCACGCCAACAGAGAGAAGCGCAGTGACGCAGCCTGTCCACTTCGAGTCCTACAGCCCCGAGGAACCGACCCGCCCGAGGGATCCGCGCTTCCGCGCCATGGCCATTTCCGGTGGGCTCGCCGTGGTCCTGTCGGCGGCGGCCGTCCTTCTCCCCGCGCCCTACGTCATCGAGGCGCCGGGCCCGACGTTCAACACCATCGGCGAGGTCGACGGCCAGCCGCTCATCACGGTGGAGGGCAGGGAGACGTTCCCGCCGGAGGGTGAACTCGACCTCACGACCGTCTTCGTCAGCGGGGGTCCCAACGGGCAGGTCAACGTGCTCGACACCCTCCGTGCGTGGGCCGACCCGGCTGAGAACGTCGTCCCCGAGCAGCTCGTGTATCCGGAGGGCACCACGTCCTCGGACGTGCAGGAGCAGAACGCGGTGGCCATGACGTCGTCGCAGGAGTCCGCGATCGCCGCCGCGCTGTCGCACGAGGACATCGACTTCACCGAGGAGCTGTCCGTCGCCGGCTTCGCCGAGGACTCCGCATCCGGGGGGATCCTGCAGGCGGGTGACGTCCTCCGCAGCGTCGACGGTCGCCGGATCGAGGACATCGACGTCCTGCGGTCCACCCTCGCCGACGCAGGGGGTGCTCCGGCCGAGCTGGCGATCGTGCGGGACGGAGCCGAACGGACGGTCACCGTCACGCCGAAGGAGTCGGAGGCGGGCGGCTACCAGCTCGGGATCGTCCTGTCGTCGACGTTCGACTTCCCGTTCCAGGTGACGATCCAGCTCGACAACGTGGGTGGGCCCTCGGCCGGCACGATGTTCGCCCTCGGCATCATCGACACGCTCACCGAAGGGGACCTGACCGGCGGCAGGCACTTCGCGGGGACCGGCACCATCGACTCCGCGGGAGCGGTCGGCCCGATCGGGGGGATCGCGCAGAAGCTGGTCGGAGCTCGGTCCAGCGGCGCGGAGTTCTTCCTCGCTCCGGCGGACAACTGCGGGGACGTGGTCGGCCACATCCCCGACGGGCTCACCGTCGTCAGGGTGGAGACACTCGACGACGCCGTGCGGGCCGTCGAGACGTTGGGCTCCGGCGGCGACGCGTCCGGATTGCCATCCTGCTGAGGTCGCGACCGTCGCCACCACGGCAGGTGCTGCAGGTTCAAGCCCTCCGACGACACGGTTCGATGACGATCCTCCGCCTCGGGCGATCAGCGGGAACCTAATTGGTCCGCCTGATCGTGGACAGGGCAGAATGAAAACACGAAGGGCGTGACTGCGCGCTGTCTTCTGTCCGTGCGCGGGCTGGGGGAGCGTTGTGGAACACCGGTCGTCGTGACCCGCAGCAGCTAACGATGAGGTAGATGTGACATCCGGACCAGACCGTCCGTTCGGCAGTAGGCCGAGCCCAGCAAGTGCAGCAACGAGCCGGCGCCGCAGCCCGCTGATACCGACCATCATCGTCGTGGCGGTGATCGTGATCGCGTTCGTCTACCTGTCCCAGGTCTACGCCGACGTGCTCTGGTACCAGCAACTCGGGTTCCTCGAAGTGTTCGTGACGGAGAACTTGTCGAGGATCGTCCTCTTCGTCATCGCGTTCCTCGTCATGGCCGGAGCCGTGTTCTTCAGCCTCCGCATCGCGTTCCGGAGCCGCCCGATCTACGCTCCGGACAGCGCCATCCAGGACAATCTCAACCGGTACCAGGCGCAGCTGGAGCCCATTCGCCGGCTGCTGATGCTCGGGATACCTGTGGTCCTCGGAGCGTTCGCCGGAACGGCCGCCTCCTCGCAGTGGCAGGAGGTGCTGCTGTTCGTGAACCAGGAGCCGTTCGGCAAGCAGGACCCCGAGTTCGGCATGGACTACGCCTTCTACATGTTCACCCTGCCGTTCCTGAGCTTCGTCCTCGGGTTTCTGATCAGTGTGGTCATCATCAGTGCCATCGCGACGATCCTCACGCACTACCTCTACGGCGGCATCCGCCTGGAGGAGAAGGGGCTCTTCACCACGAAGGCCGCCCGCGTCCAGATCGCCGTCGTCGCTGCACTCTTCCTCGTCCTGCAGGGCGTCAACTACTGGCTCGACCGCTACGACACCCTGCTGAACCAGGGCACCTGGGCCGGCGCGCTCTACACCGACGTCAATGCGGTCATCCCGACCAAGGCGATCCTCGCGGTCGCCGCGATCATCGTCGCGGTCCTCTTCGTGGCATCGGCCTTCGTCGGCCGCTGGCGCCTCCCGCTCATCGGCACGGCGATGCTGATCATCACGGCGCTGCTCGCCGGCGGCGTCTACCCGGCAGTCGTGCAGCGCTTCCAGGTGCGCCCGTCCGAACTCAGCCTCGAGAGCCAGTTCATCGACCGCAACATCGACCTCACCCGGGAGGCCTACGGGCTGGACCAGGTGGAGGTGGAGCCCTACACGCCGGAGGCGGTCCCGCAGGCCGGCGCGCTCGGCGACGACGGGGAGACCACGGCGAACATCCGCCTCCTGGATCCGAACCTCGTCTCGGACGCCTTCAGCCAGCTGCAGCAGTTCCGCCAGTACTACCAGTTCCCCGAGACCCTCAATGTGGACCGGTACGAGATCGACGGCGAGGTGCAGGACACCGTCATCGCCGTCCGTGAACTGGACACCAACGGCGTCCCTGACGGCTGGGTCAACGAGCACGTCTTCTACACCCACGGCTACGGCGTCGTGGCGGCAGCCGGTTCGACCGTCCAGCCCGACGGCCGTCCGTCCTTCCTGCAGTCGGGTATCCCCAGTACGGGAGTGCTCGGCGACGAGTCGACGTACGAGCCCCGCATCTAC
Source organism: Arthrobacter sp. N1 (assembly GCF_048288285.1). Lineage (NCBI taxonomy): Bacteria > Bacillati > Actinomycetota > Actinomycetes > Micrococcales > Micrococcaceae > Arthrobacter > Arthrobacter sp. N1. Next base: position 2,502,186 of record NZ_CP102608.1, on the reverse strand, counting down.
TTCGGTGAGGACTCGCCCCTGTACTCGGTCGTCGGCGCTCCGGAGGGCCAGGCACCGGCGGAGATCGACCGCCCCCAGAACGAGAACTCCGACAACGAGTCCCGGACGACGTTCAGCGGCGAGGGTGGACCCGATGTGGGCAATGCCTTCAACCGTCTCGTCTACGCCCTGAAGTTCCAGTCCACGGACCTGCTGCTCTCGGACCAGGTCAACGGCTCGTCGCAGATCCTCTACGACCGTGATCCCGTGGACCGCGTGCGCAAGGTGGCTCCGTATCTGACGCTGGACGGCAACAGCTACCCGGCGATCGTCGACGGCCGCGTGAAGTGGATCATCGACGGCTACACGACGAGCGCGAGCTTCCCCTACTCGACCGAGCAGGAGCTGGAGTCGGCGACACAGGACTCGCAGACCGCGGAAGGGCTCGCCACCGCGCTGCCCGCCGAGCGCGTCAACTACATCCGCAATGCCGTCAAGGCGACGGTGGATGCCTACGACGGCTCCGTCAACCTGTACGCCTGGGACGACCAGGATCCCGTGCTGAAGTCGTGGCAGAACGTGTACCCCTCGTCGTTGAAGCCGTACAGCGAGATGTCGGCCGATCTGATGGCCCATGTCCGCTACCCGGAGGATCTCTTCAAGGTGCAGCGCGAGCTGCTCGCCCGGTACCACGTGACCGACACGGACGCCTTCTACAACAACAGCGAGGCGTGGAACGTCCCGGGTGATCCGGGCCAGACCTCCGACGGTCAGACATCGACGGCGCTCACCGACCGCCAGCCGCCGTTCTACCTGACGCTGCAGATGCCGAACCAGGATCAGGCCGCGTTCTCCCTCACCACGCCGTTCATCCCCTTCGTACCGGCGGGGCAGACCCCGAGGAACGTGCTCTACGGGTTCCTGGCCGCGAACGGTGATGCGGGAACCGGCGAGGACGGCGTCAAGAGCGAGGACTACGGACGCCTGACGCTCCTCGACAGCTCCGGCCAGGATTCCGTGGTGGGCCCGGGCCAGGCGCAGAACCTGTTCAACTCGGACACCACGGTGTCCCAGGAGCTGAACCTGCTGCGGCAGGGCGCCTCCGAGGTCATCAATGGGAACCTGCTGACGCTGCCGATCGGCGGCGGCATCGCCTACGTGCAGCCCGTGTACGTGCAGTCCTCCGGCAGTTCCTCCTTCCCGGTCCTGCGTCGCGTCCTCGTGAGCTTCGGCGACGACGTCGGATTCGCACCGACACTCGCCGAGGCCCTCGACCAGGTGTTCGACGGAAATTCGGGAGCGACCACCGGTGACGAGGAGAATGTCGGAGCCACGCCGGAGGATCCGGCGACGCCCGCTGAAGGCGGGGACGAGGGTGCAACCCCTGCTCCTACGCCGGGAGCAACCTCGGGTGCCACCCCGCCGGCGACGAGCGGCGATCCGGCCGCGGACCTCCGCACGGCGCTCGACGATGCGAACACGGCCATCCAGGACGGTAACGCAGCACTGGCATCCGGCGACTTCGCCGCCTACGGTGAGGCCCAGGACCGTCTGCAGGATGCCCTGCAGCGCGCGCTCGATGCCGAAGCGCAGGTTTCGGGCTCCGGCGAGTAGTCCTCAGGAGCCCGGGCAGCCGCTCGATTTGCCTCCTGGCCCCGCGGCCGGTAACGTTAGTTACACGCCGCGGGGTGGAGCAGTTCGGTAGCTCGCTGGGCTCATAACCCAGAGGTCACAGGTTCAAATCCTGTCCCCGCAACGAAAAAGAAGTCCGGTCCACCTGAGGGTGGACCGGACTTCTTGCTGTGCAGGGAAGACGTCAGGCGGTAGCGGCCGACCGGCGCTTGCGTCGGGGCGCCTGGGCCGCCTGCCGCAGTCGCATCGTCGGCCTCGATCATCGCATCGCCGACAGACCCGGAATGGTGCCGGCAGCGTGCTGCGCGTCCTCGCCCTGACCTGGGTGGCTCTGCGCCGCCCTGCGCGTCCTCACCCGCCCTGCGCCGCCCTCACCCCGCCCTGTGTGGCCCTGCGCCGCCCTCAGGAGTCCGACAGCGCCTTGTACGCGCTGAGAGCGCGTTCACGGCTCTCCTTGAGGTCCACGACCGGCGCGGGATATCCCGGCGCGGAGCCCTTCCATGGTTCGTGCACGTTGTCGGCGTCCGCAAGCTCCGGCACGAAACGCACCAGGTAGGCGCCCTTCGGGTCGAACTTCTTGCTCTGCAGCACCGGGTTGAAGATGCGGAAGTACGGGCTGGCGTCGGCGCCGGAGCCGGCCACCCACTGCCAACTCGCGGCGTTGCTGGCAGCATCGGCGTCGACGAGGCAGTCCCAGAAGAACTTCTCGCCGACCCGCCAGTCGATCATCAGATTCTTGATGAGGAACGATGCCGTCGCCATGCGGACACGGTTGTGCATCCAGCCGATCTCCCACAGCTGACGCATTCCGGCATCGATCAGGGGGTACCCCGTACGTCCCTGCTGCCACGCCTCGAGCTCCGCCTGCGTCGAGCTCTCCCAGGTGAAGGCGTCGAATTCGGGGCGGTAGTTCACCGTGGCGAGCTCGGGATTGAAGTACAGCAGTTGCCAGCTGAATTCCCGCCACCCGAGCTCCGATCCGAAGACGCGGATGTCCTCGGCCGTTGAGCTGTCCTTGTGGTCCTGGGCGGCGTGCCAGACCTCGAAGGGGCTGATTTCGCCGAAGCGCAGATGCGGGGAGAGCATGCTCGTGCCGTGGACGGCCGGGAGGTTCCGGCTGTTCTTGTAGCCACGGGCAGCGCCGTCGAGGAAGTCGTCGAGCCGCTCGTGCGCGCCGGCCTCACCGGGGGTCCATGTGTCCCGGAGCCCCTGGGCCCAGTCGGGTCCGGTGGGAAGGAGGCCCCACGCGGGGAGCTCGTCGGAGTCCAGGCCGGGTCCGTCGGGCGACGAGAGCGAATCGGGCGCTGCCAGCGGTGTGCGGGGGGTCCTGAAGGTGAGGCAGGCGCGCCAGAAGGGCGTGAAGACCTTGTATGCCTGGCCCGACCCCGAGGTGACCTCCCACGGTTCGTACATCAGGTTCGCCTGGTAGCTCGTGGCGTCGACGCCATCGTCGGTCAGGGACGTCTTGAGGGCTGAGTCGACCGTGCGCTCCGCCAGGCCGTACCGCCGGTTCCACACCACCGCGTCGGCGCCGCTGTCCTCCACGAGTCGGCGGATCACGTCACCTGCGGCGCCGCGACGGAGGACCAGCGGGATACCGAGCTGTTCGAGGGAGTCGCCCAGCGCCGAGAGGGAGTGGTGGAGCCACCATCTGGAGGCACCGCCGAGGGGACGAATGCCCTCCGACTCCTCGTCGAGCACGTAGCAGGCGACGACGTCGTCCCCGCTGTCCGCGGCCGCGACCAGCGCGGGATTGTCGGAAATACGAAGATCGTCGCGGAACCACACCAGTGTCACAGCCATGGCCTCAATCTAGACCGTGCCACCGACGCGCCGGACAGGGCGGACGACAGGGGGATCATGGCCACGTGGCCATGATCCCCCTGTGCTACGCGGTCGCCACGGCGCTCCTACCGATCAGTAGGTGGTCTCGCCCGTCGTCGACGGCGTCCCGTCGGCTGCACCGCTGCCGGTGCCCTGACCGATCGCCGACTGCGATCCCGAGCCTGACTTCAATGCCGCCAGGCGTGCCTCGATCTCCGTCTGCTCGCCGAGGTCCTCCAGGCTCTCGAACTGCGCATCCAGGCTCGACGACGTAAGCTCCTGCTGTCCACGGACCTTGGCCTCCTCGCGCCGGATCTTCTCCTCGAAACGGCCTACCTCGCTGGTGGGGTCCATGAAGTCGATGCTCTTCACGGCGTCGTGCACCTGCTGCTGCGCCTGGGCGGTCCGGGCCCGCGCGATGAGCTGGTCGCGCTTGACGGTCAGCTCACCGAGCTTGCCCTTCATCTGGTTGAGGCCGTCCTTGAGCTTGTCGACGATCTCGGTCTGGGACGCGATGGTCGGCTCGGCACCCTTCGCCTCATTCTCGGCGGCCATCTGGCGCTGGATCGCGACCTTGGCGAGATTGTCGAACTTCTGGGCGTCGGTGGTGTCGCCCGTCCCGCGGTACTCGTCCGCCTTGCGTGAGGCGGCAAGGGCCTTGTTGCCCCAGCTCCGCGCGTTCTCGACGTCCTCGTTGTAGTCGTCCTGCATCATGCGGAGATTGCCGATCGTCTGCGCGACGGCGCTCTCGGCCTCGGCGATGCTGTTGGTGTAGTCACGGACCATCTGGTCGAGCATCTTCTGCGGATCCTCCGCCTGATCGAGCAACGAGTTGATGTTGGCTCGCGTGAGCTGGGCGATCCTGCCGAAAATTGACTGCTTTACCATTGATTTTCCCTTTCGATTCTTCATGATGGTCTATGCCCTGCAGGCGGGGGAGCGGCTAGAAGTCCCCTCCTCCACCGCCGAAGTCGCCGAAACCGCCGCCGCCGCCGTCGAATCCGCCGAACCCTCCTCCACCGAAGCTGCCGCCGCCGCCGTCGAACCCGCCACCGCCGTCGCCGTCGCCTCCGCCGAAGCCGCCGCCCCCGAATCCTCCTCCACCGAAGCCCCCTCCGTTGAGGAGGGAACCGAGGAGGATGCCGCCGAGCAGCGCGCCGCCCATGCCGTCCCCGCCACGGCCGCCGTGCATACCACTCATGCCCATGCCGCCGCGCCCGAAGCCCTCCACGTCCTGCTCGGCGAGCTGGGCCGCGTGGTCGGCGAGGGTGGCGGCCTGCTGGGCGTGGGACAGGGCCGTCACGGGATCGGACCGCTCCAGATCGAGGGCGTGGTCGAGGTTCCGCTCCGCCTCGGCCAGGCGCGTTCGTGCCTCGCTGCCGACGCCGCCGCGTCGGGCCCGGATGTAATCGGCGGTACCGGAGATGCTGGACTGCGCAGCGATGATCGCGTGCTGGAGCGAGTCCTGCGCACGCCGGGCATTCTCCGCCTGGTCACGGACGCCACCGAGAGCGGCGTCGAGCTGCGCGTGCGCCGCCTCGAGCCGCTGCAGCAGGGCCAGGGGATTGCTCCGCGCGCTCTGGCGCTCCTGCCGCACGGTGGTGACGGCGGACTGCACGGCGGCGATCGGCCCGGCGAGGTCCCGGTACTGCCCCGTCCGGTCCATGGCCTGGGCCTGCGCGAGGTCCTGCTCCGTCTCGGGGAGGGCACGTTCGAGCTCGCGCTCGGCTGCGGCCAGTTCCTCGGACCGCTTGTCGATCGCGTCGAGCAGGACGGTGCTCTGGTGGACGGCCTCCTCGGCGGCACGGACGGCGACGACGGCGCGGCCGGTGTCACCCGCCGCCATGCGCGACTGCGCCTCGGTCGCCGCGCTGTCCACGAAGGAGAGGCGCTCCCGGGCCTGCTCGATGTTGTCCGCCACCTGGCTCGTGGCGGTGTCAAGATAACGCTCCTGCAGCGACCTGAGACTCTGTTCCGCGGCGCTGAAGCGACGGCGGGCCTGCTCTGCGGCGGATTCCGCGCCGGCCAGGGCCTCGGGCGCGTTCCGTTCGAGCTCGCGCAGGGCGTCGAAATCGGCCTTGTGCGCCTGCAGGGAGGAGTTGACGTCCTCACAGCGGCGGATGATCTCGCCGAGCCACTCGCGCTGCTGCTGCTCGGTGTCGGGGATGTGGTCGTCCAGCTGCTGCTGGAGCTTGAAGGATTCGCTCATATGGCGCTTCGCGGCCGCGATGTCCTGCGAGAAGGTGGTGATCGCCTCGGCGCCGTATTGGGCCTCCGCGAAACCGAGCTCCTGCTCGCTCGACTTGATGGCGTCGTCCGCCGCGACGAGCAGGCTGCCCGCGCGGGTCCGCAGGTCCTCGACGCTCAGTCCGGCCAGGGGATCGACGAGCTCACCGCTCGCCGACGGGACCGGCCCGTAGCCGTACTCCTCGCGCTTGCGCTGCGCGCTGTTCCCGCTGCGGTTCTTCAGCAGCAGGTAGCCGCCTGCGCCGGCGACGGCGACGAGCCCGCCCACGAGGACGAGGCCGCCGGCGGCTCCGCCACCGGAGGAGCCGTCGGTGCCCGATGACGAACCGCCGGTGCCTCCATCGGTGGTGCCACCCCCGGTGCCGCCCGATCCCGACAGGGCCTCGGCTGTGCCCTGGACTGCAGCGAGGCCGGCTTCGCTCCAGGCGTTCTCGCTCAGTTCGGGGACAATCTCGTTGTCGTAGATGTCCGTTGTCGATGTGTAGACGGCAGACCGCTGCCCTGCGACGAATCCGGCGTCCCTCGCGCCCACGGCTACCGCCAGCACAGCTTCATCCGCCGAATCAGCATTCCGTTCGGCAACTGCCCTCGCCCAGTCGCGAGGATCCGACGGATTCTCGAAGGTGTCGACATAGGCGACCCGCACCGTGAAGCCCTCCTGCGAGCGGAGCTCCTCGATCGCGGCCTCCAGGTCGGCCTCTTCGCTGTCCGAGAGGGCACCCGCGGCGTCGACGACGTAGTCGCCCGCGGAGAAGGTGAGCGGCTCGTCGGCGAAAGCCGCCGCGCTCGTGAACAGTGGGACGGCCACGACGGCTCCCACGACAGCAGAGACGCAGATGCGCCTGCTCGACATTCGCATTTTCGACCCTTCAGCACGTCCCCCGGGCCGCACCCGATCCCAGGACTGGGGTCGGCGGATGCCGGAGGCTCCCTGTCCTTCCGATTCTATGGTTGGGGTAGGGGAGCGTCCACCATGACTCCTGCGCCCCTAGCGAAAGCGCGGCGGCCTGCCGCGAAGCACAGACCGGGCGGGTGCCGGCCGGGGAGCAACCGGATCGCCCTCCTGCCGACACCGTCTCCCCGCTGTGCATCCCCTCGTCGTCCACGTCCGCCCGGTACGCACGACGGCCCCACCGTGGACCGTCCGAAGATCGCGCCCCCGAAAGCGGAGGATACTGGGTGCGGACGTGCCGGTTCAGGTATCCGGGCAGGCGAGAGGTTCCAGCCACCTCCCAGACACCGCACAGTGAACGTCAGCGTGACGCTCAGCAGCCGTTGCCATGATGTGGTCAACAGCAACGAAAGGACTCCCAGTGAACGAGCAGCCAGGCTCCCAGGGCAACCCGGAACGCCCCCTCCCTCCTCAGCCGCAGACCCCGCCGTCGTGGGGGACGGGCTGGAACCGGGGGGAGAGTTCGAACCATCAGGGCGCAGACGGAGGCGGGGCCGCGCCGGACGCTCGGCCCGAGCCGCAGAACCCGCCGGCGCACGGAGCAGGGCACACCGACGAGGCCTACCCTGAGACGGCCACGCATCAGGCATCGAACCCGCGCACGGCCCAGCACCCGGCGGCACCGCTTCCCCCGCAGGCAGCCGATCCGCGGCAGCAGGCCTTCCAGCAGGCTCAGGCCGCGCCCCACCCGGCCTACGCGGGCCACCAGCCCTTCTACGGCGAGCAGAGCGGGTACGGCCGGGCCGGTCAGCCCTCGAACGGGCGGGGCACCGTCAAGGAGCGCAAGCGCGTCGGCCTCGCCACGTTCGCCGCGGGCGTCCTCGTCGCGGGGCTCATCGGCGGTGGGGTGGCCACCGCGGGCGTGAATGCGCTGGACGGAGGCACGACGGCGGCAACGAACCAGTCGGCGCCCGAGTCGGTCGTCGTCAACAACACGGATGACGTGAACACCATCACGGGCGCGGCCGTCACCGCGTCTCCGAGTGTCGTCACGATCGCGGTGAGCGGAGGGAGCGCCAGCGGATCCGGATCGGGCATCATCCTCGACACCGACGGGCACATCCTCACCAACACGCACGTCGTGACTCTCGGCGGGCAGGTGTCCGATCCCTCGGTGGAGGTCAAGCTGAACGACGGACGTGTCTTCCCCGCCACGGTGGTCGGCACCGATCCGCTCAGCGACCTCGCCGTCATCAAGGTCGACGCCCCCGACCTGAAGGCAGCGACCCTCGGCAACTCCGACGAACTGAACGTCGGTGACACAGCGATCGCCATCGGTGCTCCGCTCGGACTCAGTGGGACCGTCACCGACGGGATCGTCTCGACGCTCAACCGGACCATCAGCGTGGCGTCCTCCGCGGTTCCTGAGGAGCAGCCCGACAGCAGCGGCTCCGAGGACGGTGAGGGCTTCAACTTCCTGCCGCCGGGCGGGTCCGGTGGTCAGCAGGCCCAGTCCCAGGGTTCCATCTACCTGAACGTCATCCAGACGGACGCCGCCATCAACCAGGGCAACTCGGGCGGCGCGCTGGTCGACGCCGACGGCCGGATCATCGGGGTGAATGTGGCGATCGCCTCGGCGGGATCCGGCGAGTCGACCGGCAACATCGGCGTCGGCTTCTCCATCCCGATCAACTACGCGGACCGGATCGCCCAGGAGATCATCGCCGACGGCGAAGCCACCCACGGGTTCCTCGGTGTCAGTGTCACGGCTGCGGCCGGCGACGGCTCGCAGTCGGACTCGTCCTTCTCGTCGGGCGCGCTCGTCGAGTCGGTCGAGCCGGGATCCCCGGCGGAGGGTGCCTCCCTCGAGGTCGGCGACGTCATCACGAAGGTCGGCACCTTCACGATCTCCGATCCCCAGTCGCTCACCGCGGCCGTCCGGATCCAGACCGTCGGCCAGCAGGTACCGGTCGAGATCATCCGCGGGGGTGAGAGCCGCACCATCGAGGTCACGCTCGCGCAGGCTCCCACGCCCTGACCCGACTCCGGGGCGGTTCGGCCGACGCCCGACCGTCGTCGAACCGGTCGGTGGTCCCGCTGCACGCCGCTGACGGCTTCCTGCAGCACCCCAGGAGCACCGAGAACAGAAGGCGGACCCGGATCAGGGTCCGCCTTCTGTTCGTCGGACCGGTGCGGGCGCAGTGCCGACGGCGGATCCGGCCCGCGCCCGGGCGCAGGCGTCACCGCGCTGTGGTTAGCTAGGCGGTGGGAAGATCCCCGAACGAGGAAGGTCATCAATGGACGAGGCCCCAGCAAACGGACTGCACATCGCGGTCCTCGTGAAGCATGTTCCCGACGCCCAGTTCGACCGGCACATCAGCGGTGACGACCTGACGACGGTCCGTTCGGAGAGCATCCTGTCGGAGCTCGACGAGTACGCCCTCGAGGCGGCGCTCGAGCTGGTCGAGACGCACGGGGGACCAGCATCCGGCCATCGCGTCACCGCGATCACGATGGGGCCGGCAGGCGCCGTCGCCGCCGTCAAGAAGTCCCTCCAGATCGGCGCCGACGACGGCGTGCACCTGACCGACGAAGCCCTCGGCGGCTCCGATGCCTCCGCCACCTCGAAGGCCCTCGCAGCCCTCCTGCGACACGTCGGCCCCTTCGACCTGATCCTCACCGGCATGGCCTCCACGGACGGGGAGACCTCCCTCGTGCCGGCGCAGCTCGCGGAGCGCCTCGCCCTGCCCCAGGTCACCTTCGCCGCCTCACTCGACCTCACTCCCGGCGACGACGGCTGGAAGCTGGCGGCACGTCGCGACAACGACACCTTCGCAGAGACGATCGAGGCCCCGCTTCCCGCCCTGGTCTCGGTGACGGATCAGATCAACGATCCCCGCTACCCCAACTTCAAGGGCATCATGGCGGCCAAGAAGAAGCAGATCCAGGTCCTGTCCCTGACCGATATCGGCCTCGAGCCGGACGAGGTCGGGCTCGAGGGATCGTGGACCAGGGTCGAGGCCGCCGCGCCGCGGCCGCCGCGCACCCAGGGTGTCCTGATCACGGACGAGGGCGACGCCGGCATCCGGCTCGTCGATTTCCTCGCCGGCCAGAAGCTCCTCTAGTCCGATGCTCGCCTTCCTTCCCGGAGTCCGCCCATGACCACAGTCCTCGTCTTCCTCGACCACGCCGGAGCGAGCCTCGCCAAGAGCGAGCGCGAGCTCCTCTCCCTCGGTGCCACGCTGGGCGACGCCGTCGTCGCCCTCGCGGGGGAGGCCGAGCAGGCCTACCTCGACGGCATCGGCTCCTACGGGGTCGGGGAGGTCTACCGCCCGGACTCCGCCGAGGCGTCCGACGTCCTCGTCGCGGGCAAGGCCGTCTTCCTCACGGAGGCGGTCCGCGCCTCGGGCGCGGAGATCCTGCTGCTCGGGAACTCCTACGAGATGAAGGAGATCGCCGCTCGGGTGGGCGTCCGGCTCGAGTCCGGCGTCATCACGGACGTCGTCGCCCTCGCAGGGGACCTGACGGCGACCAAGGCCGATTTCGCCGGGTCCTATTCCGTCGACTGCCGGGTGACCACCGGAATCGCCGTGCTCACCATCAAGCCCAACAGCGTCGAGGCGACCGAGGCCGGGCTCCCGTCCCCGCCCCGCGAGGTGCGGATCCCCGTCGAGGTCCCCGAGGCGGTCGCCAGGATCACCGGGCGGACGGACAAGCCGGTGAGCGGGCGTCCCGAACTCGCGGAAGCCCGTGTGATCGTCGCCGGCGGGCGGGGGGTGGACGGGAACTTCGGTCCGCTGGAGGACCTCGCCGACGCCCTCGGCGGTGCGGTCGGTGCGTCGCGCGCGGCGACCGATGCCGGGTGGATCGAGCACTCCGCACAGATCGGGCAGACGGGCAAGACCGTGTCCCCGCAGCTCTACATCTCTGCCGGCATCTCCGGGGCGATCCAGCAGAAGGCCGGGATGCAGACCTCGAAGGTCATCGTCGCGATCAACAAGGATGCTGATTCTCCCGTGTTCGAGATCGCGGACTTCGGGATCGTGGGCGACCTCTTCACCGTCCTGCCCCAGGCCACCGAGGAAATCCGGAAGCGCGGGCTGTAGGGCATGACCGAGGACGTGCAGCCCGCCGCGCCCCGCCGGGTCCTGGTGTTCGCCGCCCATCCCGACGACATCGACTTCGGCGCCTCGGCGACGATCGCGTCGTGGACGGCCGGTGGCGCATCGGTCGAGTACTGCGTCCTGACGGACGGTGACGCCGGCGGGTTCAGCGACGAGGACCGCCCGGGCATCGCCGCACTCCGGCGGGAGGAGCAGCGTGCCGCGGCGGCACTCGTGGGCGTGCAGGAGGTGACCTTCCTCGGCGAGCCGGACGGCTACCTCGAACCCTCGGATGCCGTCATCCGGGAGATCGTCCGGCGCATGCGCGAGGTCCGCCCGGAGGTGGTGCTCTCCATGCACCCGGAGCGGAGCTGGGACAGGATCCAGAAGAGCCACCCCGACCATCTGGCGTGCGGCGAGGCGGTGACGCGGGCCGTCTACCCGGCCGTCGAGAATCCCTTCGCCTACCCGGAACTGGAGGCCGCCGGGCTGCACAGCTACCGCGTGCCCTGGCTGTGGTTCTACGGGTCGCCGACCCACCACGAGAACCGCTTCGTCGACGTCACGGGCAGGGAGGACCAGAAGGTCGCGGCGATCACCGCGCACCGGAGCCAGCACCCGGACGTGGACCGGATGCAGACCCGGGTCCGTGCCTTCCTCCAGGACAATGCGCGGCGGGGCGGCCTGCCCGCGGGCAGCAGTGCCGAGGCCTTCCACGTGGTCGGCGTCAACACCGATGAGACCATCGCCGGCTTCTAGTCCGTTCGGTCAGGAACTCACCACGGGTCGTTCCTCCCGCGCGATCCGGTTCTCCTTCGTCACGAGCGGGCTGGCTGCCCCCTGCAGGCAGGGTGGAGAGACTCTGCGCAGGATGAAAAGAGCCCCGCCGGTGATCCGGCGGGGCTCTCTCAGATGTTCGGCGTGCTGTCAGCGGCCGTGGTCACGCTCCGAGCGGGATCTGGGCGACGATGGGAAGCGTCGGTACCTCGGAGCCGCCCTCCGGCTCGACCGTGATGGCCAGGGCACTGAAGCCGCTGATGTCGGACACCTCGGTCACCTTGCCTCCCGCGACATCCTCCCCGGTCATGGTGCTGACCGAGACCGGGGCCGTGCCATCGGCGGGGACACGCCACATCTGGTAGACGAAGCCGTCGGCAGGAGCGGGGACCCCGGTCAGCGTCACGACGGCGGCGTCCTGCTCGCCGGAGACTGCGAGTTCGGCAGTGCCTCCGGACTGGAGCGTGAGCTCCTCCGTGCGGACGTCGGAGGCCTGCAGTACCTGCTGCTCGAGGCTCGTCTGCTGCAGGTTCTGGGCGATGGTCACGCCACCCACGGCCAGGACCACCGCTGCTGCAGCGGCGACGACCCAGCGGGCTGCCCGGGAGGACATCGACGCCTTGGCAGCCCTGCGGCCGGCCAGTTCGTCGGGGACGCCGGTGACGTCGGAGCCCTGGGGTGCGGTGGACAGGGAGGGCCCGCCGCCGGCCGTGGTGGTTGTCGGGGCCTCGGAGCCGTCGGTGCGGGCGCCGGAGAGCTGCGCCACGATTCGCTCGAAGAGGTCTGCGGGAGGGTCGATCTGATCCGTGGCGTAGGCGGAGGCGACCGTCTCGCGGCACGTGCGGACACGGTCTGCGAAGGTGGCGGCCACGGCCGGATCGACGTCCTCCAGGAACGCTTCGATGACCCGGCGTTCCTCGGCGCTGATGGCGTCGAGCGCGTAGAGTTCCGCCCACTCGAGCACGTGGCCACGGGCCAGGTCGGTGTCGAGGTCATCTGCGAATTGTCTGTTCATATCCTTGTCCTGCATCTCAGTTCACCCCCAAGCATGTCTTGAGTCGGAGTAATCCATCCCGGATTCTTGATTTGATGGTCGGCACCGCGACGCCGAGTTTCTCGGCCACCTCGCGATAGGTGAGCCCACCGTAGTAGGCCATCTTCACTGATTCCTGCTGCGTCGCGGTGAGCGTGTCGAGACACCTCACCACGCTCTCGGCCTCGAGGCGCTGCGTGACGGTGTCGACGACGTCGTCATGATCGATGGTCTGCGTCGCTGCCCCGTAGCGGGCCTCGCGGTCCGTGGCACTCTGCTCCGAGCGCACCTTGTCCACGGCCCGCCGATGGGCCAGCGTCATGAGCCAGGCCATCGGACTGCCGAGCGCCGGGTTGAAGCGATCCGCGGTGTTCCAGACCTGGAGGTAGACCTCCTGGGTCGCGTCCTCGCTCAGCTCCGGATCGATGAGGACCCGCCGGGCGAGTCCGTAGACCCGCTTCGACGTCTGCTCGTAGAACAGGGCGAAGGCCGTGCGGTCCTGCTGCGCGGTCCGCAACAGCAGATCGGTGAGGGTGGGACCGGCGCTGGGATCAACGGCCACCTCGTCCGCTGCGGGTGAGATGGGACTGACCCGGCTTACTCGTGGCGTTTCCATAGGGCTCCAGCATAAAGCGCCGGATCCCTCAAACCGAACAGCATCGGGAGGGTCGTGCTGCGGGGGACGAACGCGTCCCTGCTGCAATAGCACCATCCATTCCTCCGATCGGTTCGGGGCTCTGCCCCGTCACCCATCATTCGCAGCAGGTGCAGCGCCGGATGGCTCGGTGGTGCAGCTACTGCTCGGGCCGGGAGGCGACGGCGATGAGTGAGTCGGCGTTCAGGACGAAGTCGTCACCGAGCCGGTCCATGAAGGTGTCGCGGACCCGGGCGAGGGCCTCGGCATCATCCGGGAGGAGTCCGCGGTAGCCGCTGCCGAGGGCCAGCGACCAGGCGTAGTCGGCTTCGAGGGGGACGGCCAGGCCCAGCTTCTCGACCGTGATGTCGGCGAGGCCGCGCGCGGCCAGCCACGCCCGCAGGAGATCCGCGGAGGCGAGGCGCCGGCAGTTCTCGACGAAGACGGGGGCAGCGCGAGGGTCGGAGTCCTCCCCATCCGTCCCCTCGGGTCCTCGGCGTTCCGTGTCGACACCACGCAGGACCTCCAGCAGCAGCTCGCCGAAGGGCTCGAGGGCGCCTTCGTCCCAGGCACTCATGGCCACCCGGCCGCCGGGACGCAGCAGCTGCACGATCCGGTCCATGCCGGCGTCCATGTCGTCGAGGAGGAAGATCCCGTAGCAGCTGATGACGGCGTCGTACTGCTCTTCCGGGACCCAGTCGGCAGGCTCGACGCGGTGGAACGAGACGTTGCCGAGTCCGAGCGCCTCGGTCTTCGCCGTCGCGAGGTCGAGCATGGCCGCGGAGCGGTCGATCGCGTCCACCCGGCCGGCGGGACCCGCCAGCTGTGCGGCGGGCACCGTTCCGCTGCCCGTACCGGCGAACAGATCGAGGACCCGCTCGCCCACGAGGATGTCGGCCGCGGCGACGACGGCATTGCTCACCGGGTTCCACACGGCGGGCGCGAGGCGGTCGAAGTCCTCCGCGCCGCCGTCGGGCAGGGTTGCGGCATGGCGAACGGGCATGGGGGCTCCTAGGCGGGGTTCATCGCTGGGCACCTGCGAAGTCCTGCTGGCGCCAGGCTTCGTAGAGCACGATGGATGCGGTGTTGGCGAGGTTGAGCGATCGGCGCGAGGGGAGCATGGGGACCCGGACGCGGGCGGTGACGCGAGCGTCCTCCTTGACCTCGGACGGGAGTCCGTCGGACTCCCGTCCGAACATGAGGACGTCCGAGGGCTCGTAGGCGATGTCCGTGTAGGAGACGTCGCCGTCGGAGGTGTACGCGAAGACCCGTCGGGGCTGCAGCGCGGTCCATGCCGCCTCGAGGTCACGGTGCACGTGCAGCACCGTGAGGTCGTGGTAGTCCAGGCCGGCGCGCTTCAGTTTGGAGTCCTCGAGGCTGAAGCCCAGGGGTTCGACGAGGTGCAGCTCCGCGCCGGCAACGGCGGCGAGTCGAATGGCGGCTCCCGTGTTGCCGGGGATTTCAGGAGTGTGGAAGAGGATGCGGAACACGATCCCATCCTAACTTTCCGCGCCGGCGAGCAGACGCGCGAGGACCGGCAGCTGCACCACGCTCGGTGACGGCCCGGAGGCGAGGAAGGAACGGATGGTCCGGACCGCGGTGCCGGCGTTGACCACCTGGACGAGGCCTGGCGCCGACCGGTCGAATCCCGGGGGAACGTCGATCACCGGGGCGAAGGGGTTGTCGGGAGCGCCGTGGATGAGTACCCACCCGGTCACATTGCACTCGGGGAACAACTCCTGCACGGTCCGCACACTCGCACCCATGCGGTAGTTGACCGGGCGACCCTGCTGCCGGAGGACACGTCCGTCCCAGGAGAACGTGCCCGGGGGAGCGGTGAAGGAGTCGATGACCGCCATGCGGTAGCCGGCCAGCAGCACATGCCCGGCCTCGGTGTCGTCCCGGTCGTCGAACTCGAGCCCGTTGACGAGCCGCGCCGCCGGGTAGGTGGGCAGCAGTGCGCGCTCGAGCAGGGCGGCCGTCCGCAGTTCCCCGTCGATGCGCGCCCGGACCCCCGCGTTGAGCCTGCCGAACATGCCCGGTTGCCGGGGCGCACCGTGCAGCTGCTTCCCTGCGAGGATGAGCGGTACGGCAGGTGGGGACGACGGCGAGAAGGGTGGCAGGTACGTGGCCGGAGCTCTGGCTGCTTCTTCGTCCTCGAGCCGCGTGCGGCCGGGCTGCGGCGACCGGGCTGCGTCCGGGCGGCCGGCTGCGGCTCCGGGGGCGGGCGGGGCTGCGGGCCGGCGTCGACCCGTCTCGGCGTCGTACCGTTCGCGTCGGAGCGGATCTCCGAGTGTCTCGTAGGCCACGGTGACGTCGTGGAACCGTGTCGCGCTCCCGCCGAGATCCGGATGGGCTGCCCGGGCCGCGCGGCGGTAGGCCTCCTTGATGGCCTTCGCGTCGGCTTCGGGCGGCACGCCGAGGACATCGTAGTAGGACGTCCGTGCTGCCTCTGCCATCGATGGCCCTTCCAGGGGATGTTCGCGTCGACCGTTCAGGTGTCCGCGGTGGTCCGGTGGCGCCCGCTGAGCCGTCCGGTACCACACGAGACTAGAGGCCCGCCGGTGGCCGCACAAAAATCCGGGCGGAACGGCTGTCCGTACCGACCCTGGTACAACGGCGCAGCCCGTCGGTAAGTTCTCGGGAGTGACGGGACCCACCCGGCCGCGGACGCAGCGCACCGACGGTCAGGCGCCCCGCCGGTACAGCGTGTAGAGGGCGGACTCCTCCGTGAGGAGGGAGGCGAGATGCATCGGGACGGCGTCCTCCGGACTGTCGCCGGTCGAGATGCGCGGCCCCTCGCCGCCGACGAGGAGCGGACTGATGGACAGGGCCAGCTCGTCCACGGTGTGCGAGCGGATGAAATCTCCCAGCACGGCGGGTCCGCCCTCGCACAGGACCCTCAGCAGTCCACGCCGGCCGAGCTCGGCGAGGACCGCGGACGTCTCGACGGTCCCGGTACCGCAGTCGACGACGTCGGCCACGGCCGACAGGGCGGCCCGCTTGCCGGCGTCGGCGGTGCCCGCCGTGAGGATGACCGGGCGCACGGGCGCCCTCGTGAAGAAGCCGCTCTCCGGGTCGAGGTCCAGGCTGCCGGAGATCACCGCGATGGCCGGGTGCGCGGCGAGCCCGCGCTGTGCTCTCCAGGCGCGCGCGTCGTCGTCGACGAGTTCCCCCTCGTAGCCCTCGGCACGGATGGTGCCCGCGCCGACGAGGACGACGTCGGCGAGCCGGCGCAGCACCGTGAAGATCCGCTGGTCGCCGTCATTGCCGAGGCCGGCGGAGAAGCCACCGCTCGTCGCCGCGCCGTCGGCCGCCGCCACGAAGTTGAAGCGGACGTAGGGCCGGTCCACGGCGGGGTAGGCGTAGATGCGGTGGAGGGCCTCGTCGTCGATGCCGGCGGAGGTGCCGGTCGAGGTGCCGGTCGAGGTGCCGGTCGAGGTGCCGGTCGGGGGGAGGAGGGACGTGATCATGAGGCCGCCGGTTCGTTGTAGTCGCCCATGTTGTGGCGGAGGTACAGGGGTTCGCGCCAGCCGAGGACTGCCTCGGTCAGATCGATCGCCGCGCGGGATGCCGCGACGTTGTGCATGCGGAGCACCCTGGCACCGCCGAGGATGCAGATCACGGCCGCCGCGAGCGACCCCTCCACCCGCTCGCGCTTCGGGCGGTCGAGCGTCTCGCCGATGAAGTCCTTGTTGGAGACGGCGGCGAGCGTCGGGAAGCCGAGGCCGGCGATCTCCGCGAACCGTCGTGTGATCTCCAGCGAGTGAACCGTGTTCTTGTTGAGGTCGTGTCCGGGGTCGATGAGGATGCGGTCCTCGCGGATGCCGAGCCGGACGGCGTCGTCGACCCTGCGGAGAAGGAAGTCAGCGACCTCGCGGACGACGTCGTCGTAGGTGGGGCGCGGGTAGACCGTGCGGGGAGCCGCGAGGCTGTGCGTGATGACGAGGTGCGCGCCGGCCTCGGCGACGACGGCGGCCATGTCCGGGTCCCGCAGGCCGGTGGTGTCGTTGACGACGTTCGCGCCGGCCGCGAGCGCCTGGCGCGCCACCTCGGGGAGGAACGTGTCCGCGGAGATGATCACGTCCGAGACCGCGCGCACGGCACTGATGACCGGGACGATCCGATTGGCTTCCTCGGCGGCGGGGACGGGATCGCCGGGGGAGAACGGCGCGCCGCCGATGTCCACCCAGTCCGCGCCGTCGTCCACGGCCTTGAGGGAGGCATCCACCGCGGCTTGGAGCGCGAAGGTCGCCCCGCCGTCGTAGAAGGAGTCCGGGGTCCGGTTGACGACGGCCATCAGGGCGACCTTGCGGTCGAAGTCGACGGTGCGCGTGCCGAAGGTGTGCACCGCGTGCCGGAAGCCGGGCAGGTAGGTGCCGGGCGAGGAAGGAGCCGCTGCGTGACTGTCCACCCTGCATTCATACCACTGCACCCTGCGCGTCCCGCTGCACGTCCGGGGTGGCACCGCCCGCGGTGACCGATGCCACCGGAATGGGCTGCGCGGCGTGGCGCCCGTAGAATCGGAGCATGCCCGTGTATGTCGATCACGCGGCGACCACGCCCATCTCGGCGCCGGCGCTCGCCGCACTCACCCTCGAACTCAGCCGCAGCGGCAACCCCTCCTCGCTGCACGGCTCGGGTCGTCGCGCCCGCCGGTCGGTCGAGGAATCCCGCGAGACGCTCGCTGCTGCTGCCGGGGCGCACGCCTCGGAGGTCGTCTTCACCTCGGGCGGCACCGAGGCGGACAACCTCGCCATCAAGGGCCTCTACTGGGCGCGGAGGTCCGCCGATGCCGCGCGCACCCGCATCCTCTGCAGTGCCGTGGAACACCACGCCGTGCAGGACACGGTCGAGTGGCTCGAGCGGCACGAGGGGGCCGAGGTCGTGTGGCTGCCCGTCGACGCCGCCGGTGTCGTCTCGCTCGACGCCCTCAGAGCCTCGCTCGCGGACGCGCCGGAGTGTACTGCCCTCGTCACGGTCATGTGGGCCAACAACGAGGTCGGGACGGTGCAGCCCGTCGAGGCCGTCGTCGCGGAAGCCGCCCGGCACGGCATCCCGGTCCACAGTGACGCGGTCCAGGCCTTCGGCTCCTTGCCCGTCTCCTTCGCCGCCTCCGGACTCGCCACCATGGCCGTCAGCGCACACAAGATCGGCGGACCGGTGGGGGTCGGCGCGCTCCTCGTCCGCCGTGACGTCACCCTGACGCCCGTGCAGCACGGCGGCGGACAGGAGCGGGACATCCGGTCGGGCACGCTCGACGGCGCGGGTATCGCGGCCTTCGCGGCCGCCGCGGACGACGCCGTCGCGCACCTGCCCGTCGAGGCGCTGCGGCTCGCGCGGCTCAGGGACCGCCTGATCGAGGGCATCGCGCGCCAGGTGCCCGACGCCGTCCTGCGCGGGATACCGCACCCCGCGCCCGAGGGCGCACGCCTGCCCGGCAACGTCCACTTCACCTTCCCCGGCTGCGAGGGGGATTCGCTCCTGTTCCTCCTCGACCTGGCGGGCATCGAGTCATCGACCGGCTCGGCCTGCACCGCCGGCGTCCCGCGTCCCTCGCACGTCCTCCTCGCCATGGGCCTGAGCGAGGACGAAGCCCGCGGCGCGCAGCGTTTCAGCCTCGGGCATACATCCACGGACGACGACGTTGACGCCGTGGTGGAGGCCATCGGCGAAGCCTACGGGCGTGCCCGTACGGCGGGCATGGCAGGACACGCATCGACCATCCAGACGGCAGGGACGGGTTTTTCGGCATGAGGGTACTGGCAGCGATGAGCGGCGGCGTCGATTCCGCGGTGGCGGCGGCACGGGCGGTCGAGGCGGGACACGACGTCGTCGGCGTCCACCTCGCGCTCTCCCGGATGCCCGGGACGCTCCGGACCGGCAGCCGGGGCTGCTGCACCATCGAGGACTCGAGGGATGCCTGGCGCGCCTGCGACATCCTCGGGATCCCCTACTACGTCTGGGACTTCTCCGAGCGGTTCAAGGCGGACGTCGTGGACGACTTCGTGGCAGAGTACGCCGCCGGGCGCACCCCGAACCCCTGCATGCGCTGCAACGAGCGCATCAAGTTCGCCGCACTCCTCGAGAAGGCCCTGGCCCTGGGGTTCGACGCCGTCTGCACCGGCCACTACGCCCGGGTCGTCGAGGACGCCGACGGCAACCCGGAGCTGCACCGAGCCGCCGACTGGGCGAAGGACCAGTCCTACGTGCTCGGGGTCCTGACGCACGAGCAGCTCCGGCACTCGATGTTCCCGCTCGCCGAGACGCCGTCCAAGGCCGAGGTCCGCGCCGAGGCCGAGCGCAGGGGACTTTCGGTGGCGAACAAGCCCGACAGCCACGACATCTGCTTCATCCCGGACGGCGACACGCGCGGCTGGCTCGAGGAGCGGATCGAGATGACCGAAGGGGACATCCTCGACGTCGACGGTCAGCGGCTCGGAAGCCACCCCGGCGCCAATGCGTTCACGGTCGGTCAGCGTCGCGGCCTCAAGCTCGGCACGCCCGCCGCGGACGGCAAGCCCCGCTTCGTCCTCGAGATCCGGCCCAAGCAGAACGAGGTCGTCGTCGGTCCCGAGCACCTGCTCGCGATCGACGAGATGACCGGCATCAAGGTGTCCTGGGCCGGCCTCCCGATCGGCGAGGTCGCCACGGGCGAGGAGTTCGACTGCATGGCGCAGGTGCGCGCCCACGGCGATCCCGTCGCCGCCCGGGCACGCGTCCACGCAGGCGAGGGTGCCCCGACGCTCGTGGTCCGGCTGGTCGAGCCCATGCGCGGCGTCGCCCCGGGCCAGACCGTGGTGCTCTACCAGGGCACGCGTGTCCTCGGGCAGGCGACCATCGATGCCGCGCGCTCCGCGCTCCGACCGGACCTCGCGGCGGCCGAGGGCTAGTCGCAGTTCACAGACCCCCTCCAGGGTCTGCTTGACTGGAGTCATGACGCATCCCCGCAGTGGTTTCGACCCGTCTGCCAGCTCGCTCGCAGGGGGCGTCGCCCCCGAGGTGATGGCCGAACTGCTCTCCGTGAGGAGCTCGATCGACAACATCGACGCGACGCTCGTCTATCTGCTGGCCGAACGCTTCAAGGCGACGCAGCGCGTGGGCCACCTCAAGGCCGAGCACGATCTGCCCGCCGGGGACCCGCAGCGCGAGGCCGCGCAGATCGCCCGGCTCCGGATGCTCGCCGAGGAGGCGCAGCTGGACCCCGCGTTCGCCGAGAAGTTCCTGAACTTCATCATCTCCGAGGTCATCCGGCACCATCAGGCCATCTCGGAGAACCGCCGTCCGGACGCGACCGGTGGGCCCCGTGCCTGAGACCGGGTCCGCGACCGTCGGGGCGACGGCGGCGGGGGACTGGCCCGGGACCGACCCCCTCGAGGCCGACCGCGCGGTGCGCGGCGAGCTCGGCGGTGCGAACCTCCCTTTCCTCCCGGCCCTGCCCGCGCGCGGACCCGGGAGTGACGACGTCGGCCGCACCCTGGGGATGCTCGTCGAGCTGCCGTTCGACCTGCAGCCGCACGGGTGGCGCCTCGTCCAGCGCCCTGGCGCCGACCAGCGCCGCGCCGAATCCGCCCTGTCCTCCGACCTGAACGCGCTCGGCGACGTCGCGGGCGCCGAGGACCGTCCTGCTGCCGCACTGAAGCTGCACCTGCACGGTCCGCTGTCGCTGGCCGCCGGCCTGCACCTGCACAGCGGCGAACGCGTCCTGATCGACCACGGAGCCCGGCGGGAGCTCTATGCATCGTTGGCCGCGGGCGCGGCAGACGTCGTCCGGCGCGTGTCCTCCGTGGCGCGCGGCGCGGACCTCGTCATCCAGTTCGACGAACCCGACGCGGACAGGATCCTCAGTGGCCGGGTGCCGACCGCCAGCGGCTACCGTACCCTCCGCGCGATCGACCGGCGCGAGGCGACGGAAGCCTGGGGCCTCGTGGCGTCGTCGGTCCTGGCCGCAGGAGCGGCCGGTACCGTGCTCGCCCCCGGCACCACGGACACCGCGCTGGAAGCGGCCCGGGAGGTCGACGGCACGGCGCTGGCCCTGCAGCTGCCCGCCATCTCCGACCGCCAGTGGGAGGCGCTCGCCGAGGGCGTCGAGGCAGGCCGGGCGCTCTGGTTGGCGATCCTCGATCCGCGGGCCGGTACTCCACAGGTCAGCGCGCTCGTGGAGCCGGTCCTCGCCGCCTGGCGTCGCGTCGGACTCCCGCCGCGGGCTCTCTCGGCCGTGACGGTCACGACGCCGTCGGGCCTCGCGATGCGATCGCCCGCGGATGCGGTGCGGGCCCTGACGCGACTGGCCCAGGCCGCGGACGCCCTCGACCAGGTACGCGCGGAGGGCTGACGGCGGCGACCGTCAGACGCGCTGTTCCCAGCGGCTCGGCTGCGCGGCGGCGGGCAGGGCGCCGTCGAACGGATGGGTGGCGTACTCGAACACCCCCGCATACACGAGCAGGGTGCCCAGTTGCCGGTGGATGACATTCGTCGTGATGCGGAAGGCGCCGAGGTCGTCGTCCCACCACTGCTCCACGTAGGCGAGTGCGCCGAGGACGTCGGGCAGGGGGAGCCGGAGCCCCGCGAACACGCGCGTCTGCGAGGAGACCATGCGCATCCGGCCCTGCTCCGAGGCGGTGCAGGTCAGGAGCGTGGCCATCCGGCGGTGCCGTCCCACGTAGTCCGTGAGGATGCCGTCCTGCAGCGAGGTGGTGTCCTCGAAGACCCGCACCGCGGTGCCGAAGTCCAGTTCGCGGCGCGCCGTGAGTGCCGGGCGTCCGAACGGATCGGTGTGCGGGTAGTTGTCGATCGTGAACGGGACGTCGGTGTTGTACTCCGGGAAGAACGCGTTCTCGAGCGCCGTCAGCCGGAAGGCAGGCCGCGCGAACCACGCCGGGGAACCGGCGACGTCGAACACGCCCCGCCCGTGGCCGGCGAGGCCGCTGCCGGCATGCAGGCCGAAATACTCGCGCAGCTCGGGCTGGAGGCGTCCGAACCCGGTGCCCATCGCCTGCTGGTAGATCGAGGTCATGCTGCCCACTTCCGTCGCTCGGACAACCAGTCAACCATGCTGCTCGCCGTGAACCCGCCGTGCGTGCGCAGCCGGGGCTGCGCGGGACCTCGGTCCCACGTCCGAACGCGTCCTCCAGGAGGTCGCGTACCGCACGCGGAGAGCGAGGCATACCCCGGGCGATCCGACGGCCAGGGAAGCCCGTCACAGCCGGCCGGCGGCCTTGAGCCGGATGTACGCGTCGGCCAGCTGCGGCGGCAGCTCGGACGGCACGGCGTCCACGACCTCCGCGCCCAGCAACCGGATCTGCTGCGCCACGGCGGCGCGGTCGAGCAGGGCGCGCTCGGCGGCGGCCGCACGGAACGTCGCCGCCGCCGTCGTCCGGTCGCCCCGCATCTCCTCGAGCCGCGGGTCGCGGACCGACGCCACCAGGACCACATGGCGTTCGGTGAGGCCGGGCAGGGCCGGCAGCAGGCCCTCCTCCACCGCGCCCGCGTCGAGGGACGTCAGCAGGACCACGAGCGAACGGTGCGCCGACGCCGCG
This sequence comes from Arthrobacter sp. N1, assembly GCF_048288285.1. NCBI lineage: Bacteria > Bacillati > Actinomycetota > Actinomycetes > Micrococcales > Micrococcaceae > Arthrobacter > Arthrobacter sp. N1. The sequence continues at coordinate 2,479,526 of NZ_CP102608.1, read as the reverse complement.
CGCACCTGCGCCGGGACCCGGGACCAGTCCGCCTCGATCAGCTCCGCCTCCAGGGGCGCCATCGCCGTCACGAGGGAGCTGAGGAGGTTGCCCTTCGCGGTCGAGTCGACGCGCGCGCGCAGCCGGCGGTCGAACGCCAGGAAGTGCACCTTGTCACCGCCCCGCTCGGCGAGCACGGACAGCAGCAGTGCCGCCTCGATCCCGGTGTCCAGCCGGGGTTCGTCCAGCACCCGCGCAGCGGACGTGCGCGAGGTGTCCAGCACGACGACGACGCGACGGTCCCGCTCCGGGCGCCACGTCCGCACGACCGTGTCGCGTCGGCGTGCGGTGGCGCGCCAGTCGATCGAACGGACGTCGTCGCCCCGCACGTAGTCCCGCAGGGAGTCGAACTCCGTCCCGGCACCCCGGATCTGCACGGCGGACTGCCCGTCGAGCTCCCGCAGCCGGCGCAGCTTCGAGGGCAGGTGGCGCTTGGAGTTGAACGGGGGCAGGACCCGCAGGACGCCGGGAGCGGGGACGGCCAGCTGGCGTGCCGCCATCCCCAGCGGGCCGGAACTGCGGATGGTGACGGTGCCGACCCGCAGGATCCCGCGCCTGGACGGCTGCAGGAGCACGGACATCCGCCGTGATTCGCCCGGCGGTATCACGACGCGCTGCTCCGGATCGCGTGCGCCGGCAGACGGTTGCCAGGCCTCCCGCACGGTGGCACGAAGCCTCCGCGCCGTGTCGTTGCGCAGCACGAGCGCGCTGGTGCACTCCTCGCCGAGCCGCACGCTGTCCGGCAGGGTCCGGACGATGCCCACGCGCCTCGGCGACGCGGCGAGCGCTGCATCCACCGCCGCGAGGACGGCGAGCAGGGTGGCCCACAGCAGGATCGGCGTCGCGCCCGGGAACAGGATGACGGGCACGACGCCGAGCAGCGCCAGCAGGACGAAGCGGCCGGTGATGACCACGGTGAACTCCTCTCGGGCCCCGCACGGTCCGTGCGGCGGCCCTTCGGGTGGGTCGGTCTACCGGGGGACGGGGACGGTACCGAGGATGCTGCCGAGGACGTGGTCGACCTCCACCCCGTCCATCTGCGCCTCCGGCCGGAGGGCCACGCGGTGCCGCAGCGCGGGCAGGGTGAGGGCCTTGACGTCGTCGGGCGTCACGAAGGTCCGGCCCGAGAGCCAGGCCCAGGCGCGCGAGGTGTTGAGCAGGGCGGTGGCACCGCGCGGTGACACGCCCCACTGGAACGACGGCGAGCTGCGCGTGGCACGGACGAGGTCCACGATGTAGGCGAGGACCTCGGGAGCGATCGACACGGCGTCCACCGCAGCCCGGGCGCGGTCGACGTCACCGGCATCCGCGACGGCACGGATCCCGGCGGCACCGAGGTTGCGGGGGTCGAAGCCGACGCTGTGCCGGCGGATCACCTCGATCTCGTCCTCCCGGCCGGGCAGCGGCAGCGTGAGCTTGAGCAGGAACCGGTCCAGCTGCGCCTCCGGCAGCGGATAGGTGCCCTCGTACTCGACCGGGTTCTGGGTGGCAGCGACGATGAACGGCGTCGGCAGTGCCCGGGAGACGCCGTCGACCGATACCTGGCGCTCCTCCATGGCCTCCAGGAGTGAGGCCTGGGTCTTGGGCGGCGTCCGGTTGATCTCGTCGGCGAGCAGGATGTTCGTGAAGACGGGGCCCTCGCGGAACGTGAACTCCGAGGTCGCGGACTCGTAGATGAGCGATCCGGTGATGTCACCCGGCATGAGGTCCGGGGTGAACTGGACCCGCTTCGTGTCCAGGTCGAGGGCAGTTGCGAGCGTCCGCACGAGCAGGGTCTTGGCGACGCCGGGAACACCCTCGAGCAGGACGTGGCCGTCGGCGAGGAGGCCGATCAGCAGACCGGTCACGGCGGCGTCCTGTCCGACGATGGACTTGCCCACCTCGCTGCGGACCCGGAGCAGCGCCGCGCGCGCGGACCGGCTGTCCTCGGTCTCGCCGCCCTGGGCGACGTCCGGGCGGTCGGCCACGCGGGTCGCCGGGTGGGACCCTCCGGAGCCGGCTGTCGGATAGTTCCGGGACGCGTCCTGCCCGCCGGGTGTGTCGGTCATGATGACGTGATCTCCTTCTCGAGGTCGAGGATCTCCTGTGCCCAGTGCACGAGGTCGCGGTGCGAGGTCGGGGTGTGGTGGAGCAGTCGCTGTTCCAGCTCGACCCGGGGCCGGCCCGTGTGGCGGGCCGCTGCGTCCACCACCTCCAGCGGTGACGCCGAGCGGTCGACGCGCAGTCGACGGGCCATGCGGGCCAGCGTCGCGGCGCGGAGGTTCCGGGCCGCATGGTCCACCGAGCGTGCGTCCTGATAGAGGCGCGCACGTCCCTCCGCTGTCTCCGCCGCGCGGACGACGACGGGGAGCGGTTCGGCGGCGAGCGGACCGAGGCGCCTGCCGCGCCAGAGCATCGCCAGTACCGCACAGGCGAGAAGCCAGAGCAGCAGGGGATTCACCCACGGCGGGAGGAGGGTCAGCGGATCGATGCCCTCACCGACCGAGACGATGTCCGCCCCGGTGGGTTCGTACCAGACCAGTGTCGGGGAGGATCCGAGGGCGCGCAGCGCCAGCGCGGCGTGGCCCTCCTCGGTGATCGAGGCGTTGGACAGGAGCTCCGGCGCGCCGAGTACGGAGACCCGCCCGCTGCTGCCGGTGACGTACAGGCCACCGGTCCTGGCATCGTCCTGGTCGGTGTCCTGGTCGGTGTCGCCTCCCGCCGGTCCGTCCGCAGCGGCCGGGAGTTCGACGGCGAAGCATTCCGTGCTGCCCGCGTAGGCCGTCCCCGCTACGGTGATGCGGCCCGCCGCCGTCGCGTCCGGGTCGGCGCACTGCGCCGCCACGGTCGGGGCGTCCCCGGCGAGACCGACGGGTGCCGGTCCGACGACGGCGAACCCGTCCGCCAGTTCCGACAGCTGGCGGTCGCCTGGCGCGGCCAGGACGGCGCGATCGGAGGCGGATGCCAGCTCGGCCACCTGATCCGCACTGAGGTACTGCCGTGGATCGTTCAGGAACAGGGTTGCGGGACCGGCCGACAGCGCGTCGAGAGCGTCCTCGGACGACGTCGCCCGAACGACGTCGATGCCCTCGGCGGACAGGACCTCGGTGACGGCCATGGCACCTGCGGGGCCGGGATTCCCGGGGGACAGGGGGCGGTCGTCCTCCTCCGGGCCGGGGATGAGATTGACGAGGAGGACGAGCGCCAGGACGAGGGCGCCGACGAGCAGGGGGAGAACCCGGCGGGCGCGGGTGCGCGCCGTGCGCAGGGCGCTGCCTCCGTCGCCCATGATCTCGCCGTCCGGGCCGGGAGCCGTCCGCCGTCCGGGTGGCACGGTCCCTGCGGAGGGCACGGTCCCTGCGGAGGGCACGGTCCCTGCGGAGGGCACGGTCCCTGCGGAGGGCGCAGCCGGACGGGAGCGGGGTCCAGCGGCGACCTCACCGGATCCGGCTCCTGCCGGGGGCGTCACCGCGGGGCCGCCAGGACGTCGGCGCCGTGATCCGGCGACCCTGCCGGGCGTGCTGAGGAGAAGCTCGCGTCGAGCAAGGACGCACGCCGGTACTGCTCACCCGTCGCCGTGCCCTTGCCGTAGTGCGTCTCGTTGAAGAGGTCGGCGAGCCAGGCGATGTCCGGGGAGAGCGCGGGGTGGACCCGGCCGAGCTGGACGGCGGCTTCGGTCGCCGTCCTGCCCGGCTGTTCAGCGATCACCACCCGCTCCTCGGACGCACGGATGACGGCCCGCAGCACGTCCGCGACCGCCCTGTTCCAGTCCCCGCCGGCCGCGTGGGCCGATGCCCGGTCCCGGTACTGTGCCGCGGTGAGGTGTGTGTCGTCGTCGAAGACCGCGGCCTCCGGCGTACGCCCCCGGGCATTGAGCCGGGGCTTGATGAGCACGACCGCGACCACGATCACGAGCGCGGCCCCGATCGCGAGGACGAGCGTGCCGGGTCCCGCGCCGAGGCTGCCGATGCCGTCGAACAGGCGGGCGATCCCGCGGAGGAGGTCGGTGAGGATCCGCTCGAAGATCGAGGGCTGGGCCTCCACGTACACGGTCTTCGCGAGTTCGTCCTCGAGCAGGCCTCGCGCCTCGTCGGCGTCCGGGGCAAGGCCAAGGGACGGCAGGACGGGTGGGATCACGTGCTGCTCCGCGGCGTCGTCACGCGTCCCTCGCCGACCGCATCAGGGACGTCCGCCCGGCTGGTGGCCGAAGGCGGTCGTCCCACCGGGGAGCGCGTCCGAGGGCGCGATGCCGGCCTGCTCGTGCTCGCGCATGAGGACGACATCGAACCCCTCGCGCCGGATCCGCAGGTCGACGTAGAGGAGCGACGTGACGCCGGCCTGGAAGGCGTAACCGATGGCGGTGAACAGTGCGGTGATGGCCTGCGTTGCGGCAAGGACCGGCAGGGAGTCGAGGGCGTCGGGCGTCGCGGAGGAACTGGCGCTGAAGCCGAGGAAGAGCGACACCGCGAAGGTGAGCGGCGTCGAGATGACCGACGCGATGATCGACACGATGATGCTCGTCAGGATCACGATCCCGAAGGTCCGCCACCAGTTGCCGCGCGTCAGCTGCCACGAGCGCCTGATCGAGGTCCAGGGACCGGTGCCCTCGAGCATGAGGGCCGCCGGGGCGACGACGAGCTTGATGCTGACCCAGATCAGCACGGCGACGGCCACGAGCACCAGCGGGATGATCACCAGCGCCGAGTACTCCTCGAGCCCTGCGATCGCGAGGACCGAGATCCCGACGAGCAGCAGCAGGCCGACCAGGCCCGCCGCGAAGGACAGCAGGCCGAAGCCCAGGAGAGGGAGGAGCCGGCCCCGGGCGAGCCGCCAGGCCTGGCCGAAGGTGGTCTTCTGGTTGATGACCGTGCGGGCGATCGGGATGACGAGGATCCCCTGCAGCACGAGCAGCGCCACGCCCGACACCACGCCGGCGATCGAGGCGAAGACCCCCAGGCCGGCGACGGCGCCGATGATCGTGTCCGTGGACGGGTTCGGCTGGTCGAGCACCTCGATCGAGGAGAAGAGGTTGCCGAGCAGCAGTACCGTCACCAGGGCCACGACGGCCTGGAGGAGGATCGCGATCCCGAAGGTGGCCACGGGATTCTTGCGGCAGGCCTGGAAAGCGCCGTCGAGGATCTCGCCGAGCCCGAGCGGACGCAGAGGGATGACGCCCGGTTTGGGCGGCGCCTGGTACTGGCCCGGATGGTAGACGGGTCCGCCGTACGGTCCACCACCCTGGCCGGGCCCCGGTCCCTGGTACGGGTTGCCCCATCCACGCGGCGCAGCGGAGACCGGACCGGGTCCGGCTGACGCCGGGCCCGCCGTCGGTGCGCCATGAGGACGTCCGTCCACGGGCGGCGTCGAGGGTCCGGACCACGCGGGATGCTGTCCGTACGGTCCCTGGCCCGCCGGTGCCTGACCGTAGGATCCCTGGCTGGTCGGTGCCTGTCCGTAGGGTCCCTGGCTGGTCGGTGCATGCCCGTACGGTCCCTGGTGCTCAGGATCCGGACGGTAGGACGGACCTGCGGTCTGTGCCGGGGAACGGCCCTGGCCGCCGGGTGACTGCCACGGCGACGGCGGGGTGTCGATGGATCCTTCGGCCGCCCGGGCCGCAGAATCCCGGGCGCCTGCGTCGTGGCTGCGCTCCTCGCGCCCGGGGTCGCCCCCGTCGTCCTGCCGACCGTCTACCTGATCACTCATCGCATCCCCTCGAACGGCGCTGCCGGGAGGCATGGACTCAGCATCCCCACCTGCATCATAGTGAGCGGTGACACGGATGCGCAGGAGCGCGCCGCGCGGGAGCGGCCGGCGAGCGGCCCGCTCCGCTGGACGGGGACACGACCCGCCTCCCTTCCGGTGGGGCTGGTGGGACTTTGTGGCCATGATGGGACAGTATTGGGGGATGAAGGCTCGCATACTGGTCATCGATGACGACGAGGCCCTGTCCGAGATGATCGGCATCGTCCTCCGGAACGACGGGTTCGACCCGGTGTTCTGTGCCGACGGGTCCGCGGCGCTCGGTGTCTTCCGATCGTCCCGCCCCGATCTGGTCCTGCTCGACCTCATGCTCCCCGGCATCGACGGGATCGAGGTGTGCCGGCAGATCCGCGCCGAGTCGGACCTCCCGATCGTGATGCTGACCGCGAAGTCGGACACCTCCGACGTCGTGCGTGGACTCGAATCCGGAGCGGACGACTACGTCCCCAAGCCCTTCAAGCCCGCCGAGCTCGTGGCCCGCGTGCGCGCCAGGCTCCGGCCCGCCGAGTCGAAGGCGCCCGAGACACTGAAGATCGGCGACGTCAGCATCGACGTCGCCGGGCATGAGGTGACGCGGGCCGGGACGCGCGTCTCGCTGACTCCCCTCGAATTCGACCTGCTGGTCGCCCTGGCGCGCAAGCCGTGGCAGGTCTTCACCCGCGAACTGCTGCTCGAGCAGGTCTGGGGCTACCGCCATGCCGCGGACACCCGGCTGGTGAACGTCCACGTGCAGCGGCTGCGTTCTAAGATCGAGCGCGATCCCGAGGCGCCCGAGATCGTCCTCACGGTGCGTGGTGTCGGTTACAAGGCCGGGCAGGGCTGACGCGGGAGGGCATGGCATTCGAGCCGACGTCCCCTCCGAGTCCTCCGTCGACGAGACACCGACACCCGCCCCCCGGGTGACCGGTGCCACCGTCGACCGCTCCGTCGGTGACTCCGGCAGGACTGCTCCTGGACCCGTGGGCACGTCCACCGCCGTCGAGGAGCTCGTCGACGAGGTCGGGGCCACCGCTCCGGCAGCGACCTCTCCGTCGAGCGACAGGCGCGCGTCCGGCCCCGCGCAGGGGGTGCTGGGGGGCGTCCGCACCGTGTACCGCTCAGTGTCCCGCCACTGGCGGCGCTCCCTCCAGTTCCGTACCGTCGTCGCGACGATGCTGCTGACCTCCGTGTCCTTCGTGGCCGTGGGCGGGTTCCTGTCCAACCAGATCACCAACGCCCTCTACGATCAGCGGTTCGACCAGTTCAGCGCCGAGGCCTCGGACGCGCTCGACGACGAGAAGGCGGTGTTCCGCAACTCGTCCGCGACCGACACGGACACCATCAACCGCCTGGTCCTCGACTCCGTGACCCAGCTGGTGGGCACCGATTCCGATGCGCCGCGCCAGTCCATCCTGGTGCCGCTGCCGACCGACAACGGCTCCGTCGTCTCGACGACGACCAGCCAGGCGGGGGCCACGGCGCGCATGCTCCCACCCGATCTGCAGGCTGCCGTCGCGGACGGCGAGGAGATCTACTGGGCGCCGATGGTGATCCCGGTGACGGGAAGCGGGGCGACCAACGCGCCGGGCCTCGCCTTCGGCACCCAGGTGACGCTGCCTCCCGAGCAGAACCCCGTTGCGCTCTACGTCTACTACGACCTCTCGACCATGCAGTCGACGCTCGACGACATCCACCGTGTGCTGTGGCTCGCCGGCGTCGTGCTCTTGATCGTGATCAGTGCGATCGCCTGGTACGTGACCCGAAGCGTCGTGCGGCCGGTCAGCTACGCGGCCTCCGTCTCGGAGAAGCTCGCCGCGGGCGAACTCCAGGAGCGCATGGAGGTGTCCGGTGAGGACGAGGTCGCGCGGCTCGGCGCCTCCTTCAACCACATGGCGGGCAGCCTGCAGGACCAGATCACGCAGCTCGCGCAGTTGTCGCAGATGCAGCAGCGCTTCGTCTCGGACGTCTCGCACGAGCTGAGGACGCCGCTGACGACGGTCAGGATGGCAGCCGAGGTCCTCCACGATGCGCGTGAGGAATTCAACCCGATCAACAAGCGCTCCGCCGAGATCCTCTTCGACCAGGTGGAGCGGTTCCAGGCGCTCCTCGCGGACCTCCTGGAGATCTCCCGCTTCGACGCCGGCGCGGCGGTGCTCGAGGCCGAATCGGTCGATATCGTCCAGTTGGCGCAGCACGCCATGGACGGTGCGCGACCCCTCGCAGAGCGGCTCGGCTCCGACCTCGTCATCGTGTCCGGGGAGTCGATGTGCATCGTCGACGCCGATGCGAGGAGGATCGACCGCATCCTCCGCAACCTGATCGTCAACGCGCTCGAGCACGGCGAGGGCAGGCCCGTCGAGGTCCACATCGCCTGCAACCCGGAAGCCGTCGCCGTCGCGGTGCGGGACCACGGCATCGGCATGACTCCGCTGCAGGCCTCCCGCGCCTTCGACCGGTTCTGGCGCGCCGATCCCGCCCGCGCCCGCACCACGGGCGGCAGCGGACTCGGGCTCTCGATCGCCATGGAGGACGCGCGGCTGCACAGCGCCTGGCTCGAGGCCTGGGGGGAGCCCGCCGCGGGAGCCTGCTTCCGCCTGACCCTGCCACGCCACCAGGGCACCGACCTCGCGTGCTCGCCCCTCGCGCTGCCGCCCTCCTCCGCTCCCGTGCCCGCCTCGCAGCACGCGGCGCAGGGAGCCGGCACCCGCGCGGACGCTCCGGCGCCGCGACCACGGAACGACGACGAAGGGCGAGGCAGTGGACACTGATCGTCGGCGGGACCGCGGCGCCGCACACGCGCGGAGGCCGCACCGGGCCGGGCCAGCCCTCTCGGCCCTCCTGGCTCTCGTCCTGCTGGTCACCGGGTGTTCGGCGATCCCGACGTCGGGCCCCGTCGGCGTGATCTCCGCGTCGGACGGCGAGCCCGACGTCGTGGCGCCCGTCTTCGACCCGCAGGGGCCGTCCAGTGGAGCCACACCCGAGCGCATCCTGCAGGATTTCATCAGGGCCGGCACCGGAGCGGGTGAGGGCTACAGCGTGGCTCGCCAGTTCCTGACCGCGGAACTGGCGGAGGCCTGGCAGCCCGAGGAACGGATCGTCCTGTTCCGCGGTGATCCCCGGGTCGAGAAGCGCGAGACCGAGGGCGTCTACCAGATCCAACTCGAGACCACGGGGACCGTCGACGCGCGGGGCGTCCGGACCAACAGCGCCGGACCGTCCACGGAGACCCTCGGGGTCCGCATGGTCGAGGTCGACGGCGAGTGGCGCATCGACGAGATCCCGGACGGCATCATGATCGCGCAGAGCAGCGCGACGGATCTGCTGACATCACACAGCCTCGCCTTCTACAGCAGCAACTACCGCTACTGGGTGCCCGACGCCCGCTGGTTCGTGCGGCGGACGGGCGTGACGGCGCGGATCGTCCAGGCCATGCTCGCCGGACCTGCGCCCTATCTGCAGGGAGCAGTCACCAGTGCCTTCCCGGAGGGCGTCACCCTCGCCCGTGATTCGATCCCCATCACCTCGGGGCGGGCCTCGGTCGAACTGTCCCCGGAGATCCTCGAGGACGCGACCGATCTGAAGCTGCAGCAGATGAACCAGCAACTGGAGGCCAACCTCGTCGGACTGAACGACGTGACGTCCGTCGAGATGACCAGTGGACAGCCGATCCAGCTCGGGGATCGCGCTCCCGACCTGGTGACCCCTGAACGTACGCCCGATGTCGGGGGCGAGCAGGTGGCCATCGCCGACAACGACCTCGTGCGGGTGCGGAACGGAGGTATCGTCGCCATCGACGGCCTACCCTCGGTCGCCGAGTACGACCCGGTCGACCCGGCGACGTCCGTGTCCGGCAGCGCCTATTCCTTCGTGAACGCTGACAGGTCCGCCCTCTTCGTGACCGCTCCGGGCAGCCAGGTCCGCGAGGTCCTGTCGGGCACCGGACTGACCCAGCCCTCGTTCGACCCCGAGAACTGGCTGTGGACCGCGCGTTCCGTCGGGGCGGGCAGCGAGGTCCTCGCCCTTCCCCCGGGCGGCACGGAGGAGAACGCGGTCGTCCTCGCCGCGGGATGGCTCGGGGGCCGGATCGTCAAGGACCTGCGCATCTCGCGTGACGGTTCCCGTGCCCTGGTCGTCGCGGAGCGTGAGGGTGCGGGCGAGATCCTGCTCGCGGGTATCACCCGGTCGGCGCAGGGAGCCCCGCTGGGGCTCACCACACCGGTGAGCATGCCTGTCCCCGGCCAGGTCGACACGGCCAGGTGGGCGGGACAGAGCACGATCGTCGCCTCGTCGATCGGTATCGACGAGGAGGCCGTCCCGGTGGTGCTGCACCTCGACGGCGCCGTGGAGACGATGGCCCCACTCGAGGGCGTGGAGGGCATCAGTGCCGGGTCGGACGCCGAGGACACCTTCTATGCGCAGGCCGACGGATCCCTCTACCGGCGCATCGTGACGAGCTGGGTGAACGAGGACCTGGCGGTCAGCGACCCCGCGTTCCCGGGGTGAGGATGTCCACTTAGGGCCATCCGCCGGTGACCCGGGGACAGCCCCGTGATGGGCTCTGGGCATGCACCCCGGTGACTTCCTGGACCGACTCGTCTTCGCCCGCTTCTCCGTCCGCGTCGCGGCTGCCGTCACGGCGTTCGTCGCCCTCGTCCTGCCGTCGTCCTGCGTTCTCTGCGGCCGGTGGGACACCTCACTCTGTCCCGACTGCCTCACCGTCTTCCGGCGCGCGACGTCCCGGCCGTACCGCGCCGAGGCCGACGCGGAATCCCTGCCCGACGTCCCCGTCGGGATCGCCGCCCGCGACGCCGGCCGGGGCCCGTGGCAGGGAGGCGGACGGGTGGCGGAGGCGGTTCCAGCGCTCGTCGAGGTCGGGCCGCTGCCGGTGGTCGCCGCCGGTCGCTACGGTCGCGCGGTGTCGGGGGTGCTGCTCGCCTTCAAGAATCATGGGCACGTCGATCTGGCCCCTCCGGTCGCCGCGGCGCTCGCCGGTGCACTGCACGAGGCGGTCCGAGGGCTCAGCGCGCCAGGGATGGGCGCCGCGTCACCCGTCCTGCTGGTACCGGTGCCGAGCCGATCCTCGTCGTCGCGCCGTCGCGGGTACGAACCGCTGATGATCCTGCTCACGAGGCTCGAGCGGACGGGGAGCCTCCCGGCGGGGACCGCTGTCGTCCCGGCGGTCCGGCAACGGTCCCTTCTCTCGCGCTGGTGGATGGGCCGGCGCGGGCGTCGGGCCGGCGCGCTCGTGCGGTCCACCGTGGCAGCGCTGCGTGCCGGACCGCAGGGCGGGCAAAAGGGTCTGGGGCGGCGGCGACGAAGGTCGAACGTCCTGGGGACGATGCTCCTCGCCGGACGGGCACGTCACCGTGTACCGGGCAGCTCCTGCATCATCGTCGACGACGTCCTGACGACGGGCGCGACCATCAACGAGATGCACCGGGTGCTGCACGCCGGAGGAGCCCGTGTCCAGGGGGCGGTCGTGGTCGCCGCGACCTCCTCGCCCGCCGGTACCGCTCCCGCCAGTCCTGCTCCCGGCGGCACGAGCCCCGCCGGTACCGCCCCTGTCCGCCCGTCCGGCGGGCCTGGTCGGACACCGGGCAGCAGCACCACGGTGGCGCCGGGGCCGGTCCCGGGGACACCCAGCAAGCTACCGGAAGTTTTGCAGCGTGGAGGGGTGAATAAAGGACAGCTGTGAACTACCGTGAAGTACGGGTACCACACAGTGACGACACGTACCCGTCGGCGGCGGCTCTGCTCAACGCCACGGCCGCCGTCGTGTCACCTAGCGATGTGGAGGGCACCATGGAATTTGTGATCAATGGTCGTAACCTGGCGGTATCGGACCGTTTCCGTGAGTACGCGACGGAGAAGATCGACAAGATAGAGCAGCTCGGCGACAAGGTACAGCGCGTCGACGCCAAGATCACCAAGGAACCCAGCGCACGCATGGCGGACACCTCGCTCACGGTCGAGCTGACGGTGCTCTGCAGGGGCCCTGTCGTCCGGGCCGAGGCCTCGGCGGGCGACAAGTTCGCCGCCTTCGATCTCGCCTACGCCAAGCTCCTCGAGCGCCTCCGCCGGGCGCGCGACCGGCGGAAGGTCCACCACGGTCGGCACACCCCGCTCGCGGTGCGCGTCGCGACGGCCGACCTCGAGCCCGCCGACCCGGTGCAGCCCATCTACCTCGAGACGCCGGTCATCGAGCCGACCTCCCACGAACCGGTCGCGGAGACCGAGGACGTCGATACCTATTCGTCGCCGGACGACGTGCCCGCCGGGGACTCGCCGGTGCTGATCCGCCGCAAGGTGTTCTCCGGGACGCCCATGACCCTCGACGACGCCGTCGACAACATGGAACTCGTGGGTCACGACTTCTATCTCTTCGTGGATTCCGCCACCGGTGCTCCCTCCGTCGTCTACCGGCGGCAGGGCTGGACCTACGGCGTGATCACCCTCGACTCCAAGTGCGCGGAAGGTACCGAGGAACCCCACGAGGAACTGCTGGCCTACCGGGCGCGTGAAGCCGCCACCGCCTAGCCCATCCAGGGGTCGGCACGCCGCCCCACCACGACGACGAGGAACTGCCTCCGCGCCCGGCGCGGGGGCAGTTCCGTGCGGGAGACCTCACCGGACGATGCAGACACTCACCATCGCGCAGGCACGACGCATCGCCCTGGCCGCACAGGGCCTGCACCGCCCCAGGCTCGAAGCACCGACGTCGCTCCGGGCTCTGCGTGCCGCAGCCCTCCGCCTGCAGGTCCTGCAGATCGACTCCGTCAACGTCCTCGTGCGATCCCACTACCTCCCCCTCTTCTCCCGGGTCGGGTCCTACGACCGCGCCCACCTGGACGCCATGTCCTCCGTCGCGCCGCGCTCCCTGGTCGAGTACTGGGCCCACGAGGCGAGCCTCGTGCCACCCGAGCTGTACCCGCATCTCGTGGCGCATCAGCGGCGCACCTGGATGGGTGCGTCCAGCGTCCCTGCGGAGCAGCGAGCCCTTCTCGAGTCGACCATCCTCGGGCTGCTCGCCCGGGGAGTCCCCCTGACGGCATCCGCCGTCCAGCGGGAGGTGGGCGGGGACCCGTCCCGTCCGGCCGAAGGCTGGGGCTGGCGGTGGACCGCCGCGAAACGCGTGCTGGAGGATCTGTTCGCCCGGGGGAGGATCGGCTCCGCCGGACGCAACGCACAGTTCGAACGTCTCTACGCGCCCCTGACGGCCGTGCTGCCGGATCCGCGGCTCGCCGGCCAGGAGGTGGACGCCACGGAAGCGCTCGCCGTCCTGGCGGACCGGGCCCTCGGTGCGCTCGGCGTGGCGTCGGCCCGCTCGGTCGCCGACTACTTCAGGACGCCGGTCCGGCAGACCCGCGCGGTCCTGGAGTCGCTCGTCGGGGCCGGGTCGGTCCGGAGCATCGCCGTGCGTGGGGAGGCTGACCCCTGGTACCTGCACCCCACCGCCGAAACCATTCCGCGCAAGGCGCAGGGCCGGGCCCTCCTCAGTCCCTTCGACTCCCTCGTCTTCGAGCGCGACAGGCTGCTGCGGCTGTTCGGCTGCCACTACCGCATCGAGATCTACACCCCGGAGGAACGCAGGGTGCACGGCTACTACGTCCTCCCGTTCCTCCTCCGGGACGGCATCGCCGCGCGGGTGGACCTCAAGGCGGATCGGCCCGGCCGCACGCTGCTCGTGCGCGGCAGCTATGCGGAGAAAGAGGCGCCCGCGGACACCGCGCACGAACTCGCTGCGGAGCTTCACCTGCTCGCGGGCTGGCTCGGGCTGGACGACGTCGTCGTCGAGGACCGTGGCGACCTCGCCCTCGCGCTCGCCGGTCAGGTCGGCAGGATACCCTGAGCGGAAGACGCAGGCCCGGTCGCCGTAGCGCGCCGCACGGGCCCCGGAACGGAGGGGCGGAACGTCCCTCCCGTAGACTAGAGACGCCATCTTTGGGCAGCATCAGATTGGGAGCAGATACCAGTGCCATCACTTCTTGAACGAGTACTCCGCACCGGCGATAAGAAGACACTGAAGCGACTCCGGAACTACGCTGACGCGATCAACGTGCTGGAAGACGAATTCCGTGAGATGTCCGACGCGGAGCTGCGCGGCGAGACCGACCGGCTGAAGCAGCGCCATGCGGACGGCGCCTCCCTCGACGACCTTCTGCCCGAAGCCTTCGCCGCAGTTCGCGAGGCATCGAGCCGGACGCTCGGACTGCGCCACTTCGACGTCCAGCTGATGGGCGGCGCCGCCCTGCACCTCGGCAACATCGCGGAGATGAAGACCGGCGAGGGCAAGACCCTCGTGGCCACGGCACCCGCCTACCTCAACGCCCTGAGCGGCAAGGGCGTCCACGTCGTCACCGTCAACGACTACCTCGCCGAGTACCAGTCGGACCTCATGGGTCGCGTCTACCGCTTCCTCGGCCTGACCAGCGGCTGCATCCTCTCCAAGCAGGATCCCGCGACGCGCCGTGAGCAGTACGCGGCCGACATCACCTACGGGACCAACAACGAGTTCGGGTTCGACTACCTGCGCGACAACATGGCGTGGAGTGCGGCGGAGCTGGTGCAGCGTGGCCACAACTTCGCCGTCGTCGACGAGGTGGACTCGATCCTCATCGACGAGGCGCGGACGCCGCTGATCATCAGCGGGCAGGCCTCCGGCGACGTCAACCGCTGGTACAACGAGTTCGCGAAGGTCGTGCAGAAGCTCACCGTCGAGGCCGACTACGAGGTGGACGAGAAGAAGCGCACGGTCGGCGTGCTCGAGGACGGGATCGAGAAGGTCGAGGACTACCTCGGCATCCACAACCTGTACGAGTCGGCCAACACCCCGCTGATCGGATTCCTCAACAACGCGATCAAGGCCAAGGAACTGTTCAAGCGGGACAAGGACTACGTGGTCCTCAACGGCGAGGTCATGATCGTCGACGAGCACACGGGACGCATCCTGGCGGGTCGCCGCTACAACGAGGGCATGCACCAGGCGATCGAGGCGAAGGAGGGTGTGGAGATCAAGGCCGAGAACCAGACGCTCGCCACCGTGACCCTGCAGAACTACTTCCGCCTCTACGAGAAGCTCTCCGGCATGACCGGCACGGCCGAGACCGAGGCCGCCGAATTCATGTCCACGTACAAGCTCGGCGTGGTACCCATCCCGACGAACAGGGAGATGGCCCGCAAGGATCTCTCGGACCTCATCTACAAGAACGAGGTCGCCAAGTTCGACGCCGTCGTCAAGGACATCGTCGAACGCCACGAGACCGGCCAGCCCGTGCTCGTCGGCACCACCAGCGTGGAGAAGAGCGAGTACCTCTCGAAGCAGCTGGCAAAGGCCGGTGTGCGCCACGAGGTCCTGAACGCGAAGAACCACGCGCGGGAAGCCGCGATCATCGCGCAGGCCGGGCGCAGGAGTGCCGTCACCGTCGCCACGAACATGGCCGGACGAGGGACCGACATCATGCTCGGTGGCAACGCGGAGTTCAACGCCGTCGCCGCCCTCGAGAAGCTCGGGCTCGACCCCGCGGACAACGCGGAGGAGTACGAGGCCAAGTGGCCCGAGGCCCTGGAAGCAGCCAAGGAGGCCGTGAAGTCGGAGCAGGACGAGGTCCGCGAGCTCGGCGGCCTCTATGTGCTCGGCACCGAACGCCACGAGTCACGGCGCATCGACAACCAGCTCCGTGGCCGGTCCGGACGCCAGGGCGATCCCGGCCGCTCCCGTTTCTACCTCTCGCTCACCGACGACCTCATGCGCCTCTTCAACTCGGGCGGTGCCGAGCGCATCATGAACAGCGCCACCATGCCCGACGACGTCGCCCTCGAGTCCACGCTCGTCTCGAAGGCGATCGAGAACGCGCAGGGACAGGTCGAGGGCCGCAACGCGGAGCAGCGCAAGAACGTCCTCAAGTACGACGACGTCCTGAACCGGCAGCGCGAAGCCATCTACGGGGACCGCCGTCGGATCCTCGAGGGCGGCGATCTCAAGGAGAAGGTGCAGTTCTTCCTGGAGGACGTCATCACGGCGATGGTCGACGAGACCACGGCGCAGGGTCACGGGGACGACTGGGACTACGAGCTGCTGTGGACGAACCTCAAGACGCTGTACCCGATCACGCTGACCGCCGACGAGGTCATCGACGAGGCGGGCGGCGCGTCGAAGCTCACGCGCGATTTCCTGCACGACGAGATCCTCTCGGACGCCAAGCTGGCCTACCAGGCACGGGAGGAAGCGCTCGGTGAGCAGACCATGCGCGAGCTCGAGCGGCGCGTGGTCCTGTCGGTCATCGGCAGGAAGTGGCAGGAGCACCTCTATGAGATGGACTACCTCAAGGAGGGAATCGGCCTGCGTGCCATGGCCCAGAGGGACCCGCTGGTCGAGTACCAGCGTGAGGGGTTCATCCTCTTCCAGGCGATGATGGAGTCGATCCGCGAGGAGAGCATCGGCTACCTGTTCAACCTCGAGGTCGAGGTCGCCGCGCCGGCCCAGACCGGGCTGCCCGGGGTGACCGACGCCAGGGGCATCGTCCAGGCCCCGACCATCAAGGCGGCGGGGCTCGAAGCTCCCGCGAAGCCCGCAACCCTGAACTTCACGGCGCCGAACGCGCAGGGCGAAGCGGAGATGCATGTCGAGCGGAACAAGCCCCAGGCCGCTCCCGCCACCGGCAAGGCCACAGGCAAGAAGGCCCGGAAGAAGTAGTCAGCCGATCTCCAGGGCGGTCACCCGCCACACCCCGCGCCGTTGCTCTATGCGAAGAGCGACGGCGCGGACGCGTGTCCGGTCGAAGGCGACGACCGAGGCTTCGTAGACCCCTGGGCTGATCGGGCAGACCCGTGCCGACCGGACCACGACCTGGCGGACACCGGTCCCGGTGGGGGAGCCGCTGCTCCCCGACGCGGCACCGATACAGCGGACGAGATTCGCTCTCAGGTGTAGGCGTTCGTAGTTCTCCGGGTCGAGCCAGCGTGACATCTGCTGCAGCGGCCGGACGCCGATGAGGACCTCGAGAGCGCCCTGCGCCACGGACCGGGCAATCCCCGAGATGCGCTGCACGATCTCCCGGTCCGCGTCCGCGTCCGTGATCGCGGGAACCGGAAGGGCCCGGCCGGCCGGCGCGGGACGCGCCGGGTCGGCAGCACGGTCGGCCCCGGCGCCGTCCGTCGGGGTGAACGGCAGGACGGTCGCGCCGCCGGAGGCCGGAGGCCCAGGGGGCCTCGCCACTAGGGGGCGCGGAGCACCGCTGACCTCGGCGAGGTGGTGGTCAGCGGTTCGATGGAGCTGCGTGACGGCGGGCATGGTGTTCCTCTCGTGGGCTGGGCATGGTGATCGGGTGATGTCGTCCGATCGGCGTCGCTGCGACCCTGTGGAGGATCGCGTCCGCCCGGAGCCGGGCGCGCTGAAGGACGGCGGGGTGGTGGTGCTCTTCCGGGATGGTGCGCGTGCTCAGATCTGTGGCGCGCGGAGGACCTGACCGGGCAGGAGGAAGGACGGGTCGTCCCCGATGATGGTTCGATTCGTGTCGTACCACGCGGGCCACGCCTCGGCGACATCGGCAGCGGTACAGAGGGGGCCGAGGTGATGCTCGACGATGGACCAGAGAGAGTCCCCGGGCGCCACCACCACGGCCACGCGTTCAGGATCGGAGCGCGTCGGTGTCCGGACGAGCGGGCCTCCCGCTGTCGGCATCGGGGCCGGTTTCCATCCGGGCGAGACGGGACTCCGATCGTCCGGCCCTGTCGCCGATGCTGCGGCGGCGACGGGTACGGATGACCAGGAGGGGGATATGGCGATCTTCGGTGCCGGATCCGCCGGGAGGAAGGACCCGACGCCCCCCGAAGGTGGTGGTCCCGCCTGCGCGTCCTGGAGAGGGACGGCCGTGGACGTCCGTACCATCGAGGACGGGTTCGTCTGGGCGGAATGGGCGACGGCAGGCACGGTCACCAGGTTGATGCCGACGAGGGCGGCGGCGAGACGCCGCATGAGTGCAGGCGTGCACCGCTGCGCCAGCCGGGCTGCCGTCGACGGACCGCGGCGCAGGACCAGGTCGGTGGCGATGGCGACGAGGAGCGTGAGAACCCACCAGACGACGGCGACGACGCCCACGACCGATATCGCCACGCCGATGAACCCGTCGACGGACGTCCGACCGGGAGTGGTGGACATCGCTGCGAGAGCCCGTCCCGCAAGCGCCGCTACGCCGCCGCACACGAGGATCAACCCTGCTGAAAGTGCGTCCGTTCCGCTCATGATGACCTCCGCTTTCAGTTTGAGCTTATTTGATGCAGTTTGTCTACGTTTGATTCTTTCGAACCGGTTTGTTGCTCGTTGACGATGCCCGAGTTCGGGCCTAGCGTGAACGCATGCGATGGGATGCCCTGTTCACCGATCTGGAAGCACAGCTGCACTCCGCATCGGTCGCGCACCGGGAGGGCGAGATCAGGGACAGGACGCGGACGGAACAGTCCCGGGTGACGATGTCGCAGAGGCTCATCGCCCAGATCGGTCGGCACCTGTCCGTCTCGACGCGGGGCGGCAGGACGGTCTCCGGACTCGTGACCAACGTCGGCTCCGCGTGGGTCTCCCTGGTCGTCGAGGGCAGGTCGGTGGTCGTCCCGTTCACCGCAGTGCAGGTCCTACGCGAGCTCGACCGGGTGGCCGGTCAGCCGCTCACCGGGGTCGAGGCGAGACTCGGCTTCGGGTCGGTGCTCCGCGAGCTGTCCCGCGACCGGTCCGTCGTCGCGCTCTGGCTGGGGAGTCCGGCCGCGCAGGTCATCGGCGTGATCGAGCGCGTGGGCGCGGACTTCCTCGAACTCGGACTCTCGAGTGCGGGCCAGGATCGCAGGTCGTCGCAGGGCAGGGAAGGCCTGACCATCCCGTTCACCTCGATCGACACGGTCGACGCCGCACACTCGGGGGCATGAGCGCTGCAGGGGAACCTGGGTGGTCGCCCTCCCCGGGCGACCCGTGAAGCTCAGCGGACCTGCGGCACTTCGCTCTCGGCCCTGAGCGCCGAGGCGGTCCTCTCGTAGGCCTGTGCGATGTACTCCTCGAGAACGCGCGTCTCCACCCGCCACTGGCCGCGGCCGCCGACCTGGATCGCGGGGAGCTCGCCCGAACGGACGAGGGCGTAGGTCTGGGAGGAACTGATGTTCAGCACCTCGCCGACGTCCGCGAGCGTGAGGAAACGTCGTTCGGCCACGGGTCCGCCTTTCCTGGTCGGGTGTCGTCCTTGAACAGTCTGCCATCGCACCAGCGCGGTCAGGCCGACTTTCCACAGTTTGACCCGATTTGGCGCTCTTCGGTTCCCTTCGGATCGTCCGTGCACGAGACTGGCTGTCCAAGCGTGGTCCGACGCGGAGTACGCCCTGTGGGGGGAGACCCGAGTGAGCATCGACGCGCGCACCACGCCATCGCCGGCCGAGGCACCGCGGCTGAGAAAGCCCTCCTGGAAGGATCCCCGGCTCCTCGTCGGGCTGCTGCTCGTGCTCGCGTCCACGACGGGGGTGATCGCCCTGCTCCAGAGCCAGGACATGACGACGCAGGTCTACTCCGCGCGCATGGATCTTCCCGTCGGAGCGACCCTGACGGCGGAGTATCTCGTCGCGATCCCCGTGCGCCTCGGCGACGCGGCGGGATCCTATCTACCGGTCTCGGAGGGGATCCCGGAGGGCATGGTCGCGACACGGCTCGTCGCACGCGGCGAACTGGTGCCGTCCGCTGCCCTCGGGACCGCGGACGAGCTCGACCGGAAGCCCGTCGGCCTCACGGTCGAGGATCCTCTGCCCACCGGAGCGGACGCCGGCGACCGGGTGGACGTCTGGATCTCCCTCCGGACCGACACGAATACGTACGACGAACCGCGACTCCTGCTCGAAGCGGCCGAGATCGCCGAACTGACGGTCGGCGAGTCGGCCCTCGGCTCGAGCTCCTCGACCCTCGTGCAGGTCCTCGTCGAGGACGATGCCATGCCCGAGTTGCTCAACGCCCTGTCCAACGACGCCCGCATAGCCGTCGTGCTGGATCCTGGCGCCGGTTCGTGAGCATCCCGATCATCACGCTGGGCGCGACGGCAAGCGCCTACGTACCGGGCCTCGAACAGCTGCGCGGCCCGGTCACGGTCGTCCGACGGTGCGAGGACCTGCCGGAACTGATCGCGGCCTGCCAGACGGGCCTCGCGCGTGCGGTCGTCATCGCCCCCGGTGCCGCCGACCTGACAGTGAGCCTCGTCGACCGCCTGGCCTTCTCCGGAGTGGTGGTGGTCTCGCTGTACGACGGATTGCCGGACCCGGCCGCGGCAGTGGTGGACGGGGTCGACTACGTGCAGTCGTCGATCGCGCCCTCGGCACTCGCCGACGCGGTGACCAGGGCTGTCGAGCGGTTCGACGCCACCTCGTCGGTCCGGCGAACGTCCCATGCGTATGCGGACCCGATGAATTTCTCCGCAGATCCCGTCACTCCGGAGGTCGAGCTCGCCGAGCCGCCGGGGGAGGGGCGCATCATCGCGGTCTGGGGTCCCACCGGCGCGCCCGGTCGCACGACCGTGGCGATCAACATGGCGGCCGAGCTTGCAGCGACCGGCGTCCCCGTCCTGCTGGTCGATGCCGATTCCTACGGCGCGAGCATCGGTGCGTCCCTCGGGCTCCTCGACGAGTCCGCCGGCCTCGCGCAGGCCTGCCGGATCGCAGATCAGGGTGGCTTCAACGGAACCGCTCTCGGGCGGATCTCGGTCAGTGTCGCCATCAAGGGCGGTCGGCTGCGGGTCCTGACCGGCATCACGAGACCTGATCGCTGGCCCGAGCTGCGTCCCGCCGCGCTCAGCCAGGTGTTCTCCGCCGCCCGCGCGCTGGCGGCGGTCACGGTGGTCGACTGTGGATTCTGCCTCGAGGCGGACGAGGAGCTGAGCTTCGATACCCTCGCACCCCGCCGCAACGGTGCAACGCTGCGCTGCCTCGAGGTCGCGGACACGGTGATAGCGGTGGGGTCGGCGGACGCCATCGGCGTGCCCCGCCTGGTCAAGGCGCTCGCCGAACTCGCCGACATGATCCCGGCGGCCATACCGCACATCGTCTTCAACCGGGTCCGTGCCGCTGCCGTGGGCCGTGGGCCGGAGACGCAGCTGAGGGAGGCCTGGGAGCGCTTCGGTCCGGCCTCTGCCATCGAGGCCTTCCTGCCGGCGGATGCCTCCGCTGCGGACCAGGCACTGCTCGCCGGCACGGCACTGCTCGAGACGTCACCGGCATCGCCGCTCCGCCTCGCCATCGCAGGACTCGCCGGTGTCCCGGCCGCCGAAGGGCGGCGCCGCGGTGGGCGTGTGTCCCGCGGACGCGACGTGAAGTTTGAGGTGAACCCCGATAGGGTTCAACGGTAAGAGGTCGCAATGGAGCGGCCTTTCATTTCGTGACGGAGGCCCTTTCCATGTCGTCTGGATCCAGGACAACGGATCAGTCAAGCTCGGACACGTCAGGGGAGGAATTCGTAGAGCATTACTTCGAGCACCTCGCGGACGAGGACGCCGCCGGTTATGCGCCGAGCGACCTCCGCCAGCGGGCTCTCGCGCACCGTGACCTCGCCCAGACGCGCGAGCCCGGGGCCGCGGCGATCGGCATCATGGACCAGGGCACCTCCAGCGTCGTCCTGATCGTCACCGACGACATGCCCTTCCTCGTCGATTCGGTCACCGCCGAACTCGTCCGGCAGAACGCGGCGATCCACCTCGTGGTGCACCCCACCTTCCTCGCCGTGCGGGAGGACCGGTCGCACGCGCTCACGGGGCTGCGACGTGTGCCCTCGACCGCCGGTGCGTCCAGCGGGGACACTGCCGCGCTGCCCAACATCGGCGAGCTCGTCGGCCTCGAGGGTCGGACGACGCACATCGAGTCCTGGATGTCGGTGGAGGTCACCCGGCTGGCCGACGCCGCAGCGAAGGAGTCCATCATCGACGGCCTGCACCGGGTCCTCGGGGACGTCCGGTCCGCCGTCGAGGACTGGCCCGCCATGCGGAGCGCCGTGCGCTCGATCGAGGCTTCCCTGGATTCCATCACGGGCGCAGCGGACATCCCGGACCTGCGGCAGGCGCAGGAACTCCTGCAATGGCTCGACAGCGGGAATTTCACCTTCCTCGGGTACAAGGAGTACGACCTCGTCACGGATGACGACGGCGACGACGCCCTGCGCGTGCGCGAGGGCAGCGGACTGGGTCTGCTGCGGCTCGGCAGTGCCGGCGGACATCTCCAACAGCTCACGGCAGCAGGGCGTGCGAAGGCCCGGGAGCGACGCGCCCTCGTCATCACGAAGGCGAACTCGCGCTCCACCGTGCACCGCGCGGCCTACCTGGACTACATCGGGATCAAGAGCTTCGATGCCCAGGGCAATGTCAGCGGCGAGCGCCGCTTCATCGGGCTGTTCGCGACCAGCGCCTACACGGGCTCTGTGCGCA
This sequence comes from Arthrobacter sp. N1, assembly GCF_048288285.1. Taxonomy (NCBI): domain Bacteria; kingdom Bacillati; phylum Actinomycetota; class Actinomycetes; order Micrococcales; family Micrococcaceae; genus Arthrobacter; species Arthrobacter sp. N1. Next base: position 2,457,339 of record NZ_CP102608.1, on the reverse strand, counting down.
ATGTCCCGCTGGTCCGGGACAAGGTCTCGGAGGTGCTGCGCCGCTGCGGGTTCCCGTCGGACTCACACTCCGGCAAGGACCTCCTGTCCATCCTCGAAACGTACCCGCGTGACGAGCTCTTCCAGATCGGCGTGACGGACCTCGTCACCACCGCGCTCGGGATCCTGCGCCTCCAGGAGCGACGCCGCACGCGCCTGTTCCTCCGGCCGGACGTCTACGGGCGCTTCATGTCCGCGCTCGTCTACCTCCCGCGCGATCGCTACACCACCAGTGTCCGGCTGCGGATCGAGGGCGAGCTGCGAGCCGCTCTGGACGCCGACTCAATCGACTTCGAAGCGCGGATGAGTGAATCCGCGCTGGCTCGGCTCTTCTTCCGCATCCGGTTGCAGCGGGGAGCGGAGATCCCCGAGATCGACGCCGCGCAGCTCGAGGAGAGGCTCGTCCGGGCAGCACGGTCCTGGTCGGAAGGGATCGTGGAGGTCGCGCAGGAGCGGTTCGACCAGGACTCCGCGCAGAGCCTGGCGACCTACTGGGCCGAGTCGTTCCCGCCCAGCTACCGGGTGGACTACGAGGTGGAGGACGCTCTCGAGGACATCGCCCGCTTCGAGAGGCTCGCAGACTCGGGCGCGGGGGTGCCGCAGCTGCACGTGTATGTCCCGGAGCATGACGGGCCGGAGGATGCGCGGCTGAAGCTCTACCTCACCGAGGCGAAGAGCCTGACGCAGATCCTCCCCTACTTCCACAACCTCGGCCTGGAGGTGCTGGACGAGCGGCCGTTCGAGATCACGCGGGCCGATGGGCGGTCGTTCTTCCTGTACGACCTCGGGCTGAGGTACCCGGCCGGTATCTCCGCCCTCGGTACGGCGTCCCTGCTCCAGGACGCGTTCTCCGCCGCGGTGTCCGGCAGCAGTGAGTCGGACGCCTTCGACCGCCTCGTGCTGAGCGAGGAGCTCGGCTGGCGCCAGGTGGTGATCCTGCGGTCCTATGCCAAGTACATGCGCCAGATGGGCAACACGAACTCCTACGGCTTCGTCGCGGACACGCTGCTGCGGAATCCGGTGGTGACCCGCGCGCTCGTCGCACTGTTCACCGCCCGCTTCGATCCCGACCTGGAGGGTGACCGGGACGCCGCCTCGACAGCGGCCCGAGCCGCACTGGATGAAGGTCTCGAAGGGGTTCCGACGCTCGATGCCGACCGCGTCCTGCGGACCTTCGCCAATCTCATCGAGGCGACGCTGCGGACCAACTACTTCCAGGACAAGCGGTACGTCAGTCTCAAGTTCGACACGGCGCGGATCGACGGTGCACCGTTCCCGCGGCCCAAATTCGAGATCTGGGTCTACTCCCCGCAGGTGGAGGGTGTGCACCTCCGGTTCGGCAAGGTAGCGCGCGGGGGGCTGCGCTGGTCGGACCGCCGCGAGGACTTCCGCACGGAGGTGCTCGGCCTGGTCAAGGCGCAGACCGTCAAGAATGCGGTGATCGTGCCGACCGGTGCCAAGGGCGGGTTCTTCGCCAAGCAGCTCCCCGATCCGTCCGTGGATCGGCAGGCCTGGCTGGCAGAGGGACAGGCGAGCTACCGCACCTTCATCCGGGGATTGCTCGACATCACGGACAACGTGATCACGAACGGGACCACCGAGACGATGGTGCCGCCGTCCCGCGTCGTACGGCACGACGACGACGACACCTATCTGGTGGTCGCGGCGGACAAGGGGACGGCCTCCTTCTCGGACATCGCCAACGAGTTGTCGGCCGAGTACGACTTCTGGCTCGGTGACGCGTTCGCGTCCGGGGGGTCGGTGGGGTACGACCACAAGGCCATGGGCATCACCGCCCGTGGTGCCTGGGAGTCGGTCAAGCGGCACTTCAGCGAGCTCGACGTCGATACCCAGACCGACGACTTCACCGTGGTCGGTGTCGGTGACATGAGCGGAGACGTCTTCGGCAACGGCATGCTGCTCTCGGAGCACATCCGCCTCCTCGCGGCCTTCGACCACCGCCACATCTTCCTCGATCCCGACCCCGACGCCGCTGCCTCCTTCGCGGAGCGGCGGAGGTTGTTCGAGCTTCCCCGGTCGAGCTGGGAGGACTACGACAGCAGCCTCATCAGTGAGGGCGGCGGTGTGTTCCCTCGGCAGGCGAAGTCCGTTCCCGTGTCGCCGCAGGTCCGCCACGCACTCGGACTGGATGACGGTGTCACGCGGATCAGCCCGCCCGAGCTGCTGAAGGCGATCCTCAGGGCTCCGGCCGACCTCCTGTACAACGGGGGTATCGGGACCTACGTCAAGGCCTCGGACGAGACCCACGCCGAGGTCGGGGACCGCGCCAATGATGCCATCCGGGTCAACGGCGACGAACTGCGTGCCCGGGTGGTCGGCGAGGGCGGCAACCTGGGCATGACCCAGCGCGGCCGGATCGAGGCAGCGCTGTCGGGAGTCATCCTGAACACCGACGCGATCGACAACAGTGCGGGCGTCGACTGCTCCGACCATGAGGTCAACATCAAGATCTTCGTCGACCGGATGGTGCGCGCGGGTCGCCTGCAACCCGAGGAGCGGGCCGGGTTCCTGCACTCCATGACCGACGAGGTCGCGCGCCTGGTGCTGCAGGACAACATCGACCAGAATGTGCTGCTGCTCAACGACCGGCAGCGGGTCGTCGAATGGAGCCCGAGCTACGAGCGCATGATGGACTGGCTCGAGCAGAAGGCCGATCTCGACCGTGATCTGGAGGCGCTCCCGACGACCGCGGTGCTGCGGCGACGCATCGATGCCGGTCAGGGACTCACCTCTCCGGAACTCAGCGTGCTCGCGGCCTACGCGAAGATCGAGCTGACGAAGGTCCTGTCGGCCAGCACCCTCGCCGATGATCCCTATTTCAGTGAGACGCTGAGGCGCTACTTCCCCCGCCAGCTCGTCGAGCGCTTCGACGACCTGCTGGACACCCACCCGCTGCGTCGCCAGATCATCTCGACCGTCATCGCCAACGACATCATCAACCTGGGCGGCATCACCTTCGCATTCCGGGTGATGGAGGAGACGTCGGTGCCGGAACCGGTGATCGCCCGGGCCTTCGTGGCGCTGCGTGAGATCTACTCCTTCGACGAGACGGTCGACGCCCTCGCCGCGCTGCCGGCGGACTTCCCCACGGAGCACTGGACCACGGTGCACCTGGACCTGCGCCGGCTGCTCGACCGCGCCGTCCGCTGGTTCGTGAACCACGTGGAGCAGGGGACGCCCGTCCAGGCCGACATCGACGCCTTCAAGCCGCTCATCGCGCCGTTCATGGCACGCCTGTCCGGCTACCTGCGCGGAGGCGACCTCGAGCGGGCACGCGTCGGGGTCGAGACGGCGACGGCGTGGAACCTGCCGGAGGAGCTCGGGCGGCACTGGGCCGAGCAGTTCGAGTCGTTCGCGCTTCTCGATATCGCCTACAGCACGCGACGCGTGGACGAACCGGTGGAGAACATCGCGCAGGTGTACTACGCCGTGTACGACAGGTTCGAGGTCGACAACCTGCTCGAGCGGATCACGAAACTACCGCGGAGCGACCGGTGGCAGGCGCTCGCCCGGGCGGCCCTCCGTGACGATCTCTACTCGACCGTCGCGGACATCGCCGTCGCCGTCATGCGCGCCTCGCAGGACATGCGCCGGCGCGACGCGGCCGACCGGCTGCAGGCCTGGCAGGAGCAGAACGCCGACCAGCTGCAGCGGGCGAGCAACATGTTCGCGGAGGTCAACCGGCTGGAGCAGGACGACATCTCGTCCCTGTCCGTCGCGCTTCGACTGCTGCGGTCCATCGTCCGGTAGCGGGAGGGCCCCACCCCCGGTCGGCAGCAGCCGACCGGGGGTGACAGACTGAAGACCCGACCGTGGGAGCAACGGTCGGAGCGGTCGGGCGGCGCAGCCGGACCCGGACCGCCACGCCGAACGACGAAGGACTTCATGGCCATCTTCACTGACCCGATCCGCGAATACGCTGGATTCGAGCCCGGCGACGCCGAGTGGCTGCACCTGCTCGTCGGGGACTGGCAGATGGTCGCGGACCTCGCGTTCGCCGACCTCGCGCTCTGGTTCCCGCTGGACGGCGGCGGCTATGTCGCCCTCGCCCACGCCCGGCCCTCGACGTCGCACACGGTCTTCCACAGCGACTTCGTCGGCGAGCGGATCCGCGCGGATCTCCAGCCGCTCGTCGACGTCGCGTGGGAATCGCAGAAGATCGAGCGGTCCGGGGAGACGAACTGGACCACCGAGATGGCGATGCGCGTGGAGGCCGTGCCGATGGTGCGCAACGGCCGGACCCTCGCCGTCGTGACGACGCACATGGATCTCTCGAGTTCGCGCATGCCGTCGCGGCTCGAGCTGACGTACCGCCAGTGCGCGTACGATCTGCTCCGCATGGGGACGCTCGGACTCTGGCCCGATTTCGCCACCCCCACAGGATCGCGACGGGGCGCCCCCCGAGTCGGCGACGGCCTCATCCGGCTCGACGTCGACGGCATCGTGCAGTACGCCAGCCCGAACGGTGTCTCCGCCTTCCGTCGGCTCGGCGACGTCGAGACGCTGGAGGGCCGTCCATTGGCAGAGATCACCACGGCGCTGCTCAAGGACCGGCGGATGGTGGACGAGACACTGCCGCTGGTCGTCACCGGGCGCATGCCCTGGCGCACCGAGATCGGCTCCCGAGGAGTCAGTCTCTCGCTGCGCGCCATCCCCCTGCGGGACGAGAAGGAGCGGTTCGGTGCTCTTGTGCTCTGCAGGGACGTCTCCGAGCTGAGGCGCAGGGAGATGGAGCTCGTCTCCAAGGACGCGACCATCCGTGAGATCCATCACCGGGTGAAGAACAACCTCCAGACCGTGGCGGCGCTGCTGCGGATGCAGTCGCGCAGGATGGTGAGCGAGGAGGGGAAGCTCGGTCTCGAGCAGGCGATGCGGCGGGTGTCGACCATCGCGCTCGTGCACGAGACCCTGTCCCAGGGGCTGGCGCAGAGCGTGGACTTCGACGAACTCATCTCGCGCCAGTTCCGCCTGTCCGCCGAGGTCGCCTCGCCGTCGCAGGCGGTCCGCACGGAGAGGAGCGGGGACTTCGGGGAACTGCCGAGCGACCTGGCGACCCCGCTGGCCCTCGTGATCAACGAACTCGTCACCAACGCGGTGGAGCACGGCTTGTCCGGACGAACCGGGACGGTGTGGCTGATGGCGGACCGGCAGACCGAGGCCGACGGCGAGGACACGCTCAGGGTGACGATCGCGGACGACGGGGTCGGGCTGCCTGCGGGTGGTCACGCCGAAGGGCTGGGCCTGCAGATCGTCCGGACCCTCGTCACGAGTGAACTCGGCGGCACGATCGAGTGGAGCACGCGACCGGGTGGGGGGACATCGGTCACCCTCGAACTCGGGCTCCGGCTGAACCAGGGTATGTGAACCGGGTCATCGCCGGAACGAGGAAGGGCCGCCCATCGGGCGGCCCTTCCTCACTCATCCGAAACCCGAAGGCCCGGGTGCATCGCGTCCGTCAGGACGCGCGCCGTGCCCGGGCTGCCCGGCGCTTCAACGCCCGGCGCTCGTCCTCGCTCAATCCGCCCCACACTCCGGCATCCTGCCCGGATTCGATGGCCCACTGCAGGCAGGTGTCCTGCACCTGGCAGCGGCGGCAGACGCTCTTCGCCTCTTCGATCTGAAGAAGCGCCGGTCCGGTGTTGCCGACCGGGAAGAACAGCTCCGGGTCCTTGTCCAGACAGGCTGCGCGACTACGCCAATCCATGTTGATCACATTCTCCTTCAGCCACGCACACATGGGTCTTGTGAAAAGATTCACGAGGGGGCTCATAGTAAAGGGGCCGACATCGGCCCCCTGATTTGCTCTGCTTTTAAGGCTGTCACGTTACCAATCGGTAAACAAGGGTTTTACAGTTCTAATTGGTGGCGCGGGTGAGGGGTATGTCACAGCAGGGGCGACGTCGCCGACATGTGGCGCGCCCGCACCGGTCGGGTAGGGTGCGAGGATGTCCACCGATCCCGCCGTCCAGCAGCCCGCGAGGCCGGGCAGCGTCCTCGTCATCGCAGGGATCCTCCTGCTCGAGGGTGTCGCACTCGGGGTCCTGGCCGTGGTCTCGATCCTGACCATCTTCACGGCAGCCCCTCTCTCCGTCGGTGGATCGGCCTTCATGGCCGTCCTGCTGCTGATGGTGGCGGGTGGCCTCTCCATCCTCGCCGTCAGGCTCACGGGAGGTTTCCGGTGGCCGCGGTCGCCGGCACTGGTCGTGCAGCTCTTCCTGGTGATTCTCTCCTTCCCCTACTTCTCCTCCGGGAGTCCGCTCGTGGGATTCCTGCTCATGGTGCCCGCCGCCGTCGTGATCGTGCTGCTGTTCTCCCGCCGTGTCCTGGATTTCACCGTCCGAACGACGACCCCCGAACGAACGCTGTAGGTGCCGGCCCCCGACCGGTGACGTCGCTTCGTGCGCCGGACTCCGATGGTCCAGGGGCGTGAGCGATCTGCAGCTCCTGCACGCCGGAGAGGCCGCAGGCGAAACCTCGACCGAGGACCGACGGCCCACTCGAGTCGATCCGGACCCCGAGGAAGTCGCCGTCCGAAGGATTCCGCGGCGACAGGACGATGCCCTGCCCCGAGGCGCGGGCCGGCAGTGACAGGGGGACCCGGGCCATCAGGGCCGGGCTCGGAGCGGCGGTCAGCACCGCGGCGGCTCCCCGGGTGACGAGCGACGAGAGTGCCTGCTGCACGTCGGCCTGTAGCTGGTCGGCGTCGTCGACGAGGAGGAGGGAGCCCTCGCAGCTCGAGCCGCTGGTGCCTGCCACGCCGCGCCAGTACGCGGCCGCGCCACCCGCTGTAGCTCCCGGTCGCGGCCTGAGCACCTGGAGCGGTGCCTGCAGGAGCCTCGATGATGCCTCGAGGACCCGGAGCGTGTTGGACCGTCCAGAGGCGGCATGTCCGAGGACGAGGACGGCCTCCCCGCCGCGCAGCTGGAGCCGGTACGGCCGGAGGTCGTCGCCCTGCAGGCCGAGAGCCAGCGCGGTCCCGGTCTGGTCGGAAGCCCCGGTGGCGAGCGTCGCTTCGTGGAGCTCCTCGAGGGTCACCGCCTTCGGGAGGGCGTGGACCGGGAACGGTGCCCGGGTGGGAGCCGGCGGCTGCTCCTGCGGCATCTCGGCTGCCAGCACCAGTTGGCACACGGCGTCTCCCGTTGCCCCGGCGATCCGGCCCTGCACGAGCCCACGTCCCCTGAGGGCGTCGATCGGCGGGATCCTCGGCCACGTCATCGTCGTTTCCTGGTGCGCGCCCAGCGGGAGATAGACGCGGTTCGGCACCAGCGCGAAGAAGCGCGCCGTCGTGAGTTCGCGGTCACCGGTGATCAGGACGGAGACGCCGCAGGCCGCGCCGTCGCGCACGAGGGCGTGGAGATCATCCTCCGCGCGCGCCCGACGTCCCTGGCGGAACAGCGTGCTCCAGCGGCCCCAACCGGTGACGGCCAGCACGACCGGGGACCCGGGACGGGTCCCGTCCGTGGTGAGCGCGGCAAGCCGTTCCAGGACGCGGGCCGCTCTGGCGGGTTCCGCTGCCCCGACGTATGCCCCGGTGTGGCGGCTGTCCGCCGGGCTCGCGAGGGAACCGTCACCGTCCAGCAGGTACAGGTGGACCTCGTGGTCGGCCTGGGGGAGTCCGGCGACGACGGCGGCGACTGCGTCCTCCAGGCCGCTCGCGGGCAGTCCGATCAGCGCAAGGTGCGAGTGGTCCTCCGGTCTCCACAGGAGGGCGCGCTGTTCCTGGCGTTCCGGCAGGTCGATGAGGCCGAGCGCGACCTGCCCGCTGCGGGCGACTCCCGAGCGCATGGCCGCATCGGGGTGGGCGCCGTGGTCTCTGCCGTGATCTTCGCGCTGGTCCTGGCCACGCTCCGAGGCGTCCGCCATCCCGTGCCGATCGGCGGCCGGGGGATGTGCACGGCAGTGAGCCGGCGTCAGGAAGGCCGGGAGAGGCGGTAGCACGGGTCCGGGCGGTCGACGCCGGCCAGGACCACCCGCCGCGTCGACGACGGCTTCGACGGCATCCGCGAGGACCGACGCGGACGCAGGCGGTGGCTCCGCGGGCGCACCATGAATCCGGTGCCGGTCGGGCTGCCCCATGTCCCGTTCGTCGAGGAATCGAGTCAGGTACTGCCAGTCGGGTGACTCGGCCCTCCTCGGCGGGGTGGACGATGATGCCACCTGGAAGGAGAGGGGCTCTTCCGCACCGCGTCGGAGGAATGCACGGCCGGGAAGATCGACGGGGATCTCCGCGGCAGCACCGGAGCCGAGAAGATCCTGTGATTCCGTCGCGGTCTGGACGCGCAGGAGGATCGATGACGTGATGTTCGCGCGCAGGTCGGGCGTGATGGCACCCTGAGCGCGCTGCGTGGCGAGGACCAGGTGTACCCCGAGCGATCGTCCCAGCGCGGCGATCTTCATGAGATCCGCGACCGCCGTCGGGACGTCGTCGCTGAGCATGCGGAACTCGTCGATCACGACGACCAGTCGCGGCGGACACGTCGCGGGAGACGTTCGCCGGAGCGCGTCCGTATCGGGCACGCCCTGGTCGGCGCACAGTGCTTCCCGCCGGCGCAGTTCTGCGCGCAAGGACGCGAGTGCGCGGGCCGTGGATTCGGAGGACAGGTCCGTCATGCTCCCGACGCAGTGCGGGAGAGCGGCGAGCGCCCCGAGTCCCGAACCGCCCTTGTAGTCGATCAGGAGCAGATTCAGGTGCTCCGGTGGCTGGTGCAGGGCAAGTCCGATCACCAGCGTGCGCAGGAGCTCCGATTTCCCCGAGCCGGTGGTCCCGGCCACCAGCAGATGCGGTCCGTCCCTGACGAGGTCGAGCAGAAGCGGACCGGAGGACGATCGACCGATGAGCGCCGTCGGATGGTCCGGATCGGACACCTGCCACTGTCCGGCCACGGTGTCGCGGACGGACAGCGGACCCGGTACCTCCGACCAGAGCGACGCCGACGTCGGTGGCGCACCGAGCAGGGTCCCGGGTTCCTCCTGGTCACCGCCTCCGGCCCGCCGGTCAGCGGCTTCCGAGCGCGCCAGGGCCCGTGCCGCCCGTTCGAAGCTGTGCTCCGACACCCCGTCCGGGACGATCTTCACCTGCTCACCGTCGAGATGGACGACGCCGTCGTCGGCGCTCAGCAGGACGCACCGATCGCCGGCGGCGACCTCCGTGGCAGCACCGGGGCGGGAACTGCGAGGGTCCGCGAGGAAGCGGAGGATCACGACTGTCGCTGCGCCGGGAGTGACCGGCACGTCCTCGGCGTCGTGGAGCACGACGAGCACACCCGGCGCGCGGGTGAGGTGGGCGAGGACGGCCGGGTCGCGGGTCAGGACGACGTGCGGGAGGAACCGGGCGTGCCGGGCCAGGTCCTGCGGAGCAGCCCAGATCACCACCACCGTGCGAGCCGCCCGTGGATGAGCCGTCTGGAGCAGCAGCGCTCGCCGCAGGCCGCGGACCGCCTCTGCGGCACCGGTGACGGTGAACCTCGTTGTCCCTCCGTTCTCTCGCCCGCACGGCAGGAGGAAGGGGACGTCGTGGAGCATGGGCGGGACGAACGGTGTGTCGGACCCGTCCGAGGACACATGGGCAGGCTGATGCGCTGTCCCGAGGCGTAGGAGGACGACGGCGGATGTCCGCTGCCGTGGCGGCGATGTCGACATCTCGCTGCCCGCCGGCCGCAGGGCGTCCAGGGCCGATCGCCCGGGATCGGAGACTGCCACGACACGGCGCCGCCGGTCGCGATCAGCTGCGTCCTGGAGTGCGGAAGCGAAATGGGCGGCGCTCCGGCGGTAGGCAGCAAGCGGCACGAGCCCCGTGACGGCGGACAGTGCACTGAAGGCGAGGAAGAACCACATGCCGGTGGTCAGGGCCAGCACCACGCCCAGCACCAGCGGAAGCAGCGCGGTGAGCACGAGGACCTTCGACGGCCGCTTCGGTACCCGGTGACCGACAGGTAGGGGATCCAGGATGCACGGGTCCGTCGTTGGCGCCCAGCCCTGTCCATCCACGAGGTCGATGCTGCAGCGGCTCGACCCGAAGCGGAGTTCCGACGAGACATCGATCCCCGCCTTCGTCACGGCGATCCCGTCCACCCACGTGCCGTTGGCCGACCCCAGGTCCTCGATGACGATGGAGTGCTCTCCGATCGTGAGCAGGGCATGATTCCTGGACAGTCCCGGATCCGCCACGGTGATCGCTGTCCGGGCACGCCCGATCGTGTAGCTGCCACGGACCAGGGGGAAGACCTGACCCGCGTCGGGGCCCGAGTGCACCACGAATGCCAGAGGCGGGAGGGCCGCACTGCTCCTCTCGGGTGGCCGACCGGCGACGATCACGGAACCGGGTGGGACCTCCTCCGGCGGTGCCAGGTTCAGGGAGCCCAGAGGCCTCCCGTCGACACTGAAGGGCCCGGGGTAGCCCGCTTCGAGCAGCCGCTCGGCAAGGGCCGACCCGGTGGGAAGGCGAGCTGTGTCGACGACGATCTCCTCCGTCGCGAAGCCGTGCGGCGGTGCGGCAACCAGCGTGACGTGCAGATCCACCGTGCCTCCCGTCGTCGTCTGGTCCGAGGCTAGGCCGCACGGCCCGAGAGCGGGTGGCGAAGAGCAATGATGTGGACAACGTGCGTGCGACCCCGCCGGGCGACACCTCCGTCGGGGCACGGGTGCCGGGCTCACAGGGTCGTCCCGGCACCCGCCGGTACACTCGGTGAACGTGTCTACTCTGAAGGCCTCTGATGACGGTCGTTGAATCAAGCCGAACTGTCGCCCCGCGGGGTGGCGGTAGGGCCGCCGACCGTGGCTTCAGGGCCGAGGTGCAGGGTCTGCGTGCGCTCGCCGTCCTGATGGTCGTCACCTACCACGTCTGGTTCGGCCGGGTATCCGGTGGGGTCGACGTATTCCTTCTCATCTCCGCGTTCCTGCTGGCGCTGTCGTTCCTGCGCAAGGTCGAATCCGGGAGGCCGCTCGATCTCGGCCGCCACTGGCTGCACCAGTTCAAGCGCCTCCTGCCCGCCGTCGTCGTGGTGATCCTCGGCACGCTCGGTGCCACCTATCTCCTCGTACCGAGGTCACGCTGGCCCGACATCCTCGAGCAGGCCTGGGCCTCGTTGTTCTATGTCCAGAACTGGGTCCTCGCCTCCAATGCCGTGGACTACTACGCCGAGGACCACAGCCTCGCGAGTCCGCTGCAGCACTTCTGGTCGCTCTCGGTCCAGGGCCAGGTGTTCATCCTGTGGCCTCTGCTGTTCGTCCTCAGCGCACTGGTGGCTCGGCGCTTCCGCCTGCGGTTCCGCGGCGTCGTCCTCCTCGTGTTCGGTGCGCTGTTCCTGGCGTCGCTCGGTTTCTCGGTCTGGGAGACCGCCACGAACCAGGCCTACGCCTACTTCGACACGCGCGCCCGCCTGTGGGAGTTCGCTCTCGGTACGCTCCTTGCGCTTGCCCTGCCTTTCCTCCGGCTGCTCGGGGCCCTGCGGATCATGGCGGGCTGGGTCGGTGTCGGCGCGATGCTCAGTGGAGGATTCCTGCTCGATGTGCAGGGCCAGTTCCCCGGCTACGTGGCCCTCTGGCCGCTCCTGGCGGCCGCTCTGGTGATCGTCGCGGGCCAGACCGGTAGTGCTGTCGGAGCTGACCGTCTGCTGTCATCGAGGCCGCTGGTGCGCATGGGCGACCTCTCGTATGCCCTCTACCTCTGGCACTGGCCGGTCCTGGTGCTGTTCCTGATCTGGCGCGGTCAGCCGTCGCCGGGGGTCCTGGGCGGCGTGCTGGTGATCGCCGTGTCGCTCGTCCTCGCCTACCTCACCATGCGCTTCGTCGAGCGGCCGCTGCGAGCCCTGGTCTGGGCGGACAAGCGCCGTCGCCGCGCGCTGCTGGTGGTGGCCGTCAGCACGGCGCTCGTCGCAGCACCGCTGACCCTCTGGCAGCAGGCGATCACGCAGCAGGTCCGGGAGAGCGCCGCGCATGCCGACACGAACAATCCCGGTGCGCTGGTGCTTGATCCGCTCCTCGACCTGTCCGCCCCCGAGAACGTGCCGCCGATCCCTGCGACCACCGAGCTGAGCAAGGAGTACTTCCCGCTCGATCGGGTCTGCGAAGGAGCGGACGAACCCGACGACGAACTGCTCCGGGGCGAGTGCTATGTCATAGTGCCGCCGTCGGAGCCTGTGCGGGAGATCATCGTTGTCGGCGACTCCCACTCCCAGCAGTGGTCGACCCCCCTGGCCGAGATGGCGCAGGAGCGGGGCTGGAAGATGACCTTCGTCCTACTGGGAGGATGCAAGTTCGGGTCCGGCCCCGAAGGACGCACGCCGCAGTGCGAGCAGTGGAACGCGGCGGTGACCGACTACGTGCTGGCCCAGGCGCCCGACCTCGTCTACACGGTCGGTACGGTCGCCAGGAGCGACGATCCGCAGGATGTCCTGCCCGCCGGGTTCCCCGCGACCGCGCGGATGTTCGACGAGCGCGGTATCAAGGTGGCAGCCGTCCGGGACAATCCGCGCTTCACCTCGAACAGGGTGCTCTGCGTCGAGACGCAGGGTGTGGACAGTCCTGCATGCAACCCTCCCCGTTCGACGACCCTCACCGACCAGCCCCCGGTCGACGAGCTGCTCGCACAGGCCCCGAACGTCGCCTTTCTGGACTTCACCGACTATCTCTGCCGGGAGGATGACTGTCCAGCCGTCGTGGGCAACGTCTTCGTATATATCGACGACAACCACGTCAGCGCCACGTACCTCAGATCCATGCTGCCGATCTTCACCCAGCGGTTCGACGAGGCGGTCCGCCTGTAGGGCAGCCGCGCCGGGCTCCCCGGTCCTGCCGCCCCTCCGGTTGGGGGGCGCTCAGCTTCCGTCGGGTAGCCTTGAGCGGGCATGTCCGTCGTCAGAATCAATTCAGGAGCACTTGTGAACGTTGACCTCGTTGTCGTCGGGTCGGGCTTTTTCGGCCTGACCATTGCGGAAAGAGCGGCCACCCAGTTGGGCCTCAAGGTGGCTGTGCTCGACCGTCGGCACCACATCGGCGGCAACGCGTACAGCGAGAACGAGGCCCACACCGGTATCGAGGTCCACCGCTACGGGGCGCACCTGTTCCACACGTCGAACGAGCGTGTCTGGGACTATGTCCACAACTTCACCGAGTTCACCACGTACGTCCACAAGGTCTACACCCGGCACCGGGGTGAGGTCTTCCCCATGCCGATCAATCTCGGGACGATCAACCAGTTCTTCCGCACGGCTCTCGGCCCGGCGGAAGCGCGGGCACTGATCCAGGAGCAGGCAGGCGAACTGGCGGGTACGGATCCCCAGAACCTGAACGACAAGGGTATCCAGCTCATCGGGCGGCCGCTCTACGAAGCCTTCATCAAGCACTACACGGGCAAGCAGTGGCAGACCGACCCGAAGGACCTCCCGGCGGAGATCATCTCGCGGCTGCCGGTGCGCTACACCTACGACAACCGGTACTTCAACGACAAGTACGAGGGATTGCCGGTCAACGGCTACACCGCGTGGATCGAGCGGATGGCGGATCATCCCAATATCGATGTGCACCTCAACACGGACTTCTTCGACGAGGGTCACGAGTACTCGCGGTCGACGACGCTCGGCCAGGTTCCGGTCATCTACACCGGTCCCGTCGACAGGTACTTCGACTTCGCCGAGGGAGACCTCTCCTGGCGGACCATCGACCTCGAGGAGGAGGTACTCCCCGTCGAGGACTTCCAGGGATGTTCGGTGATGAACTACCCCGACGAGGAGTCTCCGTTCACGCGCATCCACGAGTTCCGCCACTTCCATCCGGAGCGTGACTACACCAAGGACGCGACCGTCATCATGCGCGAGTACTCGCGATTCGCCGAGAAGAACGACGAGCCGTACTACCCGATCAACACGTCGGAGGACCGCGCGAAGCTGCTTGCGTACCGCGACCTGGCGAAGGGTGAGAAGTCCGTGCTGTTCGGCGGCCGCCTGGGGACCTACAAGTACCTCGACATGCACATGGCGATCGGTTCCGCGCTCTCGATGTTCGACAACAAGGTCACGCCCCATTTCACGAGCGGACAGAGATTCGAGAGCGGCGGAGTCGACGCATGACCAGCAAAGCGTCGGAGGACGTCGGGAGCACGGCCGGAGCGGGGACGACCGCATACCAGGTCGTCCATAAGATCGTGCTCCCGGTCGAAGGGGACACCGATGTCCTGCCCCTCTATGTGGACTTCAATCCGGCGAGACGCGTGGTCGACCCGTCACGACGTGCGATCCGTCTCGGGGCACCCAAGACGACGCCGGCGTTCCCCGTACTGAGCCACCAGAGGTCCGACTTCATCGCCGGACGTACGAGCCTGAAGCTGCCAGCGCACCGGAGGGTGTCCCTCGGCACGTATTTCAACGCCTTCCCGGCCAGCTACTGGCGCCGTCACACCCCCGTACGCACCGTTCGACTGCGCGTCGAGGTGGATCTCGGGGCGGGCAGCGAGGCATCGGTCATCGTCTACCGCTCGAGTCCACGCGGCACGTCCAACAGGGTGGAGAGTGCGACGACGACGGCGAGTGGTGAACTCGTCTTCGATCTGCCGCTGGCCTCGTTCGTCGACGGCGGCTGGTACTGGTTCGACCTCGTCGCGCACGACGAGGAAGTCACCCTGTCCCGGGCCGACTGGTCCGTGCCCGCAGCGTCGGCGCGCAGCCAGGGGTCCCTCTCCATCGCGGTGACGACCTTCAACCGCCCCGAATACGCGGTGCGGCACATGCACACCCTTGCCAGTGACCCGGATCTGCTCGAGGTCCTGGACCGCCTGATCATCATCGACCAGGGCGACGACAGGGTCGCGAAGCAAGGCGCCTACCCAGCGGCCGCGGAGCGTCTCGGTGATCGGTTCCGCCTCGTGGAGCAGGCGAATCTCGGAGGTTCGGGTGGGTTCGCGCGAGGGATGGAAGAGGCCCTGCGCGACGAGGACAGCGACTACGTCCTGCTGCTCGACGACGACGTGAGCATCGAGACCGAAGGCGTAATCCGCGCCCTGCACTTCGCGAACTACACGACCGATCCCACGATCGTGGGCGGCCACATGTTCAACCTCTACGAGCGCGCGGTCCTCCACACATTCGGCGAACAGGTGGATCGCCGGCGTTTCTTCTGGGGGCCGGCGGCGAAGAGTCTCGAGGGCCACGACTTCTCCGAGCGCAATCTCCGGATGACTCCATGGATACATCGCCGGGTCGATGTCGACTACAACGGATGGTGGATGTGTCTGATCCCTCTGCACATCGTCCGTGAGATCGGGCTCGCCCTACCGGTCTTCATCAAATGGGACGATGCGGAGTACGGGGTGCGCGCGCAGAAGGCGGGCTTCACCACCGTCACGCTCCCCGGCGCCGCGGTGTGGCACATGCCCTGGACGGAGAAGGACGACACGATCGACTGGCAGGCGTACTACCACCAGCGCAACCGGTGGGTCGCCGCGCTCAGCCACTCGCCCTTCGACCGCGGGGGCAGGATGCCCTTCGAGAGCCTCGCACTCGACGTCCGGCATCTCCTGTCGATGCAGTACTCCGCCGTCGCCGTCCGCATCCAGGCCCTCGACGACGTCCTCGAGGGACCCGCGCACCTCCATGCGACCCTGGGGGAACGTCTCCAGTGGGTCAGGACGACCCGGCGCGAGTTCACGGACGCTCGGGTCATGCCGAACCGGTCCGACTTCCCCGCGGTGCGGGAACGGAAGAACCAGCAGCACATCCAGGAGCCCGCGACGGTCCTGGAGTCCCTCGTCCGCGCGGCCCTTGCGCTGATCTCCCAATCGCGGCCGGTGCACGCCGACGCGGCAGAGCGACCCGCAGCGGAGATCCCGGCGATGGATGCGCGCTGGTGGCGACTGGCGCGCTTCGATTCGGCGTTGGTCACCGCCTCCGACGGGACAGGCGTGTCCTGGTACAGGCGGGACCGTTCGATGTTCTTCTCCCTCCTCGGCAAGACGCTCTCGCGGCACTGGAAGCTCGTGAGCAACTGGTCGGAACTGCAGGGACGGTACAGCGACGCCCTGCCCGACTTCACCGGTCGCCAGGCCTGGACCAGGACGTTCCGCCGGTACTCCGGGGAGATCGAGGGAGACACGGCAGATTGAGCAACGGGGTGCGGGGTTCCGCGGCGGACCTCCCGGGCGCCATGCAGACACCTGGTGCTGGCGGCGGACTCGCAGCCGTCCTCAGGAACAGATTCCTCCTGCGGCTTCTGGTGCGGAAGGAGATACGGGTCCGCTACCGCGGGTCGGTGCTCGGACTCCTCTGGTCCTACCTCAAGCCGCTCCTGCAGTTCTCCGTCTACTACGTCGCGCTGGGAATCTTCCTCAACCTGCAGGGCACGACCGAGAACTACGCGATCTACCTGTTCTCAGGGATCGTCCTCATCAACTTCTTCACCGAGGCCTTCGGTAACGCGACCCGATCCATCGTGGAGAACCGGGACCTGATCAAGAAGATCTACCTTCCTCGTGAGCTGTTCCCCATCTCGGCCGTCTGGGTCTCGGCGGTGCACTTCGTCCCGCAGGTCCTCGTCCTCGCGGGCGCCTGTCTCGTGGTGGGATGGCGTCCCGACATCCTCCAGCTGTTCCTGGTCCTCGTCGGCTTCCTGATCGTCGCCTGTCTCGCCAGTGGGCTCGGTCTCCTCTTCGGGGCGGTGAACGTGTACTTCCGGGACGCGGAGAACCTGGTCGACATGATTCTCATGGTCGTGACATGGGCGTCTCCCGTCCTGTACAGCTGGGTCCTCGTCAGTGACGCTCTCGGCAGGTGGTTCTTCCTGTACCAGCTCAATCCGATGACCGTGGCGGTCGAACTCTTCCACGTCGGGTTCTGGGTACCCACCCTCGGAGACGGGGCGGCGGGTTCCGCCTCGATGCCAGGTCTCCTCGGTCTGTGGGTACCCGTGGCCGGGGCCGTCTCGCTGCTGGTCCTCGTCCTCGGCCAGTTCGTCTTCCGGCGACTGTCGGCCAACTTCGCGCAGGAGCTGTAGAGATGTCCACCGACGCGATCGTCGCCACCGGCCTGCGGAAACGGTTCGTCCTCCGCCATACGCGATCGCTGAAGGAGGCCTTCGTCTGGTTCGTCCGCGGGAGGAGGGGCGAGCTCGTGCAGAAGTTCAATGCACTGGACGACGTCGGCTTCACGGTGCGCACGGGCGAGACGGTCGCCCTCCTGGGCCTCAACGGATCCGGCAAGTCGACGCTTCTCAAACTGATCTCCGGGGTGCTTCAGCCTGATGCAGGAGTCATCCGTACCCGAGGCCATCTCGCCGGGCTCATCGAGGTCGGGGCGGGCTTCCACCACGATCTCAGCGGGAGGGAGAACGTCTACCTGAACGGCGCCATCCTGGGCATGTCCCAGCAGGACATCGAGGAGCGGTTCGACTCCATCATCGACTTCGCCGAGATCGGCGAGTTCATCGACACCGAGGTGAAGTTCTACTCGTCCGGGATGTACCTCCGCCTCGCCTTCTCGATCGCGGTCCACACCGATCCGGACATCTTCCTCGTCGACGAGATCCTCGCCGTCGGAGACGAACCCTTCCAGCGCAAGTGCCTGGCGAAGATCAGGGAGCTCGCGGCGGCGGGGAAGACGCTCATCGTCGTGAGCCACGATCTCGACCTGGTGTCCAGTGTCTGCGAGCGCGGGATCCTCCTCGAGAACGGACGGCTCGTGAAGGACGGCGACGTCGCCTCCGTCGTCGCGGAGCTGAGGCAGCGCGCGCGCGAGCACTAGGAAGCACGAGCGAGCACAAGCGAAGGCCGGGGGCCACCGGAGACGGGGCAGGCTCCGAATGCAAGCATTTCAGGAGAGGGAAGAATAGTGAGAGACGAGATCGCCGGCACGGCTCCGGTGACGAGCAGACGGGCCGTCGTCCTGGGGTTACTCGGGTTGCCGTTCATCGCCGCGGCGTGCACCAGCAGCCCCACGGAGGAGACCGACGCCCAGGACGCCGTCTTCCCGATCGAGGTGCGCCACCATTTCGGCGTGACGACCATCGCCGACCGGCCGGTCCGGATCGCGACGTTCGGTGTCGCTGCGGCGGACGTCTGCCTCTTGCTCGGGATCGCGCCCCTCGGCATGCCGGGATCGAACTCCACCCCCTGGTACAACCTGGGGCGCGTCGCCGAGGAGGCGATGACGCCGGTGCTCTACCCCGACGAGCTCGACCTGGCGCTCGCGGCGATCGAGGATCTCGAGCCGGATCTGATCTTCACCCTCGGCGCCGACATCACGCGTGACGAGTACAGCAGGCTGTCCGACATCGCGCCGGTCGTCCACGGGCCCGGCGAGGGAAAACCCTCCTGGCGTGAGACCGTCGACCAGGTCGCACGGACCATCGGTCGCTCCGGGAGGGGCACCGAGCTGATCCGGGACACCGAGCAGCGCATCCGGGAGTCGACCTCCGACTATCCGGATCTGCCCGGGACCACCTTCCTCGCGGTCGAGGCGTTCACGGCGGCAGGAGCGGACCTCGGGGTCTACGACGGCGCAAGCGGACCGGTCGGCATCCTCGAGGAGTTCGGTATCAGCGCTGCCCCGTTGCCGGCGGGCCTGGAGGAAGCCGAGGAGTTGGTGGACGACGTCTTCGGGCGGGTCGGTCAGGTTCGGTTGCCCCGCACCCGGGCGGAGGGACTCCGGGCGGACGTCCTCGTCCTGGTCGCGGAACGACGGCGGGCCCAGGAGTTGGCGGACGAACTGGCGGGGGATCTCGACCCGGCCGTGCAGGTCGTCCCCGCCCCGAAGGACGAGATGGGCGCTGCGATGATCATGGCGTCGCCGCTCAGTATCGACTGGCTGGCGCGGAACTTCGTTCCCGTGCTTGCAGAGGCAGCGTTCGACGCGCGCCAGTAGTCCGGCGTCCGGGAGGGCGTCGGCCGCCGGAACCCCCGTCGTCGGCGTGTCAGCGGTGGGAGGTGAACCGGTCAGCTGCGGAGGTCGGCAGCACCAGCTGTCGTCGTCGCGCGCTGTCCATCGTCTCCTCCGGTTCGAGGACGCCCCCAGCTTCTGGGTGGACGAAGCGGCGACGATCAGTGCCATCGATCTCAGCCTTCCCGACCTTGTGCGCATACTGGGAAACGTCGGTGTCGTCCACGGCTTCTACGACCTCGTCCTGCGCGCGTGGGCGCCGCCGTTCGGCCTCTCCGAGTTCGCGCTCCGTGTGCCGAGGCTGATCGCCGTCGGCCTGGCCGCGGAGCTGATGGTCGCCATCGGACGGCGGATCGGGAACGAGGGGCGCCGCTCGTCCGAGGAGACACTCGGCTACCGCGCGGGGGAGCGCTTCGACGGTACCGGCACCTCGGTGGTCCGATTAGTGCGCGACGGTGTCGCCGGTAGTTGACGATCAGGCTGTTCCGGCAGCACCATCCGACCGGTTCCGGCCCGAGGCCATCGGCCGGATCCGCTCGCCCGGGCGATCATCCACGCCCCGCCATCCGGCTGGGATCGGCGAGGGCGGGAGCGCGCACCGCCGGGGTGATTCCACCGGCAGGCGAGCGCCCCGTCACGATCCGGTGCAGGCGTCCACACGGTAGAGACGGGCGTCGCCCTCTTCAGCCACGAGCGAGATGCCGGGGGCACTCTGGTCCTCCAGGGCCCGGAAGCCGATGTAGGGTTCGTCGCCCGGAACGATCTCCTGGTCGCCGAAGTCGAGGGCCCAGTACGCTCGCTCGCTCTCGATGGCATCACAGACCGCCACATTGAAGCCTGCTTCGTCCCAGTGATCGAGGAGCGCCTGCTCGGCGTCGGTGCGCTCACCGAAGATATGGGGCGCGATGGTGCGTCGATCGGCGAAGGCATACACGAGGGAGGCGCCGGTCCGGGGGTTGCCGACGATCACGTCCCCGGGCGGCACGAGGTCGGGGACGCGCTGCAGCAGCGCCAGCTCGTCGGTCGTGAGGAGTGGGGAGTCCTCCTCGAGTGCGAACACCTCCTCCATCCTGTCCTGGACGCCGGCCAGGGTCCCGCCCTGGGTCCCCAGTCCGAGGACGAGGAGGACCGCCACAGCTGCGAGTGGACTGCCCGTCACCGTGGGCACCGCTCCCCGCACCTTTCGGGCGATCGACGGGTTCGCACTGCGGATCGCGCCCTCACCCTCGACCGCCTGCGCCTTCCGTGTCCGCCGCAGGAGACCCGTCAACCACTCCGCACCGAGCACACTCAGGGGGAGTGTCACGACGGGCAGCAGCGCCGCGAGGCGGAAGCTGTCGTTGTACCAGACGCCGGTCAGGAAGGTCCGGAACCAGCCCAGGCTCCAACTGGACACGACCATGTAGAGCACGCCCCCGACGACGAACATCATGAGGATCCACCACATGGTGCGGAACTGGCGGGCTGCGACATAGATCCCGGCAACTGTGAGGATCAGGAGTACCCATGCGGTGGTCGCGCCCATCGGTGCACTTCCGAGCACCTCGCCGATCGCCCGGGCGTTGGACTGGAAAGGTGTCCAGGGGGCGAAGGCCAACGACGGCCGGACCTTCAGCCATGCCACGAGCGTGATGCCCGCATACACGACGAACAGGACCCCCCAGAGCACCGGGCGTGATCCCTCGCTCTTCGCGTCCTGGATCTCCCTGACCGCCCGTCCTGCGACGACCGGTCCCGCGAACGCCAGAAGGGCGATCAGCGTGCTGGGATGGGCGAGGGCAAGGCCCGGGAGGACTGCGGCGGCGAGCAGGCCGGCCGAGATCGACAGCGAGCGGCGGCGGGCGGGGGTCATGCCGAGAGCCTCGACGGCCAGTCCCAGGGCGACCGGCAGCACGGCGATCGCGGCGTGGTTCGGGTAGAGGACACCGAACGCGACCATCATGTAGGGAAAACCGCTCATGCCGGCGCAGAGGACGCCTGCAGCGAGCAGGGGGATGGGCCGGTAGCCCACGATCCGGCTGATCAGGAATACGCAGGAGAGGGGCCAGACCAGGGCTCCCAGGGCGATGGTGCCCACATTGACGGCGACAGGGACAGCCGTACCGGTCATCATGACCACGAGTGCCATGAGATCGTGCATGGCGGCGGGGTAGAAGGCCTGCGATCCCTCGGTCAGGTTCCCGAGAGTCAGCGCTGAGCCGTTCTGGGTTTCTGCGATGTGCCGGATCGCATTCAGGTGGTACACGTTGTCGAACGTCTGCGAGAAGTTCCCGGGTGCGTCGAACGCTGCGATGTATCTGGTGCCGATGATGGCTGCGGGGAAGGCGATGGCGACCGGGACGAGCATCCGCACGACCCAGGCCGGGAGGCTCTCCCTCGGCAACGGCTGGTTGTCGACGAGGGCCACGTCCCCGTAGCGGCGGACCGATGCGAAGCCGGCGGCGCCCTTCGTGAGCAGGATTCTGCGCGCCAGCAGCACCGCTGCGGCCAGGCACACCGAGAAGACCAGGTAGGACACAGGGTTGTAGGCCACGCCGATGAACGGCAGCACGACGGCGAGGCATGAGCCGATGGACATCGATATCGGAGCGGACAGGGCGGCCAGACTGAGCCTCCTGACGCCGGCTGCCGCCAGGACGAGGAGTCCCGGCCCGAAGAAGACGAGCAGCGTGCTCGCGAAGGCAGGGGCAGTGGCCCACCAGCTCATATGGTCATTCTCCTCGTCGTGGTTCGGCGGGCCGCGGCCGGAGGATTCAGCGCCGGTCCTGCGACGGTGTCATCGCCCTCCGTGGCCCTTCCGAGCCGGGACATCCGGTGGCTTGCTCGAGGTGCACCAGACCATGATCGGCGGCTCCCGCGGGGTCAGCACCGGGGTCGCAACGCCTATTGCTATGATTGCACATCATGGGTAACAGACCGCCTTCCGGCATCCTGATCGTCATGCCTGCCTGGAATGAAGCAGAGGCGATCGGCGACACCATCAGGGACATCAAGCGGGTGGAACCCGATATGGACATCCTCGTGGTCGATGACGGATCACGGGACGACACGGCGAGGATCGCAGAAGACGCCGGAGCCGTGGTGCTGAGGCTTCCCTTCAATCTCGGAGTCGGCGGCGCCATGCGCACCGGTTTCAAGTACGCGCTGCGCAACGGCTACTCGGGTGTGATCCAGGTCGATTCGGACGGCCAGCACATGCCGGAGGACATCGCGAAGGTGCTGCAGGGGCTGGAGTCGGCCGACATCTCGATCGGAGCGAGGTTCGCGGGCAAGGGGGAGTACCAGGCCAAGGGACCGCGGCGCTGGGCGATGTCCCTGCTGGCCCGGGTCATCTCCCGCGTGGCCGGTACCAGGCTGACCGATGTCACCTCGGGTTTCCGCGCTGTGAATCGGCGGGGGCTGCACCAGTACATCGAGCACTTCCCGGCGGAGTACCTGGGAGACACGATCGATTCCCTCGTCGTCGCCCTGAAGTCGGGCTGTACCGTGACCCAGGTGCCCGTCGAGATGAGGGTGCGCCAGGCCGGTACTCCCAGCCAGAGCCCGTGGAAGGCCTCGATCTACCTTGCGCGCTCGGGCCTGGTCCTCTGCTTCGCCCTCGCCCGCAGGAGAACCATGCGTGACTACCAAGCTCCCTCGACCGGGGACATAGCAGGAGAAGGACCCGTACCAGCATGAGCGTGGCATTCTCACTCTTCTCATCGATCCTCATCGTCGCCGTCGTCCTCATGATGCTGCGCAACGGCAAACTCCGTGAGAAGTATGCGATCCTCTGGCTCGTCATCGGCTCCCTCACGATCGTCCTGGCGCTGTTCCCCAGCCTCCTGGAATTCGCTGCTGACGCGGTGGGCGTGATCGTGCCGTCCAACCTGCTCTTCGCACTGTCCATCCTCCTGCTCGTGGGAGTCTCCCTGCACGTGTCACGCGAGCTGACGATCCTCGAGGACGAAACACGGATCCTCGCCGAAGAAGTGTCGATCCTCCGGGCGGCAGTAGAGCGGCTGAACGACCCCAAAGCCACCCCTGTCCCCGGGCACGGGGCCGACAACCCGATGAACTTTGACCAGCAGAGGAAAGATTGATGACTATAGACGTGATGTTCCCCTACTACGGGGACGTGGCGATGATGAAGGCGGCCGTCCGGTCCGTCCTGGACCAGGACCACCGGGACTTCGTGCTCACCATCGTGGATGACGGATTTCCCGACGATTCGCTGCCGGCCTACTTCAAGGACCTGACGGACACGGACGAACGCGTCCGGTACTTCAGGAACGAGGTGAACCTCGGTGCGAATGCGAACTACCGGAAGTGCCTGTCGCTCATCGAGCACGACTACGTCGTGATCATGGGCGCGGACGACCTGATGCTCCCCAATTACCTCTCGGTGGTGCACGAGGGTTTCTCGCGCCAATCCGTGGACATCATCCAGCCGGGCGTGGACGTCATCGACGAGAACGGGACCATCTACCAGCCGGTCGGCGACCGCGTGAAGAGCTACCTCCGGCGCCGGCTCGTGGGGGAGAGCGCGAGCGCTGTCGTAGCAGGGGAACCGCTGGCCGCCAGCCTTCTCACGGGTGACTGGCTGTACTTCCCTTCCCTTGCGTGGCGCTCGACGGCCATCACGCGGCACAGTTTCAGGGAGCAGTACGACGTGGTGCAGGACCTTGCACTTGCCACCGACATCATCATGTCGGGCGGGAAGATGCTCGTCCTGGCGGAGACCTGCTTCCAGTACAGGCGCCACCGTGAGTCGGATTCCTCCGTGCGTGCGCTCGACGGTCGGCGCTTCGCCGAGGAGCGCGCTTTCTTCGACGAGTGCGTGAGGGACTTCCAGCGGCTCGGCTGGAACCGTGCAGCGACGGCTGCGAGCCGTCACGCGTCGTCGCGGCTCCACGCGCTGACCCTCCTGCCTCAGGTGGCCCGGCGCCGGATGTGGGGTGGCCTGCGTAAGCTGACCGCCCACGCCCTCACCAGATAGCGGTGTCCAGCGGGTCCGCAGCACCGCAGCCCGAGCAGGCCCGCCCGACCGTTTCCGGTACCTGGTACCTCGTCGGGTCGCTCCTGCAGGGGCTGGGCCTGCTGCTCATCCAGCCCTTCGCGATCCGTATCCTCGACGACCGGCAGTGGGGAATCGTGTCCACCTCGGTCGTCACGATCCAGGTGCTGGTGGTACTCATCTCGGCCGGCCTGCCGCTGGCGATCACGAACATCTGGTTCGCGCGGGAGCGCGGACAGGATCGGTCGCGTGCCATGTACGGATTCATGGTCCTCGCCTCGGCCGCCCTGGCAGTCGTCGTCGTCCTGTGCCTCCTCCTCCTCGGTGCTTTCGGGTCGGGTGGACCGGCCCCGAGCACGGTGCTCGCGGTGATCAGCGTCGGGGTGCTCGGGTCCGTCCTGGGTGCGCAGGCCGTCCTGAGGGCGCAGAACAGGCCCGGGCGCTTCGTGCTCCTGAGCATCGGCTCGTCCGTTCTGGCGAACCTGCTGGGCCTGGTGGGCCTGATCCTCGTCGCGCCCACCGCTGAGGTCTACCTGGGCGCCTACACCCTCGCCGTCGTCCTCACGGGTGCCGCGGCACTCGTCCTCGCCCGGCCGCGCCTGCCCTGGAGGGTTGCCGGTTCCAGTAGAGAGTCGATCAGGATCGCCGGCCCGCTGCTCCCGCACACGGGCGCGCTCATGCTGCTCACCCAAGGGTCCGTCCTGATCCTCGCCTATGCCGCGACCGTCGAGGACGCCGGCAGGTTCGGAGCCGTCCTCATCTTCGCGCTGGGGCCGATCACGATCCTGAACGCGCTGAACAATGCCTGGTCGACGCGCATGATGTCCGCGGCGCGCGGCGAGCTGGTGGCAGCCACGCGACGCGTGTCCGTCGAAGCCATCGCCTGGTCGACGGGAGTCGGACTGCTCGCCTCCTCCGGGGCGGTGGTCGGGTCCACCATCCTGTCCACCGAACCCGAGATCGTCCGGCCGATCGCTGCTGCCCTCCCGTTGGTGTCCATCGGGTACGCATTGTTCCTCGTGACCTCGAACCTCCTGTACATCGACGACCGCACCAGGCGCCTCGCCCTCGTGACACCCGGCGTCCTGGTGGCGATCGCCCTGCTGGCCCTCTGGCCCGCGTCACGATCGGAGGTCGTGGTCGTCGCGATGGTGCAGGTGCTCGGGTTCGTGGCCCTCGGACTGCTGACGTACGCGCTCGTCCGCAGGTCCGACGCGGGCCGGAGTCTTCCGCTCCCCTCCTTCGGCGGTGCCTTCGGGGTCCACGTGGTCGTCGTCCTCCTGCTCGGTCTGGTGCCGTTCGGCGTTGTGGCCGGCATGGTCCAGGCGGCAGTCGTCGCCGCACTCCTGGCGGGGGCGCTGTTCCTCGCACGGTCCCGACGCACCGCAGACAGAGCGACGTCGAGTTCCTGAGCTGCGGGCTCAGGAGCCGGCGGCCGCGAACCTCTGCGCGAAGTCGGGGATGAGTGAGCGGACGTAGCTCCTCGCCACATGGTCCTTGTCGAAATAGACGTGGAGTCCACCGATCGCGGCGTAGCAGGTATCGTCCGGGCAGAAGCGGTCGGACAGATCGATGACCCGGATGTCCGGTCGCTCGAGCGACCGTGCCGCCTCGGCGGCAGGGTCTGCCGGGAGCGCCTGGCTCTTCGCATTCGCGCAGTCGAGCGGTGATTCCTCGTTGCGGGCCATGCACTCGGGCGTCGAACGTTCCAGGGTCAGCGGTGTGTCCCTGATGACGAAGACCTCCGTCCCCTGGTCGGCCCAGGGGCCTACCCGATCCGAGAACGCGGTCCTGTACTGCTCGGCCTGGGACCGTCCGGTCCCGTCGTCGATCTCCTCGCCGACCGAGAAGGAGGAGAGGAAGACCAGGTCCGGTGCGTCGGCGAGGACGCGATCGGAGACGTCGGCGCTCCAGTCGAGGCATTTCTTCTGCACCGTCCCACCGGTGGCCGCCCCCATGAATGCCGATCGCTTCACGTCGACATACGGGCAGCCTCCCACGAGACTGACGTTGAGTGTCCAGTTGTTCTCGCGTGCGAGCGGCAGGATTGCCGCCTTCCACTGCTCCGCGTGGGAATCGCCGATCAGCCAGACCGTCTCGCTGTCGTCCTGTCCCTCGGAGAAGTCGCACAGCGTCAGGAGCTTCTGGTCGCCCAGCATGATGGGATCGGGATGGGTGGCACATCCCTCCGCGTCGAACCAGGGCGCCTCGCCTTCGCCGACGTTCGTCACCGCGGGCGGTCCGAACGGATCCGCGCAGGCGGAGGACGACAGGCTCTTGGCGCCGAAGCACTCGTCGCCCGAGAGCGCGTCGAGACGCTGCGCCTCCTCTGCCTGGGCGAGGGTCGCAGCCGCTACAGCACCCGCGCACGCCACGAGGACGAGGACAGTAGCCACGGCGGTCATGCCCAGCACCCTTCTCGGTGTCGCTCCCGGGAGCAGCCGGGAGCGGCCCGGGTCTTCGACGTACTTCTTCGTCAGTCCCGCCAGCACGACCGACAGCAGGAGGGCCCCGAGAAGATCGACCGCACCCAGAGTGCGACCCATGATCGACGGCAGCAGGATGATGACCGGCCAGTGCCAGAGATAGAGCGAGTAGGAGATGTTGCCGAGCGTCTGGACGGGGGAGACGGCCAGGAGCGCGTTGGGCGACCAGGAGGGGGACTGCGGCCCCGACATGATGACGAGTGCCGTGCCCAGCACGGGAACAGCAGCCATGTAGCCCGGGAAGGAGGTCGATTCGTCGAACACCAGTGCTGAGGCGACGACGAGGCCCAGGCCCGTCCACTGCGCGAGGCCCGCGAGCCGGAGGCGGCCGGGGAAGCGGTCGTCAGCGAACCACACGGATGCCGCAGCGGCGATGAGACCGCCGACGGCGAACTCCCACACCCGGGTGGGCGTCACGAAATAGGCCTCGCTCCTACTGGTGTAGGTCAGGAAGACCGAGAACACGAACGACGCCGCGCCGACGGCGGCGAGTGCTGCCAGCAGGACTTTCCGCGGGGAACGCAGCCTGCCCGCCAGGAGATAGACCCCGAGGAGCAGGAGGGGCCAGACCAGATAGAACTGCTCCTCGACCGAGAGGGACCAGTAGTGCTGCACCGTGGAGGCCTGGTTGTTCTGCGCGGAGTAGTCGACGGCCTGTGCGGCAAGCGACCAGTTCTCCACATAGAGGGTGGCGGCCATCGTCTCCCTGCCGATAGCGAGAAGTCTGTCCGCCGGAAGGTAGATCGCAGCCGTCAGGAGGGATGCCAGGGCGACGAGCAGTGCAGCCGGCAGGAGCCGTTTCGCCCGTCGGGCGTAGAACTGACCCAGCCTGATCCGCTTCGATCGCTGCAGCTCACCGAGCAGGTGCTTCGTGATGAGATACCCGGAGATGACGAAGAAGACATCGACTCCCACGTAACCGCCGCTGAGGAGATCCGGCCAGAGGTGATTCGCCACGACGAGCGACACAGCCAGCGCCCGGAGCGCCTGGATGTCCCGTCGCTGTGGGGAGCCGGTCCCTTGACGTCGTGGCGACCCCACCGAGGCGGTCTGGTCTATCACTCATTCTCCTAGCACTCGAGATCATCGTCCGCGAGCTGGGAGGGACGTGTGCGATCCAATGATAGCCGCCTCGGTGGGAGGGCGTGCTGTTGATGGGTGTGGGGTGGGTGGGGGGTCAGGTTCGTTTGACGCCGGTGGTTGAGGTCCAGGTGAGTGTTCCGCGTTGGAAGGTCTGGGTGCAGCGGGTGGTGGTGGGGCAGGTTTGGTTGGTGGTGGGGTAGCCGAGGGTGCCGTTCTCGGCGCCGGCTTTCCGGTAGGCGGTGCGGATGGGTCCGGTTGCGGTGATCTTGGCTCCGGTCTTGGGGCTCCACATGATTTCGCCGTTCTGGTAGGACTGGTAGCAGCCTGCGTCGCGCAGTCCGCAGATCTCGTGGGTGAGGGGGTATCCGAGGATCCCGTTCTCTGATTTGGCGTTGCGGTAGGCGGTGCGGATGGAACCTGTCGTGCTGGTCCTGGCTCCGGTCGTGGGGCTCCAGTAGATCTCGCCGCGTTGGAAGCCCTGGTAGCGACCGCCGTCACTGACCCGCAGATCTCGGCGGTGATGGGGTAGCTCAGTCTTCCGTCCTGGGCTCCGCTGGACAGGTAGAGGTCGCGGATACGGCCCTTCCGGCTGATGATCGCTCCGGTTGCGCTCGACCAGTAGATCTCGCCGCCCTGGAAGGTCTGGGTGCAGCCGCTGTCGCGGAGCCCGCAGGCCTGGGATGTGAGGGGGTAGCCCAGTCGTCCGTTCTCTGCGTTCGCTGCGCGGTAGGCGGTGCGGATGGGGCTGGTGTAGATGATCTGGGCGCCGGTGGCCGGCGACCAGGCCATCTCGCCCTTCTGGAAGGACTGGTAGCAGCCGCCGTCCTTGAGGCCGCAGGTCTCCTTGCCGGTGGGGTAGCCCAGCACTCCGTTCTCGGCGCCGGAGGCGCGGTAGGCGGTGCGGATCAATCCAGCCCTGCTGATCTGCGCGCCGGTGTTCGTCGTGTAGAGGATTTCTCCTCGCTGGAAGGCCTGGTAGCGCCCGGAGAGCCTCAGTCCGCAGATTTCCGAGCTGGTGGGATAGCCGAGGGCACCGTTCTCGGCGCCGGAGGCGCGGTAGGCGGTACGGATCGGGCCTGCCTTGGAGATCCGTGCTCCGGAGGTCGAGGACCAGATGATCTCTCCCTGCTGGAAGGCCTGGAAGCATCCGTCGGCTTTCAAGCCGCAGGTCTCCGGGCCGATGGGGAACCCCAGCGCCCCGTTCTCAGCGCCGGCACCACGGTAGGCCGTGCGGATCACGCCTGCCTTGGAGATCGCTGCTCCCGAGGCCGTGGACCAGAACACCTCGCCGTTCTGGAAGGACTGGTAGCAGCCGTTGTCCCGTATTCCACAGACCTGCGCGGCCTTGGGGTAGCCCAGCGCGCCGTTCTGGGCGCCGGACGCCAGCCAGGCGCTGCGGATCTGTCCGTTCAGGGACACGGCGGCGCCCGAAGCGCTGGACCAGATGACCGCACCATTGACGAAATTCTGGTAGCAACCCCCTCCGACCAGACCGCACTGCACCTCCGACTTCGCACCCCCGAGCTGCGGAGAACCAGCGACAACCGACGAGATCGCCGACATCGCAGCAGCAGGCGTCATGGTGGTGTTGAGGGCGAAGGCCTTCAGGCTTGCGAGGTCCCCGTTCCACTGGTTCCAGTCGCCGACGACCGGCCCGCTGTCGGTGTACTGCCACACGTTCTGCTTGGCCCACCCGCTGGGCATGGCGCCGGGCGTCGTCGCTCCGTAGCGCGCCAGGTGCAGTGCGTGGTCGCCGAACGCCGTCGTGTTTCCCGTGCACTGATCCCACCAGTTCGCCGTCGTGTAGATCATCGGCTTCCTGCCGGTCAGGACCTGCATCTGCCGGGAGAAGTCGGAGATCCAGGCGACCATCTGGGAGGGCGACATGTTGTAGCAGGTATTGCCCAGCGACGTGTACGGGTTGTATTCGACGTCGAGCAGTGGCGGCAGGGTCTTCCCATCCGCACTCCACCCCCCACCGTTCCGGACGAAGAAGGTGGCCTGTGTCGTGCCCGAGGACAGGCTGGGCAGGGCGAAATGGTACGCCCCCCGGTACATGCCGGACGCAGCAGCCCCTGCGAACTGATCCGCGAAGTACGGGTTGGCATAGTCGTCGTTCTCCGTCGCCTTCACGTAGGCGAAACGTGCACCGTACCGTGACGCGGATGACCAGTCCACGAACTGTCCCTGATGGCTGCTCACGTCCACTCCCAGGACCCCACCGGGGTTCCAGTAACTGGTCGCAGCGGCACCCGCATCCGAGCGGCCCTGGACCTCACCCTGATCTCCGGCACCCTCCAGTGCCTCGGCCGCGCTCGGTACCTGAGGATCGCCGGTCTCCGCTATCCGTGCGAGCCCCTGCCCCATCGAGGCATTCCTGACCTCCGGCGCCATGGCGGTACCCTCTTGCGGCTTGCTCTTCGTCGCAGCGGGCGCCGAACTCGGCTTCGGAGCGGGGACAGCACTCTGCTGCGGAGCAGGCACCGAAGTCGGCTTCGGTGCGGGCGGCGTTGCACTAGCGGTCGCCGGAACTACGTCCGCCGGGAGAGGGGTGACCGGTGGTGCGGTCGCCGTGTTCTCGAGTGCCTGGACAGGTGACATCGACGACGGCGTCACGGGACTGACAAGTAGCGCTGCCATCAGTAGCGAGATGCCGGCCAGTCGGGAGGTTCGCTTGGTTATCACAGTGAGATCACCTATGTGCTCGGAGCCACCTCGGGAGGAGGAGATGCTCTGGATTATCGTGCTGTTGATGGGTGTGGGGTGGGTGGGGGGTCAGGTTCGTTTGACGCCGGTGGTTGAGGTCCAGGTGAGTGTTCCGCGTTGGAAGGTCTGGGTGCGGCGGGTGGTGGTGGGGCAGGTTTGGTTGGTGGTGGGGTAGCCGAGGGTGCCGTTCTCGGCGCCGGCTTTCCGGTAGGCGGTGCGGATGGGTCCGGTTGCGGTGATCTTGGCTCCGGTCTTGGGGCTCCACATGATTTCGCCGTTCTGGTAGGACTGGTAGCAGCCTGCGTCGCGCAGTCCGCAGATCTCGTGGGTGAGGGGGTATCCGAGGATCCCGTTCTCTGATTTGGCGTTGCGGTAGGCGGTGCGGATGGAACCTGTCGTGCTGGTCCTGGCTCCGGTCGTGGGGCTCCAGTAGATCTCGCCGCGTTGGAAGCCCTGGTAGCAGCCGCCGTCACGCAGCCCGCAGATCTCGGCGGTGATGGGGTAGCTCAGTCTTCCGTCCTGGGCTCCGCTGGACAGGTAGAGGTCGCGGATACGGCCCTTCCGGCTGATGATCGCTCCGGTTGCGCTCGACCAGTAGATCTCGCCGCCCTGGAAGGTCTGGGTGCAGCCGCTGTCGCGGAGCCCGCAGGCCTGGGATGTGAGGGGGTAGCCCAGTCGTCCGTTCTCTGCGTTCGCTGCGCGGTAGGCGGTGCGGATGGGGCTGGTGTAGATGATCTGGGCGCCGGTGGCCGGCGACCAGGCCATCTCGCCCTTCTGGAAGGACTGGTAGCAGCCGCCGTCCTTGAGGCCGCAGGTCTCCTTGCCGGTGGGGTAGCCCAGCACTCCGTTCTCGGCGCCGGAGGCGCGGTAGGCGGTGCGGATCAATCCAGCCCTGCTGATCTGCGCGCCGGTGTTCGTCGTGTAGAGGATTTCTCCTCGCTGGAAGGCCTGGTAGCAGCCGGAGAGCCTCAGTCCGCAGATTTCCGAGCTGGTGGGATAGCCGAGGGCACCGTTCTCGGCGCCGGAGGCGCGGTAGGCGGTACGGATCGGGCCTGCCTTGGAGATCCGTGCTCCGGAGGTCGAGGACCAGATGATCTCTCCCTGCTGGAAGGCCTGGAAGCATCCGTCGGCTTTCAAGCCGCAGGTCTCCGGGCCGATGGGGAACCCCAGCGCCCCGTTCTCAGCGCCGGCACCACGGTAGGCCGTGCGGATCACGCCTGCCTTGGAGATCGCTGCTCCCGAGGCCGTGGACCAGAACACCTCGCCGTTCTGGAAGGACTGGTAGCAGCCGTTGTCCCGTATTCCACAGACCTGCGCGGCCTTGGGGTAGCCCAGCGCGCCGTTCTGGGCGCCGGACGCCAGCCAGGCGCTGCGGATCTGTCCGTTCAGGGACACGGCGGCGCCCGAAGCGCTGGACCAGATGACCGCACCATTGACGAAATTCTGGTAGCAACCCCCTCCGACCAGACCGCACTGCACCTCCGACTTCGCACCCCCGAGCTGCGGAGAACCAGCGACAACCGACGAGATCGCCGACATCGCAGCAGCAGGCGTCATGGTGGGTGGGGTGATGGTCACGACCGCACTGGCAGCATCCGCCTGGTTCGTCGGGAAGGTGGTCGACGTGATCTCCACGCGTGTCCCCGAGTGCGTGACGAACGACTGTCCCGCCTTCCATGTGAGGGCACGGTTCGAGTAGCCGGACAGGCTGCTGTTGGGAGTGAGGACGACGGACGCGTTGCCGCTCCAGCCGAGGATGTCCTGCTTCGTGATCTTCACGCCCTGGTTACCGCCCACAGCAGCCGTCCTGTCGAAGCCGACCGGCGCGCGCAGTTCGAGGTAGTAGACCTCCTTGCTGACCGGATCGGTGAACTTCAGTGCCCGTTGCCTGTCGGTGCCGCCCCATGGCCTGAGGGTGTATTGCTGCTTGTTCGAGGGCGTTCCGATGTTCCGGATCTCGTCGCCTGAGCCGAAGCCACCGTATTCCCACAGGAAGGCGTTGATCATCGGCGAGCTGACCTGGGCGTAGCCCATCAGATCGGACATATCGCTGTACTCGGACGACCAGCAGCCCGAGTTGCCCCAGGAGGATCCGGTCCGTTCCGCGTCGACCCTTCCGTTGGAGCATGCCAGCGAGTTGGCGTGGTGCAGGCCGAGGACGTGGCCGAATTCGTGCGTCACGACGTTGTTCGTGAGTGCCGACGGGTACGGCATGATCACGCGTCCACTGGTCGCGCTGTCGGTGAACCCGCCACCGAGGATGCCCCAGGACCCGTTGTAGTTGAGGTCCGCGTGGGGGACGAAGATGACCAGCGACTCGTAGGAGCGGTACTGCCAGTTCAGCTCCTTGGTCACGGTCGCCATGATGGTGCCGTAGGAGTCGGTGATCTTCGCTGCCGACTTGTGGCGTAGCTCGTTCACCTTGGTGATGGAGAGACGACCCGCTGACGCCGAGTTCCAGTAGGCGTTCGCACCGGTGATCGAGTTGCGCGCCGCAGTCATGTTGATCGCGTCGGTGTCCGCAACTGTCTTCCCCGACAGTTGCACCGTCACCAGCGTGACGTTGAAAGTGCCCGAGCGCGGCGCGATGGCGGCGCTGCCGCCTGCGTCGTCGAGGCCCAGTGGCGACGCCGTCTTCAGCGGTGTGACCGGTTGGGCGAAGTGCTCGCCGTACCGGGCATTCGATCCAGGATCATTGAGCGGGTTCCAGTTCAGGTCCGGAACGAACGAGGTCACCTCGTTCGGTGCGGGCGACGCCGCGGGCGGCGATGCTCCTGCGGCGGCCTCGGACGGCTTCACCGTCGACGGTTCCGCGGCCGCCGCGCGTTTCTCGGTCGCGGGAACGGTCTCGGCCGGGACCGGCGCTTCGGGCGCTGTGGCCGGAAGTGTCGCGGACTCCAGCGCCTGCCGGGGGGCGACCGTGGCCGGCGACGTCGGGGCGGTCGACGGCGGCGCCGGGGCGGTCGACGGCGGCGCCGCCGGCACGGCGTCGTTCGCCATGGCGGGCACCGCGCTGCCCAGAAGTCCGAAGGACAGGAGGGCGGCGCACAGAAGCCGGGCGGGGGAGGGCAAGGTCACGGGTTTCTCCAGCAGAATCCGGGCGTCAGCCAGCTGAGTGATTGCTCGAAAGAGTACAGCCCTGTTACTAGTGGGACCCGAGTTTCGGAAGTGAAGGAAGAATCTTAGGTAAAACCTGCGCCTGTCGTCGTATTTGGTTCGGCGTGTCGGGAGGCGCACGTCCATTCCGCAGGAAAGACGCCGTGTACGCGGGATGTCCACATCTGCAGGTGACTCTGGTCGCCCTGCGTGGGCTTCAGTAGGGTGAAGGTCGGACGCGTCGGTGTGGAGCGGCCCGGGGCTATGCGGAACCATGACAATGGGAGTTTCGGATGGACGGTGTGCGGCTCGTCGAGGGGGAAGTTCGGGAACTCATCCGCCGTCGTGGCCTCGATCCGTCACGGCAGGCCTCCCAGGTGCAGGTTCTGGTCGATGATGCCGTTGCCGACTATGACGAAAGGTCGAGGCTGGGGACCCTTCCCGCGCTCGGACGACTCGATGTGGCGCGCAAGCAGGTATACGACGCCGTTGCCGGCTTCGGCGCCCTACAGCCGTTCCTCGACGACCCTACGGTCGAGGAGGTCTGGATCAATGCCCCCTCCGAGGTCTATGTGGCCCGCGACGGCGAATCGGAACTGACAGACCTCTCCCTGACCGAGAAGCAGGTCCGGGACCTCGTGGAGAAGATGCTGAAGTCTTCTGGACGGCGCCTCGACCTCTCTTCCCCGTTCGTCGATGCCTCGCTCCCCGACGGATCACGCCTTCACGTCGTGATCCCCGACGTCACGCGGCAGCACTGGTCCGTCAACATCAGGAAGTTCATCGCCCGGGCGTCGAGACTGGAGCACCTGGTGGAGCTCGGGACGCTGTCGCCCCAGGCAGCGCGCTTCCTCGGGGTCGCGGTCGCGAGCGGCTTGAACATCCTCGTCTCCGGGGCGACCCAGGCCGGCAAGACGACGATGCTCAACTGCCTTGGCGCGTCCATCGGGCCGCGCGAGCGGGTGATCACGGTGGAGGAGATCTTCGAGCTCCAGCTACCCCTGCGGGACGTCGTCGGCCTGCAGTGCCGCCAGCCGAACCTGGAGGGCCATGGCGAGATCCCGCTCCGCCGGCTGGTGAAGGAGGCTCTGCGCATGCGGCCCGACCGCCTGATCGTCGGCGAGGTGAGGGAGGCCGAGTGCCTCGACATGCTGATCGCCCTGAACAGCGGCCTCCCCGGGATGTGCAGTGTGCACGCCAACAGCGCTCATGACGGGAAACTTCGCAAAAGGCGTGTACCTTAGGGACGTAGCCGTCGGTACTCCGCAAGGGCACAGCTTGATCGGTCGGCCAGCCGAGATGCCAAGAATCCGGCTCCTTAATGCGTTCAAATGGCCGTCTGGGACCACGGCGAAATCCGCGCCGGGAGCTGGCTGCCCTCCCCTAGACCCGGCCGGGCGGACCCGCTTGTGCGCGGAGGGGGCCAACCCGATGTGCCGGGCCCAGGGATTCATCTCCGGCTCCGCGCCGTCGTACAGGCCGGCTTGGGCGGCGAGGGGTGAAGAAACTCCTCCCGGGGTAGTTTTCCCCGCTAGGATTCACCATGGACGTCAGCAAGTACCCGGTTCCGTCCTCCCAGTCTCGTTCAGCAACCATGGCCAGAAGCCGACTGGTCCCGGCGCGGCCCTCCTCGGATTCGGGGCTCAGCAGCCTGCACCGATGGAGTGTTCTCGCGGGATCCCGGCTCGCATCTGTCCGGCCCCGGGATGCTGAGCGCCGCTGCACGACCGGCGCGAGGTTGGTCGCGCGGGCTCACAAAGGAGAGGCCCGGTAACAAACCGCAGCCCTCGCTTGGAGTACCAACGACAGCGTGCCAATTCCCTCTACGCACTGCGTATCACTTGCGTGGCGGCCCACGCGGAGCGCTACGGCTCGTACCTGCGGTTCGTCGCCTTTTGAAGAACTGCTGTCGTCAACTCGCTCAGGTAGATGCTGCGGCGGTTGGAATTGAGAACCGAAGGGAGGCTATTCCCGCGTAAGGATAGACGGGGCAAATTTACCGTCCGAGTTCAACACAGTATCGGATGGCCACCCGTTCGCCTTTCGCTCTGGTGGTTTGTGCTAACCATGCGCCGATCATTCCCGCCACTCCGACCCCGATTGTAGCCGCGCCGTTATCCATGAACTCGACGGGCAGGCTTGTCGCCGCTGCAGTTAAGGCGACGGGAATTCCGAGGGAGCCCATGGTTCTCAACTCTGATCGGTGATTAACACTCTGCATGCGATGAGACTCTGCCTGCATTTTTTCAGCAAATCTTGCCGCCGCAACGCCAACTCCTTCATCTGGCAGAAGCCTTTCGTAAAGGTCCAAGGCGTCGGTTACAGTGCTCCTAAACTCTTCGAACACTCGGTGCTTACGAAGAGCGACGGCGTCACTCACAGAGAGGCTCATCGCATCGATATTCGGCAATGTCCCGAGGAGGAGTCGTTCAAAATGGCGAGTGTTCTGTTGTCCCTTTTCCATTGTAAGAGAAATTGGACGGTCCTTCCATTTATCCATCAGTGACTTGAACATTCTCTTCTCCAAGCCGTTCGTCACCGTGATGTCGCAGTAGCCGTTCACTGATACGACCCCGAACTGCCATGAGAGCTGAATCAAGGCCTGCCCAAGGTTCATAGTTGCAGTGAAGGCATCCGAAGCATTACGGAGGGATGGGCAATCCTGCCCGCAGTTCTCGTAAAGCTCGTAGACGTCCTGAGCGTACGCAATCGCAAACTGGCCCCCCTCATTTTGTGCTGCTTCATACGCCTCGATGAGATAGGTGAACTGGCGAAAATTAGTATCTACGTTGAATGCGGCTAGGACCTCTTGGCGCGCGAGGTCGGTGAAGCTGGGTCGGTGGGATTCGAATCTCATCAAACCCTTCAGGATTAAGGACTCGACCTCTGCGATCTGGTAGATCACTTTGTTCAAGAGTGCAAGCGCCTTTGCTCGGCGGTCCGCACTCCAAAGCTGTACCACCTCGATCAGCGGATCAGAGGCAACCACTCCATGGTGAGCCAGCAGAAGCATAAGTGTTCTCTTTTTCAGATTTCCTTTTGGTGTTAGTCCGAAGAAATTGTGGGTATTGAAGTGATGGTGACTGATAAGTGGCCAGATCCCAGGCGGTGGTGGTCTGAGGTTGTTCTTCTCACTGGCGCTATCACGCAAGCCGATTAGTCGCCGCAAGTCGGAGAAGTCCGCCAAC
This sequence comes from Arthrobacter sp. N1, assembly GCF_048288285.1. Taxonomy (NCBI): domain Bacteria; kingdom Bacillati; phylum Actinomycetota; class Actinomycetes; order Micrococcales; family Micrococcaceae; genus Arthrobacter; species Arthrobacter sp. N1. Next base: position 2,420,865 of record NZ_CP102608.1, on the reverse strand, counting down.
CGCGCGCGACTCACAAGGACAGTGGGTTTGCACCCAAGGCTCTCCTCCAGTTGATTCAAGACATCCATGGGCGGGAGTATCCCCCATGACGCATCGGAAGGTCTAGGGCTTTCGAGACGGTCGGTGTCCCTCGATCCGGGCCGAGAGAGTCACAGTACTAAGGAGCCCATCAGGCAGACCTTGCAGCTCTCTGATGGCCCGAGAGTGCAGTATCTACGTCTCCAAGGGCTGACGCGTGCGAAGGTGGCAAAACGATCAGACGATTCCCGAGAGATCAACCAAGAGAATGACTGGACACATTTCTCATGTCCCTGAATCACAGTTCGTCACCGCGTTGCGAGGCGCAAGCTCACCTTCCGGTAACGGGGCGATTCCGCGCGTTCTTCCCGTGGGTTCCACCAGCAGCGCTTTTGAGGGCAGCCATTCGGAAGAACTTACACCTCTTAGACGTGGCCTGCACCGGCTGCAGCGCGGCGGCCGAGGGCAGCTACGACCACGCCGAAGACTTCGACGATGACTCCGAGGTTCTCGTCTTCGTCGACGAGGAAGACCCCTTCGGCTGAACCTAGCGGGCGACCGCGACCGGCTTCCATGCGGCCAGTGCCTTCTCGGGGTCATCGAGGATGCGCGCAACAGTCGTCTTGGAGATCCCGAGCTGCTGGGCAACCACCCTCTGGCTGAGCCCCTCGGCGTTCAGTCGCAGCACCTCCGCGGGGTCCGTCGTGACCGGTCCGCGGCGCCCTGGTCCGAGGTGGTCCTTCGGGTGGTCCACCCCCTGGTCCATGCGGTGGTCCACCCCTGGTCCACGAGTGGTCCTTGCCGCGGTCCTTGAGCGGTCCTTCGACTGGTCCATCCCGTGGTCCTGGACCATCTTCTTCGCGGCCCGACGCTGCCGCGAGGCGACCGATCCGTGCACCGGTGCGACAGCGAGCTGGACGGTGGTGTGCGTGGCGAAGAAGAGGCTGACAGGCATGATGCCGGCGAGGAACGCACCGAAGGCGACGCTGGGTGAGATCACCTGCGCGACGCCGTCCGGAGCGATGACGTGGGCAGCGTTGGCTGCTACGGATACTGCCGTGAAAAAGCCGACGGCGATCCACGAAATCCGCGTACTTTCGCCTCTTGCGCGCTGAACGGTGGCCGCTGCCGCGTACACGAGGATGGTCGAATCCACGACAACCGGAACCAGCCACCGGAGGTACTCGGGGATGCCCGCCCACGCCGCGGCCTGGATCATTCCGAGGAACGACAGGGAGAAGCTGGCGACCGCCAGGATGGCGACCAGTACCATCGCCAGTCGCGTGAAAACCGGGCCGTCAGCTTCGATGCGCATCCTCGGGGCTGCTCCTTCTGCGTCGTGTGTCGCCGGCTTGGACCACCGGAGGGGCAGTCTATGGACCACTTCCCACATTCTGCGTGGACCACTTCACGGACCACCCTGGACCGCGGGGTGGACCACCTCATGGACCACCCAGAAGGACCACCCTGAGGACCAGGTGGACCACGCCGGTTCATCGCCGGCGCGGAATGAGTCAGGGCCCGCTGACGAGTACCAGTGTCACCATCAGGAGCGGGACGAGGAGCAGGCCCAGGACGGCAGCGCTCAGTGCCCACCACAGGCTGCCGGCCCGGAGCGCAAGAAAGGCGCCGGCGAGTCCGAGGACCGCAGGGAGGCACAGGAGCAACAGGGGACGCCGGACGCCGTCGTCGGACCAGTCAGGCAGTACCAGCGTGATGACCAGGGCCGCTGCCATCAGAGCCCACGTCCATACCAGCCCGCGGCGGCCGGTGGTCAGCATCACTCCTGGAACTGCTCGAGGTGCTCCATGAGCCCCGGATACCGGCTGTCCTCGGCGAGGACCTTCTCGAAGTCCTTCCGGGCCAGGGCCCGCTTGCCCTCGGAGACGTAGGTGATCGCGCGCTCCACCATTGCCCGGTGGCGGAGGGCCGTCGGGCGGCTCCGGATCCGCAGCGCCTCCTTGAAGGACTCGCGGGAGGCCTCCGGGTAACCCTGCTCACGCAGGGCGATGCCGCGCTGGATGAGCAGGTAGGTGGACGCCTCGTCCTCGTTGCGCAGGCCCTCGGTCAGGTCCACGACGTCGGCCCAGCGCCCGTCGGCTTCGTAGAGGTCGGCCAGGGACACCGCGGCGATCGTGCTCGGGTTCAGCCCTTCGACGACATCGATGGCCTTCGCCAGCTCACCGTTGCGCTGCAGGAGCTCGGCCAGCAGGAGGCCGACGAACGTCCTGGACAGGGTCACCTCGACGTCGATCCCGGGCGCGATCTCGAGGCGGTGGAGATCCTCAGGCAGGTACTTCTGCAGGAACTCGTCCTTCGACGGGCTGTACCCGGTGGAGTACAGCCAGGAGATCAGCTGCAGGGACCGCTGGAGGTCATCGCGGGGGAGCGACCCGCGGAGGGTCTCGTAGAGCGCGGCGATGTGCCGGGCCGGCTCGTGGGCGGCGGCGATCCCCGGCAGCGCGTTGACATCAGGCTTGGCGACCAGCGCGCGGTGGAGCTCCTTCTCCCACTTCGGGGCGAACATGCCCGGCGTCGGGGGAGCTACCGGCTTGGGTGCCGGCGCAGGGGAAGCCGCGCGTTGGGGTGCGGCGGCCGGACGCCGGGCCGGGCCCCTGGTCGAGACGCTCTTCGTGTGCGAGATGCCGGTGCCGGGCACGGACAGGGTGCGGGACACGCGGCCAGAGGTGTTGGCCGAGACGCGTGCACCCTTCACCCCGGCGCTGAGGCCGAGGCTCTTGTTCGTCACCGTCATCCGCACCCCGGGCGCGATCTTGAACGACTTCCGGACCTTGAAGCCCATTCTTCCCCCTGCTACTGAGCTACGTTGTACTGGTGGACGACGTCTTCGTTGATCCGGCCTCGACTGTTGACAGCGATCTCCGTCTCCTTCGCCCACGCTCGGATCTCTTTCGCAGTAGAGGCACGTCGCTTCGAGTTGCCCTGCGGGGCCTTGTCCTGCCCCCGACCGGCGGCGCCCCGGCTTGCGTGCACGAATCGTCCCAGAGCTGAGCGAAGTTCTTCAGCGAGCCCCTCGTTCAAGTCGACTTCACATTCTTTACCGTCGAGGCCAAAACGGACTGTCTCCGCGGCCTCCGAACCGTCAAGATCGTCTTCCAACTGAATCGTTATGCGCTGTGCCATTGAGACTCCTTACTTATGAATTGCCGCTCTTGACGTAGAGGCTATCCCACGAGGTGGTTCGAGGAGAGATGCTGTTGAAATAGGAGAGAAGCTGAGTATGTGCTTCGAACCACTGCTGAAAGACGGGGAAGTCACGCCCAGCTACCACTCAGTCGCGTGTAAACCAAGTTGCACGCTTCCTGGGACCCGGCTTCCATCATCGAAGGTTACTTCTGGGACAGCTCAGTTTTAGAAGAGTTTCCAGGTAGCGACCTACGCCAATACAGGCTCGCCAGTATTTTGTCCGCCACCAATAGGGGTTTGAGCCTGCCTGGCTGTGCTGAGTCGACCGCATTAGCTTGGCCGCATTTCATCGCGCTGACTACTGTTGCCGGTTCGGCCTCATGAAGTTTCGGTGCCGTTCGTTCCGGCGCTGAACCGGAGGCCATCAATAACTCAACGGCGACGATCCACCCAATCGCGTCGAAGATCGAGATCCGCAAGGAGGGCAAGCTCGGGCGCGTGCACTACCCGGCGCCCTTCCTCACGGACGACAACCAGGAGTGCTATCAGGACGCCTACGAGATCGGCTATGAGAAGGTCATCGACCCGTATGCCGCGGCCACGCAGCACGTGGACCAGGGCCTGTCCCTGACGCTGTTCTTCAAGGACACCGCGACGACGCGCGAGACCAACAAGGCGCAGATCTACGCTTGGCGCAAGCGCATCAAGACCATCTACTACATCCGCCTGCCCGGATGGCGCTGGAGGGAACCGAGGTGGAGGGCTGCGTTTCCTGCCAGCTGTGACGGCCTGAAGCAGCAGGTGAGCCCCGGCGGACCAGGTCTGCCGAGGCTTTCCCATGTTCTAGATCCGGCGCTTGTAGTGGTCGTGGGTCAGCTTCAGCTGCTCCGCCCAAAACTCGTAGCGCCGCTCCTTCGAGGCGCCGGCCTCCAGATGTCCAAGGTGCTCGGCCAGGGCGTAGAAGCCGCTGCCCGGGCCGCGCTCGAGCTCGGCGAGGGCTGCCACCGAGGACAGCATGAAGCGGCTGTGCAGCAGATCGTCCTTCACCACGTCGGCCAGCAGCGTGCCGAGGGCATTCCGTTCGGCATCCTGCGAGAAGTCGAAGGGCACCGTGCCGGCGTCCTCGGCCACCTGGCGGTTGAGCTCAGAGTAGGTGATCAGCTCCTGACGGCGGGCTGTGTGGACCATGAGGCTGCGCGCAGCCTCCATCATCGATTGCCAAGCATCGTCGGTGCGTCCGTGCGGCATGGTGCCCTTCCTGTCGACTCCGGAAAGCCTAGCCGTCGAGCGTCCCCGGACCGCCCTATGCTCTGGTGAGGGAATCGGCACTGGGGAAGGGTGCGGCATGGGGGACAGGAACGGGGCGAAGGCTCAACGGATCCGCCAGAAGTACGCGATACCGGGCCACATCCCGGTATGGATCGGCCAGCAGGGGTGGGCCGCATACGGCGAGGGCATTCTGTCCGTGATGATGACTCTGACGCCCATGGTGGTCATCCCCGTCCAGGACCTGACAGGAGTCGACTTCAAGCCCGCCGGCACCCTGACGCAAGGCAGCATCCGGTTCCGGCGCCCGACGGACAAGTTTGGCGACCGCCAGGACATCATCTTCGGGCCGCAGGACGAGTCGGCCTTCGCGCAGCTGCAGCACATGATCGAGAACGACAGGGCTTCTGGCATCCAGGCGCAGCGCCCAGCGGCCGCGGCGGTTCAGCAGGCTCCGCCGGGACAGGGGCCCGGCCCGGTAGCTGCCGACGGCGCAGCCCCAGTAAGCGACGAGAAATTCCGGACCAAGTACAAGATCCCAGCTGATGCCCTCCTCGCGCGCGCCCTGGGTGCCGGGTACGTCGCATTCGATGGGCACTTCGTCACCATCCAGCACATCGGCCTGGGTCGCTTGACGATCGGCAAGGGCGTGAAGCGTGTGCCGATCACCGCGATCTCAAGCGTCCAGATCAAGCCCTCCGGGATCGTCATGTCCGGCTTCATCCAGTTCTCGATCGCAGGCGGCAACGAGAAGGTCAGCGCTTTCGGCCACCAGACGATGAGCGCTGTGAAGGACGAGAACTCGGTCACCTTCGGCATGGGCGAGGACGCCGCCTTTATCGCCATACGGGACGCCGTGGAGGCGGCCCAACGCGCGCTGCACCGGCCGCAGGCAGCACTGGCGCCTCAGCAGGCACCGGCCCCTGACGACGTCTTCGCCCAGCTGGAGAAGCTCGGCCGGCTGCGGGACGCAGGTTTCGTCACGGACGCCGAGTTCGAGGCGAAGAAGGCGGAAATGCTCGGGCGCATGTAGGACGCGGACAGGTCGGTGTCGGCCGTCGGAGCTCGGGCCGCATAGTGATCAGAACCAACCCATCAGATCGAAGGAATCCTGTATCCCCCACACTCCTCGCCAGCTCCGTTCAGGCCATCAACTGGAACCGCATCCAGGATGACAAGGACGTCGAGGTCTGGAACCGCCTGGTGAACAACTTCTGGCTGCCCGAGAAGGTCCCGCTGTCCAACGACATCCAGTCCTGGGCCACCCTGACGCCGGAGGAGCAGACGCTCACCATGCGCGTCTTCACGGGGCTCACCCTGCTGGACACGGTGCAGGCCACCGTGGGTGCCGTGAGCCTTCTCCCTGACGCCATCACGCCGCACGAGGAGGCCGTTCTCACGAACATCGCGTTCATGGAGTCGGTGCACGCCAAGAGCTACTCGTCCATCTTCTCGACGCTCTGCTCGACCAAGGAGATCGACGAGGCCTTCCGCTGGTCGACGGAGAACGAGTTCCTGCAGAAGAAGGCCGAGATCGTCGGCCGCTACTACGCCGGCGACGACCCCCTCAAGCGCAAGGTCGCCTCCACGCTGCTCGAGAGTTTCCTGTTCTACTCCGGCTTCTACCTGCCCATGTACTGGTCCTCGCGCGCGAAGCTCACGAACACGGCCGACCTGGTGCGCCTGATCATCCGTGACGAGGCCGTGCACGGCTACTACATCGGCTACAAGTTCCAGCGCGGGCTCGAGGGCGCGACGGCCGAGCGCCGCCAGGAGATCAAGGACTACGCGTTCGAGCTGCTCTTCGAGCTGTACGAGAACGAGGTCCAGTACACCCACGACCTGTACGACGGCGTGGGCCTGGCCGAGGACGTCAAGAAGTTCCTGCACTACAACGCCAACAAGGCCTTGATGAACCTCGGCTACGAGGCGATGTTCCCGTCGTCCGTCACCGACGTGAACCCGGCGATCCTGTCGGCACTGTCGCCCAACGCGGACGAGAACCACGACTTCTTCAGCGGGTCGGGGAGCAGCTACGTCATCGGGAAAGCGGTCAACACCGAGGACGCCGACTGGGACTTTTAGTCGCCCATTTGCCAAGCTAGTTGGCGGAAGTGACAACCTAGTTGGCACTGCTCGCCTCGCTGGAAGGGCTGGCTCCAACGGTACTCTCAAGTGCCGCCGGAGACCAGCCCTTTCTTTTTTCACCCAGGGTCAGGCGTCGATACGAACGTGACGTGCCGCACACATGAGGGTATGAGCACAGAAGCCCTCTAGCACACGGCCCCTGTCGAGACTGAGACAATGTGGGAGGTCAAGATCGGCGACGCCGCGGGTCAGTTCTTCTCCTCGCGCCGTAAGACAGCAGCAGGTCTGGTCAGACTCGCTGAGCGACGGATGGAGCAGGGCAGAACTCTGAACTTCACCGTCCTGCGCCTGGACGCGAAGGACCGACCCGAATGGGATGCCAGCCACGACGTCGCCCAGGTGTTCGCCGCGATCGGCTGGCCGGCTTCCGGCTGCGATGCCCAGCGTGAGGAAACCACCGACGTGCTCGAGGCAATCCTCAGCGCCTGACCGACGTGCTGGCAGGATGAGAACCGAATCAGTCCGCACTCCGACAGGAGCCTCATGTCACAGCCCCAGTTCATCCCGAATCCTGCCTACGTCCAGCCGCGCTACGGCTCCGTGTTCGGACTGGGCATCACCACTGGAATTCTCGCGATTCTCAGCAGCCTCTGGCTGGCTCTCCTCGGGATCGGGTTGCTGGTGTACGCCCAGAGTTGGGTTGAGTACGGGGGAGGGCGCCTCTTTGTCATCTCAGGGATTTTGGGCGCGGTTCTGTCCGCCTTCGCCGTCGTGATGTTCGTGCTCGGCATCCTTGCAATCGTGAAGAACCGGATGCGCGGCGTGAAGCTCCTTGCGACCCTCCTCGTAGTTGCTGTCGCTTCCGTCGTCGTCGCCGTCATTGCCGGCGCCCTCGGTTATGCCGGCACCCATTTCTCGGTCCTCACCACCGTGATTATGCTGCCGCTGATCATCCTGTCCCTGCTGGCCGCTCTGGCAGCACGCCGGACGGCGAATCAGTCTGCACCGCGGGATTGATCAGGATCGCTGCTCTGGTCGGAGCAACCCTCGGTCTGTGAGCCGAGTGCTGGCAGGATGAGGGGCACCATCCCGCCTGATCGGAGCGACCTTGTCCCAACACCAGCACCAGTTCCACCCGAACTTCGGCTACGCGGCTGCTCCACCGCCCCGCCCGACATTCTTCGGGCTCGGGATCACAGCGGGCATTCTCGGCATCCTCAGCAGCCTCCTGCTCGCCCCGGTCGCAATCAGCTTGCTCGCATACGCCCAGAGTGGCATTAAGTACGGAGGCGGGGCTCCGTACGACGGGGCCGGCGTCATCGGAGGGGCGCTCATGGTGATCGCTGTCCTGATGTTCGTGCTCAGCATCTTGGCGATCGTTCTCAACCGGAAACGCGGCGTGAAGCTCCTCACATCTCTCCTGGCCACGGCTGTCATCTCTGTTGCTCTGACCGCGATCTCGGGCGCGATCGGATACACCGGGGTGCAGTTCGCGTTCGTCACTGCAGTGTTCATGCTGCCGCTCATCATCCTGAGTCCGCTGGCGATCCTTGCCGCACGCAAAGCAGCAAAGGAGCCTGCGCTCCACCGCTGAGGACCGTGCGAAGGAAGCCCGCTCCGGCGGGCTTTCTCTTTGCCCGAAGAGCGCCGGCGGGTCCTCCGCACACATGAGGGGAAACGACCCCGAGGAGACCCGTGCGCTATTCCGCCGAGAGCCAGGAGCAGTACCCGCAGCAGGACATGGAGGAGCTGCTCATCCAGTTCGCCGCCGAGACGCTGCCCGCGTCGCGTTCGAGAAGGCGGCGCACGAGGGCCTCACGTTCGCATCCCGTTTCGATACAGGCGAGGTGTGGGACCGCACGTCGTCATCGGCTTGGGCGATCGTGTACCGGTGCGTAATCTACGAAGATTCGCGTGCCTCACCGAGTCAAAGGAGTGTGGATGACGACTTGAGGTACCTCGATGAGGAATCAGGGCATGAGGAGCTCCTAGAAGTGACTCTTCCGGACTCTGCGACCCCCGTTCACCTGCGCAAGGACATCCGCGACTTGAGATTAGTTACCTCCTCAGGCTGGAATTAGAAGCCACAAGTTGCTGCGTCGACAACGGGGGAGGGGCGCTTTTCGCTCCATCCGGTTTGCAAGAAGCGGTCCACCGATCTCGCTGCTATCAGGAGTGCTCTTCGAAGTTCACACAGCCACAGCGTTCTGTGTGCAGGTCCGCTAGGACCACTCTGCGACGGTGCGAATGACTAGCCCGGTATGGTCGCCATAGATCGCGGGGTAGAGGCCCCTTTTCGTTTAACCTGATTGAGTCTCAAGTCAGCGCTCATTGCCGGTCTCTTCTGTATGAGCTACAAATCGCGACTACTCACCGACCTGCGACGACTAATGGTTCGACCGCCAAGGATCCAGTGTTGGTCAATTTCAAGAGCACGGCATTTCCCTCCCGGTTCAGCTCTTTGCCAAGTACATGCACTTGCGTTTTGGTGCCATCCGCTCGTTCCAGCCGATGTTGTCGGCGTTGATGCCAATGCCCGCAAAGCACCATAGGTGGCTGGAGGCGGTCGATGACCGAGTCCAGCAACCGCCTTGTTTCTCCGGCTCGCTCCGCAATGTGCGGCAGTAGGTCCAACTCACTTCTCATTGGAACGGAGGCCGGAACGTCGTGGGTGAGCAGGACATCGACGGCCCCACCAGCGACCAGACGCTCGGCTTCCTGCCATGTGGGCTCCTCGGTGGGCCACCAGTCTTTTCCTGCTTTGCGCCGGTGTTGGTCGACGCTGTAGGCACCGCCTAGCCCGCCGATGACTAGACCATCGACAGTGGTGCGCCCACCGCGGGGAAGTACCAGGATCTGCTCCGTAAACTTCGCGGTACCGTCTTCGTCGACAGGCAGTTTTTCGATCGTGCTCCAGTTGTCATGGTTACCGGGGGAGACAATAACGCGCATGTTGCGGCCTGCCAGCCGCTGGCCGAGCTTGCTCTCGTAGCGACCACGCTGGGGACCGGGGAAGTCGAGACCAAAGTCGCCCACGTGCAGCAGAGTCCTCACTCCCGCGCGCTCAGCGGCGTCGATGGCACCGAGACCCCAGCCAAGGTGCCCGTGCCAATCGCCGAAGACGGCCAAGGGAGCATGAGTCAGGTTCATGTGATAAACCTATGTGCTGTTGCGAGAAAGGGTTGCGCCTCGCTAGCTGTGCCAGCCCATCCTGGACGACGCTGGGTCGAGTCACTGACTCCCGACGAAGTCAGTGAGAGGGATGCCAGCATCGGCGTTCGTTGTCACGAAACCATCGAATGTGCACGTTGTTTACAGCCTTTGCAGCTTTCACTTGCTCGAAAGCGGAGAGGCGAGGCGGAGTCTCCCACAGGACTGCCCTTACGTCAGTCTTCCTGAATATCGCTTGGAACTAAGCCGAATTCCTCGGGTGGTCGCATTCGGACATTTGACGCTTAATCTTATGGTGAAGCCTAGACCTTCACGCGGGTGGTGAACGCAGCCATACTGGCATCATTTGGAGGGCTCGTGGATGAATTAGCGGAGTGGTCCGAGGACTTCGAGTATGACCTTCGGAACGGCCCAGGCGCACCAACACTGCTCACGCTTGCAATAGCGTATAACGAGGCCGCGGCCGGACTGCTCTGTGAGACAGCGCGGAAGCTCATCAACGCCGATGCGGAGGCCGAAATTGGGCCGGTGGACGAAGTGTCAGCCAGGCAGCTGACGCCCGACAGTGCGGCCTTCCAGCGTGTACTCTCGCGTCGTCAAGGGTTCCTAATAGTTCGGGATGTGGAGGTACCGCTGAACCAATTAGTGATTACCATTTGCGCTGCGCACCAGCACCGCATCCGAGAAGACACTCAATCGGGTCTTCTCGTCATCGGCACCCCCGCAGGTATCGCCTCGCTACGGATGCACCCAGCAATGGGCTTCCTTAGTCGGGCGACACCCTTGGACCTGCGCTGTGGGCAGGCACGGCCTAGTTGAAGGACGACGGCCAATACAGTGGAGCAGGCATGGCTGAAAATCTGCTCGATGAACATCCGGAACGACCCCGAGAGCGAATCGACCTGCTCCTTGCCTTCGTTGCAGAAGACTGAAAGCGCTCCGGGACCGATCAGCTTCCAGTACCTTGCTAATCGCGCCCACGACTTCATCGGAGCGAAGGGCGCGTATATGGTCGAGGATGCCATTATCATCGAGGCCCTGCGGCCGCGGACCGATCACAGGAGTTCCATGCCACAGTGTGGATCAACGGAAATGTTCTATGGCACCTTCTGCGTGTCCAGAAGAGAAAGTGGAGCAGCTTGAACATTGAGATTCTGGGGGCTTCTCATCGTTCCGGTCGCTAACGGCATCATCATTACATTTGGCGCCTCTCTCGCTTGTCCGGTAGCTGCTGCGCTGTAATCGATCGCTTGATCTCGAAGGTGTGCACGTCGGACGACTCGAGCTTGAAAGCGGGGTTGGCGCCAATCCGCCATCCGTCGTTGAATGTGTCGTTGATGTCTGCCCCGTCAGTGAAATCGCTCGCAGTGAAGAAGAAGACGTAGGTAGGTTTACCGTCTTGAGCGCTCTTCAGCTTGATTCCGTCGATCTTATTTTTTGGAACCCACCGGAAGAACTCGGTTACCACCTGAGTTGGAACGTACTCAAGCTCCTCAACCGATCCTGGTTCTAGTGGAGCTGCGATGGTTTCAGCGAAGCGTGTGAAGAAGGCCAGAATTCCGTGATGATGTCGTCTTTCTCGGTCGAAAGGACTCGGCAGCTTTGGTAGGCGAGTGAGATCGAGAACTTTTAATTCCCGCAGGCTAACAAACTTGCCGATACGGGCGTAGCGCTCCGGGCCGTGAGCAGCCAACTCTCTACAAGCAGTTGCGGGTGAACCGGAGGCGTAAAACATGGGGATGCCCGTGGGGCTCATTCGGTTGGATCTCGCGATCGAGGGAGGCGCAGGACCGAGATCTTTAGACAGAGACATCGGATCATTCTGTCGGCTGACTAAACGACCACGGTAGCAAGCAAACCCACTGGATAACACAGTGAGCAACCGGAGGGACTCGTTCTCGATGTACGGAAGGAGTGAGTTGAGAAACCCAGCCGAGCGCTGCCCTGGACTTCCATACGAACTAGATAGCCGAGTCTCTGCTACGAAGACGAACCGCGATGCGGATTTCACATCGTCCACGAACTGGTCCCAACCCAGCACTGTGTCCTCAAGCGAGCCTGGATTGTCGGCCCAGTCCTCCTGCTGGACGCACTCTACAAATAGCTGCAGTAAATCATCAGAAGTTGAGTCAAATGCTTCGTCGCAGACGAATTCAAGAATGCCCCATCGATCCGTCGTGCGCTGATCGAACTCATATGGGTCGTCATAGGTAGGAATGAATAGGCTATTAACCGCTTCCATCACGACCGAGAGGACCGAGTCGAGCGACGTTCTCGAGGTAGATGTGTCACCACAAATGCGACAAGCATCAACATCATCCTCTTCTTCAAGTTCGATCATCAGCCGCTTATCCTTGATGTGATTTAGGCAGAGCGACCCGTCAAGGTAGTCGAAGCCACGATCCTCGATGAACTGCGCATGTGCTTTTACTCTGCCCATCGAAGGCTCCTAACTCCCGAGGTAGCTACTTGAACCATGTGGCAGGCTACGTATCTACGCAATATATCGTTTTCCGAGCCGAAGGGTAGCCCTCGTCTATGAAGCGGCACGCCTATAAGGAGGTGCTAGTAACTCTCACTGGGACAAATCCACTGTGTCAAATTGCCATCAACCCAACCCCAGCACAACCGGTAGCTTTGCCTCATGGCACTGGGGGCAGCAGCGCGAGTTGGTGCAGTTCCCACGCATGATCAGTGCCCGCAGCGGGACGGTCACCGAGAAGCCGTCGTTTCGCCCTGCGGCCGACAACCGGCGAGCACTGATCCTCGCGAACGGGTACTACGAGTGGCAGAAGAACGAAGACGGGACGAAGACCCGGCACTACCTCCACGGCGAGGACGACGAGCAGTTGCTGGGCTTCGCCGGCCTGTACGAGTTCTGGCCTGACCTCCCCAAGGACGAGGGCGCAGACGACAAGTGGCTGGTCACCGCCACGATCCTCACCCGGGCCGCCCACGACGCGCTCGGGCACTTCCACGACCGGACGCCGGTCATCATCCCGGGTGACCAGCAGGATCAGCGGCTGGACCAGACGATGACCGAGCGGGATCAGGTGCAACGGTTCATCGACACCATCCCCGAACGCAACCTCATCCCGCGGGTCGTCGGGAGAGAGGTCGGATCAGTACGTAATAACGAGCCTCAACTCATCGCGCCAAGTACGTAACGATTTATAGCTAATAGATCGCGATGGCGTCGATGACGATGGCTGGGCCTTTGATCCAGGCGTGAACATCATCGGCCGGAAGGTCGAGCTTCAGGGCCGAAGTAAGGCTTTCGACCTGCTTGTTCAGGTTCGCCATCATCATCCGCTTCACCAGGTATTCCCAACCATGGAGAAGCCACTCCTCGGAGCTGAGGTATCCCTCGTTGCCGCCGGCGACGAGATTACGGATGGTTCCGAGCACGCGCATATCACCCTCGATGCGGTCTAGGGATGCGCTCTCGATAAAGAAGCTCGGCCGCAGGTTGATGAAGACCTTTTGCTCGAGGCCGGCGTTCTCCAACTCGACCAGAAGCGGAATGGGGACCAACTCATTGCCCAGGTAGACCTTCTGCATCAGCTGTTTGATGTCCGGTGCGATCTCGGCGAAATCGACACCGATGATGTCCCTGTCGCTTTCCTTGAGGTACTGAAACAGGAGGTTGAACAGCTTCCCCGCGAGGCTTGCGGCGGTGATGCGTGCAGTTCCTTCAAGCTCGAAGAGCTCATCCTTGACCAAGGCCTTCGTCTCGGCAGCCGTAGACACCACCTCGGCACGAACCAGCCCGTCAATGATCTTGCTAACGGTCGCCTTCTGGGTGGGCGTCATTGCGTAGCTGGTCTGAAACTCGACTTCTGATCCCGATGACCCGCCGGCACCAAGGGCTCCGTAGCCCAACTTTGCGTTCCCGGAACGCTGCTTCACCGTTTTTTCCACAATGTCGGTTTGGACTGGCACCTGGACACCGTTGTACTCAGCCTGAGCGAGCAGGGTTTCCAGATCGAGGTATACCGGGTTCTTGAGTGCCATAGGTGAAGTCTTCCAGACGCCAAGGACAGTCGCAGGTCCCCAGACCCCCGACCAGACTGTTGCTATGAGGTACACCCCAACGCAACAGCGCATCGGCCCTGAAATCGAGTGGATCTTGGCGCTTCGTGGCAGGGTTTTGTGATCGCTCGGTGTCGCTAGTTTCCGATGACGAGGATGCTGGCGGCTGCTTCGATGACATCGTCTGTGATGGTTTCGAGTTGGTTGATCTTCAGTACACGGGTTACTCGGGGGAAGAGTCGCTCGAGTAGTCGGAAGTTGCCTCGGGTGATGCGTTCGACGGCGGCGATCGCTTGGGCGTCGGTGAAGTCTTCTGGGTCGAGGGTGCGGCCGGGTCGTTTCCAGTGTCTGTCGAAGACGAAGAGGAGTTCGTCGCGGCCGAGTGCACGGTAGTGGTGGGAGAAGCCGAGCCGGCTGTAGAGCTGGGGGTAGTGCCTGAAGCGTTTGTCGATTCCGGGCATGCCGATGAGGATGATGGCCAGGTGTGTGCGGTCGTGTTGGTCGCGGAGTAGTTCCAGGGCCATGGGGGTGAGTCGTTCGGCTTCGTCGATGACGAGTAGTTCCCCGGATGGGGTTGTGCGGCCGTGCGAGCCGGTCACTGCGCCGATAATTCGTTGGTGCTCGTCGATGCAGATGTCCAGCTTGTCTTTCCAGTGGTTGATCTCGCGGATGAGCTCTTCAGGCCGGGGTAGTACCTCGGGGTGTAGAGAACGGTGCGGGATCGGTTGCGAGGGCGTAGTGGGGAGCGTCCTGGTCGCTCCGTGGCCCCCACGCGGTGATGTAGGGCTCGAGTGCGTCCCAGTTGGCGTAGCGGCGGGCGGATTGGGTTTTCCCCACACCTGCGTTGCCGTAACAGATCCCGACGGTTTTCTCTTCTCGGACGGCGTTCGCGAACTCTATGAACCGTCGGTGTTCCTTGGTGACCATGAATGCCTGGCTCATCATTCGTCCTCTTCGTAGGTGCGTAGCCGGGTGCTTCGTGGCGCTGGTGCGGTTTCGCCTGGTTCCTGTCGGGTGGTGACGGTGAAGATATGGTCGTTGATGTTTTCCGGAGACCTCGGCGGCGTGCACCTCGAGCGATTTGGATGTCGCGGAGGCACCACTGACAAGGGGAGGCTCAAGTGTCTACTACAAGACAGCGCCTCAACCAGTTTCGGCAGGTCGTCTCCGTGCAATCTCCGCCGGAAATCATCAAGCGGGCAGTAGCTCTCGCCGAGCATGCGGAAGCCAACGGCCGACTACGTCGTCGGGGTCGAGTTCACGGACGGGCGCGACCTCGCTGCCCGAGCCCGAGCAGGGAGCCTGATACTGCCGCACACACGATGGCCATGTCTCCCAGTGCGCGGTCGACTCTGCACGCATCGGGCAAGATGGGCCCATGACCGAATCACCCGAGCTCGATACGACTGAGCTACCGGCGAGCAGCAAGCCCCTGCGGTTCCTCACCCTGCGCCAGGTCGCCGACGAGCTCAACACCGGCGAGCCCGTGATCCGCGGCCTCATCCGCTCCGGTGAACTACCCGCAATCCAAGTCGGGGGCCGAGGCCAATGGCGCATCGAGCGCGTGAAGCTGGAGGAGTTCATCGCTGCCGCCTACGCCCGTGCCGCCGCAGACATCAAGCGCGGCGACGGCCCGAAGAACGACAAGCCCGCTGCCGGCGACGACCCGGACAGCAACAGTTGATGGACGGCTTCGACGTCGTCTCCGCGGTTCAGGCCTCCGGGGGCGTGGGCCTCCTGATTGTCGCAATCGTGATCGCGAGGAAGGCATCCTCTGCAGATCCGACGGATGAGGCGAAGGTGAAGCGCATGGTCGTCCTGTTCCTCCTGCTTGGCGGAATGCTTCTCTCTTTCGGGGTCTTTGGACTGACGCGGCCATGACGTCCCGCATGAGTAACCCCGAGGAGTACCGGAACCTCCCGCCGAAGATGAAGCGCTTCGCGCGCACGAGCCTGCTGCTCTTCGTCGGCTCGGTCCTCGCCGCGACGGCGCTTCGACCGCTGCTGGGATTCTGGCTCACCGTTCTCCTGGTCGCCCTGCTGACGTGCGCCGTTCTGATTCCCCTGGCTCGTGCAGCGCGGCAGGAGCGCAAGGATCTTCAGGGACCGGGCTATCCCTCGGGACCACCGTCCTGACGTTGGCGTCATCGGCCGGCGGTCGCCGCACTCCGCCGAGCACCAATCCCCGCTGTCCGTTCCGGCCCGCTCGTCGGGTCGGCTGTGTGATGGTCCGGCGATAGCCGCGGTCGGCGTTGAGGTCGAGCTGAGTGGGATCGGTTGTGGGGTGTGCGAGTGTAGCGGCCGGTGGAGGGGCATATTAAGAAGACTCGGGCCTGGCGGCCCTCGTCCTTGATGGATCCCGATGTGGGGACCGTCATGGTTCTCGATGTGTCTTCGTCTCCCGTTGTGAAAATCTTCCTGCTGTCCTGCCTCTTGGGCGCTGCGCGCCCTGCGGGCTTCTCCTCATCCGTTGCTCACGCGTGGCGGCCTGCGGCCGCCGCGCTGCGCGCTTGGCCTTCCTCTTTGGTGACCATTATGTTTCCCAGGGCGCTGCGCGCCCGCTGCTCTTCTCCCGCCGCGGCTGCGTGTCCTCTCGTTCGCTTCGCTCTCTTCCGGCCACCGCATCCACGTCTGCCGTGGTTCCTACCTCTCCCCCGTCTGGCGGCTTCGCCGCCGTCTCGTTTCCCTCTTCGACGCGCGGAGCGCTGTCGTCACAACAATCAGCGGCTGCGCCGCGGGACCGTGGTTCATCCGTCGGTGTATTGACTCTTGTCCGGTGATGCCCTGCGGGCGGCGGAGTGATCTCGTGATGCGTCATGGGGGTCAACTCGTCGAGCGTGGTGGTGCTCGAGGTGCTTCCCGGTCTCCGGCTGCGCCGTCGTCTTCCTGCATCCCGGAATGCTTCCCCGTGTGATGCGCATCATGTGTATCAGCGGCTGCGCCGCAGGACGCTTCGCTCACCCTGGTCTGTCCGGCCGAGGATCGATCCCGCTGCGCGGAGCAGTCAGCGAAGGGACCCGTCATGATGCACGGTCCGACGACGATCCGGTGAGCATCCTGCTTACCCGTGAGGCTCTTCCCGCCGCGCGCAGCGCTGCCCTTCACGAGTGCCACCATGATTCAGCCGACGATGTACCACTCGTCCCACCCACTGCCGCGCGCAGCGCATCCCCGTATGCATCCCAGTCTGCTTCCCTCGAACACCCAGCCGTCTGTGAAAGCCCGCTGCAGGCGCAATGTCCGTCTGACAAGGACCGATGTCTCCCCGCACGCGCGCCGCACGAAGTGCAGAGCGCCTCCCACGCACCGCGGGGGAGAAAACCTTCGAGGATTTCGATCGCCCGGGACGAAGAGCCGCACACAGGAAGGTTGACAGGAAGCGTCGCAGAATGGGTCCCCCAAACCGCACAAGCACCACTGAGATGCCAGGGCTACGCCCCGTGTCGAAGACACCATCGAATTCATACCGTAGTCCGGGCACGGTTTGGATACCCGCGGTGGGCGATTCCGGGCTGGGCCCCACAGGATCTCCGACGGGTGGATCGCCCTAATCCCCGGCCTCGGGTCGCACAGGGGTAGGGCCCTGATCTACGCATGTTTGATTGCATGGGACACGTCATCTACCACTTCGCGCGTACCGGCGGCATCGAAACCAACCCCACGACCTTCAGTCAGCGGGCGGCAACTTTCGCCTCCACCATCGCGGCCTCCGGCCATGCCACGCTGCTCACTACGTCCTCTTGCCGGCGCTGCGCGAGACGCAGTCGGGCATCGATCCCACCGAACTTCCGCGTCTTCTCGGGCACACGCTGCCTGAGGGTTCATAGGTGGCTGTATCAATGCGCAAGCTATCCAGTGGAACCGACATTCGAGCAAGGACAAGCACATGAGACAGCCTGAAAAGGTTTGGGTTGCCCGCTTTGCCGTCGCCCTGAGCGACCCCTTGATCGCCGTCGACGCCCGCGTCGAGACGGAGCAGGCCGTCCTGAGCCTCGCCGGACGCGACCCCCACTGGTTCGCCGCCTGGTCCTCCGGACTGGTCTCGGACATCGTCCGGACCCTCGATCCTGACGACCCGTGGCGTAAGATCACCGTGGTCAACGGTCAGGCGCAGCACCCCGACGGCAGCCCCTTCGGCTCCTACGTGGACTCCACCGACCTCGTGCATGCCCAGACCGAGGACATCCGTTCGGACCTCGGACTGGCCGCGCTCGAGCAGCGCCTTGACGCGCGCACGGCCGAGCTCCTTGCGGTGGCCGGCGGAGGCTGGAGCACCACCCTGAACTGGATGCGCGCGAACCTCATCCCCGACGCGGCTCTCGAAGGCCCCGACGCCGAGGCCCTCTTCCGTACCGTCGTCACCGCGCTGCGCTGGGCCATGCACCGGCGCCGGCTCTTCGTCGGCTACGACGACCAGTTCCTCGCTGTGTCCGGCGTCGAATGGGCGAACCGTGCGTACAAGATCATCAGCGGCGAGGACTGGGACGAAGCCCGCGCGGCCCGCTTCCTGAAGCAGTCCTCGGTAGCCCCGGGAACCTACGCCCAGTTCTCGTAGTTGGCGAGGGCAGTACGCCCTGCCGTACACATGGTGCTTTCGTGCAGCCTCATCGAAGGAACGCCCATGACCGACTCCTCCCCTATACCTGCCGGCTCCGAGTCGACCGGGTCATTGGTGCAGCCCATCGTGCTACTCATCGACAAGGATGACCCGGCCCCTGAGGCCGACGGCATCGGGCCGGGCCAGAAGGAGGCGCGCAGGGTGGCAGGGAAACCACTACATCTTGTCGTCGGTCAGGAGCTCGGTGCCGATCGTGGAGTGCTCCCCGATGCAGCCGATTGTCCCGACTAGGCTCAGCGGCATGGACGAGATCGCAGCCTTCATCCTGGCGCGCCTGGACGACGAGGAGGCCGCCGTCACCGCCGGTGCGTATCCGGAAGAGTGGATGGTCGACCAGCAGCGCGCGTCATG
Source organism: Arthrobacter sp. N1 (assembly GCF_048288285.1). Lineage (NCBI taxonomy): Bacteria > Bacillati > Actinomycetota > Actinomycetes > Micrococcales > Micrococcaceae > Arthrobacter > Arthrobacter sp. N1. Next base: position 2,402,175 of record NZ_CP102608.1, on the reverse strand, counting down.
TCGTACGAGGCGCGAGCTCGTCGCGCACGTCCAGCGCATCGATTGGGACTACGAACCGGCCGGCGAGGCCGACTACATGCGGACGATCCTGGAGATCCTCGCCGAACCGCGCGCGGGCCACCCCGACTTCCGGCCGGAGCGGAAGCAGGTCTAGTGCCGGCGGGCGCCGCCGCGGCCCTTCATCCGTGCGGTCGCCCGCATCGCCATCCCGATACCGATGCCGAGCAGTAGGAGGGTGCTCGGACTCACGGGAACGCCGAGGCCCGCCATGGCGAGCGACGCAGCGACGGCGAGCAGCAGCCCGGCAAGGTAGCGGTAGTGGCTCACTCTGAGGAGTCGACCCAGCTTGGCCGGCCAGGGGACGAAACGGACGTCACTGGTGTCGACGTCGAGGGACTTCAATCTGCGCATGGGCGCCATGTGTGCGGGCGAGACAGTGTCGCTCACCGCTCAGGGCTATTAGCGTGGTTGGTCAGCCGAAATTGGTTATCGCTTCCTCGATGGCCTCATTCAGGACGCCTGCCCTTTCAGGACAGAAGTACGCGACGGTAAGTCGGAGGATCTCAGCCCCGCTCCCCAATGCCGGGTCGCCGTCATGAAGCTGGCGCACGTTCCTGCGGAAGGAGCCCGTCTGGTCAGCTGTGTCTCCCTCGCACATTTTCGACTTCATGAACGGGGCGTAGTCCGAGATGTCATCGGGGAAGAAGCCAAGTGCAGCTAGGTCTTCCTCGTACACGCCGCTGATCGGCACGGGCTGGGGGAGAGCCTGTGATTCCTCAGCAACGCCACTGGCGGCCGGGAAGTAGGGGGTGCAGATGTTGATCAGCTCCGTGCCTGCTGCCTTGAAGTCGGTGGCGTCGAATTGGTAGTTCGTGCCGCCGTCTTCGGTGATCTCGATCATCTCGGTCATCGGGCTGGCGAAGCCCTCGAGGTAGGGGACCATGTTGTCCTGCGCATGCAGGGCGAGGCCGTCGATCTCGTCCTTGTGGCCGCGAGCCTTCGTGATGGTGGCGGGCGAGATGTCCTCGAACTCAACGACGAAGTCGAGCGTCTCGTAGAACGGACCGTCCTCGTTCTCACCGAGCAGTTGTGTGCAGGTCGACTCCACGGACACCTGGAAGGCCGGCTCGGTTTCTTCAACCGTGGCCGACGGTGTCGGAGTCGGTGTCGGTGTGGAACTCGTGCTCTCCGCCGGCTGCGACTCGGCCTCGGGTGCGGCACACCCGGCGAGGAGGATCAGGGCAAGCGGGATGGCGGCGAAGCGAGCGTTCAAGGGGTCCCCCAGTAAGTGATGTGGCTATCAGGGTAGCTGCGGGATCGGCTCCCGACCATCAAACTCTCCGGGCGAGCAATCCGGCTGCGCGACGCTCCGCCCAGAGTCACGCTGCAGCGCCAACCAGCAGCTGGTTTGCCCCGTCTGTAGGAGCACGACCGCCGGCTAAAGAGGAGATCCCGGAGTGCTATCTGAATGGGGGAACGCAGGTAGACCTCCGAGATCTCTCTATGTTTGTACCCCGGGTGAGGGCTTCCCAGACAATCAAGATTCTCGAGGAGACGCACACTCCTATGGCGGACGCTCGTCCTCTCCGTCAGGTGCTGGTGTGACGGCACTCAGCCACACCCACCCTTCGCGGTGAATTTTGATGAGTGGTTCGAGGAAGCGAATCTTGACCGCTGTGCGCGTGTACGCGATCGCGTGTGCTTGAACCCGGATGGCTTTGGAGGGGTAGCGGATCCAGGCGTACACGCGCCGAGGTTCCGGGAAATCGGTGGGACGGTAGTTCTCGAGGTCGAGCTCGGCTGCGGTGAGCATGATCAGCTCTTCGCGCATGACGAACTCCTCGATCCGGTCGTCCATCAGTTTGGCGTAATGGATCGGTATGGTGCGCGATTCGATTGTGCGGAATTCCCCAGCATCGGCGGTCTCCAGAGCGGGGGGAGTGGTGGCATGTTCAGCAGCAGCAGCAGCAGCAGCAGCAGCAGGAACAGGTGCTGGAGTGGAGTCCGCGCCGCGGTCCCAGCGGCCAACCTGGCACTTGGCTCGCCCGCAACGTCGATAAGGTCACGGAGGCTCTCGGTGAATACGAGAATCTCCTGGCCCTGTCCCTGGACATCACCGATTCGGCAGCGTCAACAACCACCGTGGAAGCTGCCGTCGGGCGTTTCGGAAGCATCGACGGGATCAGCCACGCCCTGCAGCTCGATGAGGCCGAGCACTCCCACCTCTACGACCTCATCCGCGCAGCGAATGTCGGAGCCCACCCAGTGAGGTTGAGTTCCACGATGGATGTCCTCTTTCGATGAGCTGAAGAAACGTTTGGAGGGGAGGCGCTGCAGCCTGGCGGTGATGACGTTGGTCTGCAGCGGATGAAGCGATGGGTCAACCGAGCTCGACGAGCATGTCCACGTCCTCGGGAAGGTCCTCGAAGACGCTGAGGTCAGAGGTGATCTCGCCCATCTCCGTCAGGGTCGGTACGGAACTGGTCTCCTCGTAGATGATGGTGATGCTGTCGAGGGGGTTGTAGTAGACGATGTCGCCTGGCTGCACGTCCGTGTAGAACGGGCCGGTCTCCGTCAGGGGTGCGGGTAGCTCGGTGATGTACTCGATGCCGGCATTACGGAACCAGGGCAGTGTCACCGGGAGGGTCGCGGCGAAGTCCTGAGCGACCTGCGTGTCGTTGAGGGTGCCGGTCATGACCACGTCACCTGCGGTGATGATGATCGCCGTCCCCTCCGCTGCCCCATTGGTCGCGGAAGCTTCAACGGTCGCAGACGGACCAGTCGACGGGGCGTCGATCGAGGGGGCTGCTATAGATGGGTCTGACGCCGGCGTTTCCTCGGTTGCGGGTGCTGAACACGCTGTAAAGGCGATTGCGGCGATGGAGACCAGGGCGATAAGGGGCAAGGGCTTTTTCATGGAGTCCTAGGCGTTGTCGAGGGCCATGGAGGAGGACAGGTCGCGATGGGCGTCGACCTGGTCCAGGAGCAGCCGAGCCTTTTGCTCGACGCCGGCGACGACGTCCGCGCCGGCGACGAAGCGCAGGGGCGGGGTGTCCAGGGCTGCGATCGTGACCAGGGCGGCGCCGAGCTTGGCCGGATCCCCACCCTGCTGGCCGTTCATGCCCTTCCACGCCTTGATGGTCTGGCTGGTCCGCTCGGCATAGTCCTCGATGGACAATTCGGGCCAGATCGATGACGCGCCCTCGACTAGGAGTTCGGTGCGGAAGAACCCCGGCTCCACGATGGTGGTGTGAATACCGTACGGCTCCACGTCATAGCGCAGGGACTCCATCCAGCCCTCGAGGGCGAACTTCGAGGCGGCGTACGCGGCGCAGAACTCCTGGCCGATGATGCCGGCGGCCGAGCTGATCGTGATGATGTGGCCGCTGCGCTGGGTGCGCATGACCGGGAGGATCGCGCGGGTGACGTTCAGGGGTCCAAAGAAGTTCGTTTCCATCTGCGCCCGGAACTGTTCGTCGCTGATTTCCTCGAAGTAGCCGGCGTAGAAGTTCCCGGCGTTATTGACGAGCACGTCAATGCTCCCGAAACGCCCGACGGCAACTTCCACGGCGGCAACTGATGCTGCCGGATCGGTGATGTCCAGGGACAGAGCCAGCAGGTTCTCGTGCTCTCCGAGGGCTGCGGTGACTTTCTCGGCGTTCCGGGCGGTACCGACGACACTGTGCCCGGCGTCGAGGGCGGCCTTGGCAAGCTCGATGCCCATGCCGCGGGCAGCTCCGGTGATGAACCATACGTTGGTCATGATGATGCCTTTCTCAAGTCCTGCCGACCCTTCTGCGCCGGTTGATGTCTCAAGTCAATAACCCGGTGCGGAAGCTAGCGAGTCCCTACCTAGAGGTGCCCCGGCAGGGACCCCCTACCCGGTTTGGAGGGGCGTACCGTCGATTCCATGAACAATCAGGACGACCTCAGCGCGTTCCTCATCTCGCGTCGAGCCAAGCTCGATCTGCAGCAGGCGGGCCTGCCCGACTTCGGTGGGCGGCGCCGGGTTCCCGGCCTGCGACGAGAGGAAGTAGCCCTTCTGGCCGGTATGAGCTCCGAGTACTACAAGCGCCTCGAACGAGGTAACGCCAAGGGAGTGTCCGAAGCAGTAATCGACGGGATCAGCCGCGCCCTGCAGCTCGATGAGGCCGAGCACTCCCACCTCTATGACCTCATCCGCGCAGCGAACGCCGGAGCCCACCTGCAGCGACGGCGCCCCACCCGAAAGACGCAGATCACCCCGACCCTGCAGCAGACGATCGATGCCATGACCACGGTCCCGGTGTTCGTGCAGAACGGACGCCTCGACGCCGTCGCCACCAACACGCTGGGCCGTGCCCTGTTCTCCGAGATGTTCCTCGACCCGTCACAGCCGGTGAACGCCGCACGTTTCGTGTTCCTCGACCCGAGGGCGCAGACGTTCTTCCAGGACTGGGAATCCAACACCCGTCAGATCGTCGCCCTGCTTCGCGTCGAAGCCGGCCGCTCACCGTACGACCGCCAGCTCAGCGACCTCATCGGGGAACTCTCCACCCGCAGCGACCTCTTCCGGAAGCTGTGGGGCGCACACGACGTCCGCGAGCACCGCACCGGCACCAAGAGCATCCATCACCCCATCGTGGGAAACCTCGACCTGAGCTACCTTGGGCTGGACCTCGCATCCGACCATGGTCTGCAGATGCTCGTGTTCTCCGCCGAACCCGCCTCAGCCTCATACGAGGGGCTGCAGCTCCTCGGCAACTGGGCGACCACCCACAACCCCATGCTGCACGCCGATAATCCACGCCCAGCTGAGCAAAAGTAAGGGAGTCCCGGCGAGGAGCTACCTCGAGGGCTTCTTTCACTGCGGTGGTCGGGAACTACCCGGAACAGGGTGGCACTCACCGGTAGGCGGTGTTACTGGCAGTGAGGCGTTGCCAGCTAGCGGCCGTAGCAAGGCTCACGCCGAGGATGCGCGCAACGACTGCGGGTGGTACCTGCGAGACGATGCTGGCGGTTGCCGCCTCAGCCGCGGCACTACTCGCCCTGGCTCTCGCCCTGGGCTTATCAATCTACAAACCACGCGGGTTCACCGGCTTCGGATACCGCAGGGCACCTGTCCGGAAGCCGGACTTAACCGCTTCGCCTCGGAACTAAAGCTCCATACAAGACCTGGTCGCTCACCCACCTGTGGACGGCTTTAAGTTCCACCCTTCGGGCTCCACCGACCCACACATGGACGACCAGCAAGTAGTCCTGAGCGCGTTGAACGATTTCTTTGCGACATTTTCAGTTCGTGAGACGGGTCCCACTAAACGGACCAGTGGTACGAGGACTTGTAGTATTCGTAGGTCTTCCCACCCATGTTGAAGTCATAGGGGCCGGTCCACATATTCTTACCGGATGACAATCTTCCGCTGTCTGACAATATTTTATAAGTTCCACCCCCGATGAAGGTTTTGAATCGATCCTCTCTTTTGTCGCTGAGCTTGGCTGCAAGGTTTGGAGGAGTCCCGATAGACACCAGATCATCGTTACCTCGGAAACCAGCGCGAACGAGTAAAGCCTTACCGCTAGCGATACCGCAAGCATGCCCCATTTTCCAGCTAGTTTCCCTGATCGATTTAAATTGTTTTTCCAATGAGGGCTGCACAAGATTAGCTATGGCCCATTTGATTTGCATGGCTGACTTAACGGCTCGGTCTGCTCGATTGGGCCCAGCGTAGATACCCATCACGCGATCGCCATCGAAGCTTCTGATGTGGCCATCGTGTGCACGAATGATGCGGGTGCAGACACTGAGGTAGCTTTTCATCGCTTGTGCCACCGTCGTTGCAGGTGCAACTGCTACTAAGCCTGACGAGTCTGCCATGTCTGCATATAGGTAAGTGGAAGGAAGATAGATACCGTCGGAATAGCCCATCGTTCCTGGATCGGGCACGGTCGTGATGGTTCCATCGTTGCGCTCTGTCGTACTCAATGAAGTTTTGATTGTTTTAGCAATGTCGACATCGAGATCGCTGCGTAAAGTCATGCTCGCTCCTTCGGTAGAATACCTTTGATTCTACCGATCAACTGCGACATCCGGAATGTCTCCGAAGGCCCTTTTTATTACAAGAATCACTAAGAACATGCATTTGAGTCCGTCCTAGGACTTGGTCAGGGCGTCCAGTTGAACTGCACCATGAAGGTGCAGGCCACGAGCGCAGCGCCGCCTAGCACTGCCAAAATCATCGAGATCATCACGGCGACATGTTTCTGCCAACAAATTTGGCTCATTTTCACCATCTGGTGCGTAAGGACGGGCAGGAGGTCCTTTTCCTTGATTGCTCCTGGTAGCATCTCGTAGTCCCAATATTTTAGGTGGCCAAAATAAATAAAGTTGTTCGGCGATTCTTTCTTGACCTTGAAATAACGCAGTCTCGGGATGACTACCCATACTGAGAAGGCTGCAGCAATACTCAACGCTATAAGACCACCAAAGTAAAGGATTTCCTGCACCGGGCCTTCGAGGGTGTCAAACACGCGGTTCTCGTCGGCTAAAGCAATGGCTGTCGCAACACCGGCTGACTCTAGGGTGAAAGCGAAGGTAGCCTTAGCATCTACTTTCCCGGTCCAGTCGCCGAGTGCACCGTGGATGCGCCAAGCCGTCTCGATGGCCTTTTCATGCTCTGCCTGTGCGATTTCCTCATCAGTCTCACGATCGAACACTTAGATGCCCCAGGAGGCGTGTGATCGGAAGACTCGTTCGCTTATGCCGCTGTCGGTCCGGTTGTAAGCCGGCGTCCACAATCTTCTTCCGTCTTCTGTGAAGGCGACTTCGTTGTCCATGGCCTCATAGACCTCTGAAGTAACGGTCAATTGATAGGCGTCACGGATTTCACTAAGCTTGGCAGCACGGTTCGGGGCTCTACCTACAGAGATTAGATCGTTATGGTCGCGTACACCACCGCGAACTATCAGGGCTTGACCTGTATCGATACCGATGCCGTGAGTTATGTTTGCGAAATTTCCACCGTCGCTCCAATTCTCCTTGATCATTGGGCGTAATACCTCGAACACTGCCCAGTTGATTGCAAGAGCAGCACGAACGGCCTTGGTCTCCTTATCAGCGCTCATAAAAATTGCCATAACTCGGTCACCGTCGAAACTCCTGATCTCACCGCCAAAGTTGCGAAGAATACGCGAGGCCGTGTTTATATAGGCGCGGATGATTTTGGCTGCCGCTTCGTCGTGCAACGTGTTTGCCATCTTCGATGATCCCGCGAGATCGGCGTACAAGTAGGTCGCATCAACGCGCCTGCCGCCGTTCTTCATCACAATGTCTTCCGTCGTTGGCACGACGCGTCCATCGGTGATCGCCCACGGTGCTCTCAAGATGTCACTGACGCTGCTTTCGATGCTTGGGTACAAGCTGTCCCCCTAAGTTCTGGTGATGTTTCGACCTTACCGACAGTCACGACGTCTGACTGGGTTCGAAACGAGCTCACCAGATGTGCGAGGTGTGGCGTTGGGGTACACCCCAACGCCACAGTCTCCGACAGCGAGAATAGTTGTGACTTCTAGTTGGAGATGGCGGTTAAATCGCAGTCTAGATCGGCGGTTTGTCGTCCCGTCCGGGGAGCCATCAACGGGTGATCGGCAGTTCATGGGATGGCGGGCGTTGGATGACTGATCGGCCGAGCGGCAGTATTTCTCCTGATTCATGCGTTGACTCCGCCGCTGCAGGTCTCGCCGGGTTCGGGTGTCTGCGGACCTTGCTGAAAGGCTTTGATGAATGCGAACAGCCGCGGATCTGCTGGGTCTGTGACGCTTAGTCGTTCTCCCTAGGCGGTTGCTTCGATGGGGGATCCCTGGCCGGAAGGGACTGACCAACACGTGGCTCTGGTTGATTGCAAGACGGCGAGTTTGGCGACGTCATCGGCTGGAAGCCCGGGTTGGTAGCTGATCCAGACGGCACCGTGTTCAGGGGAGTGCACTGCCCCGGGTTTTCTGTACGGGCCGGTCGTAGGCTCCGCAGTTCGTCCATATCGGTGAGTGGTCTCCGCCGACGCCGGGACGTTTCGGAGAGGTCACCGCGGTCTGGACGTGGTTCCTGCTCAGGCGGGCATAGCTGATGACTTCTTCGATCATGGTTGGGTCCCTTCGTTGCTGCCGGAATTGGTGTTGACCGCTGCCGTTTATGGCGAGTCCGTAGGTGAGCGCGCCGGCTGCGAGGAAGAGTGGTACGCCGACGGCGATCAGCGGCGGCTGCAATTGGGCGGGCGATTTGGCCCTTTTGTGTTGGTGGGTGAGTGTTGCTGTGAGCTGGGTGTTGTCCGGGGTTTCATGAGGCCGCCTTCGGGTGCTGTGAACGGTTGCTTGTTTCCGTGAGGGGCTGCTGGTCCGCTGCGGCCCGCCTACGGTGCGGTCGTTGCGGGTTTCTGGAAGAGGGTGCCTTCGAGGATGCTGCCGTGGAAGGTCCGGGCGGCGACGATGATCCACGCGGCGACCAGCAGGGTGTAGCCGGCAACGGCCATCGCGTCGAACACGGCGAGGTGGGTGTGGGCGCCGAGGCCTGTCAGTCCCGTGACGCAGGTTCCGATGGGGAAGGTGAAGGACCACCAGGTCAGGGAGAACGGCAGGCCCTGGCGTGCGGTGCGGATGGTGATGGCGGTTGCGAGGCCGGCCCACATGAGCGCGAAACCCAGGACCGGTACCCCGTACAGGACCCCGAAGGCTTCCATCGCCCGGGCCAGGGTCCCGGACACGGCGAGGTGGGCGTTTCCGCCCAGGAGGTTCGCGGCGGTGATGGACTGGCCCAGCGGGCCCAGCACGATCCACAAGGTGGGAACGGCCGCCGCGGCCCCGATCTTGTGCCCGGCGAGGCGGTTCCAGATCAGGGTGGTGATGATGATGGAGGCCAGCAGGCTCAGTCCGAACATCGCGTAGCAGCCCATCAGCAGGGTCAGGCGTGCCTGCCCGGCCGGGACGTAGGGCAGCAGTAGCGCCCCGGTGGAGGCCGAAACCATAGGCGGGACGACAGGCATCAGCCAGCCGCCGAACGCACTGTCCGGTGTGACTTGGTGCCGGGTGAACTGCAGATACGGGACGGCGACGGCGCTGGCCAGCCCCAGCAGGGTCCCGGTAGTCCAGAGCACCGCATCGATGCTCAGTGCCAGCTGTTCGCCGAGGATGTCTTTTCCCAGCAGCAGGGTTCCGGCGCCGACGGTGAGAAGGGCCATGGGAGGTGCGCCGTAGAAGTGTGCCATCACCGGATGGCTGTGGTGGCTTTGAGCGGTTTCCCGGTACCGGATCCAGTGCACCCCGGTGGCGGCGCTCAGCAGGATCAACAGCAGGGACGCCAGGGCCCAGACGATGGTGGCGCCGGTGCGCAGCCCGGGGAACTGCAAGGGCAGCGTCGCGGCGGCGGTCGCGACGATCCCGGTACCCATGATGGAGGCGAACCAGTTCGGGGTCAGGTTCGCGAACAGCTCCGAGGGCTTCTCCAGACGGCGCAGGACGCGCCGGCCCCCGGTACCGCTATCCGGGGTCTGTGCCGGTGGTGTGGTGTGGTCTTTGTCAGCGGTCGACAGCAGTGTTCCCATACCTTCCATGCTCCCGGTCCCGGACCTGCCGCAGTAGGGGGCATACACTTGCCAGGATACAAGCTGGACTTGTATCTGATGCACCGTGTCTGAAGGAGATTCCCTTATGCTCAGCCCTCGGATACCGGAGCTCTCCGCCCTGGAAATGCTCGCCGCGGTCCATGATCTGGGTTCCCTCTCCGCCGCCGGGAAACACTTGGGTCTGTCCCAGCAGGCTGTCTCCTCCCGGATGCGTTCCCTGGAGTCCCAGATCGGGTTCGTCCTGCTGACCCGGACCCCGCGGGGGTCCACCCTGACAGAATCAGGTGAACTGGTCGCAGAGTGGGCCGCAGAGGTCCTCGCAGCCGGGGAACGGCTCGATGCCGGGATCGCCTCGCTCCGATCCGACACCGCTCGGCAGTTGAAGGTCGCGGCCAGCCAGACCATCGCCGAACACCTGCTGCCGCTCTGGCTGGTCGCGCTGCGCCGCCAGCAGGAGAGCCTCGAACTCGTCCCCACCGTCGTGGAGCTGGCGGTGAACAACAGTGAAGCCACCGTAGCTCGGGTCCGATCCGGACAGGCAGCCATCGGCTTCATCGAAAGCCCGCACCTTCCCCCGGACTTGAGTGCAGCGGCGGTGCAGGAGGATGACATGGTCCTGGTCGTCGCACCGGAGCATCCCTGGGCCCGGCGCCGGACACCCGTCACAGCAGCCGAACTGGCAGCAACCGCGCTGGTCACCAGGGAACAGGGCAGCGGCACCCGGGACGCCCTCGAGCACCTGCTCACCACCGCAGGGGCCCCGCCCCTGGTAGAACCGATGGTGGAACTCTCTACGACGGCGGCCGTCCGCTCCGCCATCGCAGCCGGCACGGCCCCCGGAGTACTCAGCGCACTGGCCGTCCGCGACGACCTCGCACTGCACCGGCTCGTCGCCGTTCCTATCCGCGGGCTGCCCCTACGCCGCACACTGACGGCCATCTGGCAGACCGGCACCTCACCGCCTCCCGGGCCGGCCCGTGACCTCGCAGCGATCGCCGCCAAAGCTGTCCCGGGCACCAGCACCCGCCGGAAGTCATGAACCAGGCGACGTCGTGAAGCAGGAAGGTTCGGCTGCCTAAAACGAAGGTATTTGCTACATTCCCGAGCTGAGCCCTCGAAGCAGCTCTTGAGCCCCTGTTCGTGTAGCAATACTTAGTGCCAGTATCTCTGTATCGATTCGATGCGTGTGCGGTGAGTTTCGCTACATTGGAAGGTATGGGACACCTTCTGGGTTATGCGCGAGTGTCGACAACTGACCAAGACGCCTCGCTGCAGGTTGACGCGCTGAACGCTGCCGGCTGCTATCGGGTGTTCGTCGACACCATTTCGGGATCCCTAGACCAGAGGCCGGAGCTCACCAAGCTGCTGGATCAGCTCAGACCGGGGGACACCCTCGTCGTATGGCGGCTCGACCGGCTCGGCCGCTCCATCCGTCACCTCATCGACCAGCTCACCGCGCTGCAGGACAAGGGCATCGGATTCAAGTCCCTTCAGGAAACGATCGACACCACCTCACCTGGCGGACGCTTGGTCTTCCACGTCTTCGCCGCCCTCGCCGAGTTCGAACGAGACCTCATTAGAGAGCGCACCAATGCCGGTCTTGCGGCAGCGCGCGCTCGAGGCCGCACCGGTGGACGCCCACCTCGACTCAGTTCTCAGCAGGCCACCGCCGCTAAACGCATGTATGAGCAGCAGGACATGACGGTTGAACAGATTGGTCAGATCCTCGGTGTCAGCAGAACCACCATCTACCGGACACTGAGACGCGATGACGCAACTCCAGCCAAGGGCCGCAGACCAAGAGTGAAGGCAGCTGGGGGAGAGGTCGTCGCTGTGATCCCGGAAGCAACGACATCAGCACGACAAGACCCGCCGGCGACCAGGAGAACATGATGATCAGAATCATCCGCTGGTTGCTCACCTTGAGCATCCGGTACAGCTACCGGTTCGTCCGCGCTCATCCGACTTCCCCTGCTGTTGCTGCCCATCTCTCCGCGGGTCCGCAACCAGGTTGCGGGTGCGTTGGTTGTCGGCCTCTGGTTCTTCTCAACGTGATTCGTTGCCACAGCAGCCGGCGCGCCATCGTGGGGACAGCTCATGATCGCTGCTGCAGCAGCCCTCATCGTCACAGGTGTGGTGCGGATGGAGGGTCGCCGGCCAATCGTCCGGCGGCCGGCGCGCGTCCGATGCCGTCTTGGTGAAGGTAGTTGGGGATGAGAACGCGCAGGGGAGAGGCTGATCGGTTCTGGGAGAAATTCATCAAAGGCCCGCGGCCATATACTGCTGGATCTGGACCGGAGCCGTCGCCGACGGCTACGGGCGGTTCTGGGTCACCAGAGACGGCGAGCAACGCGCCCTGCGGCCGCAACGCTACGCCTACGAACACCTCACCGGAGATACCCTGCACCCCGGCACCGCGCTCATGCACGTCTGCGATGTACCCCTGTGCGTCCACGCCAGTACCGGGACGGACACCCACCTGCTACCCGGTACCCAGGCGCTGAACATGCTCGACCGATCCCAGAAGGGCCGACACGCGAACGCCTCGACCTTCCGGTGGCGCGGCGTCGGTCGCGCCCAGTTCCGCGCCCAGTCCGTCGAGCTGCGCACAGCCCTCCTCACGCACGGATGGAACGAGACGATCATCCGTCCTCTGCTCACCGGCATCGACCCCGAAGCGCCGACCCTCTTTTGACAATGGAGGGCGACCAATCCGCCCTGCTCGGGCTTCCTGTTGGACGGCCAAGTGTCGTAGTGCCTGTGGATAGGCAGAGCATCGCCGGTGTGCCGGTGGTTGAGTAGGTTCCATGAGGTTAGATGACCTGCTGATGTCTGAGGACGACTACCCCTCGGGTCCCTGTGAGAGCCGGCGGGAATGGCTTCTCATGTACTTCAGCGGTGTACCGTCCGACGAGATTGCGTCCTGGTGCAGAGTTGCGCCGGCGCGGGTGCGCCGCACAGTCGATAAGCAGGTCCGGCACAGTCCCAGCTGGTTCGACCAGTGCCTACGGATCCATGACCAGCCCGCCGACCGCCGGGAGAAGTTCAATCGGCCGACCCGGGAAGGGTTGTGGTGGAAGCACTACAACGACGTCGCCGCGCACATCACCGAGCATGGGATCCTGCCTTCGCAGAACCACGGCAATCACGCCCGCGTCCTGTACCGGTGGATCGAGGCCCAGCGCCGGCAGAACGATGCGGGCAACCTTACCCGGGACAAACTCGACGCCCTCGACCAGCTCGGCTCATGGGAAGGCCGACGACGTGGTCGACCTGATGAGCACTGGACCCGACGCCTCACGGAGCTGTGCCTGTTCCAGGACACCTATGGACGGCTGCCGATGTACGACCCGATAGGCCGGCCGGAGGAGCGCCTGCTCGCGGTATGGCTCGGACGTCAGAGAACGTGGGCGCGGAAAGGGCGCCTGAGGTTCGATCGTCGACGGCGCCTCGATGCCGCACTGCCTGGATGGCTGCCCCAAGTAGGATCCCGCAGCGACTAAGAACACCGAAGGCATAAGTCTCAGTCGCGTTGAGGGCTCCGCTTGAGGCGGGCCGGTAGGGCACCAGCGTTGCGCAGTGTCGCTACCGTCCCTGAGCGTCCCCTGCCCACTGCTAGACAAAAAGGGCCGCACTTCCAGTGAGCGTCCTGCTACCTGATTGCGGCTAGGAGACGGCTCACTCGCGGTGCCATGCCCACTAGCGTGGGTACCATGCAACGCGCGAGCAACGCGACGCGGCCCGGCGGCAACAGCCCGTCAACCTCCGGGCGGTGAGCGTGGCGTCAGTGGGCCGTCTTACCCTGACCCTACGTACTTCCACATTGACGACCAGCAATAAGCCGCATGAGCCGCCTAGTAGGAAAGAGAAGCCCGTGACCAGCAACCCCGAGGTACAAGCGCTCACGAACGAGCATCACTGCGGGCTGAGGTCATGGGCGAAAGGCACCTACACGATCGAGGCAGCAACCGAGCTGCTGATCCGCGCCCACGAAGGCCGCTTTGTCAGGTCGGGACAGCCGTGGATCGGTAGGGGCAGCCGCTGGCCCTACGTCGACTTCGAAGCGATCGAGGACAACCTCGAAGGACTTTCCGGCGGCGAACGCCGGTTCATGCTGCTGGTTGCATCTCTTGGCGACGGGGGAGCGCTGGTCGACCTCGGCGACGTCATCCCGGGACTGGACCGTGATGTGCTGGCCCTCGTACTCGCCGCGATCGCGCACGCCGGCGGCAGCCACGAACACTCAGGGTTCGAGTTCACCGAGGACGGTACCCCGACGTCCATCGTCCGCCTCGCCCGGCTCTACGACTGGCCCAACGCCAACATCATCTGACCCGCTGCTGCGCTGCACACCGGCACCCAGTCAGGCAGTACCTGAGGGCAGTGCTCGAGGGGAGCAGGAAGTCCTGCCCAGGGTGCACGGTAGGTCGAGTACGACGGACACCCCGGACAGGACTCCACTACAGAGCGTAGAACACGACGCTGACACTCTCCCCAGCGTGGGTTGGCGGGTGCTGACAGACTGAGCAGATGCCTGCGACCCGCCCCGACAATGACCAAGTGGCCGAATGCGCGGAATGTAGCAGGACCGCCCCGCTGACGCTCACCGGGGACGGGACGCCGAAGGATTGGGCGTATATCGCGGATGCGGGACTGACTTTCTGCCCACTGCACCGGCCGCGGATGCCCGAGGGCTGGCAGGACGTCATCAGGATCTACAAGAAGGGCGAGCTCGACAAGCTCGCTGGCGAGCCCAAATCGCCGCCCACCGGTTCGTTCGAGGACGAATAGAGGAAGGCCCCGGGGCTGCGTGGATGGGGGATAAACACACAGACGACCGGGGCCCTCAGTGATAGTTCTACTGGGTGAGAGCCCTCCCCACCTAGCTGAAACAAGAGGCATGACCTGATGAGAACTCCAGCCTGGCACAGTGCTGCATCTGTCGCGCGATGACCAAACTCCAGGACGAGGGAAGGCCCCTGCCCGAGGGCTGGCTGGATAGGACGATCACCGTCGACGTCGGCCGCTACTACTGTCCCCAAGACGCTCACCGGGCCTGAGCAGGCATGGACGGTCCCACATCACTGCGCCAACCTGCGAGGAGGCATCCAAACAGGTCGGAGCAGCGGAGCCTAAGTTGACCACGGCAGGAACCCTGTGGCGAGAGACGAGGTAGAACGGTGGCGCGTGTGGACGCTATTTCAATGGCGCAGGAGAAGGTTCAGACCGCCGAACAGGAGCCCAAGACCGAGAAGCCCAAGCATCACTCCGCACGCCAGCCATGTCCCTTCGCCCATTGCTTCGGCCGCTTCGCGACCTCGCCTGCCAGCGAACAGCTCCATCCACGCCTGGTGGCCCTTGGAGATGGGAGATCGAAAGACGGCAGTTCCCAATCCGAAGAACAGGAATAGCGACCCGAAGAAGGCGAAAGCTAATCCCTGCAAGACCGCACCCCCACTCATCACTGGCTGATTCCCCCGCTCAAAGGAACAAGCTGACAGCGGGGAAGCACGGACGAAGGGGTTCCGTAGGTGCGCGGGCGGCGGCCTCCGCCGCCCAGCACTGAGGAGAATGAAGCCATAGCAGGGGATGAGATTCCTGACTTGGACGCCAGCTGACGGCCAGCAGATGCTGGTTCAGTCTACGGGGAGATCTGTCGGTGTTCCCTCTCCTGCCGCTTACCGTGGGCGACCGGGCCGGACGGGGTTGTGACTTGATAGAAACGTACGCCTTCGCTGTTCAATGCTTTGTCCGCCCGGCCCGGTCAACTGTGGTCGCCTTCCGCTCGTGCGTAACCGTTAGGAGCAGGAATGACGACAACAGCAATCACGACAGCGGTAGAAGGGCCGATCAGGACGATCACGGTCGGGGTCGACATCCACTCAAGACCGACCCCCACGAGGACGCCGACGCGCACACCGATGCCCTCGCCCACGCCGGAAGCGGTGTCCACGACACCGTCGAGTGATGAGCTCTTCGGCGCCTCGAGTCCAGAAATCGACGCGGTGTTCATCGACCAGCTCGTCGGATCAGAACCGACCCTCGGGCTGAAGGACTCCGCCGGCGTGATCGTCATCGGGAAGTCCTTCTGCCAGATCTACGATAACGGCGGCAGCTCGAGCGACGTCAGTGACCTCATCCTCCAGGGCGCCGGTTTCGAGAACACGCTCCCCGAACTCGTCTCGATCCACGGTGCGGGTGTCGGAGCCTACTGCCCCGAGCACATCGGAAAGCTTGGCACCTGATACCTGCCGGACACGACGAAGCCCGCCGCGGCGACACCGGGGCGGGCTTCTGATCGGGGAGGGCTACGCGGCAGTCAGGCCCATCTCGCGGTAGTAGCGCAGCTCCTTGATGCATTCGCGGATTCCCCTCATCGCCGTGTGGTCGCCGGCCTTCGCGGGCATCGCCTCCTAGGCAGTGCGGTGGCAGCGGCGCTGGAGCTCGCCGAGCGAAGAGATGTCGATGAAGCGGTAGTCCATTTTCGCGAGGTCTTCGGGCAGAAGCTCGCAGGGCTGGAAGAGCTCGCCGCCCTGGAGATAGGACTGCACCTCAGGGGCGCCGTCGAGCTTTCAGCGACGCTCGACCGAGGTGCCGAACCTGGTCGATTCGACCACGAGGTGAGGGCAGTGCTCATGAGAAGTCGTTGGCCTTGCCGAGGTCGTAGAACTGCACGACCACAGATTGGCCATGCGGATCGTCCTTCACCCAGGGAGCTGCGTGGTGGTCCCATCCGAGGCTGTTGATATTGAGGCTAAGGTCGGCGATGAAGCTCTTTCTGCCGGAGTTTTTCTTCAGGTGAATAGTCGCCCTGCCAGCGGCGTTCGCGTCGCGGGTGATCGACGTGGTGAAGCCGTCGATGCCAAGGAGCGCGGCTTCGACGAGCTCCTACTGCGCGGATTCGAGCACCATGCGCACGAGTGCCTCGGCGTGGGAGCGGTCCACGGGGGTGAGCTGACGGTGCATGACGCGGTCGGTGATGGCGGCGATGTCATTGGAGACGGTGACCTTGCGGGAGTCCATACGACCCATGTGTGCGGACGACGACGGCCGCCTCCGCGGCAAACAACTACCAGCTCAAAACACCAGCGTTGGTCGCTCTGCCCGCGATGAGTGTCGCGTATCGGATGCTCTCCAGCTCCATCTGGCGTTCGGTGATCCTCTCGTTGAGTAGGTCGATACTGGCGTTGATCCTCACCAGCTCGATCTCACCCCAGTGCTCAGCGCTGATCGACGGCTTCACCTCGGAGACAGCGATGCGCCGGAGGTCCTCCATCGCGCCGAGAGCGTTCCGCTGGTCGAACGGGCCCATGGCCGCAGTCAGCGCCTCCCGGAGCGTGGTCGGTGCGACGTACCGCGGCACGCTCGGCGGAGGCGTCGCCGTGGCCGGCGCGGATGACGATGCGGCGCTGGCTGACGGAGCAGATTCGGTGGCGCCGGAGGAGCAGGAGGTCAGGGTCATGATGAGCAGGGCGGTCAGGCCCAGGGCGTGCGTGGTCTTCAAAGCGTCCTTTTGGGTCGGAACATGCCGCATCAGGCTATCGGTCGTATGCGCGTGCGGGCCGGAGGTCTCAGGGCTCAGATGCCCATGTCGTCGTGGACGCCGACGCGCGCCAGGGTGATCCTGTCATCGGTGCCCCGCCAGAAGTGCAGGCGTCGGGCCGAGGCGCTCCTCACCTGCAGGGACACGCGCCAGGCGCTGCCGTGCTCGGGGTGCTCCCAGTTGGCGGTATTGCCCTTGGCGCCGGTGCGCAGGCGGTGCATCTCCCGGCCGGGCATGGAGTCCGCGAGCCCGGTGAGGACCTCGACTGCGACCGCCACGATCTTTGATCGATCGACGCCTTGAATGGTGTCCACGCAGTCGAGGAACCCGTCGGCGAGGTCGAAGGCCGGCAGCGGCATGGATGCCTTCGAGGCTGCTGGGATGCGGTTGACCCACTCGAGGTACACCTCGTGCCGGAATTGCGACTCCGGGTCCACGAACGCCGGGCCGCTGTCCGGCTCGTCGATGGCCCGGCTGATCTGCCGGGAGGTGTTCGCGCGTTCACGCTCGACGCGGATCTGCTCCCTCAGCCGCTCATTCTCCCGCGTCATGGCCGCCATCTGGGCTGACTGCTCGTCGAAGTCACGGTTGGCCCGCCCCGCGGAGGCGAGGGCGTCGATGCGGGCCCGGTCCACGAGGGCGAGTTTGGCGCGCAGGCTTTCGAGCTCTGCTCCGCCGGCCTGTGGTGTGGGAACCGGAGCGGTCGGGGGACGGGCGGACACCTCGTCGAGCTCCTCGCTCAGACGGTCGTTGTCCTCCTGGATGTAGGCGAACGTCTCCCTGATGAAGGCCAGGGCCGAGTCGAGGGTCAGGGTGGTGGCTGCGGCCGATGCTGCCGGGGGCGCTATGGGTTCCTCGGCCTCGGCAGGGGCATCGAGCGGGGCGGTGACCCACGGTTCCGCTCCAGGGACGAAGCTCAGTGCGGGGGAGACCTCGGCATCGGGGGCAGCCTCGACGATCCTCCACTCCTTGCCGTCGACGCGACCGACCTGCTCCACTGTGACCGGAACGACGGAGTCGGGTTCGTAGGCGGAGGCGGAGCGGACTTCGAGGCCCGGGAAGAGGGCGGCCTTCTTGTCCGTGAGGATGAGGCAGGGGTAGGTGCTGCCGGCTGTCACGTGGTCGACGGCGTCCGCGGCCGTGTGGAGGATCGCGCGGATGTCCATGACGTTGTCGTCGATGACACCCTGTACGCTCTGGCCGGCCTTGAGGAGGCGGCTGCAGCGGATACCGGGCGCGAGAAGGGACGTGTCGATGCGGGTCATCTCACCGGCGACGAGCTTTACCAGGGCGCCGTCAGGCTCCATGATCATGGCGACCCTGCCCTCTACGACCTGCTTCAGGATGGGCTTGGCGGGGGTGGTTGTCAGGCGTGCGGTCGGCGGAGCGGGGGCGACCATCTCACTGATGTCGGCGGAGATGAGGTCGATCAGGTTCCGCTGCTCGGCGTCCGAGTAGGCGTGGTGGAAGGGAGCTTTCCGGGGGTTGGCGGTCCACTGGCTGCCCGGTGGGTAGGAGCGGATCGCGCCTCCATAGACGGAGGTCTCCGGGGGCATGACGTCGTCGAAGTCGAAGGTGACCGACGAGGACGCGAGCAGGTACACGTCCGCTTCGGGACCCAGCGCGATCGACAGGTCGTCGGCATTGACGAGGGGGCCGGTGCGCGATGGCGACACCACCACGACAGGGTTGTACCGGGCAGGGTCGACCAACAGTGCTGCCAGGTCAGCGGCATCCTTGCGCGAGGAAACGGTCCGGTAGGACATAGACAACGACACTACTGAACGGGCCGACATGAGGTCTCCTGAGGAATCGGTGGGATATGGAGACCATGTGTGCGGACGGCGAAGGCCGCGTCCCCGGGATGTCGGGGACGCGGCCTCGTGGGTGTCCTACCAGCCGGGTGTGCACATGGACAGATCCTTCCGTCGGTCAGGCTTGTCCGAGCGCTACCACCAGGGGTTGCTCATGGCGTCTCCTTCCGTCGTGACACGAGCCTCGGGTCATGCAGGCCCGGAGTGTGCGGGTAGCCGCGGGTGACTCGTCAGGTGACGCAGTCGGCGGCTTTGACGACGGCCGCGGTGACCTAATCAATGGGATGGATCCTGGGCTTGCTAACCGGGACCGCAACCCCCTCCGGCGACTTACGCCAAGCAAGCCATATCCGCATCGGCGACATGATGACCACCGGCGGCTGCAACCTGGTCCACCCCTTCACCGTCCGGCCGCCCAAGGCCATCGGTGCGATCCCGGTCATCAACTGGATGTGGAAGAAGAACGGCTACTTCGCCGTCCCCGTCCTCGGCAACGCCGGATCGATCCGCGAGTGGTGCCTGCTCGTGCCCATCAGCGCCTACGCGATCGGCGGCGTCGGCTGGGCGGTCACCAGCATGGGGCGCAGCGGCCTGCAGACCCTGGCCACCGCAACCGGTCTCGGCTGAGGTACACGGACATGAAGAAGCCCTCGGCGCGGTGCCGGGGGCTTCTCTCGTCGGAGGGCTACTTCAGGTCGCGATGGTCCTGCTCGTGGCCCTTCGGGCATCTGGCGCCGAGGGTGAACCCATCGCCTTCGACGGGCGCTGACATCGGCGCCCGACAGACAGGGCAGGCATTGGCGGCCGCAAGCTCCCGGGCTTCCTTGTCCTTCTTCGCCTTCAGCTCGAGGAGAATGGCCGCGGTTGTGATTCCAGCGACACCGATGCCCACAGCAAGCTTGGCCACAGCAGCCCGATTGGCGTCACCGCCAGCCATCCCGCTGCCGCCGTTGCTGAGAGGGCCGCCACCCCACCAGGCGCGGGAGGAATACTCGTTCGCGATGCCGACCAGATCCGCGATGGGCGTCTTCGTTCCGGCCTTTCCTCCCACGAGCTCCGGGAGAAGCAGGGCCGCCTTCTCGATCGACGAGCCGACTTGGGGATGGACGAGGAGGTTGCCGATGACGACTCCGCCGACCACAGCGGGCGACGCCACAGCTACAGCCACGGTCGCCGCTGTCTGCACCTTGTCCCTGACCTGCTGCCGGATGCCGTCCGCCATGCTCCCCACTACGCACCTCTTCGTCTCGATCATGCCGCGGACCTCGCCGCACAGTGCCCGACCGGGCGACTCCACTGGACTCTACTGATCCGGGGCACTCGTCCGACAGAGTCTCCGGTACCTGTCTTGCAGCGCCGGATCGGTAGCGCCGCACACATGAAGGCATGGACATCATCAACCGCACCCCTGCCGGCGTTCCCACGGGTGGCCAGTTCGCTGCCACCTCCCACTCCGAGCCGCAGCTCTCCCTCGCTCCCGCCGTCGAGCGGGCACCGGAAGCCCCGGACTTCGATCCCGAGTTCGAGGCCGCCTACGGCGCCGCCCTCACCAACCAACTCCTGAAGATGCCGAAGCCGGCGTTCAAGGACACCCGCGCCGCTTCCCGCCTGGCCGACTACATCCGCGAGTCCCACCCGGACTACATGGCTGACGGCACCGCGCTGCACCAGCGCAAGGATGCCTTCGAGATGCTCGAGGGCGAGCTGCCGAACCTGGACGAGGACCGCCGCAGGCACTATGCCGGCCTGATCCGCTTCGCCGTGCACAACGAGATCAAGCACTACTCGAACACCGAGCATGTCCTGAGCCCGGACAACGACTACGAGCTCATCATCGAGAAGGCCGACTACGACAACGAGGACGACTTCTGCCACCGCGGCCAGGACGAGAACCGCGAGCAGTGGGAACGCCTGGCCGACACCGCGTGCCTGGCAGCCATCAACGAGAACATCCACGCCGGCCACCGCCTCCGCGAAGCCGCCTGACCACCAGTGCGTCGAAGGGGCCGTCCATCCGGGCGGCCCCTTTCTCGTACCCGGAGAGGCCAGGCCGGGACTCGCTCTATGATCAGGGAGACCCCGACCGAGTGGAGACGACGTTGTCCGATGCAGCTGCCCCGCAAGCCGACCCCACGGTCGCCAGCACGATCACCGACCGCGAGGCGCGCGCGGCTGTGCACGTCCTGCAGGACGTCGCCAGCACGTACAACAGGACGATCACCTACGGGGAGCTGAAGGAGAAGGTCGCCGCAATCACGCACCAGCCTTCGGACCAGGTCGCCAACACGTGGGCCAACCGGGTGCTGAACCGGACGATCCGGATGTGCGAGGCTGACGGCCACCCGCGCCTGACATCGCTGGTAGTCCGGTCGTCGGACGGCGGCGTCGGAGACGGCTTCAGGGGCGCGGTGCGGGGATCCGGTCGGGACAACCTCGACGATCCGCACCAGCTCGAGGTCGTCGCCGCCGAAGAGCGCCTGGAGTGCTACCGGCGGTTCTGCCCGGACCTGCCGGAGGACGCCGAGCCCACGCTCACGCGACAGTACAAGGACCACGTGATCCGTCGGAACAAGCCCGAGCCGCGGGATCGCCCAAACTGCCCGACCTGCCATGAGCAACTGCCGGCCACCGGCATCTGCGACCGCTGCGACTGACCCGGCGCCGAGGTCCGCGGATCTGCGCCGGGGTGCGCCTACGCTACGGACATGACCGGTCTCAACCTCTCCTTCGACTACCACGCCGACTCAGCCGGGAAGGACCCGGACTCGAGCAGCGCGCGGCTCAAGGCCGATCACCAGTTGCTCTGGACCAAGGAACTGCCCGACGGCAGTCCGTTCGAACTGCATGTCCCGGAAACGGCGAAAGAGCGTCGTAGCAACTACCTGATGCTCGACCAGAGCGACGGCAAAAGCTTCACGGTCGGCAGCGACGCCATCACGAACTCCTACACCACATGGACGAAGCTCAAGCCGCTCTTCGAGGGCCTGAGCGATGCTCAGAGGACCCGTTACCTGGACCCTCCGTACACGATCGGCAGCGCCATGATCTGGCCGCTCAGGACGATCCACCTGCCAGCCATGAACACGGCCCGAGGCTTCGGACCCTCCGGCACCTTGATCGCGGACAGGATGGATCTGACCCTCGAGTGCATCCGCCGGCACTACGCGAAGGAGCCTGGTGGCCACCGTGAGGAGAGCCCGCTCAGCCCTCTCGACGACGTCATCACGAACTACGCGGACTTCTTCGAGCTCTTCGACGGGTTCCGCGGGTTCGTCGACTTCTTCCATTTCCAGGACCTCGTGCTGCCCGGCTACGACGGTGTGCGGTTCCTCCTGCCCTTCAACGATTTCGCCCGGTCAAGCCTGCCAACCACGGTCGACGAGTACGTCACCTACCGGGAGGCGACACTGGACTTCATCGAGCGCAGGGGCGCCCGGATGGCCGACTGGGTCGAGACGAACCATCC
This sequence comes from Arthrobacter sp. N1, assembly GCF_048288285.1. Lineage (NCBI taxonomy): Bacteria > Bacillati > Actinomycetota > Actinomycetes > Micrococcales > Micrococcaceae > Arthrobacter > Arthrobacter sp. N1. Next base: position 2,379,762 of record NZ_CP102608.1, on the reverse strand, counting down.
CGACATCGAGGTGGTCCGCTGATCGGAAGCTCAGCGTCGATACAGCGCCCGGTGAAATGTCCGGGGCATGCCGTACACATGTGCGCTATGGCATTCGTAAACGGCACAGCCCCGACCATCGCCCAGGACCAGGACGGCAACCTCTTCGACTGGAGCACGCGCTTCGCCGACATCCTCCTGGATCTGGACCCCAATTTCCCCGTCGTCGCCGAGGGCCTGCGGACCCACTTCGACTACTTCTGGGTCGACGGTGCGGACCGAAACACCATCATGGCGGCCCTCAATCACCCCCGTCTCTACGACGACCTGACTCCGATTCCAGGTGCCATCGAAGCGGTCCGGGAGATGCACTCGATGGGCATGGATGTCTTCGTCGTTTCGACCCCGACGTGGACCAATCCCGGATGCGTTCCCGGCAAGCTGAAGGACCTCGAAAAGCACCTCGGTGAGGGGTGGGACAAGCGCCTGATCCTGACCCATGACAAGACCGTCGTGAGGGCAGATGTCCTGATCGATGACAAGCCTCTGATCACCGGAGCGCACACCCCGTCGTGGGTCCACGTCATGCGCGACCAGGACTACAACCGGTACATCGACACCCCTCACCGGATCACCGATTGGGCGAACTGGAAGGACGTCGTCATGCCCCTCCTCGAGGGCTCCGAGGTACACGCTTAGGGCGCATCGCCTCCACCACAGCAGGTTCCGACAGAGGCCGCTTCCACTTCCGGAGGCGGCCTTCGTCGTGTGCGGGGTCCGAGGGGTCCTGGTCGGCGTCCGGAAGGAGCCGACACCGAGTGATCGCGCAGTACTCGTCGATGGAGGTCGAGGCGAAGTCGGAGCGCAACCAGCGCTTTCGACGACCGGCACCTGCGCATTGCTGCGCCGGAGCTGAATATCGTCCGCGGAAGCGCCCGGAGTCCCGATTCCTGCTTCAGGGCACAAAAAAGGCCACCCTCTCGGTGGCCGTGGTACCCCTCGTCACTCTCTCTACGTTCCGTTCGATCCTCAGGGTACCACGAATCTCCAAATTCAATGCAAAAGCGCCCAACGGGGCAATTCGCCTGTCCGACCATTGTCCACGCGTGTCCGACCGCTGTCCGACCACTGGTCGGACACGATTTCGAAGCATCGTGCCTAGTCAGAGCGCCATTGGGTGTTCCCAATCGGCTTGTCCGACCTGTCCGCCCGAAAAACAGGACACAGTATAAGGAGAGGGTATATATCCCCCTGGAGAGAGGAGGGGCAACATATAGGGGCCCCATATGTATAGATAGATATTAAGTGGTCGGACAAGTCATATCTATCTATCTATGGCCCCTCCTTCCCTTTGTTTGAGCGGAACTTCTTGTCCGACCACCTGGTCGGACAGTGGTCGGACAGGACGGACATGTAGTCGGACAAGCTCAGTGGGCCGGCGGAAGCTGTTTGCACGCTTTGGCAGCACTAGGTGCGCTCGATTTGACGGGTGGAGCAATCGTGCATAAGATCCCGTCCATATTGGGCTTCGGGAAGCCCTTTGAGCGCTTCTCACAGATGCGGCTTGATGAAACCCGAACCAATCAGGCTCCGCTTATTTAGTTAGCAGCTGAAGGAGCTGGTCTTACCGGCAGGACGGCACGACGTGGGGAAGAGCGCAGCCCGCCACCCGCGAGAGCACGACAGCACGACGTGGGGAAGAGCGCAGCCCGCCACCCGCGAGAGCACGACAGCACGACGTGGGGAAGAGCGCAGCCCGCCACCCGCGAGAGCACGACAGCCACCCGCGAGAGCACGACAGCACGACGTGGGGAAGAGCGCAGCCCGCCACCCGCGAGAGCACGACAGCACGACGTGGGGAAGAGCGCAGCCCGCCACCCGCGAGAGCACGACAGCACGACGTGGGGAAGAGCGCAGCCCGCCACCCACGACAGCATAAAACAGTGAGGGCTGCTGCGGCCTACCGCCTTCGTTCTGTCGTCGGCAACGGAGACGGCGCAACCGACATCGGCTCGATCAAGGTCTGCGTCCTCGTCCTCGTCGGCGGCATCTTCGTCATTACCCCGGGCATCATCGCCTGGGCCCAGGAGAGGGGCGCTAAGCAGGACCTCGTGGCCATCGTCACCGCCGAGCAGGCGGCGCAGTCCGATAGCACGTTGACCGAACTGTTGACCAGACCGGCGAACCTCGTCTCGCCCGGACTGACATCGGATACCAAGTTAGAGATGGGCGCGAGCTCGACCAAGTACTGGGCCGTCGCCAAGGGCGGAGACGGCAAGTGGTTCGGCGTGACCAACACCAAGTCCGCTCCTAGCGAGGTCACCGCCCCGGGCACCACGGAGACGACCGCCCCTTGCGAAGTGGAAGACCGACAACCCCTGATCCTGAGCGTGATCTTGAAGGGCCGCCTGGACATCCGGGCGGCCTTTTCTGCTGCCCACATGCAGGTGCACTTCGGATCGAAGGTCGACACCGGGTGTTTATCCGGGTGTTCTACCAGGTGTGAAGTCGGGGGTATGACAATGAATGTTGCGGCGACGAAGAAGCTGAGGAGCGCCGTAGAGGCCTCCGATTTCGTCGCGGCTCTCAAGGAGTACGGCGTGAGTCAGGCGGACATCGCCACGGTTGTGAAGGTGGACCCAAAGACCGTCTACTCCTGGAAGGCGCGAATCTCGCGGCCCCGCGTGAAAACCTACACCCGCCTGGACGGCCTGCGGGAAGTCGTGGGCGTGCTCTCGGACTCGCTGTCGACCCGGGGCGTGGGCCAATGGCTCCATGCCCCGAGCAGGCTCCTGGAGAGCAAGCGGCCCCTAGATGCCCTGCGTGAGGGTAAACAGGAGGCAGTCCTGCAGGCCGCCCGGTCCTTCGTTGACGGATCGTACGTTTGAGCCGCTGGGCGCCGGGACAACTCGAGACGCTCGTCGCTTCGATCGGCGGCACGACGCTGAACGGTCAGTGGTGGCATCAGGGTCCTACGCAGCGACCGTTCCTGTTTTGCCCTGATCCTTCCCGCGGCCCCGGCCGGTACCACCGCGCCGGCGGACCATGTGCGTGGTACGCCCGCTCCACCATGCGCGCGAGTTGGTGCGAGCTCTTCCGGCACTTCCTGGACGGCGCCTCCGCGGTGGATCCCTTCGAGGTGAGGCGTCGCGCCGGACGGGTCATGGTCTCCGGGCTCACCGTGCTCGACGTGTGCAGCGCCGCGAACTAGGCCGCGCTCGGCATCACTGAAGCAGACCTGACCGGTGACGACTACGAGCTCTGCCAGCAACTCTCGGAGACGGCCCGCGCCGCAGGCATGGACGGAATCCTCGCGCCTAGCGCCGCCCTGCCCGGCAACAGGACGATCGCACTGTTCCCGTCAGCCATCGACAGCGGCCAGGTGGTGGAGGAGCGCAGCAGGCTGCAGGTGCCTCCCATCAGCCTCGTCGACCACCTCGACAGGGTGCCGCCGGTTCCCGGCGGACGGGTCGCCCTGCCGGCTTATGTACGCAGGCTACAGCGGATGGGTCGAATCTCGCTCCGCCGGTCCTACCGCCGTCGGTGACATCACGGTGATCAACACCCGCGTCTCACGGACTCTAGCTTGGGGAGGTACTCCCGATTCCGCGCCAGGACTGTCATTCCGGGGTGGTAAATGTCTCATCAACACCGTCTCACTGCAGGAGCTCGAAAGCCCTTAAGGAGACATGAGACATAACGGGGGTGCACAGAATGCTGCTGGGCTACGCGCGCATCAGTACGACGGACCAGAACGCGAGCATGCAGGTGGAGGCCCTGGTCGAGGCCGGCGTCGACCGGAAGCGCATCTTCATCGACGAGATGTCCGGCGCGAAGGCAGCCCGCGAACGACCGGAGATGAAGCGCCTCCTGGACTACGCGCGACCCGGTGACCGGACCCTGGTCTGGAGGATCGACCGCCTGGGCAGAAGCCTCGTCGACGTCGTGAACACGGTCAATGAGATCCTCGAGAAGGGCATCGAGCTGCAGTCGATCATGGACGGTGTAGATCCGAGCACGGCTCAGGGCCGACTCCAACTCCACCTCTTCGCGACGCTGGCAGAATTCGAGCGTGAGCTGATCAACGAGCGCGTTCGCGCGGGCGTCATGGCGGCCAAGGCCCGCGGCGTCCAGTTCGGCAAGCCGGCGCCGAAGCCCGAGTCGGTGGAGCGGAAGGTCCGCGTGCTGCGCCAGCTGCTCAGCGAGAACAACACCATGAGGGAGGCAGCCGAGGCCGTCGGCTGGAGCCGGGCCACCGCCTACCGGTACCTGAAGCAGTTCGGCCCCGACGTGGAGCCCAAGAAGGGTGAGGTCGTCCACGGCCGCGGCCGGTCGCAGTACGCGACGAGGAGCAAGCTGCCCGCCAGAAAGTGACACGCTGCTGCGTCCCACACCTGTCCGCGAAGCTGTGACGACAGTGGAGGTGACCGGCGGAGAGGCCGCCTGGTCACGAAAGGTGGCAGCCATGAATGGCTTCTTGCTCAGTATCGGCACGATGAACGAACTCGATCACGTAGTTCCAGGAGACCCGGACGTGGATCGGGAGCCGCACCACACGCTTGAAGGTGCGATGGAAGCCGGGGCCCACCACCTCGACACCTCACTGTCCTGGAATCACCGGCTCGAGCCCTACGAATCCTGGTTCGCCTATGCGTTCGGAGATACGGGTGCCGAGATCGTCGTCAGCGGCCCGAGGATCACCGGCTTCGACATCGGCGTGGAAACGATGCGCTGAGCGCACCCGTGCCGGTCCGGCCTACGCATGTTTCCTCTGGGATACCAGACGGAGGAGACGGCATGATCGCAGTGCGTAGGCTGGCCGGCGTACGGAACGAGGACGGCGCGGTGGAAGTCGGTTCCTTCGTCGTCGGCGCGATCCTGCTCGGCATCGTGAGTGTCGGCATCGTCATCGCCGCAACCAGCGTCGTGCCCTACACCCAGGACAATGCTGCGCGGTCCGACCTGTCTGCGCTGGCGTCAGCGCAATCGATCGCTCACGCGAAGGATGGAACGTACTTCAGCTCCGAGGACCTCGCCGGCCGCGGCTACGTCTCGGGGGAGGGGCGGGTCGCGGCAGGCGTCCCGCAGGGCGCTGGGTGCTTCGTTGCGGTCTCAGGCTCGAAGACCGGTCGCACGTTCGTCGCAACGGACCGGGCCCAGGCGCAGGACACCAATCCCGCCGTGGACACCTCCTGCCTGACCCGTGAGGCCTACAGCCTGCTCCGCGCCAGGGTGAGTGCACCGGTGATCGCCCAGGATTCCTTCGACCGCTCCGAGAGCGGCACCTGGGGCCTGGCCGACGTCGCCGGCAGATGGACCCAGCCCGACTTCTACGCGCCCAGGTTGTCCGTAGCTGCCGGAGCCGGGCGGATCAGCAACGAGGCCGGGCACAGTATCCGGATGTCGCTTCCGACACAGTCGGTGCCCTCGGCCACCGTGAAGACGGAGTTCTCCGTCAGCAAGGTACCCAACGCCGGCGGCTTCACCCTGTTCGTCATCGGGAGGAAGGCAGGTACGGCGGACTACCGGGCCAAGGTATTCGTCTCACCAAGCGGCGCGGTCGCCCTGGACCTCCTGAAGAAGGTCGGCAACGTCGAGACTCGCTACACCGGCCGCGCGATCGGCGGCATCAGCTATCGGGCAGGGGATCGGCTGAACCTGCGCCTTGAGGTGAAGGGCAACTCGCCGACGACGATCTCGGGCAAGCTCTGGAAGGCAGGACAGCCGGAACCGCGGGCGTGGCAGATGACCGCGAAGGACCGGTCCTCAGGGCTGCAGGGAGCCGGGGTGGCAGGCATCGAGTCCTACCTCTCGGCCGCGACCACGAACGGACCTATCGAGCTCGCCCTGCACGAGTACGAGGTGCGCCTCGCCTGACTGAGCCGGGGGAGGCGCCACTGGCGACTACCGGCGGCGGCCGGCTGCCACGGCGCGCATGAAGGAGTCCTTGCGGATCTCGTTCTGGCGGCCGACGGACTCGTTGAGCACCCCGTCCAGGTGCAGCTTCGCCAGGCTGACCTCGAAGGGGATCAAGCCGCTCTCCGCGTTGTTGAGTTGGCCCGCGATGCTGGATAGCTCGTTGGTGCGGATCGCGTTGGCGATGGTCGGAACCGTTGACCAAGGTCTTTTGAGGCCTGAATGAACATTGAGGGGACCCTCTCACCGGCCAGCGTCAACGAGCTCGGCCTACCCATCGGCTTCATCGACGGCGTACCCGCCAGCAAGGGGACCATCTGATGCTCGTGCTGACCCGCAAGGTAGGGGAGACGGTCGTCATCGGCGACAACATCACCATCACCGTCCTGGAGGCATCCGCCGCCGGTGTGAAGCTCGGCATCGCCGCGCCCAAGAGCGTCTCGGTCCACCGTGGAGAGGTCGTGGAGGCGGTCAGCCAGGCCAATCGGGATGCTGCGTCGGCCTCCGACGGGGATACCCTTCAGCAGCTGCTGGCAGGCGGACTACAGATCCGGTTCACCGAGCCGGAGAAGTAACCTGCCGGTTCCTGGCCGAGATACGCCAGGCGGTGCCGAGCTGGGTGCCCGCGACGAAGCCGCCCATCCATGCAGCAGCGGCCGGGCCCGGGACGTCAGTGTGGGCGTACAGCGCGAAGCAGCCGGCCAGGGCGCCGAGCAGGCACAGCAGCGACACCCAGGGCCGGCGCGAGCCTATCCGGAAGAGCCAGAGGCCGAGTGCGGCGCCGGCAACGAGGGCTGCGAACGCAGGCATCGTCGCGGGAACTGCGCCGAGGACGACCAGAGCGAGGGTCCCGGCCGCGATCGCGCATCCGAGGATGAGGTATCCGCGACCTGATTCGCGTTTCCGCGCCGGTCGGCGCGCTGTCTCTGTCGTCATGCCTGCGCTACCCCCTCTCTTGTATCCCACAGTGCCTGCCGGCCGCGCCGGACGGTATCAGCCCTCGCACTCGGTGCAGTACTTGTCGCCGTTCTTCTCGCGCGCGAGCTGGCTCCGGTGGTGAACCAGGAAGCAGGACATGCAGGTGAACTCGTCCTCCTGAACAGGCACGACGCTCACCGTGAGCTCGTCCTCGAGGATGGCGCCCGGCAGGTCGAAGCCCTCGGCGGTGTCGCCCTCCTCGGCGTCGATGGAGGAGGTCTGGGTGGTGCTGCTGCGCTGCGCCTGGATCGCCTCGAGCGACTCGTTGACGGGCATGTCCTCGGGCTTGACGCGTGGCTCGTCGTAGTCGGTTGCCATGGGGTTCTCAGTCCTTCTGTGGTGGGGGAGTCGCAACAGAGTACATGCGTAGATCAGGACCTCCCGACGCCCCATCGGCGGCGGCGGCGGCCTCCGCGCGGAAACCCTGCCCCGCAGCTACCGGACCGGCCGGCGGCGAGCCACCGCGTGGTGCGCCAGGACAGCGGCACCGCCGAGGAAGATCGCCGTGATGCAGCTCAGCCCCGCCGTGTCATAGGGTCCCGGACCTGTGCGGAGAATCACGACGACGAGGCAGATCGCGAGCACGAAAAGGGCCAGCGACAAGGTGGCGAGCAGGGTCCGGAGGCCGACCGAGGAGGCGAAACGAAGGCGGGTCATGCGCTCCATGTGTGCGGGGGAGGCGCTGGCCGTAACCGTCTCCAGAATGTGGTCGTTCGAACACGAAAATTAGATGTCGGCATTGTGTCGAGCTGGCTGTGCTTCAGCCGATTTCCGGCGCTACTGTCCTCTGGACGAGGAGGGCGATCATGCCATTGAGAGGATCCACAGGGGGCTCCCTGGGCGGAAGCTTGATCAGGACGAGACCGCGTCGGGTCCAGCTGAACACGGCGAAATGCAAGGTCTGCGGAGCCAGCAGGGGCCGACAGTGCCGGGCGGTGCGACCGGGAGGCAAGGGGGTCGTCCTGTACAGGCCGCATGCCAGGGCACCTGAGCCGGATTGGAAGCAGGTCAGGCTGCGTAAGCAGGAGGAGGCCCGACGCAAGAGGGCCGAGACCTCTAGATCGGCGAACCCGGGCTTCGTGCCACGGAACTTGCGCCCCGGGTATAAGGACGAACCACGGGGGTGGGACAGTGACATCCGCAGGACGAGGTAAGGCACCGAAAGCCAGGGCCAGGAAGTTCATCAAGAAGGCGCATGCCGATGCAGCCGAGCTCGGACCGATTGAGCCAGAGGAGCCCGTCGCCCGCGGCGTCGACGGCTCACCTAAGATCGGGCGCGGGCAGGTCTACGTCATGAGGACCGGCGCGGTGTTCCACCCGGCCTGGTGCTCGGCGGTCGCAGACAAATGGGACACCAGCCCAGCCGGACTTCTGGTCATCGCGGCTTCCGGTGTCGGCGGGCGTCGCGAGTGCCGTCTGTGCGAGAAACCGCTCGGGGCCTGACGGACAGACGGCGCGGGGCGCTGCCTAGCTCGGGCCCAGAATCCGCTCGATGTCGTTCTCGTCGACGATCTGCTGGTACGCATCGGGCGATACGCTCTGGATCTCGGCGAGAAGGGACTCGTTGAGCGTCTCATCGTAGTCGTGGTCGTCGGCCTCGATATTCGATTTCCACTGCGACATCAGCTGATCGGTGTAGTCCTGCTCGTCGCTCATCTGTCCACTTTCCACTGGGCGTTTGGCTCCAGGTGAGCCGCTCAAGCTCGAAGGCTACGTTCACCGAGGCTGTCAGGTCTACGGGTAGCGCTTCCTGAGGTACTCGTCGAAGCCGAAGTCGGCCTTGATCTGCTCGAAAGCCTCCTCAGAGAGCGTCCGGATCGCGTCGAGCAACGCGTCGCTGTCATCCTCGTTGTAGTCGTCGGAACCCAGTTGGGACTTCCATCGCTTGACCATCGCATCTACCAGGTCCTGGTCGACCATGACGCCCCGTTCCTCATGGCCTTCCGCTGTGGACAGACCCCTGTGCATGAAGGATACGAGACTCTCGGCGGTGTGGAAATGCGGTGGGTGAGCTGCAGCGGGACTGACGGCAGCAACTTGGCGCTTCGACACCTTTGAGCCTCCACCCCGCGACGACGGCTTCCGGCGTCTAAGCGAGACGGTTCTCCTACTTTCCCCGCCGCTGAAACTAATGCTGCCCTTGTCGGCGAAGCCAACCCACATCGCAGACAAGGGCAGCGCCCAGCTCGAGGAGGTCCTCACCGCGGCAGTTCAGGGTCGCTACGACGGCGCAACGGACCCCGGTACGGGCGGCGCCAGGCTCTCGGCGATCACCGAGGCCTACCCGGACCTCACCGCGAGCACCGAGAGCTATGCCAAGGTGCAGGACCAGGTCGCCAGCGGGCTCGACATTCAGGAATAAGCAGGACGCCCTGCTCGATGAGGCGTGCGTCTACGAGGGCTGGTCCGAGAACGACATCGTCCGCAGCATCGCCCTGGATGCCCTCGGCTTCCCGAGCAAGAACCTCGAGGCACGCATCGGCGGCGACGTCGTAACCGGCGATGCCGCGCTCCAGCGCATGAAGACCCTCGTGCTCGCCGACCAGGCCAAGGAGTCCTTCCAGACCGGCGTCGACAGGCCCCTCATCGCTCCCGAGACGAAGTAGCCGCCGCGGTGCGGGCGATCACCTCGTCCGCACACATGAGGTCCCATGAGCACCAAGATCCCTCACGGCTACCGCCTCGCCGACGGCACGAACGTCGATGCCTTCCTCGCCCGGCTCCCGGCCATCATGGACCCCATCCACGACCTGCTCGACGCGCGCGTTCTCGCTGAGACGACGCTCTTCGGACTGGACCACCTCGACTACCGCGACAGGGCCCGGCCCGAGGCGCCGCTCCAGCACTTCGCCGAGGCCTGGGCCACCGAGCAGCGCGAGATGAGCACGAGCTACCGGATGCAGGACCCGCAGCGCTTCGAGCTCCACCACGGGACCGACCCGCGGAACGGACGCGAGCTCGTCATCCTGTCCGTCGAAGACGATCTGTACCGCGACGCCTTCGCCGCGCTGCCCGAGGTCGAGCCCCTCTCCTACTGGAACAACTCGGACCGACCGAAGGGCGTGTCCGCGGCGCAGTGGACTGGGCGACGGGATGCCTGGCTGCGGACGGTCCCGAAGACTGGTCTCGGGCAGGAGATGAGCATCTGGCGGCTGCGCCCCGACTTCATTCCGGCTGTGCTCGCACTGGCCGGGCAGCCGGCGAGTCCTCTCCTGGTCGGTGAGGCGCCGAGCCTCGAACGTCGCGCCGACCGGCTCTCCCAGGACGTCTACCTGACTTGGCTGGTCAAGCAGAGCGGCGCCATCAGATCGGAGATCTTCCGCCTCGTTGGCCTCGCGTTCCGCGCGGACCGGACACCGCTCATCGAGGCGATCGCAGACGCGCTGACGCCGGCCAGCACAGACCTCCTCCGGGACGGGGCGGGCGATCACCGGCTGGCGGCCTTCAAGGACCGCCAGGACGAACTCTGCCTCGCCGTCTACGACGCAGCCGAGGATGACGACTGAGGTGATCGGGTTGCTCGCCTTGTTGCTCTACGTCCTGTCGCTGAACCAGGACCTGTTCCGGCGACGCCGCTGACCCGCGCCGTCGTCAGCGCCGTCGTGCAGAATGGTCCGTGCCGCACACATGACGTGTGCAACCAACAGGAAGGCAGGACCATGGCCACCAAGGCCCCCAAGACCGGCTTCGCACAGCCGGCCGAGCTCATCGCCTCGCGCGTGCGCTTCGCAGCATCCGGCGCCGCCGGCGTCCACGCGGATCAGAAGGCCCGCAAGCACCGCACCGGCCAGACGAACCGCATCGGTTCGCGCTCCGCCCGCGTCCGCTCCGCCCTCCGGATGGAGGACCGCTGATGAACTCGCACCTCACCGCCCTGGCCCCCAAGCCCGCCGACCGCCCGGCGGGCTTTTTCGTGCCCTGCGTCAGCGGTCGGCCAGGGGCTGTGTCCAACGTCATGTGCTCGCCCGGAGAGTCTTTCCAGATCTCCCGCACACATACGTGGTATGACCTCCCTGAAGCTCGCTCAGATCATCCTGCTCCTCGCCGCACTCGTCAGCGGTGCGACCGCGCCGATCCACAACGGCCAGACCATGCTCGCCTTCGTGCTCCTCGGCGGCGTCCTTCTCATTGCCCGCCTTGGTCGGCAGGCTGCTCCCGTGGAGACTGCCCGTTGAGCAGTTCCTCCATGCCGACCGACAGGGACATCGTCGGTCCGATCTCGGGCCTGCTCACCCGCTCCCGCAACTCCGGCATCCACTCGGCTGCCGCCGTCGTCCAGGGCAAGCTCGATGAGCTGACTGCAGCCGGCGCCTCGGAGGAGACCCGCACGGCGCTGTACGAACTCGTGCGCGAGGTCTTCGCGACCGACAGCCTCCCCATGCCGAACGCTCCAATCAGGACCGTTGCCACCGTGCAGCGCGAGACGCTGTCCGCCCTGGCGCGGTACGTCGGCCGGCACACCTGGACGCAGCTCACGACGGAGCAGAAGGAATGCTTCGCCGACGCCATCGACGCCGAGTGGGACTTCGATCCGGACTCTACGAAGACCGACCGCTGGTGGCGCGACTAGCGGGACTGCAGGGCTCCATGTGATGACGGGCTCGTTGTCGCCCTCACCGCTGACTATCAGGCTTGGGTCAGGGTGGGAGTGCCCCAGCAGGCCGGGGTGGTCATGGGAGAGCAGAAAGCTTCGTCATGGCGCTCGAATGGATCATTCATGTTGGCCGTCGGCTTGCCACAAGTTGAGCAGGGCCAGTGGGGTCCCGAGCAACTCCGCATGTTGTGCCCTTCGAAGCCACACAGCGAACACGTCATGCTCGGAATGCCAAGTCAGTTGCGCTCTTCGGGCCTGTACTGGACACGTAGATGCTCTGGGCTGTCACTTGATTCGCTTCGGATTGCGGCCGATGAGCCGCACGATGCTCTTGAAGGGTCCGTCGGACTTCTTCGTCCCGACATAGTTGCCCTTCTTGTCGTACTTCTCCCAGCGCCCACTCTTCGTGTTCTGCTTCTGGTAGCGATCCTTGATCAGACCGACTCGCTTGCCCTCGCCCGTGTTCCTCGCCATGACGGCCCCCTTCTCCAGGCTGATCATATCGGCGCAGGAGCGCGCAACAGAGGTCGCTGCCACCCAACTACCAAATCCTGGTCGCGGTGAGGCTACGAGGCTCTGAGGTCGAAGTCCAGGTCCAGGCACTCCGGACTGGAAAGCTCGCGCCAGGCCGAGGTCACCCGGGCGCTCGGAAGCGCGGCGGCGATCGGCATCCGGTCGACGGCGACGAGCTGCCCGAGGTCCAGTCCGGTCAGCGCGGCGATGTCCCGGATCGGGACCTGGAAGGTCCGGAACGGACCCAGCGGAGGAGCGTCCCCGTCGTCGACGGCGCCCGGCCGGGGAACGTCCGGCAGGTCGGCCAGCTGCGGCGTCTGGTCGACGACGTAGCCGGTGGCGGCCAGAGTCCCCTCCTGCAGGAACACGGCGACCTTCAAGTAGCGCAGAGGGATCTCCACGCCGCGGTACATCGGGTCGAGGTCGCTGAACATCGGGCCCGTGAACACGATCAGGCGCCGGCCGTTGTCGGCGGCGTTCTCCAGCAGGTACGACTCCAGACCGAGCCAGAGCTCGAGGCCCTGGTTGAACTTCGCGGCCTGCGGGGCGGCGTTCGTGTAGTGGAAGGTGTCCTCGTTGGCGGTGGCGGCCTCGGCGCGGGTGTCGCCCCAGACGGCGGAGGCGCGGCGCACCAGGTGCCCGCGGTCGATGTCGTTGCGCGCGTAGACCCGCTCACCGGTCTGCTGGTCCTCCGGCAGCCGCGGATCCAAGCGCCAGTCGATCCCGGAGCGGTCGAGGTCCATCAGCTTCGCACCGTCGATCCCGAGTGCTGTGATGGCGGCAAGGCGCTTGTCCGGGCGCATCAGGACCGAGAAGTGCGTGTAGGGCAGCAGCACTGTGTCGACGCCGGCCAGTGACGGCACGGGCACCGGGACGCCGAGGAACTGCTCGTCGAAGCCCTCACGGTCGGCGAGGCTGGCGGTCGTGGCGGTGAGCACGGCCTGGGGTGCTGGCAGGGTGGCGTCCATCCGGCGAAGCTACCAGCGGCAGGTGACGGTCAGGTGAACCAGCGGTCACGGTACGGCCGCTGTTGTCTCCAGCGCCGAGCTGACGTGGACAGCCGCCCGGACTGCTCGGCTGCGCCGCTAGTGCAGCAGACAGATCCGCCCCGGCTCGATAGCGTTGCGGCAAACCGACCGAAGGACGCCCATGCGCCAGAGCAAAACCGTCAGGGACTTCACCGAGGCCGAGCTGGAGCTGGCGAAGGAGGGCGCCCTCCTCCACGGGCTCAGCCTTGAGCAGCTGGGCTTCTACGGTGCCATGGACCTCTCCGCGATCAGCGTCGGCCAGGGCATCGGTGAATTCGGACGAGGGGTGCTCGAACAGGCTGCCGAGAACGGACTGACCACCCCGGAGCTGATCGACTTTGCACGAACCGAGGGCCCTACGACTGGCACAAGGACGTGAAGCTCAATTCTATCTTCCACGCGCCGGTCGCCGATGCCGTGTGTCGGCCCCTCTCAGACGAGGAGTCCGCCGGCAGGAAGGTACTCACCTTTGCCACGCCGCAGGTGCTGCTCATCGACCCGTGGAACGGGCCCGGACACGAGACGGCGATCCCTGCGTCGATCACCTGCACCCTAAGCCGGCCGGAGGAGGGGGACGAGGCGGCCGACACCGCCCGCGTTTACCTCGACTCGGACACCTCCGGCTACTCCTGGGACGCGGTCCGCCGGCTCAACAAGGGTGCATACCGGCGGTGGGCACCGGCAGCGTGCTGGATCGACTGACAGCTCTCAGGTCGGAGGAAGGGCCCGTCACCCGATGAAGAGGTGATGGGCCCTTCGTTTGCCTGCCGTCAGCGCGCCCAGACCCAGTAGCCCACATCAGGGCATGAGAAAGGCCACCCGTCAGGTGGCCGTGGTACCCCTCGTCACTCTCTCTACGTTCCGTTCGGTCCTCAGGGTACCACGAAGAAGCAAATGCGCTCCATTGTTCGCGCATTCTTTCGATTCGCCTGTCCGACCATTGTCCACGCGTGTCCGACCGCTGTCCGACCACTGGTCGGACACGATTTTGAGGCATCGTCGCTAGTCAAAGTGCCATTGGGTGTTCCCAATCAGTTTGTCCGACCTGTCCGCCCGGAAAACAGGACACAGTATAGGGAGAGGGTATATATCTCCCTGGGGGAGGGAGGGTAAACATATAGGGAAGCCTGTGCGCATAGATAGATATTAGGTGGTCGGACAAGTCATATCTATCTATCTATGGCCCCTCCTTCCCTTTGTTTGAGCGGAACTTCTTGTCCGACCACATGGTCGGACAATGGTCGGACAGGATGGACAGTGGTCGGACAAGCCTCCGGGGCCGATCCCGCCCATGCCAGACTCCTCGTCGTGGCCGTCGAGGGCCGTGACGCCTCGCTCTACGCATGATTTAGGGCAGAAGGATCACATGCCTGCAGCAGCCACGCGATCGACCCAAGGCGTGCCAGCGCTAAGAAGGCCGCGCCCACCCAGCGAACCGCGAAGGCTGAACCCGCACAGCCTCGGGCGGCTTCACGCAGGACCGCACCGAAGGTCCGCCGCCGCTGAGAGGACCACCGCAGGCAAGATCACTGCGCGGACCTCCACCCGGACGCCTACCCGCCGCACGGCAGCGCGATCCAAGCTCGCGGCCGCTTCGAAGGCTGCGTCGAAGACCGCGCATAAGGCGACCGCGAAGACCGGATCCACAGCAGCATCGACCGCTGCGCCGGCAACCAAGAAGCGGACCTCCCGGGCGCCCAAGCCCGTCGGCCGTGAAGCGCTCTACTCGGGCAAGGTCTTCCGCTCCCGCCTCGAGGCCCGATGGCTGATCTTCCTGGACTTGCTCGACGTCAACTGGGACTACGAGCCCAGCCACTACCAGATCGGCCCTGAGCTCTTCTACCTTCCGGACTTCTACCTCCCTGAGCACCAGCTCTGGCTCAAGGTGAAGGGCTCGGCCTTCATGGACGCACGGTACTTCGACAGGATGCTCGATTTCCAGCGCCAGCAGCCCGAAGGCTGGCACCGGATGCAGCTCCAGCAGCTGGCCGCCCGCAACGAGCTGCTCGGCATCGTGAAGGCTGAACGGAACACCGTTCCGGTCGAAGAGAATGAGCACTTCACGACCCACCCCCTCTCGGCCCTCGAGTCGGAGATCGATCGCCGCATCGTCGCCGGCGAGGACGCCACAACCGAGTGGGCCGCGAAAGAGATGGCTGCCGACAGCGGCCAGGGTTACGGCACCGCCAACATCAAGGCACTGGCCAGGGACCGGGTGAAGGCCCGGCGGGACGCTCCACCCATCTAGGTGGGCAGAAACCGCGCGGGTCGTTGCCGCCGGGGATGGAAGCCGTCATGATCCTCACCGCGCTCCTGCGGCAAGATCACCTGTGGCATCACACCGGCGGCTGAGGCCGGCGTACCAATCATGGGACGCCGGCCTCAGCCGCCGGCGCCGGTTGCCGCACACAGATAGGTACCGGGACCAGGCACACGGCAGGCGAGTGCTTGGGCCGTTCGCTCTCGAAAGGACCCATCGTGATCAATCGGTTGAAGGCTCTGATTCTCGCCCTCGCCCTCGCCCTCGTCCTCTGCCTCGTGCTCGTCCCCGCCACCCCCGCGAACGCAGCCACCTACGACAAGCAGGGGATCACCGGCGAGCCCGCCTGTAGTGGCTTCGTCATCAAGAACTGCAACATGCGGAGCCTGTACCGCAACGTCTACGGGCGGACGACGACAAACGACCGCGCCAGCGTTCAGGCTGCAGTGCTCATGGCTACTGCCCCGTACGTCGGGAAAGACGCGCAGCTCCGTGCCGCCGTGGCGAACATCCTCTACAACATGAAGTCCAGCTCCTTCGGGACAAACCGGGTGCGCTGCGTCCGGCTGAACACGCTGGAAGCGGTCAAGAGCCAGGCGAAGGCAACCGTTCTGAGCGCGAACATTGCCAAAACCTTCGATGCTGCGAAGCGCGCCACCAACGTGACCGGCAAGGCTGTGCGCAGCACGAAGGTCGACACGTGGTTCCAGTCGGTCTTCAACGCGTACCTGTCCACGGGGAAAGAGGCGGCCAAGGTCGCCGGAAAGCAGACTGCCAGTGCGAACACCCGCGGCCATATGAATCACGCCGTGATGTGCTGACGTCCGTCCTGTGATGCTGAAGGCCGGCGACCCGATCACGGGCGCTGGCCTTCGTCGTCGGTGGCAGAATCTCATGGCGCCGCACACATATCGGGCATGACGACCTCGCTGACCCAGCCCCGCACCCCCGCCGGCCTTCCCGCGGGCGGACAGTTCTCGGCCGCACTCCACGCAGAACCGGCAGTCACCCTGTCGACCGAGGACCGGCAGCGCGAGCTGTACATCGCGGCGACCGGCGCGCTGAGCATCGGTGATCGGACCGCGGCCATCCGCGAAGCCATCAACGCCCGCGACACCGGCGCCGAGACCTTCAACGACGGTGAGATCGACCTGCTCGACCACCTTGTCGACGACGACCGGGCGCTGCTGAAGGCCCTGCACGACAACCGGAGCCTCGAGGACGGGGAACAGGGCGACTTCGGATCGATCCTCGCGAGCGACCTCATCGAGAACGCCCAGCGGCACGAAGCGGCCCAGATGCAGGCGCAGTGGCGCAGTTCGCCGCGGCCACCAGTCGACGTCGAGCCGAACCTTGCCTACGACATCCGCGACCCAAAACACCCCGGATTCCTGGACCGTGTTCTCGGCTGAAGTGGTCATCCCTACCTGCCCGCTGTGGATCCGCCCGCGTGCGCGGCGACGGAAATACCTGTTCGTCCCTGAGGCCTGACAGGTGTGATCCCACGGTCGGTGCCCGGTGCTACCGTTTGTGTTTCTGATCACTTGGGGGAGCCGGTATTCCTGTCTGGAATGCGGGGCGGTTTTGTACGCACCAGTCCTTCGGTGAGCCATTCCGTTTTCCACCAGGGGGAGTCCATCGTGACCCAGTACCAGCCATTTCCGAACCAAGCACCTGAAGCGAAGCCGTCCCGGCCGTGGTTCAAGAAGAAGCGTGTGATCGTCCCTGCGGGGGTCTTGGCACTGTTCATCTTCATCGGAGCTATCGGCGGTGGCGGCGAGGACGAGACTGTCGCGGCCGCATCCACCGAGACCACTCAGGCCGCTGTTGAGACGACGCCGGCGGCGGAGGAGACCATGTCGGCCGCCGAGGCCAGCGCGTCCGCCGAAGCGCAGGCCAGCGCTGATGCGCAGGAGGCAGCAGAGGCTGAGGCCCAGGCTTCCGCGGACGCCGCAGAAGCGGAGAAGAAGGCGCAGGAGGAGGCTGACGCGAAGGCAGCCGAAGAGGCCGCCGCCGCAGAAGCGGAGAAGAAGAAGGCCGAGGAAGAGGCCGCCGCCAAGGCTGCGGAGGTCGCCAAGAACGGAACGCCGAGCCAGTCCAACGCGCTGCGCAAGGCCGCCGACTACCTGGACTACTCCGCCTTCTCCCAGTCCGGTCTGACCGACCAGCTGATCTTCGAGGAGTTCTCGCCCGAGGACGCAGCCTGGGCCGTCGAGCGTGTGACCGTCGACTGGAATGAGCAGGCCGCGCTGAAGGCCGCCGACTACCTGGAGTACTCGGCGTTCTCCCGGGCCAGCCTGTTCGACCAGTTGGTCTTCGAGGGATTCACCCCGGAGCAGGCCGAGTACGGAGTGAGCACGACCGGACTCTAGCCACACCGCTGGCAGGCATGATGCACCATCGAAGCGGAGGGTCCACCAGGGCCCTCCGCTTCCGTTTGCGGGCGACCGTCGTGGAGCCGCACACAACGGGGCATGAGCCCCTCACCCCTAGCCCGTGTCGATGCGGGCGTCCCGTCCGGCGGGCAGTTCACTGCACGCCGCCGTACCGAGCCGACAGTTTCGCTCGGTGGTCCGGTCATCCCTGCCGGCCAGCTCCGTGCCCTGACGAACCTCGATCCAATGATGCCGACCATCGACCTGACGGATGACCAGCTGGTCGAGTTGCAGGGCGCCGTCGCGGCGTCCGGGGACTTCACCTCCCGGGCTGTCCGCAGGGGCGCAGAGGAGCTGTACCGGAACGAGCACGTGTACTCGCCCGATGAGTACGCGGAGTATGTCCGGACCGTCGGAGACAGCTCGGCCTACTCCGGCGACCCGAAGGCGGTCCGCCGCGACATCGAGCAGATGCGCAAGGACGCCCTGCGCGGACGGACGTCGTAGGGGATAGCGCCGCCCTGCACGCCGATCGCGGCTTCCGGTGACAGGCTGTGTGGATGGAAGAACGGATCATCACCGCGGCCATCGGCGCAGCTTTCGTCGGCGTCGGGATCCTGTGCGCCCTGCTGATCCCACGGATCAACCGGTTCCGTGCCACGCTCAGGAAGCCCGCCAATCCCAGGAGGGCCCTGAGCGTCTTCACGGCGTACGGCATCAGGAACTACATCGGCTTCTGCATCGGGACGGTGCTCTTCGGCCTTCTGCTCATCTTCGTCGGCGCGACCGACCGCGTGCACGGCTGGGAGCGGCAGTAGGCCTCGGCCGTTCGCCGTACCGGCGCCGGCTGCTTGAGGCGCCGCACACATGGGGGTATGACCACCACACAGAGCCGAGAGTCCAAGGGGCGCCCCACCGGCGGCCAGTTCGCTGCAACCGCACACGCCGAATCCGGTATCAGCCTTGAGCCGCGGAAGCGGAAGGTCACCTCCAAGGGGACCGAGTACGTCGTCACGCTGCCCGACGGCACGACAGCGAAGCGCACCAGTGCCCGCGCCTACTCGCACGTCGTCGTCGCCAGTGAGGAACGGCCCGAGCTGGTCATCGCGAACCGGCTGCGCCGCAACGAGGAGATCCGCCTGCAGAGCGAAGCAATCGACCGCGCGCTGGCCAACCCGGTCGCCAAGATCAAGAGCCGCGGCTTCACGCCCACCTCGCCCGATGGCGATCCTGACAAGGACTACCGCGGCGAGCCGTCTTACCACTCCCACGTCGCCACCATCCGCGACCCGCAGACGGGCGAGATCCTCGAGCACACCTGGGCCAACTCGAAGGGCATCTGCCGGGGCGGCTACGAGGAGGACGGCGAGTTCAACGTGCACAAGCCGTCGAATGCCAGGACCTACATGCTCGAGTCGCTGGCGAAGAAGCGCAAGGCCAACGACGAGTACATCGCGGCCAACCTCAAGGACATCGAAGCGGTCAAGGCGGGCACGTACCCCCTCCGCGGCCCGGGCGTCCTGCGCTGGTCGAGTCGGCCGGACCTCGCCCAGAAGGCCGCGTCCGGCGAGTTCACCTACACCGGCCAGACCAGGGAGATCACCGTCCAGGCGATCGACGAGCCGTAGGCCACCTGCGCCGGCGCGGGCACATCCGCTCCGGCGCCGCCCGGCCGCACACAGATAGGCATGAGCAACCAGCAGCGCGTCAGCCGGGGAATACCCACCGGCGGCCAGTTCAGCACCACCTCCCGCCAGGTGTCCGGCGTCACCCTTACGGGGCCGGCGCGCAAGCGGGATCGGCGCGGCACCCACTTCACCGTGACCCTGCCGGACGGCACCGTGGCCACCCGGGCAAGCCAGGCCAGCACCTACAGCCATGTCGTCGCAGCCAGTGCGGAGAAGCCCGAGCTGGTCATCAGGGAGCGGTCGCTTCGAGTCAGCGAGAGCGTCGCCCGGATCGAGGACATCGACCGGGTCATCGCGAACCCCGACATCAAGATGCGCTACGAGCTCGTCTCCCGGGGCTGGGAGGGCGGCACCGATCCCCACGGGCGAAACACTACAGCTCCTGCCGTGCCGTCATCGAGCACCCGGACGGCACGCAGGTTCATCCGCTGGCCGCGGTCAATTGCGACTCCTCGGGCACCACGCAGGGCGTGCGCCGGGACGACGGCAGCTACGATTCCTTGGCCCTGCAGTCGGCGCGCGATGCACTACTCGCACAGCTGAAGCGTGAGCGGGCCAAGGAGGAGCGGACCGCCAAGAAGGCACTGCGCGACATCGCCAGGGTCGAAGCCGGAACCTACCCGTTCGAGCCCGCGAAGGTGGAGCGCTGGTCCTCACGCGAGGATGCAGCGCTGAAAGCTGTGCGCGGGTTCGACGGGCCGCACCAGACGCGAGAAATCATGGTGCTGCCGGTCGACGAGCCGTAGATCTAGGAGTGCTGCGCTGCCAGGTACTCCTGCAGGGCCGACTCCGGAACGCGGAACGAACGGCCGAACCGAACGCTCGGGAGGGCACCGGAGTTCACCAGGCGGTACACCGTCATCTTCGAGACCCGCATCTGCTCTGCTACCTCTGCCACGGTCACGACCGGACCAATTACATTGCTCATGTCACTGCTGCCTTTCATCCCAGTAGTCCCCACTACTCACTCTGATACCTCTGGCACCACCCGAATAGAGTGGTGACTACCTGTCTTTGGAGCGGGACATTCGAGTGGTGAGGTGCCGCACACAGTCGGGCTTGAGCACCCTCCCGAAGACGACGACGTCCTCTTCGTTTGATCGAACGCGCGACGGCTGACCGAGTTCGGGGACCTCTTCACGCCCGCCTACAGGCACTGCTGGACGTCGCTGCGGCCGGTCGTCGCCACGTACTGGCAGTAGCCGCACACACATGGGCATGAGTACCTTTCCTGTATCCCGCGTCGCCGCTGGAGTCCCCACTGGCGGTCAGTTCGCGACCAGTGTCCACGCCGAGCCATCCCTGTCACTCGTCACCGCCGAGCCCGAGGTTCGCGGTGCGCTCGAGATCGAGGGCGCCCTGGCTGAGCGCCTCTTCGAGCGTGCCGAGATCGCGGGCCGCATCTCCGACATCGAGATGGACGGCGGCGTGTACCGCGCCAAGCTGACCACCGAGGACGGCCGTGAGTTCGGCTTCTCGCACGGCGGACAGGGCCTCGACATTTGGCGGGACACCCGCTTCGGCGACGACCACCACGGTGTAAGCGACGAGTACTACCAGGCCGGCGACCCCACAGTCGGCCTCACCTCGGACGAGGTGAAGGACGGCTTCGCGAAGTCCCGCACGGCCGCCGTCGTAGCCGACACCTGGAATGCCTGGTCCACCGTCCGCAGCAACGAGAATGTCACCTTCGAGCTGCCCCGTATCAACGACGACGGAGACGCCGAGATGGAGTTCAGCCTCCCCGGTGTCGACCATGAGCTCCACAACTACCGGATGGTCGTGCCGCGCGGCGCCACCGAGGCCCGCGTCTTCGACTACGAGGACAACGAACTCAGCCCACACATGTCGAAGGCTGTCCTCGAGGACGCAGCCGAGGCCGCAGGCGAGAAGCCGGACGCCGAGGCCGTCATCTTCTCGACCACCCGGTCGCTGGAGCCGATCGTGGAGGGAACCTGGTGAGCTTCGTCCGCAACAGGATCGCCGCCGGAGTTCCGTCCGGAGGTCGATTCGCCTCTGATGCCCGCAAGGAGGGCCGGGTCGGCCTCGGTCGCTGGCAGCCCGCCGACTCCGATGTCCTCCACTTCCGTGCGCTGGCGATCGAGGCTACGTGGCCGGACCTGACGCCGCAGCGGGCTCGGGAAATCCTCGCCCAGGAGGAGCAGGGGCCGACACCGCTGTCCTTGGCCGCCAGGGAGGAGTTCGACGATGTGCGCCAGGCGCTGGTGCGCAACCCGAACACGCCGGGGGATGTGCTGCACTGGTCTGTCGCGTTTCACGATCCCGAGCACGGCCAGGGGCTTCGGTACTCGCGGGATCCTGCGAAGTCCCTGATCACGCCCGTCCTCGAACACCCGAACGTGGACGATGAGACGCTCAGCCTCATCCCCTCGCAGGGCGACGAGAACGACGGCCGCCGGGCCCGGGTATTGCGAGCCACAAAGTTCCGGTCGGCGTCACCAGCCGGGAAGCTGCGCATCCTCAGGTCACGCGCCAGCAGGTTCCTGCTCTGAGCGCCGGCACGGGTACTCCGGCGACCGGCGTCGCGCACATGGCTCCCACGACGAGCCCCGTCCACCCGAGGAGGCAGCAGCTGTGAGCTCACCGATGTTCGATCTGCCAGTCCACGCATCCATTGGGCTGAACAGCGACGGCAACGGGCCCGAGTCGGACCCCGACCTGATCGAATCGAGCGTCTGCTGGGAGGACGGCCTGCCCTGGCCCTGCCCCGATGCGGAACCGGAGATGCCGGCGCTTGGCAGATCGACAATTCCAACCGGCATTGATTCTGTACGCCAATAGGTAATTTCCGCGTCATTCCGGGCATTTAGCGGGACTCCGGAAGCAATTTCCGGAAAAGTGCCCACACGGCTTTACTTTTGTGGAATGCGTGCCCTAGAGTTCTACATGTTGGTCCGAGTGGACCACGAGCAATCCGAGTGTGAGAGGAAGCCATGAGCGCCACGACGTTTACCGCCGCAGCGAATCGCCGCTTCCTCCTGCCCGCAAACGGATTGAACCTCACGCCAGCCCGCCAAGGGCTGAAGCCGGCCTATGGCCAGCAGTGGGCACATTCACGGCACCGGAGTACTCGACCCTAGCTGCATAGCAGCAGGATCAAGGCCGCTTCGGGTAAGTCCAGCCCAGAGGTGGCCTTCCTTTTTGCCCGGAAACGGGCCGGTCACCTCCGACCAGGATCCGCACCGCGGACCTAGGGATGTAGCTCAGCTGGTAGAGCAACGGACTCCAAATCCGTAGGCCGCAGGTTCGAACCCTGTCATCCCTGCGCAGTACCCGCACGCCCTCGGGCGATGCAATCGAGTATTGAGAATTCCATAGTGAACGTGATTTCAAGCGCGTGCGGAAGTTGTTGAAGGCCATATTCAGCAGCTGCAATTCCGTCATGCGCAAAAACAGTCGGTGACCGCTCCGCAGGCGCATTGTTTGCGGGGCGGGAACCGGCATTGGCGGATTACCCGAGAGGCCAAAGGGGGCTGACTGTAAATCAGCTGACGCACGTCTACGGGGGTTCGAATCCCTCATCCGCCACGGACCCTCCGGGGCCACGCCCGACTGGCGAAATTTGGCAGACGCACTGGGTTCAGGACTCAGCGCCGCAAGGCACCGGGGTTCGAGTCCCCGGTTGGGCACATGACAGCCGGAAAGACGGCGCACGGGGGCATAGCTCAGCTGGTAGAGCACCTGATTTGCAGTCAGGACGTCGCAGGTTCGACCCCTGTTGCCTCCACGGATGTTCCGGACTCTGTAAGTCCGGATGTTCCAGACCACCGACATTCACCGACCCACCTGAAGGGAGGGGCCATGCACGTCTTCCACGACATCGACGGCGCGTCCCACGCCTGCGACAACCACCCTCACCAGGGAGGCCACCGGATGGCTGAGGGACTGGGTGCCCATGACGGTGGCCGGCGCCTACCCCGGCCACATCTCGCTCGAGCTCGTCAGCCAGCTCAACGACTTCACCGCACATCCGGACCTGGTCAACGTGTGGCTGACGAACTGGGAGCGGTCAGCCGTCACCGAGTACGCTCCGTCGATCGGGTTGAACGGCACCGATTGGGTGGTACTCGAGGGACTGGAGAACGACGCGTCGTGGGACTGGTGGAAGCTGGCAGTTTTGCGTCACTTCCTCGGGGATCAGCCCGCCGAACCCTTCATCTGGATCGACGACGACATCGGATCCCACCCCAGCGCCCTGGAGTGGATCGACTCTCTGGCGGTCAAGCCGCTCATCGTGATCCCCAAGACAGGCCGCGGCATCACCCGGGCCGACATGGCCTTGATGCGGGCGTTTGGCGGCCGTTAGTCGAGGTTGATCGACGAGTGGTTCTCCGCGCAGGCATCGACAACCCGATTCCGCTGCATGAAGTACGCCACGCCGCTGTCCTCACTGAAGCTGGACTCGTACTCAGCGGCGTAGTCGTGTGCCTCCTGAATTGTCAGCCGCACCTCGCCCTCGGCGATGTCAGCCGCCCGACCGAGATCGTCGACGTGGCTCGAGAAAGCGCCCTTCGCCTCGTCCGGAGTGGAGTCCGGATCGTCGATGACGGCATCCAGATATGTCGCCGATGACTCGACCGCTTCGCAGGCGTCGGCACTGTTGGAGGATCCGCAGGCGCTCAGGGGCACCATCACGAGTGCGGCAAGTGCGAAGACAGCAGGACGACGATTCACGGATTCCCCCAAGGTGATCTGACACAGAGACTCTCGAATCCTAATCGGCTCCGAGTGAGCATCATGACGGCCGGAAAGACGGCACCTGCCTCTGTAGCTGAGATGGTTTAGCATCTGACTCTTAATCAGAAGACCCGGGTTCGATCCCCGGTGGGGGCACGCAGTACGACGACACCGCGCGCGGCAGGACGCAGCCACATGAATGCCGGCGGACACCGGGGTCGACGTATGCCGAACAGGGAGCCTTCCCTGGCTGTAGTGCATGCAGCCGAAACAGGCCATCGTCCGGCTGGAGCCGCAGGCAGGTCGACCTTGCCCAGGCGCGGAGTTGCCCGCGTCGCGGATGCACCTCCAGCCGGACCCATACTTCCCCGGGGCGAACCTGGGGCGGCGGGCAACCGTCATTCCCCCCGTAGCTCAACTGGCAGAGCATCGCACTGTTAATGCGAGGGTTACAGGTTCAAATCCTGTCGGGGGAGCAAGGCGCACAGCAATCGGGCCGCAATCGTCCCGTTGTGCCCGGTGGAAGCCCGGACCGTACTCCATGGGGTAACTGGCATCCCGCCGAGCTCTGGACTCGGAGATTCCTGGTTCGAATCCAGGTGGAGTAGCGCGATGAGCGCGGGGAAGACCACCGCCTCCGCCGCACACATGCCCCTTGCCCTGTGGGCGAACTGGCAGAGCCGCCGGGCTTTGGACCCGGAGTTTCCAGGTTCGAGCCCTGGTTGGGCAGCACACCGCCGCATTCGCGGCATAACTTCGCCCCCTACACCGCGGGGACGACGATCAAGCCTTGAAGGAGGCCGCACCATGGAATTCCCCGTAGCGCTCAGCGGCGCCAAAGCATCAACCCTCATGTGGGCACCCGAGCACGAAGTCGAGCCGGCCGCCCTCCAGCAGCTGTGCAATATCGCGGCCCTCGAGTACGTTCACGGGCTCCGCGTCATGCCCGATGTCCACCTCGGCAAGGGCGCCACCGTCGGATCCGTCATCGCGATGGAGTCGGCCATCTCCCCGAGCGCCGTCGGAGTCGACATCGGCTGCGGCGTCTCCGCCGTCCGCACTTCGCTCACGGCCGCCGACCTGCCCGAGGACCTCAAGCCCCTACGACTGGCAGTGGAGGCCACCATCCCGGTCGGCTTCCGCGGCCACGACGAGCGACTGAACCTCAAGCGCCTCGGCGTAACCGCGGGTCTGGATGCCTTCTGGGGCCGGTTCAAGGACCTGCACGGTGGCGTGCAGAAGCTCGAATCGCGGGCCCACTCGCAGCTAGGCTCCCTCGGCGGAGGAAACCATTTCCTCGAGATCACTCTCGACTCCGAGGACCGCGTGTGGCTCACCCTGCACTCCGGGTCACGGAACATCGGCAAGGAGCTGGCTGAGCGGCACATCTCGATTGCGAAGACCCTGCCGCAGAACCAGGACCTGCCGGACCGGGACCTGGCGGTGTTCCTCAAGGGGTCGCCCGAGATGGCTGCCTACCGTCGCGATCTCGACTGGGCGCAGGAGTTCGCGATGCGCTCACGCAAGATCATGATGGAGCTATTCAAGGGCACGCTCCGGTCCTCGCTGCCGACGGCAGACATCACCTTCGACAACGAGATCTCGTGCCACCACAACTACGTGGCCGAGGAGGAGATCGACGGCCGTCAGATGCTGGTCACCCGCAAGGGTGCCATCCGGGCCGGTTCCGGAGAGATGGGCCTCATCCCTGGATCGATGGGCACGGGCTCGTACATCGTGCGGGGGCTCGGCAACCCGGCCTCGTTCCAGTCGGCGTCTCACGGCGCCGGCCGGAGGATGAGCCGGACCAAGGCCAAGGCGACGTACACGGTCGAGGACCTCATCGAGCAGACCCACGGTGTCGAGTCCCGCAAGGACTCCGGCATCGTGGACGAGATCCCCGGCGCCTACAAGGACCTCAGCAAGGTCATTGCGGCGCAGTCCGACCTGGTCGACGTCGTGCAGCACCTGCGCACGATCCTCTGCGTGAAGGGCTGAACCACCCGGCGGTGCAGGGCGAGCTGCACCGCCATCGGGCTCCCTAGCTCAACGAATAGAGCACCTGATTACGGATCAGGCGGTTGTGGGTTCGAATCCCGCGGGGGCCACGCCTGCCTGACCCAACTGGCTAGAGGTGCCGCACTCAAAATGCGGAAGGTTCCGGTTCGAATCCGGAGGTGGGCACGGATGGACGGACCTCCGCACACATGGGCAGCAGGAACCATACACCGAGCAAGGAGATCCATGGCCAAGGACAACGGGACAGCGCCGAAGGCGCCGGAAACCCTCGTCGATGCCTACGCTGCGGCGAAGGACGTCTACGCCGACAACCAAGCCGCACACGGGGCTTTCGCAGGGCGCCCGTACGACGAGAAGCTTTACGGTGTCGCGGTCAATCCGCCGGCTCCGTGGGTGGCCATCGTGGATGCGCTGGTCGCGCTCGGCTGGAAGCCACCGGTGGAGGTGCCCGATGGCGTGCAGGTCTGGACGATCAGCGGAACGCCCGCCGAGGTGGCGCGCGCCGACGGCACGATGGCCTACCTGTCGCTGCCGAACGGCGAGGACTGGCTTGACGTCGAGGACCGCGGTGACATTTGGCTGGAGAACCCTGTGATCGACGTGAACTTCGAGCGACCCCGCAAGGAGATCGCCTGATGGCACTGACCCCGGATCGGCTTGCGCGCCTCGAGGAGCGGACCGTCGTCGACCCGGTGCCGGTCTGCCGAGTCTGCGGCCGGACCTTGAAGCTCTCGGCGGCCGGCAACGTGCCGGACTACTTCTGCCTGGACGATGACGGTCGTCCATCAGGGTACGACCCGGGAGATGGCGAGAGCGGCTGGACCCACTTCAGGAGGAGCAGGATGCCAGCGGGCCGCCGGGCGACTCCGACCTCAAGGCGTTGCTTGAGGAGCGGGAAGAGCTCCTCGAAGAGATCAGGGTGCTGGGGCTTCGATGAAGCTGCAGCGAGCCTGTGGGCCCACCCGGGTGGGCACCTGCTCCGGCAGGAGAGGGTCGAACCTCTGACAGGCACGGGATTCCGCAAACCCGCTACAGACAGCGCGGACGAGTAACGCCACGTGACGGCGGGAGGGTCCAGGGGACTGCAGTCGCCCGGACCCTCCACTGCCCCTTTAGCTCAGCTGGCTAGAGCACCTCAGTCGTAGTGAGGGGGTCGCTGGTTCGAATCCAGCAGGGGGCTCGGGCACCGGATCGGTTGCGGTCCGGTGAGCCACGATGACTGGTGCGGCTCGACCGTACGGAGCGGTAGAGGTGGAATGCCCGTAAGACCAGCGGGAGCCGTGGAACTCGGCGTCATCGACCACGGGGTGTAGCTCAGCTTGGTAGAGCGCCTGCTTTGGGAGCAGGAAGTCGCAGGTTCAACTCCTGTCACCCCGACGAGTGCCCGGCTGTGATGGGCACCGCGCCGCTTTAGCTCAGTTGGTAGAGCGCACGACTGAAAATCGTGAGGTCCCCGGTTCGAACCCGGGAGGTGGCACGCATCGAGGACCACCGCCCAGCCAGGGCGGCGAGGATCCCGAGCAGGAAGCAGGACCCGATGGAACCGCGCCCGATCTTCGATCTCGCCGACATGCCCGACTTCAACTGGGACACCCAGAAGGACCGGGCGGATTGGTCCACCAGGGACGTCAGCGCCCGAACGGTCGTCGTGAATCCGGTGTGGAACAAGCCGGACTGCGTCGAGCACGGCGCCATGAACTGCGTGTCGCCTCCCCGGAACATCTACCGGTGCCTGACGTGCGGCCGCGCCGCCTACTCGCCGGTGCTCGTGCCGGCGGAGTAGGCGATCCGCCCGAGAGGGCATCTGCAGACGAAGCCCTGAGGGTAGGGCGCCTGGCTTCCAACCAGGAGGCAGGGGGTTCGATCCCCGCCGTCTGCTCGGGGCGCGCACGAACGCAGGTCCAGAACGTCCTCGAAATTCTGAACCTGCTGCATCTGCACGCTGAAGCTCTGCACGCCACGAGGCTCCTCACCAGGAGCATCGAACTACGCGAGGACCTCCTGATCTCGCTGTCGACGATGGCCACCGCATCAATCCGCGGTCTCGGCAGGATCCCGCTCGATGACATCCTCGGGGCCAAGGAGCCATCGGAGGGCTTCGGCGAGGAATGGCACGGCGAGCTCGAGCACTTCATCCACGTCTGTTGGCAACGGGTCTTCGTCGGCGTCGTCCTGGAGGAGAGCTTGTACGGCCAGGACCTCAACGTGCGCGCCTCGACACTCGACACGGCAACCGGGAAGGCCGTGAAGCTGCAGGCCTACTGGCAGGACGGGGAGGGCGACGAGCCGGTGCTCTGGTTGTCCGCCGGCGGCCGCACGCAGGCGGCGCATGCGGACCCTGAGATGACCGAGATGCTCTCCGGGTTCCACGCCGGCACCCGGGACCACCTGCGCAGCGCCCTCACGCTGCTGCATCGGCTGGGCGACCTGGCCGAGGAGATCGCGGCTGGCAAGGCGGTCCAGACAGCCAGCATGCTCACACCCCAGTCCGCGGACCCCGACCTCGCCGAGTTGGCAGAGACTCGCATCCACGCCGAAGCGCTCGAGGATGCGCTGGCCGCGATGAACGGGATCGCGAGGATCTACACCGGCTCCGTCGAGCGGGGTGTCCGCGACTCGTAGGCCAATCCCGCTGGCTGTCCTCGGGCGGTGGTAGCTTTCCCCTGACGTCAGGGGGACGACATGCCGCGCACACTCATCTACAAGCCGTGTGAGCACTGCGGCACGTCCTTCACCCTCAAGGGCAGCCAGTCCCTTGCTGCGCAGCTGAAGTCCCGCTTCTGCTCCGTGGAGTGCAGGTCCGCCGCCGGCCGCCGCGATGTCACCTGCGAGCACTGCGGCAGGACCGTCAGTTTGAAGGCCAACCGCGCGGCAAACCAGAGGTACTGCAGCCGGAAGTGCATGTTCGCCGCCTTGCGCTGCCCGGTGTGTGGCCGCCTCGGGCCCGAGGAACGCCGTGCCCAGGGCACGCTCGTCTGTTCCGACCGCTGCGACCTCATCTTGGCCCTCGAAGCGGAATTTGCCATCACCGGTGAGCTCCATGCGCCCTGCGGCCGGTGCAGGCGGGTGCTTCCGGGACACTGCTTCACCCGGGACAAGACCAGCCGGAACGGGCTTTCGAACCGGTGCAAGCAGTGCGCAAGCGATTACTACCAGGGGAACAAGGACCAGTACCAGCTTCGGCGCTACCGCTACCAGGCGGTCGGCCCGCATCTGGTGGTGCCCTTCACCCCGGACCAACGCGACGCCCGATTCGCCCTGTGGGGCGGCCGCTGCTGGATGTGCGGCATCGCCGACGCAGACCAGACGGACCATGTGAAGCCCGTGTCCAAGGGTGGGGCGCACTGCCTGGCAAACCTACGGCCCATTTGCTCGCCCTGCAACGCCAGCAAGGGCGGGCGGTGGCCGCTGCCTCGCGAGGCACTGCAGGCGCGCTTCAGGCACCCGAGGCCGCGCTTCGGAAGCGCGATCGAGCTCGTCACGCCCCGCCGGCCCCGCGTCGACTGGACCTGCCAGCACTGCCACAAGACGTCGAAAGTGCGGGCGTGCGACGCCGAAGTGAAGAAGTACTGCTCCGTCGAGTGCCGGACGGCCGCGCGCGCCGGAACGACGATCGATCTGACGTGCCTGAACATGCGCTGCAACCGCGTCTTCACACTGCCCGACCACAAGGGCTCCCGGCACCGGAAGTTCTGCAGCATCGAGTGCGCCTGGATTGCCAGAAACCGGCCGGCGCACTGGGGCGAGGTCGCCGAGGGTCAGCTGGCCCTCTTCTAGGCGCCGTGAGCATCGAAGCTGAAGCTGCGGGAACGTCAATCGAGCTGTCCGGCTTCGTCAGGAAATCGGCCCGGACCCCGCTGTGACCAGCGGCGATATTCAGCTGCGGAATTTGGGCCAAAGAAACTATAGATTCCCCCCGAGCTACCGTATAGCCTCAGGTTCGGGCAGACAAAGTAGTCGCCCAGATTATCGAATCGGGGGATTTGTGAAACATTCAACAAGGCGTCTCTTTGCTGCTATGGCCGTTGCGATTTGTGTTGCTTCGGCGCCGAATGCAGCTCAAGCAGCTCCAGCGGAGAACCTTCAAGCACAGGTGAAGTCCGTCGACATCGCCGGGGTGAAGGACACGCCGGCCAACAAGAAGAAAGCAATTCAGATCTCGGAGGGCCTACTCGGGTCAGTGGACCCGGGAGCATACTTCGCCGGTCTCAAGGAGACGGATAAGGCACTGTTCACCGCGTACTCGATGCCTGCAGACACCAAGACCGAGGTGGAAATCGCTCCCCTTGACGCCGACGCTCTAGCTTCGAAGAAGGCTGGCGTCGTTCCGGACGGGGAGTTCTCGACCATGGCGGTTGGGTGCTGGGGCAACTACGCCTACCGAGAGGTGACGAATGCCTTCGGTGGCCGTCTCTACGGTATGCGGGTGGACGGCACTTGGTGCTCGAATGGACTGACCGTGACGAGTGCGAAGCGCACCAACTCTGTCGGCGACACGAGCTGGGTCGGTTGGAGCCATCAGGGGCTCATCAACTCGCAGACTGGTATCGTCACGAACCAGGCTCGCATGTGGGTGCAGCATCGCTTCGTGTACGGATCCAATGGTTGGGTCGTGCAGACCTCTGACATTTGCCTGCGACTGCGAGGCTACTTCGATGCAAGGGCCTATCAGGACTTTGCCTGCAGTCTCTACTAGAAAGCGGACGCCATGACGCAAATGTTGTCTCCTCGGCAAGCCGCTCCGTCGACATCCAGGCTGGGCCCGCTGGTCATATCAATCGCAATTCTGCTCTCCGTCGTCGCAATCTTTCTTCTGCCGATCGCCGGAATATTCATTTCCGCGATAGCCGCAGTATGGGCTTGGGGGCCGCGCCTTCGAGATAGGAGATATTCCGGTCTTCGATGGCTCGTCGTGGCGGTACTCGTGGCAAATATCGTTTCCTTGCTGCTGGCACTGCCAGTGGGTGGAGGCAGCGGTGGAGTCGGGGTGTCGATTCCGATTTGACCTGACGACATCGCCTGGTGTCCGACCATTCACCTGAGCGGGAATGAGTTAGCTCGATCGCCCATAGGGCCCCGGTGGGACGATTCCACCGGGGCCCTTTGGTTCAGTTGTCTGGGACCTACCGGGGCGGCGCTACCTGTGGTGTGCGACCCACAGGTCGAATCGACTCTCCTCGGACGGACTCCGCGGTGTGCGGCCACTTCGCCGGCTTGGTGACCCAGCCGCGCTTGAAGGCGTCCTGCTGCTCCCGCTCGTACTCGCGCCGGTACATCTCGCCTGCCACCCATGGGTCCAGGCCCGCGCAGCGGGCGATCGCTTCGGAGGGAACCCCGGCGCGGCTGAAGGCGACGGCTTCCTTCATGGGGACCTTCGCCTGCACGGCATCGTGGGCCCGCTGGATGATGGAGACACGCACGCCGCGGTCCGCCAGAGGCTCCGCGCGGGAGAACCCGGCGATGGAGGCAGGATCGTCGTGGCCGTGCTTGACCAGGGCGCCGACCATCTCGGCCTCGCGCGCCGACAGCTTCGCGCCGTTCACCACCCGGTAGGCGTGCAGGGTGGGCGGGGCAGCGTGCCGTGCGGCGGCCGCATAGGCGCCGGCGTCGCTGGACTGCATCGCGTGGCGCACGTTCTGGTAGTGCTTGAACGTCGTGATGCCGCTGCCGGACAGCGCCTTCATCTCCTGAATGGAGGCGTCCTGCTTCGCCATCGTCAGCTGCTTCACGGAGGCGGGGTCGAGGCCGCTGGCTTCGAGGTCCCTGCGGCTGTGGTTCGAGCACGCCTGCTGTCCGTAGAGGTCGATCTGGGCTGGCCGGATGCTGCGGGCGGCGAAGTCGATGATCTCCTCGTCGGTCGCATTCCGCAGGTGCTTCTTCAGGTCGGCCAGCACTCCGATGGGCCGCCCGCTCTCGATGAATGCCTTCGAGAAGACCTGCTCTTTGACGGACTGGTCGTACCGCTCAGCCAGCGCCGGGCGGACGAGGGCGACGGCGGCGCGGTACCTCCCGGTGCTCTTCGCAGGGATGTTCGCCAGCTCGCGCAGGGCATCGAGGTCAGCCGAGAGGTAGGCGAGACGCTCGACCGGGCTCCACTGATCCGACTTCGGAACATGCAGCTCCGCCAGCAGACGGAGTCGCTCGGCGGGGATGTTCTCGAGGAAAGCGCTGCGGCCGGAGCGGAACATCTTGACCGAGTCGTCCGCGTACTGGCCTGCGTCCTCGACCGACAGCTCAGCGAGTCGGTCCCACTCGTCGTTGTCGAAGCTGGCGTGCTCGGACCACGTCCACGGGCTGTGAGGGTTGTGCTCGGCGTCGAGGTTCCGGCGGAAGAGCTCGACGCCGCCGTCGGTCTGGATGGCCGCCAGCTCGTCGCGCAGGGACTGCGCATGCTCCTCGCTTCGCAGATTGGATGCGCGCTCGATCAGCGCGTCCAGGGAGGCGCCCTTGCGGTTTGCGAGGGCCACACCGGCCTCTGAGCGCTGCTGGTGGGCGAACTGGCCGCCGGTCGGGATGCCGGGGGCGACGCGGGCTGGGTTGGTCTTCATGGTGATCCTTCTGGTGGTGTTCGTCAGGCCTGTACGGACTTCTCGGCGTCGCGGAGCTGGTTCTCCTCGGTACGGGCTGCGTTGTACGCCGTCTGGGCCGCGCGGCGCTCGGACCCGTACGCGTGCTCGAAGCGGTGGTACGCGACGGAGGTCTTCTCGCTGGCGAGCTGGACAGGGGTGCGGGTGTCGGGAGCCTCCACGGCTTCCCAGAGGGCCTTGCTCACCGGGAAGGCGGAGCTTGCGCGGTCCTCGACGTTGTCGCGGCGGGTCAGGAAGTACTCCCGCTTGCCGTTCGTGACGTAGACCTTCTTCTCGGTGATGCCGTCCTCAGCGATGATCTGGGCCATCGTGCGGACGCGGTTGTCCTCGTCCCTCCAGCGCTTGGCCAGCTCCTCGGTGGTGCGCGCACGCTGCAGCTCGGTGAGGCCGGACGTGTCGACGCCCTTGTACTGGGTCGCCGGCGTCTTCGGCGCCTCGGGCTCCTTGGGCAGCTCGCGGGCGTTGGCCAGGTCGAGGGCGAAGATGCCGTAGGGCCCCTTGTCGGACGCTGACAGGCGGGCCTCGTACTCGGCCCTGGTGATCATGAAGTTCTTCGTCTCGCCGCGGCGGTGAGCCGTCACCTCGACCTCGTCGCCCTTGCCCATGGCGCTGCGCAGCACCCAGTCGTCCTCGTGGGCCTTCCGCCAGAGTGCCGCGTCGCGGACGGTTGATTCGCCGGGCTGGACCTCGAGGCCGGTGGCCTTCTCGTAGGCGTCCGGGAAGTTGTCCCTGACGCTGACCGTGCTGAGTTCCCGCCACTCGTCGACTCCGCGGTCGGCGCCGAACCCGCGGGAGACCTGGGGCCGCATCTCCTCCGGGAAGTACATGCCGACGACGGATTGCTCTGCGTCCTCTTCGTACCAACCCGAGCGCTGGCGGAGGGCGGCGGGGATCTCGCGGTTGCGCTCTGCGGACAGCTTCACGCCGCCGTGGCTGCTGGTGTGGACGAAGGCGATGCCGTCAGCCACGTGCTCAACCTGGTCCGCAGGACCCCACGGCGTCCGGGAGCCCTCGGAGACGGTGGTCTCGCCCCAGTTCTTCGTCGGGGCCGGTGAGCTCAGGCTGATGCCCGACTCGGAGCGTGTCTCGTGGGCGAACTGGCCGCCGGTCGGGATGCCGGGGGCTACACGGCTGCGGTTGGTCATCATGAGGGGTTCCTTCGATCGGGGTGGTCTACCCCTCTGTGTGCGGCCGGTCGCTCAGGCCGCGCGGGCGGCACCCATGCCGTCGAGCACGCCGTCGAGGTCGTGGGCCAGACGCAGCGCCTCGAGCCGGGTGATGCCGAACTTCTGCGCGATCGCCCGCCAGGTCACGTCCGCCCGGCGCAGCGCTCGGGCTTCCTCGGAGAGGGCTTCAGCGACGACGGGATGAGTCGGGAAGGCAGGGCTGGGGGCGAGGGTGAGAGACCGGGGTTCCATGGTCCTGATGTGTGCGGAGCGGGGCTTGTCCTTCACCGCCCAGGCGACCGACCGGAGGGCTGCGAGCTCGCTCTCCAGCTCCCACATCCAGTCCTCCGACCACCTCTCGTGCCCGTCGGCGGTGGCCGCCTCGGCGCCGTGGCAGAAGAGCCAGCTCAGCAGGGTCGTGTCGAGCGACCGGCGGGCTTTCGAGCCCCAGACCTCGGTAATCAGCGCCGCAGACTCAACCGTCGGAACCAGTTCGTCTGCCGGCACACTCACGGCTACGGTGCCGGCGGGGAATCGCCGTCCCGCCGGCGCCAGGTAGATAACCTCGAACTCGACCCGGTAGGGGGCCGACGGAACGGACGCCAACGCCCGTTGCTCGCGGTTCCGGTGCACGAGCGGCTGCAGCGCGAAGAGCCCGTCGACGGAATCGAGCGACGGTGCGGGGTGGGGCAGACGGAGCGGCATGTGTCCTTCGAATCAGCGGGGGCGGCGGCCCCGAGGAGGAACATGCGCAGACGGCTGATCAATCGCGCCACAGGCTGTGGCGCAATTCGGGCGGCCCGCTATGGTGGCGGATGGCGCACCGGGCGCCGGTGAACGATGGGGGAGTCATGCTGCACGAGATCCTGAACGACGTCGAGACGGCAACGGAGCACGTCCGCGAGTACTACCGGCAGGACATCGACCGGGGGATGCCCAGGACCGGCGCGAGCTTCGATCAGTGGAAGGGCGGCGGGGACCGGCCAGACATCGCGAACGAGATCACCGGGGACGACTGCGTCGCGGTGTCGTTCCTGGCCGTCGAGGTGCCGCGAGCCGCGGCGATCGGCCTCATGGATCGCGAGAAGGCGAACGTCGATCGTCTCCTGTCGCTCATCCCGACCGACATCAACATGTGGGAGCTCGACGAGGCCGGCTACGAGAAGCACCTGGGCTTGCAGAGCCCCGCGCAGGAGCTGTGGGACGTCATCACCCGTCGGAACGGCGAGAAATGGAAAGTGGGCCGGACGAAGGGGAGCAAGATCATGGCGCGGAAGCGCCCGAACCTCATCCCCATCGTCGACTCGGTCATCGAGGATCTGATCGGCTACGGGCACTACTGGCACGACTGGCATCGAGCCCTGAACGACGGCTCCGGTCTGCCGCAGCGCCTCGAGAAGATCCGTCAGGACTCCGGCATCCTCGAGCTCGACTACAAGCCGTCGATCCTGCGCATCATGGACATCGTCCTCTGGGCCGAGGGCAAGGCGGCCATCAAGCGCCGCAACGCCATCTCCGCCGCGGCGTCTACAGTCCTGCTTCCCTGATCTCGTACTGAAGGGCGGTGCGGGTCGCGTCCAGGCCCATCGCCTGGAAGAGGCCGCCGTTCTTCACCTCGGGCAGTGCGGCCTGGTAGTCGCCGCTGACCAAGGCGAGGGCGTCCTTGAGGACGGGGTGGTGCACGGTCATCGATTCGGAGGGCTGGATGTCGAACGCCTCGTGCGGCATGTAGGCGGCGTCCATGGCGCGGCCCGCGGCACGTTCGACGGCGGCGCGGATGGCGGACACGGCACGGAACTGCTCGTAGCCTCCGGGCTGTCCGGCCGTTTTCAGCGAGGCGCGGTACACGTCCTGCCAGTGCTCGAGGGCGGACACGAGGATGCCCACCTGCTCGATTGCGGCCGAGATGGCATCGGTCTGGCGGTTCATGTGGATGTCGGCGAGGGTGTCGGTGCTCATGGAACCCCATGTGTGCGGAGGCACACATATCCATGCCCGAATGTAACCGATCGGTGGCATAATCGAAGCATGGCTACTTCCCAGCTGACTTCCGCGAACCTGGGCGAACGCATTCGCAAGGCCCGGAAGGGCCGGGGGCTTTCCCAGCAGGACCTCGCGCGCGAACTCAAGGTGTCGCGGAAATTCGTCGGGGACCTGGAGGGCGGCAAGGAGAGCGCATCCCTCGGGCTGGCGCTGAGAGCCGTAAACCATCTCGACATCGACCTGGGTACCCGGACCGAGGATCGGCGAAAGTCGGACATCGGCGAGAAGTTCGCCGCCACCCTCGCCGCCCGCGACTATCCGTTCGCGATCCGGCTCCTCGGTGAGTACGCCTCCTCGTCCATCGATGCAGGCCACGCGGAAATGGAGCAGGCGCCGGCAATCGACGACCCTGGCTATCTGACGGCTTTGGCGGGTATCAGCAGGTGGATCTCGAAGAGGACATCAACGGCTCCGCCCAGTTGGGCCCTTCAAGCCACGCCATCGGCAGAGCCGTTCTTCCCGGCCGAAGGGGTGCGGCCGGTCGGTGACAGCATGAAGGCTCTGATCCGAAGGGATACTCCAGCGGAGCTCGCCGAACTCAACGTCTGGATCCGTGAGCGCGATCTCACCACGATTTAGCGACAGGGGCTTTCGGCGGGAGGACGTCGTGCTGCTCCTCGAAGAGCTTGAGGCCCGGCTGAACGACCGCGGTGTCCAGATGGACATTCAGATCGTCGGCGGCGCCGCACTGCTGCTGCACAATCTCCTGGACAGAGCTACCGAGGACATCGATGCTCGGTACCAGAGTGCGGAGGTAGTCGACGCCGTCGTCGACGAAATGGCACTCGACTATGGCCTGCCCAAGCAGTGGCTGAACTCAAGGGCCGCCGCCTTCCTCCCGAACGACGCACAGTGGATGGCCCCGCCTGGGATGTCGTCCGCGATCCGACTCGCGGACCTGGAATCCATGGCGGCGATGAAGCTTGCGGCCCAGCGCGAGAAAGATGTAGAGGATCTGGTGCCTCTGGCGCTGGCGCTCAACATCGACGAACCGGAGAGACTGCTGGAGATCGCCTACGAGAAGTACGGCGAGGAGTCGATACCCCTGAATGGCGATCGAGCGGACTACCTCATCGTGGCCGAGGAGGTCGTCCGAGCAGCCCGAGCGCGTCGTGAGGGGCAGCAGTAGCAGTTGGCGCCCAACCACCCCTCAGAGCCTCGATCAGCTGGCGTAGTCGGTCTCCGTGAAGGACAAGGGTTCGACCTCAGTGCGTCGCGTGAAGCCGAGCTTCAGCTGTCGTTCACGGTGGGCCTGACGGCCTCGGGCAAGGGCGCACCGGGGGCCGAGAGGTCGTCCTCCTTGGCAAACTTCGCTGCCTCGGTGACGGGAGTTCCGGCGCGGGTCAGAGCGGTCAGGCGTTCAGGGGGGCCCTAGGTGAGTATGCAGAGCGTCGAGGCGGTCCCCGCTGTATTGGCGAAGGGCACGTCGGCTCCTTAAAGCCGTCAGTCAGCACCCGTGGCGTGCTCGCCCGCATAGGGTGAGTTAGAGAGTTCAATGAACTAGGACCTCGTGCTCGGCAACCCTGCGCTCGATCCACAAGTGAAAGACTAGGTGACCCTTGATCCTACTGAGGACCACCACCTCTGCCAACGGCAGCTCGAGCAAATCTGTGGAAGGCGGCCAACGCTCTGCGATCCCCATGAGAGCCATGCCTCAGGTCTCCGGTGAGGTGGTTATATAGCGGTCAGCGACACGCACCGCATTGGTCGCAAGTTGGCTTTGGAAGTGGCGGACGGCAGCTTCGCACACCGCCATCGGGGGCCCGTGTTTGCCTGTAGCGTCGCCAATAGGAGATGTAGCTGGAAGTGACTTCTGCCACCGAACCCCTCGTTGCACTCGCCTTCTCCTACAGGACGTCCCCCGTGAACAAGACGCTCACTTTGGCCACTCTCGCTGCGACAGCTGCGCTCCTCGCAGGGTGCGCGCTGCCTGCCGGTATACCAGAAGCCCAGCCTGGTCCGGCAGTCGAGTCGGTCACCCCAACTCCGGATCCGACTCCCAGTACGACTGCAACTGCGCCTCCGGCGTTCGCGGGCCCCTCCGCGACCCCGGAGCCTGCACCGACCGCCGTTCCTGAGCCAACTGTGATCGATCCGACGCTGGAGCCGACATCGCAGCCAGAGCTTGCGGCAGCGACGCCAACTGCCGAGTCGGGAGTGACTGGACCGGTCGCGAACATCGTAATCCCTGACGCGGAGTGGGGCGTCGCGAGCACGATCACGAAGCCCGGCTCATCCATCACGATCACGGGTAGCGGATACGAACCCGGGCAGCGGATCAACATCGGCCTCGGGGTCGCCCAGACCGACGTCTTCGTGATCGAGTGTGAGGCCGTGTACGCCGACGAGGTGGGCAACTACTCGCACACGATTACCCTCGCTGGTGACCTCGAGCCCGGCACGTACGCCGTGGTGACCAACACCCCGGATGAAGCACCGATGGCCACCACCAAGTACTACGAATCACGCCGCTGGGCGACCGTCGAGGTCATCGCACCGTAGCTCCGAGGAGCAGGCCTCCTCGTCACAGGAGGTGGACGAGCTACCGGGTCTTCGACCGCAGCGGTCGATATAAGAGGAAGCGCGTGGGTGTCTAGCTCCATTCAAAAGTCAGCGGCTGGCGCGGCCTCGATTACCGCTTACTAGGCTCTAAATGCCTAAGTCGCGACGAGGATCGATGTGACGACCTGCACTTCTACGTCGCAAGGTAGCTCGACGCCGTTGCATCACCTATTCGACGCAGCGGCCGCCCGGTCGACGTCGACGGCCGCACCGCCAAGCAGGTCGGTACCCAGCAACTCCGG
The DNA here is from genome assembly GCF_048288285.1 of Arthrobacter sp. N1. Lineage (NCBI taxonomy): Bacteria > Bacillati > Actinomycetota > Actinomycetes > Micrococcales > Micrococcaceae > Arthrobacter > Arthrobacter sp. N1. Next base: position 2,341,114 of record NZ_CP102608.1, on the reverse strand, counting down.
GACTGGGAGCTGTCCGCCGACCGCGCCGTGAACGTGGTACGCCAGATGACTGAGAAGGGCGGCAACGACGGCAAGCTCATCTCAGCCCGAGACTACGCCGGCAACCGGCTCGTCATCGACAGCACCGCCCGAGGACATGAAGGCCAACCGGCGCGTTAACGTCTTGGTGCAGTTCGACGAGTGTGACGCAGTAAAGGCCTCATCCCCGAAGTCTCAGCCGAGTACGCCGAGGAGTCGAAGCCTGAAGCCAGGACCGTGGCCGAGGCCGGTCACTAGCCGCCCGCCTTCTCCAGTTCAACGGCCGCCAGAGCCTCCTCGAAGGCTGCGCTCCGCTCCGGGCAGTCGTACGCGACGACGAGCCGTAGCGCCTCCACCGAATAGGGGGCATTGGTGGACATTCCCACATTGCTCTCGAGTTGGTATTGCGGCAAGGTCTCCTTGGGCACACAGATCGAGTCCACCATAGCCTCCCTAAAGAACTCAGGGTCCTCGGTGACAAAGCCGGTTGCGGCAAGGTCAGCTGTGAAATCCCCCGTAATGCTCGGCTTGTTCAACTGCTGCAGGGCCTGCACGGTCGGATTGGGCAGGTACGTTGAGCAGCGCTCGATCACCTGCGGGGCGTGCTGCTGGTAGTCCGAGCCTTGCTTGAAACTTCCTCTCGTATTCCAAGCCTCAACGAATCTCTTCAGGGGCCCGCGCAAGCCTGCGATCGAAGATGCGAAGCCAGTATCCGCTCGCTCCTCGACGTACTGAAGCCGGTTCGACAGTCTCTCTGCTTCCGCCGCGGTCGTCTGATCTAGGCTCTCAACATCTACGAGCCACCCTGTCACGTTGTTGTACAGGCCTGATCCGTCCTGATTGAAGAGGGCGGCGCAGGTCTCCTCTGTCGAATCGACCTCAACCACTGGAGTCGCTTCCGGCTGGCTCGGATCCGCTTGGCTCGCCGGGGCAGTGCCCCCGGCACTGCAACCAGTCATCAGCAGAGCAGAAAGGAGCAGAGCTGAGTGCGGCCGATTCATGAGTCCCCCGAGGTCGTGACATCCGGAACCTCTTGGCGCCGGCAATTTCACGATCCTAGCCGGAGGGGCACGCTGAAACGGACCACGGGAAGTAAGGGGGCGCGAAATTAGGGTGAGGAGCGGAAGCAGCATCACCATACACATAATCCCTGCCCGAATCAACGCGCGAAGTGTGCCGCCCTGCCCCTTTTATAAGGACGCCCGTGAACCAGAACGTCACCGCCCGATCCGGCCTGCGCCGGACGCTGCTCACAACCGCCGTCCTCGCGGGACTCTAAATGACCGGCTGCGCAGCAGGCAACACTCCTGATACCGCAGCTGCGGCCGAATCGTCCCCGCCCAGCAACTCCGCGGTCGCCTCCGAAGCGCCGAGTTCGACAGCAAGCCCAGAGACGACCACGGCCGCCCCGGTGAACTCTCTGCCCGCCGGCGAGGTCATCACCAGGGATAAGGGTTAATACCTCCAGACCACTGTCGCTGATGATGACCCTGCTCTTGAGGTCGACCCTGTTCTCGTCGAACAGGAGCTCTACGTTGCGTTCACCCCTGAGGACATTGCGTCAGCCCAGCAGTTCATCGTAAAGCTCATGGCGGAGGAGGGCATCGATTCCGGCGTGAACGGAGGCGGCCAGACTCCCGAGAAATGGATGACGGAGCACGCTTCAATCGTGCTGCCTGAGTACCGTGAGGAGTTCTCTGGCAGCATGCTAAAAGACGACACCGCCAACTTCCTCGCACCGGAGACGTGGCAGCACAAATACCGCGGGGGCTACGCCTACGTTTACAGCCCGGACCCTCAGCAAGTGTCTTCGCGGACGCTGACCGTTACGGATGTATGGCTGTCTGCTCCAGTGTCGATTGGGGGTCAAAGCCGACGTGAATTGGGCCATGCCAGTCGTGCGCACCGATGGCAAGGGCTACGGGGCATGCAGACCTCAAAGGGCACGATGGCCTTCGCCGTCGTGAAATCTGCCGAGTCAGGGGAGTGGCAGATCAACGGTTCCCTGCACGACGTGGACACCACGGAGGGGTAGCAACATCCCGGGCCCCGCATCGACTTCGGTGCGGGGCCTTCCCGTGCCGCGGATAGGCTTCCCGTTCACGCCGCACACATGAGGATCATGTGTCTCCGCCCTTACCGTGCGTGCCCGATCGTCGACTAAATGACTATGCCCCAAACAGCGCCTGCTCCTGATTCCGCGCGCCCGCAAACCCGGTCCGTCGAGGTCTACGACTTCCTGAGTCCGACGACCCTGGCCCGAGAGCACGCCCGCGTCCTTGAGCTCGCCTCCGAGACGTGCACCCTTCAGTGGGCCACCCAGCTCACTGCGAAGGTCCGCGCCAAGTCCACGGCCGTGTCCCTCGACATGCAGGCCTACGACGAGTACGCCGCCTCGCGCCCCGGATCGACCGCGATGGTTCTACCTATATTGGCCAATCGGCGGGCTAAACCATCACCCAGCCCGAAGTGGCGGCATGTCGCTGCTGCCCAAGTGTCTTGCCGCCTTCAGCAGAATCGACCGCTCTCGAGCGTCGAGCCGCATAGAGGTCCGTATGACTACTGATGCCACTTCCGCTTGGGTCCTCTCGAGCAGGGTCTCGCAGGGACTTCCGCCTGTGATCACCAACGCACAATCACACTTGAGCACCCTTGCTGCGATAGATCGATCAAATAGGGATTCAGCAGACGCAGCTGCCTAGACTCTCCATTCAGGTACAAGCCGTCCTGAATCCCACACCTTCGCGCCTGTCACGATACGTCGGGGCATCACAGTGATTTTGACGAAAACTTGATCGAGCAGAGCTCGCCGGGTGGATGTCTCCATTGTCGGCCAGGCGGCAGCAAGCTCTGATCCGGTCGCTCGCCGTCTCTTAGCTTTAGCTCTCGGTGACGGGAGTGCTTGAAGCTGTTCCTTGATTGACTTCGACGCCGCCATCCATTCCTCAACGTCGATCGTCCCCTCCCCGTACATGATTGCTAACTTAATCTTCCGCTCCTCTAGGCGCTTGCTTTCCGCAACGTAATGGGTGCGCTCAGCTTCGCCCGGATCGTCCTCATCCTGACTTGGACGATCGAATGCCGCGAATAGGGCCGCAGCAACGAACTCTTCCGTCGACCTCAGGCTGATGGAGATTCTGCCGCAGCTTTGGCTTCCTTCATTCTTCGCGCATCGATAGTTCGGGACGCGTTGCGCCCCGGCAAGCCCTCGCTGCATCGGAGCACCGCAGTTCCCGCAAACGAGCAAGCCGGTGAGGAGGTGTTTCCGAGGCCCGCCTACCGGACGACCTTTGGAACGGCCCTTTGCGAGCATGTCGCGTAGCAGGATGGAGTCCTCGTCATCAACTATCCTGTCCCAGGCGTCCCGCTTGGTGATTACGCCGTGATGCTCGCGGTGACCTGCAATTCGGGCGGAGCGAGCGATGCCCACGATCGTCGCCGCCCTCCAGGCGGCGCCATTCAATGTAGGAACTCCACGAGCGTTGAGCGAGCTGGCAACCGCGTTAAGTCCCTCTCCTCCAAGTATTCGTTGAGCTATCTCTCTGATCACCCCAGCTTCCTCAGGGACGATGGTTGCGTCCGCTCTATAGCCGTACACTCGGCGGCCGGGCCAGCGCCCCTCTTCCGCATTGGCCCTTGCCTTCCTGAGCAGCCGCTCCGAGGTCTTCTCTCGCTCGGCCGCACCAAAGGCTCCAAGAATCGTTGCGACCATGCGGCCATCAGCTGAGGCGAGATCGACCTTCCCCGCGACGACCGATTCGATAGCAGTATTCGTCTCTTGCGAGAGCTCCATGTACTCAACGAGCTCCCGCACATTACGATGCAGGCGGTCCAACGCGTACACGAGGACGACATCTATCGCTCTGGTCGCCAACAGCTCGCGGAGCTTGAGGTAGGAAGGTCGCTTCGCTAGACCAGAGGCCGAGATGTCGTTATCCTCGAGCTCTTCCACTACCTGGTAGCCGTTCTTGCTCGCGTAGTCGCGGCAGTCGTTGAGCTGGCGGGCTACCCCGAGGCCCAGACCCTCCAGATCCTTCGAGATCCGTGTGTAGATGACTGCCTGTTTCTGCATGGGTACACGATAGAGAACAAGTGGACTGCAAGCTGACATCGCACCGCTTGGCGGTACACGTCTTTGGGAAAGCGTTCCCGACGCCATCACGAAGATCTGCACCCTGCCGTTGCTCGCCGGAGAGAACATCTCGAGCAGCTTCGTGGTTCCGACCGTCGCCTCCTGCATCGATCTCGTCGTCCACTGCGCGCGGCTTCCCGGCGGGCAGCGCCGCGTCATGGAGATCATGGCACTCGGGCGGAGGGTCGAGAACGGGGTCATCGAATCCTCGTCGATCTTCCACCGCGTTGACGGAACCCTGGAGCTCACGGCCACCGGCATGCCGGCGGAGGACAAGTTCAGGGCGGCAGGCGTCGACATCGCATCCGTGCTCGGGGTTCGATCGTGAACACGACCCTCGGAGTCGGCCTGGGCGCCGGGCTCTTCCTTGTCTGGTGGTCCTTCTGGGAGCGCCCGGTCGCGCCGCGTGCCAGGCGTACCCGTCGGAGGTCGCTCGACGATCTGCTCCTGAGGGCAGGGGTGGAGCGTGTTTCCACGAACGGGCTCCTGGCCTCGTGTGCCGCGGTCGGCTTCTTCGTGCTTCTCCTCGGCTTCGTGCTGACCGGATCTTGGCCCATTGCGGTCTGTTTCGCCCTGTTCGGGGGTTCCCTTCCCTTCGCGGTCGTTCGATGGCGCGCGGCGAAGCGCACGGCGTCGCTGCGCGAACTCTGGCCGGACGCGGTCGACCACCTGCGGTCCGCCATCCGCGCCGGGCTTTCGCTGCCGGAGGCTCTGGTGCAACTCGGCGAGAAGGGGCCCGTCGAACTACGCCCCGCTTTCCGAGCTTTCGCTGACGACTACCGCGCAGGTGGCCGCTTCGAGGACGCCCTCGATCGACTTAAGGAGCGGTTGGCGGATCCCGTGGCGGACCGCATCGTCGAAGCCCTCCGGATGACACGAGAAGTAGGCGGATCCGATCTCGGCCGGCTGCTCGGCACGCTGTCGGAATTCCTGCGCGACGCAGCAAGGACACGCAGTGAACTCGAGGCACGGCAGTCCTGGACCGTGAATGCCGCGCGGCTGGCGGTTGCCGCACCGTGGCTGGTGCTCCTGCTCCTCTCGACCCGACCTGAAGCCGTGCGCGCCTACAACTCGACAGCCGGTGCCGCGGTCCTGCTCGGTGGCCTGGTGGTGTCCGTCGTCTGCTATCGCGTGATGCTGCGCGTCGGAGCGCTGCCCGAGGACGAGAGGGTTCTGCGATGACGTCACCACTGGCCCTCGCTGCGCTGTGCGGCCTGGTTCTCGGAGCGGGACTGTGGCTGACACTCGTCCGCCTTCCCTGGATGCGTCCCGCCACCCTCACCGAACGTATCGCCCCTCAGCTGCGGGCCGTCGACGTCCAGTCACGACTTCTTCTCGACGGGACATCGAACGTCACCCCCTTCGGCCCGCTGGAAAGGATCGTGCGTCCCCTTCTCGCGGACGCCGTCCGCTGGTCGCACCGCTTCAACCCGGCGACGGCGACGTTGTCGCGGCGGCTCGATCAGGCCGGCAGGGGCCAGACACCGGCGGACTTCCGTGCACAGCAACTTCTCTGGTCGGCGGGCGGACTCGCCGGCTCCACGATGGTGATCGCTCTGCTCGCCGCCTCGGGATCCGCCAACCTGCCGCTGGCCGTGCTGATCGTCCTCGGCTGTGCCGTCATGGGGTTCGTCGGCAGGGACTACGTCCTTTCCTCCGACATCAAGCGGCGCGAGGCCCGCATGCTCGCCGAGTTCCCGAGCCTCGCCGAGCTGATGGCTCTCGCCGTATCGGCGGGGGAGAGCACCACCGGCGCCCTGGAGCGCATCTGCCGCACGGCACAGGGCGAGCTCGCCCGCGAGTTCGCCCTCGTGCTCGCGGCGACCAGAGCGGGAAAGCCCCTGGTGGAGGCACTCCAGGACTTCTCGAACCGGACGCGGCTGGCTCCACTCGCCCGCTTCGTCGACGGGATCACCGTGGCCGTGCAGCGGGGTACACCTCTCGCCGATGTGCTGAGGGCTCAGGCGCAGGACGTACGCGACCTCGCGAAGCGTGGACTCATGGAATCAGCCGGCAAGAAGGAAATTGCCATGATGGTTCCGCTGGTATTCGGTGTGCTGCCGCTGACAGTCCTCTTCGCCGTCTATCCCGGCATCGCGCTGATCAACATCGGCCTGTGATGACGACGAGCGCTCCAGGTCCGGACACGCCTCCGCCGTCTACCGTGGGCTTCACGATCCGCATGCCGCATCCATCACTGCACGGGCCATCACTCCGCGAATCACCACTGCAAGGGGCAATCCCATGAGAATCATGACAACTGCACAGCGCCTCACCCTGCTCCTGTTGGCGACGGGAGCCGCCCTGCTGCATCCGACCGAGGAACGTGAACGTGGTGACGTGCCCGGGTGGGTCATGATCACGCTCATGTCCGCCGTCCTGGTCGCGGCACTGCTCGCCATCGCGGGCCCGGCACTCGAGGGCCTCTTCAACCAGGCGATCGATCAGGTCTCGCCCTAGATGAGGGCCATCCTCCGTCGGCTGCAGGTCGGCAGGGACCGCGAGGACCCGGAACGCGGTGCCGCCGTCGTGGATTTCGCGCTGATCGGCGGACTCCTGACGGTGATCTTCGTCGCGATCATCCAGCTCACGCTGGTCCTGCACGTCCGCAACACCCTGATCGACGCCGCGTCCTCGGGAGCCCGGTACGGCACCCTCGCGGATCGCAGCCCGCAGGACGCCGTCGGACGGGCGGAGGAGCTGATCAGGGGGTCGCTGGCCGACTCCTACGGCTCGGATGTGACGGTGGGCGAGAGCACGGTCGGGGGCGTGCGGACGCTCGAGGTCGTCGTCCGTGCGCCCCTGCCGGTGATCGGCCTGATCGGTCCGGCCGGCGTCATGGAGGTGCGCGGTCATGCCGCCCTTCCGTCGTGATCCGACGGTCGACACCTCCGCCCGAAGAATCGTGCCCGCTCGAGCAGCGCTTCCCGATGCTGGCGGATGGGAACAGCAGCTGCATCGCGAACGGGCGGCGGGAGGTCTCCTCCGGCAGGAGCGCGGAAGCGCGGTCGTCGAGTTCGTCTTCCTGAGCGTCCTGCTCCTGGTGCCGGTGGTGTACCTCGTGCTGACCGTGGGGCAGGTGCAGGGCGGTTCGTTCGCGGTGGTCGGGGCTGCCGATCAGGCCGCGAAGGTGTTCGTCGACGCCCGGACACCCCAGGAGGCCGACGCCCGTGCCCGGGAGGCTGCCCGTCTTGCCCTCGCGGACTTCGGGTTCGCCCCCGAGCAGGCAGTCGTGGACATCGCCTGCAGCGACGAGTGCCTCGCTCCGGGCTCCACCGTCACCGTGGTGGTGCGGCTCGAGGTCCCCCTGCCCCTGGTCCCCTCCGTCGCGGGTGCGTATCCGTCCGCCGCGACGGTCGACTCGACCTCGGCCCAGATCGTCGAGCGATTCGGATGAGCACGCGTGCGACGTCCGACGGGCAGGACCACGACCACCCGGGTCAGACCTGCGAGGACGGACAGGTCGGAGTCCTGATCATCGGGTACGTGCTGGTTTCGCTGCTGGTGGTCACGGTCGTCCTCGCCGTGTCCTCCGTCTACATCGGGCACAAGAAGCTGCTCTCGGTCGCCGACGGTGCGGCACTCGCGGCCGCGGACACCTACAGCATCGACGTGGATAGCGGTGGGACGACCACGCCGCTCCCGTCCCTGCAGGACGCGCGGGTGGAGGAGTCCGCGTCCGGCTACCTCGTCGCCACGGGCGCAGCAGCGCGGTTAGATCAGCTGACGGTCGATCCTGCGACGGGCGCCGCGGACGGCCGGACCGCACGCGTGGTGCTCACCGCCGTCGTCCGGCCGCCCATCGTCAATTTTTTGGTGCCCGACGGGATCCCGATCGTCGTGCAGGCGGATGCCCGCGCACAACTCGTGCGGTGAAGGAGGAACGACGCGCACACCAGGACGGCGGACGGCCGGTGACGACGACGTCGGGCGGCGCGCACACGCCGGCCCGTGCGAGCCCATGACGTAGGCTGGAACGACCATGGCAACCACTGATTTTCCCGCTGAGATCCGCGCCCTGCGCGCCAAGTACCAGTCCATCGAGCAGGTCTCCGACGTCGAGGGGATGCGCAAGGACATCGAGGAACTGAGCGAGGAAGCCGGTGCGCCCGATCTCTGGGACGACCCCGCGGCGGCGCAGAAGGTGACGTCGAAGCTCTCCCACCGGCAGTCCGCGCTCGAGCGCCTCGAGACCCTGAACAGCCGCATCGACGACCTCGAGGTGCTGGTCGAACTCGCCGAGGACGAAGGGGACGAGGACTCGCTCGCCGAGGCCGAGAAGGAACTCGTCTCACTCGGGAAGTCCCTCGACGACCTCGAGATAGTGACACTGCTCGCCGGTGAGTGGGACGAGCGCGAAGCCGTGGTCACGATCCGTTCCGGCGCCGGGGGAGTGGACGCCGCGGACTTCGCCGAGATGCTGCTCCGGATGTACCTTCGCTGGGCGGAGCGTCACGGCTATCCCACGCAGGTCCTCGACACCTCCTACGCCGAGGAGGCCGGGCTCAAGTCCGCGACTTTCGAGGTCAAGGCGCCCTACGCCTTCGGAACCCTGTCCGTCGAGGCGGGGACGCATCGTCTGGTGCGCATCAGTCCCTTCGACAACCAGGGCCGCCGGCAGACCTCCTTCGCCGCCGTCGAGGTGATCCCGCTCATCGAGCAGACGGATGTCATCGAGGTACCGGACAACGAGATCCGCGTCGATGTCTTCCGCTCGTCGGGTCCGGGCGGCCAGTCGGTCAACACCACCGACTCCGCTGTTCGCCTGACCCACCTCCCCACCGGCACCGTCGTGTCCATGCAGAACGAGAAGTCCCAGATCCAGAACCGGGCAGCCGCCATGAGGGTCCTCCAGTCCAGGCTCCTGCTGCTCAAGAAGCAGGAGGAGGACGCCGAGAAGAAGGCGTTCGCCGGTGACGTGAAGGCGTCCTGGGGTGACCAGATGCGTTCCTACGTGCTCAATCCGTACCAGATGGTCAAGGATCTGCGCACCAACCACGAGGTGGGCAACACGTCCTCCGTGTTCGACGGCGAGATCGACGACTTCATCGACGCGGGCATCCGCTGGCGGACCAACAACCGCAATGACGCCGCCTAGACCTCCCGCGGCTCAGCCTGCGGGTGCGTGGCGGCGACGGGAGGTCCCGCCGCACCTCCTCGACATCACCGCCTGCAGGCGTCACTCACGTCAGGAGCCCGTACTCGTGAGTGCTGTGTCCCGTTCGCGCTCGATGAGATCCTGCAGATACGTCCCGTACCCGCTCTTGAGCAGCCCGTTCGCCCGCTCGAGCAGTTGATCGTCGGTCAGGAGCCCCCGACGCCAGGCGATCTCCTCCGGCACGCCGATCTTCAGACCCTGCCGATGTTCGATGGTCCGGACGAAGGTGGAGGCGTCGTTGAGCGAATCGAAGGTACCGGTGTCGAGCCACGCCGTCCCTCGTGGCAGGACCTCTACCCTCAGTCGCCCCGCTTCCAGGTAGCGCCGATTGATATCGGTGATCTCGAGTTCACCGCGTGCGGACGGCTTCAATGATTGAGCGATGGAGATGACGTCGTTGTCGTAGAAGTACAGACCCGGGACCGCGTAATTGCTGCGCGGATGCTCCGGCTTCTCCTCCAGGGACAGGGCCTTGAAGTGCTGGTCGAACTCGACGACGCCGTACTGGCGCGGATCCTGGACGTGGTAGCCGAAGATCGCACCCCCGTCGATGCCCGAGAATCGGCTGAGCGTTGCGCCCATCCCAGGGCCGTAGAAGATGTTGTCCCCGAGAACCAGCGCCACGTCGTCGCTGCCGATATGCCCTTCGCCGATGATGAATGCCTGGGCGAGACCGTCGGGCTCCGGCTGGATCGCGTAGGTGAGATTCGCTCCGCACCACGCACCGTCACCCAGCAGGCTTTGGAATTGTGCCGCGTCCTGGGGAGTGGTGATGATGAGGATGTCCGTGATTCCTGCGAGCAGGAGGGTCGAGAGAGGATAGTAGATCATCGGTTTGTCATAGACCGGCACAAGTTGCTTACTGATGCCGAGCGTGATCGGGTGAAGTCGTGAGCCTGTGCCACCGGCAAGTATTATTCCGCGCATTTCCCTATCATCTCCCGAATTCCGGAATGAGAGACCCGCGGCTCTCGGGTACGGGTCTGGGTTTCCGAGCCGCCCCTTGACTGCGACACACCGCCGGGGTAGCGGGCGCTTCGTGACGCCGTCGTTATAGTCGAGGAGCCGGAGCTTCCTTCCCCCATCAAATGCCCGTGCCCGGCGCACCTCATGGGCGCAGAGTGGTCATGATCAGATTCGACAGCGTCACGAAGACCTACGACCACAAGTCGCGGCCCGCCCTCGACGGCGTCTCCCTCGACATCGACCGTGGCGAGTTCGTCTTCCTCGTCGGTGCATCCGGTTCCGGCAAGTCGACGTTCATCCGCCTGGTGCTCAAGGAGGACCGGGCCTCGCGCGGCGCCGTCTACGTCGCCGGCCAGAACGTGGCGAACATCCCCAGCTGGCGTGTGCCTCGCCTCCGCCGCGGTATCGGCGTGGTCTTCCAGGATTTCCGGCTCCTGCCGAACAAGACGGTCTTCTCCAATGTCGCTTTCGCGATGCAGGTCATCGGCAGGAGTCGCGCCGTCATCCGCGAAACCGTGCCGGACGTCCTGGCGACGGTGGGCCTCGAGGGCAAGAACAACCGCATGCCGCACGAGCTCTCGGGCGGCGAGCAGCAGCGCGTCGCGATCGCCCGCGCCATCGTGAACCGACCCGGGATCCTGCTCGCCGACGAGCCCACCGGAAACCTCGACCCCACCACGTCGATGGGCATCATGAAGGTCCTCGATCGGATCAACCAGAACGGCACCACGGTGGTCATGGCCACGCACGACGACGACATCGTCAACACGATGCGCAAGCGCGTCGTCGAACTGCACCACGGGTCCGTGGTGCGCGACGACGCCCAGGGCATCTACATCGGTGAGACCGGGGTCGTGGTCGAGTGAGGCTTGCCTTCATCCTGTCCGAGATCGGGTCGGGCATTCGTCGCAACCTGTCCATGGTCACCTCCGTGATCCTCGTGACCTTCATCTCGCTGACCTTCGTGGGAGCCGCCGGGCTGTTCCAGCTGCAGATCAGCCAGATGAAGGGCTACTGGTACGACCGCGTCCAGGTGACCGTCTACCTCTGCGTCGAGAACTCCTCCGAGACCAGCTGCGCCGCGGGGCCCGTGACGGAGGACCAGCGCGCGGCGATCGAGGGGAAGCTCGAGTCCGAGCAGTTCGCCCCCTACGTCGACACGGTCTCCTACGAATCGCAGGAGGAGGCGCTCGGTCACTTCCGCGACCAGTTCGCCAATTCGCCGATCGTCGATTCCGTCACCGCTGACCAGTTGCCCGAGTCGTTCCGCGTGAGCCTCGTCGACGCCGAGAAGTACGAGGTCATCGACGAGGCGTTCTCGTCCGAACCCGGGGTGGAGGCCGTCAGCGACCAGCGGGACTTCCTCGAGGCGATCTTCCGCTACATGAACTGGGCGTCCGTCGTCGCCCTCGTGATCGCCGGTATCATGACGTTCTGCGCCATCCTGCTCATCGCCACCACGATCCGTCTGTCCGCGTTCAGCCGCCGCCGGGAGACCGGCATCATGCGCCTGGTCGGAGCGTCCAAGGCCGTGATCCAGCTGCCCTTCGTCCTCGAAGGCGTCATTGCCGCGGTCATCGGCGCGGTGCTCGCTTCGGCCACGCTGTACGGTGCATCGCGCTTCGTCATCGACGGCTGGCTGGTGAACACCTTCCCGCAGACGGCGTTCATCTCCTCCCAGCAGGTCCTGATCCTGGTTCCCGCGCTTATACTGCTCGGAGCCATCCTCGCGGGACTCTCATCCCTGCTCACCCTCCGACGATACGTAAAGGTCTAGCACCATGCCGTTCAGCGCCAGGGGACACGTGCGCTCACCCAGATCCTGGTGGGCCCGGAACGATACACAGTCCTTCGTGGTCCGCACGACGGCGGGTACGTCGATCGCCCTCGTCGTCGCCCTCGCGCTCGGCTTCAGCACGCCGGTCGTCGCCGACGAACTCGACGACCGGAAGAGCGCCCTCGAGAACGAGATCGCCGAGGTGCAGCAGTCGATGGAGTACCTGGATTCGGACATCGCGGAGACCATCGGCACGCTCAAGACCTATCAGGGACGACTGCCGGCCGCACAGCAGTCCCTCGCCGACGCGCAGAGCAGGGTCGAGTCGTCGGCCGGGGAGGTCGAGGCGCTCGCCGTCCGGGTCGACCTGGCGCAGGAGACCCGGAACAAGATCACCGAGGAGCTGCGCGCGGACCGGCAGGAGATGGATGAGACGCGCGAGGTGATCGGCCAGATCGCCACGGAGGCGTACAAGAACGGAGGCGTCCCGACCAACGTCTCGCTGTTGCTCGGGGCCGAGGGCGTGGAGGACTTCACGCAGTCCATGGACATGGTGGACCAGGCGCTCCGCGGGCAGAATGCAGCGATGGAGCGCTTGTCCGAGCAGAACGCCACCAACGCGAACAGTCAGGCGAGGCTCGTCGCCGTGGAGGCCGAGATCACGCGCCTCAAGGAGAAGGCCGACGCCGCACTCGCCGCCGAGCAGGCGGCACGGGACACCGCGGCGGGCGAGAAGGCCAAGGTCGACAAGCTCGTGGCGGACACCTCGTCGCTGTCCGCCAAGCTGCAGGCGCAGAAGCCCGTCATCGAGGCCAAGCTCGCGGGCGTCGAGAAGGCACAGCAGCAGAACAACGCCGACCTCGCCGAGCGCCAGCGCCGTCAGCTGGAGGAAGCCCGGAAGGCCGAGGAGGCCCGTAAAGCCGAGGAGGCCCGGAAGGCAGCGGAGGCGCAGAAGGCGGCGGAGGCCGCAGCCGCGGCCGAACAGGCCCGGTTGCAGGCCGAGTCCCAGGCCGAGGCACAGCGGGAGGCCGATCGTCGCGCAGCCGAGGAGACCGCGCGGCGCGCGGCGGAAGCGGAGGCGGCCAACAGGCCTGCCCCTGCGCCCGTGGTGCCTCAGGTCGCCGCGCCCGTCGCCCCGGTCGCCCCCGTGGTGCCGGTCATCCCCGAGGCTCCGGTCCAGGCTCCGTCGGGCCCCGGCGCCTTCGGCCTGAGGGCCCCGGTCGCCGGCCCGATCAGTTCCGGTTTCGGCTGGCGTCCCACGCCGGTCGGCACGATCGACTTCAACGGGACCGGGGGCTACATGCACACCGGGATCGACTACGGCGTGGGCTGCGGGACGCCCCTGTACGCTCCGGCCGCGGGTGAGGTCTGGTACGCGGACTCGAACGTCCTGCCGGGTGCGGGGAACAGGATCGTCCTGGACCACGGAGTGATCGGCGGCAACGCCCTCGCGACCAACTACTACCACCTGACCAGCTACGTCGTCTCGGTGGGACAGCGCGTGAGCGCAGGGCAACTCATCGGCTATACGGGCACCACGGGCAACTCCAACGGATGCCACCTCCACTTCGAGACCATGCTGAACGGCACGCTCGTCGATCCGATCGGTTTGTTCTAGGTCGTAGGATGGAAGACACTGTTCATCCGCGGGCCTCCGCCTGCCGCAGTGTCGTTCGAAGGAGTTGTGCCGTGCCGAAGGAAAGTGGCCGGAAAGTGGTGGCCACCAATCGGAAGGCCTTCCACGACTACGCCGTCCTCGATACGTATGAGGCGGGCCTCGCCCTGATGGGGACGGAGGTGAAGTCCCTGCGCGCCGGCAGGGCCTCGCTCGTGGACGGTTACGCGGTCTTCTACAACGACGAGCTCTGGCTCGAAGGGATCCACATCTCCGAGTACTCGCAGGGCAGCTGGACCAACCACGCCGCACGACGACGGCGCAAACTGCTGCTCCACCGTGAGGAACTGACGAAGATCTCGCAGAAGATCCGGGAGTCCGGCTTCACGCTCGTCCCTCTCCAGCTGTATTTCCTCAATGGCCGGGCGAAGGTCGAGATCGCGGTTGCGAGGGGTAAGCGCGACTACGACAAGCGCCAGACCCTGCGGGAGAAGCAGGACAACCGCGAGGCCCTCCGCGCGATGCGCGAGAAGAACCTGGGCGCGTGAGCGATGTCTTCTGGGATGCCCAGGACGAGGAGGAGCCGGAGCCGTCCGAGCTGGCCTACCGGCGTCCCTGGTGGGTGACCCTGGGAGCCGTCGTCGACCTCGTGCTGCTGCTGGTCGTCGTACCGGTCGGGATCCTGTCCCTCATTCCGTTCGTCTTCCTCGTCTACGTCTTCTTCGCGCAGGTGCTGGTATGGATCTCGCCGGTCCTGCTCATCCTGAACGCCCTCATCTTCTGGTGGAGCTTCCGGCGCAAGCAGGCCGCAACGACGGCGCTCGCGGCACTCGGCATCGCCTTCGTGACCCTCGCCTTCGTCGTCGTCCGGTTGTGGCAGGCCCCGATCGTGATCCTCGGCCTGACGGTCGGCGGGTGACCGCCGTCGTTCTCCCTGAGCGAAGGTCCCCAGCGGTCCCGGAGCGGTGGGGTAGACTCGAGGAGTCGCCCGGCCGGTGGGACGGACGACGCAGGAATCATTTGATAACTGAACATGGGGATGACAGGTTTCGACGATGTTAGTCGCGACAGGGGAAGCGGGCCGAGGATACAGGGTTATCTCGTAAACGCTCCTTGTAAAACAATAAGTGCCGAACAAAAGCGCACTGACTTCGCTCTCGCTGCCTAAGCAGCCTAGCTAGTCCGTCAGCCCGGGTTTGCTCTCGCCCCGGATCCTGGCGTCATTTAGAGGGCCACTGCTCCCGATCCTCGTTGTAGGGATCGGGGGGACTCTTATACAACTGGGCTTGGCAGCCACTCGTCTGCACGATGGCTGGAGCCGAGAAAAACCGACGCAGACTGCGCCCGGAGAAGCCCTGACTACACTGCATCGGACGCGGGTTCAATTCCCGCCATCTCCACCATCCTCGAAGCGCTCCGCCGGTACCCGGCGGGGCGCTTCGTCGTTCGCGAACTCGTTCGCGAACTCGTTCGCGGACCCGTTCGCGGACTCGATCACGGACTCGATCACGGGCTCGGCATCAGCGCGGGATCTCCGAACGATGTGGATGATGGGGCCTCTCCTTCCCGCAGCCGCCGGCCGGAGGCCGGCAGCCCGCAGCGGGCGGCGCCCCGCGAACTACACTGGGAGGATGAGCTGGACTGACCGGCCGCCGTCGTGGCTCCCGCCACTGCCGCCGCCCAACAAGGGGCGTGCTCTGATCGTGCTCGGCTGGATCCTCGTCGGTGGCACGTTCGTCTACATCTTCATCATGAGCTACCTCGGCGGGACGCATACGCTCCTGACCCTCGTGCCGCTTCTCCTCGGTCTCCTCTGCCTCATCATCGGTCTGCTGCGCAGGGACAGCCGCGAGCGGTAGGCGTGTTGCCCACGGGTTAGTTTCCCGATAAAAATAAAGCATGACCCCCACACCCCTCCATCTCTCGCGCGGTGGCACCAGCGTCGTGCTCGAGCCCCATCCCCTCGGGCTGCCCGTCCTCGCCTACTGGGGGGCGGACCTCGGTCCCGTGGACCGGGGGGAGCTCGAGGCGATCGCTGCGGCGCAGCAGCCCCAGCGCGTGTCGGGCGGCATCGACGTGCCTGCCCGGCTCACCCTTCTCCCCCTGGAGTCGGCGGGCTGGCAGGGCACGCCCGGACTGGTCGGGGACCGCGCCGGCACCCACCTCTATCCGCGCTTCACCGTCACCGCCACGTCCCTGCACGACGACGGCGCCACCGCGGTGGTGGAGGCCAGCGACGACGACGCCGGGCTCGGATTGACCGCGACCCTCCACCTGACCGACTCGGGCCTGTTCACGCAACGCCTCACGCTGACGAACACGGGCGACGACGACTACGAGGTGCGCTCGCTCGCCCTGTTCTTCCCGCTGCACCCCACTGCTGTCGAGGTCCTGGACACGACCGGCCGCCACCTCCGCGAGAGGTCGCCGCAGCGGCACGCCCTGACGGCGGGGACCTACGCGCGGACGAGCCGGCGGGGGAGGCCCGGCGCCGACGCCACGGTACTGCTCGCCGCCGGAGCGCCCGGATTCGGCTTCGAACGCGGGACCGTACAGGGCGTGCACCTCGCCTGGAGCGGGAATCAGCAGGTCCTGGCCGAGAAGACGCCGGCCGGCGCGGCGTTCCTGGCGGCATCCGAGGTCCTCGCACCCCGGGAGGTCGTCCTGGCGCCCGGCCAGAGCTACTCCACGCCGGTGGCCGTCGGCTCCTGGGGAGACGGACTGAACGAGCTCTCCGCGCGCTTCCACCGTGACCTGCGCTCCCGCGACACGCACCCGCGACGACCGCGTCCCGTCACCCTGAACACCTGGGAGGCCGTCTATTTCAGCATGGACCTGGAGCGCCTGAAGGCTCTCGCCAACCGAGCGGCGTCCCTCGGCGTCGAGCGCTTCGTGCTCGACGACGGCTGGTTCCGCGGGCGTCGCGACGACACCTCGAGCCTCGGGGACTGGTACGTCGACGGGACGGTGTGGCCCGAGGGGCTCTCGCCGATCGTCGACCACGTGCGGGCACTGGGCATGGAGTTCGGCCTCTGGTTCGAGCCCGAGATGGTCAACCCGGACTCGGATCTCGCCCGGGTCCACCCCGAGTGGATCCTGCAGCCCGAGGGACGGCTTCCCCTGCCCGGTCGGCAGCAGCAGGTGCTCGACCTCGGGAACCCCGAGGCCTACGCCTACATCCTCGGACGGCTCGACGCCATCCTGTCCGAGTACGAGATCGCCTACGTGAAGTGGGACCACAACAGGGACCTGCTCGAAGCAGCCGACGCCCGCACGGGCAGGGCCGCCGGGCACCGGCACGTCCAGGCGCTCTACGCCCTGCTCGACGAACTGCGGCGCCGCCATCCCGCCCTGGAGATCGAGAGCTGCGCCTCCGGTGGTGCCCGAGTGGACCTCGGGATCCTGCAGCGGACCGACCGCATCTGGACCAGTGACTGCATCGACCCGATCGAACGCCTCGTCAACCAGAAGTACACGGGGCTCGTGGTGCCACCCGAACTGATGGGTATGCATGTGGGCGGTCCGGTGTCGCACTCGACCGGCCGCGCACACACGCTGCCGTTCCGCGCTGCCACCGCGATCTTCGGCCACTACGGCATCGAGTGGGACATCTCGGACCTGTCCGAGGCGGAGTACTCCGTGCTCGGCCGCTATGTCCGCCTCCACACCTCCTGGCGCGGGGACCTGCACCGCGGGCAGGTCGTGCACGCCGACCTGGCGGACCATGCCATGGACCTGCGCGGGATCGTGTCCGCCGACCGTCGTCGCGCCCTCTTCGGCTACTCCCTGACGGCGTCGAGCGCCAGCTACCCGCCGGGTGCGCTGACCTTCCCCGGCCTGGCGGCCGACGCACACTACCTCGTCGATCTCGCCGTACCGGAGGAGGGGCATCCCGGGAACGGACAGTCGCCGCTCGCGTGGCTGCAGGCAGCGCTCGACGGCGCGCCCCTCCGACTCTCGGGGCGGGCACTGGCCCGGGCGGGGGTGCAGGCACCGGTGCTGCTGCCCGAGCAGACGCTGCTGATCGAGCTGCGGCAGGAGGACTGAGGCGGGGGACGGACGGGACATCCCTTCTGCGTCCGTCCCGCACGCCGCTCCGGCATTCGGTCCGGCGCGGGCCGCGGTCGGGCGGCGGGCACGGTGAGGCACCACTGCGCCCGGCAGAGGACCGAGTGCGCGTGGACGAGAAGGGACGAGGTGGAGCGGCCGCGTGCGACCTAGGGTTCGGCCGTCAGGGTGTCGTCGTACAGCGCGAGGAGGGCCTGCATGCCGCCGTCGCCCATGGCCTCCCGCTGACGCTGGGCTCCCGTCCCGCGGGCGGCCAGTCGCGCGAGCCCGGCGCGGACCCAGTCGGTGTCGCCCTCCGCCTCGAGGGCCGGGCCCACGTATTCCAGGAAGCTGGCGAGATGCTGACCGGCCGGCACCGGCTCGGCCGTCGCCAGGTCGACCAGATGGTGTGCCAGGCCGTCGCGGGCACCCTGCCAGAGTGCTGCGTCGAGCAGCTCGGGATCGGGGATGAGCGGAGGGGTGTCGGCCTCGGCGTCCCCGAGGGCCGTCACGACGAGCGCCCGCGTGAGCGCCCCGAGGAGGACCGAGTCCTGGGCCTCGAGCTGGACGTCGCAGGCACGCAGCTCGAGCGTGGGGTAGTGGTCGGAGAGGCGGGCCACCCAGGTCAGGACACCGCGGTCGAGGATCGCCCCCGACGCGCCGAGCCTGCTGATGCGTCGCTCGTAGTCCTCGGCGTCGGCGAAGTAGGGGGCCACTCCCTGAACTGCCCAGCGGCGGTAGTGGATGACGCGCCAGCTGCCGAAGCCGCTGTCGCGTCCGAGCCAGTACGGTGAGTTGACGCTGACGGCAGTCAGGAGGGGGATCCACGGCCGGATGCGATTGAGGGCCTGGACCCCGCGTTCCTGGTCGGGGATCCCGACGTGGACGTGCAGGCCGTTGACGAACTGGTCGCCGACGATTCCGGGGGCGGTGGCCTTCAGGTCCTCGTAGCGTTGCTTGTCCGTCAGCTCCGGGTACGCCTGCCGGATCCACGGGGCCGTACCGGTCGCGGCGCCGATGCTGCCGGTGCGGCGTGCGGCCTCGGCGAACTTCCGGCGGAAGTTCAGCAGCGACTCCTCCGCCTGCGTGAGTGTGTCGCACACGGGCGTCGCCGTCTCGATCTGGCAGGACAGCAGCTCGCGCTGGATCTCGTCACGACCGACCTCCGGACTGGCCTCGAGCAGATCCTGCACCTCGGGCGCGCGGTCCGCCGGCAGACCCGACTGCGGTTCGAGCAGGAGGTATTCCTCCTCGAGTCCGAGAGTGGTCATCGGTGGTCTCCCTCCAGGAGCATCGGGGCCGTGCACGAGCCGGTTTCCTGCCCAGTCTATGAGGGGGCTGCGGCCGGACCGTCATCGCTGCATGCCCCGCGTCACACGCGCGTCACGGCTGCGTCGTCACTGCTGCGTCGGCACTGCTGCGTGGTCCCCTGCGCTGCCCGACGGGCGTCACCGCTGCGTCGACGAGGATTCGGCGAGCGTGCACCCCTGATGGGGCGTGGTGCTCTCGATCCACAGGGCGCGTGCGAGCACCGCGTCGACGGTGAGCGCCCGCGCGCCGTCCACCCCGACGTGCAGGTCGAGCAGCGATTGCCCTCCGCGACGCCCGAGCCGGAGGTCCGCGTCGAGCGGGATCCCCTCGCTGTCCAGATACCGCAGCACCTCGGGATCGTCGTCGCTGACGCGCACGAGGCGGCCGGTGTGCCCGTCGTCCAGGCCGTCGAGGCGGTGCGCCACCGGATAGACGACGG
This sequence comes from Arthrobacter sp. N1, assembly GCF_048288285.1. NCBI lineage: Bacteria > Bacillati > Actinomycetota > Actinomycetes > Micrococcales > Micrococcaceae > Arthrobacter > Arthrobacter sp. N1. The sequence continues at coordinate 2,321,651 of NZ_CP102608.1, read as the reverse complement.
TCCCGTCCGCGGCCGGGATGGGGTCCCCGTGCGGGTCCCGCCGGGGCCGTCCGAGCTTCGCGTCGACTCGCTCGATGAAGGCGTCCGAGACCGTGTGCTCGAGCAGCTCGGCTTCGTCGTGCACCTCGTCCCACCCGTAACCGAGCTCCGTGACGAGGAAGGTCTCGATCAGGCGGTGGCGCCGCACCATGGCGAGGGCGAGGGCCCGGCCCGACGGCGTGAGGCCCACGGGCCCGTACTTCCGGTGCTCGGCGAGACCCAGATCCACCAGTTTGGTGACCATCCCTGTGACGGAGGAGTTGGCGACGGAGAGGCGCCCGGCAAGGTGCGACGCCGTGACGTCGCCCCCCTGCCATTCGGTGGACGCGTAGATCGCCTTGACGTAGTCCTGCACGCTGGAGGACTCGATGCTGAGCACCGAACCCTTCCGGCCGGCCATCAGGCGCCGCTCGTCGCGGCGTCGTCGGCACTGCGTCGCGGGGCGACGGCCGCAGCAGCGACGGCATCCGCGGACTGCCGCCGTCCATCGACGGACGACCCCGGGCGTCGGCGACGTGCCTGCCACAGCACGCCGTCCGGTCGACCGACGAGGTAGACGACGGCGAAGACGATCGCCTGGCTCAGCACCACGGCGGCCCCCGTGGAGATGTCGAGGTAGTAGCTGGCGTAGATGCCGGTGACGGACGCGGCGACGGTGAGGACGACGGCGATCACCAGCATGCGGTCGAAGCTGCGCGAGAGCAGGAAAGCCGTGGCGCCGGGCGTGATCAGCATCGCCACGACGAGGATGATCCCGACGGCCTGCAGGCCGACGACCACCGTGAGGGCGAGGAGCCCCAGCAGGAGCGCCGAGAGGAAGCGGGTGTTGAGGCCGATCACGTGGGCGTGCGTGCGGTCGAAGGCCAGCAGGGTGAGGTCCCGGCGCTTGAACAGCAGGATCGCGAGCGTGACGGCCCCCAGGATGAGGACCTGCCAGACATCGCCCGCCGAGACGCCGAGCACGTTGCCGAAGAGGATGTGCATCAGGTCGATCTGCGACGGGGTGGCGGAGACGATCGCGAGCCCCGCCGCGAACAGCGCCGTGAACACCACACCGATCACCGTGTCGGCCTTGAGCTTCGTCGTCGACCGGACGATCCCGATGAGCGCCACCGCACCCGCGCCGAAGATGAAGGCACCGATCGAGAACGGGATGCCGATGATGTAGGCCAGCGCCACTCCGGGGAGGACCGCGTGGGACACGGCGTCGCCCATGAGCGACCAGCCCATGAGGATCAGCCAGCAGGAGAGTACCGCGGCGACGACGGCGGCGGCGACGGTCACGGCCAGTGCCCGGGTGAGGAAACCGTACTGCAGGGGTTCGACAAGGAAGGCGAGCACGTCCATGTCAGGATTCTCCGATCGGGGCGGGAAGGAGGGGCCGGGGAACGGCGTCGGACGGGGCGGCTCCGAAGGCGCGAGCCAGGTTGCCCTGTGTCAGTACCGCGGCCGGGTGCCCGTGGGCGAGGACCCGCCGGTGCAGCAGGACGGCCTCGTCGCAGAACTCCGGTACCCCCGCGAGATCGTGCGTCGAGACGAGCACCGTCCGGCCTTCCTCGCGCAGGTCCCTCAGGAGTGCGGTCATGGTGCGCTCGCTCGCCTGGTCGACCCCCGCGAAGGGCTCGTCGAGCAGCAGCAGGCGTGCGTCCTGCGCGATGCTGCGGGCGATGAACACGCGCTTGCGCTGTCCGCCGGAGAGCCGGCCGATCTGGCGCCTCGCGAGGTCGGTCAGGCCCACCCGCTCGAGCGCCTCGCCGACGGCGGCACGATCCGCCGGACGGAGCCGGCGTGCAGCTCCGAGACGCCCGTACACGCCCATCCCGACGACGTCGGACACCGACACCGGGAAGGTCCAGTCCACCTCCTCGGCCTGCGGCATGTACGCGACGAGGCCTGCCTTCCGCGCCGCCGCCGTCGTCCGGCCGAAGAGCTCCACCGTGCCCTGCTGCGGGGCCACGAGCCCCATCAGTGCCTTGAAGAGCGTCGACTTACCCGAACCGTTGACGCCGATTAGGCCGCAGATGCTGCCGGCCCGCAGCGACACCGAGACGTCGTCGAGCGCCTGCACGTCGTCGTAGGTCACACCGACCCCGCGGACATCGAGGACCGGGGCACCGTCCTCCGGGGCGTCGCCCGTCGGCACGTGGTCGGTGGGCATGCTGCTCATCGGGCGAGTCCTTCCGCGATGGTCCGCAGGTCGTAGCGGATGAGGTCGACGAACGTGGGCACCGGGCCGTCCTCGGTGGAGAGCGAATCGACGTAGAGGGTCCCGCCGAGCCGGGCGCCCGTGGTGAGAGCCACCTGTTCCTGGGCGGACGGATTGACCGTGGATTCGCAGAAGAGCGTCGGGACGTCGTTCTCCTCGACGAAATCGATGACGCCGCGGATCTGGCGTGGGGTGCCCTCCGCGTCGGCATTGACGGGCCAGAGGAAGGCTTCCTGCAGTCCCGTGTCCCGCGCCAGGTAGGAGAACGCACCTTCGCAGCTGACCAGCGCCGGCTCGTCGATCCCGGCGATGTCCGCCCTGAAGTCGGCGAGGATGTCCTCCAGTTCGGCCTTCAGCGCGCGCCCGTTCTCCTCGAAGTCGGCGGCGTGGCCGGGTTCGAGGCGCGAGAGGGCCGAGACGGTGTTGTCCACATAGGTCTGTGCGGCGACCGGCGACATCCACGCGTGCGGATTCGCCCGGCCCGTGTAGTCGCCGGACCGGATGTCGACCCGTTCAACGCCGTCGGAGAGGACCACGTGGGGAGCGTCGACCGAGTTCAGGAACCGCTCGAACCAGCGCTCCAGCCCGAGCCCGTTGTCGAGGATGAGGTCCGCCTCCTGGGCGCGGACCAGGTCCGAGGGTGTCGGTTCGTACCCGTGGATCTCCGCGCCGACCTTCGTGATCGACTCCACGCGGACGTGGCCCCCGCCCACCGTGTCGGCGAGATCCGCCAGGACGGAGAAGGTCGTGAGGACTAGCGCGCGGTCGTCCTCCCGGCCCTCGCCCGGTGCTGCCCCGGCCGACGCCGCACAACCGGCGAGCAGGAGGGAGGCGGCGAGGGCGATCGTCGCCGTCACCGGTGCGGATCGATTTTGAGGCATGCCTAAATCTAACGTCGAGGCAGGCCGAAATCTAGGGCAGGGGGAGGTCCGCGCGCCACGCATGGGTGTAGTAGGGCAGGCGGAGCACCGCTTCCGGCCGGAAGGCGAGGTAGTCCGTCAGGTACCACGAGAGGTTGGTCTCCACCCGCGAGCGCAGCGCCGGGCCCGCCCGGCGGTAGTAGCTCCGCGACCGGGCCAGGTCGACGACGTCCTCGACGGCGAGTTCCTGGGTCCAGTGCACGAGCAGCTCCTCGGACGCGCCGAAGGCCGGGCCGAAGGACGGGCGGTCCTCGGGGGAGAACACGTCTCCGGCGTGCATGATCCTCGAGAGCCGGTGGACCCAGGGGAGGGAGACATCGAGCTGGTTCCACACCACGGCGAGTCTGCCGCCGGGCCGCAGCACGCGGGCGGCCTCGTCGACGGTGGCTGCGTGGTCGCACCAGTGCCAGGTCTGCGCGAGCACCAGCAGATCGGCGGAGGACCGGGGGAGACCCGTCTGCTCGGCTGTGCCGACCACCGCGGGAACCTCGGGCAGGTGCGTGGCGAGGACGGCCAGCATGTCCTCGGAGGGATCGATCGCCGTGGCCTCGAGCCCGCGCTCCACGAGGTCGCGGGTGAACAGTCCCGTACCGGCGCCGACGTCGACCGCCTGGCGCGCGTCCGCCGGGACGACCCAGTCGGCGACGGCAGAGGGGTAGCCGGGCCGTACGCGGTCGTAGCGCCCGGCTCCCGAGAGGTAGGCGCCCGCCAGTTCGCGCCGGCGGTCGTCGTCGAGCCGGGGGCCGATGTTCATGCCGTGTGTCCAGGTGCCGGTCGGCTGCTAGAGGAGATCGTCCACATCGGGATTCAACGTGCGGAGGACCTCGCTGTGGAGCGTCCCGTTGGTGGCGAGCGCATTGCCGCCGTGGGGTCCGTCCTCGCCGTCGAGCGAGGTGAAGCGGCCACCGGCCTCGGTCACGATCGGGACCAGGGCCGCCATGTCGTACAGATTCAAGGCGGGTTCGCAGGCGATGTCGACGGCGCCCTCGGCCACCAGGCAGTAGGACCAGAAGTCGCCGTAGGCGCGCGTCCGCCACACGCGGTCCGTCAGGTTGACGAATTCGGCGAGCGCCCCGCGCTCGCGCCAGCCGGACAGGCTGGAGTAGGAGAGGGAGGCATCCTCGAGGCGGGAGACGTTGGAGACCCTGAGGCGCTGCGCCGCGGCGAGGGACTTACCGGTGTAGGCGCCGGTCCCCTCGGCGGCCCACCAGCGCTTGCCCAGGGCGGGAGCGCTGACGACACCGACGACGGGCTTGCCGTCGTCGACCAGCGAGATGAGCGTTGCCCACACGGGGACGCCGCGGACGAAGTTCTTCGTGCCGTCGATGGGGTCGATCACCCAGCGGCGTGAGCCGGAGCCGGTGCTGCCGAACTCCTCGCCGAGCACGGCGTCGCGGGGCCGTGCCCTCGAGAGCTGCCCGCGGATCGCCTCCTCGGCGCCTTTGTCGGCGTCCGTCACGGGCGTGAGGTCCGGCTTGGTCTCGATCCGGAGGTCGAGGGCCTTGAAGCGGGACATCGTCTGGTCGTCGACGGAGTCGGCCATGATGTGCGCGAGCCGGAGGTCGTCGTTGTAGCCCTGCATGAAACTCATACCGATCAACCTATCGTCCCGGCGGGCCCGCGCATGCCGGGGCGCGGCCGGGCGGGTCACTACAGCGAAAAGCCACCGCGGGCTCTCGCCGCGCGGTGGCTTTCGATCCGGCGCCGCGTCAGCGGTGCCGAGCAGGATCAGAGAACGGTGATGTTCTCGGCCTGGGGACCCTTGGGGCCCTGGGTGGTCTCGAAGTTGACCTTCTGGTTCTCCTCGAGGGAACGGTAGCCGTTCGAGTTGATCGCGGAGAAGTGGGCGAACACGTCAGCGCCGCCGTCCTCGGGAGCGATGAAGCCGAAGCCCTTTTCGGCGTTGAACCATTTCACTGTGCCAGTAGCCATGTTGTACATCCTTACCTGGGAGAGCGTCCCGACGATCGGGGCTCATCGTGGTGTTCGTTACCCGCTTTACGTCAAAAGCTGTCGAACTCCAGGTGGAGGGTCAAGGCTTGAAATTTAATGCGCAAACAACAACAGATGCCAGTCTAGCAGTTCCTCGCCTACTGCTGGCCCAGCTCCTTCGCATCATGCGCATTGCCCCGGGGATCCGCGATCCCGGCCGTCAGCAACCTGCGGAGGCTGGCGAGCCGGACCGGACCCGATTCGCCCGCGAGCCCCTCGGCGACGAAGCCGTCCAGGCCGCAGTCCACCGCGTTGTCGTCATGGCGGCAGCCGCGCTCGCAGCGCTCGGTCCCGGGCTCGAGGTCGGGGAATGCCTGGAGGATGCGGTCCGCATCCACGTGCGCCAGCCCGAAGGAGCGGATGCCGGGGGTGTCGATGATCCACGTACCCGGCGACGCGTCCGCGGCCTTCAGGGCGAGGGCGGACGACGACGTGTGGCGCCCGCGCCCGGTGACGGCGTTGACTCCGCCCGTCGCGCGGGTGGACCCGGTGAGGGCATTCACCATGGTGGACTTGCCCACCCCCGAGTGTCCCAGCAGCACGCTGACCTGTCCGTCGAGCTCGTCCCGCAGGGCGTCCACGGCTCCGTGCGAGAGCCGCGCGGACTCGCCGTCGTCGGAGGTGGCCTCGATGCCCACGCCCTCGTCCGTCCGGCTGATGATGACGCGCAGGTCGAGGTGCTCGTAGTTGGCGAGCAGGTCCGCGGGATCGCGGAGGTCAGCCTTGGTGATGCACAGCAGCGGCTCGATCCCGGCGTCGTAGGCGGCCACGAGCGCGCGGTCGATGAAGCCGGTCCTCGGCTCGGGATTGGCCGCCGCGACGACGATGACCAGCTGGTCGGCATTGGCGACGACGACGCGCTCCACCGGGTCGGTGTCGTCGGCGCTGCGCCGCAGCACGGTGCGCCGCTCCTCGATGCGCACGAGCCGCGCGAGGGAGTCCGGCCCGCCGGACAGGTCCCCGACCAGGGCCACGAGGTCACCGGCGACGACGGCGTTGCGCCGCAGCTCCCGGGCCCGGGCGGCCACGACGATCCGCTCGCCCGGCGTGTCCTCCTCGACCACCGCGGTATAGCGGCCGCGGTCCACGGTCACCACGCGACCGATCACCGCGTCGTCGTAGGCGGGACGTGTCTTGGTCCGCGGGCGCGTGCCCTTCTTGTTGGGGCGGATCCGGACGTCCGACTCGTCCCAGGCGCGCGAACCCCTGCGGTTGCCGGCCTCGCTCATGCCCGTGCACCCGACTCGATCGTGGTGGACGGCGTGGCGGGGGACACGACGGCCGCCCAGAGCTCGGGGAACTCCGGCATGGTCTTCGCCGTCGTCCCGATGTTCTCGACCTGCACGCCGTCGACGGCGAGGCCGAGGATCGCCCCGGCGGTCGCCATGCGGTGGTCCTCGTAGGTGTGGAAGACGCCGCCGTGCAGCGGGGCGGGCTCGATCACGAGGCCGTCGGCCGTCTCCTCGACCCTCCCGCCGAGTCCGGTGATCTCTGCGGCGAGGGCCGCCAGCCGATCGGTCTCGTGGCCGCGGAGGTGCGCGATCCCGGTGAGGGTCGACGGCGTCGTCGCCAGGGCACACAGCGCTGCCACGGTCGGGGCCAGCTCGGAGGTGTCCGCGAAGACGCCGCCGGTGATCGACGGCCCGCCGGTCACGGTGAGGGTGCCGTCGTCGAGCGTCGCCGTCGCACCCATCAAAGGCAGGATGCGGCGCCACGCGTCGCCGACCTGCGTGGTGCCGGACGGCCAGTTGCGGATGCGGACGGTGCCGCCCGTGACGACGGCCGCCGCCAGGAACGGCCCCGCGTTGGAGAGGTCCGGCTCGATCGCGACGTCGAACGCGGGGATGGGGCCGGGGGGCACGTGCCAGTGGTCCGGGACGGAGTCGTCCACCGCGACGCCGAGGGAGCGCAGGGTCTCGACGGTCATGCGGACGTGGTCGAGGCTCGGCACGGGCTTGCCGACGTGTTCGAGGTGCAGTCCCTCGTCGAATCGCGCGCCGACGAGCAGCAGGGCGGACACGAACTGCGAGGAGGCGGACGCGTCGATGACGAGTCGGCCGCCCCGCACCCCGCCCCGGCCCTCGATGGTGAAGGGCAACGAACCCGCACCGCCGTCGTCGATGCTGATGCCGAGGCCGCGCAGCGCATCGATGATCGCTCCCATCGGCCGGCGGCGCGCGTGGGGATCGCCGTCGAAGGCCGTGGTCCCGGTGACCAGGCCCGCCAGTGCCGGGACGAAGCGCATGACCGTCCCCGCGAGGCCGCAGTCGACGGTCCGTGCGGACGGCTCGTGCGCACCCGTGGGAAGGGGGGTGACACGCAGGTCGGGCCCGAAGCCGCCGTCGCCCGGTATGTCGTCGATCACGGCACCGAGCGAGCGCAGCGCGGTGATCATCAGGGCGGAGTCACGGGAGTGCAGGGGGCGGCGGAGGACGCACGGACCGTCGGCCAGGGCCGCGAGCACCAGGTAGCGATTGGTGAGGGACTTGGAGCCCGGAACCGAGATGGCTGCGTCCACGGCATGCGTCAGGCGGGGCGCCCGCCACATGGTCTGGCCGGGCACCCCGCCTGGGGAGGTCGTCACGGAGTCTAGGAACCGACGACGTCTGCGGCGGTCTTGCGCACGGCCTTGTCGGCCTTCTTCAGCTGCTTGCGCGCGTCCTTGCCGAGGCCGGTCGCGTTCTTCTTCGCGTCCATGGCGAGGTGCTCGGCCCGCCAGGCGAGGCCCGGGCGACCGTTGGTGTCCACGGCGGCGAGCAGGACGGCGCCGATCAGGGAGAGGTTCTTCAGCAGCTGGGTGCGGCGGGCCTTCTTGCCCTCCTTCGTGGCTGAATCGGCGGAGCGGTAGTCGACGAGGGCGTTGACCGTCGCAGTGACCGTGAGCAGCAGTGCCGCGACACGGGAGAACCGGCCGATGCCCAGCAGCAGTGCGGCACCGACCTGCGTCGCGCCGAGCACCTGGCCCACGAGCTTCTCGTTCCCCGTGATGGCGGCGGCCGAGGGGACCACCTTCGTGACTCCTGCGAGGACGGGCTTCAGCTGCGGTGCGGTGGCTCCGGCGGTGCGGAGCCGGTCGACGCCGGAGAACACGAAGCTGCTGGCGATCATGGGACGGGCGATAACGCGGACAAGGGTCACAACTGCCTCCTGGTGGCCCGGCGGCTGCTGCCGGGCATTGCTTGGACGGATACGAAGCACGCTGAGTCTAGTTTTACATGCCGCGCCGGGCCGTGCGATCAGTGACCGCGACGGGTGCCGGGGTTGCCCGCAGCCCGTCAACCGACCGGCTGCGGGCGGATGTACAGGAATAGAAGGTCCCGGCCCGGGGTTGGAGGAGGTGTACAGGAACCCGAACGGAAGGGGATGCACCGATGACGGTTCTCCAGACGGCGACGATCGGCAGGCCGGATTTCCAGCTGTCGACAACGGTGCGGCGTGCCGGTGCCCCGGCGTCGCGAGGGGGCGGACGCGTAGACTTCGACTCGATGAATACAACAGCCCCCGCAGGCAGTAACCAGGCCGAAGACGCACAGCTGGACGTCTCGACGGAGTCGGAGGCTGATCGCAAGGCGCGCTTCGAGCGTGACGCGATGCAGTACGTCGACCAGCTGTACTCGGCCGCCATGCGCATGGCCCGCAACCCCAGTGATGCAGAGGACCTGGTGCAGGAGGCGTACACCAAGGCGTTCTCGGCCTTCCACCAGTACAAGCCGGGGACCAACCTCAAGGCGTGGCTGTACCGCATCCTCACGAACACCTACATCAACCTGTACCGCAAGAGGCAGCGCGAGCCCCTGCAGTCGCACTCGGACACGATCGAGGACTGGCAGCTCGCGAAGGCCGCCGAACACACCTCGATGGGGCTGCGGTCCGCCGAGGCCGAGGCGCTCGACCACCTGCCCGACTCCGACGTCAAGAGCGCCCTGCAGGCCATTCCCGAGGAGTTCAGGCTTGCCGTCTACTTCTCGGACGTCGAGGGCTTCGCGTACAAGGAGATCTCGGAAATCATGAATACGCCCATCGGGACGGTCATGTCCCGGCTGCACCGCGGCCGCAAGCTGCTGCGCGAGCTTCTCGCGGAATACGCCTACGAGCGGGGCCTCGGGGACGGCACAGGCGCCAGGGTCCGGGTAACGACCGGCGGCGCGAAGGCAGCGGGCACAGAACAGGAGATGGAGAAATGAGCGATTGCGGGAGCATGGGCGACTGCGCCGACTCGAGGATCGAACGGCTGTACGAGTACCTGGACGGTGCGCTGTCGCACCAGGACCTGGTGGACATCAAGGACCACCTGGACGGGTGCCCGCAGTGCGCGGAGGAGCACGATCTCGAGTGCGTGATCCGCTCCGTGGTGAAGCGGTCCTGCACCGAGGTGGCGCCGTCCACGCTGAAGGCCAGCATCCTCGATCGCATCAGCCACCTGAAGACGGTGGACCACTGACCCTGCCGACGGCGTACGTCAGCCGGCCGTAGAACGACAGAACCTCCGGACCCTTCGGGGCCGGAGGTTCTGTCGTCGTGCTTCTCACGCCTGGACTCAGGTGTTGGGGCGCTTACCGTGGTTCGCGCCTCCGCGCTTGCGGTCGCGACGCTTGCGTGCTCGCTTGCTCATGGGCTGCCTCCTTCTTCTTCAGGCACTGTAGTCGTGCAGAACTGCACCCCAGTCTCCCATACGGCGACGGGCGTCACCTAAACAGCGGCGCACCGTCCCCTGCCCGCCGGGGAGGCACCCCTAGGATGGACGGACCAGCCATGAGCGAAGGAGCGTGTGCATGCGTGCTGCCTATGTAGCCACCCAGTCGGCGGGCGATCCCCTCGCCGGCCTGACCGTCGGGGAGCTCGAGCTTCCCGAGCCGCCCTCCGGCTTCCGCCGTGTCAGGGTCGTCGCCTCGAGCCTCAACCACCATGACCTCTGGTCCCTGCGGGGTGTGGGCCTGCCCGGGGAGCGGCTCCCGATGGTGCTCGGCTGCGACGCGGCCGGGGTCGACGACGACGGCAACGAGGTCATCGTGCACGGCGTCGTGTCCTCCGCGGGCTGGCGGGGCGACGAGACGCTGGACCCGAAGCGGTCGCTGCTGTCGGAGCAGCACCCCGGCACCATGGCCGACGAGGTCTGGGTGCCCGAGCGCAACCTCGTGCCCAAGCCTCCCGAGCTCACCTTCGAGGAGGCGGCCTGCCTGCCGACGGCCTGGCTCACCGCCTACCGGATGCTGTTCACCGTGTCACCGGCCGCTCCGGGGTCCACGGTCCTGGTGCAGGGCGCGGGTGGCGGGGTCGCGTCCGCGGTCATCGCGCTGGCCGCTGCCGCCGGGTTCCGCGTCTGGGCCACCAGCCGGAGCGAGGAGAAACGCCGGCGTGCCCTCGACCTGGGCGCGGATCGCGTGTTCGACGACGGCGCGCGCCTTCCCGAGCGCGTCGACGTGGTCTTCGACTCGGTGGGGGAGGCGACCTGGGGCCACTCCCTGAAGTCCCTCGTGCCGGGTGGGACGATCGTGACCTGCGGTGCGACCAGCGGTCCTGCACCGTCGGCAGACCTCAACCGGGTGTTCTTCCTCCAGCTGCGGGTGCTCGGTTCCACCATGGGCACGCGGGAGGAGCTGATCCGGCTGACGCGTTTCCTCGTGACGACCGGGGTCAGGCCCGTGATCGACAGCGTGCTGCCGCTCGAGGATGCCGTCCAGGGCTTCCGGCGCATGCTGGACGGCGAGGTGTTCGGGAAGATCGTCTTCCGCCACTAGCCGCTCCCGCTCTGTCCGGAAGGACCTGCAGGAACACGAAAGGGACCCTCCAGCATGGCGGGTCCCTTGCGCGTCCTGCGTCAGCCCTGGTCGGTGGCTCCGGCGGCGAGGATGGCGGTGCGCTGCTCCCGCCGCAGGGCCTGCACCGCCGGGTCCGGGACCGGAGCGGCGGCGAGGAGCCGCCGGGTATAGGCGTCGCGGGGGTACTTCAGCACCTGCTCCGTGCTGCCCTGCTCCACGAGGTTGCCCTTGTTCAGTACCGCGATGTGGCTGGCCAGGAGCTCGACGACGGCGAGGTCGTGGCTGACGAACAGGCAGGCGAAGCCCCGCTCCCGCTGCAGCTCCTGCAGGAGCTCGAGGACCTTCGCCTGCACGGACACATCGAGGGCCGAGGTGGGTTCGTCGGCCACCAGGAGGTCCGGCTGCAGCGACAGGGCCCGGGCGATCCCGACGCGCTGGCGCTGGCCACCGGAGAGCTCGTGCGGGTACCTGTTGCGGAAGGCCACGGGCAGCTGCACGTCCTCCAGCAGGGAGGCGACGCGCTTGTCCAGCTCGCCGCGGCCCAGCTTCTCGTGGAGGAGCAGCGGCTCGCCGATGCTGTCACCGATCGACAGCCTCGGATTCAGTGACGCCGCCGGATCCTGGAACACGATCGCGAACTTCTTGCGCAGCGGCAGGAGCTGCCGTGCCGTCAGCTCCGTGATGTCGGTGCCGCCGATCCTCACCCTGCCGCCGGAGGTCTTGATGAGGCCCGTGACCGCGCGCGCGATCGTCGACTTGCCGGAGCCCGACTCGCCCACCAGACCCATGACCTCACCGGGATTGATGGTCAGGGAGACGCCGCTGACCGCCTTGAAGGGCGGCTGACGGAAGCGCCCCGGGTACTCGATGTCCACATCGGTGAGTTCGAGGGCTGGGACGACTCCCGAGGCGGTCCGCGTCTCCCGGGCCCGGAGGGCAGCCTCGGCGTACTCCTCGTGGATGCTGAGTTGCCCGTCCACCACCTCGACGTCGGCGAGCACCCCGCCGACCTTCGAGCCCAGGTGGGGGACCGCCCCGAGGAGCTGCTGGGTGTACGCCTCCGTCGGGGCGGCGAACAGCCGGGCCGTGGGGGCGGCCTCGACGATCCTGCCCTTCTCCATGACCACGACGTGGTCCGCGAGATCGGCGACCACGCCCATGTCATGGGTGATGAGCAGGACGGCGCTGTTGAGCCGCTTGTTCAGCTTGCGCAGCAGGTCCAGCACCTCGGCCTGCACCGTGACGTCGAGCGCCGTCGTCGGTTCGTCCGCGATCAGGAGCATCGGGTCGTTGGCGAGGGCGATGGCGATCATGGCCCGCTGGCGCTGGCCGCCGGAGAACTGGTGCGGGAAGGAGTCGTAGCGGCGTTCGGCTTCGGGGATCTCCACCATGCGCAGCAGCTCGATGGCGCGCTTCTTCGCCTGGGCGGGGGAGAGCTCGGTGTGCTGCTCGACGGCTTCGCGGATCTGCTCACCGACGGTGAGGACCGGGTTGAGCGCCGTCATGGGCTCCTGGAAGATCATCGCGATCTCGTTGCCCCGTACGCGGCGCAGCGTCCCCTGCGGGGCGCCGATGAGCTCCTTGCCGAGCATCCTCGCACTGCCGTGCGAGCGCCCGTTGCGGGGCAGGAGCCCGAGGAGTGCCATGGAGGACATGCTCTTGCCCGAGCCGGACTCGCCGACGATCGCGAGGATCTCACCGGGGTGGATCTCGTAGGAGACGTCCTCGGCGGCCATGACCCACTCGTTGTCCACGTTGAAGTCGACGCCGAGTCCCTTCACGGCGAGGATGGGGCCGTCCCCGAGGGGGACCTGCTCGTCGGAGATGACGACGGAACTGTGTGCTGCCATTACTGCTTCACCCTTGTCTGCTTGGGGTCGAACGCGTCGCGCAGGCCGTCGCCGATGAAGTTGACGGCGAGGGCGATGCCGATGATGAAGGCGCCCGGCCAGAGGAACAGCCACGGCCGGACCGTCAGCGCGGAGCGGTTGTCGTTGATGGCCTTGCCGAGCGAGGTGTCCGGCGCGACGACGCCGAGGCCGAGGTAGCTCAGCGCGGTCTCGAGGAGGATGGCTCCGGAGATGGCGAGCGTCGTCGAGACGATGATCACCCCGACCGTGTTCGGCAGGATGTGGCGGAAGATGATGCGGAACGAACTGGCGCCCACGGATTTCGCCGATTCGACGAACTCCTTCTCCCGCAACGACAGGAACTCGCCGCGCACGAGCCGCGCGAGGCCCGTCCAGGTGACGACACCGAGGAACACGGCGAAGGGGATGATGCCGGCCTTCGCGACGATCCCCGCCACTGCGGCGGCGATCACGACGGTGGGGATGGTGATGACCACGTCGGTGATCCGCATGAGGAACGCTTCGGTCCAGCCGCGGAAGTATCCGGCCAGCGCGCCGACCGTGGTGCCGATCACCATGGCGACGAGCCCGACGATGAAGGCGATGATCAGCGAGGTCTGGGTGCCGCGCATCGTGAGCGCGAAATAGTCGCGTCCGAGGACGTCCTGCCCGAACGGATGTTCCCCGAGGCTGAAGGGCCACAGCGTGAGCGTGGGCCGGCCTTCGTTGAACCGGGGAGCGAGGACGTCGTATTCCTTGTTCCACCAGCCCGGCAGGCCGGCGAAACCGATGGAGCTGAAGGCGAGGATGAAGATGAGGACCAGCAGGGCTATCCCGGCGAGGGCGCCCTTGTGCCGGAAGAACCGCTCGCGGATCAGCTTGCCCTGGCTCTTGGCCTCCGTGGTGCGGATGCGATCCGTCTGCTCCCTGGTGGGCCGGGCCGTCGAGATGTCCGTGTCCTGGCTCTGCAGGGTCAGCTCGGACAGCTCGACGGATGCGCGGGAGTCGTCCCGGTTCTTGTCGTGTGGAGTCATGGTGGGTCCTAGCTCAGGGTGATGCGCGGGTCGAGGAACGCGTAGGCGATGTCGGCGAGCATGTTGAACAGCACGGCGGCTGTCCCGACGACGAGGAAGAAGGCCATGACCGGCCCCGGATCCACGTTCGCGATGCCGTCGACGAACATCTTGCCCATGCCGTTCCAGCCGAAGACCTGCTCGGTGATGACGGCGCCGCCGAGGACGCCGGCGAAGTCGAACGCCATCAGCGTGGTGATGGGGATCATCGCGTTGCGGAATGCGTGCTTCACCAGGACGGTCCGTTCGCTGAGGCCCTTGGCCCGAGCGGTGCGGATGTAGTCCTGGTTCATCACGTCGAGCTGGCTCGCACGGGTGTAGCGGGTGTAGGTGGCGAAGGAGATCAGCGTGAGGGCGATCGTGGGCAGGATGAGGTGCAGCGCGTAGTCGAGGTTGATCTCCCAGAACGTGCCCTCGAGGTTGGCGGACTGCGAGCCGGTGGTGGGGATCGGGCGTCCGCCCGCCTTGGCGGACAGGGTGGGGTAGGCCTGCAGGAGGCGGTCGAGCACGATCAGCAGGCTCACCGAGACGGCGATCACCGCGCCGATCTTCGCTGCCTGGGCACGGAACGGACCGCCGACCACTCCTGCGACGACGTAGGACACGACCGCGAGGGCCACGACGAGCGCGACCACGAGGAACCAGCTGGGATCCGTCAGGAGCGGGATCGACACGAGGTAGCCGATGTAGCTCACGCCCGCAGCGGCGAGGGCGGCGTTCAGGACGCGACGACGGCGGAATCCGGCGAGCAGGGCGGTCCACAGGACGGCGATGCCCGCCGCCGAGATGAGCATACCGACGACGCCGAAGCCCGGAGCGACGAACCAGCCGGTGACGAGGAGCAGATAGAGCGCCAGTGCGGTGGCGACGGCGGCGATGCCGAACACCATGAGGCGACGCCGTCGGTCACCGCCGACGACGATCGCCCAGACCACGCCGGCGACCACCCCTATCAGGGCGATCGTGAGATAGGAGAACTGCGGATTCGCCAGCCAGGTGTTCAGGTCGATCGCCAGGTACTGCTTCAGCAGGGTGGAGAGCCAGAACAGGGGCAGGGAGAACAGCAGGAAGGAGATGAAGGTGACCGAGTAGTCGAAGGTGCTGTACTGGCGGATCGCCGTGACGATCCCGACGACGACGCCGAGGATCAGCGCCAGCACGGTGGCGACGACGACGAGTCGTAGCGTCGAACCGATGGCGTTCTCGAGCTGCGGGAGGACCGCCGCTCCGGTGCGGTCCTGGCCGAGCGTGCAGCTGATGCCGCCCGGGACGAGGCAGTGGCCGACGTCCTGGAGCCAGAGGAAGTAGCGGGGGATGGGCGGGACGTCCAGGTTCATGGCTGCAGTCCGTGCCGCGATCGTCGCGGCCTTCTCGGGGCCGCTCGTCTCACCCAGGTCCTCGAACGGATCGCCCGACGAGATGGTGAGGAAGTACATCAGCGTGGTCGCTGCGAGCATGATGAAGAACGAGATGATCGTCCGCTTGGCGATGAAGTAGAACACGTGGGGGCTCCTAGGGAACGGTGCAGGCTGGCGCGGCGGCCGGGCACAGGGACGGGCAGGCCCGTGGGAGCCTGCCCGTCCTCATGCGTCAGCCGGAATGAGCGATCAGTTCTGCTTCGTCCAGCTGTAGGCATTCCAGGTGATGCCGGTCTGCGTCGGGTTCAGTTCCACGCCCTGGAGCTTGGAGGAGTACCCGATGATGTCTGCGTTCGCGTAGAGCACCACGTTGTACTGGGTCTCCGCGAGGCGCTGTTCCATCTCGGTCTTGAGCGGGACGACCTGCTCCTCGTCGGTGTTGGTGACGATCTCGCTCCACAGGCGGTCGACCTCTTCGTCGGCGTAGCCGCCGAAGTTCTGCTCGCCCTCGGAGATGTAGATGGACTCACCCGAGGCCACGAGACCCGAACCGGACCAGCCGAAGATGACGGCGTCCCAGGACCCGGGCTGCGAGAGCTTCGCGCTCCACTCGGCCTCGGGCTGCGGGATGATCTCGAAGCCGGCCTTGTCGCAGGAGTCCTTGACGAGGGCGACCATGTCGGCGCGGAGCTGGCTGGTCGAGGCGAACATGAGGGACACCTTGACGGGCTCGGTCTTGCCTGCTTCGGCAAGGAGGGCCTTGGCGCCTTCGATGTCGGCGGTCCCGTCGCTCTGGGCGGCAGGGGCACCATCGAGGACCGTGTCGTAGTCGGGCTGTCCCGGCTGGTACTCGCGGAGGTTCATGACCGTACCCTCGGGGTCGATCGGGGTGACGAACTTGTCGACCATGTCCGCGCGGGGCACGCAGGCCTGGAAGGCCTGGCGCACCTTGACGTCCTCGAAGACCGCTCCGGGACGCTGGTCCAGGTCGATGTGCGAGAAGGTGAGCGATGTCCCGGTGTCGACCGTGACGTTCTCGCCGATCTGCTCGAGCGCAGCCTTGGTGTCGACCGTGGGGCTCGAGGGATCGATGACGTCGACGTCACCGTTCTGCAGTGCCTGCACCGCTTCCTCGTCGACGATGGTCTTGAAGACCATGGTGTCGGTCTTGCCTGCGCGCTCCTCGCCCCAGTACTGGTCGTTCTTGACCAGGGTCAGGGTGCCGTTGACCGCGTTGTCCAGCTTGTAGGGGCCGGACGAGGGCAGCAGCGCGGTGTCGGGCAGGGTCGGGAGGTCCACCTCGTAGTTCCAGCCCGCGTTCCAGAACTCGGCGACCGGCTTGAGGGCCTCGATGTCGTCCGCCTGGATGGCTTCGACCAGTTCGGCGCCGTCGCCCTCTGGGGACATGCCGCCCTGTTCAGCGGCGACGTGCGCGGGCATCAGTGTGCCCGGGGTGAGCAGCGCTTCCCAGTCCGCGTAGGGCTCGGAGAAGACGGTCTCGAACTCCTTCGCGCCGGGCTCGCCCTCGATCTTCTCCATGAGCGCGAAGCCGTTGGTCGACGCAGCCTGGAAGATGTCGGCTTCCTCGCCCGTCTCGGGGTCGGTCTCGCCGCTCGGGTGGGTGCCGGACAGGGCCGCCCAGGTCAGCAGCACGTCGTCGAAGTCGATCGGCGTGCCGTCGGACCACACAGCATCTTCGTTGATGGTGTATTTGACGGTCAGCGGATCGTCGCTGGTCTTCTCGTACGTGCCGAACTCGGTGTTCGGTTCCAGCTCGCCCGCTGCAGTGAAGGCTGCGAAGCCTGCCGACGTCAGGTTGTCCACGTAGGTGTTGTAGACCGAGTTGGTGCTGGCGGTGTTGCCGTTGTAGCCCGTGGGGGCCTGGCTGATCGCGATGTTGATGGTGGTCGCCAGGTCTTCCGAGGCGCCTTCCGATGCCGGGGTCTCAGCGGTTCCGCCCGCCGATCCACAGGCACTCAGCATGAGCGCTCCGATGGACAGTGCGGCGAGCGTCAAGGTGCGCTTATTACGCATTCGATAGTCCTTACTGTGCTAGGCGCGAGGGACGCAGTCATGTCCCCCGAGGCGGATTGCGGCAGTGACGGCAATCACACTGGGCCAGCATAGCGAACGATCGTTGCCTCTAGACACTCAGTGAACCATTGATAACCCATTCGTTACCTCTGTGAAATATAAGGCCTCTGAGGAACGCGAAAGCCCCGACGACGGCGTGTCATCGGGGCCTTTCCGCGCGATGCGGGTCTACTCTGGCGCGGGCACCTCGAGCCATTGGAACCAGCCCCGGTGCAGCACCAGCCACGCCATGAGGCCGTATCCGGCCTGTCCCGGGGTGCCGCAGTTGGCGGCGAGGTCGTGCCGCCACTGCTCGTGTGCCAGCAGCGGGGTGAACGTGTCGACGAAGACGTGCTTGCGTCGCGTGGTGACATCCCCGAAGGCTGCGGACAGGTCGGCCAGGCGTCTGTTCCGCTCGGCGTCGAGGCCGGGGGGCGGCCCGACCACCAGGACCTTCACGCTCGTCTGGGACGCGCCGTCGAGGATGTTCGCGAGGTTGAGCCGACTGCGGGCGGTGGAGAGGTCGAGATCGAGGTCGCGGTCCGACAGACCGATGACCAGACGGTTATCGTGTCCGTCCGCGAAGCGGCGGCCGGCCTCCTGCAACCAGCGGTTCGCCAGCGCTTCCGTGCCCTCCGCGGGGGCGGGGAGGCTGAACGCCTCGACCACGGCATTGTCGGGGCGCGTGCGGGCCATGACGCGACCGAGCCAGCCGAGGGCGCGGGGATCACCGATGCCCGCGAGGAGTTCGTCGCCCACTGCTGCTAGCCGGATTCTGCGTTGTTCCACTGGTCCCTCGGTGTGCTGGTCGTCGGTGTACGGGTGGGTCCGGCGGCGCTGCCTGCCGGCCTCGATCCCTTAAAGACATCAGGTGGGGCCGTGAGCCCCACCTGACATCATACTGATCGCTTACTTCTGCCGGCCGAACGCCTTCTTGATGAGCAACTCCTGCTCGATCGCGTGGTTCTTGGCCGATCCTGTGGCGGTCGAGGCCGAGGCCGGTCGGCTGGCGAGCCTGAGGGGCCGGTCCAGCTCCTGCGGCAGGTTCAGGCCGATGAACGGCCACGGCCCCTGGTTCGCCGGCTCGTCCTGTGCCCACACGAGCTCGGCATCGGGGTACGCGCCGACGGCGGCCCGGATCTCCTCGACGGGGAGCGGGTAGAGCTGCTCGACGCGGACGATGGCCGTCCGGTCGTCGTCGAGCTTCTGCCGTGAGGCCAGCAGGTCGTAGTACAGCCTGCCGGACACCATGATCACGCGCTCGACGTCCCTGCCCGCGGTTCCGAGCGTGTCGGGGATGACCGGGCGGAACGTGCCCTGCGTGAAGTCGTCGACCGAGCTCGCGGCGCCCTTGAGGCGGAGCAGCTGCTTCGGCGTGAAGATCACCAGGGGCTTCCGCGGCCGGGTGTACGCGTGGCGGCGCAGCAGGTGGAAGTGGGACGCCGCACTGCTGGGGTTGGCGACCACCATGTTCTGCTCGGCGCACATCTGGAGGAACCGTTCGATCCGGGCGGACGAGTGGTCCGGCCCCTGCCCCTCGTAACCGTGCGGGAGCATGAGGACCAGCGAGGACCGCTGGCCCCACTTCTGCTCCGCCGAGCTGATGAACTCGTCGATGATCGTCTGCGCACCGTTCACGAAGTCGCCGAACTGCGCCTCCCAAATCACGAGTGCATCGGGCCGCTCCACGGAGTAGCCGTACTCGAAGCCCATCGCCGCGTACTCGCTGAGCAGCGAATCGTAGACCCAGAACTTCGCCTGGTCCTGGGCGAGGTCGTCCAGGGGCAGCCACTCGTGGCCCGTCGCGCGGTCGTGGAAGACCGCGTGGCGCTGCACGAAGGTGCCGCGTCGGGAGTCCTGGCCGGCGAGCCGCACGGGAACGCCTTCCATGAGCAGCGAGCCGAAGGCCGCGATCTCGCCGAAGCCCCAGTCGATGCCACCCTCGCGCGACATCTGCTCACGCTTCTCCAGGAGGGCCTTCAGCTTGGGGTGGACGGTGAAGCCGTCGGGGATCGAGGTGTGCGCGGCGCCGATGTGAGCCAGCGTCTCCGCGCTGATCGCCGTCTGCGGAGCATCGCCCGTGGCGCCGTCGGCCTGCTGGGCGTAGGGACGCTCGAGGTCGGACACGGCCTGGGGATCCTTCGTGACCACGGGGATCGGCGAGGTCTGTGCCGCGTGTGTCTCCGCGAACACGCGCTCGAGGCGTTCCTGGTAGTCACGGAGCGCCTGCTCCGCCTCCTCCTGCGTGATGTCCCCGCGGCCGATCAGCGCCTCGGTGTAGAGCTTGCGGACCGAGCGCTTCGCCTCGATGAGGTTGTACATCATCGGCTGCGTCATCGAGGGGTCGTCACCCTCGTTGTGCCCGCGGCGGCGGTAGCACACCATGTCGATGACGACGTCCTTGTTGAAGCGCTGACGGAACTGGTAGGCCATCTGCGCCACGCGCACCACGGCCTCGGGATCGTCCCCGTTCACGTGGAAGATCGGCGCCTGCACCATCTTCGCGACGTCCGTCGAGTACACGGACGAGCGCGACGACGTCGGGCTCGTGGTGAAGCCGACCTGGTTGTTGACGATCACATGGATGGTGCCGCCCGTGCGGTAGCCGCGCAGCTGCGAGAGGTTCAGGGTCTCCGCGACGACGCCCTGGCCCGCGAAGGCCGCGTCGCCGTGGATGAGGATCGGCAGCACGGGGAAGGTCTCGCCCTGGTCGAGCAGGTCCTGCTTGGCGCGGACGATGCCCTCGAGCACGGGGTCGACGGCCTCGAGGTGCGAGGGGTTCGCAGCCAGGTAGACCTTCGTCTCGTTGCCGGCATCGGAGGTGAAGGTCCCCTCGGTGCCGAGGTGGTACTTCACGTCGCCGGACCCCTGGACGGAGCGCGGGTCCTGGGTGCCCTCGAACTCGCGGAAGACCTGCGCGTAGGTCTTGCCGGCGATGTTCGTCAGCACGTTCAGGCGGCCGCGGTGGGCCATGCCGATCGCGACCTCGTCGAGGCCGTCGTCCGCTGCTCCGGAGATGACGGCGTCGAGCAGTGGGATCAGCGACTCGCCGCCCTCGAGGGAGAAGCGCTTCTGCCCGACGAACTTCGTCTGCAGGAAGGTCTCGAAGGCCTCCGCGGAATTCAGCTTGTGCAGGATGCGCAGCTGCTCCTCGCGGCTCGGCTTGGAGTAGGGGTGCTCCAGCTCGTCCTGGAACCACTGCCGCTCGGTGGGGTCCTGCAGGTGCATGTACTCGATGCCCGTGGTGCGGCAGTAGGCATCGCGGAGGACGCCGAGCATGTCGCGGAACTTGAGCATCGGCTGGCCGCCGAAGCCGCCGGTCGGCCACTCGCGGTCGAGGTCCCACAACGTCAGGCCGTGCGTGCGGATGTCGAGATCGGCGTGCTTGCGCTGCACGTACTCGAGGGGGTTCGTGTCCGCCATGAGGTGGCCACGCACGCGGTAGGCGTGGATGAGCTGCTGGATCCGGGCGACCTTGTTGATCTGGTCCATCGGATCCACCTGGATGTCGGCACTCCAGCGCACCGGCTCGTAGGGGATCCGCAGCGACTCGAAGATCTCGTCGTAGAAGCCCTGCTCGCCCAGCAGGAGCTGGTGGATGATCCGCAGGAACTCGCCACTGCCCGCGCCCTGGATGACGCGGTGGTCGTAGGTCGAGGTCAGCGTGATCGTCTTGCTGATGGCGTGCTTGGCCAGGGTCTTCTCGCTCGAACCCTGGAACTCGGCGGGGTACTCGAGGGCGCCCGCTCCGATGATGCAGGCCTGTCCCTTGGAGAGCCGGGGCACGGAGTGCACCGTCCCGATCCCGCCGGGATTGGTAAGGGACACCGTGGTGCCGGCGTAGTCGTCGGCACCGAGCTTGCCCGCGCGGGCCTTCCTCACGAGGGCCTCGTAGGCGTGCCAGAACTCCGAGAAGTTCATGGTCTCGGCCTTCTTGATGTTCGGCACCACGAGCGAGCGCGTGCCGTCCGGCTTCGGCATGTCGATGGCGAGACCGAAGTTCACGTGCGCGGGCTGCACGGCGGACGGCTTGCCGTCGATCACGTCGTAGTAGACGTTCTGCGAGGGGAACTGGGCCAGCGCCCGGATGATCGCGTAGCCGATGAGGTGCGTGAACGAGACCTTGCCGCCCCGGGCGCGCGCGAGGTTGCTGTTGATGACCACGCGGTTGTCGATCAGCAGCTTCGCGGGGATGGCGCGGACGCTGGTCGCGGTCGGGACGGTGAGGCTGGCCTCCATGTTCGTGGCGATCGCCTTGGCGGGTCCACGCAGCACACTGACCTTGTTCTCGTCCATCTCGGCATTCCGGTCCGAGGCCGGGAGTTGCGCGGGGATGGGCTTGACGGCGGACTTCTCCTCGCGGGAGGTCTCGGGCTTTCTGGCCGGTTCCTTCGCCACCGGAGGCTTGCCGCTCTCCTGCGTACTGGCCGGGCTCTCGCCCGACGCCTTGGGTGCGGGTGCCTCCGCCGTGACGACGGGGAGTTCCTTGGTCGGCGGATGGGCCGTCACCGACGATGTGGGGCTTCCGGCAGCAGGGGTCTGGGGCCTGGTCGACGCGGGTGCGGTCGCGGGATCGGCGGGCTTCGACGCCGAGGGGCGTCCGTTCTCCGCAGGCGCCGATTCCGCATCGAACGAATCGAAGAGCTCCCACCACTTCCGGTCGACCGAGTGGCGGTCCTTCTGGAACTGCTCGTAGAGTTCGTCAACAAGCCACTCGTTCCCGCCGAATTCTTCAGGTAACCGGTGGCTGGTCTGTTCTGGCACGTGTAAACGCCTCTTCCGTAAGTTGCCCTGAGCGCGGAGCGGTCGGCAGGATCGGCGCGAAGCCGTGTCCGGACCCTGTCCAAGTGTAGTGACAGGACTGACGAACAATCCAATCAGGCGCGTCGCCCGGGTACCCTCCCGGGCGGGTGCCGCGAACGGCCCGTGGGCGGCGGCCGGAGTGGGAGCGGTGCGGTCGACGCACTAGACTCCTTGCGGCCGTCCATGCGGTCGCTCAGCCCGCCGCTCACCCCGCCGTCGAGACAGGGACACCATGCGCTTCATCACCCCGCCCACCACCGATCTCACCTACTCGGACGTCTTCCTCGTCCCGTCCGCGTCCGAGGTCGTCTCCCGGTTCGACGTCGATCTCTCCTCCGACGACGGGACGGGCACCACCATCCCCCTCGTCGTCGCGAACATGACCGCGGTCACGGGGCGCCGCATGGTCGAGACGGTCGCGCGCCGCGGAGGTCTCGGGGTACTTCCGCAGGACGTGCCGGCCGAGGTGATCGCGGAGGTCACGTCCTGGGTCAAGGAACGGCATCCCGTCTTCGAGACGCCGCTGAAGCTCCGTCCGGGCAGCACCGTGATCGACGCGCTGCACCTCATGTACAAGCGCGCGCACGGAGCGGTGCTCGTCGTCGACGACGGCGGGACCTGCGTGGGGGTGGTCAACGCGGCCGACTGCGAGGAGGTGGACCGGTTCGCCTCCCTCGAGTCCGTGATGCGACCCGCCCCGGCGGCGTTCGATGCGGCCCTGTTCGACGCCGACCCCGCGGCCGCGCTGCAGAAGGCGTTCGAGGACCTCGACGGTGCGCGCAGCTCGCTCGCGCCGGTGGTGCGCGACGGCGTCCTGCAGGGCGTCGTCACCCGCACCGGCGCACTCCGCTCCACCATCTACGATCCCGCGCTCGATGGAGCGGGGAGGTTGCGGGTGGCCGCGGCGGTGGGCATCAACGGGGACGTCGAGGCGAAGACGGCCGCCCTGCTGGATGCGGGTGTCGACGTGCTCGTCGTCGACACCGCCCACGGCCACCAGCGGAAGATGCTGGACGCGCTCGCGGTCGTGCGGGGACTGCATCCCACGGTGCCGATCGTCGCGGGCAACGTGGTCAGCGCCGAGGGAGTACGCGACCTCGTCGCGGCCGGCGCGTCGATCGTCAAGGTCGGCGTGGGCCCCGGTGCCATGTGCACCACCCGCATGATGACGGCCGTCGGCCGTCCCCAGTTCTCCGCGGTGTACGAGTGCGCCCGTGCCGCCGCCGACCTCGGCGCCCACGTATGGGCCGACGGCGGGGTGCGCCACCCCCGCGACGTCGCCCTCGCGCTCGCCGCGGGAGCCAGCCAGGTGATGATCGGTTCCTGGTTCGCCGGCACGTACGAGAGCCCCGGCGACCTGCAGACCGACAGCAACGGCCGGCGCTACAAGGAGAGTTTCGGCATGGCCTCGGCGCGGGCGGTCCAGAACCGGACACGGCGCGACGACGTCTTCGCCCGTGCCCGCAAGGGTCTGTTCGAGGAAGGCATCTCGACGTCCAAGATGTACCTCGACCCCGCCCGGCCCGGGGTGGAGGACCTGCTGGACATGATCACCGCCGGCGTGCGCAGCTCCATGACCTATGCGGGCGCCGCGTCCCTGGCCGAGTTCCGTGAGCGCGCCGTCGTCGGCGTGCAGTCGGCTGCCGGCTACGAGGAGGGCCGTCCGCTCCAGCAGAGCTGGTAGGGCGCGCGGGGCCGGTGGCCGGCACGGATCGGTGCGATCGCGGTCAGCGGAATCGCGTGTGGCGGAGAAGGGCGGAGCCGGTAAACTGGCCGTCTTATGGACAGTCCTTCTAGGGGCCGGCTCGACGCCGGCATCCCCTCTCTCCTTGCCCATGCGCTGTCCGGCCCGCAGGTCGGACCTCCCGCCGACGTGGACCACGGCCCGGTGCCACTGCCGACGGACGCCGCGGACCCCCTCAGACAGGGACCGCTGCGATCCCTGTCCCGCCCGACCGGGAAGGGGTAGCAGCGGTGGAATGGATCTATCTCGCCGCCGGCGTACTCCTCGTCCTCGGGACGGGATTCTTCGTGGCGGTGGAGTTCGCACTCGTCGCGCTCGACCAGACCTACGTCCAGCGGGCGGTCGACGACGGCGACACCAGGGCCGAACCGCTGCTCCGTTGCCTGAAGTCCCTCTCCACGCAGCTCTCGAGCTGCCAGCTGGGCATCACGATGACCACCCTGCTGACCGGTTACGTGATGGAGCCGTCCGTCGGGCGGCTCCTCGAGGGTCCGCTGACGTCCCTCGGGCTCTCGGAGGCGCTCGTGGCGTCCTCCTCGATCGTCATCGCGATGGTGCTCGCCACCCTGCTCTCGATGCTGATCGGCGAGCTCGTCCCCAAGAACCTCTCCATCGCCCTGCCGTTCCGGGTGGGCAAGGCCCTCGCGCGGCCGCAGCTGCTGTTCACGGCGGTCTTCAAGCCGGCCATCGTCGTGCTCAACGGGTTCTCGAACCGGGTCCTCAACGTGTTCGGACTCGAGGCGAAGGAGGAGATCTCGGGCGCGCGCACGCCGTCCGAACTCTCGTCCCTGGTCCGTCGTTCCGCCGAGATGGGAACGCTCGACCAGTCCACCGCCACCTTCCTGGCACGCACCTTCAGCTTCTCCGAGCGCACGGCCGCGGACGTCATGACGCCGCGGATCCGCATGGAGGTCATCGACTCCGACCAGACGGTCGCCGATGTCGTCGAGGCCGCCCGGCGCACGGGCTACTCGCGGTTCCCACTCATCGGTGAGTCCGCCGATGACATCCGTGGCGTGGTCCACGTGAAGAAGGCCGTCTCCGTCCCCCGTCACAAGCGGGCCGACCTACCAGCAGGGACCATCATGACCGACGTGCTGCGCGTGCCGGAGACCGTCCACCTGGACTCGTTGCTCAGCGAACTCCGGGAGGCCAACCTGCAACTCGCCGTCGTGCTGGACGAATACGGCGGGACGGCGGGAGTCGCGACGCTCGAGGATCTCGTCGAGGAGATCGTGGGCGAGGTGAAGGACGAGCACGACAAGCTCAAGCCCGGTGTGCTCCAGAGCGCGGCCGGCGACTGGTTCTTCCCCGGTCTCATGCGACCTGACGAGGTCACCCTGCAGATCCCCGACCTCGTGGTGCCGGACGAGGCAGGGTACGAGACGGTCGCCGGGTTCATCCTCGCCGAACTCGGCCGCGTCGCCGAGGCGGGCGACGTCGTCAGCGTCCCGGCCGGGACGCTCACGGTCGAGCGCATGGACGGACGGCGGATCGACCGCGTCCAGTTCCGGCCGACGCCGGTCCAGGGACCGCCCGAGCCGGACGGATCCGACAGCGCCGCTGACGATGCCCCGGACCGCGCCGTCGTCCCCGAACACCGGCCGGTCACCGACGAGACGCGACCGCCACGCACCGGGACTCCCGCCCTCGCGGGGAGCACCTCCGACGGGAAGGACCACCGATGAGCGACTGGGCAGGGATCGTCTGGCTCGTCGTCCTCCTGATGGGCAACGCCTTCTTCGTCGGCGCCGAGTTCGCGGTGATGTCGGCACGCCGCAGCCAGATCGAGCCTCTGGCCGATGCAGGCTCGAAGCGGGCGCGCACCACCATCTGGGCGATGGAGCACGTGTCCCTCATGCTGGCCTGTTCCCAGCTCGGCATCACGGTGTGCTCGCTGCTCATCCTCCAGGTCGCGGAGCCGGCCATCCACCACCTGTTCGTGGTGCCGTTCGAAGCCGTCGGTGTTCCCGAGGGACTGGCCGACGGTGTGGCGTTCGCGCTGGCCCTGCTGCTCGTCACGTTCCTGCACGTCACGTTCGGGGAGATGGTGCCGAAGAACATCTCGGTGTCCGTCGCCGACAAGGCGGCGCTGCTGCTGGCGCCACCGCTCGTCATGATCGCCCGGATCGTCAACCCGGTGATCTCCTCCCTCAACTGGGCTGCGAACCATATCCTGCGAGCCATGAAGGTGGAACCGAAGGACGAGGTGTCCTCGACCTACACGCTCGAGGAGGTGCAGTCGATCGTCGAGGAGTCGACGAAGAGCGGCCTGGTCGACGACGAGTCCGGACTGATCACCAGCGCGCTCGAGTTCTCCGGGCAGACGGCCGAGACCACCATGATTCCCCTCACCGAGCTGGTGACGATCCGGACCGACGCGACGCCCGAGGACTTCGAGCGGGCCGTGGGCCGCACCGGTTTCTCGCGGTTCGTGATGGTGGACGAGCACGGCAACCTGACGGGATACATGCACCTGAAGGACATCATGTCCATGCCGCAGGCGATGTACCGCAGACCGATCACCGAGAACAAGGTCCGCACCCTCGCCAATCTCGCTCTCAGCGACGAGATCGAGGATGCGCTGGCCGTGATGCAGCGCACGGGCTCCCACGTGGCGCGCGTGCTCGGGTCCGACGGCGCGACCCGTGGCGTGCTGTTCCTCGAGGACGTGATCGAGCAGTTGATCGGCGAGATCCGCGATGCGACGCAGAACCATGGCGCGCGGCGATCGGGAGAGGGCGTCAACGGGACCGAGGCGACAGTCGCCTGACGGAGGGGTGGCTGAGTGCGACATGCGAACGGTTCGCGTGTCGGCTAGACTCGATTCGCTAACGTAAACAATTCTCAATAGCCCGATCGAGGTCCTCCATGCCTGCTGCCCGTCCTCTCGCCGTGACGGCCCTGCTCGCGGTGTCGGCCCTCGGCCTCACCGCCTGTGGAGCCGGGACCCCGGACGCCGGGTCCTCCGGGGCCGAGGGGGGTCTCTCGATCGTGACGTCGACGAACGTCTACGGGGACATCGCCGCGGTGGTCGGGGGCGACGACGTCGAGGTCACCTCGATCGTCGACAGCCTCAGCCAGGATCCGCACTCGTACGAGGCGACGGTGCAGGACAAGCTGTCCGTCTCCGAGGCGGACCTCGTGATCGAGAATGGGGGAGGGTACGACGCCTTCCTCGGCCGCCTCGCGGAGGAGACCGGGGTGGGGACGGTGCTGAACGCCGTCGACCTGTCGGGACTCGACGAGGCCGCCGGGACCGGGGAGCACGCCGACGAGGCGGAGGACGACCACGCCGACGGGGAGGACCACGGCCACGGCGCGTTCAACGAGCACGTCTGGTACGACCTGCCGGCCATGGTCACCCTGGCCGGTGCGATCGCGGACGAGCTCGGACGACTCGACGAGGTCAACGCCGACGCCTACCAGGAGCGCGCCGACGCCTTCGCGGCGGAGGTGCAGCCCGTTCAGGACCGCCTGGCCGCGCTGGCCGCCGAGGGGGCCGGCAGGGAGGTCGCGGTCACGGAACCCGTTCCCGTGTACCTGCTGGAGGCGGCGGGCCTCGAGAACGTCACTCCGGAGGGGTTCAGCGAAGCGGTCGAGGAGGAGTCCGACGTCCCGGTGGCTGCCCTGAACGAGATGAAGGACCTCGTCAGCGGTGGCCGGCTGGCCTTCCTTGCCTACAATGACCAGACCGAGGGATCGCAGACGGAAGCGGTCCGCTCGGCCGCTGACGGCGCCGGCCTCCCGGTGCTCGACTTCACCGAGACACTGCCCGACGGCGAGGACTACGTGTCCTGGATGACGGCCAACACGGACACCGTCGAGGTCGCCCTCGAGGGCTGAGGCCGTCAGACCGAGAAACCGGAGTGAACGGTCGGAACCCTCCACCGCCACCTCCACGACAGACTGGAAGCCGCCCCGCATGACCTCGACGTTGCCCCGGCAGAGCCCCTCCTCCCAGGGTGGGGATCAGCCGGCCATCAGCCTGCGCGGGGCAGCGCTCTCGTTCGGCGGCCGCACCCTGTGGAAGGGACTGGACCTCGACATTATGCCGGGGGAGTTCTTCGCCGTCCTCGGTCCGAACGGCTCGGGCAAGACCAGCTTCCTCAAGGTGCTTCTCGGTCTGCAGCAGCTCGACACCGGGACCGCGCTGATCGAGGGCCGGCCCATCGCCCGCGGCAGCCGGACCCTCGGGTACATCCCGCAGCAGAAATCCTTCCCGCCGGACACGCCGCTGCGGGCCAGGGACCTCGTGGGCCTCGGCGTGGACGGGCACCGCTGGGGTGTCCGGCTGCGCAGCAGCGCCTACAACGCGCGGGTCGACCGGCTCCTGCGCGACGTCGGGGCCGAGACGTACGCGGACGCGCCGGTCGGACTGCTGTCCGGCGGCGAGCAGCAGCGACTCCGCGCAGCGCAGGCGCTGGCCTCGGATCCGGCCGTCCTCCTGTGCGACGAGCCGTTGCTCTCGCTCGACCTGCACCATCAGCAGGCGGTCAGCTCGCTCATCAACCGGCAGAGCCATGAGAAGAACAGCGCCGTGGTCTTCGTGACCCACGAGATCAACCCCGTCATCGAGTACGTGGACCGGGTGCTCTACCTGGCCGACGGCGAGTTCCGGGTGGGCACGCCCGAGGAGGTTATGACGGGCGAGGTGCTGTCGGACCTCTACAACAGCCCCGTGGAGGTCCTGCACAGCAACGGCCGCATCATCGTCGTCGGCCTTCCGGACGCCACCACGCACCACCACGAAAGCGCCTAGACCATGGATCTCCAGGACGCCATCAGCGCCGTCTTCACCTTCGACAACTACGCCCAGCTCCTCCCACTCGTCAGGAACTCACTGATCGCGGGAGCCGTGCTGGGACTGCTCGGCGGACTCATCGGCACCTTCGTGATGATGCGCGACCTCGCGTTCGCCGTGCACGGGATCGCCGAACTGTCCTTCGCCGGCGCCGCCTTCGCCCTGCTGGTCGGGGCGAACGTGGTGGCGGGTTCCCTCGTCGGGTCCGTCCTCGCCGCCCTCACCCTGGGACTGATGGGCATCCGGGCGCGCGACCGCAATTCGATCATCGGCGTCGTCATGCCGTTCGGTCTGGGGCTCGGCATCCTCTTCCTCGCGCTCTACGAGGGGAGGGCGGCCAACAAATTCGGACTGCTGACCGGGCAGATCGTCTCCGTCGACGACGTGCAGCTGAACCTCCTGGTCGGATGCGCCGTCGTCGTGATGCTCGCGCTGGCCGCGATCTGGCGTCCCCTGACCTTCGCCAGTGCCGACGCGGATCTCGCGGAGGCACGCGGTGTACCCGTCCGCGGGCTGTCGATCCTCTTCATGGTGCTGCTCGGGGTCTCGGTGGCCCTCTCCATCCAGGTGGTCGGGGCGCTCCTGGTGCTGGCCCTGCTCATCACGCCTGCGGCCGCCGCCCTCAAGGTCACCTCGGCCCCCGGCCTGGTGGTGCTCCTCAGCGTGACCTTCGCCTGCGTCTCGGTGGTGGGCGGAATCCTCCTCGCCCTGGGCGGACGCATCCCCATCAGCCCGTACGTCACGACGATCTCGTTCGCCATCTACCTCGCATGCCGTGTCATCTCGTCGAGGAGGTCGCGCCGGGGATCGCGTCGGGGCACGGCGGGTCCGGAGCCGGGCCGAAGTGTCAGGCGTCCTGCGAGCGCTCCGGCTGGCTGACGGCGTCCGCGATCGCCTGCTCCATGTTGCGGAGGAAGCGGGTGACCGTCTCGGTCTCCTCGCTGGTCAGTCCGTCCGCTGCTGCCAGCACGCCCTGCTTCTCGATGTCGAACGCCGAGCGGAACTCGTCGGTGGCACGCTCACCGGGCTCGAGGATCACGGCACGTCGATCGACCGGATGCCGGCGACGACGGATGAAACCGGCCTTCTCGAGCCTGTCGATCACGAGCGTGGTGGACGCACTCGAGATCCCCAGCGCGAGAGCGAGATCCTTGGGGCTCGCACCCTGGTCCCGGTGCCAGACGGAGAGCAGGTAGCGCAGGGCCCCGAGGTCCGTCTCGTTGATGCTGAGCCGCTGGCTGAGGCGTCGCCGGAGGCCGCTCTCCACGTTCCGGTAGGCGCGCAGGGCGTTCAGGACGTCGACGCCCGTGGCTGCCTCCGCGGTGCTCCCTTCTCCTGACGGCGGGTACCAGTATCCTGCTCCCTGCCGTGCGTCCGAAGGTTTCATGGTGACAGTTTAGACCATCTAGTAGTCAATCTCTCTAGGGAGGTCCCGGGACCACCAGCGGTCGGTTCGACGGTCAGGCGTTCTGACGGGGGAGGGCCTGCGCGGCACCGTCCGCCGCGGTCATGCCGGACATGGCGGCGCCGAGCCGCAGGAGGAACCGGTGGATCGTGGCGCAGTCCCGGGGAGGGAGAGCAGCGGCGACACCCATCATCCGTTCGTGGAGGACGCCCATCGTGGACCGTACCTCGTCGTCGGTGGTGGGTGTCGGCCAGATCTCGATGGCCCGCCGATCGGTGGCGCTGCGCCGGCGTTCGGCGTGGCCGCTCTTCTCGAGCCGGTCGACGAGGACCGTGGTGGCGGCCGAGGAGATCTCGAGCTGCCGGGCCAGCGCCGCTGCGCTGAGCGGTGTGCCGGTCCGGCCGGCCCGGAGCATCAGGCGGAGGGCCGACATGTCCGTCTTCCCGAGATGCATCGAATCCCTGCTCGTTCCGCGCATGGACTCCTCGGCGTCGCGGTATCGGCGGACCGCCTCGATCAGGTCCGCGAGGGCACCTGCGTCGGCAGGATCGCCGGGTGCGGGGGACTGCGGGCGGTCGCCGCTGGGGCCGGAGCTGCCGGAGGACATCACCGTTCAAGGATAATCGACGGTGCCGACACGGTCAGCGGGAAGATCTCCGCCGCGATGGACGCAGCAGGGCGGCTCATCGGGTCGCGCCGACGTCCCGACGCCTATCGGACGCCGGCTGCCGCAGCAGTGCACTCGGGGCAGAGTCCGTAGATCTCCACCGTGTGGGCGGCATCGGTGAAGCCGTGCTCGGCCGCGACCCGTGTGGCCCACTGCTCGACGGCAGGGGCTTCGATCTCGACGGTCCTACCGCAGTTCCTGCAGAGCAGGTGGTGGTGGTGGTGCTCGACGGCGCAGCGCCGGTACACCGCTTCGTTGTCACCGTTCCGCAGGACGTCCACCACGCCGTCGTCGGCCATGGACTGGAGGATCCGGTAGGTGGTGGCCAGGGAGACCGACTCGCCGCGGTCGTGCAGGAGCCGGTGGAGCTCCTGCGTGCTCAGGAAGTCGTCGAGCTCGTCCAGTGCAGCGCTCACGGCGCGCCGCTGGCGCGTCACCCGTTGCTCGGGGGCCTTGCGGCCGGTCGGAGCAGCTTCGGCATCCGGTCCCGTGCCCGTCCCGGTGTTCCGCGCCGTGCGCGGTCCCTGCTCGTGAGCAGCCTTCCGCGCTGCCGCGGATGTCGCCTCGGGCGTCATGTCCTCCCTTTCCCGCGGGCACTCGGGTGCCCTGGACCAGAGTCAAGATTATCAGCGTGGGCGCGAGTAGTCTGAGGCCATGAAGCTCACCAAGTACTCCCACTCGTGCGTCCGGTTCGAGCAGGACGGCGCCGTCCTCGTCGTCGACCCCGGCACCTTCTCGGAGGTCGAGGAGGCCCTGCAGGGTGCCACCGCTGTGCTGATCACCCACGAGCATCCCGACCACATCGCGCTGGACCGCGTGGTGGCGGTCCTCCAGGCCGACCAGGGGATCGAGCTCTGGGCGCCGCAGTCGGCGGCGGACGCTGTGGTCGCGGCACTGGGGGAGGGCTCGGAGGAGCGCGTCCACGCCGTGGGCGGTGGCGAGGAGTTCACTGCGGCCGGCGTCCCCATCAGGACCTACGGGGGGCAGCACGCGCTGATCCACCCCGTCATCCCGATGATCGCCAATGTCGGCTACCTGATCGGCGGATCCGTCTACCATCCGGGCGACTCGCTGATCGTCCCCGACGGCATCGGGGTGCAGACGCTCCTGGTCCCGGTGCATGCGCCCTGGTCGAAGCTGTCCGAGGTGGTGGACTTCGTGACCTCCGTGCGGGCGGCGCGTGCCTACCAGATCCATGACGGGCTCCTCAACGAGGCCGGCCTCGGCATGGTCGAGGGCCAGGTCACCCGGCTGGGGGCGCCCTACGGCACCGAGTTCCGCCACCTCGACGTGCGGGAGAGCGTCGAGGTCTGACGGACGCAGGCCGCTGCGTGTCCCTCAGGACGCGTCGTGTGGCCACCGGCCGGTGGCGAAGAACGATTCCAGCACGGCCGCTGGTTCCGCGGGGTCCAGGCCCTTGCGCCTGAGCCAGGCGTCGTCGTCGTACGTCGCCGTGTACCGGTCGCCGGAGTCGCACATCAGGGACACGATGCTCCCGGTCCGTCCGTCGGCCACGAGGTCGGCCACGAGTTGCCAGACTCCCCAGAGATTCGTCCCGGTGGACGGTCCGGCGTGCAGGCCGGTGAGCGCCCGCAGGTGGCGGGCCGCGGCGACGGAGGCCGCATCCGGTACCTGGATCATCGCGTCGATCACGGAGGGGACGAAGCTCGGTTCCGGACGGGGCCTGCCGATCCCCTCGATGCGTGACGGACGGCCGCCGGGCGTCGATCCCGGGTGCGCCCACGCCGGGTAGAAGGCCGACCCCTCGGGATCGACGACGGCCAGCCGCGTGGGGTGGCGATGGTAGCGCAGGTATCGCCCGATCGTGGCGCTCGTTCCGCCCGTGCCCGCTCCCACCACGATCCACGCGGGCAGCGGGTGCGGTTCGAGGGAGAGCTGGTCGAAGATGGACTCGGCGATGTTGTTGTTCCCCCGCCAGTCGGTGGCACGCTCCGCATAGGTGAACTGGTCCATGTAGTGTCCGCCCGTCTCGCGGGCGACCGTCTCGGCGACGGCGTAGACGTCGGAGGCGTGCTCGACGAACCGGCAGGTGCCGCCGTACTGCTCGATCAGGGCGATCTTCTCGCGGCTCGTGGTCGCCGTCATCACGGCGACGAACGGGAGGCCGAGGAGCTGCGCGAAGTAGGCCTCGGAGACGGCGGTGGAGCCGCTGGAAGCCTCCACGATGGTGGTCCCCTCCGTGATCCAGCCGTTGACCAGGCCGAACAGGAACAAGGACCGGGCGAGGCGGTGCTTGAGGCTGCCCGTGCGGTGCGTCGACTCGTCCTTGAGGTAGACCTGGACGCCCCATTCCTCGGGGAGGGGGACGGCGAACAGGTGCGTGTCCGCGGAGCGGTTGCCGTCCGCCTCGATGCG
Source organism: Arthrobacter sp. N1 (assembly GCF_048288285.1). Taxonomy (NCBI): domain Bacteria; kingdom Bacillati; phylum Actinomycetota; class Actinomycetes; order Micrococcales; family Micrococcaceae; genus Arthrobacter; species Arthrobacter sp. N1. Next base: position 2,288,582 of record NZ_CP102608.1, on the reverse strand, counting down.
GCGCACGGCGTCGTCGGACCACGATCTGTCGGCGGCGCTGAACCTGGGCATGATGCCAGCCTACAAGCCGTGCCAGGGCCGTCCTGCAGGTCCGGCGTGGGCTTCTTGGAGCGGGGACGGCAGTGTGGTGGACTGGCCTGCATCAGGACCGGCCGCGGTGACCACCGCAGGTCCGGTCGCCCGTCCCGACAGGAGATCTCGATGAAGACTCTGATGGGTGTGCAGGACCTGCAGGCCCGGATGACCTCCGGTGCGCAGACGATCCTGCTCGATGTGCGCTGGTCCCTGGGTGACCCCCACGGACACGAGCACTACCGCGCAGCCCACATACCCGGTGCCGTGTTCGTGGACCTGGAGACGCAGCTGTGCGCACCCGGCGGGCCCGGCCTCGGCCGCCATCCGCTCCCGGATGCCGACGCGCTCCAGGAAGCTGCACGCCAGTGGGGACTCAACGACGGCGACACCGTGGTCGCCTACGACGCGTCCGGGAACCTCGCGGCGGCCCGGCTGTGGTGGCTCCTGCGGGACGCGGGCTTCACCTCCGTCAGCCTGCTCGACGGCGGTCTGACCGCCTGGCGTGCCGCCGGGTTCGACGTCGAGGGCGGGGAGGAGCGCCACTGCGTGGGGAACGTGCACCTCTCCACCGGGCGGATGCCGGTGGTCGACGTGCCGGACCTCGTGGATGCGGCGCTGGTCGACGTGCTCCTCGATGCCCGCGCCGCGGAACGCTTCCGGGGCGAGCTGGAACCGGTCGATCCCCGGGCGGGCCACATCCCGGGTGCCATCAGCGCTCCGACCACCGAGAACCTCGGGGAGGACCGGCGCTTCCGGCCGGCAGCGGAGCTCCGCCGCCGTTTCGACGCCCTGGGCGCCGACCGGGGGAGGGTCGCCGTCTACTGCGGATCGGGGATCACCGCCGCCCACCAGATCGCCGCGCTCGAGATCGCGGGCATCGACGCCGCACTGTTCCCCGGCTCGTGGTCGCAGTGGTCGACCACGGAGGGGCTTCCGGTCGCCACGGGCGCCTGACCGCGGGCGGACCGGGCGGGGCGGGTGCCGACGGCGACACTCGTCCCGCCCGTCCACTCCTGTGTCGTGGAGGCGCACAGCACACGACGCCGCAGCGCAGTCGCCGCGGCACGGTCGTCGCTGCACGTTCTCCGCTGCACAGTCGCCGCGGCACGGTCGACCCCGGCCGTGCCGCGTCCCGCGTGGTGGATCGCAGCTGCACCGCGCGGTAGCGTCCTCCGTATGAACCCGGGACGCCCCGCTCCACCGCCACTGCGCGGTCCCGTCCGCCTGCCGGAGCGCCAGGGCAGTGCTCCGACCGCCGCACCACCAGGAGTCCCCATGACCACGCTCTTCACGAAGATCATCGACGGCGAGATCCCCGGCCGCTTCGTCTGGCAGGACGACGACGTCGTCGCCTTCCTGACGATCGCGCCCATCACACCGGGCCACACGCTGGTCGTGCCCCGCCAGGAGATCGAGCACTGGCTGGAAGCCGACACCGACACGCTCGCGAAGGTCATGACGGTCGCCCAGACGATCGGGAAGGCGCAGCAGTCGGCCTTCGGTGCGCAGCGTGTCGGCGTCCTCCTCGAGGGCTACGAGGTGCCGCACCTGCACGTCCACGTGTGGCCCACGCAGTCACCGGCGGACTTCGACGTGAAGAAGGTGGACCTCGCCGTGAAGCCGGAGGCGATGGACCAGCACGCCGAGACCCTGCGCCAGGCGCTGCGCGACGCCGGTCACGGGGAATCGGTCCCCGTGTGACGGGCCTACCGCGCGGCAGCCATCGCCTCGTTGAGGGCGGTCCTGATCCGCTTCTCGGACACGGAGTACGCGGTACCGAGGTCCTGCGCGAACAGGCTGACGCGTAGCTCCTCGGTCATCCAGCGCACGCGGCGGAGGCTCTCGGGCCGGTGCCGCCCGGCCGCGAGGGACGCCACGGCGTCGTCGTACTCGTCCTCCAACCGCTGCACCGTCGCCAGGCCGAGGCCGTCGCGCTGGACGTTCGTGGGCAGCTTCTCCAGACGGACCTCGATGGCCCGGAGGTAGCGCGGCAGGTGCGCGAGCTGCGCGTACCCCGTCGCCGCGACGAACCCCGGATACACGAGGTGCTCCAGCTGGCTGCGGATGTCGTTCAGGGCCGTGATCAGCGCGAGGCTCGTGGTGCCCCTGAGCTGCTTCTGGATCCGTCGCGTACTGGCGAGGATCTTCTCCACGGTGGCCGTGACGGTGAAGACCGTGTCGATCAGCTCGGCCCGCACCTCCTCGTACAGTCGGTCGAACGCCTCGTCGGTCCAGGGCAGGTCCTCGGGGACGAGCTTGTCGATCGCGGCCAGCGAGCAGTCACGGATGAGTTCCGCGACACTCCCGTGCGGGTTCTGGCTGAACGTGAGCTTCTCCGTGTTGCTGAGGTGCTCCAGCACGTACTTCGCCGGACTCGGGATGCGCAGGGACAGGAGCCGGATGATCCCGGCGCGCATCACCGTGGCCTGCTCGCCCGGCGTGGGGAAGACCCGGAGACCCACGGTGGCACCCTCGTCCACGAGCGCCGGGAAGCCCGTGATGCGGTGGCCGGCAACCGTTCGCGAGACCTCGCGCTCGATGCTGCCGAAGACCCAGGCCTTCTCCCCGGTGCGCTCCGCCACCGCCGGGGCCTCCGCGACGGCGACCCCGCCCCTCACGGCTCCCGCGGCGACGTCGGGGACGTCCCGCGATGCGGGTGTCCGGGCGTCCCGGCCGTCGGTGCGCGCCGGTCCGTGGCGGGCGTCGTCGCGCCCCAGCGGACCGGTGCTCCCGGTGCCCCGCCCGTCGTCCGCCGTGCCGCCGGCACCCCTGCCACCGCGTCCGGGGCCGCGGGAGGTTCCCTCCCGCCGCGTGCTGCCCGGTGTGGCACCGAGCGACTGCGCGATGGCGCGGCTGACCGCCGGGGCCAGGGACTCCCTCAGGGCCTCGAGATCGCGGGACTCGTCGAGGACCCGGCCGTCGGCGTCGACGATGCGGAACATCATCAGCAGGTGCGCCGGGATGGTCGACCAGTTCCACGAGCCCGGCGGGATGATGTGTCCGCGCAGGCGGCGCAGCGCGAGCTCGAGCGACGTCTCGAGATCGTCCCCGGCCGGGTCGAAGTCGGACGCCAGGGCGGCGACGGTGGACCGGGCGACGTCCGGGGCCGGCACGAAGTTCTTCCGCACCTGCTTCGGCAGGGACTTGATGAGGGCCGTGACGAGCTCGACGCGCTGTCCGGGGATCTGCCAGCGGAAGGGCTTCGGATCGAGCTGGTTGAGGAACAGCACAGGGATGGTCACGGTGACGCCGTCGTGCGCGCCCGGGGTGAGGGGCGAGAACTCGTAGGTGAGCGGAAGCTCGAACCCCGCCTGGTGCCAGACGGTCGGGAAGGCCGTCTCGTCGAGCTCTGTGGCGTCGTCGGCGAGCAGCTGCTCCGGATCGAAGTCGAGCAGGTCCGGGGACTCGTGGCGTGCCTTCTTCCACCATGCGTCGAAGTGGCGCTCCGATACGACGTCGGCGCCGATGCGCTGGTCGTAGAACTCGAAGAGCGTCTCGTCGTCGACCCGCAGGTCCCGCCGCCGCAGGCGGTTCTCCAGCTCCTCGATCTCGGCCAGCCGGGCCTGGTTGCGGCTGAAGAACGTGTGGTGCGTCTTCCAGTCGCCCTCGACGAGGGCATGCCGGATGAAGAGCTCGCGGGCCACCTCGCGGTCGATCCGCCCGTAGTTGATGCGCCGCTGCGGCACGATCGGCACGCCGTACAGCGTCACCTTCTCGTAGGCCATGACCGAGCCCATCTTCCGGGACCAGTGCGGCTCGCTGTAGGTGCGCTTCACGAGGTGCGGGGCCACCTGCTCGGCCCACAGGGGATCGATCCGGGCGACGACCCGCGCCCAGAGCCGGGAGGTCTCGACGAGTTCGGCGGCCATCACCCAGTCCGGCGACTTCTTGAACAGGGCGGACCCCGGGAAGACGGCGAAGCGTGTCCCGCGGGCGCCCGCGTACTCGCGCTTGCGCTGGTCGTAGAGACCGATGTTGCTCAGCAGTCCCGACAGCAGGCTGACGTGGATCTGCTCGTGCAGGCCCACCGGGTCCACGGGTCCCGCGGGCAGGGTGATGCCGAGGGGTTTGGCCAGCTGGCGCAGCTGCTGGAACAGGTCCTGCCACTCCCGGACGCGGAGGTAGTTGATGAACTCGGCGCGGCACAGCTTGCGGAACTGCGTCGAGGACAGCTCGTCCTGCTTCTCCTGCAGGTACCGCCAGAGGTTGAGGTACGCCGTGAAGTCCGAGTTCTCGTCCACGAAGCGCTTGTGCTTCTCGGCGGCCTGCTGCTGCTTGGCGGGCTGGTCCGCGGACGGCCGCTCGCGGGGGTCCTGGATGGTCAGGGCCGCGGCGAGCACCATGACCTCCTTGACGGCGCCGCGGGCACCGGCCTCCACGATCATCCGGCCCAGTCGCGGGTCCACGGGGAGCTGGGCGAGCTTGCGGCCGACGGCGGACAGACTGCCGTCGTCCTTCAGCGCGCCGAGCTCACGCAGGAGCGCGACGCCGTCATTGATCGCCTTCGTTTCGGGCGGCTCCACGAACGGGAACTCCGCGATGTCCTTCGGACTCCGCGTGACCCCCATGGCGGCCATCTGCAGGATGACGGCGGCGAGGCTCGTGCGCAGGATCTCCGGCTCGGTGAAGGGCCGGCGGGAGGCGTAGTCCTCCTCCGAGTAGAGGCGGATGGCGATACCGTCCGAGACGCGGCCGCTGCGCCCCGATCGCTGGTTCGCCGACGCCTGCGAGACGCGCTCGATCGGCAGTCTCTGCACCTTCGTGCGGTGGGAGTAGCGGGAGATGCGCGCGGTCCCGGTGTCGATGACGTACTTGATGCCGGGCACCGTCAAGGAGGTCTCGGCGACGTTCGTCGCGAGGACGATCCTCCGGTGGCTGCCCGTCGGGCGGAAGACGCGGTGCTGCTCCTCGAGGGAGAGCCGCGCGAACAGGGGGAGGACCTCGGTCCCGCGGAGTCGCTGCGTCGCCTGGATCCGGGCGCGGAGAGCATCGGCGGCATCGCGGATCTCGCGCTCGCCGGAGAAGAACACGAGGATGTCGCCGGGAGCCTCGAGGGAGAGCTCGTCGACGGCGTCGCAGACCGCGTCGAGCGGATCGCGCTCCTCCTCGAGCTCGCTGTCCGCGCCGCCGTCCCCGTCGTCGAGCCCGCCCGGCGGCTGGTCGAGCGGCCTGTACCGGATCTCGACGGGATAGGTGCGTCCGGAGACCTCGATGATCGGGGCGGGCGAGGTGTTCTCCACGGCGGCGTCGGCGGCGAAGTGCGCGGCGAAGCGCTCCGGGTCGATGGTCGCCGAGGTGATGATGACCTTGAGGTCCGGGCGCTCCGGCAGGATGCGCCTGAGGTAGCCGAGGATGAAGTCGATGTTGAGGCTGCGCTCATGGGCCTCGTCGATGATGATCGTGCTGTACTTGCGCAGCATGCGGTCGTGCTGGATCTCGGCGAGCAGGATGCCGTCCGTCATCAGCTTGATCTTCGTCTTCCGGCCCACGGAACCGGTGAAGCGGACCTGGTACCCGACCTCCTCGCCGAGCGGCACCTGCAGTTCCTCCGCGATGCGTTCGGCGACGGTGCGGGCTGCGAGGCGCCGCGGCTGGGTGTGGCCGATCAGCCCGTTCTCGGCGAGGCCGAGCTCGAGGCACATCTTCGGGATCTGCGTCGTCTTCCCGGAACCGGTCTCGCCGGCGATGATGGTGACCTGGTTGGCCGCGATGGCGGCCATGATGTCTGCCCGGCGGTCCGAGACGGGGAGGTCCGCGGGGTAGGAGAGTGTCAGTGCCATAGTTGCCTGCCAGTCTAGTTCCTCGCGTCCACCCGGTGTCGGGCGTTCACCGAGGGCTGCGGCTCCCACCCTCCGCGTCAGGACTCCGTGGCAGCCCCGGCGGACCGCCGCAGCCGGTCCGCGACAACGGCCACGCGCTCGCGCATCTCCGGGGGTTCGAGCACCACGAAGTCGATGTCCCAGCTCGCGAGGTAGGCCAGCGGGAAATCCAGCGAGTCGAAGCCGGCCCTCAGCAGGGTGTGGTCCTCGCCGTCGGCCTCGAGGGTCCCTGTGCTCGAGGGCACGCGGGCCTCGAGCTCGTGGAGGGGTGCGCTGAAGCGGATCACGGCGTCGTAGGAGTAGGGGGAGCGCGTGATGGACTGCTGGACGTAGGCGGCGAGGTCGGCGGCCGGCAGCGGGCGCGGGACGAAGCGATCGCGGGCCACCGGCACGCTCTGGCATCGGTCCACGCGGAACGTCCGCCAGTCCTCGCGCGAGCGGTCGTAGGCGACGAGATACCACCGACGGCCGGTGTCGACGAGCCGGTAGGGCTCGACGACGCGGCGGGACGACTCGCCGTCGTGCCGGTCGTAGCGGAAGGCCACGCAGCGCCGCTCCGTGATCGCCGCGGAGAGAGACGTCAGCACCTCGGGATTCACCGGCGTGCTCGCGGCGGCCATGCGCGTGACGGCTGAGCGGAGACCCGAGAACCGCGGGCGGAGGCGCGGCGGGAGGACCTGCTCGAGTTTCGTGAGCGCACGGACGGACGCCTCCCCGACCCCGGAGACAGGGCTCGCCGTCACGGCGGTCAGACCGATCGCGACGGCGAGCGCCTCGTCGTCGTCGAGCAGGAGGGGAGGCAGCTGCGCGCCGGCACCCAGCTGGTAGCCGCCCGCGACACCGGGGGAGGCGTTGATCGGATAGCCGAGCGTGCGCAGCTTCCCGATGTCCCGGCGGACGGTCCGCTCCGTGACGTCCATGCGCTGGGCGAGCGCCGGTCCGGTCCACTCGCGCCGCAGCTGAAGGAGCGAGAGGAGCTGCAGCAACCGGGCCGAGGTCTCGATCATGCTCCAAGGGTACGGCGACGTGCGGTCAGCACCTGTCCGCATTATCCGGCGGTGCCCCACGGGCAGCCGCCCCCGGGCCGCCTGCTGCCCGCGACCTACCGACGGGACCGCTGCGGTGGCCGCCGTCCGATGAGCCAGCAGCACCAGGCGACCAGCGCGGCGACGCCGACGAGGACGAGCGGGAGGCTGGACCCGGCGTCGTCGACGAGCAGCGCGAGGACGGCCAGCGGCTGCGCGACCGCCTGCACGCGCAGGAAGGACACCCCGAGGAGGCGGAGGGCGGACAGGCTGATCCAGCCGCGCAGCGGCAGGTGCACCAGCAGGAGGTCCAGGACGAAGACCGCGTGCAGGCCGGCGGCGAAGACCAGGAGCCACGGTGAGCCGGCCGGGATGTTCACGGCGTACGCCACGATGAGCAGGAGCAGGGTGAGCACCGTGAGCCCGATCGACGGGAGGATCGCTGCGCCCGCGGCCACCACGACGGGCAGGACGATCCAGCCGCTCCCGTTCCAGACGAGGGCGCCGAGGAGGACGGCGATGAGAGCTGCGGCGCAGCGCACGGTCCACAGGGGCACGAGCCCGCGGCGATCCGGCACCGCGGGGGTGCCGACGTGCGTCGCCCGGCGTGCCCCGGCCAGGGGCCACCTCACGGCCGCACCCCCGGAGGGCGGCCACGGCGGGCGAGGAGGCGGAAGCCGGTCGGGAGGGACAGGTCGGGACCGACCGCAAGATCGGCCTGGCGCGCCGGTCGGTCCCGACCGGACGGAGCTGTCGTGCCGGACGCCGCAGGGCGTGCTGCCATCCGGTCCCGGTCGGCCAGGAGTCCCTCCACCACGGAGCCATCCACCACGGCGATGCCGTCCCGGCGCAGGTCCTCGAGGAGGAGGCGACGTCGCAGCAGGGTCAGCCGCACGCTCCTCTCCTGCGCCGGCGTGGCCTCGGTCCGTTCCAGCACGGGGACGCAGTCGACGCCGATCACCACGTGCCCCCGGGCGTGCCAGAGCTTCAGCAGGCGTCCCGGTTCGGGGTCCAGGAACGCGGACAGCACCACGACGACGGCGCCCTGCGGCGGCACGGGATCGCGCCGTCGCCGTCGGCGGGGAACCACCCCGGTGGCCGCCAGGCGGGCGCGGATCTGCTCGAGGTGCCGGGCGCCCGAGGCCGTGCGCAGCGCGCGGCGCGTCCCGCCGAGATCGTCCAGTCCCACGCGGTCGCCGGCCGCCAGGTACGAGGCCGCGATCGTCGCCGCCGCCGTCCTGGCACCGTGCAGCGATCCCGTCACCAGCCGGGGTGATCCCGCCGCGAACCAGTCGGAGGTCGACGCGGGCAGGTCGTGTCCCTGGTCGATCACGAGCAGGACCGAGGCCTCGGCGTCGGCGAAGGATCGGCGGACCATCAGGCGGTCCTGGTCGGTCGAGCGGCGCGCGGTGGAGCGCCAGTCGATCCGCCGGAGCTGGTCACCGGGCTCGAGGGGCGCGATGGTCCTCAGCTCCGCTCCCTCCCCGGGACGCCTCGAGCCGTGCGTGCCGGCCAGGCCGACGAGTCGACGCGAGACGGGCCGCGCGAGCAGGGACCCGATGGGAGGGAGGATGCTGACGCGGACGGGTGGCGCCGGGTGGAAGGCGGACGCGTGCGTGAGATCCGGGCTGAGACCGAGGGTCCCGTAGGACAGGATCTCGACCTCGCCCGACAGCGGTCCGTCCGCGAGCACCGGGCATTCCTCGCCCTCCCTGAGCACCAGGACGTCGGGGGCGCAGCCGGGCGCTGCGAGGACGGCTGCGACCAGGCTGGTGCGCGGCGTCCCGGAGTCGGTGCCGGGTGGTGCCAGCAGCAGCCGCAGGCGACCGCCCTGCTGCTGCCCGCGTCGATCGAGGGAGAAGGACGGATGCACCGTCCTGCGCACCTGGGCCCTGCGTCCGGCGAGGGCGAGGAGCGCGAGCGGCGCACCCAGTGCCACGGTGTCCGGCCGTCCGGATACCAGTCCGGAGACCACGCACACCAGGGCGAGGATCACGGCGAGGGCCGACCCGGGGGAGTGGCCGCCCGGAGTGTCAGCCACGGTGCGCGCCCCGCCCGCCCTCGATCCCGCCCTCGATCACGCTCTCGTCCGCGGTCCCACGGTGCACGGTCGGAGGTGTCGGGACCTCGGCGAGGACGTCCTGCACCACCTTCTCCGTCGCCAAACCCTGCGCCCAGGCCGACGGCGTGAGCGTGAGCCGGTGCGCGAGCACGGCCACGGCGCCTTCCTTCACGTCCTCGGGGAGCACGAAGGCGCGGCCGTCGAGCACGGCCAGAGCCCTGCCGAGCAGCACGAGCGCCTGTGAGCCGCGGGGCGATGCCCCGACCTCGACGGCCGGGTGGGTGCGCGTCGCGGCGGTGAGGCGCACGGCGTAGTCGATGACGTCGTCGTCCACCAGCACCGACTCGACGGCGGCCTGGAGGTCCAGCAGTCCGTCCGCGGTGGTCACGCTCTCCACGAGGGTCTCGTCGCGCCGGCGTGCCAGGCGACGCGCGATGATGTCCTGTTCGCCGCCCCCACCGGGATAGCCGAAGCGCAGCCGGACCATGAAGCGGTCCAGCTGTGCCTCGGGCAGCGGGTAGGTGCCCTCGAACTCGATGGGGTTGGACGTCGCGAAGACATGGAACGGGCGCCGCAGCGGGAGGGTGGTGCCCTCGGCCGAGACCTGTGCCTCCGCCATGGCCTCCAGCAGCGCCGACTGCGTCTTCGGCGAGGTCCGGTTGATCTCGTCGGCGAGGAACAGCCCGGCGAAGATGGGCCCCGCCCGGAACTCGAACTCGCGCGTGGCCGGGTTGAAGATCGACGAACCGGTGACGTCCGAGGGCAGCAGGTCAGGCGTGAACTGGAGGCGCCGGAAGTCGAGGCCGAGCGCCTGCGCGAGCGTCTTGGCCGCGAGGGTCTTGCCGAGTCCGGGCAGGTCCTCGAAGAGGACGTGTCCCCCCGCGAGGACGGCCGCGAGGGCCAGGCGCAGGGCGCCCCCGGCGCCGACGACGACGGTGGCGGTGCGCTCGATGACCTGCGCGCCGATGCGGGCTGCCTCGTCGGCGCCGATGCGGCGTCCGTGGTCGCCGGAACTGCGGGCGGTGTCTGCTGCGGTCATCGGGTCTCCTGGGAGTTGTTCGAGGGCGACGGCGCGGCATCCGTGGCACGCGGCGAGAGGACGATCCGCTCCAGCTCGTCGGCGAGGGAGCGCAGGGTGCGGTGGTCGAGGGGTGCGGGCTGGGACTGTGCGACGAAGGCGTCGAAGGACGGGCTCCTCGGCACGTCGGGACGGGCACGGGCGGCGTCGGCGGCCAGCCCGTGGACCTCGAGGACGGCACGCATCCCGGGGTCCGCCGAGGAGAGCGAGAACTCCAGCGCCTGGATCTCCGCGAGGCCACGGACGGGGACGGGCAGTGGCGTCAGCCGGGCCCGGGGGACGTCGACCGCGTCGAGGAGGCCGTTGGCGATGCCTGCCGCGAAGGCCGCGCCGACCAGCACCACGGCGTGCCGGGGATCGAGCCCGAAGAACCAGGCGGAGACGCCCGCGAGGACCACGAGGACAGCCGTGACCGCCCAGGCCGAGCGCTTCACCGCGCAGGACCGGTGCGGGCTGCGACGGCGGCGGACAGTGCCCGGACGCAGGCCAGCGCCAGCTCGCGGTCCGCGGCGTCGAGGTGCGCACCCGCCGCGCCGGGTGCGGTCATCCCGGGGTCGGTGGCGTCGGGGTGCGGACCCGACGCGCTGAATCTCGCCCGCTGGTAGAGACGGTTCAGGGCGGTGAGCGGCCGGGGCGGTAGATCGAGGGCGGACGCGGCGGCGGCGGCGAAGTCGGAGGTGGTCTGCGCGGGAGTCCGGCCCACGCCCGCTGCCGCGCACAGGTCCTCGAAGGCGAGCCAGCAGCGGATCACCGCGTCCGAGGTGTCTGCACTGTCCGTGAGGGCGCGTTCGGCGTCCTCGGTCCATGAAGGGAGCACGTCGTCGACGAGGCCGGGCGATCCGGCCTGCTGCAGGCCGGTCGGCTCGGGGCTGCCGTCACGCTCCGGGCGCCGCCTGATGCGCAGGAGCAGCCGGACGAGGAGGGCGAGGCTGATCATGACGAGGAGGAGGATCGCACCCGCCGCGGTGTCGCCGCTGATGATCAGCCGCTCGGCGTCCGGGACCGGTTCCGCGGGGCCACTCACGGCTGGTGTGGGTTCGGCGGTGCTCTCCTGCGCGGCGGTGGTGACGGGCGCGTCGATGACCGGCTGGGCCGTCAGCCGGCCCATGAAACCGGCGGCGACCACCGCGAGGACGAGGACGACGACGGTGAGGAGCGTAGGTGCGTCCACGCGGGGATGCGAATGCCGCGACCTGCGCTTCGTCCCCACGATTCCCCCGCCGGTCGGTGCTGGTGCAGCCCCGGGGGCCGCGTCCAGTGGAGCCTACCAAAAGCAGAACCGCCCCCGGCCCGGTGGGCCGACGGCGGTTGACTCCGTGGGAGTCCGGGGTGCCCTCGATAGGATTCGAACCTACGACCTTCTGCTCCGGAGGCAGACGCTCTATCCCCTGAGCTACGAAGGCGGAGACGGGATTTCCCGTACCCGTGCGGGACTCATCGAGCTTAGCAGGTGCCGCCTGCGTCGGAAAACGCACGGGCCGGACCCGGTCGGTCCACGCCTCAGTACCCCAGGAAAGCGTCCGTCCGCACCCGGGAGACCCCGGCGGTGCGGACCACGCGGCGGAGGTCCCCGATGAACGCCGGCGACCCGGAGACCAGGACCCGGCGTCGCTTGAGGTCGGGGACGGCTGCGAGCAGCTCCTCGGAGGAGAGCCCGCTCCCCGTAAGGGCCCAGGTGCCGGGCACCGCCGGAACGCCGTCGTCGGCCGGGACGAAGAGCACCACGCGCGTACCGAGCCCGGCCAGTTCGTCCCGGAAGGCGATCTCCTCGGCGCTGCGCACCACGTACACGAGGACGATGTCGCGGTCCTCCCCGCGTGCGGCGATGTCCCTGAGCTGGCTGATGAACGGGGTGACACCGATCCCGCCGGCGGCCAGCAGGAGCGGGACGGACGCATCCCGCGGCAGGCGGAAGTCGCCGCCCACGAGGGTCCCGGTGATGTGCGCGTCCTTCGGCAGCTCGAGCAGGGCCTTCTTGAACGAGCTCCCCTGCGCCGTGGTGCGCAATCCGAAGGTGACGGCGTCGGCCTGCTGGGGTGCGGACGTGATGCTGAAGACGCGGCGGCTGCCACGGCTGTCCGCCCCGCGGTGCGGCATGGACAGTTCCATGTACTGCCCCGCGGTGAAGCGCACGGGACGGGCCGGTTCGAAGACGAGCTCCGTGCTCGTGGGCGTCAGCTGCCGTGACCCGGCGAAGGAGAGCCGGACACCGCGTCGCTGGCCCATCAGGAACGCGACGGCGTTACCGATGACGAGCGCGAACTCCGGTCCGAGGAATACGGGTCCGACGGACACCTGCAGGGCGAAGACGGCGGCGACGATCGCGGCGAAGAGCCATTGCTGCCAGCGCAGCGGGGGGAGCGTCAGGGGCTCGGTCATCATGAAGCCGAGCAGGAACAGGACCGGGTAGGACGTCAGGACCAGCTGGAGTCCTGCACCGGCGGTCAGCCCGCCCTGCACCAGGCCGACGAGCAGGATCCCGAGGGCGACGACGAGGAACACCGCACCCATGGACACCTTCCGCGTCCGGTGGAGCAGCAGGGCGGCGCCGACCGCGACGACCGGCAGCATGTACGCGTTCGCCACCCACCAGGCCGCCGCGCCGACCCCCAGCAGGGTCGCGACGACGGCCCCCGTGGCTGCGGGGTTGAAGATGTGGCGGCCGCGGAAGGCGAGCAGGAACTTGGACGCTCCGGCCGCGACGCCCGCCGTGAGGATGCCGCCGAGGCCCGCAGCCGTGCTGGAGGGGAACATGATGAGGAAGACGATCAGCCCGGTGATGAGCGACGAGTCGCCGTGCGGGCGCAGCCGCAGGATCAGCGCCATGAGCCGCGTCCCGATGATCGTCCCTCCCACGGCGGCCACGAGGGTGCCGCCGATCTCGGCCGGGGTGTAGGCGAGCAGTCCCGTCAGCGAGAGCACGAGGGCCTCGACGGTCAGCAGGAGCAGCAGGCCCAGGGTCAGGCGGTACATGGTCATGCGGCCCAGCAGGCCGTCGAGTGCTGCGGTCATGAGAACAGTGCTCCTGCGAGTGGGGCGGAATAGCGGGCGCGTCCGTCGGAGTACATCAGGACGAAGTCGAAGTCGAAGGACCCGGCGAGGTCCGCGGGGTCGGTGACGAACAGGGCCGTGCACAGCCCGTCGGCGGTCATGGCGTCGGCTGCGAGGACCCACGTGGCGACGACCGTGTCGACGCAGTGCCCCGTCCGGGCATCCAGGACGTGGTGCAGTCCGTCACCCCAGACCCGACGGTTCGACGCCGAGGCGCACAGCGCCCCCTCGGTGAGCACGACCGTGCCGATGGCCGACGACGGATCGTAGGGGTGTTCGAGGGCCACCGTGATGGAGCCGCTGCCGGTTCGTCGCATGTCACCGCTGGCGTCGACGACCGCCTGCCCGTGCCCGGCCGCGAGGAGGTACTCGAGCATCAGGTCCACGAGTTGCCCCTTGCCTGCGGCGCCGACATCGAGGAGCGCCGGGGCCGCGAGGCTCACGCCGTCCTCCGTCCACTCCAGGAGGCCGTCCCAGGCTCTCGCGGGCGCCGGTGCCGCGGTAGGGACGAAGCTGTATCCGGCGTCGTAGCCCTGGTCGGCCAGGCGCTCGCCGACCAGGGGGGACACGCCGCCGCCGGTGACGTCGTGCAGCGTGCGCAGGAGGCGCCCCAGCCGGGCGCCGTGGCCCGGCAGGGAGAGGGAGCCCCCTGAGGCCGCCAGCTCGGTGATGCCGGAGTCGGCGCGGAAGCGGGAGTACAGCGCGTCGTAATCGTCGGCGATACGGAGGAGGCCGGCCTTCTGGGCGGCCAGGAGCGGCGCGGCACTGTCCACGCGCCAGGCCGTACCGATCGCCTCGAAGCTGAAGGAGTACCCCACGCCGCTGCGCCCTACAGCTGTGCTTCGCTCTTGATCTTGTCGGCCGCTTCGTTGAAGCCGCCGCTGGTCAGGGAGGACCCGGCGACCTTGTCCACGGCGAGCTCGTCGAGTTTCTTCCCGACGATCGCGTCCGAGATACCACCGGCGAAACGCTCCTGGTACATCGTGGTGGTGGGGTTGTCCGGCATCGGCTCCACCTCGACGGCGGTCACGACATCGGCCGCCAGTGTCAGGGTCACGCCGACCTCCTCGGGGCCGGCGGGGGACTGGTAGCCGCCCGTCTGGGTGTAGGTGCCGTCCTCGTAGCTCTGGTCCGTTGCGGCGGCGTCCGCGGTCGCTGCCCCGGTCGGTGCCGCTCCGGGTGCCTCGGTGGCATCGGTGGCATCGGCTGCGGAGGATTCAGCAGCGGGAGCTTCGGCGGCCGGGGTCTCGGCCTCGGCGCCGGCGCAGCCGGCCGCACCGAGGATCGACACGGCGGCGAGCGCCGTCAGGACGCGCTTGTGGAGGGGGAACCCGGCCCGCGCCGGCGCCGTCATAAGGGGTGTTTCGGTCTGGCCTGTCATGGTCACTGGATGCTCCTGGTGGATCGCGGTAGCGGGACCGGGCGGAAGGGCTCCGCACCGAGGGAGGCGTGGACGTCGAGGAGAGCCACTGATGCATTCCAACGTCCCATGACGCCATTCGTTTCTCCCGGCCTTCCGGACTGTACCGGCCGCGCACCGGTCGGCAGACCCGTGGGGCGGATTCGCGCCTGTGCCGCAGGCGCTCGCCGCGTCACGCGAATCAGGGCGGACGGGGCGCCGCGGCTATGCTTGACGGGTGACTCCCGAAGAACTCTCCTCCGCTATTTCCGCCTGCCTCAGGGCCGCCGTCGACGCCGGTGACCTGACCATCGACCTCCCCTCCGAGGTGCGGGTGGAGCGACCGAAGAACCGGGAGCACGGGGACTGGGCCACGAACATCGCGCTGCAGCTCGGCAAGAAGGCCGGGATGAACCCCCGGGAGTTCGCGCAGCTGCTCAGCGACCGCCTCGCGGGCATCGAGGGCGTCAGGAGCGTCGACATCGCCGGTCCCGGCTTCCTCAACATCACGCTCGACGCCGGTGCCGCGGGTGAGCTGGCCCGCACCATCGTCGAGGCGGGCCAGGCCTACGGCACCAACGATGCGCTCGCGGGCCGGAAGATCAACCTCGAATTCGTCTCCGCCAACCCGACCGGTCCCATCCACATCGGAGGGACCCGCTGGGCGGCCGTCGGTGACGCACTCGCGCGGATCCTGCAGTCGCAGGGTGCGGAGGTCACCCGCGAGTACTACTTCAACGACCACGGCGCGCAGATCGACCGCTTCGCCCGCTCACTCCACGCCTCCGCCACCGGCGATCCGGCCCCGGAGGACGGCTACAGCGGCCAGTACATCGTCGACATAGCCCAGCGTGTCCTCGCCGCCGATCCCGACGCGCTGGCCCTCGGCGGACCGGCGTCCGTCGAGCGGTTCAGGGAGATCGGCGTGGACCTCATGTTCTCGGACATCAAGGCGTCCCTGCATGATTTCGGCGTGGACTTCGACGTGTACTTCCACGAGCACTCGCTGTTCGAGAACGATTTCGTCGAGGACCTCCTCGACAAGCTCAAGGCGTCCGGCAACCTCTTCCTCGAGGACGGCGCCTGGTGGCTGAGGTCCACCGACTACGGCGACGACCGGGACCGCGTGGTGATCAAGTCGAACGGCGCGCCCGCCTACATCGCCGGAGACATCGGGTACTTCGTCAACAAGCGGAACCGTGGCTTCGACCTCAACATCATCATGCTCGGGGCGGACCACCACGGGTACGTGGCGCGCCTGAAAGCCGCGGCGGCTGCCCTGGGTGACGATCCCGATGCCGTGGAGGTCCTGATCGGCCAGCTGGTGAACCTCGTGAAGGACGGCGCACCGGTGCGCATGTCGAAGCGCGCAGGAACGGTCGTCACGCTCGAAGACCTCGTGGACGCAGTCGGCGTCGACGCCGCGCGCTACACGCTGGCCCGCTTCTCCGCCGATTCGAACATCGACATCGACCTGGACCTCCTGACCCGGCACACCAACGAGAACCCGGTGTTCTACGTGCAGTACGCCCACGCCAGGACGCACGCCGTGGCGCGCAACGCCGTCTCCGCAGGTGTGGACGCCAGGTCCTTCGACGCCGCAGCACTGGCGCACCCGACGGAAGGGGCGCTGCTCGCTGCCCTCGGGCAGTTCCCCGGCGTCGTCGCCCAGTCCGCGACCTTCCGCGAACCGCACCGCGTGGCCCGCCACCTCGAGGTGATCGCCGGCACCTACCACCGCTGGTACGACGCCTGCCGCGTGTCCCCGCTGGGCGACGCCCCGGTCGAGGACGTCCACCGCTCGCGCCTCTGGCTGAACAACGCCACGCAGCAGGTCCTCGCGAACGGCCTCGGGCTCCTCGGGGTATCGGCACCGGAGAGGATGTGACCATGACCGTCGTGGACCCCACCCACCCCTCGCCCCTCGCGCCAGACTGGCTGTCCGTCCCGGCGGAACCTGCCCGGCTGGACGCGAAGCTCTGGGCCGAGGACGTCGCGCGCGGGAGCGACGGCGTCCTGCGGATCGACGGCGTCTCCGTCGCCGACCTCGCCGCCGAGTTCGGCACCCCGCTGTTCGTGATGTCCGAGCGGGACTTCCGCACCCGGGCCGCCACCTTCCGCGACGCATTCGACGACGCCTTCCGCGATCTGTGCGGGGGAGTGGACGTCTTCTACGCGGGCAAATCCTTCATCTGCACCGAAGTGGCCCACTGGGTCCGCGAGGAGGGCCTCGGCCTCGACACCTGCTCCGGCGGCGAACTCGCCGTGGGCCTGCGCGCCGGCATGCCAGGGAATCGCCTGGGCCTGCACGGCAACAACAAGTCCGCTGCGGAGATCACGCGGGCCATCGACGCGGACCTCGGCCGGATCGTCGTCGACAGCCTCCAGGAGGTCGCCCTGGTGGGTGACCTCGCCGTCGAACGCGGCCGCCGCGCCAACGTGATGATCCGCCTGACGCCCGGCGTCCACGCCCACACGCACGAGTTCATCGCCACCGCCCACGAGGACCAGAAGTTCGGGCTGTCGCTCACCACCGAGCAGGGGCCCGGGCAGCAGGACGGACAGGACGACGGCGGCTCCTCCCCGGCCGCGCGGGCCGTCGCCGACGCCCTGGCCCATCCGGGCATCAACCTCCTCGGTGTGCACTGCCACATCGGCTCGCAGATCTTCGAACCGGAGGGCTTCGAGCTGGCGGCCCGCCGGCTGCTCGTTTTCCTCGCCGGGGTCCGTGACCGGCACGGCGTCGAGCTGCCCGAACTGGACCTCGGCGGCGGCTACGGCATCGCCTACACCGAGGCCGACCAGCCGCGGCCCGCGGCGGAGATCGCCCGCGCGATGGCCACCGTCGTCGGCTCCACCTGCCGTGAGCTCGGCCTGCGCGTCCCCCGGATCTCGATCGAGCCCGGCCGTGCCATCGTGGGACCGACGACCTTCACCCTCTACACCGCGGGCACCACGAAGACCGTGCGCGTCGACGCAGCCGCCAACGGCTCCGAGGTGGTGCAGGACACCTCCGTTACGCACCCGCGACGCTATGTGTCGGTGGACGGCGGGATGAGCGACAACGCCCGTCCGGTGCTCTACGGCGCGGATTACTCGGCCGTCCTCGCCTCGCGGACGCCCGAGGGGCCGCCCGTCCTGTCCCGTGTGGTTGGAAAACACTGCGAGAGCGGTGACATTGTGGTGCGGGACGTCTACCTCCCGGAGGACACCGGAGCAGGTGACCTTCTCGCCGTCCCGGGAACGGGAGCCTACTGCTGGGTGCTCTCGAGCAACTACAACTACCTGGCGCGGCCTCCGGTCGTGGCGGTCGTCGACGGTGCGGCCCGACTGATCGTCCGCGGCGAGACCGAGGAGGACCTGTTCCGCAGGGACGTCCAGCGCGAGACC
Source organism: Arthrobacter sp. N1 (assembly GCF_048288285.1). Taxonomy (NCBI): domain Bacteria; kingdom Bacillati; phylum Actinomycetota; class Actinomycetes; order Micrococcales; family Micrococcaceae; genus Arthrobacter; species Arthrobacter sp. N1. Next base: position 2,270,683 of record NZ_CP102608.1, on the reverse strand, counting down.
GCCCAGCCCTCACCAGCAGTAGCCGCCCCGGATCCAGGAGCTTCACAGACCGCATGAATGCACCAGCACCCTCTCCCGCACCCCTCCGCGTCGCCCTGCTGGGCTGCGGCAACGTCGGCTCCCAGGTGGCCCGGATCCTCCTCGAGGACGCCGCGGACCTCGGGCTCAGGGCAGGCGCCCCCCTCGAACTCATCGGGGTGGCGATCCGTTCGCTGGAGGCGGAGCGCGACGTTGACCTGCCGGCGGGGCTGCTGACCCAGGACGCCGAGTCGCTCGTCGAGCGGGCGGACATCGTCATCGAGCTCATGGGCGGCATCGAGCCGGCCAAGACGCTGATCCTGCGCGCCATCGCGCACGGTGCCACGGTGGTCAGCGGGAACAAGGCCCTCCTCGCGCAGGACGGGCCGGAGCTCTACGAGCAGGCCGACAAGGCCGGCGTGCAGTTGTCCTACGAGGCCGCCGTCGCCGGAGCCATCCCCATTCTGCGACCCATCCGCGACAGCCTGTCGGGGGACCGCATCACCCGCGTGCTGGGCATCGTCAACGGCACCACGAACTACATCCTGGACCAGATGGACTCCACGGGGGCGCAGTTCGCCGACGCGCTGAAGGCGGCGCAGGACCTCGGGTACGCGGAGGCCGACCCGACGGCCGACGTCGAGGGGCACGACGCCGCCGCGAAGGCCGCGATCCTCGCCTCGCTGTCCTTCCACACCCGGTTCGCGCTCGAGAACGTGTACTGCGAGGGCATCACCGCGGTCACCGCGGACGACATCGCGGCCGCCGCCGAGGACGGCTACGTCATCAAGCTGCTCGCCATCGCCGAGATCCTGACCGACGAGGCCGGCGCAGCGGGCGTGGGCGTCCGCGTCCACCCCACCCTCCTGCCGCGCTCGCACCCGCTCGCGGCCGTCCACGGCGCGTTCAACGCCGTGTTCATCGAGGCGGAGAACGCGGGCGAGCTCATGTTCTACGGCCAGGGTGCAGGCGGGACGCCGACGGCGTCGGCCGTGCTCGGCGACGTCGTGAGCGCGGCCCGCCGCATGGTCCTCGGCGGGCCCGGCCGCACCGAGACCACCACGGGCCACGTGCCGCCGCTGAGCATCGACACCGTCCGCACGAGCTACTGCATCGGCCTGCAGGTCGCGGACCAGCCCGGTGTCCTCGCCCGGATCGCCCACATCTTCGCCGAGAACGGCGTCTCCATCGAGACGATGCGCCAGCGCATCCATCAGCGCGGGCCCGACGGCGGCACCACCGCCGAGCTGCGCATCGTCACCCATCGCGCCCCCGAGGCGTCCCTCGCGGCGACCGTCAAGCAGGTCGGTGCGCTCGACGTCATCACCGCCGTCTCATCCGTGCTCCGAGTAGAGGGAATCTAAGTGGCCCACCAGTGGCGCGGAGTCATCCGCGAATACGCAGAACGCCTACCTGTCACCGAGGCCACCGAGGTCATCACCCTCGGCGAGGGCGGTACGCCCCTCGTGCACGCCCGCCATCTGTCCGAGCTGACGGGCAACACCGTCTACCTCAAGGTCGAGGGCATGAACCCCACCGGCTCCTTCAAGGACCGCGGCATGACCATGGCCATGACGGCCGCGGTCGCCGCCGGGGCCAAGGCCGTGGTCTGTGCGTCCACGGGCAACACCTCCGCCTCCGCTGCGGCCTACGCCACGCAGGCCGGAATCACCTGCGCCGTGCTCGTTCCCGACGGCAAGATCTCCATGGGCAAGCTGAGCCAGGCGATCGCCCACGGTGCGCAGCTCCTGCAGGTCAACGGCAACTTCGACAACTGCCTCGACGTGGCGCGGAAGCTCGCCGAGGCCTATCCCGTGTTCCTGGTGAACTCCGTCAACCCCGCGCGGCTGGAGGGGCAGAAGACCGCAGCCTTCGAGGTGGTCGACACGCTCGGCGATGCACCGGACTACCATCTGATGCCGGTCGGGAACGCGGGCAACATCAGCGCCTACTGGAAGGGCTACAAGGAGTACGCGGCGCCGTACGCCTCGATGCACCACGGTGAGCTGCCGGCCGTGGCGACCCGGACGCCGATCATGTGGGGCTTCCAGGCAGAGGGCGCGTCCCCGCTGGTCAAGGGCCACCCGATCACCGAACCGGACACCATTGCGACCGCCATCCGGATCGGCAACCCCGCGTCCTGGGACTTCGCCGTGGCCGCCCGTGACGAGTCCGGCGGACTCATCGAGGCCGTGACGGACGAGGAGATCCTCGACGCGCACCGCTGGCTGTCCTCCCGCGAGGGCGTCTTCGTGGAACCCGCCTCCGCTGCCGGCGTCGCAGGACTCATCAAGAAGCACGCCGAGGGCCTCGCGCCGACGGGCAAGACGATCGTCATCACGGTCACCGGTCACGGCCTGAAGGACCCGCAGTGGGCGCTCCGCACCGCCGACGGCGCGGATGTCGAGCCCACCAAGGTGGAGTTCGACGTCGTCAGCGTCGCCGCGGCCCTCGGGCTCGAGGGCTGAGGTGACCGGCCTCCACGCGGTGCCGGTCCCCGTCGCCGATCCGGACGGGACCGCCGGACTCCCCGGCGTAGCGCCCGGACAGTCCGTCGAGGTGCGCGTCCCCGCGACGAGTGCGAACCTCGGACCGGGCTTCGACGCACTCGGTCTGGCACTGTCGCTCTACGACACGGTCCGCGTCCGCACGGTCACCGCCGGGACGACGGTGGTGAGGCCGACGGGGGAGGGCTCCGCCGCCCTGCCGACGGACGGGACGCACCTCGTGGCGCGTTCGCTCCTCAGTACGCTGGAGCGCGCCGGGTTCGCATCACCCGGCCTTGAACTGGACACGACCAACGTGATCCCGCACGGCAGGGGCCTCGGCTCCTCCGCGGCCGCGATCGTCGCGGGTGTCCTCGCGGGCAACGCGCTCCTGCCCGTCGACCGCAGGCTCGACGACGCCCACCTCCTGCAGTGGGCGGCACAGCTCGAGGGCCATCCGGACAATGTGGCCCCCGCCCTCATGGGTTCCCTCGCCGTCTCCTGGGAGAGCGGACACGCCTACCACAGCACGCGTGTGGAGGTGCATCCAGACGTCGTCCCCGTGGTCGCCGTCCCCGGGAGCGTGCTGTCGACGGAGAGCGCCCGGGCGCTGCTGCCGGCGTCGGTCTCCCACCACAGCGCGGCCGCGAACGCCGGGCGTGCGGCGCTGCTGGTGCACGCCCTTGCGGAGGATCCGTCACTCCTCTTCCCCGCGACGCAGGACTGGCTGCACCAGGACTACCGCGCCCAGGCCATGCTCCCGAGTGCCACGCTCCTGCGCGGACTGCGCGCTGCGGGCTTCGCGAGCACCATCTCCGGAGCGGGGCCCAGCATCATGACGCTGGCCGTCGGCGCGGCGGGGGCGGAGGCGGCCGAGGAGACGCTGCGGGCGCTTCTTCGCACCCTCGACACGCCGGAACCCTGGCGCATCCTGCGACTCACGGTGGAGCGTTCGGGTGCTAAAGTAGGAGTGCACCAAGGGTAGTGACCGTTCCGCGTACGCTGTGCGCACCACGTGTCACTGTGTCTCTCAAGGCATCGTGTGCTTCTGCTGAGTCGGCCGTCCTCTTCTTCGGACCGCCGCGAAAACTGCAGGGTCCATCAGCAGTAGCGCATCCTCCGGTGTAGCCTCCGACCTGATCTTCGTGCGCGGGCCAGTCCTGCCTGCGAAGACATCCTCAGGCTTCAGCACGCCCAGTCGAGGCCGGACAGTTCCCGGCCCGACTGAACCCCGCCTGCTTCACATGCGGCACGGGGCAAACCACCGCGGACCACTGATCAGGTGGCCGCCCGACGAGGGGGAAGGATCCTTCGTGACTGAAACCACTGACCTGTTACCAGGTGTGGCCACCCAAGACGCTGAAGCGACCGGCGCAACAACTTCCAAGAGCAGCGGTCTCGCCGGCCTGAAGCTCGCCCAGCTGCAGGCACTCGCCGGTCAGCTCGGCATCACCGGCGGATCGAGGATGCGCAAGAGCGACCTCGTCTCCGCCATCTCGGACCACCAGCGCGGAGGCGCGGTGGCCGACCGCCAGAAGGCCCCCGCCGTCCGCAGCGAGCGGAACGCGGACGGCGCGCGCCCTGTCGTCGCCGGCACCCCGGACGCCACCGAAGCACCGGCCGCTCCGACGCAGGACGGGCAGGAGGCGCCCGAGCGCCAGCCCCGGACGCGGAACCGGAATCGCCGCGCGGGAAGCGACGGCGTCGTCTCCGTGCCTGCGTCGGACGCTGCCGTCGTCACCGGCGAGCAGGTCGAGGCCCCGTCGCGTGAGACCGCCGACGCCCCGTCCGCCGGGGACCAGCAGGATCGCGGTGACCGCGAAACCGGCGGCCGCAACCAGCGCAACCGCCGCAACCGTCGCGGCGAGGACCGCAGCGACGCACAGTCCGGCCAGACCGAGACCGCGGCCGAGACCCGCAACGAGAACCAGAACGACGGACAGAACGAGTCCGTCCAGCAGGGTGACTCCGGCTCTGGCCAGCAGGGCGAGGAGCGCGGCGACCGCAACGAGCGCCGCAACCGCTCACGCAACGGCCGCGACGAGGACCGCTCCCACAACGGGTCCTCCAACGGCTCGAACAACAACTCGAACAACAGCGGCTCGAACAGTGACGGCCAGAACGACGGCGGCCGCACCGGCAGCGAGCGCAGCGACAACCGGAACTCCGGGGGCAACGGCTCCAACGGCTCCAACGCATCGAACGACGACGAGGGTCGCGGCCGGAACCGCCGCAACCGTGCCAACCGCAACGGTGGGAATCCCGTCGAGGACCGCAGCAGCCGCTTCCGTGACCGCAACGAGCGCAATGAGCGCAACGACCGTCGCCGTGGCCGCAATCAGCCCGACGTCGACGACGTCGAGGTCACCGAGGACGACGTCCTGCTGCCCGTCGCGGGCATCCTCGACGTCCTCGAGAACTACGCCTTCGTGCGCACGTCCGGCTACCTGCCGGGTCCGAACGACGTCTACGTCTCCCTGGCCCAGGTCAAGAAGCACAACCTGCGCAAGGGCGACGCCGTCGTCGGTGCCATCCGCGCTCCCCGCGAGGGCGAGACGCAGGCCAGCGCACGCCAGAAGTTCAACGCCCTCGTCCGCGTCACCACGGTGAACGGCAAGCCGGCCGAGGACCTCAAGGACCGCGTCGAGTTCGCGAAGCTCGTGCCGCTCTACCCGTCGGACCGCCTGCGCCTCGAGACGGACCCGAAGAAGATCGGCCCCCGCGTCATCGACCTCGTGGCGCCGATCGGCAAGGGCCAGCGCGGCCTGATCGTCTCGCCGCCCAAGGCCGGCAAGACGCTGATCCTGCAGGCGATCGCGAACGCCATCACGATCAACAACCCCGAGGTGCACCTCATGATGGTCCTCGTGGACGAGCGTCCCGAGGAAGTCACCGACATGCAGCGCACGGTGAAGGGTGAGGTCATCGCCTCCACCTTCGACCGGCCCGCGGACGACCACACCACGGTCGCCGAGCTCTCCATCGAGCGCGCCAAGCGCCTCGTGGAGATGGGTATGGACGTCGTCGTGCTCCTCGACTCGATGACGCGCCTCGGCCGTGCCTACAACCTGGCCGCGCCGGCCTCGGGCCGTATCCTGTCCGGTGGTGTCGATTCCGCAGCGCTGTACCCGCCGAAGCGTTTCTTCGGTGCTGCCCGCAACATCGAGAACGGTGGCTCGCTCACCATCCTCGCGACCGCGCTCGTCGAGACCGGTTCCAAGATGGACGAGGTCATCTTCGAGGAGTTCAAGGGCACCGGCAACATGGAGCTCCGCCTCTCGCGCAGCCTCGCCGACAAGCGCATCTTCCCGGCCGTGGACGTCAACGCGTCCGGTACGCGCCGCGAGGAGAACCTGCTCTCGCCGGACGAGGTCAAGATCATGTGGAAGCTGCGCCGCGTGCTGTCGGGTCTCGAGACCCAGCAGGCACTCGAGCTGCTGACCAACAAGATCCGGGAGACGCAGTCCAACGTCGAGTTCCTCATGCAGGTCCAGAAGACCACCCTGGGCTCCAAGGACTCCGACTAGCGCACCCCACGACGCCGTTCGTCCTGCCGTCCCTCCCCGGGACGGCAGGGCGAGCGGCTTCGCCCGTTAAGTCGCGTCCCGGCACAGCGTGGTCAACCGGGCCGTCCCGACCTTCGTAGACTGGCGGTAGACGCCGAAAGAGGTACACCAGATGTTTGAGTCCATCCAGGGACTGCTCGACGAGCACTCCGAACTGCAGGACCAGCTCGCCGACCCCGCCGTCCACGCCGACCAGGCGCTGGCCCGCAGGCTCGGCCGCCGGTATGCCGAGCTCGGCAGGATCGTCGACGCCCACAACCGGTGGGCCGCCCTGAACGACGACCTCGAGGCCGCACGCGAGATGGCGTCCGAGGACCCCGAGTTCGCGGCCGAGGTCCCTGTGCTCGAGGAACAGCTCGCCGTGGCGCAGGAGCGCCTGCGACGCCTGCTCATCCCGCGGGACCCGAACGACGGCCGCAACGTCATCATCGAGGTCAAGGGCGGCGAGGGTGGCGACGAAGCCGCGCTGTTCGCCGGGGACCTGCTGCGCATGTACGCGCGGTACGCGGAGTCCCGGGGCTGGAAGACGGAGCTCATCTCCGCCAACGAGTCCGACCTCGGCGGCTACAAAGATGTCCAGATGGCCATCAAGGGGTCCTCCAACGATCCGGCGGAGGGCGTCTACGCGCGCCTGAAGTTCGAGGGCGGCGTGCACCGCGTCCAGCGCGTCCCGGTCACCGAGTCGCAGGGCCGCATCCACACCTCCGCGGCGGGCGTGCTCGTGCTGCCCGAGGTCGACGAGCCGGAGGAGGTCGAGATCAGCCAGAACGACCTGAAGATCGACGTCTACCGTTCCTCCGGTCCGGGTGGCCAGTCCGTCAACACGACCGACTCGGCGGTCCGCATCACGCACCTGCCCACGGGGATCGTCGTGGCGATGCAGAACGAGAAGTCGCAGCTGCAGAACCGCGAGGCGGCGATGCGCGTGCTGCGCTCCCGCATCCTCGCGCACGAGCAGGAGAAGATCGACGCCGCGAACTCGGACATCCGGAAGTCCCAGATCCGCACCATGGACCGCTCCGAGCGCATCCGCACCTACAACTACCCCGAGAACCGGATCGCGGACCATCGCACGGGCTACAAGGCCTACAACCTGGACGCCGTCATGAACGGTGACCTCGAGCCCGTGGTGCAGTCGGCCATCGAGATGGACGAGCAGGCCCGCCTGGACGCCATCGGCACGGAAGAGTAGGCGTGGAGGACGCCCTGCGTGCGGCGGAGGAACGGCTGCGCGCGGCGGGCGTGCCGAGTCCCCGGGTCGACGCCGAGCTCCTGGCAGCCCATCTGCTCGGGGTGTCCCGCGGCCGGCTCCGATCGATGGCACTCATCGGCGCTCCGGCGCCGGAGGGGCTGGACGCCCTCGTCGACGAGCGCGCGCGCCGTGTCCCACTGCAGCACCTCACCGGCGCTGCATCCTTCCGGCGGATCGAGCTGTCGGTCGGCCCGGGAGTCTTCATCCCGCGTCCCGAGACCGAGTCGGTGGCGCAGCTCGTGATCGACCGGGCGGGCACGCTGGCGGCTCCCAGGATCGTGGACCTGGGCACCGGCTCCGGGGCGATCGCCGCGTCGGTCGCGGACGAGGTGCCCGGCGCCGAGGTCTACGCCGTCGAACTGAGCGACCTCGCGATCGCCTGGGCCCGCGCGAACCTCGAGCCCTACGGGGTCCGCCTCGTCCAGGGTGACCTCGCGACGGCGCTGCCCGAGGAGAACGGCACCTTCGACATCGTCGTGTCGAACCCGCCGTACATCCCGGCCGACGCCGTGCCCACCGAACCCGAGGTGGCCGAGCACGATCCGCAGATGGCGCTGTACGGCGGGGGAGCCGACGGGCTCCGGCTGCCGCGGGCCGCGGCAGCCTCGGCCGCCCGCCTGCTCAGGGCGGGCGGGTACTTCGTCATGGAGCACGCCGAGGTGCAGGCGCCCTGGGTCGCCGCGTTCCTCGGGGAGGCCGGCGTGTGGGCGGACGTCACCACGCACCAGGACCTCGGCGGGCGCGACCGTGCCACCAGCGCCGTCCTGGGGCAGCTCCGCGTGGACGGGACATCGACGTCGGAAGCCGACGTCGCGGACACAGCCACAGGAGGCGGACGATGACGGAGCAGACGGATCACCCGGATCACCCGGACCAGCCGGATCAGCCGGATCAGCCGGTGCACGGCGGAGCCGCGGATGCCATCGAGGCCTCGGATCGAACCGCGGAGGGGACGGGGCAGCTCACCGGGCAGCTCACCGGGCAGCTCGCCGACACCGTCGCCGTCGCCGCAGTCACCTACGACCGCCACGAGGAACTCGCCCAGCTCCTGCAGGCGCTCGCCCGGCAGACCGCACCGATCAGGACGGTCGCCCTCGTCGACTCCGGCACGCGTCCTGCCACCGACGTCGTGGAGGCTGCCGGCGGCTCCATCCACTACCTGCGCTCGGAGGCGAACCTCGGCGGGGCCGGCGGCTTCGCCTTCGCGATCCTCGCGGCCATCGCGAGCGGCGCCCGGTGGATCTGGCTCATGGACGACGACGGGCATCCGGAGGACGAGCGCTGCCTCGCCGAACTGCTGCGCGCGGCCCACGAGCACGACCTCGATATCGTGAGCCCGCTGGTCGCCGCGACCGACGATCCGACGCGGCTGTCCTTCAACTTCCGCATCGGCGGCCTGCTGACCAATGACCGTGCAACCCTCGAGCCGCTCGGTTTCCTGCCCGACATGGTGCACTTCTTCAACGGGGCCCTGATCCGCACCGAGGTCTTCTCGACCATCGGACTGCCGGACATGAAGTTCTTCATCCGCGGGGACGAGGTCGACTTCCTGGCCCGTGTGCGGAAGGCGGGACTGAAGTTCGGGACCCTCGCCACCGTCGCGGTCCGTCACCCGGCCACCTGGTCGGAGATGAAGCCGATCTTCGGCGGCTTCATCACCCCCGTGATCCCGGTGGGGGAGTTCAAGCGTGCCTCCTACTTCCGCAACCGTGCCTACCTGGCACGGAAGTACCGGAACCTCCGGTGGTTCGGCGCCGACATGATCGGCTTCCCCTACTACTTCCTCACGCAGCGTGACCTCACGGGCCTGAGGTCCTGGTTCGCCGCCTACTCGGCCGGCTTCCGCGGCCGGGGCTTCGGGCCCCCGCCGTCGGCCTGATCGACGAGGCGCGTGCACCGCGGGCCGACGCCTCGACCCGATCGACCCCACCCACCCGATACCCCGACTCCGGCGTGCACCGCCGGCGAATGGAGAGATGACCCGGTGACCACCAGCTACGACTGCTCCGATCCCGCCCAGCGCCGTGAAGGCCTCGCGGCCGCGCAGCGCGCCGTCTCGCTGAAGCAGTGCGTCGTCCTGCCCACCGACACCGTGTACGGGATCGGGGCGGACGCCTTCTCGCCCCAGGCCGTCGCCACGCTGCTGGCCTCGAAGGGGCGCGGGCGCACCATGCCGCCGCCGGTCCTCATCCCCCGCCTCCAGACGCTCGATGGCCTCGCCACCGACGTCCACCCGGACGCGCGGAAGCTCGCCGAGGCGTTCTGGCCCGGCGGACTGACCCTCATCTGCCATGCCCAGCCCTCCCTGACGTGGGACCTGGGGGACACCCTCGGTACGGTGGCGCTCAGGGTGCCCGACGACGAGATCGCCCTCGAGCTGCTGATGCTCACCGGTCCGCTGGCCGTGTCGTCCGCCAACAGGACCGGGCAACCGGCGGCGACGACGGCGGCCGAGGCTGCCAACCAGCTGGCAGCCTCGGTCGCGGTGTACCTCGACGGAGGTCCGAGAAGCGAGGGCGGCGGCACGGGCTCGACCATCGTCGACGCCACGGGGGAGGCCCTGCGCGTGGTCCGCCAGGGGACACTTCCGCTGGAGCGGCTTCGGGAGATCGTTCGGGGGATCATCGGCGTCGATGGCGACGCAGGTCCCGGCACGGACGACGGCGACGGCACGGTCGCCGTCGACAGCTGAGCCCTCCTCGGCCGTCCCCGCCCCGGGGCGCCGCCCGGACGCCTACCGCTGGTCGGGCAGCGCTGCCGCTCCGAGGACACCCCTCACCCGGGGCGCGGGCGCCAGCCCTTCGGCAGCGGCCCAGCCCGCCACCTGGTCCTGTCCGAACCACATGAGCTCGACGCGACGGACATGGCCGTCCAGCCTCCCGCCGAGGAGCCGCGACGTGGCGAAGCCCCCGCTGACGACAGTCCTGCACAGCCACGCCGGCAGGACACGCGGTCTTCCGCCCGCGGCCTCGAGGACCGACCGTACGGACAGTCCCTCCCACGGTTGCAGGACGACGGCGGGCACCTCGCCGGAGTGACGCCCCACGGCGATCACGAGGTCCGCGAGCGCGCCCACCGAGGTGACGGGCGAGGCGGCTGTACCGGGTGCCGCCACCGACGCCAGCGGTGAACGGGCGAGGCGCGCCAGTGCCGCCGTCGTGGGCCGCCCTGCTCCCTGGACGGAGGTGGCGCGGACCGTGACGACCGCCAGGCCGCCCAGGTCCAGCAGGGCCAGGGCCTGCTCGCCGAGCGCCTTGCTGCGGGAGTACGGGGAGAAGGGCTGGACGCCGCCGGATTCGTCCAGCAGCGGCGTGCGTCCCTGGACCGCAGCGCTGCTGAGGTGGACGAGGCGGCGGACACCCGCGGCGCCGGCCGCCCTGGCGAGGACGGCCGGAAGCAACGCGTTCGCACCCCTCAGCCCGGCACTGTCCTCGGCGGACGGCGTCGCGAGTCCGGCCGCGTTGACGACGACGTCGTGACCCGCCATGAGTCCGGTCAGTGCAGCGACGTCACTGCGGCGCGCTTCCGCGAGGACCGCCTCCGGGGTGTCCGCCGTCGTCCGGAGCCGGGGTGCAGGAGCGCTGCGGGTCTCGATGCCCGCTGCGCGGGCCGCACCGAGGATCTCGTGGCCGACGAAGCCGGAGCCGCCGATGACCAGCCAGCTCATCCTGGGCCACCCGTGCCGGTGGAGCCCGCCGGCGACGGCTCGGGACGCCAGCTCCGGTCCCGCAGGATCACGCGCGCAGCCCGCCAGCCACGCCACACGGCGGACAGCCCGGACACGGAGTGCTCGACCGCCAGGAGGCGGAAGATCTCCTTCCCCGCGGAGAGGAGGGTGCCCAGCCCGAAGCCGAGGCGGGAGTACCGGCCGTGGAGCTGGAGGTAGCGCGCGAGGTGCCCGCGGTTGCGCATGCCGCAGAACCGGGACAGGTCGCTCGAGTCGTTGAGGTGACGCACGCCGAGGTCGATCTTCCGCTGCGCCCGCGTCTTCCGGAGGACGAACGCATCGACGTAGGCGACCGGGTGGTGCCGGGAGATCAGCCACCCGTAGGTGGTGTCGTCCCCGTTGAGGAAGAACCGTGCGTCGGGCAGACCGGTCTCCCGCACGGTGTCGGCCGCGACGAGCATCCCCTCGAAGCAGCCCACGTTCGTGTGGAACACCGGGGAGGTGGCGAAGACGTCCCCGCGGACCGGCAGGTGGACGCCGAGCCGCTCGTGGAGCTGGTGCTGCCAGAAGAAGGGTCGCCCGGCGTGGTCGAGGCGACGACCGTGGATGCAGGAGTAGCGGTCCATCCAGGGCCGGAAGGACGCGAGGGCATCAGGGAGGACGACGACGTCGTCGTCCATCAGCCAGAGCCAGTCGGCGCCTGCCTCGAGCCCGCGGGCCACGCCGGCCGCGAAGCCGCCCGCACCCCCGACGTTCGCCGGCAGTCGCAGCACGACGACCGGCACGGCGAGGTCCAGGTCCGCGAGGACCCCTGCGGTGTCGTCGGTGCTGGCGTTGTCCACGACGACGACCCCCGCCGGGGCGGGGTCCAGGGCTGCGATGGAGTCGAGGAGATCCCTCAGGAAGGACGCCCGGTTGTACGTCGTGATGACGATGAACACGCGGGGGGAGCCGGCGTCAGGGGCGTGCAAACTGCTCCTTCCGGGCCGCGCCAGGGCGGTGCGCGACGGGCCTGGTACAGGCCGTGCAGTTAGTATTCTCGGGTAGTAGCAGTCTATTACACCGTGTTCCAGCTGCTGCCGGACCGGCCCGCCCGTCACCACCGGCGGGCCCGGAGACGGCAGGTCCGACGGTGGGAACGCGGTCCCGGCCTGCAAGACATCGTTAGGAATCATGGGACTCAACGAAGGACGGGCCGCGGCCCGGACATCCGGCTCCACCGCCGTCGGGTCGAGCGGCGACAAACCCGCCATCTGGCTGTGGTCGCAGTACCTGCTGGACGCCGCCGCCTGGATCGTCGCGATCCTCCTGGCCCTCATCCTGAGGTACGAGCTGCTCGTGAAGGAGGTCAATGTCCCTGGTATCGCGGCCTTCTGCGCGGTCGCGGTCCTGGCACAGCTGGTCGTCGGACTGAGCTTCGCGCTCTACCGGGGCAGGTACAGCTTCGGCAGCTTCCACGAGGCGAAGCTCCTCGTCATCGTCGCGGTGCTGGTCGGCGTCATCCTCGTCCTCGTCAGCGTCGCCTTCTTCACCGTCATCGAGGTCCCGCGCAGCATCGGCATCATCGCCTTCCCGTTCGCCTGCATGTTCCTCGCAGCGACCCGGTACCTCAAGCGGATGTACGTGGAGAGCAAGGCCAAGCCGGGCGAGGATGCGCAGCGGACGCTCATCTACGGTGCCGGTTTCCTCGGCAACTCCCTGGTGGTCCGCATGATGCAGGACCCCGGATCGCCCTACTTCCCCGTCGGCCTGATCGACGACGATCCCGCCAAGAAGCACCTCCGCCTCTCCTCGGTGCCGGTCCTCGGACGGATCGACGATCTGCGCGAGGTCGTGGCGAGGACGCAGGCCTCGCTCCTGGTCATCGCCTTCGCCGGGGTCGAGGCCGCCCAGGTGCGTCGCGTCTCCGACCTCGTCGCGGGCCTCGGCATCAAGGTGCTCGTCCTCCCGCCGCTGCGCGACATGCTGGGTGCCTCGGGCCCGGCCATCGCCGACTTCCGTGAGGTCGCGGTCGAGGACCTCATCGGACGCCGTCCGGTGGACATCCACCCGGACGAGGTGGCCGGCTACATCACCGGCAAGCGCGTGCTCGTGACGGGAGCGGGCGGCTCGATCGGCTCCGAGCTGTGCCGCCAGCTGTCCGCGTTCGCCCCGGCCGAACTGATCATGCTCGACCGTGACGAGACGGGCCTGCAGTCCACGCAGATCTCCCTCACGGGACGTGGACTGCTGACCGGCCGCGACACCGTCCTCGCGGACATCCGGGACGCGGACGCACTGCTTGACATCTTCGAGGACCGCAAGCCGCAGGTCGTCTTCCACGCCGCGGCACTCAAGCACGTCTCCCTCCTCGAGCAGTACCCGGAGGAGGCCTGGAAGACGAACGTGCAGGGCTCGCTGAACGTGCTGCGGGCGTCCGCCTCGGTGGGGGTGACGAACTTCGTGAACATCTCGACGGACAAGGCGGCGGACCCCACCAGCGTCCTCGGCCACTCCAAGCGCGTCGCCGAGAAGCTCACGTCCCACCACGCCCAGCGGACCGGGCAGCAGTACGTCTCCGTCAGGTTCGGCAACGTGATCGGCAGCCGCGGCTCCATGCTGCCGCTGTTCACGGAGCAGATCCGCACCGGCGGTCCCATCACCGTGACGGACCCGGAAGTGACGCGCTTCTTCATGACCATCCCCGAGGCATGCCAGCTCGTGGTGCAGGCCGGCGCCATCGGCAGGGGCGGGGAGGTCCTGATCCTCGACATGGGGGAGGCGGTCCGGATCCTCGACGTCGCCCAGCGCATGATCGCGATGTCCGGCAAGGACATCGACATCGTCTTCACCGGGCTGCGCCCCGGCGAGAAGATGCACGAGGACCTCATGGGCGCGGGCGAAGACGACTCGCGCCCGCTGCATCCGAAGATCTCGCACACCTCCGTCGTGGCCCTCGACCCGCAGCAGCTGGACCTGCAGGCGTGGAAGGCCGAGGGCGGCTTCGGCCACGATCACCGCAGCATCGCCTCCCTCGATGCGGCGACGGAGCTGGATGCTCCCGCAGGATCGGCGCCGGACGGTCCGACGCGGTCCGACGACCACGGTCACGACGCACGTTCCGCGGCATCCCGTCCGTCCGCGTCCTCCACCTCGGGGTCCGGCGGGACGACGCCATGACCACGCTGCTGGTCGTGATCGGCCTGATCGCACTCGTCCTCTCGCTCCTGTTGCCCTTCGCCGTCAGGCCGCTGCTCCGGCGGCTCGGCGTGATCGACATCCCGAACACCCGCTCGTCGCACAGCACGGTCGTCCTGCGCGGCATGGGCCTCGCGGTCTCGCTCGCGATCCTCGTGGCCCTCGCCCTCTCGCTCGCGACGGGCCTCGTCGCAGTCGACCGGTCGCTGATCCTGGTGATCCTCGTGCTGGTGGCCGCGGCGTCCGCCCTGGGATGGATCGAGGACTTCCGCGGACTGTCCGTCCGGGTCAGGCTGGCGACCCAGCTGCTCATCGGTGCGGTCGGTACCGCCGCCCTGGCGACGACGATCGACGACAGCAGCTACTGGTGGATCCCGGTCGGCGCCGTCGCGGTCGCCACCTACATCAACGCAGCCAATTTCATGGACGGCATCAACGGCATCTCCGGTATGCACGGCCTCGTGGTCGGCCTCTTCTATGCCTGGGCCGGCGTGCTGTCGGACCAGCTCTGGCTCACCGTCGCCGGACTCGTGGTGGCGGCGGCCTTCGCGGGGTTCCTGCCCTGGAACCTCGGCCGCGGGTTCGTCTTCCTCGGCGACGTCGGCAGCTATCTGCTCGGCGCCTCCATCGCGGCGATCGCCGTGACCGGCCTGCTCGCAGGGGTGTACCTGGAATACCTGCTCTCGCCGGTCCTCATCTACCTCGCCGACACCTTCACCACGTTCCTCCGGCGCGCGCGGCGCGGCGAACGCCTCTCGACGGCGCACCGCCAGCACGTCTACCAGCGACTCACGGACACGGGACTCTCCCACGTACAGGTCTCCGTCCTCGTCTCCGTGCTGTCCGCCCTGACCGGAGCAGCGGGCTTCGTGCTCGCCACGGCACCCGCGCCGCTCGCGGTGTCGGCGTCCCTGTTCGCCGCCGCCGTCGTCGCCGTGTACCTCTACTCGCCGCGGATCTTCCGCGCCGCGGCCCGCCGACGGGTCGCTGCGGGCGCCTGATCGCAGGCACTGTGGCGGGGGAGGCGGGAGCCCAGGAAGCCGTGAAGGGCCCGGGGCGGCGGATCGCCGGGGACGTCCGGTGGGGCGGCGGGAGCCGGTGCCGGAGGCCGGACGGCAGAGGGGGCGCAGCGCGGGTACGGTAGAATTCCATGCGCCGGGCGCGGTGATTATCCGTCCCGCCGATCCGGTACAGCCCTCCCGACGCCGTCGGTGGAGGACCAGCAGGGCGCCGGACGGCGCAGCCGACAGAGCGGACATGACGTGCCACGACCGGATGAGCCGGCCACAGGACCCGACCAGGCCCACATCGTGCCCGCATCGGGAGCGACGGCGTCACCCTGGCTCGGGATCCTGGCACGGAGCGCCGGGGCCGGGGGAGCGATCGCCGTGGGCCTGGCCGTCGTCGCGACCGTGGCGACGTCGCCCGCAGCCGGTCTCAGCGTCCTCTCCGGAGCGGCGCTCGTCGTCGCCTTCTTCGGTATCAGCCTCCTGATCGGCCACTATGCGGGCCGCACCAATCCGTCCGGGGCACTCGGCCTCTTCGCCGTCACCTACGCCATCAAGGTCGTGGGGTTCGCCGCCGTGCTGTTCTTCCTGGGAACGCCGGGATGGCTGGACCGCACCTGGTTCTTCAGCGGGGCACTCGCCACCGTCATCGCCTGGCAGGTCGCCGAGGTCATCGCCTTCTCGCGCCTCCGTACCCCCCTGTACGGCGACGGCGAGGAGCCCCGGACCCAGCCCGGGCACGTCCCCGCGCAGCCGCCTGTAGAGGGGCCGGCCGACGCCCGGCCCACCCCGCACGGACCGGAAGGACACTGACATGCCGATGACAGGACCGGAAGCTGGCGGTGGCCCCGGCACGCCGCGCGGAAGCGGCGACGCCCGCTATTCCAACGGCGGCTACAACGCCGGGATGGCCGTCTTCAGCTACATCATTGGCGGGATCCTGGTGTGGAGTTTGATAGGCTGGTGGCTGGATAATCTCCTCGACACGCGCTGGTTGGTGCTGGCGGGAGCGTTCTTAGGTGCAGCGGGCGGTTTCTACCTCTCCCACATGCACAACCTCACCCGGGACCATACGCCGAATCCGCAGAGCGGATCCCGGCCGACGCCCGATGCCGGTACAGGACCCGAGTGACTCCCCATAACTCAACGAGTCGGACCAGTCACGCGGCCGAACAGATCTTGCCCAACGATGGACACTGCAGAGAGGAAACGCGTTGATCGCGCTTGCGCTCCCGGCCGCAACTACCGAAGAGGGATTCGTAGCCCCGACTATCGATGACACCCACTACCGGGACATCCTGCCCTGGGGTGGGGAATACGGCGTCCTCCTCGAGGGCGGCTTCGGGAAGCAGATGCTGCTGACCATCCTCTCGGTGGTCCTCATCGCCGCCTTCTTCCTCGTCGCCTCGAGGCGGAACCAGCTGGTGCCCGGCAAGCTGCAGTTCCTGGGGGAGTCCGCCTACGGATTCGTCCGGAACTCCATCGGCAAGGACATCATCGGCGGCAAGGAATTCCTGAAGTACGTGCCGTGGCTTTTCACCGCGTTCTTCTTCGTGCTGGTGAACAACATCTTCGGCGCGGTTCCCTTCCTGCAGCTGCCGACGTTCTCCCACCCCGGCAGCGCCTACGGCATCGCCGCCATCTTCTTCTTCCTCTGGGTCGGCATCGGCCTGAAGAGGCACGGTATCCGCTACTTCAAGCTGGCCGTGGTCCCCTCAGGTGTCCCCTGGTACATCCTGCTGATCGTGGTGCCGATCGAGATCATCTCGAACTTCATCGTCCGGCCGGTCACGCACTCGCTCCGACTCTTCGCCACCATGCTCGCGGGCCACCTGATCGTGACCCTCGCGGGTTCGGCCATCGAGTACATGGTCATGACGGGCAACATCCTGCTGCAGGGAACCAGCGTCCTGGTCCTCGTCGGATCCGTCGCGATGTACATGCTCGAAGCACTGATCATGATCCTGCAGGCCTACGTCTTCACGCTGCTGGCCGCGATCTACATCGAAGGCGCACTGCACGCCGACGCCCACTGATTCACACATGTCTTCCCCGTCGGGGATGATCCCAAACAACCTGTCGCATCAAGGCGGCATCTTGAAAGGAACACAATGGAAGTACAGGGTAGCCTCAACCTCGTTGGATACGGTCTCTCCGCAATCGGCGGTGGTATCGGTGTGGGTCTCGTCTTCGCGGCCTACATCAATGGCGTGGCTCGCCAGCCTGAGGCACAGCGTGTCCTCCAGCCCATCGCCTTCCTCGGCCTGGCACTGACCGAAGCCCTCGCGATCCTGGGCCTCGTCTTCGCCTTCGTCATCGGCGCCTGACACAGCCGTCCTGACCGACCGAAGACCAGTTGAAGAAAGACGGGTGAAAAATGCTTAACGCAGCGATTATGGCGGCGGAAGAGGGCTCCAATCCTCTGATCCCGAACCTATGGGAACTGCTGGTGACCGTTGTCGGCTTCGCCGTCCTGCTGTTCATCGTCTTCAAGTACGTCATGCCGGCGTTCGAGAAGACGTTCGCAGAGCGCACCGAGGCGATCGAAGGCGGTATCGCCAAGGCGGAGGCCGCACAGGCCGAAGCCAACGCGGCCCTCGACGAGTACAAGCAACAGCTTGTCGACGCACGCACCGAGGCCAACCGCATCCGTGAGGAAGCACGTGCCGAAGGTGCGCAGATCCTCGCGGACCTGAAGGAGAAGGCGGCTGCGGAGTCGGCTCGTATCACCGAGCAGGCCCACGTCCAGATCGAGGCCGAGCGTCAGGCCGCCGTGGTCTCGCTCCGCGCCGAGGTCGGCACGCTGGCGACCGATCTGGCGAGCCGTATCGTCGGTGAATCCCTCGCCGACGACGCCCGCTCCGGGCGCGTCGTCGATCGCTTCCTCGCCGATCTCGAGACCTCGTCGAGCGCAGGTGCATCGCAGTAATGGCCGGAGTATCGAGCGTCTCCCTGGCAACGGTCCGTGAAGGACTCGAGTCCCGCTTGGCGGGCGCGAACCTCGCGCTGGCCGAGGACCTGTTCGGCGTCCTGGCGATCCTTGACAGCAACGCAGGCCTCCGCCGGGCGCTGACGGATCCGTCCCGCACCGGGAAGGACAAGGCCGTGCTCGTCGATCAGCTGATCGCCGGACGCGTGTCCTCGGAGGCGGCCGGTGTCGTGCGCGACCTCGTCGGTGAGCGCTGGGCCAATGCCCGTGACATCGGTGATGCGCTGGAGACCCTGGCGGCCACCGTGGTGATCTCGGTCGCCGAGCAGGGAAGCGGCGTCGAGGGTCTGGAGCAACTCGAGAACGAGCTGTACTCCTTCATCCAGGTCGTCGCTTCGGACCACGCCCTGCAGAGGGCGCTCTCCGAGGCGCAGGCGTCGTCGGAGTCGAAGGTCACCCTCGGCCTGAAGCTCGTGCCGTCGGCAGGGCCTGCGAGCCGCCTGCTCATCACGCAGGCCGTCCGGTCGCCGCGCGGACTCAAGCCCGCTGCGCTGGTCGAGCGGTTCCTGGAACTGGTCGCGGCGCGCCAGCAGCGCTGGATCGCCGATGTCAGCGTCACCCGTCCGCTGTCGGCGAGCCAGTTCGAGCGCCTCGAGGCAGGGCTCAATGCCATGTACGGCCGCCAGTTGAAGGTCAACGTGAAGGTCGATCCGGCCCTCATCGGTGGCGTCCGCGTCAGCGTCGGTGACGAGATGGTCGATTCGACCGTCGTCACACGCCTGTCGGAGCTTCGCCGGAAGCTGGCGGGATAGGCGTTCGCGCCCCGTTCCGTGCCACACACACTGAATCACCCATCGGTCGCCACGCATCCTGCGGTGACCACAACACAGGAGAGCAGGGACTGAGATGGCCGAATTGACCATCAACGCCGAAGACGTCCGTAGTGCGTTGAACGACTTTGCGGCGTCCTACGAGCCCGGGAACGCGGAGCGCGTCGAAGTCGGCCGCGTGACCACCGCCAGCGACGGCATTGCCCGTGTCGAGGGGCTTCCCTCGGTCATGGCCAATGAGCTGCTGCGGTTCGAGGACGGCACGCTCGGACTCGCCCAGAACCTCGACACCCGCGAGATCGGTGTCGTCGTCCTCGGTGACTACAACGGCATCGAAGAAGGCCAGGAAGTGCACCGCACGGGCGAGATCCTCTCGGTTCCCGTGGGCGATGCCTTCCTCGGTCGCGTCGTCGACCCGCTGGGTCAGCCCATCGACGACCTCGGCGAGATCGTCTCCGAGGGGCGCCGTGCCCTGGAGACCCAGGCTCCCGGTGTCACGCAGCGCAAGTCGGTGCACGAGCCCATGCAGACCGGGCTCAAGGCCATCGACGCCATGATCCCCATCGGTCGCGGGCAGCGCCAGCTGATCATCGGTGACCGCCAGACCGGCAAGACCGCGATCGCGGTGGACACCATCATCAACCAGAAGGCCAACTGGGCCTCCGGTGACGTGAACAAGCAGGTCCGCTGCATCTATGTCGCGATCGGCCAGAAGGCGTCCACCATCGCCGCCGTCCGCCAGACCCTCGAGGACAAGGGCGCCCTGGAGTACACGACCATCGTCGCGTCTCCTGCGTCCGACCCCGCAGGCTTCAAGTACCTGGCGCCCTATGCCGGGTCCGCCATCGGGCAGCACTGGATGTACGGCGGCAAGCACGTCCTCATCGTGTTCGACGACCTGTCCAAGCAGGCCGAGGCCTACCGCGCCGTGTCGCTGCTGCTGCGCCGTCCGCCGGGACGCGAAGCCTACCCGGGCGACGTGTTCTACCTGCACTCCCGTCTGCTCGAGCGCTGTGCCAAGCTCTCCGACGAGCTCGGTGCCGGTTCGATGACGGGTCTCCCGCTCATCGAGACGAAGGCGAACGACGTCTCGGCGTACATCCCGACCAACGTCATCTCGATCACCGACGGCCAGATCTTCCTGCAGTCGGACCTCTTCAACGCCAACCAGCGTCCCGCCGTGGACGTCGGCGTGTCGGTGTCCCGCGTGGGTGGCGCCGCGCAGGTGAAGTCGATGAAGAAGGTCTCGGGCACCTTGAAGCTGGACCTCGCCCAGTACCGCGACATGCAGGCCTTCGCGATGTTCGCGTCGGACCTCGATGCCGCGTCGCGCCAGCAGCTGACGCGTGGTGCACGCCTGATGGAACTGCTCAAGCAGGGCCAGTACTCGCCGATGCCGGTCGAGCAGCAGGTCGTGTCCATCTGGGCCGGCACCAACGGTTACCTGGATGACGTCCCCGTCGAGGACATCAACCGCTTCGAGACGGAGTTCCTGGAGCACCTCGGCCACAAGTCGCAGATCCTCACGACGCTGGCCCAGACGGGCAAGCTCGAGGATTCGACGGCGGAGGAGCTGAAGACGCAGATCACCGACTTCAAGCAGGGCTTCTTCGGTGCCGGGGCCAACGGCTTCGGGGTCGGCAGCGAGCAGCACGAGGCGATCGACGCCGATTCGGTCGAGCAGGAAAAGATCGTCAGGCAGAAGCGCTAGAGGATCTGCTGCCGGGAGGGGCACCGCCCCTCCCGGCCTGCAGGACCCTGGCCTGAACGCTTCCCTCGGGGGGAGCGGAGGAAAGGACAAGAATGGGAGCCCAGATCCGGGTCTACCGCCAGAAGATCGCGTCGACGACGTCCACGCGGAAGATCTTCAAGGCGATGGAGCTGATCGCGACTTCTCGCATCGGCAAGGCACGCACGCGTGTCGCCGCGGCCCTGCCGTACGCCAATGCGATCACCCGCGCCGTGTCGGCCGTTTCGTCGCAGTCGGAAATCGACCACCCCCTCACGACCGAGCGCGGCGAGGTCAGGCGTGCAGCAGTCCTGGTCCTCACGTCCGATCGCGGCCTGGCGGGTTCGTACTCCGCGAGTGCGCTCAAGCAGGCCGAAGGCCTGTTCGAGACACTGCGGAGCGAAGGCAAGGACGTCAAGGCCTATCTGATCGGACGCAAGGCGCAGTCCTACTTCGACTTCCGCGGCCGCGGCTACGAGAAGGTCTGGACGGGGAACACCGATGCTCCCGAGTTCGAGACCGCCCGGGAGGTCGGAGCGGCTCTGCTGTCCTCCTTCCTGGAGGACTACGAGGACGGCGGCGTGGAGGAGATCCACGTGGTCTACACGAAGTTCCGCTCGATGGTGGTGCAGGAGCCGTCGGTCATGCGCCTGCTCCCGCTCGAAGTGGTCGACGAGCAGGTCACGCAGGAGGGCGACCTCCTGCCCCTCTACGAGTACGAGCCCGAGCCCGAGCAGGTGCTCGACGCACTGCTGCCGCGCTACATCGAATCGCGGATCTTCGCGGCGATGCTGCAGGCAGCAGCCAGCGAGCTCGCCGCCCGCCAGCGGGCGATGAAGTCCGCGGGTGACAACGCCACCGAGCTGATCAAGAAGTACACCCGGTTGCGGAACACCGCACGCCAGGCCGAGATCACCCAGGAGCTCTCCGAGATCGTGGCCGGCGCGGACGCGCTGAACGCCTCCTGACATCCTCCCCGCCCGGGCCCCGCAGGGGCGCCGGGTGGCACAGCTAGACTTAGTTCCACGCCATCTACGTAAATGAAGTGAGAGAGATGACTGCCCAGACTGTTGAACACGGTACGGACTCAGTTGCCCCCGGCGCCACCGGCCGTATTGCACGTGTCATCGGCCCGGTTGTCGACGTCGAGTTCCCGGCCGACGCAATCCCCGCAATGTACAACGCCCTCACCACCGAGATCACGCTCAACGGTGAGACCCGCCTGATCACCTTCGAGACGTCGCAGCACCTCGGCGACAACCTCGTGCGTGCCATCTCGCTGCAGGCGACCGACGGACTCGTCCGCGGCACCGTGGTGCAGGACACCGGCGCGGCGATCTCCGTGCCGGTGGGCGACGGCGTCAAGGGCCACATCTTCAACGTCCTGGGCAAGCCGCTCGACGTCGAGGAATCGGCGCTCGAGATCACCGAGCGCTGGCCCATCCACCGCAAGGCGCCGAGCTTCGCGTCCCTCGAGGGCTCCACGGAGATGCTCGA
Organism: Arthrobacter sp. N1; assembly: GCF_048288285.1. NCBI lineage: Bacteria > Bacillati > Actinomycetota > Actinomycetes > Micrococcales > Micrococcaceae > Arthrobacter > Arthrobacter sp. N1. Next base: position 2,248,525 of record NZ_CP102608.1, on the reverse strand, counting down.
GACCGGTATCAAGGTCATCGACCTGCTCACCCCGTACATCAAGGGTGGCAAGATCGGTCTCTTCGGCGGTGCCGGCGTCGGCAAGACCGTCCTCATCCAGGAGATGATCACGCGTGTCGCCCGGAACTTCGGTGGCACCTCGGTCTTCGCCGGTGTCGGCGAGCGCACCCGTGAGGGCAACGACCTCTGGGTCGAGATGGAGGAGGCGGGCGTCCTCAAGGACACCGCCCTCGTGTTCGGCCAGATGGACGAGCCGCCCGGAACGCGCCTCCGCGTGGCACTGTCCGCACTGACCATGGCGGAGTACTTCCGCGATGTGCAGAACCAGGACGTGCTGCTCTTCATCGACAACATCTTCCGCTTCACCCAGGCGGGCTCCGAGGTCTCGACCCTGCTGGGTCGCATGCCGTCGGCCGTGGGGTACCAGCCGAACCTCGCCGACGAGATGGGTCTCCTGCAGGAGCGCATCACCTCGACGAAGGGTCACTCGATCACGTCCATGCAGGCCATCTACGTGCCTGCGGACGACTACACCGACCCGGCGCCGGCGACCACCTTCGCGCACCTCGATGCGACCACCGAGCTCTCCCGCGAGATCGCGTCCCGTGGCCTCTACCCGGCCGTGGACCCGCTCGCGTCGACCTCACGCATCCTGGACCCGCAGTACATCGGCCACGACCACTACAACACGGCCGTCCGCGTCAAGCAGATCCTCCAGAAGAACAAGGAACTGCAGGACATCATCGCGATCCTCGGTATCGACGAGCTCAGCGAGGAGGACAAGGTGATCGTCGCGCGTGCACGCCGCATCCAGCAGTTCCTCTCGCAGAACACCTACACCGCCAAGCAGTTCACCGGTGTCGAGGGTTCGACCGTCTCCATCAAGGACACCATCGAAGGCTTCTCGGCCATCTGCAACGGCGACCTCGACCACATCGCGGAGCAGGCGTTCTTCAACGTCGGCGGCCTCGACGACGTCGAGCGCCAGTGGGCCAAGATCCAAGAGCAGACCGGTAAGTAGCGCCGATGGCGACACACGGCGAACTCGAGGTCGAAATCGTCGCGGCCGACCACTTCGTGTGGTCGGGCGCGGCGCGCACGGTCAACGCCCGCACCGCGAACGGCCAGATCGGCATCCTGCCGGGCCACGCGCCCATCCTGGCGATCCTCGAGGCAGGCGAACTGTCCGTGGAGCCTGTCAACGGTGAGCGCCTCGTGGTCGGGGTCGACGGCGGCTTCTTCTCGGTCGACTCCAACCGGGTCGTGATCGTGGCGGACAACGCCAGGGTCGGCGGTTCGGTGACTCCGGAATCCGCCTAGGATCCCGAGCGTGGAGGCTCTGGGTGTGACGTTCATCTGCCTTGCGGTCCTGTTCGGACTTCTCGTGCTCGTGATCGGCGCGTTCCTCCTCCGCCGCTATCAGCTCAACCGTGCCCTCGGCACCTTCGACGCCTCCATCCGCCTCCCTCCCCAGGGCTGGCGGGTGGGGGTTTGTCGTTATACGGACAAGCACCTGGAGTGGCTCAGCCTCCTGTCGCTGAGCCCCCTGGCACGCTTCCGCTTCCTGCGCAGCTCCCTCGAGGTCGAGGGATGGCGCCCGCCCACCGAGGCCGAGCGCGTGCGCGTGCAGCCCGGAGCGATCATCGTGCACCTCGCCTACGAGGGCGAGTCCTTCGATCTGGCGATGAAGTACGACGTGTACGCAGGCCTCTCCTCCTGGATCGAGGCCGGCCCGGTCATCGGTATCGGCACTTGGCGCTGACCGCGCGGCTCACCGGCGTCGTCGATGGCGGTGCGGAGGGCCCGACCGTCAGACCTCGAGCGGCCTGATCCACGCTCCGTTGCGCAGGACGCCCTTCAGTTCCAGGTCCTCGGTGACCACCAGCGCGTCGGCACGCAGGCCACTCCGGAGGCTCCCGACCTCGTCGGCGAGACCCAGGACCCCCGCCGGAACCGCCGTCGCCGAGCGGACCGCGTCCACGAGCCCCACGCCGGCCTGCACCGTGCAGCGCAGGACGTCGAGGAGGCTGCCCGCACCCCCGGCCAGCGCCCCCGTCGCCGTCAGCACCGCTGATCCGCCGATCACGCTCACCTCGCTGCGACCCAGACGGTAGGCGCCCGAGGTGCGGCCGGCGGCCGACGTCGAGTCGCTGACGAGACAGATGTTCTCGCAGCCCGCGATGGTGAAGGCCATCCGCACGGTCTCGGCGTGCAGGTGCACGTTGTCCGCGATCAGTTCGACGGCGATCTCCCCTGCACGGGCGCGCTGCAGGAGGAGCGGGACAGGACCGGGCGACCGGTGGTGGATGCCCGGCATCGCGTTGAACAGGTGGGTTGCCGTCGGCCTCCCGCTGAAGCCGGCGAAACCCGTCGAGGCGAGCTCCTCGTTGATGAGGTCCAGCGCGGCCGCGGTCTCCTCGGTCGAGCTGTCGGTGTGCCCGATCGACGGGATCACGCCGTGCATCACCAGCTCGTAGACGAGCACGTCGCTGCCCGGCAGCTCCGGGGCGTACGTCATGGAGGCCAGCCGGCCCCGCCCCGCGGTGACGAGCCGGGCGACATCCTCCTGGGTGGGCAGGAGGAGGAAGGCCGGATCGTGCGCTCCGTGGCGCTCCTTCGAGAGGAACGGGCCCTCGGCGTGGATACCGGCGACGAGGCCGGCCTCGGCCGCATCCGCGAGGCGGGCGAAGGCGGCCTCGAGCTCGTCGAGCGGTGCGGCGCACGTGCTGGCCAGGACCGTCGTCGAGCCACTGCGGTGCAGGTGGGCGGCCGCGGCCTCGATGTCCGCCGCCGACCCCGACGTGAAGTCCCCGCCGCCCGCGCCGTGGCAGTGCAGGTCGACGAGTCCCGGGAGGATCAGGTGGTCCTCCGGGAGGCGCGATCCTGCAGGATGCCCGTCCGCCGGGCCCACCCGAGTGATGCGCGAGCCGTCCCAGCGCAGCACGCCGTCGTCGATGATCCCCGCGTCGGTCACGAGTCGTCCGGACAGGGCATCGGAGGTTCCGTGGGGAAGGGCCATGGTCCGATTCTAGGCGGTCGCCCTTCCCAGCACCGGGGGCAGGAAAGGCTCCGTCGGGTGCGAAGCCGCGCGGGTACCGCCGGGCGGCTAGAAGAGGCGTGAGGCGCTGTCGTCCACGCCGCGCATGGCGTCGTAGTCCAGAGTGAGGCAGTCGATCCCGCGGTCGGTGGCGAGGACGCGGGCCTGCGGCTTGATCTGCTGGGCCGCGAAGACGCCGCGGACCGGCGCCATGATGGGATCCCGGTTCAGCAGTTCGAGGTACCGCGTGAGCTGCTCGACGCCGTCGATGTCGCCGCGCCGCTTGAGCTCGATGGCGACGGTCCGCCCGGCGGAATCCCGCGCGAGGATGTCGACCGGGCCGATGGCCGTCATGTACTCGCGGCGGATCAGCGTGAACCCGGCACCGAGGAGTTCGATCTGCTCGGCGAGGAGGCGCTGGAGGTCGGCCTCGACGCCGTCCTTGACGAGGCCGGGATCGACGCCGAGGTCGTGGGAGGAGTCGTGGAGCTGCTCACGGATGCTGATGACGAGCCTGTCGTCGCTCTTGCCGTGCTGGACGGTCCAGACCTCGGTGATGCCCTCGGCGCGGTCGGCGTCGTCCGGAGCCGTCACGCGCAGCGTCGAGGGCGGGCTCATCCAGTTCAACGGCTTGTAGGAGCCGCCGTCCGAGTGCACCAGGACGGAGCCGTCGGACTTCACCACGAGGAGTCGCGTGGCCAGGGGGAGGTGGGCGCGGAGGCGGCCGACGTAGTCGACGGAGCAGCGGGCTATGACAAGACGCACGACGAAGACTCTACCGTCCGGAGCGCCGTGGCCCCCGCAGGGCCGGAGCGGGCGGGTACGGTCCGGATGGCAGACTGGGAGGGTGCCCCGTTCCAACCGACCGAACCGCCCGCGCGGGTCCTCCCGGCCCAAGTGGGCCGCCCCGCCGGAGCTGGACCTCGAACGTGCCCGGGCGGGCCTGCCCCAGCGCGAGTCGGCGCCCGACGGCGACTGGTCCATCCGGCGGATCACGGAGCGGAACGCCGCGAAGACCTACACGTGCCCGGGCTGCAACTCGTTCATCCTGCCCGGGATCGCCCACCTCGTGGTCTGGCGGGAGGACTCGTTCTTCGGGACCGAGGCAGCCCTGGCCGACCGCCGCCACTGGCACGTCCGGTGCTGGCAGACGCGCAGCTTCCGGTACTGAGGCGCCCGCCCCGGCCCCGGATCCGTGACGGGCGGCGACGGTCCGCGCCCGCCTAGACTGGACGGATGGCCAGCAGCGACACTCCCGAGTACACCTTCACGACGAGCGGTGCGGAGATCGAGATCCGGGCCTCGACGGTCCTGCCCGCCGATCGCCGGAACATCGAGCTGCGGACGGCCGACGGGCTCACGCTGGTGGGGGAGTACGCCGCTCCTGCCGGGGGCCGGGCACCGAAGGCCACGCTCGTCACCCTGCACCCCCTGCCGACGCACGGCGGCTTCATGGACTCGCACGTCTACAGGAAGGCGTCCTTCCGCCTCCCGGCCCTCGCGGACATCGCCGTCCTGCGGTTCAACACCCGCGGTACCTGCTCGCCGAGGGGCTGCAGCGACGGAGCGTTCGACGGCGGGGACGGCGAGCGGCTCGACCTCCAGGCCGCCGTCGACTGGGCCGTCGCCGAGGGCCTGCACCATATCTGGCTCGTCGGCTGGTCCTTCGGCACCGAGCTGTGCCTCAAGTACGGGGCGCAGGATCCGGTGGCCGAGCTCATCGAGGGCGCCATCCTGCTCTCCCCTCCGCTGCACCGCGCCGGCGACGCCGATCTCGACACCTGGGCCGCGAGCGGGCTGCCGCTGAAGGTCCTCGTCCCCGAGTTCGACGACTACCTCGTGCCCGAGGACGCCGCGGTACGGTTCGCCCGGGTACCGCAGGCGGACGTCACGGGTATCGACGGCGCCAAGCACCTGTGGGTGGGGGAGAAGTACGCGGCCCGCGCGCTCGACGAGATCGTCGCCGTCGTGCGTCCGTACGTAGCCGTTCCGCTGCCGGCCCGGTGGACGGGGCCGGCCGCCGTCGCGCCCTCGCCCGTCACCTCCCGCTGACCAGAGCCCGACCGGCCCGCCGGCCGATCGGTCGCTGCTACTGGCTGTCCTGCCGCGCGATGAAGACCTCCTTGAGGAGCAGCATGACGGCCGCGGCGGTGGGGATGGCGATCAGGGCGCCGAGCACGCCCAGGAGGCTTCCGCCGGCGATGACCGCGATGACCGCGACGGCACCCGGGACCGCGACGGCGCGCTGCATGATGCGGGGCGAGATGAAGTAGGCCTCGAACTGGAGGTAGGCGATGTAGGGGATGGCGAACAGCAGGGCCGTGTGCCAGCCGACGGTCAGGGCGATCAGGCTCACGAGGACCGCGGCGATGGTCCCGCCGACCAGCGGGATGAAGGCCAGGAGCGCGACGACGAAGGCGAGGAGGACCGAGAAGGGGACGTCCGCGATGGACATCACGATGAAGGCGAAGGTCCCGTTGAGGAGGGCGACGCAGGCCTGTCCGATCACGTACATGCCGACGCTGCGCGTGATCTCCTCGGACAGCACCTCGACCCGCGGCCTGCGCGACCTCGGAGCCAGGCGGTACGCCCATTTCTTCATCCCGGGCAGCGAGGCGAGGAAGTAGAGCGCGAGGACGAGGACCACGAGGGTGCCGAAGAGTCCGTTGAGGATGACCGACCCGACGCCCAGTACCCCACCGAAGATCCCGCCGACGGCTTCGCTGTTCGCGAAGAACCGGTCGATCTCGGAGCTGACGCGGTCGCGCAGCTGGAACTGGGCGTCGAGGGTGGTGAAGAACTCCGAGCTGAGGAAGTCGTCGGCGTAGCCCGGCGCGCGGTCCACGATCTGCGAGGTCTGGCTGACGATCGTCGGGATCAGGAGCGCGAAGAAGCCGGCGACGATCCCCACGAGGATCGAGAGGGCCACCGCGATTCCTGCGGGACGCGGGACGTGCTTCGTCTCGAGCCAGCGGACGATCGGGTCCAGCCCCAGGGCGATGAACAGCGCGGCGCCGATCCAGACGAGCAGCTCGCCCACGTTGGTGATGATGAAGAAGGCCAGCAGGGCGAGACCGACGCCGACGCTCATCATGAAGCCGAAGTGGATGGGGTGGGAGCGCATGCTGCGGGGATACGCACCGCCGAACTTGAGCCGCTCGTCGCTCAGGGCCACGTCGGGGTCGACGGCGACGGGACCGCGGTCGACCTCCGGCGGGAACTCGAAGCGCGGACGGGGTTGCGCCGAAGGCAGTGACCGGCGGGCGAGGGAGAACAGCGAGCGCAGGGTGGACGGCGGGGCGGTCGGGGTCGCGGGCCGCTCCGCGGTGGGCGATGCCTCGACGCCGGTGGCGACGGACTCGGGCCGTGGAAGCGGCTGATCGAGTGGGACGTCCTGGTGGTCTGTCAACGAAGAGCTCTGCTTTCACGTGAGCGGTGCCTCCACCGCGGTCTAGCGAAACCCTAACAGTCGGGCATCGCCGCGGAGGTGCTTGACGCGGACACCGCAGCCGGGCCGAGCGAGCATCCCGCGGGGTGAGGCACCGCACATGCCCGGCGGACCCGGACAGAACTTCGTTACCATTGGGTGATCATTCCTGAGCAGGTCACGGGCTGCATGCCGGACCGCCAGAGCGGAGGGGGCCACGTGGTCCGCCGTAACGGACGACGATAGGCAATCAGTGCGCGTGAAGACAGCAGTTCCGATCATCGTGGCAGGGCTCCTGCTGATGCTCCTGGGCATCGGGCAGCGGACGGTGTGGGCACCCGCGGAGACCGTGACGGCGAGCGTCGCGCAGGATGCGCAAGCCGCCCCGGTCACGGTGATCGAGCCGGGTGCACGCGGAAGCGCCGACGGAGCCGTCGAGGTGACGGTGACCGCGGACGGTCCGTTCACGCTCGCGGTCGGCAGGACGTCCGACGTCGAGGCGTGGGTGGGCGAGGCGGCCCACCTGGAGGTCACCGGCGTCAGTGAGGACACCCTGTCCAGCGAGCGGATCGACGGCGAGGAGACGGTGCCCGATCCGAGCGGGAGCGACCTGTGGATCAGCGAGGAGCCCGGGGACGGGACCCTGACCTACCGCTGGAGCGAGCCCCTCGAGGGTGACTGGTCGATCCTCCTCGCGGCGGACGGTGAGGCACCTGCACCTACCGAGGTGTCCGTCACGCGCCCCAATGACCGATCCACGCCCTTCGCCCTGCCCCTGATCATCGGCGGTGCGCTCGTCGTCGTGCTCGGAATCGCCCTGCTCTTCATCGCGCCGCGTTCCGACCGGAGCGGAGGTTCGCGAGGCAACGGCCGCGAGCCCGTCGAGGGGACGAGGGCCTACGCGCGACGCCACGGACAGGCCGGGGTGAAGGGCGCCGCCCCGTTCGCCGCCGCACCCACTGCCGTCGTCGTCGCGGGCCTTGTCGGCGCCGGATCGTTCCTGGGGATCGCCCCTGGCGTGGCGACGACGTCGCCGTCGGCCCCGTCCGGCGCGTCGAGCAGTCCCTCCGCCTCTGCCGCTCCCTCCGCCTCGGCCTCCGCCTCTCCCTCGGCCTCGGCCGAGCCGACGTCCGTCCAGGGCGGCGCACCCTCGGCCGGAAGTGACGCGAGTGGACCCCCGGTCGTGCTCGAGAGCCAGCTGGAGCGCATCCTCGGCTCGGTCGCCTCGACCGTCGCGGACGCCGACGCCGCATCCGATGCCGACCGCCTGGAGCCCCGTGTCGCAGGAGCCGCGCTGGAGCTCCGCACCGCCTCCTACGCAGTGGCAGCGAAGGACGCCAAGGCGACGGCGCCCGTCCCGGTCGCCGATGCACCGCTGCTGCTCCAGATGATCCCGACCGGTACGGAATGGCCGCGGACCGTCGTCGCGCTGACGCAGGGTGACGACAACCCGGTACCGCAGGCGCTCCTGCTGGTGCAGGAGACACCCCGGGACAACTACCGGCTGATGTCCGCGGTGCAGATGCTCCCGGGCAGCACCTTCCCCTCGGCACCTGCGCCCGGAGCCACCGGGTCCGTCCCCCTGGACACTGCAGGGGCGCTCGCCACGGCTCCGCAGGCCGCCGTCGACTCCATCGCCGATTTCCTCACTAAGCCCTCGGGAGCCAACGCCGAGACATTCGAGGAGAATTCCTTCGCCGAGGCCATTACGGAGTTCCAGTCCGGCGTCGTCGCGGACCCGGGCAACAAGGCCGCCAAGATCACCTTCACGCACGCCGCGGAAGAGGACGGGACCCATGCCCTCCTGACCGGAGACGGCGGTGCGATGGTCTTCGGATATCTCACCCACACCTACACCAGCCTTCCGAAGGGCGAGGGTGACACGATCGACCTCAAGGGGACCGTGTACCAGGCCCTCACCGGGAAGGCCGTCAGCACCAAGGGGATCGACGTCAACTACGGCGAGGCGGTCATGATGTACGTACCCCCGGCCGGCAGCGATGACAAGATCCGTGTCATCGGTGCCGCGCAGCAGCTGGTATCCGCCACCCTGCGCTGACGCACCCCGAGCCCGTAGAACCATCCACCACCAGCAGTCCGCCAGAGAGAGGCAGAGCATTGTCCACACCAGCACAGCGGGGCGGAATGCCGCCGTCGAGCATGAACCTGCGGGGAGCGGTGGACCTGTCCGCCCTGAAGGCGCGCGCGGATGCGGCGGCACGACCCGCCCCGGCACGTCCTGCGTCCGACGCCCCGAGTCCCTATGTGGTCGAGGTGACGGAGCAGACCTTCCCGCAGCTCGTGCAGCTCTCGTCCCAGGTGCCCGTCGTCGTGAACCTCCGCGCCACCTGGAGCGACCAGTCCAACCAGGTCACCGCGGTGCTCGAGGCGGCAACCGTGGCGGCCGACGGCACCATGCTGCTCGCGAACGTCGATCTGCAGGCGCAGCCGCAGATCGCCCAGGCCTTCCAGGCGCAGGGCGCACCGACCGTCGTCGCCGTGGTCAAGGGCCAGCCGGTCCCGCTGTTCGAGGGCGCACTGCCCGAACAGCAGATCCTCGCCTACCTCGACGAGCTGATGAAGGTCGCTGAAGCGAACGGGGTGACCGGGAGCCTCAACGACGGTTCACAGCCTGCACCGGCCGAGGCCGAGGAGCCGCCGCTGCCACCACTGCACCAAGCGGCCTTCGACGCGATCGAGGAGGGCGACTACCCGACGGCGGCAGCGGCCTACCGCCGCGCGCTCGCGGAGCAGCCCGCGGACGCCGATGCCAAGGCAGGGCTCGCGCAGGTCGAGCTGATGCAGCGCGTGCAGCATCTCGACGCCGCGGACGTGCGCCGGCGCGGGGCGGACAGTCCCGACGACGTGCAGGCCCAGCTCGCGGTCGCCGACCTGGACCTGACGGGCGGGCACGTGGAGGACGCATTGCAGCGCGTGATCACCTTCATCGGCCGGACCGCCGGAGAGGACAGGGAGACGGCACGCAAACGGCTTCTCGATCTGTTCGACGTCGTGGGCGTGACGGACCCGCGCGTCGTCAAGGCCCGGGGTGCCCTCGCGCGCGCCCTCTTCTAGCACCCGACCACATTTGCCGAGACCTCCCGCGAAGGACGCCATGACCCACGCCGCCACGCCGACCGGCACCGCCGGCCTCTTCGATCCCATCACCCTCCGATCGCTCGAGCTTCCGCATCGGGGCTGGGTCGCGGCCATGTGCCAGTACTCGTGCGACCCCGCGGTCGCTCCCGGTGTCCCCACCGACTGGCACCTCGTCCACCTCGGCCAGTTCGCCACCGGCGGCGCCGCCCTGATCATCACGGAGGCGGCCGCCGTCAGCCACGAGGGCATGATCAGCCCGCGCGACGCCGGGATCTGGACGCAGGAGCAGGCCGATGCGTGGCGCAGGATCAACGACTTCGTCCACGAGCACAGCGCCGTGGGGACGAAGACGGCCATCCAGCTGGCCCACGCGGGGCGCAAGGCGTCCACCTACTGGCCCTTCAGCGGCAGGCGCAACTCGGTTCCCGCGGCCGAGGGCGGCTGGGAGACCGTCGGCCCGACCGACGAGGCGTTCGGGTCGTACGCCGCGCCCCGGGCGATGACCGAGGAGGACATCGCGAAGGTCATCGCCGACTTCGGCGCCGCGGCGGTGCGGGCCGTCGATGCAGGCTTCGACACCATGGAGATCCACGCGGCCCACGGCTACCTACTGCACCAGTTCCTCTCGCCCCTGGTCAACACCCGGACGGACGGGTGGGGTGGATCGGAAGAGGCCCGCTTCCGTCTGACGCTCGAGGTGGTCCGCGAGGTGCGGCGGGTCATCCCGGAGACCATGCCGCTGCTGCTGCGCATCTCGGCCTCCGACTGGAGCGACGGCGGGATCGACGGTGCGGTCTCGGCGAGGCTCGCGAAGCGTGCGGCGGAGGAGGGCGTGGACTTCGTCGATGTCTCCTCGGGCGGCGCGGTCCCGGCAGCCACGATCCCCGTCGGGCCGGGCTACCAGGTGGCGCTGGCCGAAGAGGTACGCGGCTCCGGTGTCCCCACCGGTGCCGTCGGACTGATCAGCGACGCGCGCCAGGCGGACGCCGTCGTCCGCGAGGACCGTGCCGACGTCGTGCTGATCGCGCGGGCGGCATTGCGTGATCCGCACTGGTGGATGCGTGCGGCCCACGAGCTGGGCCACGAGCTCGTGCCCGCGCCGCAGTACGAGCGGGCCGGAGCGTTCTGACCCGGCGCCGCGATAGAGGAACCAGGTCCGCTTCTCCTCCTTTGGGATGACGAGTGGGCCGCGCACGCGTTGCTAGCGTGGATCCATGAGCTCCCTCGTGCCTCCTCCGTCCGATGAGAACAATCCCGAGGCGAAGGCCGGAACAGCGGCGCTGAGCATCCGCGGTCTCGCCAAGCGGTTCGGCGAGAAGATCGCCGTCAACGGTGTCGACCTCGAGGTCCCGTCCGGTTCCTTCTACGGGCTGGTGGGCCCCAACGGCGCCGGCAAGACCACGACGCTTTCGATGGCGACCGGCCTCCTCCGTCCGGACTACGGGCAGGCGCTCGTCCACGGCGTGGACGTCTGGGGCCAGCCGCTCGAGGCGAAGAAGCTGATGGGCATCCTGCCCGACGGCGTCCGCCTGTTCGACCGGCTCACGGGAGAACAGCTCGTGACCTACGCCGGCCTCCTGCGGGGGATGGACCGGGACACCGTGGTCGAGCGGACGGGTGACCTCCTGCGGGCGCTCGACCTCACACAGGATGCCGGGACGCTGGTGGTCGACTACTCCGCCGGCATGACGAAGAAGATCGCCCTCGCCTCCGCGCTCATCCATGCACCGAAGCTCCTCGTCCTCGACGAGCCGTTCGAATCCGTCGATCCGGTGTCGGCGGCGAACATCCGCGACATACTCAGCGGGTACGTGCGGTCCGGCGGGTCCGTGATCGTCTCGAGCCACGTGATGGACCTGGTGCAGCGCATGTGTGATCACGTCGCGGTTATCGCCGCCGGGACCGTGCTCGCGGCCGGGACGATCGACGAGGTCCGGGGAGACGGCTCCCTCGAGGACCGTTTCGTGGAACTCGTCGGCGGGCGTACGACGTCGGAAGGCCTGTCATGGTTGCGGACCTCCTGAGACTGAAGCTCCTCCTGCTGCGCAACTCCTTCCGACGCAGCACCGCTCAGCTCGTCGGGGTGATCCTCGGCGGACTGTACGGCCTCGGTATCCTCGGTTTCATCGTCGTCGGCCTGGTGCTCCTCGGCTCGGCCGACCTCGAGCTCATCCGCACCATCCTGGTGATCGGCGGTTCGGCGACAGTTCTCGGCTGGATCATCATCCCGATCGCCGCGACCGGCATCGACATGACGCTGGACCCCGCGCGATTCGTCACGTTCGCCATCCCGATGCGCCAACTCCTCGCCGGGCTGGTGCTCGGTGGCGTGGCCGGGATCCCCGGCATCATCACGCTCATCGCGAGCCTCGCGCAGGTGCTGACCTGGATCCGCTACCCCGCAGCGGCGGCCATGGCGCTGGTCTGTGCGCTGATCGCCGTCCTGCTCTGCGTGGTGGCGTCCCGACTCGTGACGACGGTGGTGTCCTCGATGACCGGGTCCCGGCGTTTCAAGGACGTCAACGGGATCGTCGCCTTCATCCCGCTGCTCTTCCTCGGGCCCATCATCGGTGGCGTGACCGCAGGGTTCCAGAACTCGCCCGGCTTCGCCGCGAAGCTCGCCGATGTGCTGGCCTGGACCCCGCTCGGCGCCCTGTGGGCAGCGCCGGCGGACGTCGCCGCCGGCGCTCCGGGACTCGGCGTCGTCCGGCTCCTCATCGGAGCCGGCACGCTGGCGTTGTTCGTCCTCCTGTGGAGCCGCAGCCTCAGCCACGCCCTGGTGACGCCGCCGTACAACGCGGTCGCCAAACGGGCCGGCGGCAACCTCGGGTTCCTCGGGCGATTCCCGGCGACGCCGGCGGGCGCCGTGGCAGCGCGGGCGCTGACGTACTGGTTCAGGGACCCCCGGTACTTCGCGTCCCTGGTGGTGATCCCGTTCATCGCCGTTCTGCTCTTCTTCTCCGGCGGGACGACCGGAGGCGCGTTCGCCTTCCTCGGGCCCATCACGGCGTTCCTGATGGCCTGGTCCATCTCCGCCGACATCTCCTACGACAACACGGCGTTCAGCCTGCATCTCTCCACCGGTGTCCGCGGGCGGGACGACCGCCTGGGCAGGGCAGTGGCGCTGCTGGTGTTCGCGGTGCCGATCACGCTGGTCTTCACGGTCGTCCCGCTCGTGATCGCGGGACGGATCGGCGATCTGCCGGCGATGCTCGGACTCTCGCTGGGACTGCTCCTCACGGGGGCGGGACTGTCCAGCATCGTCTCCGCAAGGTACACCTACAACGTGCCGTTGCCGGGGGAGAGCGCCTTCAAGACGCCGCCCGGGACCAACTTCATGATGTTCGCGGTGCAGTTCATCGGCTGGTTCGTGATGCTCGTGCTGGCGCTGCCGGAGATCGTCCTCGCGATCGTGTACCTCGTCAGCGGCGATGCCCTGTTCGGGTGGCTCGCGCTGGCGGTAGGGGTGGCGCTGGGCGGAGTGCTGCTCGTGGTCGGTCTACGGGTCGGCGGCCGCTGGTACGACCGGCGTGCTCCTGAGCTGCTGCTGGCGGTGTCGGCGAACCGTTGAGTGCTCGTCGCCGATCTTGGCGACGTTGCTGTTGCTGACGTTGCTGTTGGCACGCGGCTCCAGAGGCTCCCCGGTCTCCGGCTGGCGCCGGTTGTGCATAACGGAAGGGTGGAAAAGCGCCACGCTATGCTGTTGGGCATTCGAGTGCCGGGCGAGTGCGATGGAGGAGTCCCATGGTCTTTGTTCGTACGGACGGCCAGGGACTCGGGCGTGTCGCTGCGGCGCTGGCCGGCGGTGCTGTGGCGGTCATGCTGCTGTCCGGTTGTCAGGGCGACACCGAGCCGACTCCCACGGCGGCTCCTTCCGCGCCGCAGGCCTCCGCCTCGGCAACCCCGACCGGTGACATGCCCACCGCCTCGCCGACCGCCGCGGCGACTCCTCGGCCTTCTCCTGCCTCGTCCGCCGGCCCCGCGACCAATCTGCCGGTTCCAGTCAAACCGGCACTTGCCGATGAAAACACGGCAGCGGGCCTCGAGGCCTTCACGAAGTACTGGTTCGAACTGTTCTCCTACGGGTACGAGACGAACGACTGGGCGCCCTTCGAGGCGGTCACTGATCCTGGATGTGGCACCTGCTCCAACGTTGTGGCGGCAGTACAGAAGATTTATCAGCCGGGTGGTTGGGTTGTTGGAGCACAATCTGAAGTGACTGCATTTTCAACTGATTTTAGAGCCAATACGCAGGGATCAGTTAGCTCGTTTGTAGAGGTCGTTCAATCAGAGACCACGACTTTCTCGGAATCGGGCGGAGAAACGGGGAACGACTCTTCGAAAGCACCTTCCACGAACATTACTTTTGCGATCTTCGATGACACTCAATGGCTTATGTTGGATTTCGGACCACCTGAAGGATCCGAGTGATGGTTCGCCGAGAGAGCCTCCTGGTTACGATAACGTCAACTGCCGCGTTAGGCTTCATTGGATTGATAACAGCTCCCGTGTCCTTTGCCGCGGATACTGGTATCGATTTTGAAGATCAATTTGTAAAAGCTTCGAATTCGAGCAAGACTATCCGACCAGCGGAGACAGCGGCAGGGGCGAATTCGGACGAGGAAGAGGTGAAGCTGCCCACCCCTATACAGCCCGCGGCGTTGGCTGAAGACGACGGCATCTCGTATGCGTATGAGCGTGCTTGCACAGCAGGAATTGGCAGCGATCTCGATCCCGGTCGATGCCCGACTATCGACGCTGTGTGCGACGCTCAGGAGGGCGGCGTCCTCGTGAATTGGATCGAGGTCGACAGCAACGTGCAGCCTGCGTCCCAGACGCCGACCGGACGCTCGTCGTGCATGTATCCCGGCGCGCCTCCTGAGCCTCCGGTCGAAGGAACGGCGGCTCCCGCGGCCGAGGAGGCACCGATCGTCATCACGCTCGAGGAGTTCCAGAAGCAGCCTGTCGTCGCTGCGACGATCATCTCGCAGCCCCTGAACTTCGGACTGAAGAACGCCCATTCCAACATCTATGCCGAGGCTACCGAGCAGGAGTTCATCTTCGACTTCCAGGAGGCGACCATCGTGCTCAAAGCCCGGCCCGTCTCGTACGAATGGTCCTACGGCGACGGAACAAGCCTGACGACCTCGGTCCCCGGTGGGCCGGTTGAAGGCGATGCTTTCGATACCCAGACCCCGACGAGTCACCAGTATGCGGAGACCGGCGACTTCCAACTCACGCTGACCACATTGTTCGCGGGGGACTACTCGGTGGACGGCGGTCCTTTCCAGCCCGTGGCGGGCGAAGCCGCCGTGGTCTCGGAGCCGCACCTGATGAGCATCTGGCGCACACAGGGCAACAGTGTGAGCGAGAACTGCATCGAGAACCCCAGTGGGATCGGCTGCGAGGCCCCGATCCGCTGATATCGACTGACGGATTCAGGCGAGAAGAGGATCGACCGCGTCGACGTACGTGTTGTTGGCGGGCGAGTGCGCCGTCACTGTTCCTGTCTCGTCCTGCGAGTAGCGCCAGATGCCCTCGGACTTCAGGCGGTGGTGTTTGCGGCACAGATGGGCGAGATTCGTGTGGTCCGTGCGCCCTTCCTGGGACCAAGGCGTGGTGTGGTCGAGTTCGCAGCGGGAAGCAGGCGTGGCGCAGCCCGGATGTCTGCAGGTCTGGTCGCGCACGCGCAGCCATAGCTTGAGGTCAGCGGGAACGGCATAGCTGCTACGACCGACGCTCAGGACAGCCCCAGATTCCGGGTGCGTCAGGAGACGGGTGAACGACGGGGCATGCGCGGCCAGCCGCCGGGCGACAGTCGCCGGGATGGGCCCGTAGCCCTCGAGATCGGCCGGAGTGTCATCGGCACCCAGAAGTGTCAGGACCGGCACGGTCACGTTGATGTGGGCGCGGACATGGGACTGCCCCTGAATCTGTCCGGCGTCGACGCAATGCTCTGCACATCCCAGCACGGCATCCGACATGATCCCGGAGGAATCCCTGCTGACGGTCCCGGTCGGAGCACTGGAATGACCGGCCCCTGGTGTGCCTGCTCCAACTCGGGCACTCACGTCTCCGGGTGTGCAGGCGCCAGCCGCGGAGTGGTGATGGTGCGTGACGAGGAGCAGACGGGTGAGGGTGTCTGCACGCAGGTTCAGGAGGGTGCGCGACTCCTGCGGTGCCTGCTGCTGCCGGGAAAGACGAGTGAGCTGCGCGTCGATGGCGGAGGCATCGGCGGCCGGGAGGTAGGCGTGGAGCCAGGCCATGGCGTCGTCCGCAGGCTCGAAGTCGACACGGCGGTGATGGGCAGCCGCGCGGGCGCGGTCATCGAGGTGTTCCGGGTGCAAGCGGGTACGTAGGCGCCGGGCGCGATACGCGAGGCGGGAGACCGTGGTGGCCTCCGCAACGGGGAGGAGGGAGCGCTCCATCTCCTGGGCTGTGGCATGGGGCAGCCCGGCGTACTCGTGCAGCAGGGCGGTGGTGTGGGACCACGAGATCGTGCCTGAGCGGAGCGCACGGAGAGTTTCGGGATGATGGTTCGTCAGGACTGCCGCATGGTGGACGAGCCGATGTGCCGTGCGTTCGGAGATGCGAAGCAGGCACGCGATCTCGGTGGCGGTTGTCGTGTCGGCCAAGTTGCTCCGTCGTTCGATGCGCACGCCAGGATTGGCAGACCCGGCGTCCACGGGGCCGCTCGGACCGCCTGTCCTGAACGCTGTCTTCGGTTCTGCTGAGCCGAGCGCAGACGTTACGCCGTCGACTGTGGTTCTCGACGCTGCTCGACTGCGACTGAATGACGTTGCTGCGAAGGACTGAAGTTGAGCGCGGTGTTCGAACAGCGCTCGCATACGTTCGACCGAGCAGGCAATCTCCGCGTCGATACGAGCTTTCTCGGAATTCAAGGCGAGGAGAAGAGCGGAGATCTGCTCGAGCTCCTTCAGGTCCTCCGAATTCGTGTTCATGCTCTATTATCCCTTCTCCCACCGACATTCCTGCGAGGAGGACCGTGCTCAATCAGGGGCCCACTCTTTCTACACCGATGTCGTTCGGGCGCGGTTGCTCAATGCGAAACCGCCAGAAAGATCGAACAGCGGACGTTTGAAGAGGCGCGCCGCCCGGAGCTACCCGGAGCCGCCGAGAACCGCTCGGACGCGGGTTCGCTCCATCTGACCGCTGGGAGCCCGAGCGATAGACTGGAGCCATGACGATGCCTCCCGACCCCTTCGCAAATGATCCCTCCGACGCGGGTATGGGCGGTTCGACCGCCACGCTCGAACGCGAGGAACTTCAGCAGGAAGTCGAGCCCGGAGATGCCGAGCGGTTCGCCCACTACGTCCGCAAGGAGAAGATCATGGAATCCGCCTTCACTGGCGAACCCGTGATCGCCCTGTGCGGAAAGGTGTGGACGCCCGGTCGCGATCCCGAGAAGTTCCCGGTCTGCCCCGAGTGCAAGGAGATTTACAACGGGCTCCGACCCGGTGGGGACGACAAGCCCAAGAAGTAATGCCTGCGGGAGCAGGACGAGAGCCGCTGGTCCAGCGGATCGTGCTCCGGTAGTCACCCGGCGACGACGTCTGAGCCGGACTCGATTCAGGTCCAGAACCCCAGCCAGTGACGGGTCAGCACCTGGTTGATGACCGTCAGGGTAGGGCGAGACGACGGTTCTGAACAGGCCGACGTCGGTCCGAAACAGGCCGGCGACGGTCCCATCACAGGTCGATGGGGTGAGAACTACCGGTCGACGACGAGTTCCAGGACATCGGGAACGCGTCGTCGACAGCGCGCACGGACTGACTGCTACGTCTCGGAGCCTGAGGCCGGCCGCACCAGGGCAGGACCTCTACCGGGCCGGGTGACAGCACATATCCACAACCAGCAGAACAGGTGCCATGAGCAAGGCCAACGGTAAGACCCCGGGTGACGGCAAGAGCACGCAGCCAGGAGCGATGTCCCCCGAGCTGCGCCCGCTCACCATCGGCATCCTCGCGATTATCACCTGCGCCGCTTTCGAGGCGATGGCGGTGGTGACCGCGATGCCGTCGGTCGCGCGCGAGCTCTCCGGGGAATCGAGCTACGGCCTGGCCTTCTCGATGTACCTCACGGCATCCCTGCTCGGCACCGTGGTCGCGGGCTCCTGGTGTGACCGCAGGGGACCGCGTCCGGCGTTGGCCGTGGGCATGGCCCTCATGATCCTCGGACTCCTGGCAGCGGGAGCCGCCCCCGTGTTCTGGCTCGTGACGGTGGGCCGCGCGATCTCCGGCCTCGGCGGCGGATTCATGATCGTCGCCGTCTACGTGGTGATCGGCAGGTCATTCCCGCAGCAGGCACAACCCGTGGTGTTCGGCTGGCTGGCCGCGGCCTGGGTCCTTCCGGCGCTGATCGGACCCGTGGTCTCCGGTTTCGTGACCGAGCAGTTCGGCTGGCGCTGGGTGTTCCTCGGGGTGGCTCCCGTGGTCCTCGCCGCCGTGATCATCGTCTGGCCGAAGACCAGGCAGCTCGGACCCATCGGAGCGCCCGAGGCCGGCTCGGCGAGGGCACGCACCCTCCGCGGCCTGGCGCTCGCCGGTGGGGTCTTCGCCGCCCAGTGGGCCGTGGTCCGTCTTGCCGACACGGAAGCTCCCGGCGCCGGACTGGTCGCCGGACTGGTGTCGCTCGCCCTGGCGGGCATCGTCGTCGTCCTCCTGGTCCTCCCCGCGCTCCTGCCGCCGGGTACCCTCGTCCTTGCGCGCGGCCTGCCGAGTGTCATCGCCACGCGCGGGCTCGTGAACGTGGCGTTCTTCGGTACCGAGGCCTTCATCCCGCTGATGCTGGTGAGCTCACGGGACATCAGTGCCGGCACCGCGGGCCTGACGCTGAGTGCCGGGGCGCTCGGGTGGAGTGCGGGCTCCTTCGTGCAGGCCCGCGTGACGTTCGAGCGCGGCTGGCTCCTCGTCGCCGGCTCCTCGATCCTGTCGCTGAGCCTCGGCGGCTTCGCGCTCGCAACGGCGGTCGAAGCACCGCTCTGGGTGCTCGCCGTCGTCTGGAGTCTCTCCGGATTCGCGATGGGCATGACGCTCTCCAGCACGTCCGTCCTGGTCCTGAAGCTCTCGCCGACCACCGAGCAGGGCCGGAACTCCGCTGCCCTCCAGATCTCCGACCAGCTCGGCGGAGTGGTCGGCACGGCGGGTGCCGGAGCACTGTTCGCCCTCCTGCACGACGACGGGAATCCGGGACACGTGCCCACGTTCGTTGCGATCTGGCTGGCTCTGTGGGTGTCCACGGCAGCAGGTATAGTTTCGGGTCTGAGAGGGGCCAGGGCATCGGATGCCGCCCCCACCTCGACCCCCAGCAAGTCAATGGAAGGTACTGTCCCGGCGTGAGTAATGACACCCTGTTCGGTGCTGGCGCAGCCCTGCCCCCCGCCTACCCGGAACGTGCGGCCTGGGGTACGGCTCCCAAGCTGCGCCAGTGGCAGAGCGAAGCGCTGGAGAAGTACTTCACCGACTCGCCGAGCGATTTCCTCGCCGTGGCAACTCCCGGCGCGGGCAAGACGACCTTCGCACTCCGCGTGGCCACCGAACTCGTGGATCGGGGGATCGTCAACCGGATCACCGTCGTCGCCCCGACCGACCACCTCAAGCGCCAGTGGGCGGACGCCGCCGCACGCGTCGGTCTCGCGATCGACCCGAACTTCAAGAACGCCGACGGCCGCCACGGCGGGGCGTTCATCGGCGTCGCCGTGACCTATGCGCAGGTAGCGAGCAAACCGATGCTCCACCGCGCCAAGACCGAGGCCGCCCGCACGCTCGTCATCCTCGACGAGATCCACCACGGCGGCAACGCCCTCTCGTGGGGCGACGGCATCCGGGAGGCCTTCGAACCCGCAGCGCGACGGCTAGCCCTCACCGGGACGCCCTTCCGATCCGACACGGCAGCCATCCCGTTCGTTGAGTACGTCGAGGACCGCGACGGCGTCCGCCGCTCGAAGGCCGACTACACCTACGGGTACGGCCAGGCGCTCAGGGACCACGTGGTGCGCCCGGTCATGTTCATGGCCTACTCGGGCCAGATGCGGTGGCGCACCAGCGCCGGCGAGGAGATGGCGGCCTCCCTGGGGGAGGCCGCGGTCACGAAGGACATCACGGCGCAGGCGTGGCGGACGGCACTCAACCCGGCCGGCGAGTGGATCCCCGCCGTCCTCGCCGCCGCGGACAAGCGGCTCACCGAGGTGCGCCGCACGGTGCACGACGCCGGCGGGCTGGTCATCGCGACGGACCACGACGACGCCCGCGCGTACGCGGGACAGCTCAAGCGCATCACCGGCGAGTCCCCGACGGTCATCCTGTCCGACGACGCGAAGGCGTCGTCGAAGATCGAGGAGTTCTCCGAGGGCGACAAGCGGTGGATGGTCGCCGTCCGCATGGTGTCCGAGGGCGTGGACGTCCCCCGGCTCGCGGTCGGCGTCTATGCCACCTCCACCGCGACGCCGCTGTTCTTCGCCCAGGCGGTGGGGCGCTACGTCCGTGCCCGGCGGAGGGGCGAGACCGCGTCGATCTTCCTTCCGTCGGTGCCCAACCTGATGGCCCTCGCCAACCAGCTCGAGCTGGAGCGTGACCACGCGCTGGACCGTCCGGAGAAGGACGACGAGGGCTTCGGCCTCGAGGACGGCCTCATGGAGGCGGCGAACCGCGAGGACAAGGCCTCCGACTCGCTGATGAAGCAGAAGTTCGAGGCGTTGGAGTCGCAGGCCTCCTTCGACCGCGTCCTGTTCGACGGTGGCGAGTTCGGCACGGGCGGTGAGATGGGAAGCGAGGACGAACAGGACTTCCTGGGCATCCCGGGGCTCCTCGACGCCGACCAGGTGGGGCAGTTGCTGCGCCAGCGCCAGCACGAGCAGCAGTCGCGCCGGAAAGCCAGGGGGCCTGCTGCGGCGGCAGCGGAACCGCTCGTCGTCGATCACCGCCAGCTCACCGAACTGCGGGGTCAGCTGGCGAAGAACGTCTCGGCCTGGGCCGCTCGCACGGGTATGCCCCACGGCCAGGTCCACACGGAGCTGCGGCGGCAATGCGGCGGCCCCGCCGTCGCCCAGGCCAATGAGGACCAGCTGCAGCGGCGCCTGCAGAAACTGCAGGACTGGTTCATCGGCAAGAAGTAGGGCGGGCAGGAGACGGCCCGCCGCCTGAGGGAGGCCGGTCGAAGGTGGCTCGCACACACAGCGCTGTCACCGAGGGAAGACCGGCCGCCCAGGAAGGCCCGCGAGACGACGGAAGGCCGGGCTGCAGCAGCCCGGCCTTCCTGCGTTCTCAGTTGTCAGCGCGCCAGCTCGACACCGGCTGATTCCAGTTCGTCGAGGACGCCGTCGGTCCGCTCGGCGTGCACGCCCTTCGTGAGCCCGGTCAGCAGGGTGACGGCGTAACCGGCCTGGAGCGCGTCGAGAGCCGTCGCCCGCACGCAGTAGTCGGTCGCGAGTCCCGCGACGGCGACCTCGTCGACCTCGTGGTCGCGCAGCCAGTCGTCCAGCGTCATCGGGTCGTCGTCGCTCTCGGCGGCCCCGCCCAGCTTCTGCTCGCCCGTGGGCACTTCGTCGTCGGGGGCCTTGACGCCCTCGAAGCCCGAATAGGCCGCCTCGAACTGGCCCTTGCGGAACACGGCGTCGATGCTCTCGGTGTCGAGGTCGTGATGGAAGTCGGAGCCCTTGGTGTCCGCGACGCAGTGGATCGGCCAGGAGCCGACGAAGTCGGGGGCCTCCGAGAAGTGCGCGCCCGGATCGATGTGCCAGTCCTGCGTCGCCACGATGTAGTCGTAGGAGCCCGCCTGCTCGTCGATGTGGTCGCTGATGTCGGCCGCGACCTGGGCGCCGCCCTGCACGGCGAGCGTGCCGCCCTCGCAGAAGTCGTTCTGCACGTCCACGATGATCAGTGCGCGTGTCATGCTGATGCCTCCTCGTACTCGGTGGGGATGACGGGTTCGCCGCGCTGCAGGCGCAGCACGGCTCCGGGCAGCTCCGCGATGGAGTGCGCGTGGCGCTCGGCTGCGCGCGTGACCGCCTCCGGGCCGGTCCAGCCCGGGAGGACGACGCCGTCCCTGACGAACTCCTGGATGAGCGGGCGGTCGTTGCCGTCGTCGGCCGGCGTCAGGCCGATGCCGACCACCTCGACCTGCGCGGTGCCGTGCTCGTCGAGACGGCGGAGCGCGTGCTTGATGCCGCCCACGGAGACCTTGTTCTTCGCGGCCTTCGCCACCGGGACGAACGTGCCGTCGTCGTCCTGGCGGCTGACCAGCTTGTAGACCATGCCCGCGGTCGGAGCGCCGGAGCCCGTGACGAGCGACGTCCCGACACCGTAGGAGTCCACGGGTGCGGAGGCGAGGAGGCCGATGGCGAACTCGTCGAGATCCGAGGTGACGACGATCCGGGTCGAGTGGTTACCGAGGTCGTCGAGCAACTGGCGGACCCAGCGTGCCTGGGCCACGAGGTCACCGGAGTCGAGCCGGACGGCTCCGAGCTCCGGTCCGGCCACCTCGACCGCGGTGCGCACACCCTGCTCGACGTCGTACGTGTCCACCAGCAGGGAGGTGCTCCTGCCGAGCGACGCGACCTGCGCCTCGAACGCCGCGCGCTCCGAATCATGCAGCAGCGTGAAGGAGTGGGCGGCGGTGCCGACCGTCGGGAGGCCGTAGCGCCGCCCGGCCTCCAGGTTGGACGTGCTGGCGAATCCGCCGATGATGGCTGCCCGGGCCGCCGCGACCGCGGACTCCTCGTGCGTGCGGCGCGAGCCCATCTCGATACACGGACGCCCGGCGGACGCACCCGTCATGCGGGAGGCGGCCGAGGCGATCGCGCTGTCGTGGTTGAGGATGGACAGGATGAGCGTCTCGAGGATGCAGGCCTCGGCGAACGTCGACTCCACCGTGAGGATGGGGGAGTTGGGGAAGAAGGCCTCTCCCTCCGCGTAGCCCGAGATGGAGCCCGTGAAGCGGAAGTCCGCCAGCCACGCGAGCGTGGTGTCGTCGACGATCCCGCGATCCGAGAGGAAGGCCAGCTGGGCGTCGTCGAACCGGAAGGTGGACAGCGCCTCCAGGAGCCGCCCGGTTCCGGCGACCACGCCGTAGCGGCGACCGGCCGGGAGGCGGCGTGCGAAGGCCTCGAAGACGGACCGGCGGTGTGCGGCTCCGGAATGGAGGGAGGCCTGCAGCATGGTGAGTTCGTACTGGTCGGTGAACAGGGCGCTGTTCGGCGCATTCACCAGGGCGTGTGCCGGCGGGGCGGCGGGCGGATCGGTGCTCAGGGCGTCAGTCACCCTCAGAACGATAGCCGGGCGTCCGCTGTGGGAGTACCCGGCCACGGGGCGTCGGTGCCGCGACCTAGAATGAACCCTATGACAGTAGGCTTTGCCACCGGTACCGATACCGAGGAAAAGGTTCGGACGGACGAGAAGACCGATCTGGGCCAGCCCTGGGTCGTGGTGGTCTGGAATGATCCCGTGAACCTGATGAGCTACGTGAGCTACGTGTTCCAGTCCTACTTCGGCTATTCGGAGGCCAAGGCCCGCACCCTCATGCTCGAGGTGCACGAGGAGGGACGCTCCGCCGTCGTCTCCGGCACCCGGGAGAAGGTGGAGCAGGACACCGTGGCCCTCCACTCCTATGGTCTCTGGGCCACCTTCGAAAAAGCCGGAAGCGAGTAGTCCCACCCCATGGCTAAAGCCTTCAAATCGACGCGCCGTGGAATCACCGGTGCGCTGGAGCCCGGGGAGGCTCGCCTCCTCGGTGCCCTGCTCGACGACGTCGTGACCATGCTCGAGCCCGACACGGCGCCGAGTGAGGATCCGCTGGCCGCCCTGGTCGGCATGTCGGGAGCCGACGCCGAGGCGACGGCTCCCGACGACTCCGCGGTCCGCCGCCTCCTGCCCGACGCCGTCCGGGGCGACGACGACGAGGCCCTCGCCTTCCGCCGCCTGACGGAACGCTCACTGCGCGAGCAGAAGATCGGAGCCCTCAGGGGGAGCGCGCTGCTCATCGAGTCCAGCCCCATGACCCTGAACGACGAACAGGCGAGGCTGCTGGCGCAGGCACTGAACGACGTGCGACTGGTCCTCGCGGACCGGCTGTCCATCGAGTCGGAGGAGGACGCCGAGCGCCTCCACGACATCGCCGACTCCAAGGACGTGGACGACGTCGAGTCCTACCTGGCGCTCGTGTACAACTTCGTCACCTGGCTGCAGGAGTCCCTCGTCCAGGCCATGCTGAAGGCCGCGCGGCTCGATCGCTGAGCCCGGGGCGATGGTCTGCCTGTGACAAACCCCACGGATCGGCGCGTGGTGTTCACGGGCAGGACGCCATACTCTCGGAGGATCATGAGTCCAGATCGAGCGAACACCGACCGCAGCGAAGCGCCCATCGGCATCTTCGACTCCGGCGTCGGCGGACTTACCGTCGCGAGAGCGGTCATCGACCAGCTTCCCCACGAATCCATCATGTACGTCGGTGACACGGCGAGCGGTCCGTACGGTCCGCTGCCCATCGCGCGCGTCCGCGCCCACGCACTCGGCGTCATGGACGAGCTCGTGGACTCCGGGGTCAAGCTGCTGGTCATCGCCTGCAACTCGGCATCCGCGGCCGTGCTGCGCGACGCCCGGGAGCGCTACACCGAGCGGTACGGCATCCCCGTCATCGAGGTCATCCAGCCCGCCGTCCGGCGCGCGGTCGCGTCGACGAGATCGGGCCGGATCGGCGTGATCGGCACGTCGGCCACCGTCGGCTCCCGCGCCTACGACGACACCTTCGCCGCCGCTCCACACCTTGAGGTCACCTCCGTGGCCTGCCCCTCGTTCGTCGAGTTCGTCGAGGCGGGCATCACCGGTGGGCCCGCGCTGCTGCGCACGGCCGAGGAGTACCTCGCGCCGCTGAAGGATGCCGGGATCGACACCCTCGTGCTCGGCTGCACCCACTATCCCCTCCTGACGGGCGTCATCTCCTACGTCATGGGCGACGACGTCACGCTCGTCTCCAGCGCCGAGGAGACGGCGAAGGACGTCTACCGGGCGCTCGTGTCCCACGGGCTGGAACGCGACAGCACGGAGACCGCCGTCCACCGGTTTATCGCGACGGGTGATGCCGCGAGCTTCGAGGTCCTGGCCCGGCGGTTCCTCGGTCCCGAGGTGCTGTCGGTGCAGCACGTGGACCATGTCGCAGCCCAGTACCCGACCGGCAGCCTGGCGCGCATCACCCCCGAGATGATCGCCGCCGCCGGCTTCCCGCGCGCATGAAGCTCACCATCGTCGGGTGCAGTGGTTCGTTCCCCGGCCCGCAGTCGCCGGCCTCCTGCTATCTGCTGAGCGCCGAGTGGCAGGGCCGTACGTGGCGCATCCTGCTGGACCTCGGCAACGGCTCCCTCGGCGCCCTCCAGCGGTACATGGACCTCCGCGAGATCGACGGGGTGTTCCTCTCCCACCTGCACCCCGACCACTGCATGGACCTCTGCGGACTGCATGTCGCCGTGCACTGGGATCCCTCGGGCTGGGGCATGCCGCGCATCCCCGTCTGGGGTCCGGCGGCGACGGCCGACCGCATGGCCAGCGCCTACGGGCTCGACCCCGATCCGGGGATGCACGAGGATTTCGACTTCCGTTCCTGGACCGACCGGGCGCCCGTCACGGTGGGTCCGTTCACCGTGACACCGTTCCAGGTGCTGCACCCCATCGACGAGGCCTATGCGCTGCGGGTCGAGGTCGCGGAGACCGACGCCGGCGGCAGCCCGCGGGCGCACGTCCTCACCTACTCGGGGGACACCGACGCC
Source organism: Arthrobacter sp. N1 (assembly GCF_048288285.1). Classification (NCBI taxonomy): domain Bacteria; kingdom Bacillati; phylum Actinomycetota; class Actinomycetes; order Micrococcales; family Micrococcaceae; genus Arthrobacter; species Arthrobacter sp. N1. The sequence goes on along the minus strand of NZ_CP102608.1, from coordinate 2,223,187 downwards.
TGCGAGGGCCTCGTCGACGCCGCGCGTGACGCGGACATCTTCCTGTGCGAGGCCGCCTTCCACGAGGGGCGGGACGACGCCATCACGGGTGTCCACCTCACGGGCAAGCGGGCGGGCGACGTCGCCACCCGGGCCTCGGCGAAGCGCCTGCTGCTCACCCACCTGCCGGTCTGGAACGACGCCAACCTCGCGGTGAGCGAGGCGCGTGAGAGTTACGACGGCCATCTCGCCGTCGCCGTCGCGGGCGTGTCCTACACGGTCTGAGGAGTCCCGTCCGGCCCGGTCACCGCCCGGGCGCTCCTGCCTGCGGATCGGGGGAGAGGGGCGTCCGGATCACCGCAGCTCCCACCGTGCTCCGGGTTCCCTCCCATGACCGCCCGTCTAGACTGGAAATCATGACCTCCGCGAACGCCACGCCCGCCTCCGCCTCCGCTCCCGCCGCAGCACCCGTGGTGCGGGCGGACGGCCGGACTCCCGACCAGCTGCGCAACATCAGCATCACGCGCGGGTGGTCGAAGCAGGCCGAGGGCTCCGCACTCATCGAATTCGGCAACACGCGGGTGCTCTGCACCGCATCGCTGACCAGCGGCGTGCCGCGCTGGCTCAAAGGGGAGGGCAAGGGCTGGGTCACGGCGGAGTACGCGATGCTGCCGCGCGCCACGAACACGCGGTCCGACCGCGAATCCGTCAAGGGCAAGATCGGTGGCCGCACGCATGAGATCTCGCGCCTGATCGGACGCTCGCTGCGCTCCATCATCGACACGAAGGCGCTCGGGGAGAACACGATCGTGCTCGACTGCGACGTGCTCCAGGCGGACGGGGGCACCCGCACCGCAGCGATCACCGGGGCCTACGTGGCCCTCGCCGACGCGATCCGCTACGCGAAAGACAAGAAGCTCATCCCGGCGTCGGCGTCCCCGCTGACCGACACCGTCGCCGCCATCAGCGTGGGCATCATCGACGGCGTCCCGATGCTCGATCTGCCGTACGTCGAGGACGTGCGCGCGGAGACGGACATGAACGTCGTCGTCACGGGTTCCGGGACGTTCGTCGAGGTGCAGGGCACGGCCGAGGGTGCACCCTTCGACCGCGCCGAACTCGACGCCCTCCTCGACCTGGCCCTGCTCGGCACGGCCCAGCTCGCACAGATCCAGATCGACACGCTGCGGGACACCCACGGTGGCTGATGCACCCGAGCCCCGGCTCGTCCTCGCGACACGCAACTCGGGCAAGCTCCGGGAACTGAGGGATCTGCTGCGGGGCCAGGTCCCCGGACTCGACGTCGACACGCAGGTCGTCGATGCCGCTGCCGCCGGTGCACCGGACGTGGTCGAGAGCGGCGTGACGTTCGAGGAGAACGCCCTGCTGAAAGCCGAGCAGACAGCCGCCGCAACCGGTCTGATCGCCGTCGCGGACGACTCCGGCCTGGCCGTCGATGTCCTCGGGGGCGCTCCGGGCATCTTCTCGGCGCGCTGGGCAGGCCGTCACGGGGACGACCCCGCCAACCTGCACCTGCTCCTGGCGCAGCTCGCCGACATCCCGGAGCATAGCAGGGGAGCGGCCTTCGTCTGCGCTGCAGCCCTGGCACGTCCGCGGGTCCCGGGCGGGCACACCGAGCGCGGCGAACTGCGCGGCTCGCTGCTGGCGGCCCCCCGCGGCGAGGGTGGGTTCGGATACGATCCGATCCTCGTCCCGACCGGCCTCGATCGCAGCTGCGCGGAACTGACACGTGACGAGAAGAACGCCATCAGCCACCGCGGCATCGCCTTCCGGGCCCTCCTGCCGCATCTTGTCGTCGCGCTGTCCTGAGCCGCACCGGCACCCCCGAACAGCACGCAGCGACACCCGAGCAACCAGCAGTACTGACCGACGAAGAACGGCGTCACCGACGCCGACCAGCACCGGCCGTCCCGCAGGGCGGACCTCGAGAGGGACGGACACCACCGTGAGCATCATCCAGGCAGCCCAGGCGGTCCACGTCGCAGCAGCGACCACGCCATCGTCGGACGGCTCGGCACTCGGCGCGGTCACCGACTGGGCGGTCAACCTGATGGAGACCATCGGAGCCCCCGGCGCGGGACTGGCCATCGCGCTGGAGAACCTCTTCCCGCCGCTGCCCAGCGAGGTGATCCTGCCGCTCGCGGGGTTCACCGCCAGCAGGGGCAACTTCTCCCTGTTCGAGGCCATCCTGTGGACCACCCTCGGTTCCGTCGTCGGCGCCTTCGCGCTCTACGCCCTCGGCGCCTGGCTCGGCCGGGACCGCATGCGGCGCCTCGTGTCCAAGGTGCCGCTGATCGACATCGAGGACGTCGACAAGGTGGAGGACTGGTTCAACCGGCACGGCTACCGGGCGGTGTTCTTCGGGCGGATGATCCCGCTGTTCCGGAGCCTCGTCTCCATACCGGCCGGTATCGAACGGATGCCGGTCCCCATGTTCCTGCTGCTCACGACCGCCGGCAGCCTCATCTGGAACTCGATCTTCGTCCTCGCCGGCTTCTACCTGGGCGAGAACTGGCACATCGTCGAGCAGTACGCGAACACGTTCCAGAAGATCGTGATCGTCGCCGTCGTGCTGTTCGCGATCTGGTTCGTCGTCTCCAAGGTGCGCAAGCACCGGGCGAAGCGCGTGTGACGGTCGCCGGTGGCACGGAGCGGGCAGTCGACCCGCTCGTCGCGGTCTGGCCGCTGTTCGGACTGGTCATCCGGACTCCGCGCCTCGTCCTCACCCCGGTGCGCGACGAGCACCTGCCGGAACTGGTCGATGCCGTGCTCGCGGGGATCCACGACCCCGGCGAGATGCCGTTCGGTGTCCCCTGGACCGACGCCCCACGCGATGTGCTCATCCCGGAGACGGCCAGGCACCAGTGGCGGCTGCGCGCCGGCGTGTCCGTGGCGAGCTGGACCATCAACTTCGCAGTGCTGCGCGAGGGGCGCGTCATCGGTGTGCAGGACCTGGCCGCCCGGTCCTTCCCGCTCCTCGGTCAGGTGGAGTCGGGATCGTGGCTGACCCGCACCGCCCAGGGCGAGGGTCTCGGCACGGAGATGCGTGCCGGCATGCTGCAGTTCGCGTTCGATCACCTGGGAGCGACGACGGCCACGTCGGAGGCCGCCGACTGGAACGCCGCCTCCCTCGGCGTGTCCCGCCGCCTCGGCTACCGGGACAATGGCACCGCCCTGGTGGAAGGCCGCGCGGGTCAGGCCCAGTGTCTGCAGAGGCTGCTGCTCGCGCGGGAGGACTTCGTGCGTCCGGTCTGGACCGCGGAGGTGCAGGGTGCAGCCGCCGCCCTCGCCCTGCTCTGCCCGGAACCACCGCGCTGACCCGAGGTGGCAGGTACGACGTCGTGCTGTCGGTTCCGGCCCGTGGCGTCCCGTCTCGTTCCGCGCCCGGCAGCCGATCGGAGATCGGACCTCGAGCTCTAAGGACGGCTCGCAGCGCAGCGGGTCGATGCCGAGGGCGACCGCCGCCGGGATGTCGGCGGGCGTCCCCTGCGGCGGTCACTCCGGGAGGGACGCGCAGAGCCCCCGGTGAATGGCGGATGAACGGTCCTGGGGGTGGGCGGCAGTACAGTGGAGGACGTGGGAATCGCGTTCACGGCCATCGACTTCGAGACGGCGAATGGCTTCCGCGGTTCCCCGTGCGCCGTCGGACTGACGAAGGTCCGCGACGGCCGGATCGTCGAGGAAGCCTCCTGGCTCATGCGCCCGCCGCAGGGCCACGACCACTTCGACTCCCGCAACATCGCGATCCACGGGATCACGTCCGGCATGGTCGCGGACGCCCCGCGCTTCGGCGACCTGTTCCCCGAGATCGGTGGCTTCATCGGTTCGGACGTGATCGTCGCGCACAATGCGGCGTTCGACCTCGGCGTGATCCGGTCCGCGCTCGAGGTCTCCGCGCTCGCAGGTCCCGCCTGGGACTACGCGTGCACGGTGGTGCTCTCCCGGAAGAGCTACTCGCTCCCGTCCTACTCCCTTCCCTTCGTCGCCGAAGCGGCGGGCGTGCCCCTCGTGAACCATCACGACGCCGTGGAGGACGCTCGGGCCTGCGCCGGGATCATGATCGACATCGCCCGGCGGTACGACGCCCACACGGTCGAGGACGTCCTCGGATCCCACAGCCTCGCCCTGTCGCGCGCCGAACCGTACGCGCCGGGTGTCGACGAACTGTCCAAGGCGACCCGCACCGCCCTCGGGCGCAGTACCTCGGCCACCGGATGGTCGGGGTGGCCCGAGGAGGGCGAGAACCCGCACGCCAATGCCCAGGCCGATCCACGTCATCCGCTGTACGGACAGACGGTCGTCTTCACGGGCAGCCTCGGCATCTCCCGGCCGCAGGCGAAGGAACGGGCAGCGCGGCTCGGTGCGCAGCCCGCGAGTGCGGTCACCCGGCGCACCACGGTCCTCGTGGTCGGTGACGGGTTCGTCGCGTCGGACCTGAGGAACGGCCGGGTCACGGGCAAGGCGCGGCGGGTCCTCGAACTGCACGAGCGGGGGCAAGCGATCGAGGTGCTCTCCGAGGCGGAATTCCTCCAGATGACGGGCGGTCGCTGGCCGGTGGAGAGCCAGTAGCCGGCAGCGTCCTACCGCGGGAGTGCGGGAGCCCGACAGCCGTCAGAAGCGCAGCTCGATCCCCGTCAGGTCGGCGGACAGGTCGATCAGTCGGGACGCGGCATTGCTCTCCCGTGCGTGCCGCCGGACCGGGACGATCGCGGGAGCGCCTTTCAGCTGGAACCAGCCGTCCGGCCCGCAGTAGGCACCGTTGGGGATGGAGCGGTCCACCGTCGCCCGCACGAGCGGCCAGGCGCCGTCGTCCTTGCCCTGGGCCACCCGCCGCATCACGGCGCCCCGCCAGGCGGGGGCGTCGCGGTGCGCGGCGATGCCCGGCCGGTCCGGCGTGAACATGCCGAGCGCGAAGCCGGGGTGTGCCACGACGCTGGTGGCCGCGCTGCGGGTGAGGTCGAGACGGCGCGCCAGCTCGAACCCGAAGGCCGTCACCGCGAGCTTCGAGGTGGCATAGGCGCTCGCGTTCCGGTAGGTGGAGGGGTCCAGGGTCGACGGCGTCAGGCGCGCCCAGCGGTGGCTGATGCTCCCGAGGTGCACGATCCTCGTCCCGGCGGCCGACAGCTCGGGTAGAAGCAGTGCGACGAGGGCGTAGTGCCCGAGGTGGTTGGTACCGAACTGCAGCTCGAAGCCGTCCGCCGTCGTCCGCCGCTCCGGCGAGCCGACCACCCCTGCGTTCGCGAGCAGGCCCGCCAGGGGCGGCCCCGCGGCCAGGGCGCCGGCGGCAGACCGCACCGACGCGAGGTCGGCGAGGTCGAGCTGCTGGAAGGACACATCGGCACCGGTGTGCCGGGTCCGGATGGCCCGGATCGCGGCGCGGGCCTTCGTCTCGTCGCGCGACGCCATGACCACGCTCGCCCCGGCGCCGGCGAGCTGCTCGCAGGCGAAGTACCCGAGCCCGGCATTGCCGCCCGTGACGAGGATGCGGCGGCCCGTGAGGGAGGGGAGGGCGATGGGGTTCCACATGGGGCCAGCCTAGGCGGTCCGCCCGCTGCCGGCCCGGGCCATGCCGCGGATCGTCCGGTGAGGACCCCGGCGGTTCAGGAGCCCGTGGTCGCGGAGAGCAGTGACCGGGCCGTGCCGCGGATCGTCCGGTGTGGGCCCCTGCGGTTCAGGAGCCCGTGGTCGCGGAGAGCAGTGCCCGGGCCATGCCGCGGACGACAGCGGGCACGCCCGGAGCATCGAGATAGCCGGCGGGCAGGGCGGCCGTCCCGTGGAGTGCGCCGATCATCCCACCCGCGAGGGACGCGGCGATCGTCGAGGAGGCGTCGGGCCGTCCCGCCGCCGCCGCATGCGCCAGCGCAGCCGCGAGCTGGTCGCGCGGGGATGCCGCCTCGTCCGCCCCTTCGAGGACGGCCTGGAGCGCCGCCTCGAACGTGCCGGCCGCCGTCGTTCCCTCCGCGCGGCTCCCCGTCGTCGTCGCGTCCGCCGTGGTGGCTGCCACGGCACCGGCGGCGACCCTGCCGTCTCCCGCGTCCCCGGAGATTCCCGCGCCTCCCGCGTCTCCCGCGTCCCCGCGCTGAGCGCCGGGCCGGTCGGCCTCGCCGGCCGGAGGGACCGGGGCCGTCGAACCGCTCGCCACTCCGGTCGCGTGGGCGTCGTGCGCCGCTCCCCGCGCGAGATCCTGCTCTTCACCCCGGACGAGACGGACTGCCTCGGGCAGGGAGCGCCCGTCGATGGCGAGCGCCCGGATGATCCCGCTGAAGAGGGCCGCCGTGCCGCGGGCTGCGGCGGACCCGTGCGTGAGCGCCGCGGCATCCACCGTCAGCCGTTTCACCATGCTCTCGGGGATGCGCGGGACGAGGCCGAACGGCGCCGAACGCATCAGCGCTCCAGCTCCTTCCGCCTGCGGGTTGACCGGCCGTGACCGCGTGCCCATCTCGCCCGTGAGCAGGGCACGCACCGTGTCGCCGTCGGGCTCGTGGACGGGAAGGAGATCCTCCTGCGCGTCGATCCACCGGCCGGGCGGCGCGGGCGCGTTGGCGGGCAGGTGTTCGCCCTGGCGGGTGAGCCAGCGCAGGTACGCGAGCCAGAGGCATGCCGTCTCGTCCGCTGCGACGCCGTTGTTCGCCCACTCGAGCGCGTCCACGAGACCGTCCACCGTGTACAGGGTCAGCTGCGTGGCGTCGGAGACCGCGAGATCAGCCGGGTCGCCCAGCGCCCCGGTCGGGTCGTCCCCCACCGCTCCGAGCACGCCGTAGGCGTCACCGGCCATGATGCCCAGCAGGCACCCGAGGACGCGGTCCTCGTACGTGGCGGCCGGGCCTCCAGCGCCCGCCACCTCCGGCGGGAGATCGGTCGGGGTGGCTGGAGCGGCGTCATCTGTGGTCACCTGATCAGTCTAGGGAGACCGGCGAGGGCCCGGCACCCGGCAGGCGGACCTGCTCCCAGCGCCCGCCCAGACTAGGATGGAAAGCTCGTCGGCGGCCCGGTGCTCCTCCCGGGTGGTCTCCCAGCACGTCCGACCAAAGGATGACGACCCCATGACGCAGCACAGCATCGCGCCCGACCCGGAGTCGCGCGCCTCCGCCCACAACACCGTGCAGGGCAGGGGGAACGGCTCCGAGGGTGGCTCGTGGCACGACGGCGAGCTCCGGACGCCCGGCCTCCTCGCCCGGTCCGTGGCCGAGGGTGTCGGCTCGTTCTTCGTGATCCTCGCAGGCCTCGGGGCTACCATGCTGGCGACAGAGACCTCCATCCAGCCGTCGCTCGTGTTCGGCTTCGCGGTCGTCGCGGCCATGATCGCCTTCGGCCATGTGTCCGGCGGGCACTTCAACCCTGCGATCACCGTCGGCTCCGCGATCGCCGGACGCCTGCGCTGGGGATCGGTCGCCCCCTACGTCCTCGCGCAGGTGATCGGCGCCGTCGCGGCCTCGGGCCTGGTGTGGCTCGCCCTCGGCGCGAACGCACAGCTCACCGGCATCCGGACCTTCTTCAGCTCGGCGTCCAACGGTTTCGGGGAGCACTCGCCGGCGCAGTTCCCGCTGACGAGCGCCTTCCTGCTGGAGGTCGTCGCCACGGCGCTGCTCGTCGCCGTCTTCCTCGGCGCGGGCTCCCGCCGCGCACGTCGCGACCTCGCTCCGTTCGCTGTCGGACTCACCGTCGCCGGGTTGCTCTCGTTCCTCCTGCCCGTGACCAACGGTGCCCTGAATCCCGTCCGTGCCACGGCGTCGGCGCTCTTCGCGGACCCATGGGCGCTCGAACAGCTCTGGCTGTTCTGGGCGGCGCCGGTCATCGGCGGAGTGATCGCCGGGCTCGTCATCCGGAGCACCGATGCCTGGGGCTCGCCATCGATCACCGCGGGCGGGGCCCCCGAATCGGAGGGTGCCGCTGATACCGCTGATACCGCTGATACCGCTGATACCGCTGATACCGCTGGCACCGCCGGGACGGCCGAGACTGCCAGGACGGCCGATGTCGCCGCGGCCCCCGCACAGGACATCCACTCCGGCCGGAACGACGCCGCAACCTTCTTCGACGCCTCGGACGAGGGCCCGGACACTGCCTCGCCCCGCTCCTCCGGGCCGACGCGCTGAGCGGTTCGGGGCGGCCCGCCGCGCACGGTCCGGTGAATGTCGGCGACCAGCGGTAGCGTGAAAATCATGAAGATCCTCCACACCTCGGACTGGCATCTCGGGCGTTCGTTCCATGGCACCGGGACCCTCGACGTGCAGCGGATCTTCATCGACAACCTCGAGAAGACGGTGCGCGAGGAAGGCGTGGAGATGGTCCTCGTCGCCGGAGACGTGTACGACCGGGCGCTGCCCGCCGTCGACGTCGTCGCGCTCTTCGACGACGCCCTGGATCGACTGACGGTCGCGGGCGCGGAGGTGGTGGTGAGCAGCGGCAACCACGATTCGGCGACCCGCCTCGGCTTCGGCGGCCGCATCCTGGCACGCGGCGGCGTGCACCTCCGCACGCGGCTCGACGACGTCGCCGTCCCGGTGCTGCGGCAGCTCGGGGAGGACACCGACCTCGCCGTCTACGGCGTCCCGTATCTCGAACCGCGCGTCGTCGCCGACGCCCTCGGAGCAGGGTCCAGCACCCACACGGCTGTCACCACGGCGGCCCTGGGCCGCATCCGCACGGACATCGCCGAGCGGTCGGAGGGTCGGCGCATCGTCTCCATCGTCATGGCGCACACCTTCGCCGCAGGGGGTACGGGATCCGACAGCGAGAGGGACCTCGCCATCGGCGGCCTCGGCTCGGTGCCCCTGGCGCTGTTCGACGGGTTCGGCTACGCCGCACTCGGGCACCTGCATGGCCGGCAGAAGCTCTCGGAGACGGTCCGCTATTCGGGCTCACCGCTCGCCTACTCCTTCTCGGAAGCGCATCAGGCGAAGGGCGCGTGGCTGATCGACGTGACACAGGACGGCGTCGGCGAGGTCCGCGCGGTCCAGTGGCCGGCACCCCGCGACCTGGCGGTGCTGCGCGGAACCCTCGACGACCTGCTGGGCCGAGATGGACTCGAGTGGGCCGAAGCGGCCTACTGTCACGTGACGCTCACCGATGCCGAGCGGCCCGCCCGCGCCATGGAGCGCCTGCGCACACGCTTCCCGGACACACTCGTCCTGGCCTTCGAGCCCGAGGGCGGCGAGAGGACGGACCACCGCACCTACAGCCAGCGGATCGCCGAGGCCAGGGACGACGCCGAGGTCTGCTGCGGTTTCCTCGACCATGTCCGGGGCCGGTCGGTGTCGGCCGAGGAGCGCGCCCTGGTCCGCACCACCGTGGACGCCGCCCTCAGCGGCGCGTACGAGAAGTAGGGGAGTGCCATGAGGCTCCATCTCCTCGAGATCCAGGCCTTCGGGCCGTTCGCCGACCGTCAGCACGTCGATTTCGACGCCCTGTCGGACCAGGGCCTGTTCCTGCTCAACGGACCGACCGGCGCCGGCAAGTCCAGCGTCCTGGACGCGGTGTGCTTCGCGCTGTACGGGTCCGTACCCGGCGCCAGGCAGGCAGCCAAGCGGCTCCGGAGCGATCATGCCGCGGAGTCGGTGGCGCCCGAGGTGTGCCTCGAGTTCTCGGTCGGCGACCGGCGCTTCCGGGTGGTGCGGTCACCGTCCTGGGAGCGGCCCGCACGCCGTGGGAGCGGCACCACGACCGAGCAGGCGAGGACGCTGCTCAGTGAGCGCGTCGATGGCGACTGGGTCCAGAAGTCCGCGCGGAACGACGAGGCGGGGCTCGAGCTGCAGCAGCTCCTCGGCATGGACAAGGAGCAGTTCACGAAGGTGGTGATGCTGCCCCAGGGGGAATTCGCGGCGTTCCTCCGCGCGGACGCGAAGCCCCGACGGGAGCTCCTGCAGCGCCTGTTCTCGACCACGCGGTTCGAGGACCTCGAACGGTTGTTCCTCGAGGAGAGCCACCGCTCCACCCGGGCGCTCGAGGAGGAACAGGCGAACCAGCGGCACGTCTACCTCCGGGCCGTGGACGAGGCCCAGCGGCACGGCGTCGGGGTCGAGGGGACCGTGACGGTGTCCGCCGGGGCGTCGCCCCCTGCTCCGGACCCCGCCACGGGGACCCATGGACTGACCGAGGCCGTGCGGGCGCGGTGGGAGGAGGCCTCGGCCGAGAGCACGGAGCTGGCGGAGGGCAGCGCGCTGGCCGACGGTGCCCTAGCGGCCGTATCCCGGCGGCGGAGCCGCTCGGCGGCACTCGCGCGGCTCCGTGCCCAGCGGACGGAGCACGAGGGGAAGGCCGAGGCGATCGCCCGGTCCGTCGACGCAGTGCGACGCCACGACGAGGCCCGCGCGCTCGGCAGCGTCCTCGACCTCGCCGATGATGCCGCGTCCGCAGCGGACCGGGCCCGCCTGGAACAGGACGCGTCGATCGAACGAGCCCGAGCCAATGCCGTGGTGGCCGACTACCTGGACGCCGACGTGGTGCTCAGCGGGGCCGGGTCCGAGAAGGACCGCGCCCGGGTGTCGGCGGCGTTCGACGTGGCGTCGGCCGCGTCCGCCGTCCTGAAAGCGGCGCTGCCGGACGAGCGGCGACGCCAGGACGTGCGTCGCGACCTCGTCGGCGTGCAGAAGGACCTGGCCGCCCTCGACGCGACGATGGACGCCGTCGACAGGGAGCTCGATGCCCTCCGGCGTCGCCGGGCGGAGGACCTCGAACGCCTGGGACCGTTGCGTCGGGCCGCTGACGGCCTCGCGCACCTCCGCGCGGAACAGGTCGCGGTGGAGACTGTGGGACGGGTGGTCGAGCAGTTCGGGGCGGCGGAGGAGCAGGGCAGGCGGGCCGACAGTGCATACCTGCGCGCGTCGGAGTCCTTCCTCGACCTCAAGGAGCGGTGGCTCGACCTGCTGCGCCTGCGGCTCGAACAGTCGGCAGAGGAGCTCGCGGAGCGCCTGGAGGACGGCGAGCCGTGCCCGGTCTGCGGGAGCCCGGAGCATCCCGCGCCCGTCGCGTCACCCGGCGGTGACCGGGTCACCCTCGGGCAGGAGCAGGAAGCCCGCCGCCGGCAGGCGGAGGCCGAGGCTGCGCTGCAGGAAGCGAGGGGGGTGCGGGATGCCGTCCGGCTCGAGATCGCGGACCTCGCCGCGCGGGGAGGCGATCGGAGTGCGGACGACGTCGAGGCCGCCGTCCTCGACGCGCGCGTCAGACTGCAGGAGGCGGAGGCGGCGCAGGCCGAAGGCGTATCGGTCGAGGAGCGCGTGGCGCTCGCGGCGGAGGAGGAGGAGCGGCTCCGGGTCCGCCAGGACGTGGCGCGTGCCGAACGCAGCGATGCCGAGGCCCGACAGGGCTCGCTGGCGGATCAGGACCGCCTCCTCTCGCGCCGGATCGACGAACTCCGGGCCGGGGCGGCGTCACTCGCGGTCCGGACCGCGGAGGTGGAGAGCGCCGCACGCGACCTCGACGCGGTCCGTCGCGCCACCGAAGGCTGCGACCGTGCCGGCGCCATGCTCGAGGCCAGCCGGGCGCGGCTCCTCGGCGCGCTGTCCGGTACGCCGTTCGACGACGCGGAGGAGGCGCGGACGGCACTGATGCCGGATGCGCTGCTTGCCCGCACCCGCACGTCGGTTGCGGACCACGAGGTGCAGGGCCACCGGCTCGACGCCGCGTGGGAGGACGACGAGATCACGCAGGGCCTCCGGGACGAGGCGGACGGACTTGCCGCCCCCACCGAGGACGACGAACGGGCGGCCCACTCTGCCGCGGTGGAACTCCGGACCCGGGCCCACCGGGCGGGTATCACGGCCGAAGTCCTCGGCCACTCCGTCACGCAGCTCGAGGCGTACGCGCTCCAGCTGGCCCGGATCGAGGAGCGGATCGCCCCGCTGCGCGAGCGGGCGCAGCTCACCTCCTCGATCGCCGAGACAGCCCGAGGGGGCGGGGACAATCTGTACAAGATGTCGCTCGCCACCTACGTGCTCGCGTCGCGCCTCGAGCAGGTCGCGGCAGCGGCCACCGAACGGTTGCTCGAGATGTCGGACGGCCGCTACCAGCTCGTCCACAGCGACGCGACGGCCGGGAACAAGCGCTCGGGACTTGGGCTGAACGTCATCGACGGCTGGACGGGGAACCGGCGGGACACCTCGACCCTCTCGGGCGGAGAGTCCTTCATGGCGTCCCTCGCTCTCGCGCTGGGCCTCGCCGACGTGGTGCAGCAGGAAGCCGGAGGACTCGACATCGAGACACTGTTCGTCGACGAGGGGTTCGGCTCGCTCGACGACCAGGCCCTCGAGCAGGTGATGGACGCCCTGGAAGGGCTCCGCAGTGGCGGCCGCGTCGTCGGGCTCGTCAGCCACGTGCCCGAGTTGAAGCAGCGCGTGAGCGCCCAGCTGCAGGTGGTGAAGGGTCGGCAGGGCTCGAGTCTCCGCTTCGTGGAGCAGCCCGTCAGCGTGTAAAATCGAGGCGTTACCGGGTCGGGCGCATCGGGAGGGGGGACGATGCGCGTTCCATGCACCCCGGAAAGCAGATGTACAAGAACCCCACCCCGGTATCGCCGACCCCTCCGCCGCCCCCGAGCACGCCACCCGAGGCCGCACCAGGCCGCCGGTCCAGGCTCGGCCGCTTCGGTGTCCTCCCGCAGCTCGCGGGCCCGTCCTTCCTCGTCATCGGCCTGTTCGCCCGCCTCCCGCTCGCCATGCTCACGGTCGGCGCACTGACGCTCGTCACCACGGCTAGCGGCTCCTACGCCGCCGGCGGCTTCGCGGCCGGTGCCGTGGGACTCGGATCCGCGACGGGTGCGCCCCTCCTGGGGTACCTCGCCGACCGTCGTGGGCAGAGGATCGTCCTGCTCGCCTCGGCGATGCTGAACACGCTGGCCATCATCGGCCTGCTCGTGGTGACGATGACCCGTTCCGGCTTCGCCGGCTCGGGACTCGCCCTCGTGCTCCTCTCCTCCTTCGCGATGGGCTTCACCTGCCCGCAGATCGGTCCGCTCGCGCGCGTCCGGTGGATGGCGATGACCCGGCGCGGTCCCCGCTCGGCGCTGGACACCGCGCTGTCCTACGAGGGAACGGCCGACGAACTGACCTTCGTCCTCGGGCCTGCACTCGTGGGGCTGCTCGCGTCCCTCCTCGCACCCTGGCTGCCGCTCGCTCTTGCTGCGGTTCTGACGCTCACCCTGGTCAGCGCCTTCGCCGTGCACCGGACCGTAGCCTTCAGCGATACCCGGAGGGACGCGCCCCGGAAGGTCGACGGGCAGCAGGGGAGAGAGGCCGGACCATCCTCGGGCACGGTCACCGTGGGTCAGGACCCCGTTCGGTCGCACGGGTCGGACGCGCCGGAGGAGACCGATCCTGCGCCTGCGGGCGCGTGGTTCGTGCTGATCCCCGTCGCGGGCATGATCGCCATGGGGACCTTCTTCGGCTCCACCCAGACGTTCCTCACGGCGTTCACCGGCGAGTTCGGGGCTGCAGAATCGTCCGGTCTGCTGTACGCGGTCATGGGGCTGAGTTCAGCCGCTGCCGCCCTGTCCGTGGCCTACTGGTCGCGACGATTCCGCCACACCGCCCGTTGGACCGCCTCCGCCCTCGCCATGACCGCAGCCGCAGCCGCGCTCGTCGTGCCTAGCTCGGTCGGCGCGATGGTGCTGGTCCTCCTGGTCCTCGGCCTTTTCGTCGGGCCGACCATGGTGACCATCTTCTCGATCGGATCGGCCGTGGCTCCGGCGCACCGCCTCGGTACCGTCATGACCTTCCTGGCGAGCGGCATCGTGGCGGGGACGGCCATCGGGTCAGCGCTGGCCGGCACTCTCGCCGAAGCAGGCGGAGCTGCCGGCGCGGCGCTCGTCCCGGCGCTCGCCGCTGCCGTCCTGCTGCTGCTCGGCGTCGCCTCGGCCATCACTCTCCGCCGCGTCCGGGCCGCCTGACAGCAGCGTTCATCACCGCGGTCCAACCGTTCACATCATCAGTCGGCTGTCCATCGGCTCCCGCCACCCCTAGGATCGAAGGACACCCGAGATGCAGGAGGACGCATGAGTACCGACGGTACCGAGCACCAGGATCACGATCAGGCCGACACCGACGGCGCGGGCCCGGAGGGCACCATCCCCTCGGGCGAGGACGGCGTGGCGGCGGGCGCCATGGAGGAGGCCAGCCACTTCGAGCCCGAGGAGGACGAGGGCGACGGAGCCTGACCCCGCCGTGACGGCAAGGAACCTGCTCCGGGCCTGACGCCGGGACGTCGGCCGGCGAGACCCGGCCCGGACCGCAGCCACCCCGTGGAGGCGCCGAGAGCGGTTCCCGACCATCCATGACGAACACCCCGCCGAGCATTCGGCGGGGTGTTCGTCATGGCTGAGGATTCGTCGTGCTCAGCGGATGCTGGGTGCCCGACCGGGCGGTTCGGGAATCCTGATGTTGCCGGTGATGATGCCCCCGGTGATGACGCCACCCGTGATGACCCCACCCGTGGCGACGTCAGGCGATCCGCTGTCGCACGACGGCACGTCGTCCTGCAGGACGCGAGCGCGTGTTCCCCCGGCGAGGGTGCCCGGCCGCTGCACCTCCGCCGCCGGCGCGACATGATCGTCGGCGAACCCGCGCAGCTGCAGGGCGACGTCATGGGCGTACGGTCGGAGCCCCGGATCCCGCGCCGTCATACCGCGCAGCAGATCGCCCCACTCGGGGCCGAGGGCTGCAGGCACGTCGGGGTGCCGGAGAAGCCGGGCCAGTGCGGCCTCCACCACGGGCCCCGGGAACGCCTTCTGCCCGGTGAGGCACTCGAGCAGCACGAGCCCGAGGGAGTAGATGTCGCTGCGCTCGTCCAGCGCGTCACCCTTGGCCTGCTCGGGACTGAGGTAGTTCGCCGTGCCGATCGTGGCGCCCACGGCCGTCGCCATGGTCGCCTCGACCATGCGCGCGATACCGAAGTCCGTCAGCTTGGGGTACAGGCGCGTACTGTTGTCGCCGCTGTGGAACATGAGGATGTTCGCCGGCTTCACATCCCGGTGCACGACGCCCTCCGAGTGGATGTACGCCAGGGCGTCGGCCAGGTCGGCGCCCAGCTGCGCGACATCGACGGCGGGGATCGGGCCCCGCCTGAGCAGATGTCGCAGGTCCTCGCCGTCGACCAGCTCCATGACGAGGAAGCCCGTCGTCCGGCCGTCCTCGTCCTCGTGGATGCCGGCGTCGTGCAGGGTCACGAGTCCGGGATGGTTCAGCGTCGAGAGCAGCATGGTCTCGGTGTGCTGGCGGCGGTAGCTGTCGTCGTCCGACGTCGTCGGGTTGAAGATCTTGACGGCCACATCCCGGCCGAGGTTCCTGTCCACCGCCCGGTAGACGGAGGCCGCCCCGCCGACTCCGAGGAGATGGGTGGTCTGGTAGCGGTCGGCGAGGAGCACATCCATGGGTGTCCTCCCGCGACAGGTTGTGGTGACCGGTCGGCGCGTCACCTCACAGTAAGGCTGCTGACCGGTTCACAGTATAGCGGCGGGGCAACGCGCCGGACCCGGGGACAACGCGCCTTTACCGAACCGTCACCGGGGACCTCAGGAGAGGAAATCGACCGCAGCGTCCTTGAACTGCCGGGCCGTGATGGTACTCGCGTGGTTCCTGCCGGCGATGCGCACCGTCCGGGCGTCGGGCGCCCATCGTTCGAGGTCGGCGATGCCTGCGGCATAGTCGTCCTGGTCCCCGGCCACCAGGAGCAGGGGCATCTTCGGGACGGCCGAGTCCGGGGTGAAGGGCTCGGTCTTGATGGCCGACACCATCGCGAGGAGGGACGGGAGATCATGGTGCGGCACGGCTTGAGCCATGCGGAGGAGGTCCGCCGTCGTCGGGTCCTCGGAGGGAGGGCCGCCGGCCAGGGACCGTTCCGCCCCGGCCAGATCGAAGTCGGCGAGCGGATCGGCCGTACCCGGTCCGCCGAGGACCATGCGGCGGATCATCTCGGGCTGCGTGGCGCCGAGTTCCCAGGCCAGGCGGGAGCCGAGGGAGTAGCCGATCACGTCGACGCCCGACGTCGCCGAGTCCGCCTCGAGCGGGAGGACGCGTTCGTCGAAGAGTGCCTGCAGGATGTCCGCGCGCATGCGGCTCGGGGCGTACGCCCCCGCATTCGCGGGAGCGGCACTGTCGCCGTGCGCGGGGAGGTCGATCATGATGGCCGAGCGGCCGGCGTCGTTCAGGACACGCACCCATCCCGTGTCCACCCAGTTCCGGTGCGACGACGACCCGAAACCGTGCAGCAGGACGACGGGCGGCAGCGGCAGGGGATCCGGGGCATCGCTGCGGGTGATGGACAGGCGTGGGTCGATACCTTCGACGGCGTGTACTGAGTGGTGGTCCATCAGTTCATCGTAAGGGCGGCAGAGACATGTGCGCCCTTGAACACATCCCCACCGTGCGGCCCCGAAAGGCCGACGACTGTGACTTTAGACACTTCTCCCTGCCGGGGCAACCGGACGCGCCGCCCCGACAGAAGCGGCATCCGCGACAGTCCCACCGTCACGGCTGGATAAGTTATAGTCATTATGACTTTAACTTCTGTTCCATCAGAGCCCTGCGAAGGAAGCCCATGCACAGCTCGGCGAACGTGTCGGAACGGCAGTCCCAGGCGCCGTCGGTCGCGATCTCGACGGTGATCTTCGCGCTCCGGCCCGGGGGCGAGTCGCAGCGACCCGAGATCTGGTTGCCCCTGGTACGCCGCATCCGTCAGCCGCATCTCGGCAAGTGGGCACTTCCCGGCGGTCCACTCGGCGGTACGGAGTCGCTGCAGGACGCGGCAGCCCGGAACCTGCGGGACACGACCGACCTCGAGCCCACCTACCTCGAACAGCTCTACGCCTTCGGCGGGCTGGACCGGGCGGCGACACAGCGACTGGTGTCGATCGTCTACTGGGCGCTCGTCCGACCGGACCAGGCCGATCTCACCAGGGCGTCCCGGAACGTTCACTGGTTCCGCGCCGACGACGTCGAGGGGCTCGCCTTCGACCACGACGAGATCGTGGCCTACGCACTCGGCCGCCTGCGCGGGAAGATCGAATACGGCTCGGTGGCCTACCACTTCCTCGGCGAGCGGTTCACGCTCGCGCAGCTCCGCGGCGTGTACGAGGCGGTGCTCGGACGGGAACTCGACCCCGCCAATTTCCGACGCCAGTTCCGGTCCGCGAAGGACATCGCGCCGACGGAGGAGGTCCTGCAGGGCGGGCGGAACCGGCCGCCGCGGCTCTATCGGTACACGGGGCCGCACGTACTGCCTCCGCCCGCACCGGCGGGCGGGCGGGAGCATCCGGGCCGAGCCCGCTCCCTCGACGCCGACCATGCGACGGCGGACGGCACGGCGTCCCGGCCGCCGTCCGTCGTGGCGGGCCCCGGTTCCTCCTGAGCCCGTCATCGGCTCCAGTGCCGGTCCCGGCCGGCACTCCCCAGATCCGTCGAACCCCACGTCATCCCACTCACCCTGCCTTCCGCCCGTCGGCGGAAGGCCCCACCACAGGGAGCACCCCATGTCCGTGTCAACCGCCATCGAACTGATCTCGAGGGACGCAGCGGACGGAGCCGTCCCAGCGTCGACCTGCTCCCCGGACCTCGTGCGTGATCCCTGGACCATCGATGCCCTGCCCATGCCGCAGTACGGTCCCGGGGCGTCCATGGCCGACCCCGCACCGCCTGCGACGCCCCGGCAGGGAGAGCTTCCCGAGGACTACAGGACGGCGTCGGCGGAGGACCTCGACCGGCGCATCCGCGCGGCGAAGGCGACGCTGGGGGAGTCCGTGGTCATCCTCGGGCACTTCTACCAGCGCGACGAGGTGGTGCAGTACGCCGACTTCGTGGGCGACAGCTACCAGCTCGCGCGTGCAGCCACGGAACGCCCCGAGGCCGAGGCGATCGTCTTCTGCGGCGTCCACTTCATGGCCGAGACCGCGGACATGCTCTCGACCGCCGGGCAGTCCGTGATCCTCCCGAACCTCGCCGCCGGCTGCTCGATGGCGGACATGGCCGACATCGACTCCGTGACCGAGTGCTGGGACCAGCTCACGGAACTCTTCGGGACCGAGCCCGACGCGGACGGTCGAGTCCCCGTCATCCCGGTCACGTACATGAACTCCTCCGCCGCCCTCAAGGGTTTCTGCGGGGACCACGGGGGGATCGTGTGCACGTCGTCGAACGCCGCCGCCGTGCTCGAATGGGCTTTCGAGCGGGGGCAGCGCGTGCTGTTCTTCCCGGATCAGCACCTGGGCCGCAACACGGCCAAGGCGATGGGGGTGCCGCTCGAGCAGATGCCCCTGTGGAACCCGCGCAAGCCGTGGGGCGGGACCGACGAGCAGGTCCTGCAGGACTCACGCGTGATCCTGTGGCACGGGTTCTGCTCCGTGCACAAGCGCTTCACGGTCGGGCAGATCGAGAAGGCCCGGGCGGAGTTCCCCGGGGTGCGGGTGATCGTGCACCCCGAGTGCCCGATGCCGGTCGTCGACGCCGCCGACGAGGCGGGGTCCACCGACTACATCAGGAAGGCCATCGACGCCGCCGCGCCGGGCACCACCTTCGCGATCGGCACCGAGATCAACATGGTGAACCGGCTGGCGGCCCAGTACCCGCAGCACACCATCTTCTGCCTCGACCCCGTGATCTGCCCGTGCTCGACGATGTACCGGATCCACCCGGGCTACCTGGCCTGGGTTCTCGAGGGACTCGTCGAGGGCCGTGTGCTCAACCCCATCACGGTGCCGGAGAGCGTGGCCGCTCCAGCGCGGGTGGCGCTCAACCGGATGCTCGCGGTCCGGCCATGAACCGCGGCACCGCAGCGCCCGCCGCGGCTGCGACGCCTCGCGGCGGATCGAGGGTCATCGTGGTCGGGTCGGGGATCGCCGGGATGCAGACGGCCCTCGAGCTCCGCCGGCTCGACCCCTCGGGTGCTGTCGTCCTGGTGTCCAAGGGGACCCTCACCGAGAGCAACACACGGTACGCGCAGGGTGGGATCGCCGCCGTCGTCCCGTCCGTCAGGGTCGCACCGGCCCCGCAGGGGGCGCGCGACGGCGGTGAGGGCGGATCCCCGCATGCCGATTCGGTGGAGGCGCACATCGCCGACACCCTGATCGCCGGCGCGGGGTTGGCCGATCCGCACGCGGTCTCGGTGCTGTGCCACGGTGGGGCCGACGCCGTCCGGTCCCTGCAGCGGGCAGGCGTCGTCTTCGACACCGTCGCGGCGGACAGTGCCGGTGCCGGGGCCGGACCAGGGGGCGCGGCAGAGCCGGACCGCGATCTCGGGGAGACAGGGCGGTCGGCGACGACGACGCCTGATCTCGCCCGTGGTCGGGAGGCCGCCCACTCCGCCGCGCGCATCCTCCACCTCGGCGGGGACTCGACCGGCGCCGGGATCGTCGGGGCGCTGTCCGCGGCGGTCGGCCGGGACCCGGGCATCGTCGTGCTGGAGGGCGCGGCGGTCACCCGTGTGCTGCTGACCGGCTCAGGAGAGGCCCTGCGGCGCGCAGCAGGCGTCACCACCGTCGTCGCCGGCCGGTCACGCGACCTACCGGCCGACGCCGTCGTGCTCGCCACGGGCGGAGCCGGCCAGCTCTTCGTCCACACCACGAACCCGTCCATCGCGACCGGCGACGGTCTGGCCCTCGCGTGGCGGGCCGGCGCGGCCGTCACCGACCTCGAGTTCTTCCAGTTCCACCCGACCTCGCTCGACGTCCCGGGCAATCCGCTGATCTCCGAGGCGGTGCGCGGTGAGGGGGCACGGCTCATCGACGCCGACGGCAGGGCCTTCATGCACGACTACCACCCCGACGGCGACCTCGCACCCCGCGACGTCGTCTCCCGGAGCATCGCCCGGCACCTCGCGCGGCGTTCCGGCAGAGGACGTCCGGGACGGATGACCGCTCCTGTCGGCACCGGTTCGGCGGAGCACGTGTACCTCGATGCGACGGCGCTGGGCCAGGCTTTCCTGTCGCGCCGCTTCCCCGGCCTCACGGCACTCACGCTGCGGCACGGGTTCGACTGGTCCTCCGAGCCCGTCCCCGTGGTGCCCGCCGCGCACTACTGGATGGGCGGCGTCCGCACCGACACCGAGGGGCGGACCTCGGTCCCCGGCCTCTTCGCCGTCGGCGAGGTGGCGCGCACGGGTGTGCACGGGGCCAACCGCCTCGCGTCGAACAGCCTCCTCGAGGCAGTGGTGTTCGCGACGCGCTGCGCCGAGGCGATCGTCGACGGCGGCGGCGGCGCCGCTCCTCGCGTCGACGCGGAACCCTTCGACGCCGACGCAGAACCCTTCGACGCCGACGCCGGGCGCTCCGCCACCCATCCCGTCACCCGTCGCGAACTCCAGGAGGTCATGTCCGACCACGCCGGTGTCCTGCGCACCGGTGCCGGACTGGAACTCGCCCGCAAGCACCTCGCCGGCTATCACGCGCCCGAGGATCCCGAGACCGAGAACCTGCTGCTCTGCGCCCGCCTGCTCGTCCACGCAGCCTCCCGGAGGCCGGCATCCTGCGGCGCCCACTACCGCGTGGACGGGGCCGACCAGGACCCCGACCAGCACTCACGCGACGTGGAGCACCACGCGGAGGATGAGCCGCCGGTACCGAGCCGATCCTACGTTCGAGCCATCGAAGGAGCCATCCGATGAGCACCACCACGTTCCCCTCCACGACCCCACCCCGGACCCCCGACGCGCCCCCGCGCCGGAATGGGCCCCGGAAGAGGCGGGCGTCGCGTCGACCACCGGCACGGCGGCGAGGGCGCCGGGGCACCGACCCTTCCCGCCGCCCCAGCGGCACATCGACGCGATCGTCGCCGCCGCGCTTGCCGAGGACGCGCCGTCGGGCGACCTCACCGTCCAGGCGCTCATCGATCCGGACGCCCGGGCGACGGCTGCGATTGCGGCACGCGAACCGGGCATCCTCTGCGGGACGTCCGCCATCGAGGCCGCGATGCGGCTCACCGATCCGCGGATCACCGTGACCTTCATGGTGGCGGACGGTGCACGCTTCGAGGCCGGTGACGTCGTCGCCCGCCTGTCCGGGCCGGCCGCCGGCATCCTCACCGCCGAACGGACCGCGCTCAACATCGCTCAACGTCTCAGTGGCATCGCGACCATGACGCGCGCCTTCGTGGAGGCGGCGGCGGGGACGGGCGCCCGCATCGTCGACACCCGGAAGACGACGCCGGGGCTGCGGCTCCTGGAGCGGTGGGCCGTGCGCTGCGGCGGCGGATCCAACCATCGGTCCAGCCTCTCGGAGGCGGTGATGGTGAAGGACAACCACCTCGCCCTGCTCGCGGCACAGGGACCCGAGGCCCTGACCGCGGCCCTGCTCGCAGCCCGTGCGCGGCTGCCCCACACGGTGCACCTCGAGGTGGAGGTGGACCGGCTCGACCAGATCGAGCCGGTGCTCGCGGCAGAGGTGGACTCCATCATGCTCGACAACTTCGGCCTCGCCGACCTGGCGGCCGGTGTCCGGCTCGTCGCCGGCCGGGCGCTCGTCGAGGCGAGTGGGAACGTGCGCCTGGACACCGTGGCGGCGATCGCCGCCACGGGCGTCGACATCATCTCCGCCGGCGCCCTGACGCACAGCGTCCGTGCGCTGGACCTCGGTCTGGATTTCACGGTGGACGGCGGTACCGCCGACGGTGCACCTGCGCCTGCCGGCGGTACCGGCCGTGCCGGGGACGACCGGCAGGCGGGGGTCACGTCATGATCTACCTCGATGCAGCGGCGACGGCGCCGGCTCGCCGGGAGGTCCTCGAGGAGATGTGGCCGCTGCTGACGACGACCTTCGGCAACCCCTCGAGCCACCACACGTACGGGGAGGCTGCCGCGGCAGCCTTCTCCTCCGCCCGCGCCCGGCTCGCCGCGGTGCTCGGCTGCAGGCCGTCGGAGATCGTCATCACCTCGGGCGGCACCGAGGCGAACAACCTGGCCCTGAAGGGCATCGCGCTCGCCTCCCCGCGCGGCCGCCACATCGTCACGAGCGCGATCGAGCACGCGGCCGTGGCGGAGGTGCTCCGCTACCTGCAGGACGCGCACGGCTTCCGCATCACCGAGCTCCCGGTGTCCGCGACCGGTCTCGTGGCCGCCGCGGATCTCGAGGCGGCACTCCAGGCGGACACGACGCTCTGCACCGTGATGTACGCGAACAACGAGATGGGCACGGTGCAGGACGTCGTCGCGCTCGCGGAGGTCTGCAGGAACAGGAACATCCCCTTCCACACGGACGCCGTGCAGGCCGCCGGCTGGCTCCCGGTGGACGTCGGCCGCCTCGGCGTCACGGCCATGAGCCTCTCGGGCCACAAGCTCGGCACCCCGAAGGGGGTAGGGCTGCTCTACCTCCGGGCGGGCACACGCTGCGAGCCCGTGCTGCACGGGGGCGGGCAGGAACGTGGTCGGCGCTCCGGGACGGAGAACGTGGCCGGCGCCGTCGGGCTCGCGAGAGCACTGGAACTCGCGCAGCTGGCCCTGCCCGGCGCGGGCGACGCGTCATCCGCTGCGCGCGACGCCTTCATCGCCCGGATCCTGGCCGGTGTCCCGGGCGCGATCCTCACGGGCGACCCCGGGATGCGATTGCCCAACCTCGCCTCCTTCTGCTTCCCGGGGGTGAGCGGAGAGGCCGTCCTGCTGGAGATCGAGCGCCGGGGAGTCGTCTGCTCGAGCGGATCAGCGTGTGCCGCGGGCTCGTCCGACCCGTCGACCGTCCTGCTGGCGCTCGGGCTCGACGCAGGGACGGCTCTCAGCGCCGTGCGCCTGTCCTGGGTGCAGGGCACGGCCCGCTCGGACCTCGAGGAAGCAGCCACGGCGGTCGTGGCGTCGGTCCACGCCGTCCTGGCCCTCGGCGCGGCACGGCCGGCTCCGGATCTCGCCCCCGCCTAGACTGACGGCACGAACAGACGCCCTGGGAGGGACGCCATGACCGAAGCAACCATCGGTGACACCGTGCGGCGGAGGACGCGCGCCGTCGCTGCCGCGGCGCTGCTGGGCGCCCTGCTCACCGGCTGCACCGCCACCGGGGAGGGCGACACCGGCCCCGCTCCGTCGTCGTCCGCTGCTACGCCGGATGCACCGGGGGAACCGACGGTGGCTCCGCTCCGGGAGGCGCGCGCGGGATGGAAGGTCTTCACCGATCCGTCGAGGCTCGTGAGTTTCGAACTGCCGCAGGACTGGGTGGTCCAGCCGCTGGATCCCACGCCGGGCACCTATGCCGCCGACTCCCTGCACTACGCCGTCAGGACCCCCGAGGGGACCATCGCGGCGGAGTTCCACTCCGGCATCATCACCCCCGAGGCGCCCTGCCCCGACGCGGAGCGTACGCCCTACGCCGTGATCGGCAGCGAGCCACTCGCGCTGACGGACCAGCCGGCCGCGTCGACCGCCATCGAACCGCGGTTCGTCGTCCGGCTGATCACCGGTTTCCGTTTCTTCGGGGCCTACGGCGTGACCGACGAGGTCGGCGGCGCGGACGGTCTCGCCTGCTCGCTGGCCAACACCGTCCAGGGCAACGAGGCCCTTGGACGCTTCAGCTTCGGCGACCTCGAGGTGCTCGCTCCCAAGGCCCCGGCGAACACGGGCCCGCAGACCGTCTCCTTCGGCACCATCGGCGAGGCCGAGGAGTACTACGCCGAACCCGGATTCGCGACCATCCGCGAGATGATCCTGTCGGTCAAGGTCGCGGAGCCCCCGGCCGCGTGAGCTCATGGCCCTCCCGGCTCGATCAGCCGACGGCGCGCAACGCTCCGTAGTCCACCCCGGTGAGTTCTACGCTGCGATTCCACAGGCGCACGGCGATGTCACGGTCGAGGACCCGCGGTACGGGTGCGACGAGCCGGGGAGCACCCCTGGTCTCGCCGGGACCGGAGGGACCGTAGTAGTCGCCGCCCTTCACCTCGGGAGCGGTCGCGGCATACAGCGTGGGAAGGGCGCCCGCGGCGTCGGACTGGCTCATGAACCGGAAGGCACCGGCGAGCAGGTCGAGGACGGCCGGGTTCCGCATCCCGGCGGTCAGGTTGGTGTCGGCGAGCCCCGGGTGCGCGGCCACGGAGGCGAGGTCCCAGCCGGCAGCACGTGCCCTCCGGTCGAGTTCGACCATGAAATAGAGGTTGGCGATCTTGCTCTGTCCGTAGGCGCCCCACCGCCGGTACCGGTGTTCCGACTGCAGGTCACCGAAGTCGATCCGTCCGCGCTTGTGGGCGAGGCTCGAGAGGGTGACGACGCGTGGTGACACTGACGCGTGCAGGTTCTGCAGGAGCAACCCGGTCAACGCGAAGTGTCCCAGGTGGTTCGTGCCGAACTGCAGTTCGAAGCCGTCCGCCGTGGTCGACTTCGGCGTCGCCATCACGCCCGCGTTGTTCACGAGCAGATCGACCGGACCGTCGGTCCCGGCGGCGAACGCACGCACCGAGGCGAGGTCGGCGAGATCGAGCACGCGCATCTCGACGCGCTCGCTGCCGGTGAGTGCACGGACCTTCTGCTCGGCCTCACGTCCACGCTGCTCGCTCCGGCAGGCGAGCACCACGTGCGCTCCCTTCCGCGCGAGGCCGACGGCGGTCTGCAGGCCGAGCCCGCTGTTCGCTCCGGTGATGACCGCGCGCCGGCCCGTCAGGTCACCGATGGCATCGGCGGTGAAGTCGCTCATGATGTTCCTCTCCTGCGGCGTGTCTGCCGTCCGGTCGGGCGTCCGGTGTCGACCGGTGCCCCTCCGTCCCAGCATAGAGTTGGAGCCGAACGAATCGCCTACCGGGAGCAACGAACCATGCAGCGTACTGTCTCGGCCGACCTGGGCGCCACGACGATCGCGGGGACCCAGGTGGTGCTGTCCCTCGCCGTCGCTGCTCCTGCCGCGTACGCGTCCGTGGAGGAGGAGCTGACGGTGCTGGTCGACAGCGAACCGGCCGAGGTGCGCGAGTACCAGGAGCGCGACGGCACGCGCCTCCACCTCCTCACGACGCCTCGGGCGTCCTCGCTCGACGTGCGGTACCGCGCGGTCGTCACGGGCCGGGCAGAGCCCGCACCGCATGACGACATCGACCTCGTGCGGTACGTGCGGCCCAGCCGGTACTGCGCATCGGATGTCATCCTGCCGACCGCCTACGCCCAGTTCCCGGATGTCGGGGGAGTGGACCTGGTCCAGGCAGTGCGGGACTGGGTCGGCGCCGAGTTGGCCTACGTCCCGGGATCCTCCCGCTTCACGGACGGCGCCGTGGACACGCTCCTCGCGCGGCGCGGGGTCTGCAGGGACTACGCGCACCTCGTGATCGCCCTCCTGCGGGCGCGTGACATTCCCGCACGGCTGGCGTCCGTCTACGCGCCGGGCCTGACGCCCATGGACTTCCACGCCGTCGTCGAGGCCTGGGTGGGCGGCTCGTGGCTCCTGCTCGACGCGACGGGCCTGGCGCCGCGGGCGTCGATGCTGCGCATCGCGACGGGACGGGACGCCACGGACACCGCGTTCCTCTCGACCGTCGGAGGCTCGCTCCAGCTCTCCCGGCTCCAGGTCACCGCGACCGTCGACGAACTGCCCGTCGAGCGGAGCGGCGAACGCCTTACCGTTCGGTGAGCCCTGCGGCGGAGGCCGGCCGGGTGGCTGATCAGCAGCCCGGTCCGCTCACGGGCAGGTCAGTCGTCGAGGTGCGCGTTGATGCGGTCCGTCAGCGCCTTCAGCTGGTCCATCTCCGCCGGGCTGAGCATCGGCGCGAGGACCTCCTGGATGCGGTGCACGTGTGTGGAGCCGATCTGGCGCTGCAGTGCACGGCCCTCATCCGTCAGGGCCAGTTCGACGCCTCGATGATCAGCCACGGCAGGTCGCTTCTGCAGCAGCTTCCTCGCCTCCAGGCGGTCGACCATGCGGCTCAGGCTCGGTTGGCTGATGAGCAGGTGCTGGTTCAGCTCGTTGAGGCGCGTCCAGCCGGTGGGGCAGCGGCTCAGGTTGAACAGGACGTCGTACTCACCGATGGGCAGTTCCCTGAACACCGGATCCTGGCGGATCCTACGCATGACGCCGACCTGGGCCCGGAACAGCGACTCCCAGGTCTCCGACGACTGCCGGACCGAAGCGCCCGAGGTCACCGGCGCCGGCCCGCTCTCGCCACCCGTCGGCATCTCCACCCGTTCCGTCATCGCCCGCTCCCCATCCTGCGCCGTTCCGACGGCAACTAGATACATATGCATCTAGTATAGGCGCCGTCCGGCATCCGGTCTCCCGGTCAGGCGGGAACGCTCGCGGCTCGCCGGAGGGCGCGCTCCTCGCGCCGCCCCTCGACGAGTCGGTAGAGGACGGGCACGAGCACCAGCGTCAGCGCCGTGGAGGAGACCAGCCCACCGATGACGACGACGGCGAGTGGCTGCGAGATGAAACCGCCCTGCCCGGTGAGGCCGAGCGCCATCGGTGTCAGCGCGAAGATGGTGGCGAGGGCCGTCATCAGGATGGGGCGGAGCCGCTGGCGGGCTCCCTCGCGGATCGCGTCGGCGACGCGGAGCCCGGGGGAGCCGTTGCGCGGGAGCCGGTACTGGTTGATGAGGTCGATCAGGACGATCGCGTTGGTCACCACGATGCCGACGAGCATGAGCATGCCGATCAGGGACGGGAGCCCCAGGGGGATCCGGGTGATCAGCAGCAGGGCGATCGCCCCGGTCGCGGCGAAGGGGATCGACACGAGCAGGATCAGGGGCTGGACCAGGCTCTTGAAGGTGGCCACCATGATCACGTAGACGATCGCGACGGCGGCCCACAGTGCAAGGAACAGCTGGTCGAAGGACTCGACCTGCTGGGTGGACGCTCCACCCACCGTCGCCGAGGCGCCGGACGGCAGCTCGATACCCGCGAGGCGCTCGGACACCGTCCCGGAGAGGGTCCCGAGGTCGTCGTCCGACGGTGTGATGGAGATACGGGCGGTGCGCTCCCCGTTGGAACTGGTGACCGACAGCGGCACCTGCACCTCCTCGACGGACGCGACGTCCGTCAACGGGACGGCGCCCTGCGCGGTCGGGACCTGGAGCGTCCGCAGCTGCTCGAGGCTGGTGATCGCGGTCCCCTCCCCGATCAGCACCGGGAAGTCGTCCGCACCGAAGCGGACGGTCCCGGCCGGGACGGGACTGATGCTGCCGCCGAGGAGACCGGCGATCTGGCCCTCCGTCAGGCCTGCTTCGACGGCGGCGGCCCGGTCGACGTCCACCTGGACCTGGGGCTGCGTTGCAGACAGGTTGCTGCTCACCTCGCCGGCGCCGTCGAGCCCCTGCATGCCGTCCAGCACGGCGGTGTTGGCCGCCTCGAGGTCCTCGCTGACCGGAGCCGTGATGTCGATGTCGATGGTGCTCGACGTCCCGAAACCGCCCTGCTGGCTGGAGAGCGAGAAGCTCCCGGCGTCCTGCAGGCCCTCGAGTTCCTCGCGCACCGCTTCCTGCAGGGCTTCCTGATCGGCGTCCTCGTCCGTGATGACGGTGAAGGTCGCCACCGATGCACCGCCGGAGAACTGTGCCGCGAAGGAGCCTTCGGCATTCCCGACCGTGAGCTGTACATCCCTGATCCCGGCGGTGTCGGCGAGGGCTTCCTCGGTGCGGCCGGCTGCCTCGGTGGTGGTGGCGAGACTGGAGCCGGGAGCGAGCGTCTGCGTGATGGAGAAGCTGTTCTGGCCCGAGCCGCCCAGGAGGTTGGTGGGGAGGAACGGGACCATCGCCGCGGTCGCCCCGAGGACGATCAGCCCGCTGACGAGGGTGATGACCGGGTGACGCTGGGTCCCCGTCAGGATGGGCAGGTAGGCCCGCTGCAGGAGGGACGGACGGTCGCGCTGCGGAGTCGTAGCGACCGTCTCGACCCTGTCGACCCTGTCGACCGGATCGACGGTGTCGGCCTCGTTGACGGCGACATGGCGGGCGCCACGGCGGTCCGGATCAGGGGCGCTGGTGCGGACCGCACCGTCCGCGGGGCTCAGCGCAGGCAGGGTCCCGGTCGGGGTGGTCGTTCGGTCGTCGGCGGTTGATGCCGCAGGCGCGGCGACCGACGATACCGGCTCCTCCGGTCCGGCCGTCGTGCTGCGTGCCGTACCGGACGACGCCGTCCTCCTCGGCAGGAACCAGTAGGCCAGGACGGGGATGATCGTCAGGGACACGGCGAGCGATGCGAGGAGCGCGATCCCCGTGGTGACGGCGAAGGGCCGGAAGAGCTCGCCGGCGAGGCCGCCGACGAAGCCGATCGGGGCGAAGACCGCGACCGTGGTGAGGGTCGAGGCGGTGATCGCCCCGGCGACCTCGCGGACGGCGGTCAGGATGGCGTCGCGCTTCTCCTCGCCGTAGCCGAGATGCCGCTTGATGTTCTCGATGACGACGATCGAGTCGTCGACCACCCGACCGATGGCGATGGTGAGCGCCCCGAGCGTGAGCAGGTTCAGCGAGTATCCGGCTGCGTACAGCCCGATGAAGGTCACGAGCAGCGACAGGGGGATGGAGATGGCCGTCACCAGCGTGGAGCGCACGGACAGCAGGAACACGAGGATGATCAGCACCGCGAAACCGAGGCCCAGGAGGCCCTCGGTCGTGAGATCGTCGATGCTGCGTTCGATGAAGGGCGCCTGGTCGAAGACCACCGTGATGTCGGCCGCGTTGCCGAGTTCCGCTTCCAGCTCGGGGACCAGCGCGACGATCTGGTGCGAGATCTCCACGGTGTCGCCGTCCGGCACCTTCGTCACGGTGAGGGCGAGCGTCTCCACCCCGTTGGTGCGGGTGACGGACGTGGCCGCGTCATCGGCGAGGTCGACGTCGGCCACCTCGCCGATCGTCACCGCGGGACCCGGGGCGGCGGCCGGCGTCGATGGCGCGGCCGGTTGCTGCGCCGGGGCGCCGGATGGTGCGTCCGTTCCGGTGTCCGGCCCGCCCGGGGCAGCGGGTTGCTCCGAGCCCCCGGGAAGGCCGGAGCCACCCGGCGCAGCCGACGAACCGGTCGGACCGGAGGAGGCGGCGGGCTCCGACGAGCCCGCGGGCAGGACGGGCAACGCCCTCAGGTCCTCGAGCGAACCGATCTGGCTGCCGGCCTGGATGGTCAGCGAGCGCTGATCCTCGTCGAGGGTGCCGACCGGGAACAGGGCGCCGTTGTCCTCGAGCGTGGCGGCGAGGTCGCCGACGGTCAGGCCCGCCGCCTCGAGGGCACCGTCACGGGGGAGGAGGGCGACGTGCTGGCTGGTCCCCCCCGAGATGTCCGCCGTGCGGACGCCGTCGATCTTCTGCAGCCGAGGAACCGTGAGCCGCTCGAGGTCGCCGTTGAGTTCGCTCAGGGACTGGTCGGACGAGACGGCCATGAACACGATGGGCAGGTCGCTGATGCTCCCGGCCAGCGCCTGTGGCTCCACGTCCTCGGGGAGCAGGGGACGCACGGTGGAGATGGCGCGGTCCACCTGGGCCCTCGCCCGATCGAGGTCCGTCCCGTAGACGAAGACGAGGCTGACGGTGGAGACCCCGGAGCGGGACGTGCTCGCCGACGATTCCAGGCCCTCGACACCACTCAGCGCCGCTTCGAGCGGCTCGCTCACCTGCTGGTCGAGGTACTCCGGCGAGGCGCCGGGGACCGTCGAGAGGACGGTGATCTGCGGGAACTCGAGCGACGGGATGAGCTCCTGCCGGAGCGAGCCGAGGGTGATGACGCCGAAGACGGACGCGAGGATGGTGATGAGCGCGATGAGCGCACGGTTGCCGAGGGAGAGATGGGCGAGACGGAACACGGAACCTGCCTTCGGGTGCTGACGGCCGCCCGGCTGGCTGGCTCCGCCGTGGTTAGACGAGCTTGAGGGCCCTGTCGGTGAGCGTCTGGATCTCGGCGGCGAGCGACGGATTCTCGTTCAGTTTGACGCCGTAGCCCGGCAGCATCTCCTTGAGCTTCGGCTCCCAGTCGGACATCTTGACCGGGAAGCACCGCTTGAGGAGTTCCACCATGATCGGCGCGGCGGTGGAGGCTCCGGGCGAGGCCCCGAGCAGTGCACCGATGGAGCCGTCAGAGGAGGTGATGACCTCGGTGCCGAACTGCAGCACGCCGCCCTTCTTCGGAGCCTTCTTGATGACCTGTACACGCTGTCCGGCGGAGATGAGTTCCCAGTCGCCGCCGTCGGCCGACGGGAGGAAGTCGTTGAGCGCCTCGTTCTTCGCGTCACGGTTCTTGAGGACCTCGGTCACGAGGTACTTCGTGAGCGACATGTTGTCCTTGGCCACGGCCAGCATGGGCACGAGGTTCGACGGACGGATGGACGTCGGGAGGTCGAGATAGGAACCCCGCTTGAGGAACTTGGTGGAGAACCCGGCGTAGGGACCGAAGAGCAGGGAGCGCTCGCCCTTGACATACCGCGTGTCGAGATGGGGGACCGACATGGGCGGGGCCCCGACGGACGCCTGGCCGTACACCTTCGCGTTGTGCTGGTCCACCAGCGTCGGGTCGGTGCAGCGCAGGAACTGGCCGGACACGGGGAATCCGGCGAATCCGCGCCCCTCGGGGATGCCGGTCCGCTGCAGGAGGTGGAGGGACCCGCCACCCGCACCGATGAACACGAATTTGGAGGTGACGGTGGTCGCCTCGCCCGTCGCCCGGTTCTTGACCTTCACGTCCCACCGGCCGTCGGATGCCCGCGCGACGTCGAGCACGTCGAAGCCGTAGTGGAGCCCCACACCCGTGCCCTCGAGGTAGGCGTTGAGCTGACGGGTCAGGGAGCCGAAATCGACGTCCGTGCCTCCGGCGACACGGGAGGCTGCGACCGGCTGGGAAGGATTGCGGCCCTTCATGATGAGCGGGGTCCAGCCCGCAATGGTCGCGTGGTCCTCGCTGAACTCCATGGTGTCGAACAGGGGCTGCGGGCTCAGGGCCTCGTACCGCTTCCGGAGGTACTCGGCGTTGGCCTGGCCCCAGACGAAACTCATGTGGGGGACCGCATTGACGAAGCTGCGGGGATCTCCGATGTGCCCCTCGGTGACCATGTGGGACCAGAACTGGCGGGACGTCTGGAACTGCTCGTTGATGGCGATGGCCTTCGCCGGGTCCACCGACCCGTCCTTACCGGCCGGCGAGTAGTTGAGCTCGCACAGCGCGGAGTGGCCTGTGCCGGCGTTGTTCCACGGGTCGGAACTCTCCAGTCCGGCGACGTCGAGCCTCTCGAAGAGCGAGACGTCCCAGTCGGGCTGGAGCTGGCGGAGGAACGCGCCGAGCGTGGCGCTCATGATGCCGCCACCGATCAGGACGACGTCTGTGGTCTTGGCGGGCGTGCCCTGATTCATGGTGGTCAACGTGGTCTCCAGTCGCGAGGTCGTAGCAGGGAAAGCCTAGCGTCTGGCAGTGACCTTATCTAAATCCGGCGGGGCCCCGGCAGGGGTACCCGCAGCAGCCGCGGCGACGCCGCGCGCTGTCACTCCGACGGCTCGGGCCGGGGCTCGACATCGGCGAGGTCGATCCGGTTGAACACCTCGTTCATCACCGGGCTGACGGGGTAGCTGCTCACGCGGGGACTCATGGCGAGAGCGGAGATCGGGAAGGCGAGCGGGACGGCCGGGATGCGGGTGGAGATCTGGGCGCTGATGTCCGCGTACGCCTCGGACCTGTCCTCGCCCTCGGGCAGACCGCGGGCGCGGTTGATCTTGCTGAACAGCTGGGGGTCCTCGTACCCGAACTCCTCGGTGTAGGAGCCGAACAGGGCACCCACGAAGTTGTCCGGGTCCTCGTAGCTGCCGCTCCACCCCAGGAGATGGAACGCCCGGTCACCCGTTTGCTGCACCGCTTCGATGTAGCCCTCGCTCCAGTCGATCGGCACGGGCTTGATGGTGAAGCCGGCCTCGGTCAGCTGGCGGCTCAGCTCCGCGTAGGCCTTCTCGGGGGAGGGGAGGTACGCCCTGGAGACGTTGCGCGGGTAGTAGAAGGGCAGGGGGCGGCCGTCGTAGCCCGACCGGTCGAGGAGGTCCTTGGCGAGGTCGACGTCGTAGCCGTAGTCCTCGACCCCCTCCCCGCTCACCCCGAGCTTCTCCGGGACGAACTGCCGCGCCGACTTGGTGCCGCTGAGGAACCGGCCGTCGATGAGGGCGTCCTTGTCGATCGCGTGGGCCACGGCCTGCCGGAACAGGACGTCGTCGACACCCGGGAAGCCCTGGTTGAGGCCGAGGTACAGCACCGAGTAGGGGTCGCGCTGGAGGAACTGCTGACCGTTGCGGGCGAGGTCGACGGCGCTGTCCACGGACACGAAGTCGTAGCCGTCGATCCGGCCGGCGGTCAGGGCGCGGGCACGGGAGTCGGGGTTGGAGATGGTGGTGAAGAGGACGCGGTCCACCTCGCCACGCTCGCCCCAGTAGTCCTCGAAGGACACCAGGTCCACCTCGCCCGGCTCCCAGGAGACGAACCGGAAGGGCCCGGTGCCCACGGGTGCGCGTCCGTACCGGGAGATCAGCGAGCCGTCGACGGGCTCCGTCAGGTCGTCGGCGGACCCTGCGTCGAGCGCGGCCGGTGAGGAGATGGCGAAGGCCGGGGCGGCCAGAGCGGCGATCAGTCCCGTGATCCGGCTGGTGAGCTGCAGATCCACGGTCGACGGCGTCGTCGCGGTGCAGCCCTTGTAGAGGCTGATCTCGGGCTGGTCCGAGTAGCCCTTGAACACGTGCTCGAAGGGCAGCCGCCCGGCACCGGTCCGGGCCGAGGCGGGGAGGGTGTACCAGCGGTCGAAGTTGGCACAGACAGCTGCGGCGTCCAGGGGGCGGCCGTCATGGAAGACGACGTCGTCCCGGAGCGTGAACTCGTAGGAGCGCCCGCTGTCCTGCTCCTCCCACGACTCCGCCAGCAGCTCCGTCGGTTCGGACGTGAGGGGATCGATGCCCACGAGGCCCTGGAGGATCTGCCGGGTGACGCGGTAGGACTCGGTGTCGTTGGCGAGGGCCGGATCGAGGGTCCGAGGATCGGCGGCGCTCCCGAAGGTGAAGGTGGAGGCATCGACGGCCGCAGCGCTCGTGGCGGGAACGGGCTCGGGCGGTACGACCTCGCCGGACGTGCAGGCCACGAGCGACGCGACGGAGGCGACGACGACGGCGCCGCGCAGGATGCGGATCACCGGTGCGCGGCTGGCCCGCGGCTGGCGGGGGCACGCGGCGGCGTTGTTCACGAGCAGGCTCTCCGGAAGGCAGGGGTGACCCGGTCCTGGGGACGCGGCGGTCGGGAGCCCTCAGTCTAGGTGATGCTCCTGTCCGCGCCGTGCAGGGGAACGGGGAGGCCGGATTCCGCCGCTTCCCGTCGGGCTGCCCCGCCGCAGTGAAGAACGGACCCCCTCACCGGAAGTGAGGAGGTCCGTCCGTTGTCCCTGGAACACGTTAGAGGTTTGCACCAGGGAGGCAGTGCGCGTCCTTAGCCGGCGGCGGGGGGCGTGAGGACGGCGTCGATGAGGTAGACGACGGCGTTGGCGGTCTGGACGCCGCCGCAGATGACGTTGGCGTCGTTGACCTTCAGTTCCTGGCCGGATCCGGTGATCTCGAGGTCGGCGCCCTGGACGGTGGTCTGGGTGGTGCCTTCGAGCTCGGTGGGCTGGATCTTGCCGGGGACGACGTGGTAGGTGAGGATGCTGGTGAGGCCCTCGGTGTCGGTCTTGAGGCCTTCGACGGTCTCGGCGGGGAGGGCTGCGAAGGCGTCGTCGACGGGTGCGAAGACGGTGAATTCGTCGCCGTTAAGGGTGTCGACGAGGTTGACGTCGGGGTTGATGCCGCCGGAGACGGCTGCGGTGAGCTGGGTGAGGATGGGGTTGGCGCCTGCGGCGTTGGCGACGGGGAGCAGGGACATGCCTTCGACGGAGCCGTCGCCGGAGGGGACCTGCTCGGCGTAGCCGGCGCAGCCGGGGCCGACGAGGTTCGCGGCGGGGTCCATCATGGCGTCGGCCGAGGCGGAGGGGGCCATGCTGGCCTCTGCCGACGGCGACTCGCTCTCCATGGGGGCTTCGCTGGCCATGGTGGCCTCGCTGCTCGGAGCGGACTCCGACGCTGCGTCGTCGCCGCCGCCACAGGCTGCGAGACCGAACATCGAGACTGCTGCGATCCCGAGGATCGAGAGGTTCCTGCGCTTGGTGATTCCCATGAGAATTTCCTCCATAGATATGACCCGGCGGGTGCCTGCGGTCTGGGGTATTGGGTGAAACACATCGTGTCGATGTCTCGGAGGTACTTCGGGCGCCCTCGGAGGGTGGATGGGTGGGATCACCAAAGAAAATCTCGGCGGGCCTGATCCGCCCGCTGGTTGTTACCTGCCCGTGACCTGCGGCGATGTCGCAGCACGCGTGGGGCGCACGCCCGACCGTGGTCCGGACAGGGTCGCGGCGGCCGCCCTGGGCGGGATG
Organism: Arthrobacter sp. N1; assembly: GCF_048288285.1. NCBI lineage: Bacteria > Bacillati > Actinomycetota > Actinomycetes > Micrococcales > Micrococcaceae > Arthrobacter > Arthrobacter sp. N1. Next base: position 2,188,925 of record NZ_CP102608.1, on the reverse strand, counting down.
ACGGGGTGGTGCAGGAGGTACGGATGGGACTGGGGGCGGCGGCCGCCGGAGTGTCACCGGCGTGCGGTCTCCAGCGCGCTTCACCCCGCGGTCACGACCGTGCGGAAAAGAGGCCGGCGTAGACCACGAAGGCCCCCGACGGAGTCCTCCGTCAGGGGCCTTCACCGTGCGCAAGAGGGGACTTGAACCCCTACGTCCGAAGACACTGGAACCTAAATCCAGCGCGTCTGCCAATTCCGCCACTCGCGCGCCGACGTCCCCGCGCGGGGGCTTCGTCGTCGCCCTACTCTACCGGGCCGGATCCGGACGCGGACCGGCGGCGGCGGCGGGTGCTACTGGTCGATGCCGAGGTCACGACGCAGCTTCGCGACGTGACCCGTGGCGCGCACGTTGTACTGGGCCAGCGCGACGTCGCCGGCCTCGTCGACGACGACGGTGGACCGGATGAGGCCCTCGTAGGTCTTGCCGTAGTTCTTCTTCTCGCCCCAGGCGCCGTAGGCCTCGGCGACGCCGTGGTCCTCGTCGGAGAGGAGGGGGAACGTCAGGGCTTCCTTCTCGACGAAGGAGGCGAGCTTGCCGACGGGGTCCGGTGAGATGCCGAGGACGGAGTAGCCGGCTGCGTCGAGGGAGGCGAGGTTGTCGCGGAAGTCGCACGCTTCGGTGGTACAGCCCGGGGTCGCCGCCGCGGGGTAGAAGTAGACGACGACCTTCCGCCCCCGCAGGGAGGACAGCGTGACGCTGGTGCCCGCGGCGTCGCTGAGCGTGAAGTCGGGGGCACTATCACCGGTGGCGAGTCGTTGCGACATGCATACTCCTGAGGATCGGTCGGGTGGCCGGGCGGATCCCTGCGGGAGCAGGCCCTGTTCGGCCGGCCGGCGATGGTTCACTAGCCAGCCTAGCTATCATAGGTGGAAGATCCGACGCCGACGGCGGCTGCCGGTTGCGCAAGCGAGAGGAAGTGCACTGTTCTATGCCCGATCTGGAGCAATGGCCCACCGGTCGACTGCTGACGACGGCGGCGCGTCTCGTCGAGCACGCATGGAACGAGCGTCTCGTGGACATCGGGGTGACGCACGCGGGTGTGATCGCGCTCGGTGTCCTGGCCGATCAGGGGGCCATGACGCAGGCGAGCCTGGCGCAGATCGTCCGGGTGCAGGCGCAGACCATGGGGAAGACCCTGTCCAGGCTCGAGTCGCGGGGACACGTCACCCGTGTCCGGAACGATCTCGACCGCCGATCGCACCTCGTCTCCATCTCTCCCGCAGGCAGGCAGGTCCTGGATGCCGCGGACGACATCGAACGCACCCTCGTGGCGGGGGGCGGGCTGGTCTCGGACGAGCTGAGGGCCCACCTGCAGGTCGTCATCCGGGAGCTGGGCGCTCCGCGGTGGAACTGGGCGGCCACGGCCGCTCCCGCAGGCGCATCCATCGGGACACCGGACGCCACCGATCCGGCCGCTACGGTCCACAGCTGACCTGCGCCTGAGCGGCTGAGAGCTCCGCACCCCCTGCTCACCCACCCCCTGCCGGTCCGGCAGGGGGTTTTTCGTGCGCCAGGAGCCCGCGTTGCGACGCCGACGGTATACCTGACAGAAGCAGGCAAGGAAAGACCTCCGAGGAAAAGGATCGAGGAGGAGAAGGTGGTTGCGTACTAAGCAGGCTGATGTTTTGTTGGGGACGTACGTGTCCACCGCCCGACGGAGATCAGCATGCAGAGTACCGCCACGTCCAGGCCGACCGATGGAGGCCCCCTGCGCCCGCCCGCAGGGACGCGCGACGTCGGCGTCCGGCCGGGCGGCTGCAGCGCCACGGAACAACCCCTCAAAGCGGCTCTGCAGGACGACATCGCGCTGCGGCACATGGATCTCGCGGAATCCGTGGCCCGCTCCTTCGCGGTGACGGGCCCCGAGGCCTCCGATATCCGGCAGGTCGCCTACCTCGGCCTGATCAAGGCCGTGCAGCGCTTCAATCCGGGGCGCGGCGTCCCGTTCGCCTCCTTCGCCATCCCCACGATCGCGGGTGAGATCAAGCGCTACCTCCGTGATTCCTGCTGGGTCATCCGGCCTCCGCGGGAGGTCCAGGACCTCCGCACGGAGATCGCGCGGACGGCGCCCGCCATGGCGCAGCGGCTGGGCCGCGAGGCGACGGCACGCGAACTCGGGGTCGAGCTCGGCTGGCCGGAGCACAAGGTCCTCGAGGCGCAGGCCTCCCACTCCAGCCTCCGCCCCGATTCCCTCGACGCTCCGTTCGAGGGCCGGAGCTGGGCTGACACGCTCGCCACCGACTCCAACGGCATGGACCGCAGCGATGACATGATCTCCCTGCGTGGAGCCGTCAACGAGCTCGACGGCAGCGAGAAGGAGATGCTCTACCGGCGCTATTTCATGGAGCAGACGCAGCAGGTCATCGGCGACGAACTGGGGATGTCGCAGATGCAGGTCTCCCGGATGCTCGCCCGTATCCTCGTGAAGCTGCAGAAGCGCCTGCTGGGTGCACCTGCCCCCGAGCACGCGCGCGGTGTGCGGACGAATATCGCCTGAGTCCGCAGCATCGTCCGCCGGTCTGCAACCGACTCCCCGGGCGGCCGCCCGGATCCCGGGCCGTCCGGCTAGGAGATGCCGTGCGCCGCTGCCGCCGCCAGGACCTGGTCGGCGGTCACCGCCATCAGAGCGGGGTCGGGTGTGGGCGAGAACGTCTCCCCGACGCGCAGCGACTCGTCGGTCAGGACCGTGTGCGGACCGGGGGGTGGTCCCCACTCCGAGGCCGGCGCCGGCCCGAAGAGCACCACGGAAGGCCTCGCGTACGCCGAGGCGAGATGCGCGGCACCGGTGTCCGCCGAGATGACGAGGGATGCGCCCGCGACGAGGCGGGCGAACCTGTCGAGGGGGAGGTTCCCGGCCGCGACCGTGTCCTCGGGCAGTCCCGCGGCGTCGGCCACGGCGAGTGCCCGGGGCCGCTCCTTCCCGCTGCCGGTGAAGACCACCCGGTGGCCCGACGCCGCCAGGGCGCGGGCCACCGCCGCGAACCGTTCGACGGGCCACAGGCGGCTTCCGTACGCCGCACCCACGTGGACGACCACGGCGTCGGGCGCGGGGCTGTCGCCGTCGGGCACGCGCAGCCTGCAGTCCAGGGGGTCGGCGGGTACGCCGTGCCAGCTGACGAGGCGCGCCCACCGCTCCCGCTCCAGCACGCCGTCCTCCCACTCCGGACCCTCCCAGCCGGGTGAGCGGTGACCCATGCGGCGCTGCGCACCGATCTCCTCCAGGCGCGCGCGGCTCTCCTCGCCGTTGCCGTGCAGGTTGACCGCGAGGTCGATCCGCCCGTACTCGATGGGCAGCGGATCGTCCAGCCCGTGGGTGGGCAGGAGGTCGTCGATCGCATCCGTCAGTCCGACGACGGGCCGGAGCCACTCCTGGGCCGCGTAGAGGATGCGGTGCTCGGGGAAGGCCCGCCGGAGGCCCTTGAGGGCGGGCACGGCGACCAGGAGGTCGCCCAGCTTCAGCGCACGCAGCGCGAGGATCTCCGGCCGGCCGTCCGGCGCCGGCGTCGAAGGGGACGCAGCCCCTGGACGTACGTGGGGGATCGGCTGCTGCGCGCCGGCGGTGCTGGAGCCCTCGGAAGTCATGCGGATCATCCTGCCAGAGGAAGCGGACAGGCCCGGCCGGACCCGTCGCCGCCGCAGCCCCACGGGCAGCGGCGGAGGTACCACCCGGTGGAGCAGCGGCAGACGGAAGGAGAAGCAGGAGGAGGAGAAGAAGTTCGGCGAGAAGTGTTTAGTCCTGCTGCTTCCCGGGAACTAAGCCTGTATGCATACTTCGGCCGAGCGACCACGGACCGCCCCCAGCGCCGTCCTGTTCGACCGCGACGGGACGATCGTCGTGGACGTCCCCTACAACGGTGATCCGTCCCTGGTCCGGCCCATGGCCGGCGCCAAGGAGGTCCTCGACGGCCTGCGCTCGCGCGGCATCCCCGTCGGCGTCGTCACGAACCAGTCGGGCATAGCCCGAGGCCTCGTCACACGCGGGCAGGTCGACGCCGTCAACGCCCGCGTCGAGGAACTGCTCGGACCATTCGACGTCTGGGAGGTCTGTCCACACGGCAGCGGGGACGGCTGTGCCTGCCGCAAGCCCGAGCCCGGCATGGTGCTCTCGGCGACCGCGCGCCTCGGGCTCGAGCCCGGCGAGGTGGCCCTGATCGGTGACATCGGGGCGGACATGGGTGCGGCAGCCGCTGCGGGAGCCCGCGGGGTCCTGGTGCCGACGGACATCACGCTGCAGGACGAGGTCCGTGACGCCCCCGCGGTGGCCGGGACGCTCGCCGGAGCCGTGGACCTCCTCTGGGCGGGCACCACATGAGGCGCACGGTGCTGGTGGCACGCCTGGACAGCGCCGGGGACGTGCTGCTCGCCGGCCCCGCCGTCCGGGCCATCGCTGCCGGTGACCACGGGGACTCGCCCAACGACGTCGTCATGCTCTGCGGACCGCAGGGGGCGGCGGCGGCACGCCTGCTGCCGGGTGTCGTCGACGTCGTCGTCTGGCGTGCGCCGTGGATCATCGATCCCGCACCCGAGCCCACGCCGGAGCTCGTGCAGGACCTGCACGACGCCGTGGTGGCGGCGGACGTGGACGAGGCCGTGATCCTCACCTCGTTCCACCAGTCGCCGCTGCCGCTCGCCCTGCTGCTTCGCCTCGCAGGGGTTCGGAGGATCGCCGGTGCATCCGTCGACTACGCCGGCTCCCTGCTCGATGTACGGCTGAAGCCGGGCGAGGACTTCCCGGAGGACCAGCCGGAGGCCGAGCGTGCGCTCGGCATCGCCGAGGCGGCGGGGTACGCACTGCCCCCGGGCGACGACGGCCGCCTCCGGGTCACCCACCTCGCCGACGCCGCCGAGCTCGTCGGGCGGGGGCCGTACGTGGTCGTCCATCCCGGCGCGTCCGTGCCCGCCCGGGCCTGGCCGCCGCTGCACCACGCGGCCGCCGTCGAACTCCTGACGGCCGCCGGTTTCCGGGTGGTCGTCACCGGCGGCCCCGACGAGACAGAGCTCACCTCGACGGTCGCAGGACCGGAGGCCCTGGACCTCGGCGGCCGGACCGACCTGCCGGTCCTCGGTGCGGTCCTCGCCGGAGCGACCGTAGTGATCACGGGGAACACCGGCCCGGCCCACCTGGCAGCAGCAGTGGGCACGCCCGTCGTCTGCCTGTTCTCACCCGTGGTCCCGGCGGTCCGGTGGGCGCCCTACCGGGTGCCGGTGGAACTGCTGGGCGACCAGGACGCGGCCTGCGCGCTCAGCCGCGCCCGCATCTGCCCCGTCCAGGGACACCCGTGCCTGTCCGACGTCTCGCCGGAGGACGTGGTGGACGCTGTCCTGCGTCTCGGGTCCGGAATATCGTCACTCGGCTCGCGCCGCAGCATCGGCCGCACCGACGGCCGCAAAACGAGGGGAAACCGATGAGGATCCTGGTATGGCATGTCCACGGCGGATGGACCGACGCCTTCGTGCGGGGCGAGCACACCTACGTGCTGCCCACGACGCCCGACGGCGGTCCCTGGGGGCTCGGCCGGGCAGGCCGCGACTGGCCGTCCTCCGTGATCGAGGTGGCTCCCGCCGATCTCGCGGACGCCGGCATCGACGTCGTCGTCCTGCAGCGTCCCGAGGAGATCGCCGAGTGCGAGCGCTTCCTCGGCAGGACACCGGGACGCGACCTTCCCGCCGTCTTCCTCGAGCACAACACGCCCCGCCGCGACATCGTGGGCACCGTCCACCCCCTCGCCGGGCAGGACGAGATCCCGATCATCCACGTGACGCACTTCAACGAGATCTTCTGGGACAACGGGGGAGCGCCCACCACGGTGATCGAGCACGGCATCGTGGACCCGGGCTACCTCTACACGGGGGAGCTGCAGCAGCTCGCCGCGGTGATCAACGAGCCGGTCCGGCGCGGACGCATCACCGGTACCGACCTGCTGCCCCGTTTCGCGGGCATCGCACCGCTCGAGGTGTTCGGCATGGGCACCGACGGGCTCGGCGACTCCCTCGACCTCGGGCCCGGCGAACTGCGGATCGGCGGCGACCTGCCGACGGCCGAGCTGCACGCGCGGCTCGGGCGCTCCAGGGCCTACGTGCACCCCCTGCGCTGGACCTCGCTCGGTCTCTCGCTCCTCGAGGCCATGCACGTGGGCCTCCCGGTCCTGGCCCTGGCGACGACGGAGGCGGCACGCGCGGTGCCGCCGGGGGCCGGGGCCGTCTCCACGCGCGTCGACGACCTCGTCCGCGTGGCAGCCGAACTCATCGACGACCCCGACGAGGCCCGCGCACGCGGACTCGTGGCACGGGACGCGGCTCTGGAACGCTACGGGCTCGCCCGGTTCCTGGCCGATTGGGACGACGTCCTGGGACAGGAGCCCACCCGGCACCGCGTCCTGGCGGTTACAGAAAGGAGAGCGCAGTGAGGATATCGATGGTGTCTGAGCATGCAAGTCCACTCGCGGCACTGGGGGGCGTCGATGCCGGCGGACAGAACGTCCACGTCGCCGAGCTGTCCCTGGCACTCGCCCGGCGCGGTCACGATGTCACCGTGTACACGCGCCGCGACGACCCCGCCCTCCCGGACCGGGTCCGGACCGACGCGCGGCTGGAGGTCGTCCACATCGACGCCGGTCCCGCCCGCCACGTCCCCAAGGACATGCTGCTGCCCTTCATGGGCGAACTCGCCGACGGGATCGTCCGGGACTGGGGACAGGAGCCGGCGGACATCGTCCACGGCCACTTCTGGATGTCCGGGCTCGCCGCGCTCGATGCCGCCCGCCAATCGCGCAGCGTGGGCCGGGACGTCCAGGTCCTCCAGACCTTCCACGCCCTCGGCACCGTCAAGCGGCGGCACCAGGGCGTCGAGGACACCAGCCCGTCCGAGCGGCTCATGCTCGAGGCCATGGTGGGGCGCAGCGCCGACCGCGTGGTGGCCACCTGCTCGGACGAGGTGTTCGAGCTCAAGGCCATGGGCGTGCCCGCGAACCGCGTCTCGATCGCGCCCTGCGGCGTGGATCTCGACCTCTTCGGTCCCCACGGACCGGTGGAGGAGCGGGAGCGGCCGCACCGGATCGTCAGCGTGGGCCGCCTCGTGCCGCGGAAGGGCATGGACCTCGTGATCCGGGCGCTCCGTGAACTCGCCGACACCGGACGCGACGACGTCGAACTCCTGATCGTCGGCGGGGGCGGCAACACGTCCGTCCTCGAGGACGATCCGGAGGCGCAGCGGCTCGTCGCGCTCGCCACGGAGCTCGGCGTCGCCGACCGCGTGGTGCTCCGCGGCCAGGTCTCCCGCGCCGAGATGCCCGCCCTCCTCCGCAGCGCCGACGCCGTCGTCTGCGCCCCGTGGTACGAGCCGTTCGGGATCGTCCCCCTCGAGGCCATGGCGTGCGGGGTCCCTGTCGTCGCGGCCGCCGTCGGCGGGCTCGTGGACACCGTGGTGGATGGCAAGACCGGCCTGCATGTCCCGCCCCAGGATCCAGCGGCGATCGCTGTCGCCGTCGCCGAGGTGCTGGCCGATCCCACCTGGGCGCGGGAACTCGGGGACAACGGCCACCGGCGCGTCCGGGCACGCTACTCCTGGAGCCGCATCGCGGCCGACACGGAGAAGGCCTACCAGCTGGCGCTCGGGGCGGCAGTCCCCGCAGCACCGGCAACAGCGCGGCGGAGCGCCGCGCGTCGACTCGAGAGCACAGGAGGCAGGGCACTGTGACCACGCACCTTTCCGACATCTCCACCGTTCGTGCGGCACCGGCCGCCCCGGCCCGGGAGGGGGTAGCCCTCGCCCCGGCGCACCGGGACCAGGAGCGTCGTCCGCAGGACGCCGTCCAGCAGGACGCGCGCCGGATCGTCATGGAGCACCTCCGCGCCGTCAGCCCGGCGGTCGAGTCCCTCGCGCAGAACGCGGGGACCCTCGCCGGGTGGGGCATCGAGATGGCGACCCGGCTCATCGCGGGCCAGCGGCTCCTCGCCGCCGGCAACGGTGGCTCCGCCGCCGAGGCCCAGCACCTCACCGCGGAGCTGGTGGGCCGGTTCGACGGGGAACGTGAGCCCTTCTCGGCCATCTCCCTGCACGCCGAGAGCTCCGCGGTCACCGCGATCGCCAACGACTACGGCTTCGACCAGCTGTTCGCACGCCAGGTGCGCGCCCACGGCCGTCGCGGCGACATCCTGGTGCTGCTCAGCACCAGCGGCAAGAGCCCGAACCTCCTCGGCGCCGTCACCGCAGCCCGCGAGGCGGGCATCACCACGTGGGCGCTCACGGGAGCGGGGCCCAACCCGCTGACCGAGTGCGTGGACGACTTCATCGCCGTCGAGGCGCAGTCCGCCAACGCGCAGGAGGGCCATCTGATCGCGCTGCACGCCATCTGCCGCGCCTTCGACGCGGAGGTCCGCCGCCGTCGCCAGGAGGAGCAGCGATGAGGATCGTGGTGGTCGGCGACGTGCTGCTCGACACGGACCTGTCCGGCGGAGCGGGCCGCCTGTCACCCGACGCTCCGGTGCCGGTCGTCGACGTCGACGCGGTCCGGCGCCGCGCCGGTGGTGCCGGGCTCGTGGCGCGCATGCTGCAGGACGACGGCCACGAGGCCGTCCTGGTGACGGTCCTCGGGGATGATGCCGCCGCCGGCCTGCTGCGCGCGGAGCTTGAGGGCATCACCGTGATCGCCGGTCCCTCGGGGGCGCCCACGCCGGTGAAGACCCGCGTGCGGGCCTCGGGCCAGCCGGTGGTGCGCTTCGACGAGGGCTGCGCCACGCCGCCCGTCCCCGGGTGCACCGCCGACATGCTCGCGGCCCTGGCGGACGCGGATGCCATCATCGCGGCCGACTACGGCCGCGGGCTGCTCGCCGACGAGGAGCTCCGCGGCCGCCTGGAGGCCCTGACGGCCTCCACGCCGGTGGTGTGGGATCCGCATCCCGCAGGTGCCCGTCCGGTCCCGGGCGTCGCCGCGGTCACGCCGAACCTCGGGGAGGCACTGCGCTTCGCCGGCGTGGCGGGTACCGGCACCACGGGGGCGGCATCGGCCGCCGAAGCCCTGCTCGCGGACTGGGGGAGCCGCGCCGTCATCGTGACGATGGGCGAGCACGGTGCCCTCGTCGCGGCGTCGGGGCTCCTGCCCCAGGTTGTCCCCGCGCCGCGCGTCACCGCCACCGATCCGTGCGGTGCCGGCGACCGTTTCGCGTCGGCGCTCGCCCTCGGCCTCGCCGCGGGGATGACGACCGACTCCGCTGCCCAGCAGGCGGCAGAAGCTGCCGCGCACTTCCTCGCCGCCGGCGGTGTCGGTGCGATGGGAGGGCCACGGGAGGACGCGCCCCGGCAGCTGCCCGTGGACGGTCTGGACGCCCTGACCGTCGCACAGCGCACGCGGGATGCGGGGGGCACGGTGGTCGCGACCGGCGGATGCTTCGACCTCCTCCACGCCGGCCACGCCCGGACGCTCGCGGCTGCCCGCCGGCTCGGCGACTGCCTGATCGTGTGCCTGAACTCCGACGAGTCGGTCCGCGGACTGAAAGGCGAGCACCGGCCCATCATCAAACAGGAGGACCGCGCCGAACTGCTGTCCGCCCTCGAATGCGTCGATGCCGTGCTCGTGTTCGGCGAATCGACGCCGGAGAACGCCATCTCCCGCCTGCAGCCCGACATCTGGGTCAAGGGCGGCGACTACGCGGCCGAGGACCTCCCGGAGGCCGCCCTCGTGAGCAGCTGGGGTGGACGGACGGTCACCGTCCCCTACATCCCGGCCCGCTCCACCACGAAACTTGCAGCCGCGCTCGCACGCGTGGGCTGACGAGCTGCACATCCGCACGCGATCCGATCCGATGGGCCGCGTGCACGCGACGAAAGGAACAGCATGAGCGAGAACATGAGCGAGACCAGCAGCCGGACCACGAGCGGCACCGGCGTCAACCCCGGCCGCGTCCTGGTCACCGGGGGAGGCTCCGGTCTGGGCGCGGCCATCGTGCAGGGCGTCCTGGCCGCGGGAGGCACCCCGGTGGTGCTGGACCGCGACATCAGCCGCGTCACCGGCGTGAAGGCCTTCGAGGTGGACGTCGCCGACCGCGAGGCGGTCGAGAAGGCCGTGCGCGAGGCGGCGGAGACGATGGACGGGCTCGACGCCGTCGTGACCGCAGCCGGGATCGACCGCTGCGGCGCGCTCGACACGGTGCCCGCCGAGGAGTGGGAGAAGGTGATCGGCGTCAATCTGATGGGGACGGCGTCGACGGCGCGAGCCGCCCTGCCGTACCTCAAGCAGACGCACGGGCGCGTGGTCACCATCGCCTCGACCCTCGGCATCAAGGCCGTGGGGGATGCGACGGCCTACTGCGCCTCGAAGTTCGGGGTCATGGGCTTCTCGCAGGCGCTCGCCGCGGAGACAGCAGGGCAGATCGGCGTCACGACGATCATCCCGGGCGGCATGAAGACCCGCTTCTTCGACGACCGCGACGAGCAGTACAAGCCGCAGGACGACTCACGGCTCAACGACCCCGAGCGCGTGGCCGAGGCCATCCTGTTCGCGCTTTCGCAGCCCAGGAGCTGCGAGATCCGCGAGATGGTCATCGCCCACGCAGAAGAAGGCTCGTGGCCCTGAGTTCGGCCACGTCCGCGTAGACGGCATCGGGCTGGACGGTCGCGACGAACGAGTCATCGTGCTCGCAGCGCTCCGCCGTCCAGCCCACCTGCGTGACGTCCACCCCGCACACGGGGCACTGCGACACCCAGGAGAAGTGGACGCGGTGGAGCGTGCGGCCGATCGCGCCCGCGTTGATCACGTTGCCGATCCAGTACACGCCGACGGTCGGGGTGCCCACCGCCTGTGCGAGGTGCCGCGGGCCGCTGTCGTTGCCCACCATCACCGCGCTCCGGTCGAGGACACCCGTGAGCTCGCCCAGTGTGAGCTGCCCCGCAAGGGACCGCACGTTCGCGGCGGGCGCCGCCGCGCGGGCGAGCCCTACGATCTCCTCCGCCGTGCCGGCGTCGCCCGCGTCACCGACCACCACCACCTCGCAGCCGTCCGCGGCCGCGCGCACGGCCACCTCCGCGAAGGACGACGACGGCCACCGCCTCCGCGGATCCGTCGCACCCGGATGCAGGGCGATCACGGCGCCGTCGCCCGTGAGCCGCCGGGCGTGGTCCGCCTCGGCCGCCGTGACCTGCACACGCGGCTCGAGATCCACCGGCACGGCACCGGCCAGTCCCACGACCTCGAGAGCCCGGAAGACCTCGTGCTGGTAGTAGACGTAGGGGATGGTGCGTTCGAGTGCGGCGGCGTCGGGCGTGCGCGTACCGATGGTGTGGCGGGCGCCGAGACGCAGCACGAACGGATTGGAGTTGCGTCCGCCGCCGTGCAGCTGCACCGCGAGGTCGAAGGAGCCGGACAGCTCGTCGAAGAAACCGTCGACGGCGGCCGTGTCCGCCATGCCGTCCACCCCGCCGTCCACCCCGCCGTCCACCCCGCCGTCCACCGCGCCGCCGGGCCGGACGCCGGGGGAGAAGGGCAGCTCGACGATCCGCGACACCGGTCCCGGCCTGCCCCCGAGCAGGGCGGCATGACCGGGCATGCCCAGCAGGGTGATCTCCGCGTCGGGGTAGCGGGACTTCAGGGCGGCGATGGCCGGCAGCGCGAACATGAGGTCACCCAGCCCGCCGCCGCGCAGGACGGCGATGCGCCGGACGTCCTCGAAGGGCGGGAGCACCGGGCCCACGGCCCGTGCCGTGTCCTGCCTGCCGCCGAAGTCCGCCGTCGTCTGTCCCTGCCCCATGCGTGTGTTCCCCGTTCGTGTCGTGTCGTGTCGTGTCGTCGGCACCGTGCACCGTGCACCGTGCACCGTGGTCATGCGTCGTGGTCCTGACCCGGTCGGGCGACGGATGTGCCTGCCTCCAGCTGTACACAGCAGCAGGGGTGCTGTCCATGCCTTTCACGGACCCGATCCATCGATCGCACCTGCTGCCGCAACCATATGCTAAGCGTGCTGATGGTCACGCGGGAGCGGCGTAGAAATCGGCCCCTGTGCTGTGTGAAGCAGCGGGAGCGGGGTATGGAACCAGCAGCGGCGGCCGTCGTGCCCGGATCCCATCGGCGATCAGGGCGGAACAGCCGCAGCAGACCAGCAGCACGCCGAACGCCAAGGAGCGCAATGTCCATCCAGTCCCAGGCACCCACCCTGCTTGATGCGCAGGACGACGCGTCCATCACGATCACGAGCCCCCTGGACGGGTCGGAGGTGGGCTCCCTGCCCTGCACCACCCGCGAGCAGATCGGCCGCGCCGTGTCCCTCGCCCGCGCCGTCCAGCCCGAATGGGCCGCCACGAGCCCGGCCGATCGCGGAGCCGCCCTACGTCGGGCAGCAGCAGCACTGCGCGCCGGTGCCGAGGAACTCGCGGCCCTCAATACGCGGGAGACGGGCAAGCCCCCTGCCGACGCGCTCGGCGGGATCGAGGCCGGCATCTCCACCTTCGAGCAGTACGCGGAACTCGGTCCCGTGCACCGGGGACTGAGTCTCCGCGGCGCGGCCACCGCCAGCGACTACACCGTCGCCGAGCCCCGCGGGATCGCCGTGCTCCTCACCCCCTGGAACGATCCCGTGGCGGTCGCAGCGGGCCTCATCGGCGCAGCCCTCGTCACCGGCAACACGGTCATCCACAAGCCGAGCGAGCGCTGCCCGCACGTGGGCGAGATGCTCGGGCGGCTCCTGCAGCCGGCCTTCCCCGACGGCGTGCTCACCACCCTGACCGGGGACGGCGACGTGGGCCGGCTGCTCACCATCGAGACCGACGTCGACGTCGTCGCGCATGTGGGCTCGAGCGCCACGGGCGGGCGGATCGCCCGCGCGGCCTCCCTCACCCGTGCGCACGTGATCCGCGAGAACGGCGGCAACGATCCCCTCCTCGTCGACGCCGACGTCGATCCGGTGTGGGCCGCAGGCCAGGCGGCGCTCGGCGCCTTCGCCAACGCCGGCCAGATCTGCACCTCGGTGGAGCGGATCTACGTCCACCGCGACATCGCCGAGCCCTTCCTCGCCGCGCTGACCGAGGAGGCGCAGGCCTGGACCGGCAGCAGCGGCTTCCCGCCACTGGTCGACGAACGCATGCGCGACGCCGTGGAGGCGCAGGTCGGTGAGGCCCTCCAGCTCGGGGCGCGCTGCCTGGCCGGGGGCTCGGTGCCGGACGGACCCGGCGCCCACTACCCGGCGACGGTCCTGGCGGACTGCACGGGATCGATGACCGTGATGACGGAGGAGACCTTCGGGCCCGTGGCTCCCGTCACCGTGGTGGACAGCTTCCACGACGGCCTCCGCCTCGCCGCGTCCGGACCGTACGGGCTCGCCGCCTCGGTGCTGACCGGGAGCATCGCCCACGCCCAGCAGGCCATCGCGGCGCTCGCCGTCGGAACCGTCAAGGTCAACGCCGTGTTCGGTGGTGCGCCCGGCGGGGCCGCCCAGCCGCGCGGCATCAGCGGCGCCGGATTCGGCTACGGCCCGGAGCTGCTCGACGAGTTCGCTCTCGTCAAGGTGGTCCACATCAGCTCACCACCGCAGGGGGACGCCTGATGGCCGGCACGGGCGGGCCCGCGGGGGTCCCGGACGGCGAACTGTCGGACGTGCGGGGCCTCGCGGCCTGGCTCCCGGCCGCCATCGCCGACCGGGCACCGCGGATCACGGTGGTGGGGGACGCGATGCTCGACGGCTGGTGGAGCGGCACGATCGAGCGGTTCTGCCGCGAGGCGCCCGCACCCGTCGTCGACATCACGCGCCGTGACTACGCCGCGGGCGGAGCGGCGAACACGGCGATGAACCTCGCGGCCCTCGGCGCGCGGGTGCGGATGTGCGGCCTGATCGGCGACGACGACGCCGGCCGCCGGCTCCGCCGGATACTGGACGGGGCGGGCGTGGACACCACCGACCTCGTCCAGGACTCCCGGGTGGGCACCACGACGAAGTACCGCATCCTCGGCGGCGACCAGGTCATGCTCCGCCTCGACGACACCCATGACGGCCTGCCCGCCGCCGCGATCACGGCCCTCGCTGCCCGCGTCCCGGACGCCGTGGCCGGCGCCGACGCCGTGATCGTGTGCGACTACGGATCGGGAGCCCTCGGAGACGAGGTCCGCGCGGCGCTCCGGCCCGCGGCAGGCCTGCACCCGGACACCCTCGTCGTCGTGGACGCCCATGACACGGCCGCCTGGGCCGGGGTGCAGCCGCACATCGTGACACCGAATGCGGGCGAGGCGGCTCAGGTCCTCGGTATGCGACTCGATCCGCGCTCCGACCGCGCCTCGGTGGTGGCGGCGCGGCGGAGCGAGCTGCTGGCCGCGACCGCCGCCGCAGCCGTCGTCGTGACGCTCGACCGGGACGGGACCGTCCTGCTGACCCCGGACGGGGAGGCACACCGCACGTGGGCCCAGCCCGTGACCGAGAAGCAGGCCTCAGGCGCCGGGGACACCTTCGTGGCCGGCCTCACCGTGGCCCGCGCAGCGGGACTGCCGCTGACCACGAGCCTCGACCTCGCCCAGGCCGCCGCGGATGTCGTGGTACACCGGCCCGGCACCTCCGTCTGCACGACGTCGGACCTCACGAGCCACCTGCAGCAGTTCGCGGACACGGCCCTCCCCACCGTCGACCTGCTGCGGCGGCTCGAGGAGGACCGCGCGGCCGGCCGGCGGATCGTGCTCACGAACGGGTGCTTCGACGTGCTGCACCGCGGCCACACGCGCTACCTCAACCAGGCCAAGCAGCTCGGTGACGTCCTCGTGGTGGCCCTCAACGACGACGCCGGTGTGCGGCGGCTGAAGGGCCCCGACCGTCCGATCAATCCCATCGCCGACCGCGCAGGGATCATCGCCTCGCTGAGCTGCGTGGACTACGTCACCGTCTTCGACACGGACACCCTGGTGCCGCTGATCGAGCTCGTGCGCCCCGACGTCTACGCGAAGGGCGGCGACTACACGGCCCAGATGCTGGAGGAGACCCCGGCCGTCGAGGCGTGCGGCGGGCGGGTCAGCATCCTCGACTACGTGCCGGAGCGCTCCACCGCGGCCGTCGTCCGGCGGATCCGCTCGGCGCCCCTCGCGGGTGACGCGCCGTGACGCCGCGCTGGTCGGGGGAGTGGGCGCTCGAGGTCCTTGGCGAGGAGCCCGCCGTCGACGTGCTGATCCCCTCCTTCGGGCGTCCGGCGGAACTGGCGGTCACCCTCTCGGGGCTCGCTGCCCAGGAGGGCGTGCCCTTCCGCGTGACCGTGAGCGACCAGACGGAGGGTGACGCCGCGTCCTTCGTGCAGCCGGCGGTCCGGGCCATGCTACGGGTGCTCGAGGCGCAGGGGCACCCGGTCCGGCTGGAGCGGCACCTGCCGCGCCGGGGCCTGGCCGAGCACAGGAACTACCTCCTCGGTCTCGCGACGGCGCCGTTCGTGCTCTTCCTCGACAACGACGTCTGGCTCGAGCCGGGCTCCCTGGACCGGATGAGCAGGGCGCTCCGCGGCGCCGGGTGCGGGTTCGTGGGATCCGCAGTGCAGGGCCTGTCCTACCTCGGCGACCGGCGGCCGCACGAGCGCAGCGAGCTCCGGCTGTGGCCGGACAACGAGGTCCTGCCCGAGCGCATCCGCCGCGGCACGGAGGGCTTCGCCCGGTGGCCGCTGCACAACGCCGCCAACCTGGCGCACGCCGCCGTCGAGCTCGCGATCCCGCCCGGTGAATGGCGCCTCTACCGCGTGGCCTGGGTGGGCGGGTGCGTCCTGTTCGATCGCGACGCCCTCGTGGAATGCGGCGGGTTCGACTTCTGGGACCGGCTCCCTTCCGGACATGCCGGCGAGGACGTCGCCGCGCAGTGGCGCGTGATGGAGCGCTACGGCGGCGCGGGCATCATCCCGTCCGGCGCGGTGCACCTCGAGGCACCCACCACGGTGACAGACCGTGACACAGACGCTGCCCACGTGATCCTGGGCCAGTGACGGTGCCCCCATCCGGGACGCACCTGCAGAGCATCGAACCGACACGAAGGAGCACCACATGGCAGATCCGAGCCCGATCGACATCCAGAAGGCACTGGGCGGCGTGGACTACCCCGCCTCCAGGGACGACCTCGTGAAGCACGCCGAGGACAAGGGCGCGGACGCGTCGGTCCTCGACACACTGAAGAACCTGCCGGACCGCGAGTTCGACTCGCCGACGGATGTGAACAAGGAAGCGTCGGCCTGAGGACAGCACCGGCGGCGGTGCCCGACCAGGGTGCCGCCGCCGGCGCCCGGCGTCCGGAGGGGACGACATGAAGCAGGACAGTGGGACGACGGCCAGGTCGACGGGCAGGCCGACCGCGGAGGAGAAGGACGGGGGCGCGTCCGGCGGGGAGCGACCCGTGACGGTCATCATCGCGTTCATCGCGAACCTGCTCGTCGCGGTCGCGAAGACCGTCGCAGCGATGATCACCGGTTCCGCGTCGATGACCGCGGAGTCCGCCCATTCGTGGGCCGATACGGGCAACCAGGTGTTCCTGCTGGTCGCCGAGCGGAAGTCGAGACGTCGCAGGGACGCCGCGCATCCCCTCGGCTACGGCCGCGAAGCCTACGTGTGGTCGATGTTCGCCGCCTTCGGGCTCTTCACCGCAGGCGCCGTCGTGTCCATCACGCACGGCATCCAGCAGCTCCTGGAGCCCGAGCCCGCCGGCGACTACGGGATCGCCTACGCCGTCCTCGCCGTGGCGTTCGTGCTGGAGGGGATCTCGTTCGCCCAGGCGTTCCGCCAGGCACGCACGGCCGGGCGGAGCACCGGCACGTCCACGCTGAGGAGCGTCTCGACCACCTCCAACCCCACGCTCCGGGCCGTCTTCGCGGAGGACTCCGCCGCGCTGATCGGGCTCGTCATCGCGTTCGCGGGCATCCTCCTGCACCAGCTCACCGGCTACCCGGTCCCGGACGCCGTCGGATCCATCCTCGTCGGTGTGCTGCTCGGGGTGATCGCCGTCATCCTCATCGACCGGAACCGCCGCTTCCTCGTCGGCCAGGCCGTGTCGCCGGAGCTGCGCGCATCGGTCGCCGGGCGCCTGGGTGCGCATCGGAGCATCGAGCGCGTCACGTACCTGCACCTCGAGTACGTGGGGCCCGACCGGCTCTACCTGGTGGCAGCGGTGGATCTGGTCGGCGATCGGGCGGAACACGAGGTGGCAGTGGCCCTGCGCGCCGTCGAACGCGACATCGAGGACCACGAGCGCATCGAGGAGGCCGTGCTGACCCTCTCGACGCCGGACGAGCCGGCCCTGACGTTCGCGGCGCACGGCCCCTGAGCCGCGTCCGCGCCGTCCCGCTGCCCGGTCCCTCTTCCCGGCTCCGCCCCGGCTGCCCGGCCGGACCGGCTAGCCGCCCACCTCGGCGTCCTCCACGGTCGGGGCGGACTCACCGCCGCCCGGACCCGCGATGTTCACCATCCAGGAGACCCCGAAGCGGTCGACGCACATGCCGAAGCTGTCGCCCCACGGCGAGGCGGCGAGCGGCATCACCTCCGTACCGCTGCCCGCCAGGGCCGCCCAGTAGCCCCGGAGCTCCGCCTCGTCATCCCCGCTCAGGGACAGCGAGTGGCCGGCGGGGGCGCGGTACTCCATGCTGTTCGGCGTGTCCGCAGCCATGAGCACCTGACCCGACGGGGTGGTGAGCATCGAGTGCATGACCTTGTCCTGCTCGGCCGGGTCCTCGCTCACCTGGTACTCGGCGAACGTGCTGCGCTGCAGGTCACCGCCGAACACCGACCGGTAGAAGTCCATCGCCTCGGCGGCGGTGTCCCTGAAGCTGAGATAGGTGTTGATCGTTGCTGCCATGGTGCTCTCCCGTCGTCCGCGCCCTCCGACGCTGCCTGTGGGAGCGATTATGGCCGAGCACACCGCGCCAGGGAAGGGGTGCGGACACGCTCAGGAGGGCGACGGCTCCGGACGTGGACCGATCGCGCCGGCCACACTCTTCTCGAGCGAGGTGATGGTGGCGTCCGGCAGCACGATCAGCCCGTCGAGCTCCCGGCGCGCCCGCCGGTATGCCGTCTGGCGTTCGGCGGCCGTCGCGGCGTCGTCCACCGCGACGGTGACGAGCTTCCTGGCCGTCTCGAGGCGCGCGCGCTCGTCCGCGGTGAATCCACTGGCCCGCACGCGGCGCGCCTCGGTCTCGGCGACCTGGAATGCGACGTCGTAGGACGTGACGGCCGAGCGGTACGCGGTGAGCTCGTCGGGCAGGACGTCGGACGGGTCCTGGGGCCGCAGTGCGTCCGCCTCACGCTTGGCACGGAGGAAGGCGACCGTGAGGGGCTCCCTGACGTCCGTCATGGTCGGGTAGTCGATCAGCTTCGCCGCGTCCAGCTCGTAGGAGAGCCAGCGCCGGTCCACGTCGTCGTGCATGCGCCCGATGTGCAGGACGTCCCGTGCCCGGCCCGAGAGTGCCTGAGCCGATGGCGTACCGGCGAGCTCCGGTGGTGCCGCCGGGGCGGGTGGCATGGCCGGGTTCTTCAGCCGGTACAGCTCCATCCTGCGCTGGTGGCGCCGTTCGCCGGCCTCGGACCAGGACCTGCCCCAGACGGCGAAGACACCCGAGAGGGGGAAGACCAGCCACCAGTAGTTCCCGGCGAAGGACAGGATTTCGTTCACGGCTCCATGGTAGGCCCGGACTCCTCGCCGCCGCCGTCTCCGGCGCGGTCGCGGTCAGGGCTGGTACCGGCCGTGGTGTCCGCAGCTCAGACGGTCGTGTCCTCGCGCGGCCGCCGGGACCTGCGCGTGCGGCGGAAGACCGACACGAGGATCAGGGTGCTCACGAGGAGGTGGAGGATCGAGAGCGACGGGAGGACCGTCAGGAGCAGGAGTGTGACCAGGACGAGGAGGACGGCCGTCCGCGTGAAGGGGAGGAACTCCGGCGGGATGGGACGAGGCCAGGGGTGGTAGTCGAAGGTGGGCGCGTCATCCGCGGCTTCACGGGCCATGGTCGTCCTTCCGGCGTACGGGACCTGCGCCTGGGGCGCTCCTGCCATGGTGCTGCGGCGGGGGTCGCGCAGGCAACGGCGGGCGGGCCGCGCGACGGCTCTTGACCGCTGCAGCGGCATGCGGGCGGGGGACGGAAGGGCCCGGACATAACGAAACCCCGCCGTGCAGGCGGCGAGACCTGGACGACGGGGTAACGAGGTGCACCCCTCGGGACTTGAACCCGAAACCCATTGATTAAGAGTCAATTGCTCTGCCAATTGAGCTAGAGGTGCGAGGCGCTTCACCGTCCGATTTCACTCGGTCGGGTCAACCGCAACAGCATGAAACTCTACCAGCACTTCTGCCCAAACATGAAACCGGGGCGCTCAGTCCGCCTGCGCGACGGCCACCCGCAGCAGGCGCGCTCCGCCCGTCTCGTTGGTCGCGACGAGCAGTGACCCGTCCGCTGCCGCCGCCACGTCCCGGAGCCGCCCGTGATCA
Organism: Arthrobacter sp. N1; assembly: GCF_048288285.1. Taxonomy (NCBI): domain Bacteria; kingdom Bacillati; phylum Actinomycetota; class Actinomycetes; order Micrococcales; family Micrococcaceae; genus Arthrobacter; species Arthrobacter sp. N1. The sequence continues at coordinate 2,169,479 of NZ_CP102608.1, read as the reverse complement.
CCGTCCAGGTGGCTGACCGGCTCACCCGCGGTTCCTCCCCGCAGGGGCACCTGCCACAGGCGCTGTCCACGCAGCCCGCCGATGTAGGCGACGTCGTCGACGATCGCCATGCCGCTGGGCGACGACGACGCCGTCGACGGCCACACCACCTGGGCGTCGACGAAGCGGGCGTCCCCCGGCGCACCGGTCACCTCGGGCCAGCCGTAGTTTCCGCCCGCCCGGATCAGGTTGAGTTCGTCGTCGACCTCCGGGCCGAACTCGGTGGCCCACAGGGCACCGTCGGTGTCCCAGGCCAGACCCTGCACGTTGCGGTGGCCGAGACTGTAGACGGGGGAGCCGGGCGTCGGGTTGTCGGGCGGGACCGCACCGTCGCGTTCGATGCGGAGGATCTTCCCGGCGAGGCTTCCGGGGTCCTGGGCGTCCTGACGTCGACCGGCGTCGCCGGTGCCGACCCAGAGGGCGCCGTCCGGGCCGACGGCGATCCTCCCGCCGTTGTGGATGTCCCCCTTCGGGATCCCGGTCAGGATCGGTGCGGGCTCACCGAGAGCACCGCCGCTGTACGGCAGGCTGACCACCCGGTTGTCGGCCTCGGCCGTGTAGTAGGCGAAGACGGCGTCAGGAGCACCCGCCGGGTCGACCGCGAGCCCGAGCAGCCCACCCTCGCCGCCGGCCGCGGCGGCTTCCGGGATGCTGCCGATCACCTCGTCCGTGGTACCGCTGATCCGTCGGATCTCCCCGGTCTCCCGGTCGGAGACGAGCAGCGAGCCGTCGTCGAGGGCGACGACGGACCACGGCACGCCGAGACCCGTCGCGCGTCGCCCTCGTAGGAGAGCGAGGGAAGGCCGGCGGGGGAGGCGGGGAGGCCGGGCGCCCGGCGAAGAGCGGCCGGGGCCCGCCGGAGTCCGCCGAGCGACCGGCCAGGACCAGCGCCGCACAGGCCGCAAGGAAGGCCCGGGCGCAGATGCGGGCGTCCCGCCGGCGTGCGGTGGCTGGCATGGTCCGACCCTAGGTCCGTGCCGGTGAGGTGTCCACACCGCCGGTGTCGCCGTCCACGACCGGGCGCCCGGGCCGGCCGGCGCTAGGCTGGCGCCATGACCCCCTCGGCCGCATCCGCCTCGTCGTCGCCCTCCGCACGCATCCCCGTCGTCAGCACGCTGAGCGTACCGACCGCCGATCTGCGCGATGCCCTCGCGGACATCTCGCCGAACGTCGAGGTGGTGCTCTGGGACTTCATCGGCGCGCCCGTCGGCGCCGATCCCGCCGGGATCCAGGCCGTGGTCCTCCCGTACACGGGCCGCGCTCATCTCGACGGCGCGCTCGATGCCGCGCCGAACCTCGTCCTCGTCCAGACGCAGTCCACGGGGTACGACGGCGTGGCCGACCTCGTGGGAGGCGGGGTGGCGATCGCCACGGCGTCGGGCGTGCATGCCGCGGCCACCGCCGAACTCGCCGTCGGGCTGGCCCTCGCGTCGCTCCGGGGGATCGACGACGCCGTGCGGCAGCAGGCCGACGGCCGGTGGTCGCCCGCGCGCCACCCGGGCCTCGCCGACCGGCGGGTGCTGCTCGTCGGCGTCGGCGGGATCGGCGAGGAGATCCGGCGCCGCCTCGTGACCTTCGAGGCCACCGTGACGAGGGTCGGCAGCACGGCTCGCGAGGACGGGATCGGCCATGTGCACGGCGGCGACGAGCTGGCCGCGCTCGCTCCGGACCACGACGTGGTGGTCGTCATCACGCCCCTGAGCGACGCGACGCGCGGACTGATCGGGCGCGAGGTCCTCGCCGCACTGCCCGACGGCGCGCTGGTGGTCAACGTGGCGCGCGGCGCCGTCGTGGACACCGACGCCCTCACGGCCGAGGTCCTGACGGGCCGCCTGAGGGCCGCCCTCGACGTCGTCGACCCCGAACCGCTGCCGGCGGACCACCCGCTGTGGCGTGCGCCGGGCGTCATCATCACGCCGCACGTCGGTGGCAACACCGAGGCTTTCCCGCCCCGGATCCTCGCCCTGCTCGAGCGCCAGGTCGCGCTCCTCGGCGAGGGCCGGGCTCCGGAGAACCTGGTGGCCCGGGGCCCCTGGGCCTGACGGCCACCGGAGCCGGTCCGGCCCCGATTCCCGGGAGTCAGGCCATGGCGATGAAGGCGTCCATGAACGCCGTGAAGTCGAGGCAGTCGTCCTCCTGGTCGAGGAGCAGGGGCGTGCCCGGCCCGATGTCGAGCACGGGTTCCGCAGCGACGTCGAACCGGAAGATCCGGCCCGTGCTGGTGCCCACCTCGAAGCTGTCGTCGTCGTCCCACTGAAGGGCGTGCGCGAGGTTCGTCATGTTCACCTCGACGGGGACGCCCGCACCGGTGATGGCCGCCAGATCCACGGGGGCGATCATGAGTTCCATCGGCTTCCAGCGGTAGCCGACCACGAAGGCGGACGGCGCGGGGGGCTGCGTGGCCGGTACCCTCGTCGACCGCCGGCTCCCCGCAGCGGTGCGGGGGGCCGCGAACACGAGGTTGTAGTCACCGTAGTTCGGGATCTGGCCGTCGAAGACACGGCGCAGGGCGTTCTTCAGACCCTGGCCCCCGTCGAACGGGAGGGCGGTCTCGTGGGGCTCTTCGGGAGTCATATCACGCCGTTGCGGTAGGAGGCTGTCGGACCGGTCCCGACGGCGGGACCCTGAGCGGAGCACCCGGCCCGCAGGCGGGTCGGTTCGCCCGCGAAGACCACACTGTACCGGAGCGTCGAGGGCCTGCACGAGGGGCCCGCCGGGGCCGGGAGATGCCTTCCGCGCAGGCCACGACGGGCTGTAACAGGAGGGTCACATGGCGAAACGTGCCTGCAACACCGGCCTAGACTTCCACCATGACCGTGGACACAACGCCGGAGACAACACCGCAGACAACGCCAGACATCAAACCCCGGAGCCGCGTCGTCACGGACGGCATCCATGCGGCCCCCTCCCGCGGAATGCTCCGTGCGGTGGGCATGGGCGACGACGACTTCGCCAAGCCCCAGGTCGGCGTCGCGAGTTCGTGGAACGAGATCACACCCTGCAACCTGTCCCTCAACCGCCTGGCGGAGGGCGCGAAGGAGGGTGTCCGGGACGCGGGCGGGTTCCCGATGCAGTTCGGCACCATCTCGGTCTCCGACGGCATCTCGATGGGCCACGAGGGCATGCACTTCTCCCTCGTCTCGCGCGAGGTGATCGCCGACTCGGTCGAGACCGTCATGCAGGCAGAGCGCATCGACGGGTCCGTCCTCCTGGCCGGTTGCGACAAGTCCCTGCCGGGCATGCTCATGGCGGCGGCCCGCCTCGATCTCGCCTCCGTCTTCCTGTACGCGGGCACCATCATGCCGGGCTTCGCGAAGCTCGAGGACGGGACCGAGAAGGAGGTCACCCTGATCGACGCCTTCGAGGCCGTCGGCGCCTGTGCGGCCGGCACCATGAGCCTCAAGGACCTCGACAGCATCGAGCGCGCCGTCTGTCCCGGCGAGGGTGCCTGTGGCGGGATGTACACCGCCAACACCATGGCCTGCATCGGCGAGGCCCTCGGGATGTCCCTGCCCGGATCCGCCGCTCCTCCCTCCGTCGACCGGCGGCGCGACGCGTTCGCCCAGAAGTCCGGCGAGGCCGTCGTGAACCTCCTGCGCCTCGGCATCACGGCGCGCGACATCATGACCAAGAAGGCCTTCGAGAACGCCATCGCGGTCACCATGGCCTTCGGCGGTTCGACGAACGCCGTCCTGCACCTGCTGGCCATCGCCCGTGAAGCAGAGGTGGACCTCACGCTCGACGACTTCAGCCGCATCGGTGACACGATCCCGCACCTGGGCGATCTCAAGCCCTTCGGCCGCTACGTGATGTTCGACGTCGACAAGGTGGGCGGCGTGCCAGTCATCATGAAGGCTCTGCTCGACGCCGGCCTGCTGCACGGCGACTGCCTCACCGTCACCGGCAAGACGCTCGCGGAGAACCTCGCGGACATCAACCCGCCGGACCTCGACGGCAAGATCCTGCGCGCTCTCGACAACCCGATGCACAGGACCGGCGGGATCACCATTCTCCACGGGTCCCTGGCGCCCGAGGGTGCCGTGGTCAAGAGCGCCGGGTTCGACGCCGACGTCTTCGAGGGCACTGCCCGCGTCTTCGAGCGTGAGCAGGGGGCCCTGGACGCCCTGGACGCAGGAGCCATCCACGCGGGCGATGTCGTGGTGATCCGCTACGAGGGGCCGAAGGGCGGGCCGGGCATGCGTGAGATGCTCGCGATCACCGGGGCCATCAAGGGGGCCGGACTCGGCAAGGACGTGCTCCTGCTGACGGACGGCCGCTTCTCGGGGGGCACCACGGGCCTGTGCATCGGGCACGTCGCCCCGGAAGCGGTCGACGGCGGTCCCATCGCCTTCGTGCAGGACGGTGACCGCATCCGCGTCGACATCGCCGCCAAGAGCTTCGACCTGCTGGTCGACGAGGCCGAGCTCGAGGAGCGGAAGGTGGGCTGGGCGCCGCTGCCCGCCCGCTACACCAAGGGCGTGCTGGGCAAGTACGCGAAGCTCGTGCACTCGGCGTCGACGGGCGCCTACTGCGGCTGAGCGACCGGCCGGCCACGCGGGGAACCGCGTGGCCGGCACCCCTGGTTAATGTCCACTAACTGGACATGGTGTCCATCATGTGAGACAGCAGGGGGTGCGGTTGACACCCTTTCGAGGGGGCGTGGAAACTACAGGTATGCAGCTCGAACCCGTAGTCGTCGTCCTTACACAGCGCGTGGCCTGAAGCCCGTCCACCCGACGACTGCAGTCACGCGCAACCCCTCGCAGAGCCCGACCAGGCTGAGGGGTTTTTTTGTTGACACGACCTGTCGACGAAGAAGCCCGCGGATGTCCATCCGCAGTCACAGCTGCAGCAGTGCAGCGAACGTTCCGAAGGAAGTCTGAGATGTCCAAGGGATCGCCCATCAGCCCCGCGCTGTTGGCAGCAAGGCCAGCACCTCCCGCAGCACCTGCGCGCGAGACCGTGCCCGTCGTCCAGGCGAGCGCCGTCCGCGGACCCAATGCCGTCGTCGCGCCCACCCGCATGCTCGGGTCGGCCGCGATCGTGCGGTCCCTCGAGGAACTCGGCGTCGACGACGTCTTCGGCCTTCCCGGCGGAGCCATCCTCCCGACCTACGATCCCCTCATGGCGTCGACCAAGCTCCGCCACGTCCTGGTGCGCCACGAGCAGGGTGCCGGCCACGCCGCGCAGGGCTACGCCATGGTCACCGGTCGTCCCGGCGTCTGCATCGTGACGTCCGGCCCGGGCGCCACGAACCTCGTGACCGCCATCGCCGATGCCCACATGGACTCCGTGCCCATGGTGGCCATCACCGGGCAGGTCTCGAGCGCCTTCATCGGCTCGGACGCCTTCCAGGAGGCGGACATCGTCGGCATCACCATGCCGATCACCAAGCACTCCTACCTCGTCACCGATGCGCAGGACATTCCGCGCGTCCTGGCCGAGGCCTTCCACATCGCGACGACGGGCCGCCCCGGGCCCGTGCTGGTGGACATCGCCAAGGACGCCCAGCAGGCCACGATGACCTTCTCCTGGCCGCCCCGGGTGGACATCCCCGGATACCGGCCCGTGCTGCGCGGACACGCCAAGCAGGTCCGCGAGGCGGCCCGCCTCATCAGCGGATCCCAGCGCCCCGTCTTCTACGTGGGCGGTGGCGTGGTCAAGGGCCACGCCTCGTTGGAACTGAAGGAACTCGCCGAACTCGTGGGCGCCCCCGTCGTCACCACCCTCATGGCCCGCGGCGTCTTCCCCGACTCCCACGAGCAGCACGTGGGCATGCCGGGGATGCACGGCTCCGTCTCCGCGGTGACCGCCCTGCAGCAGGCGGACCTGCTCATCACGCTCGGCGCCCGCTTCGACGATCGCGTGACGGGCGTGCTCTCGAGCTTCGCCCCGAACGCCAAGGTCATCCACGCGGACATCGATCCCGCGGAGATCTCGAAGAACCGTGCAGCGGACGTGCCGATCGTCGGGTCCGTGAAGGAGATCATCCCCGAACTCACCGCCGCCGTGCGGGAGAGCTTCGCGACGCAGGAACGCCCGGACATCTCCGCCTGGTGGAAGACGATCAACCACCTGCGCGACACCTACCCCGTGGGCTTCAGCCAGCCGGAGGACGGCCTCTCGGCGCCCCAGCAGGTCATCAAGCGGATCGGCGAGCTGACCGGTCCCGAGGGCGTCTTCGTCTCGGGTGTCGGCCAGCACCAGATGTGGGCGGCGCAGTTCATCCAGTACGAGCGCCCGCACGCCTGGCTGAACTCGGGTGGGCTCGGCACCATGGGCTACTCCGTGCCCGCGGCGATGGGCGCGAAGGTCGGCAACCCGGACCGGGTGGTCTGGGCGATCGACGGCGACGGCTGCTTCCAGATGACCAACCAGGAACTCGCGACCTGCGTCATCAACAACATCCCCATCAAGGTCGCCGTCATCAACAACTCCTCGCTCGGGATGGTGCGGCAGTGGCAGACGCTCTTCTACGAGGGCCGCTACTCCAACACCGATCTCAACACGGGCCACGACACCGTGCGCGTGCCCGACTTCGTGAAGCTCGCCGACGCCTACGGCTGCGTGGGCCTGCGCTGCGAGCGCGACGAGGACATCGACGCCACGATCGAGCAGGCCCTGGCGATCAACGACCGCCCCGTCGTGATCGACTTCGTGGTCAGCCGAGACTCGATGGTCTGGCCCATGGTCCCGTCCGGCGTCAGCAACGACCTCATCCAGATCGCCCGCAACATGACCCCGACCTGGGAGCAGGAGGACTGACCATGGCACGGCACACACTCTCCGTCCTCGTCGAGGACGTCCCCGGCGTCCTGACCCGCGTCGCCAGCCTCTTCGCCCGGCGCGCCTTCAACATCAACTCGCTCGCGGTGGGACCGACCGAGGTCGCGGGGATGTCCCGCATCACGGTCGTCGTCGAAGCCGAGGGAGACCTCCTCGAGCAGGTCACGAAGCAGCTCAACAAGCTCATCAACGTGATCAAGATCGTGGAACTGACCACCGAGCTGTCGGTCCAGCGCGACCACATCCTGATCAAGGTCAGGGCCGACGCCGCGACCCGACTGCAGGTGACGCAGGCCGCGGATCTCTTCCGTGCATCCGTCGTCGACGTGGCGACGGACTCGCTCATCATCGAGGCGACCGGCACACCGGAGAAGCTCTCGGCGCTCCTGTCCGTGCTCGAGCCGTTCGGCATCCGCGAGATCGTGCAGTCCGGCACGCTCGCGATCGGCCGCGGCGCCAAGTCGATGAGCGACCGAGCCCTGCGCAGCGCCTGACCGCGCCTCCGGCACGCCGGAGGCGCCCCCCTTCCTGTACCACTCCACCCCTATCAAGGAGAACCACCCGTGACCGAGCTGTTCTATGACGACGATGCAGACCTTTCGATCATCCAGGGCCGCACCGTGGCCGTCATCGGCTACGGCAGCCAGGGCCACGCCCACGCCCTCAGCCTCCGTGACTCCGGCGTCGACGTGCGCGTCGGACTGAAGGAGGGCTCGGCGTCGCGCGCCAAGGCAGAGGCCGAGGGACTGCGCGTCCTCTCCGTCGCAGACGCCACCGCGGAGGCGGACCTCATCATGGTCCTGACCCCGGACCAGGTGCAGCGGCACGTGTACAAGGACGACATCGCGCCGAACCTGCAGGCCGGTGACGCCCTGTTCTTCGGGCACGGCTTCAACATCCGCTACGGCTACATCCAGCCGCCGGCCGACGTCGACGTCGCCCTCGTGGCGCCCAAGGGCCCGGGGCACATCGTGCGCCGCGAGTTCGAGGCCGGCCGCGGCGTGCCGGACCTGATCGCCGTCGAGCAGGACGCCTCGGGCAAGGCCCGCGACCTCGCCCTGTCCTACGCGAAGGCGATCGGCGGCACCCGGGCGGGCGTCATCGAGACCACCTTCACCGAGGAGACCGAGACCGACCTGTTCGGCGAGCAGGCCGTGCTCTGCGGCGGCGCCTCCCAGCTGATCCAGTACGGCTTCGAAACCCTCACCGAGGCCGGCTACAAGCCCGAGGTCGCCTACTTCGAGGTGCTCCACGAGCTCAAGCTGATCGTCGACCTCATGGTCGAGGGCGGGATCGCGAAGCAGCGCTGGAGCGTGTCCGACACCGCCGAGTACGGGGACTACGTCTCCGGCCCGCGCGTCATCACGCCGGAGGTCAAGGAGAACATGAAGGCCGTCCTCGCCGACATCCAGAACGGGGCCTTCGCGCAGCGCTTCATCGACGACCAGGACGCCGGAGCGCCGGAATTCACGGAACTCCGGAAGAAGGGCGAGGACCACCCGATCGAGAGCACGGGCCGCGAGCTCCGCAAGCTCTTCTCGTGGATCAAGACGAACGACGACTACACCGAGGGTTCCGTCGCGCGCTAGCGCACCCCCCTCCCCGGCAGGGCACGTGCTCGACGCTCAGTGACGAGCAGGTGCCCTGCCGGACCCATGTCCGGCCCGCCCGATCCACCTGCCACCCGAAGGAACACCGTGACCAGCAAGCCAGTCGTCCTCCTCGCCGAGGAACTCTCACCCGCCACCGTCGAGGCGCTCGGTCCCGACTTCGAGATCCGCACCACGGACGGCGCCGACCGCGGCCTGCTCCTGGCCGCACTGGCGGACGTCGACGCCGTGCTGGTGCGTTCGGCGACGCAGCTGGACGCGGAGGCCATCGCCGCGGCACCGAGGCTCAAGGTGATCGCGCGTGCGGGAGTGGGCCTGGACAACGTCGACATCAAGGCCGCGACGCAGGCCGGCGTGATGGTCGTCAACGCTCCGACCTCCAACATCATCTCCGCCGCGGAACTGACGGTCGGGCACATCCTCAGCCTCGCCAGGAACATCCCCCAGGCGAGCGCAGCCCTGAAGGCCGGGGAGTGGAAGCGCTCGAAGTACTCCGGCTCGGAGCTCTACGAGAAGAACATCGGCATCATCGGCCTCGGCCGTATCGGCGCCCTGGTCGCGGCACGCCTCCAGGGCTTCGGCACGCAGATCCTCGCCTACGACCCCTACGTGACCTCGGCGCGCGCGGCGCAGCTCAACGTCCGGCTCGTGACCCTCGACGAGCTGCTCCGCGAAGCGGACTTCGTCACCATCCACATGCCGAAGACCCCGGAGACGGTGGGCATGCTCGGCGCCGAGGCGTTCGCCCTCATGAAGGACACCGCCTACGTGGTGAACGTCGCGCGCGGCGGGCTCGTCGACGAGGCCGCGCTGCACACGGCCCTCGAGCAGGGCCAGATCGCCGGCGCCGGGGTCGACGTCTTCGTCCAGGAACCCAGCACCGACCTGCCCTTCTTCGCCCACGACAGCGTCGTGGTGACCCCGCACCTCGGCGCCTCGACCGACGAGGCCCAGGAGAAGGCCGGCATCTCGGTCGCCAAGTCCGTCCGGCTGGCCCTCGCCGGCGAGCTCGTCCCCGATGCCGTCAACGTGGCCGGCGGCGTCATCGACCCCGCGGTCCGCCCCGGAATCCCGCTGATGGAGAAGCTGGGGCGCATCTTCACCGCGCTCACGCACGACTCCCTCACGCAGATCGACATCGAGGTGGCCGGCGAGATCGCGTCGCTGGACGTGAAGGCGCTCGAGCTGGCCGCGCTGAAGGGCGTGTTCACCGACGTCGTCTCGGAACAGGTCTCCTACGTGAACGCCCCTGTCCTCGCGGAGCAGCGCGGCATCACCTCGCGGCTCATCACCACTCCGGAGTCCGAGGAGTACCGGAACGTGCTCCGCCTGCGCGGGGCGCTCTCGGACGGCTCGCAGATCTCCGTCGCGGGAACCCTCACCGGACCCAAGCAGGTCGAGAAGCTGGTGGGCGTCAACGGCTACGAACTCGAGATCCCCATCAGCGACCACCTCCTGGTCCTGCTCTACACCGACCGGCCGGGCGTGATCGGCACGCTCGGACGCCTCCTCGGCGAGCGTGGCATCAACATCGCCGGCATGCAGGTGGCACGCAACAAGGAGGGCGGCCAGGCCCTGTCCCTCCTCACGGTGGACAGCTCGGTCCCGCAGGACGTCCTCGACGCGATCCGCGCGGAGATCGGCGCCACGGTCGCGCGGGAGGTCGACCTGCAGGACTGACCCGCGAGGAGCCGCCATCACCAGCCCGGACGGGCGCGACACCCGAGCGAAGGACGCCGATGACCACGCACCACCTGCCCGCCGAGGAATCGACCGCGACCCAGGTCCTCTCCCGGGACACCCCGCCCGTGCTGCGGATGGCTCCGGGGGACCGGGTGGTCGTCAGTTCCCTCGACGCCTGGGGACACCTCGAACGGCAGGAGACGCCGGGGGCGGTGACGCCCTACCGCTTCCCGGATCGCCGGGGGCACGCGCTCACCGGTCCCATCGAGGTCGCAGGTACGGAGCCCGGCGACGTGCTGGCGCTCCGGTTCGAGCGGTTGGAGACGGCCGACTGGGGCTGGACGGCGGCAGGCCGGCGGGACGATGCCTTCGCCCAGAGCCTCGGCCTGGCGGGTACCGACCCCGCCTGGCTCCTGTGGGACCTGGACCGCGACGCCGGGACGGGGACCAACCAGTACGGCCAGTCGGTGCAGCTGGCGCCCTTCCTCGGCGTCGTGGGCCTGCCGCCCGCGGAGCACGGCGAGCACTCCACCACGCCGCCGCGTGCCGCCGGGGGCGGGAACATCGACTGCCGCGAACTCACGGCAGGAGCGACGCTCTTCCTGCCCGTGACGGTTCCCGGGGCGCTCCTGCACGTGGGCGACGGCCACGCTGCGCAGGGCGACGGCGAGGTGGGCGGCACCGCGATCGAGTGCGGCATGACGACGACGCTCACGGTGGACGTCCTCCGTGACGCTCCGGTGGCGGGCATCCACGCGATCACCCCGACCTCCCGCATCACCTTCGGCTTCGACGCCGATCTGAACCGGGCGACGGCGGAAGCCCTCGGTGCCATGCTGACGTGGCTGCAGCGATTGTACGGACTGGAACGGAAGACCGCCCTCGCCCTGGCGAGTTCCGTCGTCGACCTCCGTGTCACGCAGATCGCGAACCGGACGTGGGGCGTGCACGCGGTGCTGGGGATGGACGCCGTCCGTACGCCGTGACGCCCGCGCTTGGGTAAATGCGCACCGGGCGGGGTAATTTCGTAGGGTGACTCCCGCAGCCGGCGCAAAGCCCCCGTTCTACATCACCACCGCCATCTCCTATCCGAACGGCGTCCCGCACATCGGACACGCCTACGAGACGATCGCCGTCGACGCGATGGCGCGCTTCAAGCGGCTCGACGGGTACGACGTCATGTACCTGACGGGGACGGACGAGCACGGCCTGAAGATGCAGCAGGCGGCCGACCGCGAGGGCATCCCCGTGCGTGACCTGGCCACCCGCAACGCGCTGGCCTTCCAGGCGATGAACGACGTCGTCGGGACGTCCTACGACCGCTTCATCCGTACCACCGACGAGGACCACTACGCCGCCGCGACCGAGATCTGGAAGCGCATGGAGGCCAACGGGGACATCTACCTCGACACCTACGCGGGCTGGTACTCGGTGCGCGACGAGGCGTACTGGGGCGAGGACGAGACCGAGGTGCGTGACGACGGCGTCAGGTACGCGACCCAGACCGACACCGAGGTCACCTGGACCGAGGAAGAGAGCTACTTCTTCCGCCTCTCCGCCTACCAGCAGAAGCTCCTGGACCACTACGCGTCACAGCCGGACTTCGGCGCTCCCCAATCCCGCTTCAACGAGGTCATCTCGTTCGTGCGCCGGGGGCTCGAGGACCTGTCCATCAGCCGCACCACCTTCGACTGGGGTGTGCCCGTCCCGGGGAATGACCGCCATGTCATGTACGTCTGGGTCGATGCCCTCACCAACTACCTGACCGGTGTTGGTTTTCCCGACACCGGGTCGGAGGCCTTCACGCGATTCTGGCCCGCCGACGTGCACGTGATCGGGAAGGACATCTCGCGTTTCCACGCGATCTACTGGCCGGCCTTCCTCATGTCCGCGGGCCTCGAGCTGCCCAGGCGTGTGATGATCCACGGCTTCCTGCACAACCGCGGCGTGAAGATGTCGAAGTCGCTCGGCAACACCGTGGCTCCCGCGGACTGGGTGGAGCAGTACGGCCTGGACCAGGTGCGCTTCTTCCTGCTGCGCGAGGTGCCGTTCGGGGCGGACGGCTCGTACAGCCACGAGGCCGTGGTCGGCCGCATGAACTCCGACCTGGCGAACAACTTCGGCAACCTGGCCCAGCGCTCGCTCTCCATGGTGGCCAAGAACTGCGGCGGAGCCGTGCCGGAACCGGGGGAGTACGCCGCGGCCGACACGGCGATCCTCGACCAGGCGCACGCCCTGCTCGACGCGAGCCGCGCCGCCTACGACCGACAGGAGTTCTCCAGGGCCCTCGAGGGGATCTGGACCGTCCTCGGCGACACGAACGCCTACTTCGCGGACCAGCAGCCCTGGGTGCTCCGGAAGACCGACCCGGAGCGCATGAACACGGTGCTGCACGTGACCCTGGAGGTGCTGCGGGTCGTCGCGATCCTCGCGCAGCCCGTCATGCCCACGAGCGCGGGGGAGATCCTCACGGCGCTCGGGCAGGGGACCGCGGCGGACGACGACCTCCGCCTCTTCGCGGCCCTCCACCAGCGGATCCAGCCCGGCACCGCCCTGCCGGCGCCCTCGCCCGTCTTCCCGAAGTACGAGGAGCCCGCGGGGGAGTAGGACGGCCCCGCACGCTCGGTTCAGCGGAGGAAGCGGTCCGGCGCCGTGGCGGTCATGATGCCTGCCACGGTCTCCTGCTGACGCCTGGACGAGTCCAGCAGCTGGTGCAGGACCGGCCGGTCGACGACGGGCCCGCCCGGACGGCCCTCGGAGTCGGGGCAGACCGCCAGGAGGGTCGACCACAGGGCTTCCTTGCCCTTGAGCAGCGACTGCAGGGCTTCGAGTTCGAGCTGCGCGCCGGCGGTGTCCTTCCGACGCGCCGGATTCAGGGGATCCATGCGGGCGATCGCCGAGAGCATCCGGGCGAGCGTCATCTTGACCGCGCCCGGACGGTGACCGAGCCCCTTGATCAGCCGCTTCAGGAACGCGCGTTCCTCGCTGATCTCCCGCCGCAGCCGCGCGAAGTCCTCGGCGTGCGGGGAGCCGGCCCAGGCCGTCTCCGCCGCGCCGAAGAGTCTGACCCCGTTGGTGGCGCCGACCAGGTGGAGGTCGAGATAGGGCAGGAGGGTCTCCAGGTCCAGCTGGCGGACCGGTGAGCGGTTCGCTGCGGCGGTCATGAGCGTTCCTTCCGGGCTGTATTCCGGCTCATCAGCCTACGGCAGCGTGGCTCAGGAGGGGTAGCGTGACGACGACCGACGTGCCGACGCCGAGCTGGGACTCGATCGTGATACTCCCGTGGTGGTCCTCGAGCGTCCTCTTCGCGAGGCTGAGTCCCACTCCCGCCCCCGGGAGGGCCTGGGTGGCGTTCGATGCCCGGTGGAACGAGTCGAAGAGGCGCGGGAGATCGTGGGCGGGGATGCCGATCCCCGTGTCCTGGACGGTCACGACGGCGCGCCCGTGATCCCGCTCGTCGAGCAGGCGCACGATGACGCTGCCCTCTTCCTGTGTGAACTTCAGGGCGTTGGACAGCACGACCGTGAGCGCTTCGGACAGCTGGTCGCGGTTCCCGGGTACCGTCACCGAGGTCTCGGGAAGGACGCATTCCAGCGTGACGCCGCCGTTCGCCGCCTCCAGCACGAGACGGCTCGTCAGTTCCGAGACCAGGTGCACGATGTCGACCGGACCGTGCTCCGACGCGTCCGCCTCGCGCGCGTTGAGCGCCGAGATGTTCTCGATGAGATGGCTCAGGCGGGTGGTGTTCCGTTCGACGGCCTGCAGCATCGTCTGGGCCTCGGTCGGCAACTCCCCTCCGACACCGTCGATGATCATCTCCAGGTAGCCGGCGATCGAGGCGAGCGGCGTCCGGAGCTCGTGGTTGACGGTGCCCACGAAATCGCTCTTCGCCTGGTTGAGGGCGCGGAGCTTCCGGACGGCCTCCTGCTGGCGGCTGATGAGCTGCGCCTGGATAAGCCCGTGTGCCAGGTTGCCGAGGACGTGCTGGGTGAGGGCGGCCTCGACGCCGGTCCACACGAGCGGGGTCTCCGCCCGGACCACCCAGAGCAGGCCGAACGGGGTGTCACCCTCGCCGAGGGCTGCGACGACACCGTGGAGCGTCCGGTCGGCCGTCCAGGCGGCGGGAAGTCCCGGTGCGGTGTGCTCGCGCGAACCCCGCAGCAGCCAGTCGGGCGCCGGGATGTCCCCGGGGCGGGGTGTCGCCGCAGGACCGGCACTGAACGACGCGGCCGCCGTGTCCTCCCACAGACCCAGGGCGAGGGCGAAGGCGGACTCCTGGTCGGACCGCCGGGGGCCGGCGACGTCGGCCGCCCTGCCCGCCCCGGCGTGCCCGTCGTGCCCGTCGTGCGTGGCGGGCGCACCGTGCGCACCGTGCGCACCGTCCGTGTCGTCGGTGCTCCCGGTGCTCCCGGTGCTCCCGGTGCTCCCGGTGCTCGCGGTGCTCTGCGTGCTTGCTGGACTCCCCGTGCCGGGGCCCCGGTTCCACGTGCTGCTCCGTGCGGCCACGCGGTCGTCGTCGAACATCTGGAGCGTCACGCGGTCCGCGCCGAGCGACCGGCCGAGGTGGGGCAGGAACTGGTCCACCATGGCGACGGGGTCATTGGTCGACCGGATGCGCGCCGAGATCCTGCGCATGTCCTCCCGAAGACGCGCGGACGAGGCGCGCTGCGCCTGGTGGCGGCGGCGGCGCGCCATGGCCGACCGCGACCGGTGCAGGACCTCCTCGGCGGCCACGGGCCGGAAGACGACGTCGGAGACATAGGGGGCGAGGCCGTCCGGGAGCTGGGCCACGCCGCCGTCGGGCAGCAGCAGGATCACCGGGAGCCCGGCGAGCTGGGGATGCCGGTCGACGACGTCGGACAGGGCGTCCGCGTAGTCGAGTGCGATGTCGAGATCGACCAGCAGGAGGTCCGGGCGGTGCGTGAGGACGTCGTCGAGGAGGGATGCGGCCGTGGTCACCGTCCTGGCGCGGAGGCCGCCCGCGTCGAGCACCCCGCGCAACCGGTCGCAGTCCTCCGCGGACGACGACGCGACGACGGCCAGGGCGGCGTCGCGATTCCCCTGTGCTTCGTCCTGCGCCACGATGTCCTTTCCGGCGTCCGCTGCAATCCCCCCAATATAGGCGGCGCACGGGGGTGCCGGGAGATCGGCCGGTCGACCCGCTGAAGGGGACCGGCGCAGCACGAGGAGTGGATCGCGCCGCCGCCGCAGCAGAACGCGCCTCCGTCACGCGCGTGCGGCGGCACCAGGGTGCGCCGTCAGGGACGGACGATGCCCGTCTCGTAGGCCATGACGACGGCCTGCACGCGGTCGCGTGCCTCGAGCTTCGCGAGGATGTGCCCCACATGGGTCTTGACGGTCGCCTCGGAGAGGAACAGCCGGGCCGCGATCTCCGGATTCGAGAGTCCCTGGGCGATCAGCTCGAAGACCTCGCGCTCGCGCGAGGTGAGGCGTGCCACGGCGGCGGCGTGGGCGGATTGTTCGGGGGAGGGCTGGCGCAACAGCGGTGCCACGTGGTCGAGCAGGCGCCGGGTGGTCGAGGGCGCGATCACGGCGTCGCCGCGGTGCACGGTGCGGATGGCTTCGAGGAGCTCCTCGGGCGGCGCGTCCTTCAGGAGGAACCCGCTGGCTCCGGCGTGGATCGCGGACAGCGCGTACTCGTCGAGGTCGAAGGTCGTCAGCACGACGATGCGCGGCCCGGCATCCCGACCGTGTCCGTCCGGCGTCATCCCGGCATGTGCCGTAAGGATGCGGCGCGTCGCCTCGATGCCGTCCATGCCGGGCATCCGGACGTCCATCATGACGACGTCGGCCCTCGTGGCCGCGAGCGCGCGCACGGCCTCCTCGCCGTTGGCGGCCTCGCTGACCACGGTCAGGTCCGGCTGCGAGTTGATGAGCATCGCGAAACCGCTGCGGACCAGGTGCTGGTCGTCGACGATCACGATGCGGATCGGCGCGGGAGCCTCCGCGTCCGCCGGTGCGTGCCTGCGGTCCGTGCTGTCCATGCCGGTACTCCTCGGGTCCAGGGGTGAAGGACGATCTATGCCTGTGTGTAGGGGATGAAGGCCTCGACGCGGTAGCCGCCTCCGATGCGCGGAGCGGCCACGACCGTCCCGTCGTAGAGGCGCACGCGCTCCGTCATCCCGGTGATGCCCTGACCCGCTCCTGCCGTACCGGGGTCCGGTGCGGCACCGCGTCCGTCGTCGTCGACGGTGACGGTCAGGCCCCTCGGCCCGTACTCGAGCGCGACCTCCGTGCTGGTGTCCGCCCCGGCATGCTTCAGCACATTCGTCAGGGCCTCCTGCACCACGCGGTAGGCCGTCAGCTCGGCGCCCAGGGGGAGTTCCCGGCGGGGCGTGCCGATCCGGCGGCAGGAGACGCGGACGCCCGCGCGGCGGACCGACTGGATGAGCGCATCGATGTCGTTCAGGGTGGGCAGGGGACGGGTGGAGGCGCTCTCGTCGCCCCGCAGCACTCCGAGCAGGCGCCTCATCTCCCGGAGGGAGCCGCGGCCCGTGTCGGCGATGGTGCCGAGCGTCTGCACCGCGAGTTCCGGTGCGTGCGCGCTCGCGTAGCGGGCACCGTCGGCCTGCGTGATGATCACGGACAGCGAATGCGCCACGATGTCGTGCATCTCGCGGGCGATGTGCGTCCGTTCGTCCGCCGCGGCGAGATCGCGCTCCTGCTGGCGCTCCACCTCCAGCCTCCGCGTCCTGTCCTCGAGCGCCTGGAAGGTGAGGCGGCGTGACCGTGCGAGGTCGCCGCTCGTCCATGCCAGGAGCACGAGCGACTCGACGAAGAACAGCAGGATGAGGAACAGGGGGACGGTGGTGAGCACCGAACTCCCGCCGCTCACTCCGAGGAGATCCCCGAACCGTACGAGTCCGACGGCGCACCCGGCGACCGCGACGCCCAGCCCGGCGAGGCTCGACCACCGCGGGCCGTGGGCCGCGAGCGTGTAGAGCGTGATCAGGATGACGAACTGTGCCGGCACGGGCTCGGTCCCCGTGAGGAGCTGGAGCACGGAGACACCGGCGACGACCGCCGCCGAGGGAACCACGAACGCGCGGCGCCAGGCCAGCGGGACCACCAGGGCTGCGGACACGACGACGATCCCGCCGTATCCCTCGACGCCCCCGGCCGCGAAGGGGAGCACCAGGCCCACGAAGATGGCCAGGGCCAGGCCCGCATCGATCCTCCCCGGGTGCAAGCGAACCCAACGCGCGAGCCTCAGGTGGATGTCCATGGTGACCAACTCTAGGTGGGCGTCCCCTGCCGCACATCCGACCACGGGTGGAGCCGTCTCATCCTGCGGACGGATTGTGACGCTCCCCGGTGCCTTCCTACGCTGGAGCCATGACTGATGCCCCGCGCCGTATCGACCTCGCCGTGATCCCCGGCGACGGGATCGGACCCGAAGTGACCGCCGAGGCCGTGAAGGTGCTGCGCGCCGTGACGGGTGACGACGTCGATCTCGCACTCACCGAGTACTCGCTCGGCGCGGAGCACTGGCTCGCGACGGGGGAGACCCTCCCCGACAGCACGCTCGAGCGGCTCCGGACGCACGACGCCATCCTCTTCGGCGCGGTCGGGGCGGCTCCCGGTGACACCCGTATCCCCTCGGGACTCATCGAGCGCGAGTTCCTGCTGAAGCTCCGCTTCTCGCTCGACCACTTCGTCAATCTCCGGCCCTCCCGCCTGTACCCGGGTGTGCCGAGTCCGCTGGCCGATCCCGGGACCATCGATTTCGTCGTCGTCCGTGAGGGTACCGAGGGTCCCTACACCGGCAACGGGGGGACACTGCGGGGCGGGACGCCGCAGGAGGTCGCCACCGAGGTGTCGCTCAACACCGCCCACGGGGTCGAGCGGGTGGTACGGGACGCCTTCGCCCGCGCGTCCGTCCGCCGCAGGAAGCTCACCCTCGTCCACAAGCACAACGTGCTCGTCTACGCGGGCCACCTGTGGAAGCGCACCGTCGAGGCCGTGGCCGCGGAGTTCCCCGAGGTGACCCACGACTACCTCCACGTGGACGCGGCGATGATCTTCCTCGTCACCGATCCCGCGCGCTTCGACGTGATCGTCACGGACAACCTGTTCGGCGACATCGTCACGGACCTCGCCGCCGCGGTGTCCGGGGGTATCGGGCTGGCGGCCTCCGCGAACCTGAACATGGACCGGACCGCGCCCTCGATGTTCGAGCCGGTCCACGGGTCGGCGCCCGACATCGCCGGGCGCCAGGTCGCCGATCCCACGGCGGCGATCCTCTCGGCCGCCCTGCTGCTCCGGCATCTCGGCCTGGATGCACTCGCGGCAACGGTCGAGGCGGCCGTCGAGGCGGACATCGCCGCCCGCACCGGCGCCCGCAGCACGGCCGCCGTCGGCGATGCCATTGCCGCTGCCGTGTCCTAAGGTGGTTAGACATCATTAACCCAGTGCCGGAGCACTGACCACCGACGGGCGACGGCGGCCCTGCCGCGAGCAGCCCGCGTGAGCGCGGAGGAACCATGACAGCCACCGATACCCAGTTCGCCCAGCACCTGTCCACGCAGCGTGTCCCCGCGGAGGAGCGGGCGGCGATCCTGGCCGATCCCGGCTTCGGGAACTTCTTCACCGACCACACGGCGATCGTCGACTTCCGCACCGACGGGTCCGGTGCGGGCGGCTGGCACGACGCGCGGCTCGAGCCGTACGGTCCGATCGCCCTGGATCCCGCCGCGGCCGTGCTGCACTACGGCCAGGAGATCTTCGAGGGCATGAAGGCCTACCGCCACGCGGACGGCTCCATCTGGACCTTCCGTGCGGACGCCAACGCCGCACGGCTCAACCGGTCCGCCGTCCGCCTGGCCCTGCCGCAGCTCCCCGAGGAGCTCTTCCTGGAGTCGCTGCGCCAGCTCGTCGGTGCCGACCAGGAGTGGATCCCCTCCGGCGACGGCGAGAGCCTCTACCTGCGTCCCTTCATGATCGCCACCGAGGCGTTCCTCGGCGTGCGGCCCGCCCGCGAGGTCTCCTACCGGGTCATCGCGTCCCCGGCCGGCAACTACTTCGGCGGCGAGGTGAAGCCCGTGGACATCTGGGTCTCCCGCAACTATGCGCGGGCAGGCCGCGGCGGCACGGGTGCGGCGAAGGCGGGTGGAAACTACGCCTCCTCGCTCGCGGCGCAGCTCGAGGCCGAGGCCCACGGCTGCAAGCAGGTGCTCTTCCTCGACCAGTTCAACGACAACGCCGTCGAGGAACTGGGCGGTATGAATGTCTTCTTCGTCTACCGGGACGGCTCCATGGTGACCCCGGCACTCTCCGGCACCATCCTCGAGGGCGTCACCCGGTCCTCGGTGATCCAGCTCGGCCGCGACCGCGGGGCCGAGGTCACCGAGCGGACCATCACGCTGGACGAGTGGCGTACGGGTGTGGAGAGCGGCGAGATCACGGAGGTCTTCGCGTGCGGCACGGCCGCGGTCATCACGCCGATCGGTCGCCTGCGCGACGGCGACGAGTTCATCGGGGCCGAGAACGCACAGGCGGGCGAGGTGACCATGGCCATCCGGAGCCAGCTCCTCGGCATCCAGACCGGCGCCGTCGAGGACACCCACGGCTGGCTGACCCGCCTGGTCTGAGGCCCGTTCGGTGCGTCCGCCCCTCTGTCAGGGAGGGGCGGACGCGGGCCCGCTGCGTCAGCGCGCGGGCGTGCTCCCCGCGCCCTCGACGCCTTCGCCGAGGCGGAGGTAGTGGGTCGAGGCGAGCAGCGTCCCGGCCTCGTCCGCGGGGAGGGGTCGGCTGAAGTAGTAGCCCTGGCCGCTGGCGCAGCCCATGGCCCGCAGCTGGTCCGCCTGTTCCCGCGTCTCGATGCCCTCGAACACGGCCTCGAGCCCGGCCGCACGGATGAGCTGCAGGATCGCGGCGACGAAATCCAGCTGACCCGCCCTGGTGTTCAGTTCGACGAGCAGGGAGCGATCCACCTTGACCATGCTGACCGGTAACTCACGCAGGTAGCTGATGGACGAGTAGCCCGTGCCGAAATCGTCGATCTCGATGCCGACGCCGAGCTGCTGGAGGCTCAGCAGCGAGTACATCTCCACCTCACCGCGCGTGACGATCGCCGTCTCGGTGATCTCGACGACCAGGTTGCGCGCCGGCAGTTGCAGTTCGCGGAGCAGGGTGCGGATGTGATCCACGAGGTCCAGCTGCTTGAGTTCGACGGCGGACAGGTTGACCCGCAGCTGGAAGTCCGGGTCGAGGTCGAAGTCCTCGCGCCACCGGGCGAGCTGCCGCAGGGACGCCGACATGACCCAGCGGTCGAGATCGTGGATGACCCCGATCTCCTCGGCGAGGGGGATGAACGTGTCGGGCGGGATAAGCCCGCGCAGCGGATGCTGCCAGCGCACGAGGACCTCGACGCCGAGGATGCGGTTCGTCGCGAGTTCGACGACGGGCTGGTAGTGGAGCACGAGCTCGTCGGCGCTGATCGCCCCGCGCAGCTCCGTCGCCATCTGGCTGCGCAGCTGCCGGGAGTAGAGCATGACGGGCTCGAACACCTTGATGATGCTCCTGCCCTCCCGCTTCGCGGCGTACATGGCGGTATCGGCGTCCAGGAGGAGTTCCTCGGCGGTCTGGCCGGCCGTCCCGAGCCGCACCCCGATGCTGGCGCGGGAGTGGACGTAGAGGGAGTCGAGCCGGATCTGCTCCCCGAGCACTGCGAGCGCCCTGCGGGCCACCTGCATGGCGATGTCCATGGTGGCCGCGGGCAGCAGGACGGCGAA
Source organism: Arthrobacter sp. N1 (assembly GCF_048288285.1). Taxonomy (NCBI): domain Bacteria; kingdom Bacillati; phylum Actinomycetota; class Actinomycetes; order Micrococcales; family Micrococcaceae; genus Arthrobacter; species Arthrobacter sp. N1. The sequence continues at coordinate 2,148,607 of NZ_CP102608.1, read as the reverse complement.
CTCGTCGCCACCGAGCCTGGCCACCAGGTCGCTCTCGCGCACCACGCCGTTGAGCCGCGTGGCGACCTCCTGGAGCACGCGGTCGCCCGCGTCGTGGCCGAAGCGGTCATTGACGTTCTTGAAGCTGTCGAGGTCCAGCAGGAGGAGGGCCGGAGGGGGCGCGCCGTTCGCCGCCTGGCCGAGCGCTTCCTCGATGGCGTCCATGAGGGCCACCCGGTTGGCCAGACCCGTCAGGGCGTCCGACATGGCCATCTTCATCATGTCGAGATGTGCCTGGCGCAGCATCGCGGTGCGGCTCTCCACGCGCTTCTCGAACTGCTCGTACACCTGCTCGAGCTCCTCGGCGAGGAGATTCACGCCGGTGATGACGGCGTCGACCTCGTCACGTGCGTGCGAGGGTTCGATACGGCTGCTGAGTTCGCCCCGCGAGAGCCGGACGATGCTCTCGACCAGCATGGCGAGCCGGGGGTCCTTGTGGTCGGCGTTCATCGGGACCAGCGTACATTCCGAGGGGCCGGGAACGGCTCGGCCGGACGACGGCGCCCTGACGGCGGATTCGCGGTCGTCCCGGCGGTCCGTGGGGCTCGGGTGCGGAGCGATGAAGCCTGTGGCATGGCGCCCTACCCCCGAAGTTGTCGCCGTCGAACGGATCACGGATCCGCGTGGAATCACGCTGCGGCGCCGCACCGCCCGGAGCGGTGGTCGGCGACCGGCATCGGCGCCCCGGAGAGGACGGCCGACGGAGAAACCCTAGCACCGGGGAGGGACATCTCCGGTAGGCCCGGGTATCGGCAGCGAGGGGGCGCGTCCCTGCCGGGGGACGGTGCTTCCGGTCCGCCGTCCGACAGCCACGTCCGCACACGCAGGAGCCCCGGCCGGGGTGGGAGTAATGGGGGAAAACGCCCAGCCCGACCAGGGCCTGAGAAGAACTGTACGGCACGGCCCGCAGGATGAGCCACCGAGGACGCCCGCGATCGGTCCTTGACGTCCGCGGGCACGGTGGGAGCGTCCGCTCCGCTCAGCCCAGGGCGGCGTCCATGCCCTGGAGCAGACCGCGGGCGGTCGCCGCGCGGTCTGCGGCACCGGACTGCAGGAACAGCCCCTCGCTGACTTCGAGGTTCCCGATCGCTTCGGCTCTCGCGCCGGTGGCCAGGAAGGCCTGCCCCATGAGGAGATGGGCCTGGGCGGCGATGTGGAAGGCCAGAAGATCCTTGTGATCGACGATCGCCGTCAGCCGGTCGATCGCCAGGTCTGATTGCCCGGTCAGGACGAGCCACTGGGCACGACTCAGGCTCAACTCGAGCCGGTCACGTTCGGTGCCGCCGACGATCGACCCCGCCATCTCGGCCCGTTCGATGCACTCGAGCGTCTCGGGTCCGGTCAGGCCCGCATCCATCCTGAACTGTGCGGACCCGAGGTTGAAGCGTGCCCACAGGGCCAGATCATTGCTGGGGGAGAGGTCCCGGGCAGCGAGCTGGTGGTAGGACACGGCCTCGCTGATGTGGCGCTGGAGGAAGGCGACGTTCCCGATCGCCCAGTACCCCAGCCCGGTCGTCTGACTGCTCGGCTCTGCGGACAGCAGGTCGGCCAGGCGCTGGCACTCCTGCCATGCCTCCTCCAGCTTGTCACTGTCGGCGAGGGCGGCGATGAGCGCGTTCTGGGCCTCGATCTCGATGGCGCGGCCGTCGGGCGCCGCCCGCGCGAGCTCGACCGCGCGGGTTGCTGCCTCGACCGCTGATCCGAGGTTGCCGCTGCCCTGCAGGGCGAAGGATTTCAGGGTGGCGACCTTGGCGCTCAGGGCCTGGGACCCGACCGTCAGGGGATGGCTCTCGAGGCCCTCGGCGATCTCGGTGGAATCCTGCATCAGGCCCTGTTTCCTCAAGGCCTCGGCGATGAGGAATGTGGCATTCCACCAACTCGTCTCGTCGCCGATCGTCCGTGCAAGGGCCGCTGCATGGCCTGCGAGACTTTGGGCGGTTGCATAATCGCGCTGGTTCCAGGCCTCCCGCGCCTGGAGTTCGATCATGAGCTGTTCACTCCGGCCGTCCTGCAACGCCACGATTGACCCCCGCCGTCGATTTCTTCCACCTGTGACCACCATATTGGTTCCTTTTCGTCGCCAAATCATCGAAACCAAGGAAAAGGGCAGTTTTGACGCAAGAACTGTTACCAAAGTGACTGGAGTGGCTTACGATGTTTTCATAGCAGGCTGTGGTACCGCAGGCACCTGCTTCAACCACTGTTATCCCCCGAAGGATGTCCACTATGAAGCGCCTCGTTTCCGCCCTCATGCTCTCCGTGTTCCTCGTCTCCGGCACCGCGGCGGTCGCCACGGCCGCCCCCGCCAAGTCGGGTGCCGTTGCCCCCGTCTCGTCGACCGATCGCGTCAACTACTGGCCCTACTGAGCACACTCGCTCTTTCCCCTGATCCTCATCGGACAGCGGAGCGAGTCTGCAGAGTAGACCTGATACCGCGGGCACCCTCTTGTGGGGAGGGAGTGCCCGCGGTATCGCCTTTTAACGCCCGGTCGACGACGCGCGCAGGGTGTCGTCGACCGGGCGCACACATCGTGGATGAACCGTGGAGCACGCTCGGCGGTACCCGCCGCACGGCCCGTGGCGATGGCTCAGGCTAGGCTGGCGGCATGCGAATTGCACGTTTTGTCGTCGACGACGATCCCATGTTCGGTGTGGTGGACGGTTCCGCCGGCAACGAGGAGGTCGCCGTCATCCAGGGCGACCCCTTCTACAGCGGCGTCCAGCTCACGGGTGCCCGCCATGCGCTCGAGGACGTCCGGCTGCTGGCACCGGTGATCCCGCGGAGCAAGGTCGTGGGCATCGGACGGAACTACGCCGACCACATCCAGGAGATGGGGAGCGAGACACCGGCCGCGCCGCTGATGTTCCTCAAGCCGAACACCTCCGTGATCGGCCCCGGCGATCCCATCATGCTGCCGTCGTTCTCGGACCAGATCTCCTACGAGGCCGAGCTCGCGGTCGTCATCGGCCGGATCTGCAAGGACGTCCCGCTCGAACGCGTCGACGACGTCGTCTTCGGCTACACCTGCGCGAACGACCTGACGGCGCGCGACGTGCAGAAGACGGACCACCAGTGGGCCCGGGCCAAGGGCTTCGACACCTCGTGCCCCATCGGTCCCTGGATCGAGACGGAGCTCGATCCCGAGAACCTCACCGTGCGCGGCACCCTCGACGGCGACCTCCGCCAGGACGGTTCCACGAGCGACATGATCTGGGGGGCACGCGAGCTCGTGGCCTACGTCTCCCAGGCCTTCACCCTCCTGCCCGGTGACATCATCCTCACCGGAACCCCCGCCGGCGTCGGCATGATCACGGACGGCCAGAGGTTCGACGTCGACATCGAGGGCATCGGCCGGCTGTCCAACCCGGCGCGCCGCTGACGGGCCGCGTCGTCGCGCCCAACCGGCCCGACGACGCATCCGCGACGGGAGGTCCCGCCTAGACTGGGACCATCATGACTACTGCCGCAGACCTCCCCACCGTCACCGATGCCACGCCCGTCAGGGTCCGATTCTGCCCGTCGCCGACGGGGACGCCCCACGTGGGTCTCATCCGGACGGCCCTCTTCAACTGGGCCTACGCGCGGCACACGGGCGGCACGCTCGTCTTCCGCATCGAGGACACCGACGCTGCGCGCGACAGCGAGGAGAGCTACCAGCAGCTGCTGGAGGCGATGACCTGGCTCGGCATCGACTGGGACGAGGGCGTCGAGGTCGGCGGTCCGAACGGACCCTACCGCCAGTCGCAGCGCGGCGAGCTCTACCGCGACGTCATCGAGCGGCTGACCGCAGCAGGGCATCTCTACGAATCCTTCTCCACCCCGGAGGAGGTCGAGGCGCGCCACCGCGCCGCCGGCCGAGACGTGAAGCTCGGGTACGACAACCACGACCGCGACCTCACCGAGGAGCAGAAGGACGGATTCCGTGCGGCCGGCCGTCCTGCTGTCCTCAGGCTCCGCATGCCGGACGAGGACATCACCTTCACCGACCTCGTGCGCGGGGAGATCACCTTCCGTGCCGGCAGCGTCCCGGACTTCGCCGTCGTCCGCGCCAACGGCGCGCCCCTCTACACGCTGGTCAATCCCGTGGATGACGCCCTCATGGGCATCACCCATGTCCTGCGCGGCGAGGACCTGCTCTCCTCGACCCCACGCCAGGTCGCCCTGTACCGTGCCCTGATCGACGTCGGGGTGGCGCAGTACATGCCGCTGTTCGGACATCTTCCCTATGTCATGGGCCAGGGCAACAAGAAGCTCTCCAAGCGCGATCCCGAGTCGAACCTGTTCCTGCACCGAGAGCGCGGCTTCATCCGCGAAGGGCTGCTCAACTACCTCTCGCTGCTCGGCTGGAGCCTGTCCGCCGACGAGGACATCTTCTCCGTGGAGCAGCTCGTCGAGAAGTTCGACGTACGCGACGTCCTCGCCAACCCGGCCCGCTTCGACCTGAAGAAGGCCGAGGCCATCAACGGGACGCACGTCCGCCTGCTCGATCCCGCCGAGTTCCGGAGCCGCCTCCTGCCGTATCTGGCAGCGGCCGGCGTCATCGGTGCCGAACCGACGGCTCAGGAGCTGAGGATCATCGCGGCCGCCGCGCCACTGATCCAGGAACGCATCACGCTGCTCGGTGAGGCACCCGAGATGCTCGCCTTCCTCTTCAAGGCCGACGACGCGATCGACATCGCCGACGATGCGCGGAAGGGGCTGCCGGAGAACCTGGGCGAGGTGCTCGGCGCGACGCTGGAGGCGCTCGAGGGGTGCGCCGAGTGGCAGGCGGAGCCACTGCAGGCAGCGTTGCGGACCGCCCTCGTCGACTCCCTCGGGCTGAAGCCGAGGGTCGCGTTCGGTCCGGTGCGCACCGCGATCTCGGGGCGCAGGATCTCGCCGCCGCTGTTCGAATCGATGGTGATCCTCGGACGCGAGTCCTCGATAGCCCGCGTGCGCGCCCTGCAGGCGACGGTCCAGCAGGCGTGACGACGTCCGCTCCCCGCGGCGGGCAGGGCCCTGGGCCTGCGCCGGTGCACGGCGTCCTCTTCGACATCGACGACACGCTGGTCGATCTCGAGCGGGCCATGGGGCAGACCCTGCAGGCCATCCCCGATCCGGCGCTCGACCACCTCGGCGACGACGACTGGGTCCGCTACAAGGCCCTGTACACCACGGACCCGCAGCGCCACTACGACCGCTTCCTGGCCGGCGAGCTGACGTTCGAGGAGCAGCGCGTGCACCGCGTGCGCCATGCCCGGGCCGGGTTCACGCCCGAGCCCTTCCTCGGGCGGATGGCCGACGCGTGGGTGCGGGCGTACGAGCAGACGCTCCCGCTGCACTTCAGGCCGTACGACGACGTGGCGCCCCTCCTCGACGCCCTGGACGCCAGGGTCATCCCCTACGGTGCCGTGAGCAACAACGTGCACGGCTACCAGCGGGCGAAGCTGGACCGCGCGGGGCTCGAACGGATCCGGGTCCTCGTCGGCATCGACACGGTCGGCGTCGCGAAGCCGGATCCGGCGATCTACCTCGAAGGCGCGCGCCTGCTGGGCACGGATCCCGCACGGACGCTGTACGTGGGCGACAACCGGCTCATCGACGCCGTCGGCGCTCAGCACGCCGGGCTGCGCGGGATCTGGCTGGACCGATCGGGGACCGGTACGGGAGTCCCCGATGCGCCCGACGGACCCGAACTCCCCGTGCCGTGGATCAGCGGGCTGGCGTCCGTTTTGCAGTTCCTGCCCTCCGTCCGGTAGAGTTATATCTCGGCGCGGAGCGGTTACGCGAGCGAAACCCGGCAGGTTCAGGGCTTCGAGAAGTGCCATTGGGGTATGGTGTAATTGGCAACACACTGGTTTCTGGTACCAACATTCTAGGTTCGAGTCCTGGTACCCCAGCGCACTCCGGCCCTCGCGGGCAGGATGGCACAAGCAGTCAGAAGTTCGAGTAAGATGGAAAAGTACTGGCCCCATCGTATAGCGGCCTAGTACGCTGCCCTCTCACGGCGGTAACGCGGGTTCGAATCCCGCTGGGGTCACAGCAGTCCTCACGGACATCACGGAACGTCCCGGACATCATCACGATGCCCGGGACGTTCTGCTTTAACCACAACCGCGCGCCGGGGGAGACAGCGGGCGGATGTCCGATGGCCGGGCGCCCTGCTCCAGCCGGCCCTGGGCGCGGCTGGCATGATGGGTCCATGAGCGCACCCTCTCCCTCCGGCGACGCCCGCGGGCTCCCAGCCCTCCTCCGGGAGGTCCGTGGAGCACTGGAGGAGCTCACCTTCCCCCTGGACCTGCCGACCTCGGTCGGGGCGCGATCCTCCGCCGCCGCCGCTCGTGCCCAGCTGAACGACTACATCCTGCCTCGGCTCGCCAGCCTCGATGCACCCCTGGTCGCCGTGGTGGGGGGATCGACCGGTGCGGGGAAATCCACGCTGGTGAACGCGCTCGTGGGCCGACCGGTCTCCGTCACGGGCGCCGTCCGGCCGACCACGCGGCAGCCACTGCTCCTCCACCATCCCGACGACGGCGCGTGGTTCGACGACGCACGGATCCTGCCGACCCTGAGCCGGGTACGCCTGGCCGCCGACGACGGCCTGCAGGAAGGAAGCCCGGCCATCGATCCGGGCCGCGCACAGCTCCACCGGGCCACGGGGGCGGACACCCTGCTCCTGCGGCCCATGCCCGGCCTCCCCGCAGGACTCGCGCTGCTCGACGCCCCCGACGTCGATTCCATCGCCGATGAGAACCGCCGGCTCGCGGGGCAGCTGCTCGCCGCAGCGGACCTGTGGATCTTCGTCACGACGGCGAACCGCTATGCGGATGCCGTGCCGTGGAAGCTGCTGGCGGAGGCGGGACGGAGGGACGTGCTCGTGGCCGTCGTGCTCGACCGCGTACCGAGCGGTGTGGAGGAGGAGATCCGCGGTGACCTCCTCACCCTGCTCGCGGCAGAGAACCTCGGTCATGCCCCCATCTTCGTCGTGCCCGAGGTGCGGCTCGACGCGACACGGATGCTCCCGCCGGAGACGGTGGAGCCGATCTCCCGCTGGCTGCAGGCCCTGGCCGCCGACGCGGAGGGCCGCCGCGACATCGCCCGAAGGACCGTCGGGGGAGCCATGCGCGCCCTCGCCGGACGGATGGATGCCATCGCGGACGCGGTCCTGCAGGAACAGGCGGTGGGGGACTCCCTCCGGGCGTCGCTGGATGCCGCGTACCGCGATGCGCTCGCCGACGTCCTCGCTGCGACCGAGGACGGCAGGCTGCTCCGCGGGGAGGTCCTGGCCCGCTGGCAGGACTTCGTCGGGACCGGTGAGTTCATGCGTGGCCTGGAGACGAGGATCGGCCGCGCACGGGACCGTGTGACGGCCTTCTTCACCGGCAGGCCCGCGCCCGCCTCGACGGTCGCCGAGGCGATCGGCAGCGGTCTGCAGACCGTCATCACGGAGCAGGCGGCCCGGGCGGACGAGGCCACGCGACGGCGGTGGCGCTCGGACCAGGCCGGTGCCACACTGCTGCGGGATGTCCCTCCGTGGCGTGCGGACGACGTCGGCGTGCAGGTGGCGCGCGAGATCCGCGCCTGGCAGCAGGACCTCCTCCGCCTGGTCCAGGCGGAGGGCGCGGACAAGCGCTTCACGGCGAGGATGCTCTCCTTCGGCGTCAACGGGATCGCCGTCGCCCTCATGGTGGTGGTCTTCGCCTCGACCGGTGGATTGACCGGCGGTGAGCTCGGGATCGCGGGCGCCTCGGCCATCGCCGGACAGAAGCTGCTCGAGGCCGTCTTCGGCGACGACGCCGTCCGGCGCCTCACGGCGACGGCGCGCACGAACCTCGCCGCCCGTGTCGAGGGACTGTTCCGCGAGGAGCGCGCTCCCTTCGAGGCGTCGCTGGCGCCCCTGACGCACCAGACCCCGGCGGAATCCCTCCGGGTGCTCACGCGCAGGCTGCGCACGGCGTTGCCCGCAGGGCAGCACCCGTCGGCGGAGGGTGAGGCGTGAGCCGGCACGGAAATACCGCGGTGGAGGCGCCGCTCGCCACGACGCTCACCGTCGTCCTGGACCACCTGCAGGACGCGTACGAGCTCGGTCTGGACCGATTGCCGGAGGACCACCTCCAGCGGCTCTCCGTCGCCCTGGACCGGGCCGGCGTGCGCCGCTCGCTGTCCGCCGACCACACCGTCGTCGGGGTGTTCGGTCCGACCGGCAGCGGGAAGTCCTCCCTGGTGAACGCGCTGAGCGGCACGGCTGCGGCCCGCGTGGCCGCCCGTCGCCCGACGACGTCGGAACCCCTGGCCCTCGTCTGGGGGCGGCACGGGAGCGACGAACTGCTCGACTGGCTCGATGTGCGGCAGCGGGTGGAACTACCCGAGGGGACGCCGCTGGTCCCGGGGGCCGCGATCGACGACGGGCACGACGACGTCGGGGCCGGCGCTGCTGTCCGCAACCACGGCGACCGCGATCAGCCCTCCTCCGATGCAGGTACCCGTGCGACCGGTGGCGCGGACAGTGGCGCGCGCGCGATCGGGACGAAGGCGGCACGACGGGATTCCGGCGGCGCGGATGGTGCCCCCCGCAGGGGCTTCCTGCGCCGGCTGCGGCGCCGTCCGGCTGCGCCGTCGACCGTCCGCACGGCGCCACCGGCGCCACCTGCCGAGCCGTCGGACAGCATTCCGGGGCTGATCCTGCTCGATCTGCCGGACTTCGACTCCACCGCCCTCGCGCACCGAGGAGTCGTGGCCCGCCTGACCGGGCAGGTGGACGTCCTGCTGTGGGTCGTGGATCCGCAGAAGTACGCGGACGCCGCCTTGCACCACGACTTCCTCCGCGACCTCGCCACCCATGAGGCGGTGACCCTGGTGGCGCTCAACCAGGTGGACCGCCTCGACCCGGAGGACGTCGGGGCCGTCACCGCGTCCCTCTCGGCCATCCTCGCCGGCGAGGGGCTGCGGAATGTCGTGGTGGTGCCGGTCTCGGCCAGGACAGGGCTCGGCATCGATGTCCTGGCGGACCAGATCGGTGCGCTCGCGGAGACCCGCGCCGCAGCGACACGCAGGATAGCCGCCGATGCCGCCCGATCCGCCGCCGAGCTCGTGCCCTTCGCCCCCGATCAGCCGATCCGGCCGCCGTCGGAGGCAGCGCGGGAGGCACTGGGCGACGAACTCGGAACGGCAGCCGGCGTGCAGGTCGTGGTGGACGCCGTGCGCAGCTCCTATCGCCGTGACGCCCACGCCACTGCCGGCTGGCCCGTGACCCGCTGGATCGCCGGGCTACGCCCCGATCCGCTGCGCCGCCTGAACCTCCGGTCCCGCGACCTCGCACCCGAGCTGCGGACGTCCTCGCTGCCGTTCGCGCAGCCGGCACAGCGCGCGCGCGTCGACCACGCACTGCGGGTCTTCGGGGATGCAGCGGCGGGGGACGCCGTCGAGCCGTGGCGTACGTCCATCCGCGATGCGGCCCGCGGCACCGCGGACCACGTCACCGACGACCTCGATTCTGCCGTCACCGGCACGGACCTGGAGAGCGGCCCGCGAGCCTGGTGGAGCGTCTTCGGGGTCCTCCAGTGGGTGGCCTTCGCGGCCCTCGTCGCCGGCCTGGCCTGGCTCGGGGTGCTCGCCGTCCTGGGGTTCCTCCAGCTGCCCGCCATCGACGTCCCGCGCGTCGAGGGCTTCCCCGTCCCCACCCTGCTCATCCTCGGGGGACTCGCCGCGGGACTCCTGCTCGCGGTCCTGGCCGCACTCCTGGCGCGCTGGGGTGCAGCCCGGCGCGCCTCCCGCGTGCGCCGGCGACTCCTCGCAGCCTGTTCACGCGTGGCCGACGACGTGGTGCTGCTCCCCGTCGCCGGGGAGGTGCAGCGGTGCAACGCCTTCGGTTCCGCCGTGCGGGCCGCCTTGTCCGGCCGCTGAGAACCGGCCGCTGAGAACCGGCGCTGAGAACCGGCGCTGGGGACAGCGGGTGGGGAGAGGGGTGGGGTCGGCCGGTGGGGTCGGCCGGTGGGGTCGGCCGGTGGGGTCGGCCGGTGGGGTCGGCCGGTGGGGTCGGCCGGTGAGGACGACCAGTGGAACCGGCCGGTCGGGACGCGCGCCGAGGACCAGCGCGCCCCCGGTATCAGGAGGACGCGGTGCGGGCGATCGGGCTGTGGCCGGAGCAGACCCACTCGACCGACCCCGTGCGGATCCGTTCGGCGAGGAGCTGCACGGTGCGGGCGGCGACCGCCCGGTCGTTGATCAGCGGGGCGTAGAAGTCGCGGAGCGTGCCGTCCGCTCCGACCAGTGCCGCATCGCCGGTGAACAGGACCCCACGCCATTGGTAGGCGTAGTGGCCGGGTGTGTGACCCGGCGCCGGCAGGTACTCCAGGCCCGAGAAGATCTCGCCGGAGCCGTCGAGCTCCCGGGCACCCTCCGGGAGTGTCACGCGGGCGATCCTCTGCAGGAGCTTCCGGAACAGGGTCTTCGGCGCCAGCCGTCCGCGGAGCACGTCGGCGTCCGCCGCACCGATCCACACGGTCGCTCCGAGGGCCGCCTGGAGCTTGGCGGCCACCTGTGCGTGGTCGACGTCGTAGTGGGTCAGGACGATATCGGTGATGCGGCCCGTCATCTCCTCGTTGGCGCGCAGCTCCGCGAGGACGCCGTCGAACCCTGACGTCATCCCCGGGTCGATGACGGCAGCGCGTCCCGCGCCTGCGACGACGAAACCGTGCGACCCCTTCTGGTGTTCGAGGCGGTAGCAATCCTGGGCGATGAGGCGCATGTCTGTCCTTCTGCTGGTTCTCCGGGGTCGGCGCGGGCGGAGGGATCCGCGCGCCGGCTCGTACATCCGGACGCCGCTCGGCCCTCCGGCGACAGGTCCCATTGTGCCGCTCCTCGTCAACCCGGTGCGTCCGGGCGTCCCGTCACGCGTCGAGCAGCCGGAGGACCCTGTGCACGGTGTTGATGTTGCGGGTGGTCGAGACGGCGGCGTAGCGGGACCGCGCCAGGATCCTGGCGAGGGGGACGTCGGTGGAGCTGCCCTTCGGCGAGCACCAGGTAACCGCGGGAGCGCCCTCGAGGAGGACGGGGAGGTCGGCGAGATCGCGTGCCTCCGCGAGGAGTGCGTCGCGCTCGGCAGGGTCGGTGAAGAAGGTCACGTACGTGTGCTGATCGGGAGTCGCGGCACGAGCCGTCCGATCGCCTCCGGGGTCGGCGGCCCCCACCGGCACGGATGCCGCCAGGGTCACCAGATCGCCGTGCTCGACGACGACGACCCACGCCTCGTACGCGAAGCGGCGGCGCAGGGCGTCCTGGACTGCCGTCCTCAACGCCTGCGGGTCGAGATCCGAGGTACAGGTGGCATTGCCGCTCGCGAGGACCGTCGCCACGTCCCGGAGCGGCAACCCGGCGAGGAGTTCCCGCAGATCCGCCATCCGCAGGGTGATCCCGCCGACATTGACGCCCCGCAGGAAGACGGCGTAACGGTGGGACGGCGCCGTCCCACCCGGGAGGTCCGTCCCGGAAGCCGGCGCCGTGCCGTCGCTCCCGAGGCCGGGGGCCGGCAGACGAGGGGCCGTGTCCTGCCGCGGGGAGTCCGCTGGTGTCTCGGCGGCCATGTCAGTCGGCGGCCTTGCCCACGGCCAGGGTGAGTTGCCGGGCGGCATCGGAGACGACTTCCGCATGGATCCGGCCGGGCTGCCGCGTCAGCCGTTCCATGGGTCCCGAGATCGAGACGGCGGCGATGACCCGGCCGGATGGTCCTCTGACCGGCGCGGACACCGAGGCGACTCCGGCCTCCCGCTCGCCGAGGCTCTGTGCCCAGCCCCGGCGTCGGACCCCGGCCAGGACCGTCGGCGTGAAGCGGGCGTTCTGCAGGCCCTTCAGGAGGCGGTCGTGGTCCTCCCAGGCCAAGAGGCACTGGGCCGCCGACCCGGCGCGCATGGACAGCTGTGTGCCGACGGGGATGGTGTCCCGCAGGCCCACCGGCCGCTCGGCGGAGGCGACGCAGACGCGCCAGTCGCCCTGCCGCCGGAAGAGCTGCGCGCTCTCCCCGGTCGCGTCGCGGAGACTCAGCAGCACCGGCCCCGCGGCGGCGATCAGGCGGTCCTCACCGGCTGCCGACGCCAGCTCGACGAGCCTGCTGCCGAGGACGAAGCGGCCCTGCATGTCACGGCCCACGAGCCGGTGGTGGGTGAGGGCCAGCGCGAGACGGTGGACCGTCGGCCGTGCGAGGCCCGTCGAAGACACCAGCTGGGCGAGCGTCGTGGGTCCGGCTTCGAGGGCGTCGAGTACGAGCGCGGCCTTGTCGATGACGCCGACGCCGCTAGAATTGTCCATAGGATGATATTGCCGTCTCATTATCTGAGACGCAAGCCGTCCGGCTGGCCCTGACCCGCCGGCGCTGGTTGAGTGGGTGGCACCGGGGCCCCCTTGCGACCAACACGTTCGGGGAACAGCCCGGGGAGACATCGAGGAACAGAGTGAGGACGACCGTCATGGGCAAGACACTGGCAGAGAAGGTCTGGGACGCGCACGTGGTCCGCAAGGGTGACGTGGTCGGCGCCGAGGCCCAGCCCGACCTCCTCTACATCGACCTGCACCTCGTGCACGAGGTGACCTCCCCGCAGGCCTTCGAGGGCCTCCGCCTCGCCGGGCGACCGCTGCGACGTCCAGACCTGACGATCGCCACCGAGGACCACAACACGCCGACGATCGACATCGACAAGCCGATCGCCGATCTCACGAGCCGCACCCAGATCGACACCCTGCGGGCCAACTGCCGCGAGTTCGGCGTCCGCCTGCACTCGCTGGGCGACGCCGAGCAGGGCATCGTCCATGTGGTGGGTCCGCAGCTCGGCCTGACCCAGCCGGGCCTCACCGTCGTCTGCGGTGATTCGCACACCTCCACGCACGGGGCCTTCGGTGCCCTCGCCATGGGCATCGGCACCTCGGAGGTGGAGCACGTCATGGCCACCCAGACGCTGTCCCTGAAGCCGTTCCGGACGATGGGCATCACGGTCGAGGGGACGCTGAAGCCGGGTGTCACCTCGAAGGACATCATTCTCGCGGTCATCGCGAAGATCGGCACGGGCGGCGGCCAGGGCTACGTGCTCGAGTACCGCGGCTCCGCCATCCGGTCGCTGTCCATGGAAGCGCGCATGACCATCTGCAACATGTCCATCGAGGCGGGAGCCCGTGCCGGGATGGTGGCGCCGGACGAAACCACCTTCGACTACCTGAAGGGGCGGCCGCACGCACCGCAGGGCGCGGACTGGGACGCCGCCGTCGCCGACTGGCGAGAACTGCGCACGGACGACGACGCCGTCTTCGACGCCGAGGTGTTCCTCGACGCGAACGATCTCGAGCCCTTCGTCACGTGGGGCACCAACCCGGGCCAGGGCGTCTCGCTCTCGCAGTCCGTCCCGGCACCGGAGGACTTCGCCGACGAGAACGACAGGGCCGCCTGCAGCAGGGCCCTGGAGTACATGGCCCTGGAGCCCGGAACGGCCATGAAGGACATCCGCGTGGACACCGTCTTCCTCGGCTCCTGCACCAACAGCCGGATCGAGGATCTCCGGATCGCCGCTGACATCATAAGGGGACGCGAGAAGGATCCTGCGATCCGGATGATGGTGGTGCCGGGTTCGGCCCGCGTCCGCCTGCAGGCGGAGGCCGAGGGGCTGGACCGCGTCTTCAAGGACTTCGGCGCAGAATGGCGCTTCGCCGGGTGCTCGATGTGCCTGGGGATGAACCCCGACCAGCTCGCCCCGGGGGAGCGCTGCGCCTCGACCTCGAACCGCAACTTCGAAGGACGCCAGGGCAAGGGTGGGCGCACGCACCTCGTCTCGCCCGTCGTCGCCGCTGCGACGGCCGTCCGAGGCACCCTGAGTTCGCCGTCGGACCTCGGCCCGCTACCCGGCGGCACCGGTGTCCACGTCACGACCCCGTCCTCCGTCCCTGCTGCCTAGGAGCCGTTCCATGGAGAAGATCACCACGCACACCGGGATCGGCGTACCGCTGCGCCAGAGCAACATCGACACCGACCAGATCATCCCCGCGGTCTACCTCAAGCGGATCACCCGCACCGGATTCGAGGATGCGCTCTTCGCCGAGTGGCGCAAGGACAGGGAGTTCATCCTGAACCGCGAGCCGTACACGCGCGGCTCGGTGCTCGCCGCCGGCCCGGACTTCGGCACCGGGTCCTCCCGCGAGCACGCCGTCTGGGCGCTGAAGGACTACGGGTTCCGTGCCGTGCTCTCCTCCCGGTTCGCGGACATCTTCCGGGGCAACTCGGGCAAGCAGGGGCTCGTCGCGGCGCAGGTCGCCCAGGACGACATCGAACTCATCTGGAAGGTGCTGGAGAACGAACCGGGCACCACGGTGACCGTGGACCTCCAGGCCCGCACCGTCCAGTGCGGCGCGGTCAGCGCACCCTTCCAGCTCGACGACTACACGCGCTGGCGGCTCCTCGAGGGCCTCGACGACATCGGGCTCACCCTGCGGCAGGAGGAACACATCACGTCCTTCGAGGCCCGGCGCCCCGCCCACAAGCCCCTGACGCTGCCCGCGCGCTCCTGAGCGGCGCGTCCCGCCCGGCGGCAGCGGCTGCGGCGTGGGTCGCTGCGCCGGCTCGGACTGTCGGCCCGGGGTGTCGGGCACGTCACGGGCCTCCGACCGGCGGACAGGAATGACGACGCACCCTCACCGGTTGCTCTCACCGAACAGGGAGTGCACCAAGTACCCTTGTATTTCTGTCTGCTCCGTGGTGCTCCTATGCTTGTAACGGGCATTTTCGAGTCCGCGGGGGTTCAACGTATGAAGAAACTAGGTATCCATGGGTAGCGTTCTGACCATTCGCGGCGGCATTCCGTTGAGGGGCAAGGTATCCGTTCGCGGTGCGAAGAACCTCGTCCCGAAGGCCATGGTCGCCTCTCTCCTCGGCAACACGCCGTCGGTCCTCCGGAACGTGCCGGAGATCAAGGACGTCGACGTCGTCACCAGCCTCCTGCAGCTGCACGGCGTGAAGGTGACCAAGGATCCCGTGACCGGGGACCTCACCATGGACCCCAGCGACGCGAAGATGGCCCGCTCCAAGGACATCGACGCCCACGCCGGCGACTCGCGCATCCCCATCCTCTTCTGCGGTCCACTGATGCACAGCATCGGTGAGGCGTTCATCCCCGATCTCGGCGGCTGCAAGATCGGTGACCGCCCCATCGACTACCACCTCGAGGTGCTCCGCAACTTCGGTGCCGTCGTGGACAAGCGTCCCGGTGGCATCTCCATCTCCGCTCCCAAGGGCCTCCACGGCGCGAAGCTGACGCTCCCGTACCCCAGCGTCGGCGCGACGGAGCAGGTGCTCCTCACCGCGATCCGCGCCGACGGCATCACCGAGCTCTCCGGTGCCGCCGTCGAGCCCGAGATCATGGACCTCATCGCCGTCCTGCAGAAGATGGGCGCGATCATCACGGTGCAGACGGACCGCGTGATCCGCATCGAGGGCGTCAAGGAGCTCACCGGCTACAACCACAAGGCCATCTCGGACCGCAACGAGACCGCGTCCTGGGCGTCCGCCGCCCTCGTGACACAGGGCGACATCTATGTCGAGGGCGCCCGTCAGCTTGACCTCACGGCCTTCCTCAACACCTACCGGAAGATCGGCGGCGCGTTCGACGTCGACGACGACGGCATCCGCTTCTACCACCCGGGCGGTCCGCTCTCGCCGCTGGTCCTCGAGACCGACGTGCACCCCGGCTTCATGACCGACTGGCAGCAGCCCCTCGTCGTCGCGCTGACCCAGGCGGCGGGAGTGTCGATCGTGCACGAGACCGTGTACGAGAACCGCTTCGGCTTCACGGAGGCCCTCATCCGGATGGGCGCGAACATCCAGGTGCACCGCGAATGCCTCGGCAGCGTGCCGTGCCGGTTCGGGCAGCGCAACTTCCTCCACTCCGCCGTCATCTCCGGACCCACGCAGCTCCGCGGGGCCGACATCGACATCCCCGACCTGCGCGGCGGCTTCAGCCACCTCATCGCCGCGCTCGCGGCCGACGGCGTCTCCCGGGTCACCGGGATCGAGCTGATCAACCGCGGGTACGAGCGCTTCCAGGACAAGCTCGAGGGCCTCGGCGCCGACTTCGACATCACGGAGGATGCCCCGGCTGACGCCGTGGCAGTCTCCTAGGCGGTTCGGGCACATGGGGGAACCACGGGGTTCGCGCGCCATGTTCACCTTCCTCGCCTCCTGGGTGAGGCCGGTGATGAACGCCATGATGGCCAAGGAGTGGCGGGGCCAGGAGCGGCTCCCCCGGGGGACCGGCATGATCGTCTGCCCGAACCACGTGACCGAGATCGATCCGATCGTGGTGGGCCACTTCCTGTACAACCAGGGTGTCATGCCGCACTTCATGGCGAAGGCGTCGCTCTTCTCCGTGCCCGTGATCGGGTCCATCCTGCGCGTCATCCGCCAGGTGCCGGTGGAGCGCAGCTCCGCCGGGGCCAACCGATCGCTGGAGGCCGCGCGCGAGGTGCTCGCGGACAACGGCGGCATCATCATCTACCCCGAGGGCACGCTGACCCGGGACCCCGCCCTGTGGCCGATGAAGGGGCGGACGGGTGCGGCGCGGCTCGCCCTGCAGACCGGGGCGCCCGTCGTGCCGATCGCCCAGTGGGGGGCCCACGAGGTCTTCCCCCGCTACGCCAGGCGCTTCCACCTGGTCCCACGCAAGCGTGCCCGCGTCCTGGTCGGTGAACCCGTGGACCTCAGCGAGTTCCGAGGTGCCCCGCTGACCCGCACCACCCTCGACGCCGCGACGGAGCGCATCCTCGATGCGATCACGGAGCTGCTCGCCGAGCTGCGCGGTGAACTGGCGCCCACGGAGCGCTGGGATCCGGCCGCGAAGCAGCAGACGTCGACCGGCCGTGATATCGGTGCGACGGGCGGGAACGCCGGGGATCCGCCGTCCGCCGAAGAGTCGGGAGCTGCATCGTGAGCGATTCGGAGACCGGCGCGCCCGGCACTGCCCACCACGCCGTCGCGGTACGCCCCGACGGTGCCCCCCGGAAGATCGCCGTCCTCGGCTCCGGGAGCTGGGGGACCACCTTCGCGAAGGTGCTGGCCGATGCGGCTCCGGACACCGACGTCGTGCTGTGGTCCAGACGCCCGGAGGTGGCGGAGGAGATCTCCGTGCACCACCGCAACTCGCGGTACCTCGGGGACACCCGGCTCCCGGGCAACGTCTCCGCCTCGGCGGAGATCGACGCCGTCCTCGTGGACAGCGACCTCGTGGTCCTCGCCGTCCCCGCGCAGACGCTGCGCGCCCAGCTGCCCGCCTGGCGGCCCCTCATCCCGTCCCACGCCGTCGTCGTATCCCTCATGAAGGGCCTCGAGGTCGGCACGGACGCGCGCATGAGCGAGGTGATCGCCGAGGAGCTCGCGCTGCCGGCCGAACGGATCGCCGTGCTGTCCGGGCCGAACCTGGCCATGGAGATCGCCCGGGAGGAGCCGACGGCGTCGGTCGTCGCGTGCCCCGACCACGACACGGCGACCTGGATCGCCGCCGCGTGCACGGCCTCCTACTTCCGCCCGTACACCTCAACGGACGTGATCGGGGTGGAGATCGGTGGCATCGTCAAGAACGTGATCGCGCTGGCGGTCGGCATCTGCGAGGGCCGCCGCATGGGTGACAACACCAAGGCCTCCGTCATCACGCGCGGCCTCGCCGAGACCACGCGCCTCGCCGTCGCCCTGGGCGGGCGCCCCGAGACCATGGCTGGACTGGCGGGCATGGGCGACCTCATCGCCACGTGCTCCTCCGCCCTCTCGCGCAACCACACCGCCGGGCACCTGCTCGGCCAGGGCCTGACCCTCGACCAGGTGACGGTGCGCATGAACCAGACCGCGGAGGGCATCAAGTCGGCGCATGCCGTCCTCGACTCCGCGACGAAGCTCGGTGTCGACATGCCCATCACGGCGAGCGTGGTGGCCGTGCTGCAGGGACGCCTCTCCGTCAACGACCTCGGGCCGCGGCTGCTGGCCCGCAACCTCAAGCCGGAAGGCGATCACGCACCGTGACCACCGAGACTCCAGCCCCGTCCAAGCCCCGCGTCCTCGTCCTGTTCGGCGGCCGGTCGAGCGAGCACGCCGTCAGCTGCGTGACCGCGGCGGGTGTCCTCGAGGCGATCGACCGCTCCCGCTACGACGTCATCCCCGTGGGCATCGCGAAGAGCGGCCAGTGGTCGCTCGTCTCGGCCGATCCTGCGGCCTGGTCGCTTCGTTCCGATGTCCTGCCCGAGGTGACAGCGACCGCGCAGGCCGTGGTGATGGGTACCGCCGACGGTGGTGCGGGACAGGAACTCCTCGTGGCCGCGCCCGGGTCCGTGCCCGAGAGCCTCGGCGGGGTGGACGTGGTGCTGCCCCTGCTCCACGGCCCGTTCGGCGAGGACGGCACCCTGCAGGGCCTGCTCGAGATGGCGGACATGCGGTACGTCGGCGCCGGGGTGCTGGCCTCCGCGGTCGGCATGGACAAGCACTTCATGAAGGTGGTGTTCGCCGCCGCGGGCCTCGAGGTGGGTCCCTATGCCGTGGTCTCGGACCGGCAGTGGCGCACCGCCCCCGACGACTCCTGCGAGCGGGCCGCCGCCCTCGGCTTCCCCCTGTTCGTCAAGCCGGCGCGTGCGGGCTCCTCGATGGGCATCAGCCGGGTCGAGGACGCCGGCGGGCTCCGCGCCGCGATCGAGAAGGCGCGGGCCTTCGATCCCAAGGTGGTGATCGAGGCCGGTATCGAGGGCCGCGAGATCGAGGTCGCCGTGCTGCAGGGCCGGGGCCTCGACGGCCCCCGGACGTCCCTGCCCGGTGAGATCGCGATGCAGCCGGGCGATCACGCGTGGTACGACTTCGAGGCCAAGTACGTGGACGGTGCAGCCGCGGAACTGTCCTGTCCGGCTGATCTCCCGGGCGACGTCATCGATCGCGTCCGGGTCCTCGCCGGGGAGGCGTTCGACGCGATCGGCGGCGAGGGGCTCTCACGCGTCGACTTCTTCTACACGCCGGACGGTCGGCTGGTCATCAACGAGATCAACACCATGCCGGGCTTCACGCCGATCAGCATGTATCCGCAGATGTGGGCGAAATCGGGTCTCGGCTACACCGAGCTCATCGACGAACTGATCGGGCTGGCGCTGGAGCGGAGCACCGGGCTGCGCTGACGTCGCGGTGCACGCTGCGCCGACGTCGCGGTGAAGGGTCGGTCCTCAGGTGAGGACGACGACGCCCAGGAGTGACAGCCCCGCCAGCAGGGTGGTCGCCGCGGCACCCACGGCGGCGAAGCGCCCGCCGGTGCGCAGCAGTCTCCGCAGGTCGATGCCCGCCCCCAGGCCGAACATGCCCGCAGCGAGCAGGATGGTCGTGACGGTCCGGCCGATGTCCAGGGCGGGCTGCGGGAGGACCCCGAGCGATCGCAGGACCACCATCGTGAGGAAACCGACGACGAAGAGCGGAACCACGGGTGTGGAGCGACGGGCCGCGCCCGTGTCCGAGGAACCCGCCACCATCCGCCCGCCGGTCGTCCGACCGGGCGTCGAGGCGTTCGGCCACACGGTGCCGGCCTCGGTCGTGGCGGCGTGCAGGCCTGCGGAGGAGTGACGTCGCTCACCGATGCTGGCGATGGCGGCCACCGGGGCGAGCATGAGGACGCGACCGAGCTTCACCACCGTGGCCGACGCCAGCGCCACGGTGCCCGCCGTGCTCGCCACCGCGACGACCTGCGCGACCTCGTGGACGGCCAGCCCGGACCAGACCCCGAAGCGGGTCGCATCGAGGCCGATCGCGGCGTTCGCCAGGGGCAGGACGATGATCATGAGGGAGCCGTAGAGGGTGACCATCGCGACGGCGGAGGCCACCTCGTCGTCGTCCGCCTCGACGATGCCCTGCATCCCGGCGACGGCCGACGCTCCGCAGATCGAGAAGCCGGCCGCCATGAGCAGGGATGCGGAGCGGCTCAGTCCGAAGCGCCGCCCCAGCCAGAGGGTTCCGTAGAAGCTGAGGACGACGCACGCGACGATCAGCAGGATGACCTGCGGCCCGAGCGCGAGGATGTCCGGCAGGGCCAGCTGGAGTCCGAGCAGCACCACGCCCGCGCGCAGGAGCCGCTTGGTCCCTCCGCCGATCCCCGGGCGCAGGGAGGCCGTGTACAGCCCGGAGTTCCCGAGGAGCATCCCGAGGAGCAGCGCGAGGACGAGGGCCCCGAGGAGCGTCTGGAGGGATGCGAGGAACAGCGTGATGGCAACGCCGCCCGCCATGACGAGGAGACCCGGGACCCACGCCCGACGCTGTGGATCCCGGGGTGGGGTGCTGCTGGCATCTCCCACGGGGCAGATCCTTCCGGCCGCCCTGGACGGGCTCGAGTAGTGTCGGACCGATTCTGCCAGAGGCGGTGGGCTACACCGACCGCTCCCGGTGGGACGGGATGATTCCCTCCGTCAGCGCGTTCGGCGTACCGAAGCGGTGAGCGGTGATGCTGATCGCCTGTTCCTGCAGGAACGGCAGGAGTTCCACGCGCCCCGACTCCGTCACCGGCTGTGCGTAGACCGCGAGGTCCGGGCGTCCGCCCGTCGCGGCGGCAAGCTCGGACGCGCCGGCTCCGATGAGTCGGACGCGGCGTACCGCCGAGGTCGACGCAGTGGCGAGCCACGCGGCATCGTCCTCCGTCGTGAGGCTCTCGGCCTGCGCGGCGACGACGGGGCGGAGCGCCGCAGGCAGCTCGACGGCGCTCGAGACGGAGACCGGGGCGCCGGCGGCGCGGGCGGCCAGCAGCACGCGGACGAGATCGGAGACCGGCGCACCTTCCGCGAGCCGGACGGTGACCGGGTGGGCGACGTACCGGAAGAGGTTGCGCTCGGCCGAGAGCGCGGAGACGTCCCGCACGGCACCGAACTCGCCGGTCCACGCCTCGGCGTCCGACGCCGCCGAGCGCGCCAGCCGGGCGAGGTCCGCCTCCGGCAGTCCCGCGGACCGGGCCGCCGTGAGCAGGGGAGCGGCGCCGGCCAGCGGCGCGGCGTCGGCGGTGGACTCCCTGGCCGACCAGGAGCCGAGACCCGCGAGGTAGTTGGGGCCTCCGGCCTTCGTCCCTGCGCCGACCGCCGACTTCTTCCACCCGCCGAACGGCTGCCGCTGCACGATCGCGCCGGTGATCCCGCGGTTGACGTACAGGTTCCCGGCCTGGACACCGGCCAGCCAGATGGCGATCTCCTTGCTGTCGAGGGAGTGGATGCCCGAGGTGAGGCCGTAGTCGATGTCGTTCTGCAGCGCGATGGCCTCCTCGAGGGTGGCGGCCGTCATGATGCCGAGGATCGGCCCGAAGTACTCCGTGAGGTGGTAGGTGGACCCGCGCTTCACGCCGTCACGGACGCCGGGGCTCCAGAGCCGACCGCCGGCATCGAGCTTCTGCGGTTCGATCAGCCAGGACTCACCCTCGCCGAGGGTCGTCAACCCGTCGAGGAGCTTGCCCGCGGCCGGTTCGATGACGGGCCCCATCTGCGTGGTGGGGTCCTCGGGGTAGCCCACGGTGAGGGAGGCGACGGCGTCCAGCAGCTGATTGCGGAAGCGGTGCGATGTGGCGGCGCTTCCCACGAGGATCACGAGCGACGCCGCCGAGCACTTCTGCCCTGCGTGCCCGAAGGCCGACTGCGCCACGTCCTTCGCCGCGAGGTCGAGGTCGGCACTTGGCGTCACGATCACCGCGTTCTTGCCCGAGGTCTCGGCGAGCAGCGGAAGGTCCGTCCGGAAGGAGCGGAAGAGTTCCGCGGTCTCGTATCCACCGGTGAGGATCACCCGGTCCACGCGCGGGTCGGCGATGAGCCGGCGGCCGAGCTCGTTCTCCTCGAGCTGCACGAGGCGCAGGACCTCGCGCGGCACACCGGCCGCCCAGAGGGCGTCCACCATGACCGAACCGGAGCGGCGGGCCTGGGAGGCGGGCTTGATGATGACCGCCGAGCCGGCGGCGAGGGCGGCGAGGGTGGAGCCGGCCGGGATCGCGACGGGGAAGTTCCACGGCGGGGTGACGACGGTGAGCCGTACCGGGGAGAAGGCGGCACCGTCGACGTCGTCGAGGTCGCGGGCACGCTCCGCGTAGTAGTGGGCGAAGTCGACGGCCTCGGAGATCTCCGGGTCGGCCTGGTCCAGCGTCTTGCCGGTCTCGGCGGCCATGACCTCCATGAGCTCGGCACGCCGGGCCTCGAGGGCGTCGCCGGCCCGGTGCAGGATCACGGCCCGCTCGGCACCGGTCAGGGAGCCCCATTCACCCGACGCCGCGACGGCACCGGCGACGGCGTCCTCGAGGTCCTCGGCGCGGGTGAGCGTCGTCGCTGCCACGAGGTCGTTCCCGAGCTGCGAGGTGGGGACGCGATCCAGGATGGCCCGGCCCCAGGCGCGGTTTGCGGGGAGCGAGGGATCGGTGTCCGGGGTGTTCACGAAGCCGGTGCCCGGGTGGGCAGGCTCGGGACGGGTGCGATCCTGCCGGCGGTTCGGCGCCGGAACGGTGTCGTCGAGATCGCCCAGCGAGGCGAGGAACCGGTTCTTCTCGCGCTCGAACAGGGCCTCGTTCTCGGTGAGCTCGAAGACGGCGGACATGAAGTTGTCCTGGCTCGCGCCCTCCTCCAGACGGCGGATCAGGTAGGCGATGGCGACGTCGAACTCGCTCGGGTGCACCACGGGTGTGTAGAGCAGGAGGGAGCCCACATCGCGCTTGACCGCCTCGGCCTGCCCCTGGGCCATGCCGAGGAGCATCTCGAACTCGATCCCGTGCCGCACGCCCCGGTCGCCGGCGAGGAGCCAGGCGAAGGCGAGGTCGAAGAGGTTGTGGCCGGCCACGCCGATCCGGACGTTCTCCACCCGGCCGGGCTGCAGTGCGTAGTTGAGGACGCGCTTGTAGTGGGTGTCGGACTGCTGCTTGGAGCCCCAGGTGGCGAGCGGCCAGTCGTGCAGCGAGGCTTCCACGGTCTCCATGGGCAGGTTCGCGCCCTTGACGACGCGCACCTTGATGCCCGCTCCACCGCGCGCCCGCCGGGCGGCGGACCACTCCTGGAGGCGGATCATCGCTGCGAGCGAATCCGGCAGGTAGGCCTGCAGCACGATCCCGGCTTCCAGGTCGAGGAACTCGGGACGGTCCAGGATCTTGGTGAAGACCGCGATCGTCAGGTCGAGGTCTTTGTACTCCTCCATGTCGAGGTTGATGAACTTCCTCGACCCGGACCGTGCGGCCAGGGTGTAGAGGGGCGTCAGCTTCTCGGCCACGTGCTCCACGGCCTCCTCGAACGCCCACGCGGGGTGCGGAGCCACGGTGGAGGACACCTTGATGGACACGTAGTCGACATCCGGGCGCTCGAGCAGGCGGACGGTCCCCTCGAGGCGGCGCTCGGCCTCACGGTCGCCCAGCACGGCCTCACCGAGGAGGTTGACGTTCAGGCGGACTCCCTCGCGCCGGATCTTCGCGATCGAGCGGCCGAGCTTCGCCTCCGAGGCGTCGATGATGAGGTGTCCCACCATCTCGCGCAGCACGCGCCGCGCGATCGGGATGACCACCTGGGGGAGGACGGGGGCGACGCCGGCGCCGATCTTCACGGCGGCGCGCATGTACCAGGGGAGGAAGCCGGGCACCATGGGCGCGATGGCGCCGAGGTTGCGCGCCGCGACCGAGAGGTCCTCCGGACGGATGACGCCGTCCACGAAGCCGACCGTGAAGGCCAGTCCGTTCGGATCCTTCAGGACGCCTGCCAGTTGCTGTGCGGAGGCGTCCACGGGCACCTTCGACGCCTCGGTGAGCCAGCGCCGCACGAGCGCGACGGATTCCTCGGGCAGCGTCGCCGAGATCTCGGTGGTCCCGCCGGGCACGGCGAGGAAGCGGGTGGGGCCGCCGTCGTTCACCGGGTGGGTGTCGACGGACGGGTCGGGGGTGGCCGCTGTGGCGGCGAAGCCCTCGAGGGGCGGGATCTGGGTTGTCATGGCAACGGCTCTCGGTCGGTCGGCTCACGCCGGGCACAGGATGAAGCAGCTACTTCACGTCCCAGTATCGACCGGCCGTAGGATGGGGAAAAGCGATGAATACCGAAGGGTATTCGTCAGCGGAACCGAAGAACCGGGACCGCGGGAACGACCCCTGGAGGCACGGTGCTGGACCTGCGGAGACTGCGCCTGCTCAGGGAGCTCAAGATCCGCGGCACGCTCGCCGACGTCGCCGCGGCCCTCAGCTACAGCCCGTCCTCCGTGTCGCAGCAACTGGCCCTGCTGGAGAAGGAAGTGGGCGTCGAACTCCTGCGGAAGACCGGACGGCGCGTGGTCCTGACGCCGCAGGCCGAGGTGCTCGTCGCGCACACGGCGGAACTGCTCGAAACCCTGGAGCGGGCCGAGGCCGACCTCGCGGCGTCGCTGACCACGGTCTCGGGGACCGTGCGGGTCGCCGTGTTCCAGTCCGCGGCGCTCGCGCTGATGCCCGACGCCCTGACGGCCATGAACCGGGACTACCCCGAGGTCCGGGTGGAGATGGTGCAGCGCGAACCGGAGAGGGCGCTGTACGAGACCTTCGCCCGCGACTTCGATCTCGTCATCGCCGAGCAGTACCCCGGGCACGCCGCCCCGCGCCATGCGGAACTGGACCACGTACCGCTCACCCAGGACGCGATCCGCCTCGCCGTCCCGCGGGCAGGGGAACGCGCCGTCACGGCCATCACCACGGTGGCGGATGCCGCGGACGCGGCCTGGGTGATGGAACCGAGGGGTGCCGCGTCCCGCCACTGGGCGGAGCAGGCATGCCGCCGTGCCGGGTTCGAACCGGACGTGCGCTACGAGACCGCCGATCTCCAGGCCCAGATCCGGCTCATCGAGTCCGGCAACGCCGTCGCGCTCATGCCGGATCTCGTGTGGACCGGGCGGAGCGTCCCCGTCCGGCTCCTCGACCTCGACGAGGACCCGCGGCGATCCATCTTCACCTCGGCACGCCGGGCCGGCGCGCGCAGACCCGCCGTGCTCGCCCTCCGCGACGTCCTCGGACGAGCCGCGGCCGGCGCGCGGCGGCCCGCGCAGGAGCAATAAACCGTCCGCCGATCCCGTTCAAAGCATGACGCACGTTTTCGCCCTGTTCCGCACCGCTCCTAAGGTTGTTGCATGCCCGCCCAGCCCGTCCGCTCCTTCCCGTCCGCGTTCCCGTCCGGGTCCCCGTCCGTTTCCGCCAGCGTGGAGCGGGTCGCGGAGACCGTGCTGCCCACGCGGCACGGGACCTTCCGGCTGGTCGGGTACCGCGACGGCGGCGGGACGGAGCACGTGGTGCTCGCGCAGGGGATCGACGACGACGCGACCGACATGTCCGCGGCGCCGCCGCTCGTGCGGGTCCACAGCGAGTGCCTGACCGGGGATGCCCTCGGATCATGGCGCTGCGACTGCGGGGAGCAGCTCGACGCTGCGCTCGCGGAGATCGCCCGCGAGGGTCGTGGCGCCGTGGTGTACGTCCGTGGACACGAGGGTCGCGGGATCGGCCTGCTCGCGAAGCTCAAGGCGTACGCACTCCAGGACCAGGGGATCGACACCGTGGATGCGAACACCGCGCTCGGTCTGCCGGTCGACGCGCGCCGGTACGACCAGGCCGCCGAGATCCTGCAGGACCTCGGGATCAGGGCCGTGCGCCTCCTCTCCGGGAATCCCGCCAAGGAGGAGGCCCTGGCGGACCTGGGGATCCGTGTCGTCGAGCGGCGGGGGCTCGTGGTGTCCGAGCGCTCGGAGAACGCACGCTACCTGGCGACGAAGCGGGCCCGGATGCGCCATGACGCCGCGCCGGTCGCCGACGCCTGGGACCTGCTGCTGGACGGCATCGTGCCCGCTGCACCGCCGCCCGGTGAGGCCGAGGAGCTGGCCCACCGCTACGGCTACGTGGCCGGTGCCACCGGGCAGCTCGTCATCGGGCAGCTGCGGCAGAGCCTCGACGGGTTCATCGCCTCGCGGACGGGTGACGCCGGGCTGCACGAGGACCGGGGCGATCACGGCCACCTGCAGCGCCTGCGGGCTCTCGTGGACGCCGTCGTGGTCGGGGCGTCGACCGTCCTCGCGGAGGACTGCTCGCTCGCTGTCGAGGACGTCTCCGGCACGAGCCCCGTGCGCGTGGTGCTCGACGCCGGCGCGAAGGTCGGTGTGCAGGCACGCGTCCTCGCCGACGACGGCGTCCCGACCCTGTGGATCACGGGATTCGGAGCGGTGGTCCCGACGGGCCTGCCCGCGTCCGTCGAGGTGGTCCGGCTCGCGGAGGACGATTTCGCTCCCCGGCGCGTCCTCGACATCCTGCAGGCGCGGGGGCTGCGGAAGGTGCTGATCGAGGGGGGCGGGAAGACGGTGTCCCGTTTCCTCGACGCCGGGCTGCTCGACAGGCTCTACCTCACCACCGCGCCCGTCCTCGTGGGCGACGGCGTGCCGGGCATCCGGTTCAGCGGCTCGGATGCCCTCGACGAGGCCCGCAGCGCCCCCGTGCGGCGCTTCGTGTTCGGACAGGACATCTGCACGGAGTTCAACTTCGCCGCGGTGCGCTGACGAGGGTGACGGACGCCGGACGAACGAATCCCACGGCGCCGCGGCTGGAAGCCGCTGCACCGTGGGACCCGATCGGTACCGAGGCGTGCCGGGAGATCAGGATCCCTCGTCGAGCCTCTTGCTCTTGCCCTGGAGCCTGTCGATGTGCTCGGACGCCTCGGCCTTGTTGATGTCTGCGGGGATCTCCTCGCCGGCCTCGCGGGCGAGGGTGTCGAGGTAGCTGCGCTGAGCCGCGGTCATGGGCTCGTCGCCGGTGACCCAGTCGGAGGGATCGCGCTCGAAACCGCCGTCGGGCTCGGAGGTCGGGCTTCCCAGTGTGTCTGCCATGTGTGTTCCTCTTCGTCGTGGGGCGTGAGCCATCAGTCTACTTACCGTCACCGACACCCTTGTAGGGTGGTGCCATGATCACCGTCAGAGGATCCATCAGCACCGTCCTTCCTCCCGAGCGGGCCTTCGCCTTCCTCTCCGAGTTCGAGAACACGAGCACCTGGGATCCCGGGACTCCCGTCGTCGGGAAGCGGTCCGACGGACCGGCTGCCGTGGGGCACCGCTACCATGCCGAGGCCGAGTTCCGTGGCAAGCGCCGGCCGATCGAGTACGAGATCATCGAGCTGCGGCCCGGGCACATCCGGTTGCGCGGGGAGAATAAGACTCTCGTCGCCTCCGATGCGATGGACGTGGTCCCCTCGACGTCCATCCCGGGCGGCAGCGATGTCACCTACACCGCGGAATTCGACCTGAAGGGGATGCTGAAGATCGCACAGCCCCTCCTTCGGCCGGCGTTCGACGCGCTGCGTGATCCGGCGTTGAACGGGATGAAGGGGAAGCTCGACAGCCTGGCCGGCTAGCGCGGTTCCGGGCCCACGTCGGCGATCCACCGCCCGACGGGTGGGGGCTCCTGTGGTCCGTCCGGCCGGCGGATCGCCGGGACGCGTCTGCGCACCTGGCGCTCGGAGTGCGCTGCCAGCCGCATCCGTCCGCTGGTGTACCGCACCCCACCGCGCGCCCTGCTCAGGACGGCGAGCCAGCTGCACACGGACCGCTGCGCGAGCCACAGCGGTGCCCACAGCGCAGCAGCGGGTGGATGCACCTCCCGCCCACTCCGCCGTCGCCGGCCCAGCTCCGCCAGGGCGGCGACGCCGCAGGCCAGCCCGGCAAGCTGCAATCCGTCGGGGCGGATGAGGACCAGCGCGGGCAGGACGCCGAGTTCCGCCAGAAGGCGCGCCGGCTGCGCCACGCTGTCATAGGCCTGCCGCACGCGCTGCCGCAGACGTGCTGCGGCAGTACAGGGAAGACGACGCACGAAGAGATCGTCCGCCCGGGCCTCCCTCCCGCCGGCAGCACGGATGGTCCGGACCAGTTCGAGGTCCTCGAACAGGGCGTCGGTACTGTACCCACCGGGCGTGACGCCGGAAGGACGCGTCGGGGGATCCATCGACCACCGTGACGTCGACCCACCGCACCAGCCGGGACAGGTAGCGGGCCAGCTCATCGGGGGCCCCCGTCGGTCCACCTCAGCGGCAGGATGTACTCGGCCGGCTGGTGCATGGCTGCTGCGGGTCCTCCTGCGCAACGGGTTCCCGGACCTGATATCCGCTTCTCCTCAACTACTAAGGCTGCTTATGGTGAGAAGTGCCCGCGGGAGAAACCCAGCAGACACCAGGAGGAACAGTGAGCCAGCCAGTGCAGCAGCAGGACCCAC
Source organism: Arthrobacter sp. N1 (assembly GCF_048288285.1). NCBI lineage: Bacteria > Bacillati > Actinomycetota > Actinomycetes > Micrococcales > Micrococcaceae > Arthrobacter > Arthrobacter sp. N1. The sequence goes on along the minus strand of NZ_CP102608.1, from coordinate 2,120,353 downwards.
CCGGAACCACCGATGCGATGGAGCCCGCGCCCGATCACGGCGAACAGTCCTACCGCGGTTCGGGCCGCCTCGCCGGCAAGAAGGCGGTCATCACCGGCGGTGACAGCGGCATCGGTCGCGCGGTCGCCATCGCGTATGCGAGGGAGGGCGCGGACGTCCTCATCAGCTATCTGGACGAGGACGACGACGCCCGCGAGACCGCGCGCTGGGTCGAGGAGGCAGGCAGGACCGCTGTCCTCTTCCCCGGCGATCTGGCCGATCCGGCGACGTGCAGGGGCGTGATCGACACGGCGGTGCAGGAGTTCGGGCGCGTGGACATCCTCGTCAGCAACGCCGCCTTCCAGATGACGCACGAGAGCATCGAGGAGATTCCGGACGAGGAGTGGGACCGCACCCTGGCCATCAACCTCAGCGCGTTCTTCCACCTGACGAAGGCGGTCCTCCCGCACATGGGCCCGGGAGGCTCGATCATCGGCTCCAGTTCAGTGAACTCGGACAACCCCGTCCCCACCCTCATGCCCTATTCGGCCACCAAGGCCGGCATCGCGAACATGACGGCCGCCATGGCGCAGCTCCTCGCCGAGCGCGGCATCCGCGCCAATTCGGTGGCGCCCGGACCGATCTGGACACCGCTCATCCCGGCGACCATGCCCGAGGACCAGGTGGAGAGCTTCGGGCAGCAGGTCCCGATGCAGCGCGCAGGCCAGCCGGCGGAGCTCGCCCCGGTGTATGTGCTGCTGGCCTCGGACGAAGCGAGCTACGTCTCCGGTGCACGCATCGCCGTGACGGGCGGACAACCCATCCTGTAGCGTCCGTCCGCTCCGTCCGGGACGCACCCATCCACGGCCGGAGCGGACACGAACATGTGGGGGACAAGCCTCCCTCGGACGCATAACAGTGGTCGTCCGCGGGAGGCTGTCCTCCCCACGCAGCACCGCTCCGGAGGCGGACCGGACCGGGGACTCAGCCCCGGAACATCGGCAGCGGTGCTCCTGCCACACCAGGCGTCACCGCGAAGAGGGCGCCCGCCAGTGGCTCCGACCCGGCCGGGATGTTCTCCTGCGTGGTCGTGATGAACAGGGTTGAGAGGTCCGCCCCACCGAAGGCACACGCCGTCACGTTGGTGACGGGCAGCGGGATGTGTTCCGACAACCTGCCCGACGCATCGAAGCGCGCCACGGCGCCGCCACCGTAGAGCGCGGTCCAGATACCGCCCTCCGCGTCGATCGCCATGCCGTCCGGCATACCGAGCGCCGGCTCGACGACGGCGAAGGTGCGGCGGTCCGTGAACCTCCCCGCCTCGACGTCGTACCCGAGCGCGTCGATGCGGCCCGTCGGGGTGTCGCTGAAGAAGACGGTGGCGCCGTCGGGGGAGAAGTGCAGGCCGTTCGACACGGTGATCCCGCCGAGCACCGTCGAGACGGAGTGGTCGCCGTCCAGCGAGTACAGCGTGCCGGCGCCGAAGCCACCCTCCCAGCCCATGGAGCCGCAGAGGAACCTGCCGGCCGTGTCGCAGCCGCCGTCGTTCATGCGGACGGCGGGGTCGTCGAAGGCCTCCGGCCCCTGCACCAGATCGGAGAGCGACTCGTCCGCGAACACGAAACCACGCTCCACGCCGATGACGTAGCCGCCCGAAGCGCGGCCGCGGATCACCCCGGCGAGGCGGGGATGCACGTCGTGCCGGTCGATGCTGCCGTCCTCGTGGCGCACGAGGACGTCGCCCTCCATCATGTCGACGAGGAGCAGTTCACCCCGCCGCGGATCCCAGTAGGGTCCCTCGCCGTGGAAGGTGCAGACATCGGAGATCTGTTCGGCTTTCACTGTGCCTCCTGGCGGTTCGCGGCTGGTGCGGTCGGTCCGGCGTCAGCCGCCGGTGGGTGCGGGGGTGGCCTCGGACAGGCCCACGCAGGCCCGTGTCTGCTCGACCCGCGAGACGGCGTCGCCCAGCTCCACGAGGACCGTGCTGGAGGCCACCTCCTCCGGATCGAACAGGACCTCGACGGCGGGATCCCGCCCGTAGGTGGTCGCGGTCCACGCAGGATCACCCTCTCGGACCACCCAGTCGACGTCGTTCACAGTCACGCAGGGATCGGTGGTCGGCCCGGGGACGACGACGCCGCAGCGCAGCACCACCCGGGACGGATCGCCCCAGGCCGACGTCGCCTGGCTGTTCGTGTCCCGCTGCTCGTTCTCGGCGACCAGCGGCGGCAGGGCGATCATCACGTCCGCGCAGGCGGCATTCGCGGCGTCCGCCGCGGGGTCGACGTCGACGACGGACGTGCAGCCGGGCAGTACGACCAGCAGGGTCGCGGCGGCCGCCAGGAGGGCCACGGCACGGGGGAGAGCACGCATGGAGCCAGCCTAGTGCGTGCCCCCGGCCTTCCCGCGCCGCGCGGTCGGGGCTTCATCGGCTTGCGGCCGCAGCCTCCGATCCGATCCCCGGCCCGCCCGCTGCGACACGCGGCCGCCGTCGGACCCGGCCGACCGCGCCGACGAGCCGGCCGCCAGTAGGATTCGAGAGCCGCAGCGCTCAGGCTGACGGTCCCACGCGTGACCGGTGCGCTTCCCCAGCATCCCGGCGCAGATCGAGCCGAGGACGAATGACAGCGCCCTACCCCCCTGACCCCCGTCCCACCGTCCGTTCGCGGGTCGCCGCCGCGGGTGCACTCCTCGTCGTGGCCGCGGCGGTCGCGGTGGCCGTCCCGTCCGCGCCGGCCGTCGCCGTCGCGCCCCGTCCTGCGGTCGTCGCCCAGCAGCAGCCCGACGTCGTCGAGCAGCCGCGGCCGAACGTCCTCGAGCAGCCGCAGCCGGACGCGACGTTCGGTGAACCCGCACCGCCCGTGCCGGATCCCACCGCCACGGCGGGGATCGACCCCGCTACGGGATTCGCGATCAACGCCCGGACAGGCTTCCTCGTGCATCCGGGGACCGGCCACCTGATCGAACCCGACACCGGGTACCTGCTCTTCGCGGACACGCTGATCTACACCAACGAGCGGTACGACGCCGCAACCGACCAGGTGGTACCGATCGAGGACGAGGGGCCCGTGCCGTCGCCGACCGCCGCGCAACCCACGGCGACGGCCACCCCGAGTGCGACGGCCACCGCCTCCGTGACAGCAGCCCCGCCGTCGTCCGCGCCTCCTGCCGTCGTCCCGCCTGCGACCCTGCCCTCCGCCACCCCGGAAGCGACGGTCACCGCAACGCCGCGGACGACCACCTCGCCGACCCCTTCGCCCAGCGGCAGCACGGTGGCGGTCGAGGAGGAGCGCACCTCCTCGCTCGCTCCCGCGGTCTGGATCGGCGCGGGTCTCGTCGCCGCCGTCGTGGCCGTCGTGGTGGTCGTCGCCCTCCGCAGGAGGGGCCGCCACCAGTCGTGAGTGACGCGACGGGAGGGCGCGCCCGCGGAGGCCGGGGCGCGCCCCGGGTACAGTGCAGGACGTGAAGAATCTCCTGGTGACCGGCGGAGCCGGCTTTATAGGGTCCAATTTCGTGCACTACCTGATGGAGCAGACGGACGTCTCCGTCACGGTCCTCGACAAGATGACGTACGCGGGCAACCACGCCTCCCTCGAGGGACTGCCCGCCGACCGCTTCGAACTCGTGGTCGGTGACATCGCCGATGCCGCCGTCGTCGATCCGCTGATACAGCGCGCCGACGCCGTGGTGCACTACGCCGCGGAGTCGCACAACGACAACTCCCTGCACGACCCGCGGCCCTTCCTGGACACCAACATCATCGGGACCTACACCCTGCTCGAGGCCGCCCGCCGCCACGGCACGCGCTTCCACCACATCAGCACCGACGAGGTCTACGGCGATCTGGACCTCGACGATCCCGCACGGTTCACCGAGGAGACGCCCTACAACCCGTCGAGTCCCTATTCGTCGACGAAGGCCGGCTCCGACCTCCTCGTGCGGGCGTGGGCCCGGTCCTTCGGCGTCGAGGCGACCATCAGCAACTGCTCGAACAACTACGGCCCCTACCAGCACGTCGAGAAGTTCATCCCGCGCCAGATCACCAACGTCATCGACGGTGTCCGGCCCAAGCTCTACGGTGAGGGGCTGAACGTCCGCGACTGGATTCATGCGAACGACCACTCCTCCGCTGTGTGGACCATCCTCGACAAGGGCGAGATCGGCCAGACCTACCTGATCGGTGCCGACGGGGAGCGGAACAACAAGGACGTCGTCGAACTCATCCTCACCGAGATGGGACAGGCTGCCGATGCCTACGACCACGTGGTGGACCGGGCGGGCCATGACCTGCGGTACGCGATCGACTCCACCAAGCTCCGGACCGAGCTCGGCTGGGCGCCGGAGTTCCACCACTTCGAGCAGGGCCTGCGCGACACCATCGCCTGGTACCGCGACAACGAGGCCTGGTGGCGGCCGCAGAAGGCCGTGACCGAGTCCAAGTACGTCGAACTGGGGCAGTAGCCCGTGGGCCCCACCTTCTCGAAGCCCCTCGGCTCGCGCGGGACGCCCATCCCCGGCGTCGTGCTCTTCGACCTCCCGGTCCACGGTGACAACCGCGGCTGGTTCAAGGAGAACTGGCAGCGGGCCAAGATGACGGCCGCCGGCCTCGCCGACTTCGGACCCGTGCAGAACAACATCTCCTTCAACGAAACCGCCGGCACGACCCGCGGCATCCACGCCGAACCCTGGGACAAGTTCATCTCGGTGGCGACAGGGCGCGTCTTCGGTGCCTGGGTGGACCTGCGCGAGGGACCCTCGTTCGGTGCGGTCTTCACGGCCGAGCTGGACCCCTCCACCGCCATCTTCATCCCCCGCGGCGTGGGCAATGCCTTCCAGACCCTGGAGGACGGCACGGCCTACACCTACCTCGTCAACGACCACTGGTCGGCCGACGCGCAGGACCAGTACGTGTTCCTCAATCTCGCGGACGAGACGGCGGCGATCGACTGGCCCATCCCGCTCGCGGACGCCGAGCTGTCCGACAAGGACCGGAAGCACCCGCGGCTCGCCGACGTCACACCGCTCGCGCCGCGCCGCACGCTCGTCGTCGGCGCCGACGGACAGCTGGGACGGGCGCTGCGCACGGCCCTCGCCGGGCACCCGTCGGTGGAGTTCGCCGGCCGCGCCGAGCTGGACCTGCTCGGCGGCGGGCTCGACGACGCCCGAGCGTGGACGGGCTACGAGACCATCATCAATGCGGCGGCCTACACCGCCGTCGATACCGCGGAGACCCCGGAGGGCCGCGCGGCGGCCTGGGCGGTCAACGTCTCGGGCGTCGCGGCCCTGGCGCGTGTGGCCACCGCGCACCGCATCACCCTCGTGCAGGTCTCCAGCGATTACGTCTTCGACGGATCGCGGGAACTGCATGACGAGGACGAGGCCTTCAGTCCCCTCGGTGTCTACGGGCAGACCAAGGCCGCAGGTGACGCGATCGTCGCGACCGTGCCGCGCCACTACATCGTGCGCACCAGCTGGGTCATCGGTGAGGGCGGGAACTTCGTGCGCACCATGGCGAGCCTCGCGGGCCGCGGCATCTCGCCGAGCGTGGTGGACGACCAGATCGGCCGCCTCACGTTCACCGAGGACATCGCCGGGGCCATCCTGCACCTTGTCGGCACCGGCGCACCGTACGGCACCTACAACGTCACGAACGACGGCGACGCACAGAGCTGGGCGGAGATCGCTGCGGAGGTGTTCGCCCTCTCCGGCCGGGAGCGGGAGGACGTCACGGGCGTCAGCACGGAGGAGTACTTCGCGGGCAAGGAGGCGGCCCCGCGCCCGCTGCAGAGCACACTCGACCTGGCGAAGCTCAAGGCGGCGGGCTTCACGCCGGCGCTGGCGGCAGACCGCCTCGCCGCCTACGTCCGAGCGCTCGTCCCCTAGGGGTTCCCGGTTCGCCTGGGCGGCCCTCCCGGGTGGGCCCCGTATCATTGGTCCGAATCCGACCCGACCACAGCTCCTCGACGGGGGACCCCGATGGCACTGAACGATACCGACGCGCGCGTGACACGGAGGCGCCAGCGCCATCCCGTGCGCACCACCCTGCTGGTCTTCGGTGCGCTCGTCGTCGTCGCCGCCCTCGTGGCCGGCGGCTACCTGTTCTCGCTCGCGCGGTCCTTCGATGCCGGCTCCGAGACGATCGAGACAGCCTTCCCTGCAGAGGAATCGCGCCCCGCGGTGGCGCCCGAGGCCGAAGGGGCGGTCAACATCCTCCTGCTCGGCACCGATTCCCGGGCGACGCCGGAAGAGCTGGGCGATACCGCCTCCACTGATCCTGTGGACAGTCGCGCGGACACCATGATGCTGATGCACGTCCCTGCGGACCGCCAGGACATCCAGGTCATGTCGATCATGCGTGACACGTGGACGGACATCCCGGGACATGGCGAGGCCAAGGTCAACGCGGCCATGGCGCTCGGCGGCGTCCCGCTCGTGGTGCAGACCGTCGAAGGCCTGTTCGGCACGCGCATCGACCACGTGGCGAGCATCGACTTCGAGGGGTTCAAGGGCCTGACGGACGCACTCGGCGGCGTGCAGGTGGACAACCCGGTCGCGTTCCAGTCGCGGGGCAGTAAGGGGGAGTCCTTCGGTGCCGGACCGATCACCCTGCAGGGGGAATCGGCGCTCAAGTTCGTGCGCGAACGCTATGCGTTCAGCGACGGCGACTACCAGCGGGTTAAGAACCAGCAGCTGTTCGTCAAGGCCGTGATGGGCAAGCTGCTGACCGCGGACACCCTCACCGATCCTTGGAAGGTCTACGGCGTGGTCGATCGGACGTCCCCCTTCGTGGCGGTGGACTCCGGTTTCGACTCAGCCACCCTGGGATCGCTGGCCGTCTCGCTGCGCGGGGTCCGCTCCGGTGACATCGACTTCTTCACCCTTCCCACGTCGGGTACCGGGACCTCGGCGGACGGACAGTCGATCGTCGTCAAGGATGAAGCCGCCATCGCCCGGATCGCCGAGGCTTTGCAGACCGACACCCTGCGCGACTACGTGTCGTCGGCGCCGAACGGTGGATCGTGAGCGGGAAGCGCAGATCCGTGCGGCTGACCGCTCCTGCCGCCGTCGCGGGTGCCGTCCTCACGCTCGGCGTCATCGCCGGTCCGGGGGTTGCCGTGGAGACACCGGGCCCCACACCCGTCGTGACGCCGCCGCCGGCTGCTGCGACCCTGGCACCTGCTCCGTCGCTCAGTCCCGCTCCGGAGCCGGCCCCCACATCCCCCGACCCGGGGCCCGCGGTCCTGGAGCCCGCACCCGTTCCGCCCGCACCGGCTCCGGAGCCCTCGCCGGCCGCGGAGCCTCCTGCGGAAGTCCCCGCTCCGGGCGTCGATCCGGGGACAGGCTTCCTGATCGACCCCGGGACCGGGTGGCTCGTCCACCCTCCGACGGGGTACCTCATCGAACCGGGGACGAATCTGCTGGTGATCCCCGGATCGCTCGCCTACTCGTCCTTCCGCTGGGATCCGCTGACCGATCTCGTCGAGGACCTGCGGGAGGAGGAGTTGCCGTCTCCGTCCGCCTCGCCGTCGACCGAGCCGAGGACGACGTCGACCGCACAGCCGACTGCACAGCCGACCGCGAAGCCGACGGCGGAGAGGCCGACCACGACAGCCTCCGCCCGTCCGTCCGCGACACCTACAGCGCCTGCAATGGACGAAGCGGTCTCCGGCTCGGCAGACATGGACCAGGCGTCCAGCCGATCGATCGGCACGCATCCGGCGACGCGGGTGCTCGTCATCGTCCTGCTCCTCGGGCTCGGGGTGCTGTACTACCGGCGGCTGCGCACGGGCCGGACCGTCTAATGACGCGTCCATGCAGCTTGACGCTACGATGGGCGGAATGATCAGGTCGCAAGCTCCGCTGGGGGGTGGTCCCGTTGCGCGTCATGCTCCTCACGCACTCCTATTCCCCTGAGCACAGCCCGCCCCAGCGCAGATGGACGCAGCTCGTGCGATCCTTCAGGGCAGAGGGCTGGGACGTCGACGTGGTGACCCCGGTGGCGCACGCGCCCTACGGCCGCAGGACCCTGACCAGTCATCAGGCGGGCCGCGTGTTCCGGACGGACCGCGGTGCATCCGGCGAACAGATCCGCCGTGTCCCGTTCCTGTGGCACCGGACCACGCGCAGCGGACGCCTGATCAACCACCTGTTCTCCGCCGCCATGAGCATCCCTGCCTCGGCCTTCGCCCCCCGCCCGGATGTCGTCGTCGTGACCGTGCCGAGCCTGCCCATCCTCGGCGCGGGATTCGTGGTCTCGCGCATGCTGAGGAGGCCACTGGTGGTCGACATGCGCGATGCCTGGCCGGACATCGCCCGCGATGCGCGCATCGTCCAGGGGAACGCGAAGAGCCTCGCGGAGCGGATCATCATCGCGATCCAGGACCGCGCGGATCTCGTGGTGACGGTGACCTATGGTTTCGCCCACACACTGCGCGAGAGGGGACTGAAGAACGTCGCGACGGTCACCAACGGTATCGACATGGCCTCCATCCGGGACATGTCGCCCCCGGCCGGTCGGCAGGACCGCCTCGAGGTCCTCTACCTGGGCAACCACGGCGAGAGCCAGCGCCTCGACGTGCCGATCCGCGCCGCTGCGCTCGTCGGACCGAAGATGAGACTGACGCTCGTGGGACATGGGGTGGAGCGGAACGAGCTCATGGCTCTCGCCCGACGGCTCGACGCGCCCGTCGAATTCCACCCCCCGGTCCACGGACCGGAGATCATGGACTACTACGAGCGTGCCGACACCTGCATCGTGACGCTGCGGGACGACTGGAAGTCGTTCGACACCACCATCCCGTCGAAGACCTATGAGGTGCTCTCGGTGGGACGACATGTCACGGGCATCGTCCGCGGAGAGGCCCGCAGCATCCTGGAGGAAGCCGAGGCAGGGCACATCGTGCCCTCGGAGGCGACGGCGGTCGCTGAGCTCTGGAACACCCTGGCGGACAACCGGCACCTGCTGAGGATCGGCGAGCAGGGACGGACCTGGGTCCGGAACAATGCCAATGTGCACGCGCTGGGCCGCACCTACATCGACCTCATCACCGAGGTAGCGGGACGACCGCGCCGGTGAGGATGCTCCGCCTGCTCGGCAACCTCCGGCTCGCCGGGGCCACGGCCCGCACCCATGTGAAGGACGATCCGGTCATCCTCGCCATCCAGGTGAGCCGCAGGCTGCCGCCCGGTCTCGTCCGTCGACTGGCAGGCACCATCGGATCGTCGGCGGGGGACCGGGGGAGCCGCCTCCCGGTGGTCCGGGCGCTCGCGGCCCATCTGCTCGGGCGAGCGTCCGGCGTCGAATCGATCCTCCGCAGCGCCCTGGACGCCGGGATCAGCGCGCGCTCCGCACGCCGGTTGGCCGACGTCGCCCTGGCGGCGGGCATGCTCGACGAGGCCGACGCCTTGCTGGCCCGGGCCGGTTCCGGAGCCGGGACGGCGGGGCAGCGGGCACGCCGTCGGTGGTACGACGGCGACATGACCGGCGCGGTCGGGGTGCTTCGCGAGGCGGGCCGGCATCACCACGCAGAGCGGCTTGCCGGGGAGGTGCGGATCTACGAGGGCTGGACGCCGTCCGTCCCCGGGGTCTCGGGCTACGCGCCACGGGGGAGAACCGTCCTGCACCTGCTGACCAACTCGCTGCCGCACACGGGAAGCGGCTACGCGCAGCGCACCCATTCGCTCCTCAAGGCCCAGGCGGAGGCCGGGTGGACGGTCCACGCCGCGACGAGGATCGGCTACCCCGTCCAGGTGGGGAAGCTCTTCGCGGCTGACGTCGATGTGATCGACGGCGTCACCTACCATCGACTGCTTCCGGTCCCCATGCCCCGGGGATTCGATGAGCGCCTGCAGCAGCAGGCCGACGAGTTGCTCCGACTCGCTCTGGACCTCGAGCCCTCCGTCCTGCATGCGACGACGCCCTTCACGAACGGGATCGTCGTGGAGCAGGTGGGGCGCGCCCTGGGCATCCCGTGGGTGTACGAGGCCCGCGGTCAACTCGCGGACACCTGGGCCTCGACCCGCCCGGCATACGTGAAGGCGAGCGAACGCTATAGGCTCTTCACTGATCGTGAAGCACAGGTGATGCGCAATGCCAGCCTCGTGGTGACGTTAGGTGAGGCTATGAGACAGGGAATTGTGCGCAACGGAGTCCCGGAGGACAAGATCCTGCTGAGCCCGAACGCGGTCGGCGACGAGTATCTCGACGATCCCCTCCCGCCGGCGGAAGCTCGCCGTTCCCTGGGGCTGCCCGGGACCGGTGTCTTCGTCGGCACGGTCAGCAGCCTCGTCGACTACGAGGGTCTGGACACCCTCCTCCGAGCCGTCGCCCTCCTGGCCCCGGTCCGACCGGACCTGCACTGCCTGATCGTGGGCGACGGTGCCGCAGCTGCCTCCCTCACGTCGCTGGCCCTCGAACTGGGCATCGCCTCGCGCGTGACGTTCACCGGCCGGGTCCCCCGGAACCAGGCACGGTCCTACCACCAGGCCCTCGACATCTTCGTGGTGCCGCGCAGGGACCTCGACGTGACGAGCGCCGTCACGCCGCTCAAACCGGTGGAGGCCATGGCCTGCGGCCGCGCCGTCGTCGCCAGCGACCTGCCGGCGCTGCGGGAGATCGTCACGGACGGCGTCACCGGTCTCCTGGTCGAGCCCGAGAGCCCCGACGCGCTCGCGAAAGCCATCGCGCGTCTCCTGGACGACCCGTCGGAGCGTTCCGGCCTCGGCACTCACGGCCGGGCGCAGGCACTGGCGACCCGCGTCTGGTCGCACAATGCCGCCGAGCTCTCCGATGCCTACCGGCTCCTGGAAGCCACCTCCTGATGGCTGACGACGGCCAGGAGGAGCAGGAAACCCGGGAGTCGGCCGGAGTCAGGGTGATCCCCGTCTCCACGCGCGGATTGCTCCGGATCGGTGCGCGGCCCGGATTCCTCGACTACCTGAAGCAGATCTGGGACCATCGCGCCTTCATCGTCTACGATGCGCGAGCGCGGGTCAGCAGCGGCAACCGGAGGGATCGACTGGGCAGCGCCTGGATGATCCTCAACCCGGTCCTCAACGGGCTCACGTTCTACCTCATCTTCGGCCTGCTGCTGAACACCAGCCGCGGTATCTCGAACTTCATCGGCTACCTCGTCATCGGAGTGTTCCTCTTCCAGATCAGTGCTCGGGCCATCACCAACGGAGCACGCTCGGTCCAGGCGAACAAGGCGGTCATCCAGGCGTTCAACTTCCCTCGCGCCACGCTTCCCATCTCGGTGAACGTGCGGGAGATCCTGGCCTCCGTGCCGGTGCTCATCACCATGCTGATCCTCATCCTGATCTTCCCGCCGGTGGAGGACATCACCTGGCGCTGGTTCCTGATCCTCCCGGCCCTCTTCCTCCAGGCGGTCTTCAACCTCGGCGTCGGGCTGATCCTCGCCCGGATGATCTCGCGCATCAACGACATCACCCATCTCCTGAGCTTCGCGCTACGGGTCTGGATGTACGCCTCCGCCGTGTTCTTCTCGTACGAGCGATTCATCGACCACGAGGTGCTGTTGACCATCGTCCAGCTCAATCCCCTCTTCAACGTGCTCGATATCGTGCGGGACTGCGTGCTCTATGCGACGCTGCCGTCCTGGGGCTCCTGGGGTGTCCTCTCCGCCTGGGCGTTCGGCTCGCTGATCCTCGGCATGGTGTTCTTCTGGAAGGCCGAGGAATCGTATGTCCGCGAATAGGCAGGACGACGGCGGCGGGGGAGTCCTGCCCACGGTGGTCGTCAGCGGGGTCAGCATGCGATACCACGTCCCTTCGACCGACGCGCGGAGGGCGGAGGTGCCCGCCGGAGTCGGCGGGCTGGTCCGCAGGTTGCTCGGTCGCCCTCCGCTCGTTCCCGTGGACGCACTGAACCCGTTGTCCCTCGTGGCGGAACACGGCGAGGCGATCGGGATCGTGGGGCGGAACGGATCGGGGAAGAGCACCCTCATGCGGCTCATCAGCGGTCAGAGCAATCCGACCGCCGGAGCGGTCTACGCCTCCAGCGTCCCCGTGATGCTGGGCGTCAATGCCGCGCTGGTCCCTGAACTGTCCGGCGACCACAACATCATCCTGGGATGCCTCGCCATGGGCATGACCCGGCCGGAGATCGACGAGAAGTTCGCATCGATCGTCGACCTGTCCGGGCTGGGTAAGGCGATCCACCTCCCCATGCGGTCCTACTCGTCCGGGATGTCGTCCCGGCTCCGCTTCGCGATCGCCGCCAGTGTCGATCCCGAGATCCTCCTCATCGACGAGGCGCTCAACACGGGCGATGCCCAGTTCCGGGAACGCAGCAAGGAGCGGATGAACGAGCTCCGGGCGAGCGCCGGCTCCGTCTTCCTGGTCAGCCACAGCCTGGGCACCATCAGGGAGATGTGCACGCGAGCGCTCTGGCTGGACGAGGGTGACCTCCTGATGGACGGGGACCCGGCGGCGGTCACTGCGGCGTACCTGGACTACACGCGCCATCTCACCAAGGGCAATCTCGACAGCGCCGCCGCGCTTCGCGAGGAAGCACGCAGCACGCTGGTCGTCACCGAGATCGAGGCCCAGGCACCGGGACGCAGGAAGGCATGATCAGCGGTGCTACGGGTTCGCTGGTGCGCCTGAGGCGCGGATTCTGGCACCTGCGCCGCGGTGGTGTCCGGCAGCTACAAGCCTGGAGCCGCAGGGAGCGCGCCCAGCAGCGTCATCTCGTCCCGGGGGGCGTGCGGGGAGCCGAGGGAGCGTGGCTCGGCCATGGCCGCCGCAGGCACCTGACCTTCGCTCCCACCTCTTCCGTGGCGCGGACGGCCCGCCGGAGTGAGCTGCGTGTGGGTGTCATCCTCGACGAGTTCTCCTCTGCCGCCTTCGCCTTCGAGTGGACCATCATCCCGCTCGATCCCCGCCGCTGGCTGGAGCAGTGCGAGGGGGAGCGTCTCGATTTCGTCTTCGTCGAGTCCGCCTGGTCCGGGAACAACCGTCTGTGGCGAGGGAAGGTCGGCGGACCGGAGGGTCCCTCACCCGAGTTCCGTGACCTCATGGGCTGGTGCACGGGGCATGGCGTGCCTACAGCGTTCTGGAACAAGGAGGATCCGCCCCACTACCGGGACTTCCTCCAGGCGGCAGGGCTCGCAGACTGGGTGTTCACCTCCGACGAGGGCCGCCTGCCGTCCTACCGGGAGGATCTGGGGCACGACCGTGTCGCAGTGCTTCCCTTCGCTGCCCAGCCCGCCCTCCACAATCCCGTCCGCCCTCCGCACGGCCGGCATTCGAGGGACGTCGCCTTCGCCGGCATGTACTTCGCCCACAAGTACCCCGAGCGTCGGGAGCAGCTCCAGATGCTCCTCGGCGGCGCGATGGACGCCAGTACCGGGATGAGGTTCGGGCTCGAGATCTTCTCCCGCATGCTCGGCGGCGATCCCGAGTACCAGTTTCCCGCGCCACTGGACGCCCGCGTCGTCGGAAGCCTCCGGTACGACCAGATGCTGACCGCCTACAAGGCCTTCAAGGTGTTCCTGAACGCCAATTCCGTCGTCGACTCACCCAGTATGTGCGCACGGCGCATCTTCGAGATCTCGGCCAGCGGGACACCGGTAGTCTCCGCCCCGAGCGCGGCCATCCCGGAATTCTTCACCGTGGACGAAGTCCCGGTCGCGGCGACGCGCGCCGAGACGGCCCACCTCGTCCGCGCCCTCGTGCGCAATCCCGAGTTCAACGACCGCACCGCCCATCGCGCGCAGCGTCGGATCTGGGCCGGGCATACCTACGCGCACAGGGCCGAACGCGTCGTCGAGGCCGTGCTGCCTGACCACCGGGACCCCGTCACCCGCCCCACGGTCTCGGCCCTCGTCCCCACCATCCGCGCGGGGCAACTGGATCACATCTGCCGCACCCTCGGCGGACAAGCGGGCGTCCAGGCGCAGCTCGTGCTCCTCGCCCACGGGATACCGCTCCTGGAGCGGGAGGTCCGCGCCACCGCCCTCGCCCACGGGATCCACGACGTCGTGTTCCTGTCCGAGGTGCCGGGCACCACTCTCGGTGCCTGCCTCAACCGCTGCGCCGACGCTGCGGACGGTCAGGTGCTCGCCAAGATGGACGACGACGACCACTACGGGCCGCAGTACCTGAGCGACCAGCTGTTCGCGCTCGAGTACTCCGGTGCGGACGTGGTGGGCAAGCAGGCCCACTACATGCATCTCACCTCGTCGGACGCGGTGATCCTGAGATCGGGGGAACGGGAGCACCGCTTCACCGACTTCGTCATGGGCCCCACCATCGTCGCGCGTGCCGAGTTCCTCAGGGCCGAGCGGTTCCCCGACCTCAGGAGCGGCGAGGACACGGAGTTCCTGCGGAAGGTGTCGACGAGCGGCGGGACCATCTACTCCGCAGACCGGTTCAACTACGTCCAGATCCGGAACGCGTCCGGCCATACCTGGCAGATCGGCGATTCCGAGCTCCTTGCACAGGGCGATCTCAAGTTCTACGGAAGGCCACATGAGCACGTTGATATCTGAGCGTACGTCCGGGTCCGATCGGGCCGACGTCGCCGTCGTCGGTCTCGGGTACATCGGGCTGCCCACGGCCGCGATCCTCGCCACCACCGGTCTATCCGTCGTCGGTGTCGACGTCAACCAGGGAACCGTGGACGCGGTGAACAACGGCCTCGTTCCCTTCGTGGAGCCCGACCTCGGCATCCACGTCGCCGGTGCCGTGAGCCAGGGCGCCCTTCGGGCGGCTACCACCACGCCGCGCGCGGCCGCCTATATCGTGGCGGTCCCGACGCCGTTCATGGCGGACAAGAGCGCTGATCTCTCCTACGTCAGAGCTGCTGCGGAAGGAATCGCGCCGCAGCTCCTGGGCGGGGAACTGGTCATCCTCGAGTCGACCTCGCCTCCGGGTACCACCCAGCGTCTCGGTGACTACCTCCTCGAACTCCGGCCGGATCTGAGCCTGGACGGATCGGACGGTAAGCCCGTGGTGCACCTGGCGCACTGTCCGGAGAGGGTGCTGCCCGGCCGGATCATGATCGAGATCGTCACCAACGACCGCGTGGTCGGTGGCCTGACGCGTCACGCCTCGGAAGCCGCCCGTCAGCTCTACCAGACGTTCTGCCAGGGCGAGATCCACATCACCGATGCGGCGACGGCCGAGATGAGCAAGCTGGTGGAGAACGCGTACCGGGACGTGAACATCGCCTTCGCCAACGAGCTGAGCGTCATCAGTGACACCCTGAACATCGATGTGTGGGAGCTCATCCGGCTCGCCAACCATCATCCGCGCGTCAACATCCTCAGCCCTGGACCGGGGGTGGGCGGACACTGCATCGCCGTGGATCCCTGGTTCATCGTCGCCGCGGACCCGGAACACGCCAACCTGATCCGGACGGCCCGTGAGGTCAACGACAGCAAGCCCGGACACGTGGTGGATAAGATCCTCGCCGCGATCGAGGGGATCGAGGCGCCGGTCATCGCCTGCCTGGGTCTGGCGTTCAAGGCCAACATCGACGACATCCGGGAATCGCCGGCCGTGGAGATCGTGCAACGGCTGGCAGCTGCCGCACCACATGCGCGCCTCCTGGTGGCAACCCCGCTCAGGGACCGGCGGAACCTGCCATCGGTGGTGTCCGGGATCGCCAACGTGGAGTGGCGCGAGACGCAGGACGCGGTCGACGCCGCAGGGGTGGTCGTCCTCCTGGTGGATCATGACCGGTTCCGGGAGATTCCAACCGAAAGTCTCGAGGGCAAGGTAGTCGTTGATACACGAGGATTCTGGGGGAAGAAACATGTCTAAAGCAGCGGACGGAGAACACGTCGCAATGGTGTTGCCGGCGGGTCGGCACTTTGCGGTGACGTGGAGCCTACCGACGGAGTTCGCAGGGCGAACCAATGCGATGCTCCACAGGTCGCGCGCATTCGCCGAGTTTGGCGGACGACCCGTGGAGATTCTCACCTTCGACGATTTTCGTGATTACGCGGAGATCCGGTCCCGGTTGTCGAAAGAAGGCTTCCTTTCGGATGGCACGTCGGTGCTGAATTTGTGGGAGGACCTGCCAACCATGGTCGAGGGACTCGACGTCCCGGACGTGGGTCAGGACTTCGTCGATTTCGCACCGCTCGCGACGTGGTCCGGACCTGTCAAGGAACTCGACGGC
This sequence comes from Arthrobacter sp. N1, assembly GCF_048288285.1. Classification (NCBI taxonomy): domain Bacteria; kingdom Bacillati; phylum Actinomycetota; class Actinomycetes; order Micrococcales; family Micrococcaceae; genus Arthrobacter; species Arthrobacter sp. N1. Next base: position 2,104,224 of record NZ_CP102608.1, on the reverse strand, counting down.
CCCCACACCCGCCGCGCTCGGTACGCTGTCGACGGTACTCTGCTGCAGGTCGATCATTTCCGGACGGACGGATCGCTCCTTCTCTCAGATCGCCACGATGCCCAGCAGCATGGAGTCCACGGGGGGCGTTCACTTATCCTCTGCAACGACGAGGGCCTGCCCCTGAGGAACTTCGGCTCGTCGTGGGGTCTGTATCGCGCCTGGCTGGAGTTTCTCATCGGGGATGCGGCCGCCTGGTTCGTAGTCGACAACAAGAACACGGCACGGTTCATGGCCACTTTTAGGCGCGATAGCGCCGTGGTGCTCTACGTCGTCCACGAATCGCACCTGATGTCCCACGCTGACGGTTTCGCCTCCGAACTGACTCCATCGGCACAGGAGGTGTTTCCTCACCTTGACCGTTTCGACGGCGTCGTTTACCTGACCGAGCACCAGGCTGCGGACGTTCATCGGCGCTATGCGGACGCGGGTAATTCCTTCGTTCTACCGAACAGCCGGAGCATCGACGCGGAGGCTGATCGCAGCAGGCGTCGAACACCAGGCCGTGGTATTCAAGTGGCGACTCTGAGTCGCCGGAAACGCGTCGACCACTCGATCCGGGCAATCCATCGCGTCCGCTCGTCGTCCGATCTCGCGGTACAGCTGGACGCCTTCGGGGACGGCTCCCAGCGCGACGCCCTTCAGGGTCTTATCAGCCAGCTGGGCGTTGGCGACTTCGTGCGATTGCGCGGGCACAGCAAGCAGATCCGCTCAGAATTTCAGACCGCGTCCTTCTCCCTGCTGACGAGCACCTCCGAGGCGATGGGGCTGGTGCTCGTAGAATCCATGGCGGCGGGATGCATTCCGATCGCCTACGATGTCCCGTACGGTCCGGCAGCGATCATCGATACAGGCGTGAACGGCTTCATCGTCGAGTACGGAAATGTCGAGAAGCTGGCCGAATGCATCGAATCTTTCCTGGCCCTGCCCGAGGACGAGCAACTTACCCTCCGCGTCGCCGCCATGGAGCGAGCGCGCGATTTCTCAGATCACTCGATTGTCTCGAGATGGGCCGAGGTGATGCGGGAGGCGTGGGAACGCAAGCACCGGGCGCCCGTAGCCTTGACCGTTTCAATTACTTCCACCGACTACTGCGTCCGATCTGGTGGGCGGCTGGGAATCCAAGTCCTGGCCCAGGTGTCGTCGCCTGACACAGCTCTTCCAGAGACACCGTCCTTCTTCTGCGCGATGCGGGCCCGCCAACAGCAGGACTTCTTCCGGGTCGAGGCGAGCGAAGCAGTCGTGACAGGGGAGGGCGCATACCGCCTGCAGTTCGATTTCGATCCTGCAGTGACACGGTCCCTCCGGCCCAGTACGGTCGACTTCACGCTGGAAGCAAGATGTGCCGGTAGCCACGCTACGACGAGGATGCCGCTCCACGGCGACCCCGTGTCACTTCAGGTTTACGCCACCCGCCACGGCAGCATGAGCATGGTTCTCAGCTAGTCCCTGACGGCAGCGCACGTCTCAGGACCTACCACGAAAGGGAACTCACTCCTATGCTGCACTCCGGCGCGGTCACCGGCCAGCACGTCCTACCCGATGGATACCACTGCGCTGTCACCTGGGGCATACCCTTCGACTACGGCGGCATGACCAGCGCAATGCTCCGTCGTTCTAGAGCCTTCGTCACGGAGGGCGGGCAGCACGTCGACGTACTCACCTTCGACTATCAACCGGATTATCCCGATATCGCCTGCGAACTCGAGGTAAGCCGGGAATTGATCCCAGGTATGCAGCTGCGCAATCTCTGGGACGAGCTTCGGTCGCTTCCTGACCCGGCACTCGATTCAGCCCGATCTGGTCCGCGCGTGAAGGGCGAGTACCGGCCCGTCGCGTTGAACGAAGGCAAGGACGAGCTCTTCGCAGGAGAGCTCCGGAGGCGGGTACGGTACGACCAGACGGGTGCTATCGTCCTTCAAATCGACTACCTGAGAGCAGACGGGTCGGTATACGCGTCCGACCGCCGGGATCTTACCGACTTCGGCACGGAGGGCGGTCGCCTTGTCACGCTGTGCGATAGCAACGGGCTTCAAGTGGCCTCCTGGAATCAGATGTGGCCCCTGTACTTGTTCTGGCTGGATGTCGTGGTCGCCGGTCGGGAGACCTTCATGATCATCGACAGCAAATCGACGGCCAACTTCATCACGCGCTACCGCAGGCCCAACGTCATCACCATGCATCTGGTCCACAATTCGCACATGGCCGCAGGCCAGTTGCCGCCGCACGGGGAGCTGAGCCGCGTCCGCCGCTACACCTTCGAGCGGCTGTCCTCGTTCGACGCCGTGATCTTCCTGACGGCAGCGCAGAAGAAGGATGTCGATGACGTGTACGGTGCCTCGGCCACGACAGGGGTGGTGCCGAACAGCACGGAACTCGTGCCGTTCGACGTCGATCAGGAGCGCGACTCCGGCGTTGGCGTCATGCTCGCGAGTCTGAACGGACGCAAGCGTGTGCAACATGCCATTAAGGCGGTGAAGATCGCGAGGGACTCGGGGGCCGACTGCAGTCTCATGATCTTCGGTGACGGGCCCGACCGCGGCCGGTTGGAGCAATTCGTCGATGAATCGGGGTTGGCGTCCTCGGTTCACCTACCGGGCTTCAGCGAGACTGCACGGCAGAACCTTTGGGCGGCGTCGTTCACGCTGCTGACGAGCACCACGGAGGGTCTGCCCCTCGTCCTGCTGGAAGCGATGAGCGGAGGCTGCCTGCCCATCGCCTACGACATCCCCTATGGGCCGGCGGATCTCATTGAGGACGGAGTCAATGGCTTCCTCGTGCCGCCTGGTGATGTGGAGGCCGTGGCACAGCGCATAGCTAAGATCTCGTCCTCGTCGGCAGATGAATTGCGCGCCATGCGGGCGGCCGCTCGCGGTACGGCTGAACGCTTCTCGGATCCTGCGGTCACGGCCCGGTGGGGACGCGAGATGCACCTTGCCGTGGACCGCAAGCTCGAGGAGAGCGTAGACACTTCCTAGGACAACCCGCTGCGGAGGATGGCTCGAGCGTCCTTAGAGGGGATCAGATAAAGCGGCGCACCCTCCATGCAGGAGGGTGCGCCGTCCCGGCGAGCCGGCGTGGAACTAGGGCAGTCCGACGTCCACCCGGATCATGTTGTGGTCCGAGGGGATAACGCCTACGAAGTTCCCGTAGGCATCGACGTTCACAACCGTCTCCCATTCGGCAACCCTCATCTTCGACGTGAAGATGTAGTCGAGGTACGTCCCGTTTCCGGAGTCGTTCCGCGCGTTGGCCAGGCGGTTGAAGGCGTTGAAGCTGTCATAGAACGTCCCGATCCGCGATTCTGCAGTAGCGCCAGAACTCGGCTGATCCGTCGCATACGTATTCCCCAAGGGGTCTACGTAGCCCGCTGCCGTGAGGACGTCGTAGGGTACGTTCGCCGGATCCGTCCACTTGTGTGAGTTCAGGTCCCCGGTGATGAGAACTGGAAGGTTCTCCGTATTCCTCAGCTTGATCTCGGCGAGGACGCTCTTGGTTTGCTGATCGCGGAGTGTCTGGTATTCGGCTCCACCCCCCGGCTGCAGATGGGCATTGGCTACGAAGAACTTCTTCCCGGTGGATTTCTGCCGAAAGGTCCCCCAGGCCACGTATCGGCCGTTGTCCTCGCCTGACAGTGACGGCAGGGCGAGTGAGCCTTCGGTGACCAGTTCGACGGTGTTGGTGTTGAAGAGGAGCTTGGTGCCCTGCGAAGCCCCCTGGTACTGGTAGACGCAGTTTGTCGGCGTCGCGTGATTCACGCAGTTGTTCCGCTTGGTGTTCGTCAGCTTGTAGGGAGCGCCGCTGGCGACCAGGCGCTCGGCGAGGTCCTCGAACTGTGAAATCCCGCCTGGTCGAGAGTCGTCCTTCAACCAGCCCTGTGAGGCCTCTTGGACGCCGAGCACATCGGGGAGCTGGTTCTTGATGCTCGAGACTACAGCGCTTCGACGATCCGACCACGGGAGCTCGTTCGGATCGCCAGCGAAGCAGTTTGCGCACTTCACGTTGTAACTGGCAACCCGGAGCGGATTGGCGACGGGGGCCAGCGCAGTCCGTGCGGTGGTTTTGGCGGTGATGGCGGTGGAGTAGGGGCTGAGGCTGGTGGTTCCGTCGGCGGAGATGGCCGAGACCCGGAAGTAGTAGGTGGTGTTGGGGGTGAGGCCGCGGATGTCGGCGGTGGTGGTGGTGTAGCGGTAGTACGTGGCGCCGGTCATGTCGGGCGTGGTGGAGAACTGGACGCGGTAGCGCGGCGCGTTGTTCCAGGCGTTCCAGGCCAGCTTGATGCCGAATTCGCTTTGCTCCGTGAACTTCAGGCCTGTGGGTGCCGGCGTCGCGGTTGGGGCAGCGGCGGTGGTTTTGGCGGTGATGGCGGTGGAGTAGGGGCTGAGGCTGGTGGTTCCGTCGGCGGAGATGGCCGAGACCCGGAAGTAGTAGGTGGTGTTGGGGGTGAGGCCGCGGATGTCGGCGGTGGTGGTGGTGTAGCGGTAGTACGTGGCGCCGGTCATGTCGGGCGTGGTGGAGAACTGGACGCGGTAGCGCGGCGCGTTGTTCCAGGCGTTCCAGGCCAGCTTGATGCCGAATTCGCTTTGCTCCGTGAACTTCAGGCCTGTGGGTGCCGGCGTCGCGGTTGGGGCAGCGGCGGTGGTTTTGGCGGTGATGGCGGTGGAGTAGGGGCTGAGGCTGGTGGTTCCGTCGGCGGAGATGGCCGAGACCCGGAAGTAGTAGGTGGTGTTGGGGGTGAGGCCGCGGATGTCGGCGGTGGTGGTGGTGTAGCGGTAGTACGTGGCGCCGGTCATGTCGGGCGTGGTGGAGAACTGGACGCGGTAGCGCGGCGCGTTGTTCCAGGCGTTCCAGGCCAGCTTGATGCCGAATTCGCTTTGCTCCGTGAACTTCAGGCCTGTGGGTGCCGGCGTCGCGGTTGGGGCAGCGGCGGTGGTTTTGGCGGTGATGGCGGTGGAGTAGGGGCTGAGGCTGGTGGTTCCGTCGGCGGAGATGGCCGAGACCCGGAAGTAGTAGGTGGTGTTGGGGGTGAGGCCGCGGATGTCGGCGGTGGTGGTGGTGTAGCGGTAGTACGTGGCGCCGGTCATGTCGGGCGTGGTGGAGAACTGGACGCGGTAGCGCGGCGCGTTGTTCCAGGCGTTCCAGGCCAGCTTGATGCCGAATTCGCTTTGCTCCGTGAACTTCAGGCCCGTGGGGGACGGGGAATCGGTCTTCGTGCTCACCTTGATGGCGTCCGAGTAGGAACTGAGTGCCGTCGTATTGTCGGCCGCGAGGGCTCGGACGCGGAAGTAGTAGGTGGTGTCCTTGGTGAGCCCCGTGATCGTCGCACTCGTGGTGCCGTACCGGTAGTACGTGGCACCGGACATGTCGGGCTTGGTGGAGAACTGGATTCGGTAGCGCGGCGCATTTACCCACGCGTTCCAGGTGAGCTTCACGCTCGTAAGCTCCTGGGAAGGGGAAGCGAGACCCGTGGGCATATCGGAAGTCTGACTGATGGTCGAAGGAATCATCAGCGGGGTGGCAGCTGCGCCCTGTGCTCCGATGACGAGGAGGAGCATCAGCAGCGTGGTGACGACGCTCGTGATCTTTGTAAGGAAAGGCTTGATGGAGAGGGGGCTGGTCATGATTCCTCGTGGGCTAGGGATTCCGGAGGCACGCGTTGTGGAGGCGTCAAGAGACTTGGGGACAGGCACGCAATGAGGGAGTATCGGCCAGCCGGCATCAGCAGGCATGGCGAATCTCGTGAGCAGGTGCCGCAGCCAGCGCGGCGGCAGGACGGGTCTTACGGGTGTTGCTTGGACGGCCTTTGTTGTGCGGTACGCGCCGGTGACGGGTTCGAAAAGAAAGCGTGGTCGGTCGTCCTGGTCCTCCCACTCAGGGAAGACGCAGATTCGGGTAGTGACAGCGCATTCGGAAGCAGGAACATAGTGAGACCTCGGAAAATAGTGGCGCCCCCAGCGGGCATGACGAAATCATGACACCTGTGACCACGTCGATCCCTGACCTGCGGCAAAGTTGTCCGAATCCTGCGCGGTACTTAGAGGAGGGAGCGCTGGCACGTCATAAGTAGCGCTGACGATCGAGGTTCGCGTATCTGCATCCTTGAGGGCGTCTAGGTTCGGCATGGTTTCGATCGCACCACAGGTGCTGCCGAGTGCAACGCATGCACGCCGGTGTGTGCGCGGCATATCAGGCGTAATAGGCTAGGCGGACACGTGTAGGTAGAGGACGTGCGGATTCCACAGGCTTTTCTGGGACACCAGGGCGCCGAGCGACCGCGACCTCTTCTACGCTTGCAGAACTCCATGACGACACCTGGTCGACATACATCTCTTTCACGTGCGTCCAAGCCACAGCAGATGGGTAAGAAGATGAGCGAGTATACGCAGGGCGACCCCGCTTCTGCCGCAGATAGTCTTGACCGACTTGTCGGCATTGTCGAACAACAGAGCAGGATCCTCGAGGCTCAGGCACGGAATATCGCGCTCCTGCAGTCACAGTCCTGGGAGCAGGCCAGGATGTTGGAAGTTCTCGGTCGTATCGAGTTGCGTGATTTGCTGATCGAGGTCCGCCGAGTCATCCAGAACCGTCAGCTCTCGATGATGGACACAATGGACCAACTGGTCGCAGGCAAATCCATCGCGAGATGGGGCGACGGGGAAATCAAGCTGATGGTGCAACCTGAGTTCGACTTGATGTATCAGAAGTCGAATACCTCTCTGGCTGCTGATCTTCGGCGGATGCTCGCCGGGTACGACATGACGGCGGACCGCCTGCTCCTCGCGCTACCGACAGTTTTCACCACGCGATTGTGGATGGGCATCTGGTCCGAGAACTGGCACGTTCTCGGACCGATTCTTGAAGTATCCACTGCATCGTGGGGCAACACGCATATCTCACGTCCTCCATTCTTCCAGCGGCACGGCACGGACGCCGTCGCGGCTTGGAGAAGAGTTTGGGAGGGCAAAAGGATCTGTGTTGTTGCTGGAAGGGGGTCACGATTCGAACTTTTGCCGGAACTCTTCGACAACGTCGCCGGGGTGATTCGCGTCGATTCCGAACCATCTGACGCGTATGTGACCCTGCCTGATTTGAAGCGTCGGCTGCACGACGTCGACGATGTTGATCTTTTCCTCCTCGCGTTAGGTCCCTCAGGCACCGTGATGGCTGGGCACCTCGCTTCGGAAGCAGGAGGTGCACGTCAGGCCATCGACATCGGGCATCTGGCATCGAGTTACTTGAACGTTTTCAAGGGCGGGAAGGTGCCGGAGCAACTGCCTCAAAAAAGGTGATGGAGGACTGGGGGCTGGTACACATCGCTTCCCCCGGCCTGTCAGAAGAACTCAGCATATCGACGCAATCTTGTGTTGACTCCTGAGTAGAACGAGATGATTCAGCAGAGTGCACTATGCCGTGACCCTCGTCCACGGCGGTTGTATGTCATCCTGCTCAGTACTGGGGGAGGCCGGGCTTCAGCGCTGTGGGTTGCATGAGCCTATCCACTGACGGGATGAGGCTGAGTTCCGTCACTGTGTAATACCTGGCGCGTCAGCGAGTGCGATGCTGACGAATTTACGGAGGGCATCGGCCTCGTAGGAGGAGTAGTCGAAGGATCGGTGAACGGGCCACTTCGCGAGGAAAGTGCTCATTCCGTCTTTCAACCCCTCGATGGAATTCTCGACAAGGAGTCCGAATCCGTCCTCCAAGATGCTCCGGGGACCGACGACGTCCGTCGAGATCACAGGCTTCCCAAGGATAAGGGCTTCCAGAACTGCGAGGCCCTGTCCCTCGTAGTTGGACGAGAAGACGAAGCAGTCACCTCTCCTGATCACCGGGAACGGGTTCAGTCGAAGACCTGCCAGAAGCACCTTCGATGTCAGGTCGAGCTGTTCGATCTGCCTCTCCAGACGATTCCGCAGAGGACCGTCGCCCAGAATAATGAGTTTCGACTCCTGATGGTCCGCGGCGAGCAGGGCGAAGCTCTGCAGTAGTTTCGAATGGTCCTTCTCGGGGGAGAGGCGACCCGCTGTGACGAAGAGCGTCGGGCAGTCGCCGATCCACTCTTCGATGTCCTCAGGTACCGGTTCCTGCGACAACGCGACCGTTGCGTCGGCGTTGACGAGGTTATTGCTGTAGTGGAACTTTTCGGGATCGAGACCGAACTGACTCGATAGTTGCTGCTTATTCTCCTCGGAGACGCTCTCCGTCACGGAGATCAACGAGTCATAAAGGGGGTACAGGCGGAACATCGATTCTAGGTAGCGGAAGCGGTGGAGCCATTCGCTCTGCATATCGTTGTGCAGGAAGATCGACTTCGTCGTCGACTCCGAAGGTCCCGCGGCGAAGAGCGCTGCCCAGAACCGGGCGTAGCCTTCGAAGCACACCAGCGCGTCGAACTGTGCTGTCCCGAACATGCGTCGGAACTCCCGCGCGAAGGCCGCACGATAGATCTCCCATTGTTCCTCGCTCTCGAGGTCACCCTGAGCATTGAACTTGTCGACGACCCAGCGTTCTTCGGCACCGATCAACTGTCCGCCCACGCGAGGAAGTACCCGGACGTGCTCCGGGTTCTGACCGAATTTCTCGACCCGCCGCTCATCCGAGGCCACCGAGGACGGCTCGATCGCCACGAAGACCTGCGTCTCGGCCGGATCGAGATGCGAGGTCAGGTTTAGATACGAGGACGTAATTCCATTGGGGATGAAGGAGCCCTGATACATGAGCATGGTCTTCCTCCGATCCTCCTGCGGAGGCAGCGTCCACTCCGACGAGCCGAAGAAGAAGAAGTCCACGGCACGCTGTGACGACTTGCCGCACTCGAGGCCCACGTATTCGTGGGGTGTAGACACGGGGCCTGTCCGGGGCTCTAGCGCTTCACGGAGCGCTTCCTGCAGTTCGGAGGCATCGAGGCAGAGGCTCCCGGGCAGGGTGGCGATGTCCAGGCAGAGACCGCGACTCTGCTGGTATTCCTCCAGGTCGTATGCGTAGTAGATGATCGGACGTCCAGTGGCCATGAAATCGAAGGCGATACTCGAGTAGTCGGTGATGAGGACGTCGATGACCGACAGTAGATCGTTTGTGTCGATGTCTGCCGGGATGAGGTGCGCCGCGATGCCGGCCTCATCGAGGAGGGCCTCGGTGACCGGGTGTCCCCGGAACAACAGGCGCGCGTCGGTGGACGCCATGGCTTCGATATCGCTCATCAGGCGATCGTTGTCGAGTGTCCTGTCCGCGAGTGATCCGCGCCAGGTGGGTGCGTAGAGGACGACCTTCTGGGACGGACCGAGTCCCAGCCGGGCGCGCAGCTTCGCGCGTCCGTCCTCCGCGAGATCGACGGTGGCATCGACGCGTGGATACCCTGTCACCGCGATCTGACCGTCGAAGAGCCCGGAGATCTCGTACTTGTCGAGCAGGATCCGGGCGGTGAATTCGTTGGGAGCCAGGATGTGGGTCGTGTGCAGGAAGTTCCGGGTCGCGTTCCGATAGTCCATGAAGCCGTCCTTGATGTCGCGTCCGAGTGACTTCATGGGCGTTCCATGCCAGGTATTGAGGTACCGCTGCTCGGCCCGGCGACTGAAATACGGGGGGAACGTATTGTTGTTGATCAGGTGCTCAGCCGTCGCGAGATAGCGCACATACAGGTCGCTGTCCCGTGCTGCGAAGATGACGTTCTGCAGTCCCCGGAGTTCATCGGGAATCCTGGTCGGATCGTTCACCACCCAGACATGGGTCACGGCCGAGAAGCGAGGATCCCTGATCAGGGTCCGGAAGATGTTGAGTGGATTGCAACCGATCGAACTACCCTGGCTGCTTTCGTAGAGGATGACGCCCTTTCTGACGGGCAGGGTCTCCATGTACTCGACGTAGATCATTGATTGTTTCAGCGCCGCGTTCTTGAAGTAGGTGGCGGTGTTGACCCCGTGCGGCCGCTTGAGGAGGCGCGTCTCCCGGAGGGCTGCGGTCGCCTCTTCAAAGCGCCCGAGGCGGTAGAGGGCGGAACCCAGGGAGAAAAACAGTCGAGGCTGATGCTTCTCGGACCGCTTCGCGGCCGCCGCATAGGCCGCCGCTGCGATGTCCAGGGCGCCCTGCTCCTCTGCGAAGGCGGCCAGACGTGCACATTGCCCCGACGTTTGGGCGGACTGCGCTGCGGACAACCCGGCGATCAGCACCTCGCGCAGGTACGCGGTCGGTCCGGCTCCACCCTGATCCCGCGAAGAGTGGGAACCTGTGGCTTCCAGGCCGAGGAAGGCGACACACGCTTCTTCATGGCGGTGGGCAGCCGTCAGGACGCTGCCCAGTCGGTAGGACCAGTACTCGTTGCGCGGTTCCGACAGGCTGAGGGCGTAGGAATACGCATCGGCCGCCTCTGCCCACTGCCCGCTGCGCTCGAAAGAGAACCCGAGGCGATAGTGCCATTGAGCCTGCGCCGGGTCGAGGGCAATCGCTGTCCTGATCGCGGCTGCTCCACCCCGCCAGTCGTAGCAGCGCTGCAGCGCGAATCCCCAACGGTAGGCGATTTCCGCGTCGGAAGGGTCATGGCGGAAAGCGGCTTCGTAGTGGGTGGCGGCAAGTCGCCACTCGCCCTTTTTCTGGAAGAAGGCTCCGATTCCGAAGCGCGACGCCTGCAACTCGGCGTCGGCGGCGACTGCCTGTGCGAAATGACTCTGGACGAGGTGCTCAGCGCCGGCCAGATGGTGTGCCCAACCGGCCATGAAGTGGAGGCGGGCATCACCGGGTGTCAGGCGGGCGGCTGCCGTGAAGTTCTCGGCGGCCGCTGAATGACGATTCATGAAAAAGAGCGCGTCAGCGAGAGCGCTCAACCACTCCGGGTCATCACGGTAGAACGGCTTCCCGGCCGCAAGAACGTCGATCTCCTGCCACTTCGGTGCCTTCCGCTCACGCAGCAAAGATCGGCGCTCGGCGTACACCGCCCGGAACTCGTCCGTCTCGGCCTTCTCCGCGGCTCGCTGGCGTTCCACTGCTGCTTCGACGGACCGGAGGCGGTGTTCCCACCGCTCATGTGCAGGCTGGAGGCGCAAGGCTTCCGTGTAGTGCTCCCTCGCCACTGTGAGGAGGCCTTGCTTCTCTCGGATGTAGCCGAGCCGATAGTGCCATCGAGCAGCTTTCGGGTCGATGTCCAGTGCCGCCGTGAGGTGGTGGGCAGCCGCCTCAAGATCTCCCGAGTGCAGCTGCGCGTCACCCAGGAGGTAATGCTCCTCCCCGGGGCCCAAGGGCCCGGCTCTCCGAGAAAGTACCGAGGTGTTAGGGAGTAGGGCCGCGTCCGTGGACTGTCCGGATTCATTGGGCGTGGGCGAGGTGGGTATCCCGATGGACATAGGTCTCCTGATGAGGGGCTGAGAAGCCTGCTGGTGGGATCGAGGCTCCTCACCAAGCAGTGAACGGGCGCGACCGATCGTCACATGGCGTTGGCCCGGGTGACGGAGCCGAGCGGGAGCGCATCGACCACCCGCTGCGTCGCAGATCCGTCACACATCGGCGCATAGGTCTCCACGAAGGTCCGGTACCGATCCGCGTACCGCACCTGGATCGACGGCAGGGACTTGATGGCATGGACGACCTCGGGTGTTGTCATCAGCAGTGGACCGGGAGCCTGCGCTTCGAGATCGAAGTAGAAGCCGCGGGTCGAATCGCGGTACTGGGCGATGTCGGGGGTCAGGAAGATGATCGGCTTTCCCGTCACGCAGAAGTCGAACATCACCGACGAGTAGTCGTTGATCAGGACGTCCGCAGCAAGATACAGATCATTGACCTCGGGATACTCCGTCACGTCGATGACGAACCGGTTCCCCGCCGTCTGTCGCTGGCCGGCGATGTTGTGGTGTCCACGCAGCAGGATGACATAGTCCTCGCCGAGTTGCTCCTGGGCTGCCTCGAAGTCCAGGTAGGTGACCAGCTCGTACTGCTTCGACGTGTTCTTGGCGTCGTCGCGCCACGTCGGTGCGTAGAGGATGGCTCGACGACCTTCGGGAATACCGAGGAGGTCACGCACCGCTGCGCGGCGGAGATCGGCGTCGGGGGCCCTGAGGGAATCGTTCCGCGGGTACCCCTCGGTGATCACCTGCCCGGTAAAACCGAAGCAGGTGGCGAGGACGTGCGCCGCATAGTCGTTCTGTGCGAGGAGCGCGTCCCAGTAGGTCGCTTCACGCTGCATGAGGTTCCAGTAGGACAGCGAGAAATTGGTGCGGGCGACGTCGTTCCCGAGCTTCTTCAGCGGTGTACCGTGCCATGTCTGGATGTACACCTGCCCCTCCCGCTTCCGGAAGTAGAAAGGGAAGTTGTTGTTGTTGACGAGCAGCCTTGCCTCGGCCAACAGGCGGTACCAGAGCCGTGAGCCGATCAGGACCGGCCGGGCGCCATCAGGTACGGGCACGGAGTGATCAGCGATCGCCCAGTACATGTCCCCGACGGTCGCGCGCCGCTGGAACTCCTCGAGGATGCGCCGCGTGCTGTCGGTTGCGCGACGTCCCCCGAAGCACATGAAGAGGACGGAGTCCTGCAGCGGCAGCTCCGCGCGGTCGATCTCGCTGCGCAGCATCTGCTGGTTGTAGCGTCCGAGTTCGTCCGCAGCCAGTGGCGGGCGGACGTGGACGGTAACGGCTCCGGCGACAGCCGTCCTGCTGATGCCGACCTCGAGGGTGTCACGCAGCTCGCGGGAGGGCAGCATCTCCTGGAGGGCAGGTGCCGCGGGGAGCCAGTACCCTACGTTGTCCTCTGTCTTCTGGGGGATGTACCGGAGGCTGTAGGCTCCCGGCTCCGGCATCTGATCCCGGCCCTCCCAGGGAGAACTCACGAGGGGGAAGCGGACGGTGAAGCGGTTGCTCCCCTGGTTGCGCGTGACGTTCAGCGCCACCTGGTCCGCCTCGATCACTGCCTTCCCACTGGACAGCACCAGCCGCGGGGCATGGATGCTCGTGAAGTCCGCCGTACCGAGGACGGTGAGGTAGCAGCCGTCCTCGGAGACGCGGAGATCGTCCGCCTCGACCCGGTAACGCCGCTCTTCGAGGGCCAGGAAGCCGTAGCCCGTCAACTTCAGGCGCAGGCGGCGCGATCGGTCCAGCTGCTCCGTGAAGCCCGTGCTCCCGGGGCGCCACGCGATGGGCTGGGGAGTCTTGAAGCCGCTGTCCAGGCGCAGGTCCCACTGGTGCTCGGCGCGCGGTGAGGCCTCTGCGGTGAGGCGGGGGATCACGAGGCGGTAGTCGGCCACGTTACCGCGTACGTCCACGCACACGGCGGTCTTCCGGAGGGCCAGTTTCGCGCACTCCACCGTGATCTTCGAGGCGAGCGGCGCGGAGTGTGCTTCGACCGTGATCGTCAGTGTGCGCCCGTCGAGCCGCACGTCCGTCGCCGAGTACATGGGGGCCACCCGCACCAGGGTCAGACCACGTCCGGGCTTGAACTCGACGGCGATGCGGTGATCCCCGTTCATGGGGGCGATGGGTACGGTGCCGGCAGCACCCGAGGTGTCCCGGCGGGTGACTGGCGATTCCAGCACCTGACCCTGCGCTGTGAGGCGCAGCCCGAGCGACCAAGACGACGGCGCGGTGTCCCCGGCGGGCAGGGCGGCCGGGTCGATGCTGACACTGAAGCCACTGTCCGCATAGCTGGTCCAGTTGTCGTTCGCGTCCCAGTCGATGGCCGGATCGCGGTACCTCCCTACAACGAGCGGCAGGACCTCGTTGCCGTCGTCGTCGATCAGCATGGCCTCGATGACGAGAGCGCCCGCAGCAGGGTCGATCGAGGAGATGTAGGCGTGGCCGGTGATCCTGAGGCAGCCGTCGTCGCCCCACTCCATTCCGGTAATCTTGCTGATGACGCGAAGGTCGATGTCCTGACAGGCGAGCAGGTCCTCGGACGGCTGTCTCGTGAGGTCCGACAGATAAGGAGGCTGCGCACGGAGCGGACCCGGCTGCGACGACGTGGCGAACGAGGACCCGAGATCGCTGCGGGAGCTGCAGATGGTGACCACATCAGGCCGGTTGTCGTCCAGGACCGCCGCGAGGATGAGGCGATTGTGGAGCCGGATGCCCTCCCAGGCGAAGGGGGCCAGGGCATGGAGTTCCTGGACCCCCGCCACGAGCCGGGACCAGTAGATGTCGTCGGTGCGAGGGACGACCTCGAAGAAGGGAAAGAGATCGGTGCCGAGGAGCCGGGTCAGCAGTCGTTCCGCCGCCTCCGGGGCCAGACGTCCGAGACCCTCGGTGATCACTGCCGACATCCGCCGGAGGTACTCGTCGAGCACCCCGATGCTGCACAGCTGCTCGCGGGTGAGGGAGTCCCCACCGCTGTCGCCGACGACGTCGCTGAGCCTTCCCGGCAGGAGGTCGATGGTCCCTGCACGAAGATAGGCGGCCCGGACCGCTTCGGCCTGCCAGAGATCGCCTTCGACGTCGATGTCCATCAGGTGCTCGAGCCAGAACGACCTCGAGAAGACCTTGTTGCTGATGTAGGTGTCCGCCGCAAGGTCCGGGGCATGCTGCAGCGTGGTCGTGAGCTCGGCCGTTCCGTGCAGGGCGGTCTGCACGGCCGGGGTGACGAACTTGGCGCCCTTCCGCACCCCGACGGTGCCGACCGCGACGTCGGACCGCGACCCCTTGAGCGACCGGACCGCGGCGGCGGCAGCGCCCGGGGCAACGAGGTCCCCGGCGGTGACGAACATGATCCACTGCGTCCTGGCGGCTTCGACCACCGCGTGACGTGCAGCCGGCGCCGGGATGCCGGTGGCAGGCCGAAGCGCGATGCGCGCGTCCCGCTTGGCGTAGGAGGAAGCGTCCCTGACGATGCCGTCGTCGCCGGTCGTGTCGACCACGACCACCGCGAGGGCCACCGACTTCTGTCGCAGGATGCTCTGCAGCGTGGCGACGAGATCCTGCGTGCCGTCCTCGACCACCACGCCGATGGTGAGGACCGGCTTCTGGACGGGTGCCGCGGTGAGGGTCCGTGGAGAGGTGAGGGTCGACGCCGCCCGTTCGACCTTCGCAGCGTCCGCCGGATGGAGGGATTGCCGGATCTTCTTCCGCTGCTCCACCGGGAGACTCTGCCACGCTGTCCGCAGCTTCCGCTTCGCTATCCGACGGATCCCGGACACTGCGTCTTCTGCGGTGGTCCAACGTGCCATAAGTGCTTGTCCTTCGGAAGGTGGATCAGACGTCCGCTGTGACGCGCGCGTCGAGTTCCTGGTTGGCGCGCTCCAGGTCGTCCGCGAAGTCCACTTCGACGGCGTAGAAGTTGCTGATGTCGACAGGCGTGTACTGGACACCGTCCTTGGCGATGGTGAGCTCGATACCGCGCTCGAAGTAGTCCTGGTCACCGACCTGGGCAAGGCGCTTGATGAGCTTCTTCTTGTCCTTGGACGAGATGTAGTTGATGCCCACCGCTTCTCCGAGAGCGTGCTCGACGGACTTCGACAGCTGGTCGATGTGCCCGTTGTCGTCGACGGTGTACTTGACCTCCTCGTCACTGACGGAGGACATGTCCACGGAGACGAAGGAGAGATCCTGTTCGATGAAGGGCCGCAGGTACTTGACGATCTCGGGGGCGAAGACGACGTCTCCGTTCATCCACAGGACACCGCCCTTGGCGGAGTTCCGGAGAGCCTTGAGGAGGCTCTTGGACGTGTTCGTCTGGTCGAAGGCCTCGTTGTAGACGAAGGATGCGTTCGGGACATGCTCGAGGATCATCTCGAGCTTGAAGCCGACGACGATCGACAGGCGGAGCTTCTTCCTGAATTCGGACGTGAGATTCTCCACCTGCTGCTGCATGATGGTTCGACCGTCGCTCAGCTCCGTGAGTGGCTTGGGGTGGGGACGAGCGAGCCGTGTGCCCATGCCCGCCGCGAGGATGACTACCTGCACCGTCATGATGTGTCCTGTCGATTAGTACGCCGTATGGGTAGGGAACATGATCGACGAACTGCCACCACGAGACCGTTGCGGTCGCACCACCACACTGAGGTACCCCCGCGAGCGATAGTACAGGAGCGGGGGCTCGAGGGGGCTGCCGGGGATGGTGCCCCACGTCTTAAAGGTCAGAAGGGTGCTGCCACCAGCAGCTCCACGTTCTGGTCCCCGGCGGCTCCCTGGACGGACCCGGGGTCCAGCCCGGGTCTGTTCGCGGCGAGTTCGAGGCTCAGGGCAGCAAGGGACGCCGGGCTCTGCTCGCCGTCGCGGCGGACGTCGTCCGCCGCCGAGTGATCGAGGAGCGTTGCCAGGATGGAGAGTGTGCCGTCCCGGTTGTCGACCAGTTCGACAGCGCGTGACTGCTGCGGGAAGTCGATCAGGGAGGCCGTGGTGATCTCCCAGAGTCCGCCCGAGCCGTTCCGCCCCCGGTGTGCCTCCACCCGGTGCCTGTGCTCGTGGCCGTTCAGCCACAGGACGAGGTTCGGGAACCGCGAGAGGATCGAGAGGACTTCGTCCCGTGCCAGGGACTCCCCGCCGTCGTCCACCGTCGTCGCATCATCCTCGAATGACCGGAGCGGGTGGTGACTGAAGAGCACCGTGATCCTGTCCTCGGCCTCCGACATCTGGGTATTCCCCTCCTCGTCGAGGTAGGAACCGGACACGGCCTCGAGCTGACCGACGAGCCAGGAAGCCTGCTCACGGTCCAGGCACCCTCGCCCGCTGCCGTCGGGGCTCGCCGTGTTCAGCATGATGCCGCGGACCTCCGGGGAGATATCGAAGGAGTAGTAGAGCGCGTCCTCCTCGATCGGCTGCTCCACGGCGGATTCGGAGCGCGCGAGTGCCTTTCGGAAGGCCGCCTTGTCGAACACGTCGCGCTCTTCGGACGCCGTGGTCGTCCGCGACGGCAGCTCGGCCAGGAGTCGCTCCCGATCCGCCTCTCCACCCTTGGCCTGCTCCCAGAAATCGGGTTCCTTCATCCCGGCCGGGAGCTCCAGCGGGAGACGCGAGCCCGTGCGCACCAGATCGACGAACTGTTCGCCGGGAGAGATCCGCGACCCCCCGTACCGCCCGGTCTCGTCATGGTTGCCGAACCCCACGAACCGGGGGACGTCGGCACCCGGGGCGTCGATGGGACTGCTGGCGGCATCGAGGAGCCCTTCGACGGTCGGAAAGCCGTACCGCGCCTTCCAGTTGTCCGGGTCGGCACCGTCGGGCTCGGGGTCGGGATGCCAGACGTCGGCGAACAGGTCCCGGGGGGAACGGCCGTGGTCCTGGATGCCTTCGTAGCGCCCCACCGGGTTGGCGGTGGCTCTCCCACCGTCCAAGGCTGTGACCACCGCATCCAGCTCGCTGGTGCAGAACGAGTTGCTGAGGTCCCCGGTGACCACCAGGGCATCGAGCGGGCGCCCGCTCTCGGGCCCCTGCCCGAGGGCGTTGAACGCCCGGACGGTCGCGTCGAGGACGTGCACGGTCAGGACGTCCTGGGGCCGGAACCTTCCGGAGGTCGGGTAGCCTTCCTCGAAATCGAGGTACTGCCAGAGGAAGGAGAGCCGCCCGGGATTCGTCGCGTCCAGGACATGCGGGTCGGTGATGTGCCCGAAGGCGGCCAGGGCAACCGGTTCCGGCCGGGTCCCGCCAGGCCGGTCCGCGAGATCCTCGCGGACCACCCGCTCCAGCCCGTCGCCGTCCTCCAGCACCCGGTACGGCAGATCCTCGGAGAGGCGGTCTCCCAGCCGGATCGAGCGGTCCCGGGTGGTGGGCCGTCCGCCGGCTCTCGCGGAGGGGGAGGGTGGACCGGGTCGGGTCTCGGCGGTGCAGCCGCTGAGAGGTGTCACCGCGACGGCGGTGGCAGCGGCGAGGGAGAGCTGCAGGAGTCGGCGGCGCGACACGGGGCGGGCAGGGGTGCCGGGGGAGATCAGGGGGAAACATCCTTCTGGAGTGCTGATGCCGAGCGGTTCGCGCTGCGGGCGCCGCCGGTCTTTCGCTCCACCAAGCCTAGAGGAGAACGGGCGATCGCACGCCCGGCAGCTTCACGGGAGTGGTGTGAAGTCAGGGAGGCGCGTGCCCACGCCGAGCAGTTGTTCGACCGCCGCCACCACGCGCTCAGCCGCCCTTCCGTCGCCGTAGGGGTTGACTGCTGTGGCCATGGACGCGTAGTGCTCGTCGTCGTGGAGGAGCGCGGTCACACTGTCGACGATGGCATGCTCGTCCGCACCCACGAGGGCGACCGTCCCCGCCGTGACGGCTTCCGGCCGCTCCGTGTTCTCGCGCATGACGAGCACAGGCTTCCCGAGGCTCGGGGCTTCTTCCTGCACCCCGCCGGAATCGGTCAGCACGACGGCGGCCAGCGACAGCAGCCGGGCGAATTCCCCGTAGGCGAGCGGTTCGGTGAGGATCACGTTCTGCCGGTCCCTGAGGGCGGGGACGATGGCCTCCCGCACCACCGGATTCATGTGCAGGGGGAGCACCACGGTGAGTTCCGGCTCGTTCTCCGCAATTCGGGCGATCGCACGCGCCATGCCGCGCATCGCTGCTCCCTGGTTCTCCCTGCGATGGGTGGTGACCAGGAGGATCCTGCGACCGCTTCCCACCAGCGCCTCCAGCCGCGGATCCGAGAACGGGTGGTGGTCCCGGACCACCTGCAGCAGGGCATCGATGACGGTGTTCCCGGTGATCGCGATGTCTGCGGCAGCGATCTTCTCGTCGAGAAGATTCTGCCGGCTGGTGCTGGTCGGGGCGAGGTGCAGTGCCGCGATCTGCGACGTGATCCTGCGGTTCGCCTCCTCCGGGAAAGGGGACTGGAGGTTTCCCGAGCGGAGACCCGCCTCGAGGTGCACGACGGGGATCTGCCGGTAGAACGCAGCGATCGCCGCTGCCGTCGAGGTGGTGGTGTCGCCCTGGACCAGCACCGCTGCGGGCGGGTCGTCGCGGAGGAGTGGGCTCAGTCCGTTGATCGTCCTCGTCATGATGGAGTGCAGTTCCTGGCCCTGCTCGAGGATGTCGAGATCGTGGTCGGGCCGGATGCCGAAGAGGGTGTTCACCTGGTCGAGCATCGCCCGGTGCTGGCCGGTCACGGTCACGCGGACGTCCAGCGTCGTCGTCCTCCTGAGCGCGGTGAAGACCGGTGCGATCTTGATGGCCTCCGGACGGGTCCCGAAGACGAGCATGACAGTTTTCAATTCATCCCCCGAGGCGGCGACTGGGCAAAGGCCGAGTATAGGCGGTGGGGTGGCTGACCGGCTCGACGGGGCGGGGGAGGCGGGCCGGACGGGAACGGGACTTCTCGGAATCATCGCTGTGATCGTCAGGACCTCGACGTACCGTGGGGATATGGCCACGTCCGATCCCTCGCTCGATCCCGCCCGGGCGCCCGGTCGCATCGCTGCGCCGCCCCCCTCGTCGCCCGACGGCGCGGTCGCCGGGCCGCTGGTCGGTGCCACGACGGAGAATGCCGTGCTCTCGAGGATCCTGCCCCTGTTCCAGCAGGGCGCGGCCGCCCTGCTCGGGCCCGGCGACGACGCCGCTATCGTGGCGTCCCCCGACGGCAGGACGGTGATCAGCATGGACACGCTCGTCGAGGACCATGACTTCCGCCTGGTCCGGCCGAACGGCTTCCGCACCACCGGCTACGACGTCGGCTGGAAGTCAGCGGCACAGAACCTGAGTGACATCAACGCCATGGGCGGTTCGGCGACCTCCCTGGTGGTGAGCCTCACCCTTCCGCCGCAGACACCCGTGGACTGGGTGGAGGACTGCGCCCGGGGACTCGCCGCAGCCATCCGCGGTCTCGGTGCCGCCGGCTGTTCCGTCGTCGGCGGGGACCTCGGCGCCGGAGCGCAGCTCGTCATCACGGCGGCCGTCACGGGGACACTGGGAGGCAGGGCGCCGGTGCTCCGATCGGGGGCGCGACCAGGCCACCTCGTCGCCGTGACCGGGATGCTCGGCCGCGCCGCCGCAGGCCTCGCGATCCTCGAGGACGGCCGTCCCGTCCAGGACTTCGGCCCGCTGGGGGAGGATCTCGTCGCAGCCCAGCTGCGCCCGCTCCCGCCGCTCACCGCAGGCCCCGCCGCTGCCGACGCCGGGGCGAGCGCGATGCTCGACATCTCCGACGGCCTCGTCCGTGACGCCGGGCGGATCGCCACCGCCAGCGGGGTGCACCTGGACCTCGACCCCGAGGCCCTCCTGGACCATGCGGATCCGCTCCGGCCGGTCGCCCGGCTGCTCGGTGTCGACCCGATGGAGTGGGTCCTCGGCGGCGGCGAGGACCACGGCCTGCTCGCCACCTTCCCGCAGGATGTTCTGCTGCCACCCGGTTTCACTGCGGTAGGCTCGGTGAGGCCGGGCAGTCCGCTGGTGACTCTGGCGTCGCAGGCGACAGCTCTCAGGGGATGGGACCACTTTGCACACTAAGATCACCGCCAACGCCGTGGCGATGAAGCGTTGGTTGAGCAAGGCCGAGGAATCGCTCGGGAACCACAGTGACCGCCTGAACGCCATCAACATCTTCCCGGTGGCGGACGGGGACACCGGCACCAACCTGTACCTGACGGTCCGCTCCGCCGCCCGCGCCGCTCATGATGCCGACACCGCGGACCTGGGTGAACTGCTGGCCGTCGCCGGTCGGGCGGCGATGGAAGAGGCCCTGGGGAACTCGGGCACCCTGTTCGCCGTCTTCCTCTCCGCGTTCGCCGAGCCGCTCCACGGCACCAGCCGGCTGACCTGCACCCTCCTCGCCTCCTCCCTGCACCGCGCCCAGATCCGTAGCTGGTCCGCTCTCAGCGACCCCGTGCCGGGCACCATGCTCTCCGTCCTCGAGGCGAGTGCGAGGGGTGCCGCCGAGACGGCCGCGGGACACGCATCGGATGACAGCAACTCGACGCTGGCGCTCACGCTCCGGGCCTCGGTCCAGCACGCGCTGCAGGCCGTGGTGAACACCGAGAGCCAGCTCGGGCCCCTGACGGACGCGGAAGTGGTCGACGCCGGCGGTGTCGGCTTCCTGCTCATCCTCGACGCCCTGCGAGCTGCAGCCCTCGGCGAGGAGCTGCAGGACGAGCTGCTCGACGGCCTGCACGGCTACGACATCCAGTCACCCCACATCCACAACGGGGGAGACGCGGACGGCGTCGAGGTCATGTGCACCATCAACCTCAGCCCCCTGGATGCCGCAACGCTCAGGCTCCACCTGGACGAACTCGGCGACTCGGTCATCATGAGCGCGGTCACGGCGGTCGAGGAGGGCTATCGCTGGAGGATCCACGTGCACGTGCCGGACGCCGCGCCGGCCCTGGCCCTCATCCACGAGGCAGGACATCCCGTCAACATCTCCGTGACGCAGCTCGCGGTGCCGGTTCCGGGAGCCGAGGCCGGTGAGTCCTGACGCGGCGCGGTCCACGGCCGCCTCGGAGCTCGATGCACCTCTCGACCGCCATCTGGGCCCCGTCGCGAAGCTGCTCGCCAAGCACTTCTCCATCACCACGGTGGGCGAGCTGCTGAACCACTTCCCCCGCACCTACCTCAAGCGCGGGGAGTTGACCCCCATCGCGGAGGTGCCGGTGGACGAGGAGGTGACGCTGATCGCCCGCGTGCAGTCCGCGAACTCACGGCGGATGCGCACGCGCAAGGGCATGCTGCTGGAAGTCGTGATCACCGACGACGCCGAGGGCGGCATCGGTGCGATGAGCCTCACCTTCTTCAACGGCTACGGCGCGGAGCGCGATCTCCGGCCCGGTGTCCGGGCCATGTTCTCCGGCAAGGTGACGGTCTACCGCGGGAAGCTGTCCCTGACGAATCCCGCCTACGTGCTGCTGGACGAGGGCGACGGCGACCCCGAGTACGTGAACCGCCCGATCCCGGTCTATCCCGCGGTGGAGAAGCTCGGCAGCGAGCGCATCGCGATAGCGGTCGGGACGATCCTGGACACGTTGCGACTCACGGACCTTGACGATCCCGTCCCCGCGTCCATCGCCCGCCGCGACAAGCTGATGAGCCTCGCGACCGCCTACGAGCTGGTGCACCGGCCGCAGCAGGTCGAGGATGCCTACAGGGCGCAGCACCGCTTCCGCTACCAGGAGGCGTTCGTGCTGCAGGCGGCTCTCGCGCGGCGCAGGGCTCTGGCGGCGAGGGAGGACGCAACCGCCAGGCCGGCGCGAGCAGGCGGACTGCTCGACCAGTTCGACGCGCGCCTCCCGTTCACCCTGACGCAGGGTCAGCTCGACGTCGGACGGACCCTCGCCGACGACCTCGCCCGCGACCACCCGATGAACCGGCTGCTGCAGGGTGAGGTGGGCTCGGGCAAGACGCTGGTGGCGCTCCGGGCCATGCTGCAGGTGATCGACGCCGGTGGACAGGCCGCGCTGCTCGCGCCGACCGAGGTGCTCGCAGCCCAGCACCTCCAGTCGATCACGCGTACGCTCGGACCGCTGGCCGAGGGCGGGATGCTCGGTGGCTCCGCGGACGGCACGCGCGTGGTCCTCCTGACCGGTTCGATGAGCACGGCCCAGCGTCGGACGTCCCTCCTGGAGGCTGCCTCCGGCGACGCGGGGATCATCATCGGCACGCATGCGCTGCTCTCCGACAACGTGCAGTTCTTCGACCTCGGCCTGATCGTGGTGGACGAGCAGCACCGGTTCGGCGTGGAGCAGCGGGACTCCCTGCGCACCAAGGCCCGCACCTCTCCCCACGTGCTCGTGATGACGGCCACCCCGATCCCGCGCACCGTGGCGATGACGGTGTTCGGGGACCTGGAGACGTCGACGCTCTCCGAGCTTCCCGCGGGCAGGAGCCCGATCGCGACGCACGAGGTCGGGCTGACCGAGCACCCCGCATGGATCGACAGGATCTGGGCCAGGGCCCGCGAGGAGATCGACGCCGGCCGCCAGGTGTACGTGGTGTGCCCGAAGATCGGCGACGAGGGCAGGTCCGAGGAGGATGTCGCTGCTCCGCTCTACGGGGACCCGGCGCCGGAGAAGGCCCCCGGCGGCCAGCAGGAGCTCACGAGCGTCGTCGGCCTGTCCGACGACCTGGGCGCGGTCCCGCAGCTGCAGGGCGTGACGCGGGGGATGCTGCACGGGCGGATGGATCCCCAGGACAAGGCCGATGTCATGGCGCGTTTCGCCGACGGCAGCGTGCAGCTCCTCGTCGCCACGACGGTCATCGAGGTGGGCGTCGACGTGCCCAACGCGACCCTCATGGTGATCATGGACGCCGACCGCTTCGGGATCTCGCAGCTGCATCAGCTGCGCGGGAGGATCGGCCGGTGCGGCCACGCCGGCACGTGCCTCCTCGTGACGAAGCTCGAGCCCGAGCACCCCAGCCGCGAGCGGCTCTCCGCCGTGGCGTCCACGACCGACGGCTTCGAGCTCTCGCAGAAGGACCTCGAACTGCGCCGGGAGGGCAACATCCTCGGCGCGTCCCAGTCGGGTGGCCGGTCCGCCCTGCGGTTCCTGAAGATCACCCAGCACGGGAAGGTGATCGAGAAGGCGCGGACGGACGCCCAGGAGGTCGTCGGGGAGGATCCGGACCTCGAGGGATACCCCGGCCTGGCACTGGCCATCGAGCTGTACCTGAACCCCGAGAAGGAAGCCTTCCTCGAGAAGGGCTGAATCAGTATCGCTCCGCATCCGAGGATGTAGGGTTTCGATCATGACGCAGATACGGATCGGGGACGCGGCCCGCTATCTCGGTGTCAGCGATGACACCGTCCGACGCTGGATCGACGGCGGCATCCTCGCGAGCACGAAGGACCCTGCGGGGCGGCTCGTGGTGGATGCGTACGAGCTGGCGACGCTCGCTCACCGCAACGCCGTGCTGCCGGGTGATCCCTCCGACATCGGGCGGTCCGCGCGCAACAGGTTCGTCGGGATCGTCACGGACGTCCTGCAGGACACGGTCATGGCGCAGGTCGAGCTGCAGTGCGGCCCGCATCGCGTGGTGTCGCTGATGAGCAGCGAGGCCGTCCGGGATCTCGGGCTGGAGAAGGGATCGATCGCCATCGCCGTCATCAAGGCCACCACCGTCATCATCGAGACCCCGGGAGGGAAGGCGTGATCATCGCCCGCCTCGCGCCGGGGGTCCGGAGCCACGGACGGGACGCCCGCCGCGGCCGCCCCGGGCGGACCCCGGGGCGGCAACTGTGTGCGGTACCGGCCGCCGTCGCCAGCATCGTGCTCCTCCTGACGGGCTGCGGCGGAGCCCGGGATGCCACGGGCGCCGGAGGCTCCGCCGCGGCGAACGGCGCGGAGATCGACGGGAGCATCACGGTGTTCGCCGCCGCCTCCCTCACCAGCACCTTCACCGAGCTCGCCGGGCGGTTCGAGGACGGGCACCCCGGCACTGAGGTCCGGCTCACCTTCGCAGGATCCTCCGACCTCGTGACGCAGATCGTCGAGGGGGCGCCGGCCGACGTGTTCGCCTCCGCCGACACCCGCACGATGCAGCGGGTGTCCGACGAGGGACTGCTCGCCGGGACCGCGGTCGATTTCGCCACGAACACGCTCCAGCTCGCGGTCCCGGCCGACAACCCCGCGGGAATCTCGTCCCTCGCCGATGCCGCGCGCCCCGGCGTGAAGACCGTGGTCTGTGCCGAGCAGGTGCCCTGCGGAGCCGCCGCCGTGGCCGTGGCCGATGCCGAAGGCGTGGACCTGGACCCGGTCAGTGAGGAGTCCTCCGTCACCGACGTGCTGGGCAAGGTGACGTCGGGGGAGGCGGATGCCGGCCTGGTGTACGGGACCGACGTCCGCGCTGGAGGGGGATCGGTGCTCGGCATCGACCTGGCCGAGGCGGGGGCGGGAGCCACCACCTACCCCATCACCGCCCTCGCGGAGAGCCCGGAGGCGGTCACGGCGCAGGCGTTCGTCGACTTCGTCACGGGTCCCGAGGGCCGAACCGTCCTGACGGCGGCTGGTTTCGGTGCGCCCTGACGCCGCACGAGCGGCCCGGCCAGGGACGGCCAGGCCCGTGAACACGGCTGCCCTCCCGCGCTGGGTGGTCGCTGCCGCCGTCGTCGGCGCCGTGTTCGTGGTCCTCCCCCTGGCGGCCATGACGCTGCGCATCGACTGGCCCCGGTTCATCCCGCTCGTGACGTCCGAGGGGGCCCGGGCCGCTCTCCTGCTCAGCCTCCGCACCTCGGTGTCCGCCACGATCCTCTGTGTGCTGTTCGGTGTGCCGCTCGCGCTCGTCCTCGCGAGGACCTCATTTCCCGGCCGACGGTTCGTGCGGTCCCTCGTCCTGCTGCCCCTCGTGCTGCCGCCGGTGGTCGGGGGTATCGCCCTGCTCTACACCTTCGGTCGGCGCGGACTGATCGGGAGCGGCCTCGCGTCCCTGGGGATCGACGTCGCCTTCTCCACGACGGCCGTCGTGCTGGCCCAGGCGTTCGTCGCCCTGCCGTTCCTGGTGCTCAGCCTCGAAGGAGCCCTGCGGACCGTCGGGACCCGCTACGAGGCCGTCGGCGCTACGCTCGGCGCCGGCCGCTGGACGGTCCTCCGGCGGATCACCCTGCCGCTGGTGCTCCCCGCACTCGTCTCCGGCGCGGTCCTCTCGTTCGCCCGGGCGCTCGGCGAATTCGGCGCCACCCTGACGTTCGCCGGGAGCCTCCAGGGCAGCACGCGGACGCTCCCGCTCGAGATCTACCTGCAGCGGGAGACAGATCCCGATGCGGCCGTGGCCCTGTCCCTCGTCCTCGTGGTCGTCGCCGTCGTCGTGGTCGGCGTCGCCCACCGCGTCCGCCCGCTCGGCAGTCTCGATCCGCGGAGCACGGCGTCGCCGAAGGCGCCGGCCGCCGCGCCGGGGCGGGTGGACTGATGCGGCTGACCTTCGCGGGGGCACTGCCAGAACGCGGCTTCGACGTCGCGTTCGATCTCGCCGAGGGTGAGACCGTCGCGGTGCTCGGTCCGAACGGGGCCGGGAAGTCGACCCTCCTCGGCCTGCTCGCCGGTCTCCTGGCACCGTCGGCGGGCCGGGCGACGCTGGGCGGGGATGTCCTGTTCGACGTCGGGCCCGGGCGGCGCGTGCTCATCGAGCCGCGGCGCCGGGGCGTCTCCCTCCTCGCACAGGAGGCGCTGCTGTTCCCGCACCTCTCCGTCCTCGAGAACGTGGCCTTCGGTCCGCGCAGCCGCGGCCTGTCGCGGGCCGAGGCGCGCGCCACCGCGTCCGCCTGGCTCAAGCGGGTCGGCACACCCGAACTGGCCGGGCGCAGCCCCGGACGGCTGTCCGGCGGTCAGGCCCAGCGGGTCGCGATCGCCCGGGCCCTGGCCACGGACCCGGCGCTGCTGCTGCTCGACGAACCACTCGCCGCCCTCGACGTCACCGTCGCGCCCGCGATCCGCACACTGCTCCGTGAGGTGCTGCAGGGGCGCTCCGCCGTGATCGTGACGCACGACGCGCTCGATGCCTTCCTGCTCGCCGATCGCGTGCTGATCCTGGACGGCGGCCGTGTCGTCGAGGCCGGGCGGACCATGGAGGTCCTGACGCGGCCCGTGACAGCGTTCGGTGCGCGGCTGGCCGGACTGAATCTCCTCCTCGGCCGGCGGACGGAGACGGGGTTCACGGGCGCCAACGGTCTGGTGGTGCCGTGGGAGGGTCCGGGACGCGCGGGCGAGGAGTTCGCACTCGCGATCCGTCCCGCCGCGGTCTCGGTCGCGCGACCCGGTGGTCCTCCCGCCGGGACGGATCACGGGACGGATCACGGGGCCGCCTCGGGAACGAGCCGCGTCACGGCCATGGTCGACGACATCGAGCATCGCGGTGAGGCGATCCGGGTCCATGCCGCCGGGATGGCCGCTGACCTGGCTCCTGCAGACGCCGTCGCGATGGGTATCCTCCCCGGCTGCGCCGTGGAGGTGTCGCTCCGCCATCAGGACGCCGTCGTCTACGGCCTTCCCGCTGCGCCGGACGCCGGGAGGGGACCGGCCGGACGGGCGACGGGCGATAGAGTCGGAGGATGACGCGCATCATCGCCGGAGCCGCGGGCGGTTCGACCCTTGCCAGCGTGGAGGGGAACGGCACCCGGCCCACCACGGACCGCGTGAAGGAGGCGCTCTTCTCCCGGCTGGAGTCCTACGGCGTCCTGCACGGCGCGCACGTCCTCGATCTGTACGCCGGATCGGGCTCGCTCGGGGTCGAGAGCGCCAGCCGTGGGGCCGCGACCGTGGACCTGGTCGAATCGGCCGATCGCGCGGCGCTGGTGGCGCAGAAGAACGCCGATCTGGTGAACCGCGTCCTCGGCTGGACCGCCGTCCGGGTGCACAGGTCGAAGGTGGAGACGTACCTCGATCGGGTGGCGCCGGAACTGACCTGGGACCTCGTCCTGATGGATCCGCCCTACACGGTGGACGCCGACGGGGTGATCGCCGTGCTCGCGGCCCTCGCGTCACGCCTCGCGGAGGGAGCCGTGGTCGTCGTCGAGCGTTCGGCCCGATCACCGGAGCCGTCCTGGCCGGGCGGGCTGGAGCGCTTCTCGGAGAAGAAGTACGGCGAGACCCGCCTCTGGTTCCTGGAGCCGGCGGCGTCCTGACCCGTCACCCACGGGTCGGGCAGGGGCACGGCCTCCGGTCGTGGCGGGGGCGTTCGGGCTCCCGAGGGCGCGGTACCGGTTCGCACGCCGGTACCGCGCCGGTATCGGGGGTGTCAGGCGCGGCGGCGCGTACGGACGAGAGCGGTGGCGCCGGCGGCGAGGCCGAGCAGTCCGGCGACGAGGCCGATCCAGCCGACGGCGGAGACCGAGCCGGTGTCCGTGCTGGCTGCGGCGGGCTCGGCGTCGATCGCCTCGGGGGTCTCGGCCGCAGCACCGTGTGCGCCGTGCCCGTCCTCGCCCTCGACCGCCGCGGTGGTCAGGAACGAGGGCGCCGGCTTCTCGGGCTCCTCCGCGCCCTCGACGACCTCGTCGTCCCACTCCACCACATCGCCGTCCGTGTAGGACTGCGTGGCAGGCAGCATGACCGTGGTGCCGGCCTCGGGGAGCCGGCCCACGGAGATCGAGAAGGTCTGGTACTCCTGCTGCGAGATCTCGGCGCCCGGTTCCGCCGTCCACACGACCGAGAGGGGGGCCTCTGTCAGCGTCGCGCCGTCGGCGGTGGTGACGGGCTCGGGCAGCGCCCCGGTGACGACTTCCGCCGTCCATCCCTCCACGGGCTTGACCCGTACGGACGTGAACGGCTGCTCGGTGGGCAGCTGGACCTCGAGCTTGTTCGTCGCAGCTGTCTCTGACTCGTTGGGGACGCTGAAGGTGAGCTGCGAGTAGCCGTCCTCGGTGGTCGATGCGGGCGCGACGCTGACGTGCGCGCTCGCCGCGCCGAGGCCCAGCGCCATGAGGCCGGCCGTGGTGAGCGCGACGGCGGAGGTCGAGAGGGTGCGGCGATTCCGCAGGGATGTGTTCGACATGGTGGAGCCTTCCAGAGGTGCGCCCGATCCACCGCGAAGGGCGGTCTGATCTCGGGCAGCGGGTGATGGGGGATGACGGGTCGGTGACCGCCCGCAAGCCCCTGTCCCTGTGGAGGACGCGGCTCAGGCGGTCGAGGCGGCGGGCGACGGCGGCCCGCGCAGCGGGGGGACTGCGCCGTACACGGTGGACGGAGCGACGGGCGTCGGCACGAGGACGACGGCGGAGCGGTGCGGGGTCGCGGGCAGGGGGATGACACCGGCGCCGGTGAGAAGAGGTCGGAGCCAGGCTCGGAGCAGGGTGGCGGCGTGATCGCTCGTCGCCACGGCCGCCGCGAGGACGATCGTCGCGACAGCGTGCAGGAGCAGCATCAGGGCGCCTCCGGTAGCTCCCGCCATCCCGTCCTGCGTGACCGGCGAACAGGCCAGCTCGAAGGCGGCGTGGTGGCCCGGCATCGCCGAGGAGCTCTGGCAGACAGCGGGCACTGCGGTCAGGGAGAACAGGCTGTGCAGCAGGGCCTGCCCCGCACCCATCGCGAGGAGGGCGGACCGGAAGGAGACGGTGCGCCGCGCGAGCGCCATCATCGGCAGGAGCAGGAGCACGCCGAGCAGCAGGATGACTCCGGGCGCCGGCACATGACCGGCGGCGAGCACATGCGACGCGGAGGAGACCGAGAGGATCAGGGAGACCAGCACCAGCGACCGGACATACGGAAGGGCAGGTGCAGTCATGACTGTTCCTCCCCCTCTCGTTCCCGTGCGTCGGCCGCGGCTTCGACCGTCGGGTGACGATCTCCTTCAGCGTACAGCCGTCGACCACCCCGATGATCTGCACATGATTCGGTCAGCTGTGCGCCACGGATGGGCGTTCGCAGCTCGCACCGCTCCCGGAGCGGGCGTCAGCGGTGGCACCTCACCTCGTGCCAGCGCACGGACGACAGGACGCGCCACCCCGGGGCTGACGCCGTGACGATCAGTCACGCGATGCCGTTCACCGAGGCCGTCCGTGGAAGGTCACGAGCATCCCCGGGCCGGCCGTGAGGGAGGCGCGGCGTGCCGGCCCCGGTGGCCGTTCACACCGCGGACCGGTGGACGCCGCCCGGGCGGGCCCGGAGCGAGGGGCACTCCGGGAGGTCGTCGGGCACGACGAGCGAGCAGGTGCCGGTCCGCTCCGTGAGCAGGGGATGCGCGGTGGGGCCGACGATGCCGAGGTTCCGCAGGGTGTCCACCCCCTCACGATCGATGTGCGTGGCGCCCGTCAGGTCGATGACGACGTTCGGCTCCTGCAGGATGCGGAAGCTGCGGTCGACGATCGGTACGAGCGCGCGGCAGCTGCCCCGCGTGAGGCAGCCGCGGACGTCGATACGCGCCCATCGGAAGTCGATGTCCAGCTTGATGGTGATGCTCAGCGTGTGCCGCATGGCTCCGGTCTCCCCAGGGTGGGACGGTCCCTCGCGCCCGGCTGCTCAAGCTCTTTCAGGCTAGTGACGGAAAGGGTGTCGCTGCCGGACCGGATCTTCCTTGACAGGAGGGCGACCGCCCGGGACCGCAGGCGCTGATCGAGGGCTACCGCGCGGGACGCGGCTCCCCGGCGTCGAACGCCTCCCTCGCCGGTCCGACCAGGACCGCGGCGGGGTGCGGGCCGGCCGCGAGCAGCGCGGCGGTCCATGACGCGGGCCAGGGAGCGGGACGGGCTGCCACGACGACGTTGCCCGCCGAGCTGCCGTCCACCATCCCGGCCTCGGTGAGGACCGCCGTCGATTCCGCGAGGGAGGACAGCTGCCGGCTCTGCGCCCGGGCGAAGGCGAGCGGCGGATCGTCGCCCACGTTGACGAGCACCACGCCGTCCGGTGCACAGACGCGCAGGAGGTGGGCCGCGAAGTCCGGCGAGGTGAGGTGGGCCGGGGCGTCCGATCCGGCGAAGATGTCCAGGACGACGGCGTCGAAGGATCCGTCGGCCTCCTCCAGCACGACATCGGCGGCGTCGCCGATCACGATGTCGCAGCCGGTACCGTCCGCGAGCGGCATCTCCGCGAGGACGAAGTCGATCAGCTCGGCATCGAGGTCGACGGCGACCTGCGCGGACCCGGGTCGCGTCGCGTGGACGTAGCGGACCAGGGTGAGTGCCCCCGCGCCGAGGTGGAGCACCCTCAAGGGTGCGCCGGGTGCTCCGAGCAGGTCGATCACGTGGGCGATGCGCTGGAGGTACTCGTAGAAGACACGGCCCGGGTGCGCGACGTCGACGTGGGACTGCTGGGCGCCACCGATGCTGAGGATCAGTGCGCCGTCGATGTAGGCGTCCTCGTCGATCTCCGCGTACGCACCCGCGACGGGGAGCCAGCGGGTCGGCACGTCGAATTCGTCGTCGCCGTCGGCGGCCTTCGGGCCGTCGTGGCCGGCCGTGGCATCCGGGACGTTCATACGCGGTCCCGGAGGGTGGCCAGGCGCCGGGCGCCCTCCTCGATCACGTCGAAGCGCTTGCAGAAGGCGAAGCGGAGGAGCGACCTCGTCCGGGCGGCGCCGTCCTCGTGGCAGAACATCGCCACCGGTATGGCGGCCACGCCGATGAGCGAGGGCAACCTGCGGGCGAGGGCCGTCGCGTCGTCGATACCGAGGGGGGACGCGTCGACCGTCGTGAAGAACGTCCCCTCGGGCTCGAACACCTCGAATCCCGCGGCGCGGAGTCCCTCGCCCAGGAGGTCGCGCTTCCGCCGGAGGGTGGCCGCCACGGAGTCGAAGAACTCGTCGGGCAGGCCGAGGCCCAAAGCCACCGCACTCTGGAAGGGAGTGCCGGAGGTATAGGTGAGGAACGTCTTGACGGTGCGCACCTGAGCCACGAGTTCCGCCGGCCCGCTGAGCCACCCGACCTTCCATCCCGTCACGGAGAAGGTCTTGCCTGCCGAAGAGATGGTCAGGGTGCGCGACGCCGCTCCGGGGAGCGTGGCGATCGGGATGTGCTCGGGGCCGAAGCGGAGGTGCTCGTACACCTCGTCGGTGACGATGATGGCACCGTGCCGCTCCGCCAGCCGGACGATCGTCTCCAGTGCCTCCCGCCGGAAGACGCTTCCGGTGGGATTGTGCGGGTTGTTGACGACGACGATCCTCGTGCGGTCCGTGAAGGCCGCCGCGAGCGAGGCGGCATCCGGCTGGAAGTCCGGCGCCAGCAGGGGAGCTGTCGTATGGGTGGCTCCGGAGAGGCCGATCACGGCGCCGTAGGAATCGTAGAAGGGCTCGAAGGTCAGCACCTCGTCGCCCGGCCCGGCGAAGGCGAGAATGGCCGCGGCGATGGATTCCGTGGCGCCGGTGCTCACGATCACCTCGGTCCGGGGATCGACGGTGAGCCCGTAGAAGCGCTCCTGATGGGCGGCGATGGCGTCACGCAGCACGGCGATGCCCTGTCCGGGAGCGTACTGGTTGGCCCCGTCGGCGATGGCCGACCTCGCGGCGTCGAGGATCTCCCGCGGCCCGTCCTCGTCGGGGAAGCCCTGCCCGAGGTTGATCGCCGCGTGCTTCTGCGCGAGGGCGGTGACCTCCTCGAAGATGGTGATCCCGAGCTCTCCGTCCCCGCCGAGCAGGTTCGCGCCGGCAGCGGTTCTCGCCCACGGGGCGGCCGGGCGGGTGGTGGGGAGGTGCGGAGAGGTTCGCTCGGCATCGGTGCTCATGCCACCAGTATCCCGGTGACGGCGGCCGAGGGGTGGACCCGGGAGCGGGACTCGGTACCGTGGAGGCATGAGCCGCGCCGTCTGCCCCGGATCCTTCGACCCCCTCCACAACGGACACATCGAGGTCATCGGGCGTGCAGCGAGCCTGTTCGACGAGGTGCTCGTCGCGGTGTCGACCAATTACGCCAAGAACTACCGCTTCTCCGGCGAGGAGCGCATCGCGTTCTGCGTCGACAGCCTCGCGCACCTGCCGAACATCCGCGTGGTCCCCATGGGCGCCGGCCTCCTGGCGGACTTCTGCCGCGAGAACGGAGCGACGGCGCTCGTGAAGGGCCTTCGCTCGAGCCTCGACTTCGACTACGAGCTGCCTATGGCGACGATGAACCGGCACCTGGCCGATGTCGAGACCGTCTTCCTGCCGACGGGCACCGACTTCGCCCACGTCTCTTCCACCCTGCTGAAGGAGGTGGCCGCACTGGGGGGCGACATCCGTCCGTTCGTGCCCGACGCCGTCCTCCGACGCCTCGTCGACCGGGTCTGAGGGCCGTTCGCCGGCGCGGTCTGTCAGACCCGGTTGGCGCAGACCGGACGGAGGACGGACGTAGCGAGTGCGATGCTCTCCTCGGTGAATCTCGCGATCCACTGCCCTGGACCGAGATCAGGGTGCGATGCAGCCATGGTGACCGTGGCTTTCGAACACTGGGAGATGTTGAGGTGTGAGCGCGTCACATGGTACGTCGAGGTGACGACGATGATGTCGTCCCAGCCGCGATCCCGGGACATGTCGCTGATGGATCGTGCTTCGCCGCGGGTGGTCAGCGGATCCGGGCGGAAACACGTGGTCCTCCGGGTCTCCGCTCCACACAGGGCGTCCGCCTGCGTGTTGCCCGGCAGGCCCGTCGACGACAGCACGAGGAGGGGTGCGGCGCCCGTGTCGACGAGATCCTGTCCCACCGCGAGGCGCTCGTCCGAAGCACCCGCCAGCACGAACACCGCATCTGCGCGACCCGTCTCGGCGAGAGGCGGGTTGTAGAAGAGCTCGTAGGCTGTGAGGAGCCACAGGACGAGCAGCACCGTGCTGAAGTGCAGAGTCCGGCGGAGCACCCGCGGGAGGCCATCCGGTGTCCCAGCAGGATGCGGAGGGATGGAAGGGCTGGTCACCCTCCGAGGGTAGACGTACGGCCGCGTTTTGGGCCTGCCGGTCCCATCGGGCTAGGATGGTACGTCGGTCATATGTTCTACAGGAGTCACCATTAGCAGCGATCTCAGTTCGCCCCTGACATTCAGTGTCAAGGATCTCGGACGCAGTCCGGGGAGCATGCGGACCATCGAAGAACATGTTCCGGCACCCAAGGATTTCGGCGTGGCGCTGATCGGCGTGCAGGAGGGCTCCGACATGGAGCTGGACCTGCGGTTCGAATCGGTCCACGAGGGAATCCTGGTGTCGGGAACGGCAAACGTCGAGGTGACCGGCGAGTGCGGCCGTTGCCTGGAGCCATTGCGGTTCGACCGCGACGTGGACCTCCAGGAACTCTTCTTCTACAGCGACTCTGCGTCGCTGTCGGTGGAAGAGGACGAAGAACAGCACCGGGTGGAGAGCGATTCCGTCGATCTGGAGCCCGTGCTGAGGGATGCGGTGGTCACTTCGCTGCCATTCCAGCCGGTGTGCCGGGAGGATTGTCAGGGCCTGTGTTCCGAGTGCGGAGCACGGCTGAACGACGATCCGGACCACCACCACGAAGTACTGGATCCCCGCTGGTCAGCCCTCGCAGGGCTGGCGGGCACTGCCGCCGAGAACGATGCGGCACCCAAGTCAGAGTCAGACGAGAAGGAAGAGAGTTAGCCGTGGCTGTCCCGAAACGGAAGATGTCCCGCGCGAATACCCGTGCACGCCGGTCCCAGTGGAAGGCAACCGCCCCCAGGCTGGTCAAGACCCTCGAGAACGGTCGCGTCACCTACAGCCTCGCCCACCAGGCCAAGGTTGTCACCGACTCGGCCGGCACCCCGCTGTTCCTCGAGTACAAGGGCCGCAAGGTAGCCGACGTCTGACATCGGTGCACCTTCCGCTGCCGTGCTCCGCGCAGCGGCGGAAAACGCCGGTCCGACGCGTGATCAGCTGATGCGGTCGTGAAGAATACAGAAGAACTCTCGAAGCGTCTCGGTGTCACTATCGACACCGAGACGCTTCGTCTTGCCCTGACGCACAGGTCCTACGCGTACGAGAAGGGCGGCATCCCCACCAACGAGCGCCTCGAGTTCCTCGGTGACTCGGTGCTCGGCCTCTCGGTGACGGACGCGCTGTACAGGGACAACCCGGATCTGTCCGAGGGTGAACTGGCGAAGCGACGGTCCGCCGTGGTCAGCACCAGGGCGCTCGCCGGCGTCGCCAGGGCACTGGACCTCGGCAGCTACGTGCTGCTCGGCCAGGGGGAGAAGCTGACCAACGGGCGGGACAAGGCCTCCATCCTCGCCGACACCATGGAGGCCGTGATCGGCGCCGCGTACCTGAGCCACGGCATCGAGACCGCCCGCGCCATGGTCATGCGCCTCATCGGTCCCCTCCTGCGGGACTCCGCCGTGCTCGGTGAGGGGACGGACTGGAAGACCCGGATCCAGGAGACGGCAGCGGGCAGGCGGCTCGGCGCCATCGACTACCAGGTCGACGGGACGGGTCCCGACCATGCGCGCACCTTCACCGCGCGTCTCGTCATCGGCGGGGTGGAGTACGGCGCGGGTGGTGGGCACTCGAAGAAGGAGGCCGAGCAGGCGGCTGCGGCTGCTTCGTGGAAGCTCCTCGCCGACGTTCAGGACGTGCCTGCGACCGTCACGGGAGCCGGCGACGTCGACGTGCGTCCTGCAGGTGTCGTGACCGGTCGCTCCGGCGGCGCGCGGAGGCACACCGACCACGCGGGGCTCCCCGAGCGCTCAGACTCCGACGACGGAGCATGAGTGCCTGAACTCCCCGAGGTGGAGGTGGTCCGGCGGGGACTGTCCCGCTGGGTCACCGGGCGGGCGGTCGAGAAGGTCGACGTCCTCGATCCACGATCCCTGCGTCGTCATGTCAACGGGGTCGAGGATTTCGTCGGCGACGTCACCGGCGCGCGCATCACCGATGTGGTGCGGCGCGGGAAGTTCCTCTGGATGGTCCTCGAGGATCCGGCGGCGGATGACGCCGCCCCGCCGCTGGCGCTGATGGCTCACCTCGGCATGAGCGGGCAGCTGCTCATCGAGGACGCAGCGGCGCCCCCGGAGAAGCACCTGAAGGTTCGCCTGGCCCTGTCGCGGGCGACGGGGGAGGACGGCTCCGCCCTGCCCACGGATCTGCGTTTCGTCGACCAGCGGATCTTCGGCGGGATGTTCGTCACGGGCTTCGAGCCGACACCGGACGGTCACCCCGGTGGGCTGGGGGGAAGCGACACCGCGCTCGTGCCCCACCAGGCCGCGCACATCGCCCGCGACCCCCTCGATCCGGCATTCTCCTTCGAGGAGTTCCACCAGCGCCTGCGCCGCCGTCGCACGGGGTTGAAGCGTGCCCTGCTCGACCAGGGACTCGTCTCGGGGATCGGGAACATCTACGCCGACGAGGCGCTGTGGGCTGCGCGCCTCCACTACGCGCGGCCCACGGAGACGATGCGCCGACCCGACACTCGGCGCATCGTGGACGCCGCCACCGAGGTGATGACCCGTGCCCTTGCCGCTGGGGGGACGAGCTTCGACTCCCTCTACGTCAACGTCAACGGTGCATCGGGCTACTTCGCCCGCGATCTCGAGGCCTACGGGCGTTCAGGCCGGCCGTGCCGCAGGTGTGCTGCAGAGGGACGGACCACGTTGATCCGGCGGGAGCATTTCATGAACAGGTCCTCCTTCTTCTGCCCCGTCTGCCAGCCCCGGCCGCGGAACGCGAGACCCTGAGCAGCGCCGGGACAGCGGCATCCGGCCGTCCGTGATCCAAACGTGACAAGTCGGGGATCACCGCGTACCGTTGAACCCGCGCCCGCTCCACCACGGAGGGGCGCCCCTCCTCTCTCTGCCTAACCCTGTCGATGAGGACGGACCGTTCGCTACACACATCGACAGGGGCGGGGGAACCGATAGCGGACCCACTCACGGGTCCTAGGGGTCAAGACGCGCGTGCACCAGCTCTGGGGCGGTGGTGCACGAACACCACGTCCGGATGTCCCATCCGAACCCGACAGCTAACTTCGTAGGCATTGGGAAAGGCATCAGCATGTCCAAGAAGAGCCATATCGCACGCCACCGGGCAGTCCCCACGCGTGTCAACCCCCTCGTCACCGCCTCACGGGCCGTCTCCGCGAGCGCCTCGATCGCCGGCAAGCCCGCCGCCGTCGTCGTCGCGGCCTCCGGCCTCATGCTCGGCGCGGCACTGCCCGCCAGCGCTTCCGGCGAGATCAGCGTCCAGTCGGTTCCCGTCCAGCAGGTCGTGGCCACCCCCGCCGCAGCCGGTACCTACACCGTCCAGTCCGGTGACACCCTCGGCAGCATCGCCGCGGCCCACGGCGTCAGCCTGGACACCCTGTTCTCGGCGAACGGCCTGGGCTACGCCTCGGTCATCTACCCGGGCCAGTCCATCGCACTCGGCGGATCCGCCGCTCCCCAGCAGCAGTACTCGGTGCAGTCCGCCTCGATCGTCGCCGCTCCCGCAGCAGCGCCCGTCGCCGCTCCCGTAGCCGCGCCCGTCGCCGCCCCTGTCGATGACGCGCCGACCTACAGCCTCCAGTCCTCGTCGATCGGCGCCACCGGCATCGTCGGAACGGCCATGCAGGGAGAGGGATCGGGCTACGTCTACGGCGGCACGGCCTTCGGTGGCTGGGACTGCTCGGGCTTCGTCCAGTGGGTCTACGCGCAGAACGGCATCAACCTCCCGCGCACCACGTGGTCCCAGTTCGCCGCCCTGCGCCCCACCGGCAACCCCCAGCCGGGTGACCTGGTGAGCCAGAACGGTGGGAGCCACGTCGGTATCTATCTCGGCAACGGCCAGATGATCAGCGCACTGAACCCGTCGCAGGGCACGCAGGTGCACCCCGTGTCCGTCATGTCGGTGGACGGCTACTACACCCGCTGATCGATCGGTCGGCCCACCCGGTCCGCGGTCACGCTGCGAGCCGAAGGAGTGGGGTCGAGCTCCAGCAGTGACGCCTGACGAAGGGCGGGATGCACAGCATCCCGCCCTTCGTCGTACCCCCGTTCCGACGCCGGCCGGCACCATGTCCGAGCGGTCGGGAGCGCCGTGCACGTCGAGCACGGGGCAGGCTCCGCAGGCTCCGGCCGCGGACGACGGCGCGTGCTCGGCGTGATGGAGGTCGGTCCGGCTGCCGGACGACCGGGCGGGTGGGACAGGAGTGCGCGAAGCCAGCGGGGGCAGGCGGTCTGCAGGCCGGTGTCAGGTCGAGTAGTGGCGGGCGAGCCGCTCGAACCCCTCGTCGATGCCGACCGCCGGACGCCAGTCGAGGACCGCCCTGGTGTGCCGCTGGTCGAACCAGTGCGCGGTCGAGAGCTGCTCCGCCAGGAAGCGCGTCATGGGTGGCTCCCCGGACCGCTCGAGGGCGGTCCAGAAGCGCTCGATCACGGCTCCCGCTCCCCGGGCGAGCGATCCGGGCACACTCCGGGTCGGTGGGGTCACGCCTCCCGCGCGGCAGATACCGGCCAGGAGCTCGGCGATGGGCCGGGGTTCGCCGTTCGTGACCACGAGTGACAGTCCCGCGGCGCGGTCCATCCGGACCAGGCACGCCACGATCGCAGCCGCCGCGTTGTCCACGTAGGTCGTGTCGATGAGGGCGGTGCCGGCGTCGAGCAGCGGGAGGCGGCCGGCGCGTGCCCGCTCCATCACGCGCTCCACGAGCTGCGTGTCCCCGGGACCCCAGACGATGTGGGGACGGACCGCCGCAACCCGGAAGCCACGGGTGCTGCGGCCGAGCGCCAGCAGCTCGGCGGCGGCCTTGCTCCGCGCATAGTGACCCCGCGCATGCGCAGGATCGGCGGGGCCTGCCGGTGCGCCGACCAGCGATGTGCCGTCATGCGCCACGGAGGGTGAGGAGACCTGGACGACGTCGGTGACGCCGGCCTGCTCCGCCGCGTTCAGGAGGAGGCGCGTCCCCTCGACGTTGATCCGGTGGAACTCGGCAGCGGGACCTGCGAAGGAGACCTTTGCGGCGAGGTGGATGACCGACGAGCAGCCGGCCACCGCGCGGGCTACGGCTGCGGGATCATCGACGGAGCCGAGGACCTCCTGGGTCCCGGCGATCCCCGCTGGGCGCCGCTGGAAGCAGCGCACCTCCCGCCCGGTGGACAGCACCTGCTGCGCCACCGCGCGGCCGAGCATGCCGCTGGCCCCCGTGACGAGGACCGTCACAGGGACCCTGCCCGGCCGCCCGAGAGGAACCGGCCGCTCCAGGCGGCCACGCGTGCGCGGTCGATCTTGGCATTGTGGCGGATGTCCACCGGCAGGGCAGGAACCTCGACGACGGCGGCCAGGTCCACTCCGCGCTCCCGGGCCACCTCGCGCGCCGCGGCCGCCAGATCGGGGGCGGCCAGTCGGGCCCGCTGGTCCGGTCTCCGCAGCAGGGACGAAGCGGACGCTCCGGCCCGCCGTCGGACCGGTCGCCCGGACGCTGCTGCCGCGCTTCGGGACGCTGCTGTCTCGAGGACGGCGACGACGGCCTGCGTGCCGGCCGGCCCGACGCCGACGACGGCGGCGAGGCGGACGTCGCCCAGCATCTCCAAGGCCTGCTCCAGGCCGACGGGCGTGAGGATCCCCGCAGCGGAGGTGATGACGTGGCCCAGGCGGCCCTCGACCCAGAGCCTGCCCTCGGCGTCGAGGTGGCCCACGTCCCCCGTGCGGTGCCACGGGTGCGTCCGCACGGAGTCCTGCTGTGTCCTCCACAGCCGGAAGTAGCGGTCCTTCACGTGCGGCGCGTCGACGAGGATCTCGCCGGTGACACCGGGGGCCGTGGTGGGCTCACCGGTCGCCGCGCCCGGAGCGGGCCGGTGTGGTCGGGCGCCGTGCCCGTGGTCCTGGACGTCCGGACCGGACGGGGCCAGCGGACTGATGGCGATGACCGCTCCGTGCACGGGACGGCCCACGCAGACACCGTTCCCTGCGCCGTCGAGCCCGGCGGCCGCCGCAGCGGCAGCCCGCCGGATGCCGCCGAGATCGGTGTCGGCGACGAGCAGGGATTCCGTCATGCCGTACGGCGTGTGGAGGGCGGCGGCCGGGACCAGGGCCTGGACCTCCTCCAGCAGCGGCACGGGGATGGGGGCTCCGGCCGAGAGCAGCAGCGAGATGCGCCCGAGCGCGGTCCGGCCGTCCTCCGACAGGGCATCCGAAGAGGCGAGGACGTTCCTGAGCGCCGCGGGGGAGGCGAACACGACGGTCGCGTCGATCGCCGCTGCTGCGTCGGCGAGGGCCTGCGCCGTCAGCGTGCGGGGAGCGGTGACGTCCATGTCCGGTGTCACGGAGGTGGCGCCGAGCGCCGGGCCGAGGAGGGCGAACGGCGCGAATCCCGCGACGAGGGATGCTCCGGGGCCGAGTCCGAGCGTGGCGCCGACGGTGTCCCGCATCGCCGAGAGCTGACGGTGCGTGTAGACCACCCCCTTCGCCGGTCCCGTGGAACCCGAGGTGAAGAGGATGGCGGCATCGGCGTCCGGCTCGGGCTGCACCCCGGCATCCGCCGTCGCACGCGCGGCCCTGAGGTCGCCCAGCGACGCATCGACCCGCAGGGCCCGCCGTCGTGCCGCGGTCAGGGACGTGGCGCTGATCCTGCGGCCCGGCCAGCGGAAGGCCCGCGCGGCGAGCAGGGCGCGTTCGATCCCGATGACGACGTCGGGTGCTGAACTGCGCACGGCGCGGCTCAGGCCGCGCGCGCCGAGGCCGGCGTCGGCGACGACGATGATCGCCCCGATCCGCAGGCACGCGTAGATGAGGACCGTGAGGTCGATCCCCGGCGGGACCAGGAGGCTGACGCGGCTGCCCGGTCCGTAGCCCAGGGCCGTGAGCCCGGCCGCCACGGCGGCGACGTCGTCGT
This sequence comes from Arthrobacter sp. N1, assembly GCF_048288285.1. Taxonomy (NCBI): domain Bacteria; kingdom Bacillati; phylum Actinomycetota; class Actinomycetes; order Micrococcales; family Micrococcaceae; genus Arthrobacter; species Arthrobacter sp. N1. The sequence goes on along the minus strand of NZ_CP102608.1, from coordinate 2,064,195 downwards.
CGAGGTCCTTCCACGACAGCGTCCTGGTTCCGCTCGGGGTGAGCTCGGCCACGGCTATCGTCCCGCTGTCCGGGCCCGACGCCAGATCCCGGAGGCGCCGGCCGAGCGGCGAGAAGGCCGGGCGTTCGTCCTGCCCGGCGGAGCGCGCGGATGCGGTGGTCTCCGCGTCGCCGGTCGGCACCGCGACGGAGCGCGCGGCGAGCCACTGCATGGCGGTGGTTGCCGTGTCCGCGTCCTCCTGCACGAGGTGGCTCGCGTGCTCGAAGCGGTGGATGTCCGCCTGGGGCAGCCGCTGGGCGAGGTCCTCGAGGTACGTGTCGGAGAAGACGGGATCGTGCGGGCCCCACATCATCAGCACCGGGACGTCGAGCGTCCGGATGCCCTCGGCGGTGGTGGTCAGTGCGGCGTGGCTCGGATGCGACGGATCCGCGGGTATGTCGGAGACGAAATTCGCAATGCCCCGACGATCGTCCGGCGTGCGGTAGGGCGCGCGGAACGCGCGGCGCACCGACGGGTCCAGCGCGGGCCGGGCCAGGGCCAGGGTCACGTCGAGGAAGGCCGTGGTGGTCCGCGTGCCCAGGCCGTGGACGCCCGGCGCCAGTGCCAGCCGCAGGGGAGCGGGGATGGAGCGGGCCGGATCCTGGTGGATGGCGGTGTTGGTCAGGATCACGCCGACGAGGTCCGCGCGGTTGCGTTCGGCGTAGCCGAGGCTGACGACGCCACCCCAGTCGTGCCCCACCGTCACGACGGGACCGTGCAGGCCGAGCGCCGCGACGAAGTCCTCGAGATCGGTGATGCGGTGCTCGAGGCGGCGGAAGACGCCGGTGCGGGCGGAGTACCCCATGTCGAGCTGGTCGACGGCGACGACGCGCCAGCCCTCCCCGAGCCCGGCCGCCAGGTAGGTGCGCCAGAGGTAGGACCAGGTGGGGTTGCCGTGGACGCAGAGCAGTGTCCCGCGGACGGGAGCGCCGTCGGCACCCGCGCCGTTGTCGAGGTAGTGCCAGCGGTGGTGTGTCCCGGGGGCGTCCGCCCCGCTGGTCGAGGGCACGTCGAGATACGCCGACCACGAGGGATCGACGCCGGGGAGTGCTACCACGCAATCTCCATCATCGACGTGTTGAGGCCGGAGCCCACGCCGAGGCACAGCACGCGATCGCCGGGACTGAGCGACTGCGCCTCCTGGGCGAGGGTCATCGGCAGCGACGCCGGGCCCACGTTGCCCCAGTGCGGGAAGGTGATGGGCACCCGTTCGCGCTCCAGGTCGACGGCCTTGATGATGGCGTTCGTGTAGGAGTTGGAGACCTGGTGCGTGACGTAGCGGTCCATGCCGTCCCAGTTCCAGCCGTCCGTCTGGGCTTCGTGCCACGCCGTGACGACGAGCTCCAGCCCGCCGTCGAGCAGTCCCTTGGTGTCGGTGTACATGCCGTCGATGCCACCGATGCACAGCTCGTGGTGCTGGGTCCCCGCGCGGGACACCCCGCCGAGGATCCGGTGGGAGCCCGGGTGGAGGTCCGCCGGGCCGATCACCGCGGCGGCGGCGCCGGAGCCGAGGGTGAGCGTGGCGAACTCGGCGAGGAAGTCCTCGCGGGTCGAGTCCGCGCGGTTGAGGCGGTTGAAGGTCGCCTCCTGGGTCCGCTGGGCGTCCTCGCCGGCGACGATCAGGGCGTACTTGATCTGGCCGGAGTCGATCATGTTGGCCGCCAGCGTCATGCCGTTGACGAAACCGAGGCAGGCGTTGGCGAGGTCGAAGTTCATCGCGGAGGACGGCAGGCCCAGGGAATGGTGGATCTTCACGGCCACCGAGGGCTCGAGGTTCCGGCGGGTTACCGAGGTGTTGATGAGGAGCCCGACGTCGCCCGGCTCGATCCCCGCCTCGGCCATCGCTTTGGCGCCGGCCTCGATGGCGGCATCGTCGAAGTCGGACCCCGGGGACCACCAGCGCCGCTCGGTGACACCTGCCACGCGCTCGAGGAGCCGCTTGGAGAGCCGAAGCCTCTTGAGGCTGGGTGCCAGCCGTTCGTCGAACTCTGCGGAACTGACGACTACCGGCGCCTCCACACTCGTGACGGCGAGCAAGGCCGTGTTTTCATGTCGAAACGTCGCGTTACCGGTCAAATTTCCTGCCTCGTCAACTGGTCAGCGCCGGTGAATGGCCGTGAAGGACCCACGGGTGGATCGGCCTGGACGCCTCTGGATACTGCTGAAACTTTTGTAAGCCTACTTCTTAATACCTGGGCGGGTCACTCGGGATTCCGGGAGCGCGCCCTCTTGTCCACCCGATGCCGTGCCCTCTGGTCCGCCCAATACCGCGCACGGTCGGTGTGGTCCAGTAGATTGGGGAAGTCCTACCCCACCTGGAGATCCTGACACCGTGCATCTGAAGAGTCTAACCGTGCGAGGGTTCAAGTCTTTCGCTTCGGCGACCACCTTCGACTTCGAGCCGGGCGTCACCGCCGTCGTCGGGCCGAACGGTTCCGGCAAGTCGAACGTCGTCGACGCGCTGGCCTGGGTGATGGGGGAGCAGGGGGCCAAGACCCTGCGCGGCGGCAAGATGGAGGACGTGATCTTCGCCGGCACCTCGGGCCGCGCGCCCCTCGGCCGGGCCCAGGTCTCGCTCACGATCGACAACGCGGACGGCGCCCTGCCCATCGAGTACGCCGAGGTCACCATCTCCCGCACGCTCTTCCGTGCCGGCGGATCCGAGTACGCGATCAACGGCAAGAACTGCCGCCTCCTCGACATCCAGGAGCTCCTCTCCGACTCCGGGTTGGGCCGTGAGATGCACGTGATCGTGGGGCAGGGGCAGCTGGACCGCGTCCTGCACGCCACCCCGGAGGACCGGCGCGGCTTCATCGAGGAGGCTGCCGGGATCCTCAAGCACCGGAGGCGTCGCGAGAAGACCGTGCGCAAGCTGGACGCCATGCAGGCCAATCTCGCCCGGCTGACGGATCTCACGGGGGAGCTCCGGCGTCAACTGACCCCCCTCGGCAAGCAGGCGGAGGTGGCCAGGCGGGCCCAGCAGGTGCAGTTCGCCGTCCGCGACGCACGGTCCCGCCTGCTCGCCGACGAGCTCGTGACCCTGCGGTCCGGCTTCGAGCGCGACGTCGCCGCGGAGGCGGCTCTGCAGGCACGCCGCGAGGAGGTCGAGGTGCAGCTCGCGGCCGGTCGGCAGCGCCAGGCCACCCTCGAGCAGGCGGCCGCCGCCGCCGTGCCCGCCCTCAACCGGGCGCGCGAGACCTGGTACGCACTCTCGAGTGCGCGCGAGAAGCTCGCCGCCCTCGCCGCACGCGCCGAGGACCGCGGTCATCTGCTGGGCCAGGGCGGCGCGGACTCCGACACCGGGCGCGATCCGGACCAGCTCGACCGCCAGGCCGAACGCCTCCGCGCGGAGGTGTCCGCCCTGGAGTCCGAGGTGGTCGACCTGGGGCGCGCGCTCGAGGAGACGCTCGCTGCCCGGCGCGCTGCCGAAGACGCCTCCGCCGCCGAGGATGCACGGCTCGCGCGGCTCCTGAGGGCTGCCGCGGATCGCCGGGAAGGCGACGCCCGGCTCGCGGGGACGGTCGGAGCCGCGCGGTCCCGGGTCGAGTCGGCCGTCGCGGAACTCGGACGCCTGCGTGCGTCCATTGCCGGGGCGGAAGAACGCCGCCGCACCGCCGAACGCGACTTCACCGCCCTGGAGGGCCAGGTCGCCGGTGAGGAGGAGGGGGAGGAGGGGCTCGACGCCGAGTACGAGGAGGCCTCCGCCGTCCTCGATACCGCCGCCCGCGAGCTCGAGGTGCTGGTCGATCAGGAGCGCACCGCGGAGCGCGGACGTGGGGCTCTCGCTGCGCGTCTCGAGGCGCAGCGCGAGGGTCTGCGGCAGCGCGACGGGTCGGGCGCGCTCCTCGCGGCCGGCCTCGATGACGTGCACCGGCCGCTCGGCGAATTCCTCCAGGTGGCGCCCGGCTTCGAGAAGGCGGTGGTCGCGGCGCTCTCCGGCGCGGCGGACGCGGTCACTGTCGGGAGCCTCGACACGGCCCTGCGTGCACTCACCCTGATGAAGGACGACGACGCCGGCCAGGTGTCGCTCGTCGTCGCGCCCGGATCCGGGGGTGCCACCCGGTCGGGAGCGCGCCCGCCGCGACCGGACGCGACGACGGGCCCGGAGGTGCCTCCCGCCGGCGTCGCGGCACTCGACGTCGTCGAGGTGCCGCCGGCCCTCCACTCCGCACTGGGGCACCTGCTGCGCGGCGTGCTCGTGGTGCAGGACCTCGAGGCCGCCGGAGTGGCTGTCAGGGAGGGGCTCGCCGACGTCGCCGTGACCCTCGAGGGCGACGTCCTCTCCGAGCACACGGCCCGGGGAGGGACACCCGGAGCCGCAGGCTATGTGGAACTGCGCGCTGCCGCCGAGGAGACCGAGCAGGGGCTCGCACGGGTCATCGCCGAGGCCGAGAGGCTGCGCTTCCGCCTGTCCGCGGCGCGGAGCACGCAGCAGGAGGCCCAGCAGCGCGTCGACGCCGCTCTCGAGCGGCTGCACGAGTCGGACGCGCGGATGGCCGCCGTCGCGGAGAAGCTGGGTCAGCTGAACGCCGCCGTCCGCTCCGCCTCCGGTGAGGGGGACCGCCTGACCGCGCTCGTCCGTGCGGCCGAGGCCGACCTCGAGCGTGAGGAGGCACGGCTCCGGGAGGCGGCCCAGCGGCTGGAGGACCTGCAGCGGCAGCCGGTGGAGGCCGAGCCGCCGACCGGACAGCGCGACGCCCTGCAGCGGGCCGCCGTCACCGCCCGCCAGGGCGAGCTGGAGGCACGGCTGGCCCTCCGGAGCCGGGAGGAGCAGCTCTCCGCCCTGGCCGGCCGGGCCGCGTCGCTCGAGCGTGCGGCGCAGTCGGAGCGGCGGGCCCGCGAGCAGGCGGCGGAGAAGGCGAGGATCCGGAGGGCGCAGGCGCTCAGGGCCGCCGCCGTCGCCCGGGCGGCCCGGCGGGCCGAGCACCACGCCGTGGCCTCCATCGCCGTTGCCGCGAACCAGCGCGACACCGCCGAGCGGCTGCGCGAGCAGCAGGACACCGAGCTGCAGGAGGTGCGGGAGAGGAACGCCGGGCTCGCCGTCGAGCTCGGCCGTCTCACCGATTCCGTGCACCGCGACGAACTCGCGCGCACGCAGCAGCGGCTCCGGATCGAGGCCCTCGAGAACCGCTCCATCGAGGAACTCGGGCTGACGCCGGACCACCTGGTGGACGAGTTCGGGCCCCACCTGCCCGTACCCGAGGACACCACCCCGGCCACCGACAAGTGGGCGGCCCTCCGGGCGCCGGTCGACGACGACGGCAAGACCGTCCCCGCGGGCGTCCCGTACGTGCGCGAGCAGCAGGAGAAGAGGCTCAGGCGCGCCGAACGCGACCTCGCGGCGCTCGGCAAGGTCAATCCGCTGGCCCTCGAGGAGTTCGCGGCGCTGGAGGAGCGCCACCAGTTCCTCAGTACGCAGCTGGCTGACCTGAAGGCGACGCGCAAGGACCTGCTGGACATCATCCGCGAGGTCGACGAGCGCGTGGAGCAGGTGTTCACCGCCGCGTACCGGGACACCGCCGAACAGTTCGAGCGCGTCTTCGCGACCCTGTTCCCCGGCGGCGAGGGTCGCCTCGTCCTCACGGATGCGGCGGACATGCTCACGACCGGGATCGAGGTCGAGGCGAGGCCCGCCGGCAAGAAGATCAAGCGCCTGTCCCTGCTCTCGGGTGGTGAGCGGTCACTGACCGCCGTCGCGCTCCTCGTCGCGATCTTCAAGGCCAGGCCCTCGCCGTTCTACGTGATGGACGAGGTGGAGGCCGCCCTGGACGACACGAATCTCGGCCGGCTGATCATGATCTTCCGTGAGCTCCGGGAATCGAGCCAGCTGATCATCATCACGCACCAGAAGCGCACCATGGAGGTGGCGGACGCGCTCTACGGGGTGACGATGCGCGGCGACGGCGTGTCCACCGTCATCAGCCAGCGGCTCGCGGCGGAGGTGGAGCGGGTCCTCGACTGACCGCGGGGTCCTCCACTACCGGACACCGCCGCCCGCCGTCGCGGGTGCGTCCGGACCGGCGGCGGCCGGCCGCGGAAGCGTCTCGCGGGCACCGACCCACACCGCCGCCGCCACGAGGGCCAGCACGCCGGTCACGAGGAAAGCCGCCTCGTAGGAGCCGACGAGGAGTCGGTCGATGACCACCCCGGCGACGATCGGGCCGACGATGGCGCCGAGGTCCGAACTCATCTGGAACGCGGCCAGGACCTTGCCGCCGCTGCGCCCGTTGCCGATCACGTCCGCGACCGCCGCCTGCTGCGCCGGGTTGAGCAGGCCCGTCCCGATCCCGCCCACCACGCAGATGCCCAGGAAGACGACGACGTTCCCGGACAGGCCGAGGGCGGCCATCGCGGCGCCGTTGACGATCAGCCCGGTGATCACCAGCGGCTTGCGACCGATGCTGTCGGCGAGGCGTCCCGAGACGGTGAGCGAGAGGGCCGTGCCGGCGGCGAAGAAGGCGAGGGAGGTCCCGGCGATCTCCGGCCCGGCGTTCAGCACCGCGGACGCGAAGAGCGGCACGAGCGCCATCCTGATGCCGAAGGACGACCACCCGTTGGCGAAGCTCGAGACGAGGGCGGCCCGGTACCCCGAGTGCGCGAGGGCCTCGCGGACCGTGAGGGGCGCCTGGTCCCGGGCCGCCCTGCGCTCGGCCAGCGACGTCCCCTTCAGCTGGAAGAAGACCACCGCCGAGGCGACCAGCAGCGCACCCGCGTAGACGAGGAAGGGCACGCGGAGCCCGAACCTCGCGAGGACCCCGCCGAGGATCGGGCCCCCGATGCTGCCGAGCAGGAAGGCGGTCGCGTAGGCGCCGGACACACGGCCGCGGATGGAGGGCGGGGCGAGCCTGACGATCAGGCCCATCGCCGACACCGTGAACAGGGTGGAACCGATGCCGCCGAGGCCACGGAAGACCAGGAGCTGCCAGTAGTCGCCGGCGAAGGCGCATGCGGCGGTGGAGAGGGCGACGATCAGCAGTCCGACGATGTACACGGGCCGCTCGCCGAGGCGTTCCACGAGCCACCCGCCGGCCGGTGCGAAGACCAGTCGCGTGAAGGCGAAGGCGCTGACGATCACTGCTGCGGCCGTTACCCCGACGTCGAAGCTGCGGGCGAACTGCGGCAGGATCGGCGCCACCAGGCCGAAGCCGATGGCGATCACGAAGGCCGCGGCGATGAGCACCCGGATCTCCCGCGGGATGCGCTCGCGAGGGGGACCGTCGTCGTTCCCCCTCTTCCTGCCCCGGGGGACGATGCTGAACGAGGGGCGATTGCGCGCGCGAGGGGATCCGGCCATGGTCCTCGCATTCTGTCACCGCCCGTGGCCTGATGCTCAATCGGCCGCAGGAGCATCCCCTGCGGCCCCAGGGACCGTGTGAGAAGGTGGATCAGTGAACGAGATCCTCCTGCCTGTCATCTTCGTCGTCCTCGCGCTCGCCGTGATCGGGTCGGTCGCCGCCGTCCTGGTCCGCGGCCGCCGCACGCCGCCCGGCCTGTACTCCTCGCCGCGCGATCCCGATGACCAGCCCCTCGCCGGTGCGCACGGTTCGACGTCGACCGACGTGCTCGACCGCCCCGACGGCGTCACCACGGACGTCCTCGTCCCCGACGACCTCAGCGGCCTCGAGGACACCCCCGCCGGCCCGAGCCTCGACACCGTCGACCCGGTGCAGGGTCGCCTGGCCCGCCTCCGCGCCCGGCTGGTGCGCTCCAACAACGCGCTCGGCAAGGGACTGCTGGCCCTGCTGTCGAGGGACAGGATCGACGAGGACGTGTGGGACGAGGTCGAGGAGACCCTCCTCATGGCCGATCTCGGCACCGAGCCCACCATGGAACTCGTCGACGCCCTCCGCGAGCGGGTGAAGGTCGCCGGCAGCAGGGACCCCGCCGAGGTCAAGGACATGCTCCGGGAGGAGCTGGTGAAGCTGGTCGACCCGTCGATGGACCGGTCCCTCGCGACGCAGCGCCACGCCGACCGTCCGGCCATCGTGATGGTCGTAGGAGTGAACGGCGTCGGGAAGACGACGACCGTCGGCAAGCTCGCCCGCGTCCTCGTGGCCGACGACAAGGACGTGCTCCTCGGAGCGGCGGACACCTTCCGTGCCGCCGCCGCGGAGCAGCTGGCCACCTGGGGTTCACGCGTCGGCGTGCCGACCGTCAAGTCCGACGTCGACGGAGCCGACCCCGCGTCGGTCGCCTTCGAGGCGGTCAAGGCCGGGATCGACCAGGAGGTCGACGTCGTCCTGATCGACACCGCAGGGCGCCTCCAGAACAAGGTGGGCCTGATGGACGAGCTCGGCAAGGTCAAGCGGGTGATCGAGAAGCAGGGCACGGTGGACGAGGTCCTGCTGGTGCTCGACGCGACGACCGGCCAGAACGGCCTGAGCCAGGCCCGGGTCTTCGCGGAGGTCGTGAACATCACCGGGATCGTCCTCACCAAGCTCGACGGCACCGCGAAGGGCGGCATCGTCGTCGCCATCCAGCGGAGCCTGGGTGTCCCGGTCAAGCTGATCGGCCTCGGCGAAGGTGCGGACGACCTCGCCCCCTTCGACGCCGAGGCCTTCGTCGACGCGCTCCTGAACTGAGGCAGCGGGCCCGCGACGACCGCCCCGCCGGGAGCGGTCGGCAGTGCTGAAATGTTCCTGAAACATGCGCGTCACGCGTCTTTTACGTGCGTGAGACTGATGTAACCTGCCCGCAATGCGCGGCCCCAGGGACGGAAACACGGCCACCCCATTCTTGAGGGGCGGGAAGTACCCGCCCCTTTGGAAGGATCGTGTTTGATGGATCTGACAGCAGGCCACGTCTGGGTGATGGTCTCCGCCGCCCTCGTTCTCCTCATGACCCCCGGCCTCGCCTTCTTCTACGGCGGGATGACGCGCGCCAAGGCCGCCCTGAACATGATGATGATGAGTTTCATCGCCGTCGGACTCGTGGGTGTCGTCTGGGTCCTCTGGGGCTACTCGATGACCGGCGGTGACGGCGTCGCCCAGCTCTTCGGCAACCCGTTCGCGTCCTTCGGCCTCACCAGCCTCCTCGGCACCGAGGACCTCATCGGCGCCGGCTACGGCGCCACCTTCGCCATCATCACCGTCGCGCTGATCAGCGGTGCCATCGCCGACCGTGCGAAGTTCGGTGCCTGGACGATCTTCGTCCCCATCTGGGTCACGGCCGTCTACTGCCCGCTCGCCTTCATGGTGTGGGGCGGAGGCCTCCTCAGTGCGGACGGAGCCGTCGGTGGAGCCGTGGGCGAGGCCGTCGACTTCGCCGGTGGGACCGTGGTGCACATCAGCGCCGGCGTCGCCGCGCTCGTCCTCGCCCTGATCCTCGGCAAGCGCCAGGGCTTCGGCAAGGACCCCGCACAGCGCCCCCACAACATCCCCTTCGTCATGCTCGGCGCAGCGCTCCTCTGGTTCGGCTGGTTCGGGTTCAACGGCGGAGCGGCGGGCTCGGCCGAGGAGGCCGGCCTCATCTGGATCAACACGATGGCGGCTCCCGCAGCGGCGATGGTCGGCTGGCTGATGACGGAGCGCATCCGTGACGGACGCCCCACCTCCCTCGGGGCAGCGTCGGGCATCGTCGCCGGCCTGGTGGCCATCACGCCGGCCTGCGCCAACGTCAGCCCGGTCGGTGCCGTCGGCCTCGGCCTCGTCGCCGGTGCCGTCTGCGCCCTCGCCGTCGGCCTCAAGTACCGCCTCGGCTTCGACGACTCGCTCGACGTCGTGGCCGTCCACCTCGTCGCGGGGATCCTCGGCACGCTGGCCATCGGCTTCATCATGCTTCCCGTCGACGGCGAGGGTGGTGGCCTGTTCTACGGTGGTGGCGCAGCCCAGCTCCTCGCGCAGGTCGTCGCCGCTGCCATCGCGATCGCCCTCTCGGCGGTCATGACCGCGATCATCGGTCTCGCGATCCACAAGACGATCGGCTTCCGTATCAGCGGGGAGAACGAGGTGTCCGGCGTGGATCTCTCGGAGCACGCGGAGACCGCCTACGAGTTCGGCGGCCTGGGGGTCGGCGGGTCCTTCCACCCGTTCGCGGAGCAGATGTTCGCCCGGCCCGCACAGCAGCCGGCTGATGCCCAGCCCGACCGGCAGTCCACGCAGCAGAACGTCACGGAAGGCGTCCATTCATGAAACTGGTGACAGCGATCGTCCGTCCGGACAAGCTCGACGGCGTCCGGGGAGCTCTCGAGAACTACGGTGTGCAGGGTCTCACCGTCAGCCAGGCCAGCGGCTACGGCCGCCAGCGCGGCCACACCGAGGTCTACCGCGGTGCGGAGTACACCGTCGACCTCCTGCAGAAGGCACGCGTCGAGGTCCTGGTGGCGGACGCCTGGGTCACCGACATCGTCGACGTGCTGGTCTCCACGGCGAACACCGGCCGCGCCGGTGACGGCAAGGTGTGGGTGATCCCGGTCGAGGAGGCGGTCCGGGTCCGCACGGGCGAGCGGGGGGACGCGGCCCTGTAGGCCGTCCCGGAGGCTCCGGCCCCCATCGACCGACAGACAGACAGACAGACAGATAGACAGACAGACAGGAGGAGGGCCACCCGATGGGGTGGCCCTCCTCCTGTCTGTGCTCCCTGCGGGTCCTGTGGGCTCCGTGGGCCTTCCGTGTGCTGCGAGTGGCGGGTGCCGGTCAGGCCCGACCGTGCGACGACGGCCAGTCCTCGGGCCCGGCCGATCCGGCCGTGTACTCCTCGAGCGGCACGCGGTTCTCGGCCCAGGCCTTCAGGACTGGCTCGACGATCCGCCAGCAGTCCTCGGCGGTGTCGCCGCGGACCGAGAGTGTCGGGTCGCCCGCCAGCACGCCGTCGAGCACCTCACCGTAGGGGAGCAGATCGGTCTCGTTGAGGTCCGCGCTGAGCGTGGCGCGGTCCAGCGAGAAGATGTCACCCGGGCCGTTGACGTCCAGTTCCAGCTGCAGCGTGTCGGGACCGAAGCCGATCCTCAGCTTGGTGGGTGCGTCCTGCCCGGTGAACCCCAGCGGCAGGTGGCTGACCGGCCGGAACGTGATCACGGCTTCCTTGCGCTTGGCCCCGAGCGCCTTCCCCGAGCGCAGGATGAAGGGCACGCCCGACCACCGCTCGTTGTTGATCGACACCGTCACCTCGGCGAGCGTCTCCGTGTTCTTCGAGGGGTCCACACCCGGCTCCGCCGTGTAGTCGGGGATGGAGCGGTCCCCGATCGTGCCGGCGGTGTAGCGGGCGCGTCGGCTGCTCGCCGGGCTGTCGAGGTCCACGGTGCTCGCCCGCAGGATGGATCCGATGTGGTCGCGCAGGTCGCGCTCGTGCAGGGTGGACGGCGCGTTGAGCGCGAGGAGGGCCATCACGTGGACGAGATGGCTCTGGATCATGTCACGGAGTGCGCCGGCGCCGTCGTAGTAGCGCGCCCGGTTCTCCAGGGCGAGGTCCTCGTCGAAGATCACCTCGACCTTCTCGATGTGCAGGTTGTTCCACACCGGCTCGAGGATCCGGTTCGCGAAACGCAGGCCCAGGATGTTGAAGACCGTCGCCTTGCCGAGGAAGTGGTCCACGCGGTGGATGTTCTGCTCCGGGACCAGCCGGGCGAGCTTCTCGTTGAGTCGGTGCGCGCTGGCCTGGTCGGTGCCGAAGGGCTTCTCCATGACGAGGCGGGTGCTCTTGGGCAGCGAGTCGGGGCCGAGCGCGCTGCACGCCAGCTGGCTGACCGCCGGAGGAAGGGCGAAATAGACGGCGACCGGGCCCTCGAGCGTGTGGACGAGGTCGGCCAGGCCGTCCTTCGTGACGTCGAGGAAATGATAAGAGCTGCGGTCCCGCACGTCCTGGAGCGCCGCACGGCCGGCGTCGTCGGCCTTCTCCATGGCGGTCGCGAAGGCCCCGTCGATCCGCTCGCGCCAGTGCGCGTCCGTCCAGTCGTCGGAACCCGCCCCCACCAGGGTGAGCCCGTCGCCGCGTCGCATGCGGATGAGCCGCGCGAGGCCGGGGAGGAGGAGCCGCCCGGTCAGATCCCCGGACGCTCCGAGGATCAGCAGGGTCCGCACGCGGGTGTCGGCTTCTGCGGGGATGGAATCGTGTTCTGCGAGCGAGTGAGTGTCCACGCCTTCACTGTGCCACTTATCCCTGCGTGTGTCCCGCTCCCGGAGGGGGCGCCGGGACTTGCGCGCCGCGCCGGGCCACGGCCCCTGTGCGGGCGGTGCTGCCCGGTCGCCAGTTGATACCCTAGGGAGTTGAGTCTCCCTGTCCCCCGATGAAAGTAGTTCACGGCACGTGTTCAATTCACTCTCCGACCGGCTGACTGCGACCTTCAAGAACCTGCGCGGCAAGGGCCGCCTCACCGAGGCGGACATCGACGCGACGGTGCGTGAGATCAGGCGGGCACTGCTGGACGCCGACGTCGCCGTCCCGGTGGTCCGGGCGTTCACGTCCGCCATCAAGGAACGCGCCCTCGGGCTCGAGGTCTCGCAGGCACTCAATCCCGGCCAGCAGATCGTCAAGATCGTCAACGAGGAGCTCGTGGGGATCCTCGGCGGCGAGACGCGCCGCATCCGTCTCGCGAAGAACCCGCCGACGGTCATCATGCTCGCGGGGCTGCAGGGTGCGGGTAAGACGACCCTCGCCGGCAAGCTCTCGAAGTGGCTCAAGGGCCAGGGGCACAGCCCCCTCCTCGTGGCGTGCGACCTCCAGCGGCCCAATGCGGTCCGGCAGCTCCAGGTCAACGGTGAGCGCGCCGGTGTCCCGGTGTACGCACCGCATCCCGGCGTCAGCTCCGAGTTCGAGTCCGCCACGGGCGATCCCGTCGCCGTCGCACGCCAGGGCATCGCCGAGGCGCGCGCCCGCCTGCACGACGTCGTGATCGTGGACACCGCGGGCCGCCTCGGCGTCGATGCCGAGCTGATGCAGCAGGCTGCGGACATCCGTGAGGCCGTCACGCCGGACGAGGTCCTCTTCGTCATCGACGCGATGATCGGCCAGGACGCGGTCAACACGGCGCTCGCCTTCAACGAGGGCGTGGACTTCACCGGTGTGGTCCTGACCAAGCTCGACGGCGACGCCCGCGGTGGTGCCGCGCTCTCCGTCGCCTCGGTCACCGGCAAGCCGGTCATGTTCGCCTCGACGGGCGAGGGCCTCGACGACTTCGAGCTGTTCCACCCGGACCGCATGGCTTCGCGCATCCTCGACATGGGCGACATCCTCACGCTCATCGAGCAGGCGGAGCGGTCCTGGGACAAGGACGAAGCCGCCCGGATGGCGAAGAAGTTCTCCGACCAGGAGGACTTCACGCTCGACGACTTCCTCGCCCAGATGCAGCAGATCCGCAACATGGGCTCCATGAAGAAGATGCTCATGATGATGCCCGGTGCGGCGAACATGCGCGAGCAGCTGGAGAACTTCGACGAGCGCGAGATCGACCGCGTCGAGGCGATCGTCCGTTCGATGACCCCGCACGAGCGTGTGGCCCCGAAGATCATCAACGGCTCGCGCCGCGCGAGGATCGCCCGCGGCTCCGGCGTGCACGTGTCCGAGGTCAACGGCCTGCTCGAACGGTTCACGCAGGCCCAGAAGATGATGAAGAAGATGGCCTCCGGCGGCGGTATCCCGGGGATGCCGGGCATGGCGGGCCCGGGCGGATTCGGTGGCCCGCGGAAGACCAAGGCCGCGGCTGCCAAGGGGAAGAAGAAGCCCCGCTCGGGCAACCCGGCCAAGGCTGCGCTCGAGGCGCAGGAGGCGGAGCAGCGACGGGCCGCCGCGCGTGCCGCTGCGCCGACCGGGGCGGCCTTCGGAGGCGGCCAGCCGGACTTCGACCCGTCGGCGATGAATCTCCCGAAGGGCTTCGAGAAGTTCCTCGGGAAGTAGCCGCCGCGGTGCTGGCCGGCCGGTGCCCGAGCGGTGGGGTCGCGGCGTGACGGGCGGTGAGCGCGTGGTGTTCGTGCACGGCGCCGGGTCCTTCGGCGCCGCGGCGTGGCCCCGGCAGCACGGTCTGTCGCTGGACTTCGACTGCCTGTACGTCCGGCGGCACGGCTTCTCCGCGACGGAGGAGCCGCTGCCGACCGACCATGCCCGTGACCAGGCGATCATCGCGGAAGCCCTCGGCGCGGGCGGACACGTCGTCGCGCACGCGCAGGGCGCCGTGGCCGCGATGATGCTGGCGGTCGAGCGGCCCGACCTCGTCCGGACGCTGACGCTCGTGGAACCCGCCTGCTTCTCGCTGACCGCGGATCTCCCGGCCACGTCCGCCCACATCGCCCTGATGGCGCCGCTGTTCGCCGCCCGGCACCCCGTGTCGGACGAGGAATTCAGCAGGAGCCTCTTCCGCCGAACCTTCTCGGCCGAGGCGGGAACGGCCGACACCACCGAGGGAAGGCGGGGCGCAGCGCGCCTGCGGCTGCAGAGCCCGCCGTGGGAGGCGCCGCTGTCGATCGTGCCGGGTGTTCCGACGTCCGTCCTCACCGGCGGCTGGGAACCGCTCTACGAGGAGGTCGCGGACTATCTCGCCGGGACCGGAGCGATCCACCGCCAGGCACCGGGCGGTCACCGCCCCCACGATTCCGAGGACGGAGCCGCGCTCGTCCGGTCCTTCCTGCGGACGGGGCAGGACACGGCGGCATGAGTCCGGACGACGGCGGCTACCTCCACCTCACCGGGACCGTGCTGCTCTCACCCACCCGGACGGTCCGCGACGTCTACGTCCGGGACGGTCGATTCACCTTCGCACGTCCTTCCGGCCGGCCGGCGCGCGTGCTCGAGGGGTGGGTGCTGCCCGGTCTCGTCGACGCGCACTGCCACGTGGGCCTCGACGGTCGCGGCCTGGTGCCCGACGACGTCGCCGAACGCCAGGCCCTGGCGGACCGCGATGCGGGGACGCTGCTGATCCGTGACGCGGGCGTGGTGAACGACACCCGGTGGATCCAGCAGCGCGAGGACCTGCCGCGCCTGGTCCGCGCAGGCCGGCACGTGGCGCGGACGCGGCGCTACTTCCGCGACTACGCCGTCGAGGTGGAGCCGGAGCATCTGGCTGCCGCGGTGGCGGAGCAGGCCCGGCGCGGGGACGGCTGGGTCAAGATCGTGGGGGACTGGATCGACCGCGGCCTGGGTGATCTCGCCCCCGCCTTCCCACCGCGGGCGATCCGCGAGGCCGTCGACGCCGCCCACGCCGAGGGTGCGCGGGTCACGGCCCACTGCTTCGCGGCGGAGACCCTCGACGCCATGCTGGATGCGGGGATCGACTGCATCGAGCACGCGACCGGCATGCTGCCCCGGCACGTGCCCCGCTTCGTCGAGCAGCGGGTCGCGATCGTGCCCACCCTGATCAACATCGACACCTTCCCGGCGATCGCCGACGGGGCCGCCGCCAAGTACCCCGACTACGCCGCGCACATGCGCACCCTGTGGGGTGGTCGTCACGCGATGGTGCGGCGGGCCTTCGACGCCGGGGTCCCGGTCTTCGCGGGGACGGACGCGGGAAGCGTCATCGCCCACGGACGCCTGCCGGACGAGGTCGCGGCCCTTGCCGCCGCGGGCCTCGGACCCGTGGCCGCGCTCGATGCCGCCTGCTGGTCGGCCCGGACGTGGCTGGGCTTCCCCGGGATCGAGGAGGGTGCCGCCGCCGACGCCGTGATCTGTGCCGCTGATCCGCGGGTCGATATCGGGACGCTGGCAGCGCTCCGCGCGGTGGTGTTGCGCGGCCGCGTGGTCGACCGGGGCCCCCGGGAATAAGTTGAAGCTTCAAGTAGCTGTAGGGGGGTACAGCCAGATGAAGGAGTAACCGATGCCGGACCTGCTACCCACCGACACCACCATGGGCACGCTGACCCTCAGGGTCGGCGACCTCGCCGCGATGTCCGCCTACTACAGGGTGGCCCTCGGGCTCGCCGTGATCGAGGACGGTATCGACGCCGTCGTCCTCGGTCGGGCGGGACGGGCCGTCCTCCGGCTCGAACACGCGGGACACCTGCGCCTCCCGCCGCCCGGCCAGGCGGGGCTCTTCCACACCGCGCTCCTCTTCGACGACCGCGCGGACCTCGCCGCCGCGGTCGGGTCGGCGGCACGGCATCCGCAGAGCTCCTACGTGGGCAGCGCGGACCACCTCGTCAGCGAGGCCTTCTACTTCACCGATCCGGAGGGCAACGGGATCGAACTCTACGTCGACCGCCCGCGGGAGGCCTGGGCCTGGACGCAGGACGGGACCGGGCACCGGACGGTGGTCATGGACAGCCTTCCGCTCGCACCCCGCGCCTATCTCGAGCAGCACCTGACCGAGGACGCCGTGTCGGAGGCCGCATCGAGGAATGCCGCCGTCGGGCATGTTCACCTGCAGGTGGGGGACGTCGCGACGGCCGAGCACTTCTACGTCGACGTGCTCGGCTTCGAGCGGACCGCAGGGTGGCACGATCAGGCGCTGTTCGTCTCCGCGGGCGGCTACCACCACCACATGGCCATGAACGTCTGGAACAGCAGGGGCGCAGGTCCCCGCCGGGACACGCTCGGATTGGGCGAGGTGCTCATCCGCGTCCCCGGCGCCGACGAGGTCTCGGCGCTGGCCGACCGCCTCGTGCACGCGGGCATCACGAGCCGGCACACGGGGGAGGAGTTGCGCTTCGAGGATCCCTGGCGGAACCAGCTGCGCGTGGCCGTCGGCGCCGACCCTGCCGGAATCGCCTAAAGCACGGCGCATCTGGCATAATGGAGCCGTACTCGATCCGTGCAGCCCCTCTCTCTGTGCGCATTGTGTCCTCTGAACCCCCATGAATGGCCCGCCCCACGGGAGCAGGATGACGGGTTCGCCCCTTTTCGTTAACAAGGAGTGACCACACAAGTGGCCGTAAAGATTCGCCTCAAGCGCATGGGCAAGATCCGCGCACCGTTCTACCGTGTCGTCGTCATGGATGCACGCTCCAAGCGTGATGGCCGTGCCCTCGAAGAGATCGGCAAGTACAACCCCACCGAGGAGCCCTCGTTCATCGAGATCAACTCCGAGCGTGCGCAGTACTGGCTCGGCGTCGGCGCGCAGCCGACCGAGCAGGTCTCCGTGCTCCTCAAGATCACGGGTGACTGGCAGAAGTTCAAGGGACTCAAGGGCCAGGAAGGCACCCTGCGGACCAAGGCACCGAAGGAGACCTTCGTCGCTCCCGAGAAGGGCTCCGTGATCGTCCCCGAGGCCATCACGCCGAAGGCGAAGAAGAACGACGACGCCGCCGCGGAAGCGACCGAGGCAGAGTAAGTTGCTGGCCGACGCTCTGGAGCACCTCGTCCGCGGCATCGTCGACAACCCTGACGACGTCAGGGTCTCCGCGAAGAACAACCGTCGCGGCGAGACCCTGGAGGTCCGCGTGCACCAGGAGGACCTGGGCCGCGTGATCGGCCGTCAGGGCCGCACCGCCCGCGCCCTGCGCACGGTGGTCGCAGCGCTTGCCGACGGCGAGCCGGTCCGCGTCGACGTCGTCGACACGGACCGCCGCCGGGGCTGACCCGGAGCTTCACAGCGTCACGACCGGCCCCACCACCAGGACATGGTGGTGGGGCCGGTCGCATGTCACACCCTTTTCACGCCGCTACCGGCACGAGAGCAGGAGCACCACCATGGACGTACTCGTCGCGAGGATCGGGAAGCCGCACGGCATCAGGGGCGAGGTCACGGTCCAGCTCTTCACCGATGCCCCCGAGGACCGGTTCGATGCCGGTGAGACCTTCCGGGTCGAGGGTGCCGCCGTCGCCGAACTGACCGTGGCGAAGGCGCGCTGGAACAAGGACATCCTGATCGTCGCCTTCGAGCAGGTGGCCGACCGGAACCAGGCCGAGACCCTGCGCGGTGCCCAGCTGTTCATCGACACCACCGGCGCCGGGGACGAGGACGACGACGCCTGGTACGAGCACGAACTCGTCGGGCTCGACGCCCGGGTGGACGGTGTCTCGGTGGGGAAGGTGACCGCCCTGCGCACCCTGGCGGTCCAGGACCTCCTCGTCGTCGAACTCGCCGACGGTCACGAGGCGTTCGTGCCGTTCGTCGGCGACATCGTCCCCGAGGTGAACACCGAGCACGGCTTCATCGTCATCGTGCCGCCGGCCGGTCTCTTCGACCTGAACACGCCGGGGTCGAACCAGGCGCCCGACGACGGCGACGACGTCGCGGACGGTGTGACGGCCAGCGACACCGGCGAGGCACGCGACTAGTGCGCATCGACGTCGTCTCCATCTTCCCGGAGTACCTGGCCGCACTCGATCTCTCGCTGATCGGCAAGGCCCGGCAGGACGGCGTCCTCGACGTGCGCGTCCATGACCTGCGCACCTTCACGACCGACCGGCACCGGACGGTCGATGACACGCCCTACGGCGGGGGCGCCGGCATGGTGATGAAGGCAGAGCCCTGGGCGCAGGCGCTGGAGTCCGTGCTGGCGGCGGCACCGGCGTCGCAGCACAGGCCCACCCTGATCGTCCCGTCGCCCGCCGGGGCCGTCTTCGACCAGGCCATGGCGCACGAACTTGCGGGCCTCGAACACCTCGTCTTCGCCTGCGGCCGGTACGAGGGCATCGACGAGCGAGCGATCGACTGGGCCCGGGACGGCTTCGACGTCCGTCCGGTCTCCCTCGGCGACTACGTGCTCAACGGCGGTGAGGTCGCCGTCCTCGCGATGGTCGAGGCCGTCGGTCGGCTCATCCCGGGTGTGGTCGGCAACCCCGAGTCCCTCGTCGAGGAGTCCCATGCCGACGGACTGCTCGAGTACCCCGTCTACACGAAGCCGTCGTCGTGGCGGGGCCGGGACATCCCCGAGGTGCTGCTCAGCGGGAACCACGCGAGGATCGCGCGGTGGCGCCGGATGGAGCAGTTCCGGCGGACCGCCGACAGGCGACCGGACCTCCTCGGGGACATCGACGCGACGTCGCTGCCGGCAGCGGACCTGAAGGCACTGCGGGAGGCGGGGTTCGTCGTCGTCGGAGGCCGTCTCATGCGCCCTCCGCATTAGTGGTTGGCGGGCGGCCTGTGGAAGAATGGTGATTCGTGTCCACTGGGCCGGACCCTGCCACAGGGGGCGTCCGGCCAACAGTCGCACACCGGCCACCGAAGCATCGGATCGGCCGGGACAACCTCTTCGGCGGCATTGCCCGGACCCCGTCCCGTCCTTGACCGCCGTGACCCACGTGAGTGACCTGTGGCGTTCACCAGGAGTACGACAATGCACATTCTCGATTCCGTCGACGCCGGATCCTTCCGCGACAACGTCCCCGACTTCCGCGCCGGTGACACCGTCAACGTCCACGTCAACATCATCGAAGGCAAGAACACCCGTGTTCAGATCTTCAAGGGCTTCGTCCTCGGCCGCCAGGGTGATGGCATCCGCGAGACCTTCACGGTCCGCAAGGTGAGCTTCGGCGTCGGCGTGGAGCGTACGTTCCCCGTCCACAGCCCCGTCCTCGACAAGATCGAGGTCGTGTCCAAGGGCGACGTCCGCCGCGCCAAGCTCTACTACATGCGCGAGCTGCGCGGCAAGGCAGCCAAGATCAAGGAGAAGCGCGACCCGAAGACGGTCAAGTAACTCCCTGACAGTGCATGAAGACCCTGCTTCCCGACCCCCGGTCGGAGAGCACCCGGAACGCCGGCCCCATCGTGTGGGCTGGCGTTTCGTGTTCTCCGCCGTCGTCGTCGCCGCCCTGATCACCGGACTGGTCCGCGCCTTCCTGATCGACGTCTACTTCATCCCGTCGGCCTCGATGGAGCCGCTGCTCACCGAGGGGGACCGCGTCCTCGTCGGCAAGCTCCACGACACGCGCGGGGAACTCCGCCGGGGCGACGTCGTCGTCTTCGACGGCCGGGGATCCTTCGACCCGATCACGGACCCGCGATCCCTCCCGGAACGGATCGTGGCGGGTGCCGGCCAGTGGCTGGGACTCTCGGGCAGCGACACCGTGTACGTGAAGCGGATCGTCGGGGTCGCGGGGGACCACGTGGTCTGCTGCACGGCCGACGGCCGGATCAGCGTGGACGGGAACGGGATCGACGAGCCGTACGTCTATCCGGGGGATGCGGCGAGTGAGCAGCCGTTCGACGTCGTCGTCCCCGAGGGGCGCGTCTGGCTCCTCGGCGACCACCGCTCCGCGTCCATGGACTCGAGGTCCCTGCTCGGCGCGCCCGGTGGTGGCCTCGTCTCCGAGGATCGGATCATCGGCAGGGCCTTTCAGCTAGTCTGGCCACTCGACCGGTTCGCGCCGATCGAGCGCCACGTCGGCTGAGGTGGGCAGCACTGCGGCGCTGACGCCGCCCAGGCAGTAACGCATCCGGGCGCGCAGCCGCCGGAATCACGACCACGAAGGACATCAGCACATGGCACGGAGCTTCCGCAGGAAGTCGGCTTCGGGGGCCGAGGCACCCGCAGCACACCCCTTCGACCCGGACGCACCGCAGACGTCCGAGGACGGCGCCGGGCGCCCACGGGCGAAGAAGGAGGCCGATCGCGGTGTCGGTGCCTGGCTGAAGGAGATCGCGACGATCGTCGTCATCGCCCTGGTGCTCTCCTTCCTCATCAAGACCTTCCTCTTCCGTGCGTTCTTCATCCCGTCGGGCTCCATGGAGGAGACCCTGGAGATCGACGACCGCATCTTCGTCAACCAGCTCGTCCCGCAGCCGTTCGACCTCCAGCGCGGGGACATCGTCGTCTTCCGTGATGCCGAGGGATGGCTGCCCCCGCAGACCCAGACGCAGGTGAGCTGGTTCAAGGAGGCCCTGATCTTCATCGGGCTCGCCCCGGACGAATCCCAGCAGCACCTCGTCAAGCGCGTCATCGGCCTCGCCGGCGATCACGTCATCTGCTGCGATGCCCAGGGCCGTATCACCGTCAACGGCGAGCCGCTCGACGAGCCCTACCTCTTCCCGGGAGCCAACCCGTCGGACGTGCCGTTCGACGTCGTCGTGCCCGAGGGCAAGGTCTGGGTCATGGGGGACCACCGCAACGCCTCGGCCGATTCGCGGGCGAACCGTGACAAGCCGGGCGAGGGCTTCGTGAGCGTGGACGAGATCGAGGGCAAGGCCGCGGTCATCGCGTGGCCACTCAACAGGATCGGCTTCCTCGGCAACCATCCCGAGGTCTTCGACGGCATCCCCGAGCCGGAGGCCGCGGCCCGGCCCACTCCCGCAGCACCCACGCCCTCGGGACCATGACCGCAGCGCGCAGGAAGCGCACCGCGGCCCCGAACCTGACCTTCGAACGGACCTTCGGTGAGCAGGGGCACCGCTTCGTCGCCGGCTGCGACGAGGTGGGCAGGGGAGCGTTGGCCGGGCCGGTGTCCGTCGGCATCGTCGTCGTGGACCTGCACTCCGTCGCCGGCCTGAGGGGCGTCCGGGACAGCAAGCTGCTCGCTGCCGCCGAGCGCGAGGCGCTCGTGCCACGCATCCGGCGCTGGGCGGTCGCTTCCGCCGTCGGTCACGCCTCCGCTGCCGAGATCGACTCCCTCGGGTTGATGAGCGCGCTGCGCACCGCGGGTAGCCGTGCGTGGGACGGGGTGCTCCGGATCGTGTCTCCCGACGTCGTCGTACTCGACGGCAACCACGACTGGCTGTCCGCGCGGCAGCAGGAACCCCTGTTCCTGACGGACGAGGGCGCCCCTCCCGTGGAGGCCCCGGGATGCACTGCCCCCGTGCACACGAGGATCAAGGCCGACCTGACCTGCCTCAGCGTTGCGGCGGCCAGTGTCCTGGCGAAGGTCGAGCGGGACGCGTACATGGTGACGCTGTCCGGCGATCATGCTGCCTTCGGCTGGGACGTCAACAAGGGCTACGCCACCGAGGCCCACCGGGCGGCGATCGACGCCGTCGGGCCCACCGGGTTCCACCGCAGGACCTGGCGGCTGGGCAACCTGGAGCGCGTTGGCGCGTCGACCACGGAGAGTGGGGGATGATGGTCCGATGAGTGCCGAGGATCTTGAGAACTACGAAACCGACATGGAGCTCCAGCTCTACCGCGAGTACCGGGACGTCGTGGGGCTCTTCAGCTACGTGGTGGAGACGGAGCGCCGGTTCTACCTGGCGAACAACGTGGACCTCCAGGCGCGGTCGGCCGACGGCGAGGTCTACTTCGACCTCACGCTGCAGGACGCGTGGGTGTGGGACGTGTACCGTTCCGCCCGCTTCGTGAAGAACGTCCGCGTCATCACCTTCAAGGACGTCAACGTCGAGGAGCTGACGAAGTCGGACGACATCGCGCTCCCCAAGGACGGGACGCTCGGCAACTGACCCGTTCCCCGGCGTTCCTTCCTGCCCTCCCCTCCTGCCGTCTGGGGGTCCGGTGTCGAGTGGTTGATGTCGGGACCGCGATCTCCGTCGCCTGGCGCCTTCGCCCTGATTCCCCCGCGGCTCGTCCATCGGGTCGGCGATCCGGTACGGCGTCCGGCTCAGGGGGTGAGTTACTCAGGGGGTGAGTCCATCCTCCTCGGCGCTGCGGGAGAAGGTGTCCTCGCCGTCGTCCGGGACGGATGCGGCCTGCTCCAGACGGTCCGCCTCCGATCCACCCGTCCCGCCGCCGTCGATGCCACCTCCGGCCGTGGCGTCGTCCGGATGCGCCGGTGTTCCCTGGTCCTGCCGGTCTGCCTCCGATCCGCCGGTTCCGGCGTCCGCGATGGTGCCGGACGCCGTCGGGGCGTCCGGGAGCGCCGGTGTCCGCTGGTCCTGCCGGTCTGCCTCACTACCGCTGAACTCTGACATCGACGCCTCCTCGGCTCTCGTGTGTCGGCATCCATGGAGGCCGCTGGCCTTCCACCGTACGAGAGGCAGCGATGCGGGGGCCAGTACTTCCCGCTGCCGGGATGGTGTCCCCGTGGACACCGGTTCCCTCGACGTCCGCAGATCGGGCACGGCGTGATTCCTCCGTTGTCCACATAGGGCATCCCACCCGGCTGTCGTCCTCCCGCTGCCCCGAAGCTGGGGAGGGAGGTGATCGCCATGGTGGCGAAGGATCAGTTGGGCCGCCGCGGAGAAGCGACGGCGGCGCGATATCTGGAACATGCAGGACTGCGGATCGTGGACCGGAACTGGCGTTGTCCGGTCGGCGAGATCGATCTCGTGGCCGTGGACGGTTCCACGCTCGTGATCGTCGAGGTCAAGACGCGCAGCTCGGACGATTTCGGGCAACCGCTCGAGTCGATCACGGCGAGCAAGCTCGAGCGGCTGTATGTCCTTGCGTCCCAGTGGGCCCGGGCGCACAACCAGCGCTTCAGTGGCTTCCGCATCGATGCGGTGGGCGTTCTCGACGACGGGAGCGGTGACCCGCGCATCGAGCATGTCCGGGCGGTGATCTGACCGTGCTCGGTCGGACCTACGCAGTGTCCCTGGTCGGGATGAACGGGCACATCGTCGAGGTCGAGGCGGACATCGGGCAGACTCTTCCGGCGTTCGTGCTCCTCGGACTTCCCGATGCGTCCCTGAACGAGGCGAAGGATCGAATCCGTGCGGCAGCCCGCAACGCCGGTGTCCCCCTCAGCAGGCGCAAGATCACCGTCAACCTCATCCCGGCGTCCCTGCCGAAGCGGGGATCGTCCTTCGACCTGGCGATCGTCATGGCTGCACTCGCTGCGGCAGGAGATGTGCGGGGTTGCGGCACGACGGTCTTCATCGCGGAACTGGGACTCGATGGACAGCTTCGTCCCGTGCGCGGGATGCTGCCTGCGGTGATGGCCGCCGTCGACGCCGGCTACCGCAGCATCGTGGTGGCTGCGGAGAACGAGGCAGAGGCGGCTCTCGTCCCGTCGGCGGAGGTCAGGTCGTTCCACACCCTCAGGTCAGTGGCCGCGTGCTTCGGCGCGGACGTCGAGGGCGAGGACCCCGCCGAAGCAGCGCCCCGGGATCCGGTCGCTGTCCCCACCGCGCAGCCCGTGCTCCCGAAAGACCTGTCCGACATCGCCGGACAGGTGGAGGCCCGGTTCGCTCTGGAGATCGCCGCGGCGGGAGCCCATCACCTCCTGATGGTGGGTCCTCCGGGCGCGGGCAAGACGATGCTCGCCGAGCGGTTGCCGGGTATCCTGCCCGATCTGGAGGACGATCACGCGATGGAGGTGACGGCCATCCACAGCCTGAGCGGTGAGCAGCACTGTGCGGAGCTGGTCCGGAAGCCGCCCTTCGAGAGCCCGCACCACACGGCGACACCGGCGTCGATCATCGGTGGCGGGAGCGGCATCCCCAGGCCGGGCGCGGCGTCCAGAGCCCACCGCGGCATCCTCTTCCTCGATGAGGCGCCGGAGTACGAGCGCCGCGTGCTCGAAGCGCTCAGGGAGCCGCTCGAGAGCGGTCGCCTCGTCCTCCATCGCGCCTCCGGCACTGCCTCCTACCCCGCCCGATTCCAATTGGTACTCGCCCTGAACCCCTGTCCGTGCGGACTCGCCAACGGGAAGGGAATCGACTGCCTGTGTACGGCGCAGCAGCGACGCCGGTACTTCAACCGGTTGTCCGGACCGCTCCTGGATCGTGTCGACCTCCAGGTGGTCGTGCAACGCGTGAGTCTCGCGGACCACGCGGACGGGGCGCCGTCCGAGGCTTCGTCTGTGGTGGCGGCTCGGGTGGCCGAGGCACGAGCTGCCCAGCGCGCCCGGTTGGGCCGATGGAGCTATGCGACGAACTCGGAGGTGCAGGGCCGCATCCTGCGCGGCGAGCTCGCGCTTCCGCGCAGGGTGACGGCGCCCCTGGACCGGGCGCTCGATCGTGCCCTCGTCAGTGCGCGTGGCTGGGATCGTGTGCTGCGGGTGGCGTGGACCATCTGCGACCTCAGCGGCCGCGGGAGCCCTGATGCGGACGACGTCGTCACCGCCCTGGGGTTCCGACTTCACGAGCGTGCCGCGTGAGCGCGCCCGTCTCGGCCGCGGTTCAGGCGCGGGCTGCCCTGTCGAGATTGTTCGAGCCGTCCGATACGGTCGGGCTCGGGCTGGCGGCTGTGGTGGGTGCCGTCGATGCCCTGCGGATCGCCCGGAGGGAGCTCAGGGCCGGGCGCGAGATCCGAGCACAGCTCTACGACCTCCTGGACCTGACGGAGCACGGGAGCCGCGACCACCTGCAGGAGGGGTTGGACCGGTGGGCGCCTCGCCTCGCCGACCTCGCGCCCGACCGCGATCTGGCGACTCTCGCGCGCCTCGGGGGTCGTCTGGTGACACCGGAGTCGGGGGAGTGGCCCGGCGCGCTGGACGATCTGCAATCAGCTGCTCCTCTGTGTCTGTGGGTGCGCGGCCGGCCTGAGATTCCCGACCGCCGTCGGCTGGCGGCCGTCGTCGGATCGAGGGACAGCACCTCCTACGGAGCGTCCGTGACGGCGGACCTGGCCGCCGGTCTCATCACGCGCGGGTACTCGGTGGTGTCCGGTGGTGCCTACGGGATCGATGCCCAGGCTCACCGCGCCGCGCTCGCCTCGGGGGACGGTGACGGGTTTCCGCCGACCGTCGCCGTTCTCGCCTGCGGCATCGACCGCTACTACCCAGCAGGGAATGAGGAGCTTCTGCGCGTCATTGCAGAACGGGGACTACTCATCTCGGAGGTGCCTCCCGGGAGTTCGCCGACGAGGTGGCGGTTCCTGCAACGCAACCGGCTGATCGCTGCACTGAGCGGGGTGACGGTTGTCGTCGAAGCCCGCTGGAGGTCCGGCGCCCTGAACACGGCCCATCATGCGGCCGGCCTGGGGCGCCCTGTCGGGGCTGTGCCAGGGTCGGTGCACTCGGCCAATTCGGCGGGGTGTCACCGCCTGCTGAGGGACGGTACGGCAGTCTGCGTGACCGATGCGGCCGACGTCGCCGAGCTCGCAGGGCCCCTCGGCAGCCTCCCGACGGGGGATCGCACGCGTGAGGCGGCGACGCCCGCGAAGGAGCAGGACGGGCTCGCCATCCCCGATCTGCTGGTTCTGGACGGTCTTCCGGTTCGTGCGTCGACGACGGTCGACAAGCTGGCCGTCGTAGCGGGGCTGTCCGCCCGGGAGGTGATGGGCGGACTCGGTCGGCTCGAACTCGCAGGGCTCGCCGTGAGGACGCCGGAGGGGTGGCGCCGGCAGAAGGCCTGAACTGTTGCGGACCGCTGTCCCTGCTGCCCTCCTGAGTGGATACCACAGGTGTCCGTCGCACGAGCCCCGATGAACCCCCAAGCACCCGCATGAACGCACCTGAAGGAGATCCTGATGTCCGAAACCCGGTCCACCGGTCCGCGGAAACCTGCCGGGAGACGGGACGTTCGCTGGTACCTCGACGTCGACAGTCCCGTCGGCACACTACGCATCGTGGTCGACAGTGAAGCTGTCATCGGTCTGTATCACGGAGAGCACGTGCCGCGTCCCACCGCGGAGGTCCTCGGACACCCGGCGTCGGTGCCGCCCGACCCACCAGTAGATGTGCCATGCGGTCACGTGATGCCCCCGTCAGCTCCGACGGCGGGCGACGACGCAGTCGGCGAGCGGGGCCGTCCCATCGCAGCAGCGGGGGAGAGCGTCGTCGTGGTTTCGGACGCGTCACGGCGACTCCTGGTGCGGACGGCCGGTGAGCTCCGGGAGTACTTTGCAGGAAGTCGGCGACGGTTCGACGTCCCCGTCGTGCTGCGGGGCACCGCGTTCCAGTGTTCGGTGTGGGCCGCCCTGACAGACATCCCCTTCGGCGAGCGTCGCAGCTATCGCGACATCGCCGAGCAGTTGGGCAATGCGAGCATGGGCAGGGCCATCGGAGCGGCGGTGCGAGCCAATCCGGTGTCCATCATCGTGCCCGGACACCGTATCGTCGCCAGTACGGGCGCAGTCGTGGGCTACGCAGCAGGCATCGGCGTGAAGACGGCCCTTCTGGAGCACGAAACGGCCGATCATCCCAGGACCCCTCTTCGTGCGGCTGCACCGGTTGAATCGGGTGAGGCGCAGTAGTGCGGAGGTGCAGGGGGATCGGCAGGGCGCTCCTTCCGGGCGGAACCCTGATCCGGGGAGATACTGGTGACGTGCACAGAGGTGACATGAACAGGGGACACGTGGTCGATGCCGTCGCGAACGGCCCGACCCCGAACTACGCGGTCGAGGCTGACGCCGTCGCGGCCGGTACGGTCACGGACAGCGGGGTCGAGGCCGGCACCGTCGCGAACGACGCTGCCGAGCACCAGGCGGTCGTCGAGTCTCCGGGCGACGCCGCGCATCAGTTCGCCTTCTCCGCCGCGCTGCGGGCGTTCGAGGACTATCTGGCGCTCGAGCGCAACCGGTCCGTTCATACGATCCGGGCCTATCTGAAGGATGCCCGCCTCTTCCTCAGCCACGCGCAGCAGGCCGGCGTCACGAGCCTCGGCCAGCTCGAGCTCCGCCACTTCCGGAGCTGGCTGGGCGTGCTCGACGACACAGGGTTGGCTCGCTCGACCCTGGCCCGGCGCGCGGCATCCGTCCGGACCCTCATGGACTGGGCGGTGCGTGAAGAACTGGTCCCGGCCAATCCGGCCCTCCGGCTCCGTGCGCCCAAGCGCAGCAGCGCGCTGCCCGCGGTCCTCAGCCATTCCCAGGCACAGAGCTTGTTCGAGGGGCCGGTATCGGACGCCGGTACTGACGCCGGCCTCCTGCAGCGCCGTGCCATCCTCGAGGTGTTGTACGCCACCGGGGTCCGCGTCGGCGAACTGGTGGGGATCGACATCGACGACGTGGACACGGGGCGCCGTACCCTCGTCGTCACCGGCAAGGGCGACAAGCAGCGGACAGTTCCGTACGGCGAGCCCGCCGGTAACGCGATCGAGGCGTGGCTGCGCCACGGCCGTCCGCAATGGATCAGCCCGGCGAGCGGACCTGCCCTGTTCCTCGGCAGGCGGGGAGGGCGGATCGACCAGCGGTCGGTCCGAAGCCAGGTGAAGGAGGCGCTCGATGCGCTCGATGACACGGCAGCCCGAGGCCCCCATGCCCTGAGGCATACTGCGGCGACCCACCTGCTCGACGGCGGGGCCGACCTCCGCGCCGTGCAGGAACTGCTCGGGCACTCCAGCCTCGCCACCACGCAGCTCTACACCCACGTCTCGGTCGATCGACTCCGACGCAGCTACGAGCAGGCTCATCCGCGCGCCTGATGCAGGGAGTGTGGCCCAGCTCCGGCGCGGCGCTGCCGCTCAAATGGCACCGCGGTAGTTACAGTGGCGAAATTCAGGTTCGTCGGGCACAATGATCAGTGGCAACACAGAGCTCGCACTCCGGTGCGGGTGGGTCTCGTAAGGTAGCAGCACGCTTGTTCGCAGTTTCATCAGCCAGTGCAGGTCGTTGGGGAAGACGTACCTACAGCTATGGAGGATGGAATGTCTGTTGTGATGGCGCGCGGTGTCCTGTACGTGCACTCGGCCCCTACTGCGCTGTGCCCTCATGTCGAATGGGCCATCGGCTCGGTGCTGGACAAGCGCATCGACATGGAGTGGACGGCTCAGCCTGCCGCGCCCGGAATGCTCCGGGCAGAACTGTCCTGGGTCGGCCCCCAGGGAGCCGGCGCGCAGCTCGCATCCGCTCTCCGCGGCTGGGCGCATCTCCGCTACGAGGTGACCGAGGAGCAGAGCGCAGGCGCCGACGGCGGCCGGTGGTCCCACACTCCAGAGCTCGGGATCTTCCACGCCACGACGGACGTCCACGGAAACATCATGGTGACCGAGGATCGCATCCGGTACGCCTACGAGGCCGGCGCCGGCGATCCCGCAGCGGTGTACCACGAGTTGTCCCTCGCCCTCGGTGAGTCCTGGGACGAGGAGCTCGAGCCCTTCCGCCACGCAGCCGAGGGAGCGCCGGTGCGCTGGTTGCACCAGGTCGGCTGAGCCACCGCATCCCGTCCGTCTGCGCCCTGCCGCGCAGCGTGATCCAGGGGATCCGCACTACGGGATCACCTCCCGCGTCCCCTCGTCCATAGCGTCGGGTCCGCGGCTGAACGACGAAGGCGCCGCCCCGTCCGGGGCGGCGCCTTCTCGCGTAGCAGGTGTCAGACGCTGCGGAGGACGATCACGGCGTTGTGCCCGCCGAACCCGAACGAGTTGCTGAGTGCGACGATGTCCCCGGACGGCAGGTCGCGCGGCGCTGTGACGACGTCGAGGGGGATCTCCGGATCCTGGTTGTCCAGGTTGATCGTGATCGGCATCGTGCGTTCGTACAGGGCGAGGACCGTCATGACGGCTTCGACGGCACCGGACGCCCCGAGCAGGTGGCCCGTCTGCGACTTGGTCGCGGAAACCGCAACCTGATCGAGGTGCGAGCCGAGAGCAGCCTTCAACGCCGTGTACTCAGGCTTGTCGCCGACCGGCGTGGAGGTCGCATGCGCGTTGACGTGCACCACGTCCTCTGCCTGCGCTCGCGCGTCGAACAGCGCCGCCTTGAGCGCCCGCGTGGCTCCGAGGCCCTCGGGATCAGGGGCAGTGATGTGGTAGGCGTCGGCGGTGACGGACGTCCCGGCCAGCTCGGCGTAGACACGGGCACCGCGGGCACGTGCGTGCTCCTCGGCCTCGAGGACGATCGCCCCGGCGCCCTCGCCCATGACGAAGCCGTCACGGTTCGTGTCATAGGGCCTCGACGCCGACTCGGGGTCGTCGTTCCGCCGGGACAGCGCGTGCATGGAGGCGAAGGCAGCGATCGGCATCGGGTGGATCGCGGCTTCCGCACCGCCGCAGACGACGACGTCGGCCTTGCCGGACCTGATGAGTTCGAGTCCCTGATGCAGGGCTTCGGTTCCCGAGGCGCAGGCGGAGACGGGAGTGTGCGCGCCGGCGCGGGCGCCCAGATCAAGGCTCACCGCTGCTGCGGGCCCGTTCGGCATGAGCATCGGTACGGTCATGGGCAGGACGCGCCGCGGCCCTTTCTCGCGGAGGGTGTCCCAGGCGTCGAGGAGGGTCCAGACGCCACCGATGCCCGTTGCGAAGGCGACCGCCAGACGGTCCCTGTCGATGTCCTCGATCCCGGAGTCCCGCCAGGCTTCGCGGGAGGCGACGACGGCGAACTGCGTCGACGGGTCCATGCGCTTGGCTTCCACGCGGGACAGCACCTCCGACGCCGGCACCGTGATCTGCGCGGCGAAGGTGACCGGCAGTTCGTACTGCTGCACCCAGTCGGCTTCGATGGTCCGGGCGCCCGATACTCCCTTGAGGGAGTTGGCCCACATGGTGGGGACGTCCCCGCCGATCGGGGTGGTTGCACCGAGTCCGGTGATGACGACTTTGCGTGGCATGGTCACTCTTTCGAAGCTAGGGCGTGCGCCGGCGGAACGGGGCGCAGGGATGACGGAGACGGCCGCCCCCGGCAGGTGACACCGGGAGCGGCCGTAGCGCCGGGAGCTGCAGGACTAGGCCTGAGCGCCGGAGATGAAGGTGACGGCGTCGCCGACGGTCTTCAGGTTCTTGACCTCTTCGTCGGGGATCCGCACACCGAACTTCTCCTCGGCGTTGACGACGATCGTCATCATCGAGATGGAGTCGATGTCGAGGTCGTCGGTGAAGGACTTGTCCATCTCGACGGACTCGGGCGCGAGGCCGGTCTCCTCGTTGACGATCTCGGCCAGACCGGCCAGGATTTCTTCGTTGCTAGCCATGGTGGCTCCTTTTCTGTTGCTGCCGGTACACCGGCGGGGATGGTCAAACCGCGCTGTCACGGTCTGGGCTTGAAAACTAGGGAAGGACCACGACCTGCGCCCCGAAGACGAGGCCGGCCCCGAACCCGATCTGCAGCGCGAGCGTGCCGCTGAGTTCAGGCTGTTCCTTGAGCGTGCGGTGCATGGCGAGGGGGATGGACGCGGCCGAGGTGTTGCCTGCATCAACGATGTCCCGCGCCACGTACACGTGGTCGGGGAGCTTCAGCTGCTTCACCATCTCATCGATGATACGGATGTTGGCCTGATGCGGCAGGAAGACCGCGAGGTCATCGGCAGTCACCCCGGCCGCGTCGAGCGCGCGCTGCGCCACCTTCGCCATCTCCCAGACCGCCCAGCGGAAGACGGTCGGCCCGTCCTGGCGCATGGTGGGCCAGAGACTCTCACGGGCGGCGTCGGCGTCCTGTTCGGCGTCGCCCTCGGTGGAGACGGTCCCGAGTGAGAAGTCCCGCGTGTCGAGCAACGACCTCGTCATGCGGATCGCCCCGTGCTTGCTGCCGTCGGAACCCCAGACCGAGGGGCCGATGCCGGCCGAATCGCCAGGGCCGACCACCACGGCCCCGGCTCCGTCACCGAGGAGGAAGGAGATGGTGCGGTCGGAGTTGTCGATGAAGTCCGAGAGCTTCTCGACGCCGACCACGAGGACGTACTCGGCGGTCCCGGCGTGCACCAGCGCGTCAGCCTGGGCGATGCCGTAGCAGTAGCCGGCGCATGCCGCCGAGATGTCGAAAGCCGGTGCGGGGGTGGCTCCCAGGCGATCGGTGAGTTGCGCGGCCGCGGAGGGTGTCGCGTGCGGGTGGGTGACGGTGGACACGAGGACGGCGCCGAGCTGCGACGCCTCGATCCCGGCGGCGACGAGTGCTTCCCGTGCTGCTGCCTCGGCCATGTCGATGACGCTGACGTCCCGCGGTGCCCGGTGCCGGGTGACGATGCCGGTGCGCTGTCGTATCCACTCGTCGGACGAGTCGATCCACTGGCACACGTCCTCGTTGGTGACGACGATCTCGGGCCGGTAGGCGCCGACGCCGAGGATGCGCGTGTGCTCACGCAGGGGTGATTGCTTGATGGCGCTGATGCTCACTGAGGTCCTTCGGAGATGGGTGCGGTGACCGGGTCCGTGGTCCGCGAGTGTTCCTCGATGAAGCTGCGCGCGGCGTCCAGGTCCTCAGGAGATTTTACGGCGAGGGTGGCCGTACCGCGCATTCCGCGCTTGGCCAGGCCCGTCAGCGTGCCGGCGGGGGACAGTTCGACCATCCCCGTGACCCCCATGGCCTGCATCGATTCCATGCACAGATCCCAGCGCACGGGGCGGGAGACCTGCGCGATCAGGCTGTCGAGGTTGCCCTGGCCGGTGGCGATGGGCTTCCCGTCGTAGTTGGACATGAGGGTCGCCGTGGGATCGGCCGGCGTGAGCGTGGGCCGGAGCTCCTCCAGCGCCGTCACGGCGGGCGCCATGTGCGCGGTGTGGAAGGCGCCGGCGACCTTAAGGGCGATCACGCGGGCTTTCGCCGGCGGGTTCTCGGCGAGGCCGGCCAGCTGTTCCAGGGTTCCCGCTGCCACCACCTGTCCTCCGCCGTTGGCGTTCGCCGCCGTGAGCCCGAGGTCGGCGAGCCGTGCGGCGACCTCCTCGAAATCACCGCCGAGCACCGCGCTCATGCCGGTGGGCGTGGCTGCTGCCGCTTGGGCCATCGCGTTCGCCCGTACGCGGACGAAGGCGCCGGCGTCGTCCTCCGTCAGGGCCCCTGCAATGGCGGAGGCGGTGAGTTCACCGACGGAGTGCCCGGCGACGACGGTCGCGGCGGTCATCGTGTGACCGGTCAGGAGCAGGCGGGCCGTGACGAGTCCGGCGGCGACGATGAGCGGCTGCGCGACGGCGGTGTCCTTGATGGTCTCCTCGTCGGAGGTGGTCCCATGGCGGACGAGGTCGGTGCCTGCGCGGTCGCTCAGCTGGTCGAGGTGCTCGCGGACTCCGGGGAGCTCGAGCCAGGGGGCGAGGAAGCCGGGAGTCTGGGAGCCCTGTCCGGGGCAGGCAATTGCAAGCACTCTTCCAGCTTTCCAAAGGGGAGGGGCAATATCGGGTGTTCAGCAGAACCAAGCTGACGGTGTCGCGTTGTAGGAAGTCTACAAGGCTGCGGCTCTCCCCGCGGCTGTCACGCCCTTGTCGACACTGGCCGGCCGGGAGGTCCGGGTGCTTCCCCCGGCCGCGGCGGAGCCGGGGCCGGCCGGTGCCGTGGCAGCGGCCAGCCGCCCCACCACGAGCGCGGTCTGCAGGACGTAGGCCTCGCGCGGGATGAGCGGATCCCACCCCGTGACGTCACAGACGCGCCGCAGGCGGTACCGCACGGTATTGGCGTGGACGAAGAGTGACCTCGATGTGGCTTCGAGGGAGTGTCCGAGGGTGAGGTACGCGGACAGCGTCTGTTCGAGACCGTTGGAGGCTGCGAGGAGGGGACGGTAGATGCTGCGGACGAGGGCGCGGCGCGCAGTGTCGTCGCCGGAGATGACCCGTTCGGGCCACAGGTCCTCCGAGGACACCGGCCGGGGGGCGGAGGGCCACGCTCGGGCAGCGGTGAGACCCGCGAAAGCGGCCTGCGCGGACGTGCTCGCCGCGACGAGCGACTCGGCTTCCGGGCCGAAGACGACGGCCCCGTCGCCGAAGAGTTCGCTGATCCTGGGATAGGCCTTGTCCGCATCCCGGACACCGCCGAGGACGAGGATCAGCCGTTCGCCCTGGATCCCCACGAGGACGTCCTCGGCGAGACGCCCGGTGATCCTCCGCAGCTCGTTGAGGAAGCCCGCATTGGGTTCGGATGGGGCGCTGCCGACCATGACGGTGATCGGGGCCTGGGAGCTCCAGCCCACCGCGGCGATCCGGGAGCGCAGTGCGTCCGAGCTCTCCCCCCTCAGGATCGCGTCGACCACGAGGGCCTCCAGGCGAGTGTCCCAGGAGCCGCGGGTCTCGGCGGCACGCGCGTAGACGTCCGCCGCGGCGAAGGCGACCTCCCTGGAGTACCTGAGCACGGCTTCGCGGAGCGGCGCCTGGTCGGCGGCAGGCGCGAGGAACGGCACGTGGTCCTCGACGACCTGCACCACCACGCGGATGAGCTGGAGGGCTTTCTGCAGGCTGATGGAGCGGGTGAGTTCGGTGGGGGCCGTCCCGAAGACATCGCTGAGCACCCAGGCGGGGGACACGGGCTTCTGGTACCAGTTGACGAAGGACGCGATGCCCTTCTGGGCGACCATGCCGAGGGCGGAACGCTCATCCGGGCGGAGTCCCCGGTACCACGGCAGGTCCGTGTCGAGTTGCTTGAGCGTCGCCGTCGAGAGCGAACCGATCGTGGCGCGCAGCTTCTCGACGGTGGCGGGATCGGGGGGCGCGGCACCCGCGTTCGTGGCACCGGACGCGCCGGGCCTGGTGCCGGAGGAGGTGGCGGGGACATGGTCGGGCTGCCGCATGCTTCGAGCATACGGTCTCGGCGACGCTGCTCCCCCTTTGTGAGAAGGCTACAAAAAGGGCGACGGCGGGACGCAGCGTGCGCTGCGTCCCGCCGTCGCCCGTCGGGCTGGTGGCCGGACTAGGCGTCCCCGCCTGCGTTACCGGTGGTCCCGGCATTCACGTCGAGGAGGCTGTACTTCTCGATGGCCTCCCTCGGCGCGTTCGCGTCGACCTCGCCCCGGCGGGCGAGCATCTCGAGGGCGCGGACGACGACGGAGTGGCTGTCGATCTTGAAGAACCGGCGTGCCGCAGCCCGTGTGTCCGAGAAGCCGAAGCCGTCGGCACCGAGGGTCGCGAACTCGTTCGGCAGGAACTGCCGGATCTGGTCGGGAACCGCCTTCATGAAGTCCGAGACCGCGACGATCGGACCCGTGGCCCCCTCGAGCTGCTGCGTCACGAACGGCTTGCGGGCTTCGGCGCCGGGGTTGAGGAAGGCGTCCTCCTCGGCATCGAGGCCGTCGCGGCGGAGCTCGTTCCAGGACGTGACCGACCAGACGTCGGCGGACACCCCCCAGTCCTTCGCGAGGATCTTCTGTGCCTCGAGCGCCCACGGCACGGCCACGCCGGAGGCCAGCAGCTGCGTGCGGGGACCGTCGACCTTGGCGGGCTTCAGCAGGTAGATACCCTTGAGCAGTCCCTCGACATCGAGTTCCTCCGGTTCGGCCGGCTGCACGAACGGCTCGTTGTACACCGTGATGTAGTACATGACGTTGCGGAAGGACTCCGGCTTGTCGCCGATGTCGCCGTACATCCGGTTCAGGCCGTCACGGACGATGTGCCCGATCTCGTAACCGAAGGCCGGGTCGTACGTGATGACGGCCGGATTCGTCGACGCGAGGATCGGCGAGTGACCGTCCGCGTGCTGGAGGCCCTCGCCGGTCAGCGTGGTGCGGCCGGCCGTGGCTCCGATGATGAAACCGCGGGCCATCTGGTCGGCTGCCGCCCAGATGGAGTCGCCCGTGCGCTGGAAGCCGAACATCGAGTAGAAGACGTAGATGGGGATGAGCGGCTGCCCCTGCGTGGCGTACGCCGTGCCCGCCGCGGTGAAGGCGGCCATCGATCCTGCCTCGTTGATGCCCGCATGCAGGATCTGCCCCTCGATGGACTCCTTGTACGCGAGGACCAGGTCGCGGTCCACGGACAGGTAGTTCTGACCCTTGGGGTTGTAGATCTTCGCCGTCGGGAAGAACGAGTCCATGCCGAAGGTGCGCGCCTCGTCGGGGATGATCGGCGCGATCCGCTTGCCGAACTCCTTGTCCCGCATCAGGTCCTTAAGGATGCGCACGAACGCCATGGTGGTCGCGGCCATCTGCTTGCCGGAACCGCGCTTGGCCATCTCGTACGCCTTATCGCCCGGCAGCACAATGTCCGCGTGCTTGGTGCGGCGCTCGGGGATGAATCCGCCGAGCTCACGGCGACGCTCGAGGAGGTACTTGATCTCTGGAGCGTCGGCGCCCGGGTGGTAGTACGGAGCGTTGTAGAGGTCGTCGTCGATCTGCTCGTCGGTGACCGGGATCCGGAGGTGGTCGCGGAACGCCTTGAGATCGGCGTTGGTCAGCTTCTTCATCTGGTGGGTCGCGTTGCGTCCCTCGAAGTGCGACCCCAGGCCGTAGCCCTTGACGGTCTTCGCGAGGATGACGGTCGGCTTGCCCTTGAACTCCGTCGCGGCCTTGTACGCCGCGTAGACCTTGCGGTAGTCGTGCCCGCCGCGCTTGAGGTTCCAGATCTCGGCGTCGGTCAGGTCCTCCACCATGGCCTTGGTCTCGGGGGACTTGCCGAAGAAGTGGTCGCGGACGAACCCTCCGGACTCGGCCTTGTACGTCTGGTAGTCGCCGTCGGGCGTCTGGTTCATGATGTCGACCAGGGCGCCGTCGTCGTCCTTGGAGAGCAGCGCGTCCCACTCCCTGCCCCAGACCACCTTGATGACGTTCCAGCCCGCACCGCGGAAGAACGCCTCGAGCTCCTGCATGATCTTGCCGTTGCCGCGCACGGGTCCGTCGAGACGCTGCAGGTTGCAGTTGATGACGAAGTTCAGGTTGTCCAGGTTCTCGTTCGCGGCGAGCTGCAGCAGCCCACGCGATTCCGGCTCGTCCATCTCACCGTCGCCGAGGAAGGCCCAGACCTGCTGGTCGGAGGTGTCCTTCAGTCCGCGGTTGTGCAGATAGCGGTTCGACTGCGCCTGGTAGATGGCGTTCATGGGGCCGATGCCCATGGAGACCGTGGGGAACTCCCAGAACTCCGGCATGAGGCGCGGGTGCGGGTAGGAGGACAGCGCATGGCCCTCCTTGGACTTCTCCTGGCGGAAGCCGTCGAGGTCCTCCTCGGTGAGCCGTCCCTCGAGGTAGGCGCGGGCGTACATGCCGGGGGAGGCGTGGCCCTGGAAGAAGATCTGGTCCCCGCCGCTCGGGTGGTCCTTGCCCTTGAAGAAGTGGTTGAAGCCCACCTCGTACAGGGTCGCGGCGCCGGCATAGGTGGAGATGTGGCCGCCCACCCCGATCTCGGGGCGCTGGGCGCGGTGCACCATGACGGCTGCGTTCCAGCGCAGCCATGCGCGGAACTTCCGCTCGATCTCCTCGTCACCCGGGAACTCGGGTTCCTGGTCGGCGGGGATCGTGTTGACGTAGTCCGTCGTCGTGACCATGGGCACGCCCACGGACTGCGCACCGGCACGCTGGAGGAGCGAACGCATGATGTACTGCGCGCGCTCGGTGCCCTGGGTGCGGATCAGCTGGTCGAGGGATTCGATCCACTCAGCGGTCTCCTCGGGATCCCCGTCGGGCTTGCCGACTGTCAGACCGCTCAGAATATCCGCCGTACCTTGTTCAACAGCCACGCGATATCTCTCCACTTCCACAGATTCTGTCTGTGTCGTTTTATGCCTGCGCACGGCTCGTTGGCCCGCGCAGAGATGCATGCTCGGCCGGACGGTGTGAGCACCGTGGCCATATATCGGTTCACTCTATCGCCGCCGTACGGTCCGTGCGTAGCGAGATGGGGGTCGCCGGGCAGATTACGCCGAGGGCTTGCGCACGCCACGTCCGGGGGCCGGTCCGAGCGTGCCTGCGGACGACGGCGGCCAAAAGCGCCCTCCGGCTTGATGCTTGGCGTATAAAGGTGTTGGCTGGTAGCAATGTACAACCATACGAGGGCGCGTCAGGCCCGTCTTTCCAGGAGGAGCTAAGTGAGCGAGGCTGAAGCCGCCACTGCGGTCAACGTGGCAGGCAAGTTGGGTTTCAAGAACGGAGACCTCGTTCAGGAGCTCGGATACGACGACGACGTCGATTTCGAGTTCCGGGAGGAACTGGAGGACGGCCTCGGGTCCGAAGTGCTCACGGAGGACGACCAGGACGTCGTCGACGGCGTGATCCTGTGGTGGCGGAGCGGCGACGGCGACCTCGTGGACGCCCTGGTGGACGCACTGACCTCACTCGGGGCGGGGGGAGTCGTCTGGCTCCTTACGCCGAAGTCCGGCCGCCCAGGATATGTGCCGCCCGCTGACGTCCAGGAGGCGGCTCCTACCGCCGGCCTCCACTCGACCTCCTCGGCCGGCGTGTCCAGGGAATGGTCCGCCACCCGGCTCGTCAGCCGACGGAAGCAGTAGCGGTGCCCCTCGAGATCGGTTCCCCCGCACCCGCCTTCACGCTCGCCAACCAGTTCGGCGAGGTCGTCGAGAGCTCTTCCCTGGTGGGCGGCGCCGTGGTCGTCTTCTTCCCCTTCGCCTTCTCCCGCGTCTGCACGGACGAACTCGGCCAACTGCGCGACAACCTGGAGCTGTTTGACGCGGCAGGCGTCACGCTCGTCGCCGTCTCGGTCGACCACAAGTACACGCTTCGTGCCTTTGCGGACGCCAACGACATCTCCTTCGATCTCCTCGCCGACTTCTGGCCGCACGGCACCGTCACAAGGAGCTACGAGGCGTTCGACGACACGAATGGCTACGCCGATCGTGTGAGCTACGTCCTCGACGGTTCCGGCACGGTCCGCGCCGTCGTATCCTCCGACCACGGACAGGGACGCCCGATCGCCCACTACGCCCACGCGTTGTCCTCGGTCGAAGCAGCCCTGTGACGCCGTGACCCCCACGGTCCGGGCGTGACGACGAGTTCGGCGGGGGACCGTCCCGTCCGGCAGGACGATCTCCCGGGACCGGAGTCCAACCCGAGGCTCGGTCTGACCGGGTTCGTGAGCGAAACCCCCTCCGCGGCCCTCGCACCGCTGGGCCCGGAGGAGCGCGCAGCACTGGAGCGTGCGGTGTCCCTCCTCGCCGGCCGACGCCTCGCCGTTCTCACCGGAGCGGGCCTGAGCACGGACTCCGGGATCCCCGACTACCGCGGGCCCACATCCGTACCCCGCAATCCCATGACCTATCAGCAGTTCGTCGGCGACGAGGTGCTGCGGCGGCGTTACTGGGCGCGGAACCACGTGGGCTGGCGACACCTGCGCCGGGCCGATCCCAACGCCGGCCACGCGGCCGTGGCACGGCTGGAGCAGCGCGGCCTGCTGTCCGGGCTCATCACGCAGAACGTCGATAAGCTGCACTCCGCGGCAGGCAGCACGAGGGTCATCGACCTGCACGGGACCTTCGACCGCGTGGTGTGCCTGCAGTGCTCGTCGACGTTCCCGAGATCGCGGATCGCCGAGATCCTCGAGGATCTGAATCCCGGCTACCTGGAGCGGGAGTCCGACGCGGGCGATGTGGCTCCCGACGCGGATGCCGATGTCGACGACACGGGCGACTTCGTCATGGCACCGTGTCCGGTGTGCGGTGGCATGCTCAAGCCGGACTTCGTCTACTTCGGCGAGAACGTCCCGAAGGACCGCGTCGCGGAGGCGTATGGGCTGGTGGACGGCGCCGAGGGCCTGCTGGTCGCGGGCTCCTCCCTCACGGTGATGAGCGGACTGAGGTTCGTGCGGCACGCCTCGAAGGCGGGAAAGCCCGTGGTGATCGTCAACCGCGGGTGGACCAGGGGGGACGAGTTCGCCTCGCTGAAGATCGAGGCGGGCGTCTCCGAGGCCCTCACCTATCTCGCCGACGAATTGCCCGACCTCCCGGACTGACACGTGCTGCCTGCTGCCGGAAGCAAGTAGTCACTGAACGATTCGAGTATCGGCTACTGTTCCGGCCCCGCCCCGGGCGTCCTACGGTCTACCCATAGGTCTCTCACCCGGGGTGGAAAATGCGTTCGTCGATCAGGTCTCTCGCCATCGTTCTCAGCACTGTCGCGGCCGTCGTCGTCGTGCCTGTCGCCGTCGATCTCCGCAGTGGAGCGGGGGTCGATGATCCGACAGGGATTGTCGAGGCGACTGCTGCAGGCGTCGCCGAGCGCTCCCCGCTGCACGGTGCCGGTATGTCCGGTCCTCCGGACGAGCCGTTCGTCCGATCGGTATCTACCCCGGTCGGTCCTTCCGACGCCGACGGATCCGGCAGCGTCGGGACGGGAGTCACCGACCCCGGCGCGTCGGTTCCGGCCGGGCCTCGTCCGCTCGACGCCATCGCCGGGCCCGCGTCATCCGTTGTTCCTCCTGCCACCCCGGTGGTGCCGGTGATGGTCGAGCGGGCCGAGGTCCAGATCGACGTTCCGCCGTCCGCGGAGGTGACAGTCGTCGTCGTGGACGCCGGCGGGACGGGTCGGCCCGACCCGGGGATCGGCAGCGGAATGGGCGGTGACCTGCCGCCCGGGAACCTACCCGCACCGCCCTACCCGCACTGCCCCATCACCGCGGCCGGCGCCTGGTGGACCGACCCGGCCGACCCCTACACATGCATCCCGCCGGCATCGGTCCCCTGGCACGAGCCGACTCCGCCGGGTATCGATCCTGAGCTCCTGGAACCGATCGTCGAGGTCGAGGTTCCGGAGGGATCCGTGGGGTGGCACGAGCCGACTCCGCCGGGTATCGATCCTGAGCTCCTGGAACCGATCGTCGGGGACCCGGCAGGTGCGGACGAGGCCGTGGCAGACGTGGCGGCGCCGCTGAAGTCATCGTCACGAACTGCGGAGCCTTCTGTTCAGCCTGACCCGTTGTGCTGATCTTCGCCCGCAGCGTCGAAGTCGGAACAGGCCAGCGATGCGTGCGGAAGATCGCGCCCCCGCGACGATGGACCATGCCCCCGGAAGGTCTGAGGTGCATTGCCCACCGGTACGACCATGACGAACGGTGGTGCGCGTAAGCCGTCAACGCGTCTATCTCGACAACAGGGATCCGCACCCCGAACCTCATACCGCGGGCGAGGTTCGTTGATGCGCGGCCAAGAGACAGTAGCTGGCGCTTTTTCCTCAGCGTAAGGACCGGCACGTAGTGTTCGGAGTCATCATCGCGGTCTGCACGAACCAGCGTGCTGAATGCCTTCGGCACGTCGTTCCCGCCCCGACACGCGTCAGGTGAACTTGTAAATCCCCGAACGGATCGGCATACGGTACAACTGATTGTTCAACAGCGTGGTCATCATGGTGATCGTGTTCGGCCCAACGTCGGGGTGGTCGGTGATGCTCGGGTGCTGTGAGTTGAAGAACGCTGCCCCGCCCCACATGGGCTGGATCAGAGTCCGGTTGATGTAGTCGTACTGCGGGGATCTGTCGGAGCAGATGACGGCCCAACGTGCGTTGAGCCCACTGAAGCGCTTGTCGGAGACGACCTTCTCGACCAGCCGGTCGAACACCTGATTCTTCCTCTCTGGAAAAATCCCATCGGCCGTGTAGTGAGAGTCGCGGTAGCGCCTCTCGTACACCTCGTCCGAGACGATTGGATCGACGACTACGCAACGGATGTTCATGTCCATGCCGTGATACAGCGCGCCGGTTGCGCCCTTGGAAGCGCCGTAGAAGACGATGCTGTCCCGATCGACGTCGTTGTCCGATGCAACCTGCTCGATGAGCTTCTGTACCCGGGCGGTGTTCGTCGGGTGGGCGACAGTGTTCAGATAGAACGCACCGGTGACACCGCCGATGTCCGCGATGCGGAGAATTCCGGTCCCCGGTGTCACGTACTTCTGAATACTCGGAAAGTTGTGCTTGAAGTAACGCATCAGACCGGAGCCGTACATGTCCTCGTGGATGGAAGCGAAGACCACCAGGATCGTCGGGCTGTCCGACTCTAGGGTGGGCGGGGTGTACGAATAGATGACACCCTGGTCGTTCGCGGAGA
This sequence comes from Arthrobacter sp. N1, assembly GCF_048288285.1. NCBI lineage: Bacteria > Bacillati > Actinomycetota > Actinomycetes > Micrococcales > Micrococcaceae > Arthrobacter > Arthrobacter sp. N1. The sequence goes on along the minus strand of NZ_CP102608.1, from coordinate 2,022,977 downwards.
ACTCCCCGGTCTTCACCCTGTGCCAGAGATGTTTGATCTCGTCGTGCCGTACGAACGACGACACATCATTGTCCTGCTTGTAGAGGTAGTAGCCGAGCTTCGCGAGATTCGTGACAGCCTGCTTCGCCACACTGTCCGTCCGACTGATCTGGATGAGGTTTGCACTCGTCTTCCCAGGGTGCCCGACATGCACGAACTTCGTCGCTGGTTTCTCGGCGAGGGTTGCCAGCTCGTCGGCGTTGGCGGCACCCAGCATGGTGATTGTCGTCATAGTTGTCTAAGGATTGTCGGTCTTGCGTCGTTTTCAAAACCGCCGAGGTCGAAGGGGCGGACTTCCGGCCCGTTCGGTGGGAACTCGCCAACACAGGCAACCGGTTCGCGGAGCCCGTGGCGCTGCTTTCGAGCGCGAGGACTCGCGACTACCATGCTGCTACGTCCCACGGAGCTGCAGAAGCAGGACAGAAAAGCCAACCGACACAGCCGCCCAACAAGAAATCCCCGCCTTTCCCGGAAGCTCTCCTCGGAAAGGCGGGGACTCGGTGGTGGGTCCTACCGGGATCGAACCGATGACATCCACGGTGTAAACGTGGCAGGACCCGAAAGTTTGCCCATGTCAGGGCAGGGTGTGCGAGCCCGCGTGGCGTATCGGTGGCGTATCGCCTCGCACAGACACCTAACCGAGACCACTGTGACGCGGGTGTGCGTGCCACAATCACAACCACATCTACAGTCCTAGGGGGACCATTGGCTCAGCAATACCAACCCGCGTACTACCAGCCGCCAGTCAAGCAGGGCAACGGTTTCGGCGTCACCGCGCTCGTGCTCGGCATCATCGCCATCGTCGCGTCGATCATCCCGATCCTCGGCATCGCTGCCTTCATCCTCGGGCCATTAGCCGTGATCTTCGGGATCGTTGGGCTAACCCGGGCACACAAGCCGAAGGGCACATCGATCACCGGTCTTGTTCTGGGGATCCTGTCCATCATCATTGCTGCGACCGTGACCTCAGTCTTTTTCGGGGCTATGTCGACAGCGATGGAGGAAGGCACAAGCGAGGTCTCGCAGGAAGGTGCAGCACCTCCGGCTGAAGCAGAGGCCATGACCGTTGACGCAGCCACGCTGCTCGCGGACTTCGAAGGCAACGAGGCCGCCGCTGATGCAAAGTACTCCGGCCAAGTGCTCGAGGTAGCCGGCAGCGTCAGCAAGGTCGACACCGAGTTCCTCGACGACACTAAGTACGTTGTCCGCATCGACGACGGCGCTGAGTTCAGTTTCACGACCGTCAACTGCAACGACGTGCCAACCGACCAGGCTGCCGCTGCCGTCCCGGATACCGACATCACCATCCGCGGAATTTTTGAGGACGGTGGCGATCTTGGCATTGAGCTCAGGGATTGCGTGGTCCTTTAGCCGTCTCGGTGTCGTTTGCGTTCCTCGAGCTGCCGGCGGCTGACGACGTTCGCGTTGACCCACACCTCGCGGGCCACGGAGTACTCGACCCATTGCACGAGGACCATGCTGTTCGTCCAAGCCATCGCGAAGCCCTTCACAGTTTGTGTGTGCCCGTCGGGGTAGACGAGTTCACACCAAATCGGCGGAGCCTTCCGCTCCGTGGCCGTCACGCCGTGGGATGGTGCTGGGAGCCCGATCGGTGGGACAAACTTGTCTCGTGAAGGCGGGATTCCATGCCAGCCGGGGCGAGGATTGGGTGCCATGTAGTGACCGTACGGCGCGTCTCTGACGGTTTTCGCAAGCGGCAATTCGTGCTCGATCCGTAGCGACCAGTGCGAGACGGTTGATTGTCATATCGCCGAAATTAGGAGCACGTGTGGAACCGCGTTGGGATCGTCGGGACGCACTTCGAGCAGCGCTGGAGTTACTCCAGGTAGGCATTGAAGACATCTGGGTGTCCTATCTGGCGCTCGCTGGCTCAGCATCGATCAAAGACCTCCAGGAGTGGATGGGGGGACGAGACGAATTACCTGAGCTGCAGGTCGACCTGCTGATGTTGGCAATCGATGATTTCGCCGAGCAGCACGCTAGCCAGCTCTGGTGTCGCACTGATTCCGTCTGAGCAGCAACGACGAAAGCGCCCCACCCTCGATATGAGGGTGGGGCGCTTTCCACTACACGAGCTCGTGGCGTCCCGGCGGGTTCCCGTCAGGGGAGAGGAACGCCACGTGTTTCCTCGTCCACTCGACAACGCCGGGAACCGCGAGGATGCGGGTAACGAGTGCGGTGAGCGCGATCGCGGCGACGAGGATCCCGTTGAGCACCACGTACAGCCACTCGGGGATGATCGCCGTGTTCTCGGTCAGCCAGCTCATGCTGGTGGCGAGGATGCCGTTGAGCAGCGGGAAGAGTCCCACTGCGGCGGCCGCCGCTGTCCGGGCTGCCGCCCGCCACGGGTGGGCTGTCTGAGTGGGTTCCATCAGGCGTCCTTCCCAAGCTCGATGGTTGCCTTCGTACCGTCGAGGGCCCGTTCGAGTCCTGCGCTGATGGCCGCTTCGACCCTGGCAGGGTCGAGGCCTTCGACCTGACCGGGTACCTTTCCGACGGCGTTGAGGATGTCGGCGCGGAACTGGTCGAAGTAGGCCACGACCCCGCCGAGGCTGCTGTTCCCGCCGACGGACTTCCCGCCGCGCTTGATTGCCGTGGTGAGGATGAGCCGGGCCGTCGCTTCCGCGGTGCGGCTGACCACTCCCTCCATCCGGTTCGCCTCGGCGGCCAGCGACCAGCGGAGGGTGTTGGTGGAACCCTTCGGCTTCCCCTCGCGCTGTACCTGGGTGTCCAGCAGGACCCGGGCGATGGTCTTGGCCGCTTCGTCGGTGATGCTCTCTACGTGTCCCATGTCTTCTTCTTCCGGTTCGATGATGGTGATGTCGTCGTTCTGGTAGCCGATCGACGCGTTCCCGCCGAGGGCTTCCTGGTAGGACCTCAGAAAGAGGTCCCAGTCGAAGCCGACGCCCGGGTCGTACCGGGTGCCGGGGTTCGTTTCCCCGTGGCCGTAGAAGCCGGCACGGGATCCGCTGATCGCCTCAGCAGCGCTGATGCGTCTGGCGGGGGTTGGGGCGGCGAGGAGTCCGTAGGCCACGGCTTCCTGCACCATCCGCGCTGCGCCGACGGCCATGTTGACGGTTGCCGCTACGCGATTCGCCTCGGAGATGGATCGCCAGTCGTTGGCACGGACGGCACCGGACACGCTCATCGCGTGCGGGTTGTTCGTCGTGTCGGCCCATGCCGCCCAACGTGGGTGCACGAGGTCGATGATCGAGTCGGCGTCAGCGAGGACGTGGTACGAGCCGTAGTCCGAGCGTCCGCCGATGAATGCGGCGACGTCCTCCGCTCCGCCATCGGGCCCGTTGAAGCACGTGTTGTTCTCGGCGGTGTGGACGCCGATGACGCCGGAGACTCGGGTGCGTTCCCACCCGAACTGCGGAGTGATGGTGTTCGGGCGTTCTACGAGGTAATAGGACACGCGAGCCCCTTCCAGGGCAATAGGAAAGCCCCGACCGGATGGGCGGGGCTTGTGCTGATCGTGAGACCGGTCAGGCTTTTGGGCTGTGCTGGTCCTCTTGCCGCTGATGCTCGCGGATGAGGGCGGGATCGAGGTACTCGTGGAGCTCGACCGGGATTGCGGGCTTCGGCGGCTTGGACCCGCGGCGCTCCCAGAGAAGGCCGGCCTCGATGTAGTTGATGCTGATCCGGAACTCCCGGGTGATCTTTTTCAGGCCCGCCTCGATCTTGTCGAGGCGGCCGTCGCGTTCCTTGAGCTCCTCGCGGTAGGTCTCGATGAGGGACTCCCGGTCTTCGCGGGATTCCTTCTTCGTCGCCAGGGTGTTCGTCTCGTGGTCGCTTTTGCGGCCCCGGCGGACGACGAGGTACGCGCCGCCGAGCGAGCCGATGAGGCCGAGGATCGCGACGATGATCGCTACCGTGTCACTCATCCACGTCCACCCGTTCTACTTTGTTGATCATGGCCGCCATCGCCCCGATGATGATGACGATCGCGGCGTACACGGTGGCGGTTATCCACGACCCGATCGACGCAAGGGCGCCGGCATCGAGGGTGCGGGTGACCGCGGCCCAGACGTAGACGATCGCCCACAGGGTCGACATCCCGGCCATGACTGCAAGTGCCGGGATCTGCTGCTTCCGGTACGCCCCTGCGGTGACGATGACACCCGTACCGAACCAGAGCACCCCGTAGGTGAGGGTTGGGATGATGTGCTGGATCTCGAGGAGCACGGCCGGGGTGAAGGCGGGGGACCCTGGCTGCATGTACGCGACCGCCCGACCGAACGCCAGGACAGCGAGCGCAAGCATCGCCACGCCGCGTGGCCCATACGGTTTCAGCTTCCGCACTTGGCTCTCCTCAGGCTGTCCGTGCTGCTGAGTGGCCGGTGGTCGTCGATGGCGGCTTCGACTCGAAGAGAGAGGCAGCGACTTTCGGCCAGACGGTGTTCACGACGTACTGGATGTCATCGTCCGGGATGCCTTCGGTGGACACGGCTCCGTTGGCGGTGATGGTGACGTTCGCGGCGATCGTCGGGGTGGTGGAAACGAAGTTCACCATGGTGCCGTTGGGAACCATCGGGTTATCGAGGGTCCAATCGACGAGCTGCCGTTCGGAGGGTACGAGCTCGTAGAACTCGATCTCCCGGGCTCGGACCATCATGGCGGCCGCGATGCGCCAGGTGAAACTCTGGTCGTCGCGGGACCTCGCGTACTTCAAGAGCTGAGAGGCGGGGCGCGGGGCCGGCTCGGCGGGCTGTTCGGCCGGCTGCTCTGGCTGTTCTGTCATGGTGAGGTCCTTACTTGGTGTAGGTGATCTTGATCTTGCAGACGCTCGCGAAACCGTACGTGCGCAGCGTCCCGTCTCCTCGTAGCCCGATGCCTCTGTAAGCGCCAGAGAGGAAGCCCGCATGGTGTTGTGAGGGGATGCGGAACGTCCGGGTGGAGTTGATGCCCCAGCCAGATTCCGCGTGACTGAAGTCGGCGTCGAAGGTGGCCGGCAGTCCGTTGAGATAGCTGTGCAGGTGGATGCGTGCGATGCCGCCGTCCCCGTAGTACCAGTGGTCGAATTTCATGGTGACCTCGATCTTGTCGATGGTCGAACCACTGATGTAGGGGGCGAAGTCCGGGAAGAGGAACATTGATCCGAGATTGCCGTTGCTGGTCCCGAACTGAAGGCCTTGGTATCCCTTTCCGGGGTTGTAGTTGTAGATCCCTCCTGAGCCAAGGTACGAACGGACCTGGGTGAAAGACCACTCCTTTGCCCGCTGCGTCTTCGACACGGTTGGCGCGGGTGCTGGCTTGGTCGTGGTGGCAGAGGCCCACTGCGCGCCGCCGCCGGCGTTCTTGACCACAGACGGCGATGAGGGCAGGGCGCCCGCGTCGTCGACCACGATGTTGCCCTTCTGGAACAGCCGGAAGTAGCTCTGGTTGCCCGCCGGCCCGCAGTAGGCCATCACGAGGATCTGCACGCGCTTGCCGGCGTCTGCCGCGGAGATGGGGCGGTGGATGATGAAGGTGTGGTCGTGCCAGGCACCTGGGGCGGGGTTCGGGCGGATGAAGGAGTCGAAGGTGGCGCTGTTCGCCTCTGTGATCGCGGAGGTGTCATCAGCGTCGGTGATTCGCCATTTGATGTCCCATCTGGATTCGCCTCCCGTTGCTGGGAAGGAGATGGTGGGTGTGGTGAACGTGACTCGAGTCATGCGGTTGCCTGCGGTGATGTAGTCCACCGATGCGACGCCCATGAACTTCAGCGATCCGACCTCGATCTGCCCGGTGCCGCCGAACGCTCCGTAGTCGAAGTCGCCGTAGTTGTAGACCCCGGCTCCGACGCGTTCGATCGTGGCGGCAAGCTCTTCACCCTTGTACCGGAACGAGTCCGATGCCTCGAGGCTTTTGAACGCGCCGTTGCCTCCTGAATCGAAGGCGATCGTAGCCATGCCGTCCCGATACAGCGCGAAGCGGTCCTCGCCGAAGGTGCCGAGCTTGATGACGTCCTGCACCGTGCCATCGGGTGCGGTGTAGGTGACCAGGAGCCCCTGCCCCGTGACGGTGCTGGTGTATCCGGAGCCGTCAGTGTTCGAGAGCAGCGTCAGGACCTGGGCGTTGGCCTTGGTCAGCCAGGCCGTGTTCGCCCACAGCTCGTTCACGTCGACCTGGTCGGCCTTGACCTTGAGGAATTGCGCGACCTTGGCCGTGAGCGCCTCGCTGGCGGTGATGTTGTCGGCGATGATGCCACCGGTGACGACCAGGTTGTTGTCGATGAGCTGGCGCAGCATCATGCTGCCCTTGATGACGTAGCAGGTTCCGACCGCTCCGCTGAGGCGGATCTCCGGGAGCAGCCAGTACACGTTCGCGGGGATCTTCACGGTGTGGGTGTAGGTGCCCGATCCCGCGGGGAACGCGGTCGACGTCGCCGTGTCCTGGATGCGTGGGACGCCGATCGTCGACTGGCCGTCCTTTGCCCGGCCGGTGAACCTCAGGTCGTTGCTGGCCCCCTTCACGGTCGACATCGTCACGGTGAAGCTGTAGACCTCGCCCGGGACGACCGGATACCAGTCCTTGTACGCCGCGGTGGTCTGCGCGACGCCAGAGGGCCGGAGGTAGTAGTTGCCCGTGCCCGGGATGGCGATCTGCAGGTCGCCGGAGGAGCTGAGCGTCACCGTCGCGCCACCTGCGGCAGCGTTCCGGCGGGCCAGCATGGTCGGGTCCACGAACAGTGAATCCGGCAGCAGGTTGCTGAAGCTTCCGAGGATGACCTGCTCGGCCATGATCTTCCGGGACAGGACGACCTCGGAGTACAGCTTGTCGATCACGCCGACGGCGATGCTCGCGTTGCCGGCGGTGAGCTGGCTGACGGCGAGGCTGATGAACGAGCCGGTGTTCGCCGCGATGCGCTGCGCGACGGCGTCGCGAAGGTTCGTCGTCCCGGTGACGGTCAGCTTCCCGATGTCCGCCTCGACGAACTGCCCGGCAGCGGCAGCCACGTTCTGCGCGACGACGCTGCTGAGCGTGGACTGCCCGACGACGGTCAGTGCGCCGAGGTCCACACTGGCGATCGATTGGTGGCCCCGCTGCTGCGAGGACCAGGCGGTGCCTGTCCATGTCCACTCACCGATGACGACCTTGTAGGTGTTGTCGGCGAACTGCCACCAGACGTCGCCGGAGGTGGTGCCCGTGCCCGATGGTGCGGCAGTGTCCCGGTAGACCCGGGTCTTGCCGTTCGCGGAGGCGAGGGCGAGGTCGGCGGTGCCGTTCGCAGTGCCGGCGAGCGCGTAGGCGTTGTCCGCGCGGGTCTGCGCGGTCGCTGCTGCGGTCTTCGCCTGGTCGGCCGTGGTCTGCGCTGCTCCGGCCGCGGCCGCGGCGTCGACGGCAACCTTGTCGGTGACCGCTTCCCACTTCGAGGCGTTCGGGCTGTCCGGATTCCACCGGTGCGGCTTGTTGTCGCTCGAGCGGATCCACAGGTTCTGTGTGACCGCCCGAGTGCCGGTGGGCGCGCTGAGCTGGTAGATCACCTCACCCTTGGACCCTGCCAGGCCCGACGCGGCGAGCGCGTCGGCTTTCGCCTGATCCGCTGCAGACTGCGCGGTCGTGGCCACAGCCCTGGCCGCATCAGCTTTGGTGGTCGCATCCGACGCAGCAGCCTGGATGGCAGCGGTCCTCGCGGCATCTGCCTTTGTCGTCGCATCGGCCTTCGCGGCAGCCAGCGCAGCATCGGCCTTCGCTTTCGCGTCGGCTGCAGCGTTGGCTTCTGCCTGCTCCTTCTTCGCCGTGGCGTCCGCGGCCGCGGCGGTGATGGCCGCAGCCTTCGCAGCGTCCGCCTTCGCCGTCGCGTCGGCCTTCGCCGCGGCGAGGGCATCTGCTCCGGCTCCGGAAGCCTGAGCGTCCGCGTACGTCTTGGCGGCGGCCAGGGCCGCGGTCTGTGCAGCGTCCGCCTTTGCCTTCGCATCGGCGGCGGCTGCTGTGGCTACGCGGGCCTCGGCTGCCTCGGTCTGCGCCTTCGCATCAGCGGCAGCAGCCGTGATCGCAGCGGCCTTCGCGGCGTCGGCCTTGGATGTTGCGTCGCTCTTCGCGTCGGCGAGGGCCTGGTTGGCCTTTTGGGTTGCGTCGGCCGCGGCCGCTGTTTTCGCTGCTTCGATCGCGGCAGTGTCGGTGACGTCGACCCACGTGTTGGTGGAGCTGTCCCACCGCTTGGGCGTGTTCCCAGCGTCGATGTCAATCCACAGGTCCGGGGTCCGCTCATCGTCGGTTGCACCGTCGAAATACGGGGAAGGGGTTGTCCCCGCCTCGGCCATGACGAGGTCGATGTCCATCCAGTCACCGGCATTCGTGACACCGACGAAGTAGCTGTAAAGGTACAGGTTGTCGCTGGTGGCGGTCGCGGCGGGAAGGACGATCGTGACTCGCGTCCAGGTGTCCGCGGGCACGGAGAACGCTGTCTGCGTCGCGGCATTCGTAGCGGTCGATCCGAGCCGGTAATAGCCGCCGAAGTTGATCGTCCGGGCGCGATTGGTGCGGACCATTGCCTGGAGTGTCCACCGGTCGCCTACCGCGATCGCCGTTGGCATCAGGGTCGTACCGCAGTTGAAACCGCCGGCGCCTGTGTTACCCGTCGACCACAGGATGCGGCCGTAACCGGGCTTCCCGTCAGCTCCCGCCCCGACTTCGCGGGTGATGGTCGCGACACCGTTCGTGCCGGTAATCCTCGTCCAGCCGGCTGCGCTTGTCCCGAAGCTCGGGTTTGTGCACACATTCCGCCCGACGACAGTCCCGTCCAGGGATTTGGTCGACGCGCTGAGGTGTGTCGCCCCGAGCCAGGAGTAAACGGCCCCTACTGGGGGAGGGTCTGCCTGGAAGAAGGTGCGGCCCTTGCTGCCCGCAAGGCCGGCAGCAGTGCGAGCTTCAGCCGTCGCGGCGGCGGCTTTGACTGTCGCATCGGCAGCGGCCGCGTCGATGGCCTGCTGCTTGGCGGTGCTGATTTGCGCGGGGACGGCGTTGATCTGCCCGAACGCGTCGGAAATGTCCTCCTCGGCCGCGTTCAGACGGTCCTGCGCGAAAGTGAGCTCCGTATCGAGGGCGGGCAGGGTGGTGTTCCTCAGCTCGCTGACCGTTGCCGCGAGCGCAGCCTGCGCCTGCGTGTTGTCGGCGAGCGCTTTGGAGAGTTGCTGGTCTGCCTGGGCGAGCAGGGCCCGGGCCTCCTCGAGGCGGGCATCTGCCTCGGTGAGGATGCCTTCGGTCAGCTGGGTGGCCTGTTCGATCGCTTCGGCGCGCACGGTTTCGAGGACGACACCGGTGGACTGCTCGACGAGTTCGGAGGCCCGGCCGACGGCTGCCTCTTTGGCGCGGTCGGCGATCCTGTCCACGCCGGTGCGTGCGGAGGACAGCTGCTCGAGGTGGCGGCGCGCGTCACTGACGGACTGTGTGAGCTGGTTTATCTTGGCTGCACGGGGAATGCCGGAGTAGTCCATCTAAGCCTCCAGTCGGGCGAGGGTGGGCGAGTATGTGGTGGCGTCCTGGGTGAGGGACCATTCGGTGACGACCCAGACGGCGTCGAGGTCGACATCGGGCGTGGAGATGCTCACGCGCGCCGTGTCGCCCAGGTGCAGGTCCCCGAGGCGGGTGCCGGCATCTTCGCGGACCGCGAGCGTGATGAGTTCCTGCCCGGCGAAGAGCTGGCGGCCGAGGCGGGCAGCGTGGGCGTCAATGGTGTGCTGCTCGGTGACGCCAGAGAAGGATCGGCGTTCTTCGAGGCGAGGCCACCCGGCGGCCTCCCGGACCGTGTCGACGACGGGCTTGGACATGACCTTCGCTTCGCTGTCCCCGTCGCCGAAAGCGCGGGCGTGGGTAGCTGCGTCGCCGTCGCCCCACCGCTCGTCGAACTCGAAGTCGGTGACGTTGCCCGGCAGCTCGAACACATGCTCCGGGGTCGAGGTCCGGTTGCCCAAGTGCGGGTACCCGGTCCGGAACACGTAGCGGACCGAGGTCTGGTCTGTGTTGGTCCAGGTGACGTCCATCGTCCAGTTGAAGCCGTTGTCGACGGCGGCGAGCTCCTGCAGTCTGGAGTAGAGACGAGCGTTCTCATCGTCGGCATATACGCGGTCCCTGATGACCCGTGATGCGGGAGCGTCAATGGTTAGGGGGATGCCGACGGCATCTGCCGCTACGCCCGCGAGCGCGGCGGCGATAGCGGTCTGGTCGACGGCCTCGAACATGAGGTTGGGTGTGTATCGGCGCAGCAGGTATCCCTCGATCGTGACGCAGGGGTAGCGGACGATCCCGTTGCCGCTGCGGAGCCGGTTAATCGGGATGCCATGCCACAGGATCCGGTTGTGCTCGTCGACGACGAGGATCACCGAACGCCAAGGCAGGACGTCCTGCGCCCACGTGGACGAGCAGGCGGGGTCGTGGATGGGCAACGCCAGAGTCCCTGTCCCGAAGCCCTGCAGAAGCCGGGACAGGGAGCCGGCGATGGTGAACGGCATCTCGTAGAGGACCCTGCCCGTTTTCAGGGAGCACAGCATGAACCGGTACACAGGGTCCCCCCCTCTTCTAGGCGATGCGGGTCAGCGTGAAGCGCCCGTTTGCAGTGACGCCGGACGCGGTCTGATAGTTGACGGCGACGATGCCCCCAGCCGGTAGGTAGAAGCCGGCCGCGGTCGCGGAGATGCTGCCGACGGCGGAGAACGACGCCGCCCCAAGAAGCTGTCCGGCCGTGTTGTTCTCACTGATCTGGATCCAGCCGGTGGAGGCCTTCGGGGTGACGCCGTCGCTGCCGAAGAAGTCCACGACGTAGTGGGCGGTGTAGACGCCTGCCTGCGCCACAGCGACCCTGTCGTTGAACGGGAAGGTGAACTGGTCAGCCTGCCGCGTGGCGGGCTGCACACCGTTGGTGAGCTGCGCGATCGTGCCCATGCCCCATGGCACATTCGGAGTGCTGAAGGTGGACTGCGAGACGCGCAGGGACAGGTGCGGGGTTGCGGAGGGCAGTGTCCACTTGGCGCCATCCCACAGCTCGATGGCCCAGCCTAGGTCGATGCGCTGAACCATGAGCCCGCCCCATTTCGGGAGGGCATCGCGCTCGGATTTTGACCGGACGGGAATTGGTGCCCCCTCGGCCGCGGTCAGCGGCGGGTTGACCGTGACCGCCGGCGCGCCTCCGTTGGCCGGCACGAGGATCTGCCCGAGGTGGATGGACAGCGCCGGCTGTACGGGGAGCCCCGGGATAGCTGCGGCCACTCCGTCAATGACGCGCAGTTGGCCGGTCCGGTTACCACCGGCGATCCCGTTGTCCGGGTCCAGGACCTCGAGCACGACCCGGTCCAGGCGCGGGTTCGTCGCGTCTGACGCGGTGAGCGCGCGGATCGTCGTGAGGGCATCGGTGCCGGTCAGGTACCCGCCTTTGGCTGAGCCGATGATGCAGGGCCCGGCGTCGACGCGGACGGTGGTGCCCGACAGGGAGACGCCCATGCCGCGCACGTCCAGCAAGCCAGTGCGCGGGACGCCAGCGGAGGCGCCGCCGGCGGCGAGGCCCGACAGGTCCCTGCGGAGCGTCTCGCCCGAGTACGCGACGGTGTTGATGAACGACGGCGGGATTACAGCCATGAGCTTCCTACTTCCAAGAGTCGGACCAGGTCACGGTCATCCGCGCCTGGTCGTTGTATGCGGCCGCATCAAACCGGAGGGTGTTGGTGCCGGGGGAGAGGTTGATCCACTGCGCGCGCAGCGCCCCGCGGCGAGGTGCTTGACCGTTGAGAAGGACAGTGCGGAGGTCGAGGTCGACCAAGAGGAACTGCCCTTCGGTGAGGTCCATGTCGAAGGGCATGGACTGCCCGTCATCGGTCGAGATGACTGGCTTCGATACCGGCCCTTCGATGCGCACCAGCGCCGGCGGTGCGGTGTTGCCCCGGTTGGTCATGATCACGGACCCGGAGACGACGGTGGCGTTGATCGTCCATGGTGGCGCCGCTGGTAGAACGAGACCGCCCATCTGGGACGGCAGGCCCACCGTTACGGAGTAGGTGGGCCCTGCCCCATCCCCCGAGAAGCGGCGATGGTCTGGGGCGACCAGTTCGATGTTGAACCGTCCGAACCTCTCGGTCGGCTTCGGGAAAATCGGTTGCCCGCTTTGCCTGACCAGGCGGTGCGTCAGGCCGTCGGCGTCGCCGACTACGAGCGGCTTCGCGACGCTCTTGGGTATTGCAGTGCTGAGTCTGTCGAGCGCTGCAAGGACGCCGCGCCTATCCGGGGCCGACACTCGACCCTTGAGGATGACCGTCTTCGGCTTGAAGTAGGACGGCGTGGTGAAGCCACCATCGGCGTGCTCGCGTTGCTCTACCGTCCCAGTCGTCTCCGCTGGGTCCAGCCAATGCTCGATGTCGTTGACCTTCCACACGGCCCCGTACGTGTCGGGGCCGTGCAGCGGTAGGCCGTTGAGTACTACCGATCCGGGCATGCGCTTCTCCTAGATACCTGGGCTGATGTACTCGTCGAACATGCGTCGGGCATGCCGTTCCTGCTCCTCGAAGCTGCTCGCCTGAAACACCGGGGCGTAGGTCACTCCGCCCGCTGACCCGTTGGCCGCTGCCTTGTACAGTGCGTTCCATTGCTCATCGGAGAGCACCCGGTCCGGCTTGGACCGTCGATGGTCGATGAGCTGCGGGCCGCCAGTGTTGTAGAGCATTCCGCCGCCATCCATGAGAGTCGGAGCGACAGTCGCCGCACCGCCTCCAAAGAACTCGCGGATGTTGCCGACGACGTCGGATGCGATGTCGCCTGCCTTGTCCGTGAGGACGCCGACGCCGATCTCGCCGACGCTGGTTGCCGTTTCCTTGATGGACTGCACCCAGTCGATGACCTCGTTGATGCCCGAGGTGGCGACTCCCGCCGTCCCGTCGACGAACATGCCGCTAGAGGGGAACGCAGCCCGGAACTCGCTGATGAGCTGCTCGACCATCCCCTCGAATGGGTTCGGGACATCAGGGGACCCGGCCTTTCCGCTGCCGCCCGGGTAGAGGGATTGCAGGTTGCGGATGTCCAAGGCGGTCGGGACGGAAGCCATGTTGCCCAGGTTGGGCTGCATGATCGAGTTCAGGCTGTTGTGAGGCAGTCCGAGCGCGTGGCCCATCTCGTGCGCGGCGACCGTGCGGCGCTGAGTCTCGCCGAGCTGATTCATCCACGACGGCGACATGTCGATGTCGGTGCCGGTTGTGTAGCCAAGGATCCCGCCGCCGCGTTCCCGCGGGTAGACGTGGCCCTGGTGCTTACCTGTGCCGATCTTGACCTTGACGCCGGCCGCGCCGTCCCACAGCTTCGCCGCGCCGGGGAAGTCCCAGCCGCCCATGCCCTGCGCGACGCTCATGTAGTAGGCGCCGTGCTGACCGATGGCGGCCGCGTTTCCCTGGAAGAAGCCGCCGATGTTGCCTTCGCCCACGGTGGCCGCCGCGCCGCCGTGCACGGCTGCGTGGGACATCTCGGCGAGGTTCTCCTTGCCGATGGCCGCGGTGGCCGCCGCGTTGACCACGAACTCCTTGCCGTGGACCACTCCGGCGGCTTCGTTGACCCCACCGTCGCCGGTGTAGCCACCATCGCGGAAGCCTGGAACGCTGACGTCCGGCATGTTCTTCTCGTTGATGCCGGGAAGGAGCCGGAACGCCGCGATCAGTCCGTCGTTGATGACATCATTGATGACGAAGGAAACCGGCTTCTTGGCTTCCGCCTTAAGAAGGTTCCAGGCAACCATGGCACCGTCAACGGCGGCCTCGAAGTAGCCCGGCACCAGATCCAATGCCACGCCAATGGCGGACATGTAGGTCTCGAGGTCCTTCTTCAGGCCCAGCGCGCCAGAGACGATGTCGAGCATGCTCCGTGTGGAGCTCGTCTTCATGGAAGCGAAGCGGATACCCCACCACAGGGCAAGGTCAGTCGCCCCGTTCCGGAGCGTGACCATCCCTCTGGCCGTGGCCACCTTCACGGTCTGGAAAGCCGAAGAGATATCCAGGACGGCGTTGATCATCCGCGGCTTCAGGATGTTCTCGTACAGCCAGCTAATGTCCTGCCAGGCGTTGAACAGATCCCAGGCAGAGTCCTTGACGAACTTCTGGCCTGTCTCCGTCTCTGTCAGCCACCAGATCGTCGCTGCGGACACGAGGGCGATGCCGGCCACGATCCAGCCGACGGGCCCGGACGCTGCAGCCCAGATAGCGCGGAAGCCAACTGCGATGGCCTGCAGGTTGCCGGCGAAGGTCCCCATGGTGCTGAGGACCGCCGAGGCCCCGATGACGGCGATGAAGGTGCCGATCAGGGCTGGGCTGCCGGCCAGTTCGGTCATCAGCGGTTCAGCGAAGCCGAGGATGGCCCCGAAGCCCTCCGCGAAGGCTGTCAGGACGTCGACTGCTGTGGGCCCGAAGGCCTCGACCACGGGCGCTACTGCGGTGAGGATGTCGCCGAGGGCGTCGAACAGGCCCGGCAGTTTCGGGCCGAGGTCCTCGACCCCGCCACGGACCCCCTCGAGGAAGGTGGTGAGCCCGGACCCGAAGCCTGGGTCGCTGAGCCCGGTGAAGAGGTCGCCGATGAACATGCCGGCGATTTCCCCGCCGAGGCGAAGGAATTCGGCGAGGGCGGGCCCTCCGACTTTGAAGGCTTCGCCGATCGGGCCGAGGGCTGCGAGGAGTCCTTCGGCCCCGCCCTTTGCACCACCGAAGATCGTGGACATCGTGTCCTGGAAGTCCCCGCCGCGCATCGTCTCTTCGATGCGGTCAAGTCCGTCCGCGACCCCGCCGATGGTGGTGTCGATTCCGCCGGCGCGGGCTGCGTCCTCGAGAGCGTCGAGGATCCCGACGACGGACCCGAGGACAGAGAACAGGTCCTTCGTGCCCTGGATGCCGTCGTCGATCCAGCCGCGCAGGGACCCGTCCGCTGCCGCGCCCTGAATGAAGTCGTTGAATTCGTCCGCGGCATCGCGGATCCCTGCAGACAGGTCGGGCAGGTACTCGGAGCCGACGTCGGTGAGGGTGACGATCGAGTCGACGACGGGGTCGATGGCGTCGTTGAGGACGTCGGCAGCGTCGGCGATGTTCAGGAGGATGCGTTCAGCTACTCCGCCACCGAGGCTCCTGGTCAGGGCGCGGAGAGTCTTCTGTGCCCCTTCGCCGAGTGCTGTGGCGAGGGCTCCGACTCCGGTCTCGAGCTGGGGCAGAAGGACGTCCGCGAGTTCCAGGAGGGGCTCGGAGAACCCGTTGAAGTAGTTCTCCTGGGCGATGCGCCTGATGCCGCCGAGACGGCGGTATACATCGAGGAGGGCCAGCGCGGCGAGCTGCGCGGACGGTGTCAGTTCGTCCATCGCAGCGACGGACTTCTCCGACGCTGCCGCTGCTGCTTCGGCCTGCTGCACCTGGACTCGTTCGAGGTTCCGGTACGCGTCGGCGACAGATTCGGCGGCGTCAACCTGCGCGCGCGCCGCACCCTCTGACGCGTCGGTGATTGCTTCCTGCGCCTCGATGGCGCGGTCGGCGTTCTCCCGCTCCGTCTTCGCGACGTCGGCGATGGCTTCTTGGCGGGCGACGACGGCGTCGTTGGCGGCCAGCCTGGCGTCCGCCAGAGCCTGCTCGGCGCTGATGACCTGCTTGTTGCCCTTGACGCCCTCGCGGGTCGCCGTGGCCTGCTCCTTGCGGAGGTCCGCGGTCTCTTCCTTCGCTTCGGTCAGGCCGAGGGCGGCTTGGTCGAGGTCGAGCTGAAGGCGACGCATCTCACGTGAGCCAGTGTCGGCTCCGGATGCGACGCCTTCGTTGAACGCTGCGAGGGCGTCTTCGTAGCGGAGGGACGCTTCGCGCTCGGACAGGCCTGCCTGCTCGAGCGAACGGTTGAGGTCGTCGACGCGCAAAACCGCTTCGGCGCGGGCGTCGTTGAGGTCCCGCTGGGACTCCTCGACCCGCCTGTTAGCGGACTCGACGTCACGCTCCGCGAAGGCGACCCGGCGGACGGCGGCGGCCTGCTGCTCGGCGTTGTCCTCGACAACGCGGCGGAGGGCCCGCTTCGCGTCTTCCACCCGGCGGGCTGCGTCGACCTGCTGCTCGGCGGCGGCCCGCTCCGCCTGGGTGACAGCGCGGGCGGCGTCGGCGAGGGCCATGGCGTCGAGGCGGGCGCTGCCAGCGGATGCGCTGGTCTGCTCGGTCGCGGTCTTCAACGCTTCACCCATGCCGTTGAACGCGGCCAGCAGGACGCCCGCACCGGCGCCGACAGCTGCTAGACCTGCGGGGGCGAGAGCTGCGACCCCGACCAACTGCTTGAGGGACGCGGCGAGGGTCAGGGCTCCGCCGGCGGTAGCGACGAGCGCAGCCCCGCCGGCACCTGCTGCGGGGAGGATGGCGGTCAGGCCGGCCACGATGAGGGCCGTGCCGCGGCTGACGGCGCGGCCGGAGCGGGTGCCGTCGCTGCTGACGCTCTCGGCCATCTTGTGGAAGTCGAGGCTGACGCGGCGGGTGTTGCGATTCGTGCTGGTGGCGAGGCGCTCCTGCGCTACCTCGAAGTCGCGGGTGGACTTCGCCGTGGCGTCCTGGGAGGCGCGGACCCGCTGGTGTGCTGCGGCGAGCCGAGCCTGGGCTGCGACGACCTTCGCGTCGCCGTCCACGCCCTTCTTCTTCGCCTCAGACAGGCGCACCTCAGCCGCACCGAGGGCGCGAACGGCCACGCTCTCCCGCTGGCGGGCCTTGTTGACCCGCTCCGACGCCGACTCGACCGACGCCGCGTACTTCTGCTGCTGCGCGTCGAGCTTGTCCGTGGACCGCTGGCCTTCCGCCGCGGTGTCCCGCATCCCCTGGCGAGCCCGGCCGAGAGCGGCCATGGCCGGCTTCTCGTTGAGGCTAATGATTCCGCTGAGCTCGCCAAGGGTCAGTGACACGGGAGGCCCCCTATTTCTTCGCTGGTCGTGGTGGGTTGAGGGCGAAACCGACCCGCGTCGGGGGTACCTGCTGTTTGTCCCGGGTGATCAGGACGGGCGGCCTGCTCAGGAAGCCGTGAACTCGGACGGCGAACCACCGCCAGGTGCGCTGTCCGAGGACTCCGGAGCTGAGGTCGATGCCGACGTCTTGGAAGTCGGCTTCGATGCTGTTCCAGTGGACGAGGATTTCTTGCCAGGAGCGACCTTTGCCGTGCCCTTCCGGGTACTCGTAGTAGTCCGAGAGGCCGCTGTCCGGGTCGTACTCGCCGCGGCCGTACGGGTCCGGGTCGCCGTTCGGCGCTGTTCCCGATTCAGCGCCGGCGCTTTTCCCCCCTGCGCGACGAACCTCTCGGCCGACTCGAAGCCCTGAAAGGTCCACGCCATGACCACGGACAGGAGGCGCTTGATGACGATCGCGGACACACCATCAGCCATGAGCTCGTCGTACGTGTCGCCGAGGACGCGGCGCATGTACGAGTCGGAGTCGCCTTCGGATTCGAGGGCGAGCTTCGTGAGGGGCTCGCCGGCGTCGATGGCCTTCTGCGCGTTCTCGGACAGGGTCTGGACGAAGAGCCCGTTCTCGGCGGACATGGCCTTGAACTGGTAGGTCTTACCGCCCACGGGGACGACAAGGATGGGGTTGAGAAAGTCGCCGAGCTCCTTGAGCTGCGGCTGCTGTGCTGCTGTCATGAGGTTCTCCAAGGGGTGGGTATTCGGTTTTCCAAGGTGTGGTGGTGGTACCTGCCGCGCCGCTGCCTTGGATCAGCGACGCGGCAGGGGCTTGGTGCTAGGCGCCAGCGCCTGCGGCAACGGCGTACGGGGCGAGGGCTCCGCGGCCGGCGAGAGTGAACTCCGCGGTGGTCAGGTCCGTGCGGGACCCGCCGCCCTCGGTGAAGGAAGCGTCGGCGATGCCCTGGACGCCCTGCGTGCCGCCGCGCTTGTAGGTGCGGAAGTACACGAAGCCGTCCTCGGCGACGTTCCGGCCGGCCTCGCGAAGGATCGCCTGACCGGGGTCCGCTGCGAGGGACGCGCGGGGGACCTTGACGGTGCCGCTCGCCTCGTGGCTGAGGCCAGTACCGACCTGCGACCCCCAGGCGCCGGAGTCGAAGTCAGAGTCGTCCTCGAGGTTCTTGGTCGCGGACGGCGGCGTATAGTTCTGGATGCCGCGGACGCGCTTGAAGTCCGTGGTGTCAGGGGCGGTTCCGTCGCCGTACTCGGCGACTTCGAGAACCCAGTCAGCGGCGATGCCGGGCGTGATGGGGGTAGTGATGTCAACGGACATGGTGGAGCTCCAATCGGTGATGGTGGTGTCCGCTTAGTCGCGGCGGTGTGCCCCGGTGCGGGTCAGTTGGATGTAGTAGTTGGCGGACAGTTCTTCCCGCTCGTTGGCGTCGAGGCCGATGCGGGCTTGTGAGCGGCGGCGGATGAGGACGATAGGGATCCCCGCCCAAGTGGTGGCGTTGACGCCGTCGAGAGCGTCGAACGCCCGGTCGGCGATGTCCTTCGCGCTGGCCCGGTTCTTAGGGGCGCCGCGGATCCACAGCTGCAGGCCGACGATCGCGTCAGTGCCACCGTCGCCGTCGTCGACCGGGTAGGCGCCGAGGGCGATGGCCTTGTTGACGGTGCTGTGCAACTGATCGATGGTGATCGCGACGTCGTCCGCGCTGTAGGAAGTGTCTGGACGCCAGGCGCCGACGTTCTGCGCGTGGAGATACTCGGCTGCCGCGGTGAGGAGGGTAGTGGTGAAGCCCAATCAGATCTCCCCCCGGATGGCGGACGCGATGATGTGCCGAATCGTGCGGTGGTCGTTGAGGGCGTTCTCGAGGAACTTCGCGTTCCGGCCGGCGTCGTGCCGGTACGTCAGTTCCTCGTGCTGCCTGACCGCGTAGGGCGTGTCGTAGACGACGGCGACCCTGCTGCGGGCGGGGTCGTGGACGACGGCCCCGGAGGCTTGAAGGAGGGACTCCTCGATGGGGACGTGGGCGTTCGATTCGCCGAGCACGTATTCGCCGGCGATGGCGAGGCCCCGGTTCGCTGCGGCATGCAGCTGGGTGTCGATGTCGTCGTCGAGGTGAAGGTTCCATTCCGACATCGGGGCCTCCTAGGTGAGCATGACCTCGATGTGGTCGGGGAGGTCAAGGGCGCCGCTGCTGGCGTCGGCGACGTGGATGACTTCGGCGTCGCGGTGGGGGAGGTGCACGGTCGCGCCGAGGGGGAAAAGGGCGAGGTGTTCGCGGGGCCCGGTGAGGGTGGTCTCGGACACGACTTCGGTGCCTTGTGCGTCGCGGACGAGGCGGCGGGAGTCGTCGATGAAGCAGCGGAGCGGCTCGGATGTGCGGCCGGGGGTGCTGCCCCAGCCGCCTTCGGTGCCGGGCAGGTCGACGGTGACGGTGTGGACGTAGAACTCCTCGAGCTCGTCGGCGCCGCTCATCAGTACCCCGCGGGCGGGTTGTTGAGCAGACCGGCCATCTCAAGAATTGTCCGCGCTTCCTCGCACAGACGATTCAGCGCCAGGGACCGCTCCCGGTTGCTGTTCTCGACGAGTGTCACGGACTTCCCGATGCTCGCGCCCTTGATCGACTTGCTGATCGTGTGGTTGCTGCTGACTTCCTTGAGGGCGCCGGCGGTCGGGTCGAGGTTGTTCGCAGCCCAGAACGCGGCCTGCGCGGTAACGGCGTCGCGGAACGCTTCGCGGGTGTCCGTGCGCAGCGGGTATCCGGCGGCGTCGACCGAGTAGTAGGCGGTGCGGGTCTCTCGTGCGACGAGCATGGAACCGACCCGGAGGAGGCCCTCAGCGTCCGCCGGGACCGGCTTGCCTGCCAGGAAGGTGGTCAGGTCTTCGGTGGTGGCGTAGGTGCGCATGCGGGCCTCCTCAGGGGGTTGCTACTCGGCGTCCTTGTACAGGTCGCGGATCTCGTCGCGCTTCAGCTCGGCGAGGGTGTCTGGGTGCTGGCCGTCGGCCAGGGCGTACTCGACCCATTCCTCGCGGGACGCGTTGCCGTTCGGCTTCGCGACGCCGACCGTCGCCAGGTCCTGAGCGGCGGCGATGGCCGCGGTCTCCTTCGCCTGCTGCGCCTCGATGTCGTCGACGTGGACGACTCCCGGGGTGACTGGGCGGACGCCCTCGGAGGCGTGGAGCTCGGGGCTGACGACGGTGGTGCCGTGCGGGTTTTCCTGGCCGGCGTTCGTGGGCGGCAGGAAGTCCGTGGCCCGCGGGTCGACGGCTGCGTCGCGGACCGGGGTGCCGAACTGCTGCTCGGCCTCCTGCCGTGGGTCGGGCGGCTCGGGGGTGGTGGTCGCTTCGGCGGGCTCGTTGCCGTCGATGCCGTACCCGTTCTCGGCGAGGTACGCGGCGACGCCCTTGGGGAGTTCGCCGTCATGCTCGGCCGTGCCCTGCTTGAACGTGAGCGAGGTCGGGCCGACGACGGTGGTGCCGGTGTAGTTCTTCACGGGAGTGGTGATGGTGGGTGCCATGGTGCCCTCCTGGGCGGTTGGTGGTGCCGGGTAGGAGGTTGGCCGCCGCATGGTCTCAGGATGCGACGGCCAACCAGCTTGAGGTGGGTCGCTGGTTAGGCGACCTTGACGCCGCGGAGGACGGCGGCGGCCTTCGTGGCCTTCAGCGCGACGGCAACGGGGCCCATCTCGACCTCACCGGTCTTGACGGCGCCGGCCTTCGTGAAGTCGGTCAGCCAGGACTGGATGACCTGGCCGCCGACCGTGGAGACGCCGTGGAAGCCGTCGAGGCCCATGCGGACCGCGTAGATGTCCGTGGTGCCGGTGCCGCTGGTCGGGATGACCGGGTTCGAGGTGCCGGGCTTCTCGCCGAGGTCGACGAGGGGGATGCCCCGCCACGTGGTGACGGTCTGCCCGAACGCGTCGAGGGTGCCGAGCTGGGACACGAACTCCGCGATGGTCTGCAGGGTCGCGAGGGCGTCTTCGTTCATGAGGAACGCCGACGGGGTACCGTCCATGCGGGCGGCGAGCTTGCGGAGGTGCTTGAGCGCGTTCACGCCGGCCGCGCGCTCGGTGACGGCCGCCCAGTCGGAGCCCGCCTGACCGGCGATGAGGTACTCGGTGGAGGACCCGGCGAGGGCCTTGGACAGGCCGTCGAAGGACTCTGCTTCGGTGGCGCCGTCGCCATTGATCACTGCGTCGCAGAACTTCGTGCGGGCAGCCTTGATCTTCTGCGACATCTGCAGAGCGACTTCGCCGGAGGCGGCGGGGCCGATCTTCGCGAGGACGCGGTCGATCTGGAAGGACCCGCCGAGGACCTTGAGTTCCACCGAGTGCTTGCTGGTGGTGACTTCGGTGGGCACGTACTCGGCGTTGATGGCACGGAACGCGGCGGTGGGCTGGGTGACGAGGCGGCGGTAGCCGTAGTCGAGGGTCGCACCTCCGCCAGCGGGGGACACGACGTCGTCGAAGGTGAGCTGGTCGAGGAGAAAGCTGGACTTCCGGAACTCGTCGATGACGGACGGGTCGTACGCCTGGGTGGCGTTCTGCTTGGACTGTTCGAGGGTTACGGGCATGGTGGTGCTCCTACGTGGTTAGGTGCCGTAGTGGCCGGAGACGGCGTCGGCGAGGGACTTGGGCTGCTGGTTGTTGCGCTGTTCGCCGGTCCCGCCGGAGAAGTCCGCGCCGCCCTTGCCAGCCGCCTGGGCTGCCGAGAGCTTGGGGTTGTCTTTGACCGCGTCCTTGACCGCTGCCGCGATGGCGTCGGTCTTAGTCGGGTCGAGGTCCGCGATCTTCGCCAGGAAGGCGCGGGAGTCGAGGAGTGCGTCGGGGTCGCCGCCGTTCTTGCCGGCGACCTTGTAGACGGCGAGTTCGCGCTGGGCCTGGACGGCTGCGGCGTCGCGGTCGGTGAGCTGCTGTGCGAGCTTCGCGGCGTCGGGCTTCTCGTTGTCGTCCTTGACGAGGCCGAGGGTCTTGCCGAGGGACTGGATGAGCTCGTTCTTGGCCTGCTCGGCGGCCTGCGTCTTGGCGTTGACGCGGTCGGTGCCGTTCTCGCGGCGGAGACGTTCGATCTCGGCGCGTGCCGCGGCTGGGTCGTCCCACACGTCGCCCTTGCCCTGATCGCCGGCCTTGGTGGTGTCGGTGCCGGCCTTTCCCTGGTCGCCGCCCTTGCCCTGGTCGCCCGTGCCCGTGCCAGTGCCAGTGCCGGCTCCTGCGCCTTGGTCGCCGCCCTTGCCAGCCTCGCCACCGTCGCCGCCACCGGTGCCACCGGCGCCGCCGTCGCCGGCCTCCATGGTGGCGTTGCCGAAGCGTGCCCGGTGGTAGGCGAATAGGGCGTCGAGGCCGCCGGGGGCAGTGATGTCGATACCGTGGGGGAAAGGGTTGCGCTTTGCTTTGGGCATGAGGATCTCCAAGGGGTGCTATTTCGTGGGTGGTGGTGCTTACGGTGAGAGTGATGCGCCACACAAGGTGGCGCCGACGAAAAGGGGATGACCATGACGGACGAAACGCCGAACGAAGCAGCGGGAACGCCTTCCACCAAGAAGCCGACAACAAGCACGCAGGTGGGGCAGGAGCTTCTCGAAGCCAAGTCGAAGCTGCTTTGGCACGTTCAGAACGAGAAGAACTGGTACCAAATCACATCGGCGGCCTACGCCTACGCTTTGATCAGCGGCAATCTGACCAATGCTTCTGCACCGTCCTATCCGGTGCGCTAGCGGTTTTTGATGCTCATCCGGTAGGCCAAGTTCTTCCGGCCGTTAGCTTCGCGCCAATCAGCAAACTCTGCTTGCTTGGCGCGAAGCTTGCCCCGCGTCTCAGCCGCCTTCGGACCGCCGAACTCCTTATCTATCGCGTCCCGACGCTTCAACTCCCGGATCCGCCGCTCAAACGCCCGCTGCTGCTGCCTGAGCGCATCACCCTCAGGGTCCTCGGTGTCCGTCATGGCCTTCGTGATGCCGGGCAGGTACACGGTGTGGGAGTGCCGGCAGTTCGGGTGGTAAAGGCCGCGGGTCTGTGCCTCAGCGAGCGAGGCGTAGACGGTCACTCCGTCCCTCAAGACCTCGCCGCCCGACGATCCCATGAGGGTGAGGACCTTGCCCTCGAACGGCCGGCAGATATTGCATTCCTCGGGGGCGTTGGACACGATGACCAGGTCCAGGCCGAGCTCGGTCAGCCGGTCCGACTGGCCTTGCAGGGCGGCTTTCGTCGCCGTCGTCCGGACGGCCATCTCCGCGTAGGACGCCATCTCCCAGTTCCTGTCAGAGGCGTCCTTGAAGCCGGTGACGCCCCGCTCGGTGAGCTTCACCAGGACGTCACGGGATGCGTCGCGGCGGGTCTGCGCGCCGGTGAGTACCTGCGCGGCGGTCTCGGTGATGGTCTGCTGGTAGACGTCGCGGACGGTGCGGCTGATGAGCCGGATCATGGGGTTGAGGCGGCCCATGGTCTCAGCGACGAGGGCGACGACCGCGCGCGTGTTCTGCGGGCCGTCCAACGCGCCCGCGCTGAGGCCGACGTCCTTGAGTTGCAGGCCGCCGGTGGCGATACCGCGGAGGTACGCGCCGTAGAGGGCTTGGTCGACGAGGATCGGGGTGTCGTTCTCGACCTTGGCCAGGGTGTCGTCGACGCCGGCCATGACGGTCCGGAGCTGATTGAGCTTCCGATTCGCCCAGTCGGGTTCGTCGCGCCCCTCAGCCAGGGCCTTGGCGATGCGGGCGAGCATGATCGCTTCCGCGGTGACGAAGAGCTCACGGACGCTTTTCGCCTTCTCTGCGGCTTCTTCCGGCCGGATCACTCGCAACACCCCCGCATCCTACTCAGGCGCCCTGACCGACGTGGAGAGCTGCTGCCCGTCCTCGCCGACCTCGTCCGGGTCAGCCAAGGGCGGCAAGCTGTTCTCCGCCCGGATCGTGTTCACCTCGATCAGGACACGCTTCTCATCCCAGTCGGGGTGCAGCTCCTCAACGCGGGTCTTCGTGGACCCGGACTGAGACGCGTACATGAGCTGCGCGTTCTGCGCCCTCACGCTCGTCGAGTCCTGGATGCTGTCGCCGAACTCGACGTCGACGAGGACGTCAGCCGGCACTGTGCCGCCGAAGATGCTGGCATCCATGAGGACGGCCTTGCGGAGGATGCGCTGCAGGCCTGCCTTGAACGTGCGGATCTTCCGGTCCCTCGTGAGGAAAGACCTGCGCTCCCTGGCAACGACCTCCGTGGCCGTCATGTTCGCGCCCCGGGTGTCGTTCTCCTCGCCAAAGGTCTGCGCTGAGTATCCGGCGGTCCGGTAGATCGTGGCGAGGAGCTGGTCGAACGTTCCCTTGTGCTCCTCGGTGCGGATCTTGAACTGCACCGACTCGAGGGACAGCTGATTGCTGTCCGCCCGGCCCGGTGCGGCGTTCACGGCCTCGTAGATGTCCTGGTCGATGTCGAACGCCGCGCCTTGGCCGGGTCCGATGACCTGCAGCATCGACTGGGGAACGATGAGGCGGGCCTTGCCCTGGCGGACGTCACGCATCCACGACGACATCGTCTCGTCGAGGGCGTCCATGTGCGCGCACACATTGTCGAGGTCGGACCGGCCGAGGTGCACGCCGATCGGGTGGTCCCGCCACGCCCTGTTCGGGGTCTGGTTGGCGATGTACTCGACGGCGAGGCCGGGGGTGCCGGTGCTGATGGTGCCGGCCTCGTTGACGGGCAGGTCGGCGGTGGCCGCGTGGTCGGCGAGGGCCATGGCCCGGCCGAGCTTGTCGGTGCTGCCCTGGTACAGCCCGTGAGCGATGACGCCGATGCCGAAGCTGTCCAGCTCGTGGCGTTCGAGGTGCCGCCACACGATCTGCCCGTCGGTCTTCACGACCCGCCAGAACGTCACTGCGGTGAGGATCCCCCAGGAAAACTCGGGGATGGCCTTGTCGGCGTCCATGGCGGTGATGAACACGTTCTTGCGGGTGCTGTCGTCCCAATTGGCTCGGAGGTAGACGCCGCCGAGTGCTGCGGCGGATTCAGCGGCGCCGGTGAGGAGCTGCTCGAAGTGTTCGTCGGCGATGAGCGCGAGGCGTTCGGTGGCCCGGGGGTTGTTGGCGGTGATGGTGGCCGGCTCGGAGAAGAGGAGGTCGGCCGATGCCTGGCAGATGTCGGAGGCGACGGGGACGTGGAGCTTGTGGAGGGGCTTCTCGAGGTTGGTGTTCTTCTTGCCCCAGAAGAACTTGGTGAACGCGCCCACGAGGCCTGTCCGGCCGGCGGAGGGACGGGTGCGGGGTGCGCCGGCGCCATAGAGCTCGTGGAGGCGGTCGGTGTCGTTGGACCACCAGGCCGCCCATTCGGTCATAGCGTTGAAGATGTCATGCATGTGGGCTGGGGGCCAGTTGGTGCCGTTCGGGGGCAAGGGCATGCGTGCCTCCTATGCGGCGAGGTCGAAGAGAAGTCGGTCGATGTACGGGCGCCAGTTCGTCTCCGTCGTCGCAACCGCGTACCGGGCCCCATCGAGGCGGTGGTCAGCGGTCTTGAGCGGGACGTCCTTGCCCTTCTCGGTCTGCTTGGGGTCCCACGAGTAGCCGGGCACCTCACGGATGAACCCGTCGCACCTCGAGGACACCAGGAGGGCGCCGGCGGACAGCAGGGACGCCATGGTGCGGATGCCGTAGGTGACGTCGTTGTCGGCGTTGACGACGTTCGTGATCCCGTCCGCGGCGAGCTGCACCTTGAACGACGCGGCGGCCGGGTCGACGAGCGTCCATTCGGGGACGAGCTGATTGACGTAGGGCAGGTGCGCGCCGCCAAGCCAGCCGCGGATGCCGCGGGACAGCTGCTCATCGGTCTGCCGGAGCTGCGACGTTGCCGGGTCGTAGTCCCACTCGTCGAGGAGGTACAGGCGATTGTCGACGCCGAGGCCGAGCATCTCCGCGGCGGTCGCGTTCGTGGTCCCGTAGTCGATGCCGGTGCCGAGGATGCGCTGCATGGGTGGCAGGGCCTCCCAGGGGATGACGTGCTTGTCGGGGTCCCACATGTCGAAGATCGCGCCTTCAGCGGCGACCCATTCGCCAAGGACGTTCCGGCGGTAGAAGAGGCCGGTGTTCTCGCGTCGGATCGCGGCCTTGCGTTCCTCGGACAGCATGGGGTTGTCGTCGAGGACGAACTTCCAGGTCCGCCAGTCGAAGAGTTCGGTGAGGCGGTCGAGGAAACGTCGCTTCAGCCAGTGGGCGGGGTTGTCGGGGTTCGTGGTCCCGAAGAGTTTCGCGCCTTCCCACAGCCGGTTGAGGAGCTGGGTGAAGAAGTCTTCGCGGAGGAGGGTGAGTTCGTCGACGTACGCGCCGGCGCAGGTGAGGCCACGCAGGACGTTCTCGGAGCGGACGTCGGAGGACCCGAGGACCCAGACCTTCCGGCCGAGGATGTACCCGTAGTCGGCGCCGGCCGTGTAGGTGACGTGCTTGCTGATGGGCCCGAAGATGTTGGGGTCCATGAGGGGCGCGAATACGTTGCGGGCAGCTGAGCCGCGGGTGCGGGAGACGACGACAAGCTCGCCGCGGATCGTGGATGTCGCGATGTAGAGGAGCCAGCGGAGGAGGGAGGCGATGGTCTTCCCGGAGCGGACGGACCCTTCCCAGATGTTGACGCGTCCGGTGCTTTCCTGAACGCTGGCGAGCTGCTTGGGGGACAGGGGCATCGTCTCAAGCATCGGTGACTCCGAGCTTCTCGGCGAGGCTGGTGAGCATGTTCACGACGGCGCCGTTGCCGTTGTCGGTGTCCATTTTCACGAGTGCTTCGTGGCGTTGCACGGCGATGGCGACGGCGTTCATGATGTTCCGCTTGTCGCCGAATTGGGGTTCGTCGAGGGTCACTTCGGCGAGGGTGTTGTCCTTGCCTCCGAAGTTGACCAGGCGGGCTGGCTGCCAGAGTTGGGCGCGGAGGCGGAACGCGTCGTCGAGGAGGAGTTCGGCGAGTTCGGCGCGGCGGGCCTTGGCGTCGACGACTTTCGCCCTAGTCGCGGCGGCTGTGGCGGTTCGATCGAAGTTGAGGCCCTCTGCCTTACAGATCCTGGACACTGAGGATGCGCTGATGCCGGCTTCGCGGGCTATCTGGTTGCGGGTATGACCGGCGGCGTGGAGGGCGACGATGGTGTTGCGTTGGTCATTGGTGAGGGGTGCGGGCACAGCATCGTCACCCCTCAGTGTCTAACTCAAGCAAGCGGCAAGCCATAGCATCATTGGATGGATCGCGAACAAATACCGAACGGCATCAAGAGGCTGGTTCGGCAAAACTGTTATTTTGGCTGCGTAATGTGCGGATCTCCGATCTTCGACTACGAGCACATCTACGGCTATGAGCAGACGGGCAACGACCCAGATGCGATGACGCTTCTATGCCCCGCGCATCACCGAGAAAAAACAGCAAAGCGTCTGCCGATCGAGATCGTGGAGGCTGCTACCCGCCGGCCTTTCAACCAACCGCACCGTCTGGGCGCGGGACATCCGCTGTACTTCGATGCCGAAAATTTCTCGGTTGTCTTCGGGAACATGGCCTGCACAAATCAAGATCAAGAAGACGCAACGAGGCTTGCGCTCGTCGTAGATGGCAAGAATGTTTTTGGCGTTCGTCGCACCGAAGGCCACCTGGAGTTGGACATCACCCTCCGTGATCGGAATAACGTCCCGTTCCTGATTGTCCGGGGAGGAGAGCTGCGACATGCTGCCCAAGCTTGGGACGTGGAGTTCTCCGGGCAAACTCTGATCGTCCGATCGGCGTCAAGGCAGGTCATGCTCCGCATGAGCTTGAAGCCACCTGGCGAGATAGTAGTCGAGACTGCCCTAATTTGGGCGAATGGCTACCTGTTCAAAATTGGCAAGGCGTCTTCGCAGGGAGGACTCGAATTCGTCAACGGTGAGTTCACCGTCGCGAATCTGACGGTGCAAGGCGCTTACGTCATCAGTGCTGGCGCACCTCAACCCGAATCAGGCGTTTTCCTGCGTTTCCGCGACTCAGTGAAGCGCAGTTATGGCGCCTTCCCTTGCCCTGTTGGAGCCTTCAACGCGGAGACCGGAAGGTGAGCTAGCTGGGGAGGCAGTGGTGGTGGTGTGCGTGCGCAGGAAGGACCATGGCAGCCCTGAGGGAGGCACCGCGATGGAAAAAGGGCCGGCCCTACCTTCGGCTATCTATGATCGTGACGCTTCGCGGGTTCACCGTTGACGCACGCACACCAGGCTCAAGTGGGTGGAGCCCCGCACCAGTGGAAGATGGTCTGCGGGGCTCCGGAGCTGAATCAGTCGATTCTTATCGAATGGTACGCGGAATACCGGTAGTTGTCACGCGCACCACACACCAGTTAGGGCGCGCCGGCAGGCTTCTTACGGCCGCGCCCACGCTCCTGCATCGTGTGCCACGCATCCACAACCTGGCCGACCCTGTACGTCGCCCTGCCGTGCTCGTCCACGCACCGCGTGATCAGGCCCTTCTTCCACCAGTACCGAATGTCATCGCGGGTGACCTGCACCTGGAACGAGGTGAGCGCCCGGCTGATCTGCTCGGCGGTCTCGACCTGGCCGGCAATTGCTTCGAGCGCGGACCTCCGGCGGGCTGCGATGTCCCACGTAGTCCCGCACACCCGGCAGTGGATCTGCACGTCGTGCTCAGCCGCCCACAGCTCCTCGAAGCACTCCACGTCCTCAACGATCGCCCCACATGGACCCGTGTACACGCGGGGCGCGTTGTGGTCCATCATCCGCCTCGCCACCGTCACGGCCTCGGCCAGCTCGTTGGCGAGAAGGACGAGCTCGTCGAAGCGCAGCAAGTTCGGCAGGTTCAAGACAGCGAGACGGGCCAGCATATACAAGCTATGCTCTGCCGCCGGCGGTGCTTCGGTGAATGCCCTGGTCGCGTCGAAGAGCCTCTGTAACCCGCCGGCGGCATGGAAGTTCACCGGCAGCGGTGGCGCCGTCGACGCACGCCCAGGGCCGCCACTGGTGAGCCGGTCCTGCCGCATCACCATCACCTGCAGATCAGCGCCCACGCCAGGCACCTGCCCCAACCTCGCCCGCAGCGCACCGACGCACACTGCGCACAACACCGACCGCGTCGCACCCAAAGGCCGGCTGCACTGACACGTACGCTGCGCCGCCGACCGCCCGCGCGATACCTCACCTTGGACCGGACCAAGATCTAATGTGCTGTCCATGAGAAAGTGCTCCTAGGAATGTAGACGAGTAAGTAGCTGAATGGCTCGGGAAGTGAGTGAGCGTTGAATGATCCGGAATGGACTTTGTTGCAGGCCGTTCTTCGCCGCATACTCAAGGGTTGCTGCTTCCCTGAGGGAACGACGGCAATGGGAACTAGCGGCTGGGAAGCCGTTTGGAGCGGAGCCCTTGGAACGGTGCCGGGAGCTTTGATCTCGGCCGTAAGTGCAGCGGTGGTCGCAGTTTTCGTGCTTCGACGATCCAATGAGGCGCAAGTGCGCTTGGCTGGAGAAGCAGTCGAGAAGCAACGCGAACGTGATCAAGCAGCAGCGGAGGAACAAGGGCAGCGATTTCGTTCCGAGCTCGGGGCGTCGGAGCGACGTCACAAAGAAGCGCTGAAAGCTCAGAAAGATGCAGCACTCTTGAGTATCACCGCGCAAAAAGCAGAAGCGAGGAGAGGTCGCGAGTTCCAGGCTGTGGCGGAGATCGCTGCTATATGCGCTGAAATGAGTCAGGTTCGATCTCTGAACGCGCTGCACGTGCGTCGGCGGGAATTGGACATCGCCTTTCTGAAACTGACGCTCGAGTTGCAGGACATCAAAGTCGATCTTGTAGTGCGAAGGTGGCCGAAGCATCTCTTTGAGCTCGCCGAGAGGTGCATCGTCAGTCCCACTCGTGAAGAGGAAGAAGAACGAGATTGGGCATTCCGACAAATCGAGGCCCTCTGCAGTCAGTGGTACAACTTCCGGGGGTTTCAAAATTTGAGTGAGGAGCTTCGACCAGTTCTTGACTACCAGGCTTATTTGAAACGAAGTGACGGTCATTAGAGTCATGCTTCGAGTCTCATTGCGGGGAGTTCGATCTTGGCCAGGGCGTCGAGGCGGGCTTTCGGGAGCGAGGCTTCCATGGGTTGGCCGGTGAGGCGGCGTCCGATGGCTAGGAAGATGACGGCGTCGGCGATGTCGTTGCCGGTGATGTCGAGGTGGGGGTAGGTGCGGATGGCGGCGGCGAGGACGGCGTCCTTTCCGGCGTCCTTCCCGCCGCCTTTGCCGGTGGCGTACTTCATGCGTTGGGCTGGGCTGACGGGGATGATCGTGCAGGCTTTGGCGTGGAGCTGCTGGTAGACCATCCACCAGAGGCCGGCGCGGTCGTGGGTGCCGGCTCCGCTGCTGGCGTATGAGGGTCCTTCTACGATGACGAGTGCCCCGTTGGGGGCGTGGGCTGCGATGTCTTGGGCGAGTTTGCGGAGTCGTTGGGCGCGTTGGTCCCAGGTGGCTCCTGCTTTGCCGGTTGAGCGGACCCTGCTGGTGATGATCTGGCCGTGGGTGTGGTCTATGGCGATGCCTGTGCTGGCGAGGCTGAGGTCGAGGCCGACGATCGGCTGGTTGGTGGTCATGCTGCTTGGCTCCTTCGGGTGTCGGTGCGGGTTGCGAGGCGGGCTGCGAGGTCGATACCGGCCGGCCCTATGAATGGTCTGGTCGAGGGTGTTTCGGGTGACGTCGAGGCGGGACAGAAGCTCGTCGTAGCCGGCCCCGGTGTCGAGGAGGTGTTCGAGGTCTTCGAGGCGCTGTTCGGTGGGTGACGTCGTCCTAGTCAGAAGGTCGAGGCCTTGCGGCATAGCTGTGGGGTCGTCGATTTTGTCGTCGTCCCATGCGAGTGGGGGAGCGTAGCCGAGCTTCTTGGCCCAGCGAACGGTCTTGTCGGATGGGCCCCGCTGGTTCCAGTGCTCGTTGTAGGCGGTGACGATGGCGTCGTGTTTGGCCTTCGAGATCCAGTCGCCTACTTGGTGGAGGGCATTGGAGCTGGGGGAGCCAATCCAGACGCTGATGTCCTGGTGGCGCCATCCGATGGCGAGGAGGGCTTGGATGCGGCGGCGGCCGCCGATGTTGGGGACGAAGCCTTCTTTGAGGGTGCGGTCGTAGATGTTTGAGGGCTGGACGGCGAGTATCGCCGTCTCTGTGGTGCGTTGGATGAGGGCTTGCTTGCGGGCGCGGATGTTGCTGATGACGCCGGGGGTGAGTCCTGCGAGTTCGGCGATGCCTCGGAGTGAGAGGCCGGCGGTGCTGAGCTGATCGACATGAGCGGCTGCTGGTTCAGAGGGAACGCGTCGGGTGAGTCCGTGTGACCGGTCGTAGCGCCATTGCTTGTTGTACCGGTACAGGTCGGTGGTGGTCATGCTGCACTCTCCTCGACGGCGTGGAGCCACTCGGTGAGGTCGCGGATGTCGAGGCCGAGTTGCTGCCCGATGTGGACCTCGAGGGTGGCGCCGCGGCTGTGGAGCCAGCCGGGGAGGAGGACGATGCCGGTGGCGCGGATGAGCTGGTTGATGCCGTTGCGCATGTAGGCGTCCCAGGTCGTGGTCTCGTCGACGTAGTCGTAGACAGCGGTCTCCTCGACGTCGCTTCGGACGGGGTTTAGGACGTCGTAGCCGGCGGCGCGGAGCTCTACTTCGGCGGCGTTGAATGCGGGGTAGTTGCTCTCCTCGATGCCGGTCATGGGTCCGGCTATGTGGAGGACTTTGGGGTTAGAAGGGGCAGTCATCGGTTGTCTCCTGTGGTGGGGTGTAGAGGCTTGCCCAGGGGAGGGGGGTGCCGAGGGGCGGTGGCAGTGGTGTGCGGGGACGACGAGGTGTGTGCGGGCTGGTTGGGCGGTGATGTCCCATTCGAAGCGTCGGTGGCCTTGGAGTCCTTGGTGGGTGCGGTTGAGGTGGATGGTGGGGCGGGCGAGGATGGCGGCTGCGACTTCTTGGTTGGGGTCGAGGCGGGTGGTGTCGGCGTGCCAGGTGGTGACTTGGTCGTGGCCGGTGAGGATGGGGTGTTTGCAGCGGTCGCAGGGGTGGAGTTTGGCGAGGCCTGAGCGGGGTGGTGGTTGGTGGTTGTCGAGGTTGTGGGCGAGCCAGGCGGGGAGAACGCGGGCCCAGGCTGGTAGCTCGTCGGTGGTGTGGAAGAGCGCGGCCTGGGCAGTCATGGGGTCCGCCTGCTGCGTGACGGTAGTGACAGTTGTGACGCGTCTTTCCTAGTTCCTCGGCGGAACATGTGTGCGTATGCATGCGCGTGTATGGGCTGGATATGGGAGAAAACTGTCACAACTGTCACAAGTGTCACGATTCGGATGTTTTTGCAGGTCAGAGGCGTGACAGTTCCAGTGACAGATTTGGGTGTGGTGACAGATTCGGGGCTGGTTTGGATGCTCATGAGGGGTACCGGCGGCCGTCGATGAGGTCGAGTTGCTCGGCGGGTGACGGATCGTCGGGGTCTGGTGACAGGTTGAGGAAGCGGATGCCGGAGTAGAAGCGGGCGGTGTTGGAGCGCTGCGCGGACACCCGGAAGCGTGATGTCAGTGCGCTCGTGAAGGCCTTGGGGGAGACGGGCTCCTCGGATTCGCGGCGGCACCAGGTCTCGTACTCGTGGCGGAGCTCGCTGACGCGGATGTGCATGAGCTGGTCGTTGGATGGGCCGAGCTCGCAGCATTCTTCGACGAACCGGCCGACGCTGTCCTGCTCGTTTGCGTAGTCGGCGGTGGCAGCTTTCACGGACTCAGGTTCGGTGAGGCCTTGCTCGAAGTAGCTGGCGGCACCCTGGATGAACCACGCCAGGATGCCTGGTCCCTCTTCGGCCGCCATCCTGTTCTCGAGGTCGGCGATGCGCTTCTCTGGCGGCACGGTGTGGATGAAGGGCAGGAGTCGGATGCGGCGCCAGAACGCGGGCCCGCCGGCCTTCACACCGGGCTGGTGGTTGGCGAGGAGCCAAAGTGTGTGGGTGGGGACGAAGCTGAACCAGTCCTGGCGCATGAAGCGGCCGCTGATGACGTCGCTACCGGTGAGTTGCTTGATCTTGGCTTCAGCGAAGTTCTTGCCGTCTTCGAGTTCGCTGGTGACGACGACGCGCGCGCCGGCCAGTCGGGCGAGTTCGGTGGGGTGGCCGGGATGGTGGGTGGCGAGCAGCATCTCGGCGGGGGCGCTGATGGAGTATCCGTCGTCGCCGATGCCGATGATGCGTTGGAGGAGTCCAAGGAGGGTGGTCTTGCCGTTGGCTCCGGAGCCGTGAGCGAAGGGGAAGATTTGCTCGAGGACGGTGCCGACGAGGCTGATGCCGAGGAGTTTCTGGACGTAGGTGGTGAGGTCGGGGTCTCCGGCGAAGGTGTCGGCGAGGAATTGGTGGAAGAGGGGTGTGGGCATGGTGGGGTCTGGTGCGACGGCGGTGGATCGGGTGTGGAGGGCCTCGGGGTTGGGCGGTGCGATTTCGCCGGTGCGGAGATTCACGACGCCGCCGGGGGTGTTGAGTTCGTAGGGGCGGGCGTCTAGGGCTGCCAGGTGGGCGACAGTGCGCTGGTCGGACTGGGCGAGGGACACCATGGAATCGATGCCGCGGCGGGAGAGGGAAACCTGTTGGTGCTTCTGTTCGTGCTTGTCGTCGGCGGGGAGATTGCGGGCGATCTGGCGGGCGAGTTCGCGGACCGCTTGGGCCTCGTCCCATCGCCATCGATGGCCGTCCCAGGTGAGCCATTGGCCGCGTTGGGGGACGTATCGGATGTTTCGGTGGTGGGCGTCGACGAGGCGGAGGGCGTTGCCGTCGTCGGTTTCGGAGTAGGCGCGGGGCAAGTGGTGCACGGTGCCCAGGGCGAGGGTGCCGTCGGTTACGGATGCGACTGCCGGAGCTGGGGTGGGCGCGGCCGGGGCGGGGCGGGTTGGGTTGCCGAGCTGCTCGAGGTCCATGACGACGTCGTCGGCAGGCCGGAGGTGCTGGGGACGTTCCCCGAACCCGGAGTCCTTGAGGGCGCGCGCGGCTGCGGTGTGGTCCCCGCCGTGATGGAGGAGGGCGTAGGCCCCGAACTTCGTGTAGGGGATCTCGTGCTGGAATTCGGTGCTGGTCGTGAACACGTAGAGGCGGTCGCGGTCCTCGGCGCGGCCGGTGGTCGCGGAGAAGCCGGGGTCGGTTTTGCCTGGGCGGCGCCAGTAGCGGGTGCGGCCTGCCCCGTACACGAGGGTCCAGCCGGCGGGGGTGAGGATGTCCGCCCAGTCGGTCTTGGCTTCGTAGTCGTCGCCGGGCTTGATGCCGTCGCTGCTCAAGGGGGCGGCACCGGTGAGGGCCTGGTCGAGGATGGATGGCTGCTCGACCTGATGGGGTTCGTACTCGTTGAGGGTGCCGAAGATGAGGTGCAGCTGCTCGCGTTCGGCGGGGGTGATGGTGGGGACGGTGGCGGGTCCGCCGGCGAGGAGGGTCCAGGGCTTCCCGGTGGGGTGGACTGTGCCTGCGGAGGGTGCGAGGACGACGAAGCCGGCTTCGCCGCGGGTTTCGGCTGTGGTCTCACGGGTGGCTGCTTGGGCGAGTTTGGTGTTGCCGGGGAACTTCCCGTGGTCGGGGGTCCAGGCGAGGCGGTAGAGCCAGTGGTAGCCGCCGGAGGGGGAGAGTTCGAACCAGCCGGCGGTGACGCGGTCCCAGAGGTTGGCGAGGCCGGAGGCGTGGGCGAGGTCTTTGAGTTCGATGACGCGGTGGGCGGCGCGGCCTTCGACTTCGAGCATTTCGAGGTGGCCGCTGATGGTGCCGGTGACGATGCCGACGCCGAGGTCGCCGGTGGTGAACCAGCGGTGGATCTCTTCGGTGGTGGCGCGGCTGGTTTGGTAGTGCTTCCACTGGCCGAGGGGGCGTTTGGTGCCGTCGGTGTTGACGGGGACGACGCTGATGCCTTGGGCGTGGAGGTTGAGGGCTGTTTCGAGTGTGGTGGTCATACGGCTTGCGCCCTCCTGGTGGTGCTGGTGGTGTGCGAGGTGCTTTGTGCCCTGCCCGGGGCTTGCGTCCGGGTGCCTGCTGGTCAGGGCGACTCGACTAGAGGTCGAGCGTTCTCTTGAGGTGCTGCTCGCAACGCTGGCGCTGCTCGTCGGTGAGGGTGGCGCTCCTCAGGAATTGGACTTGCGTCGCCTGCCGCGTTTCGTAGGCCAGGCCCAGCAGCGCATGGGCTACGGCTTTGACAGCGTTCACCCCTTCATTGCCGTGGGCGTTGCCGAGGTAGTGCTCTGCGTTGCCCTCATGCTCGTTGAGCATCTTTCCTCCACTTCATCG
Source organism: Arthrobacter sp. N1 (assembly GCF_048288285.1). Classification (NCBI taxonomy): domain Bacteria; kingdom Bacillati; phylum Actinomycetota; class Actinomycetes; order Micrococcales; family Micrococcaceae; genus Arthrobacter; species Arthrobacter sp. N1. Next base: position 1,987,857 of record NZ_CP102608.1, on the reverse strand, counting down.
ACCAGATTTGACCTGCTTGCCTCCCTGGCTTCGAGGAGAAACATGCGTAGACGGAACCGTGGAGGCTCATCGCTCTGCCGGGTGGAGGGCTTCGAGGCCGTCGAGGTTGTCGAGGTGGGAGTAGTAGCCCGGGAGGGTGGGGATGTCGCCGATGAGGAGGCGCGCCCATGCGCGGGCCCGGCGTCGGAGGAGGTCAGCCACGGCGGCTGATCACCCGCCAGATGAGGACGAGGGCGATGAGGCGGGCCCGCGCGAGGGGGTTCATGGGGATTCCTTCCGGAGGGGTGGGTGTTGCGCCGGGCCAAGGGGCTTCCCCTCCGCCGAGGCCCGGCGCAACAGTCTGGGGTGGCGGCTGGTTAGGCTGCCTGGCTCTTGAGAGCCGCGATGACGACGGGGTCGAGGCCGGTGTTGGCCGCGATGGTCTGGTCGTCGATGCCGAGGGCGATCAGCTGGCGTGCTGTGGCGATCGGGTCAGGGGCTGCTGCGGGTGCGGGGACCTGCTGCACCGGGGGAGCGGCCTGCACGGCGGGCTGCGGTACGGCCTGCTGTGCGACCGGCTGGGGCGCCTGCTGGGGCGGAAGCTCCCCAGTGCTGGTGTCCGCGCCCATGGCGTCCAAGGCGGACGCCTGGGCGGGCTGGATGGAGTACCGGTAGAGCTTGGTGTCCGAGCCCTGCGAGGAGGGCTTGGTGCCGGTGAACTCCGCACCGAAGGTCCCGCCCGGGGCGAGTGCCTGAGACACCTTCGCGCAGCCAGCGCCGCGGACGGCTTCCATGAGAGCTTCCTTCCAGACGCCCCACGTCTTGATGTAGATCCCACGGATGCCCTTGTCGTCCTCGTTCTCGCGGATGTCCGTCTGGATGCTGACGACGATCTGCTCCTGCGGTCGTCCGTCATCCCAGAACTTGGGCTTTCCGGAGACGAAGTCCTTGATCTGCTGGACGTCGGCGCTGAGGATGATGCCGGCGACCCGGCTGCCGAGGGGCGATTCCTTGGTGAACGCGGACTTCGCGCCGCCGCCGGAGAGTGCTTCGTCGATGTGGTCGAGGTTCATGGTGGTGCCTGCTTTCGTGTGGGTGCTTGTGCTATTTGCGGGCCAGGTCCGAGAACTCGTCGTCTCGGGCCTGGGGTTTGTAGTCCGGGAATCGCTCGCAGTCCCGGCAGTTGGCGTAGCGGGGGAGGTTGGTGATCCACCCGTCCACTGCTTCCTGGCCGATGGTGCGGAGGGCCCGGATGTTGAGGGCGAACCGGTTGGCGCGCGCCAGGGCGTTTTCGGCGACGGCGCGGTTGTGCGGTTCGGTCCACCACACCGCCTGAGCGAGGCTCATGGCGTTGCGGGGGAGGTAGGCGATGCTGACGTGGCGGATGTCGAAGCCTTCGTCACACAGGCCCTTGGCGTAGAGGTGGGCTTGTGCCCGGTACACCTCGGACGGCCCCCTGCGGGCGGCGTCGAGGGTGGTCTTGCCGACGATCTTCCAGTCGACGGTCATGCCGGTGGCGAGGTCGGTGAGGTCCACGGACCCCCAGATGTCCTCGCCGTCGATCTGGCCGACCATGGTCCGGTGTTCGCCGAGGTATCGCAGGCCGGTCGTGTTGATGGCGTTGCGGTGGATCTCGTGGTTGATGAACATGTCCTCGAGCGCCGAGTGCACGGCGGTGCCGATAAATGGCAGCCATGGCACGTCCTTCTCCGTTGACGGCCAGCCTGCGAGCTTCGCGGCGAGGCAGTGGTCGCAGGGGGTCCCGATTTCGCTGGGCCCGATGCGTTTCTGCAGGCTGCGGGGCTGGTGCAGGATGGCGTGCTCGATGAGCGCGCGTGCTTCCTGCAGGCCGGCCCTCGGGTTGATGCCCTGGTAGGCCCCGTAGCGGGGCGACTCGATGCTGTAGTCGAAGTCCGCCGGCGGCTCGAACGTGATCGTCATGACGAGCTCAGAGGACCTTGACGGACGGCGCGGACTGCTTCTGGAACTCGGCGAGGTCCCGGCCGGCGACGAGCATGTGCGCCTTGAACCGCTCGGTGTCGACGGCCCGCTTGTAGATGGTGTCGCCGAACGTCTCGGGCGGGAACGCCTCGGCGATCTTCTTCGCGTCCAGGGTGTTGGTGACGGTGACCCGGATCTTGAAGTCGCCAGCCACGTAGTCGCCCTTCTCGGGGTGACGTTCAGCGATGCGGGCCTTCGCGTCCTTGAGGCGCATCGTCAGGTTCTCGATGTGCTGCTCAAGGGTGGCGACCTCGGCGGCGTCGCGGATGTCTTGCTCGACGGCGGTGAGGGGGCTATTGGTGTTCTGCGTGGTCATGATCTGACTCCTGTACTGGTGGGGTGGTTGCGGGTCGCTGGTCAAGCCAGCGTTTGATCTCGAACATCAGGGTGAAGATCACGCCGATGAGGAGGAGGACGACGATGCTGTCGGGGAGGGTCATGCGGCCCGGGCCGGTGCTTGTGGCTGCCGCGCCTTGTACTCGGTGACCGCGGTGGCGGGGATCCGCCAGGGGCTCGTCTGGCCGCCGGCGCCGGTCTTGAACGCTCCGGGGAAGTAGCCGCGGCGGATGAGGTCGGACGCCCTGACGGGGTGGACGCCGATCTGATCAGCGAGTTCCTTCACGGACAGGTCGGGTGACGGTCTGATTGCCAAGGGTCCAACCTCCTTTCGGGTCTCGCTTCGGTGATGGTCGGCGGTAGATGCCGGGTGCGGTGGTGCGGGGGTTCATGCGACGGGGGCGAGCGGTGCGGGCGCCGGCGCCGGAGAAGGGGGAAGGCTGCTAAGGACCATCCGGTGTGGGCGGTGCTTGGCGAGGCCGCGGCGCAGGCGGTCCTGCTCCTTCTGCCGCTGCCCGCCGGGGTAGCGCTTGGCCCAGTACTCGAAGTAGCCGGTGGTGTCCGTGAGCGTGGCGGTGTGCTTGCCCTGGCGGGAAGCGATCGAGACGACGTTTGACGGGGTGCTGGTCTGAGACACGAGGTATGCTCCTTGTTGGAAACGGATTGCTGCTGATGTGGTGGTCGGGGCCCTCACCTGTTGGCTCAGGTGGGGGCTTTTTCTATGCCGCCCGGAGGTGGCGTGTGGTGCTCGTTGCAGGTTCCACCTTGGGCAAAAAAAGAGTGCAGGTCGGCAGGCCCAGGGCCTTCTCGATGCGCTTGGCCGTCTCGCTGCTGGTCGTCGTCCGACCACCGGAGCGGAGATGCCCGATCGTTGCTTTCGAGCGTCCGATGCGCGCCGCGAGCTCGCTGTTGCTGAGGTTCTGGTGCTGCATGTGGCGTGCCAACGCCATCTGGCTGATGAGCTCCACGTAGAACCTTCCTTCCCTTGCTCTGCTGATGGGGATGATCTTCGCCATGCTGTGTTCCTGTCCTTGTAATCGTACTGGTGTGTGGTGCGTGTAGCAAGTGCCAATGTAATCGGTATCGGTTACAGCCGCAAGCCCAGTTCTCCGCGCCGATATGCGGGAACCACTACTTACAAGCGTGTGATTTGTAACCGGCGCGGTTACTCTGGGGTGTTGACGGCAAGCTGGCGCATGAAGGAACTCTTGTAACCATGAGAAGAGACATCCCACAGGAGTGGGTCGAACTGATGAGCCGTCGCGGAATAGGCTCCCTGCGCCAGCTGGCGGCAGCATCCAACATCTCGCACACCGCAATCGCCAGGATCGTGCACGGCGAAGGAACCGCGAAGGACGAGAGTCTTCAGCAGCTTGCCGCCGCCCTCCAGGTTCCGCCAGCCACGGTTTACGCGATCGTCGGCGCACGGGTGTCCGGCGACCTCGACCCGTACACGCCGCCGGCCGAAGCGGCCAGGCTGTCGCCCAGGGAGCGAAAGGCGGTCGATGAGCTCATCCGATTGCTCGTCGATCAGAAGCCACTCACCAACGACGTACCACTGCCCAAGGACGCGTACAGCCTCGCCGCGAGTAAGGGCCCGAACCGCGGCCGTGCCGCGAAGGAAGACGCTGACGCCCTCGGCGAGGAGTCGCAGGACCCTCAGGGATAGTTGCCTCTGAGCAATAACGTCACCGCCGGATCCTACGGTGGCAGGCATGGTCTCACACCCGTGGCGAGAGCTTCGCCATTTACCCCACATCCGCGTGTCGTACGTCGACATGCCCGCCCCGTGGTGCGCGATGACCAACGGCGTCGACCTGATTTGGATGGACAAGCACCTCTACCAGGTCGAGCGCCGCGTGCACCTCCAACACGAGCTCGAGCACATCAAGCGAGGCCACCGCGGACATCAGCCGCCGGCCATCGAGCTCGGCGTGCGCATCACCACCGCCCATAAGCTCATCACGTTCGAGGACCTGATGAAGGCGCGCGCCTGGTCCGGGCACAACTACACCGAGATGGCCGACGAGCTTTGGGTCACCCCGGAGGTTCTGTTCGACCGCATCAACTACCTGAAGGGGGAGGAGCGCCGTGCCTTCGACGCTTTCGACGACTGATCGGATGATCCTCGACATGGAGGCCCGCGCGTATAGGTATCCCGGGCGGAAGGAAGCCGACACCCGCGACCTGCTCTCCTTGTCACCCACCCACTACTACCAACGGTTGAATGCCCTGCTCGACAACGAGTCCCCACTGGCGCACGCTCCGATGATGGTCAACCGGCTCCGGAAGAGGAGGGTGAGTCGTGGCGCGCGTCGTCGATCTCTGGCATAACCGGGACCGGACTCGCACCTCGAGGTACGGCACGGGGCAGCGGTGGCAGGCTGTGTGGTTCGAGGACGGGAAGCCGCGGAAGAAGTCCTGTCCGACGAAGGCCGCTGCCGAGGAGCATCTCGTGTGGGTGACCCATCAGCAGAAGACCGGCGCTTACGTGTCCGCGGACCGCGGCCGGGTCTTCGTGCGCGACCTACTCGATGCGTGGATGGACGCGCAGGTGCATCTGCGAGCGTCCACCGCGGCGGCCATGCGCTCCGACGTACGTGCGACGATCCTGCCCTACTGGGGTGACAGGGTCCTCGCTGACATCACGAAAGACGACGTGCAGCGGTGGGTAGCTGGCATGGGTAAGGCCGCACGGACCGTGGACACCATCCATGGACGGCTCAACAACTTCCTGTCCTGGTGCGTGGACCAGCAACGCATCACCGTGAACCCGGCCCGGGGCGTGAACCTGCCCCGCGGAGCGAAGCGTGAGCACCAGTTCCTCACCGTCGCTCAGGTCCGCGCACTCGCGGAAGCGATCGACGGCCGCTACGCGGACCTGGTGTGGCTGCTTGCAACGACCGGCATGCGCATGGGGGAGGCGTGCGAGCTCCGGTGGAAGGATGTGGATCTGCGGCGCCGGCGGCTGACTGTGGCGCGCGCGGTGGTGTTCGTTCAGGGGAGGCCTGTGGTGGGCCCGCCGAAGAGCGGGAAGCCGCGCACAATTCCGCTGACGACGATGGCCGCGTCGGTCCTGGCCGAGCGCAGGGGGACAGCTGGCGGGGACGAGCTGGTGTTCACGACGTCGAGGGGGATGCAGGTGCGGGCGAACAACTTCAAGCGCCGGCACTTCGACGACGCGGTCGCGCGGGTCAACGGCGTGCCCGACGGTGCGCGGGTTCCGGCGGGCCTGTGGGTGCACGACCTGCGGCACACGGCTGCTTCATGGGCGGTGCAGTCGGGCGCGTCCGTGAAGAGTGTGCAGCGGATGCTTGGGCACGCGACGGCGGCGATGACGTTGGACGTGTATGCAGGCCTGTTTGACCAGGACTTGGACGACGTCGCGGTCCGGCTCGACGCTTTGCTGGCTGCGTGAGTCGTGGCGTCTGTGTGGCGTGTCAGTTGTTGCAGGATGTTGCTACTCGTTGCAAATACGGGGGAATCGTTCAGTCGTTGCGGACAGTAGAAAACCCCGCCGTTTCAGGGTGGGGGCCTTGAAACGGCGGGGCTTTCGGCAGTGGGTCCTACCGGGATCGAACCGATGACATCCACGGTGTAAACGTGGCGCTCTACCAGCTGAGCTAAAGACCCATCGAACCTGATGCCGCCATCGGATCCTGACGGACGGGCTGCATCACGAGGACCGACTATACCGGCACGCCGAGTGGTCGCGCCACTCAGACGATCGCTATTCGCCCGCCGCGAGCTGCCCGCAGGCGCCGTCGATCTCCTTGCCGCGGGTGTCCCGCAGCGTGGTGGGGATACCCGCGGCGCGCAGCCGGTTGATGAACTCCGTCGAGACGCTCTTCTCCGACGCGGTCCAGATGGAACCTGGCGTGGGGTTGAGGGGGATCGGATTGACGTGTACCCATCCGCGTCCGCGCTGGTTCAACTTCTTGGCGAGGAGATCGGCCCGCCAGGCGTGATCGTTCATGTCCTTGATGAGCGCGTACTCGATGCTCACCCGGCGCCCCGTGGTCCGGTAGTAGTTGTACGCGGCGTCCAGGGCCTCGTCGACCTTCCAGCGGGTGTTGACGGGGATCAGTTCGTCGCGCAGTTCGTCGTCGGGTGCGTGCAGGGACAGGGCGAAGGTCACGGGGAGGTTCTCCGCGGCCAGCTTGTCGATCGCAGGCACGAGGCCCACCGTCGACACGGTGATGTTCCGCGCGGACATACCGAGGCCCTCGGGGGAGTCGTCGACGAAGCGGTGCAGGGCCGCCATGACCCGCTTGTAGTTGGCGAGCGGCTCACCCATCCCCATGAACACGATGTTGGTGACGCGGTCGGCGTCGTGCCCACCGTCGGTCCGCAGATCACCCAGCGCACCCTCGGCGAGGGCCCGGTTCGCCGCGACGACCTGATCCACGATCTCCGCCGTCGACATGTTGCGGGTGAGGCCGGCCTGGCCCGTGGCGCAGAACGGGCAGTTCATGCCACAGCCCGCCTGCGAGGACACGCAGAGCGTGACGCGGCCCGGGTACCGCATGAGCACCGACTCGACGAGGGCACCGTCGAACAGGCGCCAGAGGAACTTGATGGTGTCGCCGTTGTCCGTCGTCAGGCGCTTCACCTCGGTGAGCAGCGGCGGGAACATCGCCGCCACCAGCTCCTCGCGACCGGCCTTCGGAAGATCGCTCATCGCGGCGGGATCCGTGGTGTAGTGCGAGAAGTAGTGGGTGGAGAGCTGCTTCGCCCGGAAGCCCTGGTGCCCCAGCTCCTTCAGGCGGTCCTGCCGCTCAGCGAGCGTGAGATCGGCCAGGTGCACCGGCGGCTGACTGACGCGCGGCGACTTGAACTGCAGCAGAGGCCGGCCGTCGCTCGCCACGATGGGCTGCGCACCTTCGACTTCTGGGCGCACCTGAGGGCGCGCCGTGGCGGGGGCGGGGGCGGGGGCGAGGGCGGGGGCAACGGGGGCAACGGGGGTAACGGTAACGTCGGACATCCCTACCATTCTTTCACGGATGGCGCCAGCGACCCAGCCGGAGCAGCTGTCGATCGGGACACATGTCCGGCGGTCCCGGAATCGTCGCCCGACGAAACAAACCGTCCCCGCAGGCCGGCGGTGTAGCGGCAGGTGTCGCGACGGTAATAGTGTGAAAGCGACCGGACGGCCCGCGCGGAGACGCGCCGAGCACCGGCACCTGCAGCGCACATGCATGCAGCTGACAAACGACGGAGAACACATTGAGCGCACAGATCGGCGTCACAGGCCTGGCAGTCATGGGAGCGAACCTGGCCCGGAACCTGGCCCGCAACGGGTACACCGTGGCCCTGCACAACAGGTCCATCGAGAAGACCGACACCCTGCTGGAGAAGCACGGCGGCGACGGCGAGTTCATCCGGACCGAGACACTGCAGGAACTCGTCGATTCCCTCGAGAAGCCCCGCCGGGTGCTCATCATGGTCAAGGCGGGCAAGCCCGTGGACTCCGTCATCGACCAGCTCACGCCGCTCCTGGAGCCCGGCGACATCGTGATCGACGGCGGCAACTCCCACTACGAGGACACGCGCCGCCGCGAGGCGGCCCTGTCGCAGCAGGACCTGCACTTCGTGGGCGTCGGCGTCTCGGGCGGCGAGGAGGGCGCCCTCCTCGGCCCGTCGATCATGCCCGGCGGATCCCGCGAGTCCTACGACTCCCTGGGCCCGATGCTCGAGAAGATCTCGGCCAAGTACAACGGAGAGCCCTGCTGCCGCTGGATCGGCACCGACGGCGCCGGCCACTTCGTGAAGATGGTGCACAACGGGATCGAGTACGCCGACATGCAGGTCATCGGCGAGGCCTTCGACCTCCTGCGCTCCGGCGCGGGCATCGAGCCCGCCGAGCAGGCGAAGATCTTCACGGACTGGAACTCCGGCACCCTGTCCTCCTTCCTGATCGAGATCACCGCAGAGGTCCTCGGCCACATCGACGGGCGCACGGGCAATCCCTTCGTGGACGTCGTCGTCGACTCGGCGGGTCAGAAGGGCACCGGCCGCTGGACGGTCGTGTCAGCCCTCGAGCTCGGGAGCCCCACGTCGGGTATCGCCGAGTCGGTGTTCGCCCGGGCGCTGTCCTCGCAGAAGGATCAGCGGGTGCCCGCCCAGGAGATGCTGCAGGGCCACGAAGCGACGGTGGAGCTCCCCGAGAGTTTCGTCGAGGACGTGCGGCTCGCCCTCTACGCCTCGAAGCTCGTCAGCTACGCGCAGGGCATCGACATGCTCACGGCGGCCGCGAAGGAGTACGGCTGGGACCTGAAGCTCGACGAGATCGCCTCGCTGTGGCGCGCGGGCTGCATCATCCGGGCGGAACTGCTGGACGACATCATGAAGGCGTACGCCGTGGCCGACGAGCGTCCGGCGAACCTGCTGCTCGCACCGGCCTTCACCGAGGCCATCGCCGGTGCGGTCCCCGCCTGGCGGCGGGTCGTCTCGACCGCCGTCCAGCTCGGCATCCCCGTGCCGGTCTTCTCGGCATCGCTCGCGTACTACGACGGACTGCGCCGCCCCCGCCTGCCGGCCGCGCTCACCCAGGGACTGCGGGACCTCTTCGGAGCGCACACCTACAACCGCGTGGACACCGAGGGCACCTTCCATACCCTGTGGGGCGAGGACAAGTCCGAGATCGAGGCCGTCGACACCCACTGACGGCACGCTGAACGCAGGGAGACCCCGGACCGTGGTCCGGGGTCTCCCTGCGTCCGAGGCTCAGATGTAGATCGCGGGGTCCACGTACTCGGCCGGATCCACCGCGGGCTGGGTCTCGCGCCGCGAGTCGCGGTGGCGGAACGTCGCAGGGATCCCCGTCACGATCGAATCCGGCGGGGTGTCCTTGACGACGACGGCGTTCGCGCCCACCGCGCTGCCCGCGCCGATCGTGATGGGACCGAGCACCTTGGCGCCGGCCCCGATCGTCACGCGGTCACCGATCGTGGGGTGGCGCTTGACCTTCTCGAGCGATCGTCCGCCCAGGGTCACGCCCTGGTACAGCATGACGTCGTCGCCGATCTCGGCCGTGCCGCCGATGACGATACCCATGCCGTGGTCGATGAAGAACCTCCGGCCGATCGTCGCCGCCGGATGGATCTCGACGCCGGTCAGCACCCGAGTGAGTTGCGAGAGTACCCGCGCGGGAAAGCGCAGGCCCTCGGTACGCCACATGCGATGCGTGAGGCGGTGGACCCAGATCGCGTGGAGGCCCGAGTACACGACGGTGTTCTCCACGTCTCCACGGGCGGCCGGATCATGAGTGCGCGCCGTCTCGAGATCCTCGCGCAATCGTTCTAGAAAACTCACCGGCTACCTTCGCATGGGTGGTGGTGGTGCTGCATCGACGGGTCGTGATGTCAGCGGATCGGAGCGGCTGTCCGGGATGGTCCGCGGCCGGTTCAGCCGCGGATGTCGTCGAAGAGCACCGTGGAGATGTAGCGCTCGCCGAAGTCGCAGACGATCGCCACGATGAGCTTACCGGCGTTCTCGGGCCGCTTCGCGAGCTCGAGAGCTGCCCACACGATCGCGCCGGACGAGATCCCCCCGAGGATGCCCTCCTGCGTGCCGAGCGCGCGTGCCACGCGGACGGAATCCTCGACGGTGGCGTCCAGCACCTCGTCGTAGGCGTCGCGGTCCAGGTTCTCCGGGATGAAGTTGGCGCCGAGGCCCTGGATCTTGTGCGGTCCGGGAGCTCCACCGTTGAGGATGGGCGAGTCGGCGGGCTCGACGGCGACGATCTGCACGCCGGGCTTGCGTTGCTTCAGCACCTGGCCGACGCCGGTGATGGTCCCGCCGGTGCCGACGCCCGCAACGAAGATGTCGACTGCGCCGTCCGTGTCCTCCCAGACCTCCTCGGCGGTGGTGGCACGGTGGATGGCGGGGTTGGCCGTGTTGGCGAACTGCTGGGCCCAGATGGCGTTCTCGGTCGAGGCGACGATGTCCTTGGCCCGCTCGACGGCGCCGCGCATCCCTTCGGAGCCCGGCGTCAGGACGATCTCCGCGCCGTACGCGCGCAGCATGACCCGGCGCTCGGTGGACATGGTCTCGGGCATCGTCAGGATCACCTTGTATCCCCGGGCGGCGCCGACCATCGCGAGGGCGATCCCGGTGTTCCCCGACGTGCCTTCCACGATGGTGCCACCCGGGCGCAGTGCGCCGGCCTGCTCGGCGGCATCGATGATGGCGACGCCGATGCGGTCCTTCACGCTGTTCGCAGGGTTGTAGAACTCCAGCTTGACGGCGACCTGCGCATCGAGTCCCTCGGTGAGGCGGTTCAGGCGCACGAGGGGAGTGCGTCCGACCAACTGGGTGACGTCGTCGTAGATCTTTGCCATGCGGGGCCTGCCTGTTCTGGAGTCGGGAGGAGGGGTGTCGTCACGGCGGAGGCCTTCGGACCATCCGCCGTGACGACGGCGGTCAGCCTAACGGCTGGAGGCCCTGCCGCCTACGCGGCGAGCCACTGGGAGTAATACTTCCGAGCCTTGGACAGCTTCGGATTGATGATCACCTGGCAGTATCCCTGCTCGGGGTGCTTGGCGTAGTAGTTCTGGTGCCAGTCCTCGGCCACGTGGAACTCGGGCAGCCTGCTGACCTCGGTGACGATCGGGTTCTTCCAGTTCTCCTGGTTCCGCGCGATCGCCTCCTCGTAGACCGCCTTCTGCTCGGCGTCCTGGTAGTACATGACGCTGCGGTACTGCGTGCCGACGTCGTAGCCCTGGCGGTTGAGCGTCGTGGGGTCATGGGAGACGAAGAACATGTCGAGGATGACGTCCTCGGGGATGACGGTCTCGTCGAAGCTCACCGCGACGACCTCCGCATGGCCGGTCATACCGGAGCAGACGGAGTCGTAGTCGGGATGCTTCGTGTGGCCACCGGTGTAGCCCGAGACGACGTCGGTCACGCCGCGGGTCTTCTGGTAAAGGGCATCGAGGCACCAGAAACAGCCCCCTCCAAGCACAAATGTCTTCATGACTGTGTCAATGCGCGGCGCGCACCGAAGATTCCCGCGGCGGATCAGCCCGCAGTGAAAGCGGACTGCGTCCGGCAGGAGCTCCGAGGCGGGTCCGGCGGTGAGTTGGAGGGCCGTGCGGCGGACGGGTATTACTGGTGGCATGGACAACAACGAGCACGACGCCGGCGTCGCCCCCTCGACGGAGGAGGAGACCAAGCAGACTCTCCAGGGCGACCCCACGGCACCCGAGGGCCCCGGCTCCGACGCCGCGCCGGAGGCCGACAGCTCCCGCGCCGGGCTGGTGACCGACAGGACGGCGACGCCGACCGTCGGCGATGTCCTCGTCGCCATCGAGGAGTTGTGGCCGGAGAGCCTGGCGGAGGGGTGGGACGCCGTCGGCCTCGTGGCCGGGCGGTCCGGGAACCGCGTGGGGAAGATCCTCTTCACCGTCGACCCGACCGCCGCCGTGCTCGACGAGGCGCTCGGCTGGGGTGCGACGATGATCATCTCCCACCATCCCCTCCTCCTGAAGCCGGTCTCCTCGGTCGCCGCCGCGGGCTTCAAGGGCGAAGCCGTCCACCGCCTCATCGAAGCCGGCTGCGCTCTCGTCACGGTGCACACCAACGGCGACAGCGCCGTCGGGGGCGTCTCCGACGTCCTCGCCGACGCACTCGGCCTGCAGGACGTGCAGCCGCTCACCCGCGCCGCCGAGGGCCTGCCCGAGGAGGGCATCGGGAGGGTGGGCGATCTCGCCGCCCCGGCGACCCTCGGAGATTTCGCCGCCTCGGTGTTCTCGATCCTCCCCGCGGTCGCCGGTGGCGTCCGGGTGGCAGGGGACAAGGACGCGCTGGTCCGGCGCATCGCCGTCTGCGGCGGCGCAGGGGACTCACTGTTCGACAGCGTCCGGGCGAGCCGCGCCGACGTCTACGTCACGGCGGACCTGCGCCACCACCCCGCGTCCGAGGTGCGGGAGGCGGCCGCCGGCGCCGCACCGTACCTGATCGACGTCTCCCACTTCGGCAGCGAATGGTTGTGGCTCACCCCCGCGGCCGACGCCCTCGGCAACGTGCTGTCGGACCAGGGCTTCAGCACCGACATCCGTGTCAGCGGCGTCAACACCGATCCGTGGGACTTCGTCCTGACCCCGGGCCACTGAGCCGCCACCGAGCCGCCGCTGCCCCCCGGGCCGCTGAGCCGCCGCAGGCCGTCGTCGTCCGTCGCGCGGTCCACGCTCGCGGCCTGCCGCCCGTCGGGCCGCCCACGCCGTGCACGCCCGCACCGTGGCCTAGGCTTGGACGACGCCCCCGCCCGCCCGTCGTGCACCACCCGTCCCACCCTGGAGGTTTTCCGTGGCCAAGGCTGCTCCCGAGGAACAACTACGCCTGCTCGATCTGCAGGCCCTCGACTCGACCCTCAACAAGCTGTCACGCCAGGCGGCCGCCGCGCGCAGCAACCCCGAGCTGGGGATCGTCGGCGCCCGCGTCGCCGAGGTGGACGGGGAACTGGTCCGGGCCACCACGGAGCTCCGCGACCTCGAACGCGAACTCACGCGTGCGGAGGACGAGGTGCAGTCGGTGGTGACCCGGCTGGAGCGTGACGACAAGCGGCTCAACAGCGGAACCGGCTCGTCGAAGGACCTGACGGCGCTGCAGCACGAGGTGGCCTCCCTGACGAAGCGGCGTTCCGATCTCGAGGACGTCGAACTCGACGTCATGGAGCGCGTGGAGGCCGCGCGGTCCGCCCAGCTCGAGGTGCAGGGCAGGACCAACGGCGTGCGCGCCGAGCTGCGCGGCCTGGAGGAGGCCCGTGATGCCGAGCTGGCGGCCATCGACGAACAGCGTGGCTCCGTCCAGGCCCAGCGGGATGAGCTCGCCGCGACCTTCGACGCGCCGCTCCTGACGATGTACGAGCGGATCCTCGCGCGGCGCGGTGTCGGCGCCGCGCGCCTGTTCCACGGCAAGTCCGAGGGGTCGGGCATGCAGCTCAGCCCCGGCGACCTGGCCGACATCTCCGGAGCCGCCCCGGACGAGATCGTGCTGTGTCCGGATTCCGGCTGCATCCTCGTGCGGTCGAGCGACTGGGGGAACCAGCAGCCGTGACGGATCAGCAGTTGTTCGACCCCTACGAGCGGGACCAGCAGAGCGGGGAGACGGTGACGGGTGCCCCGGCGCGGCTCGTCGTCGAGGCCGATGGCGGCTCCCGCGGCAACCCGGGCCACGCCGGTTACGGCGCCCTCGTCAGGGATCCGGAGACGGGTCGGATCCTCGTCGAGAAGGCCGCCTACATCGGCAAGGCATCCAACAACGTGGCAGAGTATTCCGGCCTGGTGTCCGGTCTGGAACTCGCCCGTGAGATCAACCCGACCGCCTCCGTCCACGTGAAGATGGACTCGAAGCTCGTCGTCGAGCAGATGTCGGGTCGGTGGCAGATCAAGCACGCCGACATGCGGGTGCTGGCGGCGAAGGCACGGAAAGTGCTCGATCCGCGGCGTGTGAGCTACGAGTGGATCCCGCGTGAGCGCAACAAGGAAGCCGATCGCCTGTCGAACGAGGCCATGGATGCGGGCATGGCCGGAGTCGAGTGGACGCCACGTGCCCAGAAAACTCCCGTGGCCGCCGTCGAGCCCGATCCCACGCCCGCCGTGCCACGACCCGCCGGCAGGTTGCACCACGTCGAGGTCTGGACCGGTGATCTCGCCGGGTCGCGGGAGAGCCTCGGCTGGCTGCTCGAGCGGTTGGGTTTCCCGCAGCGTGAGTCCTGGCGGGACGGCACCAGCTACGGATCCGACGACTTCTATGTCGTGCTCGAGAGCGGTCCCGGCCTCGCGGCGGGACACCACGAACGCCGCCGCCCGGGCGTCAACCACCTCGCGTTCCACGCCGGCTCCACGGCGGACGTCGACCTCCTGGTGCGCCGCGCGGCGAGTCACGGCTGGTCGCTGCTCTTCCCCGATGAACATCCTCACGCAGGGGGCGCTGACCATTACGCCGCCTACCTCGAGAACGCGGAGGGGTTCGAGGTGGAGCTCGTCGCCGGTTGAGTGGTCCGCGAGGGGGACCGTGTACGCGGTGTACGCGGTGTACGCGGGGCGTCAGGACCGTCGTTCCGCCCGGGACACCGGGCCGTTGATGGTCAGTCGATGAGGATGGCGAGCTGGGCAGGCTTGCGTGCCGTCGCCGGAGTGAGCTCCGCCGACCACCGCTCCTGAGTGGCGCGCAGGAGCGCCTCCGGGGAGGTGGGAGCAGCGCCTCGCCGGGTCAGGAGGTGTCGCGCGAGTTCACCGCGCGTGTGCTTCGCGAAATGCGAGACGACGGTGCGCTTCCCCTTGCGGAGCTGGAAGACACCGACGGCGGCGGTCTGCTGCGGGGGTGGGACCCAGGCCGGCGTGTAGGTGCTGGATCTGCAGTCGACGATCAAGTCCGCACCGGCGCGCCCGGTCAGGGGGTCAGCAAGGTGCTGCTTCCAGTAGCTCGCCAGCCGCCCGATCCCGGGTAGGTCCACGGACATGGACAGGCGGTAGGCCGGGATACGGTCGCCGAGACCGATGGCTCCCCACAGGCCGGAGACGACGACGCACTGCTCGCGTGCACGGCGCTTCTGCACCGCGGTCATCGTGGCGTACCCGAGCGCGTCGTAGAGCACCCCGGAGTACACGTCGTGCGCCGGGGCGGCAGGGGCGGTCTCGAGGACCAGGTTCCGGCACAGGTCCTCCGCCAGCGATGCTCCGACGCCGAGGAGCGTGTGGGCGTCGTCGTGGGCGCTTGCCGCTTCCAGCCCTGTGAGGACAGTCCTGCGGGCGGCCGTGAGTCCGGGGAACGCGAGATCCTCGAGGACGAGGGGGTCCCCCCTCCGGGCTGCGGCTTTGCCTTCGGAGGGCGGGAGGAGGATCAGCACCGGTCCACCGTATCGGATGCCGGCGGGCCGGCCGCACGCGTGGACGGCCGCCTGCCTGCCGATCCGAGGAGCGGGGCCGAACCCCTAGAATGGATGACGGATGGGTCGACCAGGCGGCCGCGTTGAGCCCGCTTGCGGGCCACCGAGGAACGTCCGGGCTCCGCAGGGCAGGGTGGTGGGTAATGCCCACTCGGGGTGACCCGCAGGCCAGTGCCACAGAAAAGAGACCGCTCCCCACCACGCTCCGGCGTGGACGGGAGTAAGGGTGAAAAGGCGGTGTAAGAGACCACCAGCGTGCCGGGTGACCGGTGCGGCTCGGTAAACCCCACCCGGAGCAAGGCCAGACAGTGCGCGTCCGAGGGCTGCCCGCCCGAGTGCACGGGTAGGCCGCTGGAGGGCGTCGGTAACGGCGTCCGTAGATGGATGGTCGCCACTCGCACAGCGGCAACGTCGTGCGATGACAGAACCCGGCGTATCGGTCGACCCATCCCCCGACCACCCGGAGAGCTGCAGGAACCCGACGACGAGCGTGGGCCCCACGTGCTGACCTGGGTGATCACTGCGCAGGTGACTGGAGGGACCGGATCCGTGCGGGCGCACCTCACCGACGAGCCCGGGGCATCCAGGATCGGCCGCCGCGTGCCGGCGGCACCGGCTCGACTACGCTGGACAGATGGCGAAAACGCACCCGTGGCCCCGCGTGACCTTCATCCTGGGAGCCTCGCTGATAGCGCTCGTCATCGCTGCCCGCCGGCTCGGCTGGGGGACCGGCGACGGCGACGAGGGTCCGGCTCTCTGGCTCGCGCTGCTCTTCATCGTCGGAGCCGTACTTCTTCTCGCCGTCCTGGTCCGAACAGCGGTCCTCGTCCGCCGACGGAAGTGACACATCGGCGCAATGGGCGCGCCGCCCGTTGTCCATGCCCGCCGAGCGGCCTACTGTGTGAGGACCGCCGCGGGTCTCGTACGCAAGCGCGACGGTATGAACGGGCCGGCTTACAGCTGGGGCTTCGGGGCCGGTCCGTTCGCCTCGGTCCCTCACGCGACGGAGGCAGCAGAGCGGTGGACCCGAGCAGCGCATGAAACGGTCCCCCGTACCCGGTCTCAAGAGGTAGGGGGACCGCCCGGCGTCTATAGCCGCCTCGAAGGGGCGTCGACCGCGATGCTGCTGGGGGAACGATCGCGGGATGACCCTCCACCTCCATGGTCCGCCCCTGCTGCGGCCACGGCAATCGGGAGACGCCGCTCTTCGCCAGGGGAGAAACCGGGAACTTCCAGCCGACGGCACAGTTTGATTGCCGAGGCGAATGATTATCGGTGGAACGTGCTCGCCCGTCAAGGGTGGCTGAAGTCCTGGCTCCGAATGGCGGTGCTTCGGCGGGAGCCCTACAGCGGCTCGGTTATGGTGTTCGAATGAGCGCTGGGGGTATGCAGGAGCGACGACTCGTCGCGCGCAACCGCAACTTCCGCGCCCTCCTCGTCTCGAGCACCTCCGGCGTCCTGGGGAACGCGGTGGCCGCCGTGGCACTCCCGATCATCGCGGCCGTCGAACTGCAGGCCAGCAACTTCGAGGTCGCGGCTCTTGCCGGTATGACCTTCCTCCCGTGGCTGGTGCTCGGACTCCTGATCGGTGTCTGGGTGGACCGGCTGCCGCGGAAGCCCGTGATGATGGCCGCCCTCGCGGTGCGCGTGCTCGTACTCGGCCTGCTGCCGATCGGGTACTGGCTCGATTTCCTGTCCACGCCCCTCCTCTTCGTCGTCGCCTTCGTCGCGGGCATCGCCTCCGTCTTCTTCCAGCTGGCTGATGCCGCCCTGGTCCAGCAGGCGGTCACGCCGGACGAACTCATGGAGGGCAACGGCCTCATCACCGGAACGGGGGCCGCAGCGGACGCCGCCGGTCGCGCGATGGCAGGGTGGCTGACCACGTTCGCCGGTGCTTCCAACACCCTCCTGGTGCAGTTGACCGCGTCGATCGTCTCGCTCCTCGCGGTACAACGGCTCGACGTGAGGGAGGTGGTGCAGCCGCCGGCGAAGCGTCCCATCCTCAGGGAGATGGCGGACGGGTTGCGCTACACGTTCAGCACCGCGCCCCTGCGTGCGCTCCTCCTCAATGCCGCCCTGTGGAACCTCGGCGGGAACATCGCCGCGTCCCTCCTCGTGCTCCTGGTGCTCCGCACGCTGGGTGAGTCCGAGATCTGGCTCGGTCTGCTCCTCGCCGCAGCGTCGGTCGGTGGGGCCGTCGGAGGGGTCACCGCGAACGCCCTGGGGGAGCGTATCGGCTCCGGTCCTCTCTGGCGGTGGTCCATGGTGCCGGGGGTCCTCGGGTACGCATCGCTGCTGGTGCTCTCGCCCGGGTGGGGCATGCTCTGGGGCCTGCTCGGCATGTTCGTCATGGGAGCGAGCGTCTCGTGGAACATCGTGGTGGGATCCAGCTTCCGCCAACGCGTGTGCCCGCCAGGCATGATGGGTCGGCTCGGCGCCGCGTCCCGGACGGTCAGCTGGGGCATGCTCGCCCTCGCCAGTCTCCTGGCGGGTGTGCTCGCAGAGTCGATCGGGATCAGGGAGGCGATCCTCGTCGGCGTCGTGATCGCCTGCTCGGCGCCACTCGTCGCCCTGCTGGGTCCACTCAGGGGGGTCACGCGCCTCGAGGACCTCGTCGAAGCGCCCGCACCGATGGGTCAGGAGCACACTCCGAAGTCCTCGTCCTGACACCCGCTCACCGAGCGATCGATCGAACCGGGCGGAGCGGCGCGGTCTGCAGCGCGATCAGTGACCGAAGGGGTCCGGATCCACCCCGGGCATCCAGGTGAGCCCCGCGATACCCCACCCGTTGGCTTTCACGGCCTTCCTGGCCCGGCGCGTGTGCTTCGCGTTGAGCCGGTCCACGTACAGTTTCCCGTCCAGGTGGTCGTTCTCGTGCTGCATGCACCGGGCGAACCACCCCGTCGCCTCGAACTCCACGGGAGCCCCCTCGCCGTCGAAGCCGGAGACCCGCACCCAGTCGGCGCGCTTGAGCGGAAACGCTTCACCCGGAACGGAGAGGCATCCTTCCGACTCCTCGTCGGGGTCGGGCTCCGAGCCCGGGATCTTCGATGTGACGAGCGTGGGATTCACGACGACGCCCCGTGCCGGCACGTCGTCGTCGTTCTCCATGCCGTAGACGAAGATCCGCAGGCCGACGCCGATCTGCGGCGCCGCGAGACCGACCCCGTTGGCGGTGTCCATCGTCTCGAACAGATCGGCGATCAGGGTACGCAGTGCGTCGTCGAACGCCTCGACGGGCCGGGCGCGCTGATGCAGGACCGGCTCACCGGTGATCGTGATGGGGTGGACGGTCATGGGACTACCTCTTCCGTGCGGCGCGGTCCGCGATCGTGCGACCGATGGACTCGCGCATGATCTCGCTGGTACCGCCGAAGATCGTCAGCAGCCGCGCGGCCAGGAAGGCCTGCGCCACGGGGTACTCCAGGATGTAGCCGTACCCGCCGTGCAGCTGCAGGCAGCGGTCCGTGATCGATTTCGCCCGTTCGCCGGCCCACAGCTTCGCCTGCGCTGCAGCGGTGGGGGTCAGGCTCCCGGCGTTGAAGGCGAGGACCGCCCGGTCCACGAAGGTCTCCGTCACCTCGACCTCGGTGAGGATGTCGGCGAGGACGTGGCGGGTGTTCTGGAAATCGAGCACCCGTTCACCGAAGGCGCTCCGATCCGTCACGTAGCGGACGGTCTGCTCGTAGGCCGCCCGGGCGAGGGCGGCTGCCGCGACGGCGATACCCAACCGGCCCTGGGGGATCTGCTCGAGGCTGTAGCGGAGGCCCTGCCCCACCTCGCCCACGAGGTCCGTCCCGGGGACCCGCACGTTGTCGAAGAACAGCTCGGCCGTGTCGGAGGCGTGGAAGCCCATCTTGTCGAGTTGCCGGCCCGGCGTGTATCCCTCGCCCTTACGCACCATGAACAGGGAGAACGAGTCGCTGGCCCCGCGACCGGAGCCGCCGTCGGTCCTCGCGAGGACGAGTGACGCGTCCCCGCTGATCCCGTTGCCGATGAAGACCTTCTGGCCGCTGATGAGCCAGTCGTCGCCGTCGCGCACCGCCTTGGTGCGGATCCCGCGCAGGTCGCTGCCGGCTCCGGGTTCGGTCCATGCACAGGAGGTCACGATCTCCCCCGAGACCATCCCGGGGAGCCAGCGTTCCTTGAGGTCGTCGGAGCCGTGCGCGAGCAGGTGGGGGAGGACCAGATCGTCGTGGAGGTGGAACGCCAGGCCCACGGAGAGATGGTTGCTGCGGGCGAATTCCTCGTCGAGGACGGACCGGAAGCGGTAGTCGGGCATGCCGGCTCCGCCGAATTCCTCGGGGACCGCCAGGCCGAGCAGGCCCTGCTCCCCGGCGGCCGTCCACACCGAGCGGTCCATCATGTGCTGCCTGTCCCAGTCCGCGTAGTGCGGTGCGACGGCGCGCTCGTTGAACTCGCGGGCGACGTCGCGGAAGAGCTCGTGATCCTCGTCGAACACTGTGCGTTCCATGGTGGGTCCTTCGGTGCTCTCGGCCGCCGGGGCCGCCGGCCTGTGCAGGCTGCGTCCGGGAGGCGTGGGCGTACGGGGTCCGGAAAATGCGGATGCCGCCCCGGACGATCTCCGGGACGGCATTCGTGGTCAGGAATCAACCTGACGACTGAGGGTGAGTAACGGGGGTTGAACCCGCGACCTCCTGGACCACAACCAGGCGCTCTGCCAACTGAGCTATACCCACCATGTGCTTCGCTGTCCGGTCCGGTGAGAACCTTCGTCCGGACTGGCTGCGAAAGGCAGCGGATACAAGTTTACACACTTTTCGGAGTGCTCCGGACAGCGCCCGCCGACGCCGCGTCGGCGCCGCCGGGCGGGGTCAGGAGACGATGCCGCGGGCGATCGCCTTGCTGATGGCCGAGTCGGGTCCGGGCGCGGGAACGAAGACGGCGGCCCGGTAGTAGCGCAGCTCCCGGATGGAGTCCTCGATGTCCCCCAGGGCCCGGTGGCCGCCCGTTTTGGCCGGCGACTGGAAGTAGGCGCGGGTGTACCAGCGGCGGGCCAGCTCCTTGATCGTGGACACGTCGATGATCCGGTAGTGCAGGTGGTCGGTCACGAGGGGCATGTCACGCAGGAGGAAGTTCCTGTCCGTGCCGACCGAATTGCCCGCGAGCTGGGCCTTGCGGGGTTCGGGGACGTGGGTCCGGATGTAGTCGAGGACCTGCTGCTGCGCGTCCTCCATGCTGATACCGCCGTCGAGCTCCTCGAGGAGGCCGGAGGTGGTGTGCATGGTGCGCACGAAGTCGCCCATCTGTTCGAGGGCCTCCGGCGCCGGCTTGATCACGACGTCCACACCGTCGCCGAGGATGTTGAGCTCGGCGTCCGTGACGAGCACGGCGACCTCGATCAGCGCGTCGTTCGTGAGGTCCAGGCCCGTCATCTCGCAGTCGATCCAGACGATGTGTTCATTCGATATCGGCATTCGACCAATGTACCGTCCGCCGACGACGCGCTTCGCGGAGGCACGGGTCGGTCCGCGGGAGAGGCGCGGCGCGCCCCGTGGCGGGCAGCCGGAGCGGCAGCGGACCGGACCGCTTATGGCCGTCGGGCACGGGATGCGGGCCCCTGTCGACGCGCCGCCGAGGACGGCGGCTGCCGGTCCCGGAGCTCCACCCGGTGCTAATATTCGAACAGTTCGCTCAGGGCTGCGGGGAGATCTGGGTAACCCTGCTGCTTCCGGTACAGGCACCGATGTGCCCCGCGCCAGGCCGTCGCCGGCCGGCCGCCTGAGGACATGGGCGTTCGACGCCGACTCATGCCTGCCGACGATTGGATTCCCCAGATGCCCGCCCAGCTCCCCGCCCTGCAGGTCGAGACGCGCCGGGCCCCAACCGGCCGAACGTCGCGATCGTGCAGGGGTTCGTCGGGTCGCTGATGATGTGGATGGGCTCCCTCGGGGTCGGCTGGCTGTCCCTCGCGTCGGTGGAGCTACGACGCAACCCCGTCATCATCTGGCTGCGCTTCGAACCGGTGGGCGCGGTGCTCTCGGTCCTGCTCCTCGCCCTCGGCGGGATGCTGCTGATCCGCGCGTGGCTGCGCCTGGGCCAGCGGTTGAACGGTTGGTCCGACGAGACGCGTCCGTACGTGCTCAAGGCCATCCTCGCCTGGACCGTCCCGCTCGCTGCGTCGCTGCCCCTCTTCAGCCGCGACGTCTTCGCCTACATCGCGCAGGGCCAGGTCATGATCGCCAAGCTGAATCCCTACCGGGACGGCTACTCGCAGATCTCCAACTACCTGCAGATCGGCGCCGACGACCTGTGGGCACAGAGTCCGACGCCCTACGGTCCGGTGTTCCTGTGGATCGAGGAGGGCATCGTCCGCGTCACGGGCGGCTACCCGGACACGTCGATCATCCTGTTCAGGGTCGTGGCGCTGTTCGGCGTCGCACTGTGCATCTATTTCGTCCCGAAGCTCGCGGCGCTCCACTCCATCAACGCGACCCGAGCCCTGTGGCTGACCGTCGCCAATCCGCTTTTCCTCATCAATTTCGTCGCCGCCATCCACAACGACTCCCTGATGATCGGGCTGGCACTGGCCGGCCTGTACCTGTGCGCGACGAAGCGACCCCTGCTCGGGATCCTCCTCATCACGCTGTCCGTCGGCATCAAGCCGATCACCCTCATCTTCCTGCCGTTCGTCGGCCTCATGTGGGCAGGCAAGGGTGCCTCCTGGCCCCGGAAGTTCCTCTACTGGTTCATGACGGCCGGCCTGTGTCTCGGCATCCTCTGGATCATGGGGCTCATCAATACGTTCGGGTTCGGCTGGGTCGGTGCACTCAGCACCCCGGGGAGCGTCTGGATCTGGTACGCGCCGGTCGGCTTCATCGGACTGGTGATCGCGACCCTCGGCAATGCCGTCGGCCTCAGCGGGTGGGACTTCGCCAACGCCTTCCACACCGTTGCGCGCATCGCCTCGCTCGTGATCATCGCGATCCAGGTGTTCCGCGGGGACCACAGCCGGCTCGTCCGGCGACTCGCGTTCGCCTTCGCCGCCATCGTGCTGCTGGCCCCCATGATCCAGTCCTGGTACGTCGTCTGGCTGATCCCACTGTTCGCCGTGACCGGGATCCGGGACGACTGGCAGGTCAAGTTCCTCTACTTCACGGTGGCGTTCTTCATGGTCTACGCCATCTCGGACCAGCTCGACATCTTCCCCTACTTCGATCTCAGCCTGACGGTGGCGCGGCAGGTGGCGGCCGTCGTCGCGCTCGGGTTCGCGCTGTACCTCGTGTTCCTGGACCGCAGCACCAAAGTGCTCTTCCGACGGCGGTACAGTCCGCTTGCCCCGGGTCAGCTGCACTGATCCGACGTCGGCCGGGGTGTCGAGGCGGGACGGATCGGGGGTCGCGCGAGCGGGGGAGGCGCGGAACGGCGATACTGGACCGATGACCGATACAGGAACGACGGCGTACACCGGCGAGTACGAGATCAGCGAGTGGGTCGCGGAGCCGTACTCCGAACCCGGAAGCACCGGCGAGCTCTCCCGTGTGCGGGCCGCGAAAGTCTTCGAGGGCGAGATCAGCGGAACGAGCACCGCAGAGCTGCTGATGGCAGGGAACGACGTCGGAGCCGGCTATGTGGCGTCCGAACAGTTCGTCGGCTCGATCGGCGGGCGCACGGGCACGATGACCGTGCAGCACTGGGGGGTCGCAGAGGGCGCCGACGCTGCGAGCTCCGGGCACATCATCCCGGGATCCGGGACGGACGGACTGCGAGGCATCTCCGGGAAGGCCGTCTACTCGCAGGACCCTCACGGCCAGCACCGCCTCGAACTGCGGGTGACCTTCACGGCCGAGGCCGCCGTCGACGACGAATGATGTCGTGGCAGCCCGTCGCCGCCGGCGTATGGCCATCGACCCTGAGCGGTCCCGGGCGGCCATAGTAAACTCGGGGTACTGCCTCCGTAGCTCAGGGGATAGAGCAGGGGCCTTCTAATCCTCTGGTCGCAGGTTCGAATCCTGCCGGGGGCACTCAGGGGCCGGGCGTGCGCGTCCGGCCCTTGCCATGTCCTGGTGGAACTGTCTTCGCTGTTGGCCGGGTCCCTACGACCCGGATGAATTCTCGGCTAGGGCTGGTTCCCGGCGTTGAATCGCTCGTCGTACACCCGTCCCGCCTCGCACAGCAACCGATCGCTGATGCGCCCGAGGGGCACCACGTCCGTGAGCAGCGGCTCGCAGTCCGGTCCGCGGCCGACCGGCAATCCGCTGAGGATCCAGGCGTACCGCTCCTCCTGCTCGGCGAGATGCCGGTACTGGCAGATCTGCCGTGCGAGCCAGTCCTCCAGGGGGCGCGTCCACCAGTCCTCCGGGGTGAGCGGATTGACCGAGAGCCCGGGCAGCGTCAGGCCGCTCTCCCCATCCCTGCTCGTGGACGTCCTGTCTGCCGCGAAACCGCACGAGTAGCGGAGGTAGACGGGACCCGAATCCTCGACCAGCCCGGCGAGCTGCTCGAGGCTGTCGACGACCCTTTCCTCCGTCCTGATGTAGGAGCCGGTGGGGGCGGCGTCGCGTGCCTCGGGGTGGTGGGCGCTGTCGACGGATGCTGCGGTGTCCATGCCTCCACGGTAGGAAACCGGTCGCCGGCCGTTCAAGACATCGCTCCGACCCGGGAATGACTTCCACGGCCTGGATCGGTGGGCTAGGAAGGGTCGGCGACCGTTCGCCGCCTTCGGTTGTCAACATAGCGCCCGTTGCTCGGCGACCGCATGGCAGACCGTCCCACACTGGACCCGGACCGGGCGCCCGGCACTCCATCTCAACCGAAGGGAACATCATGACCGACATCATCACCGTGCGGGGCTACGTCGCCACCGAGGTCCGGCTGACACTGGCGCAGAGCGGGCTGCCCATCACGGGCTTCCGGATGTGCTCCACGGAACGACGCCTCGACAGGGAGACGGGCACCTGGGTCGACGGCCACACGAACTGGTACTCCGTCTCGATGTTCCGTCAGCTCGCCACCAACGCCGGCGCGAGCATCAAGAAGGGTGACCGCGTCATCGTCAGCGGACGACTCAAGGTCCGTCCGTGGATCAACGCCGACGGCCGCACGGGAACGTCGGTCGAGATCGATGCCGACACGGCTGGCCACGACCTGATGTGGGGCACGGCGAACTTCAGGCGGACCAGCGCCGACCGGAGCGATCCCTCCGCCGGGGCCGAGGACCGGCGGAGGGAGGACACCGCGGACCAGGACGACGCCGGCGCGCTGCCGGACGGCGTCGATCCTGTGACGGGGGAGCTGTTCGACCCGGCGACGGAACCCGAGGCGACGGACGCCGCGGAGGACGGTGCGGCGCCCACGGACGGCCGCGTGGGCACAGCACGCGACGACCTCGTCGACGCGACGTCCGTCCCGTTCTAGGGACCATGCCCGCTGCGGGAGAGCGGCCGGCGGTCAGACGCGTGGCAGGATGAGGGCGTGAGTCGCCGCCTCCCGATCAGACCGCCGTCCGCGCTGTGGCGCATCCTCACGGTGTCGGCGGCACTCGCCGTGGGTGTCACCGCCTGCACCGCCCCGCCCGATCCGGGCGCCGGGCCGATCAGCAACCCGGCATCGGACGCAGCGGAGGGGACGCCGAGGCCCGGCGCTGCGGTGGGGGCACCGTCCGACGGTTCCTCCTCCGGTGTGCTTTCGCCGGAGGGGACGAGCCCCACGGCGACGGCGGCCGGGGACGCCATGGGTGTCGCGGAAGCCGTCAGGTCCTCCCTGCAGGCACTCGCCGACGGCCAGGACCCGGTGACCCGGGATCAGGTACGCGCGGCGATCGAGCAGGGTTTCGCCGACGGGGGGACCGTCCCGGAACGGGTCGAGGTGTCGGTCGACCGGACCCCCACAGGGCTCGACGTCGACGCCATCCAGGGCGCCGGGCTGATCGGGGACCGATGCGTCGTGGGGGAGGTGCGCGAGGGCGCCGTCTCGGCGGTGGTGCTTCCGGTCCTCGCCACGGGCCTCTGCTTCGTCGGGGATCAGCGCTGACGCAGCAGAGGCGCGCTGCAGGTCATGGCCGACCGGCCGTGGCGCGGGGAGTTTCCGTCGAGTGGGAGAACTCGCCCGGCACGCACTAGCCTTAGGACCATGGCGGAATTTATCTACACAATGACCAAGGCCCGCAAGGCCGTTGGCGACAAAGTAATCCTCGACGATGTCAGCATGTCCTTCTTCCCTGGTGCGAAGATCGGCGTCGTCGGCCCGAACGGTGCCGGTAAGTCCACCATCCTGAAAATCATGGCCGGCATGGACACCCCCTCGAACGGTGAAGCCCGCCTGTCACCCGGCTACAGCGTCGGGATCCTCCTGCAGGAGCCTCCCCTCAACGAGGAGAAGACCGTTCTCGGCAACGTCCAGGAGGGCGTGGGCGAGATCTACGGCAAGATCCAGCGCTTCAACGAGATCTCCGACGAGATGGCGAACCCGGACGCGGACTACGACACCCTGCTGGACGAGATGGGCAAGCTGCAGGAGGCCATCGACGCTGCGGACGCGTGGGACCTCGACTCCCAGCTCGAGCAGGCCATGGACGCTCTTCGCTGCCCGCCGCCGGACGCGGACGTCACCGTCCTCTCCGGTGGTGAACGTCGACGCGTAGCGCTGTGCAAGCTGCTGCTCCAGAAGCCCGATCTTCTCCTGCTCGACGAGCCGACCAACCACCTGGACGCCGAGAGCGTGCTCTGGCTCGAGCAGCACCTGAAGTCCTATGCCGGTGCAGTCCTCGCCGTGACCCACGATCGCTACTTCCTCGACCACGTGGCCGAGTGGATCGCCGAGGTGGACCGCGGCCACCTCTACCCCTACGAGGGCAACTACTCGACGTATCTCGAGAAGAAGCGCGCGCGTCTCGAGGTGCAGGGCAAGAAGGACCAGAAGCTGTCGAAGCGCCTCTCCGAGGAACTCGAATGGGTCCGCTCGAACGCCAAGGGCCGCCAGACGAAGTCGAAGGCGCGTCTCAACCGCTACGAGGAGATGGCGGCGGAGGCCGACCGCACCAGGAAGCTCGATTTCGAGGAGATCCAGATCCCGATGGGTCCACGCCTCGGGAGCCAGGTCATCGAGGCGCACAACCTGAAGAAGGGGTACGACGGCCGCGTCCTCATCGACGGACTGTCCTTCTCCCTCCCGCGGAACGGCATCGTGGGGGTCATCGGCCCCAACGGCGTCGGCAAGACCACGCTGTTCAAGACCATCGTGGGGCTCGAGGAGCTCGACGGCGGAGAGCTGCGCATCGGTGATTCCGTGAAGATCTCCTACGTCGACCAGTCACGTGGCGGCCTCGATCCGAACAAGTCGCTCTGGGAGGTCGTGTCCGACGGACTCGACTTCATCCAGGTCGGGCAGGTCGAGATGCCGTCGCGGGCCTATGTCTCGGCCTTCGGTTTCAAGGGTCCTGACCAGCAGAAGAAGGCCGGCGTCCTCTCCGGTGGTGAGCGCAACCGGCTGAACCTCGCCATGACCCTGAAGCAGGGCGGAAACCTCCTGCTCCTCGACGAACCGACCAACGACCTCGACGTCGAGACGCTCTCGAGCCTCGAGAACGCCCTGCTGGAATTCCCCGGCTGTGCCGTCGTGGTCTCGCACGATCGCTGGTTCCTCGACCGCGTGGCGACGCACATCCTCTCCTACGAGGGCACGGAGGAGGACCCCGACAACTGGTACTGGTTCGAGGGCAACTTCGACGCGTACGAGCAGAATAAGGTGGAGCGTCTGGGCGCCGACGCGGCGAAGCCGCACCGGGTCACGCACCGCCGCCTGACGCGTGACTGACGGACGGCTTGCCCCGACCGTGGTCGGGCGTACGCACAGGTCGGACGGCGTCGCGCGTTGACGATCGCTGACGGACGAGACGCCGGTCCGGCCGGCATGACTCCGCCTGGTGGTCAGTCCCGCGGGATGCGGATCATGCCCTCCTGCGCCACGCTGGCGACGAGTTCTCCGCCCCGGTTGTAGATGCGGCCGGCGGCCAGCCCCCGCGCGCCGGACGCACTCGGCGAACTCTGCACGTAGAGGAGCCACTCGTCGACCCTGACCGGCCGGTGCCACCACATGGCATGGTCGAGGCTCGCCACACTCATGCCGGGCTGGATCCAGCTGAGCCCGTGCGGTCGCAGGATCGATTCGAGCAGGGTGTAGTCGCTCGCGTAGGCGAGGGCGGCGCGGTGCAGGTCGGGATCGTCCGGCATCGGGCCGAGGCTGCGCATCCAGACGGCGTTCCGCGGTTCCTTCGAGCCCTCGTTGGTGAGATAGAGGGGCGCGTCGATGTGCCGGATGTCGAAGGGGCGCTCGTAGGCCCAGGCCCGCGCGACCGGATGGTCGAACCCGCCGAGGAGGTCCGCCGTCGTGGGCAGGTCCTCCGGATCGGGTACGCCGGCCGGCATCGGATCCTGGTGCTCCACGCCGTCGTCGGGCTCCTGGAAGGACGCGATCATGGACAGGATGGGGACGCCGTTCTGATACGCGTGGGTGCGCCGGGCGGAGAAGGAGCGTCCGTCCCTCAGGCGCTGGACCCCGAAGGTGATGGGCTTGTCGGCGTCCCCGGCACGCAGGAAGTACCCGTGCATCGAGTGGACGTCCCGCGTCGGTTCGACGGTGCGCATGGCGGCGATCAGGGACTGCGCGAGGACCTGACCGCCGAACACCCTGCGGCTGGGCTGCCGTGCGGAGGTGCCGACGAAGATCTCCTCGTCCGTCTGGGCACCCTCGGCCGGGCTCAGGTCGAGCAGGTCGAGGAGGGCCGCCGTGGGATCCGTCACGGAGTCCGACGACCCGGCGGCGGTCTCCTCTCCCGGCGACTCCGACGTGCCGGACGGTCCTGCCGCTCGCGGTGCGGTCGCGCGGGGCCGGTGTTCTGCCATGGTTCGGGGTCTCCTCGGGACGGGTGCTGTGGGAGCGACGGCTCCCTGACGTCTTCTGACAGTAGACGCCGACCCTGCGGCGCTCAACACCGCTGCTTGCCCTCCGGTCGTCGACGAGGCCGGCGCCCGCGGATTGGATTCGGTGTGGCTGCCTTTGCGAGGATGAGGTCATGTCCACGGTCCACACCCTTCCCCTCCACCTGCGCTTCGGCGACGAGGACTCCTACGGCCACGTCAACAACGTTCGCTACTTCCAGTTCCTCGAGGACGCCCGCGTGCAGCTCATGAGCCGTCCGGCCGGCGGGCTCTCCTTCATGGACACCGTCGACCCGGACCACTACACACTGGTGGGCCGGCAGGAGATCGAATACCTCGCGCCCCTGAACTTCAGCACGGTCCCGGCGGCGGTGGATCTCTGGACCACCGCTGTCGGGGTGTCCAGCTTCGACCTCGGCTACGCGGTGCGGGACCGCATCGGGCCGGCGGGGAGTGTGACCAGTGCCATCGCAGCAACCACCATGGTTCTCGTGAGTCGCAGCACGGGCCGGCCGGTCCGCCTGTCCGGGACCCAGAAGGACATCCTCGGATCGTGGCAGGGCGAGCCCGTCCCCTTCCGTCGTGCGCGTGCCAGGTAGCGACGTCGTGCCCGATCCCGTGCTCCGATTCGCCGACACTCCGACCGTTGCCGATTTCCGCACGTTCAGCGCACGGGCCAGGGCGAACGACGACGGCGGCATGCGCCTGGTCGCCTCGGGTCCGGTCCTCGCCGCGTACGTCCGCACCCTCGGCCCGACCGTCCTCGGCGAAGCGTTACCCACGGTCCTCGGCCTGAGGACCATGGCGCTCGATGCCGCCCACCCTTTGATCGGTCCGGTGGACACGACCGTCGCGCTCGGGTCGGTGCTCGACCGCCTCGCCCGGATGCAGGACGGCGACCTGGCGTTCACGCTTCCCACGGTGACGGTCACGGAGGCCTGGGCGGGCGTCCTGCCGCCGCGATCGGGCTGGACGCCCGTCGGCTCGATCCCCAACAGCCTCCTGGAGCAGGCTGCACGGAACGGTATCGGCGAGGTGGCCAGAAGCCTTCCCGACCGTGCAGGGGCACCCGTTGTGAGCAGCGCCCGCGCCGCGGTGTGGGGCCGGGAGCTCGACGGTGTGCCGGGATCGGTCGCCGCGGGAGCGGCGTTCGGTGCGTTCAGCCTCGGCTTCCTCGATCCTGAGGGCGATGCGACGGTGCACACGAACGGTCGTTGGTCCCGCGTGAGCACGGGCCGCGGCCACATCCTGGTCCGGGCCGCAGCGCTCTTCTGACCGGTCGTCGGGAGCCGGCGTCAGGCCGCAGCGGCGCGTGTCTGCGCAGGCGCCGGTCACAAGGGGGCACCCCTGGGGCACAACCCGCGCCCGTGGTGATGACCGGCCCATCGCGTCACAACCGTCCCCACGCGCTGTCACGACCGTCCCCACGCGCTGTCACGACCGTCCCCACGCGCTGTCACGACCGTCCCAACGCGCTGTCACGACCGTCCCCACGCGCTGTCACCCAGTGTCACGCGATGCGATGCCACGCGGTGCCCACCGGGTGCGGCGGGGATCGCCGCCGAGCTCGACGAAGGAAGGCGCTTCTCGGCCGGGGGGGGGGGGGGGCGCTGTCAGTCGGCTGCGTTGACGTCAGTCGGCCGCGTTGACCATCGAGTGGGCGGCCCGGTCGAGGTAGTCCCACAGGGTGGCCTCGTGCAGCGGAGCGAGGTCGAGCGCGTCGACGGCCGACCGCATGTGCCGGAGCCAGTGGTCCCGTGCCTCGGGCCCGACGCGGAACGGCATGTGCCGCATGCGCAGCCGCGGATGGCCGCGTTGCTCGCCGTAGGTCTTCGGACCGCCCCAGTACTGCTCGAGGAACAACAGGAGCCGTTCCTTGGCGGGGCCGAGGTCCTGCTCCGGGTACATCGGACGGAGGACCTCGTCCTCGGCCACGCCGTCGTAGAACACGTCGACGAGGCGCACGAAGGTCGGATGGCCACCGATCGCGTCGTAGAAGTTCTCCGTGTACTCGGGCTGGCTGAAGGTCTGCCCGGCGGCGACCAGCCGCTCGACCGGGAGGGCTGCCCGACCGCCGGCCGACGGCGAGAGGGGCATGGACGTCGGGGATCCCTGCGGGCGCGCGTCGGACCGGCGTCCTTCCGGCTCCGGTATGCCTGGTCGGCGCGGCTCCTGCCCGTTCGGCTCCGGCGGAGGCGACGCGGGGTCCGAACCGGCG
The DNA here is from genome assembly GCF_048288285.1 of Arthrobacter sp. N1. Classification (NCBI taxonomy): domain Bacteria; kingdom Bacillati; phylum Actinomycetota; class Actinomycetes; order Micrococcales; family Micrococcaceae; genus Arthrobacter; species Arthrobacter sp. N1. The sequence continues at coordinate 1,957,532 of NZ_CP102608.1, read as the reverse complement.
CGCTCCGCACCTGCCGGCGGCTGGGCGACGCCGTCGGGCGTTGGGCCGCTCATGCCCGACCCTCCGGTGAGGAGGCCGCCGGAGGGGCGGCGAGGGTTGTGGGTGAGGAAGCCGCAGGAGCGGCAGCAACGGCGGCCCGCGAGGACGCAGGCGAGGACGCAGGGGCGGTACCGGGTGCCGCCGCGTCGGCGGCAGGGGAGATCGGGGGATCGGCGGGAGGTGCCACGTAGTCGCCCTGCGAGCGGTTGCCCACTTTGGTGATGTCGCCGTTGCGGACGTACCAGATGGCCCCGTCCTCGTCGATCATGCGGGTGATGCGCAGACCGAGCGACTGGACGACGCCGACGGTGTCGCCCACCTCGATCGTGTCACCGATGCCGTACTGGTCCTCGATGGTGATGAAGAACCCCAGGAAGGCGTCGCGGATGACCTCGCGGGCGCCGAAGCCGATCGCGATACCCACGATGCCCACGCTCGCGAGGATCGGTCCGATGTTGAAGCCCAGCGTGTCGATGGCCATGAGGATCGCCACGATCGCGATGGTGCCGGCGGTGACGCTGGAGAGGAGGCCGCCGATCGTCTCGGCCCGCTGCACGCGGCGCGCGCTGTCGAAGGGTCGGAGAGCCGGCTGGGCCCACTTGAAGTGCGGCTTCTTGAAGACGCTGTACCCGTTCTGCACCCGGGTGACGGCCCGGGTGATCAGGTAGCGGACCACGAGCCAGAGCAGCAGTGCGCCGATCAGGACGATCAGCGCGCCGAGGATCTGGCCGCCGTAGCCGAGGGAGGGGAGGAAGGTCATGGAATCGCTTTCGAGCAGGCGCCGTGGGGTCCGCCCGGAGGGGTAGGCGCGGGGTGCCTTAACAGGCTACAGCCGCGCCGCGGTCCACCCGCGACCGCGGCCCGGCCGGCGGTCGCCCGCTCCTACGCCGCACCCGCCGGTCCCGAGGAGGTCGGTTCGTGATGGACGGGGAACGAGACCGACCGCGCGATGAAGCACAGGCGGTTCGCCTCGGCGTGCAGGGTGTCCGCCAGCGGGGTGTGGTCGGCATCGGCGAGTTCCACATGCGGTCGGAGGATGATCGCGGTGAATTCCCCGCTGCCGTCGCGGTTGAGCCGCATGGTTCCTTCGGGTGTGTCCGAGTAGGCGGTGACCACCACTCCTGCCTTGACCGCCACATGGAGGTAGGAGAGCATGTGGCACTGCGCGACGGCGGTCAGCAGCAGCTGCTCCGGGTTCCAGCGGTCCCGGGAACCGTGGAAGGTGGGATCGGCCGTGCCGAGCAGCAGGCCCGGTCCGTCCACCTCCACCTGGTGGTCCCGGCTGTAGGTGCGGTAGCCGGTGGTGCCCGGCCCGAGGTTGCCCGTCCAGCGGAGGCGGGCGGAATAGCGGTGTTCCTGCAGGTTCATGGTCCGACCCTAGTCCGACCCTAGTCCGCCGTCGTCGCGCCTGCCCGACCTGAGAGCCGCTCGCGGCACGCCTGCCCTGCGCCTCCGGGCCTGACGCGCGGACGCGAACGGGGAGGACCGGTCCGGTCCTCCCCGTCGACGGGATGCACGCCCGCAGGGGATACGACCCGCGTCGTGGCTACCTGTCGGCTGCCTGCGCGGTCAGCGCCCGGACCACGCCGTCACGGCTCTCGAGCACGAGCCGCCGCAGCGAGGGTGATGCGTCGCCGAGCCCGGCGAGGAAGGCATCGGTCCGGTCGAGGGTGTCCTGGGTGGTCAGCAGCGACGGATAGAGCCCGACGACGATCTGCTGGGCGATCTCGTGCGTGCGGGTGGCCCACACGTCCCGGATGGACGCGAAGTACCGGTCGGCGAACGGCTCGAGCAGCGAGCGGTCGTGCACCCGGGTGAAGCCGGAGATCATCGAGCGCTGCGTGGCGTTCGGCAGGTCGGTCGACTCCACGAGGGCCGACCACGCGGCGTCCTTCGCAGCTGCGGTCGGGAGAGCCGCCGTGGCCGCTGCAGCGGCCAGCTCGCCCGTCGCCGTCGAATCGCGTCCGAGTTCGGCCTCGATCTCCGCGGTCCCGTAGCGGCCGCCGACCACCAGGCTCGTCACCAGTTCCCAGCGGAGGTCCTGGTCGACGGTGATGCCCTCGGGCACGGTGACTCCCGTCAGCATCGCCTCGACGGTGTCGAGGTGCGCCGACGTGCGGGCGTGCGAGGAGAACGCGCGGGTGAACTGCAGCTGGGCATCGGACCCCGGATCGGCGGTCAGGGCGAGCTCGAGGAGGCTGTCCGCCGCGGCATCGCCCATCGCCTCCCTGTCCTCCGGCGTGACGTAGAAGGTCAGGGTCGAGGCGAGCTGGCGCAGCAGGACGAGGACCACCGACGAGTCCGATTCCGCACCGATGTTCTGCAGTACGAGCTCCACGTAGTCGCGGGCCGGCGTCTCGCCGTCACGGGCGGCATCCCAGGCGGAGGCCAGCACCAGGGTCCGGGGGAGCGAGTCCCTGAAGTCCTTGACGTGGCGGACCGAGGTGCGCAGCGATGCCGGGTCGAGACGGATCTTGGCGTAGGCGAGGTCGTCGTCGTTGAGCAGGACGAGCGCCGGCTGCCGCTGTCCCACGAGCTCCGGCACCTCCGTGCGCTCGCCGTCGACGTCGAGCTCCACCCGGTGCACCCGCACCAGCGCGCCGTCGTCGTCGTGGTCGTAGAGGCCGACGGCGAGGCGGTGCGGTCGGATGGTGGGGAAGGCCTCGATGGCACTCTGCACGATGGCGAACGAGGTGAAGGCGCCGTTCCCGTCCGTCTCGAACTCTGGACGCAGGGTGTTGACCCCTGCGGTCTCGAGCCAGAGGGCTGACCACTCCTTCAGGTCGCGGCCGCTGGCTGCCTCGAGCTCGGAGAGGAGATCCACCAGTTCCGTGTTCTTCCACGAGTGCTTCGCGAAGTACTGGCGTACACCCTGCATGAACTCCTCCTGGCCCACCCAGGCCACGAGCTGCTTGAGCACCGAGGCGCCCTTGGCGTAGGTGATGCCGTCGAAGTTGACCTGCACGTCCTCGAGGTCGTTGATCTGCGCGACGATCGGATGGGTGCTCGGCAACTGGTCCTGCCGGTACGCCCAGCCCTTCTCGAGGATGGTGAAGGTGGTCCACGCCTGCGTGAACTCGGTCGCCTCGGCGGCGGCGAGGGTGGACATGAACTCGGCGAAGGACTCGTTGAGCCAGAGATCGTTCCACCACCGCATCGTGACCAGATCACCGAACCACATGTGGGCCAGTTCGTGGAGGATCGTGATGGCGCGGCGCTCGACGGTCGCGTCGGGCACGCGTGAGCGGAACACGTACGTCTCGACGAAGGTGACGGCGCCGGCATTCTCCATGGCACCCGCGTTGAACTCGGGGACGAACAGCTGGTCGTACTTCTCGAACGGATAGGGGGCGCCGAACTGCTCCTCGTAGAACGCGAAGCCCTGCCGTGTCAGCGCGAAGATGTTCTCCGCGTCCATGTACTGCATGAGGGACTTGCGGGCGAAGACGCCGAGCGGGATGGTGCGGCCGTCGGAACTCGTCAGCTCGCTGCGCACGGACTGGTAGGGGCCGGCGATCAGGGCGGTCACGTACGAGGACATGACCGGTGTCGGTTCGAAGTACCAGGTGGACGCCGCCCCGCCGTCGGCGGCGGACACCGCCTGGACAGGCTCCGGTGTGGTCGAGTTCGAGATGACGTCCCAGTGCGACGGCGCCGTCACCGAGAAACGGAAGGTGGACTTGAGGTCCGGCTGCTCGAAGACGGCGAACACCCGCCGGGAATCGGGCACCTCGAACTGCGTGTAGAGGTACACCTCGCCGTCCACGGGGTCCGTGAAGCGGTGGAGCCCCTCGCCCGTGTTCATGTAGGGCATGTCGGCCTCGACGACAAGGCGGTTGCTCGCGGACAGCGACGGCAACTGGATGCGGACGCCGTCGGCCACTGCGGCGGGGTCGAGGCTCACGCCGTTGAGCTCGACGCGGTGGACCGTGTCCGTCACGGCGTCGATGAACGTCGATGCGCCCTGCTGCGCATCGAAGGTGACCACGGTCGTCGACCGGAAGAGGCGATCGCCGCGGGTCAGGTCGAGCGTGACCTCGTAGGAGTGGACGGTGAGCAGATCGACGCGCGTGCGTGCTTCGTCGCGCGTCAGGTTCAGACCGGGCAAGGATCGCCTCCAGGGTGGGGTACGGGTACGTCGCGTGTGATGCGGGTTACGCGGCGCTCCGATTCTCTCACTCCGCCGGTGAGCTCGCGCGCGTGGTCGGCCCCGCCGGCAGCGGACTAGGCTGGCATCGTCCCACCTCCACCGCCGGGACCCCTGCCCGGTCGCCGCCGGGCCGACCGGCGCCCTCCAGAAGGAACAGATCGCCATGCGCGTCCACCTCGCCACCGACCACGCCGGCATGGAGCTCAGTGCCCACCTCCTCTCCCACCTCGTCCGGGCCGGGCACGAGGTCATCGACCACGGCCCGACGTCGTACGACCCGGAGGACGACTATCCCTCCTTCTGCATCGACGCGGCAGCGGCCGTCGTCGCCGACCAGGCGGCGGGCGTCGAAGCGCTCGGCATCGTCCTCGGGGGTTCGGGCAATGGCGAGCAGATCGCTGCCAACAAGGTGCGCGGGATCCGGGCGGCGCTTGCGTGGAGCCTCGATACCGCCCGCCTCGCGCGGCAGCACAACGACGCCAACGTGGTGGCCGTCGGCGGGCGGCAGCACTCGGTGGACGAGGCGACCGCCATCATCGAGGCCTTCCTGGCCGAACCCTTCAGCGGGGCGGAGCGGCACAGCCGCAGGATCGCCCAGGTCACCCGCTTCGAGGAAACGGGCAGCGTTGCCTGAGGGCCACTCGGTCCACCGCCTGGCGAAGCAGTTCACCTCCGTCTTCACCGGTGCGCGGCTCGCCGTCTCCAGTCCGCAGGGTCGGTTCGCCGCCGGGGCGGAGCAGCTCGACGGCGCAACCCTCGTCAGCGCGCTCGCGCACGGCAAGCAGATGTTCCTGCGGTTCGACAACGACCGCGTCCTCCGGATCCACCTCGGTCTGTACGGCGCGTGGAGCTTCGGCGGGGACGCCACGTTCCGCGGAGCCTCGAGCATCGGTGCACCCCGCCGCGTGGGGGAGTCGGAGCAGCCCTCCGACGGCGGCCCGGCGGCCTATGCGGGACCACCGGACCCGGTGGGTGCGGTGCGCGTCCGCCTCGTGTCCGATCACGGCTGGGCCGATCTCCGTGGACCGACGGCCTGCGAGGTGATCACCGCCGCGGAGGAGAAGGTGGCCCGGGCCAAGCTCGGCCCGGATCCGCTCCGGCCCCGGCCGGACGGATCGGCCTTCGTCACGAAGGTCATGTCGAGCATCACGCCCGTCGGGATCCAGCTCATGAACCAGGCGGTCATCGCGGGGATCGGCAACATCTACCGCGCAGAGGTGCTGTTCCTGCAGGGCATCAACCCCTGGCGCCCGGGCAAGCAGCTGAGGGAGGACGAGGCCCTGGGGATCTGGGCCGATACCGTCCGGCTCATGAGGGACGGAGTCCGCGAAGGGCGCATCATCACGACGACGGTCGAGGCGCGGAACGGACGGCCGAAGCGATCCGCCCCCACCTATGTCTACAAGCGGACGGGCGAGCCCTGCCGTCGCTGCGGCACGGCGATCCTCAGCGCGGAGATGGCGGCCCGCACGGTCTACTGGTGCCCGTCCTGCCAGGCCGACTGACGCCGCGGGGGATGCGGGGGATGCGGCATGCGCAGCTTAACGAGGAACACCCGGACCAGGGGTCCGGGTGTCTGCCGTGTCGGGCGATGAGGGGATGACGGGAATCGAACCCGCGTAATCAGTTTGGAAGACTGAGGCTTTACCATTAAGCTACATCCCCGCAGCGGGCCCCTGGCGGAGCCCCGTGGAACGCCTACAACTACACCACAGCGGCCGCGCGATCACCAAATGTGCGAGCCGGCCGCAAAGATGCGTAGACTGACACTCGCACTTACGGGGTGTAGCTCAGCTTGGTAGAGCGCCTGCTTTGGGAGCAGGAAGTCGCAGGTTCAACTCCTGTCACCCCGACTCTGTCATGTGATGAGGAAAGTGCCTCCGCTGCAGAACCGAATCCAATCATCTCAGGAGTCCTACGCTGTGAAGAGCGCTGTTGAAACCCTTTCCCCCACCCGGGTGAAGCTGAACGTCGAGGTCCCCTTCGAGGAACTGAAGCCCAGCATCGACGAGGCCTACAAGACCATCGCCACCCAGGTCCAGGTTCCCGGGTTCCGCAAGGGCAAGGTTCCCCAGCAGCTCATCGACCAGCGCGTCGGCCGCGGCTACGTCATCGAGACCGCCGTCAACGACGGCCTGAACGGCTTCTACCAGAGCGCTGTGCAGGAGACGGGCATCCGCCCGCTCAGCCGGCCCGAGGTCGAGATCACCGAGGTGCCTGACCCGTCCAAGAAGGACGGCCAGCTGGCCTTCACGGTCGAGCTGGACATCCGCCCCGAGATCGAGCTCCCCGACTACAAGGGACTCGAAGTCACGGTCGAGCCCGTCGAGGCGTCGGACGAGGACATCCAGAAGGCCATGGACGAGCTGCGCGGCCGCTTCGGCACGCTCACCGCCGTCGACCGCCCCGCGAAGGACGGCGACTTCCTCACCATCGACCTCACCGCATCGGTGGAGGGTGACGAGGTCGACGCCGCCCAGGACCTCTCGTACCAGATCGGTTCCGGCACCATGCTCGAGGGCATGGACGAGGCCGTCACGGGCCTGTCCACCGACGAGGACGCCACGTTCGAGACGACCCTGGCCGGCGGCGAGCACGCAGGTGCCGCGGCGCAGGTCAAGGTCGTCGTCAAGGCCGTCAAGGAGCGCGAGCTCCCCGAGGTCGACGACGAGTTCGCCCAGCTGGCATCGGAGTTCGACACGGCCGATGAACTGCGCGCCGATCTCGCCAAGCAGGCCTCCGAGTCCAAGCTCATGGATCAGGGCGTCGAGGCCCGCGACAAGGTGCTGGACCTGCTGGTCGAGCTCGTCGCCGTGCCCGTTCCCGAGAGCGTCATCGACGAGCAGCTCGAGCAGCACTTCAACGGTGAGAACGCCCACAGCGCCGGCGAGGACCACGACACCGAGGAACACCGCGCGGAGGTGCGCAGCAACACCGAGCGCGCCTTCCAGAACGAGGTCATCCTCGATGCGGTCGCCGAGACGGAAGAGGTCGGTGTCAGCCAGAGCGAGCTGATCGACTACATCGTCTCCACGGCCGGCCAGTACGGCATGGAGCCCAACCAGTTCGCCCAGATGCTGGATCAGAGCGGCCAGGTGCCGATGATCGTCGGCGAGGTGCGCCGGCGCAAGGCCCTGGCCAAGGTCCTTGAGTACGCGACGGTCACGGACACCAACGGCGCGGCCATCGACCTGACCGAATTCGTCCGCCCGGCCGGCGACGAGCCCGAGACCATCGAGGTCGACGACGTCGACACCGAGCAGGGTGCGGCCGAGGACCTCCAGGCCGACGAGACCGCGGACGCGGTCGAGGCCCCCGTCGAAGAGGCCCCCGTCGAAGAGGCCGCCGCCCCCGAGGACGCCGAGGTCGTCGAGGACACCGCGCCCGCAGAGGTCGTCGAGGACACCGCGCCCGCAGAGGTCGTCGAGAAGCCCGCCAAGAAGGCACCGGCCAAGAAGGCTGCGGCCAAGAAGCCCGCGGCCAAGAAGCCCGCGGCGAAGAAGCCCGCCGCCGAGTAGTAGCCACGCACGACCGTCAGCGGTGTCGCAGCCCCCGGGCAGCGGCACCGCTGATGTGCTTAAGCCCTCGGCGAGCGGACGGGGGCCCTGGGCGAACGCCTGCCGGGGCTCGGCCGCGCGACCGTGCGCCGTCAGCGAACAGTTCACGGAGCGGGAGCAATTCGTCGCCGCAGCGGGTTAGTGTCCAAGGAGAGACAAACGGACGGGTCGGCCGACGAGGCAGCGGCCCGCCAGAGTGAGAGGTCAACCACATGGCAACCGAACCAAGTATCCCGAGCATGGCTGGTCCCGAGATGGGCGGCCGTGACGAGTACATCTACACGCGACTCCTCAAGGAGCGCATCATCTGGCTCGGTTCCGAGGTCCGCGACGACAACGCGAACGCCATCTGCTCGCAGCTGCTCCTGCTGTCGGCGGAGGATCCCGAGCGCGACATCTTCCTCTACATCAACTCACCGGGTGGATCGGTGACCGCGGGCATGGCGATCTACGACACCATGCAGTTCATCCCGAACGACGTCGTCACCGTCGCGACGGGTCTCGCGGCCTCCATGGGACAGTTCCTCCTGTCCTCGGGCACCAAGGGCAAGCGGTACGCGACCCCCCACGCCCGGATCCTGATGCACCAGCCGTCCGGCGGCATCGGCGGAACGGCGACGGACATCCGGATCCAGGCCGAGCTGATCCTGCACATGAAGCGCGTCATGGCCGAGCTGACGGCCGAGCAGACGGGCCAGACCGTCGAGACGATCCTCAAGGACAACGACCGCGACAAGTGGTTCACGGCCAAGGAAGCCCTCGAGTACGGCTTCTTCGACCACATCTCCGCGCACTCGGGCTCCGTCGCCGGCGGCGGCGGCACCGAGCAGACCGCGTAGTCCGCTCCCAGCCCTCCACCCGTCGTCCTACAGGAGACACCATGAACCACGAATTCCAGGCAGCAGCGGGATCCACGGCGCAGAACCTGCCGACCAGCCGCTACATCCTCCCCCAGTTCGAAGAGCGCACGCCCTACGGTTTCAAGCGCCAGGACCCGTACACCAAGCTCTTCGAGGACCGCATCATCTTCCTCGGGACTCAGGTCGATGACGCATCGGCCGACGACGTCATGGCGCAGCTGCTCGTCCTCGAGTCCACGGACCCTGAGCGCGACATCACGCTGTACATCAACTCGCCCGGTGGCTCCTTCACCGCGATGACGGCGATCTACGACACCATGCAGTTCATCCGCCCCGAGGTGCAGACGGTCTGCCTCGGCCAGGCGGCCAGTGCCGCGGCGGTCCTGCTGGCCGCGGGTGCGCCCGGCAAGCGTCTCGCCCTGCCCAACGCCCGCGTGCTGATCCACCAGCCGGCCCTGTCCGGCGGCCAGGGTGGGCAGGCCTCCGACCTCGAGATCCAGGCCAACGAGGTCATGCGCATGCGGACTTGGCTCGAGGACACCCTCGCCTTGCACTCGGGCCGTACGCCCGAGCAGGTGAACCTCGACATCGAGCGCGACAAGATCCTCACCGCCGCCGACGCCGTCGCGTACGGCCTGGTGGACGAGGTCCTCAACTCGCGGAAGATCACGCCGCCGAAGATCAACACCCCGTGATCCGGGCGTCCGTCCGGCGGTCCTGAGGGCAGCCGGCCGGAGCGTCCGGGTCCCGGCCAGGACGATCAGAATGCCCGTGGCGCCGAACGGCACCACGGGCATTTTGATACCGGCTACCACAGGCATGTGGCCTAGAGTGGTGGTAGCAATCGCGTAATACCTAAGGGGATTGAACCATGGCTCGCATTGGTGAGAGCACCGATCTGCTCAAGTGCTCCTTCTGCGGGAAGAGCCAGAAGCAGGTACGCAAGCTCATCGCCGGCCCCGGCGTGTACATCTGCGACGAGTGCATCGACCTCTGCAACGAGATCATCGAGGAGGAGCTCTCCGAGGTGGCCGACCTCGGGACCTTCGAGCTCCCCAAGCCGCGGGAGATCTTCGACTTCCTGCAGGAGTACGTCGTCGGGCAGGAGCCCGCGAAGCGCTCCCTCGCCGTCGCCGTGTACAACCACTACAAGCGCATCCAGTCGGGCAGCGGCCCGCGTGCGGCCGGCACCCTCGCCGATGCGGCCGAGGCCGAGGACGTCGAGATCGCGAAGTCCAACATCCTCCTGATCGGCCCCACGGGCTGCGGCAAGACCTATCTCGCCCAGACCCTCGCCCGCCGCCTCAACGTCCCGTTCGCGGTCGCCGACGCGACGGCGCTGACGGAGGCGGGCTACGTGGGTGAGGACGTCGAGAACATCCTCCTCAAGCTCATCCAGGCTGCCGACTACGACGTCAAGAAGGCCGAGCAGGGCATCATCTACATCGACGAGATCGACAAGATCTCTCGGAAGAGCGAGAACCCCTCGATCACCCGGGACGTCTCCGGTGAGGGCGTGCAGCAGGCTCTCCTCAAGATCCTCGAGGGGACGGTGGCGTCGGTGCCCCCGCAGGGTGGCCGGAAGCACCCGCACCAGGAGTTCATCCAGATCGACACGACGAACGTCCTGTTCATCGTCGCCGGCGCCTTCGCCGGACTGGAGGAGATCATCGGATCGCGTGCCGGGCGGAAGGGCATCGGCTTCGGTGCTCCGCTGAGCTCCCTCAAGAACGAGGAGGCCAGCTACGGGGACGTGATGCCGGAGGACCTGCTGAAGTTCGGGCTGATCCCCGAGTTCATCGGTCGCCTGCCGGTCATCACCACGGTGACCCATCTCGACCGGCCGGCGCTCATGCAGATCCTCACCGAGCCGAAGAACGCGCTCATGAAGCAGTACCAGAAGATGTTCCTGCTCGACGGCGTCGAACTGGCGTTCGAGCCCAAGGCGCTCGAGGCCATCGCCGATCTGGCGCTCGATCGCGGGACCGGTGCGCGCGGTCTGCGCGCCATCATGGAGGAGGTCCTCCTGCCCGTGATGTTCGACCTCCCGAGCCGCGAGGACATCGCGACCGTCGTGATCACGGACGACGTCGTCGCCAAGCGCGCCGAGCCGACACTCATCTCCCACGAGGTCGTGGCCAAGCGGCGGAACAAGTCCGCCTGATTCCTCCTCGCGCAACGAAGGGCCCGACCTGATGGTCGGGCCCTTCGTGCGTTCGCTCCGCGCGGCACTCAGGCGTCGGCGGTCACCGCAGCCGTACCAGGGAAATCGGGAGCGTCGTCGCCCGTGTCCGCACCCGGCACCACGTCTGCCGCGGGGTAGGACGGCGGGTGGACCCCTGCCATCTCCTCCATGACCCTGACCACCTGGCAGCTGTAGCCGAACTCGTTGTCGTACCAGACGTAGAGGACCAGGTAGGTGCCGTCGGCGATCGTGGCGAGACCGTCGACGATGCCCGCCCGCCGCGAGCCGACGAAGTCGGTGGACACGACCTCCGGACTGTCGATGTAGTCGACCTGCTTGCGCATGTCCGAGTGCAGGGACATCTCGCGCAGATAGGTGTTCGCCTCCTCCTTGGTGGTCGCTCGCTCGAGTGTCAGGTTGAGGATGGCGATGGACACGTCGGGAGTGGGTACGCGGATGGAGCTGCCGGTGAGCTTCCCGGCCAGTTCCGGCAGGGCCTTCGCCACAGCCGTCGCCGCACCGGTCTCGGTCAGCACCATGTTCAGCGCGGCCGAGCGCCCGCGGCGGTCACCGCGGTGGAAATTGTCGATGAGGTTCTGGTCGTTGGTGAAGGAGTGGACGGTCTCGACGTGTCCGTGGACCACCCCGAAGCGGTCGTTGATGGCCTTGAGCACCGGGGTGATGGCGTTGGTGGTGCAGGAGGCCGCGGTGATGATGCGGTCCTCCTTGCCGATCGCTGCGTGGTTGATGCCGTGCACGATGTTCTTGAGGTCCCCCTTGCCGGGCGCGGTCAGGAGGACCTTCGCGACCCCGGTACTGCGCAGGTGCTGGGAGAGGCCGTCGGCGTCGCGCCACCGGCCGGTGTTGTCGACCACGAGGGCGTCGGAGATCCCGTACGCGGTGTAGTCGATCGAGGCGGGATCGTCGGAGTAGATGACCTGGATCCTGATGCCGTTGGCCGTGATGGTGTTCGCTGTCTCGTCCACCTGGATCGTGCCCTCGAAGGAGCCGTGCACCGAGTCGCGGCGCAGGAGGCTCGCCCGCTTGGCGAGGTCGTTGTCGGATCCGCGGCGCACGACGACGGCGCGCAGCCGCAATCCGTGGCCGCCGCCGGCCTTCTCGATGAGCAGGCGCGCCACGAGGCGGCCGATGCGGCCGAAGCCGTAGAGCACGACGTCGGTGCTGGTGCGCTCGTCGCGGCCGCCCTGTCCGACGATGTCCGCGAGCTCGGTACGGACGAACTGCTCCAGCGATCGGCTGTCACCGCCTGCGGCGGACCGGTCGTAGGCGAGCCTCAGCCGGCCCAGGTCGATCGCGGCGGCGCCGAGGTCCAGGTCCGCGAGCAGTCGGAGCAGGGGAGCGGTGTCCTCGAGCCGGAGTTCCTCGGTGGTGATCCGACGGGCGAACCGGTGGGCCTTGAGGATGTTCATGGTCGATTTGTTGATGAGGCTGCGCCCGTGGATGCTCGTCACCACGTTGTTCCTGCGGTAGAGCTGCCCGATCAGCGGGATCATCGCCTCTGCCAGCGCCTCGCGTTCGAGCCAGGTGTCGTGATTGTCGGTCCCGTCGTGCTGCACAGCCGTATCCTCTTCTGCGCCGGACGCACCGGCGCGGAGTCATCCAGCCGGATGGCGACGCAGGGAGAGCGCCAGGCACCGTCGACTGGTCGTGTCCCTTCATTGAACCGCCTTCGGCGGCGGTGCACCAATCCGCGCGGAATATGGAGTGGGGGAGGCGGGTTGCACGAGAAAAGGCAACGGCCTTGATCCCGACCGAAGGAGAAGCGCATGAGCGAGTCAGCAACCGTAGAGAAGGCCGATTTCTGGTTCGACCCCCTGTGCCCGTTCGCGTGGATCACCTCCCGGTGGATCGGAGAGGTGGAGCAGGTCAGGAACATCACGGTCGACTGGCACGTGATGAGCCTGTCCGTGCTCAACGAGGGTCGTGACCTCCCCGAGGAGTACCAGGCCATGATGCAGAAGGCGTGGGGGCCGGTGCGCGTCATCATCGCGGCGCGGGAACTCCACGGCGACGAGTACATCAAGAGGCTGTACGACGCCATGGGCACGCGCATCCACATCGGCCAGCTCAAGGACTTCGACGTCGTGATCCGGGAATCGCTGGACGAGGTCGGTCTGCCCGCGGAGCTCGCGGCGTACGCCCACACGGACGAGTACGACACCCAGCTGCGCGCCTCGCACCAGGACGGCATCGACCGCGTGGGCGACGAGGTGGGCACGCCGGTGGTCGCCTTCAACGGGACCGCCTTCTTCGGGCCCGTCCTGACGAAGATCCCCCGGGGCGAGGCCGCCGGCCGGATCTTCGACGGCGCGCTGCTGATGGCCGAGTTCCCGGAGTTCTACGAGCTCAAGCGCTCACGCACGTCCAGCCCCTCGTTCGACTGATCCGTCCCGCCCGGGAGAAGGGACCCGCTCGACAGCGGGTCTCTTCTCCCGTTCCGGGGCGCCTATTCGGCCGGCTGCGGCACCAGCTCGACGTCGGACACGGTCAGTGCCCCCTCGCCGTCGGCGAGCCGGAGGTCCTTCGCGTTGCCGGCGGCCAGCAGATCGGCCAGCCCTGCGCGGACCTGCTCCACCTGGGCGGCGGAAGCCGTGACCACCGCGGTCTCCACCTCGGTCCGCTGCTTCACCTTCGCCTCGGACTTCGCCTTCCGGATACCTCCGAGGGCCAGGGCCACGGAGGTCAGGACGGCAGGGTCGGCCGACGCCGGGAGACCGTCGAGGGCGTCCGCGGACGGCCAGGCCGCGCGGTGCACCGAACCCTGGCGCCACCAGCTCCAGACCTCCTCCGTCGCGAAGGGCAGGAACGGCGCGAAGAGCCGGAGGAGAGCGTCCAGGGTCGTCGCGAGGGTGGTCTGCACGGACTGTGTCCCGGCGTCGTCGGCGTCGCCGTAGGCGCGATCCTTGACCAGTTCGACGTAGTCGTCGGTGAACGTCCAGAAGAACGACTCCGTGAGCTGCAGCGCGCGGGCGTAGTCGTACTTCCCGAAGGCGGCGGTGGCCTGCTCCGTGACCGTCCGCAGCTGCGCCAGCAGCGACTGGTCGAGTGCGGTGGACACGCGGTCCAGGGACCCAGCGCCGATCGAAGCCTCCGTGACGCCGAGGTTCAGCACGAACTTCGAGGCGTTGAGGAGCTTGATCGCCAGCCGGCGGCCGATCTTCATCTGGTTGACCTCGTACGCGGTGTCGGCACCGAGCTTCGCGGACGCAGCCCAGTAACGGACGGCGTCCGCCCCGAACTGCTCGAGGACGTCGGTCGGTACCACCACGTTGCCCTTGGACTTGGACATCTTCTTGCGGTCCGGGTCGAGGATCCAGCCGGAGAGCGCGGCGTGCTTCCAGGGCACCGAGTCCTGGAGGGCGTCCGCACGGACGGCGGTCGAGAACAGCCAGGTACGGATGATGTCGTGTCCCTGCGGGCGGAGGTCGAACGGGAAGACCTTGGCGAACAGGTCCTCGTCGCGCGCCCACCCGCCGACGATCTGCGGCGTGAGCGACGAGGTGGCCCAGGTGTCGAGCACGTCGAGGTCACCGGTGAAGCCGTTCGGCTGGTTCCGCGCCGACTCGTCGAAGCCGGGCGCGGGCTCGGCCGCCGGGTCCACGGGCAGCATGTCCATGGACGGCACGATCGGGGCGTCGTACTCGGGCTCGCCGTCGGCATCGAGGCGGTACCAGACGGGTACGGGCACGCCGAAGAACCGCTGGCGGGAGACGAGCCAGTCGCCGTTCAGGCCCTCGATCCAGTTCTCGTAGCGCGAGCGCATGAACGAGGGATGGAATTCGATCTCCCGCCCGCGCTGGATGAGCGCCTCGCGCTTGCCGGCGTCGCGGCCGCCGTTGCGGATGTACCACTGGCGGCTCGTGACGACCTCGAGCGGCTTGTCGCCCTTCTCGTAGAAGTTCACGGGGTGGGTGATCTTCGTGGGTTCGCCGTCGAGGTCCCCGCTCTCGCGGAGCATGCCGACCACGGCTTCCTTCGCGCTGAAGATGGTCTTGCCGGCCACCTGCGCGTAGTTCTCGCGCGCACGCCCGGTGGCGATCCACTCCGGCGTCTCGGTCCGGATGCGGCCATCACGGCCGACGACGGCGCGCGTGGGGAGCTGCAGCTCGCGCCACCAGGTGACATCGGTGAGGTCGCCGAACGTACAGATCATGGCGATACCGCTGCCCTTGTCCGGCTTCGCGAGCGGGTGCGCCTTGATCTCCACCTCGACGTCGAACAGGGGAGAGGTCACCGTGGTGCCGAAGAGGGGCTTGTAGCGCTCGTCGTCGGGATGCGCCACCAGGGCCACACAGGCCGGCAGGAGCTCGGGACGCGTGGTCTCGATGTGCACCTGCCTGCCGTCGGGCGCGTGGAACGCGATGCGGTGGTAGGCGCCGGGCTGCTCGCGGTCCTCGAGTTCGGCCTGCGCGACGGCGGTCCGGAAGGTCACGTCCCAGAGCGTCGGCGCTTCTGCGAGGTAGGCGTCGCCGGCTGCGAGGTTGTCGAGGAAGGCCCGCTGGGACACGGACCGCGAGGTGTCGTCGATGGTCCGGTAGGTGAGGTCCCAGTCGACCGAGAGCCCGAGCGTGCTGAAGAGGTTCTCGAAGACCTTCTCGTCCTCGACGGCCAGTTCCTCGCACAGCTCGATGAAGGTGCGGCGGGAGACCGCGTCGAAGTCGCGCTGGTTCTTCGCGGGCTCCGCGGGTGGGCGGTAGCCGGCGTCGTAGGCCACCGACGGGTCGCACCGTACACCGTAGTAGTTCTGCACGCGGCGTTCCGTCGGCAGCCCGTTGTCGTCCCAGCCCATCGGGTAGAACACGTTGGCGCCGTTCATCCGCTTGAACCGCGCCATGACGTCGGTCTGCGTGTAGGAGAACATGTGGCCCACATGGAGCGAACCCGAGGCGGTGGGCGGAGGGGTGTCGATCGAGTAGACACTCTCGCGGGTCGTGTCGCGGTCGAAGGTGTAGGTGCCGTCCTCGCGCCACTGGCGGGACAGCATCTCCTCGAGGCCCTCCAGCGCGGGCTTGTCGGGAACGGAAACGGGCTGGGGAGAGGGCGTGTCTGTGCCCTGGGTGGTATCGGCCATCCCTCCATTGTTCCCTACCCGTCGCGGGTCACGTGCCGGGTTGATCAGTGTCCGGCGCCGAGCTTCCCGCCGAGGCGTTCGCGCATCATGGCGGAGGCGTCGTTGAGTCCGACGATCTTCACCTCGGTGCCGTGGCCGCGGTACTTCTCCTGGATGGCGTCGAGGGCGCCGATGGTGGAGGCGTCCCAGAGGTGGGAGCCGTGCAGGTCGATGGTGACCCGGTGCGGGTCGGTGGCGTATTCGAACTGGGTGTAGAGGTCGTTGGAGGACGCGAAGAACAGTTCGCCGTTCACGGTGTAGGTGGCGTGGCGCTGCCCGTTCCCGGTGTCTTCGGTGCGCTCGACGGTGACGAAGTGGGCGACCCTCCGGGCGAACGCCACCATCGCGACGAGGACGCCGACGCCGACGCCGATGGCGAGGTTGTGCGTCCACACGGTGATGATGACGGTGGCGAGCATGACGGTGGTCTCGCTCTTGGGCATGCGCTTGAGGGTGGTCGGCCGGATGCTGTGCCAGTCGAAGGTGGTGATGGAGACGAAGATCATCACCGCGACGAGGGCCGCCATGGGGATGAGGGCGACGATGTCGCCGAGCGCGACGACGAGGATCAGCAGGAAGATGCCGGCGAGGAACGTGGAGATGCGGGTCCGGGCGCCGGAGGCCTTCACGTTGATCATGGTCTGGCCGATCATCGCGCAGCCGCCCATGCCGCCGAAGAACCCGGTGATGATGTTCGCCGCGCCCTGCCCCCAGGATTCGCGGGTCTTGTTCGACCGGGTGTCGGTGATGTCGTCGACGAGTTTCGCCGTCATCAGGGATTCGAGGAGTCCGACGGCTGCCAGCGCGAGGGCGAACGGGGCGATGATCTGCAGCGTCTCGAGGTTCAGCGGGACGTTCGGGAAGAACAGGGACGGAAGGCTCTCGGGAAGTTCGCCCTTGTCCCCGACCGTGGGGACCAGGGCATCGGCGAGGACCGCGAAGACGGTCAGGACGACGATCGCCACGAGCGGCGCCGGGACGACGGAGGTCAGTCGGGGGAGACCGAAGACGATCAGCAGGCCGACCGCGACCATGGGGTAGACGAGGAAGGGGACACCGAGGAGTTCGGGCACCTGGGACATGAGGATCAGGATGGCCAGGGCGTTCACGAACCCGACCATGACCGAGCGGGGGATGAAGCGCATGAGCTTCGCGACACCGGCGAGACCGAGGAGGACCTGGAAGGCGCCGCCGAGGATGACGGCGGCGATGAAGTAGTCCACGCCGTGGCTGGCCACCAGGGGGGCGATGACGAGGGCGACGGCGCCGGTCGCGGCCGAGATCATGGCCGGGCGGCCACCGAGGAAGGCGATCGACACCGCCATGGTGAAGGAGGCGAACAGTCCGAGGCGCGGGTCCACGCCCGCGATGATCGAGAACGCGATGGCTTCCGGGATCAGTGCGAGGGCGACGACGAGACCCGCGAGGACCTCGGTCTTCAGGAGGCGGGGAGTCTTCAGGGTGCGGACGACGGATTGCCGTTCGGCGGGCGTGAGCCCGGGCGGCGCGGTGTGTGCAGCTGCGTGCATGGCAGGGGTTCCTTGGAGTGCCGGTGGCCGTCGCGGTCTGATGCGGTGTCGCGGTTTCATGGCGTACGGGGGCGACGGGCAGGGGAATCTGTACCGCGCTGTACAGGGGTGACGTACTCAACCCTAACGTAAGGGTAGAGTCTTCGTGAAAGGGTGGTGACCGTGCCCGGAACGAAGGACGCACACGGTTCTCCCGCAGGGAGGACGATGCACATCGGTGAGCTGGCCGAGCGGACCGGCCTCTCGCTGCGCACGATCAGGCACTACGACGATGTCGGCATCCTGCCGGCCACCGGCCGCACCGAGGGTGGCTTCCGCGTCTACACGGAGACCGACGCGAGCCGGCTGGTGCTGATCCGGCGCATGAAGCCACTCGGGTTCACCCTCGACGAGATGCAGGAACTGCTCGCGGTCACCGACGCCCTGGACGTGGAGGAGGACCCCGATGAGCGGACACGGCTGCACGCGGCCCTGGACGTCTTCCGATCCTCCGCCGAGGAGAGGCGCGAGAAGCTCGCCCTGACGCTCGAGCGCGCCGACGAGTTCATCGAACGACTCCGGCAGTACTAGCACCGGCGGAGTCCCGGTGCGGTGGGCGACCCTCCACATCCGGCGGCGGAGCCGGGACGGGATGATTACAGTGGGCCCATGACTGAGACCTCTTCCCCGCAGCTCGGCGCCCCCGCCGATCCCGCCCCGTCCGCACTGCGCGCCGTCGTCACCGGAGCCAGTTCCGGTATCGGTGCCGCCACGGTCCGTGCGCTCCGCCGTGACGGGTGGGATGTCGTCGCCGCGGCCCGCCGCATCGACCGTCTTCAGGCGCTCGCGGACGAGACGGGAGCCGTCCCGCTCGCCCTCGACGTCACCGATCAGGTGTCCGTCGAGGCGTTCGCCGCGGAGGTGACGGCTGCGGGACCGGTCCATGCCCTGATCAACAACGCAGGCGGCGCGTTCGGTGCGGACCGCGTTCTGGACACCACCACGGCGGACTGGCAGCGGATGTACGACGTCAACGTGCTCGGCTCCCTGCGCATGACGCGGGCACTGCTCCCGGCGCTGCGTGACGGCGGCCAGGGAAGTGTCCTGTTCCTCACGTCCACCGCTGCGATCGCCGCCTACGAGGGCGGCGCCGGCTACTGCGGGGTCAAGGCGGCACAGCAGTCCATGGCACGAGCGCTCCGCCTCGAAGAGGCAGAGAACAATATCCGCGTCATCGAGGTGTCGCCCGGCATGGTGCACACCGAGGAGTTCTCTCTGAACCGCCTCGGCGGCGACCAGGGCGCTGCCGACAAGGTCTACGCGGGCGTGGCGAACCCGCTGACGGCCGACGACGTCGCCGCAGCCGTCGCCTTCACCCTGAATGCCCCGCACCACGTGAACATCGATCAGCTCGTCCTCCGGCCGCTGGCGCAGGCGGCGAACCACAAGGTGCTGCGGTCGAGCTGACCTGCCGGTGCCGTCCCTGACCGATCTGCTCCGGCGGGTCCGCGCGATGCTCGGTCCGGGCCGTCCCGGCCCGGCGCCTGATACCCGACGACCGGGATCACCGGCGGTGCTCCTCCTCGTGAATCCCACCGCCGGCCGCGGGCGTGCCGGGCGCCTCGGACCATCGGTCGCGGACGCCCTGCGGCAGCAGGGCTTCTCGCCGGTCGTCGTGATGACCGGAAGTCTCGCCGAGGCCACGCAGTGCGCCCGACGTGCTGCGGAGGGAACGATCGTGGCCGCCCTCGGCGGCGACGGCTTCCTCGGAGCCGTGGCGGCGGGCGCGAGGGTCTCCGGTGCCGTGGTGCTGCCGCTGGCCGGTGGACGCGGCAACGACACCGTCAGGAGGCTCGGACTTCCCCTCGATCCCGTGCGCGCCGTGCGGGCGATACGCGAGCTGAGTGTCCGGTCGATCGATGTGGGCCTCGTCAACGGACGCCCCTTCCTCGGGGTGGCCCACGCGGGCTTCGACGCACTTGCCAACGAGTACGGCAACGCGGCCCGGTTCCCCCTCGGACCGTTCGTCTACCTGTACGGCGGAATCAGGGCCCTCCGAGCATGGCGCGATGTGACGTTGACGGTGGGCGTCGACGGCCAGGAGCGCTCCTTCACAGGGTGGTTCGCCGCCGTCGGCGGGCTCGGCCAGTACGGCAAGGGACTCCGGATCTGTCCGAACGCCGAGATCGACGACGGACTCCTCGATGTGGTCTCCCTCGGGAAGTCCTCGATCGCGCACGTCGTCGTCGTCTACCTGCTCTCCTACCGGGGGCGCCACCTGGGGCGGCCCGGCGTCAGCTCCCGCCGCGGCCGCGTCATCTCGATCAGCGCGGACCGGGAGCTGAACGTCTATGCCGACGGTGAACTCGTGGGTCCGTTGCCCATGACGGTGACCGTCGATCCTTCAGCGTTGCGAGTGCTGCTCCCGACCGGCCGGCCTGGTGACGCGGTGTCGCCCAGCCGATGACGGTGAATCCGCGCCCCTGACGCGTTCCACCATGCGAAAGTACTTGCCAAACTGGAAACTAGTTGCGAGAGTGGATCATCATCACTTCTCAGCAGGGGGACACCATGAACGAGACCGACATGCCGACCGCACCGGACGCCGACCAGGCCCGGAGGCTCCTCGCCCAGGCGGACCAGATCGGCGGGAGCGTCCGGACCGGCGCCGGCTGGCCGCAGATCACCCTGCTGCTCGGGCTCGGCGCCATCTCCTCGCTCGGCGTCATCGCCCTGGCCTACGCGGCACAGATCCCCGGGGCCTCGATCGTCCTGCCGATGGGTGCGATGCTCGTCTGGCTCGCCATCTTCGTCACCATGGCGCTGGTCTTCGCGCAGACGGCCAAGCGCGGGTTCGGGGCGCGCTGGGGCCTGTACATCGGAGGGTGGAGCGTCCTGTGGGTCGCGGGCATCATCCTCGCCGGCTCCGTGTTCGTGGGCGATCTCGGCTTCGCCGCCGCCCATGCCGCGGCACTGACGCTCCTGACGGCCGGGTGCGCCCTCTACGAGGCACGACGATGAGCGCCCAGGACACACCGGCCCATCCTCGGCACCTCCTCGCGGAGACGCTCGGTCACCCCGTGCGGTTCTCACTCATGGCCGCGCTGGCGCAGACGGAGGAGTTCGACTTCGCGACCCTGCGTGACCACCTCCAGGTCTCCGACTCCGTGCTCAGCAAGCAGGTGGCTGCGCTGGAGACGGTGGGCTACGTGAAGGTGCGCAAGGGGTTCATCGGCAAGCGCCCGCGGACGTGGCTCAAGGCCACGAAGGAGGGCCAGGCGATCTGGCGGAGTCACCTGGCCGCCCTGCGGGAGATCGCCGCGGATCTCTAGGCGTCCTGCCTCAGGAGCGTGGTGACACGCTCAGCGCCACGGAGTAGTTGTCCAGGGTCCCGGGCAGTGGATGGGACGGATCGAGGTGCTGCCCCCGCTCCACGCGCAGGTCGTGATCGCCGACGACGGAAGCCAGCGCCGCGCTCGTCAGCAGGAGGACGAGCTGCTTGCCGGGGCACACCACCGGCCCGTCGCTGAAGGGGACGAGCGGCCAGCCGTCGTCCTCGTCGGTCAGCCAACGCTCCGGGGAGAAACCGTGCGCGTCCCGCAGGTGGCGGTCGTCGCGGTGGAAGTACGGCGCGTAGAGCAGGACGCCGCAGTCCGCCGGCATCGTCCCGTCAGGCCACTCCACGGGCCGCGTGCTCTGCCGCAGGATCATCGGCGTCGTCGGCCACAGCCGCAGCGACTCCAAGATGCTCGCGCGCAGGTAGGGGAGGAACCGGCGTCCGGAGGTGTCCGCGTCCGCCTCACGGCGGGCGGCAGCCATCGCCTCCGGATGCGTCGCGAACACGGTCAGCGCCCGGAAGGTCGCCATCCCGGCCGGGTCGAAGGCGAAGAGCCACTGGGGTACCTGCTCCGCCGGCTCGGCGCCGTCGCCCTTCGGGGCGGCTGCCATGACCGCGGCGAGGCTGCCGGGCTCGGCGTCGGCCAGTTCGTCGGCCACCCGCTGGAGGAACGCCGCCCGCACCCTCCGCCGCTTCGGCCTCAGGAAGGCCCAGTTGCCGTCCTTCCGCAACCGGATGATCAGCGCGGTCAGCTCCTTGTCGTCCCGCGCGTGGTCACCGAACACCACCCGCCGGACCACCCGGTACCAGGCGTCGAGGAAATCGCCCCAGGGCAGTGAGCCCCCACGTGCCGCCTCCGCCAGCAGCTGCCGCATCTCCTCCTCGACCACGGGCACGAACCGGTCCGCCAGATGGTGCACGGGATGGTCCGTGTCCAGGACCTGTTCCTGCAGGGCACGGCGTACGGTACGGACCGGCCCGCGGGAGATCAGGACGTTGTGGGGCTGGAAATGGGACAGCGCGCCCTTCTTCTCGCTGCTCGCCGGCGAGAACGGCTCGGGTGACGCGGCGAGGAGGGCGTTGGCGTCCTCCGGCGCCAGCACGATGGCCTGCTTCCGCAGGGGCACCTTCAGCAGGAGCGGACCGGTGGGGTACTTCGCATGGATCGTCGTCACGATCCCGACGGCCCTCGTGTTGAGATCGAGGCGCGCCGCCAGCCGGACCGCCCAGGGCCGTCGGATGATCGGCCCCTTGGCGACGGTGGGCAGGAACACCCCGAGCAGAAGCCTTCCCGTATCGAGCGCGGAGGCGGTGGGGAGTGCGGGACTCGACATGGGGCGGTGTCCATCCTGTAGCGATCGGGTGCCCTCCCACCCTGCCAAGCCCGCCCGCGCGGCACAACGCCCGTTCCGCAGCTCCCCGGCTCTTGATTCTCCTCGTGAACACCTTTCGACAACGATTTCCGCCCGGGGCTAGACTGGGCGCACAAGCATCGACCCGGCCATCACCGGCGAGCTTCCGGAAGAACGGACGCCTCAGGGCGGACCAGTAGAACCGGACGGGCAGGCCCGTGACAGCCCGTAACGAGCGGCAGCCCAGCCCTCGTGACCGCAGCGAGCGGCACGGCGGCGACGGCGGCAAGTGAGGTGGTACCGCGGGTGCGGTGCTCCCGGCACCGGTCAGGCAACCGGTGGCGGCGGGCCCGGCAACCGTCCTCACGGCAGGACTCCTGCTCCACCCACGCCGCCGTACACAGGATGAGATTCATGCCGCAGATCTACCCCAAAGCCGTGTCACCCGACGAGAACGGGGCGAACCAGCCGCACGGCCCGTCGCCGCGCTTCCCGGACCTCGAGGAGCGCGTCCTCCGCTACTGGGAGCAGGACGGGACCTTCCAGGCCTCCATCGACCAGCGGGACGCCGGCGACGACGGCGCCAACGAGTTCGTGTTCTACGACGGGCCCCCCTTCGCGAACGGACTCCCGCACTACGGGCACCTCCTGACCGGGTACGCCAAGGATCTCGTGGGCCGCTACCAGACCCAGCGTGGGCACCGCGTCGAGCGCCGCTTCGGCTGGGACACCCATGGGTTGCCCGCAGAACTCGAAGCCATGAAGCAGCTCGGGATGACGGACAAGCAGCAGATCGTCGCCATGGGCATCGACAACTTCAACGATGCCGCACGTGCCTCCGTCATGAAGTACGCGGGGGAGTGGCGTGACTACGTGACGCGCCAGGCCCGCTGGGTGGACTTCGACAACGACTACAAGACGCTCAACCCGGAGTACATGGAGTCGGTCCTCTGGGCGTTCAAGACGCTCCACGAGAAGGGTCTGACGTACAACGGCTACCGCGTTCTGCCCTATTGCTGGAACGACGAGACCCCGCTGTCCAACCATGAACTCCGCATGGACGAGGACGTGTACCAGGACCGCCAGGACCAGACCGTCACCGTCACGTTCCCGCTCCTCGTCGGCGATTCGCAGCTGTCGAAGGACCTCGCCGGCGTGCAGGCCCTCGCCTGGACCACCACTCCGTGGACCCTGCCCACCAACGCGGCGCTCGCCGTCGGGCCGGACATCACCTACGCCGTCGTCGAGGCCGTGCGCGACGGCAGGGCCGGACGCTACCTGATCGCCGAGGACCTGCTGGGGAACTACGCCAAGGACCTCGGTTTCGCCGATGCCGCCGCCGCACGCGACGCCGTCACAGCGCGGTACCGGGGCACCGAGCTCGAGGGCCTCACCTATGAGCCGCTGTGGGACTACCTCGCCGACCCGGAGGAGGGCGGCTACCGCAACGCCTTCCGCATCCTCGTGGCGGACTACGTCACGACGACGGACGGAACGGGCCTCGTGCACCAGGCCCCCGCCTACGGCGAGGAGGACCAGAAGATCTGCGAGGAGGCCGGCATCCAGGTCATCCTCTCGGTCGACGAGGGCGCGAAGTTCCTGCCGATGTTCGGGCGCGGTCCGCTGGCCGAGATCGTGGGGCTGCAGGTCTTCGAGGCGAACCGGCACATCACCCGCGTGCTGAAGTCCGAGGGCCGACTCGTCCGGCAGGCCAGCTACGTGCACAGCTACCCGCACTGCTGGCGCTGCCGCAACCCGCTGATCTACCGCGCCGTGTCCTCCTGGTACGTCGAGGTCACCAAGATCCGCGACCGCATGGTGGAGCTCAACCAGGACATCACCTGGATCCCCGGGAACGTCAAGGACGGCCAGTTCGGCACCTGGCTCTCCAATGCGCGCGACTGGTCCATCAGCCGCAACCGCTTCTGGGGAAGCCCCATCCCCGTGTGGCAGTCCGACGATCCCGAGTACCCGAGGACCGACGTCTACGGATCCCTCGCCGAGCTGCAGGCCGACTTCGGCCGGCTGCCGCGGAACAAGCAGGGCGAGGTGGATCTGCATCGTCCGTTCATCGACGACCTGACCCGGCCGAACCCGGACGATCCGACCGGCCGCTCGACCATGCGCCGGGTCGAGGACGTGCTGGACGTCTGGTTCGATTCCGGCTCGATGCCCTACGGCCAGGTTCACTACCCGTTCGAGAACGGGCAGTGGTTCGACACGCACAATCCTGCCGACTTCATCGTCGAGTACATCGGGCAGACACGCGGCTGGTTCTACATGCTGCACATCCTGTCCACGGCGCTGTTCGACCGCCCCGCGTTCCGCAACGTGATCAGCCACGGGATCGTCCTCGGTTCCGACGGCCAGAAGATGTCCAAGAGCCTCCGCAACTACCCGGACGTCTCCGAGGTGTTCGACCGCGACGGCTCCGACGCCATGCGCTGGTTCCTCATGGCCTCGCCGATCCTCCGCGGTGGCAACCTCGTGGTCACCGAGCAGGGCATCCGCGACGGAGTCCGCCAGGTGATCCTGCCCCTCTGGAACGTGTGGCACTTCTTCAGCCTGTACACCAACGCCGCGAACGGAGGACAGGGCTACGAGGCGAAGACCGTGACGGCCGAGGCCGCCGCGCAGCTCCCCGAGCCGATCGACCGCTACATCCTGGCGAACACCGGCAATCTGGTCCGAGACCTCACGGCGTCCCTCGACGCCTTCACGATCAGCGACGCCTGCGAATCGCTGCGCCGGTACCTCGACACGCTCACCAACTGGTACGTGCGCCGGAGCCGCCAGCGGTTCTTCGAGGAGGACACCGACGCTTTCGACGTCCTCTACACGTGCCTGGAAGCGGTCTGCCGTGCCGCAGCGCCCCTGCTGCCGCTCGTCACCGAGGAGATCTGGCGTGGACTGACCGGCGGACGGTCGGTGCACCTCACCGACTGGCCGGACACGGCGTCGTTCCCGGCTGCTCCGGACCTCGTGGAGCGGATGGACCGGACACGGCAGGTGTGTTCCGTCGGCTCGAGCCTGCGGAAGGCCGCGAACCTCCGCGTGCGCCTGCCGCTGCGCGAGCTGACCGTCGTCGCTCCCGGTGCAGGCGCACTGTCCGGGCAGTACTCCTCGATCATCGCCGACGAGCTGAACCTCAAGGGCGTCCGCCTGGTGGATTCGGCGGACGCCGAGCCCGCGGAGTTCGGCATCTCGCAGCGGCTCGTCGTCAACGCCCGTGCAGCCGGCCCGCGCCTCGGCAAGAATGTCCAGACCGTCATCAAGGCGTCCAAGTCCGGTGACTGGTCCGTGTCCGACGACGGCGGCGTGACAGCGGGCGGCCTCGCCCTGGAGCCGCACGAGTACACGCTCGACACCGTCGTGGAGGGCAACGGGGCGACGTCGAAGGCGGTGACGGTCCTCCCGGGCGGCGGGTTCCTCGTCCTCGACACCGAGGTGACGGACGAGCTTGCGGCGGAGGGCACGGCGCGCGATGCGATCCGTGCCGTCCAGCAGGCCCGCCGCGACGCGGGTCTCGAGATCAGCGACCGGATCTCCACGACCATCACCGTGGCACCCCATCAGGTCCAGGCGCTCGAGGCGAACGCCGGGCTGATCCGGTCCGAGACCCTCACGACGGAGCTCCGCATCATCGCGGACGACGCCGCGGGAACCGAGTTCGGCATCACCGTAGGAAAGCAGGAGCAGGACCATGAGTGAGACCAGCGATACCCAGGCGGGCGCGGCGGACAGCGGCCGGGAGGCGGACGGCTTCTCCGTGGAGAGTGTCTACGCCGAGCTCCTGAGCCGCGCACCGGAGCACAGGATGGAACCGCGCATGACCCCGCTGCACCGCGCCATGGAGATCCTGGGGGAGCCGAACAGGACCTTCCCGATCATCCACATCACCGGCACCAACGGCAAGACGTCGACGGCGCGCATGATCGAGAGCATCCTGCTGGCGCACGACCTCCGTACCGGACGCTTCACGAGCCCTCACCTGTCACGCGTCACCGAGCGCATCAGCATCGACGGTGAGCCCGTGAGCGACGGCACGTTCGTCCGCGTCTGGGACGAGATCAAGCCCTATCTGGACATCGTGGACGGCGAACTGCTCGTCGCCGGTGAGCCGCGACTGACCTACTTCGAGTGCGTCACCATCCTCGCCTTCGCGATCTTCGCCGACGAACCGATCGACGTCGGCGTGATCGAGGTGGGGCTCGGCGGGATCACCGACGCGACGAACGTGGGGGACGGCCAGGTCGCCGTGATCACGCCGATCTCCCTCGACCACACCGAACTGCTCGGTGACACGGTGGAGGACATCGCGCTGGAGAAGGCCGGCATCATCAAGCCCGGAGCCTTCCTGGTCAGCGCGATCCAGCCGCGGGATGCCGCGCAGGTGCTCCTCGAACGGGCCCGCGAGGTCGGAGCGGAATTCCGTTTCGAGGGCGTCGAATTCGGCGTGGAGACTCGGACGGTCGCCGTCGGCGGCCAGGTGGTGTCCCTGACGGGCCTCGCGGGACGGTACGGAGAACTGCTCGTACCGCTGCACGGTGAGCACCAGGCCGAGAACGCGGCGGTCGCCGTCGCCGCGGTGGAGGCGTTCCTCGGGGGAGGGGAGCGGGAGCTGGACACCACCCTCGTGCGGAACGGCCTTCGCGCCGTCACATCCCCGGGGCGCCTCGAAGTGGTCCGGACGGCGCCGAGCATCATCGTCGACGCCGCGCACAATCCGGCCGGTGCGCGAGCCGCCGCCAGGGGCATCAGCGAGGCCTTCGACTTCTCGCGCCTGGTCCTCGTGATCGGGGTGCTGCAGGACAAGGATGCCGCCGGGATACTTGCGGAGCTCCACGAGGAACTGGGCGGGATCCTCGAGGACGTGTGCCTGACGCAGTCCACCTCGCCCCGCTCGGTCCCGGCTGCCGACCTCCTGCAGGCCGCTCTCTCGGCAGGCTTCGCCGAGGAGAACATCACCATCCTCCCGGCCCTCGACGACGCCCTCGAGTGGGCGGTCATGAAGGCCGAGGAGAACAACGACCTGTCCGGCGGCATCCTCGTGACCGGCTCCGTCACGGTGGTCGGCGAAGCCCGCACGCTGCTAGGGAAGTAGGCAGGCATGGCACGACGCATGACGAAGGCCCAGCGCGAGTGGCGGCCCGGGATGCCGAAGAAGCGGCGCTCGACGAAGGTCATGTTCGCCTCGACCGTGCTCCTGCTCGAGGCGTTCGTGGTCTTCTTCGCCACCCTCACCGTGTTCGGGCTGCGGCGTGACGAGATCTCACCGGCCGTGATCCTGACCTCGGGTGTGATCCTCAGCGTCCTCCTGGTGTTCACCTGTGCAGTCGTCACGAAGAGGTGGGGTATCGCGGTGGGCTGGGTGCTCCAGCTCGTCATCATCGCCGGCGGCTTCCTGGAGCCGGCGATGTTCGTCGTCGGACTCGCGTTCGCGATCACCTGGCTGTACGGGCTGAGGCAGGGCGCGCGCGTGGACCGCGAGAACGTGGAGCGCGACCGGTTGCAGGCCGAGTGGGAGAAGGCCCATCCCGAGGAAGGCCCCGCCGTTGAGTAGAGTCGGGGGTGATACCCCGACATCCGCGCCGCCTCCCGTGGCGCCCCACCCCCAGGAGACCCATGAGTACCGAGCGCACCCTTGTCCTCGTCAAGCCCGACGGCGTGGCACGTGGCCTGACCGGCACCGTCCTCGCCCGGATCGAGGCGAAGGGCTACACCATCGCCGAGCTGAAGCAGGTGCACGCGACGCGTGAGCTGCTCGAGGAGCACTACGCCGAGCACGTGGGCAAGCCCTTCTTCGAGCCGCTCGTCGAGTTCATGCTGAGTGGACCCGTGGTCGCCGCGGTGTTCGAGGGCCAGCGGGTCATCGAGGGATTCCGCTCGCTCGCGGGTACGACGGAGCCGACGATAGCAGCGCCGGGCACCATCCGCGGCGACTTCGGCCGCGACTGGGGCGTCAAGGTCCAGCAGAACCTCGTCCACGGATCCGACTCCGCGGAGTCCGCCGAGCGGGAGATCGGGATCTGGTTCGCCTGATCCCACCCCGTTCGCGCCAGTTGCCCCGGGTCATGTGCCCGGGGCAACTGTGTTGGTAGGTTAGGTACATGATGACCTACCGCAGACTGGGCACCTCCGGGCTCAGCGTTTCCACCGTCGGGCTCGGCTGCAACAACCTGGGCCGAGCGGGCACCGCCTCGGAATCCCAGGAGGGGACGGACGCGGTCGTGCATGCCGCGATCGATGCCGGCATCACCCTCTTCGACGTCGCCGACATGTACGGCAAGGCGCCGGGTGTCAGCGAGATGCAGCTCGGCAAGGCGCTGGGCCCACGGCGCGACGACGTCGTCCTCGCCACCAAGTTCGGCCTCGACATGGGAGGGGTGAACGGCCCCGACTGGAACGCGCGAGGCTCACGGCGGTACATCGTCCGCGCGGCGGAGGCCTCCCTCCGCCGTCTCGGTACCGACTGGATCGATCTCTACCAGTACCACGCGCCCGATGCCCTCACGCCGATCGAGGAGAGCCTCGCGGCGCTCGACGACCTGGTGACCAGTGGCAAGGTCCGGTACGTGGGGCACTCCAACTTCGCCGGCTGGCAGATCGCCGAGGCCGAGTTCACGGCGCGCAGCGGCGGCTACACGCCGTTCATCTCGGCCCAGAACCCGTACAACCTGCTGGACCGCCGACTCGAGCGCGAGGTGGTCCCGGCCGTCGAGGCGTACGGACTCGGGGTGCTGCCCTACTTCCCGCTCGCCAATGGTCTGCTGACCGGCAAGTACCGGCGGAACGAGGTACCTGAGGGCAGCCGGCTCACCCACTCACGCCAGAATGTCCTCGAGACCGCCGACTGGGACCAGCTCGAAGCATATTCGGCCTTCGCGGCCGAGCGCGGCGTGAGCGAGGTGCAGGTCGCCTTCTCGTGGCTCGCGGCCCAGCCGGCGGTCGGCTCCGTGATCGCCGGAGCCACCACGCCGCAGCAGGTGCGGCAGAACGCCGAGGCCGCCGACTGGACGCCGACCGATGAGGACCTCGCCGAACTGGATCGCATCTTCCCGGCACCGACGGCCTGAGTGGCGTTACCGCCCGGGGGCGCCCCGGGGACGATTCTGAAGAGGTCGTCTACCATGCCACTCC
The DNA here is from genome assembly GCF_048288285.1 of Arthrobacter sp. N1. Taxonomy (NCBI): domain Bacteria; kingdom Bacillati; phylum Actinomycetota; class Actinomycetes; order Micrococcales; family Micrococcaceae; genus Arthrobacter; species Arthrobacter sp. N1. The sequence goes on along the minus strand of NZ_CP102608.1, from coordinate 1,928,273 downwards.
GTCGTGCAGGCCGGGACCTGAAGGGTCGACCGACAAGCCGACCCATGAGGTACCGCCGTGTCGGGCAGACCGTGCCGTCAACCGGCCGCGGGACCCGACGCCCGATCCATCAGCCGATCAGCCGTTGCCCACCAGAGCCGGTTCACCTCGGCGTACCGGTCGGTGGGGTCGAGGGGCTTCTCCCACGGCTTGTCGATGATGTAGTGGATGTTCTTCACCTCCGCTGGATCCCAGACCGTCGGGTGCTGGTGCGGCAGGGTCTTCAGTGCGTTGTAGATGTAGGGCAGTGGCTGCCAGCGGTCGCGGTAGTACTCGTTGAGGAAGTCCTGTTCGGCGAAGGGGTAGCGTGACAGGTCGTCGACGGCCGCCAGGCGGGCCACCATGTCGGCGAGGACGGCCTCGTCGGGTGAGAGCACGAGGAAGCCGCCGTTGAGGTAGTTGTCCGTCGCGTCCGGTTCGGTGACGTGGTCCCCGCCGCGGCAGTGCGTGTAGAAACAGGTCTGGGGTGTCCAGCTCGGCGGGTAGCTCGCGATCCGGTTGGGGTTGCACCGGCAGGCGTGGCAGGCGGCGATGGCGCCGTCGGCCAGTTCCAGCGAGAACAACTCGTCCATGGTCCGGGTCACCAGCATGTCGGCGTCGAGGAACACGACGCGCTCGTACTCGGTGAGGCCCCAGACGGCCAGCTTGGTCCATACCTCCGCGAACCGGGCGTTGGCGTAGCTGTCGGCGGACCCGCCGGCCGGTCGCAACGGCGCGACGTCGCGCACGATGCATCCGTCGTCGAGCAGGAGGCGCCGGGCCTGCTCGTCGATCCCCTCGGTCACCATGACCACCAGGGGAGCGTCGCTGCCGGAGTCGGCCAGCGAGGCCCGCAGGGTCCGGACCCCGATCAGGTAGTGGGGTTGCGTCAGCAACGTCACCCAGGCGTTCATCGGTGGTGCTCCTGTCCAGGGAATCGAGGGCGTGGGGTCGGGTCAGTCGAGCAGGGCGGCGGTGAACGCGTTCGCGAAGCGGTGCTGCGGGTCCAGGGTCTCGCGGACCCGGCGGAAGGCCTCCCACTGCGGGTAGAGCGCCGGCCAGTCGTAGAGGGACTCGTCGAAGTACTTGCCCCAGTGGGGACGGCCACCCTCCTCGGACAGGGCCCGCTCCACGGCCCTCAGGAAGCTGTCGCCCTCCTCGGACAGCGAGCCGTCGGCCGAGTAGTAGACCACGAAGCCGAAGTAGCAGGTGTCCTCGCCGTTCGACGGGCTCAACCACGCGTCCGACGCGCCGGTGCAGCGCAGGATCACCGGGTAGTGCATGCGAGGCTGGGTCTCCGCATGCCAGTCCTTGATCTTCCTGATCACCGCTCCCGCCCGGGCGAGGGGGATACCGATCTCCACGTTGATCTGCGGGGTCGCGATCCCGCGGCAGAACACCTGGTAGACATCCCCCGTGACGTCGGTGAAGTCCCTGAAGCGGGTCACGGTGCGCATCGGCTTGCCGTCGTCGGCGACACCCCTCGAGTCGGCGCGCAGCAGGCGCAACGTCGATTCCACGGTGGTGTTCATCGTGGCGTTGGTGCCGGCGTGTTCCAGCAGCTCCCCGCCGCCGGCCCGGTACCTGGAGACCTCGTCGTCGGACGCCTCGTTGGCGGTCCAGACCTGGACCTGGTTCTCCTGGGGGAACCACCACGCCTTGACCAGGAGGTTCTCCCGGTTCCAGGTCCCGAGGTCCGCTTCCAGGGTGTCGGCGTCGACCGCCTGCTTGACGCAGGTGTAGACCAGCGATTCCCGTGTGCGCAGCGTCACGGCGGTGATCACGCCCAGGGAGCCGAGGCCGAGCTGCACGGCGCCGAAGTCCGGGTGTTCCTCGTCGAACTCGGCGATCGTGCCATCGGCCAGGACGATCCGGATCGAGAGCGCGTCGCCCGCGATCGAGCTCTGCTGCAGGCCCTGACCATGGGTTCCCGTGGACACCGCGCCGGCCAGGGTCTGCTCGGCGATCACCCCGGGCGAGGCGTTGAGCATCCGGCCCCGCGCGGTGAGGAACGCGTACACCTCGGACAACGGGGTCGAGCCGGCGAAGGTCACGGTGTCCTCGGTGCTGGAGATCAGGCCGCTCAGCCGGCTCAGGTCCAGCAGCGTGCCGGCCCCGTCCGCGACCGACATCATCCGGCCGGGCGACATCCGGCTCCCGATCATCCGGACCGCGCCATCACTGGTGGACAGGAAGTCGCACAACTCGGCCTCGGTGGCCGGAGTGACGACCGAGCCGGGCAGGCCCAGCCGGGAGTTCCTGGCCCAGTTGCGGAGCCGGATGTCCTCGCCGGCGAGTTCCGGTTCCTGGGCGGGGTAAGCGAGCTGCGTGATTGCCATGGCGCGTCTCCTGTAGAAGTTCGCTTCTGCCTTCGAAGCCACACGGGTGTACTGGGCGCATCCGTCGACCCGGGTGTTCCCCGGTGCCCCCGACGAATTTCTTACTTCTGTAGAAGTCCCTCCCACACCATAGCCCAGCGCAGGTCAAGCGAATGATTACACTGACAAAATGACCGTCGTATGCATCCCCGACCAGAACGCCCGAGATCTCCTGGGGAACCTCCCCGACGGAGTGGAGGTGATTGTCTGGGATGGCGGGAACGACAAGCCCGATCGGCTGGCGGAGACCCTCTTCTGGGTTCCGCAGGTCGAGGACTCGACCGACCTCGTCGAGAAGTTCGCCGCGATGCCGAAGCTCGAGGTCGTCCAGCTGACGAGTGCCGGCGTGGAGGACATCCTCGAGCACGTCCCGGACGGCGTGACGCTGTGCAGTGCGCGAGGTGTGCACGGCTCGGCGGTCGCCGAACTGGTGCTGGCCGTCGTGCTCGCCACCCTGCGTCGGCTGCCCCACTTCGATGAAGCGCAGCGGCAGGGCCGGTGGGATCCGATGGAGGCCGATGACCTGCGCGACAAGCGCGTCCTGATCATCGGCGCCGGTGACCTCGGGGAGCAGACCGCGCACCGGTTGAGGAGCTTCGACGCCCGCCCGGTGTTCGTGGCGCACACGGCCCGCGACGGCGTCCATGCGACGTCGGAGCTGCCGGGCCTGCTGCCCGAGGCCGACGTGGTGGTGCTGACCGTTCCTCTCACGGCGGACACGACGGGTCTCGTCGACGCGGAATTCCTGTCCCACATGCGTGACGGCGCCCTGCTGGTCAACGTGGCACGCGGAAAGGTCGTCGACACGTCCGCGCTGCTTGCGGAGCTGACCGCCGGTCGGCTGCGCGCCGCGCTGGACGTGATGGAGCCCGAGCCCCTGCCGGCTGATCACCCGCTGTGGTCAGCCCCGAACCTGATCATCACCCCGCATGCGGCCGGGTCCGTCAGCCAGTCCGGCCCCCGTGCCTTCGCGCTGGTCAATGCTCAGATGCACCGGTATCTCGCCGGCGAGGAGCTCGTCAACGTCGTGAAGAGCGCAGACTGACGGGTCAGGCGAAGGCCGTGAAGTGCGGGCCGAGGGTGTCGAGCCATGCCACCGGATGCACGGCCACGGTCGCCGCCCCGGGCCGTTCCCGTGCAGCGGCAACCGCTTCCTCCAGCGCAGCCCCGGTCCGGGCGAACGGATAGCGGTCCAGGACCCAACGGCGGTTCGCTGCGCGCACCGGTGTCAAGGTGTTCAGCTCCTGCATCAAAGCCGCCACCCGGTCGCGGAGGAGCAACGGCCGCTGATCCGGGATCCGCCACGCGCCGGGGGCCTCGAACAGTTCGTGGCCACCACCGCCGTCGTAGCCGACGACGAGACAGCCGGCCGCCAGGGCCTCGGCGACGGGCAGACCGAAGCTCTCGGTATGTCCGAGCGCGACGAAGACGGCACTGCTCGCCAGGGTCGCCGCCACCTCCGCCCGCGGAGCCTGGACCAGCTCCACCAGATCGACCCCTGAGAGCCGCGGGTCGCCGGCCAGCAACCGCTTCAGCAGTGAGGCCTCCCGCGGCCGCTTCTTGGGGAACCAGCACACCCGCAGCTGTTCGCTCGCCGAGGGCGCGAACAGCTCGCCGTCCACGGGGTTGGGCACGTGGCTCACCGGCAGACCGGGAAGTGCTGCGGCCAGCACGTCGCGGCTCTCCTCGGACACCACCCAGACAGCCGGCGCCGGTGACCAGCCGGGGAACTCCTTGCCTGGCGTGCCGGCAGCGAAGGTATAGAAGTGGTTCTGGTTGAAAATGACCTTCCGGGCTCCGGGCGCCGGATCGCGGCCCTGGACGGTCGGGGTCTCCGGCAGAACCAGGAGGTCGTCAGCGCCGATCCCAGTGGTGGCGCCGAACAGCATCGGCACGCCGTCGGGGATCCAGTCGGTGCGATCGTCCGGGTCGGGCAGCCACAGCCAGGCCTCGTGGCCGCCCTCGCGCAGGAGCCGGACGTGCTGGGTCATGACATGCACACCGCCACTGTGGTGGGCGGTGGCGAAGCCCGCATAGACGATCCGCCCCGGCGACAGGCCGGGACGAGTGGTCATGCCGGAGGTGTCAGGTACCACGAGGCGCCGCTGCCGACGTTGTGGGCAGGGAAGGAATCCGGGCCGAGCCCGACCTCCGCCCGCCAGTCGTCGCCCCACTTGGCGTCCAGACCGTGGAGGATCTCCGCGCGGTTGTCCTCCGAGGTCTGGCCGGTCCGGTTCATCGTCTGCCGTCGCAGGTGCGAGACATAGGCGCGTTCGGTGACCACGCACCGCAGGCCGGCCGCGCGGACCCGGATCGCCAGGTCGATGTCCGCGCCATAGCCGTGCCGGGTGAAAGTCACCTCGTCAAGGCCCCCGAGTTCGACGACGGGGGGCACCGCGAAGGCGATCGCCGTCCCATCGCAGAAATCGACGTCGCGCAGCACGTCCTGCGGGACGTAGTCTGCGGCAGTGGGCGGGATGGTCCGGGCTCGCTGGTGCAGCCAGAAGTCGTCGTAGCAGGCAGCTGCGATCGCGATGTCGTCCGCGGTCGAGAACGTCGCGAGCAGCCCGTCGAGGAACCCGGGCGACAGGCGGATGTCGTTGTTCAGCACGACGCAGACAGCATGTCCATCGCGGCTGGACGTCTGCAGGGCCCAGTTCGTGGCGCCGATCCAGCGCAGGTTGCGCCCGGGGCGGTGGACCGAGATGTTCCCCTGCGGGAGGACGTAGTCGCCGGCGTTGTCGACCACCACGATCCGCACGTCCGGATCGAGATCATTGCCGTCGCGGCACAGGTCACCGACGACGGCGTCGGTCAACTCCGGTGAGCCGAACGCCGGGATGACCACCAGGGTCGACGCGGTGGTGCTCGGAGTGGTCACTGCTCGGTGCGGGCGGCACGGCCCCCGCGGTCGCGGTACAAGGTGGTCACGAAGATCGATTCCCGTCAGCTCAGGTGGACTGGTGCCACGGCTCTGAAGACTACCGCGGATCTGCTGCAGCTCCGTTCACCAGGGGCGGCAACGCCGCGTCCTGTCGCCCACGCTGGAGGAGCGGTGATGTAGCCGGCTTACCTGTCGTCGTCGTCGGGGTACCGTCCCGCCGTTGCCATGCAGTGGCCACCCCGGTGGACCCGCACCGAGTACCGCTGCTTCCTCCTGCTTCGCTCTCCCTCAACTGCGGGAGCGCGCGTGCTGCGACGCCGCGCGATGCGCGCGGTGCTGCCCGGGCTCCTTCACGGCGTCGTGAGGAGATTCAGCAGGGCGTCGGCCCGGGCAGCAGGTCGCTTCTCCTGGTTGAGCTGCCGGATACGATCGATGATGCCCTGGGAGACGGCGACGACCTTCCGATTGCTCAGTTGGCTGCGCCGGCTGAGCCAGTCGAACGCTTCGGCGGCCGTCATCCCGGCCTGCGCCATCAGGATGCCCTTGGCCTGCTCGATCACGCTGCGCTGCAACGCGGACGCAGCAACGGCCTGATTCGCCAGCTGGTGGGTGTCTTCATGAATGGATCGTGTGAGATCCACGACCAGCGCCCATACCCCGATCGCTTCCCTGCCCTGTGCGGCGTCCGCGAGGATGTAGTTGCCGGAGATCAGCACTTTGCGGATCCTGCCGTTCGCGTCCCGCAGGGACAGGTACGCCGAACGTGGGCCGCTCCTGCTCAACAGGCTCTCCCACAGCGATCTTGCCGCATGCCGGTCCGCAGGTTCGACGTGGGAGATGCCGAGGTCGAGGGTGGGTACGATCTCGCCTCGCTCGTACCCATGAATGCGATACAGCTCATCGGACCAGTGCAGAGCCGGCGATTCGAAGTAGTGCTCGACGATCCCGGTGGGGCAGTTGGCGAAGTACTCGACCGGTTCAGCCGACGGGACCTCGACAGCAGGCTGGACAGCCAGGGCCCCCGAAGCATCCGGGATTTCCGGGATGGAGGAAGCAGGAGTGGTCACGGGTGCACGATCCTTCGACGCGACAGAGGAACCGGCCAGTCCCCTGACCGATTCGATGAGGTGCCCGACGTCGTTCCTGCTCGTCCGCGTTCAGTTCTCCCCCACAGTCCATCTGCTTGACCTGTGAAGGAGATCCCACGTTCGTGCACGAGGCTCGTCGGTGTGGCCGGCTGAGCCCCGCACCCTGCAGAGACACAGTGCGGGCCATCGTTCAGGCGTACATCCAGTATGCGCAGCACACTCTCAACATCGGTCGGGTAAAGACTCAAGACCAGCCTGCACTTCCTGACCCTTTCGTTCCGACCGGCAGGCCGCCTCCTGATCCCGCAGCTCTCGTCGAGTTCGTCGATCGGCGGCGTGGAAACGGTCGAAGATAGAACGTTCGACGATCAATCCCTGCCGTGGGTGCCGGCGAAGAACAGGTGTGCGGTGATCGGGGAACGAACAACTCCCGCTGACCTTTTGTACGTCGGAGTCCACGCCACTGGGGGCGTGGCTGGAAAGCCTCGGGGGGCGATGCGCGGATGAGTGATGCTGATGTGCAGCAGGGGGTCACGGCTGATCTGGTGCTGCAACACCACCTGGACGTGCGCAGGATCTACGCCGTCTATAGGGAGACGGGTGGCATGAGTACCGAGTCCGAGGTGCTCCGCTACCTGGCGGGATCCGCCACCTTGCCGCAGTTGCAACGGGACCTGATGGCGCACGCGGTCAACGAGCAGCTCGGGGGTCCCTCTGCGGGCGCCGGCACCTCCCGCGCCCCCTACAGCAGTGCGAGTGTGGCGATGGCCGGTGGGTACGGGGTGAGTGAGTTGGACGGTGAACGCCTGGCCGAGCACGGGCGCCCGCCTGATCACCTGATTCCGCTGACGCAGGAAGCAGAGGAGGCCCGTGTCGAGTCCCTGTACACCTCCGGGCTCCTCGACGCACCGGTGTCCGGGAACCTGGAACGGCTGCCGCGCATGACGCGGGACCACTTCGGTGTCATGGGAGCAGCGATCACCCTCATCACCGAGGACCAACTCGTCACGAAATCCTCGGTCGGCACCCTGGAGGGCGCCATGCCGCGCGGTGAGACGTTCTGTCACCGGACGATCGGCCTGGACAGGACGCTGGTCATCTCCGACACCCTGCACGATCCGGTGTTCAGGGACAGGATCTTCGTCACCGGTCCACCGTTCATCAGGTTCTACGCCGGGCATCCCGTCCACGGCCGAGGGGGCATGAGGATCGGCGCGCTGTGCATCATCGACGACGCTCCCCGCAGTTTCAGCCCCGCCGACGAGCACAAGCTGCGGACACTCGCGGCCCTGGTCCAACTGGAGATCTGGGGACCGCACACGTGACGCCGGGTCCGCGGCAGTGACCGTGTGGGCAGGCCGGACCGCGGATTCTCTGGACATGGAGGGCTGAGGGCGTAGTGTGCGCTTCGGTGGATCTCGCTGATCCCGGGGGAGGGGGGCATCATCATGATCGCTGTGGGCGGACCTGCCGAGGACTCGTTCACCGCGGAACTGCGCGGTGACGTCGTGCGGATCGAGTGGGTCGCCGGATCGACCGTGACCGATCATGAGGCGTTCTCTCTGGTGGCCAGGGTCGATGCCCTGTGCCCTGACGTGTGTCCGCCGATGCTGGTGGTGCTCAACGAGATGGTGTCCCTGAGCAGGGGCGCCTTGAAGACCTTCTCCCACGGTCTGAACATCGCAGCCATGGCCCTGGTAGGTCCGTCACCGGTCGATCGGTTGCTGGTGAGCTATTTCACGGAGGTTCACCAGCCCCCGTATCCGACGCGTCACTTCACGACCGTCGAGGAGGCCACGATGTGGCTGAAGGATCACCCGCACGCCTGAGCGGCCTGACCACGACGCTGGAGGACGTGACCGGCCCGCGGGGGAGATGTCGTCGGCCCGGCCACCCGATCTGTTGCTCTTGACAACAGGCTCAGGGTGAACGGACGATGGACAGATTAGGAAAGCGGTTTCCCACTGGGGGATCCTGCCCTGCTTCTGCACCAGGACATCACAGGAGATGATAATGGTTTCAATCGTCCACGCACGAAGATCACGACGAGCACTGGGAGCGGCGGCAGCGGCAGCCGTTGCTGCCGCGACATTGGTGAGCATGCCTGCATCAGCTGCGCCGGAAGACACACCGGTCCGGCAGATGGAATACCTCGATCGGGCCCCGGTCGCCGTGACCACCGACGGCGGAGTCTACGTCGGTTGGCGGATGCTCGGGCTCGACGCCGAATCGATCGGCTTCCACGTGTACCGCGACGGCGTCCGCATCACCGGGACCCCGATCACCGGCAGCACGAACCTGCTCGACGCGGAAGGGACCAGTGCTTCGGTCTACCGCGTGACCGCGCTGATCGACGAGCGAGAGGTGACGGTCACCGATGAGTTCACCCCGTGGGGGGACCAGTCCCTGGACATCCCGCTCCAGCGTCCGGCAGGCGGGACGACTCCGGCAGGGGAGGCGTACGAGTACGAAGCCAACGACGCATCGGTCGGAGACCTCGACGGCGACGGCGAGTACGAGATCATCCTCAAGTGGAATCCGACGAACGCGAAGGACAACTCGCGCTCCGGCTACACCGGCAACGTCTACCTCGATGCCTACGAGCTCGACGGCACACGGCTGTGGCAGATCGACCTCGGCCGCAACATCCGTGCCGGAGCGCACTACACCCAGTTCCAGGTGTTCGACTACGACGGCGACGGTCGGGCCGAACTCGCCATGAAGACCGCTGACGCCACGGTGGACGGCGCCGGCGTGGTCATCGGCGACGCCTCTGCGGACTACCGCAGCACGAGCGGCCGCATCCTCGCCGGGCCGGAATATCTGACCGTCTTCGAGGGCCTGACCGGTGCGGCCCTGGACAGCGTCGACTACGTACCGGCGCGCGGAGAGCTCGCCTCATGGGGTGACACCAGCGGCAACCGGATGGACCGCTTCCTGGCCGGCACCGCCTACCTCGACGGTGAGACTCCGAGCATGATTTTCAGCCGCGGGTACTACGCCAGGACCTCCATCGCCGCGTTCGATTTCGTGGACGGCAGGATCCAGGAGCGCTGGGCCTTCGATTCGACCACGGCCGGGAACCAGTTCGCCGGGCAGGGCAACCACAACCTCTCCATCGCCGACGTCGACGCCGACGGGTCTGACGAGATCGTCTTCGGATCGATGACGATCGACAGTGATGGCACTCCGCTGTACACCACCGGCCTCGGCCACGGGGACGCGATGCACGTTGCAGACCACGTTCCGTCCCGTGACGGCCTCGAGGTCTACTCGGTGCACGAGAGTATGACGAGCAGCGGTCAGCGTGCCGCGACGATGCGCGACGCAGGGACCGGCGAGATCCTGTGGTCCATACCCGGTGCCCGCGACACCGGGCGTGGAGCTGCAGGGGACATCGACCCGACCCACGAGGGCAATGAGGCGTGGGCGATCGGCGGCACCTACAAGTTCTACTCGAAGGTCGGATCACTCCGGGCAGCCGACGGTACCGACCTCGGCACCGGCATTCCCGCGGCGAACTTCCTCACCTGGTGGGACGGGGACCTGCTGCGCGAGATCACCGACCACGACTACACCGACCCCCTGGAGCTCGCCACCGGCGCGACGCCGACCATCTCGAAGTGGAATTGGGAGTCCGGCGCGGAGGATCGGCTGCTCACGCTCGACGGCACCCTCACCGGAAACGGCACCAAGGGAAACCCGGCACTCCAGGCCGACCTGTTCGGTGACTGGCGCGAGGAGCTGGTCTACCGCAGTGCCGACCACTCCTCGCTGAAGATCTTCACCACCACCGCTGTCACCGAGCACCGCATCCGCACCCTCATGCACGACCCCGTGTACCGTCTCGGTGTCGCCTGGCAGAACACCGCGTACAACCAGCCCCCTCACACGAGCTTCTTCCTCGGCGAGGGAATGACCATGCCTGCGGCGCCGAGCATCACCTACGTGAACGCCCCGGTCCTGGATGGGACAGCACCGGTCGTCACAGGGCTGAAGGACACCAAGGTCGGTGCCAAACGGGGGCTCACGGTCGACGTCCGGGCAGAGGACGCCGAATCGGGCGTCCGCTCGCTCATCGTCACCTTCGACGGTCAGGAGATCACTGGAACCGACGGCCGATACGACCTGCCCCTCGAAGGACTCAAGGGCAGCTACGAGCTGATCGCGACGGCGGTGAACCACGCCGGGATCGAGACGACCGCGGCGGCCGAGATCACCGTGCGACCCGGTAACGGCAAGGCCCACTAGCACGCCGCGCCGCACGTCACAGGCAGTAGCGCAACGGGTGGTGGGGCAACGCCCCACCACCCGTTCCGCTGCTCGCGGCGGCCGTCGCTCGCGGGGAGCGGGCGGTCGACGGAGCACGGCCTAGGCGCCGGCGGTATCAGGCCCGGTGGAAAGCCTTCCCGCGGACGCGCTCGGAGGCACCGACTCGGTCGAGGTACGGTGTGATGCCGCCCAGGTGCATGGGCCACCCCGCTCCCATGATCATGCAGAGATCGATGTCCTCGGGCGCCGCAACCACGCCCTCGTCGAGCATGCGTCCGATCTCGTCCGCCAGCGCGTCCTGCGTCCGGCGGAGCACCTCGTCGGCGGAGGACGGCGACGCATCGCGCTCCAGGAGGGCGAGCGTGGTCTCGGGGACGGCGAAGGAGCCGTCCTCCTGCTTCTGCCACAGCCCCTTCACGCCCGCGTCGATCAGCTTCTGCTGGTTCGCCGAGACGTGGAACCTGTCGCCGAAGGCCGAGTGCAGCGACTCCTGCACATGCTGGCCGACGGGCAGACCCACAAGAGCGAGCAGCATGAACGGCGTCATCGGAAGACCCATGGGCCGCAGTGCGTTGTCGGCCGTCGCCGCGTCGGTCCCCTCGTCGAAGACGGCGGTGATCTCCCCGAACATGCGTCCCAGGATGCGGTTGACCACGAAGGCCGGCGCGTCCTGCACCAGCACGGCGTTCTTCTTCAGGCCCTTGGCGAGGACGAAGGCCGTAGCGAGGACGGCGTCGTCGGTCTTCGGCGCGCGCACCACCTCGAGCAGCGGCATGGCCGCGACGGGGTTGAAGAAGTGGAAGCCGACCACGCGCTCCGGGTGGCTCAGGTCCGCGGCCATCTCGGCGACGGAGAGCGAGGAGGTGTTGGTCGCGAGGATGCAGTCGGGGGAGACCACGGCCTCCACCTCCGCGAACACCTGCTTCTTGACCGAGAGTTCCTCGAAGACGGCCTCGATCACGAAGTCCGCGTCGGCGAACGCGTCCTTCGAGACGGAGCCGGTCACGAGTGCCCTCGTGCGGTTCGCCGCGTCCTGGGACAACCGCTTCCGACCGAGCATCTTCTCGATCTCGGCGTGGACGTATGCCACGCCCTTGTCCACGCGCGCCTGGTCGATGTCCGTGAGGACCACCGGCACCTTCAGCTGGCGCGCGAAGAGGAGTGCGAGTTGGCCCGCCATGAGTCCGGCCCCCACGACGCCGACCTTCGAGACGGGCCGCGCGAGCTTCCTGTCGGGTGCTCCGGCCGGGCGCTTGGCGCGTTTCTGTACGAGGTCGAGGAATGCGTAGACCGTCGCGTGGAACTCCGGAGTCTGCATCAGCTCGGCGAGGGCCGTGCACTCGGCCGCCGCGGATTCCTTCCGCGTGAGCGTCAGGCCTGCCTCGAGCAGGTCCAGCACGCGCGACGGCGCCGGCGCGGCATTGCCGGTCTTCGCCTCGACGAACGCCCGCCCCGCGGCGACAGCGCCCGTCCACGCGGCGTCGTCGTAGGAGCCGAGCTCGGCACGGCGGCGGGTGACGGCCTCCAGTGTCCCGCCGCCGGTGAGGATCCGCGCCGCCCAGAGGAGTGACTGCTCGAGGTAGTCCGCCGGCTCGAACAGGGCATCGGCGATCCCGAGCGCATGCGCCGAGGCGCCGTCCAGGCTGCGGTTGTTGCTCAGGGGATTCTCGATCATGACCTTGACGGCGTTCGCGGGCCCGACGAGGCGCGGGAGGCGGTACACGCCGCCCCAGCCCGGAACCAGGCCGATGAACGCCTCGGGCAGACCGATCCCCGTGGCGCCCGAGGACACGGTCCGGTAGTTCGCGGCAAGGGCGATCTCCAGCCCGCCGCCGAGGGCCACACCGTTGATGAAGGCGAAGCTCGGCACGCCCAGATCCGCGAGGAGATCGTACGCCTCGTGCCCGAGCTCGGCCATGAGGCGGCCCAGGTGCTCGGACCTCACGCTCTTGACCGTGCTGAGATCGGCCCCCGCAACGAGGAAGTACGGCTTGCCGGTCACAGCGACACTTTGGATCTCACCGTGCGCGGCGCGCTCCTTCAGGCCCTCGAGCGTCCGGCCGAACTCGATGAGCGTGTTCGGCCCGAGCGTCGTCGGCTTCGCATGGTCGAGGTCGTTGTCGAGCGTGATGAGAGCCAGGACGCCGGCGCCCTCCGGCAGCGTGATGTCCTGGACGTAGGAGTGGGTGACGATCTCGGTGGGGACGAGTGCTGCCAGCTCGTCGTAGCGTTCGAAGCTCATGCTGCGTCCTGTCCGTAGTGCTCGTGGTGCGGGTTCTCCCAGATGACCGTGGCTCCCATGCCGAGGCCTATGCACATGGTCGTCATGCCGTAGCGCACCGACGGGTCCTCCTCGAACTGGCGGGCGAGCTGGTTCATGAGCCGGACGCCGGAGGAGGCGAGGGGGTGCCCGACGGCGATGGCGCCGCCGTAGCGGTTCACGCGCGGGTCCTCGTCGTCGATGCCGAAGTGGTCGAGGAAACTCAGCACCTGGACGGCGAAGGCCTCGTTGATCTCGAAGAGCCCGATGTCGGAGATGCCGAGCCCTGCCTGACGCAGCGCCTTCTCGGTCGCAGGCACCGGTCCGATCCCCATGACCTCGGGTTCGACGCCGGCGAAGGCGTAGGCCACGAGGCGCATCCGGACCGGGAGGCCGAGCTCGAGAGCGGCGTCCCCGGAGGCGAGCAGCGCGGCGGTCGCCCCGTCGTTCAGGCCTGCCGCATTGCCTGCCGTGACACGGCCATGGGCCCGGAAGGGCGTGCGCAGGGACGCGAGGTCCTCGACGGTCGTGTCGGGGCGGGGAGGTTCGTCAACGCTGTTCAAGGTCCAGCCCCCGCCGGCCTTCCTGCCCGCGACGGGGACGAGATCCGGCTGGATCAGCCCGGCCTCGTAGGCCTTCGCCAGCTTCTGCTGGCTCCGCACGGCGTAGGCATCGGTGCGGTCCTTCGTGATGTCCGGGAAGCGGTCGTGCAGGTTCTCCGCGGTGTTCCCCATGTTCAGTGCAGCGGGATCGACGATGCGCTCCGACATGAAGCGGGGGTTCGGATCGGCTCCCGAGCCCATCGGGTGGTTCCCCATGTGCTCGACGCCACCGGCGATCACGACGTCGTATGCGCCGAAGGCGATACCCGAGGCCGTCGTGGTCACGGCGGTCATGGCACCCGCGCACATGCGGTCGATGGCGAAACCCGGTACGGTCCGGGGGAGTCCTGCGAGCAGGGCGGCGGTGCGGCCGATCGTCAGGCCCTGGTCCCCCGTCTGGGTCGTGGCGGCGATCGCGACCTCGTCGACGCGCTCGGCCGGCAGCGACGGGTTGCGGCGCATGAGGTCGCGGATGCACTTGACCACGAGGTCGTCGGCGCGCATCCCGGCGTAGATGCCCTTCTCGCCTGCTCGGCCGAAGGGTGTGCGGACTCCGTCGACGAAGACGACGTCGCGGACGGCACGTGACGTACGCCGCGCGGCAGGGGTCTCGGTGTGTTGGCTCACCTGGTGCTCCTCTTCGAGTTGTTGATCCGCGATCATGTTACTGGTGGGTAACATAGCGTGCAAGCAAGCCCGGGAGGCGGCGGGCTCAGTCGCCGGCGGCAACCTGCTGCTGTGCCCGGCCCTTGTCGGGCAGGGGATCGGGATCGAGGAACGCCACTGTGATGACCGCGGCGACCTCCTCGATCTGCCAGGGGCGCGCACCGAGGTCCGCCAGGGCTGCCGAGACCGATTCGAGGGACACCTCGGCAGGGGGCCGCCAGGCGATGCGCCGCAGGTAGTCGGGGGTGAGCAGGTTCTCCACCGGCATGCCGAGAGACTCGGCGCGTGCTGCGACGCGGGGCCGCGCCGTCAGCAGCCGGGCGGCTGCCTCCGGATCCTTCTCGGCCCAGATGCGAGGGGGTGGGGGGGCATTCGTGGAGATGTGCAGCGGCGGCAGGTTCGTCAGCTTCCGCGCGTCGCTGATGCACTTCAGCCACCGCGGTGCTTCCTTCTGCGCGGCGCGCCCGTGGAAGCCCTTGGTACCGAGCAGCTGCGGGACGGTTGCCGGCATGGCCTTGGCGGCAGCGATGATGGCGGAATCCGGGACGAGGCGCCCGGGAGCGACGTCGCGTCGCTGGGCGAGGTCCTCGCGCTCGAGCCACATCTGCCGGACGGCCGCCAGCTGGCGGCGGTCACGCAGCTGGTGCAGCCCGGAGGTCCGGCGCCAGGGATCGACGCGTGGTTCCGCCGGCGGAGTCTGCCGGATGTGCTCGAACTCCTGCTCGGCGATGGCCAGTTTCCCGTCGCGTTCCAGCAACTCGGCGAGCCTGTCGCGGAGCTCGGTCAGGACCTCGACGTCGAGCGCCGCGTAGCGCAGCCACGGCTCGGGCAGCGGTCGCTTGGACCAGTCGGCGGCCGAGTGCTCCTTCGCCAGGCTGAAGCCCAGCTGGGACTCGATCACGGCCGCGAGGCCGACCCGCGGCAGACCGGCCAGACGGGCGGCGAGCTCCGTGTCGAAGAGATGATCGGGCCACATCCCGAGCTCGGAGAGGCAGGGCAGGTCCTGGCTCGCGGCATGCAGGATCCACTCGACGCCGTCGAGGGCGTCGTCGATGATCCGGAGGTCCTCGAAGGGCTCGGGGTCGATGAGCCAGGTCCCCGCTCCCTCACGCCTGATCTGCACCAGGAACGCGCGCTGTCCGTACCGGAACCCCGACGCCCGCTCGGCGTCGACCGCTGCCGGTCCGGTACCGGCGGCGAGGGCCGCCGCCGCCCGCTCGAGCCCGGCCCGGGTGTCGACGACGAGGGGGACGCCGTCACGCGGTTCGGTCAGGAGGGGGAGTTCGATCGGGGCATCGGCTTCGGTGGCTGCGGGACCGGACGCTTCGGTGCTGTCCGTCTGCTCGGAGGTGTGGGAACTCATGGTGATTTCAGTCTATCCCCGCGGCCGACTGCCGGGCGGAACCGGACGGCTCCCTGACCGGTCAGGATCGGCGGTGGGGCAGGTGCGCGACGCCGGCGGGAAGGGGAGGCAGCCCGGCGAACGTGCAGACCATCTCGGACCACGCCTCCAGGTGCCGCTGCACGTCGGAGGTCTCGGGTGTCCAGGAGGCCCGCAGTTCGATGTCGATCGTGTCGGGGCGGTCCTCGAGCGTTCCATAGCTCTCCGACAGGATCCGGGTCGCTGTGCCGCCGGTGCTGTGGTGGCGTGCACCATGGTTGTCGAGGGCCTCCACGAGCCACGTCCAGGCGACGGATCCGAGCAGGGCATCGTTGCCCATGTCGGGTTCGAGCTGCGCCCGGATGTAGGTGACGATCCGGAAGCGCCCGTTCCAGACCTCGGAGCCCTCCGGGTCGTAGAGGAGGATGAAACGCCCGGTGGCCAGTTCCAGCGGTTCGGGCGGAACCAGCAGGGTGCGGGCCGGTCCATGCAGGGGCGGCGGCACGACAGGTGTCGCCTCGAACACCTCGGCCCCGAGCGCGACCGCGAACGGGGCGAGGCGTGAGGGGGCCGGGATCTCCTCGAGCCTGATCTCGCTGCGCCGGGCCGCTGTCCGCAGGCCGGCGAGGGCGTCGAGGAATTCCCCAGGAAGATGGGATACGCCACCGATTGCACTCACCCCCGCAGGCTACGCCCTGATCCCGGCGGACGTCCGGCGGCGCGCCGCTCCCGGGAGGTGTCGGCCTCCCGGATCACGGAACCGTCAGTTCGACACTTCCCGGCGGATCGCCTCGATGAAGGCGTCGACATCCTCCTCGGTGGTGTCGAACGAGCACATCCAGCGCACTTCGCCCGTGGCCTGGTCCCAGTCGTAGAACCGGAAGCTCTCGCGGATCCGGTCCGCTGCACCGGGCGGAAGGATCGCGAAGACGGCGTTGGCGGTGGTTTCCTGCGTCAGGGTGACACCTTTGATGGCGCGCACGCCCTCGGTGAGCCGGGCGGCCATGGCGTTCGCATGCGATGCGGAGCGCAGCCAGAGATCCCCCTCGAGCAGGGCGATGAGCTGGGCCGAGACGAAGCGCATCTTCGAGGCGAGCTGCATGTTCAGCTTGCGCAGGTAGTCGAGTCCGGTGGAGGCCTCCTGGTCCAGGACCACGATGCACTCGCCGAACATCAGCCCGTTCTTGGTGCCCCCGAAGGAGAGGATGTCCACGCCGGCGTCGCGCGTGAAGGCGCGCAACGGCTGGCCGAGGGCCGCGGCTGCGTTGGCGAGCCGCGCCCCGTCCATGTGGACGCGCATGCCCCGGGTGTGGCAGTGGTCGGCGATGGCCCTGATCTCGGCGACCGAGTAGAGCGTCCCGAGCTCCGTGGTCTGCGTGATGGAGACGGCGAGCGGCTGCGCACGGTGCTGGTCGCCCCAGCCCCAGGCCTCGCGGTCGATCAGCTCGGGCGTCAGCTTGCCGTCCGGCGTCGGGACCGTCAGGAGCTTGATGCCGCCGACGCGCTCCGGGGCCGCGTTCTCGTCGACGTTGATGTGCGCGGTCTGGGGGCAGATCACGGCACCCCAGCGCGGCAGGATCGACTGCAGGGACAGGACGTTGGCGCCGGTGCCGTTGAACACGGGGTAGATGGAGATGCCCTCGCCGAAGTGCTGCTCCATCACCTCCAGCAGGCGCGCGGTGTACTGGTCGTCCCCGTAGGCGACCTGGTGCCCCTCGTTGGCGGCCGCGAGTGCGGTCAGCACCTCGGGGTGCACGCCGGAGTAGTTGTCGGAGGCGAAGCTGCGCTGCGTGGGGTCGTGCAGCGCAGGGGAGGCGGGAGCGGCGGGAATCATGGTCTCGGTCACCCTGCCATTATCCCCGAACGGCGTCGATGCGGGCCCCGTTGATCTCCGTGGCCGGCCGGCCGGGGAGGGACGCGAGGATCCGGGCGAGGTCCGCGACGTGTGTGTACCCGGGGAAGGTCCGCTCGGGGTGCTCCGCCCGCATGCGGTCGTCCACCAGTGCCTTCACGACGACGGCGGTGGCTGCCGCCGCCGTCCCGTCCTTCGAGAATCCGTCGGCGACCGCCTGCAGCCACGCGTCGACCGATGCCTTGACGGCCGCGTACGAGGCATTGCCGGCGATGGGTGCTGCGACGGCCGTGGCGGACACGGCCGCGAGCCGTCCGTCCCGGGCCGCCAGCTGGTCGTAGAACGCGCGGCTGGTGTTGAAGAGCGTGACGAACACCGAGCGGTGCAGGGTGTCGTAGTCGGATCTCGCCTGCGTGGTGATGCCCCTGGCCCCGCGCCATCCGCCGACGAGGTGGAAGAGCGCGTCGGCGCCCCCGTGCTGGACGAGGACCTCCGCCGCGAGGGCGGCGACGGCGGACTCGTCCGTCAGGTCGCACACCCGCCGGTCGACGCCGTCGAGCCCGTCGAAGGCCGACGCGAGGCGGCCGGTATCGGTTCCCACCGCCACGACGGTGAAGCCGTCCTCGAGCAGGGCACGCGTGAGGGCCGCGCCGGAGGCGCTCGAGGCGCCTGCGACGACCGCCGTCCGTGCTCCGGCTCCGGCTCCCGTCATGCCGCGTCCGCGGTGATGCCGGCAGTGGACTCGATGACCGGCTTCATCTTGCGGTCGAGGGCCTCGAAGAACATCGACAGGGGGAACTCGTCATCGAGGACGGCGTCCGTCAGGCCGCGCGGCGGACCCATGAGTTCGAGCGCCCCGGGCCCCTTCGCCCACACCGAGGCGGGGTGGGGCGTGACGGTCGCGGACACGAGCTCGTAGGCGGCGAGCCAGTGCGCGATCTTCGGACGGTCGATCGAACGCCAGTACAGCTGCTCGATCTGCTCGCCGAGGGCGACGACGACGTCGGCGGCCTCGTCCCAGTCGATGGTGAGCTTCGTGTCGGTCCAGTGGAGGACATGGTGCTGGTGCATCCAGGCGAAGAGCAGCTGGCCGCCGAGGCCGTCGTAGTTGCGCACCCGGCTCCCGGTGATGCTGAAGCGGAAGATGCGGTCGAAGATGACCGCGTACTGCACGAGCCGGGCGTGCTTCCGGGCCTCGGGTGATGCGTCCTCGTCCTTCTCGATTCGGACCGACTCGCGGAAGGCCGTCAGGTCGCAGCGCAGCTCCTCGAGGGAGTAGAGGAAGAACGGCATCCGCTGCTTGATCATGAAGGGGTCGAAAGGCAGGTCGCCGCGCATGTGGGTGCGGTCGTGGATCAGGTCCCACATGACGAAGGTCTCCTCCGTCAGGGTCTGGTCGTCGAGCAGTTCGAGGGCATCCTGGGGCAGGTCCAGGCGCGTGATCTCCGCCGCTGCGCGGACCACCCGGCGGAAGCGGGCCGCCTCGCGATCGGCGAAGATGGCGCCCCAGGTGAAGGTCGGGGTGGAGCTGACGGCCACGGTCTCGGGGAAGAGCACGGCGGAATTGGTGTTGTAGCCCTCGGTGAAATCGAGGAAGCGGATCGGGACGAACAGGGCGTTGGAGTAGGCGCCGGCTTCGAGCTCGTCGATGAAATCGGGCCAGAGGACCTCGATCAGCACGGCCTCGACGAGCCTGTTGGTGCTGCCGTTCTGGGTGTACATGGGGAACACGACGAGATGCTGCAGCCCGTCGACACGGTCCAGCTGTGGCTGGAAGGCGAGGAGCGGCTCGAGGAAGTCGGGGACACCGAACGTCCCGGTCCGCCACGCCTCGAAGGCCGTGACCGTCCTGGCGAGGTACTCGGCATCCTGGGGGAAGAGCGGCGCGAGGTCCTGGACGGACTGGATGATGGCGGTCGTCAGTGCGCCGGCGGCTTCGTGGTGTCCGGGATCCGGGATCGAGCCGTCCTTGACCTGCAGGAGGCGAAGCTCCTCCACGGCGTGCTTCAGCGAGAGCCAGGACGCGTGCTCGTGGGGGGTGTTCCGGGCGGATGTGCGGTCGATCGGGGCGAGTGTCATGGCTCCTGCTTCCTCGGGACGGGCCGGGCGGTGTACGTCTGCGGCGAGCGTAGCAAGGGGAACAGGAATACTTACAGCGAAGTTCGGTGAGATCCAGAGTTCCTTACGCTGGGACGTCTGGTGGTCCCGCCGAGGACCAGTCCTCCTTCACCGCCCGGGAGGATCATCGCGAGAACGACGAAGGCCGGCCCGGGGGCCGGCCTTCGTCGTGCAGCGGAGCGGGTCGATCAGGCCCTAGGAGGCTTCGACGAGCCGCATGGAGATGGAGTTGATGCAGAAGCGCTGATCTGTGGGGGTGTCGAATCCCTCGCCCTTGAACAGGTGGCCTAGGTGCGAGTCGCACCGGGCGCAGCGGACCTCGATGCGCTCCATGCCGAGGGAGCGGTCATGGAGGTAGCGCACCTTGTCCTCGGCGAGGGGTGCCCAGAAGGACGGCCAACCGCAGTGCGAGTCGAACTTCTCGTTGCTGGTGAACAGCTCGGCGCCGCAGGCCCGACACGCGTAGGTGCCCTCCGCCTTGGAGTCGTAGTACTCGCCGGTGTAGGGACGTTCGGTGCCCGCCTTGCGCAGGACCTGGAATTCCTCGGGCGTCAGTTCCTGCCGCCACTCGTCGTCGGACTTGTCGATGTCAGGCAGGAATGCCTCGCGTTCGGTCGTCATACCGTGCTCAACGCCTACGAGTCGCCAATAAATCCCGACCCCGAGTACAGGTGCAGCACGGCGATGCCGAGCTTGTCCTGCGCCCTGTTGGCCCAGTCGGTGTGGAAGGTGTCCGCCATCGCGTGGGGTCGGGTGATCACGACGGCCTGGGCCGCACCGCCGGCGGCGGCCTCCGCCACCAGCGCGTCCACGGGGTTCCCGGTGGTCGTCCGCCCGCGTGCGGTGAAGCCCTCGCAGGAGAGCAGCCGCAGTGACTCCTCGACGGCGGCCCGTGCCGCTGCTTCGTCATGACGGCGGTCGTCGGGCGAGAAGCTGCGGAAGGCCTCGCCGACCTCGAGGAGGCTCAGGTGGCGGAAGAACTCCCCGAGCACCGACTCGTTCCGGTCCTCGGGGATGAGGACCACGAGATCCGCGGGGTCATCACCCTGCAGGGTCCGCAGGTTCAGGAGATCGGCGGGCGTCAGGGCTTCCTCGGTCAGCACGAGGATCGTTTGGCTCATGGCGCCACTGTACTGCCGGCGGGGGAGCCTCGCCTCGCCACGGGCACCGGAATGCGGCGGCTCGTCGCAGGACGGGCCTCGGGCAGGGTAGAAATGGAACCATGGCATCGACGAGGTCACCGGCCGCAGAGCAGCGGCCCCCTGCTTCCTGGCTCAGGTGGACCGCCCTCGGGATCGGGGCGGGAGTAGCCCTTGCCTCCTCCGCGGCCGGCGCCGTCTCCGGGCTGGCCGTGTACTTCGCGCGGCAGATCGTGACACCCTCGCGCGTCCGGGTCGAGAACCTGGACATCCTCGCAGTGGTCGGAGCCACCGGCCGGCAGACCATCATCCTCCCCGCCACCGACGACACGACGATCGAGGGGACCTACAGCCTCCACTTCGCCCAGGGAACGGGGCACGCGCGCATCGGCGCCATCCGCTCCTACGTGCCCCGGGAGGGCACCGTCGAGCGTGAGGTGGAGCAGGTCTACGCGGGTGACCTCGCCGCGGCGACGAGGGGCTGGTGGGGCGGCGCCGTCTACCCCAGCCCCTTCGCCATGGGCTTCGCCGAGGAGGAGGTCCTCATCCCGGTCGAGGGCGGTTCGGCACCGGCCTGGCTCGTCCGGGCCGAGGGCCCCGCCAGTACGTGGGCCGTGATGGTGCACGGTCGGGGTGCCTCCCGCGCGGAAGCCCTGCGCGCCCTGCGACCCGCGCGCCGGCTGGGGATGACGAGCCTCGTGCTGTCCTACCGGAACGACGGCGAAGCCCCCTCGGCACCGGACGGCAGGTACGGACTCGGGATGACGGAGTGGCACGACGTCGATGCCGCGATCGACTACGCGGTGTCCCACGGTGCACGCGACGTCGTGCTGTTCGGCTGGTCCATGGGCGGCGCGATCGTGCTGCAGACGGCCGATCTCTCGCGCCACAGGCGGCGCATCAGGGCGCTCGTGCTCGACGGACCGGTCATCAACTGGATCGAGGTGCTCGCCCACCACGCCGAGCTCAACAGGATCCCCGCACCGGTGGGCCGCCTGGGCCAGTACCTGCTGGCCAGTCAGCGGGCCCGACGCATCACCGGGCTGGCCGCGCCCCTCGACCTCAAGAGCATGGACTGGATCGCCCGCGCGGAACAGCTCACCCTGCCGACCCTCGTGCTGCACAGCGAGGACGACGAGTTCGTGCCCATCGGGCCCTCGGCGGAACTCGCGGCGAAGAACCCGACCTTCGTGACGCTCGAGCGATTCCAGCGGGCGCGCCACACGAAGGAGTGGAACGTCGCGCCGGAACGGTGGGAGAGCGTCGTCGAGCACTGGCTGGACGACAACGTCTTCGGCAGGACCCTGCCCGGCGGTCGGTCCGCCGGGCCCGCGGCGCAGGAGCCGCCCGCGCCTACGCCTCGTCCCTGACGGACTCCCGGATCTTCCGCTTGATGCGCCCCAGCATGGCGGACATGCCCCGCATGCGCAGGGGAGTGATGGCGCGGGTCAGGCCGAGGCGGTCCGGGACGTCGTCGGGCACGGCGAGTACCTCCGCGGCCGGGAGTCCGTCGAGCCCCTCGAGCAGCACGCCCGCGAAACCTCGGGTCGTGGGAGCCTCGGGGGGTGCCGAGAAGAAGAGGTGCACCGGGTGCCCGGGGGCCTCGCCGATCTCCATCGTGAGGAACAGCGGGCTCTGGCACTCGACGACCTGCTCCAGCAGCTCCGGGTGGTCGCTGTAGCGCACCGGCAGGGCGGGCAGCTCCCGGGAGAAGTCGAGCAGCAGCTGCAGGCGGTCGGGCTCGGTCAGGTCCTGGAAGTCGTCGATGATCTCGGCGAGCTTCGTGGGGACGGTCCCGGTGGTCATCGTGCGGCCTGCGCGGAGCGGTTCACGGACACGGGAACCTCACCGGGCTCCGTGCCCCGGACGATCGGGACACGGACCGCATTGCCCCACTCGGTCCAGGAGCCGTCGTAGTTGCGCACCCGCTCGAAGCCGAGGAGGTGCGTGAGGACGAACCACGTGTGGCTCGACCGCTCGCCGATCCTGCAGTAGGCCACGACGTCGTCGCCGTCCTTCAGCCCGGCCTCGCCACGATAGATGGCATCGAGTTCCGCCCGTGTCCGGAAGGTCCCGTCCTCGGCCGCGGCTCGCGCCCAGGGGACGGACGCCGCGGTCGGGATGTGGCCGCCACGGAGTGCACCCTCCTCGGGATAGGCGGGCATGGTGGTGCGTGCGCCGGTGTACTCGTCGCCGGATCGGACGTCGATCAGTGGCTTGCCGAGGTGCTCGAGCACATCACCGAGATAGGCGCGGATCGAGGAGTCGTCGCGCTCGACGACGGGGTAGTCGGTGGCGACGACATCGGGCCTGTCCGTCGTGATGTCCCGACCCTCGGCGACCCAGATGTCGCGGCCTCCGTCCAGCAGGCGCACGTCCTCGTGGCCGAACAGCGTGAAGACCCAGAGGGCGTAGGCCGCCCACCAGTTGCTCTTGTCTCCGTAGATGACCACGGTGGAGT
The DNA here is from genome assembly GCF_048288285.1 of Arthrobacter sp. N1. Taxonomy (NCBI): domain Bacteria; kingdom Bacillati; phylum Actinomycetota; class Actinomycetes; order Micrococcales; family Micrococcaceae; genus Arthrobacter; species Arthrobacter sp. N1. Next base: position 1,905,154 of record NZ_CP102608.1, on the reverse strand, counting down.
CGCGCGCGATGCCCTTGGCGGCCATCAGGCGCGAGAAACCCGCGCCGTCGATGTAGTCGCGCGTGACCTCGTCGTTGAGCTCGGTGTGCCAGTCGATCTTCACGGCACCGGGGATGTGGCCCGTCTCGTACAGGAGCACGTCCTCGTCGGACTCGACGACGACGAGTCCGTCGGCGCCGAGATGCGCGGCGAGCCAGTCGGTGGAGACGAGCCGCTCCGGATGGGCGTATTCGGCGAACTTGTCCTGCGTGTCTGGTGCCAGGGTCATTGCGGCCTTTCGCATAGCGGTGTGCACGGTGCTGGTCTTCCCCTACCCTAACCACGCGAGGCGGCAATTCCTTCCGGTCGCCGAAGGCTGTGGGGGAGCGGTCGACGGCGAGGTCAAGGCGCGGTGCCGGCGCCGGAGTGGGCCGCCCGCGGTGTGCACCGTGCCGTAGTCTGGCGTAGCGGGGCGGCGCTGTGACCATACCGCCGTCGCGTGCGTGTACCGGACGGGACGCGCCTGCCGGAAAGAGAAAGCGGTCCACATCCGTGCCAGTCATCGAACACCTGACGCAGCGTTCACCGAAGGTCTCCGTCGATGAGTTGCTCGGCGGGTTCTACCCGTCGCCGAGGTTCGGGGAGGTGTCCTTCGACACCTACCGGCCCGATCCCCAGCAACCCTCCCAGGCGGCCGCCGTCACGACACTGCGGGAATTCGCCGGCACGGTCGACGAGCCGGCACCCTCGGGCCTACGGAAGCTCTTCGGGGCGAGGAAGGCCCCCTCCCGGGCAGGTATCTACCTCGACGGCGGGTTCGGCGTCGGCAAGACCCACCTCCTCGCCTCGCTCTGGCACGCCTCGTCCGGCAAGAAGTCCTTCGGGACCTTCGTCGAGTACACCAACCTGGTGGGAGCGCTGACCTTCCGGAAGACCGTCGAGGCCCTCAGCGACTACAGCCTCGTGTGCATCGACGAGTTCGAGCTCGACGATCCCGGTGACACCGTGCTCATGTCCCGCCTGATGCGTGAACTGGCCGACGCCGGGGTCAAGCTGGCCGCGACGTCCAATACCCTCCCCGGTTCCCTCGGTGACGGACGGTTCGCCGCAGAGGACTTCCAGCGGGAGATCCAGGTCCTCGCGGACCAGTTCGACGTGGCGCGGATCGACGGCGAGGACTACCGCCACCGCGGTCTCCCGCAGGCACCGGACGCCATGGACGACGCAGCGCTCCGCGACCGGATCGACTCCTTCTCCGGCGGGGTCCTCGCCGAGGACGACTTCTCCGAGCTCGTCGGTCACCTCGCGGGCGTCCATCCGAGCCGCTACCGGCAGCTCCTCGACGGCGTCGATGCCGTGGCGTGGCACGGCGTGGAGACCATCACCGAGCAGTCCGTCGCCCTGCGCTTCGTGGTGCTCGCCGACCGTCTCTACGACCGCGACGTGCCCATCATGGCGAGCGGGACGACCTTCGATCAGCTCTTCACCGAGGAGATGATGCACGGTGGCTACATGAAGAAGTACTACCGCGCTGTCTCACGCCTCACGGCTCTGGCCCGGCAGGGCAGTGAGGTCGCAGGCTAGAACGTCATGCGCCCCGGTCTCGCCCGGGAACGCAGGAAGCGCCGGTGCCGCCTCTCGGCGGGACCGGCGCTTCCGTATTGCCAGGCTGGGTACTACACGGCCGGCGGAGGGGTAGGGCCGACGTCGCCCTTGCCGTCCTTCTTGTCGATCTTGTCGACCATCTCCGAAGCCTTTGTCTGCACTCCGTCGATGTGGTGCGCGTACTTGCCATGGGTCTTGCCGTCGACGAAGTCGCCGGCCTTCCCGATGCCGTTCTTCACCTTGTCGGAATTATCGCCAATGAGTTCGGTCGCCTTACCCGCGAGGGTGCCGGCCTTGCCCTTGAGCCCGTCCAATAAACCCACGGACACCTCCTTTCGGTCGTGGAGACGCAGTCCGTCTCCGCTCCCGAAATTCTAGGGCACGAACAGGGGGATGTCCTCCGAGCAGGACCGGGAGTGAGGCCGGTACGCGCAGGGCATAAAAAATGCCCGGTCCTCGCCAGGACCGGGCAACGGCCGACGACCGGCCTGAGAGCGGACGACGGGATTCGAACCCGCGACATCCACCTTGGCAAGGTGGTGCTCTAGCCAGCTGAGCTACGTCCGCAAAAAAGCGCCCCCGAGGGGGCGCCGTCGTGGGCGATACTGGGATCGAACCAGTGACCTCTTCCGTGTCAGGGAAGCGCGCTACCGCTGCGCCAATCGCCCAAATTCATGGGTTGTGCTGCTCGTACTGCACCGAGGTGGGGACGGGATTCGAACCCGCGTATACGGCTTTGCAGGCCGCTGCCTCGCCTCTCGGCCACCCCACCATGACCGGATGACTCCGGTCACCGGACTGGTCCGGCTTCACAGTGACTTGCGAGCGGACGACGGGATTCGAACCCGCGACATCCACCTTGGCAAGGTGGTGCTCTAGCCAGCTGAGCTACGTCCGCAGAAGAAAAATGCTCCGAAATATCCGCTCGATGACTTGCATTTCACGGTGTTTCTTCGTTTTCCAACGAGAAAAAACTCTATAGGACGTTCGGGGGTTCGTCCAATCGGCTGACGCCGACGGTCCGGCTTCGCCGACGCCGACGGTCCGGCTTCGCGACGTGCCGGCGGTCCGCTCTCCGCATCACGGCCCTGGGCCGCCCTCGCACCATCCTGTCGGAGGTGCCTGAGAGACTTGGGTCATGACCGCTCCGCTCCTCGCCCATGCGACGCCCCACGGCAGGATGTACGCGCGTTCCACCGCGGAACAGCCCGCCGTACCCTCCATCACCACCGTCATCTCCCAGCTGCCCAGCTCCCTCGGCGGCTGGTACGGCCACATGGCCGCAACGGCCCTGGCCAAGGATCCGCGGCTTCCCGGCGCGCTCGGCAACCCCGCCGAACTGCGGACCACGGTGCGGGACGCGTCCTCGGCGGCCGAACGGTACCGCGACGAGGCGGCCCTGCGCGGAACCCGGGTGCACCACTACTGCGAGCAGGTGGCGCTGCGGGCCCTCGGCAGGCCCGACGCGCTGGACTCCGCGCGCCTGGCTCTCGAGGAGAACGGGGAGCAGGGCTTCGCGCAGCGCTTCGACGAATGGTGGGACCTGTACGACGTCCGGCCCGTGGAACCGGAGATCACCGTCTGGAACGCTGCACTCGGCTACGCGGGCACCCTCGACCTGGTCGCGACGATCGGCGGACGCACGTGCCTGATCGACTACAAGACCAAGAACACGGACAGCGACGGGTTCGTGAAGGCACTCGACGACAAGGTCGTCATGCAGCTGGTCGCAGGGATGAAGGCCGAGGAGTCGCTGGTCGATCCCGAGAAGGGGCAATGGCGCCCGTGGGCGCACGGCGACCAGCCGCTCCTGCTCGGCGTGGCCGTCGGGCAGACCGAGGTTCGCGCCATGCGTGCCAACCCGGCAGTGCTCAGGAACCACTGGTTGCGGTTCTGCGCGCTGCGGCGTGCGTGGGAGGCGGGCCTGGAGGCGGAGGAGGCAGGGCGCGCCCTCCTGCCCGTCGGTCCACCGCCCGCCCGGACGGGCTCGCCTTCTGGATCGGACCCTGCCTCGACGGGCACCACCGGCAGGACCGGACCCACCGTCCCCGCCTGATGCAGGCGAGAGCTGCAGAGAGTGGGTCCCTGCGACCGGATTCCGGCTCGGCACTAGGATTGACGGGAGCCTCGCGGCCATGGAGTGGCCCGCGGGGCACAGACCCACAGTCCGGCGGGAGCGCCGCGCGACCGAAACGAGGAACCGAATACCGATGGCCGTCCTGAGCATCCGCATGATCGGCGACCCGATCCTCCGCACACCGGCCGCCGAGGTCACCGATTTCGGCCCCGAGCTCGCGCGCCTGATCGGCGACATGACCGAGACGATGATCGACGTCCAGGGGGCGGGCCTCGCTGCACCCCAGGTCGGCATCGGCCTCCAGGTCTTCACCTACCGCGTGGACGGCGCCGAGGGCCATGTGATCAACCCGGTGCTGGAGGTCGCCGGCGCATCGCAGGGCGAGGTCGACGTCGAGGGCTGCCTGTCCGTCCCGGGGCTCGGCAGCTTCGTCGACAGGTCGGATTGGGCCAGGGTCACCGGCAGGGACCTCACGGGTCAGGAGATCGTCGTCGAGGGTACCGGCATGCTGGCGCGGGCGCTGCAGCATGAGACGGACCATCTCAGGGGGAGGCTCTACATCGACCGGCTGGCGGGCGAGGACCGGAAGAACGCCCTCCGCGCCATCCGCAGCGCCGACTACAACCGGGTGACGACCCGCACCGCCGCGGAGCGGGCCCGATCGCTCGGCTCGAGCTTCACCCGCGGAGTCGTGCCGGCGCCGGGAGCGACGCCGGGACCTTCCGGCGGGACGAGCCGATGAGGATCCTGTTCGCAGGGACACCCGAGGTGGCGGTGCCCTCACTGCGCGCGCTGGTGGACGCGGGGTTCGACGTCGCCGCTGTGCTCACGCGCGTCGACGCGCCGCTCGGACGGCGGAAGGTCCTGACGCCCAGCCCCGTGGCAACGGCCGCGGAGGAGCTGGGTCTGCCGGTCCTCAAGGCGAACCGCTTCTCGCCGGAACTCATCGCCGAGCTCGACGAGCTGCACCTCGACGCGGCGGCGATCGTCGCCTACGGCGGCATCGTCCCGCCGGCCGGGCTGCGGATCCCGCGCCACGGCTGGATCAACCTCCACTTCTCGGTCCTCCCCGCCTGGCGCGGAGCGGCCCCGGTGCAACACGCCGTCCTCGCGGGCGACGACGTGACGGGCGCCTCCACCTTCCTGCTCGAGGAGGGCCTCGACACAGGGCCCGTCTTCGGCGTGATGACCGAGACGCTCGATCCTGGTTCGACCAGCGGTGAAGTGCTCGAGCGCCTCTCGCGCAGCGGATCGGTGCTCCTCGTCCAGACGCTCACGGGGATCGACACCGGGCAGGTCACGGCGACTCCCCAGACGGGGGAGCCCACCCTCGCACCCAAGCTGACCATCGACGACGCCCGCATCGACTGGTCACAGCCTGCCGTCGCGGTCCGGCGGCGGATCAACGCGGTCACGCCCGAGCCGGGTGCCTGGACCACGCTTGAGGGCCAGCGGGTGAAGGTGGGGCCCGTGACGCAGGCCGCCGAACCGGCCGGGTCACCCTGGACCACCGTTCCCGACGGCGCCGCGCCGACGGAAGGGGAGCCGGGACACCGCGCGCTGGCGCCCGGCGAGCTCGGCGTCGAGGGGCGCGCCGTCCTCGTGGGTACCGGCACCGCGCCCGTGCAGCTCGGACAGGTCCAGCCCGCGGGTAAGAAGATGATGGGTGCCCTCGACTGGGCACGAGGCGCGGCAGCGCGCGGAGAGCTGGTGTTCGAATGAGCGAGACCGCAGGAACCGGCGGATCCCGGGGACGAGGAACCCCCCGGCAGGGCAAGGGCCAGCGCTCGGGTGGTGCAGCCGGTGGGCAGGGTACAGGCGGGCAGGGAGCCGGCCGGCGCAACGAGCAGGGCAGGGAGCGGAACCGGGGCGGAGAGCGTCAGTTCTCCCAGGCGGCGCCGTCGCAGCGCACGAGGCGGGCGGATCCGGCCCGACTGGTGGCCTTCGAGGTCCTGCGCGCGGTCGCGGCCGAGGACGCCTACGCGAACCTCGTGCTGCCGACGAGCATCCGCAGGCACCGCCTCGATCGTCGCGACGCCGGATTCGCCACCGAACTCACCTACGGCGCCCTCCGCGGCCAGGGCACGTACGACGCGGTGCTCGCGCGCTGCGTGGACCGTCCACTCGACCAGCTCGACCCCGCGGTCCTCGACGCCCTGCGCATCGGGGTGCACCAGATCCTCGCCATGCGCGTCCCTGCCCACGCGGCGCTCGACCAGACCGTCGGCCTGGTGCGCGCGGTGATCGGCGCGGGACCGTCGTCGCTCGTCAACGCGGTGCTCCGTAAGGTGACGGTGCGCGATCTCGACGGCTGGATCACGGAGATCACCGACGGCCTGACGGACGGCACCGCCATCGCTGCCCTCACCCACAGCCATCCCGAATGGATCGTGCGGGCCCTGCGGCAGGCTCTCGTCGCCCACGGCCGGGACGTCGCCGAGATCGATGCGCTCCTCGCCGCGGACAACGCCGCGCCGATGGTGCACCTCGTGGCCCTGCCGGGACTGGCGACGCTGGACGCCGCCCTCGCCGAGGGGGCGGAACCCGGCCGTCTGGTACCGGACTCCGCCTACTACGCGGGCGGCGACGTCAGCCGCCTGCCCGGGATCTCGACCGGGACCGTCCGGGTCCAGGACTCGGGGTCGCAACTCGTCGCCCGCGCACTGGCCGGGGTGGACCTCGGGCACCGCGGCGGCGCGGAGCCGGAACGCTGGCTGGACCTGTGTGCAGGGCCGGGCGGCAAATCGGCACTCCTCGCTGCGATCGGCCAGGACACGGGGGTGCACCTCACCGCGGTCGAGCCCGTCCCGCATCGCGCACAGCTGGTCCGCCAGGCCCTCCGCCCGCTGCCCGAGCAGTCCTGGACGGTGCAGGTCGCCGACGGGCGCGGTGTCGGCAAGGACCGGTCCGAGAGCTTCGACCGCGTCCTCGTCGATGCGCCGTGCACCGGCCTCGGTGCCCTGCGTCGCCGGCCGGAGTCGCGCTGGCGAAGGACGCCCTCGGACCTCGTGTCCCTCGCGCCGCTGCAGCGGGAACTCCTCACGTCCGCACTCGACGCCGTCGCGCCGGGCGGTGTGGTCGCCTACGTGACGTGCTCCCCGCACCACGCCGAGACCGACGCCGTCGTCGACGACTGCCTGCGCAAGCGCAGCGGGTTCGAGCGGCTCGACGCGGGCTCGGCGCTCGACGCCGTCAGCATCGGGGGAGCGCTCGGTGCCGGACACGGCTCGACCGCGCAGCTCTGGCCCCATGTCCACGGGACGGACGCCATGTACCTGGCGCTCCTCCGCAAGACCACCTGACCCGTCCAGAGCGCGTACATCCCGCCGGTCCACGGCCGCGCGCCGCAACGAAAGGAACGGCTGTGACCCACCTCCGCATCAATCCGAGCATCCTCTCGGCGGACTTCGTCAACCTGCAGGCCGAGCTGCAGCGCATCTCCACCGCGGATGCGGTGCACGTCGACGTGATGGACAACCACTTCGTGCCCAACCTGACGCTCGGGCTGCCGATCGTCCGGCGCATCCAGGAGGTCAGTCCCCTTCCCCTCGACGTGCACCTCATGATCGAGGACGCCGACCGCTGGGCACCGCAGTACGCGGAGACGGGAGCCGCGTCGGTGACCTTCCACGCGGAGGCCGCCGCGGCTCCCGTGAAGCTGGCCCGGGAGCTGCGGAGCATCGGTGCGAGAGCGGGCATGGCGCTGCGTCCGGCCAGCCCCGCGGAGCCCTACCTCGACCTGCTGGGGGAGCTGGACCTGCTGCTCATCATGACGGTGGAGCCCGGATTCGGCGGCCAGTCCTTCCTGGATCTCACCCTGCCGAAGATCCGCCGCGCAGCGGACGCCATCCGGGGTGCCGGCCTGCCCCTCGTGATCCAGGTGGACGGCGGGATCACCGAGGAGACCATCCTCCGCGCAGCCGATGCCGGGGCGACGGTCTTCGTGGCCGGTTCCTCCGTGTACGGGGCCGAGGACGCCGCCGCCGCGATCGCCTCCCTGCGGGCTGCGGCAGGCAGCCGGGCTGCGGACGGCGGCCACTCCGGCACCTGACCCGAGCCGGCTCCTCCGGGCTGCCGAGGGATCGTCCACGTCCCGTCCTCGAACCGCCGGACGAGGGTCGCAGCCGTCGGCGCGACCGTGAGCACGGAGATCATCGCGGGAGCCAGAACCTCGATCCGGCACGGGCAGCGGAAGCCGGCGCACGGACGGTGGGCCACGAGGAGCCGTTCGCGTTGCCCGACGTCGCGACGGTCCACGCGCCGACCGACCGCAGCCGAGGGATCGTCGGGGCCCGTGAACCGGCGCTGATACGTCCTCGGCGGTCCTCGTGAACACCTCGGGAGGACTGCTCGACGACACCGACGCGCTGATCCGAGCACTCCGGAGCGGGCGCCTCCGGGGAGCCCGACCGGACGCCTTCGACGTCGAACCCCTGCCGGCGGACCATGCGCTGCTCACGGCGCCAAGGGCGGTCCACACCCCGCACCCCGGTCGGTCACCGATGACACCTACGCGGTCCTGCACGCCGAGGCCGTCGAGAACATCGCGGCCCGGGCCGCGCGCCGCCCGCTGCGAAGAACTGCCCGAGGGTTCAGGCTCCGGTGTCCGTGCTGCCGGCGTCCGGAGTCCCGGCCGGAGGGTCCGTCACGGCGATGCGCACGGCGAGCGCCGTGCGGGCCGCGTCCTTCAGCACCACGAAGCGGGGATCCGGCACGGTCAGGAAGGGCACCCGCGGCAGATCGGCGACGAGCGCCAGGACCGGTTCCGCCAGGACGGCGGCCGCGAGCGTCCTGTCCCCGCCGAGCTGCAGGCACGACGGCGGGTCGGCACGGAAGAGCGCCGCCGCCCGCACGGCCGTCTCCTCGACGAGCGCATCCGCCTGGTTCGCCCGGCGGCGTGCGAAGCGTTGCTGCGACCACCCGCCGGCCGCCGTGCGGCCCTGGACGTACCGCGTACCGGTCTTCGAGGACACGATCTGTCCGCCGCGCGCCACTCCCACGGAGTACCCGCCGCGGCGCACGAGCACCAGACCGACCGTGTGCGACTGCTCGGCGTCCGGCAGCACCGCTGCGAGCAGGGCCTCGCGGTCCATCGGCGCGGGCGCACCTCCCACGGTGCCGGGTCCGGGCAGCGGGGGGGTCAGCCGCGCCCTGCAGCCGTTGGCGGCGACGAGGCCGACGCCGTGGTCCGCGGTCGTGCCGGGCTCGATGGCGTAGGCGCCGTTCCGTTCCTCGAAGCGGGCGAGCCAGCCGGGCAGGCGCGCCGGCTCGACGAGCACCGATCTGGGCGTGGGCATGATCACCTTCCGTTCGGCCGCGTGCCGTCAGGCTCTCCGCAGGAGCGGAGGGACCGGTGACGGCGGTGCGGCGGCGCCGCGCGGACACGCGCCCGGCGGGTCCGGGTGGTGCTCGGGGGGTCAGTGGCCCACAGTAACGTTGACGTCGTGGACGATCTATTCAGCGCGGCTTCCGACGACGACGGAGCGGACGGTTCCGCCGTCCGTGGCGCTCGGGGCGCGAGGCCCTCCGGCTCCGCACGCCCGCGCAGTCCGCTCGCGGTGCGCATGCGCCCGCGCACGCTCGACGAGGTGGTCGGCCAGCAGCACCTGCTCGGTCGCGGCGCCCCGCTGCGCACACTCGCGGGTGAGCACGATCCGGGTGCGCATGCGGCGCCGTCGTCGGTGATCCTCTGGGGCCCTCCCGGCACGGGCAAGACCACACTGGCGCACGTGATCGCCCGCGGCCAGGGCCGGACGTTCGTGGAACTGTCCGCCATCACCGCCGGCGTCAAGGACGTCCGCCGCGTCATGGATGAAGCCCTGACCACCCGTGACCTGTACCGGCAGACCACCGTGCTGTTCCTCGACGAGATCCACAGGTTCAACAAGGCCCAGCAGGATGCGCTGCTGCCGGGCGTGGAGAACGGCTGGGTGGTGCTGATCGCCGCGACCACCGAGAACCCCTCCTTCTCGGTGGTCTCGCCCCTGCTGTCCCGATCCCTGCTCCAGACCCTCAGGCCGCTCGACGAAGCCGACGTCAGGGGCCTCCTGGAGCGCGCCGTGACCGACGAGCGCGGCCTCGCCGGGTCCGTCGAACTGTCGGAGGAGGCACTCGAACACCTCGTCCGCCTTGCTGCGGGCGATGCCCGGCGCGGGCTGACAGCCCTGGAGGCGGCCGCCGGCGTCGCGCAGTCGGAGCAACCCGAGCAACGAGCACGACCCGAGGCGCAGGGTGACCCCTCCGCGGGACGACCCGGTGCGGACGAAGCGGACGACGGGGAGGACGGCGACGGGTCGGTCCTCCCCGTCCTGGTCACGCTCGAGCACGCCGAGAAGGCGGTGGACGTCGCAGCCCTGCGCTACGACCGCGCAGGGGACCAGCACTACGACGTCGCCAGCGCGTTCATCAAGTCGCTCCGCGGGTCCGACGTCGACGCAGCCCTGCACTATGTCGCGAAGATGCTCGAGGCGGGGGAGGACCCGCGGTTCATCGCGCGCCGGCTCATGATCTCCGCCGCCGAGGACGTGGGGATGGCCGATCCGACGGCGCTGCAGACCGCCGTCGCGGCCGCGCAGGCCGTCCAGCTCGTCGGGATGCCCGAGGCGCGGATCATCCTCGCGGAAGCGGTGGTGCACATCGCGACGGCGCCCAAGTCCAACGCCGCCTACAACGGCATCAATGCCGCCATCGCCGACGTCAGGGCCGGGCGGGGGCAGGGCATCCCCGCGCACCTCAGGGACGCGCACTACCCCGGCGCGTCCCAGCTGGGGCACGGCAAGGGCTACGTGTACTCCCATGACGAGCCCCACGGGATCGCCCTCCAGCAGTACGCACCGGACGACCTCGTGGGTCTGGACTACTACGAGCCGACGGACCGTGGTGTCGAGCGCGACATCGCGTCGAGGGTGTCGAAGCTGCGCCGCATCATCCGCGGGAAATAGGCCCGGGCCCGGCCGATCCGTCCGGGTCCTCGTGATTCGGACCCGCCCCGTGGCGCTGGTACCATTGGACGCTGACTGGCAAGTCGTCGTGTACCAGCCTCCCCTCGCATCCCGGCAGTTCCGCTGATGGTGTGTGCGCGGGCGGCCAGGGTCGCGGCGGACTGTAGTACCGGGAAGCGGCCAATCCCGGCTCTCCGCAAGTGGAGGCCAGCGACACCAGGAAGTGCGGACGCCCCCGTGGCTCACTCCGCTTCTTCGCCGCAAAAATCGAAAGGTGAACGTGGCTAACAACACACGTGCCCGCCGCAAGGTCCGCATCTCGCGGGCCCTCGGCATTGCTCTGACCCCCAAGGCCGAGAAGTACCTCGAGCGTCGGCCCTACGCGCCGGGCCAGCACGGCCGCGCGCGTCGCAAGCAGGACAGCGACTACGCCGTCCGCCTGCGCGAAAAGCAGCGACTCCGCGCCCAGTACAACATCCGCGAAGCGCAGATGGCCCGCATCTTCGAGGAAGCGCGCCGCACCGCAGGCCTGACCGGTGAGAACCTGATCGAGCTGCTCGAGATGCGTCTCGATGCCCTCGTGCTCCGCGCCGGCTTCGCCCGGACGAGCGCACAGGCCCGCCAGCTGATCGTGCACCGCCACATCATGGTCGACGGCGCCCGCGTGGACCGCCCGTCCTTCCGCGTGGCCGAAGGCCAGCTCATCCACGTGCACAGCCGCAGCGAGACCATGGTCCCGCTGCAGGTTGCCGCCGCCGGTGCGCACCGCGACGTCCTCCCCGCCGTCCCCGGCTACCTGGATGTCCAGCTCGACAAGCTCCAGGCGCGCCTCGTGCGTCGCCCGAAGCGCTCCGAGGTCCCCGTGACCTGCGAAGAGCAGCTCGTCGTCGAGTACTACGCACGCTAGTCGCCCGGTACCGGCTGCGAACCAGCCGGCATCTGCGAGGAGTGTGGACCAAGAGCCCGCGGCACACGCCGCGGGCTCTTCGTTCTGTAAGGTACTAGGAGCCAAGAATTCCCACGCCCGCCCATGGAGGCGGTGCACCCCTGCGTAAAGGAGACCGCCCATGTCAGGTGGAGATATTGCGGGCTTGATAGCTGCTGGCGTGTTCGCCGTCCTGGTCCTGCTGCTGGCCGTACCGATCTGGAAGCTCGGGCGGGTCCTCGACGAGCTGCGCACGGCGATCCGGACCGTCACCGACGGGACGACGCCGCTCATCGAGGAAGTCACCAGCACCGTGAGCACCACGCACCAGCAGCTCAAGACCGTCGACGGCATCACCTCGAACGTCTCCGACGCCTCGGCCAACATCTCCGCGCTGTCGTCGCTCATCGCCGCGACGATCGGCTCCCCGCTCATCAAGGTGTCGGCGTTCTCCTACGGCGTCCGCTCCGCAGTCGCCGGCCGGACCGCACCCGCGCGCCGACGCCGCAGCCGCTAGACCCACGAACCCCGGAGAGAAACGATGATCAGAAGAGCTTTCTGGCTGGCCGCCGGTATCACCATCGGCGTCATCGCCGTACGCAAGGTGTCGCAGGCGAAGTCGAACCTCGGGCCCGAGGGGCTCAACCGTGCCGTCGGACAGATCAGCGACAGCCTCGCCGATTTCACCGACGCCCTCCGGTCCGCGATGTCCGAGCGGGAGACCGATCTCCGCGCCGCCCTCGGCGTAGAGGCGCCCGCGGCCCCCGCTGCCCCTGCGCCGGAGGCCGACGCCGCTCCCGCCTCGCGCCGCTCCCTCCGCTAGCAGACCCTCCGGCGCGCGGTATGTCCCGCCGGCGCCGCAGCCACGGACCGGCGTCGGCCCCCGTGCCCGGACGCGCCCACGGCAGCGTCCAGACCACTGAACGAAGGATGTTCCTCCCATGAAGTCCCACGAGATCGCCAGCCGCTGGCTGAGCTACTTCGAGAAGAACGGGCACACGGTCGTGCCGTCGGCCTCGCTGGTCTCCTCCGATCCCTCGCTCCTGTTCACCGTGGCCGGCATGGTGCCCTTCATCCCGTACCTCACCGCCCGCGAGGAGGCGCCCTACGACCGTGCGACCAGCGTGCAGAAGTGCATCCGCACGGGAGACATCGAGGAGGTCGGGAAGACCGCACGCCATGGCACCTTCTTCCAGATGTGCGGCAACTTCTCCTTCGGCGACTACTTCAAGGCCGAGGCCATCCGCATGGCCTGGAACCTGCTGACCAGCGACGTCGCCGACGGCGGCTTCGGTCTGCCCGCGGAGAAGCTCTGGATCACCGTCTACCACGAGGACGAGGAAGCGCTGGGCATCTGGCGCGACAGCATCGGCGTCCCCGCCGATCGCATCCAGAAGATGGGCAAGAAGGACAACTACTGGTCCACCGGGCAACCCGGCCCCGCCGGCCCCTGCTCGGAGATCTTCTACGACCGCGGCCCCGAGTACGGGATCGACGGCGGCCCGGAGGCCGACGACACCCGGTACGTCGAGATCTGGAACCTCGTGTTCATGCAGTACCAGCGTGGCGAGGGCACGGGCAAGGACGACTTCGAGATCCTCGGCGAGCTCCCCAAGAAGAACATCGACACCGGTCTCGGCCTCGAGCGGCTCGCCATGATCCTGCAGGGCGTCGAGAACATGTACGAGACCGACCAGGTGCGCCCCGTCCTCGACCGGGCCGCAGCGCTGAGCGGCAGGCCCTACACGAGCGCCGAGTCGCCCGAGGACCCCCACCACACCGACGACGTCCGGATGCGAGTGGTCGCCGACCACATCCGCTCCTCACTGATGCTCATCGCCGACGGCGTGTCACCCTCGAACGAGGGACGCGGATACGTGCTGCGCCGCCTCATCCGTCGCGCCGTGCGTGCCATGCGGCTCCTCGGCGTCGAGAAGGCCTGCCTCCCCGAACTGCTCCCCGCATCGCGTGACGCGATGAAGGGTGTGTACCCGGAGGTCGAGAGCGATTTCGAGCGCATCAGCCGCATCGCCTACGCCGAGGAGAAGGCCTTCCTGCGCACCATCGCCTCCGGGACCGCGCGTCTCGAGGACGCCGTGCGCGAATCGCTCGCCGAGCAGCGCCAGCTCTCGGGCGAGGAAGCCTTCACGCTCCACGACACCTACGGCTTCCCGATCGACCTCACGCTGGAGATGGCGGAGGAGGCCGGCCTCGCCGTCGACGCCGACGGCTTCCGCTCCCTCATGCTCGAGCAGCGCCAACGGGCGCAGGCGGACGCCCGGGGCAAGAAGGCCGGCCACGCCGACCTCTCCGTCTTCACCGAACTCCTCGGACGGGGTCAGACCGTCTTCACGGGCTATGACGAGCTGACCACCGAGGCCCTCGTCGTCGCGGTTCTCGACAAGGGACAGTCGATCCCCAGCGCCCTGCAGGGCGACGAGATCGAGGTGGTCCTGGACCAGACGCCCTTCTACGCGGAAGCAGGCGGCCAGGCGGCGGACGTCGGGCTCATCACGGGCGACGGCTTCGTGGTCGAGGTCCTCGACGTCCAGCGCCCGGTCAAGGGCCTGAGCGTCCACCGCGCCGTGGTCCGCGAGGGTGAGATCGCGCAGGGCGCCACCGTCACGGCCGCCGTCGACCGGCAGCGCCGCCACGCGGGCGAGCAGGCCCACTCGGGGACGCACATCGTCCACGCGGCACTCCACGAGATCCTCGGCCCCGAGGCGCTCCAGCGCGGATCCTTCAACAAGGCCGGTTACCTCCGTTTCGACTTCTCCTGGGGCGAGGGCATCAGTGCCGCCGCCCGCTCGGAGATCGAGGAGGTCTCGAACATCGCGATCCGCAACAACTACGAGGTGGAGACGAAGATCATGTCCCTCGCCGACGCGAAGGCGCTCGGTGCAACGGCGCTGTTCGGCGAGGCGTACGGGGACACCGTGAGGGTCGTCGAGATGAATGCCGAGTTCTCCCGGGAACTGTGCGGCGGCACCCACGTCGCCTCGACGTCGCTCATCGGCAGCCTGACCCTGCTCGGCGAGCAGTCCGTCGGCTCGGGGAACCGGCGCGTCGAGGCCCTCGTGGGGCTCGACGCCTTCCGCCATCTGGCCGCCGAACGCGCCCTGGTCTCCGAGCTGTCCGACATGCTCAAGGTCCCCTCCGCGCAGCTGCCCGAGCGGCTCTCCGCCACGCTGTCCAAGCTCAAGACCGCGGAGAAGGAGCTGGACCGCCTGCGGAAGGAACAGCTCGCCGCGGCCGCGGGATCGCTCGTCGACACGGCGGTCGACGTCGACGGCGTCCGCCTGATCGCCCACGATGCGGGCTCGATCGGTGGCGCGGACGAGCTCCGCACCCTCGTGCTGGACCTGCGGGGCCGGCTCGGTTCCGAACCCGCCGTCGTCGCCGCCACGGGTGTCTCCCAGGACCGCCCGCTCGTCCTCGTGGCGACCAATGAAGCGGCCCGGGCCGCCGGCGTGAAGGCGGGTGCCCTCGTCCGCACCGCCGCGAAGATCCTCGGGGGCGGCGGTGGCGGCAAGGACGACGTCGCGCAGGGCGGCGGATCCGACGCCGCACGCATCCCCGACGCGCTCTCGGCGATCCGCTCCGCGGTCGCCGAGCGCTGACCGTTCCGGTGTCCGAGGGCGACGGGGGAGCGGAGGCTGGCCCGTCCGCAGCCCCGTACCCTTGTGGGCCCAAGCTGGGGGTCGACGTCGGGCAGGTCCGCGTCGGGCTTGCGGCGTCGGACCGGGACGGCCTGCTCGCCACGCCCGTCCGCACCATGAAGCGGGACCCCCGCAGGAACAGCGACATCCGGATCGTGGTGCGCGAGGCGATCGAGCGGGGCGCCGTGCAGGTCATCGTGGGGCTGCCGAAGAACATGTCCGGCAGGGAGGGTGCCTCCGCGGAGATGGCGAGGACGTACGCCGACCTGCTCGTGGGGGAACTATCCCGGCAGTCCCATCCGTTACCGGTACGGCTGGTCGACGAGCGGCTCAGTACCGTATCCGCGCACCGATCGCTACATTCCGCTGGTCTGAGCAGCCGGGAGCATCGTAAGGTAGTGGATCAGGTGGCGGCCGTCGAAATTCTCCAGCACGCCATCAACATGCAACGTTCACGTGGACGGGACGTGGGGGATCCGGTTCCTGTGCGTGACGCACCGGGCGCTCAGGACCCGTTGCTGACCCCTACGGAGGAGCCAGTTATCAAGCACAGCACGCCGAGCAGGAGGGACCAGGAGTCGTGAACCACCGGACCCACAACCCCTCCACGCCCCAGGACACCCCGGACCAGCACGCGGAGGCGTACGACGACGACGCCGACTATGCGCACCCCGAACCCGTCGAGGAGTTCTTCGCGGCCCAGGAGACGCCCCGGCGCAGCCCTCGCCGGCCGACCTCGAAGGCCAAGCAGCGGCGGCGTCTCCGCCGGACGGTCGTCCTGCTCGTGGTCCTCATGCTCTTCGCGGGAACGGTGTACGCTGCGGCGCTGATGCTCCGGGACGCGATCGGCCTGAACGAGGTGACGGACTATCCCGGGCCGGGAGGTGAGACGACCGTCTTCACCGTTCCCGAGGGCGCCGGCGCGCTGGCGATCGGTACCGGACTCGAGAGCGCGGACATCGTCGCGGACTCCCAGACCTTCATCGACGCGCTCGGTGGCATCTCGGAGGGCCGCGAGGTGCAGCCCGGCGAGTACGAGATGCGGCTCCAGATGCCGGCCGCCGATGCCGCAGAGGCACTCCTCGGCGAGGATCCATCCCTCGTCTCCTACGCCGCTGTCGCCCGTGACCTGCGCCAGGGTGAGGTGTTCGACATCCTCAGCACGTCCACGGGGATCCCGCGGGCCGAGTTCGACGCCTTGGCGGCCGAGCCCACGGAGTTCGGGCTGCCGCCCGAGGCGCTGTCCCTGGAGGGGTACCTGCACCCGGGTGAGTACCGCTTCGACGTCGAGGCCACCGCCACCGAGATCGTGGCGGAGATGGTCAAGGCGACCACCGACCGCCTTGCGCAGGACGGCGTTACCGATCCGAGCGAGCAGTACCGGATCCTGACCATCGCGAGCATCGTGCAGGCGGAAGCCGGCGAGGGCGATTATGCGACCGTCGCCGGGTCCATCAACAACCGCCTCACCCCGGGGAACACCGAGACGAACGGGCTCCTGCAGTCCGACGCCACGGTGGCCTACGGACTCGGCAAGCGGACCTACCAGCTGAGTCCCGAGGAGAAGGCTGACACCAGCAATCCGTACAACACCTTCGCCAATCCCGGGCTTCCGAAGGGTCCGATCGGCTCGCCGAGCGACGAGGCGATCGACGCCACGGTCAATCCCGCCGACGTGCCGTTCTACTTCTGGGTGACCGTCAACCTCGATACGGCCGAGACGAAGTTCTCCGAGACCTACGCGGAGCACCTCCGGTACGTCGCCGAGTACGACGCCTGGTGCGGGGACAACCCCGGGCGATGCGAGTAGGTGGTTCGGGACGGATCGGCGGCGCCTGATCTGCGCGCCGCCGTGATCGGTTCGCCGATCGGTCATTCGAAGTCGCCCGTGCTGCACGCGGCTGCCTATCGCCTCATCGGCGTCGACTGCGACTACAGCGCCATCGACGTGCCGGAGTCGGCCCTCACCGGTTTCGTCACCGACGTGCGGAGCACGCCGGGCTGGCGGGGACTGTCCGTCACCATGCCGCTCAAGCCCGGCATCGCCCGGCTGGCCGACGGCGTCTCGGAGCTCGTCGAAGTCCTCGGCGTCGCGAACACCGTCGTGGTCGAGCACGCAGGCGGTGATGCCCGCCTGCAGGCGCACAACACGGACGTCGCCGGTATCTCTCATGCGCTGGCCGCAGCGGGCGTCGTCGATCCTGCGCGCGGCGTGATCCTCGGAGGTGGCGGCACGGCCGCCGCTGCGGTGGCAGGTCTGGCCGGGCTCGGAGCACGCGCCGTCACGGTGCTGGTCCGGCGCCCCGGCGCCGCCGCAGACCTGCTGCGGATCGGCTCGGCCCTCGGGATCGATGTCTCCCTCCAGTCGTGGGACAGCGCGGGGGAGCGCGTGCGGTCGGCCGACGTCGTCCTCTCGACCCTCCCGCCGCGGGCGGCCGACGACCTCGGCAGGGAACTCGCCGCCGACGAGCGCTTCCGCACGCAGGCGACACTGCTCGACGTCGCCTACGACCCCTGGCCGAGCGTGCTCGCCGACGCGTGGGAGCGGGCCGGCGGGACCATCGTCCCCGGCCTCGACATGCTGCTGCACCAGGCGGTGGAGCAGGTGCGCCTGTTCTTCCCCGAGGTGGCGCAGGACCGCGCCGCGGTGCTCGGCGTGATGTGTGACGCGGTCGGCACGACTCGACGCTGATCACCGCCCTGCTGCATGGCAGTATGGGAGCCATGTTGCGTTGGCTGACGGCAGGAGAATCGCACGGCCCCGCCGTGGTCGGGATCATCGAGGGGATGCCCGCCGGGGTGGGTATCACGAGTACCGACATCCAGGAGTCCCTGGCCCGGCGCAGGCTCGGCTACGGCCGCGGCGCCCGGATGAAGTTCGAGCAGGACCAGGTCCGGATCATCGGCGGGGTGCGCCATGGTGTGACCCAGGGCGGTCCCGTGGCCATCGAGGTCGCGAACACCGAGTGGCCCAAGTGGGACAAGATCATGTCCGCCGATCCATTGAGCGAGGAGGACGCCGCCGAGCTCGCCGATTCCGCGCGCAACGCACCCCTCACGCGGCCGCGGCCCGGACACGCCGACTTCACCGGGATGCAGAAGTACGGCTTCGACGAGGCGCGCCCCGTGCTCGAACGGGCCAGCGCCCGCGAGACCGCCACACGCGTGGCGCTCGGCGCCGTCGCCGTGAAGTTCCTCGAGGGCCTCGGCATCCGCCTCGTCAGCCACACGGTGTCCATCGCCTCGGTGTCCGTGCCCGAGGACGCCCCGCTGCCGAGGCCGAGCGATGTCATCGCCCTCGACACCGACCCGCTGCGCTGCTTCCACCGCGACACCTCGGACGCCATGGTGGCCGAGGTCGACGCGGCCCACAAAGAGGGCGAGACCCTCGGCGGTGTCGTCGAAGTGGTGGCCTACGGCCTCCCGCCCGGCCTCGGCAGCTACGTGCACTGGGACCGGCGACTCGACGCACGGCTCGCTGCGGCCCTCATGGGCATCCAGGCGATCAAGGGCGTCGAGGTCGGCGACGGCTTCGAGACCGCGGCGCGCCGCGGCACCGCCGCCCATGACGAGATCATCCGCGACGACGACGGCAAGATCGTGCGTGCCAGCAACCGCGCCGGCGGGATCGAGGGCGGCATGAGCATCGGGGACGTCCTGCGCGTCCGCGCTGCCATGAAGCCCATCGCGACCGTGCCGCGTGCCCTGCGCACCGTGGACGTCAGCACGGGTGCCGCCGCCCGTGCCCACCACCAGCGGTCGGATGTCTGCGCCGTGCCCGCGGCCGGCGTCGTCGCCGAGGCCATGACGGCCCTGGTCCTCGCCGAAGCGGTCACCGAGAAGTTCGGCGGCGACTCCCTCGAGGAGACCAGGCGGAACCTCCGCACGTACCTCGAGAACATCCCGGAGTTCCTGGGCTCCGCGCAGCCCTGATGCAGCTGGACCGGCCTGTGGTGCTCGTGGGTCCCATGGCCGTGGGCAAATCGACGGTGGGTCGGGTGCTGGCGCTGCGCACGGGCGCGCGGTTCGTCGACACCGATCGCGTGATCGTCTCGCGCCACGGCACTATAGCCAGGATCTTCGAGCGCGACGGCGAGCAGGGCTTCCGCTCCCTGGAAGCCGAGGTGGTGGCAGAGTCACTGGTGCCCGGCGCGGTCGTGTCCCTGGGCGGCGGTGCGGTGCTGCACGACAGGACGCGGGAGCTCCTCGCCGACGCCGTCGTCGTGTTCCTGGACACCGATCTCGCCACCGTCCTCCCGCGGATCGAGGGCGACGCTGCGCGCCCCCTGCTTGCCGGCCGGCCCGCCGAGCGGTGGCAGGAGCTGTACCTCGCCCGCAGGCCGGTGTACCAGGACGTCGCCGACGTCGTCGTCGACTGCCGTGGCCTGTCGGTCCGCGCGACGACCGACGCCGTTCTGAAAAGCCTTCCCCTCGATGCCGACCGATCACCGTCGCATCCGCCTGCCGCGGCGACGAAGCCGACGAAACGGACCGGTACCCTGCCGCACGCCGAGAACGACCAGCACGACGGGCCTGACGACACGCCCGCCCCGGACCAGAACCACGAGATCGGACTCCACCCCCATGGCCCCTGACGACGCGACCATCATCCCGGTCACCGGAAGCACCAGCGAGAGCACCTACGACGTCGTCGTGGGACGCGGACTGCTCGGACGCCTCCCGGAGATCCTCGGTGAGCGGGTGCGCCGCGTCCTGGTGATCCACCCGCGCGCCCTGCGGGCCACGGGGGACACGGTCCGCGACGAGCTGGCGGAGGCCGGATTCACCGCGGTCACCGCGGAGATCCCGGACGCCGAGGAAGGCAAGCACATCCAGGTGGCCGCCTTCTGCTGGCAGGTCCTCGGACAGAACGACTTCACGCGCTCGGACGCGGTGGTCACCGTGGGTGGCGGCGCCGTGACGGACCTGGGCGGCTTCGTCGCCGCGACCTGGCTGCGGGGCGTCAAGGTGGTCCACCTTCCCACGAGCCTGCTGGGCATGGTCGACGCCGCCGTGGGTGGCAAGACGGGGATCAACACGGCCGAGGGCAAGAACCTCGTGGGTGCGTTCCATCCCCCCGCGGGCGTTCTCGTGGACCTCGACGCCCTGGGGACCCTGCCCAGGAACGAGCTCGTCACGGGTCTCGCCGAGGTGGTGAAGTGCGGCTTCATCGCGGATCCGGCGATCCTCGAGTTGATCGAGGGTGACACCGCTGCGGCGACGGACGCCGGCTCACCGGTGCTCCGTGAACTCGTCGAGCGGTCCATCCGGGTCAAGGCGGAGGTCGTCTCCGAGGACCTCCGCGAATCCGGCCGGCGCGAGTACCTCAACTACGGGCACACGCTCGGGCACGCCATCGAACTGGCGGAACGGTACTCCTGGCGCCACGGGGCCGCGGTGTCCGTGGGGCTCGTCTTCGCGGCCGAACTCTCCCGCATGGTGGGGCGGCTCAGCGATGCAGACGCCGACCGCCACCGCAGCGTCCTCGAATCCCTCGGGCTGCCCGTCACCTACCGGCGGGACCGCTGGGCCGCCCTGCTGGACGGGATGCGCCGGGACAAGAAGTCGCGCGGCGACCTGCTCCGCTTCGTGGTGCTCGACGGCGTCGGACGTCCCGGCATGCTCGAGGTCCCGGACACGTCGCTCCTCTTCGCGGCGTACCAGGAGATCGCCTCCTGACCGGGCCCCGGCCGTTCCACGGACTGCCGGGTCCCTAGCAGCCGGTCGGCGTGCACAGGGTAGACTGGGCCACGGACTTTCGGCGCGCTCCGGCGCGCCCGCTGCGCCTCGGCCGGCCCATCCGCTCCCGTGTCCGACGACGACACGTCCGAAACCGACGAAAGTGAATCTGTGGCGACCACGAACGACATCAAGAACGGCACTGTGCTGAAGCTCGAGGGCAACCTCTGGAACGTCCTCGAATTCCAGCACGTCAAGCCCGGCAAGGGTGGCGCCTTCGTCCGCACCAAGCTCCGCAACATCCTCTCGGGGAAGGTCGTCGACAAGACCTTCAACGCCGGCCTGAAGATCGAGACGGCCACCGTGGACCGCCGCGATTACCAGTACCTGTATAAGGACGGCGAGGACTTCGTCTTCATGGACACCACGGACTACGACCAGATCACGGTCCCGGGAAAGACGGTCGGCAACGCGGCCAACTTCATGCTGGAGAGCCAGATGGCCACGATCGCCATGCACGAGGGTTCGCCCCTCTATGTCGAGCTCCCGGCCTCGGTCACGCTCGAGATCACCTACACGGAGCCCGGGCTGCAGGGTGACCGCTCCACCGGCGGCACCAAACCGGCCACCGTCGAGACCGGCCACGAGATCCAGGTCCCCCTCTTCCTCGGCAACGGCACCAAGGTCAAGGTCGACACCCGCACGGGCGAGTACCTGGGACGCGTCAACGAGTGAGCGCACGCAGCAAGGCGCGACGCCGGGCGCTGGACATCCTGTTCGAGTCGACGCAGCGTGAGATGCCGGCCCTGGAGGTCATCCGCGCCCGCCGGGAGAAGACCGACATGGTCATCGCCGACTACACCGTCGATGTCGTCGAGGGCGTCCAGGAGCACCAGGAGCAGATCGACGAGTTCCTGAGCACGTACTCCCAGGGCTGGACGCTCGACCGGATGCCCGCCGTCGACCTCATGATCCTCCGGATCGGGAGCTGGGAACTGCTCTACAACGACGACGTCCCGGACGGCGTCGCCGTGAGCGAGGCGGTCGAGCTCGCCAAGATGCTTTCCACCGACGAGTCGCCCAAGTTCGTCAACGGGCTCCTCGGCCGTCTGCAGCAGCTGAAGCCGACGCTCCTGGCGTAGTCGCCGCCCGCGCGACCCGGAGCTCCCGTCACCCGCCTCCCGCGGGACGGGAGCTTCTTCGTGCGCCCTGCCGACGCATCCGATCCTGCCGCGTCGAGCGTCTCAGCGGGTGATCTCGGCCTCGACCGCGAGAGCCACATCCTGCAGGAACCGCTCGTCCGCGGCGCTGAAGTCTCGTGGCGCCTGGTCGATCGCGCACAGGGTGCCCACAGTCCATCCACCCTGGCCGCGCAGGGGATAGCCCGCGTAGAAGCGGATGCGGGGTTCCCCGAGCACCAGGGGGTTCGAGGCGAAGCGTGCGTCCTTCAGGGCGTCCGGGATGATCAGCGGCCCTGCATTCCGGATCGTCGCATTGCAGAAGGTGATCTCCCGGGGCAGGTTCTGCTCGATCGGTCCGAGGACGGACTTCAGGAACATCCTGTGGTCGTCGATCAGGGCGATGATCGAGGAGCGCACCCCGAGGTGCGTCCGCACCCGGGCGGTGTACCGGTCGAATCGCTGCTCCGAAGCGGTGTCCAGCAGGTGGGTGCGGGTGACGGCGTCGAGGCGCTCCTGTTCTGCCTCGCCGTCCGTGAACAGGAAGGCGGCCGCCGCTCCCAGGGCCTTTCTCGGGTCCTGTTCCGAGCCGCCGTCGGACTGCGCTCCGCTCTGCGGTACCCGCGTCAGAACGCAGGTCTGCTCGAGCAGCTCGTTCATGGCGTCAGCGAGAAGATCCCGTTCCGGTCCGGGCAGGATCAGCAGCCCACCGAGATACGCCTCGACCTCATACCCCGAGACGGCTCCGCCGATCGCGTAGTACCGCATCCAGAGCTGCGACAGCTCCAGGTTCGCCTCGGACAACGCGCGGGTGGTCGTGGTGATCTGCACCTGGCTGCTCATGGGGTCTCCGAGATCGAGGGTCCGGTCATCCGGTCCCGTTCCGTGGGGTGGGGGAGAGGCGCGGACGACGCCGGTGGTGGAACGGCTGCATCCTGCACCCGTCGCCGTCCGGCACTGCTGCCACGAGGCGCATCAGGTACCGAAATGCGTGCGGGTCCCGGCTCCGCCGGCCTGGGTGATGATGCCCGCCGCGAGGTCCTTCAGCTTGATGTTGCGGGCCATCGAGGCGCGCTTGAGGATGCCGAAGGCCTCGTCCTGCGAGCAGCGGTTCTGGGCGACGATGATCCCGATCGCGATGTCGATGCCCGTCCGGGACCGCATGGCTGCCTGCAGGTCGTCCGTGAGCTTCTCGCTGGCGT
This sequence comes from Arthrobacter sp. N1, assembly GCF_048288285.1. Lineage (NCBI taxonomy): Bacteria > Bacillati > Actinomycetota > Actinomycetes > Micrococcales > Micrococcaceae > Arthrobacter > Arthrobacter sp. N1. Next base: position 1,881,909 of record NZ_CP102608.1, on the reverse strand, counting down.
TCAGCCGGATGTGCGTCCGCGCGGTCGCGCCGGCCTGCTCCGCGAAGACGGCCGCGATGTGCTGGCGCTCCGGGGTGAAGAACGCGGCGGGGCGAGCGTAGAAGTTCAGGGCCGCTCGGTCCCCGCCGTCGAGGGCGAGGGGAATGCTGAGGATCGAGAGGAATCCAACCGCCGCCGTCACCGCGAAGAACGGGGGATAGGTCGGATCGCTCGTGTCGTCGGCCACCTGCGGGCCCAGCGCCTCGAGGGCCAGGGGAGCGGGCCCGGCGTCCGCCGCATGCTGCGCGTTGAGGGCGGCGTAGAGCGCCAATACCACGGGGGAGACGCTGAGGAAGAGCGCCTGCTCGCCCTGACGCCTGAACATGAGCCCGCAGGGTACGGCGCGATCAGGGCCGAAGAGCTGCGTCCCGAGATCCGTCAACTGCTCGAGGACCGCCGGAGTGCCTCCCGGACGCGCCAGAACGCCTGGTACGCCGTCGACAGCAGTTGTCGTCACTTCTGGTGCCGTACGGCCGGCGCTGCGGGGGCTCGCGACTCGCTGCACGCCTCCAGGTGCTCCGACCACTCCGCTCGTTGCGGAGTCGAGCGTCGCGGGACCAAGGGCATCGTGCATGAGGGAAAGCCTACAGACCCGATGGGTGCTCCGGCGCCGTTGCGCTGCTGCGCGCTCCGAGCCCCATGCCTGGAGCGACCGGGCAGACGAGCCGACGGAGAGGGGATCGTGGCCGAGCGCCTTCAGGACCGGCCGAGTTGCACCCACCTCGGCGGATGGCCGTAGTAACCCGCACGGCGTGAACCAGGGGACGAGTGTGAGGTGGCGGTGCAGAATCTGACCGGCACGCACGCACGCGCTCGTGACGACGATCCGAACGAGGGCCGGCGGACAGCGATGTGCACGACCACCAGGAGGGCGAGAATGCAGGACGAGATGCTGCCGGCCATCATCGATCAGGGGCGTTCGGTGACCCCGACCGAGGTGGCCAGGTTGTCACACCTGGACCTGGACCTGGACGATGCGCGAGCGGCGGTCAGCAGTCTCCGGGTGCGGGGTCTACTCGGCCGCGAGGGCGAGGAGCTGGCCTACTCTTCGCCGTCGGCGTGGCGTGGGCCTCCGACGTCACGGACGGCACCACCGTCCGGAGTGAGCTTCGTCAGGAGCAGGAGCAGGAGCAGGAGCAGCGAGCAGCCCTGACCAGACCTCACTTGCCCCGGATCGGTCACCGCAGTACCTGTCCGGTCCGGTCTCATGTCCTGTTCCAGACGCGTCCTGAAGAGGATCTTGCTAGTGCCCGAGACACGCCGCGAGACTGAGGAAGGGCGGCATTCCTGTACGTCGGCACCATGCCCTGTCCCTTCCGCTGGAGGTCTCACCATGCTCGCACCATCGCCTTTCGCAGTTCTTGACCATTCACTGATGACCATGACCATGACCAGTGCCGATGACGAGGAGCGCGGCCCTTCGCCGGTGCAGCGTCTGCTGACCGATCGGCAGGAACTGATTGCGCTGATGGTCATCCGCGGCGAGACGTGCGTCAGCATCACAGGAAGGCTGCAGGTGCCGATTTGTGCCATCGAAGGCCATGCCTACAGGATCCTGGAGATGCTCGGCCTGTCCACCCTGGGGGAGCTGACGGAGGAGTCGATCGAGCGGTACAGGGTCGGGTTCGGTGTCCGCGACGGGACACCGACGGTGGGGGAGATTGCGCTGAGCATGAGGGTGTCGAAGATGACGGTGTACAGCTTGGTGTAGTCCGGAGCGCTGTACAGCGTGCGCGTAGGCCGCTCGCATCTCATACCCCAGGCCGCACTCCAGCAGTACATGGACTCTCTCCACGGTGCGTCCGGCAGCAGGTCGATGCCCCATGGACACCACGCCCCGGCGCCGGCCAGGTCACGGACGACGCGCGGCGGCGGGAGTACGAGTGGATGAGGAAGGCTGCGCTCCCACCCGCAGGGTGGTCCCTGTGGAGTCGGTGCTCGCCGTGGTGACGGTTGTGCTGGTGCGGCTGGTTGTTCATGGCGTGGAGTTTCCGGGGGCGGGGGTCGAGTCCGTTCTGGGTGAGGGCGCGGAGGTGGTCGCGGAGGGTAGTGCCGTCGTAGTCCCGGTGGTCGAGTCCGCCTTCCTGCAGGAAGGAGTCGACGTCGTCGAGGAATCCCTCGAGGGTGATCTCCACCGCGCGTGGGAAGCGGGGGTCGAACGGGCTCGGGGTCGCAGTTGGTTGGTGGGGCTTGTGCTGCTCTGGATCGAGCTCGACCGGCGAGGCGACAGTGCTATCTACGCTATCTACGCGCGTCGTTCCTGGCGTGGACCGTTCTCTTGTTCCCGGTGCTCGAGCGCTATTTCGGCTCCCCAGCGGGCTTCGTTACTGATGATGTAGTGGTTGCCGAGCGCGGCGGACGTCATGGCAGCATCAATCCATAAGCCGCTGGGCGGAGTGATCTTCCTGGCGGAAAGCTCTTCGGCGAAGATCTCACGTGCCTCGCGAACGGACAGGCCACGAGCCTGCTCAACGGTGTCGAAGATGGCCAACTGGAGGTCGACGGCTGTGGTGTGCTCCAGAGGCCTCCCCAATCGTTCGGTATAAGAGTCCACCTGAACCTCCTCAAGCATGTGGTGTGACGCGTCTGCGTCACACGCTCGTTCCGGCTATCAAGCTTCACTGAGCAGCAGGACAGCGTGCAACCGCGCCGCGAGGTCACGTAGAGCTCGACAGGGCGAGGATCGTCTGTCACTGCTGCCCCGGCATAGGCGCACTACGTGGTGATCATGGAATTGATCGTCCGCCCCGCGATAGACGCCTGAGTTGATCGGTGCCACCTTCGGTGACCGTGGTGACTGTGTGTTCACCGCATCATGGCTGACTTCCTGCACGCAGTGCTGGAGGGGTTGCGTGCAGGGTCGGCCTACCGGGTGTCGGTGGGGCGGCGTCTAACGGGGCTACTGCTGTGCGAGGGGAGGCGCTCCGCCTCCTGCACAGTGGAGAAGGACATCTTCGGCATCCGTGGCTTGTGCAACGTCCAACCTCGGCCAGGAGTGTGGCAGGAGCCATGTGCGGAAGTCCTGTTGGTGTTCCGCGGGGTTGCGACGGGTTCTGCTCCTCGTCCGAACGATGGCGTCGGGGCACACCCTCAGCACGGGTCGCACATAGGACGATGTCCCTGTCGCGCACCGTCCAGGGGTGATGTGGCAGTCAGGGGTTCCTGAGAATGAGAAGGACATCTCGTACAGTGGCGTGAGGGGCGACGGAGGAGACACGAGGTCGGCATGACGTATCGGGAACGCTGGATCAGAGCGATCGCACGCACGCCCAAGAAGCTGTTCGGCGGGGGACACGAATGGACGTATGCCCTCATGGACGGACAGGGTACGGAGCGTCGAATGGTGGGCACGCGCGAGCTGTTGAGCCGGCTGGTGGAGGACACGAGGTTCCCCGGCAACGACGCGTACAACGCCCTGAGTCTGGCCCAGAAGGCGTTCCTCGTGGGCAGTAGGAGCTGGGTCGGCTATCCGTCAGGGTCCGAGGTGGAAGACCCGCTGGCGACGAACCTGCACGCAGTGAGTCTGGACATGCTGGCCTTCGGCTCCCTGTACCACGGAGGACCTTCACCACAGGAAGGCCGTCAAGGGTCGTGACAGTCGGTCGAGAGCGCTTTCGTGAGGCTACCTGCTGCTCCTCAAGGAGAAGCGAACCTCGCCGGCGATGATCAAGACTCAGGAGACCGGAGCGCCCACCACATCGGTGGGAACCCCTCCTCCAGCAGAAATCAAGACGCCGATCACTACGGACACCGCTGCGACAACGAACCGGATGGTGCGAGCTCCTATCGAGAAGATGCCACCTTTCACGTGAGGCGGTGATGCTTCAGGCGAGGCGATGGGGCATCCCCGATGGTGCTGGTATGTGGTGACGTCGAGTAAGCGGGCCCGAGCTTCGATGGTGGTAAAGCCACAGTGTTGCCGTTTCAGAGGCGACCGCTGCGTGAGTCGATGCGCTGGAGCAGGTCACGCATTTCGGTGAGCAGGGCGACGTCCACCGGGACTGGTTCGGCTGCCGGCTCTCGGACTTCCGCTCGAGCCCTCACGCGTGCCGCTGCGTGGTTCATCGGGACGACGAACACGAAGTACACCACTGCTGCTGTGATGAGGAAGGTGATGGCCGCGGTGATCAGGCTGCCGAAGTCGACGAATGTTGCTGCGTTGCCGGGCCGGATCTCGAAGCCGAGACCTGCGGCATCGACGCCGCCGGCCGAGGCGATGACCGGGTTGATGATGAAGGTCGAGAAAGCGCCGACAAGTGCGGTGAACGCACCCCCGATGACGACCGCGATCGCCAGTTCGATGACATTGCCCCGCATGATGAAGTCCTTGAAGCCCTGCAGCATGATGGGTGCCCTTCGTTTCCAGCCGTACGGTGTGCACGGTCGTCGATACCCACACAGTAGACCGGGAACGTTCTTTCGCGGGTGGCAGGGGGAGAAGCAGCTGTACTCAATTGCGGTGATTGAGGACCGCAGACGAACCGACTCCAATGACGAATAGCGCGCCCATCAGCAGTGTCATGACCATGGGCGTCTCGGCGCCGAAGCCGATGGCCGGCGTGGCGATCCCGATCAGGGGAAGGGATGCGAGCCCGACGACGGCCGAAGCGCTGGTCAGGAGGGTGTCCTCACGCTCGTCGCCGGTCTGAGTTCAGGCGCGTTCGAACGTCGTGGCTCGACTTTGCGGTTGACGTTCTGGCTGTAGCAGCTGATGCGTTGGAAGGCTTCCAGCGCACTGATCCCGTGCCGGCTCATGAGGATGCCCTTGGCTTGTTCGATGACTACCAGGCTGAGTGTTGACGCGGCGACGGCTTCGTTCGCGAGCTGGTGCCGGTCGGCGTGGATGGACCGTGTGAGGTCGACGACGAGCCCCCACACCCCGACGGGGGTGTCGCCGTCGAGGATGAGGTCGGCGCTCATCAGGATCTTACGGACCCGGCCATCCAGCGACCGCAGGGATACATACGCTGAGGCGGGGCCCTTGGTCGTGGATACGCGGTCCCAGAACGCCTCGATTCCGTCCCTGACGACGGCTTCGATGTGCGCGAGACCCAGACCGAGCTCGAGGGTGGGAACGATGTCGCCGCGTTCGTAGCCGTGGATCCGGAACAGCTCATCGGACCACTGGAACGTCGGTGACCCGAAATAGTATTCGACCGTCCCGGTCGGACAGTCGATGAAGGAGTCGATACCTGTGTCCCCGGGATGGGGTGCCGCCGATTCTTCGGAAATGGTCATGGTCATGAAACCCATTCAACGGACTTGCCTCGGGCTAGCGTCTTAACCCGGACCTCAGAAAAGGACAGTAGCAAAGTCCTCCGACACCATTCCCCGTCATCACTGTGGCGGATCGGACGCGTGCCATTGATCGCCCTACCACCACGACGGCATCGGCGCTCCCAGTGGCACCTGACTGGCGGGTACGGGCGGGCGACGATGGGATTGATCCTGGTCACTGCCCTCACCTGGGACGAGCTGAACGTCCCGGAGTGTCTGGCAGTGTCGCCTGCTCCGTCTTCGGTGGTGGCATTTTGAAGGTTGTCCGCAGTGTTGCGCGGGTCGGTTCAGGTGTGGACGAGTTGCTTGTACTGGGGGTTGAGCTGGAGGAAGTCCTGGGCTTTCTGGCAATACGCGATAGCTGCGAGGCGGCGCCGGTGGGCGGTGAGTAAGACCTGATGGATCAGGATGCCCTCAACGCCCTGATGCTCGAACGGCTCCGAAACGACCGTTCGCTTCAGGCGCAGCACCCCTGCCCGCATGGAGTAGGCGATATAGCCGGCAAGCACACCGTCGCGGAAGAGTTCGAACCGTCGGCCCAGAGCATTGTCCCGGAACTTCTGCCGGAACTCCGGCGGGTTCGCGCTGGAAGCCGCGTCGGCATCACGGCGTTCGATTTCCTCGATGACTCGTGTGTAGTCATCAACGATCATGAAGGACGGCGAGTCCCTGTTCAGTTGCTTGAACAGGTCATTACTCCACCGGCGTAGCTGACGGTCGCTGGCCTCGCCCAGGTGGAACGGGATGACGTCCGGCGCTTCGCTGGCCGGCCGAGACCAGCCCTCGAGCTCCGAGTCCGAAAGGCCCTCGATGCGATCCGAGGAAGACGCAATACCGTCGACACCATCAACGCCGTCGACGCCGTGGAGGTCGTCATCAGGTGACTCGGATGAGGTCTCGCTTGCGGCTGAAGCGGCGACGGTGAGAGCGACGACGGAGCCGATGACTTCCTCAGCGACGGATGCCGGATCAGGCGCATGAGCCGCCCTCGTCGCTCCGGAAGTCGGAGCCGGATCCGCCGGGTTCGCTAGATCTGTTGTCTGCGGGCACATAGATGGGGAGCCGTAGGCTGCATCAGTAGCCTCAGCGGCGTCGGTCACGGGTGAAACGGACATGTAGTCGTCCTTCGTGCAAAAAGCTGTAGTGGCCGTTTCTTGACCTGAGATCCACTGTACGCACTTAACTCACGACCCGTAAAGCTAGGCAAACTAGCTATCAGCCTTGTTCGGATACACTGACCTGCAACGGGGGCTCCTGACCGCGAGTTGTCCGCGCCGTCGTCTTACTCGAATGCGTTCTGCCTGAGCGGCCGGCTCGCAGGTGTCGTGTCGGCAGCGGTGCGGACGCGGTTCCTGTCGTCGGTCTCGTCGGGAGATTCTTCGGTGAAAGTAGCGTTGACAGCAGCCCGATGGCTAGGACTGCTGACCAAGCTGGCGATCAAGTCGCTCTAGATCGGCTTCGACCAGGGTGATATCCCTGGCGAATTGTTCGTCGTCGAGCTCGATCTGGCGGACCGTGAAGACCACTTCAGCCCCATCCGGGTGCGCTAGCACCCGAACAGGGTTTGTGACCACGGTCCCGGACGGCAACGTCACATCGTGGTCGAGGACGCCGAAGCGGTTTTGTTCGACGAAGCGGACCTCCACCCGACCCATCGGTGATTCCACGAACAGCGTGTCGCCATTCCTGACTACTTCGCTCTGTGCAAGTCCCTCAGCCCATGCGGGAAGGTTCTCGATGTTCGACGCATAGTCGTAGACGACATGCGGGGGCGCGCTGATGACTCGGCTTACATGTTGGCTCTTCATAGCGGCATCATGCGCTTAATCGAGTCGGCCATCAAGCGTGCACTCAGGAGATTGTCGAAGGCGGTTCCAAATTATCGAAGGTCGTCGCGATTGAACCGCTCTGGGTTTGATGGAGACTCGGGTTATGTGACTTCGACCAGCTGATGGCGGTCGGTGTGCCCAGCATGGAACCTCCGCTCGAACTCCGCAGGCGGAACATCGCCGGGGTAGCCGTGAATGCGCTGCGTGTTGTGCCAGTGGACCCATCCGAGCGTCGCTAGCTCGAGGTCCTCGACGGTTTTCCAAGGTCCCGGGCGTGCTGGACGTCGAACGAGCTCGGCCTTGTAGTAACGGTTCACCGTCTCGGCCAGAGCGTTGTCATGTGAATCGCCAACAGTCCCGATCGACGAGGTGGCGCCTATCTCAGCAAGGCGTTCGCCGTACCGGATCGACGTGAATTGGCTCCCCGCATCGCTGTGACACCGAAGGTCCGCAGGGCGAGTGCCTCGGCCCACATCGCCATTTCGATCGCGTCGAGGATCATCTCGCTGCGCTTGAGAAACGCGCACCTCCACCCGACGATCGTCCGCGAGTACGCGTCGATGATGAAGCAGACGTACGCGACGCCGGCCCAGGTCGGAACGAAGGGCAGGTCAGTCTCCCACAGCCGGTTTTGCGCTGGCGCCGTGAATATACGGCGAACAAGGTCCGGGTGTCGTGTCGCGGCGGGATCAGGCCGCGTGGTCCTCACCCTCTTCGAACGTGTCGCACCTTCAATGCCGGCGGATTGCATCAATCTGCCCGTCTGGTCGCGGCCGATAGCGATACCGGCGGCGGACGGTTTTCCAGAGTTCAGGGACACCGTAGACCCGGTGATCGGCCTCCCACGGGGTGACCAGCTCGAGTGTGAGGTCCGCGTCGCTGTCGGCACGCGTGGATGGCACGCGGTTCTTCGCGGCGTAGTCCGTGCTCGGGGCCACCTGCAGCAGGGTGCAGATGGGCTCGACCCCAAGCGGTCGCCTTCGACGATGTCGTGTCTGTTCGCGTTGATGAACGCAACTACTTCCGGTGGTGGCGGTCGAGCTCCGCCCCGACGAAACGCGCGGCCCGCATCAGGATTTCGTTCGCCCCGCCACAGCTCCCGGACTTCTTGTTCAAACTCCCGCAACCACTAAGCCTCGGCGGTACTCACGCCGGCGGCGTGACCTTCATCGACGCCGGCCTGCCGGACCCATGACCGTGCCGATTCCGTTCCGAACCCGAGCTGCGACGCGACCCGACGGACCGTCCCGTGCTCGGTCCCGAGCTCTGCCCGCAGCGTTCGCACCACCAGGACCGCTGCGGCTTTGTCTTCCGGCGAGTACAGACGTGCTGTCGGCTTGCCCGCTCCTTGACTTGATGCCATGACTCTCTTCTCGTTTCAAGGTCAGAAGTTTCCATCAAACCCATAGCGGTTCAACCGGCCGGCGGCGGCACATATGGGCCAGCATCGGTCTCCTCGCGCATTCCGCTCCCGCCTCCGAGTGCTCTCAACAAGGGTTCGCTCGGAGGACGATCAGGCGAGTTCGGCGGCCGACCTACGAGTCGCAGCGATGAAGGCTGACTTGTCTTATAGTTGAGTCACCTTTGTCGGATGGGACGGGTCTTTCCGGGCCGGGCTAGCGGGGAAGAGTCCTGATCCATTCCGAGAAGTAGGTGAGTTCAGTTCCGGTGAGCGCGGCGGTGGGTCCGCTGTCCATGGGGTCGGCGAGGAGGGCCAGCGAGTCGGCTGGGAGGTTTTTCGTGGCCTCCCAGACGACCGACGACGGTAACGCTGCGTCGGGCCAGCAGAGGAAGCTAAGGGCATCCGAAGGGGTGGACTCCACGATGCCGACCCGGTGCTTGAGCAGGTCGATGAGTTCACTCGTGTACATGCGCCCGGCCACCGCGCCAGCAGTTAGGAGAACGCCCGATTCCAGAGTGCCCTTGCGTCCGCGGGGAAGAGGGATCCACTCGGCTCGAAGGGTTGCGCCTTGCCAGGGCTCGACGTCGCTGGGCGCCGGGGAGTTGTGGGTTTGCTGTTTGGGAAATCGCTGGTGCAGGTAGGCGACGATGTTGTCATAGCTGATGCTGATCTTTGTCGCAGTGAAGAGCGCCCTGCCGTTCACGTCCTTCACGTCGATTCCGCCAAAGCTATGGAGTGCCCGGCGGATCGAACCGATTTCGGTCAGTGCGACGATCCGCGTCGCTCGGAACCAGGGGCGGACCGTCAGGTGGTTGTCGAAGGCGTCTACCCGGAATCGACGAATACCAATGGCGAGAACGACGAGGAGAGCTCCAGCGACCGCGATGCCGGCCGCACTGATGAGGGGACCCGGCCCGTCCATCTCCTCGGATTCCACGATCGAGACGAGCGTGGATAAACCGCCGATTACTAGGAAGGCGATGCCGAGCGCGCGAAATAGGACGGACTGCCAGCGACGATTCGTCACCGTGAACAGTGCCTCCGTGTCTGGGTTCCGGCGAACCCCTGCGTGACCGTTGCGGTCAATTCGCCGGCCAGCCGCTCCGACGATCACGGGGATCACGATAGACAGCAGAACTGCAACGAGCACGGGAAACGCGATGAGAAACACCCGCCGAATGTCATGCCGGTCTCGTGCATGCGATCGCCGCAACGCCCAAGCAAAGGATTTTTGCTTGGATGCCGCAACTGCCGGGGCCACGATGGGGTGAGTCGTGTGCCGGTCGCGTCGATCGTGAGTTGGCGCAGTCTCCGCAGTGTGTCGCAAGGGAGAATCTCATGTAGCCGCTTTTGATATTTTCGTTGAGGGTGTCTGGTGGCGCTGACGTTGGTGCCTGTCGTTGGTGGGATGATGATGGGTCGGTTGGGCCCCCGTCCGTTCGTTCCGGGAAATTTCTCGGTGGTGTGAAGGTCAGGAACTGTGTGGTGAGACAGACAACGAGCGGACGGTACGCGCTCGAGGACGCCGGCGACCATCTCCGCCTCCGGTGGTCCGCAGACATCACGGTCGACTCCGCGGACGTTGCCTCCGTTTCGGCTGAGATCACCGTCGCATCCCCGGAAGGGCCGCGTCCTTTGCTGATGTACGTCAGCCTCGTTGGCGGCATCACCGCCGAGGCCAAGCAACTTCTCATCAGGAACACCAGGTGTTCCCGCATCGCCATCGTCGGAATCGACGACATCGGACGGATCCTCACCGCTTTCACCCACCGGTCGGTGACACCGACCGGGTACTTCACGGATGACACCGCTGCCCGCGAATGGCTGCTCGATGACACCCACGAGCATCCCAGTATCTTCGGCGAGAGCTACGGTGTGCAGCACGCCTTCGTCTCGGAGATGAGGGGCGGTGTGCTGTGGGTGAGGTGGACGCAGGCCTTCCACATCACTGAGAAGATTGCTGAGAACCTCCTCGCACGGGCCGAATTCATGAATCCCACCACGTGCCCGCCACTGCTCCTGGAACTTCACGAGATGCTGTCCGCGTCCGAGGGTGCCATGAAGATCCTGGCTGATGGTTTGAACATCACAGCCCTGGCCGTCGTCAGCGCTGACCCGAGCGGTCGGACCTTGACCAGTTTCTACCGGCAGCGGGCCCGCCCACCCTATAAGACCAGCTACTTCACCACCGCCGAAGAAGCACGCCACTGGCTGGCAGGACATCCCTCACCGCCTGCAACGGACTGATGCCAGCGCTTGTGAGCGACGTTTGACCCGTATCTGATGGTCGCGTGCGACAGTAGCAGCCCGGTCTCCCCTGTAGTGAGGTGATACAGATGTCGCAAGCGGATCGCCTTCTACGCGTTGCCTTGCTCATCACGTCGACGGTCCTGCTGACCACCTGCACTTTGCAGGTGAGTAGCGGCGGCCCGCTCAGGGCGGGAGGTGATCCCTCTGAAGTCTGCAGCGTGCAACCCGACCAAGGCAGCGCTGTCTTCGGGAACGTCGTAACGAACGACGGCGATACGACACTCACCATCACGGGGGCCGTTCTGGTCGAGGGGGAGAGCCTCGAAATCCGGGATGCCTACGTCATGCCGGTCGATGAGACTCACTCGTTCGTCATCGGCACGGGTTCGACGGATCCGACGGAACCGGAAGCGATGGCGGCCTGGGACAGCGCGAGGAAGCTTGATGACGACAAACTCAGAGCCGGCCAGCAGGTGAACATCGTCCTCGTGATCGATAACGGAGCTGCAGACGTTGGCACCACCCGAGCTGTCCGCTTCACCTACGAGCAAGGACCCGAGCAGTTCACGGCCGATACGAACATGATGCTCGAACTCACGGATAACCAGTGCTAGCACCACGGACAAACCCCCCGGCGGTCGAAAGCAGCAACCCGCTCAATAACGTCTACCACGACGAAGAGACAAGCTTGAGTAATGCCTACCGCGCTCCGGGTTCTGCCGGGCTCACCGCTACCACACTGTCCCTCCTCGCCGCCTAAGTCTTCGCAATCAACCTCGCCCTCACCTTCGACGTCACATCCAATCCGCAATTCTTCTTCACTGTGTCGCACGTCAGTCCTGCCCTGCTTTACGTGAGCGTCCCGATCCCTTTCGCCCTGGTTGGTAGAAAAAGTAGCTGCCGTGCGGGTCTCGTGGAGCTAGGTACGATCCTTCTGGCCGGCGCCACGCTGCCCATGCTCATCGCCAATGGAATGTATCTCGCAACCGTCACACCACAAGCAGTCGGCAATCACATCGGCGGGGCCGGACTCATGCTGTTAGGCGCGGTAGACCTTCTCGCCACCTCGCTTGTTGTCGTCTTCGCCCTTCCTGCCCGCCCCGTCGGCGTCGGCCGCCTCGACAACCAGCCCACCCACGGTCACAGACAAGCCCATCGGGACGATGCGCAATGCCGGGAAGCGGACCGGCTTACCGGAACCTCGCTGTTGTGTCGGATGTGTCATTGGTTGAATGGGGTCCGAAGCTTGAACGAAAGACATAGGGGATATGGCATGACACGAACAATCAGTGAGGCCGGCGATGTCTGGGACCGGGGGACATGGCGCAATTCGCCTGTGCGTGCCGTCGCTGAGGGGGGAGCTCTGCGGGTGACTGCGGCCGAGAACAGCGACGCCTGGAGGCACACCTCGTACGGCTTCGTCCATGACAGCGCGCATGCCTTGCTGGCACCGCTGCCCGCCGAGGGTGCAATGGAGGTCTCATTTCTCCTGGATTACACCGAGCAGTTCGACCAGGCGGGGATCTACCTGCACGTTTCGGATTCCGTGTGGATCAAGGCCGGTGTGGAGGTGTCAGACGGAGTCCCCCAGGTTGGGGCAGTCGTGACACAGGAGGTCTCGGACTGGTCGGTGGCACCTGTCCCTGAGTGGATCGATCAGGAGATCACAGTACGCCTCAGCAGGGCCGGTAACGCCGTCACCATTCGGGCCCGCGCTGGGGATGAGCCTTTTCGGCTTATCCGCGTTGCACCTCTGAAGGAGACCGCGAGCGTCGAGATCGGCCCATTCTGCGCCTCGCCTACCCGGGCCGGCCTCACGACCACCTTCACCCGATGGATTGAAACCGATGCAGATGCGACGCTGCACCCTGAACACGACTAGAGCTGCACCACACATCTACGGGATGCGCAGCATGCTCGGCTGAACAAGTGAATCGACGCGACCAGTAAATGGATCCCGCTGGAGGATCGTGCTGCGGACGGCGGGGGATCATCGACCGGGCAGGCGGGAAGTATGGTCCCCAGGTCATGTGGCAGTAGGTTCCGGGGAATTCGCATGAGCGAGGAAGTGAGTGGAGCATCATGAGAGAGGGCGATGCTACGAAAGCCGTGTCGGTTGCTGCGGCTGTTCTGTTCGCCGGTTTCCTGGGGGCCTGGTTCTGGATCACGATCCAGCAGGGTGTTGCGCTTAAAGTTGCCGGCGACACCCAGGCATTTCGGCTTGCTGTCGCAGTTCTACTCTTCGCGCCCTTCCTCGTGCTGATCTACCTTTGCCTCGAGCCTGAGGTTGCGCTCAAAACACGGTCCTCCCAGGGAAGCCTTCTGTTCGCTGCCTTGAGGTTCGCCTGGCTACTGTGCGCACGGTTTTACTCTCTTCTCCTCGGATTCGCTCCGTTCTGAAAGCGCTGAGACGGAATCTCGTAGGTGCCGACTGGCTGTCCGCACAAGGATCCGCTTGCGGGCGTCGTCCCGATATCCTCTGAAGGACCGCGCCACCAGAGACGATGAGGAAACTACTGTGAGTACGAGAGTCGGTCCACTCGATCTCGCCTTCTCCGCGCTGATCGGAGTCACGGTGATAGGTGACCTCTGGTCATGCGTGGAGGTGCCAGACTCGGTTGAACTCTTCGGAACAGGTAAGACAATCAAGGTCGTCGCTACCGTCGATGGTGAACCGCTTACAGCAGGTCTCCTGCCCACTGGTATCGGGGGGGCACATGCTCTCGATCAGCGTCAAGCTACGGAGGAAGCTCGGCAAAGAGCTCGGCGACACCGTTACTGTGCACCTGACTGAACGCCTCAACTGACAGCACTTCTTCAGTGAGATTTGGTGCTCAGCTAGCTCTTTTCTGACCAGCGGCACCGTCATCACTGTCGGAGGTGATGTGGGCCGTTCCGCGTTGACTGCGCTTGGTCCTACTCGGGTGCCGTGCGCGGGGGACTGCCCACGGTTTGGTTGACTCGTGGGTTGATAGATTTCAGGCGGCTAGCGCCATGTTGTTGATTGTCTCGAATTCAATCGGGGCGAGTTTGCCGAGTGCTTTCTGCCGTGTCCGACGGTGGTAGGTTCGCTCGATCCAGGTGATGATGGCCAGGCGGAGTTCCTGCCGGGTTTCCCACCGTTTGCGGTTCAGGACGTTCTTTTGCAGCAGGGCGAAGAATAATTCCATGGCAGCGTTGTCACCGCATGCACCGACCCTACCCATCGAGCCGTGCAGCCCGTTCGCGTGCAGCGCGGAGCCGAATGTCCGGCTTCTGAATTGGCTACCTCGGTCCGCATTCACGACCGTTCCCGAGGGGCTTCTGAGCGCCACGGCGTGGGCCAGTGCTGCCACCGCGCAGGAGGCTTTCGTGCGCCCGTCGATGGAGTGGCCCACGATGCGGTTCGAGTGCAGGTCCTTGATCGCGCAGAGGTAGAGCTTGCCCTCAGCGGTAGGCTGCTCGGTGATGTCCGTGACCCACCGCGTGTCCCTCGTAGTGGCGGTGAAGTTCCGCTCGAGCAGGTCATCGTGGACCGGTGGACCGGTGGACCGGTGGACCGGTGGACCGGTGGACCGGTGGACCGGTGGACCGGTGGACCGGTGGACCGGTGGGCCCGCCTGCCGGTCGCCGACCCGTTTGCGGTGGATGACCGAGAGGATGCCGCTGGCTGAGCACAGTCGCCAGATGCGACGCTCGCTGGCCACACGGGTAACACCGGCGTTGAGCCCGTCGGCGATGAAGCGGTACCCGAACGCCGGATCATCGGCGTGAAGATCGAGGGCCGCGTTGATCAGGCGTGCTTCTTCCCAATCCCGGTTTGGGTCAGCTGTATGGACCAAAAGAGCCGTGCGCGAGAGGTTCGGGCGGCCCGCGTGGATCGAGATGCGCTCTGACACTGGTCGCAGAGCGGTGCGATAGAACACACTCAACAGGGCAGCGCGACATCGCTGGAATCGCGTTGCTTTATCGCCCGGTCACAGTGTCGGAATCGTTGCGCCTGGGGCTCGGACACCGTGCGACCGGGGTAGCAGGCGGATGGCAGCAGGGGGTACGAGGGGTATAGAGGCCGAATCTCAGGCAGCGCTGCAGGACATGTGCACTACCCGCCGGTAGGGCACCCTGTCTCGACTCGTGTGCGCGCGATAGGCGACATCCTTTAGTTCCTCGGCTGGACCGTCCGACCCGCAAGTCAGGCACATATACATCAGTGCGTAATAATGCACGTATCATTGGCGGTCGTGTTCCTGCTGAAGATGGGTCCCCCTCGTGCTTTCTGTTCTGCGCCGCACGGCGTACCGCAACCTCTTCACCGCTCAGGTGGTCGCCCTACTGGGTACTGGCTTGTTGACGGTCGCCCTGGGCCTGCTCGCGTTCGATCTGGCCGGTGGACAGGCCGGTGCGGTCCTGGGAACGGCGCTGACGATCAAGATGATCGCGTATGTCTTCGTCGCCCCCGTGATGGCGGCACTGGTCGAGCGCTTGCCGCGCAAGGGTGTCCTGGTCGGCGCGGATCTGGTGCGGGCGGCGATCGCGTTGAGTCTGCCCTTCATCGATCAGGTCTGGCAGATCTACGTGCTCGTGTTCATCCTGCAATCCGCCTCGGCGACGTTCACGCCCGCGTTCCAGGCCCTGATTCCCGTCGTCCTGCCCGGGGAGAAGGAGTACACCAAGGCACTGTCCCTGTCCCGGCTTGCCTATGACCTGGAGTCCCTGGTGAGCCCGCTGCTGGCGGCTGCTCTCCTGGCGGTGATGAGTTTCCACAACCTGTTCGTCGGGACGATGATCGGATTCCTCGTCTCCGCGGCGATGGTCCTGGCGACCCGGCTGCCGGCCATCCCGGCGTCGCACTCTCAGGGCTCGTTGCTGCACCGCACCACGCTCGGAACCCGGATCTTCCTCAGGGAACCCTCCCTGCGCGGCCTGATGGCACTGAACCTGGTGGTCGCCACCGCAACGGCTCTGGTGCTGGTCAACACCGTCGTCTACGCGAGGGACCTGTTCGGCGGTTCCAACACCGACGTAGCAATCGCTTTGGCCTTCTACGGGGTCGGCTCGATGCTGGTGGCCTTCCTCGCACCTCGGGTCCTGGAACGGACCCCGGACCGCACCTTCATGCTGACAGGTGGGTGGATCCTGATTGCGGGCCTGATCGCCGCGGCCTTCCTCGCGTCCACGGAACAGAGCAGCATCCACCTCACCGACAACTCGTGGGCGATCTTCCTTGGCCTGTGGGTGCTGCTCGGCATCGGCACGTCGATGATCAGCACACCGTCCTCCCGTCTACTGCGCCGGGTCGCGACCGACGACACCCGCAGTTACCTCTTCACCGCCCAGTTCTCGCTGTCCCACGCCTGCTTCCTCCTCGCCTACCCCCTCGCCGGGTGGGTCGGCGCCGCCGCAGGGCAGGAGACCGTGGCGTTGGTCCTGGCGGCATGTGCTCTCATCGGGACGATCGCCGCGCTCGTCCTCTGGCCCGCCACCGTCCCTTCCGGACCACAGGAGGAGGTAGGGCCGCCTGCACGGAACGGTTCGACGCAGTTGGCGGCGGAGGCTGAGGGAGAAGGATCTGTCGACGCGGCGTCCGGCGAATCAGCTGAAAAGGCGCAGCACGGTACCGAACGCGGGCAGTAAGGGGTAGGGGAGGGCGGTAACGTGGATGACGTACCTGCGGGACGGACAACGGCGTTCGGGACGATCCACCGGTATCAACAGGGCGATCAGGGGGCCAGGAACATCATGGGCGACGTACAGGCCGACCGGTCGAGGGCATCCACGACCACTTCCCGGACGTCCACGGGTGAGGACGTCAGGCCTGAGGACGTCACGGGGGTGCGCCCCATGACTCCGAGTCTGGTGCACTCGGTCCACCCCGACGCGGATCGCCTGGCCGCAGGTGCGGCGACCTTTCAGATGCTAGCGGACCCCACCAGGCTGCACATCCTCTGGATCCTGACACAGGGCTCGGCCGACGTCGGGACCCTCGTCGCCGGAACCGGAGCGAACCGCACCGCGGTCAGTCAGCACCTGGCCAAACTCCGCCTCTCCGGGCTCGTCTCCACCCGCAAGCAAGCTCGCAACGTCATCTACAGCATCATCGACGGACACCTCACCCGCCTCATCCTCGAGGGGATGAACCACGCCGACCACCGCGTCACCGGTGAACCCGTCCACGAATAGACGCCGACCGGCACTCGAAGGGTGGTGGGTCTCCGCGATACAGTGCCACGTTCCGTGATCGATGGGACCTTCCGGCCGGTGGGAGGGCCACGGAACTGGATCACCTGTCGTAGACCCTCCGACCTCGATCGTCGGGACCGTCGAGCTCCCGTGTCCATCCGTCGACGTTCCCTTCCAGGAGTTTTCACCCGCGCCGCCCCCACCGCAGGGGGCGACCGCCACGGGCGGGTGACGACCGGGACGTCGACGTCCCGGTACTGACGGACGCCGAATACCTGTGGGAACCGGTCGGCGGGTGCTGGTCGGTGCGACGGCGTGCCGACGGTCCCGGACGCGGCGCTGCACAGCTGATCGGCGCAGGGGAGTGGGGGCGGGACGGAGCCCCCGACAGTCCGTGGCCCCCGCCTCTCACAACGATCGCCTGGCGGCTCGATCACCTGTCCGAGACGCTCATGGGCCGCGCCAGTCATCTGGGCGGTGATCGCACCTTCACTCGAGCTGCCTACGTATCCCCCGCCGATGCAGCCGGCGCCATTGCACAGATCCGGCGAACGGCGGCCGACTGGCGCCGGTCGCTCCTCCAGATCGCCGAGTCCGACTACGACCGGACCGGCCTCAGCAGCTACCCGTACGGCAGTGATGCCGAGGAGACGTTTCCCTCGATCGTCTGGTGGATGAACCAGGAGATCCTGCACCACGGTGCCGAGATCGCGCTCCTCCGCGATCTCTACGTTCACCGCGCGCGTTGAGGACGAGCGCGAACCTCGGACCGCTCAGGGCATGGACGTGCCCCCGCGCCCGGCGCAGCTGCGAACGACCACCTGAGGAGCCCGCACCCTCGCCGTCGTAGCAGGAGTCCCATGCAGCCAGCACCTCCTTCGGGCTCAGCGGTAGAGGCCCGCGAGGAGCACGATGATGTCCTGCAGGATGGCTGGCGGGTCGGTCCGGGTCCAGGCGGCGTAGACGGGTACGGGTGCTGCATCGCGGATAGGTCGGTAGGTGAGCCCCTGGCGGCGGTACTGGTGTGCTGTCGATTGCGCGGTCACTCCACGGGCTTTTCCACTGCTGATGACGGTGAGCCAGTCATCGACGTCGGTGGTGGGGATGGTCTGGCGTGGTTGGCCGGCGTCGGGCCAGAGGTCGAGCTGGGTGCTTCCGGTCCGGTGATCGATCGCCAGCGGAGCTGCAGCTGCGTGAGCGAGTGTCACTGTACGTTTGGCCGCCAGGGGGTCCCCGACGGCCATTGCGCAATAGCGTTTCTCGGTACCGATCAGGACCAGGTCGAGGTTTGCCACATCCGGTAGCCGACGCAGGATCACCACGTCACTCGTCCCCTCGGCCAGTCCTGCTGTGGGTGTGTTGATCCGGGTCAGTCGCAGCTCGTGGTGGGGGAGGGCTTCGGCCCATCGGCGTTGGAACTCGGGGGTGTGCCTGCCCAGGGCTGACCATGCGTAGCCGACCCGGAGGGTGCTCAAGCCGGCGACGGCGTCCTGGCGCAGGTCTCCGACGACAGCCAAGGCTCGGCGGGCATGCCGAAGCACCCTTTCACCGTCCGGAGTGAGGTCCACGGTCCGGGTCGTGCGGTGCAGGAGCCGGACCAGGAGGATGGACTCGAGCGCGGCGACATTGCGGGAGACAGCGGTCTGCGAGATACCGAGCTCGATTCCGGCGTCGGTGAAAGTGCCCGTATCGATGACGCTGACGAAGGATCGAAGGTGACGCAGTTCGATATCCATCCCTGAATCCTACTCATGCCTCAAACGCATCAATCATGGGATTCATGCATTGTGAGCAGGCCGTGGCGGTTCTGCACACTTCCAGCATGAGAAAGCTGAAGCACGCGGCGGGTGACCGCACAACCGGTCTGGCAACTGCTCTGGGCGGTGCGCTCTCGAATCAGTTCGGGGCGGCCAGTGGGTCTCTGGCTTTCCCGGTCATCGGGCCGCTCGGTGTCGTTGCTGTCCGCCAGATCGTCGCCGCCGCGATCCTGCTGCCGCTCGTCAGACCCCGGGTGCTCGACCTCACCCGGGCTCAGTGGTGGCCGGTCCTGCTCCTGGCGCTGGTGTTCGGGACGATGAACCTCACCTTGTACCTGGCCATCGATCGCATCGGCCTCGGCCTGGCTGTGACCCTCGAGTTCTGCGGGCCCCTCGCGGTCGCCCTGCTCAGCGCCCGGACCAGGAGCAGTGTGATCTGCGCTGTCATCGCAGGAGCCGGCGTCACCGCGATCAGCCGGCCTCAATCCACCACGGACTATGCGGGCATCGGGCTCGCCCTCATTGCTGCGTGTAGCTGGGCCGCCTACATCCTGCTCAACAGGACCATCGGCTCCCGCATCCCTGGAGCACAGGGTACCGCCACAGCGACGGGAGTCTCCGCCGTTCTCTTCCTGCCCATCGGCGGCTGGGTCCTCGTCACCAGCCGTCCGGACGCATTCACCCTGCTCTGCGCCATCGGTGCCGGCGTCCTCGCCTCAGCGGTTCCATTCATGGCGGACCTGATTGCCCTCCGGAGGATCCCTGCGAATGTGTTCGGCATCCTGATGAGCATCAACCCGGTGCTGGCCGCACTCATCGGAGCGGTACTCCTCGACGAGCACCTGGGAACGGTGGAATCGGTCGGGATAGTTCTCATCGTGACCGCGAACACGGCCGCCCTACGCCTGGCCGCCCGCACAACACGATCAGCAACCGCGCGAGCCGATGAAGGCTGATCAAGCAGTGACCTCGATCCACCTGCGCGAACGTGCGGAAGCCGGTGGGATCTCGGCCCGTGCAGGCAGCTCCAGCCGCGCACGGTGGGACGGGCGTCCCGTGGTCCGGGCCCCCGTCGATTCCCGTGGCCGTCTGCCGAGTCTGCCGGGAGCTGTCCACGGACGTCCGACTCTGGTGGCCACCCATCCGGAGTGTCACACTGAGCCGCATGATCGATCAGACGAAAGCATTCAGTGGCTTCTCGGTGCGGGACCTTCACGAGGCGAGGGTGTTCTACGAGGAATCACTCGGACTATCGATCACCGAGGAACACGGAATGCTCTCGATCGATCTGGGGAGTGATCATCATGTGCTCGTGTACCCGAAAGGGTCAGCTCATCAGGCTGCGTCGTTCACCGTCCTGAACTTCCCGGTTCCGGACGTCGACGCCACTGTCGACGAGCTCGCGGCCAAGGGCGTTGTGTTTGCACGCTACGACGGTATGACCGACGACAAGGGGGTGAATCGACACGGTGGTCCCCTCATCGCCTGGTTCACGGACCCCTCCGGCAATGTCATGAGTATCATCGCGATGCAGGAGCTGGGTGAACCGTAGCGCTGGAGACGACGCACTTTGGTCGCGCGTCGTCGCACCCGAGGGTGGATCCTCGGCTCGTCGCCGCCCGCTCAGTCCATGCCATCACGACATCGAACCCGGGGCCACTGTCCGCTTCATCGTCCGAGTGGGCGAGCCCTTCACCGACCTGCAGGGGATGATGCCTACGCGATGATGCCCAGAGCACTGGCGATGGTCCGGGCGAGCAGGACCGGAAGGGCCGGGGTGATCAGGTCGACGCTGACGCAGATCCCCAGCCACATCAGAGCGGCCGTGGGCGGAGGCTGCAGGCGAAGGACGGCGACAACGTCGGCGCGCAGTGCTGCAGTGAAGGCTCCTCGGGTAGGGCGTGCGTCGTAGCGCGAGCCGCGCAGCCTTGGGGCCGGGCAGGCCCCGGGTGCCGGTGCACGGCCCAACTCGTTCATGTCGATACCCGCTCACCGCGGACGGCTGATCGTCGCTCGTGTGGCCGGACCCCTGTGCTTCTGCTCAGGTGCATCCCGTCGTCGGCTCCACGACGTCACTGGTCCTCGCGTCGATCGCCGTGTCAGAGCGGTGTTCTACGCTTCGTAGTAGATTCCTGTCCGGGGTGTCCGTCGTACCCGACCTACCGTCGTTGGAGCATCATGCCTGTCAGCTCGATACCGCGCCCCGCCGAAGTGGCCCACCGCGTCCGCAGCGTTTTCCGTGCCCGGGTCTCCGGAGACCCCACCGGTGCACCTGACTGGGTGCGCGACATCGCCCTGGTCGGGGAGGGCCCCGGCTTGTTCGAGCCCGACGGCGTCGTCTGGCAGGTCCACGGTGGCCTCTCCACTCTGGTCGGCGGCGTCGCGGCCCTCCTCGGACAGGGTGCGCACCCCCTCGCCATGGCCGGTGTTGCACGTCACTCCTCCTACCGCAGTGACCCCTGGGCCCGCCTCGCCGGGACCGCGCGCTGGCTCACCATCACCACCTTCGGCTCCGCGGAACTCGCCGAGCGGGACTCGGCTCGGGTCCGCCGCATGCACGGGCGGGTCAATGGCACCACCGACGACGGCCGCGCCTACTCCGCCTCCGACCCCGCCCTCCTGCGATGGGTGCACCTGGCCTTCACCGATGCCTTCCTCGGGGCCCACGAAGCCGTCGGCCACGACCTGGCCCCACGGTTCGGCCGCAACTGGGCCGACACCTATGTCGCCGACTGGTCCCGCAGCGCCCGGACTCTGGGAGCTGAAGATCTCCCGGTCAACCGCCGGGAACTCGCGGACGCACTGCGTGCGCTGGAACCCGAGCTCGAACCCGTCCCCGCCGAATTGCTCACGTTCCTGTCAGCCCCGGACGGGCTGAACCGCGCGGAACGGATCTTCTACAGCGGCATCGCCAGCGCTGGAGCGCTGGTCATCTCACCGTCCGTGGCACCCCTCGCCGGGGTGCCCGGCCGCGGTGACCGCTCGCTCGCGAACCGCCTCCGTTTGCAGCGCACCCGCGTGCAGCTGCGGACCTTCCAGCTGGCCCTCGGACCTCACAGCCCCTCCGTGGATGCGGCGCGCTACCGGTTGGGCCTCGCCGGCCGCCCGGACTGGCTCGACTGACCCTCACCGGCGGAGCGCGCGGCGGCGTAGCGTAGGGCGGCCGGCGCATCGGCTTCGCGCCGAACGACTTGCGGTCCGGACTCGCCCGCAGAGACGAACGGAGTGCGCGGGGAGGACCTACCGGGGCGTCGACGCGAGCTGGAAGATGCGCGCCCGCCGCTGCGTCGCCTCGTCGAGGAGGACGCGCTCCTCGGCCGCGTAGTCGGCGTCGCGCCGTCCGCCGAGCATCCGCTGGCGGGTGTAGGCGATCCGCGATGCCGTGCGGATGAACCCGCGCATCTCCTGCCGGGCACCGACCGAGCCCGCCCACGCCAGGGCCTGCGAGCGCCCGGGCCGCGTGGCCAGCATGCGCACTTCCTCCGGGGTGAACCAGCCCGCGCGGGCGTAGTCGCCGAGGCGTGACTCCGTCAGACGGCGCTCTGAGCGGCGGAGGAGCACGACGGCGATGACGGCGGCGACGAACAGCGGCACCTGCACCACGAGGTAGAAGAGGAAGAAACAGTGGAACAGCACGAGAGTGCCGCCGTTCCAGAGCATGTGTCCCGCGATCGCGGGGATCAGCCCCAGCACGAACGCCCCGAGGATCCGCGCATTGCCACCCCCGCGGCTGAGGGCGAATCCGAGCACGAAGCCGAGGAGCGAAGTGAACATGACGTGCGCGAAGGGCGAGAACAGGCCGCGGAGGATGAACACGCCCACCACCGCCGCTGCGTTCCCCGACTCCACGACGGCCGAGCCGAAGTAGAGGATGTTCTCCGTGAAGGCGAAGCCGGCCGCCACCGTGCCGGCATAGACGATCCCGTCCACGGGCCCGTCGAAATGGCTGCGGCGCGTGTACACGAGGATCAGCACGCCGAGGCCCTTGGCGAACTCCTCGACGAGCGGTGCCTGCAGTACGGGTCCGATGAGGTCGGGTGACGTGGTGGTCAGCGCACTGCCCAGCAGTTCCACCACATAGGTCCCCAGGAGCAGGGTCACCACCACCGAGGTCCCCGCGCCCCACAGGAAGGCGAACAGCAGGGCCCCCCTCGGCTCGGGATCCCAGCGGTCGATCCAGCGCAGTCCCAGCAGGCAGATCCCGAGGGGGACGAGCGCGAGGATGCCGCACAGGATGAACGCCGACGGCCCGAGGGAGAGCGAGAGCAGGAGCAGCACGGCCGCCACCACGAGCGCGGCGACGACGACCAGGATGACGTTGAGCACTCCGCGCCGCCGGGGCGCGGGCTGGTCCCAGACGGGCCGGGACGCCGGCCCGCCCGGACGCAGCGGCGCGGGCCGGTGCTGCCGGACGGTGGTGGTGCCCCACCAGCCCTGGTCCTGCCGATCGGGCGCGTACTGCCGGTGGCCGACGTCGCGCGGCTCGCCGTCACCGGGTCCAGGGTTGTTCATAGCCATGCTGCAACCCTAGGGGTCGGCGCTGCTGTGATAGTTTTGACCCCGCAACCAGCCTTTAAATTCCGTCCCGTGAGGCGGGGAAGGAGGAAGCGTGTTATGACTGTGCCTGCCTCGGAATCCGGCATCCACAAGCGCGTCGTTCTCGCAGAAGCAGACATCGATCGCGCCCTCACGCGCATCGCCCACGAGATCCTCGAGGCGAACAAGGGGTCCCGTGACCTCGTGCTCCTCGGCATCCCCCGCAGGGGTTTCCCCCTCGCCCAGCGACTCGCGCAGAAGATCGCCGCCGTGGACCCGACGGTCGATCCCGACCTGATCACCGGCCAGCTCGACGTCACCATGTACCGGGACGATCTCCGCCGCCATCCCACCCGCTCCCCGCTGGCCACCCAGCTGCCGCCGTCGGGCATCGACGACAAGGTCGTGGTGCTCGTCGACGACGTGCTCTACTCGGGGCGGACCATCCGGGCCGGCCTCGACGCGCTCGCCGATCTCGGCCGCCCGCGCGCGGTGCGCCTCGCCGTCCTCGTGGACCGCGGGCACCGCGAACTGCCCATCCGCGCGGACCACGTGGGCAAGAACCTCCCGACGTCGTCCCAGGAGCGCGTCCGCGTGCACCTCGCGGAGATCGACCTGATCGGCGGCTCGCCGGTCGACGAGGTCGTCATCGAGGACCGCGCGTGAAGCACCTGCTCAGTACGCAGGACCTCTCGGCCCGGAGCGCGCTCCGCCTGCTGGACACCGCGGAGGAAATGGCGGCCGTGGGGGAGCGGGAGATCAAGAAGCTGCCCGCCCTGCGCGGCCGCACCGTCGTGAACCTGTTCTTCGAGGACTCGACGCGCACGCGGATATCCTTCGAGGCTGCCGCGAAGCGCCTGTCCGCGGACGTCATCAACTTCGCGGCCAAGGGCTCCTCCGTGTCGAAGGGTGAGTCGCTGAAGGACACGGCACAGACGCTCGAGGCCATGAGTGCCGACGCCGTCGTCATCCGCCACCCGGCCTCCGGCGCACCCGCACGGCTGGCCGCGTCCGGCTGGATCGATGCTGCCGTGGTCAACGCCGGTGACGGCACGCACGAGCATCCCACCCAGGCGCTCCTCGACGCCTTCACGCTCCGCCGCCACTGGGCGCGGATCGCCGGCACCCCCTCCGCGGGGACCACGCTGGCGGGCATGAAGGTCCTGATCGTCGGCGACGTGCTGCACTCGCGCGTCGCCCGGTCCAACGTCTGGCTCCTCACCACCCTCGGTGCCGAGGTACTCCTCGCGGGTCCGCCCACGCTCCTGCCGGTCGGCGTCGGCAGCTGGCCCTGCAGGGTCTTCTACAACCTCGACGACGCCCTCGCCGAGCGCCCGGACGCCGTCATGATGCTGCGGCTGCAGGCCGAGCGCATGAACGCCGCGTTCTTCCCGTCCACGCGGGAGTACTCGCGGCGCTGGGGCTTCGACGACGGCCGCCTGGCGCTGCTCGACACCATGGGACTCGACGACACCGTGATCATGCACCCGGGGCCGATGAACCGCGGGCTCGAGATCTCCTCCGCCGCCGCCGACTCCCCGCGGTCCACCGTGCTGGCGCAGGTGCGCAACGGTGTCTCCGTCCGCATGGCCGCCCTCTATCTGCTGCTGTCCGGTGACCCGCAGGACGACGACGCAGCGGACGGCCGCGCCGACCAGGACGACCCGCCCGCCACGACCCCGGAAGGCCGTACTCCGTGAGCCACGACACCACACCCCGTTCCGACGACGCCGGATACCTCATCCGCGGCGCCTCGCTCCTCGGCGGCGCGCCCACCGACCTCCTCGTCCGCGGCGGCGTGATCGCCGCCCTCGGCCCGGAGGCCGGCCGTGACGCCGGCACGGAAGCCGTCACGATCGAGGCCGACGGGCTCGTCGCGCTGCCCGGCATGGTGGACCTCCACACGCACCTCCGCGAGCCCGGCCGCGAGGACGCCGAGACCGTCGAGACCGGCTCGCGGGCCGCGGCCCTCGGCGGGTTCACCGCGATCCACGCCATGGCCAACAGCTCGCCCGTCGCGGACACGGCGGGCGTCGTCGAGCAGGTCTACCGCCTCGGGCTCGCCTCCGGGTGGGTCGAGGTCCGGCCGGTCGGCGCCGTCACCGTCGGGCTCGGCGGCGAGCGCCTGGCCGAACTCGGTGCCATGGCGGAGTCGCGGGCCGGCGTCCGGGTCTTCTCCGACGACGGTATCTGCGTGCACGATCCCGTCCTGATGCGCCGGGCCCTCGAGTACGTGAAGGCGTTCGACGGCGTGATCGCGCAGCACGCGCAGGAGCCCCGCCTGACGGAGGGCGCCCAGATGAACGAGGGCGACGTCTCCGCCGTCCTCGGCCTGACGGGGTGGCCGGCGGTCGCGGAGGAGAGCATCATCGCCCGCGACGTCCTGCTCGCCCAGCACGTGGGCTCGCGCCTGCACGTCTGCCACGTCTCCACCGCCGGGTCGGTGGAGATCATCCGCTGGGCCAAGGCCCGCGGCATCGACGTGACGGCCGAGGTCACACCGCACCACCTGCTGCTGACCGACGAACTGGTCCGCAGCTACGACCCCGTGTACAAGGTCAACCCGCCGCTGCGCACGTCCGACGACGTCCACGCGCTCCGGGCGGCCCTCGCGGACGGCACCATCGACGTCGTCGGCACCGACCACGCCCCGCACCCGAGCGAGCACAAGGAGTGCGAGTGGGCGCAGGCGGCAATGGGCATGACGGGTCTCGAGACCGCCCTGTCCGTGGTGCAGCACGCCATGGTGGAGACCGGTCTGCTCGACTGGGACGGCTTCGCGCGGGTCACCTCGGTGACGCCGGCACGGATCGGCAGCCTGGCGCACCAGGGCCGTCCGCTCGCCGTCGGGGAGCCCGCCAACCTGATCCTCGTCGACCCCGCGGCCCGCTGGACCGTGGATCCCTCGACGATGGCGACCAAGGGGCGCAACAGCCCCTTCCGCGGCCTCGAACTGCCCGGCCGCGTCCGGGCGACGTTCTTCGGCGGTCACCCCACCGTCCTCGACGGCAGCCTCGCGACCCCGCGACCGACCGCGCATTCGGCCACGCACGGGGAGCAGACCGGGGCGCAGGGCGATCTGCAGGGCGGTCTGCAGGGCGGAGAGGCTCCGGCATGGAATATCTAGGCTGGATCCTGATGACCGTCGCGATCATCGTCGTCATCGTGGCACTCATGGCCCTCGGCTGGCGGAACCGGCTCCGACGCCAGTCGGACGTCCCCCCACCACCCGAGATGCCCACCGATCCCGGACGCGTCCTGTACGAGGCCGACGGCCAGTACGTCGCCACGACGACAGCCGGGGACTGGCTGGACCGCATCGCCGTCCACGGCCTCGGCCTCCGCGGCAACGCCGTCGCCACCGTCCACCCCCACGGCGTCCTGTTCACCCGTACCGGGGCCCGCGCCGTCTTCGTTCCGCGCGAGGACCTCGTCTCCGTGCAGCTCGCCGGCGGGATGACGGGCAAGTTCGTCGAGAAGGAGGGCCTCGTCGTCGTCACCTGGCGGCTCGGCACCGGCCCGGACGGCGAGCAGCGCCGCGTGGACACCGGCTTCCGCACGCGCCACGCGGTCCACAAGGCCCAGCTCGTCGCGGCCGTCGCCGCCCTCATCCCCGCTGGGCCCCCGGACGGGACCAGCCGCACGACCCACCGAACTCCACCGACCCCCGAAGGCAGGGAACAGCTGTGAGCCACGCTCCATCGACGGCACCGATCCAGGCGAAAGCACCCGCGGTGCTCGTCCTCGAGGACGGCCGGACCTTCCGCGGCCGCGCCTACGGCGCCCGAGGCACCGCGCTCGGCGAGGCGGTCTTCGCCACCGGCATGACCGGCTACCAGGAGACCATCACCGATCCGTCCTACGCACGCCAGCTCGTCGTCCAGACCGCACCGCACATCGGCAACACCGGCGTGAACGCGGACGACGCCGAGTCCCGCCGCATCTGGGTGGCCGGATACATCATCCGTGACGCCGCCCGCCGCCCGTCGAACTGGCGCTCCGAGCAGAGCCTCGACGACCAGCTGCGCGAGCAGGGCGTCGTCGGGATCGAGGGCGTGGACACGCGCGCCGTCACACGCCACCTGCGCGAGCGCGGCGCCATGCGCGCCGGGATCTTCTCCGGCTCCGAGGCCGGGCTGACGGAGGCGCAACTCGTCGAGAAGGTCCTCGCGCAGCCGTCCATGACGGGCGCCCGGCTCGCCGAGGAGGTCAGCATCGACGAGGCGTACGTCGTGGAGCCCGCCGAGCACGGGTGGACCGGGGAGACCCTCGCGACCATCGCGGCGCTCGACCTCGGCATCAAGGCCATGACACCGAAGCACTTCGCCCAGCGCGGTGTGCGGACCGTCGTCCTGCCCGCTGCCGCCACCTTCGAGGACGTCGTCGCTGCGCAGCCCGATGGCGTGTTCATGTCCAACGGACCCGGCGACCCCGCCACCGCGGACGCGCAGGTGGAGCTGCTCCGCCTTGTGCTCGACGCCCGCATGCCGTTCTTCGGCATCTGCTTCGGCAACCAGATCCTCGGGCGCGCCCTCGGCTTCGGGACCTACAAGCTCCGCTACGGCCACCGCGGCATCAACCAGCCGGTCCTCGACCGCCGCACCGGAAAGGTCGAGATCACGTCGCAGAACCACGGGTTCGCCGTCGACGCTCCCCTCGACGGCCCCGTCGAGGCTCCCGCCGGACGCTACGGCCGCGTCGAGGTCAGCCACGTCAGCCTGAACGACGACGTCGTCGAGGGCCTCGCGTGCCTGGACCTGCCTGCCTTCTCGGTGCAGTACCACCCGGAGGCGGCAGCGGGTCCCCATGACTCCGCCTACCTCTTCGACCGGTTCATCGACCTCATGCAGGCCGAGAAGGCCGCGCCCGGCTCGGGGAACGCCGTCCTGGCCTCGGCACTCGATGCCGGCTCCGAAGCCGGGGCACTGGCTGAGGCAGCCGCCGCCGAACTCGGCACCCACGGTTCGAAGGTGACGGGTAACCAGTCCCGGCACAGCCACGCAGAACAGACCAGCACCACGCAGGAAGAGAACTGATGCCCCGCAGAACCGACCTCAAGAGCGTCCTGGTCATCGGCTCCGGCCCGATCGTCATCGGGCAGGCCGCCGAATTCGACTACTCGGGCACCCAGGCCCTGCGCGTCCTGCGCGAGGAGGGCCTGCGCGTCATCCTCGTCAACTCGAACCCCGCGACGATCATGACGGACCCCGAGTTCGCCGACGCCACCTACGTCGAGCCGATCACGCCCGACGTGGTCGCGAAGATCATCGAGAAGGAGCGCCCGGACGCCCTCCTGCCCACCCTCGGCGGGCAGACGGCCCTGAACACGGCGATCGCCCTCGACAAGAACGGGGTGCTGGAGAAGTTCGGCGTCGAGCTGATCGGAGCGAACATCGCCGCCATCGAACTCGGCGAGGACCGTGAGAAGTTCAAGGGCGTCGTCGAGCGCTGCGGTGCGGAGTCGGCGCGGTCGGCGATCATCCACTCGATCGACGAGGCGCTCGTCGCCGCCGACGACCTCGGCTACCCGATGGTCGTCCGGCCCTCCTTCACCATGGGCGGCCTCGGGTCCGGGCTCGCCTACACCGAGCAGGACCTGCGCCGGATCGTCGGTCAGGGCCTGCAGTACAGCCCCACGAGCGAGGTCCTCCTCGAGGAGAGCATCCTCGGATGGAAGGAGTACGAGCTCGAGATGATGCGGGACAGGAACGACAACGTCGTGGTCGTCTGCTCCATCGAGAACTTCGACCCCGTGGGCGTGCACACCGGTGACTCCATCACCGTGGCTCCCGCGCTGACGCTCACCGACCGCGAGTACCAGCGCCTGCGCGACATCTCCATCGCCGTCATCCGCGAGGTCGGCGTGGACACCGGTGGCTGCAACATCCAGTTCGCCGTCGAGCCGGACACCGGTCGCGTCGTCGTCATCGAGATGAACCCCCGCGTGTCCCGGTCCTCGGCCCTCGCATCGAAGGCCACGGGCTTCGCGATCGCCAAGATCGCCACGAAGCTGTCCCTCGGCTACACGCTCGACGAGATCCCGAACGACATCACGCTGAAGACCCCGGCGTCCTTCGAGCCCACGCTGGACTACGTGGTGGTCAAGGTCCCGCGCTTCGCGTTCGAGAAGTTCCCGGCGGCGGACCCCACGCTGACCACCACCATGAAGTCGGTCGGCGAGGCCATGGCGATGGGCCGCAACTTCACGGAGGCCCTGCAGAAGGCGCTCCGCTCGCTCGAGCAGAAGGGCTCCCAGCTGTCCTACGCTGCCGTGGCGCCCGAGGAGGTCGACGCCCTCGTCGAAGCCGCGAAGCGCCCCACCACCGAGCGCCTCTCGCAGGTGCAGCGCGCGCTGCTGGGAGGTGCGAGCGTGGAGCGCCTGTACGAGGCGACGGGGATCGACCCCTGGTTCCTCGACCAGCTCGTGCTGCTCAACGAGGTCGCCGAGGAGGTCCGCACCGCCCCCAACCTCTCCGAGGACGTGCTGCGCCTGGCCAAGCGCCACGGCTTCTCCGACGAGCAGATTGGCGCCCTCACGCACACCCCCGACGCCGTCGTCCGCGGGGTGCGCCACGCGCTGGGGATCCGTCCCGTGTTCAAGACCGTGGACACGTGCGCCGCCGAGTTCGCGGCCTACACCCCGTACCACTACTCCTCCTACGACGAGGAGGACGAGGTGGCCCAGCACGAGAAGCCGTCCATCATCATCCTGGGGTCCGGTCCCAACCGGATCGGCCAGGGCATCGAGTTCGACTACTCCTGCGTCCACGCCACCATGGCGCTCCGCGAGGCCGGCTACGAGACCGTGATGGTCAACTGCAACCCGGAGACGGTGTCCACGGACTACGACATCTCCACGCGCCTCTACTTCGAGCCGCTGACCCTCGAGGACGTCCTCGAGGTCATCGCCGCCGAGGAGCGCACGGGAGGCGTGCTCGGCGTCTTCGTCCAGCTCGGCGGCCAGACCCCGCTGAAGCTCGCGCAGGAACTGGCCGACGCCGGCATCCCGATCCTCGGCACGTCACCGGAGGCCATCGACCTCGCCGAACACCGCGGGGCCTTCAGCCGGGTGCTCGACGCCGGCGGGCTGATCGCGCCGAAGAACGGTACCGCGGTGTCCTTCGAGGACGCGAAGCGGATCGCCGACGACATCGGCTACCCCGTGCTCGTGCGCCCGTCCTACGTCCTCGGCGGGCGCGGCATGGAGATCGTCTACGACGAGCCCAACCTCTCCCGCTACATCGCCAACGCCACGGAGATCACCGAGGCGCACCCCGTGCTGATCGACCGTTTCCTCGAGGACGCCATCGAGATCGACGTCGACGCGCTGTACGACGGCACCGAGATGTACCTCGGCGGCATCATGGAGCACATCGAGGAGGCCGGCATCCACTCCGGCGACTCCGCGTGCGTCCTGCCCCCCATCACCCTCGGCGCCGACGTCCTCCAGCGGGTCCGTGAGGCCACGCTGGCGATCGCGCAGGGGGTCGGGGTCCGCGGACTGATCAACATCCAGTTCGCCCTCGCCTCCGACGTCCTCTACGTCCTCGAGGCCAACCCGCGGGCGTCCCGTACCGTGCCGTTCGTGTCGAAGGCCACGGGGGTGCAGCTGGCCAAGGGCGCCGCCCTGATCGGCACCGGTGTCACCGTCGCCGAGCTCCGCACGCGGGGGTTCCTGCCCGCACAGGGGGACGGGGGCTCCCTGCCCCTGGATGCGCCGGTCTCGGTCAAGGAGGCCGTGCTGCCGTTCAGCCGCTTCCGGACGCCGGAGGGCACCGTCGTCGACTCGCTGCTCGGCCCCGAGATGCGTTCCACCGGCGAGGTCATGGGGATCGACAAGTACTTCGACACCGCCTTCGCCAAGAGCCAGGCCGCGGCGAATGCAGCCCTGCCGGTCGAGGGCAAGGTCTTCGTCTCGGTGGCGAACCGGGACAAGCGGTCCATCATCATGCCGGTCAAGCGGCTCGTGGACCTCGGCTTCGAGATCGTCTCCACGGGCGGCACCGCCGACGTGCTGCGCCGCAACGGCATCCACGCCACGACGGTCCGTAAGGTGGCCGAGGGAGCCGGCGAGGGGCAGGGCACGGTGGTGGACCTCATCACCGAGGGCGGGATCGACATGATCATCAACACGCCCTCCGGTGGACAGGCCCGCGGTGACGGCTACGAGATCAGGGCCGCTGCGACCTCCTACGGCCTGCCGGTCATCACGACGATCCCCGAGGTCGGTGCCGCCGTGCAGGCCATCGAGGCCATGCGGTCCTACGAGTGGTCGGTCACGAGCCTGCAGGAGCACGCCGCGAACCTGCGCGCGTCCACCGAGGCACGCGATGCGTCCTGAGGTCCCTGCCGCCGCACCCCGGGCATCCGGCACCTCCCGCGCCTCCTTCGGGGAGCGCCTCGCGGCGGCCCGGAGCGGCAAGGGCAGCCTGTGCGTCGGCATCGATCCCCATCCGGCGCTCCTCGCGGCGTGGGGCCTCCCGGACTCACCCGAGGGCCTGGAACGGTTCTCCCTCGCGGTGCTCGACGCCGTCGGGCCGGTGTCGGTGGCCCTCAAGCCGCAGGTCGCCCTGTACGAGCGGCACGGCTCACGCGGGCTCGCCGTCCTCGAGACGCTGCTGGCCCGTGCGGCCGACGCCGGTGCCCTGACCATCGCGGACGCCAAGCGCGGCGACATCGGCTCCACCATGCAGGCGTACGCCGAGGCGTGGCTGGGGGAGGGCAGCCCGCTGGCGGCGGACGCCGTGACCCTCAATCCGTACCTCGGCTTCGAATCGCTGCGGCCGGCGCTCGACCTCGCTCGGTCCACGGGTCGGGGGGTCTTCGTCCTCGCCCTCACCTCCAATCCCGAGGGCCGCTCGGTGCAGCACGTGGGCGGGGGCGCCTCCGTCGCCCGCTCGATAGCGCTCGCCGCAGCCGGCGAGAACGCGGACCAGGACGGCGCGGGCCGACCGGGCCATGTCGGGCTCGTCGTCGGAGCGACGATCGGTGACGCCGCCGAGCGGCTCGGCCTCGACCTGGCACGGTTGAACGGCCCGATCCTCGCCCCGGGAGTGGGCGCGCAGGGGGCGGGGACGCGCGAGCTCCGCGCCGCGTTCGGCGGCGCGCTGCCGCTCGTGCTCCCGACGTCGAGCCGTGCCATCCTCGCTGCGGGGCCGGACGGGGCCCGGTTGCGGGCAGCCGCCGAACGGACACGCGACGAGCTCGCGTGAAGCAGGGGCAGCATTGATTTCAGGGGTGTGCGCCCGGTAGGTTCGGTTCCAGTCCGACCCCGGAACGTGACCGATCCAATCGACGAGCAGCCGCCGCCCTCCGTGGTGCCGTCCAGCGCAGGGAGCATGAGTGAGCCTGAAGCCATTGACGGATGACGAACGAACCCGGGCGCGTGAGAAGGCGACGGCTGCGCGGGCGGTGCGGGCGGACATCAAGTCCCGGCTGAAGACCGGTAAGCTCTCTGTTGCGGACGTGATCGAGAACCGCGACGGCGACGACGCCGTGGGCCGCCTGAAGGTCCTCGACCTCCTCAAGGCACTGCCCGGCGTCGGAGACGTCCGGGCGGTCGCGATCATGGCGGAGGTCGGCATCGCGGGCACGCGGCGCGTCCGCGGCCTCGGCATCCACCAGCGCAAGGCCCTGGTCTCGCACCTCGAACAACATCACACCGGCCCGGCCGGTAAGTAAGGAACCCCAGTGTCACAACCCCGGTTGACAGTCCTCGCCGGTCCGACGGCGGTCGGCAAGGGAACGGTCTCCACGTACATCCGTGACAACTATCCCGAGGTGTGGCTGTCCGTCTCGGCCACCACGCGCCCGCCCCGCCCCGGCGAGGTGGACGGTGTGCACTACTTCTTCCTCTCGTCCGAGGAGTTCGACCAGCTCGTCGACGAGGGCCAGCTCCTGGAGTGGGCCGTGGTCCACGGCCGCAACCGCTACGGGACCCTCAGGAGGACCGTGCAGGCCGCCATGGACGAGGGTCGGCGGGTGCTCCTGGAGATCGACCTGCAGGGTGCGCGGCAGGTCAAGGAGAGCATGCCGGACGCCACTTTCGTGTTCCTCGCCCCGCCCAGCTGGGAGGAGATGGTGCGCCGACTGGTCGGCCGCGGCACGGAAACACCCGAGGAACAGCAGCAGCGGCTGGAAACGGCTAAACTGGAACTTGCTGCCGAGCCGGAATTCAACCACACCGTCGTCAACGACACCGTGGAGCATGCGGCAGACGAGCTCGTATCACTGATGGGACTGCTTCCGCTGCAGCGCTGACAACGCCCTGCACCCGCCGTCCCGCCTAATATTTGGAGATTCTGTGTCAACTCAGCCCGAAGGCATCATCAACCCGCCGATCGATTCTCTGCTGGAGGCCTCGGACTCGAAGTACGCCCTCGTGATCTACGGTGCCAAGCGCGCCCGCCAGATCAACGCGTACTACTCGCAGCTCCACGAGGGCCTGTTCGAGTACGTCGGCCCCCTCGTCGACACCAAGCTGAACGAGAAGCCGCTGTCCATCGCGCTGCGCGAGATCAACGAGGGCATGCTCGTGTCCTCGCCCATGGAACAGTCCGAGTAACCGCCGAGCGGTGCGCATAGTACTGGGTGTCGGAGGAGGGATCGCAGCCTACAAGGCTGCATCCCTCCTCCGTCTTTTCACGGAGTCCGGCCACGACGTCACGGTCATCCCCACGGATGCTGCGACCCGCTTCGTGGGGACGGCCACCTGGGAGGCGCTGTCCGGCCACCCCGTCAGCAACAGCGTCTGGGACGACGTCGACAAGGTGAACCACGTGCGCCTGGGCCACGAGGCGGACCTGATCGTCGTCGCGCCCGCCACCGCGGACGTCCTGGCGCGTGCCGCCGCGGGGCTCGCGAACGATCTCCTGACCGGGACCCTCCTGATGGCGCACGGCCCGGTCGTGATGGCCCCGGCGATGCACACCGAGATGTGGCAGCACGCCGCGACCCGCGCCAACGTCGAGACCCTCCGCTCACGCGGCGTGACGGTCATCGAGCCGGCGTCCGGGAGGCTGACCGGCTCCGACTCGGGACCGGGCCGGCTCCCCGAGCCCGCCGACATCTTCGCGGCGGCCATCGCGGCCACGGGTGCCGCGGGATCCGGAGCCCTCGCGGGCAAACGGGTGACCATCACGGCCGGCGGCACGCGCGAGGCGCTGGACCCCGTGCGGTTCCTCGGCAACAGGTCCTCGGGCAAGCAGGGGATGGCCCTCGCCGAGGCGGCGCTGGCGCAGGGGGCCCACGTGACCCTGGTCCTCGCCCATGCCGAGGTGGCTCCGACGTCGGGCTGCGACGTCGTCCGGGTCGAGTCCGCGCTGGAGCTCCGCGACGCCGTCCTCGGCCTCCTGCCGACCACCGACGTCCTGGTGATGGCCGCCGCGGTGGCCGATTTCCGACCGGCAGAGGTCATGGCCACGAAGATCAAGAAGACCGACGACGGCGCCGATCCCGTCATCACGCTCGTCCGGAACCCCGATGTCCTCCGTGAGGCGGTGATCGCCCGCTCGTCGCTGGCGGAGCCCCTCGTCATCGCCGGATTCGCGGCGGAGACCGGGGACGCAGCAGCGGACCCGATCACCCACGCCCGGGCGAAGCTCGCCCGGAAGGGCTGCGACTTCCTCGTCCTCAATGTCGTCGGCTCCGGCCTCGTCTTCGGCCAGGACGCCAACGAGGTCACCATCCTGGACGCGGACGGCACCGAATCAGGTCCGGTACGCGGGTCCAAGCGGACGGTCGCGGACGCTGTGATCGACCACGCCGCCCGCCTGCTCGTCCGCTGACGCCGTCGTCCGTCCCGTCCCGTCACGTGGCTCGCCGCCCGGGCAGGATCGTCCCTCCGACCAAGTAGAGTGAGCACGTGAATTCACCCAGCACCGATTCCCCCCTGCGCCTGTTCACCTCGGAATCGGTCACCGAGGGCCATCCGGACAAGATCTGCGACCAGATCAGTGACGCCATCCTCGACGGCCTGCTGACGCAGGATCCCGATTCCCGGGTGGCCGTCGAGACGCTCGTCACGACCGGCCTCGTGCACGTCGCGGGCGAGGTCACCACCGAGGCGTACGTGGAGATCCCCGAGATCGTCCGGAAGACCATTCTGGGAATCGGCTACGACTCCTCCGCCAACGGGTTCGACGGCGCACGCTGCGGTGTCTCCGTGTCCATCGGCCAGCAGAGTGCGGAGATCGCGTCCGGCGTCTTCACCTCCCTCGAGACCCGCGAGGGCACCGGGGTCGACCCCTACGACGCGCAGGGAGCCGGCGACCAGGGGATCATGTTCGGCTATGCCAGCGACGAGACGGCCGTCCTGATGCCGACGCCCATCTGGCTCTCGCACCGACTCTCCGAACGCCTCACGCACGTGCGCAAGGACGGGACGCTCCCGTACCTCCGTCCGGACGGTAAGACGCAGGTCACCATCGGGTACGACGGCGATCGCCCCGTCTCCATCGACTCCGTCGTCATCTCCTCGCAGCACTCGGCCGAGGTCTCCCTCGACGAGCTGCGCGCCGATCTCGCCGAACACGTGATCGGGCCCGTGCTCGCCGAATCGGAGCTCGACACCTCCTCGGTCCGGCACATCCTGAATCCCGGCGGGGCCTTCGTCATCGGCGGTCCCGTGGGGGACGCAGGCCTGACGGGCCGGAAGATCATCGTCGACACCTACGGCGGGATGGCCCGCCACGGTGGTGGCGCCTTCAGCGGCAAGGATCCCTCGAAGGTGGACCGTTCGGCCGCCTACGCCATGCGCTGGGTCGCGAAGAACGTCGTCGCCGCCGGGCTCGCGCGCCGCGCGGAGATCCAGATCGCCTACGCGATCGGCATGGCCCAGCCCGTCGGCATCTACGTCGAGACCTTCGGCACCGAGACCGTCGATCCCCAGGCCATCGGTGACGCGATCCGGGAGATCTTCGACCTCCGGCCCCTCGGCATCATCAACGCGCTCGACCTGAAGCGTCCCATCTACCAGCGCACCGCGGCCCACGGGCACTTCGGACGCGAGGACGAGGACTTCACCTGGGAGCGCACCGATCGCGTGGAGAAGTTGCGGAGCTACTTCAACGCCTGACGCGGAGGGACGGGACGGGCCGCCGAGGCGGACGGCCGACACCATGACCGACAACGAGAGCCGCACCGCCGGGCCGTCCCGGCGCGACGGTGAGAGCGGGGGACAACTCTCCCTCCTGCACGGCTTCGGGGCCGCGAACCTCCCGATGGCGGATCCCGAACGGGCCGCCACCCTGCCGATCGCGCGCGTGGTGCTCGACGCGCAGCTGCCCCACCTCGACCGGTACTTCGACTACGCGGTGCCGGCGGCGATGGACGTCGACGCCCAGCCGGGCGTCAGGGTGAAGGTGCGCTTCGCCGGGCGCGAGCACGCCGGTTTCCTTGCCGAACGCGTCGCTCGGTCCAGCACGACCGCGACCCTGCTGCCGCTCGGGAAGGTCGTCTCCCCGCTGCAGGTCCTGACCCCCGACGTCCTGGCTCTCGCAACGTCGGTCGCCGCACGCTCCGTGGGCACGGTGAGCGACGTCCTGCGGTCCGCGATCCCGCCGCGCATGGCGCGCGTCGAGGCGGAGTTCCTGCCGGCCGCAGGATCGGGGACGGGGCACGCACCGGCGTCGTCCTCCGGCGTCGCCCCCGCATCGGACAGCCCGGGCAGCGTCAGCAGCTCCGGCGCCTTCGGGCGGTACACCAACGGCGTGGCCTTCCTCCAGCACCTCGAGGCCGGCGAGGCGCCCCGTGCCGTCCTCAGCAGCCTCGGCGGGTTCGGGCCGCGAGCCTGGACGGAGGAACTGACCGATGCGGTCGCGGCGACGGTCGCCTCGGGGCGGGGAGCCCTCGTCGTCGTGCCCGACCAGCGGGACCTCGCCCGTGTCGAGGCCTCGCTCGCGGCGAGGCTCGGGGCCGGGACCGTCGCACGGCTCACGGGTGAGGACGGAGCGACGCCGCGCTACCGGAACTTCCTGCGCCTGCTCCACGGGTCCGCCCGTGTGGCCGTCGGGACACGCTCGGCGGCCTACGCCCCCGTGGCGGACCTCGGCCTCGTCTGCCTGTGGGACGACGGCGACGACCAGCACGTCGAGCAACGCGCGCCCTACCAGCACGTCCGGGACGTCCTCCTGCTCCGTGCGGAGCAGGAGGGTGCGGGCATGCTGCTGTCCTCCTTCGCCCGCTCCACCGAGGCGCAGCGCCTCGTCGACACAGGCTGGGCGCGTGCCATCCAGGCGGACCGGGCGGAGGTACGGCGGGCGACCCCGCGCGTGGTGCACGCCGCGGACGCCTTCCAGATGGAGCGGGACCCGCATGCGGCGCAGGCCCGCATCCCGCATGCTGCGTGGGCCGCTGCGCAGGCCGGACTCACCCGCGGGCCGGTGCTCCTGCAGGTGGCCCGGACGGGGTTCTCGCCGGCGCTGGCGTGTGATCGCTGCCGGCACCCCGCTCGGTGTTCCTCCTGCTCCGGGCCGCTCGCGCAGGGCAGCCGCAACGCCCCGCTGTCCTGCCGCTGGTGCGGCCGGCCCGACAACCACTGGGTCTGCGCCGAGTGCGGCGGCACGCGCGTCCGGGCGACCGTGGCGGGTGCCACGAGGACCGCCGAGGAACTGGGCCGGGCCTTCCCCGGCGTCCCGGTGATCTCCTCGGCGGGCGATCACATCATCGACACCGTCCGGGATTCTCCCGCCGTCGTCGTCGCGACACCGGGTGCCGAGCCGGTGGCCGCGGGCGGGTACACGGCGGTCATCCTGCTCGACGGCAACGCCCTGCTCAGCAGGGAGTCGCTGCGTGCGGGCGAGGACGCGCTGAGACGCTGGTTCTCCGCGGCGGCGCTCGCGCGGCCGTCGTCGGCCGGAGGCACCGTGGTGATCACGGGGGACGACGACGTCGCCGTGGGTCACCTGGTCCGCTGGGATCCCGCGGGCGCCGCGTCACGCGAACTGGCCGAGCGCCGCGAGCTGGGCCTCCCGCCCGCGGTGCGCTACGCCGTGCTGACCGGCACCCGCGAGGCCCTCACCCACTTCCTCGAGGATCTGGAGCTCGAGGGAGCCGCCCGCGTGGTGGGGCCGGCCCCCATCCCGCCCGACATCCGCCGGGAGGCCGTCCTCATCGCGCGTGCCGCCGGAGCGCTGCGCGGTGCGGGCAAGGGTGCGCCCTCGACGGAGGTGCTGGCCGGGCAGGGGAGCCACCGTGTGCTGCTGTTCTTCCCCTACCGGGCTGCGGCCGGGATCACCCGGCAGCTGCGTGCCCGCCGCGCGGCGCTCTCCGCCAAGCGGACGGGTGATCCCGTGCACGTCCGGCTCGACGCGCTGGACGTGCTCTGAGCGCGTCCTGCCGCGCGCGGTCATCGGCCTCCGAGACCGGCTCCGGGTGCGCCCGAGGTGTCAGGTCCGATCGGGGACACCGCCCGTCACGGCGAGCGCACCGTCCACCCCTCGGAGTCGACCCCGACGATGACCGGCGGTGCGCCGCTGATGCCGTGGGCGCGGAGAGCCGCCACCAGGGCGGGCGCCGGGGCCGCAAGGACGAGGGTCTCGCCCCGAAAACGATCGGCGGCGTCGTCGACGAGGGCACAGACATCCGCCTGCGCCGGGGCGTCGACGGTCTCGGCGATCTTGAGTCGGCCGAGCCAGGCCGGTAGCGGGGCGCCGATCCCGAGCAGGACGACGACGGCAGCGCACTGCAGGTCCGTCATGCGCGCGCCCTGCGTCGGCCCCGGCGCGACGCGGTCATCGCGATGGGCCTCGTCCGGCCCGCCTCCGCGAACCCGGTCTCCGCCGTCCGTGCTCCTCGATGGCGCGGCGGCAGGCGTCGCGCAGCTGACTGGCGGACGCCGACCACGAGTACATGGCGGCCCGCTCGAGGCCCAGCCGTGACGCCTCCGCCCAGCGGCCGGGATGGTCGAGCTGACGGACCGCGTCCGCCACGGCCTGCGGATCAGCCGGGTCGACGAACAGGGCCGCGTTCCCGCCCACCTCCCGGAAGATCGGGATGTCGCTGGCGATCACGGGCGTGCCGGTCGCCATCGCCTCGATGATCGGCAGGCCGTATCCCTCGGCCCGGGACAGGGTGACCAGCGCGGTGGCGTCGTCCAGCAGGTCCTCGTACTCGGTGTCCGTGACCCCGCCGTGGAAGACGACTCTGCCTGCCGGCGCCCGCAGTACTTCCAGTTCGGCCTGCCGTTCCGGGGTGATGCGGCTCAGGAGGTGGAGCACATGTCCGGGGAGCCCGGACATCGAGCGGACGAGCGTCTCGACATTCTTGTACGGCATGAACGAGCCCATGTAGAGCAGCGACGGTGCGCGGGGAGCCTCGGGATCGCGGCGTCGTCCGGTCGGCTGCGGGGCGTTGCCGACGAGCATGACGGGCCGCCGGGTGAGGCGGTGCGCGGCGATGAGCCCGGCGGTGGTGCGGGAGATCGTGGCGACGACGTCGGCACGGTCCAGCAGCAGCCGCTGGGGCCAGTACGCGCGGTGGTAGAGCCGCCACAGGAGGCGCACCGGTAGCGGCAGGAAGGAGGGGGGCGTCGGGTTCTCGTAGTAGATGAGGTCGTGCAGGGTGAGCACCAGCGGATAGCGGCGCCCCCAGGAGCCCATGGTCTGCATGGGGCAGACGACGACGTCGGGTCGCAGGGCGTTGATGCGCCGCGCCACGAACAGCTCGGCGGGGGAGAGCGGGCTGCTGATCCGCACGTGCGGTACGTCCGGGAGGAGGGCGAGCTGCCGTGGGTCGCTGATCAGCATGACGACATCGTCCGTCCGAGCGAGGGCCTCGATGAGGCTCGCCCCGTACCGGCTGATGCCGTCGTGGTGGTCGGTCCGCGTGAAGCGGGCGTCGAACAGGATCCTCATGCGGGCAGGGCCTCCAGGAAGGTCTCGATGAGCTGCGCCGCCTCGCGCGGCTTCTCGTAGTGGACGAGGTGTCCGACGTCGGGGATGACCCGGAGGGTCGCGGCAGGGAAGAGCGCGGCGAGGTCCCGCTGGCTCGCGACCGACCCGATGTCGTCCTGCTCGGCGGCGATGAGCAGCACCGGAACGTCGATGTCCTGTGCGCGGTCGCGCACCGTGCCGGAGATCGACGCCTGGAAGGCCTCGAGGACCACGCGCCGGCTGGCGAAGGAGCTGAACCAGGCGTCGTGCTGCCCGTGGATCCAGCGGCGCAGCGTCCGGTCCTTCGTCTTCGCCATGAAGGCGCTCATGCCGCGCACGATCACCGGGCTGGCGAGCAGTGCGCGTCCCGCGGCTTCGGGCAGCCGGTCGGCAGCCACGTAATAGCCCTCCGCGACCCGCGACGCCGCGCGGCTGGGTCCCTCGAGGGCAGGGGTACTGATCGGATTGACCAGCACCAGGACCGCAGCGAGGTCCGGGTCCGAGGCCACCGCCTCGGCCGCGACGATGGACCCGAAGGAGTGACCGAGGAGTATGCGCGGTCCGGGACCGACGAGTCGCGCGACATGGGCGGTGAAGCGGGCGTAGGTGCCGACGTCGTGCGTGGACGTCAGTTCCTGGCCCTGCCCGAACCCGGGCAGGTCCGGCAGGACGACCCGGTGGCCCGGCAGCTCCTCGACGAGCCGCAGCAGGCCGTGGTGGTCACCCCGGAAACCGTGCACCATGACGATCGGCAGTGCGGCAGGGGTGGCCGGTCCGGCCGGTCCCGCCGGTTCCGGGGACCCGACGGCAGGGAAGTCCCAGATGCGTTGCAGCGTGCCTTCCCAGCCTATGGTGCGGACGACGGCGTCGCGCATCAGCCCACCCGGTCCGGGTGTGACCCGAAGCGCCGGCCACGCTCCAGCCCGTCGAGGGCGGCCATCCGGGCGTCGTCGAGCTCGAAGCCGAAGATGTCGAGGTTCGAGGCGATGCGTTCCCTCGAACTGGCCTTCGGGATCGTCAGGATGTCCTGCTGGTGGTGCCAGCGGAGGATCACCTGGGCAGGGGTACGGCCGAGTTCGGCCGCGATGCGGACGATCACGGCGTCGTCGAGCACGTTGCCGCGCCCCAGGGGGCTCCACGCCTGGGTGGCGATGCCGTGCTCGGCGTGGAAGGCGCGCAGCTCCCGCTGCTGCAGGTAGGGGTGCAGCTCCACCTGGTTGAGGACCGGGATCACGTCGGTCTCGTTGATCAGCCGTTCGAGGTGGGTCCGCTGGAAATTGGAGACGCCGATCGAGCGCACCCGGCCGTCGCCCTGGAGCCGCTCGAGGGCGCGCCAGGTCTCCACGTACAGGTCCTTGGAGGGGCAGGGCCAGTGGATGAGGTAGAGGTCCAGCCGGTCGAGTCCGAGGAGGTCCATGCTCGTGTCGAAGGCCCGGAGCGTCGCATCGAAGCCGTGGTCGTCGTTCCACACCTTCGAGGTGATGAAGAGTTCGTCCCGGTCACCCGATCCGAGGTACTCACGGACCGCCGATCCCACGCCGGACTCGTTGCCGTACAGCGACGCGGTGTCGAGGAGTCGGTAGCCGGCGTCGAGCGCCGTGGAGCAGAGGCGCGCTGTGTCCTCGGGCGGCACCTTGTACACGCCGTACCCCACCCGGTCGATCATTCGTCCGTCGGCGAGTGCGGCACGGGGCGCGGGAGAGCTCATGCGTGCACTCTATCGAGGACGGGGCGCACCCGGCTGCCCCGGGCCGTCAGGAGTGCACGAGCCGCCGGGCCGAGCCCTCGTCGAGGATGAGGTCCGTGGCGAGCCCCGCCGCCAGGGCGCCGCGGAGTCCGTTGATCTTCGACTCCCCGGACACCACGCAGATCCGGCGTCGGACCGTGCGCAGCTGGTCGAGCTCGGGGCCCGTGCTGCGCGTGTTGAGCACGATGTCACGATGCGTGCCGTCGGCGCGGAAGAACATCGTGGCCACATCACCGACGACCTCGTCCGTCTCCAGCGTCTCGAGGTCCTCGCGGTCCAGGTAGCCGCCGCTGTACACGTGGCTGGGGATCCCCGCCCCGATCGATCCCACGCCGAAGATCGCCATGGTCATGCGCCGCTGCAGGTCGAGGATGCGGCGGACGCTGCGTTCCTCCCACATGGCGGTCTTCGTGGCGGCATGGTCGAAGAAGGCGGGGACGGGGAACTGCTCCACCCGCGCTCCGTAGGCCTGGCCGAAGCGCCGCAGGATCTCGCTGGCGTAGGTGATGCCCGTGGTCTGGGTGTTACCCGCCCCGTTGAGCTGCACGATCGTGCTGTCGTGGGTCTGCTTCCGGGTCAGATGGTGACTCACCGCGCTGAGGGTGGATCCCCAGGCGACGCCGACGATGGCGTTCGAATCCACGAGGGGGCCGATCGTCCGGGCGGCCTGGATGGCGACGCGGTCGAGCACCTCTGAGTCGTTCACACTGTCGGCCACCGGGACGACGTGCGCCTCCACGCCGAAACGACGGCTGATCTGCTGCTCCAGCGCAGGAGCCCGGTCGGACGGGTTGTTGACCTGGATCTGCACCAGTCCCGTCTCCCGTGCCATCGAGAGCAGGCGGGAGACGGTGGAGCGGGAGGTACGCAGCTCCCGCGCGATGGCGTTCATGGTGAGGTCCTGCAGGTAGTACATCTGGGCTGCCCTCAGGGCATCCCGCGAGCGGTTGCCCGGTGCCCGGTCGGGGTCGCCGATACCGTCCGACGAGCCGTCCT
This sequence comes from Arthrobacter sp. N1, assembly GCF_048288285.1. Classification (NCBI taxonomy): domain Bacteria; kingdom Bacillati; phylum Actinomycetota; class Actinomycetes; order Micrococcales; family Micrococcaceae; genus Arthrobacter; species Arthrobacter sp. N1. Next base: position 1,839,046 of record NZ_CP102608.1, on the reverse strand, counting down.
CGATGGTCATCATCCCGTCAGTCTGACGCGCTGTGCACGTTTGTGCAATGCGGTTGACTGTTATTCCCACTGCTCGAAGAATTGGTAGCGCAGTAAACATTCCCGACATTGAAGTTACGGAGTAGTCCCTTGAGCATTCCAGCCGACCGCACCCCCGGTGAAGGCATGACATCTTCGACGCGCACCGTGGTGCAGGAGCTCAGGGACAACCCCCGGGCGTCCGTACTCATCATCGGTGGCGGCATCAACGGGGTCGGAACCTTCCGCGACCTCGCGCTGCAGGGCATCGACGTCGCTCTCGTTGAACGGGGCGACTACTGCCAGGGCGCATCGGGCGCGTCCTCCCACATGATCCACGGCGGTATCCGCTATCTCGAGAACGGCGAGTTCCGCCTCGTGCGCGAATCGGTCATCGAGCGGAACGCGCTGATGAAGATCGCCCCCCATTACGTCAAGCCGCTGCAGACCACCATCCCGATCTACACCACGTTCTCGGGCATCCTCTCCGCCCCCCTGCGTTTCCTGACGCACAAGCAGGGCAAGCAGGTCGAGCGTGGCGCGGTCCTCATCAAGGCCGGCCTGACCATGTACGACTTCTTCTCGCGCGACGGCGGCAACGTGCCCCGTCACTCGTTCGTCGGTCGCAAGAAGGCGCTCGCCGCCATGCCCGAACTCCGCAAGGACATCAAGTACGCGGCCACCTACTTCGATGCCTCCGTCCACAACCCGGAGCGCCTGACCCTCGACGTCCTGCGCGACGGACAGATCGCCAACCCCGCCGCGCGGGCGGCGAACTACGTCAGTGCCGTCGGCACGACCGACGACGGCGTGCTCCTGCGCGATGAGCTCACCGGCGAGACCTTCGGCTTCCAGGCCGACGTCGTCGTGAATGCGACCGGCGCATGGACCGACGGCACCAATGCGGCCCTCGGCACCGAGACCCTGTTCATGGGTGGCACCAAGGGCTCGCACATCGTCCTCGACCACCCCCAGCTGCTCGAGGCCTGCAATGGCACCGAGATCTTCTTCGAGCACGTCGACGGCCGGATCGTCCTCATCTACCCCATGGGCGACCGCGTGCTTGTCGGCACCACGGACATCGACGTCGACGTCGAGGAGCAGGCCGTCTGCACGGACGAGGAGATCGACTACTTCTTCGAACTGATCGGCCATGTCTTCCCGGACATCGCGGTCTCGAAGGACCACATCGTGTACAGCTTCTCGGGCGTGCGGCCGCTGCCGCGCCACGACGACACCCAGCCGGGCTTCGTGTCCCGCGACTACCGCATCGAGAAGCGCCAGGAGAAGGTGGGCGACCGCCAGGTCACCACCCTGAGCCTCGTCGGCGGCAAGTGGACCACCTTCCGCGCCCTCTCCGAACACCTCGCCGACGACACACTCGCCGCTCTCGGGGCCGCTCGAAAGACCTCCACGGCGGGAGTCGCCATCGGTGGTGGCCAGGACTTCCCGACGGACGACGACGCCGAGCGCCTGTGGATCCGGAATGCCGTCCGGCCGGGCTTCGACGAGGCCCGCGTGGACGTTCTGCTCACCCGGTACGGAACACGCGCAAAAGACGTCATCGAATACCTCGCCGAAGGTCCCGACAGGATGTTTAATTCCACGAAGGAGCTGAGTACGCGTGAGCTCGCCTACATGGTGGAGCACGAGCAGATCGGCCACCTGATCGACGTCCTGATCCGCCGTACATCGCTCGCCTTCCGGGGACTCGTCTCCGAGGAACTGCTCTCAGAACTTGCCGGGACCCTGGCCCCCCTGCTGGGGTGGGATGCTGCACGGTCAGCATCGGAGATCGAGCTCGCCGAGAACGTCCTCGCCGCGGCCCACAGGGTCGAGGTCAAAAGCCTGATCGCCTAGCGGCTCCCGCCGTCACGTGATCGAACCGCTGTCACTCGCAGCGGTGCTATGCCAACGGCAGTGGTTGCCGGGGGGAACCAAACGGGTGCCGTCGAGGCGGCGGCACCCGCCAATAAATGAATAGATAGAGGAGTCAAAGATGTCTCTGGAAGTATTTGTTGCCGAAACCTTCGGCACGATGCTGCTGTTGTTGCTCGGTACGGGTGTCGTCGCGAACGTGGCGCTGGCCAAGACCAAGGGTAATAACGGCGGCTTTCTCATGGTCAACTTCGGCTGGGGCCTCGCGGTCTTCGCCGGTGTCTATGTCAGCGCCCTGTCGGGAGCACACCTCAACTTCGCGGTGACGATGGGCCTGCTGTTCAACGGCGACGCGGCCGAGTACGCGCCCGGCGTGGACAAGACCTTCGCCACCACCCTGGCCTACCTCGCCGCCCAGATGATCGGTTCGATCCTCGGCGCGGTGCTCTGCTGGCTCGCCTACAAGCAGCACTTCGACGACGAGCCGGACCCCGCCAACAAGCTCGGCGTCTTCGCCACCGGCCCGGCCATCCGCAACTACGGCTGGAACCTGGTCACCGAGATCATCGCCACCTTCGTGCTGGTCCTGGTCATCCTCTCCTTCGGCAACACGCCGTCGGGACTGGGCCCGCTGGCCGTCGCCCTCCTCGTGGTCGGCATCGGCGCTTCGCTCGGTGGCCCCACCGGATACGCCATCAACCCGAACCGTGACCTCGGGCCCCGTATCGCGCACGCCTTCCTGCCGATCAAGGGCAAGGGCGGCAGCGACTGGGGCTACGCCTGGGTGCCCATCGTCGGCCCGATCATCGGCGGCGCACTCGCGGGTATCGTCATCCAGTTCATCTCGTTCCCCGTCCCTGCCGCCTAGGCCCCGACGCCAGCACCGCAGTCGTCACCGACCGCCACCACCTGTCATCCAATGAAGGAGTAGGACATGTCGCAGCAGTACGTCATCGCCATCGACCAGGGCACAACTTCCAGCAGGGCCATCGTCTTCGACCACAAGGGCGACATCGTGTCCTCGGGTCAGAAGGAACACGAGCAGATCTTCCCGAAGGCCGGGTGGGTCGAGCACGATCCCGCCGAGATCTGGGACAACACCCGCGAGGTCATCGGTACAGCGCTCTCGAAGGCGAACCTGACCCGCCACGACATCGCCGCGGTGGGCATCACGAACCAGCGCGAGACCGCCGTCGTCTGGGACAGGACCACCGGCAAGGCCGTCTACAACGCGATCGTCTGGCAGGACACCCGCACCCAGAACATCGTCGACGAACTCGCGAAGGACGGGGGCGTGGAGCGGTACAAGTCGAAGGTCGGGCTTCCGCTGGCCACCTATTTCTCGGGGACCAAGATCAAGTGGATCCTCGACAACGTCGACGGCGCGCGTGCCAAGGCCGAGGCCGGTGACCTCATCTTCGGCAACACCGATTCGTGGGTCACGTGGAACCTGACGGGCGGGGTGGACGGCGGAGTCCACATCACCGACGTCACCAACGCGTCGCGCACGCTGTTCATGGACCTCGAGACACTGTCGTGGGACGAGTCGATCCTCGCCGACTTCGGTGTGCCCCTGTCGATGATGCCCGAGATCAAATCCTCCTCCGAGGTCTACGGCTCGGTCCACACCTCGCAGCTGCTCCGCGAGACCCCCGTGGCCGGCATCCTCGGTGACCAGCAGGCGGCGACCTTCGGTCAGGCGGCATTCGCCAAGGGCGGCGCGAAGAACACCTACGGCACCGGCAACTTCATGATCGTCAACACCGGTGAGGAGATCGTCCACTCCAAGAACGGTCTGCTCACCACGGTCTGCTACCGGCTCGGTGACGCGAAGCCCGTCTACGCGCTCGAGGGATCGATCGCCGTCACGGGTTCGCTCATCCAGTGGCTCCGCGACAACCTCGGCATCATCAAGAGCGCACCCGAGGTCGAGCAGCTCGCCACGACGGTCGACGACAACGGCGGCGTGTACATCGTCCCCGCGTTCTCCGGCCTGTTCGCGCCGTACTGGCGCTCGGATGCGCGCGGTGCGATCGTCGGCCTGACCAGGTTCGTCAACAAGGGCCACATCGCGCGCGCCGCTCTCGAGGCGACGGCGTTCCAGACCCGCGAGGTACTGGACGCCGCGAACGCCGACTCCGGCGTCAACATGGAGGACCTCAGGGTCGACGGCGGCATGGTCGCCAACGACGCCCTGATGCAGTTCCAGGCGGACATCCTCGGTATCCCCGTGATCCGTCCGAAGGTCACGGAGACCACCGCTCTCGGTGCCGCCTACGCCGCGGGCCTCGCCGTCGGATTCTGGAAGGACACCGACGAGCTGGCCACCAACTGGGCCGAGGACAAGCGCTGGAACCCGTCCATGGACGACGCCGAGCGTGATCGCCAGCTGCGCCTCTGGAAGAAGGCCGTCACCAAGACCTTCGACTGGGTCGACGAGGACGTCAGCTAGCACGGGCGCCCTTCCGGGGCTCCTGGCACCACTCGACAGCGCCCGGTCCGTCATTCGACGGGCCGGGCGCTGCCAGGCGGCCCCTGGGCCGGGCGCTGCCGCGCTCGTGCGGATCGGGTGCCGTCGTGGCTGCCGCCACCGCTGCGCACACTGCTAAACTGGCCGCATGTCCCGGAACCTCCTGCTTACCTAGCCGCACGGTATCGACCGTGCGGCGGCCCCTCCTGCGTGAGGGGCTTTTGTGTGTCCGGCGCAGGGTGCGTCGGATTCCCGGTTCCGCAGCGCAGGACGAAGGGGCAGGAGCAGCATCACCCCGCGCGTCCCGTCGCCTTCCACCAGGGTCCCTTGGGTCCCACCAGGTTCCACCGACAGAACAGGTCACACAGTGAGCACCAATCCCGAGGTCGCCCAGCCGGACGAGAACACCTACGACATCGCCGCCATCGAGGCGCGCTGGCCGGCGGTCTGGGACGAGCTCCGGGCCTTCGCCCCGGCGGACGACGGCTCGCGGGAGCGACGGTACGTGCTCGACATGTTCCCCTACCCCTCCGGAGACCTGCACATGGGCCATGCGGAGGCCTTTGCCATGGGTGACGTCGCCGCGCGCTTCTACCGGCAGAAGGGCTACGACGTCCTGCACCCGATCGGCTGGGACTCCTTCGGGTTGCCCGCCGAGAACGCCGCCATCAAGCGCAACGCGCACCCGGCCGAGTGGACCTACGCCAACATCGAGACACAGGCCCACTCGTTCAAGCGCTACGCGATCAGCGCCGACTGGGAGCGCCGCCTGCACACCTCGGATCCCGAGTACTACCGATGGACGCAGTGGCTGTTCGTCCGGTTCTTCCAGAAGGGCCTCGCCTACCGCCGCAACTCGCCGGTCAACTGGTGCCCGAAGGACCAGACCGTCCTCGCCAACGAGCAGGTCATCAACGGTGCGTGCGACCGTTGCGGCACCATGGTCACCAAGAAGAACCTGAACCAGTGGTACTTCAAGATCACCGATTACGCCGACCGCCTGCTGGACGACATGGAGCAGCTGAAGGGCCACTGGCCCGAGCGGGTGCTGGCCATGCAGCGCAACTGGATCGGCCGGTCGGAGGGCGCGCACGTGCGGTTCCGCATCGAGGCCGATGCCGACCAGGCGGCGTCGGACGTGGCCGTGTTCACGACACGCCCCGACACCCTGTACGGGGCGACGTTCTTCGTCGTCGCCGCGGACGCCGACCTGGCGCTGGACCTGGTCACGCCCGCGCAGCGTGCCGAGCTGGAGGCGTACCGCGAACAGGTCAAGAAACTGTCCGAGATCGAGCGCCAGGCCACCGAGCGTGAGAAGACGGGGGTATTCACCGGCCGCTACGCCGTGAACCCCCTGACCGGGGAGAAACTGCCGGTCTGGGCCGCGGACTACGTGCTGGCCGACTACGGCACGGGCGCCATCATGGCAGTGCCCGCGCACGACCAGCGTGACCTCGACTTCGCCCGCGCCTTCGACCTGCCCGTGCGCACCGTCGTGGACACCGGCGCGGAGGATGCCGCCGTGACCGGTGTCGCCACCACCGGCGAGGGCACGCTGGTCAACTCCGGCGAGCTGACCGGCCTGGACAAACCCACCGCCATCCGCCGTGCCGTCGAACTGATCGAAGAGCAGGGGACGGGCGAGCACACCATCAACTACCGGCTCCGCGACTGGCTGCTGTCCCGCCAGCGGTTCTGGGGTACACCCATCCCGATCATCCACTGCCCGTCCTGTGGCGAGGTACCCGTACCGGACGACCAGCTTCCCGTGACACTGCCCGAGGGGTTGCGCGGCGAGTCGCTCGCGCCGAAGGGTACCTCGCCCCTGGCCGCCGTCGAGGACTGGGTGAACGTCCCCTGCCCGTCCTGCGGCGGCGCTGCGAAGCGCGACACCGACACCATGGACACCTTCGTCGACTCGTCCTGGTACTACCTGCGCTTCGTGAACCCGGACCTGGAGACGGCACCGTTCGACACGGACGCCGTCAACCGCTGGCTGCCGGTCGGCCAGTACGTCGGCGGCGTGGAGCACGCCATCCTGCACCTGCTCTACAGCAGGTTCTTCACCAAGGTGCTGTTCGACCTCGGCATGGTCGGCTTCACCGAGCCCTTCAGCGCACTCCTGAACCAGGGGCAGGTGCTCAACGGCGGCAAGGCGATGAGCAAGTCGCTCGGCAACGGCGTGGACCTGGGGGAGCAGCTCGACCGCTACGGCGTCGACGCGGTGCGCCTCACCATGGTGTTCGCGTCCCCGCCCGAGGACGACGTCGACTGGGCGGACGTCTCGCCGTCGGGCTCCGCGAAGTTCCTGGCCCGTGCCTGGCGCCTGGGGAACGACGTGACGAGTGCAGTCGGGTCCGACCCGGCGACAGGCGACCGCGCACTGCGGTCGGTGACGCACCGGACGGTCTCCGACGCCGCCGAGCTGATGGAGGCCAACAAGTTCAACGTGGTCATCGCCAAGCTCATGGAGCTGGTCAACGCGACGCGGAAGGCGATCGACTCCGGCGCCGGCGGTGCCGATCCCGCCGTCCGGGAGGCCACCGAGGCGGTCGCGATCCTGCTCAGCCTGTTCGCGCCCTATACGGCCGAGGACCTCTGGAACCGGCTGGGCCACGAGGCCACGGTGGCGACGGCCGGCTGGCCGGCGGTGGACCCCGCGCTCCTCACGCAGGAGACCGTCGTCGCCGTCGTGCAGGTGCAGGGCAAGGTCCGTGACCGCCTGACGGTGTCGCCCGACATCGCCGAGGAGGAGCTGCGGGAGCTCGCCCTGGCGAGCGAGCAGGTGCAGCGGGTCCTGGACGGCCGGGGCATCCGCACGGTGATCGTGCGGGCGCCGAAGCTGGTCAACATCGTCCCGGCCTGATGCGTCCCGGCCTGATGCGTCCCGGCCTGATGCGTCCCGCTCCAGGTGCCGCACGCGCGATCGGGAGACGACGGTGCGGATAGCTGTCGTGACCGATTCGGCGGCCGGCTTCGCTCCCGGGTGGAGCGCGGCCGGCGGTCTCGCCGACGGCATCCGGGTGGTGCCCATGCCGGTGCTCGTCGGCCACGACATCCTGACGGGTGAACACGACGACGTCACCGCACCCCTGATGGTCGCCCTCGCCGCCGGTGCGGACGTGAGGACCTCGCGGCCCTCGCCCGGTCAGTTCGACCGCGTCTACGGCTCCCTCGCGGAGGAGGGGTACGACGGCGTCGTCTCCGTGCACCTCTCGGGCCAGCTCTCCGGCACCGTCGAGGCGGCGAGGATGGCGTCCTCGCGATCCGTCCTGCCCGTCGAGGTGATCGACACGAGGACGGCCGGGATGGCCCAGGGCCGGGCTGCCCTCGCCGCGCTGGCGGCGCTGCAGAGGGGTGGGGACCTGCAGACCGCCGCTGCCGCCGCCGCGATGGCTGCCCGGGCCTCGGCCCTCTATTTCTACGTCCCGAGCCTGGAGCAGCTGCGCCGCGGGGGGCGTATCCCGGCGGCGGCCGGCTGGCTCGGCACGCTGCTCTCGGTCCGGGTGATCCTGCACGTCCAGGGTGGACGGCTCGTACCCCTGGAACGCCTCAGGTCCGCACCGAAGGCCCTGCAGCGGCTCGAGGAAGTCGTCCTCGCGGACGCCGCTGCGCGGGTCGGTGCGGTGGACCTCACGGTGCACCACTTCGGCAACGAGGCCGAGGCCGTTGCGCTGGCAGGACGGATCGAGTCCGCCAGTGGGGGAAAGGTCACCACCGCCCCCTGCCCGTCGGTGCTCGCGGCCCATGCCGGTCTCGGTGTCGTCGCCGTCACCGTGAGCCCGTCCGTCCGGCTGTGAGCCCGTCCGTCCGGTATCGAGCGCATCCGTCCGGTACCCGGTCCGTCGATCCGATCCTTACGGTCCGGTTCGTGTGCCGCACTCCTGGCCGCGTTGTCCACATAGCACCATCACGCCACGAAGGCCACGCCGGCTCCTCCTAGCGTTACCTGCATGGGACAGCACCGATGGCCGACGACCGGCGACGCAGACATCCCGGCGGTCATGCAGGACTCCCGGAGATTACAGCGCCTCCGTCTGCGCGGTGACAGTGGCGACGGATCGGGTGATCCTTTCGACCCATCCGACGCATTTGAGCCATCCGCCCCATCCGCCCCATCCGCCCCATCCGCCCCGGGCGGCCGGCGATCCTGGTCGCGTCCCGCCGTGTCCCAGCAGAACGAGGTCGAGTGGCCGTCGGAGGAGGAGGACAGCGCGGTAGGACGTCGTCCGGCCATCACCCGGGGTCTGCAGTGGCATGTCGCCCGATCGGCGGCACTGGTCTTCCTCGGGATCGCGCTGGCGGTCGGCGCGGCCCTGTTCCTCGTCCGCAGCTCCGAACCGTCGGCTGCGGCGATGTCGATCGAGCTCGATGGCCCGGACGATGCCGTCGGGACCGAACGCAACGACCCCGACGCACTGGACGACGCCGACCATCCGGACCGCGCCGCTGCCGACGGGGCAACGGTGCCCTCCGCGGCATCGGCCCTGCCACCCCCTGGCCGGGCCGGCGAGGGGCAGGACGAGGTGACCCGCACGCTCTGGGTCTATGTCACCGGTGCTGTCGCAGGACCGGGAGTCGTGGAGATCGATGCCGATGCGCGTCTGGCCGATGTCCTCGAAGCAGCCGGTGGTGCGCTGCCGGAGGCAGACCTCGAACGGGTGAACCTGGCGGCGCGGCCCACCGACGGGCAGCATCTTCACCTCCTGGCCGTCGGGGAGGAAGCACCGGTGGTCCCCGGGGGGCCGCAGAACCCGACGCCGCCGGGCACGCCGGCCGAGGCAGGCGGCGGGGACCGCCCGGCCGGTGCCGACCTCCCGACCGGGACCGGTCCCATCGACATCAATGCTGCGACACTCACCGAGATCGAGACACTTCCGCGCGTGGGTCCGGTGCTCGGCCAACGGATCCTGGACTGGCGGACGGAGCACGGTCCCTTCCTGCAGGCCTCCGACATCGATGCGGTACCGGGCATCGGGCCGGCCCTGCTCGAGGGGATCCTGCCGCTCATCGTGGTGCAGTGACCAGGCGGGCGGCGGCCGCAGCCGAGCCCCTGGCCGCCCGCGGGACCGGTCCGTCGCGATGGACGGCCGACCTGCGTCTCCTCCCGTCAGCTGTGGCCGCCTGGGCGGCAGCGGCCGTTGCGAGCGGAGGAACCGCAGCGGCCTCGACGGCCGGGGGGCTGGGCACTGCGACACTCGCCCTGGTCCTCGTGGTCTTCGTCGTCCTCCGTCGGCGGTCGGCCCGGCGATGGTCCGCCGGGCTCGCCCACGGACTGGTGCCCGTCGCGACGATCGCCCTCATCCTGCTGGCCACGGGTGGGAGCCTCGCTCGTGCAGAGGCCGGTCCGGTGTCGGACGCCGTGGACAGCGGCTCTCCGATCACGGTCGTGCTGCGTGTCACGGGGGAGCCGTCCGCTCTACCGCCGGGCGCCTTCGGGGACGGTGAGCGGTTCCTCGTCGACGCCGACGTCGTCGGTGGGGTCCTGCGGGGGGTCGGCTTCACCGCGGCCACGCCCGTCGTGGTGCTGGGCGGAGCACCGTGGTCGCAGGTCGGAACAGGTGACATCGTGCGGGTGCTCGGCTTACTGCAGCCGAGCACCCGGCAGGGCCGGGCGACCGCGATGTTCCTCCCGTCGCGCCGGCCGACCATCGAGCATGCCACCGGTTGGCTCGGCGCCACGGACACGCTCCGGACGGATTTCCGCACCGCAGCGGAGCAGGACGGGCGCGATCGTGGTCTCCTCCCAGGGATGGTCCTCGGCGACAGGACGGCGCTGGACCCTGCCCTGGAGGCGGACATGAAGATCACCGGACTGACGCATCTGACGGCGGTCAGCGGGGCGAACTGTTCCTACGTCCTGGCCTTCACGTTCATCGGGCTCAGGGCTGCGAGGACACCCCGCGCGGTGGCGGCGGCGGGTGCGGTCATGGCACTTGCAGCCTTCGTCCTCCTGGTGCGGCCGGAGCCCAGCGTGCTCAGGGCCGCCGTGATGGGTTCCATCGGCGTGGCTGCGGTCCTGTCCGGCCGGGGGAGGGTCTCCCTGACACTGCTGATGCTGTCGATCATCATCCTGCTCGCCGTCGATCCCTGGCTGTCGGTGTCCTTCGCGTTCATGCTGTCGGTCGCCGCGACCCTCGGACTCGTCAGTGCTGGTCCGTCGGTGGTCGAGTCGATGTGCCGCGTCATGCCCCGCCTCCCCGCTCAGCTTCTGGCGATCCCGCTGACGGCCCAGCTGTTCTGCACGCCGATCCTCGTCCTGCTCCAGCCGTCGCTGCCGGTGTACTCGCTGCCGGCGAACGTCGCCGCCTCGCCCGTCGTGCCGGCGGTCACGCTCCTCGGGATGGTGTCGGTCCTCGCTCTGGCGGGCGCCCCGGTGCTCGCGCAACCGCTCGTCGCCTCGGCGCAGGTCGGGACACGGTGGGTCGGTGCCGTGGCGGACACGTTCGCCGACCTGCCGGGCACCTCCGTGCCGTGGGCCACCGGTCCGGTCGGCGTCGTCCTCGCCGCACTGGCCTCGGCCGCGGTGCTGTCGTTGCTGGTCAGGAGGCCGGCGAGTTCGACGGCACGGTTCACGGCCCGATCCCGGCTCCTCGACGGGCGACCGCTGCAGTGGGTGCGGGGGGCCCGCGACGCGGGAGGAGGGAGCCCGGCCGCTCCCGCGATCTCGCACCCGGGTGCAGCGGCCGACAGCCCTGAGTCCCCTCCACGGTCGCGCTCGCAGGAGGAGGCCGCAGGCGTGTCCCACCCACACCGACGCCGCAGCGGTCGATGTCGGACGGCGGTTGCCGCCTGCGTCGTCCTGGCCGTGGTGGGGGGCTTCATGGTCATCCACGTCCGGCAGCCCTCTGCGCCCTCCGACTGGCTGCTCGCCGCCTGCGATGTCGGACAGGGCGACGGTCTGGTCGTCCGGACGAGACCCGGGCACGCCCTCGTGGTCGACACCGGGCCGGACGCCGCCGCCATGGACCGGTGCCTCGACAGGCTGGGGGTGGACGTCGTCGATGCCCTCGTCATCACCCACCTCCATGACGACCACTACGGCGGCACCGCCGGAGCGCTTCGCGGCAGGACCGTCGGGGCTCTCTACTACTCGACCGGCGAGGAAAGCCTCCCGCGGGAGGTGGCGGACGCGGCCTCCGCAGCCGGGGTTCGGCCGACAGAGCTCGACGGCGGCACGACGATGGAGCTCGATGGCGTCACGGTGGACGTCCTCTGGCCCGAGGGACCCGTCAGCGGCGGCGAGGAGAACAACGCGAGTGCAGTTCTCGACCTCCTCGTCGACACCCCTCACCGGCCGGTGCGGATCCTCCTCACGGGCGATCAGGAGGAGGACATGGCAGCCCGCATGCTCGGTGCCACGCCGGCTCTCCGCCCGGGGGTGGACGTCCTGAAGATCGCCCACCACGGGGCGAGGAACGGCGGGACCGTCCTGATCGACGGGCTCGACCCGCGGCTGGCCGTCATCTCCGTCGGAGCGGACAACGACTACGGGCACCCGCACCCCGTGATCGTCGATGCCCTCGATGCCGCCGGCGTCCCGACGGCCCGGACCGATGAACTCGGCTCCTTCCTCATCCGTATCGACGGGAGCCGTCTCGAGGTGAGGCCGATCGGCTGACCGGAGGATCCCGCCGTCGAGCGGGGGACAAGCGCCACGCGGTGACCACGGAGGCGCACAACGGACGGGACCAGGATCAGGAGACCGGAAGACGGCTTGGAGGCGCGGCACCATCGTGCAACAGTAGGTACCGATCTTTTCGAGAGGAACTGCCCTTCATGGCAACAAGAACACCGGTGAGCCGCGCGGGCAGCGCCGCGCAGGCCCCGACCCCCTGGCGTGATGTCCGGCCTGCCGCTGTGGTGCTGCTGGCGGGGCCGGAGGACTACCTCGCATCGAAGGCGGCGGAGTCGATCCGCCACCAGGTCAGGATCGCCCAGCCGGGTGCGGAGCTCGTGCGGTTCGACGCCGGAACCTATGAGGCCGGAATGCTCACGATGCATGCGAGCCCCTCGCTGTTCGGCGACTGGAAGATCATCGAGGCGGCCGGCCTCGCGCAGATGAACGACGCCTTCCTGGTCGACGCCCTGGCGTATCTGACGGATCCGGCGCCCGATGTCGTGCTGGTCCTGCGGCACACGGGAGGGAACCGGGGCAAGAAGCTCCTCGACGCCGTCCGCGCCGCGCAGGCCACGATCGTGGACTGTCAGCCCCTCAAGAAGGACGGCGAGAAGGCCGAGTTCGTCACAGCCGAGTTCAAGCGGGCCAAGCGCCGCATCGACCCGGACGCCGTCCGCGCGCTCGTCGCGGCGGTGGGCTCCCAGCTGCCGGAACTGGCGGCGGCATGTCAGCAGCTGATGGCCGATACCGCTGTGGATGTCACTGCCGAACTCGTCGAGAAGTACTACGGCGGCCGTGTCGAGGCGACGGGTTTCAAGGTCGCCGATGCAGCGCTCGCAGGCCGGACGGCCCAGGCCCTGTCCATGCTCCGCCATGCCCTGGCCACCGGCGCGGACCCGGTGCCGATCGTCGCGGCCCTGGCCATGAAGGTCCGGGCCGTTGCGAAGGTCCACGGAGTGCGCGGGTCCTCCGCCCAGCTCGCCCGGGACCTCGGCATGGCGCCGTGGCAGGTGGACCAGGCCCGGAGGGAGGCTCAGCGCTTCAGCTCCGACGCCCTCGCACGTGCCATCAGGGCCCTGGCAGAAGCGGATGCGCAGGTCAAGGGCGAGTCCCGCGACCCGGTGTACGCCGTCGAGCGCGCCGTGACCGTCATCGCGCTCGGCGACGGCTGAGGGACGGATCGGCGGCGTCCCGCCCGGGAGGGCGACTCGCCGACCCCACGTGGCGGTCGAGCGGCCTCGCGCCACGACTTATCGGTGGTCGTCGCGTGCTCCCGGCCCCTCCGGGATGAGGGCCGGGTGAGGGATGCAGGTCTCCCGCAGTCCGACTGCAGCCCGGACGACGAAGGGCCGGCTCCGTGGGGAGCCGGCCCTTCGTCACTGAGGTCCGCAGCTTAGAGCGCGTTGACCTTCTTGGAGATCGCGGACTTGCGGTTCGCTGCGTTGTTCCTGTGCAGGACACCCTTGCTGACAGCCTTGTCGAGCTTGCGGCTGGCGGCCTGGAGGGCCGTTGCGGCAGCATCCTTGTCAGCACCTTCGACGGCCGTGTTCACGGCGCGGATGGCGGTCTTCAGCTCGGACTTGACCGAGTTGTTGCGCTGCCTCGCCTTCTCGTTGGTGAGGATGCGCTTCTTCTGGGACTTGATATTTGCCACGTATGAGAACTTTCTTTGTATTGCGGACTGGGTCGTGAGGGTATTTCGGCCAACCGGAGACTGAGCGGCGTGGGGATACCGTGCGGTGATCGGCCAAAGTGCCCGAAGACCTGCGCGGACACACAGCTGTTAAGGTTACCAGAAACGCACCGCGCAGAGGACCTGCCAGGCAGGGTGAGCCGGTGATCAGTGCAGGAGATGGGCAGGTACGGCGGCGATCACGCGCTCGAAGCGCTCACGCGGGAGAACCGAGCCCTCACGCCTGATGTCCGCCGCGGACAGCCGCAGCACGCGGTCCACCTTCACCTCGCTCGGCCGGCCCTGCCGGTCCCAGCCCCCGGTACCGACGTCCACATACCTGTCGTCGTGATCCCGGTCGTTGTTACGGTCCCGGCTGGTCAGCATGAGCCCGAGCAGGTCCGAGCCCGACCGGCCGATCAGGAGCACCGGGCGGTCCTTGCCCTGCGTCGGATCATCCTCGTAGGCCACCCATGACCAGACGATCTCGCCGGGATCCGGGTCACCGTCCGCGGAGGGCGAGTAGGAGACGACGGCCTTGTGGCGGCGCGCCGAGGCATCTGGGTGGGCGGCGGACCGCTTCGTCGGGGTCGACGACGGGTTCGTCGCGCGTCCGGCGTCCCGGGTGCCGCCACCGCCCGTGCGACGGTCCGTCGTCCTCGACGGGCGGGCCACCACCCGAAGGACGTCGCGGGCGAGTGACACGAGGGTGTTGACCGAGAATGCCATGCAGCGATCCTACCGAGCCGGCCCACGCGGGCCGCGGGGCCCGCCGTCGTGCGTCCTCGCGCGATTGTCGGCGCCGACCGGCGTCGTGGGAGACTAGGGGCAGGCCGCCGCGACCGGGCGGGTCGCCGCACGAGGGTGACCGCTCGCCCAGTACGCCGACCCCCGTCCCGTCGAAGTGAGGAACACACGTGTCACCCATGGCCCGCACCGCGCCGGTGCCTGCCGCCACCGATCCGGCGATCATCAGGAACTTCTGCATCATCGCCCACATCGATCACGGGAAGTCCACCCTGGCTGACCGCATGCTCCAGCTCACGGGTGCCGTCGAGCAGCGGGACATGAAGGCGCAGTACCTCGATCGCATGGACATCGAGCGCGAGCGCGGCATCACCATCAAGTCCCAGGCCGTTCGTCTCCCCTGGGAGGTCGACGGGACCGCCTACGCGCTGAACATGATCGACACCCCCGGGCACGTCGACTTCACCTACGAGGTCTCGCGGTCCCTCGCGGCATGTGAGGGGGCCGTCCTCCTCGTGGACGCCGCGCAGGGCATCGAGGCGCAGACCCTGGCGAACCTGTACCTCGCCATGGAGAACAACCTGACGATCATCCCGGTCCTGAACAAGATCGACCTCCCGGCAGCGCAGCCGGAGAAGTACGCGGCAGAGCTCGCGAGCCTCATCGGCGGCGAACCCGAGGACGTCCTCATGGTGTCGGGCAAGACCGGCGTCGGCGTCGAGGCGCTGATGGACAAGATCGTGCGCGACCTCCCCGCGCCGACCGGAGACCCGAACGCACCGGCGCGCGCCATGATCTTCGACTCCGTGTACGACACCTACCGCGGCGTGGTCACCTACGTCCGGGTGGTCGACGGCAAGCTCAGCCCCCGGGAGCGCATCCAGATGATGTCGACGCGCGCGAGCCACGAACTGCTCGAGATCGGCGTGAGCTCGCCCGAGCCGAAGCCTTCCAAGGGCCTCGGTGTGGGCGAGGTGGGCTACCTCATCACCGGCGTGAAGGACGTGCGCCAGTCGAAGGTCGGTGACACCGTCACCAACCTGCAGAAGCCGGCCGCGGAGTCGCTCGGCGGCTACGAGGATCCGAAGCCCATGGTGTTCTCCGGGCTGTACCCGCTCGACGGCACCGACTACCCGGTGCTCCGCGACGCCCTCGCGAAGTTCACGCTGAACGACGCCGCCCTCGTCTACGAGCCCGAGACCTCGGCCGCGCTCGGGTTCGGCTTCCGTGTCGGCTTCCTCGGCCTGCTGCACCTCGAGATCACGCGGGAGCGCCTCGAACGCGAGTACAACCTGGACCTCATCTCCACGGCTCCGAACGTGGAGTACGAGGTCACGCTCGAGGACAAGCGGGTCCTGAAGGTGACCAACCCGAGCGAGTACCCGGTGGGGAAGATCGCCGAGGTCCGCGAGCCCATGGTGTCCGCGACCATCCTGGCGCCGTCGGAGTTCGTCGGCGCCATCATGGAGCTGTGCCAGCAGCGCCGCGGCGTGCTGGGCGGCATGGACTACCTGTCCGAGGACCGCGTCGAGATCAGGTACCGACTGCCCCTCGCGGAGATCGTCTTCGACTTCTTCGACCTGCTGAAGTCGAAGACCCGCGGCTACGGTTCGCTGGACTGGAAGGCCGACGGCGACCAGGTCTCGGACCTTGTCAAGGTGGACATCCTGCTGCAGGGCGAGCAGGTCGACGCCTTCAGCGCCATCACCCACCGCGACAAGGCGTATGCCTACGGCGTGATGATGACGGGGAAGCTGCGCGAACTGATCCCGCGCCAGCAGTTCGAGGTGCCCATCCAGGCTGCCATCGGCGCCCGCATCATCGCGCGCGAAAGTATTCGGGCCATCCGCAAGGACGTCCTCGCCAAGTGCTACGGCGGTGACATCACCCGCAAGCGCAAGCTCCTCGAGAAGCAGAAGGAGGGCAAGAAGCGCATGAAGATGGTGGGTCGCGTGGAGGTTCCCCAGGAGGCGTTCATCGCCGCACTGTCCTCGGACGAGTCGAAGGACAAAGCCAAGAAGTGACGTTCTACCCCTCGAAGGAGGTCAGGAGTGCCTAGCGCCCTGCCACTCGGCCTGCCCGCGCCGGCGGACGGGATCCTGCCGGCGGAGGCCGCCGTCGATGCCGGGGCTCGCGACTTCGGCCTCTACGTCCACATCCCCTTCTGCGCCGTGCGCTGCGGCTACTGCGACTTCAACACCTACACCGCCACCGAACTGGGTGGGGGAGCGTCGCAGGACGCGTATGCCGGCTCCGTCCTCGCCGAGCTGGACCTCGGAGCACGGGCGCTGGCGGCATCCGGCGTGCCGGCCCGCCCGATGTCCACCGTGTTCTTCGGCGGCGGGACGCCGACCCTGCTGCCCGCGGAGGATCTCGCCTCGATCCTCCGGGCCGCGACGGGTCGCTGGGGACTGGCGCCCGGTGCGGAGGTCACCACCGAGGCCAACCCGGACTCGGTGACGCCGGACTCCCTGCGCATCCTCCGTGACGCGGGCTTCACGCGTGTGTCCTTCGGCATGCAGTCCGCCGTCCCGCACGTCCTCGCGGTGCTCGACCGGACGCACGCGCCGGAACGCGTGCCGCAGGCCGTCCAGTGGGCCCGCGAGGCGGGCCTGGCGGTGAGTCTCGACCTCATCTACGGGACGCCCGGGGAGAGCCTGGACGACTGGCGGACCTCGCTGACGACGGCGCTGTCCTACGCGCCGGACCACATCTCCGCGTATGCGCTGATCATCGAGGAGGGCACCCGCCTCGCGTCCCAGATCCGTCGCGGGCAGGTCCCACCCATCGACGACGACGACCACGCGGACAAGTACGCCCTTGCGGATGAGCTGCTGACGGCCGGGGGACTGCACTGGTACGAGGTGAGCAACTGGGCCAGGACGCCCGCCGACGCCTGCCGCCACAACCTTGCCTACTGGCGCGGGAACGACTGGTGGGGAGCCGGTCCCGGCGCGCACTCCCATGTCGGCGGGACGCGCTGGTGGAACGTCAAGCATCCGCGCGCCTATGCCGCCGCGCTGGAGGGCGGGTCGTCTCCCGCAGCCGGCCGCGAGATCCTCGGTGGCGAGGACCGCTACGTCGAGGACGTCATGCTGCGGGTGCGCCTGCGCGAGGGACTCCCGACGGCGGTCCTGACGGCGTCGGGCAGGAAGGCCGTGGCCGGTCTCATCGCCGATGGGCTGGTGGAGCCCGTCGAGGCCTTCGCGGGTCGCGTGGTCCTGACCTTCAGGGGACGCCTGCTGGCCGACGCCGTCGTGCGCCGACTGCTGCCCGACTGACACCGACGGAGCGCCGCCGCACACTGCCCCCGCACACCTCCGGAGGGTCGCCGGATCACCGCGGCGCAGGCGCCGGAGGTATACGGGCGGTCGTGCCTAGCGGATGAGCCGGAGGTTCAGGGCGTAGCGGTAGGGCCGTCCACGGTTCACCTGGATACCGGCGTTCACGGAGAAGATCGTGATGGCGACCCAGATGAGGGCGTTGACGACGGCGAAGATCCCGCCGATGTCCGGCACGAGGGACAGCAGCCAGGCCGTGAGGGCCAGGAGGGTCGGTGGGAGCGTGAAATTCAGCGCCTCCTTCGATTCCTGGGCGGTGAACGGGCCGCGGTCCTTGAAGATGAGGAAGATCAGCAGCGAGGGGATGAACCCGAGGATGCCGCCGAAGTGCGCGAGGGTGGCGAACTGCCGGTCCTCGGACGCCGTGAGCGGCAGCGCGTTGGCCGGAGTTCCCTCGAAGGCGGGGAGGGACGCGCTCTGTCCTTCGTGCTGATGGTCGGCGGTGTTGGACAACGGTATTCCTTTGCTGGCTCGCGGAATTCCTCCGCCGTGACTGTGCTCCAAGGATACGGGCTGGCCGCCGCGGATCGCTTCAGGCCGTGCCCGGTGGAACGGTCAGGAAATCGATGACCTCCTCGACGCGACCGAGCAGCGAGGGCTCCAGGTCCGCGTAGCTCCCGACGCCTCCGAGGATGCGCTTCCACCCCTGGGCGACAGCGGCCTGGTCCTGGTGCGGCCAGCCGAGCCCTGCGAGGATGCCCGTCTTCCAGTCCTGACCGCGCGGCACCACGGGCCAGGCCGTCCGCCCGAGGACGGCCGGCTTCACCGCCTGCCAGACGTCCACGTAGGGGTGGCCGACGATCAGCACGTGGTCACGTGCTCCGGGTACGGTCATCGCCTGCTGCGCGATCCGTGATTCCTTCGTGCCGGGCAGGAGGTGGTCGACGAGGATCCCGAGGCGGCGGGTCGGCCCGGGCCCGAACGCGCGGATCGCGCCCTCGAGATCATCGACTCCGTGGAGCGGTTCGACGACGATCCCCTCCAGCCGCAGGTCGTCACCCCACACCTTCTCCACGAGTTCGGCGTCGTGCTGGCCCTCCACCCAGATCCGGCTCGCGCGGGCGGTCCGGGCGCGCGCCCCCTCGACGCGGACACTCCCCGACGCCGTTCGGGTGCGTGCCGCGGTCGTCACCGGGCGCGGGGCGACCAGCTGCACCGGAGCGCCGTCGAGCAGGAAGCCGTGTCCCAGCCTGAACGTCCGGTGCCTGCCCCGGCGGTCCTCGAGCACCATGACGTGCAGTCCGCCGGACTTCTCCACGCGCACCACAGCGCCCACGAATCCGCTCTGGACGTCCTCGAGGACCATGTCCCGCTCGACCGGGACCTCCGGGAGGGTGACGCGTCGCGGAGCCGAGATGTCCTGTGCTCCCCAGCCGTGATCCATCCCGAATACCCTTCCGACGAGGGCTCCGGCGGTATGCCGCGGCCCGGGTTGCCAATGCTAACAATCGCCCGCGACGTACTAGACTTGGCACTTGGGTGTGTCGAGTGCTAACCGCTCGGAACCACCCTGACCGCGTGCTCGTGAGGTAGGGACAGACCCGGAGGTGACTTGAGGAGTGAGTGAACCGCGACGCCTGGAAGTGCTCCGGGCCATCGTCGAGGACTATGTCCACTCGAGGGAGCCCGTCGGCTCCAAGGCGCTCGTCGACCGCCACCGGCTCGGGGTGTCCTCGGCCACCATCCGCAACGACATGGCGGTGCTCGAGGAGGAGGGGCTGATCGCCGCACCTCACACGAGCTCCGGCCGGATCCCCACGGACAAGGGCTACCGCCTCTTCGTGGACCGCATCTCGGAGGTGAAGCCCCTCTCCGGTCCGGAGAAGAAAGCCATCCAGACGCTGCTCGAGGGTGCAGAGGACGTCGACGACGTCATGGACCGGACGGTGCGGCTGCTCGCGCAGCTGACGAACCAGGTCGCCGTCGTCCAGTTCCCCCGCGTGGGAGGGGCATCGGTCCGCCACATCGAGTTCGTCCTGCTCGCTCCTCAGCAGATCCTGGTGGTGCTGATCGCGACGAGCGGGACGGTCCAGCAGCGGATGGTCCGGACGCCGACGGACATCCAGGAGAGCGAACTCGCCGAACTCAAGCAGAGGATCCTGTCCGCGGTCTCCGGGGTCAGGCTCACGAACCTCCCCGCGGAGCTCGGCTCCGCGCTCGCCCAGTTGCCGGCCGGCCTCCGCACGCACGGGGGTACGATCGTCAGGGCGCTCGAGCAGCTTGCCGGGCTCGGCCGCGAGGACCGGATCCTGCTCGCGGGGACGGCCAACCTCGCACGGTCCACCGGCGACTTCCCGTTGAGCATCGGCCCGATCCTCGAAGCACTCGAGGAGCAGGTGGTCATGCTGCGGCTCCTCTCCGAGATGGAGTACGACGCACGCGGGATCTCGGTGCGGATCGGCAGCGAGAACCCCTACGGCGGCCTCTCGGGGGCGTCGGTGGTGGCGACCGGCTACGGACCGGACGCCGGAGCGAAGCTCGGTGTCCTCGGACCCACCCGCATGGACTACCCGACCACGATGGCCGCCGTGCGCGCCGTCGCCCGCTACCTCTCGAGGATCCTCGAGGAGTAGTGGGGCCCCGCAGGATTCCCACCGGCCCGGCCGGTGAGCAGACGACAGTTGTCTCCAACAGGAAGTGATGTGCAGGAGTGAGTAATCACTATGAGGTCCTCGGTGTGGCGCAGGGCGCGACCGGGGAGGAAATCAAGAAGGCCTACCGCAAGCTGGCCCGCAAGCTCCACCCGGACGTCAACCCGGGCGATGGTGCGGCCGAGGAGTTCAAGCTCGTCACCCGCGCCTACGAGGTGCTCTCCGACCCGCAGAAGCGTCGCGTCTACGACACGACCGGGAACGAGAACGGGACGGACACCGGCTACGGCTCGGGCTACTCCGGCTCCGGGTTCGCCTTCCAGGACATCTTCGAGACGTTCTTCGGGGGGAGCGGCCAGCAGGGCGGCGCACCGTCCCGCACACGCCGGGGGCAGGACGCGCTGATCAATGTACGGATCGATCTGAAGGACGCCGTCTTCGGCACCAACAAGAAGATCGAGGTGGACACCGCCGAGGTGTGTCCCACCTGTGACGGCTCCTGCTGCCAGCCCGGTACCTCGCCGCGCACCTGTGACATCTGCGGTGGCTCCGGACAGGTCCAGCGGGCCGTCCGGTCCATCCTCGGCCAGGTCATGACCAGCGCGCCGTGCGGTACGTGCCAGGGTTACGGCACCGTCATCCCGAGCCCCTGCCACGAATGCAGCGGCGAGGGACGCATCCGTGCCCGCCGGACCCTGACCATCAAGGTCCCCGCAGGCGTGAGCACCGGCACCCGCATCCAGCTGGGCGGTCAGGGCGAGGCCGGGATCGCCGGTGGGCCCCAGGGCGATCTCTATGTGGAGATCCGGGTCAACGCGGATTCCACCTTCCTGCGCGACGGCGACGACCTCCACGTGACGCTCAGTGTCCCCATGACGGCGGCGGCGCTCGGTACCTCCGTCCACCTGGACACCTTCGACGGCGACCAGGAGCTGATGATCAAGCCGGGCACGCAGTCCGGGGAGATCCTGACCCTGCGGGGGCTCGGCGTCACGCACCTGCGCAACCAGGGCAGGGGAGACCTCCGCGTCCACCTCAACGTCGAGACGCCGCGCAACGTCGACCACCAGCAGGAGGAACTTCTCCGGAGGCTCGCCGAGCTCCGGAACGAGGAGTACACCGACGGTCAGCTGGCGAGCAACGGCTCCGGCGTGTTCGCCCGTCTGCGGGAGCGGCTCGGGAACCGCTGACCATGACGCGTCCGCTGTTCTTCGCGCCGGGCACCGAGGTCCGTTCCGCCTGCCCTGGGGGCCCCTTCGTCCTCGGGGGAGACGAGGGACGCCATGCCGCCACGGTGCGTCGACTCGGCCAGGGCGAGAGGATCGATGTCTCGGACTCGACGGGGTACCGCCTGACCGGTGTCATCGTGGCCGTCGGAGCAGGGACGGTCGAGCTCACCGTCGAGACTGCCGGGCAGGACCCCGCACCCCTGCACCGCCTCGTCCTCGTCCAGGCCCTGGCGAAGGCCGGCCGCGACGAACAGGCGGTGGAGGCGGCGACAGAACTCGGGGTCGACGCGGTGGTGCCGTGGCATGCCGAGCGGAGCATCGTGCGCTGGCGCGGCGAGAAGGCGGAGAAGGGCCGGCAGAAGTGGCTGTCCCTCGTGAATGCGGCGTCGAAGCAGTCGCGGCGCTCGTTCGTCCCCGACGTCCTGCCCGTCATGGACACCGCCGGGCTCATCGCCTGGGCCGCCGCGGTCGACCACGTCATCGTGCTGCACGAGGACGCCCACGCCTCGCTGTCCGATCACCTCGACGTGCTCCGCAGCACCGGCGGACTCGACGGGCCGTCGACCACGGCCGTCGTCGTCGGACCCGAGGGTGGGATCGGCGACGCGGAACTCGGGAAGCTGCGGTCCGCGGGCGCCGAGAGCGCGCGGCTGGGGCCGCACGTGCTCCGGTCATCGTCCGCCGGTCCGGCGGCGCTCGTCCTGCTGAACCACCTGCTGGGGCGCTGGTAGTCGCTCGGTCACCTGCCCGGGCGCTGGTACCCGCGCGGCACCGTCACAGATCCGGTCAGCGGACCACGACGGACTTCGAGTCCTCAGCAACGCCCTCGCCGGTTCCTGCCGAGACCGTGATGTCGTAGCTCCCCGGAGGCAGGCCGACAGCGAAGGAGTAGGCGCCCGGCGCGCCGTCGGCGGGCACGATCTCGACCACGCCGTCCAGGAACAGGTCCGTGCCGCCGGCAGAGCCCTCGGTCCTGCGGTCGATGCGCCAGACCACGGAGTCGTCTCCCGCCGGTCCCAGCCCATGGACGGTGAAGCTCTCCCTGCCGAGTTCGACGCCCTGCTGCGGGTCGATGATCCACACCGGAGCGAGGACGCCGGTGTCCCTGGTCAGTTGTCCGCCAAGGTCCACCGATCCGAAGGCACGGTAGTCGGCGGTCCCGTCGACCAGCACCACGACCGAGCTGGCCTCACCGCCCGTGATGAGACCGCCGTCCGACGCTGCCGCCGTCGCCGTGAACACGAGTTGCTGCAGTGCCAGCCGGGCATCCTCCTCGTCGAGGCGCTGCGACAGCGCGTCGGAGGAGATGTCGAGGGTGATGACGTTCCTCGTCGAGACGGAGGAACTGATGCTCGAGGCGGGATCCCAGGGGGAGGTGTAGTCGGGGTCCAGGGGTTCGCCCTCGGTCATGATCCGCACGGCCTCGGAGATGGGATCACCGCTCGATGCCGCAGGGGAGGGCAGGAACTCCCGGAACAGCCTGTCCGACCCGTTCACATCACCCAGCCAGTAGACCGGCACGAGCGGCCGTGAGGTCGCCGCCGGCCCCGCAGCGGCCCCCTGCGATTTCAGGGCCTCCTCGGACGGGGTGCCGCTGACGGTCCCCGGACCGGAGGCCTCGATCGGCCGGGCGAGATCCGTCCTCGCGGCACTGCCCTCGAACACGTCGAGATTCGGGAGGAGGAAGACACTGCTCGCCACGAGGACGCCGCCGGAGACGAGCAGGATCCCGCGGAGGCCGAGCCTGCTCTGCCGGAGGGGGTCCTGGCTGTTCATGCTGGCCCCTTTCCGTCAGGCGCTTGAAGGGCGCGATGGGTCGATCGGTACGAGATTCTCGGGTGACGAGCGGGCACGGAGGGTGCTCTCGCCAGGCCGGCCACGGGACGGGTCACCCCTGCCGAACCTGCATCAGCTTGGCACAGCCCGAACGGCGGCCCGGCAGGAATACGAGGGGTGTGGAGGACTGAAACCGGATCGATACGAAGCCGTTGCCGATTCGCGACGGGAACCGGCTGGGTCGGCAGCCCTCGGGATGCATCGGGAGCCCTGGTGCCCCCGGAGCATCGGCCCCTGCTGCGCCGTGCCTATGACGTACGATTAAGCTCTCTGTCCCAGGCCGAACCGGTTCGCCGTGAACGGGTGGACACAGCCGCGGCACGCAGGGTACGGAGCCAGGACGACAACGCGAACGAGGGGCGATCGAAGGCCGCACGGCCGAGCTATGAGCGAATCTTCAACAGGGATCAACGTGGCAGGACTTGATACGAGGACCGTCTACTTCGACTCGACGGAGCAGATGGTGCAGGCACTGGGCTCCAATGACGAGGCCCTCCGCCTGATCGAGGAGTCCTTCCCCGGCGTCGGCCTCCAGGCCAGGGGCAACGAGCTCACCATCTCCGGACCGTCTGCCGACGTGCTGCGCACCGAGCGCCTCGTCAGCGAGATCCGCACCATGGCGAGCAACAACGCGACCGTCTCCCCGCAGGTGCTCGAGCAGCTCGTGACGATGCTCAAGACGCAGAGCGCCGCACGCCCCTCGGAGGTGCTCTCGGTCAACATCCTGTCCTCCCGCGGGAAGACGATCCGCCCGAAGACCCTGAACCAGAGCACCTACGTCGAAGCGATCGACCGCAACACGATCGTCTTCGGCATCGGACCGGCGGGTACCGGCAAGACCTACCTGGCGATGGCCAAGGCGGTGCAGGCCCTGCAGCAGAAGGAGGTCAACCGGATCATCCTCACCCGGCCCGCCGTCGAGGCAGGGGAGCGTCTCGGCTTCCTGCCCGGAACGCTCAACGACAAGATCGATCCGTATCTCCGCCCGCTGTACGACGCCCTCCACGACATGATGGACCCCGACTCGATCCCGCGCCTGATGGCCGCCGGCACGATCGAGGTGGCGCCCCTCGCGTACATGCGCGGCCGGACGCTCAACGATGCCTTCATCATCCTCGACGAAGCGCAGAACACGACGCCGGAACAGATGAAGATGTTCCTCACACGCCTCGGGTTCGGGTCCAAGATGGTCGTGACCGGCGACGTCACGCAGGTGGACCTGCCCAACGGCACCAGTTCCGGACTGCGGATCGTGAGCGAGATCCTGCGCGACGTCGACGACGTCTACTTCAGCGAACTCGACGCCTCGGACGTGGTGCGCCACCGCCTCGTGGGCGACATCGTCAGCGCCTACAGCGCCTGGGACGAGGAGCAGCGCGGCAACCAGCAGCGCTCCGGCCGCCCGGTGACCGGCCGATGAGCGTCGAGGTCAACAACGAGTCCGGCTACGACGTCGACGAGGAATCCCTCGTCCGCCTGACCAACTTCCTGTTCGAATCCCTGTTCATCCATCCCGAGGCCGAGTTGTCCGTCATCCTCGTGGACACCGCAGCGATGGAGAAACTCCACATCGAGTGGATGGACGAGCCGGGCCCCACCGACGTGCTCTCCTTCCCGATGGATGAACTCCGGCCGGGGACCGCGGGCCGGGTGACACCCGCGGGGCTCCTCGGTGACATCGTGCTCTGCCCCGAGGTGGCCGCCGCGCAGGGTGCGGCAGCAGGCCACGGGACGCGGGACGAGCTCCTGCTGCTGACCACCCACGGCATCCTGCATCTTCTCGGATTCGACCACGCGGAGCCCGACGAGGAGAAGGAGATGTTCGGTCTGCAGCGCCAACTGCTCGCCGATTTCCTCGGTGGCGACGCCCCCCGGGAGACCCGCGCTTGACCATCTGGCTCCTCGGGCTCATGGGCCTGCTCTTCGCCCTGACCGCTGCACTCGTCACGGCGGCCGAAGCAGCTTTCAGTTACCTGCCACGACAGGAGGGCGAAGCCCTCGTCCAGGGCTCGCGGACCTCGTCCCTGCGTCGCATCCTGGACGCCCCCGTGGCCCACATGCACGCCCTGCGGTTCTGGCGGGTCTGGTTCGAGATGGCCGGCGCCGTCGCGGTGGCGATCCTCTTCCACGATCTGCTGGACAGCATCTGGCTGGCAGGACTCCTCGCTACCGCGGTGATGGCAGCCATCGGGTTCGTGATCGTCGGCGTGTCCCCGCGCCAGCTCGGACGGATGCACGCCGCGACCGTCGTCCGCCTGACGGCCGGCCTGGTGGCGTTCCTCCGTGCCCTGCTCGGCCCTGTCCCGCGCTGGCTGGTCCGCATCGGCAGCGCGATCACGCCGGGGGCCGCGCGGGATGAGGCGGCCTTCTTCACGCAGGAGGAGTTCAGGGAACTGCTCTCGCGTGCCTCCGATGCCGAGATGATCGAGGACAACGAGGCCGAACTCATCCACTCGGTGTTCGAACTCGGCGATACGAAGGTCCGCAGCGTCATGGTCCCGCGCACCGACATGGTCACCATCGAGTCCGGCTCGACGCTGAGCCAGGCGATGTCCCTGTTCCTCCGCTCCGGCTATTCGAGGATCCCCGTGATCGGCGAGAGTTCGGACGACATCAAGGGTCTGCTCTACCTCAAGGACGTCGTGGCCAGCCTCCACGGCAGGCCTGCCTCCCATCTCGTGCGAGCGGTCGACGCCGAATGCAGGCCTGCCCGGTACGTCCCCGAGTCGAAGCCCGTGGGCGACCTCCTGCGGGAGCTGCAGCGGGAGTCCACGCACGTGGCCATCGTCATCGACGAGTACGGCGGCACCGCGGGTCTGGTCACGCTGGAGGACCTGATCGAGGAGATCGTCGGCGAGATCGTCGACGAGTACGACTCGGAGGTACCGGAGCAGGAGAGGCTCGACGACGGCGAATTCCGCGTGAGTGCGCGGATGGGGATCGACGACCTCGGGGAGCTCTTCGGCCTCGATCTCGATGACGAGGAGGTCGACACCGTCGGAGGGTTGCTCGCGAAGACCCTGGGCAGGGTGCCGATCGTCGGGTCGGAGGTCACAATAGACAGTATCGGTCTACGGGCCGAGCGCGTGGAGGGTCGACGCAACAGGGTCTCGCACGTGATCGCGCACCGCATCGCGCCCATCAACACCGAGCACCACGAACGAGAGACGACAGAGGCAGACCATGAGCGACGCTAAGCACAGGGCGGGGTTCGTCTCGCTCGTCGGACGCCCGAACGCCGGGAAATCGACCCTCACCAACGCCCTGGTGGGGCAGAAGGTCGCCATCACCTCGGCCAAGCCCCAGACGACCCGCCACACCATCCGTGGAATCGTGAACCGGGAGGACGCGCAGATCGTCCTCGTCGACACGCCCGGCCTGCACCGGCCGAGGACGCTGCTCGGGCAGCGCCTGAACGACCTCGTCGCGGACACGCTCGCCGAGGTCGACGCCGTCGGCTTCTGCCTCCCCGCGAACGAGAAGATCGGCCCCGGCGACCGCTTCATCGCCGAACAGCTCGCACGCCTGCGCCGCAAGCCGCTGATCGCCGTCGTCACCAAGACGGACCTCGTGGATCGCAGGGCGCTGACCGAACAGCTCCTGGCCGTCGCCACGCTCGGCACCGATGTTGCCGGGCCGGAGGGGTGGGCCGACATCGTTCCCGTCTCCGCGGCGGACGGGTTCCAGGTGGACACGGTGGCCGACGTCTTCAGCCGGCACATGCCCGAATCGCCCGTCCTGTACCCGGACGGTGAGCTCACCGACGAGCCGGAGGCGATCATGGTCGCCGAACTGGTCAGGGAGGCGGCCCTCGAGGGAGTGCGTGACGAGCTGCCGCACTCCCTCGCCGTCGTCGTCGAGGAGATGATTCCCCGCGAGGGGCGCAGCGAGGACAATCCGATGCTGGACGTCCATGTGAACCTGTATGTCGAGCGGCCGTCCCAGAAGGCCATCATCATCGGGAAGGGTGGTGCCCGCCTCCGCGAGGTGGGCACCAACGCGCGGCGGGGGATCGAGGCGCTGCTCGGGACGCGGATCTACCTGGACCTCCACGTGAAGGTCGCCAAGGACTGGCAGCGCGACCCCAAGCAGCTCGTCAAGCTCGGCTTCTGACGGGCACCAACGACCTGCCCCGGTCGTTGGCACCTCAGCGGGGTCCTGTCACGCACGGCGTGGATCATCGGCGAGCAGGTCCCTCCATCACGTTCGGGAGCGCCACGGGCGCATCGCGCGCCCGGCCGTCCGGACGGTGACAGAATGATCCGAATCGTCCAGCCATCCGAAGGAGCCCGGGCATGACCCGCCGACAGCCACCCGAGGGCGCCGACCGCGTCGACGTCCCGCCGTCCGGCGCGTCGGGTGACCCGTCGGTCGGAGACGGCGGGATCAGCGGCACGACCGACGGCGACGGTCCGGTCGGCCGCCACCTCGGGCACGCCCCGCACCACCGCGGACTGAAGATCACGGCCCTCGTCATGACGACGCTGATCGTCGCGACCGTCGCCTTCGTCGGGGTCCAGGTCTTCAGGCTCCAGTCCAACGTCGTCACGATGCCGCTCAATCTCGCGGAGGGCCAGGAGTCCGCGCTTCCCGTCGACTCGAGCACGGATCCCCTCCAGATCCTGATCCTCGGCTCCGACACGAGGACGGGCAACTCGGGCGACTTCTTCGGTGACGAGAGCGACTCCTCGGGCGAGGGCAACTCGGACGTGATGATGCTCCTGACCCTCTCGGCCGATCGGGAGAACGTCACGGTCGTCTCGTTCCCGCGGGACCTCCTCGTTCCGCTGCCCGCGTGCGTGAACCCCGACACGGGGCGGCCGTCGGAGGCCCAGGAGCTGGGCCAGCTCAACGCGGCACTGAACGAGGGCGGTCCCGGCTGCACCGTCGCCGCGATCAACGACCTGACGGGGCTCTCCGTCGACCACTTCATGATGGCGGGGTTCACTGCGGTCAGCGAGCTCTCGTCCGAGGTGGGCGGTGTCGAGGTCTGCGTTCAGGAACCGGTCGACGACGAGTTCTCGGGCCTGAGGCTGCCCGCGGGAACCAGTGAGGTGGAGGGCGACCAGGCCCTCGCGTTCCTCCGGACGCGCCACAGCTTCGGTGACGGAGGGGACATCGGCCGGATCGCTGCCCAGCAGTCGTTCATGGCGTCGCTCGCCCGCAAGGTGCGTGCAGAGGGTACCCTCACCAACCTGCCCAAGCTCTACTCCATCGCGGACGTGGTCACGCGGAACCTCACGGTGGATGAAGGCCTGTCCCAGCCTGCGGAGATCCTGAAGATCGCCGACCGGCTCAAGGACGTGGACCTCGGCAACATGGCGTTCGTGACGGTCCCGGTGCAGCCCTGGGACCAGGATCCGAACCGCCTCGTGATCGACGAAGCGGCGGCAGCACCCCTGTTCGATGCGCTGCGCGAGGATCGTGGCCTGACCGAGGAGAGCGCGGTACCGTCCGCACCCTCCGCACCGGGGACGACGCCGGACCCCTCCGATGCTCCTGCCACACCCGAGGCACCGGCCTTCGACCCTGCATCCGTGCCGCTGCTCGTCGTGAACGCGACGACGGACGCGGGCCGCGCTGCAGAGGTGCAGCGGCTGGTCCTCGAGGCCGGGTACACGCAGGCGACGACGTTCGAGTCGGTGCCTGCGGAGACCACCCTCGTGGTCTACGGACCGGGCTACGACGCCGCGGCAGCGGACGTGGCGACGCGCTTCGGGGTCGCCACGCCGAATGTCATCGCCGATCCGGGTCTCGTCGGGGTCCAGGTGCAGGTCGGAGCGGATCTCGCGACCGGCTCCGCCGTCGTTGTCCCCCCACTCGGGAACGAGCTCGACGGCCAGACCGCCGACCAGATCACCTGCCAGGCATCCTCGGGGCTGTAGCCGCGAACCGCGCACGACCGGGGTCCGTGCCCCGGGGAGGTCCGGCCCCGAGCCGACGGGCGGACCTCCCGTTGCGTCACCAGATGCGGACGCGGTCCTCCGGCCCGAGCCACAGGCGGTCCTGCTCACCCACGCCGAAGGCCTCGTGGAATTCGTCGAGGTTCCGTACCACCTGGTTGCAGCGGAACTCGTTGGGGGAGTGCGGGTCCACGGTCAGCCGACGCCGGGCCTCCTCGGGGCGGATCTTCTGCTGCCAGCACGTGGCCCAGGAGAGGAAGAAGCGCTGCGTCCCCGTGAGGCCGTCGACCACGGGTGCCTCCCTGCCCTCGAGGCTGAGGAGATACGCCCGGTAGCTGATCCCGAGTCCGCCGAGGTCGCCGATGTTCTCGCCGAGGGTCAGTTCGCCGTTGACCGCCTGCCCCGGGACCTCCGAGGGCTCGAGGGCGGCGTACTGGGCGACGAGGCGGCCCGTGAGTTCGTCGAAGGCCTTCCGGTCGTCCTCGCTCCACCAGTTGGACAGCATCCCGGTCCCGTCGAACTGCGAGCCCTTGTCGTCGAAACCGTGTCCGATCTCGTGACCGATGACCGCGCCGATCGCGCCGTAGTTCACGGCGTCGTCGGCTTCGATGTCGAAGAACGGCGGCTGCAGGATCGCCGCCGGGAACACGATCTCGTTCATGGTCGGCATGTAGTAGGCGTTGACGGTCTGCGGCGTCATGAGCCACGCGCCACGGTCGATGGGTCCGCCGAGCTTGCCCAGCTGCCGGCTGTGCTCGAACTCCGCGGCACGGAGGACGTTGGCATACAGGTCCGCGGGGATCACCTCGAGCGGGGCGTAGTCGATCCACTCCTCCGGGTACCCGATCTTCGTGGTGAACTGCGCGAGCTTCTCGAGGGCCCTCGACCGGGTCTCGTCGGTCATCCACGAGAGGCCGCGGATGCTCGTCCCGTAGGCCGCGATGAGGTTCCGGACGAGAGCCAGCATCGCCTCCTTGTGGGTGGCGGGGAAGTGCCGCTCGACGTACTTCTGGCCGATCGCCTCGCCCATCGCTCCCTCCACGAGGGCGACCCCGCGCTTCCATCGGTCCTTCAGGCGCGGGGTCCCGGCGAGGTGGGTGCCGTAGAACGCGAAGGTCGCGTCGACGAAGCGATCGTCGAGGTAGTCGGATGCGTGCAGCAGGACGCGGCTCGCGAGCCACTCACGCCACGTCCCGAGCTCCTCCTCGCGGAGTGCGGCGTCCAGCCCGCGCACGAAGTCGGGCTGGTTCACCACGAGCTCGGCGTACTGCGCCGCAGTGTCGGTCACCGTGGAGAGCCAGGGCACCAGGTGCGGGGAGAGATCCTCGAGGTCCCCGTGCCCGAGGAGGTTGTAGGTCTTCTGGGGGTCCCGACGCTCCACCGAGCCCATCGACGAGGACGCGAGGCGTGTCTCCAGTGCGACGACCCGCGCGGCCGCGCCGGCGGCGTCGGGAGCGTCGACGAGCACGAACAGCTGCTCGAGGAGTGCCTGGTATTTCTGCCGTGTCTCGGCGAAGCCGTCCTCGCGGTAGTAGGATTCGTCCGGCAGGCCCAGTCCGGACTGGTACAGGTGCAGCAGGTAGCGGGTCGGGTTCCCGGCGTCGTTGCTGACGTACGGCGCGAGGAGGCCCTGCACGCCCGAGCGCGACAGGCCTGCGCTGAGGCCCACCAGTTCATCGGCCGTCGTCACGGCGGAGATGCGCTCGAGCAGGGGCAGGACCGGCGTCGAACCGTTCCGGGTGACGCGGTCCGCGTCCATGAAGTCCGCATAGAGCGTCCCCAGCTTCGCGTCGATCCCGTCCGCGGCCGCACCGGCACCGTCCGCCGATCGTGCGGCGGCCTCCTCGATGATCGCCCGGACGGCGAGCTCCGAGGCGTCGCGCAGTGCGGTGAAGGACCCGGCGAGCGGGCGGTCCTCGGGAATCACGGCGTCCTTCAGCCACACGCCGTTGGCATGCCGGAAGAGATCGTCCTGGGGACGGGTGGTCCCGTCGAGATGGGCTGGATCGAACGTGCTGATGGTCAAGATCGGCTCCTGGTTCTCCGTGGTGCAGCGCAGGACGACGCCCGTCCGAGCGCCCCGGAACCCATCCTAGGTGCCGTGCTAGGGTGACGGAGTGCGCGCACAGACGACTCTCCTTCGGTGCCGCGGCGAGGCCTAGGACGCTGTAGAGCTACTGGCCACCCCTCGCCGCGGAGTCCGCGATGCCCGGCCGCCAGCACCTCACCTCCCACAGACAAGGCCGATGTTCATGGACAACGCTCAGAAGACCTCCGGAATGCCGTTCGGCAAGTACATGCCGTTCCAGGACCAGATCACGGTCGAGCTCCCGGACCGCACCTGGCCCGACCGCACGATCACGAAGGCACCCCGCTGGTGCGCCGTCGACCTCCGCGACGGGAACCAGGCCCTCATCGATCCGATGAACCCGGAGCGCAAGCACAAGATGTTCGATCTCCTGGTCCGCATGGGCTACAAGGAGATCGAGGTCGGCTTCCCGTCCGCCTCGCAGACCGACTTCGACTTCGTCCGGCAGCTGATCGAGGGTGACCGCATTCCCGACGACGTCACCATCCAGGTGCTGACACAGTCCCGCGAGCACCTGATCGAACGGACCTACGCGTCTCTCGAGGGAGCGGACCGGGCGATCGTCCACCTCTACAACTCCACCTCGGTCCTCCAGCGACGGGTCGTCTTCAACCAGGACCAGGACGGCATCATCGACATCGCGACGCAGGGTGCGCGCCTGTGCCGCAAGTTCGAGGAGACCATGGGTGACACCCGGATCACCTACGAGTACTCGCCCGAGTCCTTCACGGGCACCGAGCTCGAGTTCGCCGCTCGCATCAGCAACGAGGTCTCCGCCGTCTTCGAGGCCTACGCCGACCGGCAGATGATCCTCAACCTCCCCGCGACCGTCGAGATGGCCACACCCAACGTGTACGCCGACTCCATCGAGTGGATGAGCCGCAACCTCGCCGACCGGGACAGCATCATCCTGTCGCTGCACCCGCACAACGACCGGGGGACAGGCGTCGCCGCCGCCGAACTCGGCTACCTGGCCGGCGCGGACCGGATCGAGGGCTGCCTCTTCGGGAACGGTGAGCGGACCGGCAACGTGGACCTCGTGACGCTCGGCATGAACCTGTTCAGCCAGGGCATCGACCCGCAGATCGACTTCTCCGACATGGACTCGATCCGCCGCACGGCCGAGTACTGCAACCAGCTCAGCGTGCCCGAGCGCTCCCCGTACGGCGGCGACCTCGTCTTCACCGCCTTCTCCGGCTCCCACCAGGACGCCATCAAGAAGGGCTTCGAGAGCATGGAGCGCGACGCCGCCGCAGCGGGTGTGGGGGTGGACGACCTGCCGTGGGCGGTCCCCTACCTGCCCATCGACCCGAAGGACATCGGCCGGTCCTACGAGGCGGTCATCCGCGTCAATTCCCAGTCCGGCAAGGGCGGTGTGGCGTACCTGCTGAAGAACGAGCACAGCCTCGACCTGCCGCGCCGCGCGCAGATCGAGTTCTCCGGCGTCATCCAGCGCCGCACCGAGACGCAGGGCGGGGAGGTCAGCGGCGCCCAGTTGTGGTCTGTCTTCCAGGACGAGTACCTGCCGACCCGTGCGGAGGGCGGCTCAGAGACCTGGGGCCACTACGAACTGACCTCGGTCAACACCGACACGGCCGAGGACGGCGCGTTCAAGCTCGTCGCCACCCTGCTGGTGGACGGAGTGCAGCAGCGCAGGTCCTCCACGGGCAATGGTCCCATCGACGCACTCCTGACCATCCTCGGGGAGGACGGCGTGGACGTCAGGGTGCTGGACTACACCGAGCATGCGCTGTCCTCCGGCGGCAACGCCCGCGCTGCGGCGTATGTGGAGTGCGCCGTGGGCGAGCGGGTGCTGTGGGGCGTCGGGATCGACGCCAACACCACGATGGCCGCGCTGAAGGCCGTCGTCTCGGCCGTCAACCGCGCCATCCGCGACGCCGCCTGATCCATCGCGCCGCGCGGCCGGGTCCTTCTGCCGGGCCCGGCATCGCCGCACCTGCCGCCCCCGTGCCGCTCGGCCGGCGCGGGGGTGGCAGGTGGAAGAATGGGGACGTGACTTCCTCGTCGGCCTCGCGTACCTACCGCACCCACGGAGTGGTGCTGCGCACGTACAAGCTCGGCGAGGCGGATCGCATCATCGTGCTGCTGACCCGTGACCAGGGGCAGGTGCGGGCCGTCGCCAAGGGGGTCCGCCGCACCAGCAGCAAGTTCGGCTCGAGGCTGGAGCCCTTCATGTCGGTCGACCTGCAGCTGGCGCGGGGCCGCACCCTCGATGTCATCACCCAGGTCGAGACGAAGGGGCTCTACGGCCACGGGATCGCCTCCGACTACGGGTGCTACACGGCAGCGACCGCGATCGCCGAGACCGCCGAGCGGCTCACGGACATCGGCGAGACCGGGGGAGCGCAGTACGCCCTGGTAGCCGGCGCGTTCTCCGCACTCAGCCGCAACCTGCACCCGTCCGAGCTCATCCTCGACTCCTATCTCCTGCGCGCCCTGGCCACCGCGGGATGGGCTCCCAGCTTCACGGACTGTGCGCGCTGCGCCGCGCCCGGACCGCACTCCGCGTTCTCCGCACCGCTCGGCGGGGCCGTCTGTCCCGACTGCAGGCCGCCGGGAGCGGCGTCGCCGTCGTCGTCCACCATGGCGCTGCTCGGCGCCCTCCTGACCGGGGACTGGACGGTCGCCGACACCTCGGAGGCCGCGGCCCGGCGCGAAGCGGCCGGCCTGGTCGCGGCCTACCTGCAATGGCACCTCGAACGCGGGGTCGCCTCCCTCAAACATGTGGAGCGTGTATGAAGCCCGACGGATCCGTAGCACCCTGGCCGCACCCGAGCGGCGAGCGGGCGCCGTCGATTCCCGCGCAGTTCGTTCCCGGGCACGTGGCGATCGTCATGGACGGCAACGGGCGCTGGGCCAACGAACGCGGATTGCCGCGCACCGAGGGGCACCGCGCCGGCGAGGCGGCCCTGCTGGATGTCATGGCCGGCGCGATCGAGATCGGCGTCAAGCACGTCTCGGTCTATGCCTTCAGCACCGAGAACTGGAAGCGGTCCCCCGAGGAGGTCCGGTTCCTGATGGGCTTCAACAAGGACGTCCTGCGGCGCCAGCGCGACCAGCTGAACCAGTGGGGGGTCCGTATCCGCTGGTCCGGGCGGCGGCCCCGGCTGTGGCAGTCCGTGATCCGCGAACTGGAGGAGGCCGAGCGCCACACGGTCGCGAACACCACCTGCACGCTCACCATGTGCGTCAACTACGGGGGCCGTGCGGAGATCGCGGACGCGGCGAGGGCCATCGCCGAGGACGTCGCGGCGGGCAGGCTGAAGGCGTCGTCGGTGAGCGAGAAGACCATCCAGCGGTACCTCGACGAACCCGATCTGCCCGACGTCGACCTCTTCCTCCGGACCTCCGGGGAGCAGCGGCTGTCCAACTTCATGCTCTGGCAGTCGGCCTATGCCGAGATGGTCTTCATGAACACGCTGTGGCCGGACGTCGATCGACGCACGCTCTGGCGGGCGATCGAGGAGTACGCCGCGCGCGATCGCCGATACGGCGGAGCCGTGGATCAGGCGTCGGCGGAGCGGAAGTCCTCCTGAGGTGACGGGCGTTCCGCCAGGGTCCCGACCGCGCGAAGGCGGTCGGACCCCGTCAGCGGGGAGTTGTGCGGGCGGTGCGAAGGGGTGGCACCGAGGCCTCGAGCCACCACTCCACGGTGTCGATGGCCTGTTCGCGCACATCGCGCCGGGACAGGAAGACGTCGTGCAGCGCGTCCTGCAGCCGCCGGATGGTCACCGTGTGGCCCAGTTCCGCTGCTCGCCGCACCATCGCCGACACGTCCAGGACGCTGTCGGTGCGCAGCATGGCATCACTCCACGTGGTGCTGAGGGTCGACGCCGCCGAGCACAGGACGAGGACCGGAACGTCGATCGCGATACCCCGGGCCACCGCGGCGTGACCCGCGAGGACCGCTGCCAGCCAGCCCGCCCTGATCGGGAAGCCGGCCTCCGGTCGCCAGGCCGCATCGATGGGCCACTCGCCGTCGCGCGTATCGCTGATGCTCCTGAAATAGAAGCCGAGCTCGGGCAGGCGCAGGCGCGCCTTGGGCCGTCGGCGGGAGACGGTGTCGAGGATGCCCTGTGCCGCGGAGCGCAGCAGTGCGCTGCCCTGCGCCTCCAACCAGGGGCTGTTGAGGACCAGGCCTGCCACCCGGCCGGGATGCCGCGCCGCCCAGAGCGCCGCCGTCAGGCCGCCCGTCGAATGCGCCATCAGGACGAGGTCCACGGACCCCGGCGCCGGATCATCGGGGACCCGCCGGGCACGGCCCGCGATGCGCCTGCCGAGGGCTGCGACGGCGGCCTCCAGGTCGGCGTCGTACTCCTCGAGGGAGGTGGTGAAACCGGGAGTCTGGCCGGGACGGAGGCTGCGCCCGTACTTGTGCAGGTCAAGGGCGAAGAAGGCCCACCCGCACAGGTGCAGGGCTGCGGCGAGCTCCCGGTGGAAGAAGTAGTCGCTGAAGCCGTGCAGGTACAGGACTGCGCGGGCCGGCGGATCGTCCTGTGGACCGGTTCCCGGCGCAGTTGCAGTGGCGGTCCCGCCCACCGGCTCGTAGGCGACGAGCGTGGCCACCCGCGGGCCCTCGTCGTCGGGCTCGAGGTGCAGGGTCAGGGCCCGGAAGTCTTCGCCGAGGATGTCCTCCACCCAGGGATCGTCCATGCAGCGACAGTACCGCGTGCGCAGCGGGTCGGCTGCAGCTGTCCGGCATGGAACCGATGACGGCCGGCGAGTTGGTCCGGGGCGACGGAGCGTGGAATTCTGGGACCATGCGCATCTACCCGACCTTCTTCCGGATCGTCTTCTCCGGGATGGACGCCGAGAAGGCGCACAGGATCGGGTTCGCCCTCATCCGTGCCGCCGACCTCACCCCGGCAGGCTGGGCCCTGCGCCGCTTCTGTGCACCGCACCCCGGCCTCGCGACCACGGCGTTCGGCGTGGACTTCCCGTCGCCGTTCGGACTGGCCGCCGGTTTCGACAAGGCAGGAAAGGGCATCCTCTCCCTGACCGCGCTCGGGTTCGGCCACGTGGAGATCGGCACCATCACCGGGCAGGCGCAGCCGGGGAACCCGGCCCCGCGCCTGTTCCGGCTCGTCGAGGACCGTGCCGTGATCAATCGCATGGGCTTCAACAACGACGGCGCTGCCGCCGTCGCCCCGCGCCTGCGGTCCGCGAGGACCAGGCTCACCCGCCGCTACGGGCCACGGACCCGACCCGTGGTCGGCGTGAACATCGGGAAGACGAAGAAGGTGGACCTCGTCGACGCGGTCGCCGACTACCTCGTGAGTGCCGAGCAGCTGGCTCCCGTCGCCGACTACCTCGTCGTCAACGTCTCCTCGCCGAACACGCCCGGCCTCCGGCTCCTGCAGAGCGTCGAGTCGCTGCGGCCCCTGCTCGAAGCCGTCCGGTCGACGGCGGACTCGGCCGCCGGTCGACACGTCCCCCTCCTCGTGAAGATCGCGCCGGATCTCACCGATCAGGACATCGACGACGTCGGTGCCCTCGCCCTGGACCTCGGTCTCGATGGCATCGTGGCGACGAACACCACGATCACCCGCGAGAACCTGGCCACCGACGCTGCGACCGTCATGTCGAAGGGGGTCGGCGGCCTGAGCGGTGCACCCCTCAAGGCGCGCTCGCTCGAGGTGCTGAAGCGGCTCCACGCGGCTGTCGGCGACGGTCTGGCGATCATCGCCGTCGGGGGAGTCGAGACACCCGAGGACGTCAGGGAACGCCTCGACGCAGGAGCCACCCTCGTCCAGGGGTACACGGCGTTCCTCTACGAGGGCCCGTTCTGGGCCCGGCGGATCAACCGCGGGCTGGCACGCTCGGGCGCCTGAGGCCTCGCGTCCGCTGGACCGGGCGGCCTTCGTCCGTGGGCGACCATCGTCGAAGACGCGACGAGCCGGGCCCGAAGGCCCGGCTCGTGACGTTTCTGAGCAGGGAGCGTCCTGACCTCCCGCGGGAGGTCAGGAGGGGTACTGGCCGCGCTTCACCTGGGGCTTCGGCAGCCGGAGCCTGCGCAACTGCAGCGCACGCGTCACGCCGTACCAGAGGTCGCCCTGGTTCGGCGACCCGAACTTCTCCGTCAGCTTCTTCTTCAGCTTGCGCCGCAGCAGCACGCAGTCGACCACCACGGCGACGATCAGCACCCAGAACGCCATCAGGACCGCGCTCTGCACGGCGAGGGACTGGAAGAAGCTCAGGATCACGAAGACCAGCGCCGCGATCATCAGGAACTCGCCGATGTTGACGCGGGCGTCGACGAACTGGCGGATGTACCGCCGGTTCGGCCCCTTGTCCCGCAGCGGCAGGTACTTCTCGTCGTCGGTGTCGAGCGCCTGGCGCATCCTCGCCCGTTCGTCCCGCACGGTCGACCGGCTCTGCTCCCGGGCCGCCTTGCGATCGTTCGGGACGAGAGGGCGCTTCCGCGCTGCCTCCTGCACGCTGCGCCTGGGCGTCGGCGCTCCCTTGCCCTGCGCACGCACGGCTTCCTGGGAGCGCGGGGCCCCGTCGACGACAGCAGGGGCAGCGGGAGTCTTCTCTTTACGTCCGAACACCCCCTCAGGATACCGGCTCCCCGCCCGCCGCCGTCCCTGCGCCAGATCACGACCGGGAGGGCCGAGCGGATCATCCGGCTGTGTAGGGTTTTCGGCATGACCTCCTCGAACACTTCCCCAGCGCTCCCGGACGAGCCGTCGGCCGTCAGCTCCCGCCTCCGTGCCAGCGTGGATGCGGCCTTCCCGCGGATCGTGCAGCAGCTTTCCGATCTCGTCGCGATCCAGGGCATCGCCTGGGACGCCTTCGACGCCCACGAACTCGATCGCAGCGCCGAGGCCGTCGCCGCGCTGGTCCGCAGCGTCGGGATCGACGACGTGCGCATCCTCCGCGTGGACAACGACGGCACGCCCGGCGGACCCGCCGTCGTCGCCCGCCGTGCCCCGGCCGAGGGCAGGCCCACCGTCCTGCTGTACGCCCACCACGACGTGCAGCCGCCGGGGGACCCCGACCTGTGGGAGTCCGAACCCTTCGTCGCCACGGAGCGCGACGGTCGGCTGTACGGGCGCGGAGCCGCCGACGACAAGGCCGGCATCATGGCCCACATCGGTGCCTTCGGCGCTCTCAGCGAGGTGCTCGGCGACTCCTTCGGCGTCGGCGTGACCCTCTTCATCGAGGGTGAGGAGGAGGCCGGCTCGCCGACCTTCCGCTCCTTCCTCGAGACCTACCGGGACGATCTCGCAGCGGACGTCATCATCGTGGCCGACTCCAGCAACTGGAAGGTCGGCGTCCCCGCGCTCACCACCAGCCTGCGCGGCCTCGTCGACGGCACCATCGAGGTCCAGGTCCTCGACCACGCCGTGCACTCCGGGATGTTCGGTGGTCCCGTGCTCGACGCACCGACCCTCCTCGCGCGTCTCATCGCCACCCTGCACGACGACGGCGGCGACGTCGCCATCGCGGGACTCGCCGGCGGCGACCACGCGACCGTGGACTACGACGAGCAGGACTACCGCTCGGACGCGTCGGTGCTCCAGGGCGTACAGCTCGCGGGAACGGGATCGATCGCGTCGCGCCTGTGGCACAAGCCGGCCCTCTCCATCATCGGGATGGACGTCCCGACCGTCGCGCTGTCCTCGAACACGCTCCTGCCCAGGGCGCGCGCCAAATTCAGCCTCCGTCTCGCCCCGGGCCAGCAGCCCGCGGCTGCCATGGACGCCGTTCGTGCACACGTGGAATCACATGCCCCGTTCGGTGCCACCGTGACCTTCACGCCGGGGGAGACCGGCAGCCCCTTCAGCACCGACACCGGCGAGCCCGCCTCGCGCCTCGCCCTCGAGTCCTTCGAGGAGGCGTGGGGCGTCAAGGCCGTCGAGGCCGGGATGGGCGGGTCCATCCCGTTCATCGCGGACCTCACGGAACTGTTCCCGTCCGCGCAGATCCTCATCACCGGCGTCGAGGACCCGGACTCGCGCGCGCACAGCGCCAACGAGTCCCTCCACCTCGATGAGTTCCGGAAGGCCGTCCTCGCCGAAGCCATCCTCCTGGCCCGGATCAACGACGGCGGCCTCAGCGCCTGAGGGCCGCCCCACAGTAGGTGCCCGAGGGGGCGGGTGGAAATGTTTCCGCCCGTCCCCTCGTTATGACGAGAGCGGGCCCGGCGTACCATGGAACGAAGCCGTGCGCGCGACACCGCGGACAGCACTGAGAGCGGACACGGCATGCTGTCGTCCGAGCTAGGAGAAACACCATGAGTACTTCGACCACCGAGACCGCCTCCCTCGAGGAGACCACCGAGCTCCCCGCGCACGAGGTCGACCTGTCCGACGTCGCTGCCGGCAAGGTCCGCAGCCTCCTCGAGCAGGAGGGGCGCACCGACCTGAGGCTGCGCGTCGCAGTCCAGCCCGGGGGCTGCTCCGGCCTCATCTACCAGCTCTACTTCGACGAACGCGTGCTCGATGGCGACGCCGTCCGCGACTTCGACGGCGTCGAGGTCATCGTCGACAAGATGAGCGTCCCCTACCTCTCGGGCGCGTCCATCGACTTCGAGGACACCATCTCGAAGCAGGGTTTCACGATCGACAACCCGAATGCGGGCGGATCCTGCGCCTGCGGGGACTCCTTCCACTGACCTCCTGTCCGCACCGCAGCCGCGGTGGGACGGCATTGCGGAAAGGCCCGGGACTGCACGCTGGACGTGCTTCCCGGGCCTTTTGCATGTCACCGAATCGTCGGTGTTACGGGTAAGCTCTACAGTGAGTAGTAAAACTGGATGTGCACCCCGGGCAGCTTCATGAGCGGGTGGCAACGCACGTAGAAAAGGAAGGTCCGTCTGTGATTTCGCAGGACCGAACCGGTAGCAAGCGCGTCAGGATCGCGGAGATCTCCAGCATCTCGCTGGTCG
Organism: Arthrobacter sp. N1; assembly: GCF_048288285.1. Taxonomy (NCBI): domain Bacteria; kingdom Bacillati; phylum Actinomycetota; class Actinomycetes; order Micrococcales; family Micrococcaceae; genus Arthrobacter; species Arthrobacter sp. N1. Next base: position 1,798,737 of record NZ_CP102608.1, on the reverse strand, counting down.
GCGCCCTCCTACTGACCGGCTGTTCGGCTGAAGCCCAAAAGGGCTGGCTTCCGGCAGACCGGGACAACACCAACCACACCGGCATCATCACGGACCTGTGGGTCAACTCGTGGATCGCGGCGCTCGCCGTCGGCATCATCACGTGGGGCCTGATCATCTGGTGCATGATCGCCTATCGCCGCCGCAAGAACGACACCGGGTACCCGCGCCAGATGAGCTACAACCTGCCGCTGGAGATCTTCTACCTGACCATCCCGCTGTTCATGGTGCTGGTGTTCTTCTACTTCACGGAGCGCGACATCGCGACGATCGACGCCCGCGTCGAGGATCCCGACGTCATCGTCGACGTCCGCGGCAAGCAGTGGTCGTGGGACTTCAACTATGTCAAGGAAGACAAGTACTCCACCGGTGTCCAGGGCAGCCTGAACGGCGAGGAAGGTGTTCCGGAGAACCTCCCGACGCTGTACCTCCCGGTCAACAGGAGCGTCGAGCTCCAGCTCAACGCCCGCGACGTCCAGCACTCCTTCTTCGTCCCCGCGTTCCTGCAGAAACGTGACCTCTACCCGGGCCGCACCAACTACATCAACCTCACGCCCACCAAGGAGGGCACCTTCGCGGGCAAGTGCGCCGAGTTGTGCGGGCAGTACCACTCGGAGATGCTCTTCAACGTCGAGGTGGTCTCCCAGGAGGAGTTCGACGCACAGATGGCGCAGCTGGAGGACGGACAGCTCGGCGACGAGTACGACCGCGACTCCTACCCGGAGGACGATCCCGATACCGACCCAGCTAGGAGCAGCAGCTGATGTCCACCTTCGAATACACCCTTGAGGAAGCCGGCACCATCGCCGCTCCCCGTGTAGTTCCGAGGTCCAAGGGACGCATCGTCGTCAACTGGATCACCTCCACGGACCATAAGACCATCGGGTACATGTACCTGATGGCGTCCTTCGTGTTCTTCTGCTTCGCCGGTGTGATGGCGCTGATCATCCGCGCCGAGCTGTTCGAGCCGGGTATGCAGATCCTGCAGACGAAGGAGCAGTACAACCAGCTCTTCACGATGCACGGCACCGTGATGCTCCTGATGTTCGCCACGCCGCTCTTCGCAGGTTTCGCGAACGTCATCATGCCGCTGCAGATCGGCGCACCCGACGTGGCCTTCCCGCGACTGAATGCCCTCGCGTTCTGGTTCTTCCTGTTCGGCAGCACCATCGCCGTGTCCGGCTTCATCACCCCGCAGGGCGCGGCGTCCTTCGGCTGGTTCGCCTACGCCCCGCTCTCGAGCACCACGTTCTCCCCGGGTGTCGGTGGTGACCTGTGGGTCTTCGGCCTCGCCCTCTCGGGCTTCGGCACCATCCTGGGTGCGGTCAACTTCATCACCACCATCATCTGCATGCGGGCTCCCGGCATGACGATGTGGCGGATGCCGATCTTCACCTGGAACACGCTGATCACGGCGATCCTCGTTCTGATGGCCTTCCCGCCCCTCGCCGCCGCCCTGTTCGCGCTCGGTGCGGACCGGCGCTTCGGGGCGCACATCTTCGACCCCGAGGCCGGCGGTGCCATCCTCTGGCAGCACCTGTTCTGGTTCTTCGGCCACCCCGAGGTCTACATCATCGCGCTGCCGTTCTTCGGCATCGTGTCCGAGATCTTCCCCGTCTTCAGCCGCAAGCCGATCTTCGGCTACAAGGGCCTGGTGTACGCGACGATCGCCATCGCCGCGCTGTCCGTGACGGTCTGGGCGCACCACATGTACGTGACCGGAGCCGTGCTCCTGCCGTTCTTCGCCTTCATGACGATGCTGATCGCGGTGCCGACGGGCGTGAAGTTCTTCAACTGGATCGGCACCCTGTGGAGGGGCTCGCTGACGTTCGAGACCCCGATGCTCTGGAGCCTCGGCTTCCTCGTGACCTTCCTGTTCGGTGGGCTCACCGGGATCATCCTCGCGTCGCCGCCCTTGGACTTCCACGTCTCGGACACCTACTTCGTCGTGGCGCACTTCCACTACGTGGTCTTCGGGACCGTGGTCTTCGCGATGTTCGCGGGCTTCTACTTCTGGTGGCCGAAGTTCACCGGGAAGATGCTGAACGAGCGGCTCGGGAAGATCCACTTCTGGATGCTGTTCCTGGGGTTCCACGCCACGTTCCTGATCCAGCACTGGCTCGGTGTCGAAGGCATGCCGCGCCGCTACGCGGACTACCTGCCCGAGGACGGCTACACGGCGATGAACCAGTTCTCCACCGTCGGGTCCTTCGTCCTCGGTGCGTCACTGATCCCCTTCTTCTGGAACGTCTACATCACGTGGCGCACCGGCAAGAAGGTCGAGGTCGATGATCCTTGGGGCTTCGGTGCCTCGCTGGAGTGGGCGACCTCCTGCCCGCCGCCGCGCCACAACTTCACCTCCCTGCCCCGGATCCGGTCCGAGCGCCCTGCTCTCGACCTGCACCACCCGGAGCTGCAGCAGACGCACACGCCGGACGACAGCGCCGCGAGCTTCATGGGCTCGGCGGACCGACAGGATGCCAAGTCATGAGGATCGAGAAGAACCTGTTCCTGATCGGCGTGCCGATCTTCGTTCCCATCGCCCTCGTCTACGGCTGGCTGACCGAATGGTCCGAATGGGTCGGATTCCTCGGGATCCTTCTGGTCGGCGGACTCGCCGGCATGATCGGCTTCTACCTGGCGTTCACCGGCAAGCGGGTCGGGCAGCGACCGGAGGATCGTCTGGACGCGGAGATCCACGAGGGTTCCGGCGAGCAGGGGCACTTCAGCCCCTGGAGCTGGTGGCCCCTGGTTCTCGGCCTGTCCGCAGCGACCGGATTCCTCGGCATCGCCATCGGCTTCTGGATCCTCTACATCGGCATGGGACTCGCCGTGATCGCGCTGGTCGGCTGGGTCTTCGAATACAGCCGCGGGTACCACGCCCACTAGGGCAGAACGACAGCATCATCGCGTCACAGGGAGTCCGCCACGAGCGGGCTCCCTTCGCGTTAACCACGGTCGACCGCCGCACCGTCGTCGGCCGGTAGGAACCAGGACGACAGGAGCTGGATGGCCATGACGATCCTCCCGCGTCCCTTCGACGCCGAGCCGCTGGACCCGGTGTCGCACGAGGCGAAGCACGTGCAGCTCCGCGAGAGCCTGCGGCGATACCTGGAGACGTACGGAGAACCGGGGACCGCCATCCCCTCCGAGCGGCAGCTGAGCGAGTATTTCGGTGTCGCGAGAATGACCGTCCGGCAGGCCATCGATGCTCTCGTCGCCGAGGAGGTGCTGGAGCGGATCGTCGGGCTCGGGACCTTCGTCGCCAGGAGCAAGATGGACCTCCACATGAAGATGACGTCCTACACCGAGGAGATGATCCGTCGCGGCATGGTGCCGGACGCACGGGTCCTCGCCTTCGAACAGCAGGGCGCGTCGCCGCTCGTGGCGCGGGAGCTCCAGATCGACATCGGTCAGCCTGTGGTGCGGTTCCGTCGGCAGCTCCTTGCCGACGGTGAGCCGATGAGCGTCGACGAGAACTTCATTCCGGCGCACCGGGTTGTCGGCATCCTCGACGACCCTCCGCCGACCTCGCTGTACAACGTGCTGAGCGAGAAGTACGGATTGGTCATGGAATGGGGTGAGGACACCATCGAGGCGACGGCAGCCTCACCGTCGATTGCCCGCCTGCTCAATGTCGAGCTGAATGCACCCCTGCTGAGGATCCAGCGGCACGCCTATGTGGCCCGCTCGATGATCGACTACTCGGTGTCCTACTATCGGGCGGACCGCTACAAGCTGTGGGTTCCGCTGCAGCGCCCAGGGGTGCGCACGCCGCGCGCGTACAGCTCCAAGCGGCTCGGATGACCGGATTCCCGTCCCCGGCGTCCAGGAGGCTGCTGGTGGCCGCGGACGGTTGTTCCGCCAGGACGGCGTCGCGCACCGTGGGCGTGTCAGCTCCCGGCGCGGTTCCCTCGGGAGCGCTGTGTCCTAGTCGCTGATCGCGAGGACGAAGGCGCCGCCGATGACGGCACCGACGGCGTATCCGGCGAGGACCTGCCCGGCAGTGTGGGCAGCGAGCGTGACGCGGGACCAGCCGATGATGAGAGGCACCACGAGGAGGACGGCGATCCACCCGCCGGCGAATCCCATGGACCCGACGACGACGAAGACCGCCACGGCGGAATGCGCGGACAGCTTCCACGCCAGATTGACGAGCAGGACCGCCACCACGCCGCCCACGGTGCACAGCACCCCGGAGATGAGCTCCCATGGTGCATCGATCACCAGGAGCAGCCCGAGGCCCAGGGCGATGGATACGAGGGTTGCGCCGAGGATCGGCGCCCGCTGACGTCGGTCGCTGACATGGTGGTCGGTGATCGAGCCCCGTCTCACCAGCGCAAGCACGCCGGCCAGGGGGAGCGCGGTGGTGAATCCCACGGCGACCAGCGCGGTGGGCAGCCCGGCGGGCCATCCGGCGAAGCGGAAGGCCAGGATCACGAGGAACAACGAGACTAGTACGGCCGGCGCGAGGACCTCGCTCACGATCGTCGCGGCCTTGTGCAGCCCGGTGTGCCGCCGGTGTCCGGAGGGAACGGGATCGGGCAGTGGCCGGGAGTCGTCGTGGTGGTGCATGGGAAGTACCTCCGGACTGGACGGCGCGTACCGCCCTCCGTGGACATGACGAAGGGCCCGGACGGTGAGGCCCGGGCCCTTCGGTCGATCAGGACGAGATCAGCAGCCGATCAGTGGCTGGCGATGGACTCCCGATCCTTCGCGCCGGCGATCTCGCCGTGGTGGTCGCCGTGCGAGGCGGCGAGCTCCTTCGGCGTGACCGGTGCGACGCGGTCCTCGAAGAAGAAGCGCGACACCCGTCCGTGAACCTTGTCGACCAGACCGACCTTGCCGTTCTCGTCCGGCGTCGGGACCATGACCTCGGGCGACTCGAAGGCGGTCAGCTTGTACCGCTTGTAGTCGTCGACCTGCTCGTGGACCTCGATGAACTCGCCGTGGGGGAGTCGGACGATACGGCCGGTCTCGCGACCGTGGAGCGCGATCTCGCGGTCCTTGCGCTGCAGTGCGAGGGAGATGCGCCGCGAGACCATGAAGGCGAGGATCGGGCCGAAGATCACGAGGAAGCGCAGCCAGTACAGCACGTCGTTCAGCGACACCAGGAAGTGCGTGGCGATGAGGTCCGAGCTGGCAGCGGCCCACATGACGCAGTAGAACGTGATGCCGGCGACGCCGATGGCCGTGCGGGTCGGGGCGTTGCGCGGCCGGTTCAGCAGGTGGTGCTCACGCTTGTCCTTCGTGACCCAGGCCTCGATCCAGGGCCACAGGAACATCGCCGTGAAGACGATGATCGCCGGGACAAGGGCCGGGATGAGCACGTTCAGCGAGAGCGCGTTGACGCCCCAGGGGAACGGGATCATGAACTCGAAGTCGAAGTTGTCACCGAGGGTGCCGGGCATGAGCCGCAGGGCGCCGTCGACCCAGCCGATGTACCAGTCCGGCTGTGTGCCGGCCGATACGGGGGAGGGGTCGTAGGGACCGTAGTTCCAGATCGGGTTGATCGTGAACGCCGCGGCGATCGCTGCGAGGACACCGAAGACGATGAAGAAGAATCCGCCGGCCTTCGCTGCGTAGACGGGACCCACGGGGTACCCGACCACGTTGGTGTTCGTCCGTCCGGGGCCGGGGAACTGGGAGTGCTTGTGCAGCACCACCATGAACAGGTGGATGCCGATCATCAGCAGGATGACCGCGGGGATCAGCAGGATGTGCAGCACGTAGAGGCGGCCGATGATCATGGTGCCCGGGAACTCGCCGCCGAAGAGGAAGAAGCTCAGGTAGGTTCCGACCACCGGGATGGCCTTCATGACACCGTCGATGATCCGCAGGCCGTTTCCGGAGAGCAGGTCGTCGGGGAGCGAGTAACCGGTGAAGCCGGCGGCCAGGCTCAGGATGAGGAGGACGCAGCCGACGACCCAGTTGAACTCGCGGGGGCGACGGAACGCACCCGTGAAGAAGACGCGCAGCATGTGCACGGCGACCGACGCGACGAACAGCAGCGCAGCCCAGTGGTGGATCTGACGCATGAACAGTCCGCCGCGGATGTCGAAGGAGATGTCCAGCGACGACGCATAGGCGACGGACATCTCGACGCCACGCAGCGGCAGATAGCTGCCCTCGTAGTGCGTCTCCGCCATGGAGGGGTCGTAGAAGAAGGTGAGGAAGGTACCGGAGATCAGCAGGATGACGAAGGTGTAGAGCGCCACCTCACCGAACATGAACGTCCAGTGGTCGGGGAAGATCTTCCGGCCGAATTCCTTGACGATTCCCGAACCGCCGACCCGGGAGTCGACGTAGTCGGTGACCTTTCCGACACGCGTCTTCGGCGTGTAGGTATGTGTCGCGGTTGAGCTGCTCATGTCAGCCTCGCTCCCAGAAACTAGGTCCTACGGGTTCTTGGAAATCGCTCGATGCGACGAGATAGCCCTCGTCGTCGATCTCGATGGGTAGCTGTGGTAGCGGACGTGCTGCCGGTCCGAAGATCACCTTGCACTCTTGCTCGAGGTCGAAGGTGGATTGGTGGCAGGGGCACAGCAGGTGGTGCGTCTGCTGTTCGTACAGTGCTACCGGGCAGCCGACGTGCGTGCAGATCTTGGAATACGCAACAATTCCGTCGTAGCCCCAATTCTCCCGGCCTGGGGAGGGATTGAGTTCCTCGGGGTCGAGGCGCATGAGCAGGACGACTGCCTTGGCCTTCTCCTCGAGCTTGTTCTCGACCTCGTTGAGACCCTCCGGGATGACGTGGAACGCCGATCCGACGGTCACGTCCGAGGCACGGATGGGGGTGCCGCTGGGGTCGCGGGTGAGACGGACGCCGGTGTCCCACATGGTCTGCTTCAGCGAATTCCCGGGCAGGGGACCGAGGTCCCGGAAGATGGCGATCGCCGGCAGGGGAGCGAGGATCGCTGCACCGAGCAGGGTGTTGCGGATGAGGGGACGGCGCTTGATGCCGGACTCCTCGAGGATGTCGTTGACGATCTTCTCGGCGTCCTGGCGGTCCTGCTCGGGGCGGACCTCGTGGCGACTCTCCGTGACCTCGTGGTCCGGCATCAGCGTCTTGGCCCAGTGCACGATTCCTACGCCGATGCCGAGCATGGCGAAGGCTGTGCCGAGGCCCAGCATGAGATTCTGCAGGCGGAGGCGTTCGATGGTCTGGTCGAGCGGGATGAAGAAGTATCCGACGAAGAAGAGCAGGGTCCCGACGACGGAGATCGCGAACAGCAGCGCCACCTGGCGCTCGGCACGCTTCTCCGCCTTAGGGTCGCGGTCGGCCAGGCGCGGCCGGTGCGGGGGCAGGCCCGGGTTCTGGAACTCGTCGAGCTCCCCGCCCGGTGCGGCTACGGTGACCGACGTGCCGGGAGCGCCGTGACTAGAGTCGGCCATGATCCCTCTCATCCTTCTTTGGCTGGTGCATGCGCACTGTCTGTGATTCGTTGGCGGTGTTCAGTCGGATGGTCACGAGGACCTTGACGTGAGCCACACCGTGAAGGCGATGATGACGCCGAGACCGGCGACCCAGATGAACAGGCCCTCGGACACCGGTCCGAGCGAACCGAGGTCCGCTCCGCCGGGGGAGCCCTGCTCCTCGATGGTCTTGAGGAAGGCGATGATGTCCTGCTTGTCATCCGGGGAGATGTTCGCGTCGCTGAAAACCGGCATGTTCTGGGGGCCGGTGACCATGGCCTCGTAGATGTGCTTCTCGCTGGTGCCGTCGATCGACGGGGCGAACTTCCCCCGGGTCAGGGCGCCACCGGCCGCGGCGGCGTTGTGGCACATGGCACAGTTCACGCGGAACAGCTCGCCGCCGTTGGAGGAATCACCCTCCGAGGCGTTCAGGATCTCTTCACCCGGGATGGCCGGGCCGGCACCGAGCGAGGCGACGTAGGCGGCCATCTGACGGATCTGCTCGTCGGTGAACTGGACCGGCTTCGCCTGCGCCTGGGGTCCGTCCATCTGCATGGGCATGCGGCCCGTGCCGACCTGGAAGTCCACGGAGGCGGCGCCGACACCGACGAGGGAGGGAGCGGCGTCCGAGCCCGTGGCGCCCATGCCATGGCAGGAGGCGCAGTTGGCGGAGAACAGCTTGCTGCCCTCTTCGACGTCGTTCGCCGTGAACGTGGTGGTCTGCGCCTGAGCCTCGTTGGCGGTGCTGGCTGCGGCGTAGATCCCGCCGGTGACGAGGAGCGCCATCAGGAGCAGGGCGAACGCTGCTAGTGGGTGACGCCGCCTCTGGGAAAGTGCCTTCACGGAGTGTTTCCTACCTGTCGTGGTGCCAGAGCTGCTGGTGTTCTTCATTGAATTCTACCTCTAGTAGAAGAGTCTAGCGGAGGGAATCACTGAAGGAAGTAGATGATGATGAAGAGGCCGATCCAGACGACGTCGACGAAGTGCCAGTAGTAGGACGTGACGATCGCGGAGGTCGCTTCGAAGTGTCCGAACTGCCGTGCGATGAAGGCGCGGCCGATGATGAACAGGAACGCGATCAGTCCGCCGATCACATGGATGCCATGGAAGCCCGTGGTGATGTAGAAGGCCGAGCCGAAGGCGTTGGAGGAGAGTGCGACGCCCTCCGCGACGAGTTCGGCGTACTCGTAGGCCTGCACCGACACGAAGATCGCGCCCATCACGAAGGTGAGGAGGAACCACTCGACCATGCCCCAGCGGGCCAGCTGGAAGACCCCGCCGGTGCGGCGGGGCTGGAGCCGCTCGGCGGCGAACACACCGAACTGGCAGCTGAAGGAGCTCGACACCAGGATGATGGTGTTCACGAGGGCGAAGGGGACGTTCAGCTTCTCGGTCTCCATCGCCCAGAGCTCGCTCGAGGTGGAGCGGAGGGTGAAGTACATGGCAAAGAGGCCGGCGAAGAACATCAGCTCGCTGGACAGCCACACCACGGTTCCGACGGAGACCATGTTGGGGCGGTTCAGGGCGGGATGCGGAGCGGCGCTGGGGGCTTGGGTCGCAGATGTCACAGACTCATTATGTCCCCAAGATCGGCGTGATCACCAACGCGAAACGGGGCCCACAGGGCCGCCACCGCGCCGAAGTGGGCGCCGACGCCCGTGTTTACGCGGAAGTTCCCCGTGATGACTTTCTACAATTCGTAGATAATCTGTGGGAGTGAGCCTGACAACCAGCCCTGACGCGGCGTACCCCACCTGGCCCTCGATCTTCTCCTCCCTCCTCGGGCGGAAGGATCTGAGCACCGGACAGAGCCGCTGGGCGATGGACGCGATCATGTCCGGCGAGGCGAGCAACGTCCAGATCGCCGGCTTCCTCGTGGCCCTGCGCGCCAAGGGGGAGTCGGTCGACGAGCTCGTCGGCCTGGTGCAGGCGATGCTGGGCCGGGCCCACCGGATCGAGGTGGCCGGGCCCACCCTCGACATCGTCGGCACGGGCGGCGACGGACTGAACACCCTGAACATCTCGACCATGTCCTCCCTCGTGGCCGTAGGTGCCGGCGCGAGGGTTGTCAAGCACGGGAATCGCGGTGCCTCCTCCGCCTCGGGGGCCGCCGACGTCATCGAAGAGCTCGGTGTACGCCTGGACCTCGCGCCCGCGGAGGTGGCCCTGACCGCCGAGCGGGCGGGCATCACCTTCTGCTTCGCGCAGGTGTTCCATCCCTCCATGAAACACGTGGCGGTCCCGCGACGTGAGCTCGGCATCCCCACCACCTTCAACTTCCTCGGGCCGCTCAGCAACCCTGCCGGCGTCAGCGCCCAGGCGCTCGGCTGCGCGGACGCGCGGATGGCGCCGCTGATGGCCGGGGTGCTCGCGGCTCGTGGCATCCGCGCCCTCGTCTTCCGGGGCGATGACGGCCGCGACAAGATGACGACGAGCGGCTCCTCCACGGTGTGGGAGGTACGGGACGGCAGGGTCGAGGCCCAGGTGGTCCACCCCGGCGACGTCGGGCTCGATGTGGTACCCGTCGACGCCCTCCGCGGGTCCGACGCGACCGGGAACGCCGCCGTCGTACGATCCGTCCTGGCAGGCCACCCCGGTCCGGTGCGCGACGCCGTCGTGCTCAACGCCGCCGCAGGGCTGGTCGCCCTCGACGAGGCGGCGGAGGGCTCACTCGTCGAGCGCCTCCGGGCCGCCATGGTCCGCGCCCGTGCCTCCATCGATTCGGGCGCCGCCGAGAACGCCCTAACCCGCTGGATCGACGTCAGCCGGGCCCTCTGACCCGACGGCCGCCGAGGGCTCTGCGGTCGGTCCTCCCGGAAGCGTGGCCGTCAGCTGTCGAACCCGAGGGAGAACGCGGCGTCGAGGTCGTGCTGGGAGTAGGAACGGAAGGCGATCTGCGTCGTCGTCGAGCGGATGCCCTCGATCTTGGACAGTCTGTCCGCGATGACGTCGGCCAGGTCCTCGTGGCGACTGACGCGGGCGATCGCGATGAGGTCCCACTCGCCGGTGACGGAGTAGACCTCGCTGATGCCCTCGATCTCGGAGATGGCCTGCGCGCTCTCGGGGATGCGTGAGGCATCGGTCTGGATGAGGACGAATGCGGTGATCATGGAGTGCCTTTCGGGGGGAAGGGATCTGCTCCTACGCTACCGGCAGGCGACGGCGGCGGAGGGCGCGCACGACGGCGCGGGGGAGGACCAGGAAGGTCCCGAGCACCAGCAGCGTCACGATCTGGAAACTGAGCGCCACCCCTTCACCCGACGCCGCGCGCAGGAGGAGCCCGCCCACCACGGTCGCCAGCCAGAGCACGACGGCGGTGGGCCACGGCGTCGACGGCGAGCGCCGGGCGCGCAGTGCCAGGTTCACCACGGCATAGGCGGCGAGGAAGGGCCACGCCGTGTCGAGCACGCCGAGGAAGGTCACCCCGTGCTCGTGGGTCCTGCGACCGGACACCGCGAAGGCGAGGATCAGGACGACGTCGACTCCGGTCCAGACGAGAGCCGGGCTGACCGGGGAGGTGCGGGGCGGGCCGGAGCGATCCTGTGTCGGGCTGGTCGTGGGGCGGCTCGGCATGGGGCCACCCTACTGCTTGTCGACCCCGGTCTCCTGGACTAGGTTCGAGCCACGCACCACACGAAGCCGTGCACGGCTGCACGGCCAGACGAAGGGTACCCCCATGGGATCGATCACTCCGTGCCTCTGGTTCGACGGCCAGGCCGAGGAGGCTGCCGCGCTGTACACCTCCGTGGTGCGGAACTCGCGCATCCTCGATGTCTCCCGCACGGGCCCCGCCGAGAGCGACCCGGCCCTCACGGTGTCCTTCGAGCTCGACGGGCAACCCTTCGTCGGGCTGAACGGCGGTCCCCAGTACTCCTTCACCGAAGCCGTCTCCTTCCAGATCTCCTGCAACGACCAGGAGGAGGTCGACAGGTACTGGGCGGCGCTGACCGAGGGCGGCGAGGAGAGCCGGTGCGGATGGCTGAAGGACCGCTACGGCCTGTCCTGGCAGATCATCCCTGCCGTCTTCCCGTCCCTCATCGGCGGAGCCGACCCCGACGGCGCCCAGCGCGCGGTCGCCGCGATGCTGACGATGCAGAAACTCGACATCGCCGCCCTGGAGACGGCCTACCGCGGTACCTGAACGGGTCACCCGACCTGGGCCCCGACGCCCTGCAGCCGCATCGGGCAGGTCCCGATCCGGGGCCCGGCCGGCCTCACGCGAGGTACGCCGAGTCCTGAGCCGGGGCCGGGGCCGCTCGCGCGGCCCTCACGCCAGACGGACGTTCCCGAGCTGGTCGACGCGCCAGCCGGGGTTGTGGGCGATCTCCCAGATGATGCCATTGGGATCGGCAACGAGGCCATGGTGGATCCCGCCGAATTCGCCGTCCTGGGGGTCCTTCAGGACGGTTCCGCCGGCGTCGGCGAGGCGTCCGACGGTCACCGCGACCTCCTCCCGTGAGCCGACGTTGTGGGAGAGGCTCATCCCGTGCGCACCCGCGGGAGCGCCCGACGCACTGCCGCCGACATCGCGGCGGAAGGACTCCGCGTCGAACAGCCCGAGGAGGACGCCGGGGGCCACCTGGAAGAAGATGATCTCGCCGGGGACGTCCATGAGGGGTGTCCAGCCGAGGCCTGCGGTGTAGAACTGCCGTGCCGCGTCGAGGTCGGGCGTTGCCAGCGTGACGAAGTGCACCTGTTGATCCATGACCTGAGTATCGCGGACGGAGCGGTGGTGGCGGCTTCCCGACCCTGCGGAACTGCCCTGTCCGCATTCCTCCCTCCGGGAGGCGCCGTCGTCGTACTCTGGGTGGCAGCCGCTGAAGGATCCCGCTGCCCCGAGGGGAGCGCAGCACGAACATCCGGTACCGACGAGGAGAAGCCATGACGACACTCGAGCACCGTCCCTCCACAGCACTGTTGGTGGTCGACGTACAGAACGGGGTCGTCGCGTCCGCCCATGACCGGGACGCGGTGGTCGCGAACATCGGTGCGCTCGTCCGGCGCGCGCGTGCCGAGGCGGTCCCGGTGGTCTGGGTGCAGCACTCCGACGAGGAGCTCGAGCGCGACTCGGACGCGTGGCAGGTCGTGCCCGAGCTGCGTCCCCTCGACGGCGAGCGCCTGGTGCACAAGGCGCACGGCGATGCGTTCGAGGGTACGGACCTCGAGGACGTCCTGGCGGCGGCAGGGGTGGGGCGGCTCGTGGTCTCGGGCGCACAGTCGGACGCCTGCATCCGCTCGACCATCCACGGGGCCTTCGTCCGCGGGTACGACGTGACCCTCGTGGGTGACGCCCACACGACGGAGGACCTCAGCGCGTGGGGCGCGCCGACGCCGGACAGGGTCATCGCGCACACCAACCTGTACTGGCGGAACCAGACCGCGCCCGGCAGGAAGGCCGCAGTGGCGACGACCCGGGAGGTGGCCTTCTCGGAGTGAGCCGGTGAGCCGTCGATGGACGCCGTGGACGCCGGTGAGCCGTTGATGGACGCCGTGGACGCCGTGGACGCGTCGGCCGACCGGGCGAGCGGGCGAGCGACGGCGATCGAGGGCGTGGGCGTGGGCGTGGGCAGTGTGCGCATCCTTCCGGCGCGCGATGACGCCTCGCCATCTTGCCGGTGACGGCGATTCCGGCGGCTCACCCGGGGAATGACGACAGGCGTCGGGGAAGGACCCCCGTCAGGGCAGGCGGCCCGGTCGCAGCACCGAGGCGACGTGCGCCCTGCCGGGGTCGAGCAGGACCGGGCTGATCAGGACGGCGCGCCCGCGCTGCAGCGTCCCGCTGGTCAGCGGGCGGCAGCGGACCCCGCCCCGGCCGCGCATGGCCTTATGCGCACCCGGCGCCAGCACGCGGTCCATCCAAGCGCACGGGTGCGCGTGGCGTCCGCCGTGGAACGCGACGGTTCCCGCCGGCGTCTCGAGGGCGAAGTCCTGGCCGATGAGCGGCGTCAGCTCGGCACCGCGCAGGATGATGTTGCGGCGGGGGAGGAGGGCGTCGAAGGGCTCTGCACCGAGGTCCGCAGCGATGGCGTCGAGTGATTCCACGGCCATCAGTGTCACCGCCGCGTCCATGTGGGCGGCCTTCCCGAAGAACCGGTCACCGACGATCCCCTTGCCCGCGACCACGTCGACGCCGGGGGCATCCTGTGTCGGGACGTCCGCAGCCCCGTCCTTCGCGCGCCCGAAGTACGCGTGCGCAGGCGAGACCAGGAGGTGGAGGATCTCGACGTCGTACCTGTACTCGGCCATGCACCCACGCTACCCGCACGGCCGGACCCGCTGCGGGTCAGGGGACGGGCTCGCGCTCGCCGTGCACCAGCCAGTGGCCCACCGAGCGCGCCTTGTACACGGCCGGATTGTGGGAGGCGATGGTGCGCGCGTTGCGCCAGTGCCGGTCGAGCGCCCTGCCTGCCTCCGTCGCGGAGGCTCCGCCGATCTCGAAGAGGTCTGTCGCCGCCCTCAGCGACTGCTCGACCGCGACCAGCTGGGCCTGGTTCACCGCGACCTCGGCGGCGTCCACTGCAGCCCGTGCAGCGGTGTCGGGACCTGTGGCGGAACGATCCGCCGCCGCCGTGCAGGTCGCCGGGCGGGTACCCGGGCCGTCCCCGGCGAGCCGGACGCCGGCCGGGTCCGCCCGGAGGAGTCCGACGGCGGCGTCGAGGGCGTCGGCGGCCGCGAGCACCACGGCCTCGGCCGCGAACGCACGCCCCGCCACCTCTCCGACCACCTGGAGCACCTGCGGGTCCTCCCGGGGGAGCGCCGTCGTCGCCGTGATGTAGGAGCGCGTGCGCGGGAGCACGAAGTCCGCAGCGTCACGGGCCGCCGCGCGGGCGACACCCGCGAGCGCTGCGACGAGGACGAGCTGGAAGAAGCCGTGTACATGGCTCGGGGCGTCCGGGGAGTAGGTGCGGACATGCGCCGGGTCCACCCTGACGTCGGTGAAATGGGTGGTCCCGCTGCCGGTCAGCCGCTGCCCGAAGCCGTCCCAGTCGTCGACGCGCTCCACGCCGGCGGCGGTGGCGCGGACCGCGTAGCCCACACACTCGCCGTCGCGCACGGCGCTGCCCGCGATCCAGTCCGCGTAGAGGCTCCCGGTGCTGTAGTACTTCGACCCGGTGAGGGTGAGGGCGCCGTCCCGCCCGTCCGTCTCGGTGAGGGCGGTCCGGATGTCGCGCAGCGAGGTTCCCGTCAGCTCGCTCGACGCGTTCCCGATCATCGCTCCTGCCGCGATGTCGAAGAGCCAGCGGTCGCGATGTGCCGACGGCGGCTGCAGCAGGAGCCCCTCGACATACGCGAAGTGGCCGCGCCACAGCTGCGTGAGGTTGGAGTCGGCGGTTGCCAGCTCGGTGAGCAGCGAGAACAGCTGCCGGAGCGCGGCACCGGAGCCTCCGTACTCGACCGGCACCCGCAGGGCCCCGAAGCCGGCCTCCTTGAGGGCCGCCACCTCCCTGAAGGGCAGCCGGCGCTGCTGCTCGCGGTCCACGGCGCCCTCGGCGATGCCGGCGAACAGCGGACGGAACCGGTCCAGGAGGGCGGCGGTCGATGATGGATCCGCCGTGCCGGGCCCGCGGCCGACCGCACCGACCGCACCGACCGCACCGACCGCACCGACCGCCCTGTCGGCGTGGGGCGTTCCGGAGGTCCGCCCGGCCGGCCCGGCGGTGGTCGCTTCGGCCCGGACAGGTGTCCCTTCGGCCCGGGCGGTCGACGGTTCCCGATCCGCGGCCACGCTCATCGCCTGCCTCCGGCGAAAGCCGGCGTAGCGGCGGACGACGGCGTGGCGCCGGACGCGTCGGCCCCTGCGGGCGCTCCGGCGCCGGCTGGCGCAGCAGCGCTCCGGTCAGCGGGGGACGAGGCGGCGACCGACGAGCCGGCAACCGACAGGAGGGCAAGGTGCCCGTCGTCGGACGCCTCCTCCCGGGCGAGGGGGCGCGCGTCGTCGCCGAGGTGCGCACCGTTGCGGTAGCGGGCTCCCGGATGTTCTGGGAACAGGCGCCTGTTGCCGGGCCCGAAGAGGCGCTCGCGCAGCGTGGACTCCTCGTAGGAGCGCCGGTAGAGCCCCCGTTTCTGCAGCTCCGGAACGACGAACTCGACGAAGTCCTCGGCGGTCCCGGGCGTGAGGAACTGCCGGAGGTTGAAGCCGTCGAGATCCGTGGCCTCCACCCATCGCTCGATCTCGTCCGCGACCTCGACCGGCGTGCCGATGGCCACGAAGGGGCCGCGGTCGAACCTCGTGATGCGCTCGAGGGCTTCGCCGACGGTCGTGCCCGCCGGATGCCGTCGGTTGCTGGGCAGCCGGTCACGACCGGGGCGGTCCTCGCGCGCGAGGATGTCGTCGATCACCTCGTGGGCACGGTACGCGGCGAGATCGATCCCGCCACCGCCGGCATGGGCGAGGTAGCCCTCCGCGCTGGACAGCCGGCGGAACTCCTCGGCCTTGCGCTGGGCCTCCTTGTGGGTCCGCCCGACGATCACCACGGCACCGGCGAAGGCCTTGATGTGGTGCGCTGCCCTGCCGTTCGTGACGGCGAGCCGGCGGACGTCCGCGACGTTGTCGCGGTACGCGGCGGCGTCACGCCCTCCGACGAAGACCCCTTCCGCATGCCTCGCCGCGAAGGCCTTGCCGGCCGTCGAACTGCCGGCCTGGAAGAGCACCGGCGTGCGCTGCAGCGACGGAGCACTGAGGTGGGGACCCGCGACCGAGAAGTGGGGGCCGCGGTGGTCGATGTACCGCACCTTCGACGGATCGGTGTACACGCGGCGCTCGCGGTCCTCGATCACCGCATCGTCGTCCCACGACCCCTCCCACAGCTTGTAGAGGACATCCAGGTACTCGTCGGCGATCGCGTACCGCTGATCGTGTTCCACCTCGTCGGGCAGGCCGAAGTTGCGGGCGGCGTTCGGCAGGTAGGAGGTCACGATGTTCCAGCCGAAACGGCCCTTGGTCAGGTGATCGAGGGTCGACGCCCTCCTGGCGAAGGCGAACGGCGGCTCGTAGGTCGTCGAGAACGTCGCAGCGAACCCGAGGTGCTCGGTCACCGCCGCCATGGCGGGGATGATCAGGAGCGGATCGTTGCTCGGGATCTGCACTGCTTCCCGAAGTGCCGTCTCCGGCCCGGCCCGATAGCCGTCGTAGGTGCCGATGACGTCGGCGAGGAAGACGCTGTCGAAGAGACCGGCCTCGAGCAGCTTCGCCGTCTCCACCCAGAAGTCGAGGTCGTTGAAGCGGTGGCGGTTGTTGTCAGGGTGGACCCAGAGACCGTGGGAGATGTGTCCCACGCAGTTCATCTCGAAGAGATTGAAGGAGATCTGGCGTGTCATGAGCGGACGGTGTCCTTCCGGAGGGCGGGAAGCGCGGGGATGGCATGGATGAGGTGCTGCGTGTACGCGTGGCGCGGGTACTCGAAGATGTGGTCGACCGGGCCGTGCTCCAGCACCACGCCATCGCGGAGGACCAGGACGTCGCGGCTCACGTGCTGGATCACGCCGAGGTCGTGCGAGATGAAGAGGTAGCTGAGACCGAACCGTTCCTGGAGATCCGCCAGGAGGTCGAGGATGCGCGCCTGCACGGTGACGTCGAGGGCGGACACCGGCTCGTCGCAGATGATCACCTCCGGCTCGGCGGCGAGCGCGCGGGCGATCGCGACGCGCTGGCGCTGGCCGCCCGAGAGGTCGAGCGGACGGGACCGTGCGCGGTCCGCCGGCAGGTCCACGAGCTCGAGGAGGTCGAGGACGCGGGCGGCCCGGGCCCTGCGCGGAACCCCTGCCGCGGCGACGGCCTGACCGATGACCTGCCGCACGGTCCTGCGCGGGTCGAAGGACTGCAGGGGATCCTGGTAGATCATCTGCACGGAGCGCCGAGCAGCGGTGTCGCGAGCCGCGCGGTGCTCGTCCCAGGTGCGTCCGTGGACCAGCACGGAGCCCGCGTCGGGCTGCTCGACCCCGAGGACGATCCGGGCGACGGTACTCTTTCCCGAACCGGACTCGCCGACGATCCCGAGGGTCGTCCCCCTTTCGAGGGTGAAGGAGACGTCCTGCACCGCGGTGCGCGCGGTGCGCGTGGTGCGGGACGGTCCGGGATAGTCCTTCCGGAGCCCGGCGACCGTCAGGATCGGGGCGTCGCCGGCCGGGGACCGGCGGGCGGACCCGCGGAGGTCACGCACCGCCGGGGCGGGCGCGTCCGACGGTGGCCGGTCCGGTGTCCCCGCGGCGGCGGCGGACGAAGGCGCGGTGAGGCGGCGACCCCGGGACGCGCGGGACGGTACGGCCGCCAGCAGTCCCTGCGTGTAGGGGTGGCGGGGATCCCGCAGGACGGCCTCGGCCGAACCCTCCTCGACGATCTCCCCGTCCCGCATGACCGCCACGCGATCGGCGAGGTCGGCGACGACGGCGAGGTCATGGCTCACCACGAGCATGCCGGTCCGTGATCCCTTGAGGCCGCCGAGGAGCCGGAGGACCTGCGCCGCGATCGTCGCGTCCAGCGCCGTCGTCGGTTCGTCCGCGATGAGGAGGGCCG
The DNA here is from genome assembly GCF_048288285.1 of Arthrobacter sp. N1. NCBI lineage: Bacteria > Bacillati > Actinomycetota > Actinomycetes > Micrococcales > Micrococcaceae > Arthrobacter > Arthrobacter sp. N1. Next base: position 1,780,769 of record NZ_CP102608.1, on the reverse strand, counting down.
GGTCCGCTGCGACGGCGGAGGCGATGAGCGCCCGCTGCCGCAGACCACCGGACAGCTCGTGCGGGTACTGGTCCGCGCGCAGCTCGGGATCCGGCACGCCCACGGAGGCCAGGAGCTCCGCGACGCGACGCCGTCGTCCTGGCCGGTCCAGCTCGGAGTGGAGCCGCAGGACCTCACCGACCTCGGCGCCGATGGTCCGGAGCGGATCGAGGGAGGACAGTGCGTCCTGCAGGACGAACCCGGCGCGGCGCCCGCGGACGCGGGACCACTGCCGTTCGGACCACTGCCCGGCATTCACCCCGCCGAACCGCTGGACGTCGGACCGGACCACTGCGGACGGACCGGTCAGGCCCACGAGGGTGCGGGCGGTGACCGATTTCCCGGATCCCGATTCACCCACGAGGGCCAGGCACTCACCGGGCCGGACGGACAGGCTGACGCCGCGCACCACCTCGCGGCGCCGGGCGCCGTGCCCGAAGGCGACGGTCAGGTTGTGGAGCTCGACGAGGGGGACACGGGGGACACGGGGGACACGGGGAGCGAGGTCATGGGAGTCTTCCTTCGGACCGCCGGCGCAGCTCGCGCCCGACGACGGTGATGGACAGGACGGTGGCGACGAGGAAGGCCGCGGGGAGCGTGATCAGCCACGGCGCGTTGGAGATGAAGTTGCGCCCGGCCGAGAGCATGGCACCCCATTCGGGCGCGGGGGGAGGGGTGCCGAGCCCGAGGAAGCTGAGGGAGGCACCTGCTCCGATGGCGGACCCGACGCCGATCGTCGCCAGCACCAGGACCGGCTTGAGGACTTTCGGCAGGATGTGCGCGAGCAGGATGCGCCAGCCGGGCAGCCCCAGGGTACGCGCCGCCTCGACGTACCCGGAGCGGCGGACCAGGTGGGTCTGCGCACGGGTGATCCTCGCGTAGTAGGCGATGCTGCCGGCGCCGATCGCCAGGATGGCGTTCCCCGTCCCGCCGCCGATGATGCCGATCACCACGAGCGCCAGGAGGATCTCCGGGATGGCGAGGGTCACGTCGAGCACCCGCATGACCGATGCCTCGACGAGCCGCCCGTTCAGGCCGGCCAGCAGGCCGATCGCGGTGCCGCCGACCACCCCGATCGCGGTCGCGCCGAGACCGATCGAGAGCGATGTCGCTGTGCCGTGGATGATCCGCGTGTAGGCGTCGGCGCCGGAGTCGTCCGTGCCGAACCACGCCTGCGGGCCGGGTGCCTCGAAACTCCTCGCCGGCTCGACGGCGTAGGGATCGCCGGGAGCGAGCAGTCCGGGAACGAGGACCGCCGCGGCGAGCCACAGGAGGAACGCGGAGGCCAGGACGAGCCCCGGGCGGAGACCGGGCCGTCGTCGTGCCGCTCGTACGTGCGGCCTCGGCTCCGCGGGCGTGGGGAGCGTACCGGTCGGGGCGGCCTGCACCGCGACCGGCGCGAGCGTGCGGTCGGTGATGCTCATGCGGTCACCACTTTCGGGTCGATGAGGGTGTACAGAAGGTCGATCACGAGGTTCACCACGACGTAGACCGCGGCAGCGAGGAGCACGATCCCGATGATGACGGGGAGGTCCTTGTTGTACACGGACGCCAGGGTGAGGGAACCGAGCCCTTGCCGGCTGAACAGCGTCTCCACGACCACGGAACCGCCGAGCAGTGCCGCGACCACGAAGCCGGACATCGTCAGCACGGGGATGATGGCGTGCCGCAGGGCGTGGCGGAAGCGGACGGCGAGATCCCGCAGGCCCCGGGACCGTGCCGTGAGGATGAAGGGCTGCTCCAGGACGTCCTCGAGTTCGTTGCGGAGGACCTGCGACAGTGTGCCGAAGACGGCCAGGGCCAGGGTGAGGGCAGGCAGGACGAGCGCGGCCGGCCCCTGGTTGCCGCCGATGGGGAACCAGTGGAGCGTGAAGGAGAAGACGATCAGGAGGGCGAACCCGATGATGAACGTGGGGGTTGCAGCGAGGACCACCTCGATCCCGGAGACGATCCCGCGGATCCACGGGGCGCGCTGCGCCGAGAGGATCGCCACCGCGAACGTGAGGGGCAGCGCGAGGGCGACGGCGGCGGCGGACAGGGCCGCCGTCGCCCCGATCTGCTGTCCGATGGCCTCGGACACGGGGATGCGCAGCCGATAGGACTGTCCGAGGTCACCCTGCAGCAGGTTGCCCAGGTAGCTGCCGTACTGTACGACGAACGGCTGGTCGAGCAGATAGTCGGCGCGGACCTGGGCGAGGGCCTCCGGGGTAGGTCGGGCGTCCGGCCCACCGAGGATCAGCAGGGCGATGTCCCCCGGTACCAGATGGATCGCGAGGAAGGTGAGGGAGGCCGCGCCCCACAGGACGCCGACCCCGATCAGCAGGCGGGTGACGACGCGGCGGAGGACGGCCACCTACTCCGCCTTCCAGGCGTAGGTGAGGACGGGCACGGGATGCGAGGTGTCCACGGCGACGCCCTGCACCGTCCTCGAGTAGGCGAACTGGCTCGGATTCTCGTAGAGCGGCACCCCGGGAACGATCTCCAGCAGGCGGTGCTGGGCCTTCGCGTAGGCCTCCGCCGCTTCCGGCCCGTCATCGGACTCCCGCGCGGTGGCCAGCAGCGCGTCCAGGGCGGGGTCATCCACCGAGGAGGAGTTCTGGCCGATCCGTTCACCCGTGATCTCCGAGGAGTGGTACCGGATGAAGAGGACATCGGTGGTGTTGGTGTGCCACACGCCGGCCAGGGCGTCGTAATCGCCGGCGTAGCGGAGTTCCGTGAGCTGGGCCTGGGGTACCTGGATGATCCGGAGATCGAACCCCACCTTCCGCGCCTCACCCTGCAGCTGCACGAGCAGGGGACTGGGCGTCGAGCTCTCGACGGTCGGCACCTCGACGGTGAGCCGCGCGCCGTCCCTGGTGCGGAAGCCATCTGCGTCCCGCCCCGTCCAGCCGGCCTCGTCGAGGAGCGCGTCCGCTCGTGCCGGATCGTAGGTCAGCACGCCCTCGACGGTCGGATCGTAGTACTTGCTCTCCTTCGAGAGGAAACTGTCGATCGGTGTGTAGGTGCCGAACCCGAGGCTCTCGGTCACCGCTTCGGTGTCGACGGCAGCGGCGAAGGCCTGGCGGACGGCGAGATCGTCGAACGGAGCGCGCGCCAGGTTGAAGCCGAGCACGTAGGGACTGCCCGTCCTCGGCAGGTTCTCGTACACGAAGTTCGGGTCCGCCTGCACCGCCGCCGCGTTCTGGGGTGCCAGGTTCTCGGTGAGGTCGTACTGTCCCGAGACCAGGGACTGGTGCCGGATCACCGGTTCCGCGACGAGGGTGACCTCGACGCCGTCGAGGTGGGCCGCGCCCTCACCCTCGAGCCACGCGGGCGCCCAGTCGTAGTCCTCCCGCTTCGCGTAGCTGATGCTCTGCCCGGGCCGGTAGTCCTCCACGGTGAACGGGCCGGTGCCGATGGGATTCTGGCAGAGGGTCTCCGGGGACTCGGTGATGGCCTTGCCCGAGTTCATGCCGAGCCAGGACTGCGCGAGTGTGTAGAGGAACGGCGTGTAGGGGTAGGCGAGGTGTGCTTCGAAGGTGTACTCGTCCACGACCGTCCCGTCCACGTACGGGGCGATGTAGGCGGCGGCCAGGGGCGACTTGGTGGCCGGGTCCCGCATGTGCTCCAGGTTCTGTCCGAAGACCTCCGCGTTCCAGGGTGACCCGTCGCTGAACGTGACACCTTCGCGCAGGCGGAAGGTGTACGTCCTGCCGTCCTCGGAGATCTCCCAGGACTCGGCGAGGTACGGCGCGATCTCCCCGTCCTCGTCCAGGGTCACGACGTTGTCGTAGATGAGACGCCCGAGGAACTGCTGCTGCGTGGCCGAGATACCGTGCCCGTCGAGGCAGCCGGGCTCTGCGGAGATGGAGACGTCGAGGATGCCACCGGACACCGGCTCGGTGCCTGCCGGCGCAGTGGATCCCGTGGGTCCGGCGCATCCGGCGAGGACGACGATCAGGGTGACGGCGCCGAGGGCCGTCCGTGACAGCGGCGTGCGGAAGGGTAGGGCGGAGGTGAATGCACCGGATGAATTCCGGGCAGGATGGATCGACATTTCAGGCATGGTGAATTCCCTCGGGAAAAAGGAAGCATTCGAGCGAAGGGCGTCCGGAGAAAGGTGGAAGCAGTCCCTCGTCAGCAGCGCAGGGCGCGGCGTCGGGACAGGGAGAGAAATGCTAGGGGAGTGCTGGACAGCTCACGGCGAAGCCCTTTCGGAGTGCTCTTGCCCGCACCGGTCCGGCGCATGCGCCGGGGTGGAGGCCGCTTCGTCATCCGAACCACCCAGGAACATGGGGTTGGTGCGCGGTCCAGTCGGAGCTTTCCGACCGCGTCTCTTGAAGCTGTCCCAACTATAAGCAGAGTGCTGATGGCTTGGGGAAACAAAAGAAGTAATGTGACGCGAAGATCCGATCATCTATCAAAAGTGCAGGGAATTCGGCGAAGGCGCCTTCGAGATGTCCAGAAGGACACGCCGTAATTCCCTGCACTCCGGAAAGGCGCGCACGTGAGAATCCCCGGCGGTGCCGCTCATCGTCACCGACAGCGCGTCGCGGATCCCGCGCAGGCCTAGGAGATCTGCAGACCGCCATTGATGTCGTAGGTGGCCGCGGTGATGTAGCCGGCGTCGGGTCCCACCAGGAAGCAGATGAGCGCGGCGATGTCATCGACGGTGCCCACACGTCCCATCAGGATGTCCCTGGACATGTCCTGCTTGCGATCCTCGGTGAGGGTTCCGCCCATGATGTCCGTATCGACAGGGCCGGGTGCCACGGCGTTGACGGTGATGCCATGTTCCCCCATCTCGCGCGCAAGGGCACGGGTGAAGCCGATGATGCCCGCCTTCGACGCACTGTAGGCCACCTTCGAGTACGTGCCGCCGCCGCGCTGAGCGGAGATGGAGGAGATGCTGACCACTCGGCCGAGCTTGCGTTCGATCATCCCGCGCAGGGCGCGCTGCGTGACGAGGAAGGTGCCGGTCATGTTGACGGCGAAGACCTTGTCCCAGGCCGCCCTGGTCTCCTGCATGAACCCCGTAGGAGAGCTGATGCCGGCCAGGTTGATGACGGCGACGATCGGCGGCACCGTCGCCTCGACCGTGGTGATCGCGGCGTCGACCGAGGCCTCGTCGGACACGTCGGCGGCGACGCCGACCGTACGAACACCGTGCCGCTCCGCGATGGCTGCTGCGGCTTCCTCGGCTGCGGCACCGTCGATGTCGAGGATGGCGACGGACCACCCGTCGCGGGCCAGCCGGTCGGCCGTGGCACGGCCGATGCCGCGGGCCGAGGCCGCGCCGGTCAGGACTGCGGTGCGTTCTGTCGGGAAGGTCACGTGGTCTCCTGGTGTCGTTGCTGCTGGTGGATGAAGTGCTCGTAGTCGTCGTAGGTCTGGTTGATGTGCGCCTGCATCGCCTTGCGCGCGACCTCCGGGTTGCGGGTACGGATCGCCGCGAGGACCACCTGGTGATGTTCGATGGCGTGTTCCTGTACCTGGGGGAAGGACGAGGTCGCGCGTCGCATCGCGTAGAGCAGCTGACTGAGCGGTCCGAGGATCACCGGGAGGAACGGGTTCGCCGAGGCCCGGAAGATCGCGTCGTGGAAGGCGAGGTCCGACGCGGTCACGGCATCGAGGTCGCCGGCGTGGTGAGCGGCCCGCAAGGCGAGGTTCGCCTCCTCCATACGTTCGAGGTCCTCGTCCGTGGAATGGAGTGCCGCCAGCTCCGCTGCACCGGTCTCCACCATCCTGCGGATCTCCAGCAGGCGCAGCGCCACGTCGGGGGAGTCGGCCGTGGTGGACGCGTATCTGAGGATGGCCTGCAGATCCGTCCACTGGGCCGCCGGATTCACATACGTTCCGAGGCCCCGCCTGATCTGGACGATGTTCTGCGCCTGGAGTCGCTTGAGCGCTTCCCGCACCGTCAGACGGCTCACATCGCTCGACGCTGCGAGGTCTTTCTCGGGTGGGAGGGCCGAGCCGGGTGCGTAGGTGCCGTCGATGACCCGTTCGAGCAGGTCGTCGAACACCGACTCAGCGAGGGATTTGCGCGCCATCCGTGTCCTCCTCGGTCGTGCGTCGTCGGGGAGCCAGCACCTTGATGACGGCTGAGTCGTCGGCAGTGCCCAGACCCTGCACCTGGCCGAGGAGGAACAGCTGTTCGGCCGCGGCGGCCACAGGGGCGGCGAGTCCCGCCGCCCGGGCAGCATTCCCGACGATGCCCAGGTCCTTGACGAAGATGTCCAAGCGGCTCAGCACCTGGACGTCGTCGTCGTCGTACCCCTCCACCATGCGCGGTCCACGGTTGGACAGCATGAACGACGATGCTGCCCCCGCCTCCAGCGCGGCAAGCGTCTGCCGCCGGTCGAGCCCCAGAGCATCCGCGAGGGCGAGTGCCTCGGCCGCCGCCGCGATGTGCACGCCACAGAGGAGTTGGTTGACGGTCTTCAAGGCCTGACCGTCCCCTGCCTTCGTCCCGACCACGGTCAGGGTCGAGGCGAGCCGTTCCAGGACGGGGCGTGCGGTGTCGAGGGCGCGTGGTTCGGCGCCCACGACGATCAGCAGATCGCCGTCGCCGGCTCGCACGGGGCCACCGGACAGGGGTGCGTCTACCAGGGCCACGCCCTGCTCGGCGAGACGCGCGGTCCAAGCGGCGACGGCGCCCAGGCCCACGGTGCTGGTCATCACGACGACGGCACCCGGCGCAAGTTCGGCGGCGATGCCGTGCTCGCCGAAGAGGACGCTCTCCACCTGGGCTGCATCGCGGACCGCGAGGAGCACGATCCCGGCGTCGGCCACCGCGTCGGCGGCCGACGCCGCACACCTGACGCCGGTCTGCTCGGCCTTCTCCCGGGAAGCCGGCAGCGGGTCGTAGCCGATGATCCTGAAGGCACCGGCCAGCCGGGTTGCCATCGGCAGGCCCATGGCGCCGAGGCCCAGGACGGCGACCTGCGGGGGGCCGGCCTCAGGCGTCACGGGTGTCACCCGCCGATGCTGTGCGGTCCGTCGCTGGAGAGTGGAGGATGTCCACGACGTCGGCGAGGGAGTCATCCGTTCCCACGTTGCCGGCGAAGACCACGAACGGGACGGAGCGGGCGGGGCCGTCGGCCGGTTGCCAGAGGGAGACGATGCCCGGGAGCATGGGTCCGCGCACCATCGCATGCCGGATGGAGAGGCCGTGAGCGGCGACGTCGGAGGAGGTGATGCCACCCTTGGCGACGACGAAGCGGACCGAGGTTGCGCCAAGGGTGGAGCGGACGACGTCGACCACGGAGCGGGAGATGGTGCGGGCCACCTCGAGGCTCTGCTCCGGATCGTCCGTCCGGATCACGCGGCGGCTCGTGTGCAGGATCACCTCGCCCAGGGGGAGCCCGTCGACGACGGCCTGCACGGCGTCGGCCACCGCGGTCTGCCGACGATCGGGGTCGAGGACGGCCTCGACGTCGAGTTCGACCAGCCCTGCCTCGGGTCGACGGGCCACCAGGGCGTCCAGCTGCCGGGTGGTCAGTCCCACGTGGGAGCCCACCACGATCAGTCCGCCCGAGGTGGGAGCGTCCAGGTCGGCGAAGACGTCCTCGGCCGTGAGCGGCGCGCGTTCGCTCTGGCCGATCCGGGCACGGACGAAGGGCGGACCCACCCGGTAGAGCAGCTTCTTGCCGCGGCCTTCCGATTCCTCGAGCCCCAGGGCGAGGGCTCGGAGGTCGTCCTCGGTGACGGCGTCCACCACGATCGGCACGGCGTCGGTCACGCGGTCCAGTGCGTCGGCTATGGCCTGGGCTCCCGAGCGGATGATCGAGAGGTCGAGCCGGACGACGGCGCCGGCCGTTCCACCATTCTTCTCCGCCACGTAGTCACCCAGGTCCGAGGACGTGAACCCGAACGTGGCGTCCCTGGCGAACTCGGTGTGCCCGACCGGGACGACCGTACCCTCGTCTCCCCGGAGGTAGTGGGTGCCGCCGATGGTGATCCGGCCGGCGTCGGGAAAGGCCGGGACGATGACGACGCCGTCGGTCCTGATGCCTGCGAGCGAGCGAAGGGTCCCGCCGATGACGTCGGTCTCCAGCGGGAAGTGGCCCCGGAGGGTTGAATCCCCTCTGCTGACGAACCCGACGGTGACGCCGGCGTCTCGAGCGGCCCGGAGCGAGTTCGCAACGATCTCCCGGTTGCGCGATGCAGCGGCCTGCCGGTCGAGGCTGCGCGTGTTGGTCAGGACATAGACCGCCGGTGCAGGCATTCCATCGATCCGCTGGGCGAAGGCCCACGCGAAGTCGACCGGCTCCCAGGAGGTGAGGACGGGCAGATCGGCGACCGATTGGGTGCCGGTCGGGTCGTCGTCGAGGATTACGAGGATCCGCCCGGATTCCTGGACCGCGGCGGCGATCGTCGCCGGGTCCACGGGCCGGACCGCCGGATAGGGGCCGAGCAACTCTTCCTCGAGTATCACTGATCCGCACCTTCACTCCTGGTCATCGCCCCAGGACCCTTGTCAGATGTCATATGTCCAGTGCTAGTGTGACAGGCAGCACATTCCCCGTCAAAGTACCGGCCAGGTCCGTGCTACCCCTGGGTTGGCAACGAGGCCCCCTCAGTGATCGAGGAGCAGTACGTGGATATTCAACTTCTTCTGGCGCTCGTCCTGGGCATCGCCACCATCATCGTGCTGGTGCTGAGGACCCGGCTCGATGCCTTCGTCGCCCTTCTGATCGCCGCGCTCGTGACCGGTATCGTCGCCGGGCAGGCACCGCTGGACATCGTCACGTCGATCACGACGGGCTTCGGCAACACCCTGGCGTCGATCGGCATCGTGATCGGCCTGGGCGTCGGCATCGGCAAGATCCTCGAGGTATCGGGTGCTGCCAATTCGCTGGCGATGGCGTTCCTCAAACTCTTCGGCAAGGGACGAGAGCCCTGGGCGCTCGGGAGTGTGGGCGCACTGGTGTCCATCCCGGTGTTCTGCGACTCCGGCTACGTGATCATGAATCCGCTGGCCCGTTCGATCGCCCGGGTCAAGCGCGCCGGCTACATCACCCTTGCGCTGGCCCTCGGGTGCGGCATGACGCTGACCCATCACCTGGTACCACCGACCCCTGGCCCGCTGGCGGTCGCCGGAATCCTCGGTGCGGATCTCGGTGCGCTGATCCTCGCGGGTCTCGTGTTCACCATCCTGCTGCTGCCGATCGTCATCGTCTACGCCAAGTGGATCGGTCCGAAGATCGAGCCGTCCATGAACGAGAGCGTGCGCGAGGTCGTCTACGGCACGGCGCAGGCGCAGTCAGGGCACCGAGGAGGGACCGCTGTTGCGGATCGTGGTGGGGGCCGAGCCGGAACAGGCGCCGATGGGGATGCCCCGTCGATGGACGTCGACAACACCACCCTCGGCACCCCTCCGGAGGGCGCCGCACCGCACCGGGTCGGTGCCTTCGTCGCATCGCTGCCGCTGCTGGTCCCGTTGCTCCTGATCATCCTCAACACCGTCAGCGGCGCGATCGACCAGAACAACCAGGGCGTCGTCGGTACGGGGGAGTACGTGCCGTCGTCATGGGCCGTTCCGCTGGCTTTCGTCGGCAACCCCGTCGTGGCTCTCGTGATCGGTGTCATCCTGGCCGTCTACATCCTGCTGCCGCGCTGGACCCCGAGGTCGAAGGTGCAGGGCTGGTTCGCCGAGGCTGCGGCGTCCGCCGGCCTGATCCTCCTCATCACCGGTGCCGGTGGGGCGCTCGGTCAGGTGCTGCGGAGCTCAGGTGTTGGGGACGCCCTGGCGGAGGCCATCGCCGGCACCGCCCTGCCGGCGTTCCTCGTACCGTTCCTCATCGCCACACTGGTGCGCCTTGCCCAGGGCTCCGGGACGGTCGCGATGATCACCGCAGCATCGGTGACCGCGCCGCTGGTCGGTTCACTCGGCATCGACCCGATCGTGGCGGCGATGGCCTGCACCGCCGGATCGATGGTGTTCAGCTACTTCAACGACTCCTACTTCTGGGTCGTGACCCGCTTCGCCGGGCTCGACGGCGTCGCGGCCCTCAAGGGATGGTCGGGCATCACGACGGCGGTGTGGGCCGGTTCCATTCCGCTCCTGTTCATCGCCAACGCGGTTCTGGGCTGATCCGCGAGGCCCGCCGTCGCTCAGGCCGCCGCCCCGCCGCCGCTCGCCGAGCGCGGCGCGACCTCCGGGTCGAGGCGCGGGGTGCGGGCGGGAACCGTCCTTCGCGTCGGGTTCACCGCCTCGAAGGCGGCTCCGATGCGCAGCAGTTCGGTGTCGTCGTAGGCGGAGCCGGCGAAGGTGAGGCCCACGGGCATCTGCAGGTCCGCCATGATGCCCAGGGGGACGGTGACGGTGGGCAGCCCCAGATGGCGGGGGACGAGGTTCCCGTTGGAGACCCACACGCCGTTCCGCCAGGCGATGTCCGCCGACGCGGGGTTCCTGTCGCTGTCCGCCGGTCCGACGTCGGCTGCCGCGGGGAAGACGACGGCGTCCAGTCCGAGGCGGTCCATCCACTGGTCCAGATCGACGTGCCTCGTCTGGTCGAGACCCCGCAGCCCCTCCGCGAGGTGGGGGATGCTCGTCATGCTGACGGCACCGTTGCGGCGGATGTGCTCGGGATACGCCGCGATGTCGTCGTCGAAGCCGCTGTAGCGATCCAGTGCGCCGTCGGGCGCGGGGAAGATCAGGGTTCCGTCGACGTCGGCCAGTGACGAGAGCCGTGGGTCGTCGTTGGCCTGCAGGAAATCGTGCCAGGCCCATACCGACAGGTCGAGGATCTCGCGGCGCAGGTAGTCCGGGCTGACGAGCCCTCTGGTCGCGATCGTCGGAGCTCCGGGCCGGTCGCCCTCGTAGTTGGAGACGACGGGGAAATCGACCTCGACGACCTCGGCGCCTGCCTGCTCGAGGATCCGCCGCGCCCGCTTCCACAGCTCGATGATCGAATCGCGGGTCGTGATGCGCTGACCCGTGGGTCCTCCGATACCGGGGTCGGGACCGGTACCGGCGTCGGGATCGGCGTTGATGTACATGCGGGGGACACCGAACCGTCTGCCGGCGAGGACATGCCGTGCCGCGTCGGGAGCCCCGGGATGAAGGTCTGTGTAGCAGTGGGGACGGAGTTCGGATGTGGGCGGGATGGGGATCCAGGGCTGCACGCGCCAGAAGTCACCCCGGGTCTCGTCGTCGTCGGCGACGATCACCTCGAGGACGTCGAGCATGTCGGCCATGGTGCGGGTGTGGGGGACGACGACGTCCATGGTCGGCACGAGCGGCCAGTTCCCGCGGACGGAGATGAGGCCGCGGGATGGCGTGTAGGCGCACAGGCCGTTGTTGGAGGCGGGGGCGCGCCCTGACGACCAGGTCTCCTCGGCGAGGCCGAAGGCGGCGAAGCTCGCGGCGGTGGCAGTCCCGGATCCGTTGGACGATCCGGAGGCGAACGCAGCGGTGAGGTAGTCGGCGTTGTAGGGGCTTTCGGCGCGACCGTAAACGCCGCGCTGCATGCCGCCGTTGGCCATGGGCGGCATGTTGGTGAGTCCGATCAGCACGGCTCCGCCGGCGCGGAGCCGTGCGATGGTGAAGGCGTCCTGCTGCGCCACGAGGTCCTCGAAGGCGGGAGATCCGGCGGCGACGGTGAGCCCCTGCACCTTGTAGCTGTCCTTGGCGGTGTAGGGGATGCCGTCGAGCGGGCCGAGGGTCCCGGTACGTGCCCTGCGTCGATCTGACGCACGAGCTTCGTCGAGGGCCGCGGGGTTCATGACGACGACGGAATTCAGCCGGATGCCGCTTCGGTCGTAGGCCTCGATCCGGCGGAGGTAGGCCGTGACGATTTCCTCACTCGTCGTCCTGCCGGTGGTGAGCGCGTCCCTGAGCTCGGCGATGCTCGCTTCCACGACGTCGAACATCAGCGCACCGTGCCCGGGTGGGGAGCGGGCTGCTGCTGGGTGATGCAGTGGATGCCGCCGCCGAAGGCGAAGATGTCGCGGGCATCGACCAGTTCCACGGAGCGGTCGGGGTAGGCCTCCTGGAGGATCCGTCGTGCTGCTGCATCGTTGGGGTCGTCGAAGGCGCAGAGGACGACGACGCCGTTGGCGACATAGTGGTTGATGTACGACCAGTCGACGAAGCCGTCCTCCTCCTCGATGACGGTAGGAGCGGGAACGTCGACGATCGTCAGGGGAGATCCGTCGGCGTCGACAGCCGCTTCGAGGACGGAGCGCAGGAATCGGGTGACGGGGTGGTCGGGGTGGTCGGGGTCGTCCTGGCGGTGCAGCAGGAGTGTGCCGGTCGGCGTGAAGCTCGCGACGATGTCGACATGCCCCCGCGTGCCGAACTCCTCGTAGTCGCGGCTGAGGCCCCGTGGGAGCCAGATCGCATGACGTGTTCCGAGCCGGGCATGGACCTCGGCTTCCACGCTCGCCCTGGTGGCGTCGGGGTTCCGTCCGGGGTCGAGCTGCACCGTCTCGGTGAGCAGGACGGCACCGTGTCCGTCGATGTGGAAACCACCTCCTTCGTTGACCAGGACGCTGCTGGTCGCTCCCACGCCGGCGAGCTCGGTGACCTGCCGTCCGACCTGTTCGTCCTTGCCCCACTCCGCCCAGGACTGCGCTCCCCAGCCGTTGAAGATCCAGTCGATACCGTGGACCGATCCGTCGGGCCCGTGGACGAAGGTGGGTCCGGAGTCCCGGAGCCAGGCGTCGTCGAGCGGGACGGGGTGCACGGCGATGGCGTGCCCGAGCATGGTCCGTGCGGTGTCGACGTCTGCCGGGTCGGCCAGGACGGCGACGGGTTCGTAGCGGGCGATGGTGCGGGCGACGCGGGCCCACGCTGCGCGGGCGCGGCCCAGGGTCTCTGATCCGGGCCGCCCGAAGGTGTCGTTGGAGGGCGGGAAGGCCATCCAGGTGCGTTCGTGCGGTGCCCACTCCGGGGGCATCGTCGTCGTGCGCGCGTCCGCCCGACCCGGCCCTGCGTCCGTCGCCGTGTCGGGGGCCGCGGTTCCTGAGCTGTTCATGATTCCTTGCTTCCGTGGTGTGAGTCGGTGGTCGTCGCCGTCGGGTGCCCCGTCACTCGGGGATGACGAGCGCCGACGACTCCTCGGTCAGGGTGCGCCCGTTGAAGAACTCCGGATTCCGGGCCCGGAAGATCAGCATGATGACGGCGCCGGCGACGAGGATGCCGATGCCGATCACGAAGACGAGGCCCACGCCGAAGAGCTCTGATCCGCTGCCGAAAGCGGGGTCCCAGCTGTCGATGGCGGTCTGCAGGAACACCACGATGAGGCCGAGGCCGCCGAGGAGTGGGGCGAGGAACCTGAAGAGGATGTTCCTCGTGCTGGTGAACAGGGAGGCCCGGAAGTACCAGACGCAGGCCAGCGCCGTCAGTCCGTAGTAGAAGCAGATCATCAGCCCGAGGGCCTGGATCGTGTCGTTGAGGACGTTCTCGCTGATGATGCGCATGAGGACGTAGAAGCCGCCGGACAGGACGCCGGCGAAGATCGTGGCGTATACGGGGGAATTCGTGGTCGGGCTGACCGATCCGAACCTGGCAGGCAAGGCCTTGTAGTAGCCCATGGCGAGCAGGGTGCGCGCGGGGGACACGAAGGTCGACTGCAGCGATGCGCCGCAGCTCGAGAGGACGGCCAGTGAGAGCAGGATCGCGAAGGGGCCCATGACGGGCGCCGCGAGGGACGTGAAGACGTTCTCGGAGTTGTCCGGGTTGTTGAGGCCGAGGCCTGTGTCCCCGGTCCCGGCGAACATGATCGTGGCGATGGAGCCGATCAGGTAGATCGCGAGAATGACTGCCGCAGCGATCGTCGCGGCAAGCCCCGAAGTACGCCGCCCGTTGGTGGCCTCCTCGCTGACGGTCAGGCAGACGTCCCATCCCCAGAAGGCGAAGATCGACAGGGACAGGCCGGCCGCGAACGCGGAGAAGCTCTCGATACCGAGCGGGTTGAACCATTCCCAGCTGAAGGCCAGTCCTGAGGCCTGACCGGCGGCGATGCGGCCGAAGGCCTGGATGGTGTACCAGGCCAGGACGAGGAGCTGGAATCCCACGAGGACGTACTGCACGGACTTGGTGGTGCGGATGCCACGGCAGGACACCCAGACGGCGATGGCCATGAACGCCAGGCACGTGACGATGTTCACGGCCTTGTTGGTCGTCAGGTCGGCGAGGGACGCAGTGCCGGTGAGCTGGGCGAGGAACAGATAGAAGAAATCGACGGCGACACCCGCGAGATTGGAGAGCACGATGATGTTGGCAGCGAGCAGGCCCCACCCACCCATCCAGCCCAGCGACGGCCCGAAGGCCTTCGTGACCCAGGTGAAGGTCGTGCCGCTGTCGGGGGAGTCGGCGTTGAGTTCCTTGTAGGCGAGGGCGACCAGGAACATCGGGATGAAGCCGACGATGAAGATCGCGGGGAGGTGGACGCCGATCTCGGCCACGGTGAGACCCAGGGTGCTGGTGAGGACATAGGCGGGAGCGATCGTCGAGATCCCGATGACGACGATGGCGAGCAGACCGAGTTGGCCCCGGGCCAGACCCTTGGGGGACAGGGATGGGGAATCCCTCGGTGTGGGTACGGTGCTGGTCGCTCCGGTGCCGGACATTCTCATGGTGTGCCTCTTCTGACGGGGCGGAGGGTCCTCGTCGACCCGTCCGCGGGAGGTGGTGACATGCCGCAGCCGTGAGGTGCGGTGACGATCCTCGGACGACGCGGACGGAGCAGATCGTGCTTCGTCGTCGACCGGACCGTACGGTCAGGCGTGTGCGCCGACTGCCCTGGAGGGTCGTGCGTCCGCGGTACATCCCGCAGCGCGCATGGTGTCCTCCTGGTCATGACGGACGCCACAAAATGAATGACGTTCATTATTTCTGGATCACTGTAGAGGACGTGACTGATCCGGCACAAGCCCTTCGGCAAGAGACGGCCGATGCCCTGCTCGCCATGGGCATCACGAGGGGCACTCCGGCCGTCGAGAGAAAGGCAGCGCCGTCGACACCTGTGAGGAGCTCGCCGGGAATGGAGCGGCGGGAGCCGTCTCTATGGGCCCACTGCAGACTCGCTGTTATTTGACGTGAGGTCGGCGCAGCCTTGACGAGGGGTGATCGCCGACGCTAGTTGACATAATGTAGATTATCGGCGAATTATTAGTCCCTCTGGAAGGGGCTATCCGGTTCCTGAAGGTCTTGCCCGCACCGGTGCGAGAACTGCGGGCCGCGGCATCATCGGTCGTCGACCGTCGGCTCTGGAAGCGCCACGGATGATCTACGGAAGCGGATCGAGAAGTGCAGATGTCAGGGTCGCGCTCAGGCCGGGCGGAACATCCACGTCCGCGCCCAGCGCCTGCAGTGCGCGGCTGAGGTAGTTACGGGCGGCCGCCGCGAGAGCGATCTCCACGATCTCCGGGTCCGTGAACCCCTCGGCGCGCAGGGCGAGTGCATCGGCGTCGGTCATCGACGCCGACGCGGTGCTCATCTTCTCGGCGAAGACCATCATCGCCACCTCTGGAGACGACAGGCCCGCCGTGCGGTAGTCCCGGGCAATGGCCGTCAGTTCCTCCTCGCCGATGTAGGGCAACGCCTTCCGGCCGTGCGCGAGCCGACAATGCCTGCTTCCGATGCCCAGGGCCGCAGCCAGCGTCACCAACTCGTATCTCCGGGGGTCCATCGACCCGGCGATGGCGCTGATCAGTCCCTCCCACGCACGGTAGGCGGGAGGATGCAGCGCAAGGACCTTGGTGTGCGCCGCGACGTAGCCGAGGGAGTCGGCATCCTCGCCATAGATGGCGGCGATCTCGCCCGTCGCCTCGCTCTCGGACACCTGCTCGAGAATACTCACTGTCGGACCTCCTGCAGTACGTCGGGCCTCCAGTATCAGGCGTCGGAGAACGGCAGACCAGAGCAGGCGGCACCGGTGAACGCTTCCCGCGCCGTCGCGGACTCCCCGATCAAGGTCGGGCGGGTTGCCAGGCGGAGAGGTCGAGGACCCGGTCCGCACGGTCACGGGTCGCAGCGACGAGGTCGGCATTGGGTTCATCGACGCGGCGCACCCATTCCTCGGCGGCCGCGGGCGTCTTACCGAACAGGACGTGGCGGGCGATGAGCCGCGCACGGCGTACGTCGGGGTCGATGTCGATGAACCAGACTTCGTCGAGGCGGTCCCGAGCCTCCCGCCAGCCGGGGGCATCGAGCAGCAGGTAGTTCCCCTCGGTGACGATCAGGGTCGACGACGGCGGCACCGGCAGGGCGTTCGCCAGGGGCTGCTCGAGGGCGCGCTCGAAAGCCGGCGCGTACACGACGTGGTCCGGTCGTTCGTGCAGCCGGGAGAGAAGAGCTACGTAGCCGTGGGCGTCGAAGGTCTCGGGTGCGCCCTTCCGGTCGAGCACCCCGAGGGTGAGGAGAGCCTGATCGGCGAGGTGGAACCCGTCCATGGGTACCGAGGCGTGCGCGGCGGCGTCGAGGCCGACGACGGCTTCTGCCACGGTCGACTTCCCGGCGCCGGGCGCCCCGACGATGCCGAGCAGGAAGCGACTGCCGTCGGTGGCCCGCGGAAGCAGTGCCGCGAGCTGGCGAGGGTCCGAGACAGGCGTGACGATCATCGCGCGGAGCGTCGCGGGATGAGTCGCTTCATGGTCGGACGTCGCTGGTCAGCAGTGATGGTCATGACAGGAGATTCTGCACCACGTGGGCCCGGACAAGCTCCGGCTGCACGGGTCGACCGGCGATTCCGGTCCGTCGTGGTCGGCCACCGGGCGGAAGGACCGGCGGTCGGTCACGACCATCAGCGTCCGGGACAGCGCCCGACGCCTCCCCTGTCCCCTCCCTGGCAGCGGTCGGAACAGCGGTCGGAACGGGGTCAGAACAGCGGCCACGGCACAGCGGGCATCCCGCCGCGTGGCTCGGGGAATCGCGCCGCGGATCGCAGCCGGTCGCAACGGGCCGCGAGGGCCGCGAGTTCACCCGGCGTGATGAGCGCCGCGAGGGCACGACCCAATGCGCCATCGAGCGCTCCGCTGACACGGGCGACGCCGTCGAGTTCGTCGGCGGTCAGCGGATCCCCCACCCAGCCCCAGAGGACGGTGCGGAGCTTGTGCTCGGTGTGGAAGGTCAGCCCGTGGTCCACGCCGTGCCGGTGCCCGTCGGTCATCGCGAGGATGTGGTCCCCTTTGCGGTCGGCGTTGTTGACGACGACGTCGAACACCGCCATGCGCCGCAGCGCCGTCGTGTCCTCGTGGACGAGGGCGACGGTCCGGCCGGTCTCGTCCTGACCTTCGAGGACGTGCTTCCAGCCGGTCTCGGGAACCTCGTCGGCCCCGACGAGGTCGACGGCATCCTGCTCCGGATCGGCGTCCTGCCACAGCTGGACCATGCCGTCGCCCAACGGTCCGTCGCGCAGCCAGGTCCGCGGGACGACGTCCCATCCGAACGCCTCGGAGACGAGGAACGCGGCCACTTCGCGGTGTGCGAGGCTGCCGTCGGGGAAGTCCCACAGCGGGTTCTCCCCCGCGATCGGCTTGTAGACGACCGCCGCACCGTCGACGCTGCCGAGGAATGTCGCATTGGACGCCGTCCTGATGCGGCCGGTGAGCGTCAGTTCGGCGCCCACGAGGTCGGGTGCCGGCATCAGGCCTCGGGCATGGCGCAGGTGTGCCCGTCGGCATCGATCGGCCGGCCGCAGATCACGCAGATCGGACGGCCGGCACCGACGATCTCCCTGGTCCGCTTGGCGAAGGCCCGTGCGGTGCCGACCGGCATCCGCACCAGCAGCATCTCGGACGCGTCCGTCTCGTCGTCGTCCAGGGCATCGAGGTCGTCGTCGCTGTCGGCGTCGACGAGCGGATAGGCCTCCACGACGATCTGCGCGGTGGTGGGGTCCCACCCGAGGCTCATGGTGCCGGTCCGGAACTGCTCCTGCACGGAGTCGAGCTGGTCGTTGTCCACGAGTTCGATCGGCGTTCCCGTGGGGACGCTGAAGGGGTTGCCCTCGAGGGTGATGAGCTGGTCGAGGATCTCGTCGATCTTCTCGGCGAGTTGCGCCGACTGCTGCTTCTCCAGCGCGATGCTGACGATCTGCTTCCCGGTGCGCACCTGCAGGTAGAACGTGCGCTCCCCCGGTACTCCGATGGTGCCGACGACGACCCGGTCAGGCCAGGTGAACTCGTGAACGATGGTAGGCATGATCCTATTTTAGGCGCTCGGGGACGGTGGTGACGGATGACCTGCGCCACCGCCGACGGGCGCATCGGCTGCGGCCGCGGCGGCCTTCAGCCAGGACAGGTCACCCGCATCGGAATTGGTCAGATGCACCGTCGGGCGCATGCTGCCGTACTGCACGATCGACACCGAGGCGGGACCGACGGTGATGCGCTGGAACAGGTCGAGGTGCATCCCGTAGGCATCGGCGAGGACGGACTTGATGATGTCCCCGTGGCTGACCGCCACCCAGACCGCGCCGGCACCGTGTTCTGCTTCGAAGGCCGCGTCCTGTCTTCGGATCGCCGCCACGGCCCGCGCCTGCATCCCGGCCATCGACTCACCGCCCGGGAACACGACGGCGGAGGGCTGGGACTGCACTGTCGACCAGAGCCCTTCGGTCGCGAGATCCTTCAGGGATCGGCCCTGCCACCGGCCGTAGTCGCATTCCGTGAGATCGGCGTCGATGGGGACCTGCGGGGTCCCGGACTGGCGGTCGACGATGAACTGCGCCGTCTCGCGGCACCGCTCGAGGGGACTTGACACCACCCCGACCAGGGGCACCGCGGACAGCCGGTCCGCCGTCGTCGCCGCCTGCCCGCGCCCGGTCCCGTCGAGGCTGACGCCGGGGGTCCGGCCGGCGAGGAGGCCGGTGGCATTCGCTGTGGTGCGTCCGTGCCGCACGAGGATGACTGTGGCCATGACCCCAGCCTAACCATCGGCACGACGGCGGGCGGACACAGCGTCCGCCGGGTGCCTCAGGCGCCCACGTACGCGGCGAGGTGCCGGCCCGTGAGTGTCGCACGGCTCGCCACCAGTTCCGCCGGTGTCCCCGCGAAGACGATCGTCCCGCCGTCGTGGCCGGCACCCGGTCCGACGTCGACGAGCCAGTCGGCGTGCGCCATGACCGCCTGGTGGTGCTCGATGACGATGACCGACTTCCCCGCGTCCACGAGACGGTCCAGCAGTCCCAGGAGGTTCTCGACGTCCGCGAGGTGCAGGCCGGCCGTCGGCTCGTCGAGGACCAGGATGCCGCCCTTCTCCCCCATGTGGGTGGCGAGCTTGAGGCGCTGGCGTTCGCCGCCGGACAGCGTGGTCAGCGGCTGGCCGAGGCTCACGTAGCCGAGCCCGACGTCGGCCAGCCGGCGGAGAACCGCGAGGGCTGCCGGGACCTTCGCGTCGCCCTCGGCGAAGAACCGGACCGCCTCGCTCACCGGCATGGAGAGCACCTCGCTGATGTTCTTCCCGCCCAGCGTGTACTCGAGCACCTCGGCCATGAAGCGCTTGCCACCGCAGACCTCGCACGTGGTGGCGACCCCGGCCATCATCGCGAGATCGGTGAAGATGACGCCCGCGCCGTTGCAGGTGGGGCATGCACCCTCGGAGTTGGCGCTGAAGAGGGCGGGCTTCACCCCGTTGGCCTTCGCGAAGGCCTTGCGGATGGGCTCCAGCATGCTCGTGTAGGTCGCAGGGTTGCTGCGCCGTGATCCCTTGATCGCCGTCTGGTCCACCGCCACCACCCCGTCGCGACCGGAGACCGAGCCGTGGATCAGCGAGCTCTTCCCGGAGCCGGCCACTCCGGTGACGACGCACAGCACCCCGAGGGGGATGTCGACGTCGACGTCCCGGACGTTGTGCGCCGTCGCGCCCCTGACCTCGAGGACACCCTTCGGCGAGCGCAGGCCGTCCTTGAGGGCGGCACGGTCGTCGAGGTGCCGGCCGGTGAGCGTCCCGCTGGCGCGCAGGCCCTCGACCGTCCCCTCGAAGCACACCGTCCCGCCGGCGGTCCCGGCCCCGGGACCGAGGTCGACGACGTGGTCGGCGATCGCGATCATCTCGGGTTTGTGGTCCACCACCAGCACGGTGTTGCCCTTGTCGCGCAGGCGCAGCAGGAGGTCGTTCATGCGCTGGATGTCGTGCGGGTGGAGGCCGATCGTCGGCTCGTCGAAGACGTAGGTGATATCGGTGAGGGAGGAGCCGAGGTGCCGGATCATCTTGGTGCGCTGGGATTCACCGCCGGAGAGGGTGCCCGACGGCCGATCGAGGCTGAGGTAGCCCAGGCCGATCTCCACGAAGGAGTCGAGCGTCTCCCCCAGTGCCTTCAGCAGCGGCGCGACCGATGGTTCGTGGAGGCCGCGCACCCAGGCCGCGAGATCGCTGATCTGCATCCGGCAGGCGTCGGCGATGCTGACGCCGTCGATCGTCGAGGAGCGCGCCGCCTCGCTGAGGCGGGTGCCGTCGCACTCCGGACAGGTGGTGAACGTGACCGCCCGGTCCACGAAGGCCCGGATGTGCGGCTGCATGGATTCGCGGTCCTTGGCGAGCATGGACTTCTGGATCTTGGGGACGAGGCCCTCGTAGGTGATGTTGATGCCGTCGACCTTGATCTTGGTCGGTTCCTTGTAGAGGAGATCCTGCAGCTCGCGCTCCGTGAAGTCCTGGATTGGGGTATCCGCGTCGAAGTACCCGCACCCACCGAAGATCCGGCCGTACCAGCCCTCCATGCTGTAGCCGGGAATGGTCAGGGCTCCCCCGTTCAGGGACTTCGTCTCGTCGTAGAGCTGCGTCAGGTCGATGTCGGTCACCGAGCCCATGCCCTCGCACCGCGGGCACATCCCGCCGGTGATCGTGAAGCTGCGCCGTTCCTTGACCGTGGTGCCGCCGCGATCGATGGTCACCGCGCCCGCACCGCTGATGGACGCCACGTTGAAGGAGAACGCCTGCGGTGACCCGATGTGCGGCCGGCCGAGGCGGGAGAAGACGATCCTCAGCATCGCGTTGACGTCGGTCGCCGTGCCGACGGTCGAGCGGGGGTTGGCACCCATGCGCTCCTGGTCCACGATGATCGCCGTCGTCAGTCCCTCGAGGACGTCGACGTCGGGCCGCGCGAGCGTGGGCATGAAGCCCTGCAGGAAGGCGCTGTAGGTCTCATTGATCATCCGCTGGGATTCCGCGGCGATGGTGTCGAACACCAGGGAGCTCTTGCCCGAGCCCGAGACACCGGTGAACACCGACAGCCGCCGTTTCGGGATGTCGATCGTCACGTTGTCGAGGTTGTTCTCCCGGGCGCCCTGCACCCTGATCAGGTCATGGGTGTCCGCCGCGTGTCCGGTCCTTCCGTCCGCTGCCTGCTGCTCGTCCGCCGTGGCCGTGGTCATGGTGTCCCCTCGAAGCTCCTGCTCGGCGGTCAGCCCCGCCTGCTGCCGCCCCGCCCGGTTCGGCTCGTCCGATTGTCCTGTGCCGCGGCGGAACCGGCAATGGGCTCCTGACCCGGACCTGTCCGCGATGTGTGGTTGGCTGAGGAAATGAGCACCCTCGACCACAGTCCCGACCCGGCGGCCCCCGGGGACGCCCTGACGGCGGCGGCGATGACCGAGCTGGTCGGGTCCGTCCTTGCGCACGAGCTCCCGCCCATCGTCGTCGCCGGCCACCCGGTGCTGCGCCATCCGGCGGAGGAGGTCCACGGCCGGCTCGACGACGAACTCCTCGACCGGCTGATCGCCACCATGAGGAGGGTGATGCATGCCGCGCCTGGGGTGGGCCTCGCGGCGCCGCAGATCGGCATCCCCCTGCGTATCGCTGTGCTCGAGGATCGCGGCGTCCCGGACGAGGCCGTGGCTGCCGCCCGCTCCCGCACGCCCCTTCCCTTCACCGTGATGATCGATCCGCACTACACCGCGGTCGGCGACGCGAAGGACAGCTTCTACGAGGGGTGTCTCTCGGTCCCCGGCTACCAGGCGGTCGTCGATCGCCACCACGCCGTGGAGGCGACCTACACGCGACCGGACGGCACCCGCACCACGGAGGTCTTCGAGGGCTGGCCGGCACGGATCGTCCAGCACGAGACCGACCACCTGGACGGGCGGCTCTACCTGGACCGGGCGCATGTGCGCTCGCTCTCGTCCGACCGGGAACACGCACGCTGGGCGCAGCCGACCGTCGAGGACGCGCGCCGCGGCCTGGGCTTCTGACCACGGCGCGCCTCCTGCCGCCCGGAGGCCGCTACCGGACGGCGGGGTCCGAGGGGTTCGCAGGCGTCGGGAGGTAGCGCGCCCACCAGCGCAGGATGTGCTCGAACCGCTGCCGGCGGTGCCACGGGGACCCGGAGCGTGAGAGCTCGTGCGTCTCGCCCGGGAAGACCAGCATCTCGGTCTCGACGCCCTGCTTCTTGAGGGCCGTGTAGTACCGCTGGGCCTGCTCGATGGGACAGCGCAGGTCCTCCTCCGAGTGGATCACGAAGGCCGGTGTCCGCACCGCGCCGATCGTCGCGAAGGGGTTCTGCGTCTCGACGTGCGCAGGATCCGTGCCGGTGTACTCCTCCGAGAAGAACCACCCGATGTCGGAGGAACCCACGAACGACGGCGGATCGAGGTAGCCGCGCTCCACGATCGCCGCCTGGAAACGGTGGTCGTGCGCGATGGTCCACGCCGTCAGGTAGCCGCCGTAGGAACCACCCATGACACCCAGGCGCTCGCCGTCCATGGCGTCGAACTCGGCGACGGCGCCGTCCAGGTACGCCAGCACGTCGTCGAGGTCCACCGTGCCCATGGCCTCCTTGATGACCCGCCCGTGGGCCTGGCCGTACCCCGCGGCACCGCGCGGATTGCACAGCAGCACGGCGTACCCCGCAGCGGCGTACACCTGGGCCTCGTCGAAGTAGCCCCAGCCGTACTGCGCGAACGGCCCGCCGTGGATGACGAGCAGGACAGGGTGCGGGCCGTCCCCCTCGGGCAGCACCACCCATCCGTGGACGGGCGTCCCGTCCGGAGCGGTGTAGGTGCGCTCCTGCGGTGTGCCGACGCGGGTGTCCGCGCGGAGCCCCGCCGAGAAGTCGGTGAGCGTCCGGAGCCCTGCGCCCTCGACCACCGCGACGTCGCCCGAGGTGGCGGGATCCGTGTAGGACACGACGACGGCGTCACCCGCCGCGTCCGCCCCGGTGACGACGGTGGGGCCGGTGACGAGGGCCTCGGTCTCGCCCGTGGCGGAGATCCTCAGCAGTTCGCCCGCGCCCCGCGTCCGGTTGAAGGCGAGAACCGCGTCCGGTCCGGCGGCCACGAGATCTTGCACGTCGCCGAAGTCGACCGTCTCGGGCTCGCTGAGCCGCCGGACGCTGGTCGGATCGTCGACGCTCAGCACGTAGAGGGCGGTGTTCCGCGCCACGAAGTCGAGACCCGAGGGCGAGAGGTCCGAGGCCAGGAAGAAGACCGACCCACCGTCCGCGCTGGGGCGCGGTGCTCCGCAGCCGAGCAGCGTGTCGCCGCCCAGGTTGGTGAGCTGCCGACGGTCGCCGCCGTCGAGCGCGATGGAGTGGATGTCGGAGACCAGCGTCGAATCGGCGTCGTCGCCCAGCGCTGCGGTGAAGAGGATCCGGTGTCCGTCGGCGGAGAAGACCGGTTCGAGGTGGTCCGCGTCCGCACCCGTCAGCTGCGTGGCCGCCGGCACCGCCCCCTGCTCCTCCAGGGCGCCCGGGCCCTCCACGGGTTTCTGCCCGAGCCGCCCGACGGCGGTGACATACGGCTCGTCGTCGAGGTCCGGGAGGGTGACGGAGAAGAGCTGCGACCGCTTGTCCGTCGTGTAGCCGAGGCCGTTCATACGGTACTTGTACTGCGTGACCAGCCGGGGGTCCTCGAGGCCGGCACCGACGCCGTCGATGGTCCCATAGCGACCGTGCTCGGGGACGCGGGCGGCGAAGACGACGGTCGCCGAATCCGGGGAGATGTCGAACCGGCCGACGCCGAGCGGCTGGTCGGTCAGCTGGACGGGTTCCCCTCCGGTGGCCTGCACGGCGAACAGCTGCGGTTTCCCGCCGGCGGACGCGCGCAGGAACACGAGGACGGTCCCGTCCGGTGCGAAGCGGGGCGAGGTGTCGCGGAAGCCGCGCGTGAGCCGGCGACGTCCGCCGTCGAGCGTGATCTCCCACAGCTGCCCGACATAGCTGTCGGCGCGGAGGTCGGGGCGGGTGGCGGCGACGACCAGACGGGAACCGTCCGGGTGGAGGGTCGGTGCGCCCGTGGTGGTCAGGAGTTCGATCTGGTCTGGTTTCACCCTCCCGATCAGACCCGAAATAGTGGCCTGAGTCAACGGTGGACGGAGGATAGATCGGTGGGGATCCCTAGGATGGGACGATGCCCGCGCTGCCCCACGACGTCCTCACCTGTCCCGTCTGCTCGTCCCCCCTGGCTCCGGACGGCCGGGCGCTGGTGTGCGGTCGAGGGCACCGGTTCGACGCGGCCCGCCAGGGCTACGTGAACCTCCTGACCGGCAAGGGCTCGCCGTTCGAGGGCGACACCCCGGAGATGGTCGACGCCAGGGAGGCGTTCCTCGGCTCCGGGCACTATGCGCCGCTGAGGGATGCGGTCATCGCCGCGAGCCTCCGCCACGCTGCGCGCGGCGGGGTCGCGCTCGATGCCGGAGCGGGGACGGGATACTACCTCGCGGGCGTGTCGGAGGCCCTGCCGTCCCACGTCCCGATCGCGCTCGACGTCTCCAAGGCCGCGCTCCGACGTGCTGCCCGCCGCCTGCCGCACGGCGTCAGCCTCGTCTGGGACGTGTGGCGCCCGCTCCCGCTGGCCGACGCCTCGGTGGACGTCCTGCTCAACGTCTTCGCCCCGCGCAACGCCGCCGAGTTCGTGCGGGTGCTTGCTCCGAACGGATGCCTCGTGGTCGTCACCCCGCGGCCCGGGCACCTCGCCGGGCTCGACGCCGTCGGGCCCCTCCTCTCGGTACCGCCGCAGAAGGCCGACGACGTCGCCGCATCCTTCGCCGGTGTCCTCGCCGAAGCCGAGCGCACGGACATCGACTACACGATGGTTCTCCCCCGGGACCTCGCACGGTCGGCGCTGGTGATGGGACCGGCGGCGCGGCACGCGGACCTGCGCGTCACCGGAACCACCGGAGGAGCCGCCGCCGATCGGGGGCTCGACGCCGGACCGCTGGAGGTCGATGCGCGCTTCACGCTGCAGGTCCTGACCCGACCGGCCTAGCTCCGCGCGCCCCCGGCGACGATCCGGCCGCCGCAGGGGTCCACTGCCCACCCTGTACACTTAGGTGTTTACCCGGTCCTGCGCAGGAACATCCGCGCGCCCGCCGGTGTTGTACACATGACTTCCCCCGCCACCTGCAGGTGGCGGGCGGCACGGCACACAAGCGGTAACGATCCCCGTCCTGCGGGGATCACGGTGACAAGGAGAACGACATGAGCGATCGCAGCCTGCGGGGCATGCGCCTCGGAGCACAATCGATGGAGACGGAGTCCGGCGTCGAGCCCGCTCCCCGCCAGCGGGTCGAGTACCGCTGCGAGGACGGCGAGCGGGTGTTCGTGACCTTCTCCTCCGAGGCCGACATCCCGGCGACCTGGGTCTCCAAGACCGGCAAGGAAGCCCTCCTGGTGGACGGCGAGAAGCCGGACACGTCGAACGACAAGCCGGTGCGTACGCACTGGGACATGCTGCTGGAGCGCCGCTCGGTGGAGGAACTCGAGCAGATCCTCCAGGACCGGCTCACCATCCTGCGTGAGCGCCGCGGAGAGCGCCGCTCCGCCTAGGACGGAGAGGCCTGCTGACGCAGGTCCTCGCACCGATGAGAAGGCACCCGCCGTTCGGCGGGTGCCTTCGGTGCGTCAGGCCCGGGGAGGACGCGTCGGTGAATCCTCAGGAGCGGCCGGTCAGGGTGGTCCAGCGCGCAGCGAGGCCCCAGCGGGTGACATTGGCGATGGCCTCGAGCACGATGTTGCCGCTCATCTTCGAGTCACCGAGTTCCCGCTCGACGAAGGTGATGGGGACCTCGACGATCGTCAACCCGAGGCGCGCGACACGGAACGTCATGTCCACCTGGAAGCCGTAACCGACCGACTCCACGGCCGAGAGGTCCAGTGTCTCGAGGGTGGAGCGGCGGAAGGCCCGGAATCCGGCGGTGATGTCATGGACCGGAAGGCCCAGCATGAGCCGCGAGTAGGTGCTTCCCGCGCGGGAGAGCAGCTTGCGGTGCAGGGGCCAGTTGACCACGCTGCCGCCGGTCACCCACCGGCTGCCGATCACGAGATCGGCGCGATCGATCGCGTCCAGGAGTCCCTGCAGCTGTTCCGGGCGATGCGACCCGTCGGCATCCATCTCCACCAGGACGTCGTAGTCCCGCGCGAGGCCCCAGCGGAACCCGGCGATGTACGCAGCACCCAGGCCCTCCTTGCCGGTCCGGTGCAGCACGTGTACCTGGTCGTCCTCGGCAGCGGCGCGGTCGGCGAGCTCCCCTGTCCCGTCGGGGCTGTTGTCGTCCACGATCAGGACGTCGGAGGCCGGCACCGCCGCGCGGAGCCGGGCGAGGGTCAGCGGGAGGGACTCGATCTCGTTGTAGGTGGGGATGATCGTGACGACTCGCACGCAGGTGGGCCTTTCCATCGAGGATGCGCATCGCGCGGGGACTGCTCCGCACGCAGAGCCAGTCAGCAAGTATAGGCGACCGGTATCGGGCGTCGGAGATCCGGTGCCACTCCTCGGGCAGGCCCACGCGTCTTCGTACCGATCCCGGCACGCGTGCCGGCATCGTTTTCTACTGACGTGTGAACCTGCCCTTGTGAGTGCCGGCTCCAGCCGAAGGGGCAACACGCGCCATGGAAGAAGGCCGATGCGTTGCGCTCGTGGAGACCAGCCAGGTTTCCTCCCGCAGGAGTTCCTCTAACCCGTAGGGCAAAAGCTTACGTGCTGTGGAGGAGGTGTCAACAGCCCGCTGACCTGCGGAAACGTCCTTCGGCGCAGGTCAGGCGGGGGTGGTTCCCCGGCCGGGGAACGACGTCGGACGATCTGCGGATCAGGCCGTGGCGAAGCCGTCGACGGCGTACAGGCGGGTGCCGTCGTGCACCGTCTCGAGGCACAGCGGAGCGTTCTCGGTGTCCAGCGCCGGCAGGAGCGGGGTGCCTGCGCGCGGGTCCGTACTCCAGGACTGGACGCGGTTGTCGGGCGTCTGGACCATGAGTTCGTCGACCTTCCAGACGGCGAAGGATGCGGGGGTACCCGGAGCCAGCTGACCCATCATCGGGCTGCGGCCCGAGAGCCGCCAGCTCGCCCTCGAGTGGGCGATGAACGCCGCCCTCGCCGAGATGGTCTCCGCGGCGGAGGTGTGTTCCAGGCAGGCCCGCACCGAGGCCCACGGATCCAGCGGGGTCACGGGGCTGTCCGAGCCGAGGGCCACGAGCACACCGGCCGACAGGAGGGACGCGAAACGGTTCATGGAGCTGCTGCGATGTCCGAGGCGCTGCTCGTAGAGGCCGCCGTCCACGCCCCACAGCGCGTCGAACACGGGTTGGCCGCTGACCGCCACGCCGTAGTGGACCAGCGCGGCGATCGCGGCGTCGTCGGCCATCTCGACGTGCTCGAGGCGATGCCTCGCGCGGCGGACCTCCTCAACGCCCAGCTCCTGGGCGGTGCGCTCCAGGGCACGCAGCACGAGATCCAGGCCCGCGTCCCCGATGACGTGGAAGCCGGCCTGCACCTGCTCGGCAGTGGTCGCGACCAAGTGGGCGGCGGCGTCGTCCTCCGTGAGGTAGAGCGTCCCGCTGGACCCGGCGTCGTCGCTGTACGGCTCACGCAGCGCGGCCGTCCGGGACCCGATCGACCCGTCGGCGTTGAGGTCTCCCGCGAGGCCTGCGAGCCTGCCCCCGAATCCCCGCATGAGCTCCCGGACCTCCTCGCGCGACGAGGTCAGCTGCGCCCAGTAGGGGATGACCTCGGGGAGCGACAGGTCGTGGCCCGGTCCGTCGATCGATAGCAGCGTCTCGAGGTCCTCCCTCGGCGCGATGTGCGGTGCTGCCATCTCGGTGACCGCGACATAGCCGCGGGAGGCGGCGTGGAGCAGCGCGGCCTGCTGGTAGCTGCGGCGCTGGTCCACCGTCAGGCGTCGGGTGGCACGCCGGGCGGTCTCGTGGGCGGCGCGCACCACGAAGCCGTCGTCCCATCCGTCCACCGCGGCAAGTCCGAGACCCGCTGCCAGGGTCCCCGAGACCACGGCGGAGTGGATGTCCGCGCGGACGAGATACACCAGCGCTCCTCCTCCGGCGCGGTCGAGCTCCGACGCCGTCGGGACGCGCCGCTCCGGCCAGGAGGACTCGTCCCACCCGTAGCCGAGGATGGTCGTCGCGCCCGTGGCCGCCGCTGATTCGACGGCGGCGAGGAGCTCGGCCAGCGATCGGCACGCTGTCAGGTCGATCGAGCCGAGGGCGATACCCGTCTCGGTGGTGTGCGTGTGCGCATCCACGAAGCCGGGCGTGACCAGGGCGCCGTCGAGGTCCACGGTCCGGACATCCGGACCCTCGAGGTTCGTGGCTGCGTGTTCGGTTCCCACCCACGCGACGGTCCCGCCGTCGACGAGCATCGCCGTCGCGAACGGATCAGCGGGGCTGTAGACGGAGCCGTTGCGGTAGAGGACGGGGCGGGGGCGCTGGGACGTGGGCATCGCTGTGCTGGGCTGCTTTCCGTGGAGGGGTCGGGTCAGGACGCGGGCTGCAGCCGGTCCTACTCACTGATGTTCGAGTATGCCACCACGCCCCGGCGCACCAGCCTGATGGCCCGCACGCAGGTCTGCTGGAGTCCGCCCGGCAGGTCGGGGACCTTGGCCAGCTGGTCGAGCAGGTCGATCACCTGCTTCGACCACCGCACGAAGTCCCCCGCGGCGAGTTCCGTGCCGCTGAGGGCCGCCTGCAGGGAACGCCCCTGCGCCCACTTGAACATGGGCCAGACCAGGGAGAGTTCGGGCTCGCTGGTCACGGGCAGCCGGTGCTGCTCCTCGACGTCGTTCAGCTGGGACCACTGGCGGATGATCGTCTCGACCGAGCCCTCCAGCGCGACGCTCGGCATCACCGGCCGCACACCGCGTTCCTCCCGCTTCGCCTGGTACACCAGCACCGTGGTCACGGCGGCGAGCTCGGCCGCGTCGAGGTCGCCGAAGGCGCCTGCCTCGATGCACAGCGCGATCAGGAGGTCCTTCTCCCCATAGATGCGGCGGAGCTTCTGACCGGCCGCGCTGACCCGCACGGCGTCATCGGTGTACTCGAGGTAGCCGTAGTGCCCGAGGACCTCGGACACGCGGTCGAAGGTCTTCGCGATGGTGTTCGTGCGGCCGCGGATCTGGCCGGCGAGCTTGTCGGTCTCCCGGCGCAGCTTCCACCACCGCTCGGCCCAGCGGGCGTGCTGCTCCCGCTCGCTGCAACCGTGGCAGGGGTGCGCGCGCAGGCGGCGGCGCAGGTCGGTGATGGCCCGCTCCTCCGCCGCCGCCGATGCCGAGTAGCCTGCGGCCACGCGGTCCGCGCCGCGCCGCGCCGGTCGCCGGTCCTGCAGCGCGTTGCGGAGCGAGGACGTGAGGTCCCGCCGGTCCTTCGGGCTGCGGGCGCTGAAGTGCTTGGGGATCCGGATGCGGGACAGGACCTCCACGGGGCCGTCCAGGTCCTGCACGCCCACCCGGCGGATCTGCGTCTCGAGCGTCAGGACTGTCGGTCGCGGTTCCCGGGCCGTGTCGCTGTCGAGGACGACGGCGAAGCCCTGGCTCCGCCCGCCCGGCACGTCGATGACGTCCCCCGGCCGCAGTGACTCCAGCGAGGACTCCGCGGCGGACCGGAGCGTGCGCGAGCGGTCGCGGGACGCATTCGATTCGAGGTCGGACAGTTCGCGCCGGAGGTTCGCGTACTCGCGGAAGTCACCGAGATGGCAGGTCATCGACTTCTCGTAGCCCTTGAGGGACTCCTCGCGGCTGCGGACCTGCTTGGCGAGGCCGACGACGGACCGGTCCGCCTGGAACTGCGCGAAGGAGGTCTCGAGGATCTCCCGGGACCGCTCCTGCCCGAACTGGGCCATGAGGTTGATGCTCATGTTGTAGGTGGGCCGGAAGCTCGAGTTCAGCGGGTAGGTCCGCCGGGAGGCGAGTCCGGCCACCGCGCCCGGGTCCGTCCCGGGCTGCCACAGCACCACGGCGTGGCCCTCGACGTCGATCCCTCGGCGGCCGGCACGGCCCGTCAGCTGGGTGTACTCCCCCGCCGTCACGTTGACGTGCGCCTCGCCGTTGAACTTGTCCAGCTTCTCGAGGACCACCGTGCGTGCCGGCATGTTCACGCCGAGCGCGAGCGTCTCGGTCGCGAAGACGGCCTTGACCAGCCCCGCCGCGAAGAGGCGCTCGACGACCTCCTTGAAGGTGGGGAGCATCCCGGCGTGGTGGGCGGTGAAGCCCCTGATCAGGCCCTCCCGCCAGGTCCAGAATCCGAGGATCTCGAGGTCGTCCCGCGGGATGTCCGTCGTCGCGGCGTCGATCGTCTCGCTGATCTCGTCCCGTTCGTCCTCCGTGGTGAGCCACAGACCGGCGTGGAGGCACTGCGTCACCGCCGCCTCGCAGCCCGCCCGGGAGAAGATGAAGGTGATGGCCGGCAGCAGGTCCGAACGGTCCAGTGCGCTGATCACCTGGGGTCGCGTGGCACGCCGCACGATGGTCTGCTGGGGTGGACCGCCGCGGCCTGCACGGGACTTCCCACGCCGCCCGCCGGCCCCCCAGTTGGCGCGCTGGTTCAGGCGGATCTCGTTGCTCGCGAGATCGAGCAGCTCCGGGTTGACGTCGTACTGGTCCCGAGCGCCGGCCTCGGCACCAGCGGGAGCGGCCTCGTCGAAGGCGACGTCGCCGGCGAACAGGTCGATCAGGTTCTGGCCGACCATGACGTGCTGCCAGAGCGGCACCGGCCGGTGTTCGGACACGACGACGTCGGTGTCGCCGCGCACGGTGTCGAGCCAGGCCCCGAACTCCTCGGCGTTGGACACCGTGGCGCTGAGCGAGACGAGCTTGACCTCGCTGGGGAGATGGATGATGACCTCCTCCCACACGGCTCCGCGGAAACGGTCCGCGAGGTAGTGGACCTCGTCCATCACCACGTAACCGAGGTTGTCGAGGGCATCGGAGTTGGCGTAGAGCATGTTCCGCAGCACTTCAGTGGTCATGACGATGACGTCGGCGTCGGCATTGATGCTCGTGTCGCCGGTCAGGAGCCCCACACGCTCGCTGCCGTGGACCGCCGCCAGCTCCGAGTACTTCTGGTTGCTCAGCGCCTTGATAGGGGTGGTGTAGAAAGCCTTCAGCCCATGCTGCAGGGCCATGAAGACGGCGAACTCGCCCACCACGGTCTTACCAGCACCGGTGGGCGCGGCCACAAGGACGCCCCTGCCCGCCTCGAGGGCCGTACACGCCTCCCGCTGGAACGGATCGAGCTCGAACTCGAGGGTCTGCTCGAAGTGGGACAGTTGCGTCCGCGCGTGCTGCGTACGGGCCTTCGCAGCTGCGTATCTCTCAGCGGGAGTGCTCATCTTTCCACCCTAGACGCATCCGCGGGGCCGGGTGCGTCCTGTACGCGCAGAGCGTTCGGGTACCGGTCCTGCCCACGGTGATAGGAGGCAGCGGAACCGTCTGCACGCCCACTGGCCGACTCTCCCGTCGATGCACTCCCGGAGCAGATCGGGGTGCCGCAGTGGCGGGCCTGGTTCTCGACCGTCCCCGGGGCATCAGGGCCGGGGTCGACGCGGGCAGTCCGGCCATGCGGAGTTCATCCCAGGTGCCCCCGGCCAGCACCCAGCCGTCGTCATCGGTGTCGGTCGTTCGGGATCCGCGCGGGGACGGCTCGTGGCGCACCGCCGTCTTCCCGGCGCCGGTCGGCCGGGGTGTGGTCTAGAGGTCGTTCAGGGGTGTGGTCTAGAGGTCGTTCAGGGGTGTCGCCCGGTCCGCGTGTGCTTCCACGTCCGCTTCCCGGGCCGCGTTCCGGCGGGCCCGACGCTTGTCATTGAGCAGGCACAGACCGATCGCGACGAAGAACAGCACCAACATCGGCACCGCGAGATAGAACATGCTCAGCGCATCCCCACCCGGCGCGGCCATCGCCGCGAACAGACACACCAGGAACACCGTGATCCGCCACGCCTTCAGGATCTGCTTCCCCGAGACCAGACCCACCATGTCCAGCCCGAACAGCACCACCGGCAGCAGGAACGCGATACCGAAGGCCAACATCAACCGCAGCACGAACGCGAAATACACCGTCACGCTGATCAGATTCGAGAACTGGTCCGGCGTGAAATCCGTCAGGACCCGCACCGCGTTCGGCAGGATCAGCCACGCCAGATAGATCCCGGTCAGGAACAACGGGACCGCGACCACGATGAACCCCAGCGCCGTCCGGCGCTCCCCCGTCTTCAGCCCCGGCGTGATGAACGCCCACAACTGATACAGCCAGACCGGACTGGAAAGCACCACACCCAAAAAGATCGACACCTGGATCAGCAGATCGAACGGGGACGCCGCAGTGTCGAAGTTCAGCGACGCCGTCCGGCCGTCCTGCTCGTTGATCGCCACGATCGGCGCACCCAACGCCTCCAGCACCGGCTCATACAGGAAGAACCCCGCCACCGTCCCGGCCAGCACCG
Source organism: Arthrobacter sp. N1 (assembly GCF_048288285.1). NCBI lineage: Bacteria > Bacillati > Actinomycetota > Actinomycetes > Micrococcales > Micrococcaceae > Arthrobacter > Arthrobacter sp. N1. Next base: position 1,748,147 of record NZ_CP102608.1, on the reverse strand, counting down.
CCAACGCGGACTTGAACAGCCGGTTACGCGCCTCGCGGAGGTGCTCCTTCAAGGCCATCCGGCCCTCAGGATTCGCCTTCCTGCCGCGCGCAGGAACCTTCTCGGTCGTCACAGGATCAAGGACCAGCTACTGGTTCGTGTGCGAGGAACCACCCTGCCGGGACTCCCCCGCCGGAGACTGGCCCCCCACAGGACCCTCACCATGCTGGACCGGCTGCCCGGGCTGCTGGAACTGGCCCGGCTGCCCACCAGGCTGCGAGTGCTGAACGGGAGCCTGGTACGTCGGGGTGTACGTCTGGGACGCCGGGTCGACCACACGACCCTCGACCGGATCCGTACCGGCCCCACCGGTGTTGTTCTCGTCCTTCATCTGCTTCACCTCGGACTTGAAGATCCGCAATGACTGACCGACGCTGCGCGCCAGACCCGGAAGCTTCGGCGCACCGAACAGAACGATCGCAAGAACGATGATGATGACGATATGCCAGCCTTCGAGCCTCATGCCCAATTCCTCTCGTTGATCCCCACCACAGTTTAGGTCACAGGTGGGGCATGTCCCGCAGGAGCTGCGGCTGTCCACGGCGGTCGCGCTTCAGGACACGCCTGCTGCGTCGGTCGTCGAGCCGGCGGGTCCTGGCCAGGTCACGGGCAGCTCGGACGTCCTCAGGCGCCGAGAACACGGCGGGGACGGCGATACCCGGGACACCGGCCGCGCGGGGCGGAGCCGCTGCGTCGGCGGGGGCGTTCACCTCGAAGCGATCCATGGCTTCCCCGAATTCACCGAGAGTTCGCATTCCGCGACGGAAGACGCCGAAACCGACCGCCACGAGGAAGATCACGCTGACGGCGACCAGCGCGACCCAGAGCACGATCCACATCCACCAGAGCATGGGGTCCAGTCTAGGCCAGGGCCTGGTGGGCACGGGCGGCGGCGAGCCACTGCAGGGTCTCCTGCCGCAGTTCCTCGGGCGCGACGACGGCGGCCGAGCCGCCGAGACCCGCGACGAGTCCGGGGATCCACGTGCTCGAGGCGACGCGCAGCCTCGCCGCCAGGCGGTCGTCGCCGAGCTCCTGCACGGCCTCGGCGTTGTACTGGGCGGCGATCCACCGCGCCCTGGGCTCGAGCACCAGGGTCACCGTGCGGTCCTTCGCACCCGAGCGGTAGGGCGAGACGGCCTTCCTCCCGCGGGCGAGGGACTCCTCGTCGATGCTCGCCGTCGCCGGCTGGTCCGTGAGCGCGGCCCGCTGGATCCGGTCCAGGCGGAAGTTCCTGAGCCCGTCGGAGTCGACGCTCCACGCCTCCAGGTACCACGTGTCCTGGTGCAGGAAGATGCGGATCGGCTCGAGCAGGCGGTGCGTGATCTCGTCCCGCGTGGGGACGAAGTAGTCCACCTCCACGCGCACGCCCGAGTGGAGCGCGGCCTGCAGCACCTCCAGGGTGGGATCGATGTCGTCCTCGGTCAGTTTCGTGGCCACCGCGGTGCCGATGCGCGCCGCGTCGCCGGCGGCTGCCGTGAGCTTCGTCTGGGCGCTCACGATCGCCTCGTTGTTCCGCATGCCGGGCAGCTCCCGCAGCGCCTGCAGGCCCACGATCAGCGAGCAGGCCTCGTCCATGCTGAGCTTCACGGGTTCGGCGAGGTCGCGGGCATTCGTCAGGTAGATCCGGCCGTCCTCGATGTTCACGTCCATCAGCCCGTCCGGGTAGTGGCGCGGACCGCTGACGAACAGGAGGTCGAGGTCCTTGGTGAGCTGGCTCTCGCTCACGTCGAACCTCCTGGCGGTCTCGCCCACCTCGGAGCCCGGGTGCGCGAGGAGGTAGGGCACCAGGTCGAGCAGCCGGAGGAGGTGGTCCTGCGACGAGGACTTGCGCCGCGGAGCCGGACGCACACCGTCGGTGATCTCGAGGCCCTGCGGGGCGGCCAGGGCGGCGTCGTACGCCTTCTCGAGCAGCCGCCCCACCTCGACCGCCAGTTCCTGCGGTTCCTCGACGCGCGCATTGGTGCCCAGCCCGGTGATCGTCGCCGCCATGGGGCTGGACGCGGCGTAGGGGACGCGCAGGATGTCCCACTCCTCCCCCGTCTGCAGGACCTCTGCATCCTTGCGGACGCGCAGCACCTGGCACGAACCGGGGCGGACGGCGACGACGGCGGTCCGGTCCGGTTCGCTGCGGGACAGCGAGGAGAGTGTCTGGTTCATGTCGAAGGAGTCCGGGACGTCGAACGTCCCGCTCAGCACCACGGGCTCACCGGTCATGCGGGAGAGCCGGAAGAAGCGCTCGGCCTTGCGCGTCGTGTCGTACCCCACCACGTACCAGTGGCCGAACCGGGCCCCCATGCCCCACGGGTGCACGGTGCGGACCTCCTCGCGCCCGGTACTGGCGGCGCGGTAGGGGAAGCGGAGCGGCGTCCGCGTGGTCAGGGCCTGCCACACGATGTCCCAGTAGGGGGCGTCGGTGGTGATGCGGGGCTGGATGAGGGGCGTGAGTTCGGTGCCGCCGTCCGTGCTCCGCGAACTGAGCTTGCGCAGGGCGCGCGACGCCGCCGAGTCCAGGGACCCCTGGTCCCAGACGCCCGCGGCCAGGTTGAGGACGGCGTACTCCTCCGGCAGGAAGGTCACCCCGCCGAGTCGGTAGTCCTCCGCACTGATCCGGTACCGCTGCACGGTGTTGTCGTTGTCGAAGAGGGTGTCCTCGCTGAAGGACTCGAGCGGGATCCCCTGTTCCCTCAGCGCGGCCTTGTCACGGTCGAAGAGCTTCTCCCGGGCGGCGACGGACGTCGCCTCCCGGTAGAGGTCGATCTCGTCGAACAACTCCTCCTTGGTGAATCCCCGGCGGCTCGAGAGGAGCATGATCACGAGGGTGAGGAGGCGCTCGGTACGTTTTGCGGACACGGTGAAACCCTACCTTCACTGCAAGCACGGAAGGGACGCACGCCGACGATCGTCGACCTGCGTCCCTTCCGGACGAAACCGTGGTGCTTTCCTCCGGCCCGACGGGCGGGGCGGAGGTGGTGCTAGCGGACCGCCAGGAGGTCGACGACGAAGATCAGTGCCTCGTTGGGTCCGATCGCCGAACCGGCGCCGCTGGGTCCGTAGGCCAGGTGGGAGGGGATCTCCAGCCGACGTCGTCCGCCGACCTTCATGCCGAGCAGTCCCTGGTCCCAGCCCTGGATGACCTGGCCCACGCCGACCTTGAAGTCAAGTGGCGCCCCGCGGTTCCAGGAGGCGTCGAACTCCTCACCGGTCGAGAAGGCGACGCCGACGTAGTGGGTGGACACGGTGTTGCCGGGCTTCGCCTCGTCACCCTTGCCCTCGATGAGGTCCTCGATGACGAGGTCCGCGGGGACGTCATGGGAGGGGAAGTCGATCTCCGGCTTCTGCCGGTCGAAGTCGCGCTGTCCGAAGGACATGGTTTCCTTTCCTGGAGCTTCGGGGGTGTGGGGTGACCGGCCGGACTACTCCGCCGCGGCCTTGCTGACGATCTCGACGTAGAACACGAGGGTTCCGGAGGGCTGTCCCTGCTGGGCGTTCGGGTAGGCCCAGGGCTCGGGGATGACAAGCATGACCTTCGAGCCGACCTTCTGTCCGGCCAGGCCCTTGGTCCAGCCGGTGATGACGCCGTTGAGCGGGAACTCCGCGGCCTCACCGCGGTCGAAGCTCGAGTCGAACTTCTCGCCGTCGCTGTAGGTCCAGCCCGAGTAGTTCGCGGTGATGGTGTCGGCGTCCGTCAGGACCTCGCCGTCGCCCTCCTCGAGCACCTTGACCACGAGGTCGTCGGAGGGCCCGTTCTCCGGGATGGTGACCGCCGGCACGCCGGCGTCGTCGAACTCGAACGTGGGCAGCTGACCCTCGTCGTCGAGCTTCTGGACGTCCTCGGGCGAGAGGACCTCGGGCTCGGGCGGAGGCTGCTCGGCGGAGAGGACCTTGAGGACGATCAGCTGCTCGGGCAGGGCGGTCTGGCCCTCCGCGGGCTCGGGCGAGGGGCGGGTGTAGGCGATCTGGGCGCCGACCTTCGTACCGACCAGGACGTCGTACAGTTCTGCGTCCTGCTCCTTGAGCGTGTCGTCGACCGGCAGGACCTGGGGCTCGCCCTGGGCGTACGTGTCGCCGAGGACCTCACCGTCCGTGGCATTCAGCGCGACGAGCTGGTACCGGATCCGCTGCCCGGACTCGATCGCGTCGCCCTCGCCCTCCATGACAGTCTTCGCCGCCACGCCGGTGATCTCGAGGGGAGACTCGAACTCGACGGTCGGGGGCTCCTCGTCGGAACCGCCGCTCACCTCGACGGTGTCGAAGACCTCGGCGGCGCCAGCCGAGTTCCCCGACTCCTCGCCGGTCAGGTTGTCCGTCGTCGGTCCGCCGCAGCCCGTCAGCAGCAACAGCAGCAGCGGAAGGAGGAATGCTAGTACTTTTCGCACAGAACTACTTTCGGGTTGGTGACCGGTTCAGGCTGCCCGCAGAAGAAAGGGCCCTGACAAGCCTAACGGCTGCCGGCCGGCGGTTTCTCCTGTGAAAGTGCTGGCAGACGCCGGATCGCGGGTGCGGGCGGCTCACAGTTGCTGCAGCAGGGCCTCCACGCGCTCGTCCACCGAAGTGAACGGATCCTTGCAGAGGATGGTCTGCTGGGCGCGGTCGTTGAGCTTGAGGTGCACCCAGTCGACGGTGTAGTCGCGGTTCGCCTCCTTCGCCCGCCGGACGAACTCGCCGCGCAGGCGTGCGCGCGTGGTCTGCGGCGGAAGGTCGACGGCTTCCTTCACAGCGGTGTCGTCGACGACGCGTGCCACCTCCCCCCGCGCCTGCAGCAGGAAGAACAGGCCCCTCGACCGCGAGATGTCGTGGTAGGTGAGGTCCAGTTGCGCCGCGCGGGCGGACTCGAGGTCTCCCCCGGACCGTGCGAGGTATCGGTCGATGAGCTTCTTCTTGATCGCCCAGTCGATCTCCGTGTCGATCCGCGCGGTGTCTCCCGTCTCGACGGCGTCGAGTACCCGTTCCCACAGGTCCAGGATCGTCGGGACGTGCGCGTTGTGCGCGCCGTGGTCCGCCACGAACGCGGTGGCTCGCGCGAGGTACTCCCGCTGCATCTCCAGCGCCGTCATCTGCCGTCCGTTGGCGAGCTTCAGGAGCTGGCGTCCCGTGAGGTCGTGGGAGATCTCGCGGATGCTGCGGATCGGATTCTCCAGGCGGAAGTCGCGCATCATCTCGCCTGCCTCGACCATCCGCAGCAGCAGGTCGACGGACCCGACCTTCAGCAGCGTGGTGGTCTCGGACATGTTCGAGTCGCCGGCGATCACATGCAGGCGGCGGTAGTGCTCGGCGTCCGCGTGCGGCTCGTCCCTCGTGTTGATGATCGGCCTGGAGCGCGTCGTGGCGGAGGAGATGCCCTCCCACAGGTGATCGGCCCGCTGGGAGAAGGCGTAGAGGGATCCGGTCTGCGTCTTCAGGACCTTCCCGGCTCCGACGAGCAGCTGCCGGGTGACGAGGAAGGGGATCAGGATGTCGGCGAGGCGCGCGAACTCCAGCTTGCGCGGCATCAGGTAGTTCTCGTGGCTGCCGTAGGAGTTGCCGGCGGAGTCCGTGTTGTTCTTGAACAGGTAGATCTTGCCGTCGTAGCCCTCCTGCGCGAGTTTGCGCTGCGCCTCGGCGACGAGGTCCTCGAGGATCAGTTCACCTGCGCGGTCGTGCGCGATGAGCTGCGCGAGATCGTCGCACTCCGCCGTGGCGTATTCGGGGTGGGAGCCGACGTCGAGGTACAGGCGCGAGCCGTTGGTGAGGAAGACGTTCGAGGACCTCCCCCAGCTCACGACCTTCCTGAACAGGTACCGCGCCACCTCCTCCGGCGAGAGGGGCCGGGAGTTGGGCCCCGAGTAGGAGATGCCGAACTCCGTCTCCACACCGTAGATCCGGCGGTCCATCAGCTGTCCTGCCCGGTCTGCAGCAGGAGGTCGAGCTCGGGCGCGCCGATGCGGCGGAACGCCCGCCTGCTTCCCCGCAGCGTGTCCGGGTCGCGTTCGAGGAACGCGACCTCGAGGACGGAGGGATCGAGCACGGGTGCGCCCGCGTCCCCCGCCCCGGCGGCGACGACGCCGTCGTGCCGGAGGGAACGGGCTGCTGCCCGGACGGCCTCGGGAAGGCTGAGGTCGGCGGACCAGGAACCGCGCAGGGCGTCGACGACGGCGTCCGCCGCGCCGCCCATGACCACGAAGCCCGTCTCGTCGGCGATCGAGCCGTCGAAGGTGAGGCGGTAGAGGTGGTCTGCGTCCTGCGAGCGGCCCACCTCGGCGACGACGAGCTCCACCTCGAAGGGCTTGCTCTCCGCCGTGAACACGGCGCCGAGGCTCTGGGCGTAGACGCTCGCCAACCCGCGGGCCGTCACGTCCTCGCGGGCGTAGGAGTAGCCCCGGACATCGGCGTACCGTACGCCGGCCTGTCGGAGGCTCTCGAACTCGTTGTACTTGCCGACGGCGGCGAAGGCGATGCGGTCGTAGATCTCGCCCAGTTTGTGCAGCGAGGGCGAGGCGTTCTCGGCGACGAGGGCTATGCCGTCGCGGCAGCTCATCACCACGACCGAACGCCCCCGCCCGATCCCCTTCCGCGCGAAGTCGGCGCGGTCCTTCATCAGCTGTTCGGGTGAGACGTAGAACTGCTGCGTCATGGCTATGCCTCCCTGCCGGCCGAGGAGCGGGCGTCGATGATGGCGTGTGCCACCGCTTCCAGCTCGCGCTCGGGGATCCGGCGCGCACCGGCACCGTCGACCACGTACACCACGGGCCACAGCCCGCGGACGGTATCGGGGCCACCGGTGGCTGAATCGTCGTCTGCGGCGTCGTAGAGCGCCTCGACGGCGACACGCACGGCCGAGGCCTCGTCGAGGCGCGGACTCCACAGCTTCTTGAGGGCGCCGCGGGCGAACACCGATCCGGAGCCGACCGAGTGGTGCTCGTGCTCCTCGTACCGCCCGCCGGTGACGTCGAAGGAGAACAGGCGCCCCACGTGGCGGTCCGGGTCGAAGCCGGCGAAGAGCGGGACGACGGCGAGGCCCTGCATCGCCATCGGGAGGTTCTGCCGCACCATGGCCGCGAGCCGGTTCGCCTTGCCGTCGAGGCTCATCATGGTGGCCTCGATCTTCTCGTAGTGCTCGAGCTCCACCTGGAACAGGCGGGTCAGGTCAAGACCGATCCCGGCGCTTCCCGCGATGCCGAGGACCGAGTAGTTGTCGGCCGTGAACACCTTCTCGATGTGCCTGCTGGCGATCACGTTGCCCATGGTGGCCCGGCGGTCACCGGCCATCAGCACGCCGCCCGGGAAGGTCAGGGAGACGATCGTCGTCGCGTGCGGCGCCAGGTGGGAGGCGTCGGTCGAGGCGGTCACGGGACCCAGGGACCGGTTGGCGGGCAGCAGTCCCGGGTGGTGTTCACCGAGATAGGCGGAGAAGGAGGCCGAGGCGGCCCGTGGAACGGCTGCGGCTGCATCGTCCGGGAGCATCCGCTACTGGCCGCCCTTCTGCACGAAGCCCCGGACGAACTCCTCCGCGTTGGACTCGAGGACACCGTCGATCTCGTCGAGGAGATCGTCCACGCCCTGCGTCTGCGACGACTCCTGGGCGGCGGGGGCGGCGGGGCCGCCGGGGCGGGCTCGGGGAGTTCCTCCTCGGATCCCGAGGTCGAGCCGCCGGTGGAGATGCGGTCCTGTGAAGCCATGGTGGCCACCCTTTCGTGGTCGTGATGCGTGCGGTGGTCAGGTTCCTATGGTGCCACGCGGCGCTCGGGGCCGCTCAGTAATCGGGACAGGAAATCCTCAGCGTCGACCGCCGCGTCGAAGAGCGCACCGGTGAGCTCGGCCGTGCCCCGGAGCGGCTCCCTGGTCTGTACGCGCTGCAGCCGCCGCTCGCCCGGGAGTTCGAAGATCAGCGAGTCCCAGCTCGCTCCGACGACCTCTGCCGGGTACTCGGCGATGCAGCGTCCCCGGAAGTACGCGCGGGTGTCCCGCGGGGGTTCGACGACGGCACGGGCCACGTCTCCCGGCCCGACGAGCAGCTCGACGTCGCCGCGTCGCGCCAGGCGTCGGTAGATGCCCTTGTCCGGTCGGAGATCCGCGTACTGCAGGTCGACGAGCGCGAGGCGCGGGTCCGTCCAGTCGAGCCCGTCCCGCGCACGGTACGCCTCCAGCACCGAGAGCTTCGCGATCCAGTCCACCTGGCGGGCAGCGTCCATCGGATCCCGGCGCAGGGTGGCGAGCAGTGATTGCCAGCGCTCGACGACGTCACGCGTCTGGTCGTCGGCGTCCGGCGGGAGGGCGGCGGTGACGGCCTCGCAGTAGAGCTCCTGGAGGTCGAGGCCGCTCATCGCGCGGCCGTCGGTGAGCTGCACGGTGCGGGTGAGGGATGCGTCGTGGCTGATCGACTGGAGCGCCGCGACGGGATCCGCCAGGACGGGCACGGGCGCGCGGCCCTGCTCGATGAGCGCGAGGACCAGCGCCGTCGTCCCGGTCTTCAGGTAGTTGGAGACCTCGTGGAGGTTGGCGTCCCCGATGATCACGTGCAGGCGCCGGTACTTCTCCGCGACCGCGTGGGGCTCGTCCCGTGTGTTGATGATGGGCCGCCGGACCGTGGTCTCCAGGCCGACCTCGTTCTCGAAGAAGTCCGCGCGCTGGCTGATCTGGAAGCCTGCGTCCTGGTTCAGTGCACCGAGCCCCACCCGGCCCGCTCCGCAGATGACCTGCCGCGAGACGAAGAAGGGGATGAGTGCCTCGGCGAGCTTCGAGAAGGGCACGCTCCGCGGGACGAGGTAGTTCTCGTGCGAGCCGTAGGAGACGCTCTTGCTGTCGGTGTTGTTCTTGTAGAGGATCACCGGGGAGAAGCCTGGCGTGGCGGCGATCCGCTCCATCGCCGCGACGGCCACGCTGTCGCCGGCGCGGTCCCACAGGACGGCGTCGAGCGGATTGGTCACCTCGGGCGAGGAGTACTCGGGGTGGGCGTGGTCCACATAGAGGCGGGCCCCGTTGTTCAGCACGAGGTTCATGAGCACCGCCGCCTCGGCCGGCTCACCGCGCTCGAGGGCGATCTGCTCGGCCGTCAGCTCGTCCAGCTCCGGCGGCTCGTCGGTGAGCTGGCTCGGATGCGCACGCGCCCGGTCCATCCGGAAACCGCGCGCGTCCGTCAGCGGGGTCTCGTCGGTGTAGTCCCAGCGCGTGCCGGCCAGGTTGCCGAGACCCTCGCGCAGGGTCGCGGCATAGGCGTTGACCACCTGGGAGGACAGCAGCGTGGGGTTGGCCGACGGCAGGGCAGGCGCGATGATGCCGTACTCCGTCTCCGTCCCCATCACGCGGTGGACGGAGATCCCCTCACCGACGGCAGGCAGCCCCTGTGGGCGGCCCGTGAGCCGTCCACCCGTGTCCATCACAGATACTGGCCGGTGTTCGCCGTCGTCTCGATGGACTTGCCGGGCTCCTGGCCCGCCTTGCCCTGCACGATGGTCCGGATGTACGTGATGCGCTCACCCTTCTTGCCCGAGATGCGCGCCCAGTCGTCGGGGTTCGTCGTGTTCGGCATGTCCTCGTGCTCGCGGAACTCGTCCACCACGGCGCGCATGAGGTGCTCGATCCGCAGGCCCTTGCTGCCGTCCAGCAGCAGGTCCTTGATGGCGTACTTCTTGGCACGGTCCACGACGTTCTGGATGACGGCGCCGGAGTTGAAGTCCTTGAAGTACAGCATCTCGGTGTCCCCGTTGGCGTAGGTGACCTCGAGGTACTCGTTGGACTTGTCCGTGGAATACATCTGCTCCACCGTCCGCCGGATCATCTCCGCGATGGTGGTCCGCGGGTCGTCGCCGTTCTCGGCGAGGTCGTCCGCGTGCAGGGGCAGATCCGGGGTGATGTACTTCGCGAAGATCTCCGCAGCGCCCTCGGCGTCGGGCCGCTGGATCTTGATCTTGACGTCGAGGCGCCCGGGACGCAGGATCGCCGGGTCGATCATGTCCTCGCGGTTCGAGGCCCCGATGACGATCACGTTCTCGAGCTTCTCCACGCCGTCGATCTCGCTGAGCAGCTGCGGGACGATCGTCGTCTCGACGTCGGAGGACACACCGGTGCCGCGTGTGCGGAACAGCGAGTCCATCTCGTCGAAGAAGACGACGACGGGGCTGCCGTCGGAGGCCTTCTCGCGGGCGCGGGCGAAGATGAGGCGAATGTGGCGCTCGGTCTCGCCCACGTACTTGTCCAGCAGCTCGGGTCCCTTGATGTTCAGGAAGTAGCTGCGGATCTGCTCCAGCCCTGCCCGCTCGGCGGCCCGGGCAGCGAGGGAGTTCGCCACGGCCTTCGCGATGAGGGTCTTGCCGCAGCCGGGAGGCCCGTAGAGCAGGATCCCCTTGGGTGGCTTCAGCCCGTGTTCGCGGTACAGGTCCGGGTGCAGGAACGGGAGTTCGACGGCGTCGCGGATCTGCTCGATCTGCGGGCCGAGGCCGCCGATGTCGCCATAGGCGATGTCGGGCACCTCCTCGAGCACGAGGTTCTCGACCTCGCTCCGCGGGACCTTCTCCAGCCCGTACCCGGACTTCGTGTCGACGGCGAGGGCGTCCCCGACACGGATCCGCTCCGCCTGCAGGGGGCCGCTGAGCTTGATGACGCGCTCGTCGTCGGTCCGGCCGACCACGAGGGCGCGGTCCGTGCCCATGAGCTCCTTGACCGTGACGAGCTCGCCGGCACGCTCGAAGCCGAGGGCCGCGACGATCGTGAGGGACTCGTTGAGCAGCACCTCCTGGCCGGCGGCGAGCTGCCGCACGTTGATGAGCGGGCTCACGGTGACGCGGAGCTTCCGCCCGGACTGGAGGATGTCCGCGGTGTCCTGCACGGTGGCCTCGGTGGTGGTGCCGGGCTCGGCGGGACGCCGCGGATTCACCTGCATGACCGTGGCGAAGCTGAAGGGCGCAGCGCCCTCCTTCTCCAGGGCGGCCTTCAGCCGGACGATCTCCGTGCGCGCCGCTTCGAGGGCGCTGACGAGTTTTCCGTTGTTCTGGGTGGCGGCCGCGAGCTGCCGGTCGATGTGGCGGAGCTTGTCGCGGAGGACGTTGAGCTGCCGCTGGGCGATCGAGGCATCCACGGCGGGCGGAGTCACGTCCCGCTGGTCAGCGGCGGGGTTGTCTTGGGAGTCCGGCATATCGGTTCGCCACCTTGGGTTCGGTCCGTCAGCTGTCTTTCGACCTTAGCGCAGACCCCGCCCCGCGGAGCCCACCGGTCGTTCGTGCGACGACGCGGGGTTGACGCGGCCGTCCCGTGCCTGCTGCATCAGCTGCACGGCCATCACTCACGCTCCAACGCGCGACGACGGCGAGGCTCTCCCCCGCTGGACCCGCAGTTGACCCGGGCCGGCAGGCGGCGCCGGGCCGACCTCTACTCGACCGTGCCGCCGTCGGCGATGGCGTCGCGTCGCGCCTGCGCCTCCTCGGCGGGCAGGGAGCCGCGCTGGATGGTGGATGCAGCGTCGCGGGCCACCCGGCGGAGCCGCTTGTCGGAGACGTCCCGCTCGCCCACCGCCTGCGGGGTCCACGCATTGAGGTCCTCCGCGCTGAACCCGGTCTTCGAGGGCCGGCGCTTCGGCGTGAACCCGACGGCGCCGTCGGCGAGCCGGCGCGTGGTCAGCAGGAAGCCCGTGTGGGCGACCATGCGGTGGTCGGGGCGCACCGCGAGTCCTTCGAGGTGCCAGCCGCGCACCATGGACTCCCAGCCGTCGGGCTCGGTGAAGCGGCCGTCGGCGCGGATGGCCTCCGCGGTGCGGGACAGCTGGGTGACGGTCGCGACGTAGCTGATCCACACGCCGCCCGGTGCCAGCACGGTGGCCACGGCGTCGAGGCACTCCCACGGAGCGAGCATGTCGAGGACCACGCGGTCCACGGAGCCCGGTTCCTCGTGCTCCACCACCTGTTCCTGGAAGTCGCCGAGGGTGATCTGCCAGGCGGGGTGCGGGCCGCCGAAGATCGTCTCGACGTTGCCGCGGGCGATGTCGGCGAATTCCTCGCGGCGTTCGAAGGAGTGGAGGTAGCCGGAGTCGCCGACGGCGCGCAGCAGCGAGATGGACAGCGCGCCCGAGCCCACACCGGCCTCGACCACGCGGGAGCCCGGGTAGATGTCGGCCATCGTGACGATCTGCCCGGCATCCTTCGGATAGACGACGGCAGCGCCCCTCGGCATGGACAGGACGAAGTCCGAGAGCAGCGGACGGAGCGCCTGGTAGAGCTGGCCGCTCGTGTTCTCGAGGATCGTCCCCTCCGCGGTGCCGAGGATGGCGTCGTGCTGCAGGAAGCCCTTGTGCGTGTGGAAGGCGCCGCCGGGCGTCAGGGTGACGGTGTTCATCCGGCCCTTCTCGTCCGTCAGCTGGACGCGCTCACCGGGCCGGAAGGGCCCTCGGCGAGCAGCGGCGCCGTGCGGTGCGGCCTGCGGTTCGACGTCGGAGGACGGCACGGTGGGGGTGGACGGGGTGTCGCTCATGGTGGTCCTTCGGCAGGTGCCAGCGGGGCCGGCAGTGTCAGTGATGGGGGATGTTTCGGGGGCGCTGGTCGGGAGCACGGGGCCAAGCCTTCCGGCGCCCGGCGCGGCGGTCAGGCGCCCGGCGACGGTTTGCCCGTGATGGCCTGCACCACGGTGCGCTGGTGCAGCAGTCCGGTGACGGCACCCTGGCGGTTGACGACGGCGTATTCGTTGCCCTCCAGCCGGGCGAGGAATTGGACCAGTTCCTGCCCCTCGGCCCACTCGGGGACGTACGCCCCTGCGGCGAGGCGCCGGGCGGTCGCGTTCACCGCCGTCGTCCCGGCGACCTCCTCGGGGACGGCGAGGAGGGCGCCCTCGTCCACCACGGCTTCGGGGATGCCGGTGGCGCCCGTGATGACGACCGCGGCCCCCGGGTGTTCGCGGAGGAGGCGACGGGCGGCGAGAACGGTCGTCCCCGCGGGCAGTCCGAGAGCGCGCTGCTGGAGACGCCCGGCACTGATGGCCGGCAGACGGAGCCGCATGCGTGCGTTCTCGATGGCCGCCGTGGCACCCATCCACAGGAAGGCGCCCATGACGACGGCGATGATGATCACCGTGAAGTCCGGCCAGCGGCCCTGGAGCAGGGGCAGCCCGATCACGACGGCGAGGAGCAGGATCACCAGCACCCTGCCCGCCCACCCCGCGGCGACCGTTCCCTTCTCCTGGCTCCCCGTGGCCCTCCAGACAGCGCTCTCGACGAGGCGGCCGCCGTCGAGTGGCAGACCGGGGAGCACGTTGAACACCGCGACGAGCAGGTTGGCCCAGACCAGGATGGTCGCCAGGAGGTAGGTGACCGACCCGGGGGTCATGACCTGCAGGATGCCCCAGCCGATACCTGCCAGGACGAAGTTCGCGGCCGGCCCCGCGAGGGCGACGAGCAGGGATCGCCCGGGGGACGCGTTGAAGCTGGCGAACTGCGTGTGGCCGCCCCACAGGTTGAGGACGATCCGCGTGGTGGGCCAGCCGAAGGCCCGGGCGGTGAGCGCGTGGGAGAGTTCGTGGATGAGCACGGAGGCGGCGAGCAGGAGCGCGTAGCCGAGGGCGACGGCGTACGCGCCTGCGCCGATCCCGGGGAACGCGTTCGTGACGCGGGGGCCGAACACCAGCACGATGAACACCGTGATGACGAACCAGGACCACGCGAGGACCACGGGGATCCCGGCGATGCGGCCCAGGGACAGTCCCGGGCTCGGCTCTGCTTTCACGGGAGGCGGGGAGCTGGTCATGCCCGCTCCTCCGCGGGGGCCGTGCCGGGGGCAGCGACGAGGGCGGCGAGTTCGGCGGGGGTGCGGCCCTCCAGCGTGCTCCAGTCCGTGCGGCGCGAGTCGGGCGGCAGTGGGACGAAGTGCGGGACGGCCAGTGTCACGAGGCCCGCGGCCAGGGCGGAGGTCACACCCGGCAGGGAATCCTCGATGGCGACCACGCGATCCTTCGTGAGCCCTGGATGATCTGCGGCGAGGAGGTCGAAGCCCAGCTGGTACGCCTCCGGGTCCGGCTTCCCCGCGGAGACGCGGTCGCCGGTGACGAGGTGGGAGAACGTGCCCTCGGGCAGGTGCGAGGCGACGGCCGTCGCCAGCAGTGGTTCGGACATGGTGACCATGGCGCAGGGGATGCCCGCCTGACGCAGGGCCGCCAGGAGTTCGCGCGCGCCGGGTCGCCAGGGCACGTCCGCGGCGACGTCGGCGGCGACGCGCCCGGTCAGGTGTTCGATGATGGCGCTGATCCCGAGGTCCACGCCGGCCTGCTGCAGCCGACCCGCCGAGAAATCGAGGGCCTGGCCGACCAGGGCGGTGGCCTGCTCGATGCTCCAGGTCCCGCCGTGGGACTCGACGAGATCCCTCTCCGCGCGGATCCAGTACGGCTCGGTGTCGACGATGGTTCCATCCATGTCCCAGAGCACGCCCTGCAGTCTCCCGAGGTTCCCGCCGGTGCTGCTGCCGTCCGGCTCGGCCTCGACGCGGGCAAGGGTCTGGACGGTGCCGGTGGGGTGGTGTGCCATGGTCCCAAGTCTACGGTGACCCCTTGACAGGACTGCGCGTCAGCTGTCCGCGTAGCCGTCCAACCTCGCCTGACATGGCCGCGCAGCGGGGTTTAGGGTGAGAACGTGGACAGCTTCGACGAACACCAGCCGACCGGCGTGCAGGATCTCTTCCAGGATGCCGGCGAGCCGGAGCGGCGCATCACCATCATGCTCGCGGCCTTCGAGGGCTGGAACGACGCCGGTGAGGCCGCCAGTGACGCCCTCACCTACATGGGGCGCTTCTTCGGCAGCGAACGCATCTCCACCATCGACGCCGACGAGTTCTACGACTTCCAGTTCACCCGTCCCGTCATCAAGCGGAACTCCGCCGGTCAGCGGCGTATCAAGTGGCCGAACACGCGGATCAGCAAGGCTGTCGTGCCGGATTCGGCCGTGGACCTCATCCTCGTCAACGGCGTGGAGCCCTCCTACAAGTGGCGTGCCTACACGGCCGAACTCGTGGCGCTGGCGAAGGAGCTGAACGTCGACTGCATCGTCCTCGTGGGTGCACTGCTGGCCGACGTACCGCACAGCCGTCCCATCCCGGTGACGGTGACCTCCGACGACGACCTCGTCCGGGAGAGCCTCGAGGTGGAGCCGTCGACCTACGAGGGACCCATCGGGATCGTCGGCGTCCTCGCCGAGATGGGCCTCCTGGCGGACATTCCCACCATGTCGCTCTGGGCCGCGGTGCCGCACTACGTCGGTCAGTCGCCGTCGCCGAAGGCGCAGCTCGCGCTGCTCAACAAGCTCGAGGAGATCCTCCAGATCTCGGTGGAGACGCACGTCCTCACCGAGGAGTCCGAAGCCTGGGAGCGCGGGGTCGACGAGCTCGCCACCGAGGACCCCGAGGTGGCAGCCTACGTGCGTCAGCTCGAGGAGGCGAAGGACACCGTCGACCTGCCCGAGGCGAGTGGCGAGTCGATCGCGCGCGAGTTCGAGCGCTACCTGAAGAAGCGCCGCCGCGAGCAGTGAGTGTCGGCGGTAGCAGCCCCCCATGAACGCGGCCCGCTGAGCCGCCACGGGATGCCCGCCCGCCGTGCTCACGCGTTGCGGTGGCCCGGCGCTCGACCCGGAGGAAGGGCCTAGAGGCGCACCCCGAGCAGGGCGTCCACCAGGTCGGCGAACTCCTGCCGGCCCGAGCCGTCGCCGTGGATGCCGGCGGCCCAGGCGTCGATCGCGGCCAGCGCCGAGGGGGCGTCGAGGTCGTCCGCGAGGTGCTCCCGGACCTGTGCGAGGAGATGGGCGACGTCGGCGCGGTACGCGAGCGTGGCTGCGGACCGCCAGGTGGCGAGCCGTGCGACGGCTTCCTCGAGGACCGCGTCCGTCCAGGACCAGTCCGAGCGGTAGTGGTGCGCGAGGATGGCGAGCCGGATGGCTGCCGGGTCCACGCCGGCCCGGCGCAGCTTCGAGACGAGCACCAGGTTGCCGCGTGACTTGCTCATCTTGCCGCCGTCGTAGCCCACCATGCCGGCGTGGGCATAGTGCTGAGCGAGCGGTGAGCCACTCGAGGCCCAGGCGTGCGAGGCGCTCATCTCGTGGTGCGGGAAGACGAGGTCCGAGCCGCCGCCCTGCACCGTGAAGGGAGCCGGGAGGTAGCGGTGCGCGATCACGGCACATTCGATGTGCCAGCCGGGCCTGCCGTCGCCGAGAGTGGCTCCCGGCCAGTCGGGCTCGGCCGGCCGCGCGACGCGCCAGAGGAGTGGATCGAGCGCGTTGCGCTTGTGCGGCCGCGTCGGGTCTCCCCCGCGCTCGGCGGACAGGGCCACCATGGCGTCGGCGTCGAGGTGCGAGACCTGACCGAGGAACCAGCGGGCGTCGTCGTCCTCGTCCAGCAGGGCGGCCGCATCCAGCGAGAAGTAGACGTCGCCGTCGGGGTCCCCGCCCTCACCGGGGACGGTGTAGGCCAGACCGCGGGACATGAGGTCCTCGACGGCGGGGACGATCCACCCGACCGCCTCGACGGCTCCGACGTAGTGGTCGGGCGGGAGGACATTGAGTGCCTCCATGTCCTCGCGGAAGAGCGCGATCTGCTCGGTGGCGAGGTCCCGCCAGTCGACGCCCGTGGCCGTGGCCCGCTCCAGCAAGGGATCGTCGACATCCGTGACGTTCTGGACGTAAGACACGGTCGAGCCGGCGTCCCGCCAGGTGCGGTTGAGGAGGTCGAAGGCTACGTAGGTGGCCGCATGGCCGAGGTGTGTGGCGTCGTAGGGCGTGATGCCGCAGACGTACAGGCTGCGCTCCGGATGCCGTTCGAGGACCGTCCCTCCCTGCAGGGCCGTGTCGAACAGGGTGATGTCCGACTGGGTGCCGTCGAGTTCAGGGACAGGAGTCGAGTTCCACGCAATCACACGTTCTACCTTACGGCTCGGCGTCAGGCGCTGATGACGCCCAGTCCGAGCAGCACGTAGAGAGCGAGTCCGAGCAGGATCCGGTACCAGACGAAGAGCCCGTACCCGCGGGTCGTCACGAACTTCAGGAACCAGCCGATGATCGCGAAGCCGACGACGAAGGCCACCACGGTGGCGAGGGCCGTCTCGGGCAGCGCGTACGGTCCGGTCTCGTCGTAGCTCTTGACCAGCTGGAAGACACCGCTGCCGAACACCGCGGGGATGGCGAGGAGGAACGAGTAGCGCGCCGCAGCCTCCCGCGTGTACCCCATGAGGAGGCCCGCGGTGATGGTCCCGCCCGATCGCGACACGCCCGGGACGAGGGCCAGCGCCTGGGCAAGCCCGAAGAGGATGCCATGCCGGTAGGTGAGGGTGTGCAGCTCCCGCGTCTGGCGCCCCACATGGTCAGCGACGGCGAGGATCAGCCCGAAGACGATCAGCATCGTCGCCACGATCCACATACTGCGGAACGTGCTCTCGATCTGGTCCTGGAAGAGGAGCCCGAGCACAACGATCGGGACGCTTCCGAGGATCACGAGCCATCCCATGCGGGCATCCGGGTCGTTCCGGGGGACGGTGCCCCGCAACGCTCCGAACCACGCCTTCACGATCCGGACGATGTCCCGCCAGAAGAAGACCACGACGGCGGTCTCGGTGCCCAGCTGGGTGATGGCGGTGAACGCGGCTCCCGGGTCCTGCGCGTCGGGGAGGAGTTCGCCGACGATGCGCAGGTGGGCGCTCGAGGAGATGGGGAGGAACTCGGTGAGGCCCTGGACGAATCCCAGGATGACAGCTTCTATCCAATGCACGCTCATGACCCTAAGCCATGCAGCCGGGCGCAGGCCCTAGGCTTGGCCTCATGCAACGGCGAAACGTGGGAGCGAGCGGCCTGACCGTCTCCGCTCTGGGACTCGGCACCATGAACTGGGGCCAGGAGGTCGACGAGGAATCGGCGCGTGAGCAGCTGCGCCTCTTCACCGATGCCGGCGGCACCCTCGTGGAGACGGCGGCGCGCTACGGCGAGGGTCAGTCGGAGGCCATGCTGGGCGGCTTCATCAATGACACCGTGGCCCGCTCGGAGCTCGTCCTCGTGGTGCAGGGCGGGACCACGAGGTCCGGCAGCAGGAGGCTGGACAGTTCGCGCCGTGGCCTCCTCGACTCGCTCGATGCGTCCCTGGCCCTGCTGGGTACGGACCACGCGGACGTCTGGCTGGCGCCCTCCCCCGATCCCTCCGTGCCGCTGCCGGAGATCCTCAGCGCGCTCGACGTGGCCTACTCCTCCGGCCGGGCCCGCTACGTCGGTGTCTCCAACTACGCGGGGTGGGAGTTCGCGCGCGCAGCCGCCACCGCGTCCTTCCCGCTCCTCGTGAACGACGTCGAGTACTCCCTCGTGAACCGCGGCGCGGAGCGCGACGTCTTCCCGGCGGCGGCTGCCTCGGGCGCGGGGATCCTCGCCTGGGGTGCGCTAGGGCGGGGTGTCCTGACGGGGAAGTACCGCGGGAGGATCCCGTCCGAATCGAGGGGCGCCTCCGACGTCTGGTCGCCCTACGTGGAGCCCTACCTGTCAGGGAAGCCGCAGCGCGTCACCGAGGCATTGTGCACGGCATCGCGCGGGCTGGACCTGCAACCCCACGAGGTGGCGCTGCGGTGGCTGCTGCACCGGCCCGGCGTGGCCTCGGCCATCATCGGCGCCCGCACTCCCCAGCAGCTGAAGGAGATCCTCCAGGTCAGCGGCGCACCCGTCGCGGGGCCGATCTCCGAGGTCCTCGACGAGGTCTCCGCACTGCTTTCCTGAGATCCACGGCAGGCTGTGCGTGAGTGGCCGGACCGCGCGTGAGCGGCGAGCCGCTCAGCGTGAGCGGCGATCAGAAGGTCGAGCGCTCCGGGCGAGAGCCCTGGCGTGAGAGGTCAGTGCTCGATCTCGGCGTCGACGAGGTCGGAGGCGTACTCGGCGTCGTCATTGTCGTCGTTATCCTCGTTATCGTCGTCGTCGTCCGACTCTTCGTAGATCTCGAGCGGGGTGACCTCACCGAACGCGTCGTACAGGGCTTCCTCGTAGACTTCGAAGGCGTCGGCGATGCCGAGGTAGGCCGCCTCCACCGCGGGATCGTCCTCCCGCCGACGTGACGCCGAGGCAGCAAGATGCTCTTCGAGGGCTGTCACGAGGGACTGGAGCGCGACACGCGGATCAATGCTCATGGCCTAGACGTTATCGGTAAAGTGATCGAAATTGGAGGGATATGCGAGAACATTTTCTGAACGCGACAGCCGTCCGGGAGCGCGACTACGGGCGGCAGTACGAGTATCTGGTGCTCACCGTCACCGCGGGTGAACCTCTCCCCGCGGCGCGGAAACTGCTCACCGAACATGCCGAGTACGGCAAGTGGGAGCTCGAGCGCAGCTGCATCTACATGGGCGGCAGCAGGCGCTACTGGTTGAGGCGGAAGGTCCTGCGCGTGGAGCGCACGGCCTGACCCCACCGGGCCGCCGGTCGGTCAGGTCCCGGAACCATCGGTCAGTCACGATGACGGCGGCCCCAGCAGCGAGGTCGCGACCGTCGACCGGGCTGATTCGACGGTCGACGGATGGAACTGCCCCGCCAGGGCATCACGGTGCAGGCGCACCACCTCGGAGTCCGCCGAGAAGCCCGACCCTCCCCCCACATGCAGCGCGACCCCTGTCGCCTCCACAGCGGCGTCGACCGCGTGGGTCTTGAGGGTCACGAGGCGCGGGAACCACGCCGGTCCGGCCTCGTCCCCCGCATCGAGGTCGCGTATGACGTTCTCGAGTTCGGCATCCGCTGCTGTGCGCCGCATCGCCGCCCCCGCGAGCAGGTTCCGCAGCACCGGGTCGTCGGCGAGCGGTCGTCCTGCGGTGTGGCTCCGCCTCCGCAGGAGCGACTGCGCCGCGAGTTCCAGCGCACGGTCGGCGATGCCCAGATAGACCGCGGCGATGAGGGTCTCGAACGCGGCGAAGATCCCGAAGACCAGGAGGTCGGCGTTCGGTCCGACGGGGAGGCGGCGGAAGACGGCGGCTGCAGGGACACGGACATCGGTGAGGCGTGTGGTGTTCGACTGCGTGGCCCGCATACCGAGGGGATTCCAATCGGCCAGGGTTTCCACCCCGGGCGTACCGCGCGGAACGAAGGCGTGCAGGATCGAGTCCTCGGCGCCGTCGCGCCCCTCGAGCTTGCCGAAGACACCGAGCCGGGTCCAGACGGGCGAGAGACTGGTGAAGACCTTGGTGCCGGTGTAGCCGTACCCGCCGTCGGGGGTCCGTTCGACGCGCGTCAGGGAGTCGAAGAGGACGGCGTCGTTGCCCGGCTCGGACACCCCGAACGCGAAGACCTCGCCGCGGGCGACGTCGTCGAGCACGAATTCCAGGCTGGTGTCACCGCGGTCCGCGAGCAGGCCGGCCACCGCAGTCCAGACGAGGTGCATGTTCGTGCCGAGGGCGGTGGCCGGCGCCGCGGAGGCCAGGAGACGCTGGGCCCGGGCTGCGCGCGTCAGCCCGCCCGAGGCGCCGGGCCGCACGTCCGCGAGCATGCGGAGATACCCGCCGGCCGCAAGGTCGTCGAAATCCTCCGTGAAGAAGGAGTTTGCGGCGTCGTAGCCTGCGGCCCTGCCCCGGAAGCGCTCGAGCAGCTCCGCGGTGAGGAGCTGACCGGCGGCCGTTGCGGACGTCGTCGTCATGATCGCCCCTGCCGTCCCGACACCTGCCGTCAGTAGGTGGTGAGCAGGCGGGCGAGCACCTTGGCGCCGAAGCGGAGCGAGTCCGCAGGCACGCGCTCGTCGACGCCGTGGAACATGCCGGTGAAGTCGAGATCGTCCGGCAGTTGCAGGGGTGCGAAGCCGTACCCGGTGATGCCGAGGCGGCTGAGCGACTTGTTGTCCGTGCCGCCCGAGAGCGTGTACGGCAGCACCTTGGCGCCGGGATCCTCGGCGTGCAGGGCATCGATCATCGAGTCGACGAGATTCCCCGCGAACGGCACCTCGAGGGAGGTGTCCTTGTGCTCGTAGCTCACGTCGACGCCCTCCCCCGCGAGTCCGCGGATGATCTCCAGGACCTGGTCCTGCTGGCCCGGGAGGGTGCGCACGTCGATCAGCGCCTCGGCGGTGCCGGGGATGACGTTGTGCTTGTACCCGCCCTTGAGGACCGTCGGATTCGCCGTGTTCTGCAGCGTCGCCCCGACGAAGCGTGCCACGGTGCCGAGTTCCCGCAGGAGGATGTCGGGATTGTCCGGGTCGAACTCGACGCCGGTCAGTTCGGTGACGCCGTCGAGGAACTGGCGCGTGGTGGGCGTGAGCTCGATGGGCCAGGCGTGGTCACCGATGCGCGTGACGGCCCGGGCGAGGGCGGTCACCGCGTTGTCGGTGTTGATCTGCGAGCCGTGCCCGGCCCGGCCGTGGGCCACCAGCCGCAGCCAGGAGATACCCTTCTCGGCGGTCTGCAGCAGGTAGGTGCGCTGCCCGCCGATGGTCGCCGAGAAGCCGCCCACCTCGGAGATGGCCTCGGTGGCACCCTCGAAGACCTCGGGCTTGTTGTCCACGAGCCAGGAGGCACCGTACGCGCCGCCGGCCTCCTCGTCGGCGAAGAACCCGAAGATGAGGTCCCGTTGCGGTTTGACGCCGTCGCGCTGCATGGAGCGGAGGACGGACAGGATCATCGCGTCCATGTCCTTCATGTCCACGGCGCCACGGCCCCAGATGAGCCCGTCCTTCTCCTCCCCGCCGAAGGGGTCGACGGTCCAGTCCTCCTTCTGGGCGGGCACGACGTCGAGGTGCCCGTGCACGACGAGGGCCGGGAGCGACGGATCCGTGCCCTCCATGCGCGCGACGACGGACGTGCGGCCGGGAGCGGCTTCGAACAGTTCCGTGGACAGGCCCACCTCCTCGATGAGGCCGGCGGTGTACTCGGCGGCGGACCGCTCGCCCGGACCGGCGTTGTCGCCGAAGTTCGAGGTGTCGAACCGGATCAGTTCCTGGCAGATCCTGACGACTTCATCTTCGGGGGTGATGCCCATGTGGTCCTCCTGGGTAGCAGTTGCTGCCCAGCCTACCGAGGGTGGCGGGCGCCGTGGGGACCGGCGGGTGAGCGGCCGTTCCGCCCGACGGCTTCGGACAAGCGCGCCCGTCAGGTACCCTGACCGGAAGTGCGGCAGCGGGTAAGCATGGAGATCCGGCACCTGAGCGTCGTCTCCTGGATCGCCACCGGGCTCATCGCGGCCCCGGGAGTGCGTGCGGCGAGCACCATCCGGTACTGCCACGAACCGGCGGTCGCCAGGGTCGCTTCGCCCGTCAGCTTTGTCATCGCCGCTGTTCCGGGCCTCATGGTGCTTACCCTCGGTGTCTTCCTCAGTAGTGCGCTCACCGTCCTCGGCCCGTCGGGCTCTTCGTCATCATCGTCGTCGTCTACGGCGCCGTCCACGGTACGCGGCGAACTCTCGGACAAGGGTTGTTCGGGTTGCGGACCGTCAGGACCACGACGCTCGACGCGTCGGGGCGTGGCGACGCGGCTGGCACGTGCTCGGCGCCACTCCTCGCCATCGGTCCGATCCTCAGCGCCAACTCGTACACGGTCATCGACGGGCCCGGGCGCTTGGCGGTCGTCCGCCCGCGCTGACCCGACCGACGGTCGGCCCGGAGTAGCAGGCCGCAGAACAGTCCAGCGCTTGGTCGCTGCCCGGTGATCTCCGCCTGACTGATCACGGTCGCCCGTCTGGTGCCCGCGTGGCGTGCCTGGTGTCGACGTCAGGGTGCGAGGTCGGCGATGATGTCGGCGGCCGGCCCGGTGCGGGTGGTGCGGTAGCCTGTGCCGGCCCACAGGTGGAGGGCCTGCAGGTCATTGTTCCTTGCCGCTGCAGCACGCAATGGCGCGGTGATGTAGTGGATCTGCGGGTAGGCGTGCCCTGGTCGCTCGTGGTCGTCCATGAACTTGTTCCGTAGGCCCCGGGCAGGTCTGCCGGTGAAAGCCCGGGTCACCTTCGTCTCGGTGAAGGCCGGGTCATGCAGTGCTGAACGGTGGGCGGGAGTAGTCCCGGCTTCGTCGGCCAGGAGCAGGGCAGTCCCGACGTGGACCGCGGCGGCTCCAGTGCCGAGGATCGCCTCGACCTGCTGGCGCGTGCTGATACCGCCTCCCGCGATCAGCGGTAGGTCGACGGTGTTCCTGATGGCAGTGATCAGCTCGGGAAGTGCGTCGGTGCCCGGATCCGCAGCGGGGTCGAAGGTGGCTCGGTGGCCGCCTGCGTCCGGGCCCTGCACCACGAGGATCCGCGCGCCGCGGCCTGCCGCGGTCACCGCTTCGCTCGTGGACGTGACGGTGACGGCGGTATGGATGCCAAGGGTGGTCAGCTCGTGCAGCACGTCGGCTTCGGGGCAGTCGAAGGTGAAGGACACGAGGTCAGGTCTGAGGTCTCGGATCACGTCGAGCTTCTCCTGCCAGGCGTCGTCGTCCCACTTGTGGGCGCCGACCTCGATGCCGTACCGGTCGGCGTAGTACTTCAGCTCCTGCCGGTAGTCCTCCAGTTCGTCCGCGTCCACGTCGTTTCTGGAAACGACGAACAGGTTCACCCCGATGGACCCTCCCGTCAGTGCCCGGGTGCGGGTGATCTGGTCCGCGAGCTGCGCCGGCGTCCTGTACCCACCGGCGAGGAAACCCATACCACCGGCACGGGTGACGGCGGCGACGAGTTCGGGCGTTGAAGGCCCTCCCGCCATCGGGGCTCCAATGATCGGTCGCTTCAACGCGAAGGGTAAGGGCACAGGACAATAATCGTGGATGGGTCGAACATCACGTGGACACCTGAACGCGTGTCTCCTGATTGCGGCCCCCGCAATTCAGCTGTGCGTCGTGTTCTCCCGGATTTCCTCGAGGCTCAGCTTCGGTGCACCGTCGGCCGCCGCGGCCGGATCCATCCACACGAAGTCCCAGTGGTGGCCGTCCGGGTCGTCGAAGCTCTTCGAGTACATGAACCCATGGTCCTGCTCGCCTGCAGGGGTCGCGCCTGCGGCGAGGGCCTTCTCGTGGAGGCCGTCGACCTCCTCCTTGCTGTCAGCGCTGAGCGCGAGCTGGACCTCGGTGGAGGTGGTGGCGTCGATGATCGATTTGCTGGTGAATGCGGAGAAGAACTCGCGTGTGAGCAGCATCGCCGTGATCGTGTCGCTGATGACCACGCTGACGGCATTCTCGTCGCTGAATCCTTCGTCGATGGAGTACCCCAGAGACTCGAAGAACGTTCGGGATCGGGCGAGATCCCTGACAGCCAGGTTGACGAAGATCGTGGTGGGCATCGACATGACCCTTCTCTGAAGACGTTGGTGGTCCGCCGCCACCGATCGTCACTGCATGATGAAGACGGGTTCACCGCGTTGTCAAGCACCCCGCAGCAAGCCCTCGTCCTCGACACCCACGGCATCAAGTCCAATGAGCGCGACACGCGCACCCACCGAACGTACTCACGCTCCACGTGGACGGCAGACGAAAGCCGTCCACGCCGTTGCAGAGCTCAGCATGAAGCACGGCCGCGACGGACGCGATCGCTTCGACCGGCGCAATGGTGACTGTTGAGGCTTCGGCCGATTATCTGACCGCCAAGACAGGATCGCCGACGGCAGGAATTCGACATCAGGGTCCGTGCAGCACGAGGACGCGTGTCCCATCACGTCAGGCCCGCTGCCGGGATCCGGTTCTACGTGAGCGTGACAGCGTGACAGCCCAGTTGCAGAGCATGGTGCTGGAAAGCGACGACGTCCAGGAGTTCCTGAACGGACTGGTCACGGTTGCGGCTCAGGCGTTCACCGGCCCTTATGGGGACGTGTTCTGCGGCATCACGCTCCTGCGCCCACGGTCCATGGTCACCGTCGCCAGCAGCAGCGAAAAAGCCCGGCAGGTCGACGAGGTGCAGTACGGGTTCGACGACGGACCATGCCTGCGGGCGGCTCGAGAAGGCATCACCATCCACATCAGGGACTTCCTCACCGACCCCCGCTTCCCGGAGTACCGCGACGCGATCGCCAGCTACGGACTCCGCTCGGCCCTGGGTATCCCGATCCGCCTCGACGACGGGGCCAGCGCCGGCCTCGACTTCTACTCCACCGAACCGAACACTTTCGACGCAAAGGGCATCCGCGTCGCGGAGGGATTCGCCCGCGATGCCTCCCAGTCCCTTCGCCTCGCCGTCCGGGTCGCCAAGCTCACCGAAGCCGGCACGAACATGCGCACGGCCATGGAATCACGCACCAGCATCGACATGGCGATCGGCGCGATCATGGCCCAGAACCGGTGCAGTCAGGACGAAGCCACCGCGATCCTCCGTAGGGCATCCTCGAACCGGAACGTGAAGCTCCGCGACCTGTCCGCCGAGATCCTGAACTCGATCGGGCAGCACAGACCCGTCGTCACCTACTTCGACAGCTGATCCCCACCACCGGTCCCACCAACTGGCCCTCCATGCTGGTCCTCGCCGTCCGGTGTAGTCCTGCGCGATGTTCCTGCGCGGCAAGCCGTGGCCACGAGCGGTGCCCGCTGATCGCAGGCGTCAGGAGTTGATTTCGTCTTCGACGAGGCGGGCGAGTTTGCGCAGGAAACGCCCGTCCTGGGGTGAGAAGCCGCGCGGCTTCTGGTCAATGACGCACAGTGTTCCTACCGTCCAGCCTCCGAAGCCACGGAGAGGGTAGCCGGCATAGAAACGGATGAAGGGCTCCCCTGTGACCAAAGGGTTAGTCCGGAAGCGGTCGTCCTCGAGGGCATCGGCGACGATCAGCGGTCCGGCGTTGCGAATCGTCGCGTTGCAGAAGGTGATTTCCCGTGGCATGTTCTGCTCGATGGGCCCGACCACCGACTTCAGGAACAACTTGTGGTCGTCGACCAGCGCCACGATCGACGAGCTGACGTTGAAGTGGTCGCGGGCCTGCTGCGTGTACCGGTCGAAACGCTCCTCGAACGGCGAACCCACGAGGTTCGTGTGCATGACAGCGTCCAGGCGTTCCTGCTCAGCCTCCTCATCCGTGAACAGGAAAGCGCCGAACGCGCCCAGCGCCCTACGGGCATCCTCCGGCGTCTCGGCGGCTTCGTCGTCCTCACTGCGGGGAATCTGGATGTTCACAGAACTACCCTCGAGGAGTTCATTCATGGCATCCGCGAGGATGGAACGCTCCGCTCCGGACAGAATCAGGAGTCCCCCGAGGTACGCCTCGACCTCGAACTCCGATACCTCCCCGCCCAGGCCGTAGTACTTCACCCACAGCTCACCGACAGTGATGTTCGCCTTCGACAACGCGAGGGTCGTGAGCCTGATCTGCGTCTGGCCGTCCATAGGATCTCCGGTCCCGTCCATCCTCGTAAAACCAAACCGCTCGACCTTCGGCAACGGCGAGCTGGGGCTGAAGCAGTGCGTGCTGTGCAGCACCAATAATCAGCTAGCTTAGTTTTCCAAGGGTAGAGCAGTACTTGGCGCAAAGGAAACGATCACCTCGTGTGACGGTCCGATCGTTCTCCTTCCGTCGGGGATGAGCTGATCCGCGGCCCATAATGGGTCGTCACACGTGATCAGCGAGTCGATCACTCATGATCAGCCCTGCGCGAAGACGTGGCCGCTACCAGGTGACAGCCCGTGCGAGCACACCCGTCCAATGGCGCCAAGGCCCGGAGGCACGACGATTCCGTTCGAATGGACGGCTATTCGACGCTTAGGAACGTGAAGTGGGTGATAGCGGAGAGACCAGACGACGCTGACTCCGCGCCAGAAACAGAAAGAAGTACCGGGGGGACGCGAGAGCGGTCTGTTCCGCACCGAGGTCGTGGCAGCTCGCTTGGACAGGCCCGTGGGCCCGGCCCGCTGGGTGTCATCTTCCTGTTCGTGGTGCTGGGGCAGATTATGGCCACCAGTTCCGGCATGATTCTGTACTTCACCGTCGTGGGGTGGATGTTCTGGGCGGTGTTCGTCGCCGAGTTCCTCCTCAGGGCTCGCTGGATCCCTTGAGGCATACGAGGTAGTTTTCGACACAGCAGGAGACGCACCAGGAGCAAACACGACCATCACGGGCGAAGGCGACGGCGAAACAACTGAGCTCACGATCCCCGTCCTGGACGGCACACTCGAGCGATACCAGCCCTACCTCCCCGAGCGATTCCGTCGTTGTCCCACCCCTTCGTAACGCCCGGGTGTCACCGCTACCCGCGGCGCAGGCAGTGCAATTTCGCAGATTCACCGTCAGCTTCTCGGTCAGCAAGCTGCCACGTGGCTGCCGCTCGGTGGCTGGACGGCACTATCGACGGCGGATGGGACAAAGATGAGGGCGACGATATGAGGGGTGTTCTGAGATGAGTCGTGTGGATGGGCAGTCTGTTCGGGAGTCGTTGCGCGCCCAGTTGTGGCCGGTCCCATTGGCGGCGGTGCTGGTGGCAGTTGTTCTCGGGCAGGCTCTTCCGTTCCTCGATGAGCGCGTGGATGACCGGCTTCCGGCGGCGGTGTCCGGTGTGCTGTTCGGCGGGGGCCCGGAAGCGGCCCGGTCCTTACTGGAAACGATCGCCAGTTCCACGATCACCGTGACGTCGCTGACGTTCTCCCTGACGGTGGTGACTCTGCAACTGGCCAGCAGCCAGTTCTCCCCCCGCCTTCTGCGCACCTTCACCCGGGACCGGTTCGTCCACAACACCCTGGCGCTGTTCCTGGCGACTTTCGTGTTCGTGTTGACCGTCCTGAGAAGCATCCGGGTGCAGAGCAGCGCAGGAGAGAGTTTCGTCCCGGAGATCGCCGTCACCACAGCGTTCCTCCTGACCCTTGCCAGCGTCGTCGGCCTCGTCCTCTTCCTGGCCCACCTCGCGCGGCAGATCCGGGTCGAAACGATGCTCCGCGACGTGCACCGCGAAACCGAACACAGCCTCGAGCGCATCTACCCCGAACCCGGGGACACAACACCCCTTGAGGTAGGTTCTCCAACGAACAGGGGGCTGCTGCGAAGCCCGCGCTCGGGTTTCCTGACCCGGGTCGACGAGGGCGGCCTCCTGGACATCGCTACCCGCCGGAAGGTTGTTGTCAGCGTCGACGTCAGCCCCGGGACTTCCCTCATCGAATCCGTTCCCGTCGGAAGGTTCTGGACCGCCGACGGCACTCCGCTCGAGGATCACGAAAGCGCAAAAGTGTCGGAGGAGATCCTCGGAGCTTTCAGCACAGGGTTCGAGCGCACCTCGACCCAGGACCCGTCGTTCGGGTTGCAGCAGCTCCTGGACGTGACCGACAAAGCTCTCTCCCCCGGGGTGAACGACCCCACGACCGCCGTCCACGCGCTGAGCCACATCTCGGCACTGCTGTGCTCACTCGCCGGCCGGTCCACAGGTCCCCGCACACTCACCGACGGCGAGGGGGTACCCCGGGTGAAGCTGCACCTGCCGACCTTCACCGATCTCGTGGAACTCGTCATGGATCAACTCATCACCTACGCCTTCTCCGACCCGCGGACCGCCAACCGCACCATCGACATGCTCTCCGAGATCCACACCACAGCCACTCTTACCGGCGCCGCGTTGTCCACCACCACCCCGCTCAACGCGCAGCTCGACAAACAGCTCGAGCGTGTCCGCACCGCGGTCGAGAACTCCCCCATGGACGACACGATCCAGCGGAACCTCACCGAAAAGATCAACAGCATCAGGACGACCATCAGCACGAGTATCGGTCGGTGAGGGCGATCTCTGAGGGCGACGATATGGACGTACCACTGGGTGGACGGGAACTGGTCGTGCACAACAGGTACGAAGTCCTGTCGATCGTGAACGACATCCTGGTCGCGCTCTGGTTCATCATCGGCAGCATCCTCTTCTTCCAGGAGAGCACCACGACGGCGGGGACCTGGCTGTTCCTGATCGGATCGATCGAACTCCTGGTCCGCCCCGTGATCCGCCTCTCCAGGAACGTCCATCTGCGCGCGATCACCCGCACGAGGAACAGCAACGACTACTGATCCGCCCCCCCGAACCAGGCACGGCAGCCCCGAATCACCTACCCGGCAAACGGGTACACCTACGTGGCGCAGCCCGTAAGTCCTACGACGGAACAGGAGCGGGTACAGGCCGCATCGGCATGATGGTTTGTCCCGCTCAAGGATCAGTAGGCATCCGCACCACTCTGCATACGATCATCGGAGCGACCCGCATATGAGCCGACACGTAGGCCTCGAGGAAATCCTGTCGGGCCACCGCCGACATGGCGTCCACGGGAACACCAGTGGCCCACAGCCCGGATTGCCCCTCGGGTGAGAGCGGGGAGATAACTATTGGCCCACGATGCCCTTACAGGATGAACCTGCCATGCAACCCCCGCGCATCGCTGCCATGACGCGTAAACGGCGTTCGCCTGCCGGTGCGTGCCGTGCCTCTCCGCCCAGGCGCTAGGTGCCGTAGACGCCTTGGTCCAAGTCCTCGACACGAATGCCGTCTGTAGGCTTATTACCCGTCATCCTGTCCGGAGTGCGGGCCGGGATGTTCAATGAGCCCGCCACGCATCGACGAAGGAGAACTGCCGTGAGTATAAAGAACAGGGAAGAGGGTGTCGTCGGCCCGCCCGACTCCGCCCGTCCGACGTCCCGTACGAAGCCCGCCCGCACGAAGCCCGTCCATACCGCGCGCCTGGCGCTTCCGGTCTTCGTTCCCGCGGCGGCGCTTATCGTGCTGTTTGTGGCCTATGCGCTGATCGCCCCTGATTCCGCGTCCTCGTTGTTCGCCGGCATTCAGGAGAACGTCATTGGTGCCTTCGGTTGGTACTACGTGGCCCTCGTCGCTTTCTTCGTTGCCTTCTCCCTCTGGGTCGGGTTCAGCCGCTACGGCGATATCCGCCTCGGGAAGGACGACGACAAACCCGAGTTCTCCGTCATGTCCTGGTTCGCGCTGCTCTTCGCCGCCGGCATGGGCATCGGGCTGGTCTTCTGGGGCGTCGCCGAGCCGCTCAACCACTTCGCCAGCCCGCGCCCCGGGGTCACGGGCACTGACGTCCAGCTAGGGCAGCAGGCCATCACGCAGACCTTCCTCCACTGGGGGCTGCACGCATGGAGCATCTACGTGGTCGTCGGTCTGTCCATCGCCTACGCCGTCCACCGTCGGGGACGCCCCATCTCCATCCGCTGGACCCTCGAGCCGCTCCTCGGTGATCACGTCAAAGGCGGCTGGGGCCACGCCATCGACGTCGTCGCGCTCGTCGGCACCCTCTTCGGCGTGGCGACCTCGCTCGGACTCGGTGTACTGCAGATCTCGTCCGGACTCGACACCGTCGGGATCCTCGCCGCGACCAAGGCCACGCAGGTCGGCCTGATCCTCTGCATCACGGCGCTGACCATCGTCTCGGTCATCTCCGGGGTCGGCAAGGGCATGAAATGGCTGTCCAACATCAACCTGGTGCTCGCCGGTGTCCTGCTGCTCGTGGTCCTCTTCGCCGGGCCCACGCTCTTCCTCCTGCGTGAGTTCGTCCAGTCCATCGGCAACTACCTGCAGAACGTGGTGGGCCTCACGTTCAACACCCTCGCGTTCTCCGGTGCCGAGGGCGAGGCCTGGCAGGCGGCCTGGACCACGTTCTACTGGGGCTGGTGGATGTCATGGGCACCCTTCGTCGGCATCTTCATCGCCCGGATCTCCAAGGGCCGCACCGTCCGCGAGTTCGTCGCCGGCGTGCTGCTGGTCCCCACGACGCTCGGGTTCCTCTGGTTCTCCGTGCTCGGTGGTTCCGCGATCTACCGGGAGATCTTCGGTCAGGGCGGCCTGATCGCAGAGGACGGATCGGTGGACACCGAGAACGCTCTCTTCGGTCTCCTCGGTGAGCTGCCCGGCGGCCCAGCACTGCTCATCGGCGCGATCCTCCTCATCGCCATCTTCTTCATCACGTCCGCGGACTCCGGGGCCCTGGTGATGAGCATGATCTCCACCGGCGGCGATCCCAACCCGCGGAACTGGATCCGCGTGTTCTGGGCCGGCCTCGCCGCCCTGGTAGCGATCTCCCTGCTGCTGGTCGGTGACACGGGTCTGAGCTCCATCCAGACCGCAGCGATCCTCACAGCACTACCCTTCAGCGTCGTCATGCTCCTCATGTGCATCGCCACCGCGAAGGCGTTCCACGGCGAGCACCGCGCCTGGCAGTCAGCCCAACGCAAGGCCGCCGCAGCAGCGATGGCAGACCGCGTCAGCGACCAGGTCAGCGAATCGATGTCTGGCCAGGTCGAACGCCAGGTACAGGAGCACCTCGCTGACTACTCCAGCGAGCAGGAAGCGGAGCACCTCCGCTCGCACAGCAGCAGCCGCGCTACACGCCGCCCCACCGACACACGATAAGCCGACCCTGCACGCAGCCCCTCCAGAGCTGCGTGCAGGAAGTCAGCCGTGATGCGGTGAACCACACCTAGCTCGAGGAACGATTCTCCGTGGGACATCTCATGAAAAGGAACGTCCGGGCCGTTCGTGCTCGGATGTGACTCAAGGTACGTGAAGAACCCGTGCATGGTTTCGGCCCTCAGGGAGTACCCGCGACGGGTGGTGCCGGCGGTGCGGACCAGTTGAAGATGATCCGCTAGAACCGACTCTGTGGAACGCGTCCGGTGCTGTGCTCCGGTCGACCCTCCCTCGGGAGACAGCCCGTAGGCCAGAGCTATCGCCTCGATGATCGTGGACTTCCCGGATCCGTTCTCACCGACCAGGGCAGTTGCTGGACCATTATCGAGTCCGTGATCAAGGATCGT
This sequence comes from Arthrobacter sp. N1, assembly GCF_048288285.1. Taxonomy (NCBI): domain Bacteria; kingdom Bacillati; phylum Actinomycetota; class Actinomycetes; order Micrococcales; family Micrococcaceae; genus Arthrobacter; species Arthrobacter sp. N1. The sequence continues at coordinate 1,716,507 of NZ_CP102608.1, read as the reverse complement.
CGTCATTGGCGCCAAGATCGCCGGCCAGGCCCGGCGATCAAGGGTATGGGCGGGGTGCTCGGTCAGGCTTCGGATCGGGAAACGATCGAAGGCCATTCGCTCAGTGTGCCCGCCACCGGGTACAACGTCCGGTCCAGGATCCATCACCGGGATCTGCAGGGCGATCGATTCAAGCCTCAGCGCCGGCGTAGTCGGCCCGGTTCCGGTACGGGTAGCTCGATCATCGTGCCGTAGTCCTGCCCCCACCCGTAGTCCACGCTCTTCACCTTCAAGGCCTCGGGGCTCGCCTCGACGATCTGCACGCTGATCGGCTCACTACGGTCCGCGACGGACAACGCCCACGTGTCGGCCAGATAGCTCAGGCCAATGCTCTCCAGGACGTAGGAGGCATCGTATTCCTCGACAGGCTCCCCGAGTTCGTACCCGAAGACGGTCACTGGCAGGAACGAATCGCCGTCAGGAACGAGGTACCCCAGTAGCTCCCCGTCGTCCTGCCGGTAGTACGCCGCCCACGATTCAGGAATCATCCTCCGATCGTAAAGGGCCTACACAGCGTCCGCTGATCCGTCCCCTGTGGAACGCTCCAGGAGCATCCCCGACGGGGCCGTCTGTCCCGGCTGCAGGCCGCGGGCCGTGAGATCGGGTTTGCACCTGCCGCAGGGTCATGTGGTCTGCTCGAAGCACGTCCCGTCCCGCTCCGAAAGGTCCCCCTTGCACCCGTTTCCGGCCCCGCCCCGACAGGTTCTGATCGGTGACGCTGCTGCGTTCGTCGGCATCACGCCCCGGGCGATCCGCCACTACCACCAGGTCGGGTTGCTTCCCGAGCGGGAGCGGGGCGGCGACGGCCGCCGCCGATATGGCTACGAGGAAATCATCCGGCTGCTCTGGATCCGACGCGTGGCCGACGCCGGGATCGCCCTCGACGACATCCGCGACGCCTTCGACGGCGCACCAAGTGACACCGACGGCGGTGACGGCGAGGACGAGATGGCAGGCGTCCTCACTCGGCTGGAGGACACCCTCGCCGCTCAGGAGGCCGAGTTGCAGCGAAAGCGCGCCTCGGTGCAACGCATGCAGACGCTCGGCAGTCGGCTGGGATTGCTCGACGGCATCGTTTCCGGTCGCCTCGAGGGCGCGCCCGAGGGCTCGCTGCGCCAGGACGACCTGGATGTCCTGCTGGTCACCGAACGGATCTTCGGTCCGCTCGGCGCCGCCGTCCAGGCCGGCCGCTTCCTCGCTCTGGCCGCCGATCCGGCACTGCGGGCGGAGTCCGACAGGATCGACGCCGCCGAGGCGGCCCTGGACGACACTGTCGCCGTCGACGACCCCCGCGTGGCGCAGGCGGCGGCCGAGCGGCACGCTTTCGAGACCGCGCTGATGCGCGTCATCGAGGAGTCCGGCCAAATGGAGAAGGAGAACGCACTCTTCGACGCCTGGGACGAACTGCACCCGCCCGAAGACGCCGACGCAGCGCCCGGCCCCAAGCCGCCAGAGGGCTCCCGCGCCAGGAGCGCGGCGGAGGTCATCCGGAGCATGCCCTACGACTTCTCCCCAGCCCGCCTGCGCTGCATGGAGTTGGCAGTGCAACTCGGAGCACCCGAGGCGCCGGAGCCGACGTCCTGAATAGGGGCCCACAAATGCCCGCACGGAGGTCGCTCAGCGGGACGGAGGTTCGAGCCTGTCGAGGTACCTGTCGATGAGTTGCTGGGCTCGGATCGGCGTCATGCGGTCGGTCTCGGTTGCCCTAGCAACGGCGATGCCATCAAGTAGTGCCATCAGCATGGCTGCGTCATCATCTCCGAGGGATGGTTTCCATCGCTGGAGCAGAGTTGTCAGGCCCGCTTCCATGAGGCGCCAGGATGACTGATGAGCGTCGGCTACTGCGCTGCTTGTTGTTGCCTTCGAAGCGTAGGCCAACCAGATGACTGAAGCGGTACGGGACTCATCATCCACGCCACCGAGAATCCTGCACACCGCATCCAGGTTCTGGCGTGCTGACGCCTCCGGCGTCAGCACGGCGCTCACCCTCTCGATGAAGTTTCTGGAGACCTCGTCCATGGCCGCCATGATCAGATCGTCCTTGGTCCTGTGGTGATGCTGAACTGCACCTATAGAGAGACCGGCGGCTGCGGCGACGTTACGGATCGTCACGTCCTCAATGCCCCTCTCGATCAGGATGTCCTGCACGGCCGTCAGGATGCGCTGAGCGCCAGCGGAGGTCATGAGCCGAGGCTACTCCGAACCAGAACAATACGATCGTATTGTATGCTCGTGGCATGACACGAACTCGTCTGGGTGCCACGCTGTGGATTCTTTGCCTCCTGACCTTCCCGGCCCAGGCATTCGCAGCCGCTCAGTGGCCTAACCAGTATTCCTGGTCATCGAACTTCATCAGCGATCTGGGCGTGACCGAGTGCGGAATCTACGACGCCGGTACCCGCGTCGAACGGTACATCTGTTCACCCGCACACCTCCTAGCCAATGGCGCGACAGTAGCCAATGGCATCTTGTTGACCGTAGGCGCGATTCTTTTCTGGTCCATATGGCCGAGACGACGGACCGGGCAGGCAGCGATGGCCTTCCTCGCTTTGGGCGGTCTACTTGTGGCGGCAGTCGGTCTCCTGCCCTGGGACCTGCAGCCCGCAGCTCACGACAATGCGGCCCTCGCCCAAGCCGTGCTCCAATGGGTGGGAATGCTCGTCCTCGCGGCCGCACTCAAAGGCAGCACCGCAGCACGCTGGGCACGTGTTCTGACCCTGGCCAGTGTCGGGCTCTCACTCGCTGGATTCGTTCTATTCATCGACGCGATCAGCGGCCGGCCATCAATACCACTGGGGCTCGGCACAACCGAACGCTTCGCCTTCGACACCCTCACGATATGGGGTGCCGCGCTGGGCCTGATCCTGCTCACGACACGACACAGCAAACATCACGCCAGCTCAGGCCACAACGAAAAGCCGGACCACGCCATGCCAACATCTCCAGTCACGTAGGTCACCAACACGAGTTTCTTTAGCCGATCGCCTTATGTCCGACAGTGCGAGTCGCGTTTACCCTTTGGTATGGGCAAGCGAAACTTCCTCATCGAAGGCGGGTCAGGAAGAGGTAAGACGGCAGTCCCCACGCCCCGTTGTCGGTGCACGACGTCTAGACCCTTGAGCACTTCTGTTGCAGAAGCCGCAGAAGAACCCTAGATCAACACGATCTGAACCGATCTGAGCTGTGGCGTAGGGGTGTACCCGCCCTGACCCTCACCTACGACACCGGAGCCCACGCACAACTCATCACATCCATCGGCTCCCAATGCCCCAGCATCGTCACCGTCGGAGGCACTGAAGGCTGGCTCCGGTCATCCACTCCCCTGTTCAACCCCGGTGAACTCATCATTCAACCCCGCCAAGGCACCCTCAGAACGGAACACTTCGAGGCATACGGGCAAGGCTTCAGCCACGAACTACGTGAGGTCACCCGCTGCATACAAACCGGCATGACCGAAAGCCCCCACATGACGACCTCTGAAACTGTCATGACCATGGAGCTCCTCGACGAGGCCCGCCATCAAATAGGGCTCCACTACCCCGGTGACGTGGAGATGCCCGCAACCGTGTCGATCTAGACCGCGCGCAGAATCTGTCACATAACAGATCGACCCCATACCAATCTCACCACCAACAGTGCCGGCCATCCGATCCACGCCTTCCGCGGATGCCTGTCCCCGAGACCCGTAAAGCCACGACGTCTCGCACAGCTGAAAGCTTCGAGCTGGTACGCCCTCGTTGCCGTTCGAAAACGAAGAACTCATCGGTGCTCCAATGAAATGTGAGTGACGCGGCAAAGCAGGGAGAAGATGTGCAGTTAGGCTCAGATCATGGTCGCTGCCGGTAGGAGTTCCCTTGTCCCCTCCCTCCGGCGCTTCGCCATGAAGGGCGCGGCCGGCGTCGTCGCCGCTCAGGGAGCGGTAATCGCGGCACTCATAGCCGCTGACGCTCTGAAGAAAAAGGATAGGTCCCAGCGCACCGGCTTCCCTCGTCCCGGCACGTTCCACTCGCAGGTCGGTGAAACGGCAACGACGACCTACACCTACGGCCAGGACCTGTTCGACGACATGCTCGAGGCCATCAGGGCGGCCGAGAACCGGATTTTCCTCGAGACATATCTCTGGAAGGACGACGAGGTAGGGCACGCGTTCCGCGACGCCCTCAATGAAGCTGCCGCCCGGGGCGTTGCCGTGTACGTCATCTACGACCACTTCGGGAACCTCGTGGTGCCCTCGTCGTTCTACACCTTCCACCCCGACGTCCATGTGTTCCGCTTCCCCGCCCTGGGACCGAAACTGCAATACGGTCCCGTCGCGGCGACAGGGCTGACGCACCGCAAAATCCTCCTGGTCGATAACGACACCGCGTTCATCGGCGGATACAACATCGGATCCCTCTATGCAACGGAGTGGCGGGACACGCATGTGCGGCTCGTCGGGCCGGCAGCCTTCGAACTCGGACACGCCTTCGGACAGGTATGGAATCACCTCGCCGTCAGACGCCCCGAACTATCCCCGCAGAACCCGGTGCACTGGAACTCGCGCATCGTGGCGATCAACAACATCCCCGCCGACCTGGTCTACCCGATCCGCAGCGTCTACCTCGATGCGATCAGCCGAGCCCAGCACCACATCTACCTCACGACCGCGTACTTCATCCCCGACCAAAGGATCCTCGCAGGCCTGGTCGAAGCATCCCGTCGAGGAGTCGACGTCCAGATCATCGTCCCGCAGGATTCCAATCACATCCTCGCCGACTGGCTCTCGAGAGGCTTCTACTCCTCACTCCTGGAAGCCGGTATTACCGTGTTGCAGTATCGGAACGCGATGATCCACGCCAAGACCGCCACGATCGATGGCCAGTGGTCCATCGTCGGGACCGCGAACATCGACCGGCTCAGTCTGCGCTTCAACTACGAAACCAACCTCGAGGTCCAGGACGAGGGCTTTGCCGCCGACATGGAGAAGATCTTCGCCATCGACCGGGACAACTCGACGAAAGTCGAACTGGACGAATGGAGTAGACGTCACCCCGCCGCCCGTTTCGCCGAAACCGTCCTCATACCCCTGCGACCCCTCCTCTAGCGGCTTTCGTGACCAGACCGTCTGCAGGGCAGTTGTGGGTGCGGGTTGCCCACTGGAATTTCCGGCCGCACCAGCGGTTATCAACCTGGCCTGAGAGACCCAAAGCCAGAAGGGAGCTTCCCCTAAAGAGAGTTCCTCTCATGGCAACTGCACAGCTACTCATACCGCTGGACAGGCCGATCCTTCTCGAGAACAGCCTTAACCTTTTCGGCGGCCTGTTCGGCAAGCCCATCATCCGACGCACCAGACCATCCCTGAGCCGAGCTGCCATCGTGTTGGCGTGTCCATGGGCACCAGGTACGTCCACCTCGGCCACCACTGGCCAGCCGACACCCACGAATGGAGAAACTTCAGGGTAGGGAGCCGAAACCTAACGGGACAAGGCGTGCCTGGATCTGAGGAGGGCGGTGACACCGAGGACAAGCACTGTCGCTACGGCAGCCGTGCCGGCTACGACCACCGACTGGGGCTGATCAGCAATCCTTGCTATGGCTACCCAAGCCAACCCCCAGCATGATGCTGCAGCTACCGCCCATCTCCTTCCGACCTTGGTCTGCAGCAGTGTCAAAGCGCCAGCGAGGAACAGAATCAAGGCGGCCGTAGCCCACTCGGCGCTCAACCCTGTTGTCGCGACGCCCGCTGAGGCGAGGGCTGCTGCGATATTCGCTGCGGTGGCGACGCAGACCCAGCCAAGGTACAGCCCGAACGTACCGTCCACGACCAGAAGCTCACTCCTGCCATGTGATGCTCTGTGCCGGGTAAGCCGCCTGACTAGAAGAACCAGGGTGACCAGCAATGCGACGATGACCGCGACGCTTGCCCAGATCCAATCTTGCTGAGTCACCACGAGCCATGCAGCCTTCAGCAGCATGGACAGGGACGAGAGCCAGCCCGTTGCCCGCATCCTCGTATCAGCAGTCCGTGACGGTAACCATTGCCAGATTGTGTAGATGAAAAGGCCCAAATAGATGACCGACCAGATGGAGAAAGCGGGTCCACCTGGCGCTACGAGTGTTGCGTCGGAGGACAGGTCACCGCCTGAGGACTCCTCGACCTGAGATCCGATGATCCCCGCACCGATGAGAGGTCCAAGGAGACTGATGATTTCGCTTGCAGTAACGGCGATCTGACGCGCCCGATCGACGTGGCGAGTGCTTTTCGTCGGGCGGGCTACAGGCGCCGGATGGTGAGAGCTCATAGACCAGTATCTCGATGATGGAGATAAAACAAAACATCCGCCGTCCACTGGACACTAACGACAACCGGGACGCGTGGTTCCAAGAGGGTCGCCCTAGATAGGAGAAACCACAGGATCAGGTGGCGTAGGACAACCGACTGTTGAAGGGTTGGAGGTACCTGACTGATGAGGGATGGCTGCTGGAGCGTCCCCATTGCTGGGGCAACCGACACCGACCGCATGACGCCAACCCGAGCCCAGCAACTCATCGACAGGTACCTCAACAGGCTCGAACCTCCGTCCCGCTGAGCGATTGGTCCACAGGCCGTCTGACTAATGGAGCTGGATAGACTCGGGAGCATGACAACGATGTTTTCGTCGCTGCGGGTCGCTGATGTCTGAAGAGTATGTCGCTCTGACCATCCTGCTTCTCACCCTGGTGTTCCTACCCGCTGTCTGCCTGTTCGTCACACGTCAGGCAGCTGAGGGCCTGATCAGCCGCAACGCAGCAGCCGGGATCCGTACCAGGCACACCCAGGCATCCAGTGAAGCCTGGGCAGCCGGGCACAGAGCTGCTCTTCCAGCGCTGAGGAAGATGATGCCCGTTGCCGGTATCGGAATGATTACGGCCCTGATCGCACAGGTTCTTGTTGGTGGACAGGCAGGACCGCTGCTCGCGTTCGCGGCGCTCATCGCGCAGACCGTGGTCCTCTTCCGCTCGACTGCGCTAGCTAATGCCGCCGCACGCGCCGCCACCGAGTAGGACCGAGAACAGTGGGCGCTGAACAAGTCACATCACCTACACCAGTTGTTGCGGGTTTTCTGGTCGGTATTGGACTAGCTGGTGCCGGCTGGTTCGCTATCGGGCCCGGCCACGTCGTCTACGCGGTCGTCGTCCAGGGCGGGTTTCTTTTCATGGCGCTGCTGATCGGTCCGTCACTGGTCGATATTGCGCGCTCCCGCTACCGGGTCCGATCGTTCGAGCCACGGATCTATACGCTGCTGGGTGCTGAGGCCGTTCGGCGTGCCCTCGATGTCGTCGGTTGGAACCGGGTCATCAAGAACATGCGTCAGGCGAAGAACGAAGAGCCGGGTACGAGCGGCTTTCTTCGAGGGACTGAACAGTCCGAAACTGGTCACCTTCTCGGCGTCGCCGCCACAGGGCTCCTCGTCCTCATTGCCACAGTGACGTCCCACCCCGCGGGCGCACTCCAGATCCTGCTCATCGGAGTCCTCCTTCACGTTTACCCGATCATGATCCAGCGCCTCGTTCGCTTCAGACTCACGCAGCGGCCCACCCGCAGCAACTACGTTGAGCGCTAAGGGACCGGCTACCGGAACGTCGCCCCGTCGGACACGACGGTGGGTGGCCGTCAATCGACCCGCACGATGTCGTGCCCGACGTTCAGATTTGAAGCTCGGAAGATGTGGCGCCGTCGACTGTTGTCACGTTCTACTAAGAGCTATGCACCGGATACTGCTGCGCGAGGTCATCATCGACGCGCCGTCCGAGACATTCGCCGCAACCCCGATTTTTGGGCCGCCGCTCTGCTCACCGATGCCCAGCAAGTCAAGCAATTTCCTGAGTTCACGGCTCTTCCGCAGCCAGCTGCCCTGTCCTGGGTCGGATTACAGGACATTGGACCTGCGAGGACCGCCAGGTATCACCTCGATATCGAGACCGATGACGTGCACGCCGAGGTCGATCGCTCTAAACGGCTCGGAGCCGTCCAGGTCGCTGTCGGCAGGACGTGGGTGGTGATGCAAGATCCAGCGGGGCTTCTCTTCGACGTTGTTCCCGCAGAATCACCGTCGTTCGAGCAGCACGCGCGATCCGTCCAGTGAGAGACACACCGTTCGACGCGGGCAGGCTCAAGCCCCATCCGCTGAGCGATCGGGTGGAGCAGTCGTGACCGTCGTGAGTATCCTCAGACGTCGGCTTTTGTCCGTCCTTGATCGTCTTTCTTCAATCGTCGATCGTCGGTGTAGTAGTACAGCACACCGGTAGCTACTCCTAGGACGACCCGGGGATAGGGCACCTGTATCTTCCGCATAGTCTGTTCGGCGGCTTCGTCGAACCACCAACCAAGCCGCATCGTCCCGTACATCAGGGCTCCGGCGACGGTGGCGAAGCCGGCCTTGGCTTTTGGGCTGATGTTGGTGACTGGTGGTGTTTCCTGTACGGAGGTGTGCTTGAGGAACTTAGAGCCGAGTCTTGGGACCGTGATGACAGCGACCACCGTTGCTGTGGAGCCCAAAGTGATGGTTCGGCGCAGCCAGGCTGGGTACTTCCTACCCGGGATAAGAGCCAGTGCTCCGCCGGCGACGGCGTGAGACCAGGGGTTCCTCACGATGCTGGATGCAAGCTTCTTATGGGACATGCTCGCACAGTAAGCGACCTGGAGCTTGTGGTCATCAGTCGCAAGGCGGATCTCGAAAGAACGGTCGTTTTTTCGACGGGTTTAAGAAGGAGAACAGCCAAACCCCTCAGAGTGAACACACTCGAAGAAGACCCGGTGGGAGGCGCTGGGATGAGGCGCTGCTTCAGCTCCACCCATCTGCATTTGTCGCTGTCGAAAATCCTTGTCCGAGTGGAGAGACCTCGTTGGGGAAACTCGACCTTTGCCGGCAGGAGTGCGCTGCCAGCAATGACCCTCGTTCGACCGTCCGACCGTCCGATCGAACGGGGTGACCGTCCAACCAACTGGCACATCTGACTACCACTGGTCGCACGCCAACAGCCGTCGGGACGACGTCCGTGAACAGCATCTGGCACTCTGCCAGGGTGAGTGCTAACATTTTTCGTAGTTGAGCGGAGGACGCTCAACCTTGAAGAACAAACCACCTGTCGGTGGCTTCTGCAAAGGAGTTGATTCCAGTGGCCATGAGTTTTGATCCGTTCCGTGAGCTGAACCGCGTTGCCGGCGCCCTGCTGGAGAACCGTCCGGGACTGCGCCTGATGCCGATGGACCTGTACCGGGAGAAGGACCACTACATCCTCTCCGCGGACCTGCCGGGCATCGACCCCGGTTCGGTCGACATCGACGTCGACGGCCAGCTGCTGACCATCCGCGCCGAGCGCACTCTACACGGCACTGAAGGTGTGAAATGGCTGACCCGTGAGCGTGAGAGTGGCTCGTTCCTGCGCCAGCTGAACCTCGGCCAGGGCATCGACACCGAAGGGATCTCCGCCCGGTACGAAAACGGGGTCCTGAACGTGATGATCCCCGTCGTCGAACGGGCCAAGCCCCGCAAGATCGAGATCGTCAGCGCCGATTCCTCCACCCCGGTCGAATCAGCGGCAGTCGAATCCCCGGCATCCGCTACCGAAAACCAAAAGGCAGTCGAGGCATAGTTCTACCGTCCTTCCCTAAGAATTAGTACCCCCGCGCAGACGTGCGGGGGTACTAATCATTCGATCTCGTGGCACGCACCCAGCAGGAAACGCCCATAAACTTCGTGAACAATAGGTTCCCCTCTTCTGACCGCCGCTTCTGCGGCACACACCCGCCTGGAACGACGAAGGCTCCGCGGACGCCTCGTCCTTATCCCTTGAACTGGCTGGGCGGAGCTGCTCACCTTCAAGAAATGTTGCTGTCCGACGCCTGATGAGCGCGCCACCGCTCGACGGCGCCGCCATAAGACATCGATCCATTTCAGACCGTCTCAAACCCTAAAGCTTTACAAGACACTCGATCGAGCCGAGCGCCGCGCGACGACTCCCCCGTGTGTGAATCGCAACGGTAAGTGGCGCGGTTCTCACAGCGCTTTGTGGCCGCTTGCTCAGTTCCTTTTGACCATCATCTATTGGGACGATGCGGGACTGCTCGATTTTGACCCGCCGCGCTTCGATCACGCCTTCCGAGGAGCTGCTGGAGCGTGTGCTCAACGGGTAGAGGTGGATGGGCAATGGTGGTCTCGAGGGTGGGGTTTACGACAGAAAACTCACCTCGTCGTGCGGCTTGGAACATGCCGAGAGAAAAGTCGGCGACCATGGGTGGCAGCCCGCGGGCGATCGCTGCAGCCTTCCATTCGTCGTCGCCGATCGTCACTCGGGTGATGGTACGTTCGGTAAGTCGAGTGAGGACCCTGGCCACGTCACCGAGGTCGAGGGCTGCTGACGCGGTAAGCGGCGGTGAGGTGCCGCTGATCGCGTCGGGTTCGGTAAGAGCGACTGCGGCGACTTCAGCCAGGTCCTCGTGCGCCGTCCAGGAGACTGGGCCGTCTTCGGGAATCGTGATCTTCCCGGTGGACAGCGCGCTGTCGAGGTGTATGCCGAGCGCGTTGGCATAGAAGCCGTTTCGGAGGGCGACGAAAGGTATGCCTTGCTGCGCCAGGTACTCCTCGGTTGCGGCATGGACCCGCTGGGGCGGGAAGAGCGATGTCGCTGAGGCTGCTTGATGGCTCGTGTACAGGATCCGTGAGGCGCCTGCCGCGACCGCAGCATCGATGGCGGCGCTGTTCGCCTCGAATGCTCCTCCTCCGCGGATGGCAGCGGATACGACGAGGACTTGATCAGCACCCTCGAGTGACTTCTCGAGCGTGGCCGGCCGGGTGAAGTCTCCTTCCCGGACTCGTACTCCCTTCGCAGTGAGTCCTGTCGCCTTGGCCTCATCTCGGACACTGACCCCGATCGCCGCGGCTGGCACGCGCTCGAGTAGTCGGGCCACGATTCGGCCGCCGAGATTCCCGGTTGCTCCTGTGATGATGATCATTGGTTCACCTTCGTTGTTTCCATTGATAACTGCTGCGGCGACTGTACCCCTTGTTTCCGATGGAATCAATCAACGAGTACCATCGATACATGACGGTCGACATGGATGCTCCCCGCGCAGAGTTGCGCGCGCACATCATCGAGGGCGCCGCCAGGTTGCTTCGCGAGGGCGGAGCTGCTGCGGTCACGACCCGACGGGTCGCGGACGCCGCCGGCGTTCAGGCGCCGACGATCTACCGTCTATTCGGTGATAAGGACGGACTCCTCGACGCCATTGCGGAACACGTCATGGCTGTTCATGTCGCAGGCAAAGCGGCACATGCCGACGGGCACCAAGACCCGGTGGAGGCCCTGAGGTCAGGGTGGCGTATGCAGATGGATTTTGGCCTCTCGAACCCCGAACTGATCCGGTTGATGAATGCCCGCCCCGGAACCTCTCCCGCCATCGAGACAGGCATCGAGGTGCTGCAGGGTCGCATCCACGCCCTCGCGACTGCTGGCCTCTTGCAAGTCAGCGAAAGGCGCGCTCTCGAGATGATTCACGCCGCTGGCACCGGCGCCGTGCAAGCCCTACTCGAGACTCCACCCGAGCGGAGGGATCCTGGGCTCGCAGACGCCCTCTTCGAGGCCGTGCTCAACCAGATCACCCGACCACGACGCGCAGTGGATGAAACAGGCAGCAACACCTCAATCACGGTCAACTTCGCCACGCTCGTTCCGCAACTGCCCGGCCTGAGTGCCGCGGAACGGTCCCTCATGGTTGAGTGGTTAAACCGTTCCATCCAAACCGCACAACAGCACTGATCGCGACGAAGCCGAAAGAAAAACCTTTTACGCAAGGATCAACGAGTTAGACACCGGGATGGGAAGCTGAACCGCACTTCACGTTGCACTCGCGCAAGAAAGATGAGAGCACAGCGTGGCCCGCAAGCCGGTGGTTCTCCGTACCTTCTGACACTCCTTCCTCGATCAGCACCGCCGGACCGGCGAAGGGACGTCTACCTGCGACGATGAAAACGGGCGCAGAGGTACCACAACTGCAACAGCTAATCCGGTCGATCGGCCGCCGAGACACGTCTCGAAAACCTAAAGATCTGCGAGACACTCGATCGAGCCGAGCGCCGCGCAACCACTCTCGTGAAGAGGAGTGCACAGCGTCTGCCGGGATTTGGGTGCGGGCAGGGAGGGGTGGAGCTGGAGGCCATCGGCGGGTGTGCGGCGGGCTGGTGACCTCCAGCTCGGGGTTGCCCTACTTCTTGAAGGCGTCCTTTACGTTTTCGCCGGCGTTCTTGATGTCTGCTGTGGACTGGTCAGCCTGGCCTTCGGCGCGTAGGCGATCGTTGTCGGTGGCGTCGCCGTAGGCTTCCTTGGCCTGGCCGGTGATCTTCTCGGCTGCGTTCTTGATCTTGTCGTCGAGTCCCACGATGTTTTCCTTGCGTTGTGATGGGGTGTTTTTGATGTGCCGGTCCGATGAGTGGGCCGGGGTCTGAAAAGGTATAGCTAGTTCAGCGGCGGCCGTGGGATTTTTTCGGGCGGCCCTCGGCGACGCGCCGGCGCTCCATGTATCGGCCGAACAGTGCTGTGATGATGGTGATGGCAATCTTCTTCATGGTGTCCTCGACATTTCGTCAGTTTGGCGCGGGCTTATGAGATGTGCGTGAGTCACGCGTGGGCGAGCGCTGGTTGAAGGGTGACAGAGTCGTCTTTTTTCGGATCGGCTGTCACGTCGATGGCGATGGTTAGCGAAGCCGGCTCCCTGCCCAGGGTCAGACGTAGGTCGTGGTTGATGCGCTGTTCGACGTCGCCGACGATCGTGGGGATGTCGGCGTGTGAGGTTGTCGTGATGCGCATGGCGATGTCGGGTGCGCGGGAGGAGCCACGGATGATCGTTGTGGCGCCAGTGACGTCCTCGAGCTCCTGGACCCGGCCGCTGATCGCGTTCTCGAGCAGGCTCGGCTTCATGACGGTCAGGCCCTTGTTGTCGGGGTCCTGAAGTTTTATCGCGGATGCCCCGTGCTTGCGAGGAATCTGCGCCAGAAGCCAGAGGAGGCAAAGGACGCCCATGATGGCGCCGCCCACCACCAGAATGGTCGCGAGTGTCGTGGCGGTTGCCGGGTCATCGGGTAGTCCGAGGATGGGCTGGGCGCGGTCGGGTGCCTGGATGCCGGCCAGGGACCGGCGATCAAGGAATCCGAGGCCGATGGTGGCCGCCGCACCTGCTCCCAAGGTGAGGATGAGGCCGATGATGGCGAGCCAGACACGGTTGAGGCGTGCTGCGGTGTGTCGCATGGTGGGATCCTCTTCCTAGTCCTTGAGAGTGCTGGTGCGAATGTGGACGCGTGGGGAGTGCTTGAGGTTTAAGGAGTTCATCCTGCCCCGCAGTCTTTGGTCGAGGTCCTTCTCGACCTGGCGGCGATCTAGGGCGTAGGTGTTGATGCGGACACCGACCTGACGTCCTTTCGTGGAGGCCCGCACGGAGTCGACTCCGTCGATGTCGGCTGCCTGGTCCTGGAGGTAGGTCTTCAGTCCTTTCCGGGTCAGCGCGGCTTCGGCCGCGCCGTCGTGGTTCAGAAGGTACGTGTCGTGCCGACCGGGGACGAGGGCAGTGATGATCAGGGCGATGCCGATGAGGGCGACGGCGATCGAGGGGACGTACGCCGCTTGCGCCGACCATGGTGTGTCGGCTGCTGATGAGATTCCGTCGACGATCGCGGTGTTGCCGCCGGTCAGGACGGTGATGCCGGACCAGACCGCCGTGACGGCTACTGCTAGGAGGACAAGGGCGACGATGACGGCCGGGATGCTGCGGCTGGGGCGCTTCCGGATCGAGGCTCGGGTGGTTCGGGTGCTCATTGAAGGCTCCTGCGTGATCGGTCCGTCTGTGGGGTGAGGGCCTTGATGGTGATGTCGATGCGGCGTACATCCAGTCCGGTGGCATGCTCGATGCTGGCGGTGACGTGGTGCCGGATCTGCGCGGACCTAGCTGCGATGTCTGTCGGGAACTCGAGTGCGACATCGAGGAAAACTGTGACGTTACGGCCGCTGAGGTTTATCGCTGCATGCGGTCGTTGATCTCTTCCGGGGTTCCGGCCGAGGCCGAGCAGTCCTCCACCGGTACCGGTGACATACGGGAGTTCCGAGGCGCTCTGGGTTGCCAGCTTCTCGAAGACTTTCTCGCTCATCGTCAGCGAACCTCGATCAGCTGCGGGGCGGGGGGTCAGGCTACGACCGGTGGGGTGGTGCGAGGGAACCGGGTGAGGATCAAGGCTCGCTGCGTCCCGTCCGGGCTCCCCGTCTCTTGAGGTGTTCGCTGCCCGGCGTCGGGCCGATCTGCCCGGCCCGGCCTCGCGCGAGTCAAGCGTGGGCTCCACGGGTTAGTCCTTCCTCGCGCGGGAACCGGCGAGCTGGTTGAGATCGAGGGACCCGTCAAGGAATCGTCCGATCAGAAGACCGACGGCGGCGAAGATGATGACGGCGAGGAATTCCAGGAAGCCTCCGAAGACGGCGACGAAGCCGAGGAGGAGACCCACGAAAAGTCCGATGGTGCTGCGTGACATGGTGTGGTCCTGACGCTGTGATGGGTGTGTGAAGGTAAGTCGCGGTGGGGCGGGGCTGCGGTCACCGGGCCGGTCCGGTGTCTTCTTCCGGGCGGTGTCCCGGTGACCGCAGGGGCCAGATGGTTGTGCTGCTACTCGAGTTCCTTGCCCGTGGAGGACGTCTTGTTGTCGTCGGACTCGTCGGCGTCATCGGTCGGAAGGTGCACGTCGGAGACGTTGACGTTGACTTCGATAACCTCAAGGCCCGTCGCACGCTCGACGGCGCTGATGATGTTTTTGCGGATGGTGTTGCTGACATCGACGATGGATGCCCCGTACTCGACGACGATCGTTACATCGATGGCTGTCTGCTTCTCGCCCTTTTCGACGCTCACGCCTCCGGACGCGTTCGTCTGGGATCCGGGGATGCGCTCGGTGATCTGGTTGAAGGCGCGCCGGGCGGCGTTACCCATGGCGTGGACGCCGGGGACCTCACGTGCGGCAACGCCGGCGATCTTCTGCACCACGGTGTCCGCAATGGAGGTGTTGCCCTGATCCGTGTGAAGGCCGGAGGACTGGGCCCCGGTCCTCGCCGGGTCGACGATCGGCGTGGCTGCTCGGGGCGCCTGGCCGTTGGTGGTGGGTCGGGTCGGATTCTCGGTCATCGAAGTGCTCCTTCTTGTTCGAGCGCTGTGCGCTCCTTGTGGGGGTGAGTCACCCGTGGTGAGCGGGCACACACAAGAAGGAGCAGACGGTGCGGGGGAACACGTGCTGCTTCATCGGTATGCGCCCCCGCAGAACCGTTGATGACTTGTTTCGAACGCTACACGTTCAATCGCAAATCAACAAGCTAGACAATCTAGCTATTCGTTTTATGACATATCAGCCCTGCTGTGGGACGGTAGAGGCATGTTGCGGGGGCGCAACCTCTGGGCCCTGTGTTTTCACGGCGGGCGGATGGCAGATGAATCACCACGAACCACAGATGCGTGCAGAACAGTTGACCAATTACATGGAAGGCGGTGCGGGGCCGGAGGCGCATGAGGAAACGCCGGGGGTGCTTCAACGCCCCCTGGAGGATTTCGAGCAGCATCTACGCCACGTGGATCAGATGGTGTTCCGGCTTCGGCAGATGCGCCAGGCCACCGATCGCGCCTATCGGCTGCAGCGTGACTCGCGGAACCTCAACGACAAGGACATGGCGGCCCTCTTCTATCTCAGCCAGGAATGGAAAGAGAAGCGGATTGTGGCACCGAAGGACGTTGCCGCGCACCTGGGCTTTTCCTCGGCGACCACGACGTCTGTTCTGGACCGGCTGGAAGCAGACGGCTATCTGCGTCGTCGCCCCAGTGCCACTGACAGGCGAGGCATTCATCTGGAACCTGCAGAGTCCCTACCCGACTGGCTCGAACAGCATCCGTCCGAAATCCTTCGAACGAGCTTCCTCGAGGTAGCGGAAGGAATTGACTGCAAGGACGTCGACATCATCGAACGGTACTTCTCGGCAGTACTCGAAAACCTGAACCACAGACTGCCCTGACACGACCCACACCAAAGACTCTGCCCGTACAGCCCGACGATCGAACTCCACCGTTCGAGTCCGTCGCCGCGCAGTCCCTGATCAGAATCGATGAATCTCCTTCAGCCCACTTTGAACAGACCCGCTGAGACCGAGATGAGGCTCACGCAGCATTTCGTGGCCAGCTCATCAGGCTCAGCAAGCTCCGGGGGCGCGTCAGACCTAACGCTGATTCGTTTCTCCCGTGGTAGGCATAAGTCATGACTTCACCTGTGGGCAGGTACTTGACGGATTCCGAGGATCTTCCACTGGTTGACCTGCTGCGTAGAACCTCGATCTATCTTGCCGGGGTGGAGAAGGACCTCGCCGAGAAAGCCGGCCTGAACATCACTGCGGCACGGGCGCTGGCCCTCATCGTTGAAGCGGATGCAGGGGTGGAAGCCTTCAGTCCACGCGTCCTTGCTGATGTTCTGGATGTGTCAACGGCGAGCATGACCGCTGTCACCGACCGCCTCGAAACCGCCGGACTGGTAGAGCGCAGACCGAACGTGGCAGACCGGAGGAAGATTTGTCTTCACCCCACTCCTGAAGGGGCAGCTGCTCACTCCCGCCTCCAGGAGGATCTAGGAACGATCGTCCTCGACGCGCTTGCCCCTCTTTCCGCCGGCGATACCGACGCCTTCAGAAAAGGGTTGCGCACCCTTGCCCAGCTCTAGCTACACAGAGACGACAGGACGCGGCGCCAGGAAGTGAAAGCACCGTCAAGTTCGGGAGAAGTTCCGGGACAACGCGCGCCGATGCCGATTCGAGCTCTTTCGGTGATAGCGCCCTCACCGGATATGTCGCCTACACGATGAGAGCCGGGCGTCCCGCGCCTGCATCGCACGGTCGTTCTCAATGCATGCATTCCGTGTCGAGCGGTTGATCTCTGACGAAACCAGCCTCTCAGGTGAAATTTCGGGCAGGACCGGAAGGACAGAACGGGCTCCTAGGGGGCGGTGGAACCCGTCCTGCCATCGCTAAGTCGTGGCAGCAGACCGATGTCGCACGCTCGTTTCACGTGATTCACCTCACGGGCCATTCCTCTTAGTTGCGACCGTCGTCGGTCTTCTACTGGACGAAGTTCTGGTGGACCATCTGCGCTCAAGGACAACGGTGAGATCCATCTAAATCGCGTAAGTCGTGCGGCTGACAGCCAAAGGCATCGAGGTTAGCAGCAGGCCGGTTAGGAAGCACGCCGCGTTTCCCGGGTATCGAAACAAGACTGATAGCTAGTTTGCCTAGCTTTACGGTTCGTGAGTTGAGTGCGTACAGTGGAACTTAGGTCAAGAAACGGCCACTACAGCTTGTTGCACGAAGGACGAATACATGTCCGTTTCACCCGTGACCGACGCCGCTGAGGCTACTGATGCAGCCTACGGCTCCCCATCTATGTCTCCGCAGACAACAGATCTAGCGAACCCGGCGGATCTGGCTGATCCGGCTCCGACTTCCGAAGCGACGAGGGCGGCTCATGCGCTTGATCCGGCATCTGTCGCTGAGGAAATCATCGGCTCCGTCGTCGCTCTCACCGTCGCCGCTTCAGCCGCAAGCGAGACCTCATCCGAGTCACCTGATGACGACCTCCACGGCGTCGACGGCGTTGATGGTGTCGACGGTATTGCGTCTTCCTCGGATCGCATCGAGGGCCTTTCGGACTCGGAGCTCGAGGGCTGGTCTCGGCCGGCCAGCGAAGCGCCGGACGTCATCCCGTTCCACCTGGGCGAGGCCAGCGACCGTCAGCTACGCCGGTGGAGTACTGACCTGTTCAAGCAACTGAACAGGGACTCGCCGTCCTTCATGATCGTTGATGACTACACACGAGTCATCGAGGAAATCGAACGCCGTGATGCCGACGCGGCTTCCAGCGCGAACCCGCCGGAGTTCCGGCAGAAGTTCCGGGACAACGCTCGGGGCCGACGGTTCGAACTCTTCCGCGACGGTGTGCTTGCCGGCTTTATCGCCTACTCCATGCGGGCAGGGGTGCTGCGCCTGAAGCGAACGGTCGTTTCGGAGCCGTTCGAGCATCAGGGCGTTGAGGGCATCCTGATCCATCAGGTCTTCCTCACCGCCCACCGGCGCCGCCTCGCAGCTATCGCGTATTGCCAGAAAGCCCAGGACTTCCTCCAGCTCAACCCCCAGTACAAGCAACTCGTCCACACCTGAACCGACCCGCACAACACTCCAGATGACACTGCCAAACACTCCGGGACGCTCAGCTCGTAGTAGGTGAAGGCAGTGGTAGGAAGGCAGTGACAAAAAGGCGGTGGTAGGGAGGGCTGGGACGGCGGCCTCGTAGCGGCAGTAGTTGGCTAGGGAAGCCGCCGTCCCAGGACGTGGGCTCGCCGCCCGCTTCTTGAGCGGCGCCTCGTGTCCAGGATCAATCCCATCATCGACCGCCCGTACCCGCCAGTCAGGTGCCGTTGCGCACGCTGCTGCCGTAGTGGTGGTAGGGCGATCTGTGGCAGGCGTCCGATCCGCCGAGGTGACAGCGGGAGAATGGTGTCGGAGGGCTTTGCTACTGTCCTCCTTTGAGGTCCGGGTTAAGACGCTAGCCCGAGGCAAGTCCGTTGAATGGGTTCTATCACCATGACCATTTCCGAAGAATCGGCGGCACCCCACACCGGGGACACTGGTATCGACTACTTCATTGACTGTCCCACCGGGACGGTCGAGTACTACTTCGGGTCACCGACGTTCCAATGGTCCGATGAGCTGTTCCGGATCCACGGCTACGAACGCGGCGACATCGTTCCCACCCTCGAGCTCGGTCTCGCGCACATCGAAGCCGTCGACAGGGACAGGATCCAGGCGTTCTGGGACCGCGTATCCACGACCAAGGGCCCAGCGTCAGCGTACGCATCCCTGCGGTCGGTGGACGGCCGGGTCCATAAGATCCTGGTGAGCGCCGACCTCATCCTCGACGGCGACACCCCCGTCGGGGTGTGGGGGCTCGTCGTGGACCTCACACGGTCCATCCACGCCGACCGGCACCAACTCGCGAACGAAGCCGTCGCCGCGTCAACAGTCAGCCGGGCCGTCATCGAACAAGCCAAGGGCATCCTCATGAGCCGGCACGGGATCAACGCGCTGGAAGCCTTCCAACGCATCAGCAGCTACAGCCAGAACGCCAACCGCAAAGTCGTCATCGTCGCACAGGACATCATCGACCTCGCCCACCACCTCCACCGCGGCACCTCACGCACAGGTCTCGATTCCGAGCACGAGCTACTGAAACTCCTTACCACTGACTGAAGCCCGGCCAGCGGGGATAACCCATTCTGCTGAGCTTCCGCAGGACCTCGCGTCATTGGGCGGCAGGCCAGCTTGGTCAATGAGTCATTCCTGGTGACACTTCAATTCCTCGGTGCGCAACCCCAAGGTCATTTTCTGCTGGTTGGCCACCCTTAGCCGAACGCCGCTCTACGGTTAGGTAGAGGTAGGACACGGCGATAGCGGAACAGGCGGATCAGGCAGATGAGCGGGAGTCGCCGACGAACGAGTAACCTCCGCGGGCCGGACGTCCTGATTGCCATCGACCGCGCACACATCACGCCTTGGGAGTTGTGGGTGTACTACTACGGCATCGGCGGGAACCTCGCCGAACTCGACATCGAAGCATTCCTCTACGACCTCACCGACGTCCCCACCTTCGACTGCCTCCTCCTCAATCACGCACTCTTCGAACTCCTCGCTGACCAGCCGAACACCAGATAGCCCAACGACGAGCAAGCACCTTCTCGCCTCAGAGTCGACGAGCCTTTTGCGGCGACAGTAGCGAGACAGACAATCGCCCCTGCTGCAACGACCTGCAGACAATCAAACCTCGTTGCCATGTCGGCCTCTCCCCCATTGCTCGATAAACAAGGTCAACAACCAACCACTGACCTTCGAAGCAGGTCCATCCAACCTGGTAGCCCCGGACGGCCCCATACCCCTCTGTCGGCATTACATAACGCCTGGACCCCCAATCAGCTCTGTTGCAAAGCCTCAGAAGGACCTTAGAACAACACGGTTTGAGCCCACCTGCACTGTGGCCTTGGGGTATGCCCCAGCACAACACCACCGATGAGTAATTCCCTCCATTCATGCTCGATCATCTGCCCCACTCCAGGCCGGGATGGACATCGCCATCAGGGGCACGACGACAGCGAATCGTCTGTCGTCAGATGGCTAAAGCTCATGACCGCTAGCCCTCGTGATTTGCGGAGCTGTCCCGATCTTGCGCCGTCCCGGCACCAACGATCTACCATCGTTCATGGAGAATCTTCAGTTCAGCGTCGATGTGCACGCCTCCGCGCAGCGCGTTTGGGAAACCATGCTCGACCTCGATACCTATCAGGAGTGGACGGGCGCATTCCACGAGGGTTCGACCTATGAGGGTGGATGGAACGAAGGCGACACGATCCGCTTTCTCGGCCCGAGCGACGACGGTAAGAGGAGTGGTTTGCTCGGTGAGATCGTTCAGAGCCGGCCTTACGAGTTCGTGTCGATTCGCTATCTTGGCATGATCGACAACGACGTCGACGTACTCGAAGGGCCGGCCGTCGGATCGCATGAGAACTATTCCTTCAGCGAGACGGACGGAGTCACGACCCTCGTCGTGGACCTCGAGGTACCCGAGGAGTGGGCCGCTGACATGCGAGGTATGTGGTCGGACGCAATCATCGAGATCAAGAACCTGGTTGAGCGAACCTAAATCACCACTCTGCCGGTGCAACGCTCCGTGCACCGAGCTGCATCGAGCTGCTCCGAGCTGCTCCGAGCTGCTCCGAGCTAAAGCTTTGTAGGACGGTTGAAGCAGATTCGCTTCGATCTATGAATCGCCCGAGATTCCGGGGGGCTCCTCCTGTCTCGTGAACTTGTCTTGCCGTATTCCGCCTCAGAGACCCTTAGGTTTCGATCTTGAACCGGACGACGCGCTGTTGATGGAACTTTCACTCGTTCGACACGCGTCAAGGATGGCGGATTCATCGAGGTAGAAGTTGGTGTTGCCGCAGCTCTTGCCGGCACAGCACTTGCGCACAATCTCCTTGGGTACCGGATCGACCGACGTGCTGCTTGCTGCTTCCTCAGAAGTGGTCGTTGGACTTCCAATCGCGTCGGTTCGTTCGCTGGGGGTAGCGCGCCGAAATGCACCGGCCTCGGAACGTATGTGCGCGGCGAGGCCACAGCATTCACCATCAGCACTCAGGCCCGCGGCGATGAGGGCGTCACAGTTCGCGCACCTCGGTCGCAAGCTGAGGACCGCAGGGGGACTCGCTTACACTGAGGCAACTCGTGCCTGAAGGTGGCCGAGGTAAGCACTCATCAAAGGTCTCAGCCTCCATGAATCGAATAGTCGGGCTCGCCGCTGCTCTTGCGCTCATCGCCCCCCTCGCCGCCTGCACGAGCACCGAAACATCACCCCCAGCTGAGAGCCCGGCCGTCTCGGCGGCGCCCAACGAAGCATCGAGTACCGGTGCCACTGCCGAAGGAGTCGCCTCAAACGACCTGCCAGAGGGCGAGAACCTGCTGTTTGCGCTGCAAGCTGCATCAGGAACGCTTGAGGAGGCAGAGGGCGAGGGCACCTTCACACTCACGCTCTCCGACGCTTCTGACCGGACAACCTGGTTCTCTGACAGGCCGGTGCGCGACGGCGGCACCATCGACACAGCGACCCTAATCAACGAGTGGGCGGCTCTCGGATTCGAAGGGGACGCACCCAACGCTGTCCTAAGCGTCACAGGCAGAGAGTCGCAGCCCGGACTCGTCATTGAACTGATGTCACCGGCCTTCGAGGACGCAACGAATCAGCTCACCCTGAACGTGCGAGTGATCGGACACGAGGCTGTCGGCGACATCCCCTCAACCTTCGGGGAAGCCTCTCTCTTCATAGACGATGCCTCAATCCAGACGAGCTGCCTGTTCAGGGGCGAGGTCGACTACTTCCCATTCGAATCGGAGGCATTGCCCTACGTTCCTGCCGACGGTCGTACCCTCAACGTCCAGGCGTACCCCGAACTGTTCGAGGTGCTGGGCAACCGATTCGGGGGAGACGGGGACACGTTCGCCGTGCCGTCTGTGCCTGATCTCGCTCCCGGTATCGAGGCGCGAATCTGCACTCAAGGCGCCGACCCTGCCTTCGATGGTCCGGACGATGAGATTGATACGACATGTTCCGTCGGCAAGGTGCAACTCTTTGCGCAGGAGCAGCCTGTGTACGGGTACGCGCTGGCCAATGGGCAGGAGTTGCCGAAGACCTCCCGCCTGTTCGCCTACGCAGGAACTACCTTCGGAGGAGACGGAGTCAAGACTTTCGCTACACCTTCCATCCCGGCCCCTCCCGGGATGAGCCAGCAGGTATGCCAGTCAGGCTACTTCCAGTGGTCGGTCTACACGCCTGATCAATCCCCGACGACCATGGGTGATGTGAGCTACTGGGCGACGGCAGATACCCAGGCTCCGCAGGGATGGTACGGCCAGGGTTCTGCGGGCATTCGGGGCGAGCTAATGCCGATTTCGCAGTACAGTGCGTTGTTCTCGCTACTCGGGACCACTTTTGGCGGCGACGGCAAGTCGACTTTCTCCCTTCCTAGGGTGGAAAGCCCTGTTCCCGGGCTCAGCGTGAAAATGTCGGCCTTCCAAGGCTCTTTTCCCAGACGAGGATAGCCCCAAAAACTCCTACACAAGGGCTTCGCCGGGTGGTCTGACCGCCCCGCCATCGAGCGGCGCTGATGTAGGGAGTTCTACGCAAGTATAAAAAATCTCCTAGAACTCTTGCCGACCGTCTGATCGACCGGAATGGCCAACGACTCATCGCCCGACTCGGCGGCATCACCGTCCTCGTCGGCATGGGAACAGTCCTCCTCATCCCGAGTACCCTCTCGATCATCATCGGCTTCGGCCTCGCAAGCCTTGGCATAGTGACCCTCATCCCCGCCGCTACGCAAAGCGTCGACGAACTCCCCGGCCAGCGCCGTCTTACAGCCATCCCCTACTGCCCCGTGGCCCAAGGCTTCCTGCAGAACTGTTAGCGGCGCAGCGAATCGAGAGCGGACGCAGTTTCTTAAGGCACCTTCTCTTGTCCCATGCTGAGGTAGCGGTACACCGTCGCCCGACCGGCGCCGACGATCATTCCGATATCAGCCGTCGGGCCCTCAGATTTTGGGCGCTCAATCTCGTCGCTCATGGATTTCCAGTCCAGTCACTGCGAACCGGGGGCTATCGGCTCGCATTTCCGATGCCAGCCAGCGGAGGCGCCGTTACCCGAGCCGACGTCGCCCGAGTAGCGATCACTGTCCTCAGCAACCCAGAACCCCACGCCGGCGCCACCTACAACCTCACCGGCCCCGAAGCTCTGACTTTCTCAGAGATCGCCGCGATCCTTACCGAACAGACACATAAGCCCGTGAGCTTCCACGACGAGACGATCGAAGAGGCATACGCTTCCCGTCGAGCGTGGGACGCACCCCAGTGGAAGTACGACGCCTGGGTCTCCACCTACACAGCTATCGCCGCGAACGAACTAACCCCGGTCACCCGCGACGTCTACCGCATCACCGGAAACGAACCCCAGGACCTCGCACACTTCCTCCGCTCGGTGAAGTGACGGAATAGTCCCGCTCTCCTCAACAAGCAAGACAGCTTCAAATCGAAGTCAGCCTCTGAGGTCGAAGCCGAGGTCGAGGCATTCCGGGTTCGAGAGCTCCCGCCAGGGGGAAGTGACGCGTGCGCTGGGTAGGGCTACGGCGATCGGCATCCGATCAACCCCAACCAGCTGCTCGAGGTCCAGCTGGGTTAGCGCGGCAATGTCGCGGACCGGCACCTGAAACGTTCGGAACGGCCCTAACGGGGTGCGTCATCTCCAACAGCATCCCCGACAGCACCGGGCTTCGACACGTCGTCGAGGTCAGCGAGCTGCGGGGTCTGGTCCACGACGTACCCGGTCGCAGCCAACGCGCCTTCGTGAAGGAACACGGCGACCTTGAAGTATCGCAGAGGGATTTCAACGCCCCGGTACACGGGGTCGACGTCGCTGAAGATCGGGCCCGTGAACACGATCAGGCGCCGTCCGTTGTCGGCCGCGTTCTCCAGCAGGTACGACTCCAAGCCCAACCAGAGCTCGAGTCCCTGGTTGAACTTCGCGGCCTGCGGGGCAGCGTTGGTGTAGTGGAACGTGTCCTCGTTCGCGGTCGCAGCCTCGGCCCGGGTATCACCCCACACCGCTGAGGCTCGCCGGACGAG
The DNA here is from genome assembly GCF_048288285.1 of Arthrobacter sp. N1. NCBI lineage: Bacteria > Bacillati > Actinomycetota > Actinomycetes > Micrococcales > Micrococcaceae > Arthrobacter > Arthrobacter sp. N1. Next base: position 1,692,174 of record NZ_CP102608.1, on the reverse strand, counting down.
GTGTCCGCGGTCGATGTCGTTGCGCGCGTAGACTCGCTCCCCCGTCTGCTGATCCTCGGGTAGCCGCGGATCCAACCGCCAGTCGATGCCGGACCGGTCGAGGTCCATGAGCTTCGCCCCGTCGATCCCGAGAGCTGTGATCGCGGCCAGGCGCTTGTCCGGGCGCATCAGCACCGAGAAGTGCGTGTACGGGAGGAGGACAGTTTCGACCCCCGGCAGGGCCGGCACGGGTACCGGGATGCCGAGGAACTGCTCGTCGAACCCCTCACGGCCGGCGAGACTCGCAGCCGTGGCAGTGTGCCCGATTTCAGGTGTAGGCAGGGTGGCGTCCATCCGGTGAAGCTACCAGCGGCAAGTGCCACGGTGAACGATCCAACCAGGAGTAGAACCGGCACCTTCGCGCACCACAAGGCAGCTCACAGACGTTGCACAACGTCCAGACCCTTGAACAATTCTGTTGCAGAAGCCGCAGAAGGACCCAAGAACAACACGATACGAGCCGATCTGCGCTGTTGCGCTGGGTGTACCCATACGCAGCGCTACCGACCCTGGTTGAGTGAATTGATAGGGCACCTCGAGACCGTTGACCGGCTTCGACCAACCGCTGGGTCTTTCTCCAAGTGTCGAACCGATGGCTAGGACATAATGCCATGCTCAGGAGCATCGTCATGGAAGCGTTTGCCGCCGCTGGAGAAGTCCCAGAGCCTGAGCTTGATCGCCTCGAACCAGTCGTCGAGGTACTCGTCCACCGTGCCGTGATGTTGCACGTAGGCGTCGTTGAGGCTCCCGGCTCCGCCCCGCAAAGTCGGTCCGACCCATGCGCGCGCCGCCTCGACCTCAGCTTCGGTGGGGTCCGCCCGCATATCCAGCGCCATCGCCTCGTACTGCTGCGCCAGAGCTGGAAGACGCCGCACCCTCAACAGGGAGCCGAAGGCCAGCATGTCCAGACTCACTGCGTGCAGGTTCGTCGCCAGCGGGTCTTCCACCTCGGACCCTGACGGATAGCCGACCCAGCTCCTATTACCCGCGAGGAACGCCTTCTGGGCCAGACTCAGGGCGTTGTACGCGTCGTTGCCTGGGAACCTCGTGTCCTCCACCAGCCGGCTCAACAGCTCGCGCGTGCCCACCATTCGACGCTCCGTACCATGTCCGTCCATGAGGGCATACGTCCATTCGTGTCCCCCGCCGAACAGCTTCTTGGGCGTGCGTGTGATCGCTCTGATCCAGCGTTCCCGATACGTCATGCCGACCTCGTGTCTCCTCTGTCGCCCCTCACGCCACTGTACGAGGAGTCCTTCACTTCCTTTGGGGAAACAGCTGGCTAGCAAAACCCGCCGGTGCTCAATCGGTCGGGGCTGGTCGACAGGGGTGAAGGAGTTGGCGCGCCTCCTGACCACGGTAATAGTGAAAACTGATCGCGGTTCCGGTGTGGCTCTCTGACCACCTGACGCGGCCCTTCGGGGTTGCTGTCTTTCACAAGACTTGTCCACCGGTCCGCGATCGCTTCACGTGCCGCCGGGTATGGCCTCATAGGAGCCTGACCAGATCCCCTTACCGTATTGCCTGCCCGGTCCGGCTACGTGGAGACCTACCTCCAACGAAAGGCAGACATGTCAGACCCTGAGCTGCAGGAACAGCGCATTGTCGTTGGAATCGACACACACGCTGATACCCATCACGTCGCCGTCGTCACCGAGTACGGAAAGCCCTTGGGTGACCAGGCGTTCCCCACCGATTCCCAAGTGCACCGCCAGGGCGGGAACTACTGTGGGGTCCCCGATGCGGGTGAGCGCCCATCTGGCTTTGGAGGCCACGGCGGAGTCCGTGTCTGCTGTCAGCGCCACGATGGCTCTCGTGGTGGCAGGGTCGGCGATCTTACTCAGGACATGAAGTACCTGCACACGGCTGGCAGTGTCCGTTCCGGTGAGCGAGTCGAGCAGAAGGGGCGTGGCGGCGTTGGGGATGCGGGTGAGTGCCCAGGAAAGGGTGTCGCGTATGAAGAAGTCCTGCTCACGCCCCAGCCTTGCTACCAGTGCCTGCGCTGCGGCTGGGGCGGCGATCGTGCCGAGATCAAGGGCTGCGGCTTGACGTACGTCCCGGTCTGGATCCACGAGCCGCCGAAGGGCCCCGTCGACCCGGGGTTCGCCGGTGAATTCGATGTTGGTGGGTTCAATGACAGGCTGTGCTGATTCCATGGGGCAACGCTAGAAGTTGCCATTACGAGAGAGTCAAACCGCTACCGTCGAGGTATGCGGTACTCGATCAGTCAGGTCGCGAAGATGGCAGGCGTCTCAGCCAGGACTCTGCGGCACTACGACGACATCGGGTTACTCATCCCTGCCGCTGTGTCATCCAACGGGTACCGCTGGTACGGGCGTCACCAGCTGCGCCGACTACAGCGCATCCTGTTGCTGCGCGAGCTCGACATTCCGCTCACCCAGATCAAGGCCATTATCGCCGGCGATGACGACGAAGCGTCCGCGTTGCGCCGCCACTTGACGCTCATTACCGCCGAACGTGATCGCCTCGACCGGATCGCTGCCACCATCATGCACACCGTGGACGACCTGGAACGCAATGACCGTCTCGCCGATGAGGACTTCTTCCGCGGCCTGGACGAGAAACGTGCGAACCTCGCCGCCACTCTCCAGGAACGATTCGGAGCGGCTGCCGGCGCCAGCGTGGAAGCCGTAACCATTCGCACAGCACAGTGGACGAGGAGCGACTACGACCAAGCAGCAGCCGATGGGCAAGAGCTCTATGCCCGTCTGTCCGAGGCCCGTCGAACGGGTGTCGATCCCACATCACCTGCAGCGCTTGACCTCATCGCAGAGCATTACGCAGCGATACGGGCCGTATGGCCCGTCGACGCAGCCGCCTACTACGCCCTCGCTGACCTGATCGAGACCGATCCCGAACAACGAGACGCCCTCGCAGCTGAGGATTCTGATCTTCCCCCCTGGGTAGCAACTGCCATCCGCGCTTACGCAGTTCACCACCTCAACCACCAGGTCGCTTGAACACAGAATGCGAGCACGAACGCGATGCATCGCCGTGTCGACGGACGCAGCGAATGACCGTCATCGGCCGCTCTAAATCCAGGCAGGCGACCTCGAGCAGTTACGCAAACAGCCGGACAACTGCCCAGTGCCAGCGGGTCAACCGCAACAATGACTGATGCCACCCGCCTTGGTTTGACTCTTATAGGAGCGTCTTGTGCACGGCACAAGCTCCCCACGCTCCGCTGCTTGTCCCGCACACACCTGGACAGCAGGAACCGATAGCCCGCCTGCACACACCCACCACCTCACCGACACGAAATAGATCACCTCGAGCGAGAGGTAGGCGTGCACAGCCTCCTACCAGCGTGGTCGTGAACAGCGCGATCTGGTTGATCCGAATGGCCGATGAGGCTTTCGAAGGCGCTGGAGACTGGTGATGGGTCATCCACTTGTGGGCGGGTGGAGCCCGAAGGGTGGAGCTCAAAGCCGTCCACCTGTGGGTGAGCCCCACCCTGCGGGGCGCGTGAGCACTCGTACATGTGCAAGGGCGTCCAACAAACCTTGTTTTGTAGATCTGTAGATTTAGCGGGATCTACACCCCGTCTTTTCATCGCGTGGTTGTGACGTGGATTGTGCCGCTCACGGCGAATTCGTTCCTCACCCGCGTCATGCTCTGGCAATCCGTCAACGAGATGTACGACGACGTCTGCCGAAGCCCCCGCGCCCCCTCTACAGCGCGAACTCTGATCGGCCGGCCTCCTGACCACGTGCACCCAGCACAAGCTCGTACCAGGGGCTCGTGCAGCAATGTCGAGGATGAAGCGCCGCCTGGGGGAAGGACGCCGATCTGGACCTTCGCGCAGGTACTCCTGTATCTGGGGTGCCGGGCGACGGGGGTGGGAAACTTACTGTCATGGGGAACGTGAAGGGACATAGTGCACCACCACAGTCTGAGGAGTATGTGCCGGCGATCGAGCGGGCGTTCGTGCGTTGTCCGAGCCTGAGCGGCCTGAGGCTGCTCTCGGCCGAAGCCCGGCTGGGTTTCGCGACCGTCCGGTTCGAGGGCCCGGTCGATGATTTCCGGGGACCCTACGGTGCGATGGTGCGACTACCCAAAGAGCAGCACGATGACCTGTGGAACCGGTACGTCGATGATCGGCATGCCACCATCGATGATTGGGCGCACGCAGGCATCGCCATGCGAGCAGTCCGGGCGCACACGCTCAGCCAGGACCAAGACCGCGGGTACACCCTCGACGGGGTCTGGTGGATCATCAATGACTGCCTCGACATCCAGTGAAGACCGTTAGACCGGGTCAGCCGCAGGTTGTGGTCTTCTCCTACCGGACTGTGACCATTCCGGTACGTGTCGTCAGCCTCCTTGTGATGTTGTCACCGGAGACTTGGAGCATGGCACTCATGGGGGCACAAGAGGCACGCACGACGCATTGGTTACGCGAGCACCGGGGGGATCTGCCGTCAATCTCCGCACTGCTCGCCACTGCCGCGCTCTGGGTTGTTGGGGCGATCAACGGAATCGGGTTCCTGGCCGAAGCGAGCTCGCCCCTCATGATGCTGACCGGACTCTACGTCGGCCTGGCAGCCGTAGCGATCTCCATCATCATCGCGACACTCGCGATCAACGATCTCATCCGCCGTCACTCCCGACCACGAACGCCCCGATAACGGAAGCCGACACTGCCGCGAATGAGCGGATAGCGACGCGCTGCAACTTCACGTCATCGTCGTTCGCGAGGGACCTCGCGTCCGTCCAATAACAACCCAAGTCATCACCACGGCCACAAGGGTCAGGGTCACGGTCAGGGTTACGGTCAGTCGGGTAATCAGCGGAAGGGCGCGCGTCGCTCCAGCATGCACGCTATACCGGCACTTACGCTGGTTTGTGTTCTTGTCGACATCCCTAGTCGGACGAGCGCATGGAAAGGGCCCTTCCCGCTTACGCAGGAGGGCCCTTTTCTGCTACCTGCCTAGCTGATCGAGGACGGCAGGTCCGGTGACGTCAGGACTGGAACCACGACGCCGATCACGCTACGAGGCACAGGTACCGGCACCGGCACCGGCACCGGCACCGGCACCGGCAGGGACCCTACTTATGTGTCGGGTGATCACCAGGTCATCCACCTGTGAGCAAGTGGAGCCCGAAGGATAGAGCTCAAAGTCGTCCACCTATTGCCGTTGCGCTTGAGTCCCGGTGTACGCACCACTCATGGTTCTGGGCTCTGCGGCGGCGGTCCGGGGCGGGACCGATCCTGACGAGCAGTCCAAATAATGCCTCCGAAAACAATGACCATTGCCGCAGCGGTCGCCCATAGAGGACCCGAACCCCGCACCCCCCCTATGACGGAATAGATCAGCACCATCCCAGCGAGAAGCAAACCGAACCATCGTAGTGCACCCATCACGTCCCCCATCTTCATCGCAGCAAACTATGTTCACCGTGCCACAAAGGCGCATCCTTTGCTCCGACAGGTACAAAAACTGAGCCGTGCATGCCCCACTGTTTGCAGCAGGATCGGTCCGCAGACGGCAATGCCCGCTCAGCAGTCCTTAGCGGCGTCCCGCTGCTGAACCGTGCAGGACATCTCAGGTGAGGAGTCAAAGACATACGCGAGGGAACCGCTTCCCACGAAGAGGAACAGCGCAGCGACTCCGCAGACCAATACCCACATGAATCGCTTCTCCTGGGACGTCATGACCACATCTTTACACCGCAAAGATCCGTGACCCCTTCCAGGCAACGTCCCGCTGGCCCATCGGCTGGAAAAGCTGGTGTTGCTGACCTACACGACTGGTGATGTTGGCATGGCGTGGTCCGGCTTTTCGTTGTGGCCTGAGCTGGCGTGATGTTTGCTGTGTCGTGTCGTGAGCAGGATCAGGCCCAGCGCGGCACCCCATATCGTGAGGGTGTCGAAGGCGAAGCGTTCGGTTGTGCCGAGCCCCAGTGGTATTGATGGCCGGCCGCTGATCGCGTCGATGAATAGAACGAATCCAGCGAGTGAGAGCCCGACACTGGCCAGGGTCAGAACACGTGCCCAGCGTGCTGCGGTGCTGCCTTTGAGTGCGGCCGCGAGGACGAGCATTCCCACCCATTGGAGCACGGCTTGGGCGAGGGCCGCATTGTCGTGAGCTGCGGGCTGCAGGTCCCAGGGCAGGAGACCGACTGCCGCCACAAGTAGACCGCCCAAAGCGAGGAAGGCCATCGCTGCCTGCCCGGTCCGTCGTCTCGGCCATATGGACCAGAAAAGAATCGCGCCTACGGTCAACAAGATGCCATTGGCTACTGTCGCGCCATTGGCTAGGAGGTGTGCGGGTGAACAGATGTACCGTTCGACGCGGGTACCGGCGTCGTAGATTCCGCACTCGGTCACGCCCAGATCGCTGATGAAGTTCGATGACCAGGAATACTGGTTAGGCCACTGAGCGGCTGCGAATGCCTGGGCCGGGAAGGTCAGGAGGCAAAGAATCCACAGCGTGGCACCCAGACGAGTTCGTGTCATGCCACGAGCATACAATACGATCGTATTGTTCTGATTGGGGGTAGCCTCGGCTCATGACCTCCGCTGGCGCTCAGCGCATCCTGACGGCCGTGCAGGACATCCTGATCGAGAGGGGCATTGAGGACGTGACGATCCGTAACGTCGCCGCAGCCGCCGGTCTCTCTATAGGTGCAGTCCAGCATCACCACAGGACCAAGGACGATTTGATCATGGCGGCCATGGACGAGGTCTCCAGAAACTTCATCGAGAGGGTGAGCGCCGCGCTGACGCCGGAGGCGTCAGCACGCCAGAACCTGGATGCGGTGTGCAGGATCCTCGGTGGCTTAGATGACGAGTCCCGTACCGCTTCAGTCATCTGGTTGGCCTACGCTGCGAAGGCAACAACAAGCAGCGCAGTAGCCGACGCTCATCAGTCATCCTGGCGCCTCATGGAAGAGGGCCTGACAACTCTGCTCCAGCGATGGAATCCATCCCTTGGAGATGATGACGCCGCCATGCTAATGGCACTACTTGATGGCATCGCCATTGCTAGGGCAACCGAAACCGACCGCATGACGCCAACCCGAGCCCAGCAACTCATCGACAGATACCTCAACAGACTCGATCCTTCGTCCCGCTAAGCGATTGGTCTACAGGACGTCTGTCCAATGGAGCTGGATAGACTCGAGAGCATGACAACGATGCTTTCGTCGCTGCTGGTCTCTGATGTTTGAAGAGTATGTCGCTCTGACCATCCTGCTTCTCACCCTGGTGTTCCTACCCGCTATCTGCCTGTTCGTCACCCGTCAGGCAGCTGAGGGCCTGATCAGCCGCAACGCAGCAGCCGGAATCCGCACCAGGCACACCCAGGCATCCGATGAAGCCTGGGCAGCCGGGCACAGGGCCGCTCTTCCAGCGTTGAGGAAGATGATGCCAGTCGCCGGCATCGGAATGATTACGGCCCTGACCGCACAGGTCCTTGTTGGTGGACAAACAGGACCGCTGATCGCGTTCGCGGCGCTCATCGCGCAGACCGTCGTTCTCTTCCGCTCGACTGCACTGGCTAATGCCGCCGCACGCACGGCGACCGAGTAGAGCCCAGAACAGTGGGCGCTGAACAAGACACATCACCTACACCAGTTGTTGCGGGCCTGCTGGTCGGTGTCGGACTAGCTGGTGCCGGCTGGTTCGCTATCGGGCCCGACCACGTCGTCTACGCGGTCATCGTCCAGGGCGGGTTTCTCTTCATGGCGCTGCTGATCGGTCCGTCACTGGTCGACGTTGCGCGCTCCCGCTACCAGGTCAGATCGCTCGAACCACGGATCTATAAGCTGCTGGGCGCCGAAGCGTTCCGGCGTACCCTCGACCTCGTCGGCTGGAACCGGGTCATCAAGAACATGCGTCAGACGGAGAATGAAGAGCCGGGCACAAGCGGCTTTCGTCGAGGGACTGAACAGTCCGAAACTGGTCACCTTCTCGGCCTCGCCGCCACAGGGCTCCTCGTCCTTCTTGCCGTGGTGACGTCCCACCCCGTGGGCGCCCTGCAGATCCTGCTCGTCGGAGCAATCCTGCATATCTATCCGATCATGATCCAGCGCCTCGTTCGCTTCAGACTCACGCATGGGCCCACCCGCAGCAACCACCTTGAGCGCTAGGCGATCCGTCACTGGGACGGCTCGATAACGGTCCTTTCGCTTTGCATCTTGGGAGGGAGCAGGCTTAGCACGGTTGCGTGGTGGCGGGCCTCCATAGGGTTTATTCGGCGGCTATGGCAAGGGAGTCGAGATGACGGGAGAGTTCGTTCGATACCCAGCTTGTGTCCTCGTCCTTACGCTGCCTGATGAGGTGAAGTGCCAGCCCGTCGATGACGGCGTGAGTACGGGCTGTCTCGGCGGTTGGGTTGAGCCCGCCATAGCTTGGGTCCTCGCTCAACAACTCGAGGAATCTGTAGCATCCTGCCCGCAGGTCCTGGTGCGCTCGATCGTAGGCGGGCTGCAGTACTGGATCTGTGAAGGCGAGCACCCCTACCGAGAGGAAGACTTCCATCTCTACGCGCCGCTCGGCATCCAGTGGTAGGAGCTGGGAGAAGTAGTTCTCCACCGTCTGACGCGGCGATACCGAAGGTTTCATTGCGACGATCCGGTCCAGCACACGCTGACGGACCAGGTCCAGCACGTAGACGCGCAGGACCTCCTGCGTCGGGAAGACATACCGCAGGGAGCCGGCGGCAATCCCGGCCTCCACGGCGACATTGCGGACGGAGAGACTCGTGATCCCGTCGCGCACGACGACCCGCCAGGCGGCTTCACCAATCAGCCTTTCCCGGGCCTGCTTGTCAATCAACTTGGGCATGACCACGATTCTGGCACGACCGTATGATAACTTCGTGGCACAGTCGTGCTACTAAGGGAGGATCCATGATCCTGGGGATCATCATCGCGTGCGAGATTGGGTTCTGGGTCGCCATCCTTTGTGGACTCGCAGCCCGATACATCCTCGGATCCAGACGACTCAGTGCCGCCTTGCTCCTCTGCGCTCCGCTGATCGATGTGGTGTTGCTCGTGACAGTCGCCCTGCACCTGTCCACCGGCGCCACGGCTTCCTGGCACCACGGTCTAGCCGCCCTCTACATCGGGTTCTCCATCACCTACGGCCACCGGATGATCACTTGGGCCGACACACGATTCGCCCACCGGTTCGCCGACGGACCGGCACCAGTGAAGCTTTCCGGTGCGCAGTACACGCAGCGGTGCTGGGGCGACTTCCTACGCACAGTCGGCTCTGCAGTGATCGCCGCAGGAATACTTGCAGTCATCACCTGGTGGATCGACGATCCGGGCCGCACCGGAGCGCTCACGGGATGGAATGGCATCCTCGGAATAATCGTGGCCGCCGAATTCATCTGGGCTCTGAGCTACACCATCTGGCCGCGCAGACCATTTCCATCAATCCCCCGGAGCCTTCCAACGCCTTGATCACCAACCGCTCACCGACAGCCGCATGATCGAGTCGAACACGGCTGTTATCAAAGGTGGTCGTGCCATGTTCGCGATCGGCCGGGACAACTCCACCAGGGTGGAACTGGATGAGTGGACCAAGCGTCACCCCGCAGCCCGCTGCGCCGAAACCGTCCTCGTACCCCTGCGGCCCCTCCTCTAAGCCCTCCCGTGCCCGACCCTTCCGTAGGGCGGTTGCGAGTGACAGCTGGCCCGAGGAGCCTCAAGCCACACCGTCGAAGACCAAACCACTTCGCTGAAAGCCCGGGCGCCAGAGGGGAACTCTCCACGAAGGAGTGCTCCCCTCACGTCACAGGCTCACTTACCGACGACGGTAAGAGGATCAGTCTTTCTTGAAGACGTCCTTGATCTTTTCGCCAGCCTGCTTGAGGTCACCCTTGGCCTGGTCGCCCTGACCCTCGGCCTTCAGGCTCTCGTCGCCGGTCGCGTGACCGGCGGCTTCCTTGCCCTGTCCGCCGAGCTTCTGCGCGGCGTTGCTGATCTTGTCATCCAGACCCATGGTCATTCTCCTTCTGATCGGCGTGCTTGATGGTGCGGTCGGACGGTGACCGACCGCTCCTGATCCTAGGAGAGATTCCTGAAGGCGTTGCGGACGCCCTCGGGAGAATCTGACTCGTGCTATGGACGTGGTGGACGACACACGAAAGGCCCGCTTTGGTCACGGGCAGTCATCGATTCTGCATCGGACCTATCTCGAACCACCCCGTGGGCAGAGACGACCGCAACCGGATCGTTAGCGTTGAAACGGTGATTTCTTCCTCCCCGCAACCTCATGGCCCACCAACCCGCGCTGATGCTCCACGAAACCAGACCCTAAAGGCCCCTTCCGCCGCTTTACCCTCTATTTTTGGAGTGGCCAAGACTGGTTTGGCCCATGCCCTTCGCGGTGCGTTGATCGGTCTGGTCGAGCTTGTTCCCGGTGTCTCCGGCGGCACAGTCGCTCTCGTACTCGGAATCTACGACCGACTCGTCCTCTCGGCGCACCACCTCCTGCGCGGCATCACTGGGCTCCTCCCCCGCAGAGCAACAACCAAGACCACCACCAGGACCACAGCCAGTACGAACAGTGTGAAGCATCGTGCTCGAACCAGTGCTTCGGCCTCGTTCGCGGCCGTCGAGTGGTTGTTGATCCTTCCGCTGATCGTGGGCATGTTCGCCGCCCTGTTCACCCTGGCGACTCCCCTGCACACGTTTGTGGAGACACAATTTGTGGTCTCCAGCGCTCTGTTCCTGGGCATGGTGACCGCGAGTCTGCTGGTGCCGATCAGTATGGCCCGGGACGCCACACCCCCACTCTCGACCCGATCAGCCCGACCGGCCCGATCAGACCTGATTGCGCTGGTGGTCATCCTCGGGGTCGCTGCCGTGGCGTTCGTCGTGCTCGGGCTGCCCACCCTCACCATCGGACACCCGCCGGTGTGGGTGATCGTCCTCAGCGGCGCTGCTGCTGTCTGCGCACTGGCCCTTCCCGGCTTGTCAGGGTCCTTCGTCCTGCTCACCCTCGGTTTGTATGAGCCGACCCTCGAGGCGGTCAGCACCAGGGACATGAGTTACCTCGCTCCGTTCGTCGCCGGAGCGGTTCTCGGCCTGGTGTCCGTGGTGCAGCTTCTGGCGTATCTGCTGCGCGCGCATCGACGGGCGGTTCTGCTCGTCGCGACGGGCCTGATCCTCGGGTCCCTCCGCGCCCTCTGGCCGTGGCAGGACGACAGTGCGCTCCAGACTCCCCCGGCCGGGGAGTGGACCGGCGCCCTGGCCGCCTTCACCGTAGGCGCAGGATTCGTCCTCCTGCTCTGGGCATGGGACCGCCGGAAATCGGTCAGCGCTGCAACAACCGCACAAGGGACAGGGACTACATGACCGAGCACGCCAATACCTCCCAGGATCAGCAGCGCCCCGAAACGCGAGGACACGGATCAACACCTTCGCGGGCGATGCTGCAGCGGGTCCGCCGCGGCGCGTTCCTCGAGACGCTGACGACCGCGACAACAATTCTCGGCCGACTCCTGATCGTCGCTGCCGTGGTGGTGGGCCTGTTCTACCTCCTGTCCGCCCTGTGGGTCATCGTCCTGCCGTTGATCCTGGCCCTTCTGTTGTCCTCCATCCTCTGGCCCGCCAACAGGCTCCTGCGGCGGTTCATGCCCGCTGCTGCCTCCGCGGCACTGACCATCATCGGTCTGCTCGTGGGCATGATCGGTGTGGGCTGGAGCGCGGCAGCGCTCTCTGTCGATGGTGTGAAGGACCTGTCCAGCCAGGCCGTGGATAACGTCAGGAACCTGGGCGAGTTCGTCGAGTCCCTCCCCTTCGATGCACCGGACATCGACGAACTACTGACCTCCGGTCTGTCCTGGCTGCAGGAGAACGTCGGCGAGATCCTCTCCCGGGTGTCCTCCGGTCTCGGCACGATCGGGTCCGTCACCGTAACGATCCTGCTGACCCTCGTCCTGACGTTTTTCTGTCTGAAGGACGGCGACCGGTTCTCCGCATGGCTCCTGCGCTGGACGACCGGCACGGTCTTCGTGCACACCGCCGAGATCTCATCGAGAAGCTGGAAGACCCTCTCCGCCTACGTCTCCTCACAGGCAGCCGTGGCACTCGTGGACGCCGTCTGTATTGGTGTCGGCCTCTGGATACTCGGCGTACCGCTGGCCCTCCCACTAGCGGTCCTGGTCTTCTTCGGAGGATTCCTCCCCGTCATCGGGGCCGTCGGATCGGGCTTCCTCGCCACCCTCGTCGCGCTCCTGGCCGACGGGTGGGTCACAGCGCTGATCGTGCTGGGCATCGTGCTGCTCGTGCAACAACTGGAGGGCAACGTCCTGCAACCGATCCTCGTCGGCAAATCCCTCAAACTCCACCCGGCCGTCGTGCTCACCGCGGTGACGGCTGGTGGTTCTCTCTTCGGTCTCATCGGGGCGTTCCTCGCGACCCCGGTCATCGCCGTCGGCATGACGGCCTTCCAGTACGCGCGGGAACAAATGCTCGAACCCGCCGCAGCCCCGCACACGGACACCGGCGAGGAACTCATCAGGACCGAAACAGAAGCCAACATCCCTTCCACGACGGAACGCCCACACCCTGCACCGGACTCTCGCTCGTGAGAGACACCCATTGATACCGGCCGAATCGAGTTGCCCTGGGGAGGGCCCCAGCAGATCGGGACTCTTCGAGCCGGGTACTTACGAAGGATGGAGCCACGATGAGTGAGCACGCACCACTGACGAGAGCGAAACGAAGTATTCCTTCGGACAGGTTCCTACTGAGCTACGACCTGACGCATTGGCACACCCTGCTCATGCAGCGCTTCGTCGCCCTCCTATTTCGACTGAGCTCGCGCATTGGCGCCGTGGTGACCTTCGCCGTCGTGCTCCTTACCGGGGTTCTGCTGACCCTAGGAACTGCGACCGGCGCCACCGAACTGTACGAGGCGACCGTGGAAGGAGACGGCGCCCAGCTCCTCGACACGCCAGCACTCCAAGCGGCGATGGCGATACGGTCGCCTCCTGTCGATGAAGCCCTCACCGCGTACACGACGATCGGCGGGCCCACCGGCATGACCGCCCTGGCCGGCACGATCATGATTGTGCTGGCCATCCGGCGACGATCCTGGACCCCCGTGGTACTGATCGTCCTCGCCGCTGCCGGGTCCGTTCTCATCACCGTCGTCAGCAAACAGTTCATCGGACGCGCCCGACCACCCCTGAGCAATGCCATCCCCCCGTACGAATACTCCGACTCTTTCCCCAGCGGCCACGCACTGAACTCACTGGTCCTGGCCGGCATCATCGCCTACCTGCTGATGCTCCGCCGACGGACACAACGAACCGTGGCATGGACAGCGGTCATCGCCATCGGTTTCGCGGTCACCATGGGTATCAGCCGTGTGTATCTCGGCCATCACTGGCTCACCGACGTCCTCATGGCCTGGGCGCTGGGCGCAATCTGGCTCACCATCGTCATCACCACCCACCGCCTCTACCTCACCTCCAAACTTCTCTCTGGGGATCGTCGGACCACGGCAAATGAGGAAAACGACGAGTGAATCAAACCTTCTCCGAGCAGGAGCGAAGGACATGGCTGATCCTTCAGGCGGTAACCCTGAACGTCCCGCCGCGGCTGAGCTCACCCCTATTCCACGCGGCACGAATCACCATGTTCGACTACTACGTACTGGCGATATTGTCCGAAGCCGAAAGGACGCGGATGACCTTAAAGGAACTCGCCGGAACTCTGTCATGCTCCCTATCCCGCCTCGGTCATGTCATTCGCAAACTCCAAAAACGCGGATGGATCACCCGCAGCGCCGTTGATGCCGACGGACAGAGAGACAGCAGAGGAAACCGTGGCATGGCCGTGCTGACAGACGTCGGCTTCGACACTGTCGTGTCCCTCGCCGAGAACCATGTGAGACAGGTGCGGGCCGTGGTCTTCGACGCTCTCGATAACCAGGACGTATCAGATCTCGAGCGCATCAGCACCAAAATCCTCGACCAGATTCGCCCGCCACAGTAAGACAAAACAGCGGTCTGTTCCGCATCAACGCGAGGAAGGTATTCGCCAGCCAGAACGCGGAGTCCGGCACTCATCATGATGATCGGACTCGATGCTGGCGAGAAGTCCTCTGGTTCCGCTACGGGCGGCGATGCCGGCGACTTGCCTTCAGGGCCTGGCCGCGAAACGACATCCAGCTGTGGGCAGCCGCAGCCATGCACAAACACACCGCGCTGAGGTGAAGAAAGAAGTACGGTCCGGCGATTCCATCACTGATGATCGCTGCCCATAGCCACGACCCTGCAACTGCCAGCCAGGCCAACGCGCCCACCAAGTGGCGCCCGACCGCATCACCGCCAGCCCGGACCTCGCTCTCCTGCTCACCCATACATCCAGCCTGTACACATCCGTAGAACCGCGCAAATCCTCCCCCTATAAGAGGTGCCAGCCCACTCCACCCCGACTCCGGACCGCAGAAGAGTGCCTTAGAAACCTAAAGGTTTATAAGACGTCTGAACCAGTCGAACGCTGCGCGACCACTCCCCCTCAATGCCGGTCTTACTCTTGTCTCGGAAACTCGTCTCGACGCGTTTCGTCTCAGAAGTGCTCGTATCCGGGGTTTGTGAGTCAGGACGGCGCGCTTCGACGGCACTCTTGATTCGTCAGCGGGGGGTGAGGCGATGATCACCTGCTGGAGGGCCAATGGTACGACGAAGATGACCTCCTGATTGAGGCTGTGGCGCTTTCACCAACGGAGTGCGCGGAAAAAGCCGCCGCATAAAGTAAGGGCCAGCACGCTGGTGAACCTAGTGGTCCCCGTATGGCCCGCGACGTGATCATGGCAAAGTTTTCGTGGTGAGCATGCTCTTTCGACAGGCTGCGAGGATGCGTTCCGGGTGGGATGGACAGCGGTTCATTTCGTTGGCGTGTCCATGAGTGCGAGGAAGTGTCCAACCCTGTGGATGTCTGAGGTTGGCCATGAAGAGAGGGCGTTCTTGAGGAACACCGTGTAGCTGCTGCGCATGTGAGCTAGTCGCTCGGCGCCGAGCGGGGTGAGGGTTAGTACTCGTCCGCGACCATCGTGGGGATCAGGGGTGCGGGCAAGCAGGCCTTGTCGCTCCAATCGGATGGCATGTTGGCTGATAGTGGCGGATGAGAAGTGCAGGGACAGATCGGGGTCTCTGGGTCGGAGTGAGGTGTGCTGATGGATCACGTAGAGGAACGCGTACTCCGAGGCATTCAGCCCCTGATCCTGTGTGTCGTGCCGTCGGAACCAGGCACGGTGCGAGGCGAGAAGAGCCGCGACCTGCTCGTCGAGCGCCTCAAGGGCCTTTGCAATGGTTGCCTGGCTGCCGCCCTGGGTGCTAGTCCTTCTCCCACCTGCGTCAACGCCAGCGTGGGCTTCAGCTTTAGCTTTAGCGGTGGTGGTGGTGGCGGCGGAGTTGACGTCAGAGTCTGTCATTTCGTCCACTTACGGAAGTCTTCATGAGCCCTCGTCGGGAGCCACCTGATCTATTGAGCGGACCGCGATCTCGCCTGTTGCTCGATCCTGCCTATTACCCTCGGCCGTGTCGATGACAGGTTCAGGCGTGGCTGGTGAGCAGGTTGGGCGGACTGGTCGGATATCGCCGGTTGGTATCAGTCGTTGATACCAACCGTTGGTACCTGTCGTGAGTACGGTGCTGGCTCGTGCTTAGGTTCAGCAGTCGGTTGATGGATTATTTCGCCGCGACACGTTCTTCTCTCGACCGGCCGGCGCGGGCGGCGAGGAACAGCAGTGACCCGACCACGATGTAGGCGATGGCGCCGAGCCATACGACGCCGGTCTGCTGGGTCAGCAGTGCGATGCTGGCGATCATGGCCAGAATCGGTACGATCCGCGGCACGGTGAAGTGGTCATGCCCGACCTTGTCCTTCTTCAGGACGAGCACACTGATGTTGGCGGACAGGAACACCAGCAGGAGCAGCAGCACCGTGGTTTCCGCGAGGGTGGACACGTTCCCGACGAGGGTGAGCACAATCGTCAACCCGGCGACGACGAGGATCGAGACCCATGGTGTGCGCCGTTTCGGAAGTACCCGGCCGAAGGCCCGGGGAAGGAGTCCGGCTTCGGCCAGGCCGTATCCGACGCGGCTGGCCATCACCATGAACAGCAGCGCGCCGTTGGCGATCGCGATGAGCGCGATCAGACCGAACAGCCAGGGCGGGATCCCAGCGCCGCTTGCGGTCACAATGTCCCGGTAGCGCGCTGACGTCGTCGGAAATTCACGATCACCTCGCGGTTTCCCGTACTCGGTTACGACGGCGACGTGATGCGTATCAGCGTGCGTGTCGATGCCGACGACGACGCGCTTTTCCTGAGCTTCTGACTCTGACATGTCTGCCTTTCGATGGAGGTGAATCTCCACGCGCCAGAACGGGTAGGCAATACGGTAAGGGGATCTGGTCAGGCTCCTATCAGGCCATACCCACCGGCGCGTGAAGCGATCGCGGGGCCAGCGGACAGGTCAAGTGACGGACAGTAGCCCAAGAGCCACGTCATGTGGGCGGAGAGCCACACCGGTCCCGCGATCAGTTTCCACTATTACCGTGGGCGGGTGGACCCCGAAGGGTGGAGCTTAAAGCCGTCCATCTGTGGGTGAGCCATGGGTGACGGGCGGACTCGTTAGTCTGTCCCCAACAGCCGGCTGCTTGACCATTGAGGAGAGTCCCACGTCTGTGCACGAGTCTCGTCGGTGTGTCCGGCTGAGTCCGCGACACGGAGTCGGGACGCTGCAGGGTGCACTCAGTATGGGCGCCTGTGCGTCACGATGTCCTATCGCTGGGGTCAAGATTGGTCGGTGATTTTCACAGCGCTTCGGGCAGACAGGGAACTGGGGACGAGCGGGCCCGATTGTGCGTGCTTGGTGAGAATCCCTGCCGCGGGATGTGACTTGTTTCGTCAGGTCAGACTCGCAGCTCGTTTTCGAGATGCAGTAACTCGTGGTGCAGCCGCGCGCGAATGTCGGAGTCCAGGGGGCTGGCGTCGATCGCGGAACGCACACGGCGGATGTGTGATTGGACGGATCTGCGGGCCGTGAATGGTTTAGGTGCGGTGTGCGCGGTCAGGGCTATCTCTTGGAGCATCGCTATGGTGCGGCGCGCAGCTCTCGGGTCGGTAAACGCGTATGTGAGCAGTTGGTCGACAGCGAGCTCGAGCAGTTGGATGAAGGTCGGGTAGGTGAGGGTGAGCCGCGCGGATCCGTCGGAATCGTGCAGGGTTCGAGGTCCGGTGGGACGGCTAACGAGGGTACACAGGACTGCGGAGATGTGGCTGATGGCGTGCACGGCGGTCGTGGGGTCGTTCACCCCGGGAGACAGGGCCTTGTTCGCGACGTCGAGGAGTTGCTGCAGTCCGAAGCCCGCGTCCTGGGTTGAGGTGCGTTCGAACCCTGTATGCAGGGCACTGTCGAGTTGCTTTTCCAGGTCGCTCAGCCGGTCTCCTTCCAGAATGGAACCAGTGAGCGACCATGCTCGGGCGACCGGGATGCCGCTGATCAGGGATGTTCCTGGTGCGACGTCAATGCTGACGAAGGCTTCTGCCCGGGTTGCTGCTGCAACGGCCTTGTCGGGGTCGACCCGGATCAGGAAACCAGAGGACCGCGTCGTGATGACTGCAGCCGGCGTTCGTGGGACGCAGGTTTTTTCTCTGGCCGGTTCATCGGGTGGGAAGAGCTTGTCGAGGGTTTGATTGGTCTCGTGGTGCACGTCGCGGAGCATGGTTTCGACGCGGATTTGTCGGGAGAGGTGGGCGAGGAAGAGAACGAGGCCGATGACGCTGGCTATTACGAGCACGAATGCGGCTGTGACGGCGAGTTCGGGAACGAACGCGGGACCGGAACTGGTCTCGACGCGAATGCTGCGCAGTACGGTCAGAGCGAAGACGAAGGTTGCCAGGAACAGGGCGAGGGTGTTGTGGACGAACCGGTCCCTGGTGAACGTCCGGAGCAGGCGTGGGGAGAACTGGCTGCTGGCCAGTTGCAGGGTGACGACGGTCAGGGAGAACGTCAGGGACGTGACCGTGACCATGGAACTCGCGATCGTTTCCAGCAGTGAGCGTGCCGCTTCAGGGCCGCCGCTGAACAGAACACCCGTCAGCCAGGCCGGCAGGTCATCGTCGAGCCTGCGGTCAACGACCGGGAGGAACTGCCCCAGAAGGATTGCTACAACAACAGCCGCGAGGGGTACCGGCCAGAGCTGGCTGCGGAGGGAATCACGTACCAGTGCTGGATCCAGCGCCGAGTCGAATTCGGCCATGACTGCTCACCTGTCCGTCGTGTCGTCCACCATGAGTGCCACCCCACCGTGCTGGGCGTTGTTTGTGGGTGTGCGCCTATTCGGGCAGGTATGGCTTGTACGGGTCGAGTGTCCCATCGAGCACAGGAATGTTCAGTGTCGTGGATTCAGCCGGGGTGCTCAGGGAAATCTCCGTCAGGGCGCCGGGCGGTTCCTCCACCGAGCTGAAGATCTGCTCGTTGGTGTCCAGCGGGTACTGGCCGTCCGCCGGCACTGTCACCACGATCTGATCGTCCGGGTCGCTGATCATGACTTCGACCGGGGCCGAAGTGTCATTGACGAGGGTTCCCAGGAGTCGGCCGGGCCCTCCTTCCTCTGCCGATACCAGGAGCATGCTGCGCAGCTCCACGACGCCGACCTGCCCATCCTCCCCGTTAGCGATGGCATCCATGGATTCCTCCGGACCGCTGCACCCGGTCACCGTCAGAGCGGTCAGAAGCGCCAGCGTGAACGATCCCCGCATCAGGGTCCGGCGATGCGCTCGGGGGTGCACTACATCGGGTTCAGCTCGAGCTGAAGCCTCATCCACGACATCGCGTGCGCTCTTAGCTGAGGTCTTGTGTGGGGTCTTGTGTGAGGTCTTGTGTGAGGTCTGCGTGGTGCGGGGTGTGTTGCGGTGCATGGCGGACTCCTTGGTTTTCGGACCAGAGGGTTCTGGCCCCGGGTACTTGCTCATCAGTCAGTGGTCGGTCAGGTGTCACTCGTCAGTGTCGGAGGTGTAGTGCACGTACCCTCCGATGGGACCTTCATAGACCGGTATCAGGACGTCCTCCTGTTCACCCGGGCTGCTGAAGACCATTGTTGCCTCTCCACCGATTTCTGCGTCGAGGGTGGCGAAAAGGGTTGGGTTGTCGGTGAAGCTGAAGGATTGTCCTGCAGAGATCGCTACTGTCGCTCTGTCGTCGGAATCACTGACGGTGACCTCCAGGGATGCGTCGGAGGTGTTGGCCAGGGTTCCTAACAAGCGTGCAGGTTCTTCCGTGCCGTCGGTGACCAGTTTCAGGTCGGCGCCCTGGACCTCGCCGATGCTCATGTCCTGTCCGGGCCCGAGCTCGATGCGTGACCCTGGCATCCAAGAGCATCCCTCGAGAATAACTGCAGCGCTGGCCGCGACGAGGAGCAGCCCTAGCAGAAGGGGTAAGCGTCGTAGAGGCCGCCGAGGTTGTCGAGGTTGTCGAGGTGAACCTTGAACCGCCATACCGTCCTGTCCTTTCGTTGTTCTGCTCCGGCTCGGCCCGCCAGGGTGGTACCGGGATGCGTCCAGTCCTGCTGACGGCGATTGCCCGGTAGCGCCGCTCGAGGGGCACTACCGGGCTGAATCGCTGGTCCGTCCAACTGGGTATTTGGCAGCTGCGTGCTTTTGTAGGTCCCGGTGGTTCAGGCAGACCGGATTCGGGTTGGGTCGGCCGGGCGATCGGCAGACTAGGTCAGGTCGTTGGTGTTGTGGTGGGGGCTTTGAGAAACACACTGTCGCCGGTGACGCGGTTGATCGCTTCGGCTGACTCGTACTGATGGTTCCCGATGCCGGGGCCATTTATTTCCACGTATCCCAGGCGGAGTAACCGGTTCTTGCGTTCCTCGGGGAGGGTGGGGGATCCGTCGACGGCTGACATGAGGGCTCCGATGAGTCCACCGGTTTGATCCGGTTGCTGTCCTTGGGCGCTGATGGCTTCAGGGTCGCCCATTTTGACGCGGGCGACTGTGCCGATCCTGGCACCGGAGGAGTTGAAGACGTCCATGCCTTCACGGACGTATTCGATGGGTTTCATGATGATCCGTTCTCTGTTCAGAGTGGTGATCGGTGTCGTGGTTGGGGTTGTCGCTGTTGGTGCTCTTGGTGTTGTCGGGGGCTCTCGTGCTCCAGCGGGCCAAGGCTACGCCTGCGATGACGGCGCCGAGACCGCCGATGGCTAGGTCTGAGAGGGTGTCGTTGTAGCCGACATGAATGCGATCGGTGATGTACCGGTTTCCGGCCCATTCCAGGAACTCCCACAGCACCGCTGCTGTCATGCCAAGTGCTGTGGTGAGGACGATGACCGAGCGGGCAGGGAAGGCCTGCTTGGTGGCGGTCGGGGTGATGCTCGTGCGGGCCATGATCAGGTAGAGGACCGCGGCCGATGATCCTGCTGTCACGAAATGCACGGCGAGGTCCCACCAGGAAATTGCCCGGTACAGGCCGCCGATGCCGCTCCACGCTGCGATGAGGATCGTGATGCAGAACGCTGCGTCGAATGGGCCTGCCAGCCGGCAGAGCCGCGGGATGATCAACCCGATGGTGACGACGATCAACCCCAGTACCGCTGGCAGGTCGAACCACACTGCCGCTACGACGATGCTCACCACGGATGACAGGCGTACCCCGTCAGCGATTCGGTGCTGGACGAGGTGTCGACGATGATCCGCGATGAGATCCGGAACGGGATCTGACGTGGTGTTCATAATGTTGTCCTGTGCAGTGGTTCTAGGCACGACCGTTGACTTTCCGTAGGTGCCGGGCAGGTGGCGTCCAACCGTCCGCTGTCGGATACCACCCACCCGGGGTCAGGGGGCCAGCACGTGCACCAGCAACGAAGCCAATAGCGGAACTAGCGCGAAAATTGATACAGACGCCGGCTTTCATGCCCGGCAGGGAACCGGGGCCGGGTCAGCGTCGGGAAGGCCGTCAATCCTGGCAGTGATGAGTTGCCACGTACCAACAATTGATCAACGACGGACAAGTACCTGCTGTCAGCTGTCAGCGTCCAGGGACGTGTCGACACTGGTGGCTTCGATATAGGGCTCGCCGTCCCAGTCCTCGAAGGCCGCGTCATCGAGGTCGACGCCCATCTCCTCCTCGACGGTTGGCAGGTCGAAGGCTTCCTGCACGGTGCCGGTGACACCGACCGTCAGTCCGGGTGTCACCTCGGGCAGCTCGGTGTCATGCAGGACCAGCAGAGCATCGACAGTCGTGTCATCGGTTCCGGCGATGGTGAACGACATCGGAGTGAGGATCTCGTTCACGTCCGCCGAGACAGTGACTTCCTCACCGACGTAGGTGTCGACGTCATCGTAGAAGCCCTGGTCATAGACCCCGTCGTACGGGCCGGTATCGGCCTCGTCGACAACCGGCTCTTCCTCGACGATGTCCTCGACGTCAGCACCCTCCTCCGTGCCGGAGGTGCTGTTGCACCCGACCAGGCCGAAGGCGGCCATCGGTGCAATGGACAGTGCTGCGAGCCTCTTCTTCCAGAGGTGATCGCCTGCTGATGTTGCTTCTACGAGAGTGGAATTTGCCATGGTGTCCACGTTCCTTTCGGTTCGGGACCGGGGCGCAAGTCCGGCCCTTCTATCGGTTGGGTTGTGCTGCGCCTGCACCGACCGTAAGCAGGCCGCAGAAGAGGAATCAACAGCCGTTGCGGCTCCGTTACCCGATTCCCAGCAAACCTTTGCGCAATCGCAACTGTCCCGTTATCTCGCGGATCTTAAGGGTGAAAACCACAAACTTGGGGGTCATACTGGGGCTATGTCCACTCCAGCCTTCGACCACAGATCAAGCCACCGATCACCCCAGCGGTCGCCTCATCAGTCCGTAAATGACACCTCTGCCGGTCTTGCGGATGAGGCAGGACCGGGCATTCCGCACAGTTCAGCTACTGGGCGACCGGCCTTACAGGAAGGACAGGGCAACATGCAGGCCGACGCAACGGGTCATCCCGGCTCGCTTGGCCGTCCGGGTGAAAGGCGTGGGCGGTGGAAGGCGCCTGTGCTGATCGTGATCGGAGTAGCTCTCAGCGCTGTCTTGGCTGCCGTGAACGGGTTGCAGTTGGCGTCCCTGCAACGGGCGCTCGGCGGGTTGGCCCTGCCGGAATCCCAGCTCGGTGGTTACGACACCGGGTACATCGAGCTCATACGCGGGCGTATGACCGATGAGCTCCTCGAGAGGTACGGCGCGTCGCACTACCTGTGGGATCTGCTGTTTCCACTCGTCTTCGCCGCGACGGTCCTCACCCTGGTCCACTACATCTGCAAGGGGCGGACAATCGCCTGGCTGCTCATGGTGCCCCCGATCCTGTTCGCCGCCGTCGACATCGCGGAGAACCTCACCCTAGAAGCTCTCGTCAACGACCCTGACGTGCTCTCCAGCGAGGTCGCCATGGCCTCCACTCTCACTGTTGTGAGAACAGTCCTGCTTGTCGCGAGTATTGCCGCGGCGCTGGGAGCGCTGCTGGTCCGGCCCCGCACATCACCGGGCCAGCACACCTGATCACCCACAACACCCAAGGAGTAGAACCCCCATGCACTCCTCACGTAGGCAAACCATGCCCACGCGTCCACCCCGGGCGCCTCTCGCTCGGATGCCCTCGCCCCGGGCCTTGGCTCTACCCGCCGTCCTCGGTCTCACCCTGACCGCGTGCAGTACCGGGTATGCGGACCCGAAAGGAGCTGAGCTCGCCGGGACCGACGGCCAGGTCCAGCAGGTCGAGATCGCGGACCTCAGGCTCACTACCTTCGCCGAAGGTGAGCCCGCACAGTTCCTCGGTGTTCTCGCCAACCAAAGCGCAGCACCATTGGAGATGACCTTCAGCGACGACGACGACGAAACGTCGGTGACGATCCCCGCGAACAGCACACTGGATCTAGGGACAACAGCAACCGTGTTTGAAACTGCGGACGTCCAGCCTGGAACGATCATGACCGTCATGATCAGGGTCGCCTCCGACGAGGAAGCCGTCGAGTTACCCGTCGTCGATGGGACTGTGGACCAGTATGGGGACATCGTTCCCAATGACGCCGAAGACCAGTAGCAGCAAGCGGGTGATCAGGGCGCGATTCCCAGGGCTGCGGGCATTGCCTCAGCCGGGTCTTCGCCGGCGGCTAGTGCAAACGAACTCATCACCTGCTCCAGATAGTGCCGCTCGTCGGGCGTCATCCGGGAAAGAACCGCAGCCAGGGCCGCCCGGCGCCGCACCATTACCGTCGATACAAGATCCAGGCCCTGTTCCGTCAGGCGGAGCTGCAGGAAACGACGGTCCTGCGGGTTGTTGTCGCGGCGCATCAGTTTGGCCGCAACAAGCCGGTCACACAAGCGCGTGGCGTTCGATGGGTGAACACCCAGGTCCTCGGCCACGGCTGTCAGTGTTTGTGGTCCGCGACTGGCGATCATGACAAGGACCCGCAGCTGGGACGGCGTCACGATGTTGTCGACCTCAGCCAACGACTTGGCGATGACCGAGAGCAATACCCGCGAAGCACGCATCATCGCGTCGATCTGAGCAGTTGAGACCGGATGTTCGTCCATGCCTCCCAGTATCCAACCGGGTCCACAACCCGACAAAATGCTTCCCCAGAGCCTGCGCTCATCTTGAATGGCAATGTCTCCGTACCCCTTTCCAGCCTCTAACACACTGGTGGCCGCAGGCTGCTTCAAGACTCGAACGCCGAAGACGGCAGAAGTGACCGCCCACGCCGCCTGTTACGTCCCTACGAGTTCCGACGCACCAGTTCTCAGCCTCAGAAGGGATAGTTGCGGTACGGCAAATAATAGGTTTACCGTGGGATGAGCGGGTTTCTTGCGGGCACCGCTACCGGATCTGCGTGTACACGAGCAGGTAAAGGGCCTGACGGTCGATGTGTTGCCGGTACCTGGAGATCACGCTCGTCCTACGCTTCACTCATCCGATGTGGGGAGGTCCACATGATGCACACTCCGTTCGATTCGAAACAGCGTACGGAGGTCGTTGACTTGCAGTTGGCCGTCTTCGAAGTCGCAAAGACAGCCCGAGGCGAACCTGTTCATGAAGTGCGGCGGAAGTTGGCTGAAGCGATTATCGGAATGCGTGTCACCCCACCCAGTGGTCTATGGCTCGACGCCGCGGCCACCTCAGCCTCTCTCGGCTACCCGTACATCATCAGCAACGAGGCCCGATGGGGTGCCGAAGCAATCCTGCGGAAGCAGCCCCTGACTCCACCACCTGACAGCAGGTAGCGCATGAGCTTCCAACACCTCATGGAATCAGTCGGGAAGGCAGTTGACGCGGCAGGAGTCATCGCCATCGTCCTAGGCGCAGTCGTTGCAACCCTGATCGCCGCCGCAGCGATCCTCCGCCGTAAGGACGCAGATAGGACGTATCACACGTACCGTAAGCGCCTTGGACGATCAATTCTGCTCGGACTCGAGCTTCTCGTCGCAGCCGACATCATCCGCACGGTCGCCGTTACCCCGACCTTCGAGTCCGTCGGAGTTCTGGCCCTCATCGTGGTCATCCGTACCTTCCTCAGCTTCTCCCTTGAGCTCGAGATCACCGGACAACTGCCATGGCAAAAAACATCCGCTCACCCTGATAGCCGTCCTCACGGAACAGCCCCACAGCAACCAACACAGCCGTGATTCCCAACCCACTGCTGCTGGGCAACCCTCTCGAACACGACTCCTGTAACCACGGCCAAAACCCCAAAACAGGTATCCGACGAGCGGGCGCCGCCGGCCGGATGACGGCGGAGCCCGGTAGCGATGACGGCGAAGGCATTACTGACGGAGACTCGGAGTGCACCCGGGCGCTCCAACGGGACCTTCCCACACAACTCCCACGTATCAGCAGCTTCGATAAACCGCTGACAAGTGCGTCGAAACGATCGAGTCCAGCAAACAGACAGTTGGTGACGTTCAGAACACTGCCCAGCGACAGTTACGCAACGACGCACGCAAGGACGTTACAGACGGGCAACAGGACTGTTTACCAGTTTGGGTAGACGTTCTGGTTGTACCTAACGGGGCCGCTGACGTTATGCCCATGTGAAGCGAGTAAGCAATCAGAAGACAGTCAATGTCTTCTCGATCAAGTCCTTTGAAGGAGACAACGAGATCTGCGATACAACACACCTGCACCAGAGCGAGCGACACGACGCCCGTCACTCCGAAAATCACACATGATGGAAAGGCAGCCTTTCCCCTGGTTCGGCTCGGGATCCATCATCGGTTCCCTTCTGGCGTTCCTGAGCATCAGCGCCCTGACGGGTGTGCTCGCCGCGGGCTTACTGGTGCCGGTCGCCGCCGTCGCGGGTACCGGAGCTTCTGCCTCCATCGACTTCTTCGAAGACCTGCCAGCCGAGTTGGAACGGGAAGCCCTCGCCCAGCCGACGACGATCCTGGCATCGGACGGGTCTTTGATTGCGACCCTCTACGAGGAGAACCGACAGCCGGTAACCCTCGATCAGGTATCTCAGGACATGCAGGATGCATTGATAGCCATCGAGGACTATCGCTTCTACGAGCACGGAGGCGTTGACCTCCAGGGCATCGCGGGCGCCATCGCCAGCAACCTCACGAGTGATTCGACCCGCGGGGCTTCGACTATCACGCAGCAGTTCGTGACGAATGTCCTCATCGATTCCGCTCTACGCGACGACAAGCAGGCCGTGTTCAGCGGCAGTAAAACGGTAGGTGACAAGCTCCGCGAAATGAAGTTGGCCATCACGGTCGAAAAAACCCTGAGCAAGGACGAGATACTCGCTGGGTATCTGAACATCGTCCCGTTCACCGGGACCATTTTTGGTGTCCAAGCCGCCGCCCGGTACTTCTTCAACGTCGACGCCAAAGACCTCACCATCGATCAGGGCGCTCTGCTGGCCGGGTTGGTCAACGGTCCCACGTTCTACAACCCCATCGAGCACCCTGAACGCGCACTACAGCGCAGAAATCTCGTGATCGACGCGATGCTCACCCACGGAAAGATCACCGTGGAAGAGCACAACGCCGCGGTGACCACCGAACTCGGCCTGAACATCACACCCACCCTCAACGGCTGTGCCGGCGCAGCACAAGCACCCTATTTCTGCGACTATGTCTCGCACCTGATCCTCAACGACCCTGCATACGGGGAAACCAGGGAAGATCGCAAGGAGGTGCTCTACCGCTCCGGTCTGACCATCAAGACAACACTCGATTCCCGGGTGCAGAGTGCGGCGCAAACCGCCATTGACGACACCGCGGATCCGGACACCACGAACGAGGCCGTGGGCCACTCCATGGTCAGCATCGAACCCGGCACCGGCAACATTCTTTCGATGGCCCAGAACACCCGTTACCTACCAGGGGCCGCGCCGGGCAACTCCGTGCTGAACTTCAATGTCGACCTGTACCAGGGCGGCGACCAATCCAAACCTCTCGGTGGCGTGGGTGGCTTTCAGCCCGGATCAACGTTCAAACCATTCGTCGTCGCCGCGTGGATCGAGGCCGGCGGTTCCCTGAACACCCCTATCGACGGCCGGAAACGCACCTACCCGGAGGGTGATGAATGGCCCGCGAGCTGCCTCCCCGGAGGTTCCTACACCGTACGGACACCTCAGGGGGAAGGGTACACGCCGCAGAACTACGGAGACATCAACTACGGCACTTACACAGTTCTCCGCGGACTCGCCCAGTCCTACAACACCATCACCATGGAAACAGCCCGGCAACTCGATATGTGCAGGATTTTCGACCTCGCCTACGAAATGGGCGTCCATGATGGCAAGAGCTCCAGCGGTCATCTCGAAAGGCTGGACGTCCTCGCGCCCGGCCTCATCGGAGGTGTCCAGGACGTCGCACCGCTATCCATGGCCACCGCCTACGCCGGTTTCGCCGCCGAGGGCAAAGTGTGTCAACCGCGTGCCCTCCTGAAGGTCACAGCAGCCGACGGCACCAACTACCCGGTTCCTACCACCGACTGCGACCAAGTCATCCCGAAGGGGATTGCTCGCGGGGTCAACTACGCAACCCAGGAAGTCATGAAAACAGGATCCGGCCGGCTGCTCGACTACGGAAACATCCCGATGGCCGGCAAGACTGGAACCAATGACCGGCGATCACAGACTTGGTTCATCGGCTACAACTCCGGAATAGCCACCGCCAGTTGGATCGGGAACTGGAAAGAAGGCAACGGCTCCCTCAGTGGATTGAAAATCGGCGGCCAAACCTACCCGGAAGTCGACGGCTCCCTCATTGCAGCCCCTTCCTGGGCACAATTCATGCGCCAAATTCCCGGCATCCATCCCGCCGAACCGTTCGTCAACCCCACAAATACCATCCGAGACGGCACCAACCCACCCATAGACAAGGTCCCGAATAGCAATCCGAACGACCGACCATAGCAACTGCACCTACCACCGCCAGAACGTTCACGGGTGTCTCGCAAACCTAAAGCTTTACAAGACACTCGATCGAGCCGAGCGCCGCGCAACCACTCCCCCGTAACCACAGGTCTGCCCTTGTCTCGAAAACCTGTCTCACTGTGTTTCGTCTCAAAAGTGCTCGTATTAGGGCTTTGAGAGTCAGATTGGAGATCGGCAGAACCAGCAGCTTGTTAAGACGTCGCGCATGAGTGGTGCAGAGTCGGTCGGAGCCGTTGGGTGCGTGTCGAAGGTCCGCGCCTCCTGACCACCTATGCACGGCACAAGCTCCCCCACGCTTCGCTGCTTGTCCTGCACACACCTGGACAGCAGGAACCAGAGTCCCATCTGCACCCATGAGCCCAGGACTTTTGCTTGAGTAGGGAACAACGTCTGGCGTGGTGGTGATCGGGGTTTAGCCCGACCAGCAGTGGTGCCCGCTGGGCACTGGGACGACCGGGTGCAAGCGGTATTTCCTGGTTGCGGACTAATGACCAGTCTGATGACCTTGATGGAGGGGTAGCAGCCTCAGGAAAGGAACGATCGATGAGCGTCGAATGGGATCCCCAGCAGCGGGACGTGGTGGAACTGGTGCAGAGTCATGGCTTTCAACCGTGGGAGGTGTGGGTCGAGTACATCGCGGTCGCCGGCAACGCATCGGAGAAGGCTGTCGCTGACTACGTCTTTGGTAGGGGCGATCTGCCTCAGCTCGAGCGGGACCTTCTCGACGAGGGGCTGAAGAGTCTCGTGGAGAAGGAATGGGATCACCAGCTGCGGCGGTTCTTTCCGCACGTCACCTGCACTAACACCGGGGTCGAAGACAGATAGGCACACACTTACCGGTGCGACCGCGGATCCAGGTTGCCCTCCTGATGCCCCGCACGCGTGGCACGCGACAGGGCTGTTGGGTATCTTTCCGTGTGGGTTGTTCGTCACAGGTGGTTAGCCCGGATGAAAAGGCCTACTTGAGAGTGCAACTCCATCTGTCTAGCAGTGGGCAGGAAGACGCGCAGGGCCGCAGGGACGCTGTGCAAGGTTGGTGCCTTGCCGCCCCGTCTCACCATCCACAACTCAGCGCGTTCCTCTATCGGTGCTGTTGGCAGGGCTTGGTCACCGGATGTTCAGCTTCTGCTGGTGGCGTTTCCTGGGATTGGGTCTAGTGTTCGAAGCACACATAGGTCTAGACACAGGCCACGGATGTGCATAGCACCCCGGAGACGGCCATGACCGACCTTCTGAACAACCCCGCACCACAAACCACCCCAGCACCAGCCCGAGGATCAGGCCGAGAGGCGCAGCTCACAGGCCGGCCGTCGCCCGAGGTACCTGTAACGCTCGCGCGGCTTGCTCGTGCGAGCAGGTCCGGTGCGGTCGACACGGACCAGCTGACAGCGTGGGTAGCCTCTGAACAGGACCATGACGACGACATGACCGCCGAGGAACTGACTCCAGCTGAGCTGGCGTCACTGTCCACGCGGCGGCTGAGGATTCTGGTGAACCGCGCCTACACGGTGATCGACACCGATTACCCGCCATACCAAGCCCTGGACCGGTACCAGATGCTCGTCGACGAACTCGACCTGCGGGCTCAGGTGACATTAACCTCAGGTGTCGCCAAAACGGCCCGGGAGAAATTCCGGGACAACCCCCTGTACTGCCGGTTCGAGCTGTTCACCGACGGGAATCTCGCCGCGTACGTGAAGTACACGATGAGCGGCGGGAACCTCACCCTTGTCATGGGCACCGAACTGCCCGGCTTCCGGGACCAGGGCGCCGATCAGACCCTCATGCGCAACATCGTCCTCGACGCCCACAAGCGGCGCCTGAACCTCATCCCCCGCTGCCCGATGGCCTACGCGTTCCTCGCCGACCACCCCCAGTACCAGCAATACACCGGCCACTACTGACATCACGGAACACTTGGTGGGACCTTACTGATGTGCAGCCCCTTCTCGCCGTAGTACGCAGCGAACAGGCTTCTAGGTAAGCACTTCGTCCCAGATACGCGGTTGCAGCAGACGTAGTGGGTGTCAGTCGAAGTGGGTAGCGACCGGGGCCTGAGTGACACTTTCCACGACTGCGGCGGCAACCGCGCTCAACTTCTGGTTCCGGGAACTGGAAGCCATCTTGAGAATCGTCATGGCCTCGTCCTGGGAGCACCTGTTCTGCCCCATGATGATCCCCGCTGCCACATCGATGATCGTGCGGTTCTGCATCGCGGTCTCGAGGTCCCTCGAATGATCTGTCAGGTCAGCGATCCGCACCGCCGTACGCAGCGCGTTCGACGTGTCCCGGGCGAAGGCGCGTGCCTTCTCCAAAGCTGCGTCGTCGAAGCCGCTAACCCGCGGCGAGTAGAGGTTCAGGCCGGCGTTGGCCTGACCGTCGAGAACGATCGGCACTCCGATCGCGGACAGCATCCCGTGCTCGGCGACATCGGTAGAGTACCCGCCGAACCGTTCCTCGGTGCGGAAGTCCTCCACCCGGTACACCTTCTCCTCCCGCGCAGCCCGCAGGCAGGGGCCGTCATTGTGCTCTCACTGAAGTTCGTCCATCTTCTCGGCCTCAACACTGCTGCTGGCGACCGTCGCCATCCTGCGCGGCCGAAGAAGCGTCACCCCGCACAACACCGGCGCCGTTTCCGTAGACAGCTGCTCGGCGGCAGTCATGGCCAGGGAGTTCAGGAACCCGCGCACATCCTCACTGTCCAACACCGCGTCCTGTAAGACCATGGTGGGCGACACCGGTGAATCATTCTCTGTAGAACTCATAGGGTCCTCAACTCGGTAATCTGACGACAGGATGGGGTGATTACGGCGCACCCTCCGGTAGGCGCTGTGCACGCGTTCAAAAACATCTCCTGCGCACGAGCTTACGTTGGCCTCAGCGCGGCACTCACATGACTACTTCACTGCCGCCAATACTGAGATACCGATACACCGTCGCCCGACTGACTCCGATGATCTTCCCGATGTCGGCTGGGGCGAGCCCCTGAGCCTTGAGGTCCACCGCGCGCCTGACCTTCGCATGGTCGGTCGTGACTTCCCGCCGGCCGGCCTTACGGCCATGCTCAGCAGCCGCAGCCATACCCGCCCTGGTCCGCTCTGCGAGTTGATCACGCTCGAGCTGAGCGAAGGCAGACATCACCGTCAGCATCGCCCGCCCCATCGATCCTGTCGTACTGATGCCCTCGGTGACACTCCGGAAGTGCACTCCCCTGTTCTCCAAGTCATCGATGAGGGCAAGCAGGCTCCGGGTGTTGCGTCCTAACCGATCCAACTTCCACACCACCACCTCATCACCGCTGCGCAGGTGATCGAGGAGCTTATCGAGTTCCGGCCGGCTCGCCATCGTTCCGCTCACGCCATGATCGGTAAAGATCCGATCGCAGCCTGCCGCGGACAGCGCCGCGCGCTGCAGATCCACGTTCTGCTCCAACGTGCTGACCCTCGCGTACCCGATTCTTCCCATCCCGGCGCTCCCCACACTCATCAAAGGCCCACTACCACTTTGGTGAGAATACTCCGCGTGAGACACATTGCTGAGACAAGCGCCAACTACAGAATCTCGCGCCGACACTGAAAACGCTCGGACCGCTCGGGACCCCGCACACGCGTCCAGTCAAAGGATCCTTTGATTGGACTGCTCATCGGCACCGGTTTCGGTCCGAATGTGGGCGGCGGGGCCACAGCATTCACCATCAGCACTCAGGCCCGCGGCGATGAGGGCGTCACAGTTCGCGCACCTCGGTCGCAAGCTGAGGACCGCAGGGGGACTCGCTTACACTGAGGCAACTCGTGCCTGAAGGTGGCCGAGGTAAGCACTCATCAAAGGTCTCAGCCTCCATGAATCGAATAGTCGGGCTCGCCGCTGCTCTTGCGCTCATCGCCCCCCTCGCCGCCTGCACGAGCACCGAAACATCACCCCCAGCTGAGAGCCCGGCCGTCTCGGCGGCGCCCAACGAAGCATCGAGTACCGGTGCCACTGCCGAAGGAGTCGCCTCAAACGACCTGCCAGAGGGCGAGAACCTGCTGTTTGCGCTGCAAGCTGCATCAGGAACGCTTGAGGAGGCAGAGGGCGAGGGCACCTTCACACTCACGCTCTCCGACGCTTCTGACCGGACAACCTGGTTCTCTGACAGGCCGGTGCGCGACGGCGGCACCATCGACACAGCGACCCTAATCAACGAGTGGGCGGCTCTCGGATTCGAAGGGGACGCACCCAACGCTGTCCTAAGCGTCACAGGCAGAGAGTCGCAGCCCGGACTCGTCATTGAACTGATGTCACCGGCCTTCGAGGACGCAACGAATCAGCTCACCCTGAACGTGCGAGTGATCGGACACGAGGCTGTCGGCGACATCCCCTCAACCTTCGGGGAAGCCTCTCTCTTCATAGACGATGCCTCAATCCAGACGAGCTGCCTGTTCAGGGGCGAGGTCGACTACTTCCCATTCGAATCGGAGGCATTGCCCTACGTTCCTGCCGACGGTCGTACCCTCAACGTCCAGGCGTACCCCGAACTGTTCGAGGTGCTGGGCAACCGATTCGGGGGAGACGGGGACACGTTCGCCGTGCCGTCTGTGCCTGATCTCGCTCCCGGTATCGAGGCGCGAATCTGCACTCAAGGCGCCGACCCTGCCTTCGATGGTCCGGACGATGAGATTGATACGACATGTTCCGTCGGCAAGGTGCAACTCTTTGCGCAGGAGCAGCCTGTGTACGGGTACGCGCTGGCCAATGGGCAGGAGTTGCCGAAGACCTCCCGCCTGTTCGCCTACGCAGGAACTACCTTCGGAGGAGACGGAGTCAAGACTTTCGCTACACCTTCCATCCCGGCCCCTCCCGGGATGAGCCAGCAGGTATGCCAGTCAGGCTACTTCCAGTGGTCGGTCTACACGCCTGATCAATCCCCGACGACCATGGGTGATGTGAGCTACTGGGCGACGGCAGATACCCAGGCTCCGCAGGGATGGTACGGCCAGGGTTCTGCGGGCATTCGGGGCGAGCTAATGCCGATTTCGCAGTACAGTGCGTTGTTCTCGCTACTCGGGACCACTTTTGGCGGCGACGGCAAGTCGACTTTCTCCCTTCCGAGGGTGGAAAGCCCTGTTCCCGGGCTCAGCGTGAAAATGTCGGCCTTCCAAGGCTCTTTTCCCAGACGGGGATAGCCCCAAAAACTTCCGACTCAAGGGCGTCGCCGGGTGGTCTGACCGCCCCGCCACTGAGCGGCGCTCATAGCCTGGTCGACGGCGACGGCGACGTCGACGTCGACGGTGCCGGTGCCGGTGCCGGTGCCCAGCAGCCAGTCGCTTGTCCGGCGGCATGAGCACCGAGAAGTGCGTGCACGGGAGCAGGACCGTCTCGACCCTAGCCAGTGCTGGCACGGGTACCGGGACGCCGAGGAACTGCTCGTCGAACCCCTCACGGCCGGCGAGACTCGCGGACTACTAACCAGGAGCACTGAACGATTTTCCAACGGAGGCCCGCTCGAGGATCGACTAACGATATTCTCGTTTCGTCTAGCTTGGCCAATAAGTGGGATATATCCCTTGCCCTGATAGCTAGTTTGTTTAGCTAATTGACCTTGCCGAGAGCTTTGGCGGCGCTTTCAACCGTCGGAGATCCTGATTAAAGCCGAAAACTGCGCGAAAAATGTGCTCAGAGCTTTGTCTATACACGGGACGGAATGGATAATATAACGTTCAAGCACCTCCTTTCCATCCTCGACGCTGTGGATTGAAAAGGGAAAAACGCACTCGGGTCACCGACTCCGGTGGTAGGAGAAAGCAAGGCTGATGATGAATAAAGAGACTAAAACTCAGTGCGCTTCACTTATGAGTAAGAGTGCGTCCATTGTGGAGGAACTGGCGTCGTCGCTGACCCTCTATGTGGATCTTCAGGTTCTATCGCCGAAGCTCGGCAAGGAGTGCCGGGCTGATGTCGAAGCGGCTTCGTGGATGCTGGGGTGTCTGGAGGACATGAAGGTGACGATCCAGGAGATGCAACGCCAGGCGTTGGCTCGCGTGGACAGCGGAGCTGCGTTCAAGCTCAGGGCAGCGGGCCCGGACAACGACCACCCGGCGCCGACAAGCGATGCTGTACTCCAATCAGCGTGACGTCGCAGCCCCGACGAGGGCGTTCGAGCACCCCCGCCTCAAGGATTGGGTGGCTCCGATGACTGTGACAAGCTCTCGACCGGCTGCCGTGGACTTCCCTTCCGGCGTGATCGACGCCGCGAAGATCGCCGTGGCAGAGCTCGCGGTCATCACCGACGCCGCCCAGCGCATCATCTACGCGTCGGACTCCTTTACCCTGCACACTGGTTACCCGTCCAGGGATGTCTTGGGGAAGACGTGCCGGTTTCTTCAGGGGCCCGGATCGAGCCGGTCGACCATCCGCGACATGAATCAGGTCCTGGCCTCCGGCGGTGTCTTCGAAGGCGAAATCCTCAACTACCGTAAGGACGGATCGGCTTTCTGGTCCGACCTGAAAGTCACTCCCCTGCGTCTGGGCGTCGACAACGCGATCACCCATTTTGTGAGCGTGCAACGCGATGTGAGTAATCGCGTTGCACTGGTCAATCAACTGCACCATCAGGCACTGCGCGATCACCTCACAGGATTACCGAACAGGAGCGCAACAGAGCAGGCGGTAACGAAAGCCCTGAGAGAACCCAGATCCCCCACGTCCGACCTTGTGATCGGCATGATCGATCTGGATGATTTCCGGACGATCAACAACGTCTACGGGCATGCTGCCGGCGACGCCGTACTCCGGCAATGGTCTGATCGGATGAGGAACGCTCTCCGTAGTGACGATTTCCTCGGGCGCATTGGAGGAGACGAGTTCCTGCTCGTCCTTCGACCTGACCGGTGGCACGCCGGCCATGCGGACATGGCCCGCGAACTGGACCGGCTCCACCGCGTGGTCGAGGAACCCTTCGTCATCAGTGGCCAGACAGCACTCATCGGTATGAGCATGGGCCTCGTCCTGGCTCCCCAGGACCTGACCTCCGCAGAAACGGTGCTTCACGCAGCTGACGTGTGCCTCTACGACGTGAAGGACAAGCGAGCCAACCGGTCGACATGGTGGAGCTTCGGCACCGCACGATCAACTCCCGAGCACCGCTCACCTGGCCTCCCAGCACAGGGGGACGCAGGCTTTGCCTCGGCAGGACCGGCCGACACGCAGAATCGGCCGGCGAGGGCAACGTGGACCCCGGGGTCCGAGTTCTCACCCGCCGCAGTGTTCATCGAACTTCAGCCCGTCGTCGATCTCCGTGACGGATCGATCCACCTCTTCGAGGCGCTGGCCCGACTTCATCTTCCCGACGGCCGGACAGCTCAACCCGACCAGTTCCTCCCTTACTTGACGGACGAGGATGAACAAGTCCTCTTCACGACGGTCCTCGATCAGGCACTGCGCGTGTTGACCCGATGGGACGAGGACGGCGCGCACCACAACGTCTCCGTCAACCTGCCGCCCATCGTCCTCAAAGACACCGCGACACCAGGCACCGTCAAAGCACTCCTGGAAGCGCATGCCATCGCCCCCTCACGCCTGGGACTGGAGATCCTCGAATCCCAGGTCATGAACCTCGACACCCAACGCGCCTCCATCCAGCAACTCGTGGATCTCGGAGTGGGCCTGGCCATCGATGACCTTGGAGCCGGACACAGCAGCCTGCAACGGCTCGCCAGCTTCCCGTTCAACGCACTGAAGCTGGACAGAGGACTGTTCGGCAATGTGCATGACAGGCCGCTGGAATCCCTGAGCATCATGGCCACCCTCATTCAGATGGGCCGGGACCTCGACATGGGTGTCGTCATCGAAGGCCTCGAGGACGAAAGCCTGACCGAAGCAGCAATCGTCCTCGGAGCACCCCTGGGGCAGGGCTACTTCTTCGCCCGACCACGATCACCTGCACTCAGCCGCCAGTGGCTCGAAACGTTCTCCCTCACACTGCACCAGACACCAATCAAGACCCTTTTGGGAGCACTCGCCTACCACTGGCAATTCGCCCGACTTCACTCACCCCACCCGTTGGACCTCGACCACTGCCCCCTCACACGCTTCATCACCGAGCTCGGCTCCCCCCACGACGCACCCCTCTGGCACGCAAAACAACACACCGACAACGGCATCCACCGAGCATCAAGCCGCCACCTCATCGACTGGCTCTCCTCACTCATCCGCCCAACACCAACGCCCGGCAGCTGAGCGAGCGGCGAGTGGCCGATGGACAACGAGCATCACCCTCTTCCCCTCCTTGAAGCTTGACCGCGACGACTGACGCCGGGGACGTGGAACTGCTCGTCCCTGTCGTCGACAACACCCTCGACCCCTACAAGCCCTATCTTCCCGAGTAGGACGCACCACCGACGAGCCGCCACAAACATGCTCACTGCCCTATCGAAGTCGTACCACTGAGGCGTGGGACGCTTTCACGCTTCTCTCATCCTCACCACCTACAGTGAAGGACCCAGGGAACACGCGTCCCTCACCCACGACGGCAGGAGTTCGATATGGGCTTGTTCGGCAGGCAGGGCAAAGCAGGATCCCTCGCATCCAAGGCACTGCACTTCATCAGCAGCAACCCCGACAAGGTCAACAACGGGGTCGCGAAAGCAGGCGACTTCATCAACAAACGCACCCACGGGAAGTACTCACGCCACATCACCGGTGCCCAAACGAAAATCGCCGACGCCGTTACGAAGCTCAACAGGAAGAACGGTCGAGAAGGTGACGGTACAGGCTTCGGACCGACCAGGTAGCCATCAGGAGAACGGCGTGAACGGGCGCCAAAGCCTTTTCGTGAGGGGTACGCATCATGTCCCTACCGTGACCGCGGGCCCCGGCAAGAACGCCTAGCTTTCGGTCAGGCGTGCTGTCGCGCTTCGGCCTCATGTAGGGAGAGATCCGCGGGCGTGCGGAACGGGATACTGGCTGTGCGGAACAGGTCAGCTTGGCCTTGAAGCTTGCGCACGAGTGGCCCGACGGCAGTCGACTCGGGGTTGCTGAGTTCGAGTGCGCGGGTGGTGGATGCCTCCAGTTGGCGCGCTCCGACCATGACGGCGCTGGCCCGCAGACTATGCAGGGCCCGCAGAGCATCTTCATGGTGGTGGGCTCTGAGCGCGTGCTCGATGACGCGGATACGGTCAGTGAGCATGGCAGCAAAGGAGTCGAGGAAATCAGTGGCAGTCGCCCGCGAGTCCAGCTGATCAATCAGCTCCTCGAACACTGCAGGGTCAAACGCCGGAATCACAGGCACCGCACGAGCGACGCACCGAGATCCTCGTGCGAGGCCACGAACGTCGAGGTCGAGCCACCCTGCTGCCTGTTCATCGCCGCCCCAGTTCCGACACCCGCCGCCACCGTGGCAACCGTTCCCAGTGTCGTCCGGACAGGCCGGCCAGCACACGAGTAGCGGCTACCTGTTCTGGGCCGCCCTCGATGAGTTCACTCCTTTGGTGGGTTCGGTTCGGCAGGGTATTCGCAGGACTCGGTGAGCTTCGGTCTGTTCCCGTTCCCGGCGGGTCCCCTCCCCGTACATTGAGGGTGTGGTCTCACGTCTCGTTCGCCTGGTCATGGCGGCACTTCTGCTGTCCCTGTGTGCCTGCAACATCAACCCCAAAGCCGTGCCCTGCGATCCGATCGACGGCAGGAATCTCGCACCCGATACCGGGACGCTGATGGGCGTGAATCTGGAATGGGGCAGGGAGACCCTCGCCGAGTACTCCGAGAAGCTCGGTGAACGCCCCGCGGTCGCGGTGACGTTCGCGGACTTTCCGTTCAACGAGGAAGACCCGGGCCTGTTGGCCTCAGCGGCCGAGCAGCTGCGCCAGAACGGGGGGATGCTGCTGCTGACCCTGGAACCGATGGACGGCCTCGACGCGGTTACCTCCGAGCGTGCCGATGAACTCGCAGCACTGCTCGCACGGTTCAACACCAACGGCGTGCCGGTGATCATTCGTTTCGCGCACGAAATGAACGGGTCCTGGTACCCATGGGGTCAGCAACCAGCCGAGTACATCGCCGCCTACCGACGGGTCGCCGACGCCGTCCACGCTCAGGCTCCAGGATCGGCGATGATGTGGGCGCCGAACTACGCCGGCGGGTACCCATTCGCCGGAGGTGAGTTCGAATCCCTCCCCGGAGCGCCCGGGTTTCCCGCCCTGGACACCACCGGCGACGGAACCCTGACCGCGTTCGATGACCCGTACGCCCCCTACTATCCCGGCGACGACGCCGTGGACTGGGTGGGCATGTCCCTCTACCACTGGGGCAACACCTACCCCTGGTCCGAAAGTGAGATGCCCGAGGAAGGCAAGTTCATCGACCAGCTCACCGGAACCTACAACGGAAAGAACGGCAACGACTCGATGCTGCCGGACTTCTACACCCAGTACGGGGTGGACCACGGCAAACCCGTCGCCATCCCCGAGACAGCATCCCTGGTACAGGCCGACATCGGGGAACTACGAAGCCTGAACATCAAACGGGCCTGGTGGGAGCAAGTCTTCGACCCCACAGTGCACAAACGGTTCCCCCACCTGAAAATGGTCAACTGGTTCGAGTGGAACAAGATGGAACCCGAAGTCGGCGCACCCGTGGACTGGACAGTCCTGGAAAACAACACCACCCACGACGAGTTCACCACCGCACTACCAGACTGGTACCACTACGCACCCGAACCACACACCTGCGGAGAACCCCTCACCTGACAGGACCCGTTTGACCGTGGGCGGCGGCAATTCAGCAGTCGCACCTAGGCGCGGCGAATACGAACGGGTAAGGGACTCTCTGGTCAGAGTGGTGGTTCAGGTGTTTCGGTGGCTCGAGATGAGCATCGTGCCAAGGTTCTTCACCCGGCCAGGAGACGAGTAACCGGTACCCAGGGCGGCAACGATGGTGCCCTGCAGGAGGATCATCCAGCTCTCGGCGAACTCCCGAGGATCAACAAGCCCCATGTCGACAGCCGACTGCTCGGCCTCGTCGCGGATCTCGCGCAAATATCCTGCGCTGGCCCGCCCGACCGGGTCATTCGGGCCGGTCTCCAGCAGGGCACGAATATAGGGGCAGCCCCTGAAGTCCCGCGCACGGAACCATTCATCGAAGATATCGAAAATGGCCAACAGCCGGCCCTCCGGGGTGTCCGCTCGCTCCTGCGCTTCAGCCGACAGGTACCCGATGGTAAAGAGATCCTTACGTTGTTCCAGGAACGCGAGAATCAGATCGTCCTTCGACGGGAAGTAACTGTAAAAGGAAGCTTTCGCCACCCCCGCAGTCCTGATGATCTCGTTGATCCCCACCTGCCGCACACCTCGGTCGACGAACAGGTCATACGACGTGTCAAGAATCCGCTGCCTCACATCCGAACCAGCAGCTTGTACAGACATGTCGCTACATCTCCCTTTCCCCTTTACTTGGCGTCCCGCGCCGATCCAGCAAGACCAGTCTGTCTGCTGAACGCGGGCGACGTCCAGCGGTGAACCTCCGTCGGACAAAGCCGATCATCTCGCGCCACACCGATGGTCCCCGAGCTCAGGCAAACGAACGCCGGATGATCCGACGTGTCAGATAGGAGCCGACACCACCGTTCGTCAGGACCGCTCGAACTATGAGTCGCGACCTCAGACATCTCGGCGTCCACCCAAATCTCGGCACGTCCCTACATGTGCGTCCCGGCAGGTCCCTACATGTGCAGCCTCTGACTCACGTGAGGTGTTCAACCTGCTACCCGTCAAGCGAACAAAACCATGTTGCCCGGCCAGTGCCCCAGCGCTGGTTCGTGCTCTCCATCGCGGGTGACGAGGTGGAACTGGGCGTCAGGTGTCGAACCCTCAGTACCCGCCGTGGAATTAGGCTCTGTGGCGGGCCCGACCAATTCGGGTCTTCCTCTATCGGTGTCGATCAGCAGTCGGTATGGTTACGGCCAGTTGTTGAGCAGCCAGCGACGGGAGTGCACGCGTAGCGTCGGGATGGCCCTCCCTCCTCCGATTGGTCAGTGAGGCCCCGATGGGCGATACAGGGATGGTCCGGAGTCAGGAACTGCAGCTCCTGTTACAGGACCTCCTTCTCCTACAAACAGGCTTCACCTCCTACCTTCAGGCGGTCGCACACATCGCCGCAGAGAACCTGAAGGACACTGTGCATGATGAAGCTCTCCTCGGTATCCGGGTGACGGACCAGCAGCGGTCTCCGGTCACGGTCGTTGCAGGACCGGGACCAGTTGATCGCCGCATAGCGTCCCTCGATCCGAGACACCACGCTGATGACGTCGGAGAACCGGCCGTGCAGGGCGGGAACGGTGGTCTGAAGGTACCGTCCATCGCAGTGGCCGCTCACAGGGTCTACATCCGGGAGACCCGCACGGATCATGAGTACCCATCGTTCTCACGCGCCGCACGTGAGCTGTCCGTCGGTTCGGTCATTGACGTGATGCTGCCCATCGATGGTGCAGCGCAGGTCTCCTTCGCCCTGTATTCCACGCCTGCCGGGGCGCTGACCCCGCAGATGATGTGGACGTTGAAGTCTTTCGCTGTCACCGCGGCGAAGCCTCTGATGCTGGCCATGACACTGGCCCGTCTGGCACGAAGGGCCGAGGAGCTAACTGCCGCGATGCACGAGCGGACAATCATCGATCTTGCCGTCGGCACCATCATGGCGAAGGAGAGATGCACGCACGATCACGCCTGCAGGAAGATCATGGACACCGCCCAGGCCCGGGGTATCCCTGCCCGCGACGTCGCCTCAGCAATCCTCGATGCCATGAAAGCCGGCAACGTCACCACCTACTTTGACCACTGAGGGGAAACTGTAGGGCACTGCCTAAGTAGCGACCCGGGTGTGAGGTTCTCCTGACACCCGCACGGCGGAGCAGAGTGTCCACTGAAGGGGGCGGCCATATCCTTTCCCTGCGCTGCTGCGGCAGTCAAGGTTCTCGGTGCAGTGGGGGCTTGCGCAGGCTAGCGTAAGCCCCAGGCGCTCATACGAGCGCTGTGGGGTTGAGCAGACAGCTTCCGATGCAGGGTGGCGCCTTGCCGATGACAGGTAGGGCGAACCCGTGACCACACCATCTTCCGATGAGTTGAAGACGATTTTCGGGCGTACGAAGGGCTATCTGCTGACGGAGCAGACTGCTCATGACGCGGTCGACGGTCTGGCGGAAGTAGCCCGGGACGTGGTGGGTCCGGCCACAGGGGCAGGAGTGAGTGTGATCAGCGTCGACGGGCAACGGCAAAGCATAGGGGCTACGGACGCCCGCGTCCTCGAAGCCGACACACTGCAGTACGAACTCGGCGAAGGTCCGTGCTTGACGGCCTGGGCGTCCGGGGAACCGGCGCACATTCCCGACACCGAAGAGGATCAGCGGTGGCCGCAGTGGTCGGCCGCCGTCGCGGACAGGGGTGTGCGGTCCTGCCTCAGCGTCCCGCTCCTGCACGCCGATTCGGGTCGGGTAGGGGCGCTGAAGGTGTACGCCAACACTCCCCGCGCGTTCACCGATGGTCATGAGCAGGTGCTGATGAACCTTTCACGCTCCGCTGCCGCTCTTCTCAGCCACATTCAGGCCAGTGATCTACCGCAGCG
The DNA here is from genome assembly GCF_048288285.1 of Arthrobacter sp. N1. Taxonomy (NCBI): domain Bacteria; kingdom Bacillati; phylum Actinomycetota; class Actinomycetes; order Micrococcales; family Micrococcaceae; genus Arthrobacter; species Arthrobacter sp. N1. The sequence continues at coordinate 1,651,125 of NZ_CP102608.1, read as the reverse complement.
GATCAGCGCCGAAATGAAAATCGCCCTCGATGCCCGCGATACGGTTGCTCTCGCCCGGGGCATCATCATGGAACGCCTCGACCTGACCAGGGACGAAGCCATGAATCATCTGGTCAAGATGGCCGTCGAAGCCGAGAGCCCTCTTGTCGTGATGGCAAGCAGGATCGCCGAGCGTCAGAACGGCTCCGACCTCACCACCAGGCGGTGATGCAGCGATGACCCCTGCCCAGCTACTCGAGGAGCAGCGCCGGCGTACCCTAGGCGCACTCCGCGCCGCGAACCTCGGCGTGCAGGACGTGTGGATCCGGTACTTCATGATGACCGGCAACGTTGACGAGTACGACATCAACGCGTACCTGCACGGACTGATACGCCTCCCGGTCCTGGACTGCTACCTCATCGCTCTGGCCATCAACGAACTCATCGACGAACAACCACCCCTGCCACGAGCCCCTACAGCACCGACATCCGACCCAGCACCAATAACGGCACCGAACCTGGCTCTGGCCTCTGAGTGCTGGCGTGACTGTGCGACGACATCGGCCGACGCTTCCAGGGGCCTGATCAGCCGGTGTGGGGGTGTTCGGTCAATCAGGTGTCGGTCAGAGGTTCTGCAGGTGTGAGCTGAGGTGTCTGATGCCGTCGCGGATACGGGTCTTAGCCGTGGATATTGGAATCCCGAGGTGCTCGGCGACCTGGACGTAGGTCAGACCGCGGTAGTAAGCGAAGAAAATAGCTTCCCGTTGCAGGTCTGAGAGCTTGCTGAGCGACTCCCTGAGCTCGTCGGTTTCCGCGTTCTGGATGACGACCTCGGTGACCTGGTCGTGGTCATTGCCGCGGTTCTTGAGCCCCCATTTGAGGTCGCGTACACGGTGGGATTCGTCTGCCCTGACCCTGTCCACTGCGCGGCGGTGGGCGAGGGTCATGACCCACGAGATTCCGGAGCCTTTGGCAGGATCAAAGTGAACTCCACTACCGACCCACAGAGCGAGGAAGACGTCCTGGGTTGTCTCGGCGCTCAGATCTGGGTCGACGAGGACCTTCCGCACCAGCCCGTACACGCGGTGAGACGTGCGCTCATAGAGCTCCGTGAAGGCGCTGGCGTCACCCTGCTCAAGACGAAGCAGAAGAGCTCCGACCTCACACCCCCGACCAACGTTCGAACTGGCGGGTCCTGACGAACGCTGAGCAGGCTGAGCAGGCACCGCAGGAGCGTCAGACCCGAGAACTGTGAAGGGCGTGTCCGACATGAGGGCACCTCGTGAGGGAACAACGAGCGGCAACTGAACTGTATGCATGAGAGTGAGACCTTCAAGAGAGACCATCGCGTCCAGCCGATACGCATCACGCCCCGCACGCGACCTACCCGACTGCTAAACAAACTAAGGACACCCAACCACAGATCATCAGCAATCCTGCTGGTCGACGCTCTTCCTTGCGCCAACCCTGCTCCTAAGACCAGGAACAGCAAACGCCGCCCACCCTCGATCAGGGTGAGCGGCGCCTACTCGTGCTGCTACGGCTGAGACGTCCGAGGACATCAAGCTTTCGCCTCCGAACTTCGTGCGGGCCTTGGTGTCAGACCTTGGTATTGCTGCGGCGGACCATGTAAGCGCCGCCGGCTGCTGCGGCCAGGACGAGGCCGCTACCGAGGGCGAGAGCGGCGGTGTTCGTGCCGGTCTCCTGTGCGACACCGGTGTCGGCTCCGCCCTGGGGCATAGCACCCATCTGGGTGGCGGTCAGCGTGCCACACAGTGCCGGCGAGGTAGCGCCGAGGGGCAGATCGGGGTTCAGGTCGCTCGGGGAGGAGAAGACCTCGGTCGAGACGCCAGCGGTAGCGGGGTCCAGGCCGTGGACGACGACGACAGCGGTCCCGGACTCCAGCGATGCCTTAGTGGCTGCGTCGAGGGTGATCTCGCGCTGGACACTGTAGGTGCCGCCCTGGCCGCCGAGCTCGAGGTTCAGGCCCTCGGCCGGGGTGGTGGCACCGCTGGTGGTCAGCGTGGTCTGGATGGCGCCGTAGCCGCCGGCGCCTTCGGTGACGCTGATGATGCCGTCACCGTTGGTGTCGTTGGCCGGGGTCGGGCAGACACCCGCCGCACCGCCGTGGATGTGCTGGACGTGGGGGTACGGTCCGTCCATGAAGGTTTCGGCGAGGCCGGATACCTGCAGGTTGACCATGGCCTTATCACCGGTGACGTCGACGGTGATCGTGCCGGTGCCCGTGGTGCCGTTGAGCTGGCCCAGGGTCGAGGAGTAGGAGGCGTCCGCTGCCATGGCGGACCCACCGGACAGGGCCAGGGCGCCGAGGGCGAGGGTGGGGACTGCGAGCAGTCGCATGCTGTTCTTCATCAGGTGATTCCTTTACTGTGCGAATGGGCACACCTTTCTCAGTGTGCCTACTGTGCTTCGGACCACACCCGGATCTGGATTGGCGGATTGAGCGCGCGTCAGACAGCAGGGGTGAACAGCGGGCTTGGATGGACGCATTCGACACCAGGACTGGTCAGCGGATTAGGCGCCTCATCCCAGGGAAGGGTGAGACGCCCGAGCCACACGGAGTTACCCTACCCGTCGGTCTTTCAGACTGGTCGTGTCAGCCAGTTCTGAGCACCCAATTTCCTATGCCCGGCAAATTTGTCGGCTGCTCTATTTGGCGAGGAAGGTGATCAGGGCCTGGTTCCATTCATCGGGGTGGCTGACGTTGCACCCGTGCGGGCCACCGGCGATGACGTGGAGGTCGCTGCCGAGCAACGCTGCATGGGTGCGCTGCCCGGAGCCCTCGAACGGAACGGTCGCATCGGCGTCGCCGTGCAGGACCAGGGCCGGAACGGTGACCTTGAGCAGGTCGTCGCGGAAGTCCGTGGTCCCGAACGCTTCGATGCACGCCAGGGCTGCCTTCTTATCAGCCTGCCGGCACAGCTCGAGGGCTTCCTGACGCTGTCCCTCGGTGACCTTCAGCTCCCCGTTCGCCGAGAAGAAATCGGTGGTGAACCCGTCATAGAACGACTCCTCATCCTTGGACAGATCCTTGGTCATCCCGGCAGCAGCGTCCTTGGTGAGAGGTCCGTCAGGGTTGTCTTCGCCCTGCATCATGAACGGCGGGACCGCGGAGGCGAACACGACGCTGCGGATGCGCTCATGGCTGTACTTGGAAAAGTAGCGGGCGACCTCTCCCCCGCCCATGGAGAACCCGACCAGGGTCACGTCCCGCAGATCGAGTTCCTCGAGCAGGGCCTGGAGATCCTCGGTCAGAGTGTCGTACGTGTACCCGGTCATCGGCTTGTCACTGCGACCGAAACCGCGCCGGTCATAGGTGATCACCCGGTACCCGGCAGACTGCAGTGCAGGGACCTGATTCTTGAACGCCTCCCCCGACAGGGGCCACCCATGAATCAGGACCACGGGGCGACCTGTTCCTCCGGTGTCATCGACGTGGAGGTTGGTGTTCTTGAACAGACCATGATGCGCGACGATCTCCGCCATAGGGGTAACTCCTTCTGATGCTTCACTGATACTTCACCGAAGCTTCTTTGTCGGTGACGCGCCATGGGCGCGTCCTTCACCCTAGACATTCGTCAGCATGCTGTCGTTCGGATGGGTGCCGGTTGCGCTGCCGCAAGACGCGTGATACCACGCTGGGCAGCCGGGCCCCAGGATCGGACCTGGATGCGCCGGAGATGGAGGGCCTCTCGTCTGTAGCGGTCGCGCCATGCCGGATCGTCAAACAGTGCCCCACAATCGGTGCTTGCTTGACGTCGGTGCGGCTGGTCGCGTTGACTCATCAGTAGGCTTAGCATCTGGTCAAGAAGCGGCTGGATACTGAGCAGGGCCCGCCCGGGTCCTTAAGCGATCGGGCCGATCTCCGGTAGAGGGGGTTCTCCTATGAAGGCAGTAGTTTTCAAAGCACCGTACGAACTGTCCGTCGAGACCGTCGATGACCCCACGATCCAAGGTCCACTGGACACGATCATCCGGATCACGACAGCGAACATCTACGGGTCCGACCTACACCCGCATGAGGGGCGCATCGGGTTCAACGACTGCGAAGCGTTCATTGAAGGCATCAGCATCGCCGGCGGCCAATGCCCGGTGAAAAAGTACAACCGGGAGCTACGGGACATCATCATCCGCGGACGGGCGAACCCGTCCTGGATCGTCTCCCATGAACTCTCACTCGACGACGCCGTGGACGCCTACTCCAACGTCGACAAGCGCGAGAACGGCTGGACCACAATCCTCCTCCACCCCTGATATCCACGCCTGTCAGCTGCCTGAATCACTGACTGAAGTCGGTCAACAGACGTTGACAAGTCGACCGACAGGTGGCGAGTGAGCCGCCTGCTAGCTGGGGAGGCCGAGGATCGGCGAGGGGAAGCACGTGACCTTCACCGCCAATGCGGTGAAGCTCCATGGTCACCCCCACCCTCCTGACTACCAGGATCACTGAAGGGAACGCAGCCCCTCATGGCTGATCCAGCTGCTCTTGCGTTGATCTGTACGTTGACACCCTCCCCCGATCCTCGCCGCAGACATCCTGGTCCTGTCCACCCCGATCTGGATTCGCCACCCCTGCAGCATCGCCCAGCAGGTCATGGAACGCCTTGACGCCTAGTTGTTCGCAACCGATGACGAGGGACGGCGCATCATGTACGGGAAAGTCGCCACCGTCGCTGTCGTCGGCAACGAAGACGGCGCACACGAAACCGTCGCGGACCTCATGCAGGGACTCAACGACGTCGGGTTCACCCTCCCCGTACAGGGCGGCGCCTATTGGGTTGGCGAAGCCATGCAAATAGTCGACTTCAAGGACCTCGACCAGGTCCCCGACCCCGTCGCGTCCACCGACCCCGGGCTGTTCCGCAACGCCGCCCGCCTCGCCTCCTACCTCAAAGCCACCCCGAATCCGACCGGTTGACGAGATGACAGGTCTACGGTGGGTGTAGCGCAACCTCGTGAGGAGGGACAGCGATGGGCAGACCGATGACTGCCGCTGAACAGTACACCGCCCTTTCCTCGACAGTGCACCTCCTCGGAATCAGCCTGCCTGACCTGTGGTTGGGGTACTACGCAATGGGCGGCAACCTCGAACTCTTGGACCTCGATGCCTACGTCTACGGGATAAACACCCTCCCGGCCGTTGATCGATCCATGCTCGAACAGGTTCTGCGGGAGCTGGACCCCGTGATCTTCAACCTCGCCACAGACGCTTCGGGAATTCCCTGATTAGTCCGCCCCTGGCTGCCCTCCGGTTCATGTCGGACCGTGTCAGACCGTGTTGCTATTCTTCAGGGCGAACAGAGTTGTGCAGCTAGCTCTGCGACGACCCGTGGAGAGCCATCTCCTCGTGCAGTCATTCGATGATGCCCCGAAGTCCACCCCTGGCTTCGGTGTACCTTCTCACCTGTTCCATAACTGTCCGACCGGGACCTTCCAGTACTACTTCGCGACCGACACCTTCCACTGGTCCGACGAGATGCTCATCATGCACGGGTACGAGCCCGGCGAGATCGAGCCGACCTTCGAGCTCGGCCAGTCCCACGTCCACCCCACGATGCGGGAGAGCAGCGCTGCATTCTGGGTCGAAGTGACAGACCACGCCGGCCCATTGTCGATGTATCTGACCCTTCAGGACAGAAGGGGCAAGGACTATCAGACTCTCGTAGTGGGCGGCCCACTGTTCGAGGACGGTCAGCACGTCGGGGTGTGGGGGCTGCTGATCGATCTCACGCGCTCAATTCACACCGATTCGCACCGGCTCGCCAACGAAGCCGTCGCCGCGGCCACCCTGAAGCGCAGCACCATCGACCAGGCAAAAGGCATCCTCACCGGCATGACCGGCATCAGCGCCAGCGAAGCCTTCGACGTCATCTCCCAACACAGCCAGGACACCAACCGCAAGGTCAGCCTTATCGCACAGGACATCGTCGACGCCATCGGGCACCATATCCCCCGGCAGGTCGACGGTAAGGACCGGGCACGTCAGTTCCTGCGCTCTCTGTAGCCGCACTCCCCTGGCGGGTGCGTCATGCGCATGTCTGCTGTTGACCGGGCCTCTGACCACGATCAGTCATCGGGGTGACGTTGCCGGATGGAGGGCTCAGCGCTCATCAACGGAGCTTCGAGCGACGTCGGCCGGGTCATCGCCGTGTCCCTTGCAGCACGCAACGACATAGTGCACCTTCAGGGGCGCGATGCTGGCCGCCTCGCCGAAACGGCGGAATCAACCCCTACCAGCTGATCGGCGTCAGGCCCGGTGAGGGCTGCGATGTCGCAGATGAGGAATTGAAAGGTCCAAAACGGCCTCACAAGCGGCACATCGTGCCCGCTAGCGCCGGACGTCGGAACGTCGTCGAGGTCGGCCATCTGCGACTCAGGAGCGCCGTACAGGATCGGTGTGCCCGATGCCGGCGGAGACGGTTGCCGCTGTAGTGAGTAGTTTCTTCGGTGGCGATCTCGTCACCGGTAGTCCCCCTCCGCGGGGTCCCTACCAAGACGTGCGGCTTCATCTGTATAGCAGTGGGCAGGAAGGCGTAGAGGAGCGGTAGCGATACTGCACAAAATTCGTGCCCTGTCGCCCCGTTCAACCTCCCAATCCCTCACGGGTTGGCCGTCACCAACTGTTCAGCTGATGCTGGTTGCTTCTGCGGGCTTTAGGTCTAGTGTTCGAATCACACATAGGTCTAGACACAGGCCAGGGATGTGTAGTTAGTGCGGAGACGGCCATGACCGAACTGATGAATCACCCCGCAATACCCACGAGCACCACTGCCGCTGCAGCATCGCTCACGCTCCTCACAGAATCCGATCGGTCCAAGACGACGGCAAAGCTCACCCGGGCGAATCAGTTCGGGACGATCGACACGGAGCAGCCGACTGCGTGGATGGAATCCCGGCAGGAGCCTGATGACTCCCTCACTGACGATGAACGACCGACCCCAGCTGTTCTCGCGTCACTCTCTGTCCGCCGGTTGAGGACGCTGGTCAACCAGGCGTACACGCTGATGGATACCGGCTTCCCGCCCAGCCGGACGGTGGACCGGTACGAGATGCTCGTCGACGAGCTCGAGCGCAGAGCCGAGGCAGCGAAGAAACGGCATCCGGCGAGCGCGACGCGGCAGAAGTTCCGCGATAACTCGCTGTCCTCCCGGTTCGAGCTGTTCATCGACGGACACGTGGTCGCGTACATGCAGTACCGGATGACCGGCGGGGACCTGACCCTGATCATGGGTAACGAACTGCCGGGCTTCCGGAACCAAGGCGCTGCTACAATCCTGATGCGCGACATCGTCCTCGACGCCCACAAGCGGCGGTTGAACCTCATCCCCCGTTGCCCGATGGCTCACGCGTTCCTGGCCGATCACCCTCAATATCAGCAGTACACCGGCCACCATTGACCTATCGCTGATTCGCTGGGTCCCGCTTTCGCTGTGGAGCCAGCGGCATCCGGTCGGGCAGGGCTGCGGTGGGGCGTTTTCGGCTGTCCTGTCTGAGCCGGCCGCTCCAACTGGTGCGGTCGTCAGTCGGGGGTCGTCAGTCGGGGGGGGCGTCAGTCGGGGGTAGCAAGTCGGGGGCGCTCAGCCGGATAGTCGGCTCATGGGTGGAAGTTCTCTATGGGGTGGGTGTGGTGCCGATGTTGTCGAGGATGCTTTGGGCGAGGACCAGCAGCTTCGTGTTGCGGGAGCTGGAGGCCTGACGGAGGGTGACGAAGGCTTCCTCCTGGCTGCAGAGGGTCTGGGACATGATGATTCCTCCTGCGGTGTCGATGACGTGCCGGCCCTCCATCGCGGCGCGTAGGTCAGCGCCCCTATCGGACAGGTCCGCCAGGCGCACTGCGATCCGGAGGGACTTCGATGCCTCCTGCGCGAATCTATGGGCCAGATTCGTGGACCGGGGTGTGAAGGCGCCGGGCTTCGTCGAGGTAGACCTCTCGTTCCTCGTGAGCCGCTGTTAGGCGTGGCCCGTCATCTGACCTGCACTGGACCTCGTCCATCTTCTGGGCAACGTCATTGCTGCTGGACACCGTCGCTGCGCGGCGTGGCAGCAGGAGCGTCACCCCGCAGAACACGTCCTCTCCTGGGGTTTCGAGGACATCGACCGCCGTGCTCACCAGGATCTCGAGGTGCTCCACGAGGTTCCCGCTATCGGTGACCGAGCGGTGTAAGAGCTCGGGGATCTCCCGGTCGTGCTCGGAGCCGCCCTTGGTGTCAGGGTCCGCGCCTTACGGGGCGTTGTCTTGCGCGAATGAACGGTTGTTCATCATGGTCCTCACCACAGCTGAGGCCCTTGTAGGCGAGCTCTCAGAATTCGAGCGCCTACCGGAAGTACCCGTGTCATGACATCGTCCTCGGTACGGGACGATCTGAGCGACCATACCGGTAGCGTCACCGGCCATGGCACCTCGCCCGCGTCCTGGTTTCTCCACAACGTTCCACCGCGATCTGGTATCACTCCGACCAACGCGGAAGCCCGCCGATCACGGTCCTCGATACCGCACCGGGAGGGCCCCTGGCGGGGACCGTGCTCGCACCTGATGCCGGGAACCGGTCAGCTCGTAGGTCAGGGTGAGCGGCGCCGGGCGTACTCGGCACGCAGCGTCAGGATGGAACTGACCAGCCGATACTCGTACACAGCGTCTTCGGGCGGATCCGATGTGTCCAGAACCTCGTAGAGCCGGTTCGCATGGACGCGAAGCTCCCGCAAGGGCATCCGCAGGTAATTCGGGGGCAGAGCGTCAGAAGGATTCCGCAGTGGTCTGGACGGCGACTCTACGGGCGACGTCGTTGGTGATTCGAGGCGGGGTGTTGAGCAGTGGGGGCACATCATCATCTCCAGACACGACGTTGGTCGAGCCCACTGCTGAGCCACTGGCAGGCACTCTACCCAAACACGAACCCCCCAGCCAATGAACCCGCACATCATGACGACGACAAAGCGCGGTTCATGAGCAGATGCAGATCTGCTATGTCGAGTTCCTGGAACCCCGTTGTAGGTGTCCGGCTGTTCCAGCACGATTCACGCACCGGCCGACTGCAGTGAGGGGATGCAGGACAGTCTCTCGTGGACATGCTCTCTGACCGCGTCAGCTTGCTCTTGACTCGGCCGCCACCGGGTCTCGTGCGGTGGCAGTGGGCCGGACTGCTCGCTGGTGTTGTGTTCTGGTCCATGCAGCGCACTCGCATCAAGCCCGGTGCGCGTGCTCGGGGCAGTAGTAGCGGCCGACGTCGACGGTGATCGTCCGGTACAGCCAGCCCTCGGGCAGGGGCCTTCCCTCGTCCTGGAGCTTGGTCGTCCCGCGGCAGATGCAGCACTGTGCCAGGGCTGGAGTTCTCATCAGGTCATGCGTCTGTTTCGGCTAGGTGGGGAGCGCTCTCACCCAGTAGAACTGTCGGTGAGGGCCCCGGTCGTCTGTGTGTTGATCCCCCATCCACGCAGCCTCCCCGGGGCCTTCGTCATTGTTCCTCGAACGAACCGGTGGGCGGAGACTTGGGCTCGCCGGCAAGCTTGTCGAGCTCGCCCTTCTTGTAGATCCTGATGACGTCCTGCCGGCCTTCGGGCATCCGCGGCCGGTGCAGCGGGCAGAATGTCAGTCCCGCATCCGCGATGTACGCCCAATCCTTCGGCGTTCCATCACCGGTGAGCGTCAGCGGGGCGGTCCTGCCGCATTCCGCGCATTCGGCCACCTGGTCGTTGTCGGGGCGGGTCGCAGGCATCCAATCAGTCTGTCAGCCTCCACCAACTGCTGCCCGGGGATGGTGTCAGAGTAGTGTTCTACGCTCTGTAGTGGAGTCCTGTCCGGGGTGTCCGTCGTACTCGACCTACCGTGCACCCTGGGCAGGACGTCCCACTGTCATCGAGCACTGCCCTCGAGTACCGCTTCTTCGGCGGCGGGTGTGCCGCGCAGCGGCTCAGATGATGTTGCCGTTAAGCCAGTCGTAAAGCCGGGCGAGGCGCACGATGGACGTTGGGGTGCCGTCCTCGGTGAACTCGAACCCTGAGTGTTCGTGGCTTCCGCCGGCGTGCGCGATCGCGGCGAGGACAAGTGCCAGCACGCCACCGTCCAGGCCCGGGATGATGTCGCCGAGGTCGACCAGCACTCCCCCGTCGCCGAGGGATGCAACCAGCAGCATGAACCGGCGTTCACCGCCGGAGAGTCCTTCGAGGTTGTCCTCGATCACTTCGAAGTCGACGAAGGGCCAGCGGCTGCCCCTACCGATCCACGACTGTCCGATCTGGCAAAGAGACGTCCTCGAACCGGTGAGACGTCCGTTCAGAAGGTCGCTTGTCGACCCGTTGCCGCAGGGAGGCCGTCTGACCGTTCCTGCGGCTTCTTCTCTCTATGCTCGCCATGCACTTCACGGGGCGGTCCGAGCGGCCACGGGTCGCGGATGGGCGCACTCACGTGGTCGGCGAAAGCCGCCGCGTGGTCGAGGGCACAAAAAAACCCCGGCGAACCGGGGTTTTCTTGGTGCGCGGAGGGGGACTTGAACCCCCACCCTCAATAAGAGGACTAGCACCTCAAGCTAGCGCGTCTGCCATTCCGCCACCCGCGCGGGTGGTTTTTCGCCGTATAAACCGGCGAAAGCAACGAGAAAGACTCTACCACGAGAACCGCTCAGGAGTTGAATCGGCGGCCTGCCCTCGGGCCGCCGACGACAACCGGCACAACACGGAGCACGGAGCACGGAGGACCCCCTACCGTGGCGCCCGCGACCGCGGCAACCACCCCCTGCCCGACCCGTCGCACACGTCGCGCGGCATATGCTGGCCAGACCACGGGCCGGCATGTGCCGTGGTGACGAGGAAATTCAAGGCAACAGGGAATGGATGCGGTGGACGAGACGAATCCCGGCCAGGAGCAGTTCGCCCTGACGTTCGACGCCATGAAACGGACCAACATCTCCACGGGGGAACTCTGGCTCCACTACTTCAGCATGGGCGGAGGCGTCGACGAGTACGAGGTGAACGCCTACCTGCACGGTTTGATCGACCTGCCGGAACATGAGCGCGACTGCATCTCGCAGGCTGTCAACGAGCTGTACGACGACCTCTGCCGGCAGCGTGGCGCCCCCTACAGCTCCGGGCGTACGAGGATCTGCGACGACTGACGAGGGGCCCTGCGGTCAGGGCGCGACGGCCATGCGCGCCAGCGGGCCGGACGCGAGTGCCAGCGACCCGCCGATGACGACGGCGAAGCCACCGAGCCACAGCGCCGACGGGATGCCGGTGGCGGCCTTCAGCAGGTAGGCGTCGGACGACCCCAGGTCCCGCCGTCGGGCATGGACCCGCACCACCTTGATCCAGTCACGGCAGGCACCCACAAGCAGGGCGATCCCGAGGACCAGGCAGGCGTATCCCGCGGGCTCCCCTCCCCCGAACCACACGAGCGCGAGGGCGACGGCGGCGCTGCCGCCCAGGATCAGGATGCCCTGTGCGTTCCGCACGAGGACGAGGGCTGCCACCAGGAGCAGCGCCCCGATTGAGAGCGCAGCCCCCGCCCACCCGTGCGCGGCACTCCACAGGAGCCCGAGCCCGACGACCGCAGGCGCGGGGTAGCCCCAGAACGTGGTGAAGGCCGCGCGCCGGCCGCCGCGCCCGAGACTGGTGGTGGTGCCCGAGTGGTCGAGGCGGAGAGTGATCCCCGTGACGCGCTGCAGGGTGAGCAGGGCGGCCCCCACGTGGCCCAGTTCGTGGACCACGGTGACGAAGAGTCCGAAGATGCGCCAGGAACGCCGCGGGACGCACAGCACGGCGGCAGCGACCGCGATCACCAGGATGCCGGTGAGCCCCACCGACGGCGGAGCGGCTTGCGCGAATCCGCCGACGATGCGGTCCCGGAACTCGGCCGCCGGCGTGCTCATGTGCCGTCCCGTCCCACCCCGGCCTGCACGGCCGTCCTACCGATCGGCGTCGGCCGCCCGATCGAGGCGCTCGGCGATGGCACCGATCGCGACGGCGACCTCCGCGAAGGAGGTCGACAGGGGCGACAGTCCGAGCCTGATGCCGTTCGGATTGCGGTAGTCGGGAATGATGCCGTCCGCCCACAGATCGGGCACCATGGCGGCGAACGCGGGATGATCGATGGTGATGTGACCGCCACGCCGGGCGGGATCGCGCGGTGAGGCGACAACGACGCCGTGCGGCGCGAGCACGGCCTCCACGGCCTCGACGGCAAACGCCGTGAGCCGCTCGGACTTCGCCCGGACGGCGGGCATGCCCACAACCTCGAGCAGGTCCAGCATGTCGCGCATGGCGATCATGCCTACGATGGGCGGGGTTCCCGAGACGAGCCTGCGGATCCCGTCTGCCGGCCGGTACGCAGCACCCATCGCGAAGGGGTCTGCGCTGCCGAGCCAGCCGGGGATCGGCTGGTCGAGCGTCGCCAGGTGCCGCTGCGCGACGTACGCCCACGCGGGAGCGCCCGGTCCACCGTTGAGGTACTTGTAGCTGCACCCGGCCGCGAAGTCCACGTCCCAGGCGTCCAGCTCGGCCGGGACGGACCCGACCGAATGGCTGAGGTCCCACAGGACCAGCGCCCCGGCGTCGTGGACCACCCGCGTGATGCCCTCGACGTCGGCGACGTGGCCGGACCTGTAGGCCACGTGGCTGAGCAGCACCAGGGCGGTCTGTGGCCCGACGGCGCCCGCGACGTCCACCGTCGTCGCCCCGCCGTCATAGGCGACGTCGATCCAGCGCACCGTCAGGTTCCGCTCGCGGGCGATGCCCTCCACGATGAAGCGGTCCGTCGGGAAGTTGTCGCGGTCCACGACGATCTCGGTCCGCTCCGGCCGCGCTGCAACGGCCGCGCGCGCCAGCTTGTAGAGGAGGACGCTCGTGGAATCGGCGACGATGCACTGTCCCTCGGCGGCACCGAGGGCCACCCGCGCGATCCTGTCGCCCACCTGCTGCGGCAGCTCCAGCCAGCCCTCGTCCCAGCCCCGGATGAGGCGGCCGCCCCACTGCTCCCCGACGAACGCCGTGAGGCTGTCCGGCGTCACGGCGAGGGGACGACCGAGGGAGTTGCCGTCGAGGTACGAGCGGACGGATACATCCGCGGTCCCCAGGAAGAGTGCGCGGTGACGGGCGAGGGGGTCGGCGGCGTCGAGCTCGGCCGCCCTGTCGGCGAGGGTGGAGCTGGTCATCGCTCCAGTCTAGGTGGCGCGCCCTGCCGTTCCGGCGGCCGCGGAGGTCCAGGAGGGCGGCTCCCTGGGGAACCGCCCTCCTGGATACTGCACGGGTACTGCGTGGGTACTGCGCGCGGGACGACTACAGGCTGGATGCCGTGCTGTAGGCCGCCTGGATGGAACTGCCGAAGTACGGGCCGTACATGACGTTCTTCTGGGTGCTGTAGCCGAAGCTGTTGACGGAGTTCTGCGTGCCGCCGGATCCGGAGCCGACGAACCACGGACCGCCCGAGGAGCCGCCGGTCATGTCGCAGGGGATGCCCTGCGACTGCGTGCCGCCGATGCGATCGGCCGTTGCGGTCCCCGTGCAGCTGTAGAGGCGCTCACCGTTGAAGGGCGAGGCGGCAGGGTAGCCGTACGCGGTGTAGTTCAGCCCGCGGGCCATGTTGAAGCCGATGCTCGATGCGCCGACCGTCGCCGAGAGGGTCCGGCCGTTGAGGGTGTTCATGACGGCGAAGGCGCCGTCGTAGTTGATGTCGTTGCGGGAGACCCACTCGCTCGCTGCGACCAGCGAACGCGCGGTGAACTTGCCGTAGGGCGCCGCACCGTTGTTGTAGGCGGGCACGAAGACGAAGTTCGTGACGAATCCCGTGGCGAGGTCGTGCGTGCAGTGGCCGGCGGTGGCGACGACACTCTGGTTGCCGCTCTGCACGGAGTTGCCCGAGCACACGTAGTTCTGGCCGCCCTGGGTGAAGAACACCTTGCCGATGCGCGGTACGGCCGTCTGGGCGACGGCGCGGGGTTCGACGACGGGCTGCTTCGGCGCCTTGGCCACCGACTCCTGGCCTGCCTTCGGCATGATGGACCGGCCCTCGGCCGCCCATCCGGAGTTGATCGCGGTCGCCGGCTTGGCGTTCTTCATCCTGTCCGCGGTCCAGTAGGCGTCCAGCGACGCCTGGCTCTCGTTCTGGGCGTGGGACACGACGCCGGCAACGCTCGTGTCGGTGGCGGGCGACGGCGCTGCCTGGACCGGACCTGCTGCCATCAGCGCTGATGCCATCAGGGCCGACGCGGCGATCATGCCGGCTTTGAGACCTCTAGAGTTCACGAAACTCCTCTTTCCATCCAGTGGGGCGGCCTTCGGGGGCCGGTCCCTGGAGTCTGCCCCGCGCCCACGTGCCCTGCCCAGCCGATTCGGTGACTTCGGAAGAATCACCCGTGAAAACCACCGGCTCTCTGGACAGGGCCTGCCCGGCATGGAACTATTCCGCGCGGACCCACCCCGTGAAGTGCGGCCGGCGGCGCTTCGCATCCCAGCCCACGACGTCGATCCGGGAGCCGGCTGCAGCGACTTCGCCGGTCGGCGAGGCGAAGGAGAGCGCCACCCTGCCGGGCAGCGGCACGGGCGTGGCGAAGTCGACACGCCACGAGAGCGCACCCGACGGAGCAGGCACGGCTTCGTCGACCATCCGTGCCGCGAGGTACATGCCGTGGGCGATGGCGCCCTTCATGCCCAGCAGCCGCGCGGAGGGACCGCTCAGGTGGAGGGGGTTCCAGTCTCCCGACACGGCCGCGTACCGCCTCCCCAGGTCGGCGTCGAGACGCCAGCGTCCCGTCGGGACGGGCGGGACGAAGGCGGGCCGCTCCACGGATGAGCGTTCCGGTGCGCCCTCCGACCGGATGCCGCGGGCGAGGTAGACGGAGCGTCCCGACCACACGCGCTGCCCATCGACGGCGATCTCCGTCACGAGGTCGACCTGCGTCCCGGCGGGGTGGGGCCTGAGGGACTCGCTCCACGCGACGACGTCGAGCGTCTCCGACACGCCCACCTGCCGCTCCTGCCGCACCTCGTTGCTGAGGTGCACCATGCCGAGGAGCGGGAGGGGGAAGTCCGGCCGCGCGAGCACGCTCATGGCCACGGGGAACGCGACGGTGTGCAGGTAGGCGGAGGGCAGCTGGTCCCGGGCCGCGGACCCGAGCAAATGCTGGAAGCGCGTGAGTGCGGGCAGCTCCACGCGCACGCCGCCGACGCGGTGCCGCACGGCGGGCAGGTCCGACGGCGCACCCTTCCGTGCCACCCTGCGGGCGGCCGTCGTCAGCAGCGCCCGGCGGTACAGCCCGGCGAGGGCGGGGACGGCCTCCAGCTGCACGAGATCGGTCGCACCGTTCCCCTGGCTCACGCGCCCACCAGGTTCTGCCCGCACACACGGAGCACCTGGCCGTTGACACCAGCCGCCGCATCGGAGGAGAGGAACGCGACGGTCTCCGCGACGTCGACGGGCAGGCCGCCCTGCTGCAGGCTGCTGAGGCGCCGGGCGACCTGGCGCGTGAGCGGCGGGATCTTCGCCGTCATGTCGGTCTCGATGAAGCCCGGGGCGACGGCGTTGATGCTGCGGCCCGCGCCCCCGAACTCGGCCGCCTGCGCCCGGACCATGCCGATCACACCCGCCTTGGACGCAGCGTAGTTGCTCTGCCCGCGGTTTCCGGCGATGCCGCTCGTCGAGGCCAGGCTGACGATCCGTCCAGTCTCCGAGAAGACCGGGGAGGCGATGAACTGCTCGTTCATCCGCAGCTGCGAGGCGATGTTGACCGCGATGACGGACTCCCAGCGGGACGCATCCATGTTGGCCAGGAGCTTGTCCCGCGTGATCCCGGCGTTGTGCACCACGATGTCGAGCGTCCCGAAGCGCCGGCGCACGTGGTCGAGGATCCGCACGGCGGCGTCCGCCGCGGTGATGTCGAGCTGCAGCGCCGTCCCGCCGACGCTGTTCGCCACGGCGGCGAGCTGCTCCCCCGCGGCCGGGACGTCGACGGCGACGACACGCGCTCCGTCCCGCACCAGGACCTCGGCGATCTTCGCACCGATGCCGCGGGCAGCGCCCGTGACCACGGCGGTCTTCCCGGCGAGGGGCTGGTCCGCGACGCCCTCGCCCGAGGCAGCGGTCGCGGCGGCGAGGTCGGTGATGCTCCCCGACGGAGTGGAAGCCACCTCGACGAACTGGCCGTCGACATAGGCGCTGCGACCCGAGAGGAAGAAGCGCAGGGCGCCGAGCGTCGTCGGATCCGTCGTGGTGGCGTCGCCGCGCAGGATGATGCCGTTCGCCGTCGCCCCGCCCCGCAGTTCGTGCGCGACCGAGCGGAGGGCGCCGTCGATCCCCTGGCGGGCAGCCGCCTGCGCGGGTCCGGAGGCGTCCGCGGCCGAGCGGAGGACGCCGATCACGCGTCCGCCCCGTACCAGCAGCCTGACGGCGTGCCCGAGTTCGAGCATCGGGGCGGCGAGGTCGGCGGGCTCGGTCGCTGCCTCCAGGACGACGACGGCGGCGCTCAGCTTCTCGCCGGGCAGGACGTGGCGCCGCACCTCGATGTCCCAGCCGAGCAGCACGTCGGCGAGCGCGTCCGCCCCCGCACCGGCGCCGGCGACCAGGACGGGGTGCGGCGCGAGCACCTCACCGGGCGTCCAGCGCCGCAGTACCGAGGGGCGGGGAAGACCGAGCGCCTTGGCGATCCTCGCGGGCAGGGGCGTGTTGACGAGTTCCAGGTACGCGTCGGCCATCAGTTCCTCGCCTCGAGGATCGCGACGACGCCCTGGCCACCCGCGGCGCAGACGGAGATGAGTCCTCGTCCGCCCTGCTCGGAGAGCGTCTTGGCGAGGGACGCGACGATGCGCCCGCCCGTCGCGGCGAACGGGTGCCCGGCAGCGAGCGAGGACCCGTTGACGTTGAGCTTCGAACGGTCGATGCTGCCGAGCGCGCCGTCCAGGCCGAGCACTCGCCTGCAGTACTCCTCGTCCTCCCAGGCCGCGAGCGAGCTGAGGACCGTCCCGGCGAACGCCTCGTGGATCTCGAAGAAATCGAAGTCCGCGAAGGTGAGGCCGTTGCGCTTCAGCAGGCGGGGCAGCGCGTGGACCGGCGCCATCAGCAGGCCCTCGTCGCCCTGCACGAAGTCCACCGCGGCCGCCTCGGCGTCGACGACGTTCGCGAGCATGGGCAGGTTGTTGGCACGCGCGTAGTCCTCGCTGCCGAGCAGCACGACGGCGGCTCCGTCGGTCAGCGGCGTGGAGTTGCCGGCCGTCATGGTCGCCGGGCTGTCGAGGCCCTTGCCGAAGACGGGCTTGAGCGTTGCGAGTTTCTCCGGCGAGGTGTCGGCGCGGAGGTTCGCGTCACGCAGCAGTCCACGGTAGGGCGTCAGGAGATCGGCGAAGAAGCCCCGGTCGTAGGCTGCCGCGAGGTTCTGGTGGCTACGGTAGGCGAGCTCGTCCTGGGCCTCGCGGGTGATCTGCCAGGCGGCGGTGGTGATGGCCTGGTGCTCCCCCATGGACAGCCCGGTCCGGGGTTCGCCCGTGCCCGGCGCGTTGGGCGAGAGGTCCTTCGGCCGGAGCGTGCTGAGGATGCGGATCTTCTGCTGGGTCGTCCTGGCGCGCGAGAGGTCCAGCAGGACGCGGCGCAGCCCCTCGCTGACGGCGATCGGGGCGTCGGACGCCGAGTCGACGCCACCGGCGATCCCCGACTCGATCTGGCCGAGCTTGATCTTGTTGGACAGCCCCACCACGGTCTCGAGTCCGGTGGCGCAGGCCTGCTGCAGGTCGTAGGCGGGAGTCTCCGGCGAGAGTGCCGATCCGAGTACTGCCTCGCGGGTCAGGTTGAAGTCGCGGGAGTGCTTCAGGACGGCGCCCGCGGCGACCTCCCCGATGCGCTCGCCCTGCAGGCCGAAGCGGGCCACGAGCCCGTCGAGCGCGGCGATGAGCATGTCGCGGTTGGACGAGTAGGCGTAGGCACCGCCGGCGCGGGCGAAGGGGATGCGGTTGCCGCCGATGACGACTGCCTTGCGGGGTGACTGGGCAGCGTTCTGCGCGCCGGCCTGATCTGCCATGGAAGGACTCCTGGTACGAGGGGGTGGATTACCGATACCTAGCGTACCTGATACGCTGAGTATCATGAAGCTCGCCGCTGCCCGGAAGGGTGCCTCCCGCCAGGCGTCCGTCGATGCGCCGACCGCCCCGGACGGACGGTCGAGCCGCTGGGAGGAACACCGCGCGGCACGGCGACGCGAACTCATCAAGACGGCCCGGCGGGCCATCGACTCACTCGGTCCCGGAGCCTCCATGGAGGACATCGCCGCTGCGGCGGACACGTCGAAGTCCGTGTACTACCGCTACTTCGGCGACAAGACCGGCCTTCAGCGGGCCGTCGCGGAAGTGGTCATCGGGCAGATGCAGCAGAAGGTCATCGACGCGGCGCGGGCCGCCGCGACCCCACGCGAAGGACTCCACTCCATGGTCCTCGCCTACCTCCAGATGGCGAGGACCTCTCCCAACGTCTACGCGTTCGTGACGAGGGTCGGGATCGCGGAATCAGGAGCGCACGACGACGGCGCCCAGGATACCCTCGCCCACTTCCTCGCAGCCGTCACCGACATGGTGTCCCGCCCCATGCGCGCCTACCTGGTCTCCCCCGACCGGCCGAGCGGTCCCGACGATTCCGCACCCGAGTACTGGCCGGCGGCAGCCATCGGCATGGTGCGCGCAGCAGGTGAGCACTGGCTCGCCACCCCGGACGGTCCGGACAGACCGACCGAGGAGCAGATGGCCCACCACATCACCGGCTGGCTCTTCGACGGCATCACCAGGTACGAAGCCCTCGCGCAGGCGGCTTCCCCCGGCCGTCGCGTCCCGCCCCGCTCCCCTGACGCTCCCTCCCCACCCCCGGTCCCACCGACGCGTTCACCCACCCGCCGACCAGCGAAGGACACACCATGACGCAGACCATCTCCCGGCCGCAGCAGATCCCCGCGACGGTCGACATCCGCGACGACGAGCGAGCCACGGTGGACACCGCGGAACTCGGCGAACTGCTCCTCGGCAAGTGGGCGGACGTTCGCCGCGTCGCCCGTGAGCTGGCCGGCCGCCCCGAGGTCCACAAGATCGAGGGCCTGACGCACCACGACCACCGGCTGCGCTGCTTCGACCAGCTGCACTACCTGGTGCAGCAGCAGGCCGTGCACCGCGCCTTCCCGGTCGCGTTCGGCGGCAACGACGACCACGGCGGCAACATCGCCGGCTTCGAGGAGCTCGTCGTCGCCGACCCGTCACTGCAGATCAAGGCCGGCGTGCAGTGGGGCCTCTTCGGCTCCGCCGTCATGCACCTCGGGACGCAGAAGCACCACGAGGCGTGGCTCCCCGGCATCATGGACATGGAAATCCCGGGCTGCTTCGCGATGACGGAGACCGGACACGGCAGCGACGTGGCGAGCATCGCCACCACCGCGACCTTCGACGCCGCGACGGACGAGTTCGTCATCAACACCCCGTTCCGGGCCGCCTGGAAGGACTACATCGGCAACGGAGCCATCGACGGGCGCGCCGCCGTCGTCTTCGCCCAGCTCATCACCAACGGCGTCAATCACGGCGTGCACGGCCTCTACGTCGAGCTCCGCACCGAGGACGGCTCCTTCACGCCCGGTGTGGGTGGCGAGGACGACGGCATCAAGGGTGGCCTGAACGGGATCGACAACGGGCGGCTGCACTTCACCGACGTGCGGGTGCCGCGCACCAATCTGCTCAACCGCTACGGGGACGTCGCCGAGGACGGTACGTACACCTCCCCCATCGCCTCGCCGGGTCGCCGGTTCTTCACCATGCTCGGGACGCTGGTGCAGGGCCGTGTCTCGCTGGACGGTGCCGCCGTCGCAGCGAGCAAGCTCGCGCTCACCGCGGCCGTCACGTACTCCACCCAGCGACGGCAGTTCAACGCCTCGTCGGACCTCAAGGAAGAGGTGCTCATGGACTACCAGCGGCACCAGCGCCGCCTGCTCCCCCGCCTCGCGGCGACCTACGCGGCCTCCTTCGCCCACGAGGAACTCCTCGAGAAGTTCGACGACGTCTTCTCCGGCGCGCACGACACGGACGAGGACCGGCAGGACCTCGAGACCCTTGCCGCAGCCCTCAAGCCCCTCTCCACGTGGCTCGCCCTCGACACCCTGCAGGAATGCCGCGAGGCGACCGGCGGTCAGGGCTTCCTCATCGAGAACCGCTTCGCGTCGCTGCGCGCCGACCTCGACGTGTACGTGACGTTCGAAGGTGACAACACGGTGCTCCTGCAGCTCGTGGCGAAGCGCCTGCTGACGGACTACGCCAAGGAGTTCAAGGGCGTCGACTTCGGGGTGCTCGCCCGCTACGCCGTGTCCCAGGCCGCGGGCAGGACGCTGCACCGCTCCGGCCTGCGCCGGGTCGCACAGACCGTGGCCGACTCGGGATCCGGCAAGAAGTCGGCGATCGCGCTGCGTGACGAGGACACCCAGCACGAGCTGCTCTCGGACCGGGTGCAGACGCGTGTCGCCGAGCTCGCCGGCGCACTGCGCGGAGCCAAGGGCATGTCCCAGGAGAAGTCCGCCGCACTCTTCAACCAGCACCAGAACGAGCTCATCGAGGTGGCCCACGCCCACGCCGAACTGCTCCAGTGGGAAGCCTTCACACGGGGCCTGGAGAGGATCGAGGATCCCGGGACGCGGGAGGTCCTCACCCGCCTCCGTGATCTCTTCGGTCTGTGCCTCATCGAGAAGGACCTGGCCTGGTTCCTGATGAACGGCCGGCTCTCCTCGCAGCGTGCGCGCACGCTGGACGGGTACATCAACCGGCTCCTGGCCAAGATCCGCCCGCATGCCCTCGACCTCGTCGAGGCGTTCGGCTACGGACCGGAGCACCTCAGGTCGGAGATCGCGACGGGCGTCGAGGATCTCCGCCAGGAGGAGGCGGCCGAGTACATGCGCCGCCGTCGGGCGGGCGGCGATGCACCCATCGACGAGAAGACCCTCCTCGCCCGCGTGGCGAAGGACAAGAAGGCGAAGAAGGCGAAGAAAACCGCCCGCGCCGGCTGATCGGCGCAGGCGCCGGGCCGGGCTGATCGGGCCCCCGAGGGTCGGGCGACGGGGGGTGCAGGTCGGCCCCGCCGGGGGAACCGGCTGCGCACGGGCTTCATCGCCTCCCGGGCTCGGCCCGGCGTCGAAGGATCCGCACCGGTGACCACGCAGGCGGCGATCACCGGGCCGCGACGGCTAGAGGACGCTCCGGTACACCCCGAGGGTCGTCTCGGCGATGGACCCCCAGTCGAAGTGGCGTTCAGCACGCTCCCGTCCCGCTGCGCCCATCTCCCGGGCCCGTCCGGGATCACCGACCAGGGCGTTCAGCGCGGCTGCGAAATCCGCGACGAAGCGCTCGGCGTCCAGCGGGGTCCCCGTACCGTCCTGCACCTGCTCCAGCGGCACCAGGGTGCCGGTCACGCCGTCGTCGACGACCTCCGGGATCCCCCCGGTGGCCGAGGCGACGACGGCTGCGCCGCACGCCATGGCCTCGAGGTTGACGATCCCGAGCGGCTCGTAGATGGACGGGCAGGCGAAGACGGTGGCATGGCTGAGGATCTGGACGACCTCGCGCCGCGGCAGCATCCTCTCGATGAGGATCACGGAGTCCTCGCGACCCCGCTGCTCGCGGAGGGTGCGGATGAGCACCTCGGTCTCCGCGGCCAGCTCCGGGGTGTCCGCAGCGCCGAGGCAGAGCACCAGCTGGACCTCGACGGGCAGGTGCACTGCTGCGCGCAGCAGATACGGGACGCCCTTCTGGCGGGTGTTGCGTCCGACGAAGACGACGCTGGGCCGGCCCGGATCGATGCCGTGGGCCCGGAGGGCGTCGTCGTCCTCGTCCCGCGTCCAGGTGGCCACGTCGATGCCGTTGTGCACCACGTGCACCTTCGCCGGGTCGACGTCCGGGTAGCTGCGGAGGATGTCGGCGCGCATTCCGGCCGAGACGGCGATGACGGCTGCCGCGGCCTCGTAGGAGGTCTTCTCGGCCCACGAGGAGAGCGCGTAGCCGCCCCCGAGCTGCTCGGCCTTCCAGGGGCGCAACGGCTCCAGGCTGTGGGCGCTCAGCACATGCGGGATGCCGTGCAGCAACGAGGCGAGATGCCCGGCCATGTTCGCGTACCACGTGTGGGAGTGGACGAGGTCCGCCCCACCGATGCCGTCGAGCATCTGCAGGTCCGTGCCCAGCGTCTGCACCGCCGCGTTGGCCTGCACGAGGCCTTCCGGCACCCCGTAGGAGAACACGGCCGCGCCGTGGTAGTCCCCGGGACGCGGCATGCCGAACGCGTGCACCCGCAGGTCGACCTGCGGCGCGAGCACCCTACTGAGCTCGGCGACGTGCACCCCCGCGCCACCGTAGATCTCGGGCGGGAACTCCTTGGTCACAATGTCTACTCGCACCGAACCAACGTAGTGCAGTGCGGCGGAGTCCTCTAGTGTGAAGTGACCGGAGGGGTTCCGGAACGCGGACCTACGCTTGATCGACCACCGGTCGTGGACGCAGAACACTCGAGGAAGAGCGGGGGGTCACCAGTGGCACCGAAGAAAGTACTTGCCGTGGTCTTGGCAGGCGGAGAAGGCAAGCGGCTCATGCCGCTGACCGCGGACAGGGCCAAGCCGGCCGTCCCGTTCGCGGGGAGTTACAGGCTCATCGACTTCGCCCTCTCCAATCTCGTCAATTCCGGCTACCTGCAGATCGTGGTGCTGACGCAGTACAAGTCGCACAGCCTCGACCGCCACATCTCCGAGACCTGGCGCATGTCCACCCAGCTGCAGAACTACATCGCGTCCGTCCCGGCGCAGCAGCGACGCGGCAAGAGCTGGTTCCTCGGCAGCGCCAACGCCATCTACCAGTCGCTGAACCTGATCCACGACGCGCAGCCCGACATCGTCGTCGTGATCGGCGCCGACCACGTCTACCGCATGGACTTCGAGCAGATGGTCGACGCCCATGTGAGGAGCGGGGCATCCGTGAGCGTCGCGGCCGTCCGGCAGCCGATGAACCTCGTGGACCAATTCGGCGTCATCGAGACAGCGCAGGACGATCCGGGCAGGATCGCGGCCTTCGTCGAGAAGCCGGACTCCACCCCCGGCCTGCCCGACGACCCGAACAGTTTCCTGGCCTCGATGGGCAACTACGTCTTCACGACGGACGCGCTCGTGAAGGCACTCGAGGACGACGCCGCACGGCTGGACACGAAGCACGACATGGGCGGGGACATCATCCCCTACTTCGTCGAGCGCAACGACGCCGCGGTGTACGACTTCACGCAGAACGACATCCCCGGGGCCACCGACCGGGACCGGCAGTACTGGCGCGACGTCGGCACCATGGACTCGTACTACGACGCGAACATGGACCTGATCTCGCCGCTGCCCCTGTTCAACCTGTACAACCTGCAGTGGCCCATCTACACGCGGCAGAGCGTGTCCCCACCCGCGAAGTTCGTCCGCAGCTCCTCGGGCCAGTCCGGCGAGGCGCACGACTCCATCGTCTCCGCGGGCGTGGTCGTGTCCGGTGGCGCCGTCCAGAGCTCCATCCTCGCGACCGACGTCTTCATCGCGGAATCGGCCGAGGTCACCGGGAGCGTGCTCCTCGACAAGGTCAACGTCGGAGCGGGCGCCGTGGTGCGCCGGGCCATCATCGACAAGAACGTCCGCATCCCCGCCGGGGCGACGATCGGCGTGGATCCGGAGCTGGACCGGCGCCGGGGCTTCTCCGTCACGGAATCGGGACTGACGATCGTCAGCAAGGGACAGGCCGTGGAACCGGCCTGATCGGACAACCGACGCGCCGGCACGAGGCGCCGACACAGCGAGAGCCCCGGCGTCCGCCGGGGCTCTCGCTGTGTCAGGACCCCACGTGACCGGATCCGACGTGACCGGATCCGACGGCCGGTAGCACGGCCGGCTACGCGACGCGCGTGATGGCCACCGTGACGTTCAGGGTCGATCCGCCGCCGCCGGACAGGATGCCCTTCAGCGGCGATACGTCCCGGTAGTCACGCCCGCGGGCCACGGAGACGTGGAAATCGCTGACGGGCCCGCTGTTCGTCGGATCCCAGCCGCGCCATTCGCCGTCGTACCACTCGACCCAGGCGTGGGACTGTCCGGCGACCGTCTCACCGACGGCCGCCGAGCGGCGCGGATGCAGATAGCCGGAGATGTACCGGGCGGGGATGCCGAGGCTGCGGAGTGCTCCGATCGCGACATGGGCGAGGTCCTGGCACACACCCTTCCGCTCGGCCCACGCGTCCTGCGCGTTGGTCTGGACGCCCGTGGCCCCCTGCACGTAGTCGATCTCGGACCGCAGCCGGTCGAACACCGCGCGCGCGGCCTCGTGCGGGTCGAGGCCGCGCGCGGTCTCCGCCACGAGCTCCCGCACCTCGTCCCCGGGCTCGCTGAGCGCCGTCTGGCCGAGCCAGTCGGCGAAGTCGTTGGTGAGGGCCGGTGAGGCGAGGTCCTCCCAGGAGAGGATGTCGCCCTCGGCCGGGACGCGCTCCGTCCGGCTGACCTCGACGGTGGAGACCGCTGTGACCTCGAGATGCTCGTGCGGCACGTGCACGTCGAAGGACGTCACCCGGGTGCCCCAGTAGTCGCGGTAGGTGGCGACGGCGGCACTGGACGGGGTGACCTTCAGCGTCGACTCGAGCACCACCTGCTGGGGATCGGTCAGCGGCGTCATGCGCGCCTCGTTGTAGGACAGGGACACCCGGCGGAGGTAGTCGTAGCCGGTGCGGTGTTCGATCAGCAGGCGTGTCATGAGACCTCTCCGACCCAGGACAGCTCGTCGGCCTGGGAAAAGTACGTACGGGACACGGCGTCGGACGCCTTAGCGCAGGCCTTCTGCACGCGGTCCATGTGCTCGGGCAGCTCCGCCATGAGGTCCCGCGTCTGGTGGAACTCGAGGAAGGTCCTCGCCTGACCGACGATCCGGCTGGCGTCGTTGATGAAGCCGACACGCTGATAGGCCGGATTGAGCTGGGTCAGGCACTTCTCCGCGTCACTGAGCGCGTACACGATCGATCGCGGGAAGAGCCGGTCCAGCAGGAGGAACTCCGCTGCCTGCTGGTCGCCGAAGGCCGCCCGCCGGGTACGCAGGAAGGACTCGTAGGCGCCGGCGCACCGCAGCATGTTGACCCAGGACAGTCCGGCCGCGTGGACGTCGTGGGTCGAGAGCATGCGCGCGGTCATGTCCGCCCGCTCGAGGCTGCGCCCCAGCACGAGGAACTGCCAGCTCTCGTCGTGGCTCATGGTCGTGTCGGACAGGCCGCGCACCATGGCGGTGCGCTCCACCACCCAGTGGCAGAAACGGTAGGTCCCGACGACGTCCTTGCGGTGCTGGGTGAGGCCGTACCAGGTGGTGTTCAGGCTCTCCCAGACGCTGCTGGAGACGGTCTCGCGGGCCCGCCTGGCATTCTCGCGTGCGGCACCGAGCGCGCCGGCGATCGACGTCGCGCTCGTGCGGTCGTACGCAAGTGCCTGGAGGAGGTCCGAGAGCTCCAGGTCCTGCTTCTCCGGGCGGCTGCCCATGACGCCGAGCAGCTGGCGCGACGTCTCCCGCTGCTGCGGGAGCGGCATCTGGTTGAGCCGTTCGAGATGCACGTCGAGGATGCGCGCGGTGCCGTCGGCCCGCTCCACGTAGCGGCCGATCCAGAAGAGCGATTCAGCGATGCGGCTGAGCATGGGTCCTGCCTTTCCGAAGGGGTGCTGGGACGTCCGGCGCTGGAAAACGGGTCATTGCTGCTGCTGTTCCGGCTGCTTGTCCTGCCAGTTGGTCTCGATCGGCCACACGCTGGTCCGTTCCCGCACGCTGACGGAGGGCCGCTCGGCGGGGACGCTGCCGTCCGCGGGGCGCCGCACCTCGCCGTCGACCACCCACGTGTCCTTCGAGCCGCCGCCCTGGCTCGAGTTGACGATCAGCGAGCCCTCCTTCATGGCGACGCGCGTGAGCCCGCCCGGCAGCACCCAGACGTCCTCGCCGTCGTTGACCGCGAACGGGCGCAGGTCCACGTGGCGCGGGCTGAACTGGCCGCCGGACATCGTGGGCACGGTCGAGAGCTGCAGGACCGGCTGGGCGATCCAGCCGCGCGGGTCCTCGAGCACCTTCGCGCGCAGCGCGTCGAGTTCGGCCCGGGTCGCGTCCGGCCCGATCACGAGGCCCTTGCCGCCGGAGCCGTCGACGGGCTTGACGACGAGTTCGTCGAGGCGGTCCAGCACCTCCTCGCGCGCGGGGGCGTCCTCGAGGCGGTAGGTGTCCACGTTGGCGATGATCGGGTCCTCACCCAGGTAGTAGCGGATGAGGTCCGGCACGTAGGTGTAGACGAGCTTGTCGTCCGCGACACCGTTCCCCACCGCATTGGCGATGGTGACCATCCCGGCACGTGCGGCGTTCACGATGCCGGGGCAGCCGAGCACGGAGTCCGCACGGAACTGCAGGGGGTCGAGGAACTCGTCATCGATCCGCTTGTAGATGACGTCGACACGCTGCTCCCCCGCCGTCGTCCGCATGTACACACGGTTCCCGCGGCAGATGAGGTCGCGGCCCTCGACGAGTTCGACACCCATCAGCCCCGCCAGGAGCGTGTGCTCGAAGTAGGCGGAGTTGAACACTCCAGGGGTGAGGACGACGACGGTGGGGTCGTCCACGCCCGGAGGCGCCGTCTTCCGGAGGGCTGCGAGGAGACGTCGCGGGTACTCCTCCACGGGGCGGATGTGCTGCTGGCCGAACGCCTCCGGCAGGCCCTTGGCCATGGCCCGGCGATTCTCCAGCACGTAGCTGACGCCGCTCGGGACCCGGACGTTGTCCTCGAGCACCCGGAAGGTGCCCTGCTGGTCGCGGACGACGTCGATGCCCGAGATGTGCACGCGCACGCCGCCCGCCGGGCTGAACCCGGCGACCTCCCGGTGGAAATGGGCGCTCGAGGTGATCAGCCGGCGGGGGATGACACCGTCGGCCACGACCGCCATCTTGTCGTAGACGTCGCCCAGGAACGCCTCGAGGGCGCGTACCCGCTGGGCGACACCGCTCTCGAGGACGTCCCAGTCGTCCCCGGCGATCACGCGCGGCACGATGTCCAGGGGGAAGGGCCGCTCCTCCCCGGCGAAATCGAAGGTGACGCCGCGGTCGAGGAAGGTTCGCGCCATGGAGTCCGCGCGGGCCGTCACATCGGCGAGGTTCAGGGCATCCAGGGCTGCCGCCACCTGGCCGTACTCGGTACGCGGTGACTGCACGACATCGAACATCTCGTCGAACGCGGGCGTCTTGCGGGCGGCGGCTGCATAGTCAGCGAAGAGCTCGGACATGGGTCAACAGTGCCATGGATGACCCCGCCGGACACAGCCGTACACACCGCCCCCGTCACCGTTAACCTCCCGGAAACAGCCGCTGGGCCCCCTCCGGGCGCGTGGTTGAATGGCCGGATGGAGAACGAGAACCTGAGCCGGGACGAGGCGGCCGCCCGATCGGCGCTGCTGCGGACCGAGACCTACGCCGTCGAACTGGACCTCTCCGAGGCGCGGGACGCCCGGGAACGGACCTACCGGACCACCACCACGGTGGTCTTCACCTGCCGGGAGCCGGGTGCCTCGACCTTCCTCGACTTCATCGGCGACGTCACCGCCGTGGAGCTCAACGGAACGGCCCTCGACCCCTCCTCCGTCCGGGACGGAGCCAGGATCCACCTCGAGGCACGTGCCGGGCGGAACACGGTCACGGTCACCGGCCAGGCGCACTACAGCTCCAGTGGCGAAGGGCTCCACCGCTTCGTCGACCCCGCCGACGGCGAGACCTACCTCTACACGCAGTACGAGCCGGCCGACGCGCGCCGCGTCTTCGCCACCTTCGAGCAGCCGGACCTGAAGGCGTCCTTCTCCTTCACCGTGCTGGCCCCGAGTGGCTGGACGGTCGCCTCCAACGGCAGCGAGAGCGCCAGGGAGCAGGTCTCGGACACTGCGGCGCGCTGGACCTTCGCGCCGACCGAGCGCATCTCCACCTACATCACCGCCGTGCTGGCGGGACCGTACCACCGGGAGACGGACGTCTGGACCGGTACGGCCGGCACGGCGGGAGAGGGCCTCAGCATCCCGTTGGCCCTGTACTGCCGCCGCTCCCTCGCCCCTGCGTTCGATGCCCCGGAGATCTTCGACACCACCAGGCGCGGGCTCGATTTCTTCCACACCCTCTTCGACTACCCCTACCCGTTCGGGAAGTACGACCAGGCCTTCGTCCCCGAGTACAACCTCGGCGCGATGGAGAACCCCGGGCTGGTGACCTTCACCGAGAGCTACGTGTTCCAGTCGGCCGCGACCGACGCCCAGCGCGAGGCACGCGCGAACACGATCATGCACGAGATGGCGCACATGTGGTTCGGCGACCTCGTGACCATGACCTGGTGGGACGATCTCTGGCTGAAGGAGTCCTTCGCCGACTACATGGGGGCGCTCGCCGTGGCGGAGGCGACCCGGTGGAGCACGTCGTGGGTCAGTTTCGCGAATCGCCGCAAGTCCTGGGCCTACGTGCAGGACCAGCTGCCGACGACGCACCCCATCGTCGCCGACATCACCGACCTCGAAGCCGCCAAGCAGAACTTCGACGGCATCACCTACGCGAAGGGCGCCTCGGTCCTGAAGCAGCTCGTCGCCTTCGTGGGTCGGGACGCCTTCACCGACGCGGCCCGCCGGTACTTCCGCCGGCACGCGTACGGGAATACCACGCTCGCCGATCTGCTCGACGTGCTGGCGGAAGCCACGGGCCGCGATCTGACCGCCTGGTCGCGGTCCTGGCTGCAGACCTCGGGGGTCCCCGCGCTGCGCGCCGAGGTCGCGGTGCAGGACGGTGTCCTCACGGACGTGACCGTGGTCCAGGACGCCGTGGACCCCGTGACCGGTATCGACGAGTACCGGCCGCACCTCGTGCGCGTGGGCCTGTACGCGTTCGACGACGACGGCGCCCTCGTCCGGTCGGGATCCGAGGAGGTCACGGTCGACGGCGGACGCACGCGGGTCGCCGCACTGGTCGGTGTCCGGCAGCCGGACCTGCTGCTGGTCAACGACGACGACCTCACCTACGCCAAGCTGTCCTTCGACGAGCGATCGCTCGCCACGCTCCTGACCTCGATCGACCGGCTGCAGGATCCGCTGGCCCGCGCAACGTGCCTCACCGCGCTGTGGTCGAGCACGCGCGACGCAACCCTGCCCGTGCCGTCCTACCTGGACGCCGTCATGCTCGCCGCACCGGCTGAGACCGGCGTCGGGGTCCTCCAGGTCCTCCTCGCCAATGTCCGGACGGCCATCGGCAGCTTCGCACCCGCTTCCGAACGACCCGGGCTGTGGGAACGCGTGGGCGCCTTCCTCTGGGACGGCCTGCGTGGCGCGGAGCCGGGCTCGGACCTCCAGCTCGCCTGGGCGCGGGCGCTGGCTGCCACGGCGCGCTCAGCCCCCGCGGCGGCGGACCATCTGCGTTCGGTGCTCGACGGCGAGGAGAAGGTGCCGGGCCTGCGGCTCGACGCCGAACTGCGCTGGTTCTTCCTCCAGGGCCTCGCCGCGCAGCAGCGCGTCCTGCCCGGGGAACTGGAGGCGGAGAAGAGCGCGGACCCGACGGCGTCAGGACGGGTGGGCTTCGCGCTCGCGTCGGCCGCACTGCCCGACGCGGCGATCAAGAAGGCCACGTGGGACGAGGCCGTGCACGGGACGCGTCTGTCCAACGACCTCCTCAGCGCCGCCGTCGAGGGGTTCATGCTGGGGTCCCGGGACCTGCTCGGGGCGTACGAGGAGCCCTACTTCGCAGCGCTGCGCGACGTCTGGGCGACCCGTGGCATCGAGATGGCCAGCAGGATCGTGCGCGGACTGTACCCGGGTCACCAGGACCTCGAGGGTGAGCCCACGGACCACTCCGTCGTCGTCCGGACCGACGACTGGCTGGCCGCCAACGCCGAGGCGCCCGCCGCGCTCCGCCGCATCGTCGTCGAGGAACGGGACCACCTGCTCCGCGCACTGCGCGCACAGGCTCAGGGGACGCGGTAGAGCCACTCCTCGGTTCCGAACTTCCGCTCCACGAGGTCCTCGGCCCGCTGGAGTTCGGTGGCGGACAGGGTGGCGTCCACGGCTCCGTAGCGCCGGCGGAACGTGGAGATCATCACCTGGATGATCTCCTCGCGGGTGATCCCGGTCTGTCGCCGCAGCGGGTCCACCCGCTTCTTCGCGCTGCGCGTGCCCTTGTCGGACATCTTCTCCTTGCCGATCCGCAGCACCTCGAGCATCTTGTCCGCATCGATGTCATAGCTCATGGTGACGTGGTGCAGCATCCCGCCGTTGGCCAGGCGCTTCTGCGCGGCTCCCCCGATCTTCCCGAGGTCCGTCGCGATGTCGTTCAGGGGCTGATACCACGCGGTGATGCCCAGCTTCTCCAGCGCCTCCATCACCCATGCGTCGAGGAAGGGGTAGGACTCGGCGAAGCTGAGACCGTCCACGAGGGACTGCGGGACGTACAGCGAGTAGGTGATGGCGTTCCCGTGCTCCATGAACATGGCGCCTCCGCCGCTGATCCTCCGGACCACCGTCACGCCGTGGCGTTCCGCTCCGGCCGGATCCACCTCGTTGCGCATCGACTGGAAGCTCCCGATCACCACCGACGGGGACTGCCACTCCCAGAAGCGCAGGGTCGGGTTGTGCGCGCCAGTGCCGACGTCGTGCGTCAGGACCTCGTCCATGGCGACGTGCATCGCCGTGGACAGGGGCGTCGGCGGGATGATCTCCCACTGGTGGTCAGCGAAGCCGGTAGCCCGCCCGAGTGCACGGCGGACCGCCGTCGCGATGGCCTCGGCCGAGAACCCGAACAGGACCGCCGACGGGTCGAGCCGTGCGGTGACGGCTGCGGCGATCTCACCCGGTGCCGTGTCGGCGGGCAGGCCCTCGAGGGCGGCATTGATGTCCAGCAGCGCCTCGTCCGGTTCCAGGAAGAAGTCGCCGTTGACCGAGACCCCGGACAGCCGACCGTGGCGGACCGCGAGGTCGACGGCCGTGAGCTTCCCGCCCGGTGTCTTGAACTCGCCGTGCAGGCCGTCGGCGTCGGGGTGCTGGGCCATGGTCTGGTCCTCTCGTGTCGATCCGGCCGCGGCGGTCGGTACCGGCCGGCGGTCGGGGTGCTTCTCCTGGGTTAACGCAGCAGGAGCCGCGCCGGACCGGCGTGGCTCCTGCTGGTGGACCAGGGCATGCGCCCTGGTTCCGTGTCCCGTCGGGGACGTCCTACTTCTTGCCGCCGAAGCCCTTGAAGCGGGCGTTGAAGCGCTCGACGCGACCGGCGGAGTCCATGATGCGCTGCTTGCCCGTGTAGAACGGGTGCGACTCGGACGAGATCTCGACCTCGATGAGGGGGTAGGTGTTGCCGTCCTCCCATTCGATGGTCTTCGCGGAGCCGACCGTGGACTTGGTCAGGAACGCCTTGTCGGAGGCCAGGTCGCGGAAGACGACGGACTGGTACTTGGGGTGGATATCAGACTTCACAGGACTACCTTCTCTGGTTGCCTGGATTTTGCCAGGCACGGGACGTACGAAAGGGTGGCGGATGCGCCAGCTGTCCATACTAGCGCAGCCCGTGGCGGGCGGCTAAACGGCGGCTAGACGGCGGCTAGACGGTGGAGGACGCCGACGGCCCTGCCGGCGCGGAGCGGCACTCCCAGAAGGCGACGGCGGCAGCGGCGGCGACGTTCAGCGAGTCCACCCCGCCGTGCATGGGGATGGTGAGGGCGACGTCGGCTGCCCCGAGGGCGTCCGCGCTCAGTCCGTCGCCCTCCGTCCCGAGGAGCAGGGCGAGGCGCTCGTGGTCGCGGCCGGCGAAGGCGTCGAGGCTGACGGCGCCCGGCACCAGTGCGAGCGCGGCGATGGTGAAGCCGGCGGCCCGGACCTCGGCGAGGTCATCGGGCCAGGAGGCGAGCCGGACCCAGGGAACCTGGAAGACACTGCCCATGCTGACCCGGACGGCCCTGCGGTACAGCGGGTCCGCGCTGCGGGGGCTGAAGAGGACCGCGTCGATCCCGAGGGCCGCCGCCGAACGGAACACCGCTCCGAGGTTCGTGTGGTCGACCATGTCCTCGATGATGGCGACGCGGCGCGCGGTCGCGAGCACGTCGCCCAGGGTCCGGCCCGGCGGACGGTTCATCGCGGCCAGCGCACCCCGGTGCAGGTGGAAGCCCGTGATCGCCTCGAGGGTCGCTTCCGGTGCAACGAACGCGGGCGCGGCGGGGAAGCGGCCGACGACGTCCTCGAGGTCAGGCAGCCACTTGGGGGCCAGCAGGAACGACCGGGGAACATGCCCCGCGTCGATCGCCCGGCGCAGAACCTTCGAGCTCTCCGCGATGTAGAGGCCTTCGGCGGGTTCCCTGGCGAGCCGCAGCTGGACGTCGGTCAGGTTCCGGTAGTCAGCGAGCCGGGGATCATCGACGGAATCGAGGTGGACCAGCATCAGGACCCCGGGGACGGAGAGCCTGCCGCGGTGCGGCAGGTCACGCCCGGGCGACCGCGCTGTAGCGGCCGTTCTCCTCCGTGACCTTCAGCGCGACGTCGAACGCGGCGCTCAGGTTGTCCTCGGTGAGGACGTCGGCGAGGGGTCCTGCGGACACGACCTTGCCGTCGCGCAGGAGGAGGGCGTGGGTGAAGCCGGGCGGCACCTCCTCGAGGTGGTGCGTCACGAGGACCATCGCCGGCGCGTCCTCGTCACGTGCCAGGTCCGTCAGACGGCGCACGAGGTCCTCGCGTCCCGCGAGGTCGAGGCCAGCGGCGGGTTCGTCCAGGAGCAGCAGCTCGGGATCGGCCATGAGTGCCCGCGCGATCTGCACGCGCTTGCGCTCCCCCTCGCTCAGGGAGCCGAAGGAACGGTTCATGTAGCGGGACATGCCCCACGTGTCCAGCAGGCGGAAGGCCCTGCGCTCGTCGAGGCGCTCGTACTGCTCGCGCCAGCGGCCGGTGACGCCGTAGGAGGCGGTGACGACGACGTCCAGCACGGTCTCGTGGTCGGGCACCTGCGAGGCGAGGGCCGCCGAGGCGAGTCCGATCCGCGGCCGGAGTTCGAAGACATCGACGGCACCCATGACCTCGTCGAGGATCCCGACGATGCCGCGCGTGGGGTGCAGCCGTGCGCCCGCGAGCTGCAGCAGTGTGGTCTTGCCCGCCCCGTTGGGGCCCATGACGACCCAGCGCTCACCCTCGCCGACCTGCCAGTCGATCCCGTCGAGCAGGGTCTTGCCACCCCTGACGAGGCTCACTCCCGCCAGTTCCAGAACGTCACTCATGGTCCTAGACACTAGGCTAAGGAGCGGCTTCGTGGCGAAACCACCGGCCTTTCGGGAGAGGCGCCGACCGCGGCGGGACAGGAGCGTACGGAGTGATCAAGGCACGGGTGGTCGCCTGGGCGGCGCGGCTCGACGACGCCCACCGCGACGAGCTGGCCACACGACTCGAGCGCGCCGGCGTCATTGTCGAGGTCGGGTCCCTGCACCGCGGCGCGACGTACGACGTCCTGACCCTGGAGGTGCGGGCCGGAGCCCTGGACGCGTCGTTGCGGACCGGACTGGCCGCGTGGAGCGCGGCCTCCGGCATCGGCGCCGCCCTCGTACGTGAACCCGTCTATGCACCCGGGCGCAAGCTGCTCATCATGGACGTCGATTCCACGCTCATCAAGCAGGAGGTCATCGAACTGCTCGCGGCCCATGCGGGACGCGAGGCCGAGGTCAGGGCCGTGACGGAGGCAGCGATGCGGGGCGACCTCGACTTCTCGCAGTCCCTGCACCAGCGGGTCCGTGCGCTCGAGAACCTGCCCATGTCCGTGATCGACGAGGTGGTGTCCCGGATCGAGCTGAGCGACGGCGCGGAGCAGCTCGTCGCCGCCTACCGGGACGCCGGCCATGTGGTCGGCGTGGTCTCCGGCGGGTTCTCCCAGGTCCTCGCGCCTGTGGCGGAGCGGCTGCGCCTGTCCTTCGCGCGCGCCAACGAGCTGGGGCTCCAGGACGGGATGCTGACCGGCCGGGTGTCCGGGGCCGTCGTCGACCGCGCGGAGAAGGAACGCGTCCTGCGCTCGGAGGCGGAGCGTGCGGGGGTCCCCCTGGCCTCGAGCATCGCGGTGGGGGACGGCGCCAACGACCTCGACATGCTCGCGGCCGCGGGACTCGGCGTGGCGTTCAATGCCAAGCCGGCCGTGCGTGCGGCCGCGGATGTCGCGTTGGACCTGCCGGACCTCGACGTCGTCCGCCACCTGTCAGGACTCTGACAGGGCTGCAGCGCGGGACCTCGGACCGGCGCCGACGGCTCGGATCCTGCGGCGGACAGCGGCCCGGAACGATCCCGCTGCGATCCGCCCGGCGCGGCCAGCGGCCTGTGCTGCTCGGCCCCGCGCGGCCGGCGACCCGACGACGCCCATTCCGCGTCGGTCCGCGGTCACGCTGCGACCGCCCGCCCCGAGCCGGCCGCAGCGTCCCGCCGTGGGTGGACGTCAGCTCTTGGCGAGGAAGTCCTCCGCACCGCCGACGTACTCGGTGTGTCCGGTGGCGATGTCGGCCCTGGCCATCCGGACGATCTCCGTGGCGAACTCCGCCACGGAGTACAGCCGACCGGCTTCCTGGCGGCGGGCCTCGATGGCGCCGGGGGTGGCGCGGTCCAGCAGCGTGGCCGTCACCGTCCCCTCGATCATGTCGCCGGACACGACGACGAGCGAGATGCCCCTGGCCTCGAGGTCGGGGATGAGTGCGCGGAGCGCGTCCTCGCCCGCGCGCTTGCTGCGCGCAACCGGCTCGTAGGCATCCATCGTCTCGACCTTCTCGATGAAGTGTGCCTGGTGGCTCGTGATGAAGACCACGCGGGAGCCGGCCGGCATGACCTCGACGGCTGCGGTGAGCATGGCCACCTGCGCGTCGCGGTTGAGCCGGAGTGCGTAATCCTCCCCCATGGAGGTCTCCATGCCCCCGGACGCGTTCAGCACCAGGAGGTCGAGCCCACCGAAGGTCGAGACGGCGGCGTCGACGAGGGCCGCCGGGCCCTCCGGCGTGGTGAGGTCCGCGCCCACGGCGACGGCTTTGCCGCCGGCTGCCTCGATGCCGGCGACGACCTTCGTGGCGCGCGGTGCCTTCTGCCGGTAGTTGACGACGACGGCAGCGCCCTGCGCTGCGAGTTGCTGGGCGACATCGGCGCCGATGCCGCGCGACGAGCCGGTGACGATTGCAGTGGTTCCCTCGAGGGTGGACATGGTGCTCCTTGTTCTGGGGGCTGGTGCGGAAAAGGGTGCTTCGGGTGGCCGGGGCGAGCCTTCTGCGTCAGTGCCCCATGCCGAGGCCGCCGTCGACCGGGATCACGGCGCCGGAGATGTACCCCGCGTCCTCACCGGCGAGCCAGGACACGACACCGGCCACCTCCTCCGGCGAGGCGAACCGGCCGGCCGGGATGGTGGCGAGGTAGCTCTTGCGGGTGTCCTCGTGAAGTTCCGCCGTCATGTCGGTGTCGATGAACCCGGGCGCGACGACGTTGGCCGTGATGCCGCGCGAGCCGAGCTCCCGCGTGAGGGAGCGGGCGATTCCGATGAGCCCCGACTTGGAGGCCGAGTAGTTGATCTGTCCGGGCGCGCCGTACAGGCCGGTCACGCTCGAGATGAGGATCACCCGACCCCGGCGGAGCCGGATCATGCCGCGGGAGGCGCGCTTGACCACACGGAAGGCACCGGTGAGGTTGGTGTCGATGACATCGGTGAAGTCGCTCTCCGTCATGCGCAGGAGCAGCGTGTCCCGGGTGATGCCGGCGTTGGCCACGAGGACCTCCACGGGACCGTGCTCGGCCTCGACCCGGGTGAAGGCGGCGTCGATCTGCTCCTCGCTGGTGACGTCGGCCTTGACGCCCAGCATGCCCTCGGGAATCTCACCACTTCGGTAGGTGATGGCAACCTTGTCGCCGTTGGCTACGAATACCTTGGCGATGGCCAGTCCGATCCCACGGTTACCCCCGGTGATGAGGACGCTGCGGCCGGTGGCCGTCGTCGTGTTGTCTGCACCAGATGCCACGGGAAGAACTCCTCTGTCTGCGGGCCGGAAAGGGGTCCGCGTTGTCCGTATCGACGATCGTCGCGAGCGATCCGGCGGGGATGTACCGCGTCCCGCCGGCCCCGTCCGCGCCTGTCCGTCGAACTATCCCGACGATCCTATCGGCGCATCCCTCGACTTCGGGAACGAAGCCCGAAGTGAGACAATAGAGGGAGTCTCTTTGGAGTGTGATGAGTAAACAAACGAAGCACAACACAGACGTCCACAGCATCTCAGACGCACGTGAATCACACAGCGATGAAATGCGAACCCGAATGATCCGCTACACGGTCTCGATGAGTATCCGCCTCGTCTGCTTCATCCTGGTCTTCGTCGTTCCCTACGGCTGGCTGTCCTGGGTCATGATCGCGGGCGCGGTCTTCCTGCCGTACTTCGCGGTCGTGGTCGCCAACGGCGGCGGTGACACGAGCAACATCCGGCACAGCGATGCGCTGATCGACCGTGCGCCGGTCCGCGAGATCGAGGCGAAGGTGGTCGACGCCGGTCCCGAGGACGACGACGACATCCTGAGTGGCGAGATCGTCGACGACAGCGTCGACCCTGCCCATCACGGATCACGCGCGGCGCGCATCGGAGGACCGGGCACGGATGCCTGACGTATCACCGCTCCCCCGACCCGCGGTCACCCCGACCGCGGGTCTCGGTCTGTTCGGTGTGCACCCGGCACCCGGCGACGCTCCGGTCTGCTCCCGCAAGGGATGCCGCGAGCGGGCCACCTGGCAACTGCTCTGGAACAATCCGCGGATCCATGCACCCGGGCGACGCAAGGCCTGGGCCTCCTGTCCCGAGCACGTGACGTGGTTCGAGGAGTACCTGCGCGAGCGCGGGCTGTGGAAAGAGACGCTGCCCCTGACCGCCGGCCGGCCGATGGGAGCCCGCTAGATGTACCGGTTCCTCTTCTCCGCACGCTGGTTCGGCTGGCTCGCCATGGTGATCGTGCTGGCAGCCGGCTGCGTGGGGCTCGGCCGCTGGCAGCTCGACCGGCGGGAGGCCGTCGTGGAGGACATCCAGCGCATCGAGGCGAATTACGACGCGGCGCCCCAGCGCTACGTCCCGGGCGAGAACGGCTTCGACAGGTACGACCCAGCACGCGAGTGGACCCCCGTGACCTTCATCGGTACCTATGACGTGGACAACCAGGTCGTGGCACGGAACCGTCCCCTCAACGGCCAGCCCGGATACGAGGTGCTCACGCCGTTGCGGCTCGACGACGGCACGGCCGTCATCATCGACCGCGGCTGGCTGCCGATCGGGAACATCGAGGCTGGCCGGCCCGATGAGATCCCGGCCCCTCCGTCCGGGCAGGTCGAGGTGACCGCGAGGATGAAGCCGGGTGAGCCGGCCGTCAACCGCGGAGCGCCGGAGGGCCAGGTGGCGTCGATCGACCTCGTCGCGCTGTCCGACCGCCTCAACTACCCACTGCAGGACGCGGCCTACGGACTCCTCGCGCTCGAGCGGCCAGGAGCCGCAGTCACGCCCGTCGCGGCCCCCAAACCGTCGATCGACGAGGGCCCGCATCTGTCCTACTCCCTGCAGTGGTTCGCCTTCGGGGTCCTCGCCTTCGTGGGCCTCGGGTACGCAGCCCGGCAGCAGCGACGCAGCAATGCCGAGCTGGACGGGACCGCCCCCGACCTGCCGACGCGGCAGCGCCGTCGTCCCTCGTCCGAGGAGGAGGAGGACGCCATCCTCGACGCACAGGGGATCCGCTAGCTCCGGATGCCGGGCTTCCGTCAGCGACGGAGCCAGCCGAGCGCAGCACGCTGGACCACGGGCAGCGACGAGACGACGAGGTCGTAGGAGTCCTCGATCAGGTCGCGGAGCATCTCCTCGTCCAGGGCGCCGTCGAGACGCACACCGTTCCAGTGCTTCTTGTTCAGGTGCCATGCGCCGGTGATCTCCGGATGGGCGGAGCGGAGCTGCACGGCGAGGGCGGGGTCACATTTGAGGGAGATGGAGAGCGGTTCCACCTCCACCCGGACGAGGGCGAAGATTCTGCCCGGGCCGGGCGGTGCGGCCCGTCCAGGGACCCGCACCCGGAACACGGCGATCTCCGGGCCGAACGGATAGTCCTCATAGGCACCGGTGAGTCCCAGGCAGGCGGCCCGGAGCCATTCGACGTCCATACGGCCACCCTAGTCCTGACGTCCGTGACTGCGCCGCCGGACCGGTGGAAAGTCGTCCGAGAAACGTCGGAGCTGATCGGTTCGACAGCCCCCTGAGGAGTTATGCTGACGGACCCTCGTGCTGATCACCTCGTGACCTGATCCGAGATCATCCCTTCTGGATACTCAGCAGTGCGATCGCGCTTTCGGCCCCGCCCCTCCGCTGGAAGGCGAACCTTGAAAAGCAGCAGTACAGCACGCCATGCCCACTCCCGCCCGAACCGACGGGCGCCCGGCGCCCTGGCGGCGGGGGCGCTCGTCTTCACGCTGCTGGCCACGGCCAGCGGCCCCTGGTCGGCGTCCGCCGCCGAAGCCCCCGTGGGCCTCGGCACGGCCGGGTCCTACTCCGTCCTCGGCGGTGAGACCGTCACCAACACCGGTCCCACCACCCTCACCGGCAACCTCGGCGTCAGCCCCGGGTCCGCGATCACGGGCTTCCCGCCGGGCGTCGCGTCCGGAACGATCAATACCGCGAACGCCGAAGCACTTCAGGCGCAGTCCGACGTCGGGATCGCCTACGACGACGCCGCGAGCAGGGCCCTCACCGAAAGCGTTGCGGGCGATCTGGTGGGGCGCACGTTCCCTGCGGGCGTCTACAACTCCACCGGCCCGCTGGCGCTCAGCGGCACGGTGACCCTCGACGCGCAGGGCGACCCGAATGCCGTCTTCATCTTCCAGGTCGCGTCGACGCTCATCACGGCGTCCGCGAGCAACGTCGCCCTCATCGGCGGGGCCAGCGCCTGCAACGTCTTCTGGCAGGTCGGTTCTTCCGCGACCCTCGGGACCGCTTCCTCCTTCACGGGCACGATCCTCGCCCTCAGCTCGATCGCGGTGACGACATCCGCCACCGTCGACGGCCGGGCGCTCGCGCGGACCGGTGCCGTCACCCTCGACGACAATGTCTTCGTCACCGACTCGTGCGCCGCCGTACCGACGGCGGAGCCCACCGGGAGCCCCAGTGCGACGCCGACCGCCACGCCGACCGTGCCCCCCACGGCCACGCCGACGGTCACGGCCACGCCGACGCTCACACCGACACCCACGGCCACTCCCACTGCCACACCGACACCTACGGCCACTCCTACTGCCACTCCGACGGCCACTCCTACGCCGACGCCCACTGCCACGGCCACGCCGACACCCTCCCAGCAGCCGACCGCTCCCCAGCCGACGACCGGTCCCTCCGACGCGCCCGGCGCACCGATCCTGCCGGGCACTGGGGACGGTACCGGTGGTTCGGGCGGCACGGGCGACGGCTTCGGCGGATCGGGCGGTCTGGGCGGCGGCACCGGTGGTTCGGGCGGTATCGGCGGCGGCTCCAGCGGGTCGACCGACGATACGGCCGGCGGCGGCAGCAGGTCGCTCGGCATGAATCGCGGGACGAACGTCCAGACCTCGGCCACTGTCGCGGGCCCGTCGACGCCATTCACTCCGACGTTCGCCGGCGCTGCCCTGCTGTGCGCGGTCGCCGCGCTCGGCTCGCTTAAGGACGTGGGAATCAGGCGCACGGCGCGATCGCACCGCCGGCACTGACCCGCATCGGGCCACGGACCGGGCGCATCATCCGTCCGGCGTCGCGGCTGTTCTCGGGCCCCAGGTCGGTCGACGTCGGCCCGGACAGACCTGTCCACCGGTGCGAGGGTGCGGCCTCCGGGCCCACCCTCGTCCCTGTGGGTCCGCCGTCTCGGCTCAGCCGGTGACGGCGAGAGCAGCCGCTGACCTGTTGTTCCCCGCCGGTGGTTCGCCGCCGGTGGTTCGCCGGCGGTCGTTCCGCGGTCGATGGATCCATGTCACCGGCGCGTCCGTTCCGCGGACCGCCGCCGGGTGACGCGGATCAGGCCACCTGACGGATCAGGCCAGGGTGACGAGCTCCAGGTAATCCTGGTTCCAGAGGTCCTCGACGCCGTCGGGCAGTAGCACCACCCGCTCGGGGTCGAGCGCATCGACCGCACCCTCGTCGTGACTCACCATCACCACGGCACCGCTGTAGTTCTTCAGCGCCCCGAGGATCTCGGCGCGGCTCGCGGGATCGAGGTTGTTGGTGGGCTCGTCCAGGAGCAGCACATTGGCCGAGGAGGCGACGATCGTGGCGAGGGCCAGGCGGGTCTTCTCACCACCGGACAGCACTCCGGCCGGCTTGTCGACATCGTCACCCGAGAAGAGGAACGAGCCGAGGATGCCGCGTACTTCGGCGTCCTGCATGTCGGGGGCCGAGGACTTCATGTTCTCGAGCACGGAGCGTTCCGTGTCGAGCGTCTCGTGCTCCTGGGCGTAGTAGCCGACCTTGAGACCGTGACCGGCGATGACCTTGCCGGTGTCCGGCGTGTCGACGCCCGCGAGCATGCGGAGCAATGTCGTCTTGCCGGCTCCGTTGAGCCCGAGGATGACCACCTTGGAACCGCGATCGATGGCGAGATCGACGTCGGTGAAGATCTCGAGCGACCCGTAGGACTTGCTGAGCCCCTCGGCCGTCATCGGGGTCTTGCCGCAGGGCGAGGGCTCGGGGAAGCGGAGCGCCGCCACGCGGTCCGAGGCGCGGACGGCGTCGAGCCCGCCGAGCAGCCGCTCGGCCCGCTTGGCCATGTTCTGCGCAGCGACGGCCTTCGAGGCTTTCGCGCGCATCTTGTTCGCCTGGTCCATGAGGACCTGCGCCTTCTTCTCCGCGTTGGCGCGCTCGCGCTTCCGCGCGCGCTCGTCCGTCTCGCGCTGCAGCTGGAATCGCTTCCAGCCCATGTTGTAGATGTCGATCGTGCCGCGGTTCGCGTCGAGCTGGAACACCTTGTTGACGGTCGCCTGCAGCAGTTCCACGTCGTGGCTGATCACGATCAGGCCGCCCTGGTGGTTCTTCAGGAATTCACGCAGCCAGGTGATGGAGTCGGCGTCGAGGTGGTTGGTGGGTTCGTCGAGGAGCATCGTCTCCGCGCCGGAGAAGAGGATCCGCGCCAGCTCGACCCGGCGGCGCTGGCCGCCCGAGAGCGTCTTCAGCGGCTGGTTCAGGATGCGCTCCGGCAGAGCGAGGTTGGAGGAGATGGCCGCGGCCTCGGCCTCTGCCGAGTAGCCGCCACCGGCGAGGAATGCCGCCTCGATGCGGTCGTAGCGGGCCATGGCCTTGTTCCGCACCGACGTCTTCTCGCTCGCCATGTCCTCCTGCGCCTGGCGCAGTTCGGTCACGACTGCGTCCAGGTTCCGGGCGGAGAGGATGCGGTCCCGGGCGAGCTGCTCCATGTCGGGCGTGCGCGGGTCCTGGGGCAGGTAGCCGATCTCGCCGGACCGGGTGACAGTGCCTCCTGCGGGCAGCGACTCCCCCGCCAGGACCTTGGTCAGCGTCGTCTTGCCTGCGCCGTTCCGGCCCACGAGGCCGATCTTGTCGCCCTTGTCCACGCGGAAGGACACCTCGTCCATGAGCAGGCGAGCGCCGGCCCGGAGCTCCAGGTTCGATACGTTGATCACGGTCAGGGCCTTTCGATGGTGTGCCTGAGACGGCGGTTTATTGTAGGAATCCCACAAGGGATCCCCTGGTGACCGGCGCTAGTCTCGGTACAGAAGCAGTTACGGCTGGAGGAAGTCGACAAATCACCGGAGCAACCGGTGCGACTCCGGCCCGCTGGAGGAGCGTGTGCCATGCAGCCGACCGAGAAGACCTCTCCCGGACCTATCACCGACGGCCGTCCGTCGTCCCGCAAGCGGTGGGACACCACCGATCTCTCGCTGGTCGCGGTCTTCGCCGCCCTCATCGCCGCCCTTGCAATCGTACCCGGTATCCCGGTCGGCCCGCTCGGCGTGCCGATCACCCTGCAGACGCTCGGCGTCATGCTCGCCGGAGCGGTCCTGGGACCAGGGCGCGGGACCGCCGCCGTCCTCCTGTACCTCGCCGCCGGACTGATCGGCCTCCCCGTGTTCAGTGGCTTCAGCGGCGGCTTCGGCGTCCTCGCCGGACCGTCCGCCGGCTACCTCATCGCCTTCCCGCCGGCGGCACTCGTCGCAGGACTGCTCGCCAGGGCGGTCCTGCGCAGTGCCACCCGTTTCCGCGCCGTCCTGCTCTTCCTCGCGTGCGTCGTCGCGAGCCTGTCGACCATCCATCCGCTCGGCGTGGCGGGGCTCATGGTGAACGCCGAGCTGTCCCTCCGTGACGCCGTCCTCGTCGACGCCGCATACCTGCCGGGTGATGTCGTCAAGAACGTCCTCGCGGCCCTCCTCGCGGTGTCGGTGCATCGCGCCTTCCCGCGGCTCCTCGCCCGACCCCGTGCCTGAGCGCCCCGACTGCCGAGCCCGCCGACGATGATCGAGTTCATCGGAGCGGCAGTGCGGTCGGACGACGACCGGCGCACGCTGCTGCACCCGCTGACCCTGTCCCTGGTGGAACGACGGATCTCCGTCATCGGCGCCAACGGCTCGGGCAAGTCGACCCTCCTCCGCCTCGTCAACGGATTGCGGCTGCCCTCGCAGGGGCGGGTCGAGGTCCTCGGTCGGGACACCCGGAAGGCCGGCAACACCGTCCGCAGATCGGTGGGGTTCGTCTTCACCGATCCACTCTCGCAGCTGGTGATGCCCACGGGACGCGAGGACGTCGAGCTGTCCCTCCGGACCCGCAAGCTGCCTGCCGCGGAGCGCCGGCTGCGCGCCGGCGAGGTGCTGCGGCACTTCGGCCTGGAGCACCTCGCCGACCGCAGCATCTACGACCTCTCCGGCGGTGAACGGCAGATCCTCGCCCTCGCCGTGGTCCTCGCGGTCGAGCCGCACATCCTCCTGGCCGACGAACCGACCACGCTGCTCGACCTGCGGAACGACAGGGCGGTGCGAGCCCTGCTCGCCGGCCTCGGGCAGCAGGTGGTGTTCACCACCCACAACCTCGACTTCGCCCGGGAGGCGGAGCGTACCCTCGTCATCGACGGCGGACGGGTGGTGTTCGACGGCAGGCCCGACGACGCGGTGTCCTTCTACCGGGCGTTGTCCGCCCAGCCCGACGGCGGCCCGGCGGGCGACGGACACCTCCTGCCGTGAGGGGATTCGGCAGCACGCTCGGCCTGTACCGTCCGGGAGCGGGCCTCCTGTACCGGTTGCCGCTCGCACCGAAAGCGGCGGCGTCACTCGGGTGCGCGATCGCCGTCGTCGGGTGGGGTTCCGTGCCCACCACGAGCACCGTCCTGGTACTCGCGCTCGCCGGCCTGCTGATCGGCGCCCGACAATCCGTGCTGCAGACGGCGCGGATGCTGCTTCCGGTGGCCCCCGTGCTCGGGATCCTCGCGCTCTACCAGGGCTTCTCGCAGGGCTGGGTCCAGGCGTTCGTCGTGGTGGGCGGGATCGCGGGATGCCTCCTCGCGGCGCGGTCGGTGACGCTGACGACTCCCCTGCAGGTGCTGCTGGACGGCACCGCGTCGCTCGCCCGCCCGTTCCGGCGACTGGGCGCCGACCCGGAACGCTTCGCCCTGGCCCTGTCCATCATGCTGCGGAGCATCCCCTACCTCGCAGGCCTGTTCGTCGACGTCCGGGAGGCAGCACGCGCCCGGGGCCTGGAGCGGAGCCCCCGGGTCGCGGTGACCCCGCTGGTCCTCGGCGCCGTCGCGTACGCGCACCGGACGGGTGAGGCGCTGGCCGCCCGGGGGCTGGGTGAGCACGACGACGAGGAGGACGACCGCGGGCAGGACCACGGGAGCGTCGTCGGATGAAACCGCCGGGTCCGCAGAAGGGCGGTCCCGGTCGTCGCCGGAACCGCCCTCCATGTCCATCACGCCCGTCGGCAGCCGACATCGGCAGCCGGCGTCGGACGATCAGATGTTGAAGCCGAGTGCCCGCATCTGGTCGCGGCCGTCCTCGGTGATCTTCTCGGGACCCCACGGCGGCATCCACACCCAGTTGAGGCGCCACTCGTCCACGACGCCGTCCAGCGCCTGGCCGACCTGCTCCTCGAGCACGTCGGTCAGCGGGCAGGCCGCCGTCGTCAAGGTCATGTCGATCAGGAGGGCACCGTCCTCCGCGTACTTCAGGCCGTAGAGGAGGCCGAGATCGACGATGTTGACGCCCAGCTCGGGGTCGATCACATCACGGAGCGCTTCCTCGACGTCGCCCAGCGCGGTCTGCGCCTGCTGCACATCAGTCATCGAACTGTTCCTTTCGCGTATCCCGACGGCGGTCGGGAGATCGGAGTGGTCCTAGGCCTCGACCGGAGTCTGGGCCGTGAACCGATCGTAGCCCTCGGCCTCGAGCTGGTCGGCGAGTTCGGGCCCGCCCTGCTCGGCGATGCGACCGGCGACGAACACGTGGACGAAGTCCGGCTTGATGTAGCGGAGGATCCGCGTGTAGTGCGTGATGAGGAGCGTGCCCATCTCGCCCTTCGAGTGCTCACGGTTGACACCCTCGGAGACGACCTTCAGGGCGTCGACGTCGAGGCCGGAGTCGGTCTCGTCGAGGATGGCGAACTTGGGGCGGAAGAGCTCGAGCTGCAGGATCTCCACGCGCTTCTTCTCACCACCGGAGAAGCCCTCGTTGACGTTGCGCTGGGCGAAGTCCGCATCGATGCGCAGCTGGGCCATGGCGGTCTTGACGTCCTTGGTCCAGTGGCGGAGGCTCGGCGCCTCGCCGTCGAGGGCGGTCTTCGCGGTCCGCAGGAAGTTGGTCATGGTGACGCCCGGGACCTCGACGGG
Organism: Arthrobacter sp. N1; assembly: GCF_048288285.1. Classification (NCBI taxonomy): domain Bacteria; kingdom Bacillati; phylum Actinomycetota; class Actinomycetes; order Micrococcales; family Micrococcaceae; genus Arthrobacter; species Arthrobacter sp. N1. Next base: position 1,606,270 of record NZ_CP102608.1, on the reverse strand, counting down.
GTACTGCATCGCGAGGAAGAGGCCGGCACGCGCACGCTCGTCGACGCTCATGGACAGGACGTCCTCGCCGTCGAGCGTGATGGAGCCGCTGTCCACCGTGTAGCGGGGGTGGCCGGCGATGGTCGACGCGAGGGTCGACTTGCCGGAGCCGTTGGGCCCCATGATGGCATGGGTCTCGCCGGTGTTGATGGTCAGCGTGACGCCCTTGAGGATGGGGACATTCCCCTGCTCGGTGTCGATGCTGACGTGCAGGTCCTTGATTTCAAGTGTGGACATCGTGTTCTTTCTCCTTCGCCTGCTGGTGCAGGAAGAGTGCAGGAAGTAGGGGGTGCGGGACGGCGTTCCGTCAGCCGAACTGCGGTGCCGGCGCCCCGTTGGTGACGGTGGTGACATCGACGTAGACGTTGCCGTCGTGGATCTCCAGCGCGAAGACCGGGACCGGCTCGTACGCCGGGAGCTGCAGGGGGGCGCCGCTGCGCAGGTCGAACTGGGAACCGTGGCCCCAGCACTCGATGGCGCACCCCTCGACATCGCCCTCCGAGAGGGAGATGTCCGCGTGGGAACAGGTGTCCCCCAGCGCGTGGATCTCCCCGTCGGAGTCACGGACGACGGCTACGGGGTAGTCGTCGATGAGGACCCTCAGGGCCTGCTTGACCTGGATGTCGTCGACGCTGCAGATCAGCTCGCCGCGGGGTTCGGCAGCCATCAGAGGTTGCCCGCAGCGAGCTCGCGCTCGACGGACTCCGACAGGCGCTCCTCGAGGGCGGGCACCTTGATCTGCTGGATGACCTCGGTGAGGAACCCGCGGACCACGAGGCGGCGTGCAGCCTTCTCGGGGATGCCGCGTGCCATCAGGTAGAACAGGTGCTCGTCGTCGAAGCGGCCGGTGGCGCTGGCGTGGCCGGCACCCTCGATCAGGCCGGTCTCGATCTCGAGGTTCGGCACGGAATCCGAGCGCGCACCGTCCGTGAGGATCAGGTTGCGGTTGGTCTCGTAGGTGTCGGTACCCTCGGCGGCCTTGCGGATGAGGACGTCGCCCACCCAGACGGTGTGCGCGTCGTCGCCCTGCAGGGCGCCCTTGTAGGTGACGCGGGACTTGCAGTTGGGTACGGCGTGGTCCACCAGGAGGCGCTGCTCGAGGTGCTGGCCGGCGTCGGCGAAGTACAGCCCGTACATCTCGACCTCCGCGCCGGGCGCGGTGAAGATCGACGACGGCGTCAGCCGCACGAGGTCGCCGCCGAGGCTGACGACGACGTGCTTGTAGCGCGCGTCGCGGCCCACCTTCGCCTGCTGCGAGGAGACGTGCACGGCGTCGTCGTCCCATTCCTGGACGCTGACGACGGTGAGCTCCGCGCCGTCGCCGACCACGATCTCGACGTTCTGCGCGAGCGTCGCCGAGCCCTGGTGGTCGAGGACGACGACGGCCTTCGAGAAGGCCTTCGCGTCGATGAGGATGTGCTGCGCCGAGGCTTCGGCGTGCGTCCCCCGGACGCTGACCATGACCTCGCCGTCGGCCACGGTCTCCTGCGGGACGGTGATGACGGTGGCGTCACCGAAGGCGTTCCACGCGGCGGCGGACACGCGGTCCTCGGGGGTCGCCGAGGCGCCGAGCCGGACGTCGTCGCGACCGACCGTCTCGACGGTCACGTTGCCGGCCCCGGTGACCTCGACCGCCGGCGCAGAGGCGGACAGCGCCTCCGTGTGCAGGCCGCGCAGGCGCTTCAGCGGGGTGAAACGCCAGTCCTCCTCGAGCCCCGTGAGGGTCGGGAAGTCCGCGATGTCGAAGGACCTGCGACGCTCACCGCGAGACGCCTCCGGGATCACCGGGGCATTGCCGTGGCTGTGCTTCTTCAGGCCGAGCTGCTCGCTGCCGGTGTCCCCGGTCGAGAGGGACTCGCCCTCCTCGGTGAAGCCGTCGATCGCTCTCGAGCGGTCGACGGCGCCTGCGGGAGCGCCGAGGCGCGCCTTCTCGTCGAGGTCGCCGAGATCGGTGACCTCGGCGTCAGGCGCAGTGTCGGGTGTGGATTCCGTGTGGGTGGTCTCAGCCATTACTAGCCTACAGCCCCTTCCATCTGCAGTTCGATCAGCCGGTTGAGCTCGAGCGCGTACTCCATGGGCAGCTCGCGTGCGATGGGCTCGATGAACCCGCGCACGATCATGGCCATGGCCTCGTCCTCCGGCAGGCCGCGGGACATCAGGTAGAACAGCTGCTCCTCGCTGACGCGCGACACCGTCGCCTCGTGGCCCATGGTGACGTCGTCCTCGCGGATGTCGACGTACGGGTACGTGTCCGACCGCGAGATGGTGTCCACCAGGAGGGCGTCGCACCGCACCGTGTTCGCGGAGTGCTTGGCTCCCTCGCGGACCTGGACCAGACCGCGGTAGGCGGCGCGGCCACCGCCACGGGCGACGGACTTCGAGATGATCGAGGACTTCGTGTTCGGCGCGATGTGCACCATCTTCGACCCGGTGTCCTGGTGCTGGCCCTCGCCGGCGAAGGCGATCGAGAGCGTCTCACCCTTGGCGTGCTCGCCGACCAGGTAGACGGCCGGGTACTTCATAGTGACCTTCGACCCGATGTTGCCGTCGATCCACTCCATGGTGGCGCCCTCGTGCGCGATGGCGCGCTTGGTCACGAGGTTGTACACGTTGTTCGACCAGTTCTGGATGGTCGTGTACCGGACGCGCGCGCCCTTCTTGACCACGATCTCGACGACGGCCGAGTGCAGGGAGTCCGAGGTGTAGATCGGGGCGGTGCAGCCCTCGATGTAGTGCACGTAGGAGTCCTCGTCCGCGATGATCAGCGTGCGCTCGAACTGGCCCATGTTCTCGGTGTTGATGCGGAAGTAGGCCTGGAGGGGGATCTCCACGTGGACGCCTTTGGGGACGTAGACGAAGGAACCGCCCGACCACACGGCCGTGTTGAGCGACGCGAACTTATTGTCCCCGACGGGGATGATCGTGCCGAAGTACTCCTTGAAGATCTCGGGGTGCTCGCGCAGCGCGGTGTCGGTGTCGAGGAACAGGACACCCTGGCGCTCCAGGTCCTCACGGAGCTGGTGGTACACCACCTCGGACTCGTACTGGGCAGCGACGCCGGACACGAGGCGTGCACGCTCCGCCTCGGGGATGCCGAGCTTCTCGTACGTGTTGCGGATGTCCTCGGGGAGGTCTTCCCACGTGTTCGCCTGCTTCTCCGTGGAACGCACGAAGTACTTGATGTTGTCGAAGTCGATGCCGGAGAGATCTGCACCCCAGGCGGGCATGGGCTTGCGGTCGAAGTACTTCAGGCCCTTGAGGCGGAGGTCGAGCATCCACTGGGGCTCGTTCTTCTTCGCGGAGATGTCGCGGACGACCTCCTCGCTCAGGCCGCGGCGGGCGTTGTCGCTCACTTCGTTCTTGTCGGCCCACCCGTACTGGTAGGTACCGATGCCCTCGAGCTCCGGGTTCTTCTCCAGGATGTCGCTGATCACCGACTCCGGCACTGCCGACGCGGCTGGCTTGCGGTCTACTTGATCCGTCATCACGGCCTTCCTTGCTGATGGATAGAAGGGGTTGCTGGATTGCTGGGCGGCGCGGCTTCCGCAGCCGCCGTGGATTCGGCGGCGCCGGGAGCATCCGGGCTGGCCGGCGCGGCAGGTGCCGCCGTCGTCCGTCCCAGGGGAATGTGGGTGGTGCAGACGTGGCCGCCTGCCGCCAGGGTGGAGAGGCGCCGGACGTCGACGCCGAGCAGCCGGGAGAACACGCCGGTCTCCTGCTCGCAGAAGGCGGGGAAGGCCGAAGCCAGCCCCTGGATGGGACAGTGGCCCTGGCAGAGCTGCACGCTCAGCATCACCGGCCTAGCCGAGGACGCGACGGGGCGGGAGCCCCGAAGCTGCGGCAGTCCGACGGTCTTGGTCGACCCGACGAAGCCGTCTGCGGTCAGCGCACCGGCCAGCGCCCGGGCCCGTGCCTCGAGGTCCGGGCCCGCGGCCTCGACGACGGGCCGGTAACGCTCCTCCATCCCGGAGAAGCGCGCACGGGCGAACTCCTCGATGGCCTCCGGGCCCGCGGCCGCACCGAGCTGCGCCAGCGCAGCGGTGGCGATGTCGAGGTAGTCGTCGCCCATCTCGGTCTGGCCACGCCGGCTGAGCACGTAGCGGCGTGCAGGGCGTCCCGCGCCGGTGGCGGAGCTCCGCGCGCGCTTCACCTCGATCAGGCCGTCCTGCGACAGTGCGTCCAGGTGCCGCCGCATGGCTGCGGGGGTGAATCCGAGACTGTCACCGAGTTCGGCGGCGCTCACGGGGCCGCGCTCGAGGACCGCGGACAGGACCCGGTCCCTGGTGCGCTCGTCGGGATCCGGGGAGACGATCTGGGCGGTCCGTTGCGCACTGCGCGGGCCGACCGCCGGCGCGGGATCCGGAGTGGAGAGGGCGGCGCGTGGCGATACGGTCACAGTCCATTCCTCCCGTCGGCGACAAAATACACAACACAAGCATGACCTAATGTATTCCGGCCGACCACTTAGGCGAGGCTACCCATCGAGGACCCTCCGCAGCACTACTACCTGTCGTAGAATATGAGGGTGCCGACTACTGCCCCCGCCCTCGAGATCGACGGCCTGATCAAGGACTTCGGTCCGGTCGGCTCCCTCGACGGCCGCATGGTCCGCGTGCTGGACGGCGTGCACCTCCGGGCGTCGCACGGGGCGGTGACCGTGCTCCTCGGCGCGAACGGAGCAGGCAAGACCACCACTCTCGAGTGCGCGCAGGGACTCCAGCGCGCCGACGGCGGCGTGGTGCGACTCCTCGGCCAGGACCCGTACCGTGCATCGCCGGACCTGCGCGCCCGGGTCGGCGTGATGCTGCAGGACGGCGGATTGCCTCCGTCGGTGCGCCCGCTGGCACTGCTCCGCCACGTCGCCTCGATGTACAGCGATCCCCTGCCGGTCGACGACCTCGCCGGGCGCCTCGGGCTCGACGAATTCGGCGCCGTCTCGATCCGCCGGCTCTCGGGCGGGCAGAAGCAGCGCCTGGCCCTCGCCTGCGCCCTGGTGGGTCGACCCGAGGTGGTGTTCCTCGACGAACCCAGTGCAGGTCTGGACCCCCAGTCGCGGACCATCGTGTTCGATCTCATCAGGGAACTGCGTGCGGACGGCCTCGCGGTCGTCCTGACCACGCACCTGCTCGACGACGCCCAGAAGCTGGCCGACTACGTGTACATCGTCGAGGGCGGCCGGACCGTCGCCGAAGGGACCGTCGCGGAGCTCACGGCCGACAGCGAGACGGACGGGATACGCGAGCTGCGCTTCGAGACCGTCCCCGGGCTCACACTCCCGCCCGGCCTCCTCCCCCATCTGCACCAGCTCGAATCCGAACCCGGGCAGTACGTCCTGCGGGGCACGCTCACGGCGGAGGACGTCGCACACCTGGCCACCTGGTGGGCCTCCTGCGGCGTCATGCCCACGACCATCTCCCTGGCGCCCCGATCCCTCGAGGACGTCTTCCTGGACATCTCCGGACGGAGCATCCGATGAGCCGGCCCGACACGGCCTCCGGCCTTCCTGCCGCGCCCCTCCCCCGCGGCAGGACGACGTCGGGGACGGCCGCGCCGCTGTCCGCACGGGTGCTCCGGCACGGCGGCTACGAGGCGCTGGCGATGCTGCGCAACGGGGAGCAGCTGGTGCTCGCGATCGTACTGCCGCTGCTCGCCCTCGTGGCCCTCGTCGTCACCCCCCTGCTGGACGCCTACGGGCCGAGCCGCATCGACGTCGCCGCCCCGGGAGTCCTGGCCCTCTGCACCATGTCGACGGCCTTCACGGGCCAAGGAATCGCCACGGGCTTCGACCGGCGGTACGGGGTGCTCCGGTTCCTCTCGACCACTCCGCTCGGTCGATCGGGCCTCATCCTCGGCAAAGCCGTCGCCGTGGCCGCCGTCCTCGCCGTGCAGCTCGTGGTGATCGGCGGAGCCGCGCTGCTGCTGGGATGGTCTCCCCGGCCGGAGGGGATCCTCCCCGTCGCCCTCCTGCTGCTCGTCGGCTCCGCGGCGTTCACCTCCCTCGGACTCCTCGTCGCCGGCACGCTGCGGCCCGAGGCGACCCTCGCGGTCACCAATCTCGTCTGGATCCTCCTCGCCGCCGCCGGCGGCGTGATCATCCCGGCCACGGGCCTCCCCGCCGCCGTCGAACCGTTCGTCTCGATCCTGCCGTCCTCCGCGCTCGGCGACGGCCTGCGGAACGCCCTCGTGGACGGCGCCCTCGACCCTCTCGCGTGCCTGGTGCTCCTCGCCTGGGCCACCCTCGCCGGCCTGGCGGCCATCCGCTGGTTCAAATGGAGCTGATCTCATGACCTTCCCCGCACTTACCCGCCTCACCGGCCGCCTGCCGAGGACCACCACATCGCTGGTGCGCCGCCTCGCAATCGCATCCCTCGTGTCCCAGATCGCCATCGTCGTCACCGGCGGGGCTGTCCGCCTGACCGCCTCGGGGCTCGGGTGCCCCGAGTGGCCGCGCTGCACGCCGGAGTCGATCGTCACCACGCCCGAGATGGGCTTCCACGGGGTCATCGAGTTCGGCAACCGCCTCCTGACCTTCGTGCTCGTCATCATCGCCGTCGCCATGATCGTGGCCGTGCTCGGGATGCGGCGGGAGCGCAAGGACCTGTTCAGGCTCTCCGTGGGACTGTTCCTGGGCATCCCGGCGCAGGCCGTGATCGGCGGCATCACGGTATGGACGGGGCTGAACCCCTGGATCGTGGGACTGCACTTCGTCGTCTCGATGGTCCTGGTGGCGCTCGCGACCGTCCTCGTCAACCGCGCACGGCTGACGACGGAGCAGTACGCGATCCGCAGGCCCGCGGCAGCCCCGGCACTCCTGCGGCAGCTCCTCGTCACCTCGACCGTGCTGACCTCGGTAGCCGTCGTCCTCGGCGTGATCGTGACGGGTTCGGGGCCGCACGCGGGGGACCACGGTGCCGCGCGCAACGGCCTCGACTCCGACCTCATGACGCGTCTCCATGCGGTCCCGGTGTACCTGCTGGTCGCCACGGTGGCACTCGCCGTCGTCGTCGCCTACCGCACGGACGTCCACGCGAAGCTCCGCAAGGCGCTCGTCCTGCTGACCGCCGTCGTGCTCGTCCAGGGAGCCATCGGCTACACCCAGCACTTCCTGCACCTGCCGGTCGTGCTCGTGGCGCTGCACATGCTCGGCGCGTCGCTGCTGATGGCAGCTGCGGTGCACGCCCACTACACCGGGACGACCCGACGCACCCTCCCGGGGACGGTCGCGGCGACGAGGGTCCCGCAGCCCGTCGCATAGCGCGACCGCCGGCATCGCGAGGTGATGCGCGAGTCCGGCGGCCACGTCGGCGGCCACGCCGGACGGACGGTCCGCGTCAGTCGTCGTCGAACTCGCCCTCGAGCACGTCGAGCAGCCGGCCGAGTTCGCGCAGCTCGGACCCGGGGCTCGGCAGCAGGGGCGGCCGCGGATCACCGGCGGCCACCCCGCACGCCCGTGCCAGGAGGTGGAGCCCGCTGATCTTCCGGAGGCCGGCCACATGGTCGACCAGGGGGGCGAGGACGTGCCGCACCCGGTCGATCTCCCTCTGCTCGCCGTCCACCACGGCAGACCTGAGGCGGGCGTAGACGGTGGGCAGCAGTGCTGCCGGACCACTGTGCCACGCGTCCGCAGCGACCTCGCCGGACATCATCAGGACATCCCCGCTGACGCCGTGGCTGAAGGATCCGCCGACCAGCGACCGCAGTGCACGGTGCCGCGCGTTGAAGGTCGCGGCGTCGGGCGCGGTGTCCTTGAACGCGACGACCTGAGGGAGCGCGGCCACCTCGGCGACCACGTCGAGCGAGTAGTCGAACTGGGTGGTACCGGGGTTGTTGTAGAGGCAGATCGGCAGGTCGGTGGCCGAGCACACCGCATGCACCTGCGCCACCACCTCGTCATCCGTGAGCGGCACGTAGGAGACCGGGGAGAGGACGAGTCCGGCGGCACCGGCCCGCTCGGCGTCGACCGCGGACTCGAGGACCTCCCGCGTGCCCACCGAGCTGATGCCCACGGCGACGGGTCTCCTGCCACCCACCGCGTCGATGGCGGTGCGTGCCACCTCGGCCCGTTCGGTGCGGTCGAGGTAGGCGAAGCTCCCCGAGGATCCGAGGACCGTGATCGCGTCGACGTCCGACGCCGCCAGGCCGTCGAGGAGGGAGCGGAGGTCCGCGTGGGCCACGCCGCCGTCCGAGTCGAAGGGCGTGAGTGGGTAGGCGATCAGGCCGGTGAAGTCCATGCCGACAGCCTAGGGGCTCGTCCCACCGGTCATCGACCGTGCGGGCGGACCGGGGCGGCAGAAGATCAGGCCAGGACGGCCGATCCGACGAACGGATCGACGGCGAGGGCGAGGAAGAGAACCGTCAGGTAGCTGATCGACCCGTGGAAGACCTTCATCGCGGCCTTGTTGCTGAGCTCACCCTGCTGTGCGAGGGAGTGGAGGCGGTGGGATTCGCGGATGAACCAGGCACCGCCGACGAGGGCCGCGACCGAGTACACCCAGCCGGCACCGGCGGGGATCAGCAGGAGCGAGCACGCGACCATGGCCCAGGCGTAGAGGACCACCTGGACGGACACCGTGCGGGCCCCGGCGATGGCTCCGAGCATCGGTACGCTGGCGGCGTTGTAGTCGTCGCTGTACTTCATGGACAGGGGCCAGTAGTGCGGCGGGGTCCACAGGAAGATGATGAGGAACAGCACGACGGCGGGCCAATCCACGGAACCGGTGACCGCGGCCCACGCGATGAGCACGGGCATGCAGCCCGCTGCTCCACCCCAGACAATGTTCTGGGAGGTGCGACGCTTCAGGACCAGCGTGTACACGACCACGTAGAGGAAGATGGCTGCGACACCGAGCATGCCCGCCAGCGGGTTCGCGCCGAACCAGAGCACGGCGATCGCCACGATTCCGAGGACCCAGGAGAACACGAGTGCCTCGCGCGGGGTGACCTCCCCCGTGACGAGGGGCCGGTTCTCGGTGCGGTGCATCAGCTTGTCGATGTCGCGGTCGATGTAGCAGTTGAAGGCGCCGGCGCTACCGGCTGCGAGGGCCCCGCCGACCATCGTGGCGAGGATCAGTCCGAGGGGAGGGAACCCGCCCTGGGCGAAGATCATGGTGGGAAGTGTGGTGACCAGGAGCAGCTCGATCACGCGGGGCTTCGTCAGCGCGAGGTAGGCCTTCGCTTTGCGACCGAAACCCTGACGGGCCTGCGGGGAACGTGCCGGAGCAGGAGCCTGCTGGGTCTTCACAAGGCAACACTTTCGTTTCTTCCGGAGTAAAAGACAAGGCCCATCATACCCTTTTACGCTGTGTAGAAATCGGTGGGCGGTGGGAACGGCGGGCGGTCGCGGGACCGTGACGCTCCTTCCCGCGGGTCGGGCGTCACGGACGCCTACCGTCCTCGCCGCGCAGACCCCTCCTCCGGCGCCGGATGCAACCGCCGGATGTGAGCAACGACATTCTTGGACTCCCACGGACGTGAGCGGAGCTGAAGGGATAGTGTGGGTTCGAAAGCCCGCCGCGGATGCGCGCCCGGAATAGATTGCCGGGGCACAGTGCTGTCGCCGTGCGGAGCCTTACATGCAGTATTCAACGGTGAACGGCCAGTCCGACGGCATGCCAGCAGGCATGCCCGTCATCAGCTGAGCGGCCGTTCCGGACAGAGAGGGGCCCGGAAACGTGCCACAGACGCAAGAGCAGGAACTGACCTGGACCGAGCTGGACCAGAAGGCGGTCGACACCGTCCGCATCCTCGCGGCGGACGCCGTGGAGAAGGTGGGCAACGGACACCCGGGGACGGCGATGAGCCTCGCACCGGCGGCCTACCTCCTCTTCCAGAAGCTCATGCGGCACGACCCCTCGGACCCCGAGTGGACCGGACGCGACCGCTTCGTCCTCTCCCCCGGCCACACCTCACTGACCCTCTACATCCAGCTGTTCCTCTCCGGGTACGGACTGGAGCTCGACGACCTCAAGGCGCTGCGCACCTGGGGTTCACTCACGCCCGGGCACCCCGAGTACCGCCACACCAAGGGCGTGGAGATCACCACCGGCCCGCTGGGTCAGGGCCTTGCGACGTCCGTCGGGTTCGCCTACGGCCAGCGCCGCCAGCGCGGCATGTTCGACGCCGACGCCCCTGCCGGCACCAGCCCGTTCGACCACACCATCTGGGTCATCGCCTCGGACGGTGACCTCCAGGAGGGTGTCACGGCGGAAGCGTCCTCGCTCGCCGGTCACCAGGAGCTCGGCAACCTCGTGGTCATCTACGACCAGAACCACATCTCCATCGAGGACGACACCGACATCGCGTTCTCCGAGGACGTCCTCAAGCGGTACGAGGCCTACGGCTGGCACGTCCAGCGCGTCGACTGGACGAAGACCGGTGAGTACGTCGAGGACGTCGCCGAGCTGTACTCCGCGCTGGTCGAGGCCAAGAACGAGACCTCCAAGCCCTCGATCGTCGCCCTCCGCACGATCATCGGGTACCCCGCGCCGAACAAGCAGAACACGGGTAAGATCCACGGGTCCGCCCTCGGTAAGGACGAGGTCGCGGCGGTGAAGGAAGCCCTCGGCTTCGACCCGGAGAAGCACTTCGACGTCGACCCGGAGGTCCTCGAGCACGCCCGTGGCGTCGTGCAGCGCGGCGCGGAGGCCCACGCCGAGTGGCAGCACGGCTTCGACGCGTGGGCAGCCGCCAACGCCGACCAGGCGGCCCTGCTGGAGCGCATCCAGGCCCGCACGCTCCCCGAGGGCTGGGAGGCGAGCCTGCCCACCTTCGAGGCGGGCAAGGACGTCTCGACCCGCGCAGCCTCGGGCAAGGTCCTCACCGCGATCGGTCCCGTGCTCCCCGAACTCTGGGGCGGCAGTGCGGACCTCGCCGAGTCGAACAACACGACCATCGAGGGATCGCCGTCGTTCATCCCCGAGAGCCGCCAGACGAACGCCTGGTCGGGGAACCCGTACGGTCGGGTCCTCCACTTCGGGATCCGCGAGCACGCGGCGGCCGCGATCGTCAACGGCATCGTGATGCACAGCAGCACGCGCGCCTTCTCCGGCACCTTCCTCATCTTCAGCGACTACCAGCGGCCCGCCGTCCGCCTCGGAGCGCTCATGGGCGTCCCCGCGATCTACGTGTGGACCCACGATTCCATCGGCCTCGGGGAGGACGGCCCCACCCACCAGCCCGTGGAGCAGCTCTCCTCGCTGCGCACCATCCCCGGTCTCGACGTCGTCCGCCCCGGTGACGCGAACGAGGTCGCCATCGCCTGGCGCACCATCCTCGAGAACACCGAGAACCCCGCCGGGATCGTGCTCACGCGCCAGAACATCCCCACCTACGAGCGGGGCGACGGCGTCGCATCGGGCGACACGTTCGGCTCGGCGGAGGGTGTGGCCAAGGGCGGGTACGTCCTCGCGGAAGCGAAGGGCGGCGCCCCCGACGTCATCCTGATCGGTACCGGCTCCGAGGTGCAGCTGGCCGTCGAGGCGCGCGAGCAGCTCGAGTCGCAGGGCATCTCTGCACGCGTCGTCTCCATGCCGTGCCTCGAGTGGTTCAACGCCCAGGATGCCGCCTACCGCGACAGCGTCCTGCCGCGCACCGTCCGTGCCCGTGTCTCCGTCGAAGCCGGGGTGTCCCAGAGCTGGCACGGCATCGTCGGCGACGCCGGGCGCAGCGTCTCCCTGGAGCACTTCGGCGCGTCCGCCGATTACAAGACGCTGTACCGGGAGTTCGGCATCACCAGCGACGCCGTCGTGGCCGCCGCGAAGGACTCCCTCGAGGCCGTCGCCGCCGACCCCCTCGCACCGAACGGCACCGCCGCCATGGCCTCGGGCCACCAGTCCACCGAGACCGGCGACCAGCAGTAGCCTGCACCGCACGTCCTGCACCAGCACCCACCAGCACTCATCCGCAGCAGCGGACAAGGAGCACATCATGACCACAACACCCACCGCCGACCTCTCGGCCGCCGGCGTCTCCATCTGGCTCGACGACCTCTCGCGGGAACGCCTCAACTCGGGAGGCTTCAAGCGCCTCATCGAGGACCTGAACGTGGTCGGCGTGACCACGAACCCGAGCATCTTCGCCGCCGCCCTCAAGAACGGCGACTCGTACGCCACCCAGGTCGGCGCCCTCGCCGAGGCCGGAGCCGACGTCGACCGGGCCGTCTTCGACATCACGACCCACGACGTCGCCCAGGCCTGCGACCTCTTCGCCGCGGAGGCCAAGCGCACCGACGGCGCCGACGGTCGCGTCTCCATCGAGGTGGACCCCCGCCTGTCCCGCGACACGGCGGGAACCATCGCCGAGGCCAAGCGCCTGCACGCCAAGGTGCAGCGCACCAACGTGCTCATCAAGATCCCCGCGACGGTCGAGGGCCTGGAGGCCATCTCCGAGACGCTCGCCGCCGGCATCAGCGTCAACGTCACCCTGATCTTCTCCCTCGAGCGCTACCGGGCGGTGATCAACGCCTTCATGATCGGTCTCGAGCAGGCGAAGGAGAACGGGCACGACCTCGCCACGATCCACTCGGTCGCCTCCTTCTTCGTCTCGCGCGTCGACGCGGAGATCGACGCGCGGCTCGACGCCGTCGGCAGCGACGAGGCCACGGCGCTCAAGGGCAAGGCGGGTCTCGCCAATGCACGCCTCGCCTACCAGGTCTTCCAGGAGCAGTTCTCGTCCGAGCGCTGGCAGGTCCTCGAAGCGGCCGGGGCGAATGCCCAGCGCCCGCTCTGGGCCTCGACCGGCGTCAAGGATCCGAACCTCCCCGACACGCTCTACGTCGCGGGACTCGTCGCCGCGAACGTCGTGAACACCATGCCCGAGAAGACGCTCGACGCGATGGCCGACCACGGCGTGGTCGAGGGCGACACCATCACCGGCTCCTACGCGGAGGCCGCCGACGTGCTCGACGCGCTCGACGCCCTCGGCGTGTCCTACCAGGAGGTCGTCGAGAAGCTGGAGACGGAAGGCCTCGACAAGTTCGTGACCAGCTGGTCGGAGCTCCTCGAGACCGTCCAGACCGCGCTCGACGCAGCGAAGGGCTGACCCCCATGGGCTCCTTCGCTCTGACCGCCTCCGGCGATGCGCTCGCCGCCGTCGACGCCGCGGTACCCACGCTCGTCGCCGATCGTTGCGCCTCCCGGCTGATGGCCAAGGACGCCACCCTGTGGGGCGCCGACGCCGAGCCAGAGGCGTCGATCCGCCTCGGCTGGATCGATCTGTTCGACGGTTCCCGCGCGCTCCTGCCCGAGATCGCCGGGCTGCGCGCGGACCTCAACGGCGAGGGCGTGGACCGGATCGTCCTGTGCGGCATGGGCGGCTCGTCACTCGCGCCCGAGGTCATCACCAAGGAGGCCGGAGTCGAGCTCGTCGTCCTCGACGCCACCGATCCGGAGCAGGTCCGGGCCGCCCTCGAGGAGGGGCTGCAGCGCACCGCCATCGTCGTGTCGTCCAAGTCTGGATCCACGGTGGAAACCGATTCCCAGCGCCGCGTGTTCGAGCAGGCCTTCACGGACGCGGGTATCGACGCCGCATCGCGCATCATCGTCGTCACCGACCCGGGCTCGCCCCTGGAGGAGGCCTCGAGGGCTGCCGGCTACCGCAGGGTCTTCACGGCCAACCCCGAGGTGGGCGGCCGGTATTCCGCGCTGACCGCGTTCGGCCTCGTGCCCTCGGGGCTCGCGGGTGCGGATATCGAGACGCTGCTCAACGATGCCGAGGACAGCGCCGAGTTCCTCGGTGACGACGACGCCGGCAACGTCGGGCTCCAGCTGGGTGCCGTCCTCGGAGGTACCGCTCCCCTGCGCGACAAGATCGTGTTCGCCGATGCAGGTTCCGGGCTCCCCGGCTTCGCCGACTGGGCGGAGCAGCTCATCGCGGAATCCACCGGCAAGCTCGGCACGGGCCTCCTGCCCGTCGTCGCGTCGATGGACGCTCCGGAACTGGCCGATGTCGCCGACGACGTGCTCCCGGTGGTCCTCGCCCCGTTCGACGAGGCGCCGAGTGACGAGTCGACGACCGGGACGCGGGTGACCGTCAGCGGGAACCTGGGCAGCCAGATGTTCGTCTGGGAGTACGCGGTCGCCGTGGCGGGCCGACTGCTCGGCATCAACCCCTTCGACCAGCCGGACGTCGAGGCCGCGAAGAAGGCCGCCCGCGGCCTGCTCGACGCCCAGCCCGAGCCCACGCCGGCCGCCTTCACCGACGGCGCCGTCGAGGTGCGCGGCGACGCCGGACTGCTGGGGTCGTCCAGCACCCTCGCGGAGGCGCTCGAGGCACTCCTCGCGACCATCCCCGCGAACGGTTACCTCTCGGTCCAGGCGTACCTCGACCGGCACCAGCAGTCGGAGCTCGAGGACGTCCGTCGCCCCATCGCCGCTGCGACCGGACGCCCGGTCACCTTCGGGTGGGGTCCGCGCTTCCTGCACTCCACCGGTCAGTACCATAAGGGCGGCTCCGCCATCGGCGCCTACCTGCAGCTCACCGGCGCCGGCAGCACCGATCTCGCGATCCCGGACCGTCCGTTCACCTTCGGCGAGCTGATCGCGGCCCAGGCCGCGGGTGACGCCCAGGTCCTCGCGGACCACGGCCGTCCGGTCCTCCGGCTGCACCTCACCGACCGCACCGCGGGCGTCGCGCAGCTGCGGGACGTCGTCGCCTCCCTCGCCGCCCCCGGCGAGGTCCGCGGGAACGGCTGAGGATGGCTGACAGCGCACCGACCCGTGGCGGGAATCCGCTCCGCGACCCCCGTGACCGCCGGCTCAGCAGGATCGCGGGACCCTCGTCCCTGGTCCTGTTCGGCGTCACGGGCGACCTGGCCCGCAAGAAGCTCATGCCGGCGATCTACGACCTGGCGAACAGGGGCCTCCTGCCCCCGAGCTTCGGGCTCGTCGGCTTCGGCCGCAGGGACTGGAGCAACGAGGACTTCGTCCAGCAGGTCCGGGACTCCGTGACGCAGCATGCCCGGACGCCGTTCAACGAGACGGTCTGGGAGCAGCTCTCGGCGGGCATCCGCTTCGTCAGGGGGGAGTTCGACGACGACGACGCCTTCCGCGACCTGAAGGAGTGCATCGAGGAACTGGATGCGAGCCGGGGAACGCGGGGCAACCACGCGTTCTACCTCTCCATCCCGCCCAACGCCTTCGAGACGGTCTGCCAGAAGCTCTCCGAGCACGGCCTGGCCCAGCCCGACGACGGCGAGTGGCGCAGGGTGGTCATCGAGAAGCCCTTCGGCCACGACCTCGAGTCGGCGCGCGAGCTGAACAGCATCGTCGAGGAGGTCTTCCCTCCGGATGCCGTGTTCCGCATCGACCACTACCTCGGCAAGGAGACGGTCCAGAACATCCTGGCGCTGCGCTTCGCGAATCAGCTCTTCGAGCCGCTGTGGAACGCCAACTACGTGGACCACGTGCAGATCACCATGGCCGAGGACATCGGCATCGGCAGCCGCGCCGGGTACTACGACGGCGTCGGAGCGGCACGTGACGTCATCCAGAACCACCTCCTGCAGCTGCTCGCCCTCACGGCCATGGAGGAGCCCATCTCCTTCGACGCCCACCACCTGCGGTCCGAGAAGGAGAAGGTCCTCGCGGCCGTCTCCCTGCCGGAGGACCTGTCCGGGCGCTCCGCCCGCGGACAGTACGAGGCAGGCTGGCAGGGCGGTGAGCGGGTTAACGGGTTCCTCGAGGAGGACGGCATCCCCGCTGACTCCACGACGGAGAGCTTCGCGGCCCTCCGCCTCGACATCAACACCCGGCGATGGTCCGGGGTGCCCTTCTACCTGCGCGCGGGGAAGCGCCTCGGACGCAGGGTGACGGAGATCGCCGTCGTGTTCAAACGGGCACCGAACCTGCTGTTCCGGGACCACAACGAGGAGGACTTCGGTCAGAACGCCGTCGTCATCCGCGTCCAGCCCGACGAGGGCGTCACCATCCGCTTCGGGTCCAAGGTCCCCGGGACCCAGACCGAGGTGCGCGACGTGACGATGGACTTCGGGTACGGCCACTCCTTCACGGAGTCCAGTCCCGAGGCCTACGAGCGCCTCATCCTCGACGTGCTGCTCGGCGAACCGCCGCTGTTCCCCCGCCAGGAGGAGGTCGAGCTGTCGTGGAAGATCCTCGACCCGTTCGAGAAGTACTGGGCCACCCTCGACGGCCAGCCCGAGCCCTACGTGCCCGGTAGCTGGGGCCCCGCATCCGCCGACGAGCTGCTCGCAGCCGATGGACGTACCTGGAGAAGGCCATGATCGTGGAACTGCCGGACACCACCACCTCGAAGGTGTCCAAGGAACTGATGGCGATGCGTGAACGCGGTGGTGTCGTCGCGCTCGGGCGCGTCCTCACACTCGTCGTCATCACGCGTTCCGGGTACGAGGAGGAGGCGATCGACGCGGCGAACGACGCGAGCCGCGAGCACCCGTGCCGCATCATCGTCCTCGCCGAGGGATCGCCCGACGAGCCGACCAGGCTCGACGGCCAGATCCGGGTGGGAGGTGACGCCGGCGCCTCGGAGGTGATCGTTCTGCGCGGGTACGGCGACCTCGCGGACGAGAACGAATCCCTCGTCTCCGCCCTGCTGCTCCCGGATGCGCCGATCGTCGCCTGGTGGCCCCATGGCGCGCCGGAAGCCGCCGCGCAGACGTCGATCGGCAGCATCGCGCACCGTCGCATCACCGACTCCGCCAATGAGGAGGACCCCACAGCGGCCCTGTTCACCATCAGCAGCACGTACACGGCCGGGGACACCGATCTCGCCTGGACGAGGCTGACGAACTGGCGCATCCAGCTCGCGGCGGTCATGGACCAGGTGAAGGGTGACCAGGCCGTCACCGCCGTCACGGTCGAGGGCGCCTCGGACTCCCCCAGCACCGTCCTGCTCGCGGCGTGGTTGACCATGACGCTGGACGCCCCCGTCACCATCGCGGCGGGACCCGCCGGCACGGGCCTGAAGCGGGTCCGGCTGAAGCGCAGCGGCGGGGACATCGAACTACACCGTCCCGGTCACGACGTCGCCGAGCTGTACCAGCCCGACCAGCCGGTGCAGCGCATCTCGCTACCCCGCCGCGGGCTGCGTGACTGCCTCGCGGAGGAGCTGCGGCGCCTTGACCCGGACGAGGTCTTCGGCGAGGTCATCACCGAGGGATTGTCCCGCACCAACCTGAGGAGTGTACGAACGAGTGAGCGCTGAACCGAAAGTCAGCATCCATCCGTCCCAGACCTCGCTCGCGGCAGCCGTCGCGGCCCGGCTCATCACGAGACTCGTCGACGTGCAGAGCGACCGGGGCACCGCCACCGTGGTGCTCACCGGGGGCTCGATCGGTACCGCGGCACTGAGGGCGGTCGCCGAGTCCCCGGCGCACACCGCCGTGGACTGGTCCAACGTGCACGTCTGGTGGGGTGACGAGCGCTTCCTCGCGGCCGACGATCCCAAGCGGAACGCCGTCCAGGCCCGTGCGGCCCTCCTGGACAAGGTCGGCGTCGATCCGGCGAAGGTCCACGAATTCGGTGCGAGCGATGCGTTCGACGACGAGGATGCCGCAGCAGCGGACTATGCGGTCCAGCTCGCCGCTGCCGCCAGGGCCGAGCTCGACGCCGATCCTGATGCCGTGCAGACGGATCCCCGACTCCCCCGATTCGACGTCCTCCTGCTGGGAGTGGGGCCGGATGCCCACATCGCCTCGTTGTTCCCCGAGATGGCGGGCATCCGCACGAAGGGTTCGACGACGGTGGGCGTGGCCGATGCGCCGAAGCCACCGCCGAAGCGCGGCTCCCTGACGCTGGAGACGATCAACACCGCCCAGGAGGTCTGGCTATCGGTGAGCGGCAGCGACAAGGCCGGTGCCGTGGGCCTCGCCCTTGCGGGCGCCGGCCACGTCCAGGTGCCGGCCGCCGGCGCACGCGGGCTCCGGAAGACCCTGTGGCTCATCGACCAGGACGCGGCCCAGAAGCTCCCCGGCCGGCTGATCGACCACGACGAGGAGCAGGCCGGCTGACGGCCGCCACCTCGGGAACGACAAGAGAGCCCCCGCTTCGTCGAAGCGGGGGCTCTCCTGTCGTTCCCGGAAGGGTCAGGATTCGCCGGCGAACCGCTGGATCAGGCCGAGTGCCACGATCACGACTCCCCAGGCGAGGCCGAGTGCCACCGTGAAGCGATTGAGGTTGCGCTCGGCTACACCGGAGGATCCCATGCTCGAGGTCATCCCGCCGCCGAACATGTCCGACATTCCGCCACCACGGCCCTTGTGCAGCAGGATCAGCAGGGTCAGCAGGAGGCTGGTGATCCCGAGCAGGACGAGCAGGATGATACGAAGGATGTCCACGGGGCCCTTTCAAGGCTCGGTAAGCCGCTCGTCGGAGCGGCAGGCGCAGGAACTAGTCTGTCACCAGATGCTGTTCGAACCTGACAATACTAGCAAATTCGGAGACGTCGAGGCTCGCACCGCCGACGAGCACGCCGTCGACGTCGCGCTCCTTCAGGATGCTCGCGGCGTTCGCGGCCTTGACCGATCCGCCGTAGAGCAGGCGTGTCTTCGCCGCTGTGTCGGCGTCGAAGAGGGTTGCAAGCTCGGCGCGGATGGCGGCACACATCTCCTGCGCGTCCTCGGGCCCGGCGACCTCGCCCGTCCCGATGGCCCAGACGGGCTCATAGGCGACGACGAGCGTTCCTGCCTGATCCGCATCGAGACCGGCGACGCCCTGGCGCAGCTGCTCGAGGGTGTGGGCGACGTGCGTGCCGGCCTGGCGGATCTCGAGTCCCTCACCCACGCACAGGACGGGCACGAGGTCGTGGCGGTAGGCCGCCTGCACCTTGCGGTTCAGGACCTCGTCCGACTCGTGGTGGATGGTACGGCGCTCGGAGTGGCCCACGAGCACGTAGGTGCAGTCGAGCTTGGCGAGGAACTGGCCGGAGATGTCGCCGGTGTAGGCACCGGAGTCCTCGGGTGAGAGATCCTGTCCGCCGAAGACCACCTCGAGGTTGTCGCCCTTCACGAGGGTCTGCACGCCCCGGAGGTCGGTGAACGGAGGGAAGACCGAGACCTCGACGCGTGAGAAGTCGTGGCCGGCATCGTCGAGGGTCCAGGCGAGCTTCTGCAGGAACGTGATCCCCTGCATGTGGTCCAGGTTCATCTTCCAGTTGCCCGCGATGAGCGGCCGGCGATCGAACGCGCCGTTGGTCGAGGTGGTCATCGTCTTCTCCATCATGGTCGTGTCATGGCGGCGGGATCCGGTGCCCTGGGGCTCCGGATCCCGCCGGTGTGGATCGTGCATCGGGACGCCGGACGGATCCGGACCGGCCCCGTCGGGCCTTACCCGCGCTCGAGGGCGCTGAGGCCGGGCAGTTCCTTGCCCTCGAGGTATTCGAGGCTCGCACCGCCACCGGTCGAGATGTGCCCGAACTGGTCATCGGCGAAGCCGAGCCCCCGGACGGCTGCGGCGGAGTCGCCACCGCCGACGACGGTGAGGGCACCGGCGCCCTGCGCATCGACGAGCGCCTGGGCCACGGAGCGGGTGCCTCCGGCGAAGGAATCGAACTCGAACACGCCCATCGGGCCGTTCCAGAAGACCGTCTTCGCCTCGGCGATGTTCGCCGCGAAGTCCTGCGCGGTCACCGGACCGATGTCCAGCCCGAGACCCCCCGCGCCGTACGGCCCCGATTCGATGGCGTCGGCGGCGATCACGCTGCTGCCGGCATCCGCCGCGAACGTCTCCGCCACCACGATGTCCGTCGGCAGCACGAACTGCGTGCCGTCCCGGGGGCCACGCTCGAGGTAGCCTCGCACCGTCCCGATCTGGTCCTCCTCGAGGAGGCTGGCGCCGACGCGGTGGCCCTGGGCTGCGAGGAACGTGAACACCATGCCGCCGCCCACGAGGATGCGGTCGGCCGTGCCGATCAGGTTCTCGATCACGGCGAGCTTGTCCGAGACCTTCGACCCCCCGAGCACCACGACGAACGGCCGCTGCGGGTCCTTCGTCAGCCGCTCGAGGACCACGAGCTCCGCCCTGACCAGGTCCCCCTGGTAGGCGGGCAGCAGCGCTGCGATGTCGAAGACGCTCGCATGCCGGCGGTGCACGGCACCGAAGGCGTCGTCCACGTACGCAGCGTCCTCCCCGGCGAGCTCGGCCAGCTCCCGCGCGAAGGCCGTGCGGTCGCCGTCGTCCTTGCTCGTCTCGCGGGCGTCGAAGCGCACGTTCTCCAGCACGAGCACCTCACCCTCCCCCAGCGCGGCGGCAGCGCTCCGCGCCCCCTCGCCCGTGGTGTCGGTCGCGAGTCGGACCGGGAAGTCGGCCAGCTCGCGGAGGACGTCGACAGCCGGCGCTAGGGAGTACTTCGCCTCGGGCGCCCCCTTGGGCCGGCCGAGGTGTGCCATCACGATCACGGCCGCCCCTGCCTGGACCAGCTTGCGCAGGACGGGCAGGGACGCGCGGACACGGCCGTCGTCGGTCACCGTCAGGGACGGGACCTCCCCCTCGAGGGGGACGTTGAGGTCGGAGCGGACGAGGACGCGACGTCCCCGGACGCCCTCGGCGAGCAGGTCGTCGAGCGATGCGTAGGCCACGGGCGGATCCGCCTAGGAGAGCTTTGCCGCGACGATTTCGGTCAGGTCGACCAGGCGGTTCGAGTAGCCCCACTCGTTGTCGTACCAGCCGACGACCTTGACCTGGTTGCCGAGGACCTTGGTCAGGCCGGAGTCGAAGATGCACGACGCCGGATCCGTCACGATGTCCGAGGAGACGATGGGGTCCTCGGTGTAGGACAGGTAGCCCTTCAGCGAGCCGTCGGCAGCTGCTGCCTTGTAGGCGGCGTTGACCTCGTCCGCGGTGACCTCGCGGCCGACCGTCACGGTCAGGTCCGTCGCGGAGCCGGTGGGGACCGGGACGCGGATGGCGTAGCCGTCCAGCTTGCCCTTCAGCTCGGGCAGGACCAGGCCGATGGCCTTCGCCGCTCCCGTGGAGGTGGGGACCATGTTGATCGCGGCGGCGCGCGCACGGCGGAGGTCCTTGTGGGGACCGTCCTGCAGGTTCTGGTCGGCCGTGTAGGCGTGCACCGTGGTCATGAGGCCGCGCTCGATGCCGAAGGAGTCGTTCAGCACCTTCGCGAGGGGGCCGAGGCAGTTGGTGGTGCACGAGGCATTCGAGATGATGTGGTGGTTCTCGGGGTCGTAGTCGCCGTCGTTGACGCCGAGCACCACGGTGAGATCCTCGTCGGAGGCGGGAGCCGAGATCAGGACCTTCCTCGCACCGGCGTCGATGTGCTTCTGCGCGTCGGAGGCCTTGGTGAAGAAGCCGGTGGACTCGATGACGATGTCGACACCGAGGTCCTTCCAGGGGAGGTTCGCGGGATCGCGCTCGGCCAGCACCTTGACGCGCTTCCCGCCGACCACGAGGTCACCGCCGTCGACCTCCACGGAGGCCTTCAGGCGACCGGTGACGGAGTCGTACTTCAGCAGGTGCGCGAGGGCCTCGGGGCTCGTGAGGTCGTTGACGGCCACGATCTCGAGGTCGGCACCCTGCTCCAGGGCGGCGCGGAAGTAGTTGCGGCCGATGCGGCCGAAGCCGTTGATTCCAACACGGGTAGTCACGGGTTTCCATCTCCTTGATAGGTGGTGCCGTCGGCACTCCCTCTCGGGTGACGCCGGCGACGAATACATCTTGTACCGGGCACCCCTTCGTGCCGACGTTGATCGGGTCCTGCGGGCTCCCTGCGGAGCCGGACATCCGTTCGGAGCCGTGCGGGGATCTCTCCCTGCACGGCTCCAACCTTACTCAGCGCTGCGTTCCCGCACGCACTCGTGACGCGGGGTTGCCCCGCCGGTCAGCGCGTGGTGGCTTCCTGCAGCCGATGACGCGCCGGATGGTGCGCGGTCGGATGGCTAGTGGCCGGGGGTGATCAGGCTCGACGCCCCGGTCCTCGCGGCCTGGAAACGGGCCTGGACATCGGCCCAGTTCACCAGGTTCCACCACGCCTTCACGTACTCGGGCTTCACGTTCACGTAATCCAGGTAGAACGCGTGCTCCCACATGTCCAGCATCAGCAGCGGGACGGTGCCCACGGGCACGTTGCCCTGCTGGTCGTAGAGCTGCTCGATCACGATGTTCTTCCCCAGCGGCTCATACGCCAGCACCGCCCACCCCGACCCCTGCAGCGACGTCGCAGCGGCGGTGAAGTGCGCCCGGAACGCGTCGAAGGACCCGAACGCGTCATCCAGCGCCGCGGCGAGCTCACCCTCGGGCTTGTCCCCGCCCTCGGGCGACATGTTCTTCCAGAAGATGCTGTGGTTGATCACACCACCCACATGGAACGCCAGATCCTTGGAGAGCTTCGGGATCGTCCCGAACTCGCCCTTCTCACGGGCCTCGGCCAACTGGGCCAGGGCATCATTGGCGCCCTTCACATAGGTGGCCTGGTGCTTGGAATGATGCAGCTCCATGATCCGGCCCGAGATGTGCGGCTCCAGGGCCGCGTAGTCGTAGTCAAGATCCGGCAGTACGTAGTCGCTCACGTAGTCCTCCATGTAGTGATCCCGTGTACCCGCGCTGCCCGCAGCCCGTCACGGGCTCCGAACGGCGGGAGTCCCGCCGGATCAGCTATCGACCGCGAGCGGGCTTGCTCTTCCATCCTATGCACTCATTCACTCGTCGAGCATGTCCGCGGTCACATTGGCGTCGGTCCCCGGGATGCCGATGTCCGAGGCCCTCTTGTCGGCCATCGCGAGGAGCCTCCGGATACGGCCGGCGATGGCATCCTTCGTCATGGGCGGGTCCGCGAGGCGACCCAGTTCGTCGAGACTGGCCTGCTTGTGGGCCACCCTCAGCTCCCCGGCATAGCGCAGGTGCTCCGGGACGGTCTCACCGAGGATCTCGAGTGCGCGCTCCACGCGGGCCCCGGCGGCGACGGCTGCCTGGGCGGAGCGGCGCAGGTTGGCGTCGTCGAAGTTCGCGAGGCGGTTCGCCGTCGCCCGCACCTCCTTGCGCATGCGCCGTTCCTCCCACACCATGAGGGCGTCGTGTGCGCCCATGCGGGTCAGGAGCGCGGCGATCGTGTCACCGTCCCGGATCACGACACGGTCGACGCCGCGTACCTCGCGGGCCTTCGCGGCGATGTCGAGGCGGCGGGCGGCACCGACGAGTGCGAGGGCGGACTCGGGGCCGGGGCAGGTGACCTCGAGCGACGACGAGCGCCCGGGCTCCGTCAGCGATCCGTGGGCGAGGAAGGCACCACGCCAGACGGCCTCGGCGTCCGCGGTCGAGCCGTTGACGACGGCGGAGGGCAGTCCCCGCACGGGGCGGCCACGGGTGTCGAGCAGCCCGGTCTGTCGCGCGAGTGACTCGCCGTCGCGCACCACGCGCACCACGTAGCGGTTACCCCGCTTGAGGCCACCGCCCGTGACCACGATGATCTCGCTGTTGTGGCCGTACACCTCGGCGATCGCGGCGCGGAGGCGGCGCGCGGTCGACGCGAGATCCACCTCGGCCTCGATGACGATCCGGCCGGAGATGATGTGGAGTCCTCCGGCGAATCTCAGCAGCGCGGACACCTCGGCCTTGCGCACCGAGGACTTCTTGACGTCGAGGTGCGAGAGCTCCTCCTTGACGTCGGCGGTCAGGGCCACAGATACACTCCTAGTTCTCCCCAAACATGTCGTTGTAGGACGTCGCCAACCGCAACGGATCATGGACGGGCTTTCCGGTCGAAACTCCCACTGTACCGAAGACGGCGCGCCCGCCCATCCCGGCGACGGCCCGCTCGAAGGCGGCACGGTCCGCTACCACGGAGGGGTCGACGAGGACGACGTCGACGGTGAATTCCGGCGCGTAGCGCGAGATCACGGTGAGGTGGTCGATGGCGCTCATGCCCTGCGTCTCCTTCGTGTCGTTGCTGAGGTTCATGGTGAGGCAGCGCCGGGCCGAGGTGCGGCAGAGGGCGTCCCGCAACTCGGGGAGGAGCAGGTGGGGCAGCACCGACGTGTACCAGGAGCCGGGCCCGAGCACCACCCAGTCGGCGAGTTCGATCGCCTCGAGAGCGTCCTGGCAGGCAGGGGCCGACGCCGGGAGGAGCCGGACGTTGCTCACGTTGCCCGTCTCGGCCGCGACGGCGAGCTTCGCCTGGCCGGAGACGTTCGTGACGCGCAGGGCACCGTCCACCTCGCTGAGGACGTCCCCCTCGATCGTCAGGGGGACACTCGCCATCGGGAGCACGCGCCCGCGCGCACCGAGGAGCGCACCGGCCCACTGCAGACCGGCCACCGGGTCGCCGAGGAGCTCCCACAGCGTGACGATCAGCAGATTCCCCATCGCGTGGTGGTCGAGCGACCCCTCCACGCCGGGACGGGAGGTGAACCGGTGCTGCATGACGTCACGCCAGGTGCGGCCCCAGTCGGTGTCGTCGCACAGGGCCGCCAGTGCCATGCGGAGGTCCCCCGGCGGCAGCACCCCCAGTTCGTGGCGGAGGCGCCCCGAGGATCCGCCGTCGTCCGCCACCGTCACCACGGCGGTCAGCTCCTGCGTCAGGAGGCGCAACGCGGAGAGGGAGGCGGACAGCCCATGGCCTCCGCCGAGGGCGACGACGGTCGGCCCGGGGCCCTGGCCCTCACCGGTCTGGCGCGCCGCCGGTGGAATGAGGGGCAACGGACCCGAGAACAGGGCCACTACTCACGCCCGAGGTCGCGGTGGTGGGCCGTGACCTGCACTCCGGGCAGCTGCGCCAGGCGCTGCGCGATCTCCTCGGTCACCGCGACCGAGCGGTGCTTCCCGCCCGTGCAGCCGACGGCGATGGTGGCGTAGTGCTTGTTCTCCCGGCGGTAGCCGTCGAGGACGGGGACGAGGGCGTGCACGTAGCGGTCGATGAAGTCGCCGGCCCCCTGCGCCCCGAGGACGTAGTCGCGGACCGGGGCATCCAGCCCGGTCTGCGGACGGAGGACCGGCACCCAGTGCGGATTCGGGATGAAGCGGACGTCGGCGACGTAGTTGGCGTCCACCGGCAGTCCGTACTTGAAGCCGAAGCTCATCACGTTGAGGCGCAGGACGATCGGGCCGGACTCCGAGAACAGCTCGGTGACGCTGGTGGCCAGCGCGTGGACGTTGAGCTCGGTCGTGTCGATCACGATGTCCGAGGAGTGCTTGAGCTCCTTCAGGACCTCGCGCTCGGCCGCGATGCCGTCGAGGATGCGCCCGTCCCCCTGCAGCGGGTGCGGTCGGCGCCCCTGCTCGAACCGGCGGACCAGCACGGCGTCGTCGGCGTCGAGGAACAGCACGCGGTAGTTGACGCCGGCGGCGCGCAGGGCGGCCAGCGAGGCCCGGATGTCGTTGAAGAGTTCCTTGCCGCGCACGTCGATGACGACGGCCAGCTTCGGGATGGACTGGGGTGTCCGGGCCACGAGTTCCGTCAGCGTGGACAGCATCTGCGGGGGGAGGTTCTCCACGACGTACCAGCCGTGGTCCTCGAGCGCATTGGCCGCCGTGCTGCGGCCGGCGCCCGACATGCCGGTCACCACCAGCAGCTCGGACTCGGTGGGTTTGACCGGAGTCAGGCTCGTGGCCTCAGTCATCGTGGTGCATCCGTTCCGGATCGACGGGGGCCCGGTCCCGCTGGATGCCCCGATGTGTGCGGTCTGTTGTCAGCTCGTGATCGGTGCGGCCTTCGAACCCACCGCTCCTTCAGCCTAGCTAATCTTCGATGATCTCGCCCGTGGTCATGTTCACGGCCGGTGCGGGAGCATTCCCGGGCTCGACGGCGAGCGAGCTGCGGACGGTCTCGGCGAGTGCGGGCCCGATGCCGGGTACCGCGAGGAGCTCGTCGACGGACGCCGCGCGGATCTTCTTGACCGACCCGAAGTGCTTGAGCAGGGACTTCCGCTTGGCGGGCCCGAGCCCGGGGACGTCATCGAGGGCGGAGGCCGTCATCGACTTCCCCCGTTTCTGGCGGTGGAAGGTGATCGCGAAGCGGTGTGCCTCGTCCCGGATGCGCTGCAGCATGAACAGGCCCTCCGACGCGCGGGGCAGGATCACGGGGAACTCGCTGTCCTGCACCCACACCTCCTCGAGGCGCTTGGCGAGCCCGACGACGTGGACGTCGTCGATCCCCAGGTCCTCCAGGGCACGCGCCGCTGCGGCCACCTGCGGCGGGCCACCGTCCACGACCACCAGACTCGGGGGGTAGGCGAACCGGTTCCGGGTGACCGCCGTCGTCGTGTCCCGCATCGGCTCGCCCGCCCCGTCGACCTCCGGATGGTCGAGGACCGAAGCGGCGTCGTCAACGGGGTCGGTCTCCGGATCCGGCAGGTCCGCGGCGGCGTCACGCTGCTCGCCCGCCTTGCCGGCCAGGTAGTTGCGGAAGCGGCGGTAAATGACGTCGTACATCGACGCGGTGTCGTCCCGTGCCGCGTCACCCGTGATGAAGAACTTCCGGTACTCGGACTTGCGGGGCAGCCCGTCCTCGACGACGACCATCGAGGCGACGACGTTGGTGCCCTGGACGTGGGAGATGTCGAAGCATTCGATGCGCATGAGCGGCTGGGGCAGGTCCAGGGCCTCCTGCAGTTCCTGCAGGGCGGCGGAGCGGGTGGTGATGTCACCCGCGCGGCGGCTCTTGTGCAGGCGCAGCGCATCCGCGGCATTCTGTTCGACCGTGCCCATGAGGGTCGCCTTGTCCCCGCGCTGCGGCACCCGGACGTCGACGCGTCCGCCGCGCAGTCCGCGCAGCCACTCGAGCATCTGCTCACCGTTGCTCGGGAGCACGGGTACGAGCACCTCCCGCGGGATCTCCTCGTTGCTGCTGCTGCCCTCGCCGTAGACCTGCTGGAGCAGGTGCTCCACGAGGTCGGCCGTGTCCATGTCCTCGACCTTCTCGACGACCCAGCCGCGCTGGCCGCGGATGCGGCCGCCGCGCACGTGGAAGACCTGCGCGGCGGCCTCGAGCTCGTCCTCCCTCAGGGCGAAGATGTCGGCATCGGTGTCCTCGGAGAGGACCACGGTGTTGCGCTCGAACACCCGCCGGAGCGCCGCGATGTCGTCCCGCAGGCGTGCCGCTGCTTCGAAGTCGAGCTCGGCGACGGCTTCGCCCATCTTCCGTTCCAGGCTCGAGATGAACTTCTTGGAGTCCCCCGCCATGAAGTCGCAGAAGTCGCGGGCCAGCGCGCGGTGGTCGTCGGGGCTGATGCGTCCGACGCACGGCGCCGAGCACTTGTCGATGTAGCCGAGGAGGCAGGGCCTGCCGCTCCGCTCCGCGCGCTTGAAGACGCCGCTGCTGCAGGTCCGCACCGGGAAGACCCGGATCATCGTGTCCACCGTCTCGCGGATGGCCTTGGCGGGGTAGAACGGCCCGAAGTAGCGCGTGTCCTTCCTCTTGTCACCGCGCATCACCTGCACGCGAGGATACTTCTCCCCCATCGTGACGGCCAGGTAGGGATAGGACTTGTCGTCGCGGAACATGATGTTGAAGCGCGGATCGAACTCCTTGATCCAGGTGTACTCGAGCTGCAGGGCCTCGAGTTCACTGCCGACCACGGTCCACTCCACGCTGGCAGCGGTGAACACCATGGAGCGCGTCTTCGGCAGCAAGCCCTGGGGGTTCGCGAAATAGGAGTTCAGGCGGGAGCGGAGGTTCTTGGCCTTGCCGACGTAGATGACCCGGCCGTGCTCGTCACGGAAGCGGTAGACCCCGGGATCGAGCGGGATCTCGCCGGTCTTCGGACGGTAGGTCACTGGGTTTGCCACGCCATCAATCCTAGGGCTGCGCGGTGACACGCCCCGACCGTACGGGCCCCTGTCCGCTGACGGCTGCACCACCGTCCGGCCGGCGCCGGCAGGGGTGCGGGGGCCTACTCCGCCGGCGGGCTCTGGTTGTAGTGGCCCACGCGTTCCTGGCCGCTCAGCGCCGCGATGCTGTCCATGATCGTGTCCGTCGCGTTCCGACGGGCCGGCAGCGGGTGGCCCGGACCCGTCCGGGCGAAGACGAGGGGCTCACCGATCCGCAGGGTGAAGTGCTGGGGCCGGACGCCCCGGCGCCCCGCGGGCTGCAGGGCGTCGGTCCCGATGAGGCCGACGGGCACCACGGGTGCGCCGGTGGTGAGGGCCAGCCATCCGACGCCGGTCCGGCCCCGGTACAGCCGGCCGTCCCGTGAGCGGGTGCCCTCGGGGTAGATGCCGACTCCGTCGCCCTGTTCCAGCAGGTCCAGGAGCGTCCTCAGTGCGGCGACGCTCGCCGCCTGCTGGCCCCGCTCCACCGGGATGGACCCGACGCCCTCGAAGAACGACTTCATGAGCGAGCCCCTGATCCCCGTGCCGGTGAAGTACTCGGCCTTGGCGAAGAACGCGACGGGCCGGGGCATGAGCGCCTGGACGAGGACGCTGTCGAGGAACGACAGGTGGTTGGGCGCCACGATGAACGGACCGGTCCTGGGTACGTGGTGCAGGCCCTCGACCGTGGGACGGCACAGACCGGCGATGAGTCCCCGCGTGGTGCTGCGTGTCAGGTCATAGACCCCCACAGAGCACCTCCAGTAACTGCTCGGCCGTGTGCACGACGGCGGCCGCCCCCGCCTCCTCGAGCTCGCCGGGGGCGGCGAAGCCCCATGTGACGCCGACACCGGGGAGGCCGTTGGCCCGGGCGCCCTCGACGTCGTGCAGCCGGTCCCCGACCATCACGGCGCGCTGAGCCGCAGCGGGGTGGGCGTCGAGTGCGGCCCGGATGATGGAGGTCTTGCCCGTCGCTGCCCGGCGCTCGTCCCGTGGGGACCCGTGGACCGACGCGAAGAGGGACCGCAGGCCCTGCGCCTCGAGCAGTTCCTCGGCCAGCCATTCCGGTTTCTGCGTGGCCACGGCGACGACCGCCCCGGCCTCCGCGAGCGTCCCGACGCACCGCGCCACCCCCGGGTACGGACGGCTCTGCTGGATGCCGGTCGACCGGTAGCCGGCCCGGTAGGTCGCCATGACGGCACCGAGCAGCGGAGCCGGGACCCCGGCGATGACGCCGAGCGAGTGGAGGAGGGGCGGGCCGACCATGGACTGCAGGGCGTCCTGGTCGGGGACGGCGAGGCCGTGGGAACGCAGGGCCCCGCTGATCCCGCCGGTGATGGCGCCGGCCGGGTCGACGAGGGTGCCGTCGAGGTCGAAGAGGATCAGCGAATACGGAGGAGGCACCGGGCAAGCTTGCCATAGTCCCCGGGCGGCATGCATCACGCATGCCGCACCGGGAATACCAACGGGAGCCGGGTGGGTCAGACCGCGGCTTTGTCGAAGATCTCCTTGAGGAACGTCCCGGTGTAGCTGCGATCGCTCTTCGCGACCGCCTCGGGCGTTCCTGTCGCGATGATCTGACCTCCACCCGAACCGCCATCGGGTCCGAGGTCGATCACCCAGTCGGCGCTCTTGATGACGTCGAGGTTGTGCTCGATCGTGATGACGGTGTTGCCCTTGTCCACGAGTCCCTGCAGGACGATCAGCAGCTTGCGGATGTCCTCGAAGTGCAGGCCCGTGGTCGGTTCGTCCAGCACGTAGATGCTGCGGCCGTTCGACCGCTTCTGGAGCTCACTGGCGAGCTTGACGCGCTGCGCCTCGCCGCCGGAGAGCGTCGTCGCCGGCTGGCCGAGCCGCACGTAGCCGAGCCCCACTTCCACCAGGGTGTTCAGGTGCCGCGCGATCGGGCTGAACGCCGCGAAGAACTCGGCACCCTCCTCGATCGGCATGTCCAGCACGTCCGCGATGGTCTTGCCCTTGTAGTGCACCTCGAGCGTCTCGCGGTTGTACCGCGCACCGTGGCACACCTCGCACGGGACGTAGACATCGGGCAGGAAGTTCATCTCGATCTTCAGCGTGCCATCACCGGAACACGCCTCGCAGCGGCCGCCCTTGACGTTGAAGGAGAACCGCCCCGGCAGGTAGCCGCGGACCTTCGCCTCGGTGGTCTCGGCGAAGAGCTTGCGGATGTTGTCGAAGACGCCGGTGTAGGTCGCCGGATTCGACCGGGGTGTCCGGCCGATGGGGCTCTGGTCGACGTGGATGACCTTGTCGAGATGCTCCAGCCCGTCGATCCGCTTGTGCCTCCCGGCGACCTGCTTGGCACCGTTGAGCTTGTTCGCCAGAACCTTGTAGAGGATGTCGTTGACCAGGGTGGACTTGCCGGACCCGCTGACGCCGGTCACGGCGGTCAGCACGCCCAAAGGGATCGTGGCGTCGAGGTTAGTCAGGTTGTGCTCACGCGCACCGACGATCTTGAGTTGGCGCGACCGGTCGATCTTCCGCCGCTTCTTCGGGATCTCGATCTTCCGTCGCCCCGAGAGGTAGTCGCCCGTCAGCGACTTCTCGTTGGTCAGCAAGTCCTCGAGGAGACCGGAGTGGACCACCTCGCCGCCGTGCTCGCCGGCGCCGGGTCCGATGTCCACGATCCAGTCCGCCTCGGCGATCGTGTCCTCGTCGTGCTCGACGACGATCAGCGTGTTGCCGAGGTTGCGGAGCCTCGTGAGCGTCTCGATGAGGCGCCGGTTGTCGCGCTGGTGCAGGCCGATCGACGGCTCGTCGAGGACGTAGAGCACCCCGACGAGGCCGGAGCCGATCTGCGTGGCCAGGCGGATGCGCTGGGCCTCGCCACCGGACAGCGTGCCGGAGGCCCGCTCGAGGTTCAGGTACTCCAGTCCGACGTCGAGGAGGAACGTCAGGCGGGCCTGGATCTCCTTGAGCACCTGGTTGGCGATCTGCGCCTCGCGTCCGGTGAGGACGAGGTTGTCGAGGAAATCCGCGCAGTCCCGCATCGGCATGGCCGAGACCTCGGCGATGGACCGCCCGTTGATGAGCACCGAGAGCGACGCGGGGTTCAGCCGCGCCCCGCCGCACGTGGGGCAGGGGATCTCCCGCATGTACTCCTCGTAGCGATCCCTGGCGTGGTCCGACTCGGTCTCGAGGTGCTTGCGCTGGATGTACTGGATGGCACCCTCGAAGCCCGTGCTGTACTTCCGCTCGCGCCCGAAACGGTTCTTGTACTGCACCACCACCTTGTGGTCCTTGCCGTACAGCGCCGCCTCGCGGGCGCGGTCCGGCAGCTTGCGCCACGGCGTCGTGATGTCGAACTTCAGCTCCGAGGCGAGGCCCTCGAGGAGCCGCGTCCAGTACTCGAGGGTCGCGGTCCCGAGCGACCACGGTGCGATGGCACCCTCGGCGAGGCTGAGATCCGGGTTGGGGACCACGAGCTCCTCGTCGACCTCGAGTTTGGTGCCGATGCCGGTGCAGGCGGGGCAGGCACCGAAGGGGTTGTTGAACGAGAAGGAGCGCGGCTCGATCTCGTCGATGGCGAGCGGGTGCTCGTTGGGGCACGCCAGATGCTCCGAGAAGGCGTGGAGGCGCTTCTCGTCGTCCTCGGGGAGGTCGACGAATTCCGCGAGGACACGACCGTCCGCGAGCTTCAGGGCCGTTTCGACCGAGTCGGTGAGGCGCTGCTGGATTCCGCCCTTGACCACGAGGCGGTCGACGATGACCTCGATGGTGTGCTTGTACTGCTTGCCGAGCTTCGGCGGATCACTGAGCTGGATCAGCGTGCCGTCGACGCGGGCACGCGAGTACCCCTTCGCCGTCAGCTCCTGGAAGAGGTCGACGAACTCGCCCTTGCGTGCGCGCACGACGGGGGCGAGGACCTGGAAGCGGGTCCCCTCGTCGAGTTCGAGCAGCTGGTCGACGATCTGCTGGGGGGTCTGCTTGGCGACGGGCTCGCCGCACACCGGGCAGTGCGGCCTGCCGACGCGCGCCCAGAGCAGACGCATGTAGTCGTAGATCTCGGTGATGGTGCCCACCGTGGACCGCGGGTTCTTGCTCGTCGACTTCTGGTCGATCGACACCGCGGGCGAGAGGCCCTCGATGAAGTCGACGTCGGGCTTGTCCACCTGGCCGAGGAACTGGCGCGCGTAGGCCGACAGCGACTCGACGTACCGCCGCTGACCCTCCGCGAAGATGGTGTCGAAGGCGAGCGAGGACTTCCCGGAACCGGACAGACCGGTGAACACGATCATCGCGTCACGCGGGAGGTCGAGGTCCACGTTGCGCAGGTTGTGTTCGCGGGCGCCCTTGACGATCAGACGCGAGAGGTCCTGGGGAGCGGGGTCCGGGTGATGGGCATGCTGCTCGAGAGAATGTGCTGTAGCCACCCGTCCACTGTAGGGGAAAAGGGGTTCGAAGACATATTCGAATAGGACATCTTCCGCCCTGATACTGCGCGGGGAACGGACCCGTTCACGCTCGGCGCAATGCGGCCCTGATGATCGCCACCGCGTCGGCCTCGGAGAGGCCCACCGAGCGGACCGTCTCCGCGAATTCCTCGGCGGCAGCACCCACCTTCTGCCGTGCGTCGTCGCTCCCCGCCGCGATGACGGTGCCTGCCCTGCCGCGCGTCTCCACGACCCCCGCCTGTTCGAGTTCGCGGTAGGCCCGCGCCACCGTGTTGGCCGCGATGCCGAGGTGGGTGGCGAGCACGCGGACGGGTGGCAGGCGGGTTCCGACGGCGGCCCGGCCGGAGTTGGCCGCGGCCATGACGGCGTGCCTGACCTGCTCGAAAGGCGGGACCGCACTCGTCGGATCCAGCCTCAGCCAACGGGGGATGTCCTGCTCCATGCGTGTCCTTCCGTGGAGGCCGGCAACGGGTGGGCCTGGTACCTGCACCCTATCCCCGGCCGCGGGGGTGCCTCGGCCCTCCGTACCCCGGACCTCCGATCGCCGTGCTTCCTGCGGGCCCCGCTCCCCTGCCTACACTGAACCCATGCACCAGCTCAGCGAAGTGACCATCCGTTCGATCGCCGTCTCCGAGATGGACAACAACGTGTACCTGCTCACCTCCCGGTCCTCGGGCGCGCAGGTCCTGATCGACGCGGCGGACGACGCGCCGGCGATCCTCGCCCTGCTGGCGGATGCACAGGAGGACACGGATGCCGAGGCCCGCGTGGCCCTCATCATCACCACCCACGCGCACTGGGACCACGTCCGGGCGCTGGCCGAGGTGAAGGAGGCCACCCACGCCAGGACGGCGGCGGGCGCGGAGGACGTCGCGGACATCGCCGTCCCCACCGACGTCGCCCTGCAGCACCACGACGTCGGGTCCTTCGAGGGCTTCGAGCTGGAGGCCATCCACCTGCGCGGGCACACACCGGGGTCCGTCGCCCTGCTGTACCGCGACCCGCACGGTCCCGCCCACCTGTTCACGGGCGACTCGCTGTTCCCGGGAGGCGTGGGCAACACCCAGGGCGATCCCGCCCGCTTCGCGTCCCTGATCGAGGACGTCGGGACACGAATCTTCGACTACCTGCCCGACGACACCCTCGTCCACCCCGGCCACGGCGCGGGCACCACGCTCGGGGCGGAGCGCGGCTCGCTCACGGAGTGGAAGCAGCGCGGCTGGTAACCGGCGGGGACCCCCGAGGGACCGCGCCGTTCCGGCCGGCGGAGGGCCGGGAGTCCGGTGAGCCCACCGACCCCCGGCGTGAGAGGCCACCGGTAGGCTGGACCCACCATGAGGATCCACGAGCACCTGTCCCGGCACGACGACGGCCGCCTCACCGCTGATGCGGTCTACGAGGCCTTCACGGGGTGGGCGGTCGAGCGGGGACTGACGCTCTATCCGGCACAGGACGAGGCGGCCATGGAGCTCGTCTCGGGGAGCAACGTCATCCTCGCCACGCCCACCGGATCCGGGAAGTCCCTCGTCGCCGTCGCCGCGCACCTGAAGTCCTTCGCAGAGGGGCGCACGAGCTACTACACCGCGCCCATCAAGGCGCTCGTGTCCGAGAAGTTCTTCGCGCTCTGCGAGATCTTCGGTCCTGAGAACGTCGGCATGATCACGGGCGACTCCGGGGTCAACCAGGACGCACCGATCATCTGCTGCACGGCGGAGATCCTTGCGAACCTCGCGCTGCGGGAAGGTGCGCTGGCCGACGTCGACACCGTGGTCATGGACGAATTCCACTTCTACTCCGACCCACAGCGCGGCTGGGCCTGGCAGGTTCCCCTCCTCGAGCTCCCCCAGGCGCAGTTCCTCCTGATGTCGGCGACCCTCGGCGACGTCAGCAGGTTCGAGAAGGACCTCACCGATCTGACGGGTCGCCCCACCGCGACGGTGACCTCCGTCGAACGGCCCATCCCGCTGCACTTCTACTACGTCGAGACGCCGGTGCAGGAATCGCTCGAGGAACTGCTCACCACGCGGCAGGCCCCCGTGTACGTGGTGCACTTCAGCCAGGCGGAAGCCATCGAGCGAGCCCAGAACCTGATGAGCATCAACATCTGCACGCGCGAGGAGAAGGACCGGATCGCCGAACTGATCGCCACGTTCCGTTTCTCGGCGGGCTTCGGCAAGACCCTGAACCGCCTGGTCCGGCACGGCATCGGCGTGCACCACGCCGGCATGCTGCCGAAGTACCGCCGCCTCGTCGAGCAACTCGCCCAGGCCGGCCTGCTCAAGGTGATCTGCGGGACGGACACGCTCGGCGTCGGGATCAACGTGCCCATCCGCACTGTCCTGCTGACCGCGCTCAGCAAGTACGACGGCGTCCGGACGCGCCTGCTGAACTCCCGGGAGTTCCACCAGATCTCGGGCCGCGCGGGCCGCGCGGGCTACGACACGGCAGGCACCGTCGTCGTCCAGGCCCCCGAGCACGTCGTCGAGAACGTGAAGGCCATGGCGAAGGCCGTGGGCAAATTCGGCGACGACCAGAAGAAGCTGCGCCAGGTGGTCCGGAAGAAGCCGCCGCAGGGCTTTGTGTCCTGGGGCAGACCGACCTACGAGCGGCTCGTCGAGAGCGTGCCGGATCCGCTGACGTCGTCGTTCTCCGTCAGCCACTCCATGCTGCTGAACCTGCTCGAGCGCCCCGGCGACCCGTTCGCCGCGGCGAAGCGGCTCCTCACCGAGAACCACGAGACGCGGGCGTCCCAGCTGCGGCTCATGCGCCGGGCCATCGGCATCTACCGCGAACTCGTGACCGCCGGCATCGTGGAGAGGCTCACCGAACCGGAGCCCGACGGCCGGATGATCCGCCTCAAGGTGCACCTGCAGGCGAACTTCGCCCTCAACCAGCCCCTCTCGCCCTTCGCCCTTGCAAGCCTGGAGCTCCTCGACCCCGACGCGCCGGGGTACGCGCTCGATGTCGTCTCGGTCATCGAGGCCACGCTCGAGAAGCCGCGCCAGGTGCTGAACGCGCAGGAGAAGAAGGCACGCGGCGAGGCCGTCGCGGCCATGAAGGCCGAGGGTATCGACTACGACGCACGGATGGCGCGCCTCGAGGAGGTGACCTACCCGAAGCCGCTGGAGGAACTGCTGCAGCAGGCGTTCGACGTCTACCGCTCATCGGCGCCCTGGCTGGGCGACTTCGAGCTCGCTCCGAAGTCCGTGGTCCGCGACATGTACGAGCGGGCCATGAGCTTCGGGGAGTACGTCGCCTTCTACTCCCTCACGCGCTCCGAGGGGATCCTGCTGCGCTACCTCGCCGACTGCTACAAGGCCCTGCGGCACACCGTTCCGGTCGAGGCGCTGAGGGAGGACCTCAGCGACACCATGGAGTGGCTCGGCGAGCTCGTCCGCCAGGTGGACAGCAGCCTGCTCGACGAGTGGACCCAGCTCTCCGCCGGTATCGACGCGGGTGCGGCCGCGGCTGCCGCCGTCGACCTGCCGGAGGAACCGCCGTCGGTCACGTCGAACGAGCGCGCGTTCCGGGTGATGGTGCGGAACGAGATGTTCCAGCGGGTCAAGCTGTTCGCGGACGAGCAGGACGAGGCGCTCGGTGCCCTCGACGCGGAGTCCGGCTGGACCGCGGATCGGTGGGCCGAGGCGCTCGACGGGTACTTCGGCGACTACGAGGACATCGACGACGGGCCGGCGGCCCGCGGTCCGGCCCTCCTGCTCATCACGAAGGCGCCCGGCACGTGGCGTGTCCGGCAGATCCTCAAGGACCCCGAGGGCAATGGGGACTGGGGCATCAACGCCGAGGTGGACCTCGCGGCGTCCGACGATGCGGGGAGCCCGGTCGTGCGGATCGTCGGTGTGGGCGCGCCCGCAGCCTGAACCGCTTCGCCGTTCGGGTGCCGGACGGGTGCCGGGCGGGTGCCCCAGCGTCGTTAAACTTGCCTCATGACGATCCGCGAAGCACGCCCGGCCGATGTCCCGGTGATCCTGCAGCTCATCCACGATCTCGCCCTGTACGAGAAGGAGCCCGACGCCGTGAGGAACACGGCGGAGGGGTTGGAGGCCGCACTGTTCGGTGACCGCCCCACCATCTACGCACACGTGGCGGAGGCGCAGGGCGAGGTGCAGGGTTTCGCCCTGTGGTTCCTCAATTACTCGACGTGGGAGGGCGTCAACGGCATCTACCTCGAGGACCTGTACGTGCGTCCCGACGCACGCGGCGCCGGGTACGGTAAAGCGCTGCTGTCGAATCTCGCCCGCATCGCCGCCGACCGTGGGTACGCCCGTGTCGAGTGGTCGGTCCTCGACTGGAACGAACCGTCCATCCGCTTCTACGAGAGCCTCGGAGCCCGGGCGCAGTCGGGCTGGAGCACGTTCCGCCTCACGGGCGACGCCCTGGCCGAGGTCGCCGCACTGTGACACCGATCGCCGGGTCCGGCGTCCCGGACGCCCCGATGGACGCAGCGGACCACACCACCGGACCGACGCTGGTGATGAGGGGCCTCCGCGCAACCGGTCACGTCTTCACCGTGCCGCTGGACCACGCAGACCCGGCCTCCCCGACCATCGAGGTCTTCGCCCGGGAATACTCGTCGCTGGACCACGACGACCCGGACGCCGCCCGGCTCCCCTGGCTGCTCTTCCTGCAGGGTGGACCGGGCGGACGCGGTGTGCGGACCACGCAGCTCTCGGGCTGGATGAAGGCCGCGGCGAAGGACTTCCGCATCCTCATGCTCGACCAGCGGGGCACCGGCCTGTCGACCCCCGCCGACGCCGCGACGCTCGGCGGCTTCCGGACTCCGGCGGAGCAGGCAGACTACCTCACCCATTTCCGGGCGGATTCGATCGTGGCGGACGCGGAACTGATCCGCCGCGCGCTCGGCAGCGGCCCGTGGACGGTCTTCGGCCAGAGCTACGGGGGCTTCTGCACCCTCACCTATCTCTCCCTCGCGCCCGAGGGGATGGAGCGGGCGATCATCACGGGCGGCCTCGCTCCCCTGTCCGGGCCCGCCGACGACGTCTACCGCGCCACGTTCGCGCGGGTGGAGGAGCGCAACCGCGAGTACTTCGCCTGGTATCCCGAGGACCGAGACCTGGTGACGCGCATCGCCCGCCACCTGGACGGCGTCGAGGAGGTCCTCCCCAGCGGGGAACGCCTCACCGTGCGGCGCTTCCAGATGATCGGGGCCTTCCTCGGCGGCAACACCCGGGTGCACGCACTGCACTACCTGCTCGAGGACGCGTTCGTCGAGATCGACGGACGGCCCCGGCTCTCCGCCGTGTTCCTCGAGCAGGTCCACGCCGTGGTGAGCCGGGCATCGCAGCCGCTCTACGCCGTGCTGCACGAGTCCATCTACTGCCAGGGCGCCTCGTCCGCCTGGGCCGCCGAGCGGGTCCTCGGAGCACATCCGCAGTTCCTCCCCGACGCCGCGGAGGTCCTCCTCACCGGCGAGATGGTCTACCCCTGGTACTTCGAGGAGGACCCTGCCCTCCGCGCGCTCCGCCCCGTCGCGGAACTCCTCGCCGTCAAGGAGGACTGGGGGCGACTGTACGACGCCGACGTCCTCGCCACGAACACCGTGCCTGCCGCCGCCGCCGTGTACCGGCACGACATCTACGTGGACCGGGACCTGTCCCTGCGGACCGCCGCGGCCGTCCGCAGCCTCGAGGTCTGGGAGACGGACGAGTTCCACCACGACGGCATTGCCGACGACGGCGAGGCGATCTTCACCCGCCTGCTGGGCATGACCCGGAGGTAGCCCCCGCCCGTGCCCGTGTCCCGGGGCGTCGATGCCGTCCGGCGTCGCGTGGCGCCTCCGGTGGCGGTCCGGGTCCTGCCTGTGCCGCGCAGCGGGACGCAGAAGGACCCCCGTGCGTGGCGGCACGGGGGTCCTTCGTCAGGTCGGGTGTGGAGTGGCCGGCACGTCCGGGCCGCCGCACGAGGACAGGACGCGGACAGGACCGGAACGATTCCGCCTGCTAGCGGCGGGTGTCCTTCGCTCCGGCGTCGCCCGCCGCATGGTCCAGATCCTCGTCGACGACGGGGGCCTCGGCGACCTCACCCTTCTCATCTGCGCGCGCCGCCGAATTCTCCGTCACACGGGAGCGGATGAGACTGGCGACGACGGCGATGACGATGGTCGCGATGATGACGGCCAGCGACACGAAGGTGGGGATCTCGGGCGCCCACTCGATGTGCTCGCCGCCGTTGATGAAAGGCAGCTCGTTCACGTGCATCGCGTGCAGGACGAGCTTCACACCGATGAACGCGAGGATCACGGACAGCGCGTGCTTGAGGTAGATGAGACGTGTCATCAGGCCGCCCAGCAGGAAGTAGAGCTGACGGAGCCCCATCAGGGCGAAGATGTTG
This sequence comes from Arthrobacter sp. N1, assembly GCF_048288285.1. NCBI lineage: Bacteria > Bacillati > Actinomycetota > Actinomycetes > Micrococcales > Micrococcaceae > Arthrobacter > Arthrobacter sp. N1. Next base: position 1,567,722 of record NZ_CP102608.1, on the reverse strand, counting down.
GCCGTGAACACGATGAACGCGCTCTGCGTGAGACCGAAGATGGCGGGGATGGAATCGACCGCGAAGAGGAGGTCCGTGAGGCCGATGGTGACGAACACGATCAGCATCGGCGTGAAGACCTTCTTGCCGTCGACGACGGTGCGGATCTTGTTGCCGTCGTAGGACTCGGACATCGGCAGGACCGACTTCAGCTTGGAGATGAGCTTGTTGTCCCCTGCGTGCTCCTCGTCCTCGCCCGAGTCGGTCGCCTGCTTGTAGGCGGTGTAGAGGAGGAAGGCGCCGAAGATGTAGAAGATCCAGCTGAAGTTCTCGATCACGGCCGCGCCCAGGGCGATGAAGATGCCGCGCAGGATCAGCGCGATGATGATGCCCACCATCAGCACTTCCTGCTGGTACTTCCTGGGGACCGAGAACCTGGCCATGATGATGATGAACACGAACAGGTTGTCGATGCTGAGGCTGTACTCCGTGACCCAGCCGGCGACGAACTGCCCCCCGTACTCCGGACCTGTGAAGACGAACATCAGTGCCGCGAACACGAGCGCGAGGCCCACGTAGAAGGCGACCCACAGGCCGGCTTCCTTCATCGAGGGCTCGTGCGGGCGCTTGACGACGAGCAGCAGGTCGAACAGCAGGATGATGCCGAGGACGACGAACGTGCCGACCTCGAACGCGAGGGGCAATGTGGGCATGGAGTACCTTCCGGGGGTGCAGTGACGTGCCGTAAGTCTCTCCGCCGCGGCATGCTGCCGACCGACCGCTACGCCCGGCGGAGCAACGATGCTCAGCGTGTTGACGTCCGTAGCGCGTGGGATACTCCCTTACGTCCGGCCAATCCTACCCGCGGCGCAGGAATACCGGGGCATGGGCACCTCGAGCCTTGACATCGACTCGGCGGGGCCACCTCATGGGCCACCGCGGACGATGCACGACGGCGACCGGCTCGCCGACCGGTATCGGGACAGGACGGGACCCGGACCGCGCGACGACGTCCGCGATGCCGCCGGTCAGGCGTGACCGGCCGACTGCATCTGTCGCAGCTCCTTCTTGAGGTCGCCGATCTCGTCCCTCAGGCGACCGGCGAGCTCGAACTGCAACTCACCGGCAGCCGCATGCATCTGGTCGGTCAGCTGCTGGATGAGATCGGTCAGGTCCTCCGCCGGCACCGAGGCGAGCCCGTCGTGCCGCCCTGCGCCCTTCTTCGGCTTCCGGCTCTTCCCGGCCTCCTCGAGCAGCGCGCGCGTATCGGCGTCCTCCCGGTTGATGGTGTCGGTGATGTCGGCGATCCGCTTCCGGAGAGGCGTCGGGTCGATACCGTGCTCGAGGTTGTGCGCCACCTGGATGGCCCGGCGCCGATTGGTCTCGTCGATTGCCCGGTCCATCGAGTCCGTGATGCGGTCGGCGTACATGTGGACCTCGCCGGACACGTTGCGGGCTGCACGCCCGATGGTCTGGATGAGCGACGTGGTGCTCCTGAGGAAGCCCTCCTTGTCCGCATCCAGGATGCTGACCAGGGAGACCTCCGGCAGGTCGAGACCCTCCCGGAGGAGGTTGATGCCGACGAGGACATCGAAGGTCCCCATGCGGAGTTCGCGCAGGAGCTCGACGCGCCGCAGGGTGTCGACGTCCGAGTGCAGGTACTCCACCTTCACGCCGTGTTCCAGCAGGTAGCCCGTGAGGTCCTCCGCCATGCGCTTCGTGAGCGTGGTGACGAGGACGCGCTCGTTGATCTCCGTACGCTTGCGGATCTCCCCGAGGAGGTCGTCGATCTGGCCCTTGGTCGGCTTGACGACCACCTCGGGATCGATCAGGCCCGTGGGCCGGATGATCTGCTGGACGAAACCGTCCGCCTTGCCGAGCTCGTACTTGCCCGGGGTCGCCGACAGGTAGACGGTCTGTCCGATCCGGTCGAGGAACTCGTCCCACTTGAGCGGCCGGTTGTCCATCGCCGAGGGGAGCCGGAACCCGTGGTCCACGAGTGTCCGCTTGCGGGAGGAGTCGCCCTCGTACATGGCGCCGATCTGCGGGATGGTGACGTGCGACTCGTCGACGACGAGCAGGAAGTCATCGGGGAAGTAGTCGAGGAGGCAGTGCGGCGCGGAAGCCGGATCGCGCCCGTCGATGTGGCGCGAGTAGTTCTCGATGCCGTTGCAGAACCCCATCTGCTGCATCATCTCGAGGTCGTAGGTCACGCGCATGCGGAGCCGCTGGGCCTCGACGAGCTTGTTCTGCGACTCGAACTCGGCCAGCCGCACCTGCAGCTCGTCCTCGATGTCCTTGATGGCGCGCGTCATGCGGTCCTGGCCCGCGACGTAGTGCGAGGCGGGGAAGACGTACATCTCCTCCTCCTCACGGATCACGTTGCCCGTGAGGGGATCGAGCGTGTAGATGTTCTCCACCTCGTCGCCGAAGAACTCGATCCGCAGGGCGTGCTCCTCGTACATGGGGATGATCTCGACGGTGTCCCCGCGCACCCGGAAGGTCCCCCGGTGGAAGTCCATGTCGTTGCGGGTGTACTGCATGCCGACGAACTGACGCAGCAGCTCGTCACGGTTCATCTGGTCGCCACGACGGAGCGTGACCATCTTGTTGATGTACTCCTCGGGGGTACCGAGGCCGTAGATGCAGGACACGGTGGCGACGACGATCACGTCGCGCCTCGTGAGCAGGGCGTTGGTGGCCGAGTGCCGGAGGCGTTCCACCTCCTCGTTGATGGAGGAGTCCTTCTCGATGAACGTGTCCGTCTGCGGGACGTAGGCCTCGGGCTGGTAGTAGTCGTAGTACGAGACGAAGTACTCCACCGCATTGTTGGGCAGCAGCTCCCGGAACTCGTTGGCCAGCTGCGCGGCGAGGGTCTTGTTCTGCACCATGACCAGGGTGGGGCGCTGGACCTGCTCGATCAGCCACGCCGTCGTGGCACTCTTGCCGGTACCGGTGGCTCCGAGCAGCACCACGTCCTTCTCACCGGCGTTGATGCGTTCCGCCAGTTCCTTGATCGCCGTGGGCTGGTCACCCGCCGGCTGGTACTCACTGATGACCTCGAAGGGCGCGACCACACGCTTGATATCCTGCGCAAGACTCATGCGTCAACGGTATCGCCTGACGGTGACACTTCTCCCCCGTTTTCCTGCGGGCTGAACGCGGCTCGGCAGCCATCTGCGGCCTTCCCGTCCGAAGCCCGCCCGCGCGGTGCCGAACGCGACCGAAAGAGGGCCTCACGACTCTTCGGGGAGCAGTCCAGCGTCCACGGGCAGCACGGTCACGGTGACGTCGAGCGCCGGATCCGCCGACCGGTGGACGACCGTGTCCGTGCCTGACCGGTGGACCCCGGCGTCGGAGCCCCGGGGCACCTCCGTCCGCGGGAAGCCCGCCGCCGCCAGGGCAGCGGACACGGCAGGCAGGTCCTCCCCGCATCCCGGCCGTACGAGCACCTCCGCGACGACGACGTCGGACCCGGGGCCGGGCTCGACGGCGACGCCGGCAGGGAGGGCGGCGGTGAGTTTCGCCGCCACCCGCCGGGCGAGGCCGTGCGTCCCCGCGAGGCCCGCGGGGTCGTCGGCACCGTGGGGCTCCGGCGCGGCGGGAGGGCGGGTACCGGCCGGTCGGCCGTGCAGGACGTTCGCCGCGAACGGGACGATCCTGACGTCCCAGAGGGCCCGAGTCGAGGTGAGGAGTTCCGCCAGCGAGCCGTCATTGACGAGGACGGCGTCCGCGGCGGCTCGTCGCTCGGCGCGTGGAGCCTGAACCGCGATCCGCTGCTCGGCGTCCTCGCGGTCCATCCCACGCCGCTCGATCATCCGGGTGATCCGCACCTCGTCCGGGGCGTCGACGACCAGGACGAGGTGGAAGCGCGCGGCCTGGTGCGTCTCGACGAGGAGCGGGATGTCCTCCACGACCACCGCGTCGGCCGGCGAATCGTCGATCAGCCGGGCGGCCTCCGCGCGCACCCGGGGATGGATGATCCGGTTCAGCGTCTCGCGCGCAGCGCTGTCGCCGAAGACGAGCCGTCCCAGCGCCGGCCGGTCCAGGGCGCCGTCCGGCCCGAGCACGTCCGTGCCGAACGTCCGGACGACCTCGTCGAAGCCTGGCATGCCCGGCTCCACGACGGCCCGTGCCAGCAGGTCGGCATCGATCACCACCGCTCCCAGGCGTCCGAGTTCCGTGGCCACCGCGGACTTCCCCGCGGCGATGCCTCCTGTCAGACCGATGCGCAGCATGAGCACACCCTAGCCCGTCGCACGCCCCCTCCGTCGTCCGGTCGAGACCCTCTGTCAAGGGTCTCCTCGCAACTCACCCGACCCGGGGAAATGTCGTTACCCGTGAATACGCTCAGTGGACTTACTTTCTCGAGGAGGACCGTGTCGATCACGCTGCAGGACCTTCAGCACACCGCTGCTTCCACCTTCGGCTGGGACGATCTGCGGTCCGGCCAGGAGCATGCCATGGAGGCAGTCCTCGAGGACCACAGCATCCTCTGCGTCATGCCGACGGGCTCCGGCAAATCCGCCATCTACCAGGTTCCGGCCATGGCGCTGCCGGGCGTCGCCGTCGTCATCTCACCCCTCATCGCGCTGCAGCACGATCAGGCCGAGGCCATCAACGCCCATGCAGGCTCGCCGCGGGCCCGTGTCATCAACTCCGCCCTGCGGAAGCGCGAGCTCGAGGCCGCGTGGGAGGCAGCGGCCGACGACGACGAGCGGACGCGCGCCAAGTTCCTCTTCCTCGCACCCGAGCAGGTCGCGCGGGACGAGGTCGTGGCGCGGCTGCGGTCACTCGACGTCTCCCTCGTGGTCGTGGACGAGGCGCACTGCGTGTCCTCGTGGGGCCATGACTTCCGCCCCGACTACCTGCAGCTCGGCCATTTGGTGCGGGACCTCGGAGCGCCCGTGGTCGCGTTGACCGCGACCGCGTCGCGCCCCGTGCAGAAGGAGATCGTCGAACGTCTGCATCTGAAGGACCCGACGATCCTCGTCGAGGGCTTCGACCGTCCGAACCTGCACCTCGAGGTGGTGCACCACGTCGAGGACGCGGAGAAGCACGACGCCGTCCGCGGCCAGGTGCTCGGGCTCACCGGACCCGGCCTCGTCTATGTCGCCACCAAGAAGGCGGCGGACCGGCTCGTCGCCGAACTCCAGGAGCGGGGCCGCAACGCCGACGCCTACCACGCAGGGCGGAGCAAGAAGGACCGTGCGTCGGTGCACGAAGGGTTCCTCGACGGTCGCGTCGACGTCGTCGTCGCCACGACCGCCTTCGGCATGGGCATCGACAAGCCCGACGTCCGCTTCGTGGTGCACGCAGACATCTCGGACTCCCTGGACAGCTACTACCAGGAGATCGGTCGCGGCGGCCGCGACGGGCTCGATGCCGGGGCCATCCTCCACTACCGGCCCGAGGACCTCTCGCTCCGTCGGTTCTTCGCCGCGAAGACCGCGCATCGCACCCAGCTCGGGGACCTGTTCCGGCTCATCTCGGCGCAGGGGAAGCCCGTGAAGATGAAGAAGCTCAAGGACCTCACCGGTCTCTCCTCCCGCAAGCTCACGGGCCTGCTCAACCTCCTGGCCGCTTCGGGGTGCGTGACCGACGGAGTGAAGGGGTACCGGGCCCGGACGATGAGCGCCGGGGAGGCCGTCGACCGCGCAGTGGAGCAGGCAGCGAACCGGGAGCGGATCGACCGGTCGCGGATCGACATGGCCCGCCGCTACGCCGAGACGAAAGGGTGCCGCCGACAGTTCCTCCTGTCCTATTTCGGCGAGGAGTTCCCGAAGACCTGCGGTGCGTGTGACAACTGCGAGCGGAGAGCCGAATCGGGCACGCCGGCCGGGACGCAGGAAGCATCCCCGAACGGCACTCCGGCGGGCAGTGCCGACGGCAGCGCAGAGGAGACGCCGGACCACCATGACATCCCTTTCGCGGTCGACACGGCGGTGGAACACCCCGAGTGGGGGCGGGGCTCCGTGATGGGATACGAGGACGGGATCGTCACTGTCCTGTTCGAGACGGTCGGCTACAAGACACTCTCCCTCGCGCTCATCGAGGAGAAGGACCTGCTGACAGGCGTGGCGACCGCCGACTAGGCCAGATGGAGCGTCGGAGGACCCGAACGCGGGAGAGACCGAGAACGGAACGGCCCGCCCCGGCGACGGCAGGCTCGAGGGGACGGCCGGCTCGGGGGGACGGCCCTTCGATCGGACGTACCCGTGTCACCTCGGCTGCGCCGGGTTGGTCGGATCCCCCTGCGACGGCGGGTTGGTGGGCGGACCGGATGTCGCAGGGCTGACCGGCGACCCGCCGGCCGTGCTCTCCATTTCCGGCATCGACGTGGCGGCCCCTTCCGAGAGTTCGGCACCGCTCAACACGGCGTCGAGCCTGTGCTGCAGCACCACCTTCACCGGAAGCCGGTCCCCGTGAGCCTCCTCGTAGTCGATCAGCGCCTGCAGGCCACCCGCGTCGAGGCCCGTGATGCGGGTGGGAAGGGTAGCGATCGGGATGTGGTCGTAGTCGGTCAGGGGCAGTGCATGGTGGTCTGCTGATCCGCTCACGTCGACTCCTCGGGGTATCGGTAAGCATGCTGGGTCATTCCACCCTAGGGACGGCCGATCGAGGGGTGCAAGCACCCTGCCGCCTGCCCGCCACTGGACCGGGAGCAATCCTCCGGTGTACGCGGGCGGCTGTCTGCCCCGGATCCGGGACACGATCGACCATGGCCAAGGGGCGGCGCTGTGTATCCTGATACTTTGTATCCGATCAGAACCACTCTGTTGCCGAGGCTGGAATCTTGACGTCACCGATGGAAGAACTGACCGTGGTCTTCGCCCGGCTCAAGGGTCTCCTCCTGACCGAGCTGAAGGCCGGACAGGCGGTCGAGGACCTCGCCGAGGCCGTGAAGAAATCGGTCCCCGGATCACTCGGCGCCGGAGTCTCACTCATCGACGATCAGGGCCGCAGACGCAGTACGGGGTACACCGACGACGTCGTGGCCGCCGCCGACGCCCTGCAGTACGAGCTGGGACAGGGTCCCTGCCTCACCGCCTGGGCGGCGGAGTCGACGGTGCAGATCGATGACGTGCAGCAGGACGACCGCTGGCCGCTCTGGAGCGAAGCGGTCGCCGGCCTCCCCCTCCGCTCCACCCTCAGCACCGCACTCATCCACGACGGGAAGAGCATCGGCGCGTTGAAGGTGTATTCGCCCCTGCCGTCGGCCTTCTCGACCCAGGACCGCAAGCAGCTCATGCTGCTCGCCTCCCCCGCGGCAACGCTCCTCGGCAGCGCCCAGCCGGACACCGCGGCCGGCACGGTGAGCAGCGCCCTCCGTGAGGCCCTGAACACCAGGGACGTCATCCTCACGGCACGGGGCATCCTCATGGAGCGGTACGGACTGAACCCCGAAGCATCGATGAGGCGCATGCTGGACGAGGCGTCCGCCGCGAAGACCGATGTGAGGACCGTCGCCCTCACCGTGATCGACGGCACTGCCGGTAGCTCGCACTAAGGCGAAGCCCGTGGAGAACCATCCAGATCACGAATATCAGCGGATCCACCTCCTCAGGGCCATCCGGCATGCCCAGATCGACGCCAGTGAACTGTGGCTGCACTACTTCGGGCTCGGCGGGGATGCCGGCGAGTACGAGGTGGAGGCCTACCTGCACGGTTCCTTCACGCTTCCTCCGCTGCAGCGGGACCTGCTCGCCCACGCCGCCAACGAACTGATCGATCGGCTCCCACCACCTCCGCGCGCACCATACAGCACCGACCCCGCGGGGAAGGACCAGGACCTGCCGGACCAGGGACCGTCCGGCCCGGACAGGGCTTCCCCTGACGGCACGTCGCTCGACTGGCTCTTCGACGACCGGCGTGGGGACAACGAACCGGACGGCGGAGCCGGTCGCAGTCCCGGCACGCCCTGATGGGAGGGTCGGGCGTCCGAAGACGGGCTCTACGATGGACCGGGTGAACCCCTTCGATCCCGACCTGCTGCGACGACGCCCCGATCTCGAAGCCCCGGAGCTGGTCGCCGTGGACGCGGCGGACCGCCTGCTGCTCGACGTCGCAGCGGACACCCTGCGACGCACCGACGGCGGGATCGCGACGATCGGGGATTCCTACGGAGCGGTGACCCTGGGAGCCGCGGACCTCACGGGACGGATTGACCTGCGGTCCTTCCAGGACGGCATCGTCCATGAGCGGGCCCTCGCCTGCAATGCGGCGGAGCAGGGGCTGCACAGCGCCTACCGCTCCTATCCCCTCTCCCCCGAACTCCTCGACGGCGTCTCGACGGTACTGCTTCGGTTGCCCCGTGCACTCGACGAACTGGACGAACTGGCGTGGACGATCGCTGCCCACGCCCGGCCGGACGTCCAGGTGTTCGCCGCCGGCCGCCTCAAGCACATGTCCCTCTCGATGAACGCCGTCCTGGCTCGCTACTTCGGATCCGTCACCGCGAGCCTGGCGCGGCAGAAGTCGAGGGTCCTGGTCGCCCGGGAGCCGCTGGACGTCCCCCCCGCCGCCTTCCCCCGACGCTCCGGGCACGACGTCGGCCTCGACCGACCGCTCGAACTCCGCGCCTTCGGCGCCACCTTCGGCGGCGCCGCGCTCGATCCCGGTACGCGACTGCTCCTCCCTCACCTGCAGGGCATCTCCGTCGGCAGGTCCGTGTCCGACGGCATCGGCGGGCCGGTGGAGGAAGAGGTGATCGACCTCGGCTGCGGCAATGGTGCGGTCTCCGCCTATCTTGCGCTCAGCCGGCCCGACCTCCGCCTGCACGCCAGTGACCAGTCGGCGTCGGCGGTCGGCTCCACGCGCGCGACCGCTGCGGCCAACGGGGTCGCGGACCGCGTGGCGGTCAGCAGGGATGATGCCCTCTCGGCCCTACCGGATGCCTCCGCGCGCGTGATCGTTCTCAACCCGCCGTTCCACAGCGGGAGCACGGTCCATGAGGGCATTGCACACCGCCTCTTCGACGCGTGCGCGAGGGTACTGACGGAGGGCGGCGAGCTCTGGACGGTGTGGAACAGTCATCTCCGGTACCGGCCGGTCCTCGAACGCACCATCGGCCCCACGCGGCAGCTCGACCGGACCAACCGCTTCACCGTGACCGTCTCGACCAGGAGGGAGCGGCCCCACGAGTGATCGAGGTGCCGGCCTGTAAGGACGGAAGACCTCCCCTACGGCCCCCGACATGCACGAAGGCCCCCATCCGATGGATGGGGGCCTTTGTGTTAGCCGTGAACCGGTGGCTTACGCTCCGGTCAGCTTCTCGCGGAGTGCCGCGAGTGCCTCGTCGGACGCGAGCGTCCCCGAACCGGAGTCGGTGACGACGGGCTCGGACGAGTAGCTGGTCGAGTTGGACTCGACCGGCTCGTTCGCCGCGGCGGCGTCGTCGGACGCGTGCTGGACGACCTGCTTCTTGTGGGCTTCCCAGCGGGACTGCGCCTCGGCGTACTGGGCTTCCCAGGCCGCGCGCTGCGTCTCGTAGCCCTCGAGCCATTCGTTCGACTCGGGGTCGAAGCCCTCGGGGTACTTGTAGTTGCCCTCGTCGTCGTACTCGGCGGCCATGCCGTAGAGCGCGGGATCGAACTCGGTGCTGTCGGCGTCGACGCCCTCGTTCGCCTGCTTGAGGCTGAGCGAGATGCGGCGGCGCTCCAGGTCGATGTCGATGACCTTGACGAAGAGCTCGTCGCCGACGGAGACGACCTGCTCGGCGAGTTCCACGTGGCGGACGGCGAGCTCCGAGATGTGCACGAGGCCTTCGATGCCGTCCTCGACGCGGACGAACGCGCCGAAGGGAACGAGCTTCGTGACCTTGCCCGGGACGACCTGGCCCAGGGCGTGCGTGCGGGCGAAGGTCTGCCAGGGATCTTCCTGCGTGGCCTTCAGCGACAGGGAGACGCGCTCGCGATCGAGATCGACCTCGAGCACCTCGACCGTGACCTCCTGGCCGACCTCGACGACCTCGGACGGGTGGTCGATGTGCTTCCAGGACAGCTCCGAGACGTGGACGAGGCCGTCGACGCCGCCGAGGTCCACGAAGGCACCGAAGTTGACGATCGAGGAGACGACGCCCGGACGGACCTGGCCCTTCTCGAGCTTGTTGAGGAACGTGGAGCGGACCTCGGACTGCGTCTGCTCGAGCCACGCACGACGCGACAGCACGACGTTGTTGCGGTTCTTGTCGAGCTCGATGATCTTCGCTTCGATCTGCTGGCCGATGTACGGAGCCAGATCGCGGACGCGACGCATCTCGACGAGCGACGCGGGCAGGAAGCCGCGCAGGCCGATGTCCAGGATGAGGCCACCCTTGACCACCTCGATGACGGTACCGGTGACGACACCGTCCTCTTCCTTGACCTTCTCGATGTCGCCCCAGGCGCGCTCGTACTGAGCCCGCTTCTTGGAGAGGATCAGTCGGCCTTCTTTGTCTTCCTTGGTGAGCACCAGGGCTTCGACCTGATCGCCCACGGAGACGACGTCCCCGGGGTCGACGTCGTGCTTGATGGACAGCTCGCGGGAAGGAATGACACCCTCGGTCTTATAACCGATGTCGAGCAGGACCTCGTCGCGATCGACCTTGACGACCGTACCCTCGACGAGATCTCCGTCGTTGAAGTACTTGATGGTCGCGTCGATAGCTGCGAGGAAGTCCTCAGCGGTGCCGATGTCGTTGATAGCGACCTGCGGGGCACCTTGCTTCTCGGTGGTGGTGATGGTCATGTAGTTGGGACTCCGTTGTGGATGATGACGTGCTCCGGTCATGGTGAACACCGCGGTTCCAGCCATGCCGGAAGCGGGTTCCCCTGTCCGGATGTGGACGAAAGGGACAGAACCTCGAGAGGTTCGACAGTGGTAGTGCCCTGCGGAGGACATCGGTCTGCACCGGGACCCGCCAGAGCGCACTACGCGCCTGTCCAGTCTAGCCTCGGCCCCCAACACCGTCAAAGCAGCCGGGTCGCGGCGAGCCGCCCGGACGGGGCCCTGCCAAACCCGGTCCGGCGCTCACCTTCGAAGCTAGAAGTGCGTGATGCAGTAGGGCTCCTGCGCCAGCCCGAACAGGACATCCAGCCGCTCGACCTCGGCCGCGCCGGCAGTGAGGCCACCGGCCGCCGCGAGGGTCGAGGCCTGGACTCCACCGAGGTAGAGCGATCCGAGGGCGTTGACCGTGAGCGTGACGTCGGCGGCGGTACCGTCGTCGACGGTGTGCACCTGCGCGACGCCGTCCGTCACCGCCAGCGCGAAGGTGCCGTGTGCGAGGCCGAGATCGTCCTGCACCTCGAGGACGATGCTCCCGCTGCCGCGGTAGGACCGCGCTCCGAGCGCCGCGGGGACGTCGAGCAGGCGGACCCAGAGGACGTCGTCCGTGCCCTTGACGGCGTAGCAGCGGCGGTCGCGCAGCGCCCACGGGAGGGGGTCGTCGCGCCGGGCCTCGTCCCAGGTGACCACCTGGATGAGGTCGAGCGATCCCAGGTAGCGCCACAGTTCCAGATAGGCCGACGGGGTGCCGGCGACGAGGTCCAGGACCTTCAGGGTGCGCGGCGACGTCTCCCAGCCCGCGAAGCGGTAGGTCACATAGCCCGCGGGCGTACCCTCGGCGTCGTAGTGGACCGCCATCCGGACGGCTCGGTCCTCGACGGGCCGCTCGCGTCCCCAGTCGCCGGAGGCCCGCCGCGCATAGGCGTACTGTCGGCCCACGGATCCGAAGGTCGACGCCTGGAAGCCGGCGAACACCTCCCCGGCAAGGCGCACCGCGTGCTCGCGGGCCACGAGGGTCGTGGTGCCGGTGGCCGGAGCGGTCACCTCGAAGCGCTCCCGCACGTCCACCTCGATGCTCTGCGTGAACGTCGCTGCCCCGAACCCGAAGCGGCCGTAGATGGTCGCCTCCGACGCGGTGAGGATCGCAAGGGGAAGGCCACGGTCCTTCGCCTCACGCAGGTCGCGCGTCATCATGGACCGCAGGATGCCCCGGCGGCGGTGGCTCGCCCGGACGGTCACCGCAGTGATCTGGTGGACCTCGATCTGGGCCGAGCCGACGTTCAGGGGGTGGACCATGGTGCCATAGGTGCCCACCGGATGGTCGGCCCCGAGCGCTTCGGCCGGCTGGGCGTCGTCGTGGACACCCCACAGCACGCGACCGTCGGCCTGGTACGCCTCGAGGAAGCGCGGGATGTCCTCAGGATCGAAGGTGCCGTCGTGGAAACCGATGCCTTCGGCGTTCAGCCAGGTCGCGAAACGTCCCGTCGCCGAGGTGTCCTCGTCGGGATCGGGCGTGAAGATGCGGGTCTGGAGGGCAGGTGTCGTGTCGTGGCTCACAAGGACCACCCTAGCCCGGCGACCGCGTGCCGGTCCCCCGTCGTCGCCCTGAGCGCAACTAGTGTGCGGCGTCGTGCCAGCTGGCGCCCGTGCCCACCGAGACGTCGAGCGGGACGGAGAGATCGGCCGCCGACCCCATCTGCTCGCGCACGAGTGCCTCGACCTCCGCGGCCTCGCCCGCCGCGATCTCGAGGACGAGTTCGTCGTGCACCTGCAGCAGCATCCTCGACGCGAGTCCGCGCCGGGTGAGGGCCTCGTCCACCCCGAGCATCGCCTTCTTGATGATGTCCGCGGCGGAGCCCTGGATGGGCGCGTTGAGGGCCGCGCGCTCGGCCATCTCCCGCAGCTGGCGGTTGTCGCTGGAGAGATCCGGGAGATACCGGCGGCGTCCCTCGATCGTGGAGGTGAAGCCGTCCTTGCGTGCCTGCTCCACGATGCCGCGCAGGTAGTCGCGGACGGCACCGAAGCGCTCGAAGTAGTCGCGCATCAGGGTGCGCGCCTCGTCGACGGAGATGTTCAGCTGCTTCGACAGGCCGAAGGAACTGAGGCCGTACACCAGGCCATAGGACATCGCCTTGACCTTCGACCGCATCGCGTTGGTCACCTCCTCGGGGGCCACGCCGAAGATGTGCGAACCGACGAAGCGGTGGAGGTCCTCGCCCTCCTGGAAGGCGGCGATCAGCCCCTCGTCGCCGGAGAGGTGCGCCATGATCCGCATCTCGATCTGCGAGTAGTCCGCAGTCATCAGGCTCTCGAACTTCTCGCCGTTCCGTCCCTGCCCGACGACGAACACCTCGCGGATCCGCCGCCCCTCGTCCGAGCGCACCGGGATGTTCTGCAGGTTCGGGTTCGTCGAGGACAGCCGGCCCGTCGCCGCGATCGTCTGGAGGTAGGTGGTGTGGATGCGGCCGTCGTCGTCCACGGCTTTCCGCAGGCCCTCGACCGTCTGGCGCAGCTTCATCGCGTCGCGGTAGGCGAGCAGCTGCGTGAGGAACGGGTGCCCGGTCTTGACGATCAGATCGGTCAGTGCATCCGCGTCCGTGGAGTACCCGGTCTTGATCTTCTTGGTCTTCGGGAGCTCGAGCTCCTCGAACAGGACCGCCTGGAGCTGCTTCGGGGAACCGAGGTTGATCTCCTTGCCGATGATCCGGTAGGCCTCGGCCCCGGCCGCGCTGATGGTGGTGGAGAAGTCGTCGTAGAGCCGGTCCAGGCCCTCGACCGAGACGGCCACGCCGGTGAGCTCCATCCGGGCGAGGACCTCCGCGAGCGGGAGCTCGAGTCCGCCGAGCAGCTGGTTGGCCCCGCGCTCCACGAGCTGGCCGGCGAAGTGCTCGCTCAGCTGGAGTGCCGCGTAGGCCGCGACGACGGCGGGCGAGGCGACGTCGTTGCCGCCGAGGTCCAGTGCCTGCTGGCCCGAGGAATCGCTCGCGGCCGCCGTGATCGAGAGCCGGAGGTGGTACTGGGCCAGATCGGCCAGCTCGTAGCTGCGGCGGTCCGGCTGGATCAGGTACCCGGAGATCGCCGTGTCGTCGACCTCGCCGGCCAGCGCGAACCCGCGCGCGTGCAGCAGCTTCGCGACCGTCTTGTAGTCGTGCACGATCTTCGGTGCGTCCGTGGCGGCCAACCAGGCTCCGAGGACCTGCTCCGCCTCGGCGTCGAGCTGCTCGAGCGGGATGAACGCGGCCTGCAGGGAGGTCACGACCGCGATCCCCACGACGTCCGTGGCGCCGGCCGTCGTCTCGGTGGCCAGGGAGAGGGAGGCCTGCGCCTGGTTGGTCGACGCGAACCAGTGCGTCAGCGCTGCAGCGTCCTCGAGCATCACGTGGGCCGGGGCGCTCTGCTCCTCCCCCTCCTCCTCGGACTCCTCCTCGCCGAAGAGATCGAAGAGGCGCTTGCGCAGGGTGTTGAACTGGAGCGAGTCGAAGAGATCCTCGACGGCGGAGCGGTCGGGGTGCTGGGACACCATCGCGTCGAGGTCCACCGGCAGCTCGAGGTCGGTGAGCAGGCGGTTCAGGCGGCGGTTGCGCTTCACGTCCTCGATGTTGGCGCGCAGCGAGTCGCCGACCTTGCCGCCGATCTTGTCCAGGTTCTCCAGGATGCCCTCGAGGCCGCCGTAGAGCTTGATCCACTTGGCGGCCGTCTTCGGACCGACCCCCGGTACGCCCGGCAGATTGTCGGCGCTCTCTCCGACCAGCGCCGCGAGGTCCGAGTACTGGTGGGGCGGAACGAAGTACTTCTCCTCGATGGCCTGTGCGTCCATCTGCGGGATGTTCGTGACGCCCTGCTTCGGGTAGAGCACGGTCACGCGGTCGTTGACGAGCTGGAAGGCGTCCCGGTCGCCGCTGACCACCTGCACGTCCCAGTCCGCCGCGGCCGCCTGGTAGGCCAGCGTCGCCAGGATGTCGTCCGCCTCGTAGCCGTCGAGCGAGATGGTGGGGATCCGCATGGCCTCCATGACCTTGATGATGAGATCCACCTGCCCGTGGAATTCCTCGGGCGTCTTGGATCGGCCGCCCTTGTACTCCGTGTACTCCTCCGAGCGGAAGGTCGGGGTGTCGAGGTCGAAGGCCACGCAGACGTGGCTCGGCTTCTGGTCCTTGATGAGGTTGATGAGCATCGCGGTGAAGCCGTAGACCGCGTTGGTGTGCTGCCCGGTGTCGGTGGAGAAGTTCTCCGGCGGCAGTGCGTAGAAGGCGCGGAAGGCCATCGAGTGACCGTCGATCACCAGCAGCCTGTTGCGCGAGCCGTCGCTCCGCCGAGCCGACGCCTGCCCGCCGGCCGGTGCCACGGCGCCGTCCGGAGTGCCCTCGGCGGGTGGCGTCATGGTCAGGGTGGCAGCAGGTTTGGTCGTTTCACTCACAGGTGCCAGCCTAGTTGCCATGACAGACAACCGCACCCGACCCGACGCCGTCCAGCAGCCCACGGAGGAGCGCCTGGCCGAGCTCACCGCCGCAGGGATCCCGCCCGAGATGCACGGCTGGCTCGGCCGGTACGGAGTGGGCGCACTGACCGTGAAGATGGGCATCGTCTTCCAGGAGATGAGCGCCGAGCGGATGGTCGCCACCATGCCCGTCGAGGGGAACCAGCAGGTCGCCGGCATCCTCCACGGCGGGGCACACGTGGTGCTGGCCGAGACGCTGGGGTCCTTCGCCGCCGCCCTGCACGCGGGCCCAGGTCGGCAGGCGGTCGGGATCGAGGTCGGGGCCACGCATCACCGCAGCATCGATTCCGGCACGGTGACCGGCACGGCGACGGCGATCCATCTCGGGCGGACGCTCACCACCCACGAGGTCGTCATGACCGACGAGCAGGGCAGGCGTCTGTCCACGGCCCGCATCACCAACATGATCAGGGACGCGCGCGGTTGAGCCCCACCGCATCCCGGCCCGCCCCTCCTTCTGTCCAGCGGACGGACACCGTCCGCCCAGAGAACAGTCAGCCGATGCTCGGATACTGACTGCGGCCGGCCGGGGTGGGACGCCCCGGGGCGTCCGCCCCGGGGACACGTCGCCGGCGGGACGAGGGATGATGGCGGACACACAGCAGGGGCTGCGACCAGAGCCGGGATCGGTTCCGTGGCAGATCACGGCGACGCTCCGGTCCGCGTGGCACAGCTCGGTACGGACGGCCCGCAGGGCACCCCTCGCGCTGTCGGCCCTCGCCGCCGTCTGGCTCCTCGCCCTCGGCACGGGTGCACTGCCCGCCGGACCGCCCGCCGGGCTCGCGCCGTCCGTCCTCTTCTCCCCCCGCACCTCGGAGCAGCACCCCCTCTCCCTGCTGCTGTCCCTGGTCTGGGCGCCGGATCTTCCCGCCTACCTCGGAGCGACGGCGGCGACTGCCGCCCTCGGCATCCTCGCCGAGACCCGGCTCGGGACGCGGCGCTTCGCCCTCGCCGTCGTCGTCACCCACCTCGCGGCGCTGATCGGCGCCCTGGTGCTCGGTACCGCCGTCGCACCCCTCTTCCCCCGCTGGTCGGCAGCGTTCGGCACTGCATCGCTCGGCGGTCCGACGCTCGGGATGCTCGGTGCCATGCTGGCCGCCACCGCGGGGATGGGGCCCCTCTGGCGGCGGCGGCTGAGGATCATGGGCGTCCTCCTGCCGTTGACGCTCGTCCTCTACAACGGCGCGCTGATGTCCGTCGCGCTCCTGCTCGCAGCCCTCGCGGGTCTGGCTGCCGGGCCGCTCCTCCTGGGGCGCCACGCGCACCGACCGGCTGCGCCGTCCATCCGTGAGTCGCGTGTCCTGGTTGCGCTCGTCTGCGCCGCCGCCGCCGTCGGGCCCGCGCTCGCCGCCCTCTCGCCGCATGCGACCGGGCCGTTCGCGGTCCTCGGGATCCTCTTCACCTCCGTGGAGGGCGCCACGCCCGACGCCGTCCGAGCGGCCTGCGAGCCCGGCGGCGTGGTGCGGCGCTGCGCCGAGGCGCAACTGCAGGCACGGGCCGGTGCAGGGGGCCTCGTGATGTCCTGCCTCCCGACGGTCCTCCTGCTCGTCCTCGCCGACGGCCTGAGACGCGGCCGGCGCTTCGCGTGGGCCGGGACGATCGTGGTGCAGCTGGCCCTGGCGCTGCTGTCGGTCCACACCTTCCTCACCTTCCTGCGGCACCGCGCGGACGGTGAGCTCGCGACGCTCCTGGCGGGCGCACGCCCGGAACGGATCATCGCCGACCTCGTGGTGCCGGCGCTGCAGCCCGTGGTGATCGTCGTGCTCCTGGTCCTCGTCCGGCGCCTCTTCGTGCTTCGCGCGGCTCCCGGCACCTACCGCACCATCGGGCTTCACACGGCCGGCGCCCTCGTCGGTTCCGGCACCCTCTACGTGGGGCTCGGACTGGTGGTCGCGCGCCAGTTCAGCCCGGGGGCCACGCTGCCCACGCTCCTCGCCGACTTCCCGCAGCGGCTGCTGCCGATCGCCGCGACGCTGCACGTCTACCCCGGGTTCCTGCCCTCGGACAGCGCGGCGATCATCCTCTACGAGTGGATCGGGATCGCCTTCTGGGCTGTGGTCGCCGGACTCCTGCTCCGCTCCTTCCGGTCGGTCCGGCGCACCGGGGACGACGCCGACCGCGATCGCGCACGTAGCATCGCCTCGGTGGAGGGCCGCGGCTCCATGACCTGGATGGGCCTCTGGCCGGGCAACTCCTACTGGTTCGACGGGTCCTCCTACGTGCCCTACCGGGTGATCTCCGGCGTCGCACTGACCCTCGCGGGTCCGGTGGGACCGGCCGCCGACACCGGACGAGCACTGCGCGGGTTCTCGGAGTACTGCCACACGCAGGGCTGGATCCCCTGCTTGTACTCGGTCACCGGCAAGGTGGCGGACCTGCTGCCGCGTGGGTACCGGCGCCTGCAGGTCGCGGAGGAGACGGTCCTGGACCTCGACGGGCTCGCCTTCACCGGCAAGCGGTTCCAGGACGTCCGCACCGCCCTGAACCAGGCCAGGAAGAACGGCGTGCACAACGAGTGGGTCGATCCCGTGCAGACCCCGGCGGCGATCCTCGACCAGGTGCGCAGCATCTCCGAGGAATGGGTGGCGGACAAGTCGTTGCCGGAGATGGGCTTCACCCTCGGCGGGATCGACGAGCTCCGCGACCCCGCCGTGCGCTGTTCCGTCATCATCGACGACGGACGGACGGTCCACGCCGTGGCGTCCTGGCTGCCCATCCACGACGGCGGACGGGTGACCGGGTGGACGCTCGACTTCATGCGCCGGCGCGGCTCCGGCTTCAAGCACAGCATCGAGGTGCTGATCGCGCAGGCCGCGCTGGACCTGCAGGCGGAGGGCTGTACCGAGCTCAGCCTCTCCGGTGCTCCCCTCGCCCGGTCGGGGTCGAAGGACGCCGACGGCGACCCGGGCGACGCCCTCGACCGGATGCTCGGCGTCGTCAGCCGCACCCTCGAGCCGGTCTACGGCTTCCGTTCCCTCTTCGCCTTCAAGGCCAAGTTCGGCCCGCGCTACGTCCCGCTGTACCTGTGCTTCGAGGACCCGGCCACGCTGCCGGCGATCGGGCAGGCCATCACGCGTGCCTATGCGCCCGACGTCGGCGCGGCGGACGTGTGGCGGCTCCTCGTCACAGGGCCGCGACGCACGGGCCGGACCGCACCCGGGCCGGCGCCGGCCTCCCTGCCCGTCCGCGCATCCGGTCCCGCACCCGCACCCGCACCGCCCCTCCGCGAGCGCGACCCGTCCCCCACCCGCTCCGGCGGACCGAAGGAGTAGCCATGGACCCGCTCGAGTGGGACCTCATCGACGGGCCCGCGCCCGCCGTCCTCGCCGCCCTGGGCGGACTGGCCCTCCTGTGGCTCGTGGCGGGCCGCCGGCGGCACCTGGTTCGCGCCGTCGTCCCGGCCGCACTGATCGGCGCGGTGGGGGGTGTCGCGGTCTGGTTCGTGACCGAGGAAGTCCTCAACATCTGGGGGGCGCCACAGCCCCCCTGGTTCTACCTGCTGGGCGGCACGGCGATCGCGGCGGTCCTGCTCGGCGCGACGGGGCTCCGCACCCGCCGGCGGTGGTGGCAGCGCGTGCTGACCGTCGTCGCTCCCGTCCTGGTCCTCGTGGCGGTCGCCGTGAGCATCAACGCCTACTACGGTTCCTTTCCCACCCTGCAGGCGGTAACCGGCGGTGCGGACGTTCCCCGCCTGGAGTCCGTCCGCACTCCCGAGGGCTCCGGTCCGTTGACCACCATCGACGACTGGGAGCCACCGGCCGACATGCCCTCCACGGGGACCATCTCGGTGACGACGATCCCCGGGACGGTCTCGGGAGTGGAGGCCGGTGACGCCTACGTCTACCTGCCGCCGGCGTATCTTGCGTCCACGCCGGCCCACCTGCCGGTCCTCGTCCTCATCCATGGCGACCCCGGCGGGCCCGAGGACTGGATCACGGGCGGTCGGCTTCCCGCGGTGATGGACGCGTACGCCGCGGCGCACAAGGGCCTGGCCCCGATCGTGATCCTCCCTGATGGCTCTGCCAGCACCGGTCCCACGCCGTCACTGTGCCTGGACAGCAACTACGGCAAGGCCGGGACCTATCTGTCCACGGACGTCCCCGCATGGGTGAAGTCCACGCTGAAGGCGGGCACCCATGCAGCTACGGACTGGGCGATCGGGGGATTCTCCTACGGCGGGACCTGCTCGCTGACCCTGGCGGCAGGACACCCGTCCGTGTACCCGACCTTCCTCGACATCTCCGGCGAGGACGAGCCCACCATCGAGGCGGGCCGCGACGCGCTGATCGCGAACTACTTCTCCGGTGACGCGGCGGCCTTCGAGGCCCAGGATGCCCTGGACGTCGTCACGACGACTCCCCTGCCCGGCACCGCGGGGATCATCACGGTCGGTGCCGATGACAGCTTCTACAGGCCGCAGGGCGAGAAGGTCGCGGCGGCCCTGACGTCGGCGGGCGTCGACGTCCAGCTGCAGACCGTGCCCGGCGGTCACACGTGGGAGGCCTGGAATGCCGGCCTGCAGAACAACCTCAACTGGCTCATGCAGCGGGCCGGCGTCCTGGCCGGGTAGGAACCACGGTGCCGGAAAGCAAGTCCGCCCTGTGACCCCCGGGATGGTTGCCCGGGCTCCCCGGCTCTTCCTACCGTGGAGGGAGGGCCGGTCCCCGATGACCGTCCTGCCAGAGCACAGAACAGCACCCGGACGGAGCCTCCCATGGCAGACAAGCATCACAGGACCATCGCCGCCCTCCTCGCCGCGAGCACGCTCTTCCTGGGCGGCTGCGACCTCGGCACCAAGGACAGCGACAACTCCGGGACGGACACCGGAAACTACGACGACAACAACGGCATCGACACCGACCTCGGCGACGATGCCCGCGGGAACGACAACTAGTGGCGGAGCGCGCGGCGGCCCTCGGCCGGGCGGCTCTCCGCGGTGCCGCGGCAGGCCTGCTGGGGACCGCGGCCATGACCGCCGGAGAACTCCTGGAGCAGCGCGTCACCGGCCGGCCGGACTCCCACGTCCCCGCGCGTACGCTGCGTCTGCTGTTGCGCCGGCCCACCGGCCAGGCGGCGCAGTACCCGGGGTGGAACCACGCGATGCACTGGCTCACCGGTGCCGCGCTCGGCGCGGTGCGTGGCATATGGTCCGTCACGGGGATCCGTGGTCCGTCGGCGACAGCCGCTCACACCGTGCTGCGCCTCGCCTTCGACCAGACACTCGAGAACGCGACCGGGGCGGGCGCCGCTCCGTCGCTCTGGCCCTCCGGCGAGAAGACCGTCGACTACCTCCACAAGAGCGTGTACTCGGTGGTCACGGGTGCGGCGTCCGACGCGCTGAACCCGCCCGCACCCGTGAGCCGAGCCGGCGTGCGCTCGCACTGACGCAGGACCCACCCATCGGCACCTGCCGACATGGGTCAGGCGTCGGCGGTGGCTGTCCCCTCCTGGATGTGCCGTCGCAGCTCGGCGGGCCGGAAGGGCTTGCGGAGGTAGCGGTCCGCCCCGGACTCGAATCCCCGCTTCTCGTCCGAGGGATCCGCGCGCGCCGTCAGCATGACGATGAAGGTTCCCGAGAACCGACGGATGCGCTGCGCGACCTCGAAGCCGTCGATGTCGGGCAGGCCGACGTCGAGCGTCACGACGTCCGGCATCAGGCGCCGCACCATCTCGACCCCGGCGAGTCCCGCCGGCGCGGTGTGCACGCGGAAACCGGATCCGGTCAGCACGGTGTGCAGGAGATCCCGGACGTCGTCATCGTCCTCGATGACGACGGCAGTGCGGGCGCGGTCGGTACTCGGCATGCCGCAAGTTTACTCCGGGGCGTTTCCGCCGTGGCACGCAGCCCGACGGGATGCTGCAGCCGCGGGGAGGGTCAGGACTCGGGCCTGACCGTTGCCTCGACCGCCTCGACGCCGCCGGACGGCTGGACCATCACGGTCCGGAGGGTGCCCGGCAGTTCGGGGAACAACCCGATCATGAGGAGTTCGCTCGTTTCTCCCGGCAGCGCTCCCCCGCTGTACTCCTCCACGAGTCCCACGACGTCCGGATCGGCCTCGCCGCCGTTCGCCGCCGCGCCCCACTCCTCGATCACCGCCGCTGCGGGTCGGAGTTCCAGCTCCTGCCCCTCGGGCGTGGAGACGGTCACGGTGTCCAGGTCGAGGGTCAGGCCACCCTCGGGATTCTGTACCGTGACCAGCGCGTAGGTCGCGGCGTCCCCGCCCAGCTCCGCGCGCAGGGCCTCCACGTCCGCCGGCTCCTCGGCGGGCAGGACGACATCCCCCTTCGCCTGGTCGACGAGGAAGGCGAAGCTGCCGCTGTTCGCATCCGCGAGCCCCTCCACGGAGGGCGCGTCGGACGGGGCCGCGGCCTGCTCCGATGCCGTCTCCGCCGGATTCGGCGTGGGCCCGGCAGGTTCGGGGCCGGTGGCCGGGTTGCCGCCGCAGCCGGAGAGCGCGAGCAGCAGCAGGAGGGTCGATGGCAGGACGTTCTTCTTCATGGTTCTCCCAGCGGCCGGACATGGACCGGCACGGTGTCGGGCCCGGTTCCACCGGGACGCAGCAGCGTTCCTTCCTGTTCTACCAGCGGGCCATCGGCGTCGGGCAGGGAGCTCTGAGGACTACGGACCGTTGACAGGCCGCGTCAGTCCCGGCTACGTGCCCGACTGGGCTGCACCCGCATCGGTTCCCCGGGCATCTTGGGGAAGTCCGGTGGGAAGGGCAGCTCCCCGAGTCCCTGATCGGCATCGCGTTCCCACCACGACTTCAGCACGTCGATGCTCCCTGGTGCGTCATGCATGTGCTCCCACGGATCGCCGACCGTGCTCAGGCGTTGCGGGACAGTGGCGACCGTGAACGACGCCGGGTCGACGTCGGAGAGCTCCTCCCACGTCACGGGGCACGAGACAGGGGCATGTGGCAGCGCCCTCGGGCTGTAGGCGCCCGCCATGGTGCGGTCCCGGTTCGCCTGGTTGTAGTCGACGAAGATCCGCTCGCCGCGTTCCTCCTTCCACCATGCCGTAGTCACACGGTCCGGCATCCGGCGTTCCAGCTCACGCGCGGCGGCGATCACGGCGCGGCGGACGTCGAGGAACTCGTGGGCGGGCTCGATCGGCGCGAACACGTGCAGCCCCCTGTTGCCCGACGTCTTGACGAAGCACGTGAGCCCGGCTCCGGCGAGGACGGCGCGCAACTCGTGGGCGGCGGCCACGACGTCGGCGAACGTGGTGCCGGGTTGGGGGTCGAGGTCGATCCGCAGTTCATCGGGGAGATCCGGCGCGGCGGCTCGGGACGCCCACGGGTGGAAGACGACGGTGTTCATCTGTGCGGCCCACACGACGGACGCCGGTTCGTCGAGGACCAGCTGGGGGTGGGATCGTCCGCTGGGATATGTCACGGTCACGCTCCGCACGTAGTCAGGAGCACCCTTGGGCGGGTTCTTGCTGAAGAAGAAATCACCGTCCACGTCCGCGCCGAAACGCTGCAGGGAGACGGGGCGGCTGCCGTTCGCGCGGAGGAAGGCGGGAGCGACCTCCACGAGATACCGGGCGAGGTCCAGCTTGGTGAGGCCCACGTCGGGCCAGAGCACCCTCGAGGGGCTGGACACCCGGACCGGCCGTACGCCCTCCGGTCCGTCGACGTCGAGGATCATCGCTTCGCTGGCCATGCGCCCACAGTACCCGTAGGTCCTTCCGGGCGGCAGGACCCGGCGGGAGTCAGCCGTCCAGGGGCCTCTCCCCGAAGGTTTTCGCCGTGTCCCGCAGCACGTGGAGCGTGAAGGCGGGGCAGGTGGGATCCATGACCAGCCGGACAAGCGGTCGCGCACCCCAGACGCAGGTGCAGCGGCTGGCGCTCATCGGTCGGATCCGGGGGCTGGTCCTGCGGGCGGAGGAGTCGGGAGTGAGAGCGTCGGCGTCGTCATGACGCGATGATCCCGTACGGTCATCAAGCGAAACAGCAGGGTGCTTCGCACACCCCGGGTGTTACGCGTCGTACGCCGCCTGTCGATCCGTCTGACGCTCGGCGGCGATCATCAGTGTCGTCCGCCGCTCCGGAAAACCGTGCCCCTGGTGCCCGACGTGGGACTCGAAGCGGACAGAAGCCCGAGCCGCGTGCACGTGACCAGGGGAACGCGTCGGGTCCACAGACGTACGAGGTGGTGTTCGCCCTGACGTCGACGGCGGACGCGCTCGTTGTACAAGGGGCGAGAGAGTTCGTTGGAAGAGGACCGTTGCGCAGTTCGCGCCGGTCCACCCGTTCGATGCGGAGATACCCTGCGCCGCCGGGGCATCCCGGGCCGTGTCCGCTCCTGCACAGCTCAGATACTGGTCGTCACCGTGTGCTTCGGTTCGTCGAATTCGTGCCGGGCGGCCGCCGCAACGATGTCTCCCTCGTCCCGGGCGTGCACCTGAAAACTGCAGGAGTCACAGGTGAGAAGCTTCGACCCACGCGGTACGGGTGCCGGCTCCTCAGGGCTGAAGATGGGCGCGATCTCCTCGGTCAGGTCGAAGCTGTTCTGGGTGTGCTTCCGTACCCAGTGGACGTTACTGCGTCGCACAGAGGCCGGCGTTCCGGCGGCCAGTGAATGGGGAGGTATCGGGCCTCCTCGCATCACCATGCTCCGAGCACCGATGATGCTGCCAGTGCCGATGTGCGACCCGGGCATGATGAACGTCTCCTGCCCGATCCACACATGATCCTCGATGACCACGGGGCGGGAAGGGTTGATGCGCTGGCCTGTGACGCCGTCGTAGATCGGGTGGGAGTCGCCGCCCTTGATGCGGACGTGGTTGGCGATGAGGATGTCGTCACCGATGGTGATGCTCTGGCCCTCAGCGGTATTCACCTGCAGGTCGACACCGCAGTAGACGTTGTCTCCGAATGAGATGCTGCAGCCGAGGCCCAACGAGGTGCGGCCCCGGTAGAAGACCCTGCCGGCGAGCGACACGAACGAGTCGTCACGTTGGAAAGCGATCTGCCCGTACATGCGAACGCTGTCCCCGAAGACGAGCTTGCAGTTCGATCCCCTGAACTCCACGATGCTGTAGCCGTTCGTTCTCGGGGTTCCCTCGATGACATTTCCGTTGTCGTCCGAATAGGGCTTGATATCTGCTCCGCGCAGCAGGACAGGCGTGATGTCATCCATGAGTGTGCGTTCCTTCGTCGAGACCTCCGTCCATCGTGTCATAGCGAGCACCACGCCTGCTGGAACGTCACCACGACTGGCGAAGGTCGTATCCATGGAGCGAGACACCCACCCTGGCGCCATGCGGACGGCGGTAAGCAGGCGGTCACGGCCGTCGCGCTTGTGTGGACGAAAAGCATGCCCCCCCTGCAGTGAGCGGGCGCGCGCTCGCATCAGCCGAATCCCTTGAGGCGTTCGGCATCGGATACCCACAGTTCCGATCCGTCGTGTCCATTGATCGATGCCCAGCCCCCGGCCCTCGCTGATGAGCGACCGACGGTCCTGCACCAGCTGAAAGGCGTGCGGCTGCCTCACACCGTGGATCCGCGGCGTCGTGGTGCCTGCGCTTGCCGGACGGCCTGTGCGCAGTGGTGGTCCCAGACCGGTGTGTGCTGCCCTCGGCCGCCCTGGGGGCCTGTGAACTCCACATGATCAGCGAGGCGATTCGCTGCTACGGAACGAGCATCGCCACGAGAGTCGGCGCGAGCTGGATGGAACGATGCTGATCCGTCCTTGGATACGCACGCCACGATGCTGGCATGGCCGTCAGCAGCGACCGCTGTGCACCGGAGGACAACTCCTGTGCTCACTTTGCTCAACTGCCCGCCTCTGACCAGGCGCCTCTGGTGCCCGAAGTGGGACTCGAACCCACACACCTCTCGATACTGCATTTTGAGTGCAGCGCGTCTGCCAATTCCGCCATTCGGGCCGTGCCCGCCACGGCTGTGAGGAAGAAGGCCGACTTCCGTCCTCCGCCGGTGCGCGAAACCACTCTACATGCCGATAGGCTGGATCCCGGATCGGGAGCATGCCGTCCGCGGTCCGCCGGAACGCCGTCATCATCAAGGAGCAACAGTGTCTGAATCCACCGAAACCACGCCCGCCGGACCCGCTCGCCGGGTCATCGTGGCCGAGGACGAGACGCTGATCCGGCTCGACATCATCGAGATCCTCCGCGACGAGGGCTACGAGGTCGTGGCGGAGGCCGACAACGGCGAGAAGGCTGTCGCCCTCGCCCAGGAGCACAGGCCCGATCTCGTCCTCATGGACGTCAAGATGCCCGTCATGGACGGCATCACCGCGGCGGAGCAGATCGTGAAGGCGCGCATCGCCCCCGTGGTCCTCCTCACGGCCTTCAGCCAGAAGGAACTCATCGAGCGCGCCCGCGATGCCGGTGCGATGGCCTACGTCGTCAAGCCGTTCACTCCCGCGGACCTGATCCCCGCCATCGAGATCGCGATGTCACGCCACGAGGAGATCAAGGCCCTCGAGGCCGAGGTGTCCGACCTCCAGGAGCAGTTCGCCACCCGCAAGCTCGTGGAGCGCGCCAAGAGCCTGCTCACCACCAAGATGGGCCTCACCGAGCCAGAGGCCTTCCGCTGGATCCAGAAGACCTCCATGGACCGCCGCCTCAGCATGCGCGAGGTCGCGGAGACGATCATCAACCAGGTCAACTGACCCCGCGGGGACTTCTCGCAGTCCCACCCCCCCGGTCGTAGCGACTACACGAAGACCCCCACCCGATCGGGTGGGGGTCTTCGTGGTCAGCGCGTGATCGCTACTTCTTCCTGACGGGCCAGGGGCCGACGTCCTCCTTGATGAAGGAGGTGTGGTCGTCGGGGAGCTGGCCGGCGTCCGTGATGTCGCCGACGCGGTGCACCTTGATCGAGTTGGTCGATCCTGCCTGCCCTGGAGGGGAACCGGCGGCGATGACCACGAGGTCGTCGACCTCGACGAGGCCCTGCTCGAACAGGACGCGGTCCACCTGCGACGTCATCTGGTCCGTGTGCTCGACGAACTCGACGAGCTTGGGCTGGATGCCCCAGATGAGCGACATGGTGTTCAGCGTGGACTGCACCGGCGTGAAGGCGAAGACCGGCTTCTTCGGGCGCAGGCGGGACAGGCGGCGCGCCGAGTCGCCGGACTGCGTGAAGGTGCAGATGTACTTCGCGTCGAGCTGGTCGGAGATCTCGACGGCCGCGCGCGTGATGGCGCCACCGCGGGTCTTCGGCTTGCTGCCCAGCGGCGGGACGCGCTCAAGCCCGTGGCGTTCGGTGGACTCGATGATGTCGTTCATGATCTTCACCGTCTCCATCGGGTACTTCCCGACACTCGTCTCACCGGAGAGCATGACGGCGTCCGCACCGTCGAGGACGGCATTGGCGCAGTCAGAGGCCTCGGCGCGCGTGGGCCGCGGGTTGTCGATCATCGACTCGAGGACCTGGGTCGCGACGATGACCGGCTTGGCCCAGCGCCGGGCGAGCTCGATCGCCCGCTTCTGCACGATCGGCACGTCCTGCAGCGGGAGCTCGACGCCGAGGTCCCCACGAGCAACCATGATGGCGTCGAAGGCGTCGATGATCTCCTCGAGGGCGTCGACGGCCTGGGGCTTCTCGATCTTCGCGATGACGGGGACCCGGCGTCCCTCCTCGTCCATGATCTCGTGCACGCGCCGGACGTCACCGGCATCACGGACGAAGGACAGCGCGACCATGTCGACGCCGATCTGGATGGCCCAGCGGAGGTCCTCCTCGTCCTTGTCGCTCAGGGCGGGGACGTTGACGGCGACACCGGGCAGGTTGATGCCCTTGTTGTTGGACACCATCCCGCCGACGACGACCTCGGTGGTGACCTTCACGTCGTCGACGACGGTCGCGCGGAGCGATACCTTGCCGTCGTCGATGAGGAGCATGTCACCGACGTTGACGTCGTGGGGCAGTCCCTTGAAGGTGGTGGAGCAGATCTCCTGCGTCCCCTCGATGTCCTCGGTGGTGATCGTGAAGACGTCCCCCGGGGCGAGGGCGTGGGGTCCGTCGACGAACCGGCCGAGGCGGATCTTCGGGCCCTGCAGGTCGGCGAAGATGCCGACGGGCTTGCCCAGCTCCGCCGAGGCGCGCCGCACATTCTCGTAGGTGCTGCTGTGCACGGTGTAGTCACCGTGGCTCATGTTCATCCGGGCGACGTCCACGCCCGCCTCGAGCACGGCGAGCGTGTTCTCATAGCTGGCGATTGCGGGCCCGAATGTTGCAACGATTTTTGCGCGTCTCATAAACCTAGCCTAGTCGTGTTGGGGTCGTGGGGATGGTGTGGGGGCCGGTCAGAGAACGGCGATGGAGCGATCTGACGGTGCTACGGGCGCGGGCAGCTTCGTCGACCCCATGAGGTACTTGTCGACGGCGGCAGCGCACGCGCGGCCCTCCGCGATCGCCCAGACGATCAGCGACTGGCCTCGGCCGGCGTCGCCGACCGAGAAGACACCCGCGGTGTTCGTCATGTAGTAGCCGTCCCGCGCGAGGTTGCCGTGGTCGTCGAAGGCGGCCTCGACCTGCTCGGTGATGCCGGCGGGTTCGGCGCCCGTGAAACCGAGCGAGAGCAGGACGAGGTCCGCCGGGATCTCCCGTTCGGAGCCGGCCTTCGGGACACGCCGCCCGTCCACGAACTCGGTCTCCGCGACCTTGATGCCGCGCAGCACGCCGTTGTCGCCGACGAACTCCACGGTGGACGCGAGGTAGCGCCGCTCGCCGCCCTCCTCGTGCGCACTGGCGATGTCGAAGAGCGTCGGGAACGTGGGCCAGGGCTGGTCCGGCCGTCGCTCGGCGGGCGGCTGCTGGCCGATGGCGAGCGTGGTCACGGACGCGGCCTTCTGGCGGTGAGCGGTACCGAGGCAGTCGGCGCCCGTATCGCCGCCGCCGAGGATGACGACGTGCTTTCCCTCGGCGTGGATCTGGTCCTCGACGGCGTCGCCGGCCACGACGCGGTTCGCCGGGACCAAGTAGTCCATGGCGAAGTGAACGCCCTCGAGCTCACGGCCCGGGATCGGCAGGTCGCGCGGGACCGTGGCTCCGGTGGCGACCACGACGGCGTCGTAGCGGCGCTTCAGCTGTCCCCAGCTGATGTCCTTGCCGACGTCGACACCGGTCCGGAAGCGCGTCCCCTCGGCCTTCATCTGGTCGACCCGTCGCTCCACATGGATCTTCTCCATCTTGAAGTCGGGGATCCCGTAGCGGAGGAGCCCGCCGATGCGGTCGTCCCGTTCATACACGGCGACCGTGTGCCCGGTGCGCGTGAGCTGCTGGGCCACGGCGAGGCCCGCCGGTCCGGATCCGACGACGGCGACCGTCCGGCCCGTCAGGCGCTCCGGCGGGTGCGGCTCCACCCAACCCTCACCGAAGGCCTGGTCCGCGATGGACACCTCGACCTGCTTGATGGTCACGGGAGGCTGGTTGATGCCGAGCACGCACGAGGATTCGCACGGCGCCGGGCAGAGCCGGCCCGTGAACTCCGGGAAGTTGTTCGTCGCGTGCAGCCGGTCGATCGCCTCCCGGCCCTTCTCCCGGAACGTGAGGTCGTTCCACTCCGGGATGAGGTTGCCCAGCGGGCAGCCCTGGTGACAGAACGGGATGCCGCAGTCCATGCAGCGGCCGGCCTGCGCCTTCAGGACGCCCTTCTCCTGGGCCTCGTACACTTCCTTCCAGTCCATGATGCGCACGGGGACCGGGCGTCGGGGCTGGGTCTGGCGCTCGCGCACCTTCATGAATCCGCGTGGGTCAGCCACCGGTTACCTCCAGGATCTTGGTCCACGCCTCTTCGCCGTCGGGGTCGAGCCCCTGGTCGACGGCGGTGGCACGGGCGTCCAGCACCGCGGCGTAGTCGCGCGGCAGGACCTTGGTGAGACGGGCGATGGTGTCCTCGAAGGACCCGAGCAGGCTCTCCGCGAGGGTGGACTCGGTCTCCTCGACGTGCTGGATCAGCAGCCGCCGGACGATCTCGATGTCCTCGGCGTCGAGGTCGACGAGCAGGAGCTCCCCGTTCTCGAGGCTCTGCTTGTTGACGCGCGCACGGTCCAGGTCCAGCACGAACGCCGTCCCCCCGGACATGCCCGCGCCGAAGTTGCGGCCCGTGCGTCCGAGGATGAGGGCCTGCCCTCCCGTCATGTACTCGCAGCCGTGGTCGCCGATCCCCTCGGCCACCGCCGTCGCGCCGGAGTTGCGGACGAGGAACCGCTCCCCCACCTGCCCGCGCAGGAACATCTCGCCGCTCGTCGCGCCGTAGCCGATGACGTTGCCGGCGATCACGTTGTGGTCGGCCCGGAACACGTTGGCACGGTCCGGACGCACGATGATCCGGCCGCCGGAGAGCCCTTTGCCCACGTAGTCGTTCGAGTCGCCGAGCAGGCGCAGGGTGATACCGGCCGGCAGGAAGGCCCCGAGGGACTGTCCGGCCTGCCCGGTCAGGGTGACGTCGATGGTGTCCGGCGCCAAGACGTCGAGGCCGAAGGTGCGGGTGACCTCGTGACCGAGCATCGTCCCGACGGAGCGGTCGGTGTTGACGACATCCAGTGAGATGCGGACCGGCGAACGGTGCTGCAGCGCGTCGGAGCTCATCTCGATGAGCTTGTTGTCGAAGTGCTGGTCCAGGTCGTGGTTCTGCTTCAGCATGTTGCGCATCGGCTCGCCGGAGTCGAACTCGTTGCCGCGCAGGATCGGGTCCAGGTCCAGCCCGTCGGCCTTCCAATGCTCGATCGCCTTACGGGCGTCGAGCAGCTCGCTGTGGCCGATGGCCTCCTCGAGCGTCCGGAAGCCGAGCTCCGCCAGGATCTCTCGGACCTCCTCGGCGATGAACTCGAAGAAGTTGACCACGAACTCCGGCTTGCCGGTGAAGCGGCTGCGGAGCTCGGGGTTCTGCGTCGCCACCCCCACGGGGCAGGTGTCGAGATGGCAGACGCGCATCATGATGCAGCCCGAGACCACGAGGGGGGCGGTCGCGAAACCGAACTCCTCGCCGCCCAGCAGGGCGGCGATGACGACGTCGCGCCCGGTCTTGAGCTGTCCGTCGACCTGGACCACCACGCGGTCGCGCAGGCCGTTGAGCATGAGGGTCTGCTGCGTCTCGGCGAGGCCGAGTTCCCACGGGATGCCCGCGTGCTTCAGGGAGTTGAGCGGGCTCGCGCCCGTCCCGCCGTCGTGGCCCGACACCAGGACGACGTCGGCCTTGGCCTTCGTGACGCCCGCGGCCACCGTGCCGATGCCCACCTCGGACACCAGCTTGACGTGGACCCGCGCGCTCGGGTTGGAGCGCTTGAGGTCGTAGATGAGCTGTGCGAGGTCCTCGATCGAGTAGATGTCGTGGTGCGGCGGCGGCGAGATCAGCGCGACGCCGGGCGTGGAGTGCCGCGTGCGGGCGATCCACGGGTAGACCTTCTGGCTCATGAGCTGGCCGCCCTCACCGGGCTTGGCTCCCTGCGCCATCTTGATCTGGATGTCGTCGGCGTTGGTCAGGTACAGGCTCGTGACGCCGAACCGGCCCGAAGCCACCTGCTTGATGGCGGACCGCCGCTCGGGGTCGAGCAGGCGCTCGACGTCCTCGCCGCCCTCGCCCGTGTTCGATTTGCCGCCCAGGCGGTTCATCGCGATGGCTAGGGTCTCGTGCGCCTCCTGGGAGATGGAGCCGTAGCTCATCGCCCCTGTGGAGAAGCGCTTGACGATCTCCGAGACCGGCTCCACCTCGTCGAGAGGGAGCGGCGGCCGGGCGTCGTCGCGCAGCCTCAGCAGGCCGCGGAGCGTCATGAGCTCGCGCGACTGGTCGTCGACGCCCTGCGTGTAGGCCTTGAAGATGTCGTAGCGGCGCTCACGCGTCGCGTGCTGCAGCCGGAAGACCGTCTCCGGGTTGAACAGGTGCGGCGGGCCCTCGCGGCGCCACTGGTATTCGCCGCCGTTGTCGAGGCCGCGGTGCGGGTCCTCGATGCCGTCCTGCGGGTACGCCGTGTCATGCCGGGCAGCGGTCTCCGCGGCGATGACGTCGAGGCCCACGCCACCGAGCTGCGTCTGGGTGCCGTGGAAGTACTCGTCCACGAGCTCCTGCGAGAGTCCGAGCGCCTCGAAGGTCTGCGCGCCGCAGTAGGAGCTGACCGTGGAGATGCCCATCTTGGACATGATCTTCAGGACGCCCTTGCCGAGGCCCTTGATGAGGTGCGCGACGGCGGCCTCGGCGCTCACGCCCGTGATGTCGCCGTTGCGGACCAGCTCCTCGCAGCTCTCCATCGCGAGGTAGGGGTTCACGGCGGACGCCCCGTACCCGATCAGCACCGCGACGTGGTGGACCTCGCGGACATCGCCCGCCTCGACCACGAGGGACGTCTTGGTGCGGTTGGCGCTCTTGAGGAGGTGGTGGTGCACGGCGCTCGTCAGGAGCAGCGACGGGATGGGCGCCCACTGACCGTTCGAATCCCGGTCGGAGAGCACCACGTACTCGACGCCGCGGTTCAGGGCGCTGGAGACCTGCTCGCAGATCTCGGCGAGGCGCGCCCGGAGGGCCGCCTCCCCGCCGTCGTGCCGGTACAGGCCGCGCACGCGCACGGTCAGCCGGTCGCCGTCGTCGGTCTCGAGGTTGGCGATCTTCGCCAGCTCGTCGTTGGTGATGACCGGGAACTTCAGGGCGATCTGCTTGGACCGGACCTGGCCGGTGGAGAGCAGGTTGCCGTCGGGTCCGATCGTGACACCCATGGAGGTCACGAGTTCCTCGCGGATGGAGTCCAGCGGCGGGTTGGTCACCTGCGCGAAGGACTGCACGAAGTAGTCGAACAGCAGGCGCGGACGCTTGGACAGGACGGCGATCGGCGTGTCCGAGCCCATGGCGCCGAGCGGTTCCGCACCGTTCTTCGCCATCGGGCCGAGGAGGATGCGCAGCTCTTCCTGCGTGTAGCCGAAGGTCCGCTGGCGGCGGTTGATGGAGGCCTTGGTGTGCACCACGTGCTCGCGCTCGGGCAGATCCTCGAGCTGGATCAGGTTCTCCCGGACCCACTCCCCCCACGGGTTCGCCGCGGCGACCTCGGCCTTGATCTCCTGGTCCTCGATCAGCCGGCCCGCCTCGGTGTCGACGAGGAACATCTTGCCTGGTGAGACACGGCCCTTGCGGACCACGCGGGACGGCTCGACGTCGAGCACGCCCACCTCGGAGGCGAGGATGACGAGGCCGTCCTCGGTGACCCAGTACCGGGCGGGGCGGAGTCCGTTGCGGTCCAGCACGGCGCCGACGAGCCGACCGTCGGTGAAGGACACGGCGGCTGGTCCGTCCCACGGCTCCATGAGCATGGAGTGGTACTGGTAGAACGCGCGGCGGGCGGGATCCATGGTGGCGTGGTTCTCCCACGCCTCCGGGATCATCATCATGATCGAGTGCGTGATGGGCCGGCCGGAGAGCGTGAGGAGCTCGGCCACCTCGTCGAAGGACGCCGAGTCCGACGCGCCGGGCGTGCAGATGGGGTACAACTCCTCGGGCGAGTCCCCGAGCAGCGGGTTGGACAGCTGCGACTGGCGGGCCCGCATCCAGTTCCGGTTGCCCTTGACGGTGTTGATCTCGCCGTTGTGGGCAATGGTCCGGAAGGGCTGCGCGAGCGGCCAGGACGGGAAGGTGTTGGTGGAGAAGCGCGAGTGGACGATCCCGAGGCGCGTCTTGAACCGCTCGTCCGACAGGTCCGGGTAGAACGGTTCCAGCTGGGCCGTGGTCAGCATTCCCTTGTAGACGATGGTCTTCGACGACAGCGACGGGAAGTACACGCCGTACTTGTTCTGCGCCCGCTTCCGCAGGCGGAACGCGCGTCCGTCGAGGTCCGAGGCGTCACCGTCGGCGGGAGCCAGGAACAGCTGGACGAAGTGCGGCATGCAGGCGCGCGCCATGGCTCCGACCAGCTCGGCGACGACGGGCACCACGCGCCAGCCGAGGACCTCCAGGCCTTCGGACTCGGCGATGGACTCCAGTCCCGCGCGGGCGGTCTCCTCCTCCTTCGCCTCGGCGGGCAGGAACGCGGTCCCGACCACGTAGCCGCCGGCAGGGGGCAGGTCGAAGCCCGCGACGGCGCGGAAGAATTCGTCGGGGATCTGGGTGAGGAGGCCCGCACCGTCTCCGGTGCCCTCGTCCGCCCCGACCGCGCCGCGGTGCTCGAGGTTGCGGAGCGCCGTCAGGGCGGCATCGACGATGTCGTGGCCGGGTTCACCGCGCAGGGTGGCGATGACGGCGAGACCGCATGCATCCTTCTCGTTCTGCGGGTCGTACAGGCCCGTGGCCTCGGGCAGCGAGGCGAACCGCGTGAAAGGGGACTCGGCGGCGTCCGTCGAGGACGTGTCCGTGCCCGGGTCCGCCTGCAGAGGGTGTGGCGTCAAAGCAGTCATAGAAAGGATCCTTCCCCCATGATGGAGCGTCGGGAGGGGACAGCCTTGGCCCCGCGGGCACCGATCCGAGGGGAACGGGCACCGTCTGTCGATCTCGCGTGCACCGCCCGGCCCTGCGCCGCCCGGCGCTGTTGGCGGGCGATCACTGTGGTCATCCTGCGCTGGTCAGGGCGGTACCGGTGCAGGCTCGG
This sequence comes from Arthrobacter sp. N1, assembly GCF_048288285.1. NCBI lineage: Bacteria > Bacillati > Actinomycetota > Actinomycetes > Micrococcales > Micrococcaceae > Arthrobacter > Arthrobacter sp. N1. The sequence goes on along the minus strand of NZ_CP102608.1, from coordinate 1,533,940 downwards.
AAGGTGATCCGGCCGTCGCACCTATGGTCCACAACTGTGTGGTGTTGCGTCCTTGAGGGGCGGTGGCCCGGGGACTGCTGTCGGGGACCCAGTCCCGCGGCTCCGCTCTCGCGGGGTCCTCGGAGCGTGGATCGATCCTCAGGAGCCGTTTGTTTCGGACAGATTACCACGCTCGTTCCGCGCGTCCGCCGCTCCATCCGAGGCGTGGCCACCTGTGGCTGAAGCGTTACTCACGGACCGTCCGGCGTCGTCACGATCGGTGGGAGGCTCGGCACCTGCGGCATCCGCGGCAGCGGTGCCGTCGGTGACCGTGGTGTCCTTGGCGCCCGTATCCGTGGCACCCGTGGAGTCGACGTCCGCCCCGACGGCGTCCTTCGGTTCCCGGCCCGGCAAATACACCGACGGCGCCTCGGCCGGCCGGCGCTTCACGGCGAGATACACGAGGACGGCCAGCGCGACGACGAACACGGCGATACTCGTCCAGACGTTCAGGCGCTGCGTGACCCCGAAGAGCGTCACCATCTCGGCGTCGTCGATGCGCAGGGCCTCGATCCAGACGCGCCCGAGTGTGTAGTAGGCGGCGTAGAGCCAGAACATGCGTCCGCCACGGAGGTTCAGTTTCCGCGCGAGCAGCAGGAGGATGGCGACTCCGGCGAGGTTCCACAGGAGTTCGTAGAGGAAGGTCGGGTGGAACAGCGTCCCGGGTTCCTGGTCGAGCGGGAAGTTGGCGTTGTCGGCATCGATCTCCAAACCCCATGGCAGCGTGGTGGGCGCGCCGAAGAGCTCCTGGTTGAACCAGTTGCCGAGACGCCCCACGGCTTGCGCGAGGAGCACGCCCGGCGCCGCTGCATCGGCGAAGGCGGAGAGCCTGACCCCGGCCCGCCGCGCCCCGATCCAGGCCCCGACGGCACCGAGGGCGATGGCCCCCCAGATCCCGAGGCCGCCCAGCCAGATCTGCGGGATCCGGGCGAGATCCCCTTCGGGTCCGAAGTACGCGTCCGGCGACGACACGACGTGGTAGAGCCGTCCGCCGATGATGCCGAAGGGAATGGCCCAGATGGCGATGTCCCACACGGCGTCGGCGTGCCCGCCGAAGGCGACGAAGCGCTTCTGCGTGAGGATGAGCGCGAGGATGATGCCCGCGAGGATGCAGAGCGCGTAGGCGTGGATGGTGACCGGCCCGAGGGCGAAGCTCGCCCATTCGGACGGCGGGCTCGGGATGGACGCCGCGACGGCGATCCCGGTCATGCCGACCCTCTGGCGGACACCTTGGCGGCACCCGTGCTGAGCTCGCGCGTGAGGTCCGCGACCGCCTGCACACCACCGTCCCTGAGGGCCGCCACGAGGGCCGTCCCGACGATCACGCCGTCCGCGTAGGCGCCGATCTCGCGCACCTGGGCGGAGGAGGAGACGCCGAGTCCCACGCAGACGCGCTCGGCGCCGGCGTCGTGCGCGGCGTCGACGACGGCCTGGGCCGCCGCACCGACGGAGGTCCTGGCACCCGTCACACCCATGACGGAGACCGCGTACACGAAGCCGCGGCTGGCGTCGACGGTGTTCTGCATGCGCTGCGGGGAGGTGGAGGGCGCGACGAGGAACACCCGGTCGAGGCCGAGCTCCTCGGAGACCTGCAGCCATTCCGCTGCCTCGTCGGGGATGAGGTCGGGGGTAATGAGCCCGGCTCCGCCGGCGGCGGCGAGGCGCTCCGCGAAGTCGCGGACACCCATCCGCATCACGGGGTTCCAGTACGTCATCACGAGCACCGCGGCATCCGTCTTCCGGGTGATGCCTTCCACGACGTCGAAGATCTGCGGCACGGTGAAGCCGTTCGCGAGGGCCTCGACCGTCGCCTCCTGGATCACCACCCCGTCCATGACGGGGTCGGAGTACGGGATGCCGATCTCGATGAGGTCCACGCCGTTCTCCGCCATGGCGATCCCGGCCTCGATGGTGGTCCTGACATCGGGGAACCCCGCGGGCAGGTAGCCGATGAGGGCTGCGCGACCCTCGCTGCGGGCCTTCTCGATGGCGGCAGCCGCCTTTGAGGCGGGTGCGCCGGCTGCGCCGGGCTCCGGTTGCTGCTGGTCAGGGACGTGTGTCGTCACAGCTGCTCACCCTCCTCTGCGATCTCCTGCTCCACGCTGTCGTCCGGCAGCAGGTCGAAGTAGCCCGCGGCGGTCGCCACGTCCTTGTCCCCGCGGCCCGAGAGGTTCACGACGATGATCCTGTCCGAGGGCTGCTCCCCCGGGGCGAGGTCGGCGGCGAGGCGCCGGCCGAGCTTCATGGTCCCGGCGAGTGCGTGTGCGGTCTCGATGGCGGGGATGATGCCCTCGGTCTGGCTGAGGAGCTTGAAGGCCTCCATGGCCTCGGCGTCGGTGATGGGCTCGTAGTGCGCGCGCCCGATGTCCGCGAGGTAGGCGTGCTCGGGGCCAACCCCGGGATAGTCGAGGCCCGCCGAGATGGAGTGCGACTCCATGGTCTGGCCGTCCTCGTCCTGCATCAGGTAGGACCGGGCGCCGTGCAGCACACCCGGTCGGCCGAGCGTGATCGTCGCGGCGTGGCGGCCGGTCTCCACGCCGTCGCCCCCGGCCTCGAAGCCGTACAGCGCGACCTCGCGGTCGTCGAGGAAGCCGTGGAACATGCCGATCGCGTTGGACCCGCCGCCCACGCAGGCCGTCACGGCGTCGGGCAGGCGTCCGGTCTGCTCGAGGATCTGCTCGCGCGCCTCGTCGCCGATGACCTCGTGGAAGTAGCGGACCATCGACGGGAAGGGGTGCGCTCCCGCGGCGGTGCCGAGGAGGTAGTGCGTGGTCTCGACGTTGGCGACCCAGTCACGCAGGGCGTCGTTGATGGCGTCCTTGAGGGTCTGCGACCCGTTGGTCACGGGGACCACCGTCGCTCCGAGCAGCTGCATGCGGGCGACGTTCAGCGCCTGCCGACGCGTGTCCTCCGCGCCCATGTACACGACGCACTCGAGACCGAGGAGGGCTGCCGCCGTCGCGCTGGCGACGCCGTGCTGGCCGGCGCCGGTCTCGGCGATGACACGGGTCTTGCCCATGCGCTTGGCGATCAGCGCCTGGCCGAGCACGTTGTTGATCTTGTGGGACCCGGTGTGGTTGAGGTCCTCCCGCTTGAGGAAGACCCGGACGCCCCCGCAGTGCTCGGCGAAGCGCGCGGCCTCGGTGAGCAGCGAGGGGCGGCCGGCGTAGTTCCTGTTGAGCTCCGCGACCTGGGCCGTGAACTCGGGATCCGCCTTCGCCTTATCGAAGGTGTCCTGCAGCTCGTCGAGTGCCGCGATGAGCGATTCGGGCATCCAGCGGCCGCCGTAGGCGCCGAAGTACGGACCGGGGGCGTGGCGGAGGCTCTGGTCGTGGCTTAGGAAGGCCTCGGCCGTCCCGGCGTCCATGGCGTCCGCTGCTCCGGCGTCCGTGCCGGTCAGGCCCGTGTCCTGGTGCATATCAGTCATGACTTCAGCAATCCTGTCCTGTTGGTCCTCGCCCGGACGGGGATGCGTCGCGGGCGCCGGCGGGTCCGGTGATCCGTCCCGTGTGCTGCTCGGTGGTGCTGGTGCCGACCGGTGGCCGGTGCTTGGCGGGCGCGTGCCCGGTATGGATGGTCCGGCTGGACCCCTCCCCGGTGGGAGCTGCCGGCGCCGGCCCGTCGACGCGTTCAGGCGCGTGCGGCCATGCCCGACTCCCGCCAGGCGGTGCGGCCCGTCCGGCGGAAATCCGCGATCGTCGCGGCCGGATCGTCGTGCCGGACGAGCGCCTCGCCGACGAGGACCGCGTGCGCGCCGTGGCCCGCGTACTCCTCGACGTCGGCGGCATCACGGACGCCCGACTCGGCGATGACGACGGTCCCCGCCGGCACGAGGTGGGCCAATCCGGCGAAGACGCCGCGGTCGATCTCGAGTGTCTTCAGGTTGCGGACGTTGACACCGATGATAGGTGCCCCCACCGCGACGGCGCGCCGTACCTCGTCCTCGGTGTGGGTCTCGACGATCGCGCTCATGCCGAGTTCGTGGGTGAGGGCGAGGAAGCCGGCGAGCTCGGCGTCGGTGAGTGCCGCGACGATCAGGAGCACGACGTCGGCGCCGTGGGCCCGCGCCTCCCAGATCTGGTAGGCGTCCACCGTGAAGTCCTTGCGGAGCACAGGCACCTGGACTGCTGCTCGGACGGCGTCGAGATCGGCCAGCGAACCCCCGAACCGCCGCTCCTCGGTGAGCACGGAGATGACGGCGGCGCCGCCACGCTCGTAGGACGCGGCAAGGGACGCCGGATCGGCGATGTCCGCCAGGGCGCCCTTGGAGGGGCTGCTGCGCTTCACCTCGGCGATGACCGCGAGGTCTCCTCCCGCACCCGAGCCGAGCGCCGAGAAGGCGTCGATCGGAGCGGGAGCGGACGTCGCCGCCCTCCGGACGTCCTCGAGGGGAACGGCACGCCGACGCTCCGCGAGGTCCTCGCGGACGCCCCCGATGATGTCGTCGAGGACCGTCATCTAGTGGCCGTTGTTCTTGAGCTTGGAGCCGCCGACGCCGTAGCCGATCTTCCGGAGGACGAATCCGACGAGGAGGCCGACGAACATCACCGCGATCCCGATCCAGAAGAGGAGGGTGCCGAAGTCGTGGTTGCCCTCCGTGCTCGCCAGGATGTAGGCGAAGGAGGCCACAGCGGCACCGGCCAGCATGATGAGCACGCAGGTCCATGCCGCGGGGCTGTTGCCGTGACCGATCGTCTCGTCACCCATCCGGGCGTGGTTCGCGGGGGTGTTGCGGGTCGCGGAGGCGCGGGTCTCGGATGCCATGGTGAATCTCCTTCGAACGGGTCAGGTTCCATTCTGCCATTGATGGGGCGGTCGGGAGGACCGGTGGGGACGTACGCGCCCGGCCGTCAGCCGGTCGGGTCGTTGCCCCGCGAGAGCTGGTCCCAGCTGTCGATCTCGTCCGCATGGGCGCTGGACCGGCCGCGGGAGGGGCGCGCCGTGGGCGAGGATGCCCCGCCGGTCTCGTCCCCGGCGGGGAGCAGTGGGTCGGGGGGTGCATCGGGCGCGGCCGCGGACCGTGCCGTCGCGGAGGATGACGCGCCTCCCGGGACCGGACGTCCGTCGACGGGACCTTCACTGCGGCCGTCGTCGTCATCGGCGACCGGGACCACCCCGGGGGCTACGTCTCCTGTGGAAGGCGCGGGCGCTCCGGGCTGCAGGTCACCGGCAGCAGGCGTCACCGCCCGCGAGGCCCCGGCGTCGTACCGTCGGTTCACTCCCCAGGTGCGGCCCGCCAGGACCACCCAGGCGGCCGCGAGCACCAGGAGGACGCCGGCCGCGACGGCGAGCCACGGGAAGACGCCGGCCGTCGCCTCGGCACCGGCCAGGCCGCTCACGCCGATGGCCTCGCCGACGGCGGGTTCTGCAGCCGCCGCGGGATCGAGCGCGACACCCGCGCTGGACAGGGCGATACCGACGCCCGAGAGCACGAGGATCACGGCGATGACCCACCGAGCGAGGCGACCGGCGATCGACACGGCGAGGGCAGCCGCCAGGGCCACGAGGGCGAAGGCCGTCACGGGGGTCGACGCGTCGCTCCCGGCGATCATCAGGTCCGGCGTCTGCACGGCCTCCTGCGGCAGGCGGACGGTGAGCCAGGTCTGGGTCGTGGAACCGAAGGCCAGGAGCGCGAGGACCACGATCCCCATGACGACGATGCCGCGCCGCGCGAACCTGCCCGGCGCGGTGCGCTCGGTGCGTCCGGCACTCATGGTGCGTCCACCGCCGCGGGCCGGAGCCCGGCCGCGGTGAGGGCTGCCCGCAGGGGTGCCGCAGCCTTGTTCACGGTCTCGAGGGCCTCGGCCTCCAGCACCGAGTCGGCGACGATCCCGCCGCCGGCCTGGACGTATGCCGTGCCCTCGCGCAGGAGCGCGGAGCGGATGGCGATGGCCATGTCCATGTCGCCCGCGAAGTCGAGGTAGCCGACCACTCCTCCGTAGATGCCGCGGCGATGCGGTTCCACCTCGTCGATGAGCCGCAGGGCACGCGGTTTCGGGGCGCCGGAGAGTGTCCCGGCCGGGAAGGTCGCCGCGAGGACGTCGTAGGCCGTCTTCGCCGGCGAGAGCCGACCGACGACCGTGGAGACGAGGTGCATGATGTGGCTGAACTTCTCCACCTCCATGAACTGGGTGACGTCGACGCTGCCCGGCGTGCACACCTTGGAGAGGTCGTTCCGCGCGAGATCCACGAGCATGAGGTGCTCGGCCTTCTCCTTGGTGTCCGCCCGGAGTTCGACGGCGAGGTCGCGGTCCTCCTCCGTGGTCCTGCCGCGGGGGCGCGAGCCCGCGATGGGGTGGGTGATGACCTCGTCGCCCGTGACGGTGACGAGTGCCTCCGGCGAGCTGCCGACGATCGAGTAGCCGCGTCCGTCGGAATCCTCGAGGCTGAACAGGTACATGTAGGGGCTCGGGTTGGTGGTCCGCAGGATGCGGTAGACGTCCAGCGGAGAAGCGTCGCACTCGATCTCGAAGCGGCGACTGATGACGACCTGGAAGACCTCGCCGTCGACGATGGCCCGCTTGCCGCGCTCGATCGCGCGCAGGTACTCCGGCTCGAACCAGGACTCCCGGACGCGCTCCATCGACTCCTCCGCCGTCGGCGTGCCCTCGGCCATGACGGACACGGCGAGCTCGGCCGGGGCGACGAGCGTGGCGAGCATGGCGCGCACCCGCGCCACGGCGTCGTGCCAGGCCTCGTCGACCCGCTCGTCGGTGCCGTCGAAGTTGACGGCGTTGGCGACGAGGGTGAGCGAGCCTTCGGAGTTGTCATGGATGGCGAGGTCGGAGACCAGGCACATCGCCAGTTCGGGCAGCAGGAGATCGTCCTCGGGCGGACTCGTCAGCCGCTCCCAGTGGCGCACGGCCTCCCAGCCCACGAAGCCGACCATGCCGGAGGTGAAGGGAGGCAGTTCCTCGAAGCGCTCCGTGCGCAGGGCCTCGACGGTGAGGCGGAGCGCCTCGACGGGATCGCCTGCGACCGGCACGCCGGCCGGCGGCTCGCCCAGCCAGTGCGCTTCGCCGTCGCGCGTGGTCAGGGTCGCCCGGGAGTGCGCCCCGATGAACGAGTAGCGCGACCAGACGCCGCCGACGGCCGCGGATTCCATGAGGAAGGTGCCCGGGCGGCCGTCCGCGAGCTTGCGGTAGATCCCGATGGGCGTGTGCGCATCCGCCAGGACCTTCAGGTGCACGGGAACCACGCGCCGCGCCTTCGCCAGGTCGCGGAACTCCTCGAGGGTGGGGCTGATGGTGCCGAGCTGCTGCATGCGGGTCAGGATCCTTCCGCGTCGGGACGGCTGGAGGTGACGGAGGGCAGGTCGCGGCCGTCGAAGCACGTGCGGGTGCCGGTGTGGCAGGCGGCGCCTTCCTGGTCGACGGTGACGAGCAGGGCGTCTCCGTCGCAGTCCAGGGCCACGCCCTTGACCCACTGACGGTGTCCGGAGGTGTCGCCCTTCCGCCAGTATTCGTCGCGTGACCGGGAGAAGAAGGTGACCCGACCCGTGGTCAGGGTCCGGCGGAGGGCCTCCTCGTCCATCCAGCCGAGCATGAGCACCTCGAGCGTGTCGTACTGCTGGACGACGGCGGCGACCAGGCCGGCGTCGTCCTTCTTGAGGGCCCCGGCGATCGCGGGATCGAGCAGGGGCGCGTCGCGCGCCGCCTGGCGTTCGGAGACCGGAGGAGCGCCTGTTCCGGCAGCTGACGGGGAGGACGTGGTGGGAGGCATCACCCCTGATTCTAGTGCGGCCCCGACGACGGCGCGGCGCGCCTGCCACCGCCCTCGCGCGGCGTGCTAGTTTCAGCAGTGATGCACTACGTAACCCCGTCCCGCGAGGTCCTGGCCGAGACGCTCCTGGCAGCCGGTCCCGATGCCCCCACGCTCTGTGAGGGGTGGCACACGCGCGATCTGGCGGCGCATCTGTACCTGCGCGAGCACAAGCCTGCCCTGGGCCTCGGCATGGTCGTGAAGAGGTTCGCCCCGATCACCGAGCGCGCCACGCGGGAGACGGCCGAACGTGCCGGATCCCCGGCGGGCTACGAGGCGCTCGTTCGGCGTTTCCTCGCCGGTCCACCCGCGCTCTCGCCGATGCGCCTCAATGCCGTCGACAAGAGCGCCAACCTGATCGAGTACTTCGTCCACACCGAGGACGTCCGGCGGGCCGGCTCGCGCTGGGCACCGAGGGCGCTCGACGAGGACTACGCGAACGCCCTGTGGGAGGAACTCGTGAAGCGCGCCGCCATCCTCTACCGCGGCGTGGATCTCGGGATCGTGCTGGTGCGGACGGACGGTCCCCGCCACGTCGCGAAGCGCGCACCCGTATCGGTGGCCATCGTGGGCGAGCCGGGCGAACTGCTCATGCACGCCCACGGTCGCCGTGCCCAGGCACTCGTCACGTTCGAGGGCCGGCCCGATGCCGTCGCCCTGCTCGAGAGTGCCGACGTCGGTCTCTGAATCCTCCCGCTGCAGGCAGGACCCGGCGCCTAGCGGACGGGGTACCCTGCCGCGCGGATCGCGGCCTTGACGTCCGCGATCGCGGACACCGGACCGAAGTGGAAGACGGAGGCCGCCAGCACGGCGTCCGCGCCGGCCTCGACGGCGGGCGGGAAGTGTGCGGGCTCGCCCGCACCGCCCGAGGCGATGAGCGGCACGCCGACGGCCGCCCGTACGGCGCGGATGAGTTCGAGGTCGAACCCCTCCTTGGTGCCGTCGGCGTCGATCGAGTTCAGCAGGATCTCCCCCACCCCGCGGTCGGCGGCCTCCTTCGCCCAGGCGACGGCGTCGATCCCGGTACCCTTGCGGCCGCCGTAGGTCGTCACCTCGAAGCCCGACGGCGTCGCGGCGTCCCGGGTCCGGCGCGCGTCGAGCGACAGGACGAGGACCTGGGCACCGAAGTGCTTCGTGATCTCGTCGATCACGGCCGGCCGCGCGACGGCGGCGGTGTTGATCGAGGCCTTGTCCGCGCCGTACCGCAGGAGGCGGTCGACGTCGGAGATCTCGCGGACTCCCCCGCCCACCGTCAGCGGGATGAAGACCTCCTCGGCGGTCCGCGAGACGACGTCGAACGTGGTCTCGCGGTTACCGGAGGAGGCGGTCACGTCGAGGAACGTGAGCTCGTCGGCACCGGCCCGGTCGTAGCGGTGCGCGAGCTCCACCGGATCCCCGGCGTCACGCAGGTCCTCGAAGTTGACCCCTTTGACCACGCGTCCGGCGTCGACGTCGAGGCAGGGGATCACGCGGATGGCGACACTCATGCTCGCCTCCCTAGATCCTGCAGGCGTGGATGGTGCTGACGAGGATGGCGCGCGCACCGAGCTCGTACAGCTCGTCCATGATGCGGTTGGTCTGGTTCCGCCGGACCATGGAGCGCACCGCGACCCACTCGGAGTCGCGCAGGGGCGAGACGGTCGGGGACTCGAGGCCGGGGGTCAGGGCCGCCGCCGCGTCGACGAGGTCCTTCCGGACGTCGTAGTCCATCATCACGTACTGCCGGGCCACGAGGACGCCCTGCAGGCGGCGCAGGAGCACGTCGAGGCCCACGGGGGCCTCCCCCGCGCGGCCGATGAGCACGGCCTCGCTCTGCAGGATCGGATCACCGAAGATCTCCATCCCCGCGGCGCGCAGCGTGTTGCCGGTCTCGACGACGTCGGCGATGGCATCGGCGACGCCGAGGCGCACGGAGGACTCCACGGCGCCGTCGAGCCGGACCACCGACGCCGTGATGCCGCGCTCGGCGAGGTAGTCCTTCAGCAAGCCCTCGTAGCTCGTGGCGAGCCGCTTGCCCTCGAGCTGCTCGAGGGCGTCGAAGTCGCCGACCGGACCGGCGAAGCGGAAGGTGGACGCGCCGAAGCCGAGCTGCATGAGCTCCTCCGCCTTCACCTGCGCGTCGAGGAACAGGTCACGGCCGGTGATCCCGACGTCGAGCGTCCCGGAACCGACGTACACCGCGATGTCGCGGGGCCGCAGGAAGAAGAACTCGATCTCGTTCTCGGGGTCCACGAGGACGAGCTCGCGGGAGTCGCGGCGCTGGCGGTAGCCGGCCTCGGCGAGCATGGACGAGGCGGCCTCGGAGAGGGCGCCCTTGTTGGGGACTGCTACACGGAGCATGGGGTACTTTCGCGTCAGGAGGGTGGGACAGGCGATCGTGGGCCGCGGGCGGGTGGGCCGGCGCGGCTAGAGATGCTTGTAGACGTCCTGGAGCGTGAGTCCCTTCGCGATCATGAGGACCTGCAGGTGGTAGAGCAGCTGCGAGATCTCCTCGGCGGCGTCCTCCGTCGACTCGTACTCCGCGGCCATCCAGACCTCGGCGGCCTCCTCGACGACCTTCTTGCCGATGCCGTGCACGCCCGAGTCGAGTTCCGCGACGGTGCGCGACCCCGCAGGGCGCTCGACGGCCTTGGCGCTGAGCTCCTCGAACAGGGAATCAAAGGTTTTCACATCCCCTAGGCTATCGGCTCGCCGCACCGGCTCGGCACGCCCGGCCCGCCCTGTGACGGATACCTCGGCCGTCACCGCCCGAAGGCCCGGAGGACGGAGGCCGTGGCCAGCGCGGCGGAGACCGCCTCGTGGCCCTTGTCCTCGGAGGAGCCGGGCAGGCCGGCGCGGTCGAGGCCCTGCTGCTCGGTGTCGCAGGTCAGGACCCCGAAGCCGACCGGTACGCCCGTCCGGACGCTGACGTCGGTCAGGCCGGAGGTCGCGGCCTGGCACACGTACTCGAAGTGGGGCGTCCCGCCGCGGATGACGACGCCGAGGGCAGCGACCGCGTCGACGTGCGGGGCGATGCGCGCGGCGGCGACGGGCAGCTCGAAACTACCCGGCACGCGGATCTCGGTGACGTCCGCCCCCGCTTCCGCGGCGGCACGCCGGGCGCCGTCGAGCAGACCGTCCATGATCTGCGTGTGCCAGCTCGCCGCGATGATCGCGAGCCGCAGTGGCGCGCCGTCCTGCGTGGTGAGTGCGCTGATGTCGATGCTGGGTGCTCCGTGGCCGCTCATGCTGTTCCTTCCGGGGTGGTGTCGCTGGGGATGTCGAGGGGGTGTTCAGGGGTGTCCGGACGATGGACTGCACCGCCGGCGCCGGTGCTGCCGTCGGGCCCGGACGCTGCACGTGCCCCGAGGAAGACGACGAGATCCTCGATGGAGACGAGGGGGATGCCGTGCTCGTCGGCGAACCGGCGCAGGGCCGGCAGCCGCATCATGTCGCCGTCGTCGTGCACGAGTTCCGCGATCACCGCGGCCGGGCGCTTGCCCGCGAGGACACTGAGCTCCACCCCGGCCTCGGTGTGGCCGGCCCGCTCGCGCACGCCGCCCGGTGCAGCGCGGAGGGGGAAGACGTGGCCCGGCCGGGTGAGATCCGTGGGCCCGCTGGCGCCGTCCGCCAGGACTCGCGCGGTCCGGGCCCGGTCCGCGGCGCTGATGCCCGTGCTGACGCCCGTCGCGGCGTCGCAGGACACGGTGTAGGCCGTGCCCTTGGAATCCTCGTTCACGGCGGTCATCGGCGGCAGGAGGAGGCGGTCCGCATCCTCAGCGCGGAGCGGGACGCACAGCACACCGGAGGTCCACCGCACGGTCCAGCCGACGAGCTGCGGGGTCGCGTCCTCGGCGGCGAAGACGATGTCGCCCTCGTTCTCGCGGTCCTCGTCGTCGACCACGACGACTGCACCGCCGGCCGCGATGGCGGCGATCGCGTCCTCGACGGGATCGAGGCGGAGGAGTGTCGCGTCGCGGACCGGCTCGCGGATCACTGCGCGTCCCCGGACGTGTCCTGCCGCCGGGCGTCGACCGCCGAGAAACCGAGCAGGCGCTCGGCGTACTTGGCGAGCACGTCCATCTCGAGGTTCACGGGATCGCCGATGGCCTTGGCGCCGAGACCGGTCTCCCTGAGGGTCGTCGGGATGAGGCCGACCTCGAACCACTGGTCGCTCTCCTCCGGCGCGCTCACCGCGGTCACGGTCAGGGACACGCCGTCGATCGCGACGGACCCCTTCTCGGCGGCGTACCGGCCGAGCGTCGCGGGCAGGCCGAAGCGGAGCCGGTGCCAGGCGCCGAGGTCCTCACGCTCGAGGAGCACCCCGATGCCGTCGACATGGCCCTGGACGACATGACCGTCGAGGCGTCCGCCGGCCGGCACGCAGCGCTCGAGGTTGACGGGCGTCCCGGGCTGCAGCCCGCCCGTGGTGGTGCGTCGGAGGGTCTCGCCCATGACGTCGACGCCCACGCGCCCGCCGTCGAGCGTCACCGCGGTGAGGCAGACGCCGTTGACGGCGATCGACGCCCCGGGACTGAGGTCCCTCCCGGTCTCGGGCGCCTCGAAGACGAGCAGCGCGCTCTCGCCGTCGGGCGTGACGTCGAGTGAGACGACGCTGCCCTGCTCGGACACGATTCCTGTGAACACGGGTACTTCCTTCGGGTGGGTCGGGAGGGGATGGAGCGACGGGTGGGTCTACCTGGATCGACCGGGGGTCGGGTCGTCCGGCGTCGGACGCCGGACGGGCTGCTCACCCGGGCGGCGGCCGGAGGTGCAGCCGGACATCCGCCCCGAGTCGGTGGACGGCCGGTCCGCCCGCCTCGTCCAGGCCCCAGCGCGGGGCAGCGGCGAGGGAGACGATCCCCAGGTCGGGGAAGGCGGGAGCGCCGTCACCGAGGACCACGGGCGCCACGTAGCTGACCAGTTCGTCGACCACATCTGCACGGAGGAAGGCGGCGGCGATCCGCGGTCCCCCCTCGACAAGGAGGTGCCGCACCCCCCGGGCGAAGAGTTCATCGAGGGCGGCGCGAACGTCCCGGGTGGTCAGGTGGACGAAGCCCGGACCCCGGATGGCGGCCTCGCAGGGCACCGGGGTCAGCCCCATCACGACGCGCAGGGTCGCCCTGGCTCCCGCGGACGTCCCGTCCACCGCAGGCCCGCCGCGCGCGGTGAGGCGCGGATCGTCGTCGCGCACCGTCCCGCTGCCCACGAGGACCGCGTCGGCGAGGGCCCGGAGGCGGTGGCCGTCGGCGCGCGCCTCCGGTCCGGTGATCCACTGGCTGGTGCCGTCGACCGCCGCCACCCGCCCGTCGAGCGACTGGGCCGATTTCACTGTCACGAAGGGGCGACCCGCTGCGACGGACGCCGTCCAGCGCTCGTTGAGGTGCTGCGACGCTTCCGCTTCCACCCCGCCGACGCACCCGACGCCCGCTGCGCGGAGCCGGCCCGCGCCGCCCGCCGCTGGTCCGTTGACGTCAGCCGCGGCGAAGACCACGCGGGCCACACCGGCGCTGATGAGCGCCTCGCTGCACGGGCCGGTGCGTCCCGTGTGGTTGCACGGTTCGAGCGTGACCACCATCGTGCCGCCGCGGGGGTCGTGCCCGCGGTCCCCGGCATCCGCGAGGGCCGCGGGTTCCGCGTGGGGGGTGCCGGCGCCCCGGTGGTGCCCCTCCCCGAGGACCATACCGTCGGGAGCCAGGAGGACGGCGCCGACGAGGGGGTTCGCGCCACGCACGCCGAGACCGGCGAGCTCCAGCGCGCGCAGCATCGCCCTCGCCTCGGCCTCCGCCACCCGCGTCGTCGTGCTCATCGGAGGCTGGGGTCGGGCAGGAGGGCCTCGACACGGGGTTGCGCCGTGCGCTGGGCCCTGGCCCACACGAAGAAGCCCACCAGGGTGAAGACCCCGTAGAAGGCGTACATGACGGCGCTCGCGTAGTAGCCGGCACTGAACAGCAGGGGAACACCCACGAGGTCCACGGCCACCCAGACCAGCCAGAACTCGACCCAGCCCCTGGCCATGCCGTAGGTGGCGAGGAGGGACCCGACGAAGGTCCAGGCATCGGCCCACACGGGCTCGTAGGAACCGAGCACGCGGAAGAGGGGGGTGAGGGCGACGGTCCCCAGGACCATGAAGGCGACCATGCCGATCCTGGCCCTGGTCCCGGCCCACCGGGGCGTCACGGCCTGCCCGCCCCCGTGTCGGCTCGCCTGCCACTGGCGCCACCCGTATACGGAGACGGCGATGAACATGACCTGGCGGCCGGCCTGGCCGAGGAGGTTGGCGGCACTCGCGGCGCCGAAGACGGAACCGAGGAAGACGGTGAGGAGGAGGACGTTGCCGACGATACCGACCGGCCAGGCCCAGACCCGGCGCCGCATGCCGCCGAGGGCGCTGAGCAGCCCGAAGACGTTGCCCACCACCTCACGGAGCAGCAGGGAGCCGTTGCCTACGGGGATGCGGGCTTCGAAGAGCCACTGCAGAAAATCCATGCCGATCCTTCGCCGCTACGACGGCTCCGGGTGATAGCAGCAGTGCACCCCGTGCCGCGGCGGACCACGGCATAGCCACGGCCCATCGATCGGGCAGCGGACAGTGCACTGCTGTGCGTGCTTCTCCCATCCAGACTTTGACTGTCGGTCCCGGAATTCCACCGGCTCAACCGCCCTCGTTCCGCGGGTGCGGAACGACGGAGCGGGTCGCGGACTATCACCGCCGGTTCGGACTTACACCGACCCCGGAGCACGTACTGCGCCGATTATTTCACAGTGCCCGCGGACCCACCGCCGGATCGTCACAATTCGTCCCACAGCGATCACCGCGGGCGTGGCGCATGAGGCCCCGGACGCCGGAGGGACGGGACACCCCTGCCGGGTGTCCCGTCCCTCAGGGCGCGGAGGCACCTGACCGGCCTACTGGTCGGCCGTGGTCTCCGACCTGGGCTTCGCGTCGACGCCCGCCTCCTTGCGCTGCTGCGCCGTGATGGGCGCGGGGGCGGCGGTGAGCGGGTCGTAGCCGCCGCCGGACTTCGGGAACGCGATGACGTCGCGGATGGAGTCCGTGCCGGCCAGCAGCGACACCACGCGGTCCCAGCCGAGCGCGATCCCGCCGTGGGGAGGCGCTCCGTACTTGAAGCCCTCGAGCAGGAACCCGAACTTCGCCTGAGCCTCCTCGGCGCTCAGTCCCATGACCGCGAACACGCGCTCCTGGACGTCACGCTGGTGGATACGGATGGATCCGCCACCGAGCTCGTTCCCGTTGCACACGATGTCGTACGCGTAGGCGAGGGCGTTCTCCGGGTCCGAGTCGAACGTGTCCACGAACTCGGGTTTCGGCGACGTGAAGGCGTGGTGCACGGCCGTCCACGCGCCGCCACCCACGGCGACGTCGCCCGCAGCCACCGCGGCCGACGCGGGCTCGAACATCGGAGCGTCGACGACCCAGACGAACGCCCAGTCACCCTCCTTGACGAGTCCCGTGCGTCGGCCGATCTCGACCCGTGCGGCGCCGAGGATGGCGCGCGAGGACGCAGCGTCCCCGGCGGCGAAGAAGATGCAGTCGCCGGGGCTCGCGCCGGTCGCCGCAGCGAGGCCCTCGCGCTCCGCGTCGGTCAGGTTCTTCGCGACCGGTCCGCGCAGGCTCCCGTCGTCGTCGATGAGGACGTACG
Source organism: Arthrobacter sp. N1 (assembly GCF_048288285.1). Classification (NCBI taxonomy): domain Bacteria; kingdom Bacillati; phylum Actinomycetota; class Actinomycetes; order Micrococcales; family Micrococcaceae; genus Arthrobacter; species Arthrobacter sp. N1. Next base: position 1,518,497 of record NZ_CP102608.1, on the reverse strand, counting down.
CGAGGCCCTTGGCGCCGCGCTGCTTGGCCCACTCCTGCCAGGCATCGAGCTGGCGGCGGGGCTGCGACGCGCCACCGGGCATGACGACGGCGCCGACGTAGGGGGCCTTGAACACACCGAAGCCGGTGTCCTTGAAGAAGCCGGTCAGCTCGCTGAGCTCCAGACCGAAGCGCAGGTCGGGCTTGTCGGAGCCGTACTTCGCCATGGCGTCCGCGTAGGTCATGCGGCGGATGGGCAGCGGCACGTCGACGTCGATGAGCTTCCACAGGCGGGAGACGAGCTGCTCGCCGAGCGCGATGATGTCGTCCTCCTCGACGAAGCTCGCCTCGATGTCGAGCTGCGTGAACTCCGGCTGGCGGTCCGCGCGGAAGTCCTCGTCGCGGTAGCAGCGGGCCAGCTGGTAGTACTTCTCGAAGCCGCCCACCTGGAGGAGCTGCTTGAACAGCTGCGGGGACTGCGGCAGGGCGTACCAGGAGCCGGGCGCGAGCCGCGCGGGAACGAGGAAGTCGCGCGCGCCCTCGGGTGTCGAGCGTGTCAGGGTGGGGGTCTCGATCTCCACGAACCCGTCCTGGTGCAGCAGCTCGCGCGCCACGCGGCTCGCCTCGGAACGCAGGCGCAGGTTGGCCTGGGGGCCCGGACGGCGGAGGTCGAGGTAGCGGTGGCGGAGGCGTGCCTCCTCGCCGACCTCGACGTGCTCGTCGATCTGGAACGGCAGGGGGTCCGAGGTGTTGAGGATGGTCACGGAGTCCGCGATCACCTCGACGGCGCCCGTGGGGAGGGCGGGGTTCTCGTTGCCCTCGGGGCGCTGCTGCACGGTGCCGACGATCTGCAGGACGTACTCGTTGCGGAGGCTCGAGAAGACGTCCTCCTCGCGGACCACGACCTGCGCGAAACCGGAGGCGTCACGGAGGTCGAGGAAGGCCACGCCGCCGTGGTCGCGGCGTCGCGCGACCCAGCCCGCCAGGGTGACCGATTGTCCTACGTGCTCGGGCCGAAGGGAGCCGAGTTCATGCGTGCGGAGCACAGCATTCCTTCCCACAGGGGTGTCAGATGAATCGCAGGTGCCGATGCGCCTGCCTACAGTTGGTGCGAACCGAGTCAACTTTACCGGTCCGCCCCCGGGCGCCCGGACACTGCCCGGCCGGAGGAGGAGGACGGCGCCCGGCCGTCCTGCCCGACCGGCGCGATCAGCCGCCCGGCGGCCACCCCGTCCGAGGAGGACCATGTCCCAGCAACCAGCCCTGCGCCGCGTGATGGGCGCCTTCGACGCGACCACCGTGGGCGTGGGCGCGATGATCGGTGCCGGCGCCTTCGTGGTCTTCGCGCCTGCGGCAGCCGCCGCGGGGCGGTTCCTGCCCCTGGCGATCCTCATCGCCGGCCTCGTCGCCTACTGCAACGCCTCCGCCACGGCCTCCCTGGCCGTCCGCTACCCGTCCAGCGGCGGCGCGTACGTCTACGGCCGCGAACAGCTCGGTCACTGGACCGGCTTCCTCGCGGGCTGGAGCTTCGTGACGGGAAAGCTGGCCTCCTGCGCGGCGATGGCCCTGACGTTCGGCCTCTACGCCGCCCCGGGCTTCGAGAAGGCAGCGGCCGTCGCCGCCGTCGCCGCACTCACGGCCGTCAATCTCCTCGGCGTGACGCGCACGGCCCTCGCGACCCGCGTGATCGTCTCGCTCGTGGTCCCGGTGATCGCCTTCGTGATCGTGGTCGCCCTCAGCACGCCCCCGGCGGAGGGCGCCTCCGACACCGTGCCCGTGGGGGCCGGCGGGGTCCTGCAGGCGGCGGCCCTGCTGTTCTTCGCCTTCGCCGGGTACGCCCGCATCGCGACGATGGGCGAGGAGGTCCGAAACCCACGCAGGACCATCCCGCTGGCCGTCCTCGGCGCCCTCGGTTTCACGCTGGTCCTCTACCTCGTGCTGGGGGTGTCCCTGCTCAGGGTGCTCGGCCCGGCCGCCCTGGCGGAAGCCTCCGCACCCCTGCGCGACGTGTTCGACGCCGCGGTGCCCGGCGAAGGCTCGATGGGCCGGGGCGGCGCCGTCGTGACCCTCGCCGCGGCCCTCGCGAGCCTGGGCGCGCTGCTCGCGCTCATCGCCGGCGTCGGGCGGACGAGCCTCGCCATGGCCCGCGGAGGCGACCTGCCACAGCTGCTGGGGCGCGTCTCGCGGCGCTTCGGCGTCCCCTGGGTCGCCGACATCGCCACGGCCGTGGTGGTCGCGGTGCTCCTGCTGGCCACGGACGTGCTGACGGTGGTGGGCTTCTCGAGCTTCGGCGTCCTGCTGTACTACGCGATCGCGAACATCGCGGCCTTCACCCTGACGGACCGGCAGTGGTACGCGCCGCGCTGGCTGAACGTGGCCGGCGCGCTCGCCTGCCTCGTCCTCGCCTTCACGCTCCCGGCGACGTCGGTGGTCACCATGCTGGTGGTGCTCGCCGTCGGACTCGTCGGCCGGGCGATCGTGCTCGCCCGGCGGGCGCGCGACGGCGTGAGCGGGGTCAGGCGCGGGTGATCACCGGGCGCAGGTCAGCCGACGGGGGCATCCACGTGGCGGGATCGGCCACCACCTGATCGCCGGACCGGATGTCCTTCACCTCGTGCGTGCCGTTCGCAGCCGTGAACCAGACGAACGGGATACCCCGTCGATCGGCGAACCTGATCTGCTTGCCGAACTTCTCGGCACCCGCAGCGACCTCCGCGGAGATCCCGCGCAGGCGCAGGGCCGCGGCGACGTCCTGCGCCTGCGACCACGCGTCATCGTCGGCGAGTGCCACGAGGACGGCCGTGGGCACGGCGCGGGAGGCGGTCGCGAAGCCCTGGCTGAGCATCCGCGAGACGATGCGCGTCACCCCGATCGACAGGCCGACACCGGGGAAGGTGCGGTTGCCCTTCCGGGCGAGGGAGTCGTAGCGGCCGCCCGAGCAGATGGAGCCGAGGCCCTCGTGCCCGTCGAGGACCGTCTCGTAGACGGTCCCCGTGTAGTAGTCGAGACCGCGGGCGATACTGAGGTCCGCGACGACCCGGCCCGGGGCGCGACGTGCCGCCTCGCCGACCACCTGGCGGAGCTCGTCGAGGCCCTCCTCCAGCAGGTCGTTCGTCACCCCGAGGGCACGCACCTGGTCCACGAAGGACGTGTCCGGCGTGCGGATGCCCGCCAGCTCGAGGGCGAGCTCCACCTGCCTGTCGTCGGCACCTGTCTCGTCCCGCAGCAGGGCGCCGACCTTCTCCGGGCCGATCTTCTCCAGCTTGTCGATGCTGCGCAGCACCGCGGCCGTGTCCTCGAGACCGATCCCCCGGTAGAACCCCTCCGCCAGCTTGCGGTTGTTGACGCGGAGCGTGACGTCGGGGATCGGGAGGGCCCCCAAGGCCTCGACGACGGCGAGGGCGAGCTCGACGTCGTACCGGAACGGCAGGACGCCGTCACCCACCACGTCGATGTCCGCCTGCGTGAACTCGCGGGCCCTGCCCTCCTGCGGGCGCTCACCCCGCCAGCACTTCTGGATCTGGAACCGGCGGAACGGGAAGGCGAGGTGCCCCGCGTTCTCGACGACGTAGCGGGCGAACGGGACCGTGAGGTCGTAGTGCAGCGCCAGTCCGCTCTCCGACGCCGAGGCCTCCTCGGCCTGAAGCCGCGAGACGGCGTAGACCTCCTTGTCGATCTCGCCCTTGCGCAGGAGGTGCTCCACGGTCTCGACGGCGCGCGTCTCGATGCTCGAGAACCCGTGCAGCTCGAACGTGCGCTGCAGGACCTCGAGGACGTGCAGCTCGATCAGGCGCTCTTCCGGGAGCCACTCGGGAAAGCCGGACAGTGATGCCTTGCGGGCCATGGTGTTGATCTCCTCCTGCACGGGGTCCGGTCACCGCGGCCGTGCTGCCGGCGGTCCGGTTCTGCGGCCTCAATCCTAGGCGTCAGGCAGGGCAGCCGGAAAAGGGACGGCAGGCGGTGACAGGGGCCGGGCGCCGCTCGGGTGGACGCACCGGCGTGATCCGCGCCGGGACGCGGAACGGAGGGCAGTGGGTAAAGTAGCCTCAGGGGCAGGAATCGCGGTACTGCCGGTGTCGAGCAGGGGTGTCCGGTGGACGCCTCCCTCGCCGGCCGGGACCGGACCGATAGACTCCTGAACCCTGCATGGTGTGATCCTGCATGACATGGCTCCGGCGTTGATCAGGGCCATCCGACGAGCGAAAGACTTCTAGCGGTGACAGAGAGTCAGCAATCCGACGAAACGACCATCGGCCTCGGGACGCAGCAGGACGCTGCGGAGGCCGACGGTGCCATGGGCGACCGCCCCTCGACCTCCGGCACGGAGGACGCCCCGGCGGCTCAGGCCGACGAGGCAGCGGCTCCTGCGGACGCCCCCGCTGCTCCCGCGGACGAGGTGGTCGAGGACGGATCCGCCGCGGATCATGACGCGACGGCGGATGAGGCGTCCGCCGGCACGGCGGACCCGGTGGCCACCGAGGCCACCGAGGCCGACACGGCTGCCACCACGGTCGACGAGGTCGCGGCTCCGGCCGACGCCGCAGCAGCGGACGACGCCGGGACCTCGGAAGCCGAGGCGACAGCGGACGACGTCGCGACGACGACCGAAGCGACCGGGACGACCGAGCCCGCTCCGCCCCTCGCCGCAGAACCCGCTCCCCTCAGCACCCCCTCCCCCGCCTCGCGGCTCCCAAGCCGCCGCTGCCCACCGCCATGACGCCGCGGCCGCTGAAGAAGACCGCCCAGCCCGTCGTCGCTCCACCCGCGCACAGCACCTCCCTCGAGGAGGCCGCGAAGTTCGCACGTGTCGAGGAGGACGGCCATGTCTTCCTCCTCGTCGACGGCGAAGAGCACGCGGTGGGCCAGTACCCCGATGCGACGCGTGACGAGGCGCTCGGCTACTTCGTCCGGAAGTACGACGACGTCGTCAGCCAGGTCGCCCTGCTCGAGCAGCGTGTCCAGGCCAAGGCGCCGTCGTCGGACATGACCAAGACCGCCAAGCATCTGCGCGCGCAGGTCGGGGAACGCAAGATGGTCGGCGACGTGCTCGCCCTGGAGGCGCGGATCGACGCACTCCTCGCGGAGATCGGCGGTCTCGAGAAGGCCGAACGCGCCGTGCAGGACGAGCTCAAGGCGAAGGAACTCGCTGCCCGCGAAGCCATCGTCGCGGAGGCCGAGGAGCTCTCGGGGCGCGATCCTTCCACCGTGCAGTGGAAGGCCAGCAGCACGCGCATGAACGAGCTGTTCGAGCTGTGGAAGGCTGCCCAGAAGAACGGTCCGCGCCTGGGCCGCGGTACGGAGGACGCCCTGTGGAAGCGGTTCCGCTCGGCCCGCACCGTGTTCGACCGCCACCGCCGCGCATACTTCTCCCAGCTGGACAACGACAACGCCGAGGCCAAGCAGGCCAAGGAAGCGCTCATCAAGCGCGCGGAGCAGCTGTCCACCTCCACCGACTGGGGCCAGACCGCCGCCGAGTACCGGCGCCTGATGGACGAGTGGAAGGCGTCGAAGCGCGCAAGCCGCAAGGACGACGACGCCCTGTGGGCCCGCTTCCGGGCAGCGCAGGACCGCTTCTTCGAGGCCCGCAAGGCCGTCAACGAGGCAGTCGACGAGGAGTACGCAGGGAACCTCGTGGCGAAGGAGGCCCTGCTGAAGGAAGCCCAGCAGATCCTGCCGATCCGCGACCTCGCCGCCGCCAAGAAGGCACTGCAGTCCATCCGTGACCGCTGGGACGAGGCCGGCAAGGTGCCCCGCGCGGACATGGGCCGGATCGATGCCGGTCTCCGCCAGGTCGAGGACGCCGTGAAGTCTGCGGATGACGAGCACTGGACGAAGACGAATCCCGAGACGAAGGCGCGCACCAACAGTGCGCTCAGCCAGCTCGAGGGGACGATCGCGCAGCTCCGCGAGGACCTCGCCTCGGCCGAGCGTGCGGGCAACGCGAAGAAGATCGCCGGCGCGCGCGAAGCCCTCGCCGCTCGCGAACAGTGGCTGGAGATGCTGCAGAAGTCCGCCCAGGACTTCTCCTAGCCGGGGGCCGGTCCGCCGGCCGCCGAGCCACCAGCCCTCCGGCGCCGTTGTCCACATCGGCGCCGGAGGGCTTTTGCGTCGAGGCCGTCCTCGCGATGCTGGACCAATGCCTCCCCTCGACAGTGCCGACGTCGCAGCACCCCCGGAACGCCATCTGGGGGCAGGCGCCGTCCCGGTGACGTCGACCGGCGGCGCCCTGTTCCACGCAGGCGAGATCTTCACCTCGGCCGAGCTGCAGGCCATGCGGCTCGACGGCCTCGTCCGCCTCGTGATCGGGGACTCCTACCTCCGCAGCGACTTCCGGGAGGATCCTGCCACCAGGTCCCGGGCGGCGGCACACAGCGTCCCGCACTCTGTGCGCCCCCGTGTGGCGCTCGGTCGATCCTGCGCGGCGTGGATCTACGGCTGCGCGGCTCCTCCGAGCGTGATCAGCCTCGTGACGGACCATCGGCGCCGCACGACCGCCCTCCCGCCCTTCTCGCCCGCCGTCATGCACCAGGTGGCGCTCGGGCCGTTCGACGTCAACCTCGTGGGTGGCGTATCCGTGACGACACCGCTCAGGACGGCGCTGGACATCGCCGTGCACGGAGAGGAGCGGGATGCGGTGGAGATCCTGCGCGCCATCGGATCCTCGGCCACCCTGGACTGCCCGCTCCGGCTGGTGGAGGTGGCCCTGGCCAGGACCGCGCGCGTGCCGGGGAAGACCCGGGCACTGGAGCGGCTGCGTCAGGCCCGGGGTCCACATCGTGACTGAGCGCGGGACATGCGACGGCGCCGGGCAGCCCGCCCACGTCGTCCCGCCGGACACCTGCAGTTTCAGGACCGGACGAATCCGGGTACCGGTGCTGCGGCCGGCAGTGCTTCGATCAGCGGCGCTGCGACCCCGTCGTCCGGTACACGTCGAAGACGCCGTCGATGCGGCGCACGGCACTCAGGATGTGGTTCAGGTACTTGGGATCACCCATCTCGAAGGCGAACCGCGACATGGCGACCCGGTCCGAGGACGTGTTCACGTTCGCCGCCAGGATGTTCACGTGGTTCTCGGCGAGCACGCTCGTGACGTCCGAGAGCAGGCTCTTGCGGTCCAGCGCCTCGACCTGGATCTCCACGAGGAACACGCTGGACTGCGTGGGCGCCCAGTCGACCGGCACGATCCGGTCCGGCTGGTCCCTCAGCTCCGCCACGTTCCGGCAGTCGTTCCGGTGCACCGAGACGCCGGAGCCGCGCGTGACGAACCCGATGATGGGGTCCGGCGGGACGGGCGTGCAGCACCGGGCCAGCTTGACCCAGACATCACCGACACCGCGGACCGTCACACCGGAGTCGGAGAACTTCGGCCTCCGGGGCTGCGTGGCAACCGCGGTCTCCGCGATCTTCTCCTCCGCGCTCTCATGACCGCCCATCAGCGCGACGAGGTGCTCGATCACGTTCTGCGCGGACGTGTGGCCATCGCCCACCGCCGCGTACAGCGCGGCGATGTCCTGGTGTTTCAGCTCCTCCGCGACCGACATGAGGGCGCTGTGCGTCATCATGCGCTGCAGCGGCAGGTTCTGCTTGCGCATGGCGCGCGTCAGCAGCTCCTTACCCTTGTCGATCGCCTCCTCGCGGCGTTCCTTGGTGAACCACTGGCGGATCTTGTTCCGGGCGCGGGGACTCTTGACGAAGCCCTGCCAGTCCTGGCTGGGGCCGGCCCCCTCGGCCTTCGAGGTGAAGATCTCCACCCAGTCGCCGTGGTTCAGCTCGCTGTTGAGCGGCACCAGCTTCCCGTTGACCCGGGCGCCGATGGTCCGGTGTCCCACCTCGGTATGGACCGCGTACGCGTAGTCCACGGGCGTGGACCCGGCCGGCAGCGCCATGACCTCACCCTTCGGGGTGAACACGAACACCTCGCGCGCATTGATCTCGAAGCGCAGCGAATCGAGGAACTCGTTCGGGTCGGACGTCTCCTGCTGCCAGTCGACGAGGCTGCGGAGCCACCCCATGTCGCCGTTCTCCGGGGTCTCGAGCTGCCGCCCGCCGCTCTTGTACTTCCAGTGCGCCGCGACGCCGTACTCGGCGCGGCGGTGCATGTCGTGCGTCCGGATCTGGATCTCCACCGGCTTCCCGCCGGGGCCGATCACCGTGGTGTGCAGCGACTGGTACATGTTGAACTTCGGCATCGCGATGTAGTCCTTGAACCGCCCGGGCAGGGGGTTCCAGCGGGAATGCAGCGAGCCGAGGGTCGCGTAGCAGTCGCGCACGCTGTCCACCAGCACGCGCACGCCCATCAGGTCATGGATGTCGTCGAAGTCCTTGCCGCGCACGATCATCTTCTGGTAGATCGAGTAGTAGTGCTTGGGCCGCCCGGTGATGGTGGCCTTGATCTTCACCGCGCGGAGATCCTCCTCGACCTGGTTCCGCACGAGGCTCAAGTGCTTCTCCCGCTCGGGGGTCCTGTCCCCCACCATCCGGACGATCTCCTCGTACACCTTCGGATGCAGCGCGGCGAAGGAGAGATCCTCCAGCTCCCACTTGATGGTGTTCATGCCGAGGCGGTGGGCGAGGGGGGCGAAGATCTCCAGGGTCTCCCGCGCCTTCTTCGCCGAGGATGCCGGGGAGACGAAGCGCCAGGTCCGGGCGTTGTGCAGCCGGTCGGCGAGCTTGATGACCAGCACCCGGATGTCCTTGGCCATGGCGACGACCATCTTGCGGACCGTCTCGGCCTGGGCGGCATCCCCGAAGGAGACCTTGTCCAGCTTCGTCACGCCGTCGACCAGCATGGCGACCTCCGCGCCGAAATCACGCTTCAGCTCGTCAAGAGTGTAGGAGGTGTCCTCGACGGTGTCGTGCAGCAGCGCTGCCGCCAGCGTGGTGCCGGTCATGCCGAGCTCCGCGAGGATGGTCGCGACGGCCACAGGGTGCGTGATGTAGGGGTCGCCGCTCTTCCGCGTCTGGCCCTCGTGGCTGCGCTCGGCAACCAGGTAGGCGCGCTGGATGAGGTCCAGGTCCTCCTTGGGGTTGTTGGCGCGTACCGTGCGCAGGAGCGGCTCGAGGACGGGCGAGTACCCGGAGGAACCCCTCCCGGTGAGTCGCGCGATCCTGGCACGGGTGCGGCCGCGGCGGCCGGGGGCGACTTCGCCGGCGCTGCTCGCGGAAGGCGCGGACGACGGCGACGCGGGCTGCACGAGCCCCCGGCCTGCAGGCTGCGGGACCTCGGTGGTGACAGGCCCGGTACCCTCGGCCGCGACGACGTCCTGGGCGTCACCGGCCCGCACTGCGGGATTCACCGCTTCAGCCATGCACAGCCCCTCCATCTCGGTATCGGACCCTGGAAGGACTCAAGATGCCACAGGTCGGGTCGCACATCCAAGTCTAGCCGGGCTTTTCACCGCACCGGCCGCAGCATCCCCGGAAGGATGCTGCGGCCGGAGCAGCGCGTCGGAGTCGTCGCCGGGGTCGTCGATGCACTCGGCGGATCAGCGTTGCGGCGCTGCGGTCAGGCGGCAGCGGCCTCCATGGAGCGGCGGTTCAGGACCTTCTTCTCCTGCTTCCTCAGTTCGGGCTCGTTGAGCCGCAGCGCCGCGTACAGGGGGGCTGCGATGAAGATGGTACCGAGCGTGCCGAGGATGATGCCGATGAACAGTGCCAGGGAGAGGTCCTGGAGGGTGCCCGCCCCCAGGACGAACGCACCGATGAACAGGATCGAGGCGACAGGGAGGATGGCCACGACCGACGTGTTGATGGAGCGCACCAGGGTCTGGTTGACGGCGAGGTTGACCTGCTCGGCGAAGGTCCGTTTCGTGGAGATGGTCACGTCCGCGGTGTTCTCCCGGATCTTGTCGAACACCACCACCGTGTCGTAGAGGGCGTAGCTCAGGATGGTCAGGAAGCCGATGATCGCCGAGGGTGTGACCTCGAAGTCACTGAGCGAGTACAGGCCGGCCGTGACGACCATGACGACCACGAGGGCCGCCATGGCGGCGAGGGACATCTTCCACGTGCGGAAGTAGATGCCCATCAGGATCGCGGCCAGGACCACGAACACCCCGAACCCGATCAGCGCCTGGCGGCTGACGTCCTCACCCCAGGTCGGGCCGACGAAGCTCGACGTGACCTGGTCCTCCCCGACACCGTAGCCGGCGACCAGGTTGTCGCGGACGCTGAGGGTCTCGTCGTCGGAGAGCCGCTCGGTCTGGATGCGCATGGTGTCCGCGGCGATGTTCGTCACGCGAGGCACGGCGTCGGGAACGACATCGGTCACGGCCTGCTCACCGACGGCCACCTCCGTGTTCTCCGTCGCCGACACGGTGAACTCCGAACCGCCGCGGAAGTCGATACCGAGGTTGAAGCCACCCTTGACCACGGGGATGACGATCGAGACGAGGAGGGCGATCCCCGCGATCAGGAACCAGAGGTTCCGCTTGGCGACGAAAGGATATGAGCGCTTGCCCGAGTAGAGCTCGTTGCCGAAGGTGGCGAAGCTGGTGCGGCTCATTCGTGGGTCTCTTTCTGGGAAGAACCGGTGCGGTCGACGACGGTGGACCCCGTACGTCCGGCGAGTGCCTCCTGCTGCTCCGCGCGGCGGCGCTCGGCGATGGTCAGGCGGCGTTCCGCCTCACCGGAGGCGCCCTTGTTCCTGGCGCGGGTCGTGGCGGCCGGCGCGGGAACGGTGGCGCCGGGCTCGCGGAGCCTGCCTGCTCCCCGGTAGAGGGGAATGCCCCCGAGGCGGCGGGGATCGAGGCCGGACCACGGGTGGCCCTCACCGAAGAACTTCGTCCTCGCGAGGAGCCGCAGCACGGGGTGCGTGAACAGGAAGACGACGATCAGGTCGGCGATGGCGGTCAGACCGAGGGTGAAGGCGAAGCCACGGACGTTGCCCACGGCGACGAAGTAGAGCACCAGCGCGGCGAGGAGGTTGACGGCCTTCGAGGCGAGGACGGTGCGCTTGGCCCGGCGCCACCCGTTCTCGACGGCGGAGACGAGCCCGCGCCCGTCACGCAGCTCGTCGCGGATGCGTTCGAAGTACACGATGAACGAGTCCGCGGTCTGACCGATGGCCACGATCAGGCCTGCGACACCGGCGAGTGAGAGACGGTAGTTCTCCGTCCAGCCGAGGATGCAGATGGCCAGGTAGGTCAGGACGCCAGCGACGACGAGCGACGCGATGGTGACCAGCCCGAGGAGGCGGTACTGGAACATCGAGTACACGGCGACGAGCAGCAGGCCGATCAGCCCGGCGATCAGGCCCAGGCGCAACTGGTCCGCACCGAGGGTCGCGGAGATCTGCTGCTCGCTCTGGATCTCGAAGCTGATCGGCAGCGCACCGTACTTGAGCTGCTCGGCCAGCGCCGCGGCGGACTCCTCGGTGAAGTTGCCGCTGATCTGGGGATTGCCGTCGGGGATCACGGCGTTGGTGGTGGGCGCGGAGACGATCCGGCCGTCGAGCACGATGGCGAACTGGTTCCGTGGGTCCCCGTCGCCCAGGGCGAAGAGGCGCTCGGTGACCTCGCGGAAGATCTGCGTGCCCTCGTCGTTGAAGTCGATGTTGACGGCCCAGGTGTTGAGCGCCTGGCCCTGGGCACCCCGCTGCAGCCCGTAACTCGCGGTCGAGATGTCCGTGCCCGGTACCTCGACCGGGCCGAGGATGTACTTGCCCTGGGTGTCGGGCTCGCAGGCGACCATGGGCTCGTCGGCGGGCGCCGGTTCCTCCGCGGGCTCGAGAGCGGCCGGATCGAGGCAGTCGAGCGCCTCGAACTCCTTGTACAGCTCCGGGGTGATCCAGTTCGGATCGCTGGCGTCCTGCGGCTCGGCCGCGGGCTGGGGCAGCTGGTCGTCGGGCGTCGGCGTCTCGGCGGCGGGCGCCTGACCGGGGCCGCCGGCGAGGACCGGCCGGAACTCCATCTGTGCGGATGCCTGGATCAGGTCCCGCGTCTCCGGGTCAGGGGTGCCCGGGAGGGACACGATCACATTCTGGCCGGACTGGGTGTTGATCTCGGCTTCGGCGACGCCCGAGCCGTCGACACGCTGCCGGATGATCTCGACGGCCTGGTCGAGCTGCTCGGGCGTGATCTCGCTGCCGCCCTGGACCCGGGGGGCGAGAATCATCTGGGTACCGCCCTCGAGGTCGAGGGCCAGGCGCGGGCTCCAGCTGGCCGTGCTCCAGATGGAGCCCGAGCCGAGGAGGATCGCGAGCAGTGCGGTCAGTACGCCCAGCCAGACAAGTGTCCGCTTGGCTGCCGTCCCGGGACCGGTACGAGGCATGGTGAGGTGTCCTTATGCTGTGGCGCCACGCGTGGCGCCGGTGTCACGACAGGCACGGCTGAGTACCGGCCCCTGAGGAATGCTAGTGGTCGGGGTTCGCTTTGGGGTCGCGGGCGTCGCGCGCGTCGCGGTTGTCCCGCAGCGACTGATCCCTCTCGGGCAGCTCGCCGCCCTGCTCGCGAAGGGGGTCCGGGGTCTCGGCACCCGACACCGTGGAGGGCGAGGTGGCGGTCGCCCCGCCGGTGGCGGGCCGGTCGACACCGTCGAGCGAGGAGGCATCGTCCGGGACGACCGCGCCGTCGTAGGCGTCGAGATCACGCCGTGCGGCGTCATCGTCCGTACCGGGCGTGTCCTCCGCCGCGACGGACTCCTGCTGCACGACCTTCGAGAGGGCCTGCGTATGGACGGTCGCGAAGGTGCCGGGCGACAGTTCAAGGACGGCCTTGTTGTTCTCCTGGTCGATGGAGACGATGGTGCCGAAGAGACCGAACTGCGTCATGACCTCGGTGCCCGGCTCCATCTGCGTCCGCATCTCCTTGACCTGCTGCTGCGACTTACGCTGCCGCCGGAACATGGTGAAGATCAGGAACGCCAGCGCCAGGGGCAGCAGCAGCGAGAAGATGTCGAAGGGAGGAGCATCTTCGGATGCGGTCTGGGCAACTACGTGTGCAAGCACTGGGCGAATCCGTTCGTGGGTCTGGGTGTGTGCGGCAGGGATGTGCCCCGGCACACAGACGAAGACACCAGTGTAAAGGGGAATCCTGACCGCTTCCGCGTCACGGGTCCGGTCGGGCCCAGCTGTCGATCGCGGATTCGCTGCCCATCAGGTCCTCCGGCGCGACGGAGAAGAGGTCCTCGGGCATGGCTGCGGCCACGGTGGCGGGCATCACGAGGCCGAGGTGCTTCCAGGCCTCGGCGGTCGCGATCCGCCCCCGCGGGGTGCGTCCCAGCATGCCCTCACGCACCAGGTAGGGCTCGGCCACGGTCTCCACGGTCTCCGGTTCCTCACCGACGGCGATGGCCAGGGTGGACAGTCCCACCGGCCCTCCGTTGAACTTGGTGATGAGGGCCGTGAGCACAGAGCGGTCGAGCCGGTCGAGCCCGCGCGCATCCACCTCGTACATGTCCAGCGCCGCACTGGCGGACCGTGCGTCGATCAGGTCGACGCCGTGGACGAGCGCCCAGTCCCGGACACGCCGTAGCAGGCGGTTGGCGATGCGCGGGGTCCCCCGGGAGCGGCCGGCGATCTCCGCGAAGGACGCCGAACTGACCTTCATGTCCATCAGCATCGCGGAGCGGCGGAGCACGAGCTCGAGTTCCTCGGTGGAGTAGAACTCGAGGTGCCCCGTGAAGCCGAACCGGTCCCGGAGCGGGCCGGGAAGGAGGCCGGCTCGCGTCGTGGCTCCGACGAGCGTGAACGGCGGCAGCTCCAAAGGGATGGCGGTGGCGCCGGGTCCCTTGCCGACGATGATGTCGACCCGGAAGTCCTCCATGGCCATGTACAGCATCTCCTCGGCGGGCCGGGACATGCGGTGGATCTCGTCGAGGAAGAGCACCTCCCCCTCCGTCAACGACGAGAGGATCGCCGCGAGGTCGCCGGCGTGCTGGATGGCGGGCCCGGACGTGATGCGCAGCGGCGCGTTCATCTCCGCGGCGATGATCATGGCGAGGGTCGTCTTCCCGAGCCCGGGAGGGCCGGACAGCAGGACGTGGTCGGCGCTGCGCCCCCTCAGCCGGGAGGCTTCGAGCACCAGCGAGAGCTGCCGCCTGACGCGCTTCTGCCCGACGAAGTCGTCGAGGTTCTTCGGCCGGAGCGCTGCCTCGACGGCGCGGTCCTCCGGGTCGGCCGAGGGCGCGACCAGCGGCACGTCCTCGGGGTGGTGATCGGTCATGCGCCCACCCCGGCATCGGCCTGGGCCCGGCCGGCAGCGCCCGCAGGAGTGCGCGGACCCCGGGTGGTCGACCGGGCGGAGCTGCGCGCGCCGTCCTGGCCGAGCCTGCGGAGGGTGAGCTTGAGGATCTGCCCCACGTCGCCGGACGCGGCGACCTCGGGCGCCTCGGCGACGGCGGCGTCGATCGCCGCTCCGGCGTCCTTCTCGGACCAGCCGAGGCCCATCATGGCCGTGAGCACCTGGCCCTGCCAGGACTGCGGTGACACGCCGGGCTTCGCCTCCAGCGGCACGAGCTTGCCCGCGAGTTCCAGCACGATGCGCCGCGCGCCCTTGGGACCGATCCCGGGTACCTTGCTGAAGGCCTTGTCGTCGCCCGACGACGCCGCGATGCGCACGGCGTCCGGGGTGTGGACGGCGAGCACGGCCAGGGCCAGACGCGGACCGACGCCGCTGACGGCGAGGAGCGTCTCGAAGACCTCGCGCTGGTCGGCGTCCTCGAACCCGAAGAGCGTCATCGAGTCCTCGCGCACGATCATCGCGGTCGCGACGCTGGCCTCCTCGCCCGTCCGCAATCCCGAGAGGGTCTGCGGGGTGGCCTGGACCTGCATGCCGAAGCCGTTGACGTCGATGACGGCGGAGTGCAGGCCCACGTGGGTCACTGTCCCGCGGAGGGAACTGATCATGAGGAGCTCCAGAGGCACGTGCGGATGGATGGACCGGGCGCGCCCGGTGTCGAACATACGTTCTAATGCACTACGGTACCGGCGTCACGCCGTGCGATCGAGCCGCCACACCGCGGAGCGGGCCTACCGGCGTCGGGCCCTGGCTTCCGCTTCGGCCCACAGGCGCTGCGCCGGAGTGAGCGAGCCGCCGGACACCGCGGCGCCCTGCTGCCCCACTCCCCTGCGCCACGCGTGGGTGATGGCGAGGGCCAGCGCGTCGGCGGCATCCGCCGGCCGCGGAGGGGTGTCGAGGCGGAGGATCTTCGTGACCATCTTGGTGACGGCCACCTTGTCCGCCTGCCCGTTCCCCGTGACGGCGGCCTTGACCTCGGTGGGCGTGTGCAGGGCGACGGGGATCCCGCGGCGTGCGGCCGCGACGATGACCACGCCCGACGCCTGGGCCGTCCCCATGACGGTGCTCACGTTCAACTGGCTGAACACGCGCTCGACGGCGAGGACCTCCGGCTTGTGCAGGTCCAGCCAGGTGTCGACCGCCTCGGAGATGACGAGCAGCCGTTCGTCCAGGCTGCGGCCCGCCTCCGTCCCGACGACGCCGACGGCCACGAGCGTCGAGCGCCGGTTCGGTTCGATGTCGACGACGGCCAGGCCGCACCTCGTCAGGCCGGGGTCCACGCCCATGACACGGTAGGTCACCGGGCGGATCCGGTCAGCAGGACGACGCCGACAAGCAGGACGATGTCAGTCGTCCTCGAGCTCGGCCAGGACCTCGTCCGAGAGGTTGGCGTTCGAATACACGTTCTGGACGTCGTCGAGCTCCTCGAGGGCGTCCACGAGCTTCAGGAACTTGCGCGCACCGTCGGAGTCCAGGTCCACCTGCATGGACGGGACGAACTCGACCTCGTCGGTCTCGTACTCGATGCTGCTCGCGTCGAGGGCCTCGACGACCGCACGGAGGTCCTGCGGCTCCGACACGATCTCGAAGGTGTCGGCCGATTCCTTGACCTCGTCGGCGCCGGCGTCGAGCACGGACATGAGGAGCTCGTCCTCGGTCAGTCCGTTCTTCGGCAGCGTGACGACGCCCTTCCGGGCGAAGAGGTAGGCCACGGATCCGGGGTCGGCGATCGTCCCGCCGTTGCGGGAGATACCGAGCCGCACTTCCGAGGCAGCACGGTTCTTGTTATCCGTGAGGCACTCGATGAGGAGCGCCGAGCCCTGGGGCCCACGGGCCTCGTACATGATGGTCTGGTAGTCGACGGCCTCGCCGAGCAGGCCCGCGCCGCGCTTCACCGCGCGGTTGATGTTGTCGATGGGCACGGAGGTCTTCTTGGCCTTCGAGACGGCGAGTTCGAGGCCGGGGTTACCGGCGACGTCGGCACCGCCCGCGCGCGCTGCGACCTCGATGTTCTTGATCAGCTTCGCGAAGGACTTCGCGCGCTTGGCGTCGATCGCCGCCTTCTTGTGCTTGGTGGTTGCCCACTTGGAGTGCCCCGACATGCTTACGCTTCTCCTCTGATCATCCGGATAAAGAGTTCGTGGACCCGCCGCTCACCCGTCACTTCCGGGTGGAAACTCGTGGCCAGCAGGTTGCCCGAACGCACTGCGACAATTCTAGCGACCGGCTCCAAGTCCGCTCCTGCGCCGTCCGTCGCACCGCCGGAGCCGTCGCTTGAGCCATCGCTTGAGCCATCACTCGAGCCACCGCCGTAAGAACTGTCACCGACGTCGTCCCGGGGTGCCGCCCGGGGTGTCCCGGCGGCGGGCACCTGCGCCAGCACCTCGACGCCGTCGCCCACCTTCTCGACCCAGGGCGCCCTGATGAAGACCGCGCGCACGGGGTCCCCGGCCGCGGCGGTGCCCGTGGCCGCCAGCTCCGCGAAGTCGAGGTCGGTCTCGAAGGACTCGCGCTGGCGTCCGAAGGCGTTGCGCCGCACCACCATGTCGAGCCCGCCGAACGTCTGCTGCGGATTGCCCGAGCGGTCGGTGGCGGGATCGGCGATGACATCCGAGAGCATGATCATGCCCGCGCAGGATCCGTACACGGGCAGGCCGCCGACGATCAGCTCGCGCAGCGGAGCGGCCAGCCCGAAGGTGCGCGTCAGCTTGTCGATGGTGGTCGACTCGCCGCCGGGGATGATGAGGCCGTCCACAGCGGCGAGTTCCGCCGGACGCCGCACCGTGACGGCGCGCCCGCCGAGCGACTCGATCGTCGCGATGTGCTCCCGTACGTCGCCCTGCACCGCGAGGACCCCGACGACGACAACGCGCCGTCCGGCCGCGGCCCTCCCCTCCGTGGTCGCGCGATCCCCGGAGACCGGGCGCCCGCCGGCCGGAGGCACGCCGACCGGACGCACGCCGGATCGACGGGTGTCGGCCGGCGCATCGATCGGAGCGTCGATCGGCGCGTCGATCGGAGCGTCGATCGGCTCATCGGATACGGGGACCGACGTCGGCAGGGGCGCCGAGGAGGACGGGGAGGTCATCCCTCGATTCTAGGTCGTCGGCCGGGCGTAGCCGCCCCGGCCGGGAGCGCCTCGTCCCCCGCCTCGCGGGAAGAACACCGGCCCGGCGATATCGTGGAGGCATGAATCCCCTTCCAGTCCTCGTGGGCAAGGCCGTGCGCATCGCGTCCCGCCTGCGCGGCGGCGGCTCCGCCCTTCCCGGCCTCGTGGTCGAGCGCCTCGACCCCGGGTTCATGGCCCGCGCGCTGTCCAACCTCCCCCGCGGCGTCGTCGTCGTCAGCGGGACGAACGGCAAGACGACCACCACCAAGATGGTGGTGGAGCTCCTCGAGGGCCAGGGCCTGAAAGTCTTCACCAACCGCACCGGCAGCAACTTCACGCGCGGCGTGGCCGCCGCACTGCTCGGCGAGGTGGACTGGCGCGGCCGCCTGACGGCGGACGTCGCCGTGCTCGAGCTCGACGAGGCGCACGCGGTGCACTTCGTCAAGCTCGTCCCCCCACGCTTCTCCCTGCTCCTCAACGTGCTCCGCGACCAGCTGGACCGCTTCGGCGAGATCGACGCCACCACGCGGCTGCTCGAGCGCATCGCCCTGGCCACGACGGGCACCGTCGTGCTCAACCGCGAGGACCCGCGCGTCGCCGGTATCGCCTCATCGGTCACGACCGCCGACGTCGTCTATTTCGGCCTCGACGCATCACTGCGGAGCACGTTCCCGAACGACGACGAACTCCGCGGCGCGGCCGGCACCGCTCCCGCCTCCGCCCTGCCCGCTGACGTGGTCCTCCGCTCGGTCGACGGTAACTCCGCCGAGTTCGAGGCGGACGGCACGGTGACCCGCACGGATCTCCGCCTCCGGGGCGTCTACAACATCTTCAACGCGGCCGCCGCGCTCGCTGCGGCGCGGACCGTCATGGCCGGAACCGCCGACGACGACCGGTTGTACGCGTCCCTGGCCGCCGTCGAGCCCGCGTTCGGACGGGGCGAGAGCCTCGTCGTCGACGGCCTTCCCCTGGAACTGGTCCTGGTGAAGAACCCGAGTGGCTTCCGGCTCGGGCTGAAGTCGTTCGATCCTGCCGGCTGCGCGACGATGATCGCGATCAACGACAACTACGCCGACGGGCGCGACATGTCCTGGCTCTGGGACGTCGACTTCGACTCGCTCGGACTCGGCGGCGTGGAGATGGTCAGCGGCGTCCGCGCCTACGACATGGCGCTCCGGTTGAAGTACGACGACGTCCGCGTGGGCGCCGTCGAGACCGACATCCCGGACGGGCTCAAGCAGTTCATCGGCGGTTCGGCGGGCCACCCCAAGCGCATCTTCTGCACCTACACGGCGATGCTCGCCGTGCGCCGCGAACTCTCCAAGATCACGAAGGTCGAGGTGGTCTCCTGATGACCGATGCACCGTCCGCCAGCCACCTCAGCGAGGCTCCTGCCGATCCGGCGAAGGGGACGCTGCGCATCCTGCAGCTGTACCCACGGGAGATGAACATCTACGGCGACTACGGCAACGTCCTGGTCCTCAAGCAGCGGCTCGCCTGGCGCGGTTACGGCGCCGAGATCCTCGAACACAACGCCGGCGACGCCTTCCCCGCGGACATCGACGTCATCATCGGTGGCGGCGGACAGGACAGCGGACAGGTGGTCATCCAGGACGACCTCCAGTCGATCGCTCCGCGTCTCCGCGAGCTCGCGGAAGACGGTACGCCGATGCTGCTCATCTGCGGTCTGTACCAGCTCTTCGGGAGGGAGTTCCGGACACACGACGGCACCGTGATCCCCGGGATCGGCGTGCTGGACCTCGAAACCCGGGGTGGCACGGAGCGATTGATCGGCAACGTCGTCGCCACCAGCGAGGAATTCGGCGACATCCACGGCTACGAGAACCACAGCGGACAGACCTTCCTCGGCGAAGGCGTCAGGCCGCTCGCGACCGTCGTCAAGGGCGCGGGCAACAATGCTGAGGACGAGCATGAGGGGGCGCGCTACCGGAACATCGTGGCGAGCTATCTGCACGGCTCGCTCCTGCCCAAGAACCCGGCCATCGCCGACTTCCTCCTGCGCACCGCCGCCGAGCGCAGGTTCGGTTCCTTCGACGCCGACGGCCTGGACGATTCCCTGGCCGATCTCGCGCGCCGCCACGCCGCCGAGCGCCCCCGGTAGGACAGCACGGGCGAGCCGCCGTCAAGGGTCCTCTCCTCCGGAGCGTCGGCTCCGACCGGCCGGTAGCGTGCCGAGGGACGGGCCCGGCCGGGTCCGTGAACCCTCTGGATCCCCTCCGGATCCGCGGAAGGAGCATCATGGCCAAGGGAGTAGCAACCGTCTGGGTCCCCGTCGAGGACATGGACCGGGCGCTGGCCTTCTACCGGGACACCCTGGGACTGGACGTCAGCATGCAGGAGGACGAGTGGGCCGAGATCGACGCCGGCGGGCTCACCATCGGCCTCAACGCACGGGAGGCCACCCATGGCGGAGCAGGCGGCGGAGCCGTCATCAGCCTCGAGCCGGAAGGCTCCATCGAGGACGAGCTCGAGCGCATCGCCGCCCGGGGTGGAGCGTCCGTGGAGGGCGACATCAGCGAGTACCCGTGGGGTCGCATCCTCCCGTTCAAGGACAGCGAGGGCAACGACCTCCAGCTCTACACGCCCCCGAACGGCTGACCTGCGGACGACGTGGACCCGACGCCGTGCCCGCCCGACTCCGGGGCGGGCACGGCCGGTGTCCGGGCGGACCTCGCTCCGGCCTCCAGCGCCTTCTGCTCCGGGGTCCAGCGGACTTCGCCCTGGCGTCCAGCGCCTTCTGCTCCGCCGGCTGGGCGTGTTCTCCTCCGCCGGACGGGCGGCCATCCTCCGCGCGGAGGACACCGGGATCAGCACGAGGGCGGATGCGCCCGCGCCGGGCGGGTCCGTAGCGTGGATCCCATGTCGCCGAAGACCACACCTCCCCTCCCGCTCTTGGCCGATCTCCTGTCCGGGCTGGGCATCATCCTCTGGTACGCCCTGCCCGACTACACCACGAGCAGGCCGGTGCGCGTCGTCGCCAAGACGATGATCCTCACCGCCAGTGCGGCCTACGGGATCGCGGCGATGAGACGCGGCAGGCTTTCACCCGGCGAGGACACTGCACCGGAGCCGGAGCCCGGCGACCCGGGTGTCGCCGCCGATCCTCCATCACCCCGGTCGACCACCGATGGACGCTCGGGCACCCACCGGGGCCCGCGCTTCCGGTCGTCGATGCGCCACCCCGTACGTCACGCGGTGGTGCTCGCGGGAGCAGCGGTGGCTTTCCTCGGCGGAAGCGTCGCGCTGACGGTCGGAATGGAACGGCTCGTCTTCGGTGTCGGGGAGCGCCTTGCGGACAGAGGCACGCGGCTTCCGCATACCCGCATCGGCCTGGTCCTCGGCGTGGGCAGCACGGCTGCGACCCTCGGCGCGGAGGCGTTCAGGACGCGCAACCGCCCAGGCACGGACAGCCAGGACCCCGCTCGCCACGGGAAGGACAGCCTGGACCGCGCTCGCCGCCACGTGGGGTGAAGGCCGGCCGTGACCGTGCCGCGGAGGACGGACGTCACGTCACGTCACTCAGGGCGATCCATGACAGGCTGCGGGGACGAGCCGCGGTCCGGCGTCGTGCTCGGCAGCTCGTCGGCGTAGGCACCGAGGGCTCGCCGGTAGCCGTCGAGCGTCGGGATCAGGGCTGCGAGTGCGGTGCGCAGGGCATCGCCATAGCGTCCCTCGTCGTAGAGCGCGAGGGCCAGGAAGGCCTGACGCGCCGCCTCGTCGGCCTCCGTCGCCGGCATCGACTCGAGCATCCGCACCGCCTCGGCCGACGCGCCGACGTTGCGCAGGGTGCTGGCCAGCTGGATGACCACGCGGGTGGCGCGCTCGCCCTCGAGACCCGCACGGATCGCCGCACGATAGAGGGGGATCGCCTCGTGTTCGAGACCGAGGGCGTCGTGCACGCCGGCGTACTCGAAGAGGGCTGCCGCATCGCCGTCAGGCCGCACGGCGGCCAGGTCCCGCATCCGGACGAGGGATTCCTCGGGACGCGTGTCGTCGAACTCCTGCTCCCAGTAGGTCCCGATCTGCTGTTCCCAGGTCTGCTCGTCCATCCGGCAACCCTGCCACAGCCGATGTCCCCTTGCAGGCCGTCCACGCAGAGAGGCCCCCGCCGGAACGGGGGCCTCTCTGCGTTCATCCCACCATCAGGGGATCCTGCTCTGCGCGGCGTCCCTCTGCAGCTCGCGTGCGTCGTAGGCGGTCAGGAACCCTTCACGTTCGAGGCTGCGTGCGCTGTCCTTGACCGCCTTCACGTAGGCTCCGTGGTTCCGGTAGAGGCTGTCGATCACCGTCTGGGACAGCGGGCGCTCGTATCCTGCGATGAAGCAGAAGGACGCGCCCGTCGCCGTGCCGTACCAGGTGCTGGTGGGCGCGTCGAGGAACGGCGAGCGGAGGCCGCCCTGCACGTTGCCGAACCGGTCGAGGACCGGCGCGCCGTTGCGCACCAGGATGGGCTCCGCGTGGGGAGGCGCGACGCCGTCGCGCACCCAGGCGTCGAGGTTCCGCAGCGCTGCGTTGAAGAAGATCGAACTCGGGAACCGGCTGCGTGGCCCCTCGTTGCAGGATGCCGGCGGGACGGCGCGGTCCGCGGCGAGGATGTCTGCGGAGGACGCCGAGAACGTGAGCTCGTCGGGGGTCGCGTGGCCGGCGCCTGCCATCTCGTAGTGGCGGTACTGGTCGCCCGGCGCATCGCTGTCCTCCCGGCGGGAGCCGATGCCGAGGAGATAGTCGGACTGCGACATCATGCGCATGATGGGCACGCCGACGTCCCTGAACTGGCGGCGGACGTCGGTGGCCGGTGGCGCGGGCTCGCACTGGTTCATGGGGTACGCGCCGGCGAAGGCGCCACCGGCGACGGCGACGAGATAGGCGTCGTAGATCGGCGCTCCGTCCGACTCGACGACGAGCGGGTGCACGCCGTTGATGTAGTTCACGAGGAAGCCACCGGTCTGGGAGTAGCCGAAGCCGTAGGCGTGCTCCACGCGGGTTGTCCGCGCGCCGTAGCGCAGCGGGTTCGTGGCGTCGTCGCTCCTCAGCCAGGCACCCACCTGCGAGTAGATGTCCCAGATCAGGCCGTTCTCCGTCGTCCTGGAGGAGTCGGCGGCGACCGTGGCGCAGTTCGCCGGATCGGTCAGGGGCAGCGGATTGGCGAAGGACAGCGAGGCGTACCGCTCCGCGTCGAAGTTCTTCAGCGCCTCGACGGCGATCGGCTTGGCGGTGATGCCCACCCAGGCGTCACCGTTGGCGACGATCTGCTCCTGGGCCACGGCCCAGCCGATGTTGAGGTCGAAGAGGTTGCTCGGATTGAGCATCTCGACGACCACGTTGCCGCTGAACGCCTGGCCCCTGGCCGGCTTACGGACCAGTACGCGGGTGCTGTACGGGGCGTCGGGGGTCCGGATCTCGGCGGGCCCTGCCGCAGGCCATGTGTAGACGTTGGAGGTACCGCTCACGAGGTACTCCTCCTCCACGTACCCGAGGCGGGCGAGGTCCTGCGGGACCTCCTGGTGGTCCGCCGCCCCGAAGGGGTAGGACTCCGCCGTGGAGGCGAGGGGGCCCTCGACGGCCGGGATCGGCGTCGTCCCGTCGGCGGCGAGGGGGGCGACGACGCGGGCGGGAGCCGGCGGTGGTGCCGCTACTGCCGGGACGGCCGCGACGGTGACGCCGCTGAGGGCCAGCGACAGTGTCAGCAGGACGGATGTTCGGGAACGGGTTCTCATGGGTGCTCCTTCTCGGGACCGGGCTGCGCTGCCCGGCGTGCTCCGCGGCAACCGGCTCCTGTGCCGGCCGCCCCTGTCCTGGTGGCGCCCCCGGAAGGACGCCGATCATCAGGCAGCGAAGCATTCCCGACCCTAGGGAGCGTGATCCGGACGGGTCAAGGGTGGTGCGCATACGTGCAACAACGTGCAAAAGTTAGTTCTCATGAGCAACCCTTTCCTCGAGCCGAGCACCCTCGACTACCAGCTGCCACCCTTCGCCTCCCTGCGGGAGGAGCACTACCTGCCCGCCTTCGACGCCGGCTTCGCCGAGCACCTCGCGGAGATCGACGCCGTCACGGGTTCGGCCGAGGCCCCGACCTTCGAGAACACGGTCGTGGCACTTGAGCGTGCCGGGCGTACGCTGCACCGGGTCGCGAGCGTGTTCTTCAGCAACTCGGTCAGCCACGCGACGCCGTTCATCCAGGATCTCGAACAGCAGGTGGCGCCGAGGCTCGCTGAGCACGAGGACAACATCAAGCTGAACCGGCCACTGTTCGAGCGTCTCCGCCGGGTGCCGCTCGACGGGCTCGACGACGAATCCGTGCGCCTGGTGGAGGAGTACCTGCGCAGCTTCGTCCGGGCAGGTGCGGAACTGGACGACGACGCCCAGGTGACCCTGCGCCGACTGAACTCCGAACTCTCGGCCCTCAGCACGGAGTTCTCCCAGAAACTCCTGAAGGACACCAACGATTCGGCGCTGCTCCTCGATCGCGCGGAGGAACTCGACGGCCTCTCCTCCGACGCCGTCTCCGCCGCCGCCGGAGCTGCCGCGGAGGCGGGCCACGAGGGCAAGTACCTGCTGACCCTGATCCTGCCGACCGCGCAGCCCGCACTGGAGCTGCTGACGGACCGGGACGTCCGCCGCAGGCTCCACGAGGCGTCCGTCAACCGCGGAGCGCGCGGCAACGAGGCGGACACCCTCGCGATCGCGACCCGCATGGCGACCCTCCGCGCCGAACGCGCAGCCCTGCTCGGATTCGACACGCACGCAGCGGCGGCGACCGACAACCAGACGGCGCCGTCGCTCGCCGCGATCATGGACCGGATGCGGGAGCTGGCCGCTCCGGCCGTCCGTAACGCCAGGACCGAGGCCGCGGAACTCGAGGCCGAGGCCGGGCACCCGATCGAGCCGTGGGACTGGGCGTTCTACGCGTCGCGGGTGCGGAAGGCGAAGTTCGACGTGGACCTCGATGCACTGCGCC
This sequence comes from Arthrobacter sp. N1, assembly GCF_048288285.1. Classification (NCBI taxonomy): domain Bacteria; kingdom Bacillati; phylum Actinomycetota; class Actinomycetes; order Micrococcales; family Micrococcaceae; genus Arthrobacter; species Arthrobacter sp. N1. The sequence goes on along the minus strand of NZ_CP102608.1, from coordinate 1,494,194 downwards.
CGTACTTCGAACTGGAGAGCGTCATCAACGACGGCGTCTTCCACGCCGCGAACCGGCTGTACGGACTCAGCTTCGCGGAGCGCCCCGACCTCGTCGGCTACCACCCGGACGTCCGCGTCTGGGAGGTCTTCGATGCGGACGGGTCAGGGCTGGGCCTGTTCCTCGGCGACTACTACACGCGCGATACCAAGAGCGGGGGTGCCTGGATGAATTCGTTCGTGGACCAGTCCGCGCTCGAGGGCACGCGTGCCGTCGTCGTCAACAACCTGAACCTGTCGAAGCCGGGCACGGGCGAACCGACGCTGCTGTCCTACGACCAGGTGGTCACGACGTTCCACGAGTTCGGCCACGCCCTGCACGGCCTGTTCTCGGACGTCACCTACCCGCTGTTCGCCGGGACCGCCGTCCCGCGCGACTTCGTCGAATACCCCTCACAGGTCAACGAGATGTGGATCCTGTGGCCCGAGATCGTCGCGAACTACGCGCGCCACCACGAGACCGGGGAGGCGCTCCCCCAGGACGTCATCGACCGCATCCACGCGGCGGGCGCCTGGGGCGAGGGCTTCGAGACCACGGCCTACCTCGGCGCCGCCCTCCTGGACCTCGCCTGGCACTCCATCCCCTCCGGCACGGTGGTCGAGGACCCGCTCGCCTTCGAGGCCGCCGCCCTCGCGGACGCGGGGGTGGATTTCGCGCCGGTCCCGCCGCGCTACCGTACGTCCTACTTCAAGCACATCTTCGCCGGCGGGTACGCGGCGTCCTACTACGCCTACATCTGGAGCGAGATGCTCGACGCCGACACGGTCGAGTGGTTCAGGACTTCCGGCGGCCTGACGCGCGGGAACGGCGACCACTTCCGGCGCGAGCTGCTGTCACGGGGCAACAGCATCGATCCGCTGGAGGCCTTCCGCCGGTTCCGCGGACGCGACGCGGACCTGCAGCCCCTGCTCGTGCGTCGCGGTCTCGCGTGAGACGCGTCCGCGCGGGCGCACCCGCATGGTGACCATCGCGCAGTGCCAGCGGCTGGAGACGGCATGGTCGGCGGCGCTGGCGACGGCGACGGGTGGGAAGACGTTCTCGACGCACGGGAACACCTGGGTCTGGCTGCCGGCGCGGCGTGAGCTCGGGCTGATGTTCCCCTCCGCGGTCAGTGCCACCGCCGTGCGGCCCGCGCTGGCCGAAGGAGTGCGGCTCGGCGCCGCCTCGGTCCGCGTGTGGCTCAACGGGGCCGTGGACGCCGTCGAGCTCGGGGACCTGCGCTTCGAGCCGAGCTGGCAGCCGTGGTGGATGGCCGCACCGGTGTCGGCCGTCACCGGTGGCGCGGGCGTGGCGAAGGAGGGCGACGACGGCGGCGGGGACGCGGGCGCCGCCCGGCTGACGGACGAGGTGCCCGACTACATCGGACCCCTGGCGCAGGAACTGCGAGTGGTCCGATCGCAGCCCCGCCAGGCGTGGCATGCGGTGTCGCGGTCCGCCGGTACCGGCAACATCACCGGTGCGGCCTACTCGTTCTACCCGTCCGGCGTCGCCGGACTGCGCGGCCTCGGCGGCATCCATCACCTCGAGGTGCTGCCGGATCACCAGCGGCAGGGACTGGCGACCTCCCTGGTGGCGACGACGGCACGGCGGGCCGCGGCAGCCGGAGCCCTCGACCTCGCGGTCAACGCCACTCCCCAGGGCTATGCGTTCTTCTCCCGACGCGGCTTCACGCTGCTGGGCCGCGGGAAGACGTTCTCGCTGCAGCTCGACGGGTCCGCCGGTCGGTAGGCCGGTTCCGGCCGGGAACGGCAGGAGGACCGCAGCCCGTGCGGGCTGCGGTCCTCCTGAGGTCCTCGCGTCCCTGATCGGGGACGGGCAGTACTACCAGCCGCGCTCTGCGAGGCGGTGCGGCTGCGGGATCTCGTCCACGTTGATACCGACCATGGCTTCGCCGAGCCCGCGCGAGACCTTGGCGATCATGTCGGGGTCGTCGTGGAAGGTGGTCGCCTGGACGATGGCATTGGCGCGCTCGGCCGGGTTGCCGGACTTGAAGATGCCGGAACCGACGAACACGCCGTCCGCGCCGAGCTGCATCATCATCGCGGCGTCCGACGGCGTCGCGATCCCGCCGGCGGTGAAGAGCACCACGGGGAGGCGGCCGGCCGAGGCTACCTCCCTGACGAGCTCGTAGGGCGCCTGGAGTTCCTTGGCGGCGACGTAGAGCTCGTCCTCGGCCATGGAGGACAAGCGGTTGAGCTCCGCACGGATGGTGCGCATGTGCATCGTGGCGTTCGAGACGTCACCGGTGCCGGCCTCGCCCTTCGAGCGGATCATCGCAGCGCCCTCGTTGATGCGACGCAGCGCCTCACCGAGATTGGTGGCACCGCAGACGAAGGGGATCTGGAACTTCCACTTGTCGATGTGGTTCGTGTAGTCGGCCGGCGTGAGGACCTCCGACTCGTCGATGTAGTCGACGCCGAGCGACTGCAGGACCTGCGCCTCGACGAAGTGACCGATGCGTGCCTTGGCCATCACCGGGATGGAGACGGCCTCGATGATGCTGTCGATCATGTCGGGATCGCTCATCCGGGACACGCCGCCCTGGGCGCGGATGTCCGCGGGAACCCGCTCGAGCGCCATGACGGCCACTGCACCGGCGTCCTCGGCGATGCGGGCCTGATCGGCTGTGACGACATCCATGATGACGCCGCCCTTGAGCATTTCAGCCATACCCCGCTTGACCCGGCTCCCGCCGGTCTGTGCTGTGGTTGCCGAATTGTCTTCAACGGTGGACACAACTTGCCCCTCAAGGTAGAAAAAAGCTGACCCTTCATGATACGACGCCCGGGGCACTGTTCCGGCCGCCGTGGCGGCCCCCGGGAGAGCTGCCGGCCCGCCCGTTTCCAGGGGGGCGGTGGGTGCTGACAGGCCGTGGCGCTCGGCCAGGGGCGGTCCTATCACGGGGCTTGCACCTGGATTTCAGCGGACCGGGCGGATACGCCCGGATGCCCCGATCAGGTCCAGTAGAGGAGGCGCGCCGCCGGGACACGCCGCTCGAGCTCGTCGACGAACCAGGTCCGCATCTCGCTCATCGTCTGCTTCGGGTACACGTACTTGATCCCGCCGAACTTCGAGCGCTTCCGGCTCCGCAGGTCCTCGTCCATCTCGAGCTTCGTCCGCGGGTACCAGCCGAGCAGCACCTCCTTGCTGGCGGGCGTGAACCGGTGCGTGATGATCTCGGCCGTGAGGTCGACGTCCTCGATGCCGTCGAGGGCAGCGGCGACGTCGTCGAGCAACGCGCCGTACTGCTCACGCCAGCCGGGGACGGGCATGATGGGGGCGATGGTCAGGCCCACACGGTAGCCTGCCGCCGCGACCGCGCGGAGCGCCGTGAGCCGTGCGGGCATCCTGGCCGTCCCGCCCTCGAAGCGGTTGGCCACCTCGGCGGCGTTGACCGAGAAGCGCACCCGTGTCCGGCCGCCGTGATCCAGCGTCACCAGCTCGCCGACGTCGTCGAACTTCGTGGTGAACCTCAGCTGGACGTCCTCGCCGAATTCTCCCGAGCCCACGCGGGAGATCGCCGCCGCGAGCGAGCCCGTCACGTTCTCGATGCCGAGCGGATCGGTGTAGCAGGACATCTCGAAGGTGGTGCCCTCGCCACCTCGCTCGATGGTGCCGCTGGTCACGGAACCCCGGCCGGCGTGCGTGCGCACCCCGTCGAGGACGTCGTCGAGGTTCGCGTAGACGCGGGTCACCGGCGGACCCTGGAGCGAGCCGGCCAGATAGCAGTACTGGCAGTGGGCGGGACAACCCTTCGCGAGGTCGATCCGCCAGTCGGCACTCGGGGGGATCGGCTGGGGCTTCAGCGCACTGGGCGGTGCGACGACGACGGCCAAAGTGTTCTTCGCCGACGCATAGGTCTCCCGTTCCGTGGCGCCGCGGAGCCCCGTCAGGGCGTTACCGGGGAGGACGCGGATGTCCTCCACTCCGGCTGCCTCACAGCGGCGGACGATCTCCGCGGTGTGCGGCAGGTCGGAGGCTGCACGCGTGATCAGCACATGGCGCGGGACCCACAGGCGCGTGGGGGTGATCGTGGTCAGATCCTGTTCCTGGGGCATCGTCATCACCTTCTACAACACTGCGAAGGGTGCTTATGTTCCGCGGGCGACGGGTGTCGGGCACCGGTCTCCGGGGCGAGGCGGACCGAGCATCCCGGTCTGCCACGTGAGGCTGCGGGGCGTCATCGGAGGTCATCGGGGGTCACGCTCCGACGCATTCCGGCACACCGGCGGTGGGACGGCCTAGCCTCGGAGGACAGATCAAGAGTTCCGACGCGAAGCCCTGGCTCGTCGGACGGCAACCCCCTCCGTGGCGGGGTGCCCCAGGTGACGATCAGGCCCCGCGCAGCCCGCGTCGGGGCAAGCACGGCGCGCACCCCTGGTCCGCGTCCTGACGACGGGACACCCATGTCGTACATCTGCCTCCTGCTCTCCGGGGCCGCCCTGCTGATCAACGGCGTCTCCCTGCTCGGCCGCGTGACCCCGCGCGACGCCGGTTTCTTCAACATCGCGATCGGCCTGCTGCAACTGGTCGTGGCGCTGCTCGTCGCCTCGTCCGATCCCGGCGCCGCCGGATCGGCGGCCGGGATCGTCCTGTTCGGCCTGACCTACCTGTACGTGGGGCTGGGCTCGGTCGCAGGCCTCGGATCGGCCGGCGTCGGCTGGTTCTGCGGCTTCGTCGCCGTGCTCGCCCTCGTCCTCGCCGGCACGGCAGCCCGCGAGGACCCTGTGAGCTCGGTGCTCTGGATCAGCTGGGCCGCGCTCTGGACCCTGTTCTTCCTGCTCCTCGCCCGCGGCGCGGAGCGCCTCACGCGGGTCACCGGCTGGAGCGCGATCCTCGTGGGCACAATCAGCACCGTGGTCCCCGCGCTGCTCGGCCTCAACGGCGCCTGGCCGGGCGGGACGACGGCCGTCATCGCGACGGCCGTGGTCCTCGGTGCCCTCTTCGCGGTCGCCGTCACCCTCGGCGGCCGGCCCGTACCGGTCATCGCCGCGCAGCCGGTCGCCGTCGACGCCTGACAACCGCTCTACACCCCTCCCGCGCCCTGTCCGCCCTGCATCCCTTCATCGAAAGGTCCGTCATGACCACCATCACGAACATCACCCGCACTGCCGATGCCGACTACGAGCTCCTCGCCGCCCGCTTCCGCCCGCTCTTCGCCAGGATCGCCGACGGAGCCTCGCGGCGGGACCGTGAGCACGAACTCCCCCGCGCCGAGATCCGTGCCCTGATCGACGCGGGCTTCGGCGCCCTCCGGGTCCCCGTGGCCGCCGGCGGTTTCGGCGCCTCCCTACCCCAGCTGTTCCGGCTGCTCACCGAGCTCGCCGCGGCCGACCCGAACATCCCGCAGGCCCTGCGTGGCCACTTCGCCTTCGTGGAGGACCGGCTGGTCTCCTCGGGCCCGCACCGCGAGACGTGGCTCAGGCGGTTCGTCGACGGCGAGACGGTCGGGAACTCCTGGACCGAGGTGGGCGGCGTCACGATCGGCGACGTGATCACCAAGGTCAGTCCCGATCCGGACTCCGGGGGGTTCCTCGTCAGCGGCACCAAGTACTACTCCACAGGCAGCATCTTCGCCGACTGGATCGACACCTTCGCCCAGCGCACCGACAACGGCGTCAAGGTGATCGCCGTCGTCAGTGCCCACCAGCCGGGGGTCACGCACGCCGACGACTGGGACGGCTTCGGCCAGCAGACCACCGGCTCCGGGACGTCGACGTTCGACGCAGCACGCGTCGACGCCGAGAACGTCATCGACTTCGATACCCGGTTCGCCTACCAGACCGCGTTCTACCAGGCGGTGCTGCTTGCGGTCCTTGCCGGGACCATCAAGGGCGCGGAGCACGACGTCGCCCGCGAGGTCCGGACCAGGACGCGGATCTTCAGCCACGGGAATGCTCCATCCTTCGCGGCCGATCCCCAGATCCTGCAGGTCGTCGGGGAGGTGTCCGCGGCCGCGTATGCGGCGGAGGCGACGGTCGAGCGTGCCGCGCGGGCGCTGCAGCACGCCTACGAGGGCGCGTTCCTCGATGACGAGGCCGAGGACGAGCGGCGCAACGACGTCGCCGAGCTAGAGACCGCGAAGGCCCAGGTGATCCTGTCCGCCCTCGCCACGCGGGCTACGTCCGACGTCTTCGGCGCCCTCGCGGCCTCGGGCGTGAGCACGGCGAAGAACCTCGACCGCCACTGGCGCAACGCGCGCACCGCCGCCAACCACAACCCCTGGGTCTTCAAGGCCAGGATCGTCGGTGACCATTCGGTCAACGGCGCCGTACCACCGCGGATCTGGTCCATCGGGTCCGCGCCGGCGCCGGGCGCCTGATGCCGAGGGACTGCGGCGCGTCCGTCGCGTCCGTCGCGTCCGTCACGTCCGTCGCGTCCGTCGCGTCCGTCACGTCCGTCACCGTCACGCGGCAACGCAGGGAGTGACTCACGGCGGGGTCACTGCAGCACGGCGGCGTCCCTGCGCTCGAGCTCGTCCAGGACGCGGTCGACCGCCTCGTCGGGCCAGGGCGGGCACCGGCGGCTCCCGGCGCCGGGCCCGGTGCGGTGGTCACGGGCAGTGCCGCCGGCCTGCAGGAGGAGGAGATCGCCCTGCGAGACGATGTGCAGGTCCGCGGGCAGGAATCCGAGGGGTGGCATGACGCCGTCCTTCCGTCGTGGAGCATCGGTGCCCCTTAGACGGTCCGGGCGCACGGTACTCATCGGTGCCGGACGGACGGGACGCATCGGTGCCGGGCGCAAGGGACGACGGTGGCACCAGGACCCGGCGGCTGGACCACCCGTGCGCACAACCGTGCACGGGTGCGGGGACGCTCAGCTGCTCACCGGCCCGGCCACGCGCTGCGTGGGCCCGTCGGCGTGGGGTCAGGAGGGCGACGCCGCCTCGAGCGACTGCCTCCGCACGGCGCGGACACGCTGGTACACCGTGACGAGGCTCGCCAGCGCCAGGATCACGAGGACGGTGAACAGGACGACCTCCGGCAACCCGAGGCCCGTCAGCCCGGTGACCACGAGGACCGACACGAGCCGCTCGGCCCGCTCCGCCACCCCGACGTTGGCCGTGAAGCCCAGGGACTCCGCCTTGGCCCGCGCGTAGGACACGAGCATGCCGAGCACGAGGCAGGCGAGGGCGGCGACGGCGATGGCGGGATTCTGTCCGCCGGTGAAGAACCAGATGGCGACCGCCGTGAACAGCGCGCCGTCGGCGATGCGGTCGAGCGTCGAGTCGAGGAAGCTGCCCCAGGAGCCGCCGTGCCCCTTCAGGCGTGCCATGATCCCATCGATGACATCGGAGAAGACGAAGAGCGTGATGACCACGGTCCCCCAGAACAGCTGTCCGAGGGGGTAGAACACCAGCGCACCGCCTGCCACCCCGATGGTGCCGGCGATGGTGACGGCGTCAGGCGTCACACCCCAGCGCAGCAGCAACCGCGCCAGCGGGGTGAACAGCCGGGTGAAGAAGCCCCGGGCGTACCTGTTGAGCATCAGGAGCCCGGTTCCGGCGGGGCGGCGTCGTCCCCACGCGAGGGCCATGCCTCGGCGACCTGCGCCCGGACCTCGCCGAGGGTCTGGGTGATGGCCTTGGTCTGCGCGATGATCGGCAGGAAGTTGCCGTCCCCACCCCATCGCGGCACCACGTGCTGGTGGAGGTGGGCGGCGATCCCGGCCCCGCCGGTCGCCCCCTGGTTCATCCCGAGATTGAAGCCTGTCGGGTGGGAGACGCGGCGCAGCACGCGCATGGCGGTCTGGGTCAGGGCTGCCACCTCGGCCGTCTCCGCCTCGTCGATGTCCGTGTAGTCGGGCACGTGCCGGTACGGGACCACGAGCAGGTGACCGGCGTTGTAGGGGAACAGGTTGAGCAGGACGAACGCGTGGGTCCCGCGGTGCACGATCAGCGACTCCTCGTCGCTGAGCCGGGGGGCACGGCAGAAGGGACACCTCTCCTCGGAGCCGACCTGGTCCTGGCCGCCCTTCACGTACGCGAGGCGGTGCGGGGTCCACAGGCGCTGGAAGGCGTCCGGCACACCCGCCAGCTCGAAGCCGTCGGTCACCGCGGCATCACCCGGGTACCCCTGTGCGGCGCCCTCCACGGGCCTGTCCACTCCGTCCGCCCCCGCCATCAGACGGTCGCCTCCCGGCTGCGGACCGCCTCCACGATCCGCCGGACGGCCTCCTCCACGGGCACCTGGTTGTCCTGGCTGCCGTCCCGGAACCGGAAGGACACGGCGTTCGCCTCCTGGTCCTCGCCGCCCGCGATGAGCACGAAGGGCACCTTCTCCTTGCTCGCCGTCCGGATCTTCTTCGGGAAGCGGTCCGAGCCGGCGTCCACCTGGGCGCGGATCCCTTGGGACTTGAGCTTGTCGACGACGTCGTACAGGTACTCGTTGAACGCCTCGGCCACGGGGACGGCCAGCACCTGCACCGGCGCGAGCCAGGCCGGGAAGGCGCCCGCGTAGTGCTCGGTGAGGACTCCCATGAAGCGTTCGATCGAGCCGAAGAGAGCCCGGTGGATCATCACGGGCCGCTGGCGCGAACCGTCCGCCGCCTGGTACTCGAGCTCGAACCGGTCGGGCAGGTTGAAGTCCAGCTGGATCGTGGACATCTGCCACGTCCGTCCGATCGCGTCCCGGGCCTGCACGGAGATCTTCGGCCCGTAGAACGCCGCTCCCCCGGGATCGGGCACGAGCTCGAGGCCCGATGCCTCGGCGACCTCGGCGAGGGTCCGCGTGGCTTCGTCCCAGATCTCGTCCGATCCGACGGACTTCTCCGGGTTGCGGGTGGAGAGTTCGAGGTAGAAGTCCTCGAGGCCGTAGTCCTTGAGCAGGCCGAGCACGAAGGTGAGCGTCCCGGTGAGCTCGTCCTTCATCTGCTCGCGCGTGCAGTAGATGTGCGCGTCGTCCTGGGTCATGCCGCGCACGCGCGTCAGGCCGTGGACGACGCCCGACTTCTCGTACCGGTACACGGAGCCGAATTCGAACAGGCGCAGCGGCAGTTCGCGGTAGGAGCGTCCACGGGACCGGAAGATCAGGTTGTGCATGGGGCAGTTCATCGGCTTGAGGTAGTAGTCCTGCCCGGGCTTGCGCACCGTGCCGTCCTCGTTGAGCTCCTCGTCGACGTGCATCGCGGGGAACATGCCGTCGCGGTACCAGTCGAGGTGGCCCGAGACCTCGTAGAGGTGGCCCTTGGTGATGTGCGGTGTGTAGACGAACTCGTACCCGGCGTCGGTGTGGCGCCGGCGGGAGTAGTCCTCCATCTCCTTGCGGATGATGCCGCCCTTGGGATGGAACACCGGGAGCCCGGAACCCAGCTCGTCCGGGAAGGAGAAGAGATCGAGTTCCGTGCCGAGGCGCCGGTGGTCGCGGCGCTCCGCCTCGGCCAGGCGTTCCTGATACGCCTTGAGCGCGTCCTTCGTGGGCCAGGCCGTGCCGTAGATGCGCTGCAGTTGCTTGTTCTTCTCGCTCCCGCGCCAGTAGGCGGCGGCCGAGCGGGTCAGCGCATAGGCGTTGGAGATGAGCTTGGTGTTGGGCAGGTGCGGCCCGCGGCAGAGGTCCTGCCAGATCACGTCCCCGGACTTGCGGTCCACGTTGTCGTAGATGGTCAGTTCGCCGGCGCCCACCTCCACGGAGGCGCCGTCCTCCTCGGTGGCACCGCCCTTGAGGCCGATGAGCTCGAGCTTGTACGGCTCGTCCTTCATGGCCTCACGGGCCTCGTCCTCGGACACCACGCGGCGGACGAAGCGCTGGTTGGCGTTGACGATCTTGAGCATCATCTTCTCGAGCTGCTTCAGCTCGTCCGGCGTGAAGGGCTCCTCGACGTCGAAATCGAAGTAGAAACCGTCCGTGATGTAGGGGCCGATCCCCAGCTTCGCGCCCGGGCGCAGCTGCTGCACGGCCTGGGCCATGACATGCGCGGCGGAGTGGCGGAGCACCTCGAGCCCGGCCGGGTCCTCCAGCGTGACACCGTCGACGGTCGCACCGTCCGGCAGAACCTGGTCGAGGTCGCGCAGCTCCCCGTCGATGCGCATGACGACGACGTCGCGCCGCTCGGAGAACAGCTCGGTGCCGGTGGTACCCGTGGTCGCCTGCTTCTCTTCGCCGTCGACGATGAGTTTCAGGGGCTGCGGCGCTGACACGGGAGGTCTCCTCGGTGCTGGGTGGAAAATAGTCGCCCGAACGGGCACGGCGGCACCCGGTAGGGCACGGGACCGCCGTCCTGATCGTATCGGCTGGGCGGACGGCCGACCAACACGCTCATTGCAGGGAGCCGGCGGGAGCCACAGGAAACCGGCGGAGGTCCGACGGGGAGTCAGCCCTCGCGCCGCACCTTCAGCTCCAGGTCGATGAACGCCGAGATCATCGCGCGGTACGTGTGCTCGACGACCGTGGGGTCCACCCCGAGCCTGGCCGCGTAGCCCCGGACGTTCGTGATCACCTGCTCCACCCGCGCCAGCGCGCGCACGGAGGCGTCGTCCTGCTTCAGGGCACCTGCACGCCGCACCAGGCGCTCGCGCCGTGAGATGAGGGAGACGAGCTGCTCGTCCACCTCGTTGATGGCCACGCGGACCGCCGCCAGCTGCATCGCGTTCTGCTCTTCGTTCGCTCCGGGCATGCCGTGAGCCTACCGTCGCCCCGGTCGGCGCGCGCCAGGGGCGGCGGGTCGGTCGTGGAATGCCCGCCCCACCACGCGCGTTGAGGAGGGTGCGGGCGGGAATGCCGACCGCTGACCGATCAGAGCACGTGCGGGAGAACCGCACGCAGATTCGAGGAGCACCGTGGACTACACGCCCGACGCCGGAACCATCACCATGTTCTCCACCTCGTGGTGCGGGTACTGCCGACGCCTGAAGTCGCAGCTGGACGCCCAGGGCATCGGCTACACGGAGGTCAACATCGAGGAGGTCGAGGGCACCGCCGAGCTCGTGGCGTCCCTCAACGGCGGCAACCAGACCGTCCCCACCGTGATCTTCCCGGACGGCAGCACGGCCACCAACCCGTCCGTCGCCGATGTGAGGACGCGCCTCTCCGTCTAGCCCGGACCCGGCGCCGTCCTCGTCCGCCGTCCCCCTATGCTGGGGAACGGCGGACCGGCAGGACGCGGTCCGACCGCCAGCAGGTACCCAGCGGAAGGACAGCGAGACCATGGTGCACAGAGTTCAGGGAGTCGTGGTGCGGGCGAAGGACGCCCCCGCCACCATCGAGACCATCCTGGTGCCGGACCCGGGTCCCGGCGAGGCCCTCGTCGACATCCTCACGTGCGGCGTCTGCCACACCGACCTGCACTACAAGCAGGGCGGCATCAACGACGACTTCCCCTTCCTGCTGGGACACGAGGCCACCGGCGTCGTGAGCGCCGTGGGTGACGACGTCACGCAGGTGGCGCCCGGTGATCGCGTGATCCTGAACTGGCGCGCCGTTTGCGGCGAGTGCCGGGCGTGCCGCCGCGGCGAGCCGCAATACTGCTTCGACACGCACAACGCCACCCAGAAGATGACCCTCGAGGACGGCACCGAGCTCACGGCCGCCCTGGGCATCGGTGCATTCGCCGAGAAGACGCTGGTCGCAGCCGGGCAGTGCACCAAGGTGGACCCGGCGGCCGACGCCGCCGCCGTCGGCCTCCTGGGCTGCGGCATCATGGCGGGCATCGGTGCGGCCATCAACACGGGCAATGTGTCCCTCGGCGATTCCGTCGCCGTGATCGGCTGCGGCGGGGTGGGCATCGCCGCCGTCGCCGGTTCGAAGCTCGCCGGCGCCACCACGATCATCGCCGTCGACATCGACGACCGGAAGCTGGAGCTCGCCAAGGGCCTCGGTGCCACCCACACGGTCAATTCGAAGGACGAGGACCCCGTGGAAGCCGTCCGCGCCCTCACCGGGGGCAACGGTGCCGACGTCGTGATCGATGCCGTCGGGCGCCCCGAGACGTACAAGCAGGCGTTCTACGCCCGCGACCTCGCCGGTACCGTGGTGCTCGTCGGCGTGCCGACGCCCGAGATGACCCTCGAACTCCCGCTGCTGGACGTCTTCGGCCGCGGCGGGTCGCTGAAGTCCTCCTGGTACGGGGACTGCCTGCCCAGCCGCGACTTCCCGATGCTCGTGAACCACTACCTGCAGGGCACCCTCGACCTCGAGGCCTTCGTCACCGAGCGCATCTCCCTCGACCAGGTCGAGGAGGCCTTCGAGAAGATGCACGACGGTGCGGTGCTGCGCTCGGTGGTGGAACTCTGATGGTCGCGCGGATCGAGCACCTCGTCACCTCGGGCACGTTCTCGCTCGACGGCGGCACGTGGGACGTCGACAACAACGTCTGGATCGTCGGTGACGACGACGAGTGCGTCATCATCGACGCGCCGCACGACGCCGCGGCGATCGTGGAGCAGGTGAACGGTCGCACCGTGCGGGCCATCCTCCTGACCCACGCGCATGACGACCACATCCGCGCCGTCGGGGACCTCTTCGACGCCGTCCGTGCACCCATCCACCTGCACGAGGCCGACCGCGAACTGTGGGACATGGTGTTCCCGGAGCTGAGCCCGGACCAGTGGATCGGCGACGGCGACAGGATCGAGGTCGCCGGCGTCGTCCTCACCGCGCTGCACACGCCCGGCCACTCCCCCGGCTCCACCTGCTTCTACCTCGAGGAGGCCGGCACGGTCTTCACCGGCGACACGCTCTTCCAGGGCGGGCCCGGTGCCACCGGACGGTCCTTCAGCGACTTCCCGACGATCATCGAGTCGATCCGGACGCGCCTGCTGACGCTGCCCGCGGACACGATCGCCCGCACGGGTCACGGCGACATCACGACGATCGGCGACGAGGCCCCGCACCTCGAGGAATGGATCGCGCGCGGGCACTGACCCCGGAGCTGCAGCACCACGGTCCGCCGGCGTCCCGTCCCTCCTCCCGGAGGGGCGGGACGCCCTGTTTCCGGACGAGCTGCCGGTCAGGCGGGGTCCAGGCGGACGACGGCGGCATAGGCCGTGAGCAGCGCCTGCTCGACGTCGTCGACGGCGAGTCCCGGAGCCAGGTCCTCGGCCCCGCCCGCCGTCGAGGGCAGCCAGTCCAGGCCCAGTGCCGCGTACACGTCCGAGAGGACCGCACGCAGCGGCGTGGCGTCCTCCACCACCACGACGGACGAGAACAGCCAGGCGCCGGAGATCACACGCTGGGCCGTGCCCACGAGTTTGACCGCGGGGACGCCGTCTCGGCGGCCGTGCACACTGAACTCCCCCGGGCAGTACTCGCCCTTGACCTCCCCCACGTGCGCGTCGACGCCGACGCGGGCGAGCACCGCCGCGAAGAATGCGCCGAAGGCTGCGAAGCGCGCCCGCGTACCGGCGACGCCGTCGGCCGCCGGCTCGAGGTGGTCCACCACCAGGCATCCGCCATGGTAGGCCGCGGCCCGGCCCCCCGCCCGCCGGACGAGGGGCGTGAATCCGCGGTCCTCGGCGGCACGGCCCGCGGCGGCGAACCCGGGGAGGCGGGCGTCCCGCTGGCCGAAGGCGACGGTAGGGCTGGGCCGGTAGAGGCGCAGCGTCGGCGGGCGGGTCCCCGAGGCGACCTCGCGCAGCATGGCGATGCCCCGATCGAGGTCGGCAGCGGCGCGCGGCCCGCCCCCCACGGCCGCGTCCTCCACCGGGGAGTCGCCTGCATCGGCGGGACCTCCCTCGACGACGACGGCGAGCGCGTCGGCGCCGTTCCACAAAGTGCTCATCCCTTCATCGTAGGCACCGGTGGCCGGTGCGGGGTCCGCGACCGGCCACCGCGGGCGACGTCGTGCCTGCTGCACCGAGCGCCGATCGCCGGCCGGGAACCCCGTCCCGCCGACCGGTCGCGCAGGGATCAGCTCCTTCCGTCCTGCCACGCCCCGAGCAGGTCGCGTGCGGTCGCCGACGGATCCGCGGCCGTGCACAGGGCGGAGACGACGGCGATCCCCGCGGCCCCGGCACGGCGCAGCGGAGCCGCGTCGTCCGCCGTGATGCCGCCGATCGCGACGCAGGGCAGTGGAGCAGCCGCCACCAGGCCCGCGAACCCGTCGACACCGAGGGGCGCCGGGTGATCGGGCTTGGTGCTGGTGGCATGCACCGCGCCCACACCCAGGTAGTCGACCGTGCCCGCCGGGAGCTCCGACACCGCCTCGAACTGCCCGGGCGTCGCCGCGCTCAGTCCGACGACGGCGTCCGGTCCGGCCATGGCCCGCACCACGCCGGCAGGAAGATCCGACTGCCCCACGTGGACGCCGTGCACCCGGGCACCCCCGGCGAGGGCAGCGAGGTAGACGTCCACCCGGTCGTCGACCAGCACGGGCACCCGGCCGTCCACCGCGGCGGCCACGGCCACCAGCAGGTCCAGGAGATCGCGGACGCCCGCTCGCTTGTCCCGGACCTGCACGCAGGTCACCCCGCCCCCGACGGCGAGGGCGACGACGTCGGGCACCGACCGTGGCGAGCAGAGCACGGTGTCCGTGACGAGGTAGAGGGGCAGGTACGACGCCGGCGACGGCCGGGCGCTCCCGTCCTGGACGGGCATCAGGAGCCTGCCTGCAGGGTCAGCCTGCGCCGGACGTCGTCCGGGGTGATGGCCGAGAGCGCGTCGAGGAACTGTGCCCCGAAGGTGCCCGGCCCCGACGCGACGGCTGCGGCGTGTTCTGCGGCGATCGTGTACGCGCCGGTCGCGGCGACCGCCGCGAGGAGCGGATCCTCGGTGAGGGCGGCGAAGGCGGCCATGACGGCCCCCAGCGCGCACCCGCCCCCGGTGACCTGCGTGAGGAGGGGCGTCCCGTTGGCCACGCCGACGACGGCACCCGACGGCGCGACGATCATGTCCACGGCGCCCGACACGGCGACGACCGACCCGTGGCGGGAGGCCAGGAGCCGCGCGGCGTCGAGCGCGGCGGCCGGCTCGTCGAGGGAGTCGACGCCGCGGCCGCCAGCGCCCGCACCTGCGAGCGCGATGATCTCCGAGGCGTTGCCCCGGATGATCCCGGGGCGGAGGGCGACGAGCTCCGCGGCGGTCTGCGTGCGGACGGTGAGGAAGCCGACCGCGACGGGGTCGAGGACCCAGGGCGTCCCTGCCCCGTTCGCCGCGTCCGCCGCCTCCAGCATCGCCTCGCGCTGGGAACCGGTGGGGGTGCCGAGGTTGACGAGCACAGCCGAGGCGACGGGGGCGAACTGCCGGGCCTCGCCCGGGATGTCCACCATGGCGGGAGCCGCTCCGAGGGCGAGGAGCACGTTGGCGGTGACGTTCGTGACGACGGCGTTGGTGATGCACTGCACGAGCGGCACGGCGTCGCGGAGGGCCGCGAGCAGCAGCGCACAGTCCTCGGCGGTGACGGGGCCGACGGCCTGGGTGGGGTTCTCCTGGACCTGGTGCACGGTGGCGACCTCTCGCGATGGGGCGGCAGGACGCACGGGGCCGAGGGCCCGGCAGGACATCCCTTCGCCAGTATGAGCTGGATCAGGTTCGACGGGTCTCTTCTCAGCCCCTCCCTTGGAGGGACACCCCGTGTCACTGCTCGAAACGATAGCCCGTCAGGCGGACGGAGCCAACCGGGTCAGCGGCCCCCGCCGATCACGCGGCTGCGCTGCTCGATGCCCGGGCCGCCATAGGGGTAGTCGCTGAAGGTCGGGGCGCTGACGTCGTCGAGCCGGGAGAGTTCCGCCGCGGTGAGCTCGAGGTCGGCGGAGGCGAGGTTGTCGGCCAGTTGCTCCCGGGTGCGCGCGCCGAGGATCACGGAGGTGACGCCGGCCTGCGCGGCCACCCAGGCGAGGGCGACGTGGGAGGCGTTCACGCCACGCTCGCCGGCGATGCCCGTCACGGTGTCGATGATGCGCCACGTGCGGTCCTGCGCGTTGCGCTTCTCCCAGGCCTCCATCCCGCGCTGCGGGTTCTCGCCGAGCCGGGTCTCCCCGGTGGGCTCCGTGTCCCGGCTGTACTTGCCGGTGAGCCAGCCGCCGCCCAGCGGGGACCAGGGCAGCATGCCCATGCCGGCGTCGAGCACCGCGGGGACGATCTCCGCCTCGATCTCGCGGACCAGCAGCGAGTACTGCGGCTGCAGGGTGACCGGCAGGCAGTACCCGCGCTGCCGGGCGATCATCACGGCCTTGGTGAGCTGCCAGCCGGTGTAGTTGGAGAACCCGTAGTAGCTGATCTTGCCCTGCGCCACGGCGTGGTCGAGGAAGCCGAGGGTCTCCTCGAGCGGGGTCAGCGGATCCCACGAGTGCACCTGGTAGAGGTCGATGTGCTCCACGCCCAGGCGCGCGAGGGAGGCATCGAGCGCCTGGCGGAGGTGACGCCGGGACAGTCCCAGGTCGTTGGCGTCATCGCCCATGGGGAAGCGGCCCTTCGACGCGAGGACCATGCGTCCGCTCTCGGCCGGGTTCTTCGCGATCCAGCGGCCGATGATCTCCTCGGAGGCCCCGGCGGTGTAGACGTCGGCGGTGTCGATCAGGTTGCCGCCCGCCGCCGCGTAGTCCGAGAGGATGGCGTGCGACGTCGCCTCGTCCGATTCCGCGCCGAAGGTCATCGTTCCGAGGGCCAGGTGCGAGACCGAGGTGCCGCTGTTGCCGAGTGTCCGGTTCTCCATGGTGCTCCTTCATCCTGCGCCGTGCGGCGCCGTCGTCCGTTCGGGTGGTGCCGTGCCGGCCGCTTCGGCCCGCACGCGCGAAGGGCGCCGTCGAACGACGGCGCCCTTCGCTCACGTGGTCACGCGCTGACCGTGACGCCCTTCCAGAAAGCGTAGTAACCGCGGATGTTCTCCGCCGCTTCTTTCGGCTCCGGGTAGCTCCAGGCGGCATCCTTGTTCTGCTCGCCGTCGACCTCCAGGCTGAAGTAGCTCGCGGTCCCCTTCCACGGGCACACCGTCTGCGTCCGTGTCGGGACGAAGAACTGCTCCGCGATGGAGTTCGGCGGGAAGTAGTGGTTCCCCTCGACCATCACGGTGTCCGCGGACTCGGCGATGACCTGATCGTTCCACAGTGCTTTCGGCATGGTTCCTCTTCCTCGACGTCCCACGGGCGCGTGGGCGCGGTGACCGCCCGGGCGTGGAGCACGCCGCAGGCTTCCGTGCCTCGTGCAACCATGGCCGGCGCCCCGTCATTCCGGCAGGTGCCCCTCAGAGCTTCCGCACGGTGAGGATCTGCTCGAGCCGCCCGAACGGTCCGTCGAGGTCGTGCACCACGCTCGAGGTCAGTCCGACGCCGTCCTGCCCGAACGTCACCCGCGTGTCCAGGCCGAGCCACTCCCCCGCGGGCTCCCGGTACAGATGGACCTGCAGGTCCACGTTGGGGAACATCCAGCTGTCCCCGCCGGGCGCCACCCGCGAGGCGATGCCGTTGGCTGCGTCCATCATCCCGACCAGGCGGACCACATCGGGCGCTGCTGCGCCCTCCACCATGGCGTAGGGGTTCCGGAGCCACACCTGCCCGCGCCCCGGCCGGTGGCCGGGCACCACGCGTACGTCGAGCGACCGGATGAACCCGCCCGGCCACGCGGTCATGCCCTCATGGGGACCAGCGGCGTCGGGGCCGGGGATACGCGGGTCCTCCACCGCGGCGACGGCTCCGGTGTCCTGTGCGCTCAGGCGCCAGGCCCGGGCGACGATCGCGGTCCTGCCTGCGGCCTCCATCCTGGCCTCGAGCAGCTCGATCGTCCGCCCGGGACGCACGACGGCGGTGGTGATCTCGAAGTCGCCCGCCGGGATCATCCCGAGGATGTCGAAGCCGATCCGGCTCAGCTGCATGCCCTCCCGCGGCGCGCACTCGAGCAGGCACTGCGTCATCAGCCCGGAGATCGGAGCCATGTGCTGTTCCTCCGGGTTCCACGCCCCCTGCGCGTTGAGCGTGGAGACGAACCGTCCGCCACCGAGTCCGCGGTAGAAAGAATCGGCCACAGGGAGTTCTCCTTCGTCGTCGGCACGGGATCGTGCGGGCCGGGACCGGCGATCCCCGACTCTGGCCCGGCGCGCCGCACCAGCCCTATGCTAGTGGAGCAGCGGACCGCCCGGGCCTGACGCGGACGACGGCCGGAGCCACCGTCCCGGGCAGGCGGACCGCGGGCGGAATAGACTCCCGGACCCAGGGGTTCAGGTAGTTGACCGGATCAACCATTCACCTGGACGGTCCCCTGTACACGCGCATACCGGCCCCGGATGGATCGTCCCGGCCGGGCGGCACCAGATCGAACCGAGCGGATCACGATGACCCAGAGCCCATCCTCCAGCGTCTCCGACGCACTACCCAGTCCCGAGGTGCCCGGCGTCGGGGCCGCGGCCGCGACGGCCCGTGCCGCGACACCACCCCGTCCCGACACGCGCGCCGGTGCCCCGTCCGATGCGCCGTCCGATGCGCCGTCCGATGCGCGCCGGACCGCCGGTCCCGTCGGCGCTGCACTCCCGCCCCGCGACAAGCTCGTCATCACACTCCTGCTCATCTCCGCGTTCGTCGTGATCCTCAACGAGACGATCATGGGCGTGGCGATCCCCCGGCTGGTCGAGGACCTCGGGATCACGGTCGGTGCCGGGCAGTGGCTCAGCACCGCGTTCATGCTCACCATGGCCGTGGTCATCCCCATCACCGGCTACCTGCTGCAGCGCTTCGACACCCGCCCCGTCTTCATGGCCGCCATGGGCCTGTTCAGCCTCGGCACCCTCATCGCCGCGATGGCGCCCGGCTTCGGTGTCCTGGTGATCGGCCGTGTGGTCCAGGCGAGCGGCACCGCCATCATGATGCCCCTGCTCATGACCACCGTCATGACGCTGGTCCCGCCCGCCTCCCGCGGCAAGATCATGGGCAACATCTCGATCGTCATCTCGGTGGCTCCCGCCCTCGGTCCCACGATCTCCGGAGCGATCCTGAGCGTGCTCGACTGGCGCTGGATGTTCTGGCTCGTCCTCCCGATCTCCCTCGCCGCGCTCGCCATCGGCGCGGCCAAGATGCAGAACGTCACGGAGCCCCGCCGGTCGGCCATCGACGTGCCCTCCGTCATCCTGTCCGCCGTCGCCTTCGGCGGCATCATCTACGGGTTGAGCCAGCTGGGCGAGGCATCGACCGGCAGCGCCGTCCCCGCGTGGATCCCGCTCGTCGCCGGCATCGCCGGTCTGGCCCTCTTCATCACGCGTCAGCTCGTCCTGCAGCGCAGGGACGCGGCCCTGCTGGACCTCCGGGTATTCACCTCCGGCAACTTCACCATCTCGATCGTCGCGATCGCCGTCAGCATGATGGCCCTGTTCGGCACGATCATCCTCATCCCCATCTACGTGCAGACCGTGCTGGGCATGGACCCCCTGGTGTCCGGACTCCTCCTGCTCCCGGGCGGGCTGGCCATGGGCCTGCTCGGCCCCGTGGTCGGTCGGATCTACGACCGCCGCGGACCCCGCGTACTCCTGGTGCCGGGAGCCCTGCTCGTCAGCGTGGTGTTCTGGGCCATGACACGGCTCACCGAGACCACACCCTTGCAGCTGGTGCTCGTGGCGCACGTGTTCCTCAGCATCGGCCTCGCCCTGATGTTCACGCCGCTGCTGACCTCGGCCCTCGGGTCCGTCAAGCCGCACCTGTACTCGCACGGCAGCGCCGTGTTCGGCACGGCCCAGCAGCTGGCCGGTGCCGCCGGGACCGCGCTGTTCATCTCCGTGATGACCCTGCAGACCACTGCCCTGGTCTCGGAGGGCGTCGGGGAACTCCCCGCCATGGCCGGCGGGATCAGGGCCGCGTTCATGTACGGCGCGATCATCTTCCTCCTCGCCGTCGTCGCCTCCTTCTTCGTCCGCGCGCCGCAGCAGGACGGCGCCGCACCGACGCCCGTGCACTGACACCCGCGCACTGACACCGGCGCGCCGGGCGCGTCAGCACGAGCCCCGCCGGACTCCGGCGGGGCTCGTCCTGCCTGTGGCACAGTGGAGGTTCCGCCACGCTTGCATCGATGGCCGACGCCAGCCGCATCCGGAAGGACCCCGTGCCCGCCGTCCCCCTGCACCTGACCGGGTACCCGGAGGTCCCCCTGACCGCCGACTGCTCCAGCTGCTTCGCGCTGTGCTGCTCGGCGCTCGGTTTCGAGCGCTCCAGCGACTTCGCGCACGACAAGCCGATCGGCCGCGCCTGCCACAACCTCGCCGACGACTTCTCCTGCACCATCCACCGGAAGCTGCGCGATGCGGGCTACAAGGGCTGCACCGTCTTCGACTGCTTCGGGGCCGGCCAGCAGGTTGCCCAGCTGACCTTCGGCGGACGCAGCTGGACCGACCACCCGGAGGTGCGCGCACCGATGTTCGCTGCTTTCCCCGTGGTCCGCGACCTGCACGAGATCCTCTGGTACCTCGATGAGGCGCTGGCCCTGGCCGCCGGCGCACCGGAGGTCCCGTCCGATGTGAGAACCACGATCGCCGCGCTCACCGAGGAGACCACCGCCCTCGCGCGCCTGGACGCGGTCCGCCTCCCGGGCCTCGACCTCGGCGCCCTCCGTCGGCGGGTCGGCGACACGCTGACGGCCGTCAGCGTGTCCGTACGGCGCAGCGCTGCCGGCTCGCGCCACCCCCGCCGTCTCGGCCCCGGTGCCGATCTGCTCGGCGCGGACCTCACCGGCCGCATGCTCCGCGGAGCCGATCTCCGCGGCGCGTACCTCATCGCCGCGGACCTCTCGGGCGTGGATCTCGACCGGGTGGACCTCCTCGGCGCGGACCTGCGTGACACGCGCCTGCACGGTGCGGATCTCTCCGGCGCCCTGTTCCTCACGCCGATGCAGGTCGCGGCGGCGCTGGGTGACCGGGCCACCCGACTGCCTCGACGGCTGTCGGCGCCGCAGCACTGGCTCGCCTGAGCGGTCCTCCGGAGCGCGAGCGCACGCTCCGGAGTGTCCTGGCCGGGCGGCCGCGGACCGTCGTGCCACCCCGATAGGCTGGTCCCCGGGATGCCGGGTGGAGGCACCCAGGGGGAGAGCGGATCACGATGACCAGCACCACGGAGAGCGAGGCCGTACCCGTGGCCTGGGGCGCCGACAGGAACCGCCTCCGGATCGGGGCGGTCGCCCTGATCGCTTCGCTGACACTCGTTCCCGGGGTGGCGCCGGCCTCGGCAGCGCCCGCCGACGCGCAGGAGTCCAGCCGCACCACGACGGAGTCCATCGTCCTGCCCCATTGGGACATCCCTCGACCACGATCGGAAGACGTCCTGCACACCCCGGCCGTGACCGGTCCGACGACGGTGCTGCCGGCCACCGTGGTGTCGGTCCCCGGCCTGCAGGTCGGGAGCACCGCGACCAACCCGACGACCGGCAGGCGAGAGGTCGTGGTGCCGACGGTGCGCCGGACGGCCGTGCTCATCGGTGACTCGCAGGCGGCCGGCAAGGATTCCTGGCCCCAGCTCGCCCTGCGCGCCCTCGGCTACGAGGTCCGCTTCTTCGGCGCGGGAGGTACCGGATTCGTCGTCGCCAATCCGAGCATCGACGCGCCGAACTACTACGACTCCCTGACCAGCAACACCTGGGTCCTGCCGCACGGCGACCCCGCGCTCGTCGTCGTCCAGGGAGGCGGGAACGATGCCGGGCGGCGCGCATCGGACGGGGACATCCTCGGCAGCGCCAACGCCCTGCTCCTCGGGCTCGAACGGACCTACCCCCGGTCTCGCGTCATCATGATCGGCACCCTGAGCCGCAGCTCCCGAGACGGCGGTGGTCGCCGTGCAGAGGTGGACGCACTCCTCGGGGATCTCGCCGCCGCGCGGGGCATCACCTTCGTCTCCGTGGGCGACTGGCTGACGGCGCACGAACTCGAGGACGACCTGGCCGACGCCGTCCACCTCACCCCCGAGGGCAGCCGGAAGGCCGCGGCGATCCTCCAACGCGAGCTCGACACGCTGAAGGTCGGCGTGTCCGAGGTCCGGGTGGATCCAGGGACCTGGCCGCGCGCCGGCCGGCCGCTCGCCTAGTGGTGCGGCGCGTCACCCTCCGTACACCGCCGGACGCTAAGTCGGCTTATGGTTGATCCATGAGTTTCAACGACAGGACCCACCTGGACCCCTCCCGGGTCAGTGACCGGCGAGGACGGGGCCGCGGCGTCGCCGTCGGCGGCGGCGTGGGTGGGGGGCTCCTCCTGATCCTCTCCCTCATCTTCGGTCCGGGTGTCGTGGACCAGCTCGGGCTGCAGGACGGTACCAGCACGGCCGGACCGGGCGACGACGGTGGCGGTGCCATCAGCGAGTGCGTCTCGGGGGTCGAGGCGAACGAAAGGCTCGACTGCCGCATCCTGGCGACGGCCGAGAGCCTCGACAGCTTCTGGCTCCCCTACCTGGACCAGTACGGGGTCGCCTACACCCAGCCCGGCGTGGCCCTGTTCACCGACCGCACGGACACCGGCTGCGGCACGGCGACCAGCGCCGTCGGACCCTTCTACTGCCCTGTCGACGAGCAGACCTACTACGACACCGCGTTCTTCGACGAACTGGTCACGCAGTTCGGCGCATCGAGCGGCCCGCTGGCGCAGGAATACGTCGTCGCCCACGAGTTCGGCCACCACGTCCAGAACCTCATCGGCACGCTCGGCGCCGCCGGGCAGGACCCGCAGGGCGAGGAATCCGGCGGCGTCCGTGTCGAGCTGCAGGCCGACTGCCTGGCCGGGATGTGGGCTGCGCATGCCACGACGGTGGAGGACCCGGAGTCCGGGCAGCCGTTCCTGCTCCCGTTCTCCACGACCGATCTCCAGGACGCACTGTCCGCTGCCGCGTCCGTCGGCGATGATCGCATCCAGGAGGCCGCGACGGGCCGGGTCGATCCCGAGGGGTGGACCCACGGTTCCAGCGCCCAGCGCCAGGCCTGGTTCTCGCAGGGGTACGAGACCGGAGACCTCCGGTCCTGCGACACCTTCGCGGCCGCCGACCTCGACAGACCCTGAGTCCTCCCTCCCTCGTGTCCGCCACCCATCCCCTGCACCCCCCGAAGGACCACTCGTGACCGACCGGCTCGCCGTCGTCGTACCCGTCTTCAACGAACCCGGCATCACGCACACGCTCGAGGCGCTGCTCGGGCAGCGCGAGCCCGACGGCCTGCACGTCTACGTCGTGGACAACAACTCCACCGATGACACCGCACAGCGCGTCCGGCAGTTCGCCGCCGCACACCCGTCCGCCGGCCTCACTCTGCTCACCGAACGTCAGAAGGGCACGGGCGCGGCCTGCGACACCGGCTTCCGGACCGCGATCGCCGACGGCTACACCGTGGTCGCCCGCACCGACGGCGACAGCGAACCGGCCGAGGACTGGGCGGCGCGCATCCGCCGCACGTTCGCCGAGCACCCGGAGGTCCAGCTGCTCGGCGGGACGAGCGTGCCACTGCGGGATCGCCACTACCGCTGGGGCGACGACATCCTCATGCCCGGCGCGCTGAGGCTCCTGCGCCTCATGATGGCCGCAGTCCACCTCGACGTCGCCTTCCTGCGCTTCGTGGCCGGGCACAACATGGCCGTGCGGGCCTCTGCCTACCTGGCCACGGGCGGCTTCGGGCGGACCGCGATCGACACCCGCGACGAGGACATCGACTTCTCCGCCCGGGTGGCGCGCCGCCTCGGCTACAGGGCGGTCCGCATCGACCCACGGCTGCGGGTCGCCACGTCCATGCGGCGGGTTCGCCGGTACGGCGTGGGCCTCATGGGGGTCCATCACCTCGTGCCGGCACTGCGTGGACGACTGATCCGCACCATCGACATCCGCTAGGGCGCACCGCTGGATCGCACCAGGGCGATCGCCTCCTCGACCTCCGGAACCCGGCTCCGCTGGACGCCCGAGATGGAGCGGATGGTCCGCCGGAAGGCGTCGTCGTCGCCGTTGCCCGACCGGTAGGCGGGCAGGTGCGCGAGGACGGCCGCGCGCCGCAGCAGGGGCTCGTCGGCACCGGCCCAGCGGGCCACCACGGCGCTCGCCCGCACCGCTTCCTGCCCCGCTAGTCGCTGCAGGAGGCTTCCGACGACGTCGACGGCGAGTGCATCCACGAGGTCGTGCAGCGCTGCGGACCGGATGAAGCCCTCGATCCGGGTGAGGTCGGAGTGGCGGAGCAGTCCGGACGCGGACTGGAGGAGGACGACGGCGGCGAGCCGCCGCTCATACACCGGCGTGGACCACAGCGCGCTCGCGAGGGCGGTGACGTCGTCATGGTCCAGGCCGGGATAGCGCCGTCCGGCGTTACGGATACTGCCCCGGACGGCACCGACCGAGGCGCCGTAGTACTCGAGGTCGGCGCCGAAGCGCCGCTCGTGGTCCTCCGCCCGCTCCCACGTGCTCTCGTACTACAGGGACTCGTCGATGAAGTCCAGGGCCTCTGCCACCCGCTCGGCACTCACCAGACGAAGATGTCGATCCAGGCCCGGTTGTGGGCGTGGATCAGGACGAGGAACAGGACGAAGTCGAAGAGCAGGTGCACGCAGATGATGTAGGAGAGCGAGCGGGTGCGCGTGAAGATGAAGGCCTGCAGCAGGGCGAACGGGAAGATGAAGAACGGCGCCCACGCGTGGAAGCCGAGCTCCCAGAGGAAGGACGTGAACAGGACGGCCTGCAGGATGTTGGCCTGGGCCATCGGGAGGTGCCGCCGCAGGAGGGCGAACACCGTGCAGATGAAGAACAGCTCGTCCCAGACCCCGAGCCCGTTGGTCCCGACGAACAGGCGGGCCACCTCGCCCGGCTCGTCGGCGGCCGGCCAGTTCGCGTAGACGCCGGTACCCAGCATGTACACGGGGAGCAGCGCGTAGCCGATCACGAGGACGGCGGGCAGATACCACTTCTCCGCGCGCGTCCAGGGCTGGCCCGTGCGGACGGGGAAGGTGATGGCATGGTCCCGGTAGATGAAGCGGGACACGGCGTAGGGCACCCCGACGGCAAGGATCATCGCCGCTCCCATGACGGTCATGTGGTCCACGCTGATGTCCGTGGTGATCGGGACCAGGCTCATGACCGTCAGGCTGAAGGCGACGAGCAGGAGGTCGCGGAAGAGCGCCCGGTCGACGACAGCGGACACCGCGAGAGCGAGCACCAGGAGTCCGTAGCCGATCAGCGGCTGATGCAGCACCAGGAGGGTGAAGCCTGCGAGGGACACGAGGCCTGCAGGAAGCAGCGCCCACGACGGCGTCCGCCACGAGCCCGCCGCCCACGATCGGGCGGCCCTCGCCGTCGGCCGCTCGCGGCGGAGGCCCACGGCCGCCGCTCCGGACTGCTGCTCCACCACACCACGCTCCTTCAGCCGTTCAGATCCATCCCCCGGCGGTGTGCCACCCGGGCTGCGTCTCCGCCATTGTCTCCCCACCGAGGGAGGCTGCACCACCGCGGCACCACGGCGCCCGCAGTCCTCCTCGGTGCAAGACTGGGACCATGCGCGAGCTCGTCATCCTCGGGACGGCGTCCCAGGTACCCACCAGGACCCGCAACCACAACGGGTACTTCCTGCGATGGGAGCGCGAGGGCATCCTCTTCGATCCCGGCGAGGGCACGCAACGGCAGATGATCCATGCGGGGGTGTCCGCGTCCAGGATCACGAGGATCTGCCTCACCCACGTGCACGGCGACCACTGCTTCGGGCTGCCCGGAGTCCTCTCCCGGATGGTGCTCGACGGTGTCGCGCACCCCGTGCACCTGCACTACCCGGCGTCGGGCGGCGGGACTGTCCGCGCGCTCGTCTCCCTCGCGACACCGGGCCTCGATCTGCACCTGCATCCGCACGGGGCTGCCGGACCGGTCGCGGACGGCATCGACGTCGAACCGCTCCGCCATCGCATCGAGGCCTACGGCTACCGGGTGACCGAGCCGGACGGACGGACCTTCCTCCCGGCACGCCTCGAGGCCGCGGCGGTCCGGGGTCCCGACATCGGACGGCTGGCCCGCGAAGGCCGCTTCGGGGACGTGCGGCTCGAGGACGTTAGCGTGCACCGTCCCGGGCGGCGGTTCGCCTTCGTCATGGACACGGCGGTCTGCGACGGCGCGTTCGCGCTGGCGGAGGGCGCCGATCTCCTCGTCACGGAGAGCACCTTCAGCGACGACGACGCACGGCTCGCCGAGGAGTACCTCCACCTGACGGCGGGGCAGGCAGGCTCCATCGCCTCGTCCGGGGCGGCGGGGTCACTGGTCCTGACGCATTTCTCGTCCAGGTACGACGACGTCGGACTGCTCGCCGCGGGCGCCCGGCGGACGGCCGGGCCCGCCACCACTGTGGTCGCGGCGTCGGACCTGGACCGCATCGCGATCCCGGGTCATCGGGCGGCCGACGAGGGATCCCTGCGGCCGGGTGAGCGCCGGGCGGCTACCTGATGACCTCGAGGCCGCTCGTCGACCGGTCGTACTGCGTCCAGATGGCGCCCAGCGACGGCGCGTGGATGGCGCTCTTCAGGGTTCCCGCACGCGTATCGATCTCGAGGATCCGGACGGGATTGGTGACGTTCGAGTGGAAGGCGCCGAGGTAGGAGAAGATCCTGTTCCCGTTCACCCCGGTGTCCTCGCGGGCGGCAGCCTGGCCGACATGCCCGGAGAAGACCATCTTGATGTTGGGATACACCTTCACGAGGTTGTCGTACAGGTACTGCGGTGAGCTGACGCCGTAGTCGCTGTTCTGTGCGATCGAACCGTCCGCAGTCAGGTAGGCGTGGGTGTTGATGATGACGTTGTGCCTCGGATGGGCCGCGACGACACCGCGGGCCCACTGCACGGCTTCGACACGGGGCCAGAGTTCGAGCGTCAGGACCAGCCAGTCCACACCCCCCGCCTCGAAGGTGTGGAAGTTGTTGTCGATCTTGCCGGGCTCGAAGGTGCCCTCGAGCCCCGCGTTGGCCGTCGTCGGGAAGTACGCATTGAAGGTGGAGGTGTCGCGGACCAACTGACGTGTGCGCGTGTGGTCAGCAGCCGACAGCCGCACGATCGGGGGCCCCGACAGCAGCACATATCCGGCGTCGGACGGACGCCTGCCCGAGCCATGATGTCGGTGGCAGGCGAGAAGATGATGCATGGACAAAGAGCCGCAGGCCTCGACGGAGACAGACGCCGCCTCTGTCCCTGCTCATCCGGATCCAGCTGGCTGGAGCCTCCATCTGCAGGGCCTGATCTCCCGGATCAGGTCGCGGCACCGTGCGGACCAGTCGCCGTCGTCCGCGGCCCCGTTTGGCAGCCATTCACCTCGGTCCGGAGCCGCCTCACCTGGATACGCTGCTTTCTCTCGCCTGAACGGGACCGACGGAGCCAAGCCAGCCAAGCCAGCCAACCCAGCAGAGAGGCAGCATTCAGCACGGTCCGCGGAGTTGATTGACCAGTTGCGGGAGTTGGACGAGCTGAAGTGCGCGATCTCCGCCGCTCAGGCCCGCATCACGGTCGCCTTCGATCTCGCCCAGCGTCATGCTCAGGCCCTGGGCGGGGTGTCGGCGGCGGACCGGGGCCGGGGTGTCGCGGCTCAGATAGCACTGGCGCGCAGGGAATCTCCGTCGCGCGGCGGGCGGCTGCTCGGACTCGCGCGGGCTCTCGTCACCGAGATGCCCCGCACACCGGCCGCGCTGGAAGCCGGACGGCTCAACGAATGGCGCGCCACCCTGCTCGTACGGGAGACGGCGTGTCTGACGGCGTCCGACCGCTGCGCCGTCGATGACGAGCTCGCAGCAGAGAGCGGAGCCTTCGACGGCGCTGGTGATCGGGCGATCATCGCCGCGGCTCGTGCAGCCGCCTACCGTCGAGACCCGCGATCCGTGGCGGACAGGGCAAGTCGGGCTGCTGCGGAGCGGTGCGTGAGCCTGCGGCCGGCTCCCGACACCATGGCGTACCTGACCGCGCTGCTCCCCGTCGCCGAGGGGGTATCGGTCTATGCCGCCCTCTTCAGGCGTGCGGATTCCGAGCGCGCGGCAGGCGACGCCCGTTCACGGGGCCAGCTCATGGCCGACACCCTCGTCGAAGGAATCACCGGCGTCCCCGGCGGTGTCTCAGGTGTCGAGATCCAGCTCGTCATGACGGATCGGACGCTCCTCCAGGGTGACAGCGAGCCCGCCGTGCTCGCAGGGTACGGCGTCGTACCCGCTGCATGGGCCCGCTCCTTCGTCGCTGCCGGGGGCGACGGCGGGCGGAAGGCACCGGACCCGGATGACGGGCGGCCGCTGGAGCATCGTGAAAGGGTCCCGGGTCCACCAGGCTTCCGAAGAGGGACGGTTTTCACGTCTGGATACGTCGTCTCTCCACGGCGCCCGGGGCCGGTGAACTCCTGGCCTGCGATGCACGGTCACGCCTCCTCACACCTATCCAGCGCCGCTTCCTCCTGGCGCGCGACATCACCTGCCGCACGCCCTACTGCGACGCCCCTGTCCGCCACTACGACCACATACTCCCCTGGGGTGAGGGTGGCCGGACGAGCCTCGTCAACGGTGCCGGACTCTGCAAAGCCTGCAAACACAAAGAAGGGTCCCGGGTGGAGCGTACGGACGCGCCCGGGGCGACGCCACACCATGGTCGTCGAAACACCCACCGGTCATGCCTACCGCTCCACCGCTCCCCTACCTCCGGGTGCCGTAGCTCGTAAACCGGTGAAGGCACTCTCTGAGAGCGAGCAGCGCAGGGCACGACGGCGGATCAAGGCTCTACGGCATGACCAGCGATGCTGAAGCGACACCCGGACGCTCACCGGAGTGTGACGACGGGCAGGGGCTTCACCACTGACCCTGCCGTCGCTCTCCGGCGCCACGAGCGTCGCTGAAGCAGCCTGGAATTGGGCCCGTGCCCGCTCTTCCGGTGCGGTAGCGTGGTGATGATCCCGTTGGACTGGCGGGACACCACCAGGCTTCGACGGGTGCGGTGGCTGACCTTCCGGTGGGACGGCTGGCGGCTGCCGGTCAGCCGCGCAGGAGGACGACATGGCCGCTGGCCGCAATCCACTCGACGACCTCCGCGAGACGTTGAGCCACCTCACGGATCAACTCAAGTCCTCGGGGTCGGAGCGCGTCGAGGATCTACGCGGGGAGTACTTCGCAGCGCGCCCCGGTCCGGCGCGCCCGTTGGCCGAAGTGCAGGCCGAACTCGACGCCCTCGTGGGACTGGACACGGTCAAGGAGCAGGTGCGCGCTCTTGTCGCCCTCCTCCAGGTGCAGGCACGCCGGAAGGCGCACGGACTGCCCGAGGTGGCGACGTCACAGCATCTCGTCTTCCTCGGCAACCCGGGGACCGGGAAGACCACGGTCGCGCGGCTTCTCGCCGAGATGTACCGCGCTGTCGGACTGCTGCAGAAGGGGCACCTCGTGGAGGTGGACCGGTCCGGCCTCGTGGGGCAGTATGTCGGGGCGACCGCCATCAAGACGGACCGGGTGATCCGGCGGGCACTCGACGGGGTGCTCTTCATCGACGAGGCGTACGCACTGACGCCCGACGACGGCCGGATGGACTTCGGTCCGGAGGCCATCGAGGTCCTGCTCAAGCGGATGGAGGACCACCGGCATCGACTGGTGATCATCGTGGCGGGCTACCCGCAGCTGATGGAGGCGTTCCTCCTGTCGAACCCCGGGCTGCGCTCCCGTTTCGCCCGGGAGATCACGTTTCCCGACTACTCAGTGGACGCGCTCCAGACGATCTTCCATCAGATGCTGGCCCAGCACGAGTACGTCCTTTCCGACGGCGCGGACGAGATGCTGCGCCGCATCTTCCTGGGCCTGCACGTCGGGGAGGATTCTGGCAACGCCCGTTTCGCCCGCACGCTGTTCGAGCAGGCATTGAACCGGCAGGCGCTCAGGCTCTCGCTCGACGAGGGCCGGGACTTCGACGCGCTCGACCGCGACGCCGTCATGACCCTCACCGCCGAGGATCTCGTCGAGGCCGCCCAGGCGCTCGGAGGCGAACCAGAGCCTGAATCAGTCCCCCGCCCGGAACCGGAACCGTCGCGCTGGTGGAGCTGGCTGACCTAGTCGTCAGAGCGTCCGACGGCGGATGTGCAGACGGGCCCGGACGGAGGATTTCCGGCCGGGCCCGCTCATGATGCGGCAGGACTAGAAGTCCCAGTCCTCGTCCTCGGTGTTCACGGCCTTGCCGATGACGTACGAGGAACCCGAGCCAGAGAAGAAGTCGTGGTTCTCGTCCGCATTCGGTGACAGCGCCGAGAGGATCGCAGGGTTCACGTCGGTGACGGACGACGGGAACATCGCCTCGTAGCCGAGGTTCATCAAGGCCTTGTTGGCGTTGTAGTGCAGGAACTTCTTGACGTCCTCGGCCAGGCCCACGCCGTCGTACAGGTCGTGCGTGTACTGGACCTCGTTCTCGTACAACTCGAAGAGGAGCTCGAACGCGTAGTCCTTGATCTCCTGGCGGCGCTCCGGCGTCGCACTCTCGAGCCCGCGCTGGAACTTGTAGCCGATGTAGTAGCCGTGCACGGCCTCGTCACGGATGATCAGGCGCACCAGGTCGGCCGTGTTCGTGAGCTTGGCGCGGGAGGACCAGTACATGGGCAGGTAGAAGCCGGAGTAGAACAGGAAGCTCTCGAGCAGCGTCGAGGCGACCTTGCGCTTCAGGGGATCGTCACCGCGGTAGTACTCCGTTACGATGCTGGCCTTCTTCTGCAGGTTCACGTTCTCCGTGGACCAGCGGAACGCCTCGTCGATCTCCTTGGTGGAGGCCAGGGTGGAGAAGATCGAGGAGTAGCTCTTGGCGTGCACCGACTCCATGAACGCGATGTTCGTGAGGACGGCCTCCTCGTGCGGCGTGATCGCGTCGGGGATGAGGCTGACGGCGCCGACCGTGGCCTGCACGGTGTCGAGCAGCGTCAGACCGGCGAACACGCGCATGGTGAGCTGCTGCTCGTCCGGCGTCAGCGTGGCCCACGACTGCACGTCGTTGGACAGCGGCACCTTCTCGGGCAGCCAGAAGTTGTTCACCAGGCGGTTCCAGACCTCGACGTCCTTGTCATCCTGGATGCGGTTCCAGTTGATGGCCTGGACCTGGTCGACGAGCTTCAGCTTCTCGCTCATGGTGTGTTCCTTGTCTGGGGGTGTGGGTGGTGCCTGGTGGAACGGGATGCCGGACCGGGCGAGATGCCCGGTCCGGCGAGAACTGCTAGAGCATGCAGGAGACGCAGCCCTCTACCTCGGTCCCTTCCAGCGCGAGCTGGCGGAGACGGATGTAGTAGACGGTCTTGATGCCCTTGCGCCAGGCGTAGATCTGCGACTTGTTGATCTCACGCGTGGTCGCGGTGTCCTTGAAGAACAGCGTCAGGGACAGGCCCTGGTCCACGTGCTGCGTTGCAGCGGCGTACGTGTCGATGATCTTCTCGTAGCCGATCTCGTACGCATCCTGGTAGTACTCCAGGTTGTCGTTGGTGAGGTACGGCGCCGGGTAGTACACGCGGCCCAGCTTGCCTTCCTTGCGGATCTCGATCTTCGACGCCACCGGGTGGATGGAGGAGGTCGAGTTGTTGATGTACGAGATGGAACCGGTCGGCGGGACGGCCTGCAGGTTCTGGTTGTAGATGCCGTGCTCCATGACCGAGGCCTTCAGTGCGCGCCAGTCCTCCTGCGTGGGGATGTGCACGTCGGCGAACAGCTCACGGACGCGCGGCGTCGCCGGCTCCCACACCTGATCGGTGTACTTGTCGAAGAACTCCCCGCTGGCGTACGTGGAGCGCTCGAAGCCCGCGAACTGGCGGCCGGTCTCGATGGACATCAGGTTCGACGCCCGGATGCAGTGGTACACCACGGAGTAGAAGTAGATGTTGGTGAAGTCCAGGCCCTCCTCGGAGCCGTAGTGGACCCGCTCCCGGGCGAGGTAGCCGTGCAGGTTCATCTGGCCGAGGCCGATGGCGTGCGAGGCGTCGTTGCCCTTGGCGATCGAGGGCACCGAGCTGATGTGGCTCATGTCCGAGACGGCCGAGAGGGTGCGGATCGCGGTCTCGATGGTCCGGCCGAAGTCGGGCGAGTCCATGGTCTTCGCGATGTTCAGCGAGCCGAGGTTGCAGGAGATGTCCTTGCCCACCTGGTCGTAGGACAGGTCCTCGTTGTACGTGGTGGGCTCGGAGACCTGGAGGATCTCGGAGCACAGGTTGGACATGATGATCTTGCCCTCGATCGGGTTCGCCCGGTTCACGGTGTCCTCGAACATGATGTACGGGTAGCCGGACTCGAACTGGATCTCCGCGAGCGTCTGGAAGAACTCGCGGGCCTTGATCTTGGTCTTCTTGATGCGGGCGTCGTCCACCATCTCGTAGTACTTCTCGGTGACCGAGATGTCGGAGAACGGCATGCCGTAGACGCGCTCGACATCGTACGGGGAGAACAGGTACATGTCCTCGTCGCGCTTGGCGAGCTCGAACGTGATGTCGGGGACCACGACGCCGAGGGACAACGTCTTGATGCGGATCTTCTCGTCCGCGTTCTCACGCTTGGTGTCGAGGAAGCGGTTGATGTCCGGGTGGTGGGCGTGCAGGTACACGGCACCGGCACCCTGGCGGGCGCCGAGCTGGTTGGCGTAGGAGAAGCTGTCCTCGAGGAGCTTCATCACGGGGATGACGCCGGAGGACTGGTTCTCGATCTGCTTGATCGGCGCGCCGACCTCACGGATGTTCGTCAGGGCGAAGGCGACGCCGCCGCCGCGCTTGGAGAGCTGCAGGGCCGAGTTGATGGAACGGCCGATCGACTCCATGTTGTCCTCGATGCGGAGGAGGAAACAGGAGACGAGCTCGCCGCGCTGGCGCTTGCCGGCGTTGAGGAAGGTGGGGGTGGCGGGCTGGAAGCGGCCGTCGATGATCTCGTCGACCATCTGCAGGGCAAGCTGCTCGTTACCGCGGGCCAGGTGGAGGGCGACCATGCAGACGCGGTCCTCGTAGCGCTCGAGGTAACGCTTGCCGTCGAACGTCTTCAGCGTGTACGAGGTGTAGTACTTGAAGGCGCCGAGGAAGGTCTCGAAGCGGAACTTCTTGGCGTAGGCACGCTTGAAGAGGTCGCGGATGAAGTTCATCGTGTACTGGTGGAGCGTCTCGCGCTCGTAGTACTCGTTCTTCAC
Source organism: Arthrobacter sp. N1 (assembly GCF_048288285.1). NCBI lineage: Bacteria > Bacillati > Actinomycetota > Actinomycetes > Micrococcales > Micrococcaceae > Arthrobacter > Arthrobacter sp. N1. Next base: position 1,461,190 of record NZ_CP102608.1, on the reverse strand, counting down.
GAGGTAGTCGAGCTTCTCCTCGAGGTCGTGGAAGAACACGGTGTTGTTGTTCACATGCTGCAGGAAGTACTGGTGCGCGGCCTCGCGGTCGGCGTCGAACTGGATCTCCCCGCTCGGTCCGTACAGGTTGAGCATGGCGTTGAGCTCGTGATAGCCCATGTCCTTGAAGCGCTCTACTGCGGCTGCGGGTGCGCCCGTCTCCGTCTCTGCAACACTCATGTCCAAAACTCTTCCAATCCTGTGGTTACGCGGGCGACGTCCTCGGACGTTCCCATGACTTCAAATCTGTAGAGGACCGGCACGTTGCACTTGGCGGCGACGATGTCGGCGGCAAGGCAGTAGGTCTCACCGAAATTTGTGTTACCGGCCCCGATGACCCCGCGGAGGAGGCTGCGGTTCTGCTCGTTGTTCAGGAACTTCACGACCTGGCGGGGCACCGCGCCCTTGCCGGTGATCCCGCCGTAGGTCGGTAGGACCAGGACGTACGGCCTGGTCGCCTGCAGGGTCGGCTCCCTGGTGAGCACCGGCATGCGGGCGGCCCGGACGCCCAGCTTCTCCACGAAGCGGTGGGTGTTGTCGGAGACCGACGAGAAGTAGATCAGTGCGGCATCGGTGACCGCCCCCTCAGCCACGCCGGCTGCTGCCGGATCGGCGGCGGGGGAACGATCATCCACGGTGAGGATGCTCATCGCCCGATGCCCGGCCTGCGGATCCCCGAGGGGATCGCTCAGGCCACCGAGCTGACGGCCGAGTCGGCGATCGCGCTGATCTTGTCGGGGCGGAACCCGGACCAGTGGTCGTTGTCCGTGATGACCACGGGAGCCTGCATGTAGCCCATGGAGCGCACGCGCTCGAGGGCGGCGGGGTCCTGCGAGATGTCGACGCTCTGGTAGGTGATGCCCTTCTTGTCCAGAGCGCGGTACGTGGCGTTGCACTGTACGCAAGCCGGCTTCGTGTAAACCGTGACCGTCATGTCCTAGTCCCCTTTTCGTCTACTGCTGTGGTGCTGTGTCATGGGTGGAGCGCGGCCCCGGACAGGGGAAGAAATCCGGGGATTTCCGCGCTTCCGGGCCCATGCCCGTCCAGCGGTTGTTTCTGTAGTTCGATACTACATCTAGTGCGCACCGCTCGGGTGGACCCCTAGATGATGTATTACAAGTATGTCATTACCGGTCCGAGTAGTCCACACGATGTCCACAGATCGAGGCTGTCGGAAAGCCCGGAAACGAGCGATTCCGGCACCCTGGCAGGGCCTCGGTCCACACGCTGTGGAGGAGTTCCACACAGGCAGAGAAAACCCCGTGTCGTCATTCCGCGGCGTGTCGCGGACGTCCTGCCGAACCCGGCGGCGGCCGGCCTCGACCTGCAGACGACGACGGCCGGCGCCGCTTCCGGGGAGAAGCGGTACCGGCCGTGGGACCGCTGTGAGGGCGGCCGGGGCAGACCTACCGGAGCGGGCGCTCCGCGAGGATCTGGTCCACGCCCATGCGGCCGTCCCGGAACGTCATGGACGCGCCGACCATGTAGAGACGCCAGACCCGGGCGACCTCCTCGCCCATCATCGCGACGGCGCGGTCCCAGTTGGCCTCGAAGCGGTCCTCCCAGGCATCGATGGTCCGCACGTAGTGTTCGCGGAGCGCCTGCACTCCGCGGATCTCGAAGCCGGCGCCCTCGATCAGGTTGACGGTGTCCCCCACGGGCCGCATGTGCATGTCCGGGGCGATGAAGGACTCGATGAAGGGCCCTCCACCCGGGTGCTTGCCGTGCCGCGACATCTGCTGGATGAGGACCTTCCCGCCGGGGGCGACGTTCCGGAACAGGGTGGACGTATAGGTCCCGTAGTTCTCCTCGCCCACGTGCTCCCCCATCTCGAGGGAGGCGACGGCGTCGTAGGGTCCGTCACACACGTCGCGGTAGTCCTGGAGCCGGATCTCGACGCGGTCGCCGAGTCCCCGCTCCGCGATGCGCTGGTCGATGAACGCCTTCTGCTCCTTCGAGATGGTGACGCCGGTGACCCTGGCGCCGAAGTGCTCGGCGGCGTACAGGCTCAGGGACCCCCAGCCGCACCCGACGTCGAGGAACCGCAGCCCCGGCTTCCGGTCGAGGCCCACCTTGCGGCAGACGAGGTCCAGCTTGTCGCGCTGGGCGTCCTCGAGGGAGTAGTCGGGATCGTCGGAGAGCCAGTAGCCGCAGGAGTAGGCCATGTGGTCGTCGAGGATGAGGCCGTAGAAGTCGTTGGAGAGGTCGTAGTGGTGGCTGATGGCCGCGCGGTCCCGCAGCAGGCTGTGCAGGCGGCCCTTGATCTTCGCCTGGGATGCCGGCGCCGGCAGGGGCGGACCGAAGGCCCCGACCTCGCGAGCCACCTTCGTCAGCTGCAGGACGAGCTGCGGGGTCAGCCGCGGCATCGAGAGTCCGCGCTGCCCGATCACGGTCCACAGGTGGGTGAGCGCCTGCCCGAGGGATCCGGGGACGTCGAGCTCGCCGGTGACGTAGGCCTGGGACACGCCGAGCTCGCCCGGACTCCAGAGGATGCGGCGCAACGCGTTGACGCTGTTCAGGCGGACCTCGGGCTGGTCCTCGCCGCCCGCAGCGCTGCCGTCCCAGGCGACGAGCCGGACGGGGAGCTCCCCACCGACGATCGGTGCGAGGATCCCGGCGAGCTTCTGCGCGATCCCCTCCGTCCCGCTGCCCGATCGGCCGGTGGACATGGTGCCCTGCTCGAGGTCAGTCACGCGATACTCCTTGGTGGGACGGATGGGGACGGTATGGGCCGGTTCGGGCCGGTTCGGGCCGCAGGGAACAACGAGAAGAGCGGGAAGCTCGGGACGAGCGGGGGCCCGTCAGGGCCGCCGGTCGAAGATGAGCTGCTGGACGTCCAGGTAGCCGGCCTGGAAACCCGCCCGCGAGTAGCAGAGATAGAACTGCCACATGCGCTCGAACGTCTCGTCGAAGCCGAGGGCCGCCACGTCGTCGTGCCGCGCGAGGAAACGCTCCTCCCACAGGCGGAGCGTCTGCGCATAGTGGTCGCCCATGGAGAGGCGCTCGCGCACCCGCAGGCTGGTGTAGCGGTCGGTGACGTCCTCGATGGCGCGGACCGAGGGGATGAATCCCCCGGGGAAGATGTACTTGTGGATCCAGGTGTAGGACCGCCGCGTCGCCATCATCCGCTCGTGCGGGAGCGTGATGGCCTGGATGGCCACGCGGCCGCCCGGGGCGAGGACGCGGTCGATCGTCTGGAAGTACACGGCCCAGAACTCGTAGCCCACGGCCTCGATCATCTCGACCGACACCACGGCGTCGTACTGGCCCTCGACCAGCCGGTAGTCCTTCAGCTGCACCTCGACGCGGTCCGCGAAGCCGGCGGCGCTGATGCGCTGCTCCGCGAGCTCCTTCTGCTCGCTGGACAGCGTCACCGACACCACCGTGGCTCCGCGGGCGGCGGCCCGGAGCGCGAGCTCCCCCCAGCCGGTACCGATCTCGAGGACCCGCGTGCCCTGGCCCACGTTCGCCTGGTCGAGCAGGCGGTCGACCTTCCGCTGCTGCGCGGAGGCGAGTTCGTCCCACTCCACGTGCAGGAGATCCTTGCCGGTGGCATCGAAGAGGGCACTCGAGTAGGACATGGTCGGGTCGAGGAACAGGGCGAAGAGTTCGTTGGAGAGATCGTAATGCCGCGAAATATTCGAGCGCGTGTTGGCCGTGCTGTTCCGCTCGCGCCGGGGGGGCTTGGGCAGGGAGAGCCCGCGGAGCTTCTGCAGCGGCACGGGCACCAGGTGCGCGGCACGCGCCGCGAAGACCTGGATCACCTCGGTGAGGTCCGACGCCGTCCAGTCCCTGGCCATGTAGGACTCACCGAGACCGATCAGGCCGCTGTCGCCGAGCCGGGCGTAGAAGTCGGCGGGCCGGTGGATGCGCATCTCCGGCCGTGGGCCGCCGCCGGGCGCGCCCAGGATGGTGCCGTCATCGTGGATGACCCGGAGTTCGAGGGTGTTGACGGCCGCCGAGAAGATCTTCTCGGCGATGGTGGCCCGGACCTTGCCCCTCGTCCCGCCGGGGACGCCGGCGATGCCCGGCCAGGCGGCCGGATCGACGTCCGCCTGCGAGGGAACAACTGTGGTGCTCATCGAACTGCCTCCTGGTGTTCATGGAGCGGCCTGGGACTGACGGGCAGCCGCCGCAGCCAGAGTCTAATCCCCTGCCAGCGGATCTGGACGACGACGCGGAGGGGTGCCAGGGGGACCGCGAGCGCCATCCGGACCACGTTCGCGGGGGTCGCGGGCAGGCGGTGTCCGGTCATGGTGGCGGTGAAGGGTGCCTGCTCCTCGCGATGCAGCACGATCGCGACGCCGAGTCTCTCGGCGGGCTCGGGCACGCGCATCTCGTAGTACCCCTCCACGGGGTTGAACGGCGACACGTAGAACGCCTTCGGGGTGTGGGCCGTGCCGTGCGCATCGACGTCGAGCAGATAGCAGTGGCGCTCCCCGTAGGTGTTGTGCACCTCGGCGACGACGGCGGTGAGGGCGCCGGAGCGGTCATGGCACCAGAACAGCGACAGCGGATTGAAGACGTGCCCGAGCACCCGGCCGCTCGAGAGCATCGTGACGCGTCCGCCGTCGTCGTTCCTGCCCTGCGAGCGCAGGAAGGCTGCCACGTTCTCGCGGATGCTGCGCCCGGGCGAGCCGAGATGGTCCTCGGGGAGGAACCGGGCGAACGGGGCGAGCCAGCGGGGCAGGACGGGGAGGTCGTCGAGGTCCACGAGCCAGCTGTAGCTGCGGTAGGTGAAGTCGTTGCGCAGCGGCGTCCGCCGGACGTGGCGGATCGTCGTCGGGTAGAGGAAGGCGCTCATGCCCGTACGTCGGCGAGTTCCGTGGCGGGGTTCCCGTCCCACGACCCGCCGATGCTCTCCGCGGCGCGGCGGCCGGACAGGGCTCCGTCCTCGTGGAATCCCCAGCCGTGGTACGCGCCGGCGAAGGCGATCCGGTCGTCACCGAGCTCCGCCAGCCGCGCTTGGGACGCGAGGGACTGCGGCGTGTACTGGGGGTGCTCGTAGACCATCGTCTTCAGCACGGTCGACGGATCGATCAGCTCACCCTCCCCCAGGCTGACGATGAAGCGGTGGTTGGTGCGCCCCTCGAGGCGCTGGAGCCTTGTCATGTCGTAGGACACGAGAACGCGGTCCGGCGTGGCATCGCACGAGGGCAGGCGGTAGTTCCAGGAGGCGCGGGCGCCGTGCACGCGGGGCAGCACCGACTCGTCGGTGTGGAACTGCGTGGTGTTCACGGAGTAGGGCATGGTGCCGAGGACCTCGGCGGCGTCGCCGCTCGGCTCCTCGAGCATCGCCAGGGCCTGGTTCGGATGCGTGGCGATGACGACGGCGTCGAACAGCTCGCTCGCACCGGCGGTCGTGACGAGGACGCCGTCGTCGGTCTTCCTCACGGCGGTCACAGGACTGGACAGCCGCACGTCGTCGAGGACGTCGACGATGCGCCGCACGTACTCGTTGGAGCCTCCTGTGACGGTGCGCCACTGGGGAGAGCCCTTGATGGTCAGCATGCCGTGGTGGTCCATGAAGGAGAACAGGTACCGGGCCGGGTAGGCCAGGGCCGTGGTCGGATCGCAGGACCAGACGGCCGATACCACGGGCGTCATGAAGTGGGAGGTGAAATAGGCGCTGAAGCGGCCCCGGTCGAGGAAGTCGCCGAGCGTGGGCTCCCCCTCGCCGGCGGTGCCCGCCGAGGCATCGTCACTGTGGCGCAGGAGCGCCCGTGCCGACCGCTGGAACCGCAGGATCTCGGCGAGCATGCGGAGATACCGGCCGCGGAGCAGCACACCGGGCTGGGCGAACACCCCGCGCCGGCCCTTGGCCCCCGCGTACTCCAGGCCGCAGCCGTCACAGCGGATGGACATGCTCATGTCCGAGTCCTGGGTAGGCACGCCGAGTTCCTCGAAGAGCCGGACCAGGGTGGGGTAGGTTCGGTCGTTGTGGACGATGAACCCGGTATCGACGCCCGTCGTCGTGCCGTCCGCGAGATCGACCTCGTGAGTGTGCGCGTGACCGCCCGGGCGGTCGTCGGCCTCGAAGAGGGTGACCGCGTTGCCGTTCCGGAGGATCCAGGCGGCCGTGAGGCCCGAGACACCGCTGCCGATCACGGCGACCCGGCGGCCGGCCGGCTGCCCGCCGCGGGTAAGCTCGACGGAACCCGTCTCGTCGTCGGACATGTCTTCTCCTGCCGGTCGTGTGGCTGTACGGCGGAGCATCCGCAGGTTCCCACGGACTCGCCGCAAGCCGCCACACCCCGCCGGGACACCGGTGGATCGGACTCCAGAGACCTGTCGCACAGTTGATTCGGGAGAAGTTCGGAGCAACACAGATTCGGGATTGGTGCAACCACTTCTTCCGGTCGGGGGAATCATGGACCAGCCAGGGAGGACGTGCTAAATGGTCAATCCGATCCACCTGCGCACACTGCTCGAGGTGATCCGCCACGGGTCCTTCAGCGGCGCGGCCACCAGCCTGGGGTACACGGCGTCGGCCGTCTCCCAGCAGATGTCCGCCCTGGAGCGCGATACCGGGGCCACCCTCTTCACCCGCACAGCCCGCAGTGCCATCCCGACCGACGCGGCCCTCGCCGTGTCCCGCCACGCCGCGAAGGTGCTCACCGACATCGACGCCCTCCTCGCCTCCACGGCGCGCGCCGGAGCCGGTCCCGCCCACGAGCTGCGGCTGGGGATCTTCCCGAGCCTTGCGACGTTCGCGCTGCCCCGACTCCTCGGTATGCCGGAGTGGCAGCGGCTCGGCGTATCCCTCCGCGTCTTCGTCGGCGAGCCCGCCCACACCATCCAGGGCCTGCGCACCGGCGGCGATCTCGACCTGGCCCTCGTCTACCAGGTGGGGCAGGCCGGGCTCGCCTGGCCGTCGACGCTCAGCCGTCAGTGGATCGGCGACGACGACTTCCGCGTCATCCTGCCCGCGACCTGGGGGATCCGCAGCGGCGCCCGCATCACCGCCGACCAGCTGGCCGACATGCCGTGGATCATGCACCACCCGGGCACCGCCGACGCGACCGTCATCGAGCGTCTCTTCGCGAGCTGCAACCTCCACCCTCGTATCGCCGCCTACTGCGACGACTTCAACGCGACCCTCGAACTCACGGCCGCGGGCCTCGGCGCCGCCCTGGTCCCCGACCTCGCGATGGTGAGCCGACCCGAGGGGATCGTGACCCTCGACGTCCCGGAGATCCGGCTGGCGCGGAGCATCTTCGCCCTCCGGACGGGAGACGCGGACGACGCCCGCGTCCGCCTGTTCATGGATCACCTCGCCGAGATCCTGCACACCCGGAGCATCGGCCCCAAGCACACCCCGCACGTGCTCGCATCCCCCACCGCCCACTGATTCCCCGTTGCGGGTCCCTCGGAGCCGTCCGTAGGTTCGAGAGACCCGCGGGAGGAACCCCCAGGGCATCGGAGGAGCGAGCATGCGCATCAGGAACAGTGTCGTGGTCATCACGGGAGCTGCGAGCGGGATCGGACGCGCGACGGCACTGCGCTTCGCCCGCAGGCACGTGGACCTCGTCCTCGCGAGCAGGCGCGTCGAGGCGCTCGAATCCCTCGTCACCGAATGCATCGCCCTCGGCTCACGGGCCGTCGCCGTCCCGACGGACACCTCCGAGTACGACGCCGTACAGGAGTTGGCCGGCCGCGCCGTGGAGGAGTTCGGCCGCATCGACGTCTGGGTCAACAATGCGGCGGTATCCTTCTTCTCCCCCTTCCTCGACGTCCCGATGCGGGACTTCCAGCGGGTGATCGACGTCAACCTGATGGGGTACGTCCACGGAGCGCGCGCCGCCCTCGAGCGCATGCAGGATCAGGGGGCAGGGGTGCTCGTGAACGTCGCCTCGATCGTCGGCGAGGTCCCCCAGCCCTACACCTCCGCCTACTCCGTCTCCAAGGCCGCCGTCCGCGCCCTCGGGGTCAGCCTCCGTGCCGAACTGACCCTCGACCGGAAGAAGCGGATCCACGTGTGCACGGTGCTGCCACCGACCGTCGACACCCCCTTCTTCGACCACGCGGCGAACTACACGGGGCGGCGAGCGGTCGCCATGCCGCCCGTGTACACGGCCGACCGGGTGGCGAAGGCCATCCTGGGCGTCGTCGACTCCCCCACCCGCGAGGTCGCCGTCGGGCGGATCGGCCGATCCATGGTCCGACAGCACCGGCTCGCGCCGGGGCGCCTGGAGAAGCTCATGGCACACCAGGTCGAGAACACGCACCTGTCGAAGAAGGAATCGGCCGAGGACTCCACCGGGAATCTCTACGGACCTTCCCCCGACCCGGTGAACGCCCGTGTGAGCGGCGGGTGGAGCGGGCGACGACGGACCGTGCAGCGAACCGTCGCGGGCAGTGCGCTCCTCGGCGCAGCACTCGGCGCCCTCGTCCTCGCCGAACCGCTGAAGACCGGGGTCCCCGTCGTGGCGGGCAGGGCTGCGACCCTGGTGCGGGATCTGCTGGGCGCCGACTGACGGGAGAGCCGTCCGGCGTCCTGCACGCCGTGCGTCTTCCCTGGACAGGAGGACGGCCCGTACGTCGATCGGATGCTCGATCGCCCGAACGCCAGGAGCTTCACGCCGCCCGAGGGCGCGACGGCAGCCGCACCTGCCCGTGCGAGGATCGAGCGTGACCTCCCGATCCCTGAGCTGTCCCGGCCTTCCCTTCCCTCTCGAGCCGCACGGCGGCGCCGCTCCCCGCGATCCGGACGTGACCGGCACGGTGGTGCGCCTGACCGCGGGGGCGGGCGCCGATCTGTTCCTGGACCCGCGGGGCGTCGAGGGCCCCCGCCCCGATGCGGAGCGATGGACGGCTCCCGTGGACGGCGACTTCCAGCTGCAGGCCCATGTGGCCGCGGGTTTCGTCGCCGACTTCGACTCCGGCGTGCTGCTGGGCTGGTTCGACGACGACACGTGGTTCAAGGTGTGCGCCGAGCGTGATCCCGCCGGGATCACCAGGGTGGTCTCGGTCGTGACGCGCGACGGAGCCTCCGACGATTGCGACAGTTGGCCGATCGACGGGTCGGGCACCCACCTCCGCATCAGCCGGATGGGCGGCACCTTCGCCCTCCATGCGTCCCACGACGGCGACCGCTGGTCGCTGGTCCGCTACTTCTCCGTCGGACGGAGCGCCGCCGAAACGCTCCAGGTCGGGTTCGTGGCGCAGTCCCCCGCAGGGTCGGGCACCTGGGCGACCTTCACCGACATCCGGTTCAGCCGGACCACGCTCCTCGAGGTCAGGGACGGCTCCTAGCCGCGCACCTCCACGGCGGCACGGACGGCCCCCGCGGCAGCGACCAGGTTCCGGAGCGACTGCTCGGTCTCCCGGTAGCCCCGGGTCTTCAGCCCGCAGTCGGGATTCACCCACAGCCGTGCCGCGGGGACGTGGCGCACTGCCCGCTCCAGGAGCAGCCGGATCTCCTCCGCCGGCGGGACACGCGGGGAATGGATGTCGTAGACCCCGGGGCCCACACCGCGAGGGAAGCCGTGCTCCTCGAGATCGTGCACCACCTCCATGCGGGAGCGGGCTGCCTCGATCGAGGTGACGTCCGCGTCCAGGCCGTCGATCGCGGTGATGACCGCACCGAACTCCGAGTAGCACAGGTGCGTGTGGATCTGCGTGGCGGGAGCCGCCGCCGCCGTCGCGAGATTGAAGGCCCGCACCGACCAGTCGAGGTAGGCGGGCTGGTCGGCACGGCGGAGCGGGAGCAGCTCGCGCAGGGCCGGTTCGTCGACCTGGATGATGCGCGTCCCCGACCGCTCGAGGTCCAGCACCTCGTCGCGGAGGGCGAGTGCCACCTGGAAGGCGGTGTCGGCCAGCGGTTGATCGTTGCGGACGAAGGACCAGGCCAGGATGGTCACCGGACCGGTCAGCATGCCCTTGACCGGCTTGCCCGTCAGCGACTGAGCGAAGGACGTCCACGGCACCGTGATGGGTGCGGGCCTGCTGACATCGCCCCAGAGCAGTGACGGGCGCGTGCACCGCGACCCGTAGGACTGCACCCAGCCGTGCTGCGTCACGTCGAACCCGTCGAGGTTCTCGGCGAAGTACTGCACCATGTCGTTGCGCTCGGGTTCACCGTGCACCAGGACGTCGAACCCGAGCTCCTCCTGCAGGGCGATGACGCGGCGGATCTCGTCCTGCAGCGCAGCCTCGTAGCCCGCTGCGGAGAGGTCGCCGCGGGCAGCCCGCGCACGTGCGGATCTCACCTCCGTGGTCTGCGGAAAGGAACCGATCGTCGTCGTGGGGAGGAGCGGCAGGTCCAGGGCCGCCTGCTGGGCGGACCGCCGCTCCTCGAAACCACCGCGGTCGAAGTCCGACGGCGAGAGCCCCGCCGCACGCTCGCGGACCGCGGGAACCTCGACGCCGGGAGCCGAACGCCGACCCGCGAGGACCTTCGCCGCAGCGGCGATCGCGCGATCCGCCGAGCCCGGATGCGCGACATGCCCTGCGAGGATCACCACCTCCTCGACCTTCTGGTCCGCGAAGGACAACCACGAACGGCGCTCGTCGGGGAGCGACTGCTCGACCCCGGTGTCATGCGGCACGTGCTGCAGGGACGTGGACGTCGCGACGGACAGGGACACCCCATCCGCCCTCAGGCGGTCGAGCACGGCGGCGGCCCCGCCGAGGTCCGCCTTCCAGACGTTGTGGCCGTCGATGATCCCGGCCACGAGGGTCTTGCCCTTCAGCAGCGCCAGCTCCGCGGGAGCGGGGACGGCTCCCCTGACCAGGTCGAGGTGGACCGCCTCGACACCCGTCGCGGCGATGGCCCGGAGACGCTCCCCCACGCCCCCGTAGGGCGTCGTCAGGAAGATCGCAGGCCGCCCGGCCACCCCCGACAGGTGCCCGTAGGCACGTCGGACGGCGTCGTCCACCACGGCGTCGGGCAGTGGCGTGTCCGTCACGAGCGCAGGCTCGTCGAACTGGATCCACCGCACACCGCGCTCCTCGAGCCGACCCAGGAGATCCGCGTAGAGCGGCAGGACGTCGTCGAGCCGGTCCAGCGGATCGAAGCCGCCACCCGCTCCCTCGGCCGCCTTGCTCAGCAGGAGGAACGTGACGGGTCCGATCAGCGTGGGCCGGACGCGGTACCCGGAGTCGGCTGCCTCTGCGACCTGGCGCAGCAGGGTATCCGGGTCCAGCGCGAACGGCGTCCGCGGCCCGATCTCGGGGACGAGATAGTGGTAGTTGGTGTCGAACCACTTCGTCATCTCGAGCGGCGACCTCTGCTCGTCACCGCGTGCGAGCGTGAAGTAGTCGTCGATCCCGAGGGGGCCGCGGTCCGCGGCGAGGTCGGGGAACCGTTCGGGGATCGCACCCAGGAGCACTGCGGTGTCCAGCACCTGGTCGTACATCGAGAAGGACGCGGGGATGGAGGCGTCGTGCGGGTTCAGCCCGAGGCCGGTGAGGCGCGCGTAGGTGGTCTCGCGCAGCCTCCTGGCCTCCCGTTCGAGGGTCGGGGCGTCGCTGCGACCGGCCCAGTACGCCTCCAGGGCCTTCTTGAGTTCCCGGCGCGGGCCGATCCGGGGGTATCCGATGATGGTGCTGTGCGGGAAGAGTGCGGGCATGTCGATCTCCTGACGGCTGTCGTGGATGGTAGGGCTGTCGTGCGTCAGGGCGCGGCCATCGATCGAGCCGGACCGGTCGGACGTGTCACAGCGAGGCGGCGAGGCCTGCTTCGGGCGGGCGTTCGAGGTCGAGCGCGTCCAGGACATCCAGCGCGGCGGCATGCTCGTTGAACGTGTACAGATGGATGCCCGGGGCGCCGTCGTCCAGCGCAGCCCTCGCGAGGCCCACCGTCGCGGTGACCCCGACCCGCCGTCGCTCCTCATCGGTGCGTGCGCCGTCGAGCTTCGCCCACAGGGTCTCGTCGACGTCCACTCCCGCGAGCCCGGCGAGCTTCTTCAGACGCCGTGTACTGGTGAGGGGCATGACACCCGGGATGATCGGGATGGTGACGCCCGCCCGCCGTGCCCGTGTCACGAGCCGGGTGTAGTCCGACGGCGTGAAGAAGACCTGCGTGATGGCGAAGTCGGCACCGGCCTCCTCCTTGGCGAGGAGGACCTCGATGTCCTGCTCCACGCTGGGCGAGTCGGGGTGGCGGGTGGCATAGGCGGCGACCCCGACCGAGACCCTGCCGGCGGCCAGCTGAGCGGTGCGCCTGCCCTCCACCTCGCGGATCAGGCGGACGAGGTCGTCCGCGTGCTCGACGTCGCCCGCAGCCGGCTCGAAACCCTCGGGGGCATCGCCCCGCAGGGCGAGGATCCCCCGCACCCCGCCACCGATCAGTCGCTCGATGATCTGCGTGAGCTCGGTCCGGCTCGTGCCCACGCAGGTGAGGTGCGCCAGGGGTCTCAGCGTCGTCTCGGTGAGCAGGCGCCGCAGCAGGTGGATGGCCGTCTCGCGGTTGCTGCCGGCTGCGCCGTACGTGACGGACACGAAGTCCGGGCGCGTGTCCTCCAGCCGGCGGATGGACGTCCACAGGGACTCCTCGGCGGCGGGATTCCTGGGTGGATACAGCTCGTAGGACAGGGCGGGATAGGTAGGTGGCGGCATGGGTCCTCTTCGTACGTGCCCGCAGCTGCGCCGTGCGCGCCGGGAACGATGGTGTGCAGGGGAACGACCGGCGCGGACACCGGCGGTACTGCGTACGAATGTCAGGCCCACATGGAGGCACCCACACTTCCTCGCGGAAGTCGCTGACCCGCTACCTCAGTAGCTGGACCACACGCTACGACACATGATCGGGACCATCAAGTGTGCGGCTGTTCATGACGCGGCCACACCGAGGGCGTCAGTCGGTGGTCCCGGGGACGTCGGTCTCCTCCGGGACGTCAGCGGACCGGACCTCGCTGCGGATGATGCCGAGTTCCTCGAGGCGGGCCGACATGCCCGCGCCGTCCGCAGCGTAGATCCAGGTGATGCCCGGGGTGTCCCGCATGCCCGACTTCGAGCGGCCGCCGGCCAGGACCGCCTCTCCGGCGGAGAGCTGCCGGATCGCGATGGCGCGCACGTTCTCCGGATGGCGCCGGGCGAACTCCGAGTAGATGGCCTCGTCGTGCTGGCCGTCGTCGCCCACCAGCAGCCATTTGACGCCCGGGAACTCCTCGGCGAGCCGCTCGAGGGAGGTGCGCTTGTGGTCCTGGCCGCTCCGGAACCAGCGGTCGCGGGTGGGTCCCCAGTCGGTGAGCAGCTTCGGTCCCGCCGGGTAGAGGTTGCGGGAGAGGAAGCGGGACAGGGTGGGCGCGACGTTCCATGCACCGGTCGAGAGGTACAGGACGGGGGCGGAGGGGATGGTCCGGACGATCCTCTCGTACAGGACGGCCATTCCGGGAGTAGGAGTGCGCGCGTGCTCGTCGAGCACGAAGGTGTTCCACGCGGCGAGGAACGGGCGCGGCAGGGCAGTGACCATGACCGTGTCGTCGATGTCGGACACGACCCCGAACCGGGTACCGTCCGCGACGATACGGACGGGCGCCTCGACGGTGCGCGACTGCCCGGACTGCACGGTGATGGTGTGCCATCCGGCGTCCAGGGACACCGGTATGCGGGCATCGACCACACCACCGCGGTCGGCCACGACGTCGTGCACCGCGTCACCGACGGTCACGTGCACGACGGCGTGGGCGACGGGTGCGCTGGTGAAGTTGCGCCAGCCGCGCATCCCCTCCTGCAGTGGCTTCAGCGGGCCGGACTCCGAGCCGCCGCCGGTGTCCCGCGGATCAGCGAGGACCACGCGGGCGAGAACCCGGACCCACGCCGTCGAGCCGTAGCCGGTGTAGGGGATCACCGTGTGCACCCGGCCGCGTCGGACAGCGAGACGGGTCTGGAAGCGCAGCCAGGCATCGTCGAGGCGCAACGCCAGGTGACGGTCCGTCGCCGGTTCCGGCGGCACGGCGTCCCGGTCGGCGCCGGGTGACGGTGCGGGAGCCGCCGACGCGTTGGCGGGATCCTGGGGACGGTCTGAAGGAGGACACATGCCTCCCAGTCTGGCACGACCCGCACCGGCCGACGAGGGGGCACTCGCCGAGGTCACGACCGGCTAACGACTTCACCCGGGAGGAGTACGCGGGTTGTAGCGGAGGGGCTCGGCTGCGACGCTGGGACCTCGGCTCGGCACACGATCATCGGGGGATGCATGGCACGGGAATGGGAATCGACCGCTCTCCGCGTCGAGGAGGAGCCTCTCCTGCGGGGCTGGGACACGGCCGCCCGCGACGACTTCGCGGGCTCCGCGGCGGACCTGGCGCATGCCATCGCGTTCGGCGCCGCGCAGGAGACCCTCGAAGCGGTAGCGGCCGGCGGCGGCACCCTGACCGCCCAGGACGCGCGCGCTCTGCACTTCGCCAATGAGATGGCCGAACTGCGTCACTACGGACCGCTGGTCGCCGTCGAGCAGGACAGCCCTGTGCTGGCTCCCGGCGTCCGGACACTGATCGACGGCATGGACGAACTGGGGCTGTGGCGGGATCGGCGGCCCTGGGCCCTCTGATGAAGGCCTGACCCTCGCGCCGTCCGACCGCCGGCCGACCGCGCCTCGAGCGAGCACGTGGCTTGGTCGCCGGCCAACCCATCCGTTCCCGTGACGGCTTCGAATGCGTGCTGGTCGGCGCCCTCTGCGCGGCCCGCCGCGCAGACGCGGCTCAGTATCGGCCCGGGCATCTGTGGAATGCCGTCGTAGGCCCGTATGAGGCGGTCTCTTTCGATGGATTCACGAGTCATGACCCAGCGCACGTCCCGGGTGTCGGTCTCGGCCCTGCCCCTCCTGCTGCACGTCCGCTGCGCACCCCGGATAGTCGTGCACCTCGCCGACGTCGCGCAGGCGGGTCGGGCGATCGTTTCCTCGGGCCGCTCCACCCTGCCGTTGCTCGTCGAGGTCTCGGCACTCAGGGAAGTGACCTGGGATGCCCGTGAGGCCATCCTCTCCTACCACCACCCCGCACGCGTCGCCATCCTCGGTTCCGACGCCGTCGACCTCGTCCTCACGGCCTTCACCGTCCGCTCGCCGATGACCATCAGGTTCTTCACCGAACGAGACGACGCCGTCCGATGGCTGCTGCGGCGTTGAATCTTGCGTTCCCGCCTGCGCACTCCCGAGGAGCGCGCAGTGTTCCTGCAAGTTTGGCGCAGGTAGAAAGGGCTTGACAGCACGACTGCGATGATCTGAGCGTGCCCGCTGGGGGCACACCTGTTAATCGAGGTTCCACATGCCCTTTCTCCGAGGCCCCTTCCTCCGGGCCCTCTCTCCCGTTCCTTCGGCTGTTCACGGCACGGCGCCGCGTCGCCGGGTGGCCCTCGCGCTGCTCCTGACGGCCGCCGCCCCGCTGGCTGCGCTGCAGGGTATCTCGCCCGCAGCGGCAGCGACCACGCCCTGCACGCCCATGAGACAGTCGGTCTACCAGAGCATCAACCCGACGACGACGGCCTCCCTCCTCACCACGTCCGCCACCGAGGCCGTCGACTCACGGTCCTCGGGCTTCACCGAGCTCAAGGGTCTGGTCTTCCGGGCCTCCAGCACCGCCGCGGCAGGACTTGTGCCGATCCACCGGCTGTTCCTCAACGGCGACTACTTGCTCCTTCCCGATGTCGCGGGAATCGACGAGTACGACACCGTGCAGTCGCGGTTGGGGTACAAGCACCAGAAGGTGGCGTTCTACGCTTCGCTCACGCCCGTTACGTGCGGTGTGGAAGTTCGCCGCTACCACCGCGCAGGCAAACACCGATTCAGTGTCTCCGCGGCAGACGGTCGGACGCTGCGGAGCGCCGGTTGGGCGGACGAGGGCGCCCGCTTCTGGGTAGCCCCGGTCACGACAACAGCCCCGGCTCCTGCTCCGGCTCCCACCACCGCCCCCAGTTCGGCTCCCACCACCGCCCCCAGCCCGGCTCCCACCGCCGCCCCGACAGTTGCTCCGACAGTTGCTCCGACTCCGGCGCCGACCGCTGTGTCGCCGCCGCCGGCTCCTGCTCCGACTCCTGTTCCCGTTCCGACTGTGCCGTCCGTCACCGTGCCTGCCGACTGGGTGCTGTGGAGCAGCATCGCGCGACCAGGAGACGACATCAACAGCGTCCTGGCCAAACCGGAACTCTCGGGGAAGATCCTCAAGCTGCCTGCCGGTGTCTTCGAGGTCAGCAACTTCCGGGACGCCTCGGTTGCCATCCGCGTGCCGAAGCAGGTCAAGGGAGTCATCGGGGAGGGCCGGGACACCATCCTGCGCATCAAACCCAACACCTCGACCTTCGGCGGCACTGTTCCTGCGCAGGGCACCGGTCAGACGAATCAGCTCTACGTGCTCCGCATGAACGAGGGACTCGTCCCGCAGGTCCTGTCCAACTTCTGGCTTCAGGGGACGCCACAGGGTCATCTGTTCAACGGCATCATGGTCGGCATGTCGAAGCCGGGCACGACCGTCGAGAACCTCCTGATTACCGGCATCGACGGTAACGCGGGGTCGCCTCCGGGCGAGACGTTCGGCCTCAACTGGTGGCGGGGAAGCGACTCCATCACCCGGGACATCGAGGTCGACGCCTACCAGTGGAGCGGCGACCGGTTCGCATCGAGGGTCCGGGGCGCGCAGGTCGGCGCGTCACCGATCGGGTACAACAGCCACGATCGGGGCAAGCTGTGGAATGCCTTCACGCACGACTCCCGCTTCGGCATGCCGACCTTCTGGCAGTCGAACAACTCGGAGACCTGGAATCTGCAGTCCATCCGCAACGTCATCGGCATCAATCACGAGGAGAGTTTCGGTACCGTTCACCACGAACCGGTCATGCACAGCTCCAAGACACGTCGTCACGTGAATTTCATGTCCTCCCGTGGGGACGGCGCGCTGACCATCATCGGCGCCACCAACGACGAGTGGATCAACCCGACGACGTCGGGACCGATCGGCAAAGGCAAGAAGATGCTCGTTCTCACACCGACGAACTACACGGGCCCGAACACCAACCGCATCGTCACGCCCCCGCGCATCCAGCACGGCAACGGCACGGCCGCTCCCTGGCTCTGGGCGCACTGAGCAGTAGACGAAACCCCTGAGCGACAGGAGAGGCCGAGCATTCGGCTTCTCCTGTCGCCGTCTACCTCGCCGATCGTGGCAGACTCGGCACCATGGTGGCCTTGATCATTGCGTGGAGCACGACGGGTCCGCAGTGGCCGGGGATCTACGCCGCTGATGCGGAGACGGTCCGGCGCACGGGCATCATCCGGCGGCACTGGCCGCTGCCAGGGCCTCCGGTCGCTCCCGTCGGGGCGGACGTCTGGCTGCTGATCGCGCACGGAGGACCCGCTATGCAGGGCATCGCGGGTCACGGCGTCGTCGCAGGCGTTTCTCCGGGGACGTCCGATGGACAGGGTATCGACGTCGACTTCGATCTCCTGGTGCAACACGGCGACCAGATTCCTTCGTCACTCCTCGAGAACACGGTGCAGGGCTTTCTCACATCGGCGGCCGCGTCCGGACTGTTGGACGACCGGCAGGCTGCAGGCCTGAGGAGCCTGTGGGCTGCGTCGGTCGTCCCGGCCCAGGGGGCAGTGCATCCGCCGCCGGGTGTCCTGCCGCCGCACCTCACCCGCCGCCTGATCGTGAATCGTTCCGAGTACGACGACGACCTGCGGCGCACTGCCCTCGCCCATCGGGGCTCGGCCTGTCATGCCTGTGGGCTCGACATGGAGTCGACGTACGGGGAGCACGGGCGGGACCTCGTCGCACTCCACCACACCACTCCCCTGGCGCATCTGACGGACCGGTATGACGTGGACCCGACAGCGGACCTGGTGCCCCTGTGCCCGAACTGCCACGTTGTCGCCCACAGCCGATGGCCGGTGTCCTATGGCGTGGAGGAACTCCGGACGATGCTTCGCAGCGGAGGCCACCTGCGCGGCGAGATCGTGACCGATGAGCAGCTCGCCGCAGAGGCCGCCGCTGAACGACTGCTGCGGGCGGACGGGACCCCTGGGACGTAGCTCAGGCGGTGGCCCCTCAGCCGGGACCACGCCCTTGCTGGCGGCCCTGCGGACACACCGCCAGCGGGCACCGCTCATTCGGCATCAGGCGTCGATCGCCGATTCGTGGCGGCTGCGCCGGCAGCGATCATCTGATCGAGGGGGTCGCCGTCGGGCGCGCGGCGACATTCGTCGCGGGCAACAAAAAACCGCCGGACTCAAGGGATTACCCTCGAGTTCCAGCGGTTCGTCGTGGAGCTAAGGGGATTCGAACCCCTGACCCCCTGCATGCCATGCAGGTGCGCTACCAGCTGCGCCATAGCCCCGTACTCACGCCGCTTCAGAAGGCTTTCACACCGCCGAAGCAACTTGTCCAGTGTAATGAATTCTGGCGGCAGCGCCAAATCGGCTGGGGCACCGAGGTCAACCCTCGATGGGCTCGGCCGGAAGGGAGCCCAGACCCACGTTGTGCTCCGTGAGTTGCCAGGAGAACAGCGCATCGCCCCGGTCTACGACTTCGTGCACCTCGGACCAGTGGCAGTTGGACAGGCCCGCCAAGGCCCCCCACCGTTCGGGCGGCAGCCCCATCAGCGCTGCCAGCGCAGCCCTGATCGCTCCCCCATGACTGACGACGACGAGCGTGCCGGCCGGTGCGATGCGTCCGACGGCCTCGGTCACCACCGCAAGCATCCTCCGTCCGACCTCGATGCGGTTCTCCGCACCACCCGCGCGGACGGTCGGGTCACCACCGCGCCAGGCAGCGTTGTCCTCGGCGAACTGCTCGTCGATCTCGGCGAAGGACAACCCCTGCCACCGGCCGGCATCCGTCTCGCGCAGCCGCTCGTCATAACTCACGGTCAGGCCGGTCCGCTCCGCCAGCGCGGCAGCGGTATCCGCCGCGCGACGCAGGTCCGACGAGATGATGGCTGCCGGATGGCGGGTCTCGAGCACCTCGGAAGCCCGCAGTGCCTGCTCGCGGCCCGTGGCATCGAGGTCGATGTCCTCCTGGCCCTGGAACCGTCCCGCATGGTTCCACTCCGTCCGCCCGTGCCTCCAGAAGATGACGCGACGAGCCCCGGGGTCAGCGTGTACGTGCCGCGTCACTCCGCGACGTCGCCGGACACTGCCGCCTGCGGCGAGCTCTGGAGCGTACCTTCGAGCTCCAGGTCCACGGACGGGCAGTCCTTCCACAGCCGGTCGAGCGCGTAGAACACGCGGTCCTCCTCGTGCTGCACGTGAACGACGACCTGCGCGTAGTCGAGCAGCACCCAGCGGCCCTCGCTGCGACCCTCGCGACGAACGGGCTTGAGTCCCTGCTTCGAGAGTTCCTCCTCGATGCCGTCGACGATCGCGTTGACCTGGCGCTCGCTCGGAGCGGAGGCGATCACGAAGACGTCCGTGATGGCGAGGCGGTCACTGACGTCGATGGCGACGATGTCCTGGGCGATCTTGTCCGCTGCCGCGTGCGCCGCGGTGCGGGCGATGCTGATGGACTGTTCGGTTGCGCTCACTGATCTCCTTGTGTGTGGCCAGCATTCTTACCCATTGAGGGAGCTGACTGTCATCATTATCCCGGTTGAAAGTGCGGCTGCGCCCATCCCGAGCAACGAGTACTGCAGGTAGCGTACGCGGCGCATCCGCCCGAGCCCCGCCGTCATCGCATCGAGGGGTTCCAGTCCGAAGGCGCTGCGTGCCTCGACGGGCCCGGACTTCGGCTCCCCGGCAGGGTCGGATGCCACGCGCGGATCCGTCTCCCCGGACCGGGCCGGCACGACCGTTGCTTCCCGCCCGGGCTTCGGCAGCACGATCGGGATGTGCGACGTCGCGGGCGCCCGGAGGATGGCCTTGCTGCCACCGGGCACCTGGATGTACTCGGGCGGCGCGACGATCGACAGGTTGTGGGCCGCCGCCGGGTCATTCGGGACGGGTGTGCGCGGCTGCATCTGCTCTGCCAGTTCCCTGACCCGCCTGGCACGCGCGTTGAGGACGGCGGCCCGCTCGGCCAGCGCCTTCTGCTGCGCCAGGACCTCCAGGTCGACCGTGAACGGATCCTTCTCGCCCTGCAGGAGGACGGCATGCCGCCGCGCGTCCTCGAGGAGCGCTTCGCGGGTCGCCGGGTCGTTCTCGATCGGCGTCCCGGCAGATCCTTCGGCCGCGCCGGCCTCATGCTGGCCGGTGTCGCCGGTGTCGCCGGTGTCGCCGGTGTCGCCGGTGTCGCCGGTGTCGCCGGGAGCCGGCAGCGCCGCTTGCGCCATCCTGCCCGTGTCGGTCTGTCGACGTCGGTCCCTGCGGCCGCCGGGTAACCGATCACGCGTGGACCCTGCGGTGGTCGAACCTGCGCGTGGCGGCAGGGGCTCGGAGGAGGGTCGGACGGCGGAGGAGTCCGCTGTGCCGTTCTCCTCGGCGGCCGGAGAGCCGGAACCGGCGAGCACCGGAGGTGCCTCGACGGCGTGCGACGGATTCACCGCGTCGGCCGCGCCGTCATCGTCGGTGTCGGTGGGGACATCGTCGGCCTGAGGGTGCCCCGTGGGATCGACGGCCCGCCCCTGCGCGAGCTGCAGCCTCAGCTGACGACGGGTGGGCGTCTCGACCCTCGCGCCGTCCTCCGTCCCTGCCGTCGCGCCCTCCATGAATGCACGCCTGGCCAGCATCGCTTCCCGGTCGCGGGCGCGGGCCCGCGCATCGCGCTCCTGGCGCCCCGCGGGAACGGCGTCCACCGGTGTACCGGCCGCTCTCCTGCTCCTGCGCGGCAGCTGCCGCGCAGGAGCTCCCCCGTCCGTCGCGGTCCCGGACCTGCCTCCTGCTTCGGCTTCGTCGATGGTTTCTGCTCCGGTTCCGGCAATGGTCCCTGCCGCGCCGGTGTCCACCACCGAACCATCGACCGGATCGTCCCGTGACGCCGACGCGTCGCTTCCTGCCATGACCGACTCCCCTGACTCGGCACGGTCCGCTTCGTGAGACCCGGAGACCCGTGCGTCGTCCATCATCCTGCTCGTTGCTGATTCACCCGGTGGGTCGTTGTGCGGAGCTGTGATCGCCCGCGTGCCTTCCCTCGGACGGGAAGACGTCTTCGTCGATCTCCGCCGACATGACTTCCTCGAGGTCGCCGACCCTGCGGTAGAGGCGGTGCTTCGCGATGTACTGCACCACGCCGTCGGGCACGAGATACCAGACGGGCTTGTCCTCGCCGACGCGCCGACGGCAGTCCGTGCTGGAGATGGCCATCGCCGGTACCTCCAGCAGGCTGACGTCGCGTCCCCCGCCGTTGAGTTCGTGCCCGGGCCGTGTCACACCGATGAAGTGGGCCAGGGACCACAGTTCCTCGGCGTTCTTCCAGGTGAGGATCTGCGACATCGCATCCGCGCCCGTGATGAAGAAGAGCTGCGCATCGGGCCGCTGGACCTTGAGGTCCCGCAGCGTGTCGATCGTGAACGTCGGTCCGGGCCGCTCGATGTCGACGCGGCTCACCGTGAAGCTAGGGTTCGACGCCGTGGCGACAACCGTCATCAGGTATCGGTGCTCGGCCGCCGTGACGTCCTTGTCCGCCTTCTGCCACGGCTGTCCGGTGGGGACGAAGACGACCTCGTCGAGATCGAAGACCGAGGCCACCTCGCTGGCAGCCACGAGGTGCCCGTGATGGATCGGATCGAAGGTTCCACCCATGACGCCGAGGCGCCAGGGTGAACCGTCACGATGTCGCTGCCGGGGCCCGCCCATGACGTCCCTCCGGTTGCTGTCCACGGGACCGGTACGGCTAGTGCCGGCCCGCTTCACCGTGGTCGTGGTTGTTGGCGTGCTGCTTGTGGGGATCGAGGTGCTCCTCGACGGCCTCGTGCCGGTTGCGCACGTTGGAGAAGGACACCGTAACGATCATGAGGGTCAGGAGGATGCCCATGGCGATCAGTCCGTACGCGATGGCGGGCATCGGGAGTTCGGTGTGGTGTTCCATGGCTTCGGTCGCCAGCAGTGCGCTGCCGAGGGAGTAGAGCATCGTGTGTCCTCTGTCGGGTCATGAACTGTCGGACCATTCGGTCCGGCGCGGGCATTACGTCCCATGGTACGCGCTCGGCCCCCGGGGCCTCCCCTCGGCCACGGCCTTCAGCGCCGGATCTGGCCCTCGCCCTGGACGATCCACTTGGTCGTCGTGAGCTCGCTGAGGCCCATGGGCCCGCGAGCGTGCATCTTCTGCGTGGAGATCCCGACCTCCGCACCCAGTCCCAGTTCCCCGCCGTCGACGAAACGGGTCGAGGCGTTCACCAGGACCGCTGCGGAGTCGACGCCGGCGACGAACTCCTCGGACGCCGCGAGGTCGTTGGTGATGATGGCTTCGCTGTGTCCCGTGCTCCACCGTCGGATGTGCGTGAGGGCCTCGTCGACGGAATCGACGGTCCGCACCGCGAGGTCGAGTTGCATGTACTCGCGGCCCCAGTCGTCATCGGTCGCTGCGGGGGCGTCGACCCCCTCTGGCAGCAGCGACCGGGCCCGATCGTCCACGTGCAGGGTGACACCGGCGCGGATGAGCGCGGCAAGCACGCCCGGTGCAGCCGCCGACCGGCTGTGGACGAGGAGCGTCTCGACTGTGTTGCACACACTGGGGCGCTGGGTCTTGGCGTTGAGCAGGAGGTCGACGGCCATCTCCTCGTCCGCGGACGCGTCGAGCAGGATGTGGACGTTGCCCTCACCGGTCTCGATGACCGGCACGCGCGCCGTCGTCACGACGGACTGGATGAGGTCACGGCCACCGCGTGGGATGAGGACGTCGATCCGACCGCGCGCGGCCATGAGGACCTGGGCACCGGCCCTGCCGTATTCGTCGATGGTGAGGACGGCGTCGTCGGGCAGCCCGTGGTCCTCGAGCGTGTCGCGGATGATGCCGATCAGCGCGGCGTTGGTCGCCTGGGCCGCGCTGCCGCCGCGGAGGACGACGGCGTTGCCGCTCTTGAGCGCCAGCCCGGCGATGTCGACCGTGACGTTGGGACGCGCCTCGTAGATCGCCGCGACGACTCCGAGGGGTACACGGACCTGCCGCATCCGCAGTCCGTTGGGCAGGGTCTCCGCACGCACCGCGGTGCCGACGGGGTCCGGGAGGGCTGCCAGCTGCGCGAGGGCGGCGGACAGCCCGTCGATCCGCACGGGGTCCAGGGTCAGGCGGTCGAGGAGATAGTCGGAGGTTCCGGCCGCACGGCCGCGTTCGACGTCGGCCCGGTTCGCTGCGAGGACGACGTCGCGGCGCGCCACGATCGCCTCGGCGATGGCCAGCAGCGCGCGGTCCTTGCGAGCCCTGGTGGCGCGGCCCAGGACGCGCGAGGCGGCGCGGGCCCGGTCGGTGATGGAGTGGACGGCCTCGGTCAGCTCGTCCGGTGACAGCGACGAGCCGGACGACGCGGGCGACGCGGACGACGCGGACGACGCGGACGACGCGGACGGATGGGTCGACGGCGATCGCTCGGCGTCGTCGTCGTTCTGCGTGGTGCGGGCGTCCTGGAGCTCGGTCATGCGGACAGTCTAGCGAGCTGCTCCGTCCGGGCCCGCGGGTCTCCGCTTCGTGACGCAGCCCTCAGCAGGGGCGGTGAAGGCCACACCGCCGCCCTGCCGCGGCTCGCTCAGGACGCTGCCGGTCCCTGCCGGAGGACCACGAGATCGTTGACGTGGACGACCGAGCGTTCGTACTCCGCGCCGAGCTCCTCGGCGAGGTCGTGGGTGGACCGGCCGAGCATGCGTGGCAGCTCGGACGAGCTGTAGTTGACGAGACCGCGGGCCACGACGGTCCCGTCCCCGGCGACCAGCTGCACCGGATCTCCGGCCTCGAAGGCGCCCGAGACGTCGACCACCCCGGCCGGGAGCAGGGACCGGCGCCGCTCGCCGACAGCGCGGACCGCACCGTCGTCGAGGACGAGCGTTCCGACCACCCGCGCCAGGTGGGCGAGCCAGAGGAGCCGGATCGGTTGGCGCTTGCCGGTGGCCGTGAACCACGTGCCGACGTCGTCCCCCCGCAGGGCGGCTGCCGCGTTCGTGGTGGACGTGACGAGCGCGGGGATGCCGGACGACGCGGCGATCGTGGCGGCCTCGACCTTCGTGACCATGCCGCCCGTCCCGACGCCGGCCTTGCCGGTCCTGCCGATGGTGACCCCCTCGAGGTCCAGCGGTGAGGCGACGAGGGGGATACGCCGGGCCCCCGCGCTGGGCGGGCCGTCGTAGAGGGCGTCGACATCGGACAGGAGCACGAGTGCCTCCGCCTTGACGAGGTGTGCCACGAGCGCGGCGAGGCGATCGTTGTCGCCGAACCGGATCTCGTGACTGGCGACGGTGTCGTTCTCGTTGACGATCGGTACCACCCCGAAATTGAGGAGGCGCTCCATGGCCCGGTGGGCGTTCGCGTAGTGGGAGCGCCGGATCAGGTCGTCAGCGGTGAGCAGGATCTGGCTCACGGTGATCCCGTGCGTGCCGAAGGCCTGCGAGTACCGTGCCATGAGCAGACCCTGCCCCACGCTGGCAGCGGCCTGCTGGGTGGAGAGCTGGGCCGGGCGTCGGGCCAGGCCCAGCGGGGCGAGGCCCGCCGCAATGGCACCGGAGGACACGAGGATCACCTCGGTCCCCCGTTCCCGCCGCTCGGCCAGCACGTCGGCGAGGCCTGTCAGGGCCTCGCCGGAGATGCCGCCCGTCACCGACGTGAGCGAGGACGACCCCACCTTGACGACGATGCGGCGTGCCGATGCGAGCCCTGCCCGATCGGCGGCGGGCCGCGGCCCGGACTGGTCCAGCGCCACGGTCCTAGCTCGGGGACTCGGCGTCGGCCTCCTGCTGGGCAGGGGCGGACTGCTTGCGGTTCTGCACCGACTCGGTCCAGATGCCGGCTTTGCGATCGGCTTCGAGCTCGGCGCGCGCCGCAGCCTTGGCGTCCTTGCGTTCCTGGTACTCCTCGCGCTTCTGCTCGCGCGTGGGCCGGATGTACTCCGCCAGTCGGAGATCGCTGCCGCGGGGACCCGCCAGCAGTTCGGCGCCGCCCATCATGGTCGGCTCCCAGTCGAAGACGACGCCGTCGCCCTCGCCGATGACCACCGTGTCGCCGGGCTTCGCGCCCGACTTGAACAGCTGCTCCTCCACGCCGAGCTTGGCGAGGCGGTCGGCGAGGAAGCCCACGGCCTCGTCGTTGGTGAAATCGGTCTGCTTGACCCAGCGCTCGGGCTTCTCGCCCAGCACGCGGAACAGCGGCAGCGCGTCCTTCTCCTCGTTGCGGATGCGGAAGGAGGCGGCATTGACGCCGCGGGGGCGCAGCACGGGGGGCGCCACCACGGGCGGAGCCGTGGCGACGGCCTTGCGGGCCGCCTCGACGATCTCCGCCATGGCGAAGCCCAGCTGGCGCAGGCCCTCGTGGCTCGATGCGGAGACCTCGAACACACGGTAGCCACGGGATTCGAGTTCGGGCCGGACGAAACCGGCCATGTCCTTGCCGTCGGGGACGTCCACCTTGTTGAGCGCGATCAGGCGGGGCCGCTCGTTGAGGGGCACGACGTCGCCGGCGGGGCCCGCGAAGCTCATGTCCACGGCGTACTTCTCGAGCTCGCGCTCGATGATGGCGAGGTCGTTGAGGGGGTCGCGGTCCGTCTCCAGCGCGGCGCAGTCGAGGACGTGCACGAGGGCCGCGCAGCGCTCGACGTGGCGCAGGAAGTGGTGTCCGAGCCCCTTGCCCTCGCTCGCACCCTCGATGAGTCCGGGGACGTCCGCGATGGTGAAGCGCGTGGAGCCCGCCTCGACGACGCCGAGGTTCGGGACGAGCGTCGTGAACGGGTAGTCCGCGATCTTGGGCCGGGCGGCCGACATCGCGGCGATCAGGCTGGACTTGCCCGCCGACGGGAAACCGACGAGGGCGATGTCCGCGATGGACTTCAGTTCCAGCACGACGTCGCGCTCGTCGCCCGGGATACCGAGGAGGGCGAAGCCGGGCGCCTTCCGCTTCTGGGAGGAGAGCGCGGCGTTGCCGAGGCCGCCCTGGCCGCCGGCAGCGGCGACGAACTCGGTACCCTCGCCCACGAGGTCGGCGAGGACCTCACCGTCCTTGGTCTTCACGACCGTGCCGTCGGGGACGGAGAGGATCAGGGTCTCTCCGCTCTTGCCGCCGCGCCAGTCGCCCATGCCGTTGCCGCCGTTGGTGGCGTGGCGGTGGGGGGCGTGGTGGTAGTCGAGGAGGGTCGTCGTCTGGTGGTCCACGCGAAGGATCACGTTCCCGCCGTCGCCGCCGTTGCCGCCGTCGGGTCCACCCAGGGGCTTGAACTTCTCCCGGTGGACGGACACGCAGCCGTGGCCACCGGTGCCACCGGATACGTGCAGGACGACGCGGTCTACGAAGCTCGCCACGTGGGTCTCCTTCTACAAGTACTTCACTGTGCCGAGTCTGATCGGCTTAAAAGAAGGTGGGGCGAGCCGAAGCGGCTCACCCCACCCGAATGCTGGTGCACGGTCGGTGCACGTCCGCGGCGCAGATTACTCTGCTGCGGCCCCTACGATGTTGACGACCTTGCGTCCGCGACGGGTACCGAACTCGACGGCACCTGCCTCGAGTGCGAAGAGGGTGTCGTCGCCGCCGCGGCCTACGTTGGCACCGGGGTGGAAGTGGGTGCCGCGCTGGCGAACGATGATCTCGCCGGCCTTGACGACCTGGCCACCGAAGCGCTTGACGCCGAGGTACTGCGCGTTCGAGTCGCGGCCGTTACGAGTGGAGCTTGCGCCCTTCTTATGTGCCATGGTGTGTGCCTGCCTTCGCTGAAGTGTCTAGGTGACCGATCGGTAGTCCGAAGGACTACGCGATACCTGTGATTTTGACGCGGGTCAGTTCCGAACGGTGACCCTGGCGCTTCTTGTAGCCGGTCTTGTTCTTGAACTTCTGGATGACGATCTTCGGTCCACGGAGATTCTCGACGATCTCGGCAGTCACGGAGACCTTCGCGAGGTCCTCCGCTGCCGAGGTGATCTTGGCGCCGTCGACCAGAAGGAGGGCGGGAAGCTTGAACGTGCTTCCGGCCTGACCGGTGACGCGGTCAAGGGTAACGAGGTCTCCTACAGAAACCTTTTCTTGGCGGCCGCCTGCGCGGACAATCGCGTACACCACTTGGGAACTCACTTCTCTCGACAATCTGACTTCTGATGAAAAAACTCGGGTGCGCCTCGAGCACGAACTGCTGCGCCGCACCGGGCCCGCTCTGTGCGTCGTCGACGCTGCTGCCCTGGGGCTGCCGGAGCCCGACCGGATTCCTGCGGGGCCGTGCCCCTCCGGGTTCCGGCGGACACGCCGTTAACAGGCGGATGCACCGAGGGTCAAGATTACGGCAGGACGACGCCTTCCCGCAAATCAGCGTGCTCGGTCGGCGCGGCGTCCGCGGATGGTCCGCGGTGCGCGTCGAAGAAGTCGCGCTCGTAGGTGGCGGACCAGCGGAACGCCAGGAGCATCGCATCCCGCTCGCCCGGCGAGGCGGCGCGGTGGGCTCGGTCGGCGATCAGCTTGGCCTCCGCGGTGGCCTCGACGAAGACGGGGTCGGCGTACGTCGCGATCCAGGCGCCATAGGGGTGGGCCGCCTCTGCCGCGCCGCCGTCCTGCCGCACCTGGTCCCGGACGTAGTCCCCCACCGCGGCATAGAGCCAGAAACAGGGCAGCACCGCGGCGACCAGCTCGGCGTAGGAGCCACGGGCCGTCGTCGCCACGAGATGGTCGCAATAGGCACGTGTGACGGGGCCGGGCAGGTCCGCGCCGCGCGGTCCGGGCTCCGTCCCGAGCCATGACCGGTGCAGCTCCGCCTCCGTCTCGAGGCACGAGGCGGCGCACCGGAGCCAGAACAGCTGCTCGGCCTCGGTCGGTGCCAGTGAGGCGGTACGGGCCAGCACGCCCGCGTACTCGCGGAGATAGAGGGCGTCCTCCCTCAGGTACCGCGCGAAGTCCGCCGCGGGCAGGCTGCCGTCGGTCAGCCCGACGACGAACGGGACCTGCAGGATCTCGCGCCGCAGGCCGGCGGTGTCCCGCCAGGCGAGGTCGGTGAACGGCTGCCGGTGGCGCGGATCCGGCAGCGCATGGAAATGGTGCACGGGCCCCGCGCCATGCCCGACCCGCAGGGATGCCGAGGCGCCGAGGGCTGCTTCGAGCCACGCCTTCGCTTCACGGACGGCGGCGGACCAGTCCCCGGTCACCGCGTACCGCGTGGCGATGGCGGACGAGAGCGAGCAGCCGGTCCCGTGCGTGTTGTCCGTGCCCACACGGCGTCCGTCGAACACGAGGGCGTCACCGGGGCGTCCGGCTCCCTCGCCCGGCAGGATCAGGGCATCGGGGCAGCGCGGCCCCGGCAGGTGCCCGCCCTTGACGAGGACGGCCGTCCCCACGCGTCCGGCGAGCTCCCGCCCCTGCCGTAGCGCCTCCTGCCAGGATCCTGCAGGTTCCACACCGATGAGGACGGCGAGCTCCGGGATGTTCGGGGTGACCAGGGACGCGCGGGCGGCCAGACGGAGAACGGCCCGTACGGCGTCGTCGTGGAGCAGGCGCGCTCCACTCGTCGCCACCATGACGGGATCGAGGACGACGGCGGCGGGCCGGACGCCGTCGAGCCAGCCGGCGACGCAGTCCGCGACCTCCTCGCTCCCCAGCATCCCGATCTTCACGGCATCGAGGAGGATGTCGTCGGACACTGTATCGAGCTGCCGGCGCAGGAACTCCACGGGCGGGGTGTGCACGCCTGTGACACCCATGGTGTTCTGGGCGGTCAGCGCCGTCACCACCGCGAGGGCGTACCCGCCGTTGGCACTGATGCTCTTGACGTCCGCCTGGATCCCGGCTCCCCCGCTCGGGTCGGATCCGGCGATGCTCAGGACGTTCGGGATGACCGTGTCCGGGCTCGTCGCTGCTCGGTGAGGTTCCATGGCTGACATCCCTCCGCTAGGCCCCGGACGCCGTGCGTCCGCTAGATCAGGTTCGACGGGTGTGATCTCAGCCCTGCATCCGGCAGGGCACCCCGTGTCACCGGTCAGCCTAGCGCAGCTCCAGGGCACCACGTCCCTGGCCGGCGGCAGGGGCCGGACGTCGAGCGTCGTGCCCTTGGTGCAGGCGATCCGCCGTCGCTCCCGGATCGGACCTCCCTGGACGCGGAAGAGGACCGGAGTCCCCTGGACCCCGGTCCTCTTCCGTCCTGCAGCGCCTGCTGCTACAGCTCCGAGGCGGGTACCCCGACGCCGAAGATCAACGGCTCTGCGGCACCGGTCGCGGGCGTCCGCACCGGAGGGTGGGCTCGAGCGACATGTCGCGTGCCCGACGGTTCGGCTGCGGCTTCGGCGCCCTGCGTCTCGATGGTGGTGTCCGCAGCACCCTGCGCGCTGCGGGCGACACGGCGGCGGGGCCGTGACCGGACGGCAGGAGCCTCCTCCGCCGCGGCCGGGGCCACCCGGGTGGTCCCGGCGGGAGCGGACGACGGCGCCACTGCGGCATCCGCCTCCGGTCCGGGCGCGCGCTGCGGGGCAGCCTGCCGCGCCTCGCCCGATACCGCCGTGCGTCCGAAGGCCTCGCTCAGGCTGTCGAGGGTCAGGCGGGTCGCCGGGGCGTCCGCCGTCTCCTCCGCGGCAGGACGACGCCGATGGGTGGCCCGCGGCAGGGTCACCGTCTCGCCGTTGATCGTCAGCACGGCCTCGGTGACCTGGATGTCCGCGTCGGCGGCCGCGACGTCGGTGTGTGCACCCCGATCACCGTGTGCCGCGGATTCCTCATGGGCGTGGTGCGTTGCCGCTGCGATACTCGCGAGTGCCGCTCGGGCCGCCTCGGCCTTCGCCGCGCGGTCGGGACTGTCCGCGACGGGCGCGGCAGGCGGCGTCACGAGGTCGTCCTGCTGGCCGCCACGTCCGCCGCGGTTCCGCTTGCGCTCGCTGCGGGACATCTTGTCCTGCCGCGACTGCTGCTGCTCGGGTGCAGGCAGAGCCCGGCGGTGCTCGACGGGCTCCATGTGCGTGACGACGCCGCGACCAGCACAGTGCTCGCAGTCCTCGCCGAAGACCTCCAGCAGCCCGGTCCCCATGCGCTTGCGCGTCATCTGGACGAGGCCGAGCGAGGTGACCTCCGCGACCTGGTGCTTGGTCCTGTCGCGCCCGAGGCACTCCACGAGGCGCCGGAGCACGAGGTCGCGGTTCGCCTCGAGCACCATGTCGATGAAGTCGATGACGATGATCCCGCCGATGTCGCGCAGGCGCAGCTGCCGCACGACCTCCTCGGCGGCCTCGAGGTTGTTCTTGGTGACGGTCTCCTCCAGGTTGCCGCCGCTGCCGGTGAACTTCCCCGTGTTGACGTCGACCACCGTCATGGCCTCCGTCCGGTCGATCACCAGTGATCCGCCCGAGGGCAGGAACACCTTCCGCTCGAGGGCCTTGGCGATCTGCTCGTCGATGCGCGACGCCGCGAAGATGTCCTCCTCGCCCGTCCACTTCTCCAGCCGGCCCACCAGATCGGGCGCCACGTACATGACGTAGGCCTCGATGGTGTCCCAGGCGTCCTCACCGGAGACGACGAGCTTCGAGAAGTCCTCGTTGAAGACGTCGCGGACCACCTTGATGGTGAGGTCGGGCTCGCCGTACAGGAGCTCCGGCGCGAGGGTCTTTGTCGAGCCGGACTTGCGCTCGATCTCCTCCCACTGCGCGCGGAGCCTGTTGATGTCGTGCGTCAGCTCTTCCTCGCTGGCACCCTCGGCCGCCGTGCGGACGATCACGCCCGCGTTCTCCGGCAGGCGGTCCTTCAGGATGCGCTTCAGGCGGTTGCGCTCGACGTCGGGGAGCTTGCGCGAGATGCCCGTCATGGAGCCGCCGGGCACGTAGACCAGGTAGCGGCCGGGCAGCGAGATCTGGCTGGTCAGGCGGGCGCCCTTGTGGCCCACCGGGTCCTTCGTGACCTGGACGAGCACCGGGTCGCCGGACTTCAGGGCGAGCTCGATCCGGCGCGGCTGCCCGTCGAGGCCGGCGGCGTCCCAGTTCACCTCGCCGGCGTACAGGACGGCGTTGCGGCCGCGCCCGATGTCGACGAAGGCCGCCTCCATGCTGGGGAGCACGTTCTGGACCTTGCCGACGTACACGTTGCCGATCAGGGAGTCCTGCTGGGTGCGGGACACGAAGTGCTCCGCCAGGATGCCGTCCTCGAGCACGCCGATCTGGATGCGGTCGTCGCTCTGGCGCACGATCATCTGCCGGTCCACCGACTCACGGCGCGCGAGGAACTCCGCCTCGGTGATCACCTGGCGGCGTCGGCCCGTGTCACGCGACTCGCGGCGGCGCTGCTTCTTGGCTTCGAGGCGCGTGGAGCCGCGCACACTCGTGACGCGGTCCGAGACGGGTTCGCTGGACTGGCGCGGTGCGCGGACGCGCGTGACGGTGTTGGGCGGGTCGTCGTCCTCGCCACCGGTGAGTTCGAGATCCTGGTCACCGCGGCGGCGGCGGCGACGACGACGCGAGGTGACGGCGGTGGAGGCATCCGGCCCGTTCGCCTGCGGGGCATCGTCGGAGCCCTCGGCGTCGGACCCGTCCTCGGCGGCACCGGTCGCGGAATCCGCGGCAGCGTCTCCGCGCGTGCGGTTCCTGGTCCGGCGGCTACGACGCGAGCGACGGCCGGCATCCTCGGTGTCGTCCTCCTCGGAGTCGTCGTCCCGGGGCGCCGCGACCTTGACGGACGGCACGGTGACGGTGGTGAGGTCGGGCGCGTGGAACAGCAGGGACAGCGGGGATTCGGGGACGGCGAACGGGTCGAAGCGGTGGGTCGAGCTGTCCGCTGCCTCCTCGGTCACGTCGGCCGGATCCTCGCCGGCGGCGACGTCCGGCTGGTTGCTCGGCTGCCCGGCAGGCTCGGACGATACTCCGGTCGCGGGTGCGTCCGCCTGTGCCGCTGCGTCGACCTGCCCGTCGCCCTGCCCGTCGCCCTGCGTCGCGGCGCGGCCGGACCTCCGGGAGGTGCGCCGTGTCGCCGGGCGGGTCGCTCCGGTCTCGGTGGCGGTGTCCGGCGCTGCACTGTCGGGCGCGGCCGCAACGACGTCCGTCGGGGCGGAGGCGTCGGGGACGGTGTCCGTCGTCGGTGCTTCCACGGGCTCGGAGGCGCGACGGCTGCGGGTGCGGGTGGCGGTCCGCCTGGTGCGGGCGGGCTTCTCCTCGGCACCGGACGAGGTGTCTCCGTCGCCCACGGTTGCGCCCGACGCCGTTGCGTCGACGGGTGCCGCAGCGCTGTCGGACGACTCGGTGGACTCGGGGGGAGCGGCGGCCGCGGCACTGCCTGCCCCGATCGTGGTCGGCGCGGCGGGCTCGACGGCACGGGCCGGTCCGGCCTCCGCTGTCGCGGCACGACGGCGGGTCCGGGGCGCGCGTGCAGGTGCTGCACCGTTCTGCGCCCCTGCCTCGGTGGAGATCGCCGAGGGCAGAGCGGACTCGGCCCCGACGGATGCGTCGGCAGGGTCCGCGACGCCCGCGGCAGGGGCGGCAGCCGGCGCAGCGGTCTCGTCGGTGACGACGACCGGCTTGCGGACGCGGGTCGCCCTCTTCCGCACGGGGGCCGCGACGGCCTCGGGGGCCCCCTCGGGCGGCGCAGGTGGGGCGCCTTCCGGCGCGCTGGCCGCCCGGCGCTTCCTCGGGGCCTTCGGCGGGGCGGTGTCCGCCGCGACCTCCGGAGTGGTCACCGGCGCGTCCGTGCGGTCCTGTTCGTTCCCCTGCAGTTCTGACTGATCCATGGGTCTCGCTCCAAACCCCTGCGGCGCCGGCCACATTCCGGCACCCACCAGGGTGGTATGTCGGCCGGCCGCGGGCCCTTCGCCCGGCGGCAGACCGGAAGTCGTTGTCATGTCGTCCGAGGTCACACCGTCAATCGGGTGCGGAATCACTCGGAGACCAGTGGCGCTTTTCCACCTCAGCCGCCCTTGCGGACGGTGGGTCCCCCCAGCGGATTCCGCCTCCTTCCGCCGGTGGGGCGGACTCGGGAGGGCAGAAGCATCGCTCGCGGAACGGAAGCCTGTCACTGGACCGGCGGGGGAATGTGGTTCCCTCTCCGGCCTTCGTCATTGTCTCACACCACCCCCCGGAAGGACCGTTGCGCCGGGCCGGACGTGCTCGCGGGGCCGCGCCGCGCCCGCGGAGCCCGACGAGCTCAGCGCTGGGGGAACTGACCCGTCGCCGGGGCCGTGTCCTCGGCCAGCGGGCGCGCGACCGGCACCTTCGTGCCGAGGACCTGCGCGACGACGTCGTGCGTGATCTGCTGCGCGGTCAGCCCCACGCGCTCCAGCACCTGGTTGCGCGAGCCGTGGTCGAGGAACTCGACCGGGAGACCCACCTCGTTCAGCGCGGTGTCGACCCCGGCCGAGCGCATCTCCTGGCGGATGCGCGACCCCACGCCGCCTGCGCGGACGCCGTCCTCGATGACGATGACGATGCGGTGCTCGGCAGCGAGGTCGATGACCGACCGTCGGACGGGGAGCAGCCAGCGCGGGTCGATCACGGTGGAACTGATGCCCTGGGCGCCGAGCCGGTTCGACACGTCGAGCGCGAGCTCACTCATGGCCCCGACGCTCACGATCAGGACGTCGTTGTGGCGTGAGCCCGCGGGCCGGCGCGAGAGCACGTCCACGCCGTCGTCGAGTCGCTCGACCGCCTCGACCTCCGCACCGACCGACCCCTTGGAGTAGCGGACCACACTGGGCGCGTCGGAGATCGCGACGGCCTCGCGCAGCTCCTCACGGAGGCGGGAGGCATCCCGCGGAGCGGCGAGGTGCAGGCCGGGCACTGCCTGCAGCAGGGCGAGGTCCCACATGCCGTGGTGGCTGGCGCCGTCGGGCCCGGTGACGCCGGAGCGGTCGAGGACGACAGTGACGCCGGCCCTGTGGAGGGCCACGTCCATCAGCAGCTGATCGAACGCCCGGTTGAGGAACGTCGCGTAGAGCGCGATGACGGGGTGGAGCCCGCCGAAGGCCATGCCGGCCGCACTGGTGAGGGCGTGCTGCTCGGCGATGCCGACATCGAACACGCGGTCCGGGTGCCGCGCGGCGAAGCGGTGCAGGCCGACGGGGATGAGCATGGCGCCGGTGATGCCGACGATGTCCGGACGCTCGTCCGCGATGTCCGCGATCTCGTTCGCGAACACCGAGGTCCACGACTGCTGGCCCGCGGCGTCGACGGGTTCGCCCGTCTCCGGGTCGATGATGCCGACGGCGTGGAACTGGTCGGCCTCGTGGGCGCGGGCAGGAGCGTAGCCGTGACCCTTCTCGGTGATCGCATGGACGATCACGGGCCCCTCGTAGTTCTTGGCGAGGTGCAGCGCCTGCTCGACGGCTGACTGGTCATGACCGTCCACCGGGCCCACGTACTTCATCCCGAGGTCCTCGAACAGGCCCTGGGGCGCCCACCAGTCCTTGATGCCCTTCTTCATGGCGTGGAGGCTCTTGTAGCTGAACTCCCCGACCGGTCCCCCGTTCTGCATGCGGAGCTTGACCCAGTCGAGCGTGCGCTCGTAGACGCGGTGGGTGCGGACGGAATCGAGCGTGGGACGCAGCGAGGCGAGATAGTCGGCGACTCCGCCGATGGTGGGCGCGTAGGACCGGCCGTTGTCGTTCACCACGATGACCACGCGCCGGCGCTTGTCGGCGGCGATGTTGTTGAGGGCCTCCCACGCCATGCCACCGGTGAGCGCGCCGTCGCCGACGAGCACGACGGTGTAGCGATCACCTTCGCCATTGAGGGCGCGGGCGCGCGAGATGCCGTCGGCCCAGGAGAGGGAGGAGGAGGCGTGGGAGCTCTCGACGACGTCGTGCACCGACTCCGCGCGGGAGGGGTACCCGGAGAGGCCGCCCTGCTGGCGGAGGGTGCTGAAATCCTGACGCCCGGTCACGAGCTTGTGCACGTATGACTGGTGGCCGGTGTCGAAGATGATGCTGTCGCGCGGCGAGTCGAAGACGCGGTGGATACCGAGCGTCAGCTCGACGACGCCGAGGTTGGGACCGAGGTGTCCCCCGGTGCGGGACACGGTGCTGACCAGGAAGCTGCGGATCTCCTTCGCCAGGGCCGTCAGCTGCACGGCGGTCAGTTTGCTCAGGTCCTGCGGGCCGTTGATCGTCTCCAAGAGTCCCATCGGCGCCTCCTCGCTTCGTTCGGCACGGGCGGTCGACCACCCGTGATTGACCTTAACCCTAACGTTCGGGCTTCCCCAGGGGTGCCATTGACGGCGCGGCACCCGCGGGGCTTGCGTCCCTTCCGAACCGTCAGGCGGCAGGCGGCAGCAGACGGGCGAAGGACTCCAGGTGGTGGGTGTGCGGGTACAGGTCGACGACGCGAAGGCTGTCCAGCGTCCAGCCTGCCGCGTGGAAGTAGCCGAGGTCGCGCGCGAAGGACGCGGGGTCGCACGAGACGTACCCGACGGCCCGCGGACGGGCGGCGGCGATCTGCCGCACCACCTTCTTCCCCGCACCCGCACGCGGCGGGTCGAGCAGGACGATGTCGAGCCGGTCCGTCCAGCGTCCGAGGACGGCGTCGACCCTGCCCTGGACGATCGACACGTGGCCCTGTCCGTGGAGGTTGCGGCGCGCGTCCCGGCTGGTGCCCGCCGATCCTTCGACCGAGAGGACCGCACCGTCCGGTCCGACGGCGCGCGCCATCGGGACGGTGAAGAGGCCGGCGCCCGCATAGAGGTCGGCGACGCGCTCGCCGGGCGAGGGGACGAGTCCGTCCAGCACCGCCGACACGAGGGCTTCCGGCGCACCGCGGTGGATCTGCCAGAACCCGGCGCCGGTGACCCGGTAGTCGGTACCGAGCACCGATTCCTGCAGCCAGGTGCGGCCCTTCAGCCGTTCCACCTGGCCGGATCCCGGATCGAGGACCCCGACGGACGCGCCGTCGATCGATGCGGCGACGGTGCCGACGCGCTTCGGTGTGGTGCCCGCTGCGGGGACGAGCAGCACCAGAGGCTCCCCGCCGCCGGAGGGGACGGCGACATCGACGCGCTCGATCCCGCTGAGATCGAGGGTCCACAGGCGCAGCGCGTTGACCGGCCCGACGGCGAGGGGCATCTCCTGGACGGGCAGGACCTCGTGCGAGCGGTGGAGATGCATCGCGAGCCGGCCCGCGGCGTCGACCGCGAAGGCCGCACGCGTCCGCCAGCCCAGGCCGTCCTCCGACTCCCCGGGCGCCGGCTCCACGACGACGGCGCGGTCGGTCCCCGCGAGCCGCGAGAGCTGCTCCTCGACGACGGCGGCCTTGAGCCGCCGCTGCTCCGCCAGGTCGATGTGTCCGAATTCCGCGCCGCCCACCGCCGAGCGCCCGCGGGCGGCGGCGCGCAGGGCATCCGCGACGGGCCACACATGGTCCACGCGATGGGGCGAGGCCTCGAGGACCTCGACGACGTCGGCCCGCCAGAAGCTGGCGTCGTCGGACGTGTCGGTGAAGCGGACCCGCACGCGCTCACCGGGCAGCGCGTGCCGGACGAAGACCACGCGGCCCTCGTGCCGTGCGACGAAGTGCCCGCCGTGCGCGGGGCGTCCGATGGTCAGCTCCGCGGTGGGCGGACCGGCCTGCTCCCCCGTCGACGGGGCGGCGGCGGCTGGTACTGCGTCGGTCATGGTGTCTTCCTACTTGAGGTCCTGGTAGATCTGCGCCGCGTCGGAGGACGCCAGCTGCCAGGGCACGCTGGCGACCATCACGCCGGGCACGAAATGCAGGCGCGCCTTGATCCGCAGGGCGGTCTGGTTGTGGACCAGTTGCTCCCACCACTTTCCCACGACGTACTCCGGGATGTAGACCACGATCAGGTCGCGCGGGGAATCGCGGCGCATGGTCCTGATGTAGTCGAGGATCGGTGTGATGGTGTCGCGGTAGGGCGAGGCCAGGACCGTGATCGGGACCGGGATCTCGTACTTCTCCCAGTCCGCGAGGGTCCGCCGGGTCTGCTCGGGGTCGACATCGACCGTGACCGCGTCCAGGCGGGAGGGTCGCGACGCCCGCGCGAAAGCCAGAGCGCGCAGGACGGGTTTCCGTAGATGGGAGACCAGGATCACCGCGTGGACGCGTGACGGGAGCGCACGCAGCCGGACGGCGTCGTCGATCGCGAGTTCGGCGGCCACGGCGTCGTAGTGCTTCTTGATGCTGCGCATCACCGCGAAGAGGATGGCCATCGCGAGCACGGCGATCCAGGCCCCGTACTCGAACTTGGTCACGAGGACCACGACGAGCACCGCCGCGGTGAGCGCAAAGCCCAGGCTGTTGATGGCCCGGGACTTGTGGATGGCCCAGCGGTTCTGCGCCCCGACGGTGCTCCGCAATGTCCTGTTCCAGTGGCGGATGAGTCCGAGCTGGCCGCCCGTGAAGGAGACGAACACCCCGACGATGTACAGCTGCACCAGGGCCGTGACGTCGGCGCGGAACACGAGGATGAGCACCACGGCGCCGAGGCCGAGCGCGAGGATCCCGTTGCTGAAGGTCAGCCGGTCACCGCGCGTGCGGAGCTGCCGCGGGAGGTACCCGTCCGTGGCCAGGATCGACGCGAGGACGGGGAAGGCGTTGAAGGCCGCATGACCCGCGAGCATCAGGATCAGCGCCGTCGCCGCGACCACGAGGTAGAAGGCGGGCGAACCGGCGTCGAAGACGGTGCGCGCGAGCTGGCTCACCACCGGCGCCTGGATGTAGTCCTCGGGGACGGGCCCGCCGTCGAGCAGCAGTTGCCGGGACGGGTCCTGGACCACGTGGACGCGCGCCGCATTGGCGAGGTAGATGACACCGGCGAGCATCGCGGCCGACACGATCCCGAGGATGACGAGCGTCGTCGCGGCGTTGCGAGCCTGCGGCGCCTCGAAGCGCGGCACATTGGAGCCCGGGCCCTCGAGCCCGGTCAGGGCGGCGGCGCCCGCGGAGAACGCGCGGAGGATCAGCAGGGCCCCGGCGAGCCCGACCAGGCCGGCGTCGAGGGCCGCATCCGGGACGATCTCGAAGCGGGCGCTCGGAGCCTGCGCCAGGGTACCCGTCGCGGCCTGGACGATGCCGGTGACGCAGAGTGCGGCGATCCCGGCGAGGAACGCGTAGGTCAGCACGGCCCGGGCGCGGACGCCGCGCGTGATGCCCCGCAGGTTGAGCAGGACGAGGACCGCGACGCCGAGGACGGCGAGCGTGGTCCGGGCGCCCTCCAGCGCCGGGGCGAGGGACACGACGTACTGCGCGGCCGCTGACACCGAGACAGCGACGGTCAGCAGGTAGTCGATCATGAGCGCGGAGGCCACCGTGGTGCCCGCGCGGGGACCGATGTTCCGCTTCGCGATCTCGTAGTCGCCGCCACCGGAGGGGTAGGCGTGCACGGCCTGCCGGTAGGACGCGACGACGACGAGGAGGACCGCGATCACGGCGAGTCCGACCCAGGGTGAGATGGCGACCGAGGCGACCCCGGCCAGGGCGAGCGTCAACAGGATCTCGTCCGGCGCGTAGGCCACGGAGGAGAGGGCGCTCGCGGAGAAGACGGGCATGGCGAGGCGCTTGGGGAGGCTTCGGTTCCTCAGCCTGTCGCTGGCGAACGGCTTACCCACCAGCACCCGCTTGACGGCCTCGAGAAAAGTCAGCACAGCCCACAGACTAGCGCGTCCGCGCGGGTGGGCAGCCACTAGGCTTGGGGCTGGTACAGCACGGATCAGCAGGATCTCCACGACGAACAGACCAGGAATCAGGGGTGCCCTCGGTGGCTCATTTTGTGATCATGGGGTGCGGCAGGGTGGGTGTCAGCCTCGCCCACACCCTCGACGAATCCGGGCACTCGGTGGCCATCATCGACCAGGACGACCGTGCGTTCCGCCGCCTCCGCTCCTCCTTCGGCGGCCGCAAGGTCACCGGGGTCGGCTTCGACCGGGACACCCTGAAGTACGCCGAGATCGACGACGCCTATGCCTTCGCCGCGGTCTCGAGCGGCGACAACTCGAACATCCTCGCCACGCGCGTGGCCCGCGAGACCTTCCACGTCCCCCACGTCGTCGCCCGCATCTACGATCCCGGCCGCGCGGAGATCTACCAGCGCCTCGGGATCCCCACCGTGGCGGCCGTCCGCTGGAGCGCGGACCAGGTACTCCGGCGGATCCTCCCGGAGCAGACCATCAACGGCGACTTCCGCGAGACGTCCGGGCGCCTGATCCTCGCCGAACTGGCCCTGAGCGACGCCTGGCTCGGGCGGCCCCTGCGCGGCATCGAGATCGCGAGCGGTGTGCGCATCGCGTACATCACGCGCTTCGGCGAGGGCATCCTGCCGACACCGGAGACGAGCTACCAGCAGGGCGACATCCTGCACGCCATGATGAGGACGACCGCGACGGACGAGATCGGACGGATCCTCGCGGCCGCACCGAAGGAGGAGTCATGAGGGTCGTCATCGCCGGGGCGGGGAGCGTCGGCTCCTCCATCGCCCGGGAACTGCTCGGCAACAAGCACGAGATCCTCCTGATCGATGAGAAGCCCGAGGTGATCGGGCGGAGCGGGCTGAAGGGGGCCAAGTGGCTGATCGGCGACGCCTGCGAGCTCACCACCCTGAAGGACGCGCGGCTGGACGAGGCCGACGTCGTCGTCTCCGCGACCGGCGACGACAAGGTGAACCTCGTGGTCTCACTGCTCGCCAAGAGCGAGTTCGGCGTGGGCCGGACCGTCGGCCGGGTCAACAACCCCAAGAACGACTGGATGTTCGACGACTCGTGGGGCGTCGACGTGGCCGTCAACACGCCCCGCCTCATGACGGCTCTCGTGGAGGAAGCCGTGGAGATCGGCGACCTCGTGCGCCTGCTGACCCTGCAGACCGGCATGTCCTCGATCGTCGAGTTCACGGTCCCCCAGGACTCGCCGCTGGTCGGCGGGACGATCGGCAGCATCAGCCTGCCCGCGGA
This sequence comes from Arthrobacter sp. N1, assembly GCF_048288285.1. NCBI lineage: Bacteria > Bacillati > Actinomycetota > Actinomycetes > Micrococcales > Micrococcaceae > Arthrobacter > Arthrobacter sp. N1. Next base: position 1,421,326 of record NZ_CP102608.1, on the reverse strand, counting down.
ATGCGCGGTGGTGGCCGTCCTGCGCGACGACTCCCCCATCACGCCGAGCCCCGACGACGTCGTCGAGGGCGGCGACGAGATGTTCTTCCTCGCGGCGATCGCGGCGGAGGACGAACTGAGGACCGCGCTCTCGGCGCGGAACGACGACGACCCGGAGGAGGAGCGCTAGCTGCGCCCGGGCCCCGCAGGGTCCGCCGTGGGTCCCTGCCCGGAGGCGTCCGCCGCAGCAGGCGTGGCGGACGCGGGACGCGAGACGACCCACGCGAGCCACAGGCCGAGGGCGTAGAGCGGCAGCCCCATGGCCACGCGCGTCGAGCCGAGTGCGGCGACGTTCTCGACGAGGTAGAGGGGGACCTGCACCACGAGGCGCAGGGCGAGGACCGCAACGATGATCCACGTGGCGAGGGAGTAGGCGCGGACGCGCAGCGGATCCTTCCGCCACTCGATGCCCTCGTTGCGGATGAATCCGAAGAGGAGCCCGGCGAAGGGCCAGCGGAACAGCACGGACGCGGCCATCGCCACGATGTAGGCGCCGTTGATGAAGAACCCCGGGAGGAAGAAGTCCTCGGCGTTCCCCGTCCTCAGCGCCACGAAGGCGCAGAACGCGACACCGACCAGGCCGGCGAGGGCCTGCGTGACGGGCTTCCTCGACACCAGGCGGATCACGGTGAAGACCGCGGCGACCGCGAGGGCGGCGACGAGGGACACCATGAGGTCCCGCGCGAACGTGAAGACGAGCGTGAACACGAGCCCGGGCGCGATGCTCTCGGCAAGTCCCTGCACCCCGCCGATCGAGGAGAGGACATCGATCTGCCCGTCGTCGCTCCGGCGCACGCCCGACGTCGCGGCGTACTGCGTCGCCAGGTCCGCCGCCGTCAGGCCTGCCGGGCGCTGATCGGCCCCAGCTGCGGTGCCCTCCGGATGCTGCTGCGGGCTGTGCTCCGGATGCTGCTCGGGACCGTGCTCCGGGGACTGCTCCGGGGTGCTCATGCGTGGACACTCATTCGTACTCCTCAGTACTCCTCGGGACGCCCGAAGAGCTCGTAGCGGGGGTTGTAGACCGTGGGCGTGCCGGCGACGCGGCTCAGCATGCCCTCGAAGCGCAGCGTCACGCCTGCCTCGACGCCCGGCACGCGGCGCTGGCCCATCCACACGATCAGCACCGACTCCCGGGCTCCGTTCCACTCGATGCGGGCGAGCGCCCGGAACGACGGAGACGCCGTCACCGGAGCGATCGTGATCCGCTCGATCACCCCGTGCGCCTTGATCCTGCCCCGCGTCGGCAGGGCGGACGACGACGGCGCCGGGGAGACCGCCGCGGGGCCCGGGCGCTGAGCGTGGTGGAACGTGCCGTGCGCCGACCGATCCGCGGGCCCGGAGGGATCGGCGGGCCCGGGAAGGGAGGTCGTGGCGGGCACCGGAGCTAGCGGGTCTCGGTGATCTCGGGGCCGCGCTCGAGCGGATTGAGGTCCGGCCGCCGGGACTCGGGAGCGGGAGTCGGTGCTGCGGCGGCGTCCTTCGGCAGCTTGAGCTGCAGCAGTTCGCGTGGCGGCAGCGGATGGTCACCACGCACCACGACCACGTCGCGGAAGAGGCTCTCGATCGGGGCGGCCGCATTCTGCTCCAGCGCCGCCGGTCCCCCGAAGACACCCCGCAGGAACCACCGCGGTCCGTTGATGCCCGCGAAGCGCGCCACGCGGTAGCCGGCCTGACCGTCGGGCAGCTGCGCGGGCAGCCGGGCCAGGAGTTCGGTGCCCAGCCGCCCTGGGCGCTCCTCGACCGTTCCGCCCTGGGACCCGACCGAGACGCCGATCTGCTCGCGGATCTCGTCCCACAGGCCCTCGGTCTTCGGCGCCGCGAAAGCCTGCAGCTGCAGGGTCGAACCACTGAGGTCCAGGGTCACGGCGATGACGCGCTTGCTGCGTTCCTCGACCTCGAGGCGCAGCTGCAGTCCTTCGGCGGCCTTGATCCTCAAGGCGCCGAGATCGATGTAGCCGCTGTCGGTGTTCTGCTCGGAGACGTCGAACGGCCCGAGAACGGTCCGGTCGTAGTCCGCGCTGGAGACGTGCCCGGCGGGGACGGCAGATGCGGTGGGAGCAGCAGGCGCTGCGGCATCACCGGCCACGCCCTCGCCCCCTGCCGGCGACCCGTTCGTCGACTCCTCGTCCGAGGAGGGGAGACCTGCCGCGTCGTCGGACCCGGCAGCGGCTGCGGTCGTCCCTGGGGCGCTGTCCTGCGGCGTCGCCGGCACGGCGTCGCCCGTCGTCTCCGCCGCTTCGCCGGTCGCGTCGTCCTGCTTCTTCTTCCTGAGGCGCCCAAAAGCCATTCCGGGTCCCTTTCCTGATGCCATGGTCTGTCTGTCGGAGAAATCTGTCGGTATCTGTCGGTATCTGTGGCTGTACGTGATGATCGCTGCTGCCGGGCGTCCCCGCCCGGGTCCCGGGGGCGCGTGCTCCGCGCCCGGTCAGCCGCCCGGTCAGCCGACCGCGGGACGGACGGCGGGTTCCGCGTCGATGGTGCCGAAGCCGCCGGTCGAGCCGAAGCCACCGGTTCCACGCACGCTGCCCGGGAGCTCGTCCACGATCTCGAACACCGCCCGCTCCACGCGCTGGATGACCAGCTGCGCGATCCGGTCGCCGCGGGTGAGGCGCACGGACTCGGTCCGGTCCGCGTTGAGGAGGCAGACCTTGATCTCGCCACGGTAGCCCGCGTCGATGGTCCCCGGCGCATTGACGATCGTGAGGCCGTGGCGGACGGCCAGCCCCGACCGGGGATGGACCAGCCCGGCATAGCCGTCGGGGAGCGCCATCGCGACCCCCGTCGGGACGAGCACACGCTCGCCGGGGGCGATGACGACGTCGACGGCGGTCCTGAGGTCCGCTCCGGCATCCCCCTCGGTGGCGTACGACGGTGGCTCGAGGCCGTCGTCGAGCAACCGGATGCGGACCGGAAGGCCCTGCTGCGTACTCATCGGTGTACCCCTTGATGTACTTGATGAACCTGTGCTGGCGGGCCGGCTGGCGAGGACGCGGCCGGCACGGAGGTGAAGGTGCGTGCGCGGCTCCGTCGAGCACCTCTCCCGGTGACCAGCACCCCACTGTAGCGCCTTTGCCGGAGCCCCACCTGACAGTCCTCGGCATGGCCCGGGAGTGGGGCCGCACGCCTCACCGACCGTCGGGATGAGGTCGCCGCCCAGAAGTGGAATGCTGGTGTCATGTCCAGCGCGCCAGGGGAAGCCCCCCGCAACACACCAGACCAGGCAGTCCTGTACGAGGAGCGGCTCTGGCCGTCGCCGTGGATCTGGCTCATCGCGGCGGGATTCTCGTCGGCCACGATCGTCATGTTCGCGCCGATCTCGATGGAGGTCGGGTTCGGGGCGGCCGCCGTCGTCGCCGTCATCGTCTTCACCCTGCTCTTCACGTCCACCCCACGTATCACGGTCACCCCGACCACGCTGACGGTGGGGCGGGCCACGATCGAACGCCGGTACCTCGGGACCGCGGAAGGGTTCACGGGCGACGACGCCACGTACCAGCGCGGCCGTGGCCTGAACGGGCTCGCCTATCTGTGCATCCGCGGGTGGATCTCACCGGTGGTCAGGGTGGAGGTCGTCGATCCTGAGGACCGGACGCCCTACTGGCTCGCCTCCTCGCGCACACCGGAGCGCCTGGTGGCCGCCCTCGAGGGCTGATGCCACGTCCCCGGTCAGCCCTCGCAGTCCACGCAGTACAGCCGGCCTCCGCGGTCGGCGGCGATCTGCGACCGGTGGCGCACCAGGAAGCACGAGGCACAGGTGAACTCGTCGGCCTGGGCCGCGAGGATCTGGACCGAGATCTCCTCGCTCGAGAGATCCGCACCCGGCAGGTCGAAGGCGTCGGCGGCCGCCAGCTCGTCCTCGTCGATCAGCACCTCACCCACTCTTCGCCGGTCTCCCGTGTGGGCGACGAGCAGCTGTGCTACGGCACCCGCGCCCCCGGTCCCGCCGTCGTTCGCCGTCGTCGTGCGCGGCGTCTCGTCATCCATCGGCATACCTGTTCTCCCACGCTCCATCGGTCGGGTCCTTCCCCGGCTGTGTCCCCTCGGCAGCAACAACGCCGGGACCCCCGGATTTGTGCCCGTTCATCGCCGTGCGCCCCGCCACGCCTTACCGCGTAGTAGGAATGGCCGCCATTCAATGGCAAAGTTTCACCTAGTGATTATTCTCGGCTGGAGGAATTGATGCAGGAGTTACGCCTGGTGGGTGTCCATGAGGATGGCGGACATCTGCTCCTGAGCGGTGAGACGGGTACGTCCTTCAGACTGCCCATCGACGACGCACTGCGCACTGCGAGCACGGGTGGGTCGGAGGAGACGGCCACGCCTGCCTCCGCCCCGGCGCAGGACCTCCGGCAGCCCCCACGCCAGAAGGCGGCCAAGGCGCCCGTGCATCTCACGCCCCGTGACATCCAGGCACGGATCCGCGCCGGGGCGACGGCGGAGCAGGTCGTCGCCGAGTCCGATCTCGACCTGGCGCACGTCCGACGCTACGAAGGCCCCGTGCGTGCCGAGCGGGACTACGTCGCCTACCTCGCCCAGCGCGTGGAGGTGGCCTCGCCCCTCCCCAGCCACGACGGCTACCGCTCCGCCTTCGGCGATGCTCCCGCGCTGCTCGGTGACATGGTGTCCTACCGCGTCCAGAGCTACGGGATCGATCCGGGGTCTCTCGAATGGGATTCCTGGCGCCTGCAGGACGGCTCCTGGCACGTCGAGGCCTCCTTCGACCTGCCCGAGGACTTCGCGGTCGATCTCGGCGAGCACCCCCCGGCGCACTGGACGTACAACCCGACGCGGAAGACCGTGGCGAACGGCAACCGGTGGGCGCAGGTGCTCAGTGAGCTCGAGCCGCTCGACGGTCCCCTGCCCTCGCGCCGCCTGAGCGCCGTCGCCGATCGCGTGTTCGACTTCGAGGCGGAGAAGGAGGAGGAAGCACCGGGGTCGGTAGAGACGGACCAGGACGGCCTGCTCGACGTGCTGCGCTCGCGCCGGGGCCAGCGCCTCGGCATGGACGAGGACGGCGACGACGCCCTCGCCGAACTCCTCACCCGCGGCAGCATCCCCGCAGCACACCCGCGCGACGGTGAGGCGCCCGACGGTCCCGTCGACGACCCGTCCGAGAACCCCGCGCAGGAACGCGACACCCTGATCCCCGGTCTGTCACTCGCGCCGAGGGCCGGAGGGGATGGCCTGGGCGAGTCCGACGACGCGACGGCGTATCACGAGGACGGGACGCCGCGCCTCTACGACGGGGTCAGTACCGAGACACGCGAGATCAGCATCTTCGCGCAGCCCTCGCGCCGGCTGCAGCCGCCCGCTCCCCCGAAACCCCCGTCCGACGACGCCTCGGCGCGCCCCGCACAAAGCGCCCAGGACCCGGGTCAGCAGGCGGGTCGGGAGGCCGGGAGGAGCAGCCAGAAGGACGCAGCGGACGGCACCGGGCCCGCACCCGAGCGGAAGGCCAAGCCGAAGCGGTCGAGTGTCCCGAGCTGGGACGACATCGTGTTCGGCCGCAAGGGCGACTAGCACCAGCCGGACACCGCCTCTGCACGCACGACGGGCGGATCCGCCCGGACGAGCACTGCACGGCGTCGGGTCAGGCCTGCACCGATGCCTGGCCGGAGAGCGTCCGGTCCTTGCCCGCATCCGGTCCCGCCGTCGGGCCCTGCTCGAACGGCAGGGGCACCTGGTTGACGTACAGCGAGGGCGACGTGCGTGAGGTCTGCTGTCGCATGTGGTGCCGCCGGCACAGCGTCTCGTAGCCGACCGTCGCTCCACGGGGCGCAGGTCCCGTCGTGGACGCCGGTCCGCCGGACACGTCCTCCCCTGCACCGGATGCCGGCCCGGCCGCATCGGTGGGCTGCGGGACGGGACCGCCGCCGTCGGACTGGTCCACGTCCCCCACGACCATCTGGTCCCCCTCGACCACCATGACGCCGTCGAGGGTGCGGGCGTTGTGCGTGGCCCGCTTCCCGCACCAGCACAGGGCCTCGACCTGCAGGACCTGCACGCGGTCCGCCAGCTCGATGAGCCGCTGCGACCCCGGGAAGAGGCGGGTCCGGAAGTCCGAGGTGATGCCGAAGCCGAAGACGTCGATGCCCATCTCGTCGACGACGCGCGCGAGCTGGTCGATCTGCTCGATGGAGTAGAACTGCGCCTCGTCGCAGATCACGTAGTCGATCCGCGCACCCATGGTCTGGCGCGCGGTCAGATCCGCCCAGAAGTCCGTGTCCGGGAAGACCTCGACGGCGGGTACCTGCAGGCCGAGCCGGCTCGAGATCATCGACTCCCCCGCACGGTCGTGGGAGCTGAACAGCACTCCGCGCCGGCCGCGGGCCTTGTGGTTGTGGTCCATCTGCAGTGCGAGGGTCGATTTCCCGCAGTCCATGGTGCCCGAGAAGAACAGCAGCTCAGCCATGCCCCGTGCCCGTCGTCCGCCCACGGCGCCCGTCGCCCACCGGTGCTGCGAGGGTCAGGAGCGGGATCTCGCGCTCCGCCCTGGTGAGCGAGCCGTGCTGGCCCACCATCTCGAACGCCGCGGGCTGCGACCGCCGCCCGTCCACGAGGGCGATCCCCTCCCGTGCGAGCACGAGCAGGTCCCCGATCCTCGGCAGGACGACGTCGCTCACCGTGCCGAAGTACCCGTGCGCCACCGCTTCCTGGCGGGTCATGATCCAGGCCCGGTTGCCGAACGCCTCCTGCCAGCGCTCCGCGAGGAGTTCACGCTCAGGAGCGCCGAGTGCCGGCTCGAGGTACAGGTGCAGCATCCGCGCCTCCCCACCCGTGTGGGCGACGCCGTCGAGCAGGTCCGGGCGCTCGGAGTAGTCGATCCGCTGCGAGCGCGCGACATCCACCATCCCGTGGTCGGCGGTCAGCAGCAGCAGCGTGTCCGACGGGACGCGGCGTGCGAGCAGCTTCAGGGCGGCGTCGAGGTCCTCGAGCGCGGTGATCCACTGCGGCGAGTCGACCCCGTACCGATGGCCGGCCTTGTCGAGGTCGTTGACGTAGAAGTAGACGAGCGCCCGCGGGGCGGCGGCGAGCTCCGTCGCGGCCGCATCGATGCGCGCGTGGATCGTGTTCGCCCCCACGAAACGCCCCCCGCGCAGCGCCGCGCGCGTCATGGGCGAGTCGGCGAAGCGGGGCTGGCTCACCGTCACCATCGGGAGGTGTTCGGCGACGCGCTCGAAGACGGTGCGGTGCGGTTGCCAGGCCTGCGGATCGACACCGGGATCCCAGCGGCCCAGCATGTTCACCACCCTGCCCTGGTCGGGGTCCAGGACGTCGTAGCCGACCATGCCGTGCTGGCCCGGGGCGAGGCCCGTACCGAGGCCGGCGAGGGACGCCGCGGTGGTCGAGGGGAACGCGGAGGACAGGGTCCTCGCAGTCCCGAGGCCCTCGCGGAGGAACGGGGCGTGCGCGGCATATCTGCGCAGCAGGGTCATCCCGAGTCCGTCGACCATGACCACCGCGATCCGGCGCGCGGCAGGCAGGGCGAGGGCGTTGGTGAAGCCGTCGACGCCGAGCGCGGCGGCCGCACTCGTCATCACCTCGGAGACGGTGGACACGCCGTAGGCGGGCGGAGCCGGGAGGGGCTCCCTGTGCTGTCGGGGCATCGGCCGCTACCGCTGGTGGTGGGCCCGCGTGAACCGGCCTGCGAAGCCCGGCTGGCGACGCGGCGCCACGTCCGGGCCGGCGAAGTACCCGCCACCCACGGGGCTCGCCGTGTTGACCTTGCGCAGGGCGCGGGCGAACGCCTTCGCGTTCTGGACCGCCTGCGCGCCGTCCGCCTCGGCGCTGACGCGCAGCACGATGTCCTCCTGGGCCACCGTCCCCGTGAAGCCGTGGTCGGCGTCGCACTGGGGGTCCCCGCAGCTCGCCGGACCGATGTCGAGCCGCTGGGCGCCCGACCAGGCGATGGCGAGGGTCACCTCGCGCGTCTGGTCGCTGGGTTTGTAGTCCTGGGGCTGCGCGTAGAGGTAGCTCAGGACCACCGAGCGGATCTGGCTGACGGGCACCGACTCCGTGGAGATCTGCGCCGTGACCTGTTCGCCGGCGTCGTCGAGCTGCTGGTCGTCCACGTGCGTGATGACCAGCATGTCCTCGGTCAGCACGAGCACCGTGATGTGCCGGTGCACCTCGGTCCGTTCGAAGTGGGTCTCGAGATGCGCGACGTGGGACAGGGGTTCACGCCCGTCGAGGGCATCGTGCACCACGTCGGCCACGAGTCGGGGGTAGAAACCAGCCCGCTCGAGGGACGCATCGAGGTCGCGCCACGTGGCGGAGGGCGATGGGGTCATGCTCCCAGTTTCCCCCACCGGGCCGCCCAGCGCCTAACCCGGTGGCGTCAGTCCCGCATGGCGCGGCGCGCGCTGTCGGTCCGCCGCTGCGGGTTCCCGACGTCGATCGCGGCGCTCAGGACGGTCAGCCCGGACGTCGCGACGAGCACCGGGTTGAGGTCGAGCCGGGCGATCTCGGGATGGTTGTCCTTCAGCAGCGCGACCCGCGCCAGCAGGTCCTCGATCGCGGGGACGTCGGCCGGCGGCAGGCCCTGGTACCCGAACAGCTTGCGGCTCGCGCGGGGAGAACGCACCAGGTCGGCGGCGTCCACCGTGCTGAGCGGAGGGACGGCGTGCGCCCAATCGTCGAGGAGGTTGACGGCGTCGCCCGCGAGACCGAAGGACACCACCGGTCCCATGAGGGGATCCTCGATGGCGCGGATACTGCAGGCCTGGCCCGCCGGCGCCATGGACTGCACCTCCATGCCGAAGCTCCCGAACGGGGCCAGGACACGTTCCATCTGGGCGATGTTGCGCCGGAGCGAGGCGGCATCGTCGATGCTCAGGCGCACCCCACCGAGGTCGAGGCGGTGCCGCAGGTGTTCGTCCATCGTCTTCAGGGCGACGGGCCAGCCCAGGCGTGTCGCCTCGGCGACTGCCTCCTCGGCCGTGGTGAACCGCGCAGAGGGCAGCAGGCGGATGCCGTAGGCGGCCATCAGCGCGACGCACTCCTCGCCGGTGAGGCGCGACAGCTCGACGTCGGCGACGCGCCTCCGCGCCGTCGCGAGGACAGCGGCCGCGGCGTCGACGTCGACCCCCTCCGGGTCGAGGAACTCGCCGTGGTCCCGTGCACGCCATCGCGCGTACCGGACGACGGCGCCGAGGGCGGCGAGGGCCGCACCGGGACTCGTGAAGCAGGGCAGTCCGCGCTGCAGCGGGAGCGCCAGCGGCGTCGCGGCCTGTCCGTCGGCCGCCGTCGTGACAGGTCCCGCAGGCGCTCCCGACGGTCCCGCGGGTACGGACCCGTCGTGCGCTGCTTCCGCCTGCACGCCACCCTTCCCCCCGCCCTCCGGCGTGGCGTCCAGCGGAGCCGGGCTCACGCCGCCCGCCGACGCGGCGGTGACGAGCCCGTCGAGCTGCAGGGCGGCGTCGAGGATGCCGGTGAAGGAGGCGACGACCGGCTTGCCCGCGGACTCCGCGCACCGCTGCAGGCAGGCGGCGACGGACTCGGCAGTGAGCCCGCGCGCCGGCAGGGTCGTCACGACCGCCGCGTGGACGGCCGGATCGGCGAGGGCACCGTCCACCGCCGCGGCGAGGGCAGGCAGGGCGACGGACTGCCCGGCGTCGAGCTGCAGGTCGGTGTAGAGGCGGGCGACCGTCATGCCCTGCGACACGACGCCGTCCGCCACGACCTTGCCGAGCGCGGAGGAGTTGCTGAACACGGCGATCCCGCCACCCCCGGGCAGCGGCTGGCTCGCGACGATCTGCGCGATGTCCATCAGCTGTTCCGTGGTCTCGACGCGCATCACGCCGGACTGCCGGAGCATCGAGTCGAGCGCTCCCGGCGGCGCCTGGCTGGTCCGCACGGCGTGCCCGGGCGGGAGCTGGAGGCCGGTGACGTCGGACTTCGCCACGATCACGGGTTTGGTGCGGGCGAGCCTCCGGGCGATCCTCGAGAACTTCCTCGGGTTGCCGATGGACTCGAAGTAGAGCCCCACAGCACGGGTGGAGGGATCGTCCTCCCAGAACTGCATGGCGTCGTTGCCGGACACGTCGGCGCGGTTGCCCGCCGAGATGACGGAGGAGACGCCGAGGCCGCGGCGGTGCGCACTGGCGTAGAGGAGGACCCCGAGTCCCGCCGACTGGCTGAAGAGGGAGAGGGCCCCCCGCTCCGGCAGGTCGGGTGCCATCGACGCGTTGAGGCGCACCAGTGGATCGGTGTTCACCAGGCCGAGGGACGCCGGTCCCACGACCCGCATGCCGTGGGCCCGCGCCCTGTGTACGAGGGCGCGCTGCCGCACCATGCCCTCACCGGCGTCGTCGGCGTAGCCCGCGGTCACCACCAGGAGGCCCTTCACGCCGGCACGCGCGCAGTCGTCCACGACGGCGTCGACCTCCTCGTGGGGCACGGCAATCACCGCGAGGTCGACCTGCTCGGGCACCTCGGCGAGGGAGGCGTACGAGATCATGCCGCCGAGCTCGAAGGCCTCGGGATTGACCGCGTGGATGCGGCCCGTGAATCCGCCGTCCACGAGGTGCTCCAGCAGCGCGTGGCCCACCGTCCCCCACTCACGGCTCGCGCCGATGACGGCGACCGACGACGGCGTCAGGAGCTCGGCCATGCTCCGCGCCTCCGCGCGGTGCTCCCTCGCCTCCATCACGGCCTGCGACTTCCGCGTGGGGTCGATGTCGAAGCTGAGCATCACCACGCCGTCGTCGAAGTGGCGCTCCACCTCGTAGCCCGCCTCGGCGAAGACCGTGATCATCTTCCGGTTCTCGGGAAGCACCTCGGCGGAGAACCGCCGGATCCCGTTCTCGCGAGCGGCCACCGCGAGGTGCTCGAGGAGGATCGACCCCACGCCGCGGCCCTGGTGGTGGTCCGAGACGTTGAAGGCCACCTCCGCCTCGAGGGGATCGTCGAGGCGGTCGTACCGGCCGATCCCGATGATGTCCGCACCCCGCGTGATGACGAACGCCACGCGGTCGCGGTGGTCCACCTCGGTGAAGCGCGTCAGCTCCTTGGCGCTCAGCTTCGCCTTGTAGGTGAAGAAGCGGAGGTAGATCGATGCCTGGGACTGGCGTACGTGGAAGGCCTGGACCGCATCGGCGTCCGTCGGCGAGATGGGCCGCAGGTGCGCCGTGCCGCCGTCGCGCAGGATGACATCAGCCTCCCAATATTCCGGGTATTGTCCGTCCGCCACCATAGACTCAGGGTAGTCGGCATCCCCTGCGGTGTCGCAGGCCCGGCCGTCACCGGAGCCGCGCCGCGGGGTGGACGCAGGCACAGCACCCCGTCATCACCCCCCGAAACACTGAGGAACAGCCGCACATGGCCAGGCGCCAGACCCCCGCTCCGCCGGAGGATTTCACCGAGAAGATCATCGACGTCGACGTCGAAGCCGAGATGGAGGAGTCCTTCCTCGAGTACGCGTACTCGGTCATCTATTCGCGTGCCCTGCCGGACGCTCGCGACGGGCTCAAGCCCGTGCAGCGGCGCATCCTCTACATGATGTCCGACATGGGGCTGCGTCCCGACCGCGGCCATGTGAAATCCGCCCGCGTGGTGGGCGAGGTCATGGGGAAGCTCCACCCGCACGGTGACAGCGCCATCTACGACGCCATGGTCCGCATGGCCCAGGACTTCTCCCTGCGGCTGCCCCTCATCGACGGGCACGGCAACTTCGGGTCGCTCGACGACGGACCGGCGGCCGCGCGCTACACGGAAGCCCGTCTCGCAGCAGCGGCGCTGACCATGACGAACCACCTCGACGAGGACGTCGTCGACTTCATCCCCAACTACGACAACTCGCTCGAACAGCCCGAGGTGCTCCCGGCGGCCTTCCCCAACCTCCTCGTCAACGGTGCGAGCGGGATCGCGGTGGGCATGGCGACGAATATGCCGCCGCACAACCTCGGCGAGGTCGTCGCCGCCGCACGTCACCTGATCGCGAACCCCGACGCACCGCTCGAGGACCTCATGCGGTTCATCCCCGGCCCGGACCTCCCGAGCGGCGGGAAGATCGTCGGGCTCGACGGCGTGCGCGACGCCTACGCGACGGGCCGCGGCTCGTTCAAGACCCGGGCGACGGTCAAGGTGGAGCAGCTCTCCGCGCGGCGGACAGGCCTCGTGGTGACCGAGCTGCCCTACACCGTCGGCCCGGAGAAGGTGATCGAGCGCATCAAGGACGCCGTGACCGCCAAGAAGCTGCAGGGCATCTCGGACATCGTCGACCTCACCGACCGGAAGCACGGGCTGCGGCTCGTGATCGAGCTCAAGAACGGGTTCAATCCGAATGCCGTCCTCGCGCAGCTGTACCGGTTCACGCCCATGGAGGATTCCTTCGGCATCAACAACGTGGCGCTCGTCGACGGACAGCCCCGCACCCTGGGGCTCGTGGAGCTCCTGCAGGTCTATGTAGCGCACCGCATCCTCGTGGTCCGCCGTCGCACCTCCTACCGGCTGCAGCGCAAGCGCGACCGCCTGCACCTCGTCGAGGGCCTGCTCGTCGCCATCGTGGACATCGACGAGGTCATCCAGATCATCCGTTCGTCCGACGAGTCCTCCGCCGCGCGCGAGCGCCTGATGGCCATCTACGATCTCACCGAGATCCAGGCCAACTACATCCTCGAACTGCGCCTGCGCCAGCTCACCCGCTACTCGCGCATCGAGCTCGAGAAGGAGCAGGAGCAGTTGCGTCTCGAGATCGCCGAGCTGGAGGCGATCCTCGGGTCGGAGGAGCGCCTGCGGACCCTCGTCTCCGACGAGCTCGCGGCACTGTCCGAGCAGTTCGCGACACCACGCCGCACGGTCCTCCTCGAGTCCGAGGCGGCCGCCCCGCTCAAGGGGTCCAGCCTGCCCGCTCCCGCGGGCAAGGGGGCGAAGGCCGTCATGCCGCTCGAGATCGCCGACGACCCCTGCTGGGTCCTGCTCTCGGCCTCGGGTCAGCTCGCCCGGACGTCGGACCGGGAGCCTCTTGCCGACGGCCAGCGCATCAAGCACGACGCCTTCCGTTCCGTGCTGCCGTCCACGGCCCGCGGCGAGGTAGGTGCGGTGACGTCGGCGGGTCGCATGATCCGCCTGCAGGTGATGGACATGCCGGCCCTCCCGCCCACCGCCGGAGTGCCGAATCTCGCGGGCGGCGTGCCGTCGACGGAGTTCATCACCCTCGAGCGCGGGGAGCGCCTGATAGGACTCGCTCCGCTCAACGGCGTGGTGGCTCTCGGCACGGCGCAGGGCGTGGTGAAGCGCGTGCAGCCGGACTATCCGCTGAACAGGGACGACTGGGAGGTCATCTCGCTGAAGCCGAAGGACGCCGTCGTGGGTGTCGCGACCGCCGCGGACCAGGACGATCTCGTCTTCGTCACCCGCACGGCCCAGCTCCTGCGCTTCCCGGCGTCGGCCGTGCGGCCGCAGGGCAGGACCGCCGGCGGGATGGCAGGCATCAAGCTGGGGGCCGGGGACACCGTGCTGCACTTCGGCGCCGTCGCGGCCGGCGACGGCCAGGCCGTCGTCGTGACGGTCACGGCTGCGGGAGATGCACTGCCGGGGACCTCGGCCGGCTCGGCCAAGGTCACCGAGTTCGCCGAGTACCCGGTCAAGGGACGCGCGACCGCGGGAGTGCGCGCCCACCGTTTCCTTCGCGGCGAGGAATCGCTCTCCCTGGCCTGGGCCGGTCACGGTCCGGCGAGGGCCGCCTCCACGAACGGCGTGGCGCGGGCCCTGCCGACCGAGCACGGACGCCGGGACGGATCCGGCGTGCCCCTCACGCAGCAGATCGACGCGGTCGGCCCGGCGCTGAAGGGACTCCTCGAGCCCGGGAGATCGGGAGCGGAGGCTCCGGTCGGGAAGACGCAGCCCGCGAACGATGATGCTCCGGGTACGGTCAGGGCGGTCGACGGCTCGGCCGGTGGGACACCCGACGACGCGCAGGGCACCCTGCTCTAGCCCCTCCCGGCCGGGCTGGTGGCCGCCCGCCCTCCTGGCGCGGCGTGGCGTCCCGTGGTCGCGCGGGAAGGGTCAGTCGATCGCTGGGTCGAGGGGCAGATCGAAGACGATGGAGCGCTGCGTGGGGACGAATCCCATGCGCTCGTACAGGCCGAGCGCACCGGACGGGTTCTCCGTGTCGACACCGAGGCCGGCATTGTCCATGCCCGCCGCACGGTAGCGCCGCATCGCCTCGGCGAGAAGGGCCGGGGCGAGTCCCCGTCCCCGCCACTTCCGCCGCACGCCCAGCAGATCGGTGTAGCCCTCGGAATGACCGAGCAGCTCCGGCGAATCCGGGTCGAAGCTCGCCAGCTGATAGGCCACCACCTCCCCGGTGCGGGGGTCCACCAAGCCGAGACTCCAGTCGTCGCGGAACTCCGGATGACTGACCGTGAACTGCCATGACTCCTGGTCCCGGGGCTCACTCCCCCAGTGGTCCTGGAAGGCGTCGTTGTGGGCGAGGCGCACCCGTTCCGCGATGTTGCGGTCCGCGCCGTCCGCGAACGTCACCAACTCCAGCTCGGCGGGGAACGGCAGATCGGGGATGGGTTGGTCCAGCGGGCGCGTCATCTCGGTGAAGTACCGGACGATCGTGCTCCCGCTCGCCGTCATCAGCGCCAGGTGCGAGGGGTTCCGCTCCTCGACATAGTTGCGGAAGATGCCGTCGGTCCGGCCGGTGTCCCGCACTCGTTCCGCTGCACGCCGTGCCTGCCACGCGAGGACCGCTCCGCCGATCCCCCGCCGGCGCCAGGCCGGATCAACGCCGCCCGCGCCGTGGACGAGTGACGAGCCGGCGTTCATCGACACCCGGCCGAACGCGCGGAGGACGCCGTCGTCGTCGAGACCGGCGAGGGTGTCCCGCCGCGGGTCGTTCTTCGACGCCCGGAGGGCCTGCTCGAGATCGGCACGCTGTTCCACCCAGTCCGGCTGGTCCTCGACGGCGATCCGCCTGACGAGCGCCAGCCAGCGGTCGATGTCCGCGTAGGCCAGCGGCCGCCACTGCAGCACAGCGGGCAGCGGGAGGACGTCCTCCCCGCGGTCGGAGGTGGGACCGATGTCCGGTGATGAAGTCTCGCGCGTCATGATGCCAGCGTATTGCAGGGTCAACCGGCCCCGCTGGAGGTCCGTCCGCCTCCGGGCGGTTTCCGGGCGCGGCGGGGTCCCGGGCCCCGGCACACGCAGGCCCGGTCCAGTGCGGACGGGCCGGACGGGCCGGACGGGCCGGGCGGGCCGGGCGGGGCCGTAGGTCCCATCGGGACACGACTACGGGCGGATGCGGGGTACCGCGGCCTCCGCCTGCCTGCGCGCCGCGCCGAGGAGCAGGACCTCGTCGCAGGTCGCCGCCTCGGCGGGATCGTGCGTCACGAGGAGTACGGCGGTGTGCGGCAGGCCACCGCGCAGGTCGGTGAGCAGCGCGCGGGCACCGTCACGGTCCAGATGCGCGGTCGGCTCGTCGAGGAGCACGACGCGGGACCGCGTGAGCAGGGCACGTGCAACGGCGAGCCGCTGGCGCTGCCCGCCCGAGAGGCGCGACCCGCCGGAGCCCACCTGGGCATCGAGACCGTCTTCGAGTCCGTCCACCAGCTCCGCCAGGCCCACCGCCCGGACCACCGCGCGGAGCTCCTCCTCCGTGGCGGGATCCCCGGGCCTCCGGGCGAGCTGGAGGTTCGCCCGCAGGGTGGAGGTGAACAGGTGGCTCTCCTGCGGACACCAGGCGACCCGCGGCCTCGTCGACGGCCGGGCGGACCGGCCATCGACGAGGAGTCGCCCCGTATCCAGCGGCAGGAAGCCGAGGAGCGCGCCGAGGACGGTCGACTTGCCGCTCCCCGAAGGGCCGGTGAGACCCGTCCACCGACCCGGGACGAGCGTGAGGTCCACGCCGGTGACCACGGGCTCCCCGGGCACGTACCCGATCGAGGCGTCCTCGAGGGCGAGCGCCGAGGCGGTGACGGGATCCTGCAGGTTGGGCCGGGCGTCGTCGCGTCCCGCCGTCGGCGCAGCGTCCAGCGACGGCCGGAGCCTCCCCACCACGGCGGCGAGCGGACCCCAGTGCCGGACGGCCGATGTACCGGCCGCGAACGGCTCGATCAGGGCGAGTTGCATGAGGACGAGGACGGCCGTGACATCGGCCGGCAGCCCCTCCGCCGTGACGAGGATGCCCAGAGCTGCGGCTGAGCACGCGGCGACCACCACCGCGGTGGACACCCCGGCTGCCGCTGCGGAACGATGCGCCGCGCGGGCGAGCAGCGCCTCCGTCCGATGTGTCGCCACCAGGGCGGGACCGTGGACACCGTTGACGCGGAGATCAGGTGCGGCCCGCAGCAGCCGCGCTACCCGTCCGAGGGCATCCGCCCTCAGCTGCACTGCCGCAGCACCCGCCGCCCGTTCCCTGAGGACCGCGACCACGGGCGCGACGACGACGGCGCCGCCCACGGCGAGGACCTGCCAGCCCAGGGAGGCGGGGTGCAGGACGGCAGTCGTCACCAGGGCCGCCGCGCCGGTGAGGACAGCGGTGAGGAAGGGTGACAGCGCCCGTGCGGAGAGGTCCTTCAGCTCGTCGACGTCGCCGACGAGCTGCTCGATCGCGCCGGATCCGCGAGCCAGTGTCCGCCAGGACTGCCCTGCGCGGAGGAGGCCTGTCCAGAGGCGGAGCCGCGTCTCGTCCGCCCGGTGGAAGACCGCCCGGTGGAGCCAGAGCCGCTCTTCGTAGCGCAGGAGCGACCGGCCGATGCCGAAGAACCGCACGCCGACGATCGCCGTGAGCAGGTAGAGGATGGGCGGCTGTTCCGATGCGCGGACGATCAACCAGCCGCTGAGCGCGGTCAGGGCGACCGCGAACACGGCGGATCCGAGACCGAGGAGTGTCGCGGCGACGAAGCGCCGGTCCCACGGCTTCACGAGGACCAGCGCGTGACGCGTCGAATGCAGCCACCCGGAGACGGACGGTCGCGTCCCCGGGACGCTGGTGGACGGGTCCGCAGACGGATCCTCCGCCGTCCGTCCGGTCATCCGTCCCGTCGTGCGCTCCGCCGCCCGTCCCGTCATCCGTCCCGTCGTGCGCTCCGCTGTCCGTCCCGTCGTGCGGGACGAAGCGCGTACAGCGGCCGGCGCCGATGCGCCGGTCGGGACGCCGGTCGAGCTGCTGGTCAGGGTATCCGTCGCGACATCGGTCGGGCTGTCGGTCGGGCTGCCGGTCGAGCTGCCGAAGGACGGGGCGGACCCTGTAGGCGACGATGCGACCGCCGTGGCCCGAGACGCGGGAGCGACACGCGTGCCCGTGATCGGCAGACCCACGGCCGACGCGCTCGTGGTGGCCCGGGTGCCGGCCGCTGCTCCCAGATGGACCTGCGTGTCGGCGATGGCCGCGGTGGCGTCGTCGTGCGCGATCAGGAGGACCGTCAGCCCCGGCCGACGCAGCGCGATCGCGGCGCGGATGGCTGCGGAGGATCCTTCGTCGACGTGCGCTGTCGGCTCGTCGAGGAGGAGCAGCCCGACTGCGGGGTCCTGCGCGCGCAGGAGAGCCCGGGCGACGGCGACGCGCCGTAGCTCGCCGGGACTGAGCTCGCCCGTCCGACGGTCGACGAGGTCCGCCGCGCCCACGCCTGCGAGCACCTCGGTGATCGCGGGATCGTCCTCCTCCGTCCGTCCGTACAGCGCGAGTTCGGCGCGCACCGTCGGGGCGATCAGCTCCGGATGCTGCGGGACCCACGCCACCGCGCCGTCCGCCGGTGTTGTGATCGTCCCCTCCAGGTGCAGCCCTGCCGGCAGCGCCGCCCCGCCGGCAAGAGTGCGCATGAGCGTCGACTTGCCGGTCCCGCTCGGTCCCCTGAGTGCGGTGACCGTTCCCCGGTCGAGCCGGAAGGACACGCCCGACACGACGGGCGGGACGACGCCGTCGTACCGGACCGTCACGTCCTCCAGCCTGGCGGTCACCGGGTCCGCCACCGCCGATCGGACCAAAGCCGCACCGGCCGTCGACGGCGGCGGGGCGTCGATGACGGCGCGCACGCGCTCGCCGCTCTCCTCGCCGTCCTCGCTCGCGTGGTGCGCGGCTCCGACGTCGCGCAGCGGCCCGTAGCACTCGGGCGCGAGGATCAGGGCGATCAGGGCGGTTTCGAGTCCGAGGTCCCCGTGGATGAGGCGCACACCGGCGAAGACGGCGACGACGGCGACCGAGATGGTGCTGATCAGTTCGAGGGCCAGCGAGGACAGGAAGACGGTCCGGAGGGTCGTCATGGTGCGCGATGAATAATCTGCGGCGATCTCGCGCAGCGCCCTGGTCTGCTCGCCCGCGCGGCCGAGGCCCACGAGCACCGGCAGCCCCCGGGCCAGTTCCAAGAGATGGTCGGAGAGCCGTCCGAGCGCCGTGGCTGCCTGCTGCGTCCGCTCCTGCGTGTGCAGGCCGATGAGCACCATGAACACCGGCACGAGAGGGACGGTGAGGACGACGATGAGTGCGCTCACCCAGTCCGCGGCGAGGATCCGCGCGCCGACGAGGAGTGGCACGACGGTGCAGGTGATGAGCGACGGCAGGTACTGCGTGTAGTACGCGTCGAGTCCGTCGAGGCCGCGTGTGAGCAGCACGGCGAGGGAACCCTGGCCGGTGCCGCCGTGGGCCGCCCGGGTGGTCCCCCCGTCGTCGAGCACGCGCAGCAGCGCCGCCTCACGGAGCCGCTCGCGGACGCCGAGGGCCAGCCGGGCGGCGGTGGCGTCCTGCCCCCAGGCCGCCACCGTCCGGAGGATCGCGCCCGCGACGCCCTGGACGAGGATGGCCCCCACCTCGAGATCGCCTGCGGCGACGGAGGCGATGCCGACAGCGAGTGCCTGCGCCATGAGGACCAGGCCGAGCGCGCGTGCTGCGGCGAGGACACCGAGGAGATAGACCGCCGTCGTCGATCCGGCCGCACCGGCCGGTCCGCCCGCCCTCAAGGAGGCGATGGGGGACCTCCGCGGGGCAGGCGCCGACGCAGCGGGCGCCTGCGACAGGTCACCGGCGGGGGCGTCCGCGGTGGGCGTGGAGTCGCGCATCCCGGTCCTGATGGCTCCGCTCACAGGGCGTGGACGGCGTGGGCCGCGGGGATGCTCTCCTCGGAGACACGCCGGCGGAACACCCAGTAGGTCCAGGCCTGGTACGCCAGGACAAGCGGCAATCCGATGCAGGCGACAATGCTCATCAGGCCGAGCGTGTAGGGCGAGGACGAGGCATTCTCCACCGTGAGGTCGAACGCGGTGTCGATCGTGGACGGCAGGACCACAGGGAAAGCGGCGCCGAAGATGGACCCAACGAGGACGAGCATCCCGATGCCGAGGGCGGCGAAGGCCCGGCCGTCCCGCCCGGTCGCGGCGGACCTGTAGGAGGCCAGGAAGGCGACCACGCCGAGGACGACGGCGGACCAGGTGACCACGGTGCCGTCGTCGGCCTGGACGAGGAGCGCCCACCCGACGAACGGGATCATGGCGACCGGCAGCAGCCGCCGGAAGAGGCGATCAGCCTGGCGGCGGACGCCACCCTCGGTCTTGAGTGCCACGAACGCCGCCGCGTGCACGAGGCAGAAGAGCACGACGGCGACCGCTCCGAGGAGTGCCGGTGGCGTGGCCCAGGCGAACGCCCCGCCGACCCGGTCGCCGTTCGCGTCGAGCGGCAGTCCCGTGGTGGTCAGGGCGAGGGCCGCCCCGATGCCTGCCGCCGCGGTGAAGGAGCCGAGGGCGATGGCCCAGTCCCACCGGTTGCGCCAGGCGTCGCTGTCACGCTTGCCCCTCCACTCGAAGGCCACGGCCCGGAAGATCAGTCCGAGGAGCACGAGCATGAACGGCAGATAGAGCGCGGACAGGAGGGAGGCGTACCAGAGGGGGAACGCGGCGAAGGTTGCACCGACGGCGGTCACGAGCCAGACCTCGTTGCCGTCCCAGACCGGCCCCACGGTGTTGAGCAGGACGCGCCGCTGGGTGTCGCTGCGCGCCATGAGCTTCATGAGCATGCCGACGCCGAGGTCGAAACCCTCGAGGAAGAGGTAGCCGGCCCAGAGCAGGGCGATGAGGACGAACCACACGGTGGGCAGGGCCTCGGTCATCGTGGTGCCTTTCGGGGTGCGGACGGGTGGGGTGCGCGGGCGCGGATGGCGGTCCCGCGAGGATCGAAGGGCCGGTCAGTACGCGAACGCGAGGACATCGCCGTCGTCCTTCCTGCCGCTCCGCGGGTCTTCGTCGTCATCGGTGTGGGCGAGTTCGGGCATGGCGGATGCGGTGCCACCCCGGACGTAGGTCACGAGGAGCCTCACCTCGACGACGAGGAGCACGGCGTAGACGGCCGTGAACAGGACGAGGGAGGTGACGAGTTCGGCGAGGGACACTCCGGGTGACACGGCTGCCGCGGTGAACATGAAGACTCCGTCGACGCCGGTCGGATCCGGGTTGGGGGCGACGACGAAGGGCTGGCGACCCATCTCGGTGAACACCCAGCCCGCGATGTTCGCGCCGAAGGGCGCGAGGATGCCGAACACCGCCAGGCGCATGAGCCAGCGCGACTGCGGGACGGTGCCCCTGCGGAGGACCCACAGGGCGGCCGCGGCTGCAGCGGCCGCGATCGCACCGAAGCCGATCATGATGCGGAAGCCCCAGTAGGTGACCTCCATGACGGGCAGGTAGTCGATCTCGGTGCCGGCGAGGTCGCCGTACCGGGGGTCGTCGGGCAGATTCGTGCCGTACTTCTCCTGGTACTCCGGGAGGAGGGTGTTCACACCCTTGACCTCGGTGGTGAAGTCGCCGTTGGCGAGGAAGGAGAGCACCCCCGGGACCTCGATCACGGCGGTGATGTCGTCGCAGCTCTGCGCCCCGAGGTTGCCGACGGACAGGATGGAGAATCCGGTGCCGTCGTGGCAGGCAGCCTCGGCCGCGGCCATTTTCATGGGCTGCTGGTCGAACATCAGCTTGCCCTGGAGGTCGCCGGTGATCCCGGTACCCGCGAACGCGATCATCGCGACGACGGCCCCGGCGCGCGCCGAGCGCAGCCACACGGCGTGGTCGACGGCGTCCCGGGACCCCGTCCGTGCGCCGACGACGACCCTGCCGTCCGCACCGACGGCGTCGATCCCGTCGTTGCGACGCTTCCACAGGTGGTACCAGCTGATGCCGAGGAGGAATGCCCCGGCGACGGCGAGGCATCCGAAGAGCGTGTGGGGGAAGGCGACGAGCGCCGTGTTGTTGGTGAAGACGGCCCACGCGTCCGTCATCACCGGCCTGCCGTCGACCATCTCGACGCCCACGGGGTGCTGCATCCAGGAGTTCGCCACCAGGATGAAGTAGGCGGAGAACACCGAGGCGAGGACCGCCGCCCAGAGCGACATGAGGTGCAGCCGCTTCGGCAGGCGGCCCCAGCCGAAGATCCAGAGGCCCAGGAAGGTGGACTCGACGAAGAAGGCGAGCAGCGCCTCCATGGCCAGCGGGGCGCCGAAGACGTCACCGACGAAACGACTGTACTCACTCCACGCCATGCCGAACTGGAACTCCTGCACGAGTCCCGTGGCCACCCCGACGATGAAGTTGATGAGGAAGAGCTTTCCCCAGAACTTGGTCATGCGCAGATACTGCTCATGGCCGGTGCGATGCCACATGGTCTGCATCATCGCCACCAGGAGCCCGAGACCGATCGTCAGGGGCACCATGACGAAGTGGTAGACGGTCGTGATCCCGAATTGCCACCTGGCGATCTCCAAGGCTTCCATGAGGCCCTCTCAGCTGTGCCCACCGTCGCTCCGGACGGGACTTCTACGGCGTGTAGAAAAGTTCTTCTACACAGTGTAGAACGAATCCGACTGCACTTCTACGTGGAGTAGAAATGTGCGGCTCGACGCTGTACGTTAGATGCACCACGCTTCATCGCTCCCTGCCGGGAGCGGATCCCCGTCCGAGGCGGGCCGGGATCGCGGAATGACTGAAGGAAGAACATGGCAACGCTCGGAGACCTCGAACGCACGGTGATGGATCTGCTGTGGGCGACGCCGGAGGCGGCCACCGCCAATGAACTGCGGGACGCCATCGCCGAGGCACCGTCGGGAGAAGTGGGACGTGAACTGGCCGTGACGACGGTGCTGACGGTCCTGTCCCGGCTCGAGAAGAAGGGCCTGGTGGAGCGGGAGCGCGACAGCCGCCCTCATCGGTACAGGTCGGTGACCAGCCGCGAGGACCACACGGCAGAGCTGATGCACGAGGTCCTCGTGACGGCCCCCGACCGCGAGGCCGTGCTCGCCCGCTTCATCGGCAGCGTCTCGGAGACCGAGGCGCAGACCCTCCGCAAGCTGCTCGGCGGCAGCTGACCCTCCGATGTTCTGGGCCTCCTATCTCCTGGCGGCTCTCGCGATCATCCTCGCGTGGCCTGCGCCGATCGCGCTGTCACGTGCGTCCTGGCCGGCCCGGGCGCCGTTCACGGCGATGGTGCTCTGGCAGTCGATAGCACTGGCGGGTGGCCTGTCGATGATCGGGGCGATGCTCGTCTGGGGTCTCGAACCCCTGGGGGACAACCTCGTCTCCGCCTCCGTGGGTTTCCTCGACATCCTGATCGACGACGAATCCGCTGAGACACTCGGTGTCGTCCACGTCTTCGCCATCAGCGCGGCGACCCTGCTGTTCGCCCATCTGGTCAGCACCCTGGTCCTGACCTTCATGCGCATCCGGCGCCAGCGCCGCCGGCACCGCGACATGCTGAACCTGCTGAGTTCGCCTGCGGCGGATCAGCCCGCAACGCTCGTGATCAACCATCCCGCTCCGGTCGCCTACTGCCTGCCCGGTGGCGCCCGGTCGGTCACCGTCATGTCCGACGGCCTCATGGACCTGCTGACCCGCGCCGAACTCGACGCCGTGCTGACGCACGAGAGCGCCCACCTGCACCAGCGCCACCACCTGCTGCTGTGGGCGTTCGCGGCCTGGCGCTCCGCGCTCCCCTGGCTTCCGACGTCACGGCTCGCCCAGCGGGCCGTGAGTGAGCTCATCGAGATGCTCGCCGACGACGAGGCTCTGCGCCACGTGGACGAGCCCACCCTCGTGCGGGCGATCGCCATCGTCGGCTCGGGGGCGCTCCCCCGGACGGAGGACGTCCTCGACGACCCCCTTGCCGACGACCCCGGACGCGACACGAGTGCAGGTGCCGAGGTGACCGGCGGGACGGCCGACACGCGGTCCACCGCGCACCGCCTGAGCCGGCTGCTCACACCGCTTCCACCACTGAGCAGATTCCAGCAGGGTCTGGCCCTCTCGACGGCCGGCCTGCTGCTCGTGGTCCCGCCCGTCCTGCTGGTGGCACCGGAACTGCTCGGCTGAGACGTGACCGCGGCTTCGCGTCTCCTGAAGAGACGTCTCAGGCGTCGATGCGGTCCCGGTCGAGCGATGACGCTCCGGCCACGATGAAGTCCTTCCGCGGAGCGACATCGCTCCCCATGAGGAGGTTGAACACGCGCTCGGCGGACTCCGCCTCCTGGATCCGCACACGGCGCAGCGTCCGGTGCCGCGGATCCATGGTGGTCTCGGCCAGCTGGTCGGCGTCCATCTCCCCCAATCCCTTGTACCGCTGGATGGGCGACTTGTAGCGCTTGCCCTGCTTCTCCATCGCGGCGAGCAGGCGGTTGAGTTCCGCCTCCGAGTACGTGTAGATCATCTCGTTCGCCTTCGACCCGCCGTTGATCACCTCGACCCGGTGCAGGGGCGGGACCGCGGCATACACACGCCCGTCCTCCACCAGCGGCCGCATGTAGCGGAAGAACAGCGTGAGCAGGAGCGTGCGGATGTGCGCGCCGTCGACGTCGGCGTCCGTCATCAGGATGACCTTGCCGTACCTCCGGGCATCGAGCTGGAAGCTCCGTCCGGACCCGGCGCCGATGACCTGGATAAGGGCAGCACACTCGGCGTTCGACAGCATGTCGCCGACCGAGGCCTTCTGCACGTTCAGGATCTTGCCCCGGATGGGAAGCAGCGCCTGGTAGTCGGAGGACCGTGCGTTCTTGGCCGTCCCGAGAGCGCTGTCCCCCTCGACGATGAACAGCTCGGAACGCTCCTGGTCGTCGATGCGGCAATCGGCGAGCTTCGCGGGCATGGTCGAGGTCTCCAGGGCGTTCTTCCGGCGCTGGGTCTCCTTGTGGACACGCGCCGAGATGCGCGACTTCATCTCCGCCACGACCTTCTCGAGGAGGAGCGTGGACTGCGTCTTGTCGTTGCGCGCCGAGGAGGTCAGCCGCGCCTGCAGCTCCTTCTCGACGACCTTCGTCACGATGGCCTTCACCGCCGACGTGCCGAGGATCTCCTTCGTCTGGCCCTCGAACTGGGGCTCGGCGAGCCGCACGGTGAGCACGGCGGTGAGCCCCGCGAAGACGTCGTCCTTCTCGATCTTGTCGCTGCCGGCCTTCAGCTTGCGGGCGTTGTCCCCGATGACCTTGCGGAACGTCTTCAGGAGGGCCCCTTCGAAGCCGCTCTGGTGCGTCCCGCCCTTCGGCGTCGCGATGATGTTGACGTAGCTGCGCACGGTGGTCTCGTAGCCGATGCCCCAGCGCAGGGCGATGTCGACGTCGCAGTCGCGCTCGACCTCGGCCATCCTGCTGTGTCCCCGCTCGTCGAGGACGGGGACCGACTCCTTGAACCGACCCGACCCCTGGATCCGCCAGACGTCCGTTACGGCGGCATCGAGGGCCAGGAACTCGGCGTACTCCGAGATGCCGCCGTCGTGCTGGAAGACCTCTTCCACCGGCCCGGACTCACCGGGCGTACCCGGCATCCTCCGCTCGTCGCGCAGCACGATGCGGAGTCCCGGGACCAGGAAGGACGTCTGTCGTGCCCGCGTCTGGAGCTCCTCGTAGGAGAAGGTCGCATCGGCGGTGAAGATCTGGCGGTCCGCCCAGTACCTGATGCGCGTCCCGGTGACACCCCGTTTCGCCGTCCCGACCACGTCGAGGCGCGATCCGTCGAGGAACGGCTCGAAGGCGGATGTGGGCGACGGCGTCCTCGCGTCCTTGAAGGTGCCGGGTTCACCGCGGCGGAAGGACATGGTGTACGTCTTGCCGCCGCGGTCCACGAAGGCGTCCAGCCTCGAGGAGAGGGCATTGACCACACTGGCCCCGACACCGTGCAACCCGCCGGAGGCGGTGTAGGAGCCGCCACCGAACTTGCCTCCGGCATGGAGTTTCGTGAAGACGACCTCGACCCCGGTCAGACCGGTCTTGGGTTCGATGTCCACCGGGATACCACGCCCGTCGTCGTGGATCTCGACGGACCCGTCGGCGTGCAGGATGACGGTGATGCTCTGTCCGTGCCCGGCCAGGGCTTCGTCAACCGAGTTGTCGATGATCTCCCAGAGGCAGTGCATGAGGCCCCGCGAGTCCGTCGACCCGATGTACATGCCGGGGCGCTTGCGGACTGCTTCGAGTCCCTCGAGCACCGAGAGGTGCCGGGCTGTGTAGTCCGAAGTGGGAGGTGTCACGGTGCGGGGGTCTCCTTGGCGGGACGGCACGATCCAGGACAGGAGTCAGGAGGGTGATGGTGGGGATGGCTCTCCGTCAGTTTATTACGGGTGACCGACACCGGCCGGAAGGGCGCGATCGGGGCCTGGTTCCGGGGCTCGGCGACTGCCTCCCATACCCCCGGTACGCCCGGAGCGAAAGGAGGCCCAGCCTGCGAAGAGGCTGCGACGAATAGTGGTTATATGAGTACACGATCCACATGAGGAGGCATTCATGACCACTGCAGTAGCAACTCGCGAACTCACTGCCCTGGACCGCTGTGACCGATGCGGCGCCCAGGCCTACGTGCGGGCGGTCCTTCAGTCCTCCGGTGGAGAGCTTCTGTTCTGCGGCCACCACGCGCGTGCAGTCGAAGCAAACCTGAAGCCGCTCACATCCGAGTGGCAGGACGAGACCCAGCGGCTTCATGAGAAGCCCGTCGTCGCGGCCGACTGACCGGGATCATCCCGCCCCATCCGACGTACGACACCGGCTCCCCCCGTGTACAGGGAGCTGACAAGGAAAGGCCCCCTCCATCGGAGGGGGCCTTTCCTGCTTCTGGACGAGCCACCTGGCGTGCGGGCCCAGCCATCACCTCCGCAGGGCGAGCTGCTGCGCGTTGCAGGCGTGACGGCACGGGAGCCGACGGGACGCCCGGTGCCGTGCTCGAACGACACAGGGCCCCTCCCGAGGGAGGGGCCCTGTGTCGACCGAGCAGGACCGGCGATGCCGGCGTCGCTGATCAGTCGAGGTAGTCGCGCAGCACCTGGGAGCGCGAGGGGTGGCGCAGCTTGGACATCGTCTTGGATTCGATCTGGCGGATCCGCTCGCGGGTCACGCCGTAGACCTTGCCGATCTCGTCCAGCGTCTTCGGCTGCCCGTCGGTCAGGCCGAAGCGCATGGCGACGACGCCGGCCTCACGCTCGGACAGGGTGTCGAGGACGGAGTGCAGCTGCTCCTGCAGGAGGGTGAAGCTGACGGCATCCGCGGGCACGACGGCCTCGGAATCCTCGATCAGGTCGCCGAACTCGGAGTCGCCGTCCTCGCCGAGCGGCGTGTGCAGCGAGATGGGCTCGCGGCCGTACTTCTGTACCTCGACGACCTTCTCCGGCGTCATGTCGAGTTCGAGGGCCAGCTCCTCCGGAGTGGGCTCGCGGCCGAGGTCCTGCAGCATCTGTCGCTGGACACGAGCCAGCTTGTTGATGACCTCGACCATGTGGACGGGGATACGGATGGTGCGGGCCTGGTCCGCCATGGCCCGCGTGATGGCCTGGCGGATCCACCAGGTGGCGTAGGTCGAGAACTTGAAGCCCTTGGTGTAGTCGAACTTCTCGACGGCGCGGATGAGGCCGAGGTTGCCCTCCTGGATGAGGTCGAGGAAGAGCATGCCACGGCCGGTGTAGCGCTTGGCCAGCGAGACGACCAGGCGGAGGTTCGCCTCGAGGAGGTGGTTCTTGGCGCGCTTGCCGTCATGGATCACGAACTCGAGCTCGCGCTTCAGCTTCGGATCCATGTCCGGATCGGCGGCGATCTTCTCCTCGGCGAACAGGCCGGCCTCGATACGCAGCGCGAGGTCGACTTCCTGCTCGGCGTTGAGCAGCGCGACCTTGCCGATCTGCTTGAGGTAGTCCTTGACGGGGTCGGCCGTCGCGCCGGCCGACACGACCTGCTGCGCGGGGGCGTCGTCGTCGTCCGCATCGGAGTAGACGAAACCGGTGGTGGTGCCGACCTCGGCCGCCTCGGGCTTGGCGTCCTCGGAGTCAGTGTCGACGGCGACCTCGATGGCCGGATCCGTCGGCTCGAGCGTGTCCACCGAACCCTGCGCGGCGGAGGCCTTCGCCGCCGCAGCGGAGGAAGCAGCCTTCGTGGCGGGCTTCTTGGCCGCTACCCGTCGCTTGGTAGTGGTGGTACCAGCGTCTGTCGACGCCGGAGCTGCTGTCTTCTTGACCGGCACAGGGGACCTTTCATACGGCGGTGTGTGATGTCATCAGACGGACAACACCACTATGACCCTGTCAAGTCCGCGCTGATCCCAGACGATACCGACGGAGTCCGTTCCCTGGAGAACGGTCCCGCCGACCGGGCTATTCCCTGACGGCGTGTGCCTTGCGGCCTTGCACGGACGGGCATGCTCGGTGGAGTTCTGGTGCACGGACCCAACCGGGTCTCAAATTTCATTGTCTCACGACCGACCGTCGCGCCGGAAATTTCCGTCGGTACCCACGGGCGCGGCAGGATGCACCCGTTACCCCCGTGAGTGCCCGTCACGCAGCGGTCCCACGACCCTGCCCGGCCGTCACCGTCCATGCCGTCCTTCGGGTCCTGGCCCAGGCGGGCATCCCACCGCGCCGGAGGAGTTCGTGGAGCAGGCGGGCGAGACGATACCCCGGCACCGCCTGCTCGGCGGCGTCCAGGTAGACGGCTGCCCGTGATCCCCTGCCCCGCGCGTAGTCGAACCAGCCGGCCATCGTCAGCGCGGCGGCCCTCGACTCCCCCTCGCCGACCCGAGCGAGGCGACCGAGCACATGGCTCATCGCATCGACGCGTGCCCACTGGATGGTCCCCGCGTAGCGCCCGGCGAGGAGATCGCCGTACAGCCGGGCTGCCTCGTCGAGGAGATGGCCGAGGGAGCCGGGATCCTCCTCCTGCCCGACCGACACGGATGCCGAGGACGTCGCTCCGTGATCCAGCGCCGCCCGGAGCGCCTCGGGAAGGTCGACGCGCTCCGGCACCTGCGCCGGACCGGCGTCGCGAGGGGACGCCGCAGGGGCCATCGCCCCCGGGCTCCGCGACGGTCGGAGCAGGCCGGAGGCCGCGACGCCCTGCAGGGCTGCGGCGGACCCCAGGCACGCGCTGACCAGGAGGAAGTCGCGCACCGTCCTCGACTCGACGGTGGCGAGCAGGAAGCCTGCGAGGCCCGCGTCGGCGGCGACGTCGATCCCGGGAGTGCCCTCGAGCACGGCATCCCACACCGCTGACGTCGCCCGGAACCGGCCCTCGTCCGCCCATCGGCCTGCACACCGGACGCCGGCGCGGGCCCGGGCCTCCTCGATGTCCGGACGGGCCCCGTCCGTTCCCGCGGACCCCGACCGGAGAAACGGTGTGGCCCGCTCCACCGCGGCGGGAGCGGACGCGTCGAAGGCGCTGCCGCCGTAGACGAGTTCCGCGTTGAGAGCACTGTCGGTCACGGTGTCGAGCGGCCGGCCCGGCCAGGGGCAGCACTCCTCGTCGCGGCAGAAGTAGTCCCGCCACGCCTCGTGGGACACGTGCCAGCCCGCGCGGACGGGCAGACCGGCAGCTCCGAGCACGGCCTCGAGGGCGCGCACCGTGTCGGACGCCGGCGGGGCGGTGAGCCGCTGCCACTCCTGGCCCGCATACACGAGGACCAGCGTGCCGTCCGCCTCCGTGTCGCCCTCGAGGAAGGACAGGACACCCTCGGCGAAGGTCAGCCGGTCCGTGCCGGAGCACGGGAGGTCGACCCGGAGCGTGGCGCCGAGTCGCCGCTCCGAGGTGGTCAGGACGACGAGGCTCTCCTCGGGCATGAATCCGAGGGCATGGGGTACGTAGGACAGGATGTCGGCGGGCGAGGTGACGGCATAGGCCGGGGACGCGGGGCTGCCCGCTGCGGGGCTCGTGGAGGAGGACATGCGGTCCAGCCTCGTGGCGTATCCGCCGCGACGGGCGAGGATGCGCTGGTATGTGGACAACGGGTCGGGCCCGCCGACGGACCTAGCCGTCCTGCCTCCGCGCGGCCTTCCGCGCGCGGCGCAGCCGCCGCTCCCGGGCGAGCGCGTCCCGCAGGGGCGGGACCACGACGCCCTGCTCGGCCATCCGCCGTCGCACCCTCCCGCGAGCGATGACCACCGCCGTCGCACCGGTGGCCAGCACCACGAGCTGGACGGCCATCGCGAGGCGGAAGGAGGTCAGGGCGTAGAGGTCGCCGCGTGAGTACCCACCCGCGAGGAGGAGGTCGAGCACGATCCCGATCACGAACATCGTCAGGAGCGACGCCATGAAGCCGCCGATGTTGACGATCCCGGTCGCAGTGCCCATGCGGGCCGCGGGGTTGAAGGTGCGCGCGAAGTCGAAGGCGATCATCGATCCGGGTCCGCCGACGGCGAGCGCCACCACCAGGAGGGTCAGCAGAGGCAGGGGTGCGGGCCCGGGATAGAGCAGGACGGCGAGCCAGGCAGCCGCCATCAGGCCGGCTATGGAGAGCACCATGGTGGAGCGGCGGAGCGGGTGGCGGCCCACGTAGCGCCCGAGGAGCGGCCCGCAGGCGATACCCACGGCCACGAACAACGTCATGAGCGCGGACGCGGCGCCTTCACCGACCTTCTCCGCACGGACGAGGTACGGGTAGCCCCACATGAGCACGAAGACGGTCCCGGGGAACTGGATGGTGAAGTGGGACCACAGTCCCAGCCGGGTCCCCGGCTGCTTCCAGGCCTCGGCGAGCGACGTCCCGGTCTCCCGGAGGGTCTGGGATCGTCGTTCGCTGCCCGCGACGGGGGAATCGCGGATCACACTGACGGACAGCACGACGGCGACGACCGACAGCGCGGCAGCGGACAGGAACGCGGGCTGCCAGCCGACGCCCGACAGGAGGGCGACGAACGGGATGACGGACACCACCTGCCCGAGCTGCCCGATGATCCCGGTCCACTGGGTGAGCACCGGGATACGCCGTGGCTCGAACCAGGCGGGGAGGAGTCGCAGGACACTGATGAACGTCGTCGCGTCACCGGCGCCGACGAACAACCGTCCGATGATGCCGGCGCCGACCGAGTCCGCGAAGGCCAGCTGGGCCTGGCCGAGCGCCATCAGCACGCCACCGGCCACGATCAGCGTGCGCGGCCCCCACCGGTCCACCAGGACACCCACGGGCACCTGCAGGCCGGCGTAGACGAGCAGCTGCACCACGGTGAAGACGGACAGCTGGGACGCCGTCGCGCCGAACCGGTCCGTAGCTTCGAGCCCTGCCACCCCGAACGTGGTGCGCTGCGTCACGGCCACCAGGTACGCCAGCACGCCCGCCGCCCACACCAGTCCGGCTCTCGAGAAGATCACGCTACCCATTATCCCGTGACGTCCCGTGCGCGACCGCCGTCCTGCGGCTCTGCCGCCTATGACGATGCCCACCCGCCTGGTCGGCGGATGGGCATCGGCGGCGCGGGGCCGGTCTGTCCGACAGGGTTCCGGCCGCGGGGATCAGGCGGAATCCGGTCGCCGGATCGAGGCGCGGGGACGCGTGCGGCGGCTCATGAGGGCGGCCGGGTGCCGGACGGACCGTCGTCGTCCGTCGACCCCGGAGCCCCGATCCCGGACCCGTCGGCGGCGGACCCGCCCGCAGCACCGGAACCGTCCGATACTGCTCCATCCGGGGCGCTGCCGTGCGAGCCGTAGTCGATGGGCGTCCTCCCCAGGAACTCCGTGTCCCACAGCAGCGTCGACTCCTCCTCCGCCTGGGGGCTGGCGAGATAGGCCTCGACGGCGGCACCGAGTTCGTCGGCGCTCGCCAGTTCGCTGTTCTCCTTGACGAGCAGCGACCGGCGGGCCGCCCCGTCGGCGTACTCGTCGTACCGCTGCTCGAGGGACGTGACCACGGACTGCACCTCGGTGGAGTTCCCCACCTGCCGGGCGATCTGCCGCTCGACGTCGCGGCCCGTCTCGCGCAGCCTGTCCGTCGGCAGGACGAGCCGCGCCGACGCGCCGAGGTACTCGAGTCCGGCGACGGCAGCGGGCGGGTACTCCGCCTCGGCGAGGTAGTGCGGGACGTGGATGACGTGCCCGACGACGTCGTTCCCGGCCTCGATGAGCCGCAGCTCGAGGACGTGCCCGATCGACGCCTGGAACTCCGCCGTCGGCCGCCACGCGCTCATGCCGTCGATGAGGTCGGGACGGTTGCCGTGCACGGTCACGCCGAGGGGGCGCGTGTGCGGGACGGGCATGGGGATGGCGTGCACCCAGGAGACGATCGAGACCTCGAGGTCCTTCACCAGCCCGACGACGGCGCTCGAGAAACGCTCCCACTGCAGGTCGGGCTCGAGTCCGGTCAACAGGAGGAACGGCTCGCCGAGGCCGTCGTACAGGCGGTGGAGGCCGAGGCGATGCGGCCGGTAGTCCGTCAGGTGGTCCTCGACGAAGGTGATCCTCGGACGCCGCCCGCGGTAGTCGATGAGCTGGTCGGCATCGAACTCGGCGACGGGCTCGTGCTCCAGCACCTCCATCAGCTCCTCGCTGACCTGGGAAACCACCTGGCCGGCGTCCATGAAGCCGGTGAGGCTCATGAGCAGCGGGAGGCCCTTGGTCGCGGGGTCGTCGAAGACGTCGGTGTTGATGTTGTAGAGGGTTCCTGGATCCAGCATGGCTCTCTCCTTGCTCCGTGGTCCTGCAGGCGTCAACGCCACCCGGACCGGCTTCATTCCGGGGAGCGGGAGGATGGGGACCGCGGGGCCGGGCGGCAAGCGGCGGATGCGGATCGCGCGGTATGCGTCCTGCGAACGGCTGCGGGGCACCCGCGGCACAGAGACTACGATCGTCAGGACGGTTCCCGGACCACCAGATACCGGAACCACGCAGCATGCAGCATCTGGACAACCCATCCGGACACGAGGAGACAGATTCCGTGATCAAGACGAGCGAACTACACCTGACGGCTTCCGCGAAGGACATCAAGAAGATCCCGAGCGACGCGCTCGTGATCGCGGTCGCCAAGGGGACGGACGGACCGGTCCTGCTCGAGAACCCTCTTCCCGCCAAGGCTGCGCGCGCCCTCGGTGACTCCCTGCAGGTGCTCGGGATCACCGGGGCGGCGGACGAGGTGCGCAGGCTCCCCGGCCTCCCGGAGACCAGCGCGGACTCGCTCGTCCTGTCCGGCGTCGGTCCGGTGTCCGCGGACGCCGAGGTACCCGCCGAGACCCTGCGCCGCGCGGCGGGAGCCGCCGTCCGCCAGCTCACCGGGCTCGACACCGTGGTCATCGCACTCCCCGCCACGACGGTGGCTGCGGCGACAGCCGTCGCGGAAGGCGCCGCCTTCGGCGCCTACAGCTACGAGGGCCACAAGTCGGGCATGAAGGCCGACGGGACGATCGCCCCGGCGACCGACCGAGCGGCCGTGCGCAACGTCGTCGTCCACACGGCCGTGGCCGACGACGCTCAGCTGGCTCCCGCCCTCCGGCGGGCCACCATCCTCGGGAAGAACGTCAACACCACGCGCTCCCTCGTCAACCAGCCGCCCAGCCACCTGTACCCGGAGACCTTCGCACAGGCGGCCAAGGATCTGACGCGGGGTCTGCCGATCAAGGTCACGGTCATGGACGAGAAGCGCCTCGAGCGGGACGGCTACGGCGGGATCCTGGGCGTCGGCAAGGGTTCGTCGCGTCCCCCGCGCATGGTGAAGGTCGAGTACTCCCCCGCCAGGTCCGCCGTGCACCTGGCCCTCGTGGGCAAGGGCATCACCTTCGACTCCGGTGGACTCTCGCTGAAGCCCGCTGCGGGCATGCAGACCATGAAGCTCGACATGGCCGGTGCCGCCGTCGTCCTCAGCACCCTCCTGGCCGTCGCCGAACTGGGCCTTCCCGCCAAGGTCACGGCCTGGCTCTGCCTCGCCGAGAACATGCCCTCGGGTACCGCGCAGCGCCCCGAGGACGTCCTGTCCATCTACGGCGGGCGCACCGTCGAGGTCCTCAACACCGACGCCGAGGGCCGGCTCGTGATGGCCGACGGCCTCGCCGCCGCGAGCGAGGAGGCACCTGATGCGATCATCGACATCGCCACGCTCACGGGTGCGCAGATGATCGCCCTGGGCACGCGGGTCTCGGGCGTCATGGGCGACGACGGCGTACGTGACGCCGTCAAGGCCGCAGCAGACCGCGCGGGCGAGCAGTTCTGGCCGATGCCGCTCCCCGAGGAGCTGCGGCCGAGCCTCGAGTCCCAGGTCGCCGACATCGCGAACATCGGCGAGCGGAACGGCGGCATGATGACCGCAGCCGTGTTCCTGCGGGAGTTCGTCGGCCAGGTCGACGGCGAGAAGATCCCCTGGGCGCACCTCGACATCGCGGGTCCCGCCTTCAACGAGGGTGCGCCCTACGGCTACACGCCCAAGGCGGGCACCGGCGTCGGCGTCCGTACGCTCCTCGCCTACGTCGAGGACACCCTCGCCCGCACGGTCTGACCGGGGGTCCGTCCGGCGGACGGCCCCTCCGGCGCGTGAGAAAGCGCACATCACGACCCCACGGTGCGTCCGGCGCCGACTTCGAGTAGAAGCCGGATGCACCGTGGGGATAGGGTGAAAAACAAAGCACACGAA
This sequence comes from Arthrobacter sp. N1, assembly GCF_048288285.1. NCBI lineage: Bacteria > Bacillati > Actinomycetota > Actinomycetes > Micrococcales > Micrococcaceae > Arthrobacter > Arthrobacter sp. N1. Next base: position 1,387,525 of record NZ_CP102608.1, on the reverse strand, counting down.
CGATCAGCGACCGCATCGCGACCGCATGAGCAAACGATCCACCAACCGACGCGCAGGGCGCGTCCCAGACCACGCGAGGGAGCGTTCAAGTGGCCGCATCGGCAACTGCGCAAGAATTCGACATCCTGGTACTCGGCGGAGGAAGTGGCGGATACGCCGCCGCACTCCGTGCCGTGCAGCTGGGCTTCACGGTGGGGCTCATCGAGAAGGGCAAGCTCGGGGGCACCTGCCTGCACAACGGCTGCATCCCCACCAAGGCCCTCCTCCACTCCGCGGAGATCGCCGACGGCGCCCGCGACGCCGAGAAGTACGGCGTGAAGGCGACGTTCGAGTCCATCGACATGAACGCGGTCAACGCCTACAAGGACGGCATCATCGCCGGTAAGTACCGCGGCCTGCAGGGACTCATCAAGTCCAAGGGCATCACCGTGATCGAAGGATCGGGCAAGCTGGCGTCGGAGAACACCATCGACGTCGACGGCACCGTCTACACCGGAAAGCACATCATCCTCGCCACCGGGTCCTTCTCCCGCAGCCTCCCCGGCCTCGAGATCGGCGGCAAGGTCATCACCTCTGACCAGGCCCTGACGATGGACTTCGTGCCGAAGTCGGTCATCATCCTCGGCGGCGGCGTCATCGGCTGCGAGTTCGCCTCCGTGTGGAAGTCCTTCGGCGTCGACGTCACGATCGTCGAGGCGCTGCCCTCGCTCGTGCCCAACGAGGACGCGTCGATCGTCAAGAACTTCGAGCGCGCCTTCAAGAAGCGCGGCATCAAGTTCAACACCGGTACCCGCTTCAAGTCGGTCGAGCAGAACGACGACGGCGTCGTCGTCTCGCTCGAGGACGGCAAGACCTTCGAAGCGGACCTCATGCTCGTCGCCGTCGGCCGCGGACCGGTCACGCAGAACCTCGGCTACGAGGAGGCGGGCCTCACGATGGACCGCGGCTTCGTCATCACCAACGAGCGCCTCCACACCGGTGTCGGCACCATCTACGCGATCGGCGACATCGTCCCCGGCCTGCAGCTGGCCCACCGCGGCTTCCAGCAGGGCATCTTCGTGGCGGAGGAGATCGCGGGCCTGAAGCCCGTCGTCGTCGCCGATCTCAACATCCCCAAGGTCACCTACAGTGATCCGGAGATCGCCTCGGTCGGCTACACCGAGAAGGCCGCCCGCGAGAAGTTCGGTGACGAGAACGTGCTGACCCACGAGTACAACCTCGCCGGCAACGGCAAGAGCTCGATCATCGGCACCGGCGGCATCGTCAAGCTCGTCCGGGAGAAGGACGGCCCCATCGTCGGTGTCCACATGCTCGGCAGCCGCATGGGCGAGCAGATCGGCGAGGCACAGCTGATCGTCAACTGGGAGGCCTACCCGGAGGACGTCGCCCCGCTGATCCACGCACACCCCACGCAGAACGAGGCGCTCGGCGAGGCGCACCTCGCGCTGGCGGGCAAGCCGCTGCACGGCTGACGCCCGTCCGGGAGCCGTCACACGGTCCCACGAGCCTGGTCCACGCCCCGGAGGCGTGGACTAAGCTCGGAACCAGGAATCTCACGCACGTCCAGCTGAGCGGGCCCCGCTCGTCGATCAGCTGTCAGGAACGATCTACGAAGGAGAAACGGGCGCATTATGTCTGAATCCGTGAACTTGCCCGCTCTCGGTGAAAGCGTCACCGAAGGCACCGTCACCCGCTGGCTCAAGCAGGTCGGTGACCGTGTCGAGGTGGACGAGCCGCTCCTCGAAGTCTCCACCGACAAGGTCGACACCGAGATCCCGTCGCCCATCGCCGGCGTCATCGAGGAAATCCTGGTGGCCGAGGACGAGACCGCCGAGGTCGGCGCACCGCTCGTCCGGATCGGCGACGGATCGGGCAGCAGCGATTCCGGCGATGCCGCTCCGGCCGAGGACTCCGCACCGGCCGAGGCCTCGCAGCCCGATACATCGGAGGCACCGCAGGCGGAGGCCTCGTCCTCCGACGGTGGGACCGGCGCAGGGAGCGATGACGCCGGATCGGGCGAAGGCACCGAGGTCACCCTTCCCGCCCTGGGCGAGAGCGTCACCGAGGGCACCGTCACCCGCTGGCTGAAGGCCATCGGCGACGAGGTCGAGGTCGACGAGCCCCTCCTCGAAGTCTCGACGGACAAGGTCGACACGGAGATCCCCTCGCCCGTGGCCGGCACCCTGCAGGAGATCCGCGTCAACGAGGACGAGACCGCCGAGGTCGGCGCGGTCCTCGCCGTCATCGGTGCCGGGGCCTCCGCCCCCCAGAAGGTCGAGGCCGCGTCGGGTGAGCCGCTCGTGGCCGCGCCCGCCGAGGAGCGCGAGGACGCCCCCACGGAGAAGCCCGGCTCGCACCACGAGGCCGAGCGGGCCTCCGGTACGTCGGAGCCCGACGACGACGCGAGCGGCGCATCGGCTCCGCAGCCCGCCGCTGCTGAGAAGCCGGTGGAGAAGCCCGCCGAGAAGTCCGGGGACAAGCCTGCCGGGACGGCGTCCGACTCCAGCGGTTCGGATGCGTCCGCGTACGTGACCCCGCTCGTGCGACGCCTCGCGAACCAGAACGACGTCGACCTGTCCACGGTCAAGGGCACCGGGGTGGGAGGGCGCATCCGTAAGCAGGACGTCCTCGACGCCGCCGAGGCCCGGAAGGCGGCGCAGGCGGAGCCCGCTCATCAGGCCGCGCCGGCGCCCGCCGCTCCCGCTGGAGGCGCAGCGCCGTCGAAGCCCGCGGCGCCAGCCGTCGAGCCCTCGAAGCTGCGCGGCACCGTGGAGAAGGCCCCGCGCATCCGCCAGACCATCGCCAAGCGCATGCGGGAGTCCCTCGAGGTCTCGGCGCAGCTGACCCAGGTGATCGAGGTCGACATGACCCGGATCGCCAAGCTGCGGACCGCGTCGAAGGACACCTTCCTCGCGCAGAACGGCGCGAAGCTCACGTTCCTCCCCTTCATCTCGAAGGCCGTCACCGAGGCGCTGAAGCAGCACCCGAAGCTGAACGCCTCCTTCGACGAGGAAAAGAAGGAAGTGACCTACCACGACGCCGAGCACCTGGCGATCGCGGTCGACACCGAGAAGGGCCTGCTCGTCCCCGTCATCAAGGACGCCGGGAACCTCAACCTCGGTGGTCTCGCCAAGAAGATCGCCGATGTCGGATCCCGGACCCGCAACGGCCAGATCGGTCCCGACGAGCTCTCCGGCGGCACGTTCACGATCACGAACATCGGCTCCGCCGGTGCTCTGTTCGACACGCCGATCATCAACCAGCCGCAGGTCGGCATCCTCGGCACGGGCATCATCGTCAAGCGCCCCGTGGTGATGACGGGTGCGGACGGCGACGACACCATCGCCATCCGGTCGATGATGTACCTGAGCCTGACCTACGACCACCGCCTGGTCGACGGCGCGGATGCGGGACGCTTCCTGCAGACGCTCAAGGCTCGCCTGGAAGGCGGCGCCTTCGGGGCCGATCTCGGCCTCTAGCAGCAACCCGGGCCGTCGCGTCCGCACGGAAGCCGCTTCCCCCTGGGGAGGCGGCTTCCGTCGTCCCGGCGTACCCGTCCGCCGTCATCTCCGGTGCAGCCCGCAGCCCGGCGCCGGTGGGGCGGGGCAGGACGCGGATCTGCTCCTAGGATGGGAGGGAAGTACCGGACGCGACCTCCGCGTCCGGACGGACAGCAAGGAGAACCATGGCTACCGTTCGCACAGCCCACACCATCTGGAGCGGGGATCTGCCCTCGGGCTCGGGGCAGGTCACACTGGATTCCTCCGGCCTCGGAACCTACGACGTGACCTGGAAGGCCCGTGCAGAGCAGTCGGAGGGCAAGACCAGCCCCGAGGAGCTCATTGCCGCCGCACACTCCGCCTGCTTCTCCATGGCCTTCAGCCACGCGCTCGGCGAGGAGGGTAAGACGCCCGACCGCGTCGAGACCAAGGCCGAGGTCGACTTCCAGCCCGGCACCGGGATCACCGCGATCCGCCTCACGCTCGACGCCACCGTCCCGGATCTCTCCGAGGAGGACTTCCAGCGTGTCGCGCAGGCCGCGAAGGAAGGCTGCCCCGTGTCCCAGGCGCTGGCCGGAGTGAAGGACATCTCCCTGACGGCGACACTGCACAGCTGACCCCGGGCGGTCCGGCCCCGCATCGGGTCCAGGACCGCTCACAGATCCGCTCACGGGCCGCACGAGGAGGCCTCCGGATTCGTTCGGAGGCCTTCCGCATGCTCGGAGTCGATTCGTCCGCCGTGGCACGACCTGCGCGACGTCGGCGGTCGGTGAGGCCGGTGACGCCCCGCCACGCCGGGACGCCAGTGCGTTCGCGGTGCACGACACCGTGCGCCGCGTTGCGGCGTCACCGCATCAGCGCGGGGGCCCGATACCTTTCGTCGCGCACAAGTGGTTCGATGGGAGCATGCGTATCCTTCTCGCCGGCGCGTCCGGGACCATCGGCACAGCCCTCGTCCGTCAGCTCGAGAAGAACCACGAGGTGACACGCCTCGTGCGGCGCGCTCCCAAGGGGGCCGAGGAGGTTCGCTGGGACCCTGCACGGGGTGAACTGGACGTCGCTGCCGTGGAGCAGGCCGACGCCGTGATCAACCTGTCCGGGGCGGGAATTGCCGGCGGTCTGTGGACGCGGAGCTACAAGGAGACCCTGTACTCCTCCCGGATCATGCCCACGAGGACCCTGGTGCGGGCGATGCGGCAGGCGGCCCACCCGCCGGAGGTCTTCATCAGCCAGTCGGCGTCCGGTTACTACGGCGACCGCGGTGACGACGTGCTGACGGAGGAGGCCTCCTCGGGCGAGACGCTGCTCGCGGACATCTGCCGTCGGTGGGAGTCGGAGGCACTCGCCGTTCCCTCCTCCGTGCGGGTGGTCCTCCCCCGCACCGGCATCGTCATGGCCACGGAGGGGGGCGCGCTGCCCAACCTCCTGATCCCGATCCGGGCGTTCATCGGGACCTCGCTCGGGTCCGGCCGCCAGTGGTGGCCCTGGATCAGCTTGAATGACGAGATCCGTGCCATCGAGTTCCTCCTCACGGCTGACCTGTCGGGGCCCGTCAACCTGAGCGCCCCGACGCCCGCGACCCTCGACACCATCGCGCTGCAGCTGGGGAAGGCTTTCCACCGACCGGTGTGGCTGCGGGCCCCCGCCTTCATCCTCAAAGCGGCCATCGGACAACTCGGCTATGAGCTCCTCCTCGTGAGTACCCGGATGCAGCCGCGTGCCCTCACGGCGTCGGGCTTCTCGTTCGACGAACCGACCCCGGAGGCGCTCGCCGCCTGGGTCCGTCGGAACGTCGGATCGAAGCAGTAGCGGGATCCTTCAGGCAGGGGGCTCGATCGTGGAGTGGATCCGCCAGCCCCCGCCCGAGTTCCACAGGACGAAGATCATGTCCTGACGGCCGGCCGCCATCAGCGACGGTGATCCGCGTTCGTCGGCCGGGACGGTTCGTTCCTCGGTGTAGGAGGACAGCGCCGCGGTGGCCCGAACCAGGGACACGGTCGTGCCCGACGGAGCATCGCCGACCGCCGGCGAGTCCGCGAGCGCCGTCATGGCTGCTTGCTCGTCACCGGTGAGGGCCCGGGGCTCCCTGATGCTGATCGTCAGGCCCGGGAACGTGATTCCGGACGTCGCCAACGACTCCACCGCCTCGCGATCTGCCGTCATCGCCGGAGATCCCTCCACATCGATCCTCGACAACAGGGACGGGTCCGCGGTCGCGAAGGCCTCCGCCCGCAGATGCGCGAGATCACCGAGCGCGATCAGCGGGTCCTCGCCGGCGGGACCGTCGAGGCCGGGCACCCGCGGATCGGCCGCTTCCAGGGCCCCGCGACCCGGATCGCCCTCCCCCACCTGGTCGTCGATCTCCTCCTCATCCGCGCCCTCCTCCCGCCCCTGATCGGAGCCGGTCCCCGGGGCGCCTCCGTCCTCCCGCGTCGCCCCCGTCCCCGGACTCCGCCCCGACCCGCCGGCCTCCGGACCATCCTTCGTCCGCGCCTCGCCGCCGCCCCATCCCGGCGTGTCCGCCGTCACCGTTGCAGGCGCGGACAGAACGCCCGGACGCAGCGGACCGCTCACGGTCAGTGCCAGCCCGGCAACCAGCAGGGCCAGGGCGAGGACTCCCGCCACCAGGGCGGCACGGCCGCGCAGGATCCCGTCCCGCCCATCGCGTGGACGCGACCGGAGGGAGCCGAGGGAGCCGGTGGCGGGCCTGCCGACCAGCGCCGCACCACCGCGTGCGCCTGAGGCCACGCCCGGGGCGATCAGGGAACCGGGGCGGACCGCCACGGCGGCGCGCCCCCCTGCTCGGGCACGCAGGGCCCTGATCGGTGCCCTGCCGGCTCCAGGACGCGGAGTGCCGGGCCCGGCGATCCGCTGCTCTCCGGGCGCGCGCCGTGCACCTGCCTGCGGAGCCCCACGTCCCCACGCCGGGCGCAGGACCGCCACCAGGCGCCGCCAGCCCGTCGGCTTTCTGTCCGACGGGACGGACGCACGGCGGGTCAGGAGTTCGGGAAGGACACTGGGGTGCACGGCGGGCACCAGATCGACCGGTCGGGCCGCCGCACTCGAGAGGAGGGTCCGGGCGAACTGCTCGGCGGTCGGGCGGCGTCGGCGATCAGTGCTCAGGCCGTCCTCGATGAGGTGCATGAGCGGCGCCGGGACCTCGGGCACCATCAGCGAGAGCGGAGGTCGCTGCTCCGTGGGGCCGGGGATGCGTCCGGTCATGGCGAACCAGGACACCGCAGCCAGGGCGAAGACGTCGGCTCCCGGGTCGAACCCGCCACCACCCGAGGGATCGATGAAACCGGGCGTCCCCCGGGACATCGACGCATCCGTTCCGAGCAGCTGACCCGTCCCGAGATCAGCGAGGACAGGTTTCCCCTCGTGGCTGAAGAGGATGTTCCCCGGTGTCACGTCGCCGTGCACAGCACCGGCGTCGTGCAGGTACTGCAGGACGTGCGCGATGGGGACCAGCGACGTCACGACCTCGGGGATGGGCAGCGGACCCCGGCCCGCCACCAGGGCGAGGATCGATCCCCCTGCCGCAAGCTCGGCCAGCAGGGCCGGGCCCTGGTCCGTCGGGACGATCCGGTGCACGCGCAGGAGGTGGTCGTGGGTGAAGCGCTGCAGCAGGGCGAGCTCACGCGCGAGCCCGTCCGCCCCCGGAGGTGTCCCCGCCATCCGCCGGGCCGACGGCGCCTCCGTCGCACGTCCGAAAAGCTTGGTCGGCTCTTCTGACACTGAAGTGGGCAGCTCCGCGGGTGCCGGCGCCCTCCGCACAGCGGACATCGAGGGCGATGTCCCGGCAGAGCGACGTCCGCGCCGGGCGGGGGACGACGACGCGCTCGGCGCGGCGGCATCGCCCACGAGAGAACGGGGTGGGAGGCCGGCCGATCCGCCGCTTCCAGCTCGCGCCCGTCGGTTCGGGCGTTCGCCGCGCCGGCCTCCTCCAGCCTCCACGGCCGCGCCGGCGTCCTCCGGACAGGGGCTCGTGCGGGACGGCTCACCCACATCCGACGGCGTCATCGGCACCTTGAGGGCGAAGCTCAGGCCGGCGGCGTCGGTGACCTGCCACACCACGGAGGCGCCTCCCCGCCCGAGCAGGCGTCCTACCGACAGTCCCGCCACCACGGGACGCGCGGGCTCGTCGTGCGGCCACGGGTCGTCCTGGCGCAACCGGGCGGTACCGTCGGCATCCGGGTCCGGGGAGGGAGGGCAGGAGGTGGGGTCATCCATCCATCTGTTCTAGGCGATCACGGCGTCGTTCCGGAGGTTATCCACAGCCTTCCCGGCCTCGCCCATCTGCGGAGCTTGCCCGAATAGAACATGTGTTCTATTTTTAACGTTCATCCGGCGATCGGGACAGGGACGTCATGCGGAACAGCACCACCGAGAGCGGGATGACCTGGAGAGCGCTCGACGACCCCCTCGTCCTGCACTTCTCGCAGGTCGATGGCGAGAAGCGACCGGAACGGATCCTCTGGCGTGGTTCGGAGTGGTGGGTCATCGGAGTCACCCGTCACTGGACGACCTGGCGCGCACTGCCGGTCCTCGGCCCGGATGCCGTCGGATCGTCACCCGTGCGGGAGTTGACGGCGCACTTCTGGCGCTTCGGCGCACAGACGAACCCCGCCGGGCCCCTCCTGCATTTCGAGGTGCGGAGCGCCGGGCACGAATGGCGGCTGGCGCGCCTGGCGTTGACCTTCTCCGTCCCGGAATGATGCTGTGCCGTTCGAACCCCGGCACTCGTGTCACCGCACAGGACTAGGCTTGCGTCATGACTCTCGTCCTGTCGCGCGTCGGCCTCGCTCCCGACTACATCGAGTACACGCAGGGCTGGGAGATCCAGAAGGCGCTGCACGCGGACGTCGTCGCCGGCGCTGCACCCAGTACCGTACTGCTGCTCGAACACACCCCCGTCTACACCGCCGGGAAACGGACCGAGGATCACGAGCGGCCCTTCGACGGAACCCCTGTCATCCCCGTCGATCGCGGCGGCAAGCTCACGTGGCACGGGCCGGGTCAGCTCGTCGGCTATCCCATCCTCGCGTTGCGTGATCCAGCGAGGATCGCCGACTATGTCGACGTCCTCGAGCAGGTCATCATCTCCGCCCTCGCCCACTTCGGCATCGAGGGTGTCCGGATCGCCGGCCGATCCGGCGTCTGGCTGCCGGCGTCCGCTACGATGCCCGCCCGGAAGATCGCGGCGATCGGCATCCGGGTCAAGGATCGCGTGACGATGCACGGCTTCGCCGTCAACTGCAGCAACGATCTCGCTCCCTTCCAGCAGATCGTCCCCTGTGGCATCAATGACGCCGGGGTCACCTCGATCTCGGCGGAATGCGGACGGCCCGTCGAGCCCTCGGACGTCGTTTCACTCATCGAGGCCGAACTGCGCAAGAATGAGGCGGTGCTCGTAGGCGACGATGCCATCGAGCCATCCGAATCGACCCCCGGCGTGATCGCCGGGACGGCAGACACAGCGGGCCCCGACACGATCGGTCGTGCCCGTCACACCCAGCCAGAAGGAGCTTCACTGTGAGCCTTGCACCCGAGGGCCGTCGCATGCTGCGCATCGAGGCGCGTAACGCCGAGACGCCGGTAGAACGCAAGCCGGACTGGATCAAGGCCAAGGTGAACATCGGCCCCGAGTTCGTCGCCATGAAGAACCTGGTGAAGAAGGAAGGGCTGCACACCGTCTGCGAGGAGGCCGGGTGCCCGAACATCTTCGAGTGCTGGGAGGACCGCGAGGCGACCTTCCTCATCGGAGGGTCCGAGTGCACGCGGCGCTGCGACTTCTGCCAGATCGACACGGGCAAGCCGCAGCCGCTGGATCGCAGCGAGCCCTTCAAGGTGGCGCAGTCCGTGCGGTCGATGAACCTGCGCTACGCGACGGTGACCGGGGTTGCCCGTGACGATCTCGCGGACGAGGGCGTATGGCTCTATGCGGAGACCATCCGCCAGATCCACAGCATGAACCCCGGCACAGGTGTGGAGATCCTCATTCCCGACTTCTCCGGCAAGCCCGAGCACATCGCCGCCATCTGCGACGCGGCGCCGGAGGTCTTCGCCCACAACGTCGAGACAGTACCCCGCATCTTCAAGCGCATCCGGCCGGCCTTCCGGTACGAGCGCTCGCTGGACGTCATCACGCAGGGCCGGGACCGCGGCATGGTCACGAAGTCGAATCTCATCCTCGGCATGGGCGAGACGCGCGAGGAGATCTCGGAAGCCCTGCGTGACCTGCACGACGCCGGCTGCGATCTCATCACCATCACGCAGTATCTCCGACCGAGCGAGCGCCACCTGCCCGTCGACCGCTGGGTGAAGCCCGGTGAGTTCGTCGAGCTGAGCGAGGAGGCCGAGGAGATCGGTTTCCTCGGGGTGATGAGCGGACCCCTCGTCCGTTCGTCCTATCGGGCAGGCCGCCTCTGGGCGCGTGCCATGCGCAGGAAGGGACTCGAGCTCCCTGCCGAGCTCGCGCACCTCGACGATTCGGGCTCGGCGATGCAGGAAGCATCCTCTCTCCTCGCCGGGTGACACCCGATCCGTGCCCGTGTCCGTGCGCGTCGGGGTGAGCGCGCCGCCCATCCCGTAGAATCGAGGGACTATGTCACACGCGATCGATCCCTCAGGCTCACCTACGCCCAAGCGCCGTCTGTTCTCCCGCAAGCCGAAGGCGGACAAGGGGCCGAAGAAGCCCGGGCGGATGAAGCAGATCCGCGAGGTCTTCGCGATGACCCGCCGCAACGACCCGAGCGTCGTCTGGTTCATGCTGCTGGCCTTCATCGGCATCATCGCCGTCGGCCTCCTCGTCGGCCTGCTCATCAACAACGTCATCACGCTGATGATCATCGCGGTGCCGCTGGCGTTCCTCGCCGCGATCTTCATCCTCTCCAGGCGGGCCGAGAGGGCGGCTTTCTCGCAGATCGAAGGACGCCCGGGGGCGGCAGGGGCGGCTCTCAGCGTGCTCCGGAGAGGCTGGATCCTGCAGGAGCAGCCGGTCGCGGTGAATCCCCGCACGCAGGATGCCGTCTTCCGTGTCATCGGCCGGCCCGGAGTGATCCTCGTGTCCGAAGGTCCTTCGACGCGAGTGAAGCAGCTCGTGGACGGGGAGAAGCGGAAAATGGCCCGCATCATCCCCAACGTCCCGGTCCATGTCATCGAGACAGGGCGGGATGACCGCCAGGTGCCGCTCTCGAAGGTCCCCACGGCCGTCCAGAAACTGAAGAAGACGCTGACCAAGCAGGAGGTCTACGCCGTGGACAAGCGACTGACGGCCCTCGGCACGAAGCTTCCCATCCCCAAGGGCGTGGACCCCTTCAAGGCTCGCCCGGACCGTAAGGCCATGCGCGGCCGCTGAGCACCCCGCGCCTCACGACAGAGGAAGCCCCTCCCGGAAACGGGAGGGGCTTTTCCTGTGCCGCACGCAGGGCATCGGGGGCCGGGCACGGCACCGACATCCGGCTTTGCGCCCGGGCTGCGCCGGATGCCCGAGGTGACGCAATGGATCAAATCCGGAAGAGACCCGTGGCACGGGCGCGATCGTGCAGGCCGCGCTGGTCGACGTCGATGATCAGTGCCGGGATGACGAGGCACAGCAGGACGCTGCGGATCAGTGCCGTCAGATACCCGGCCGGCTGCCCGTCCAGTGTCTGCACCTGCATCCGCAGGATCCGGTGCCCGATGCTGTAGCCGAAGAACCCGACCAGGAGGACCTGCTCGACCAGGAAGATGTACAGCGTGGCGAACCCGTCGTAGCCGAAGAACGCAGCCGACAGGAGGGAACAGAGCACCCAGTCGATCAGGAGCGCCGCTGCCCGCGGGGCGAACCGCGCGATGGAGCCCGGGCCGGATTCGGGTCGCCCGAGGCGCTGCCCTGGCCACTGCTGATTGCCGGAGGGCGAGGGTCCCTCCATCCACGAACCGAGGTCTCGTCTGTTCACCACGTCCCCAGCGTACCGGTCCCGCGCGGGGCGTATTATGCTCCTGCCGCACCGGAGACGCTAGGGTGGGGAGCGCAGTTCCTGTCACGTAACGTCCCGGAAACACGAGCGATACCAGCGAGAAACTGCCCGCTCCTACAGTTGTGACGAGTCGGCGGCAGCGTTCCATCCTGCCAGAGCCCGTGACTTCCCGTGCGGTGCAGGGACACGCGCTGGCGCCGGATTCCACCCCAGCCATGCGTTAGGAGCATGAATCGATGTTTAAGAATGCGGACGAGGTCCTCAAGTTCATCGCCGATGAAGACATCAAGTTCGTCGATGTCCGTTTCACCGATCTTCCGGGGGTGCAGCAGCACTTCAACGTCCCCGCCAAGTCGGTCGATGCTGACTTCTTCATCCACGGTCAGCTCTTCGACGGCTCCTCCATCCGTGGTTTCCAGGGCATCGCGGAATCGGACATGCAGCTCATCCCGGACGTGACGACAGCATTCGTCGATCCGTTCCGGACCGAGAAGACACTCGCCCTGAACTTCTCGATCGTGAACCCCCGCACGGGTGACCCCTACCACCGCGACCCCCGCAGCGTGGCCGAGCGCGCCGAGGCGTACCTGTCCTCCACCGGTATCGCGGATACGGCGTTCTTCGCACCCGAGGCCGAGTTCTTCATCTTCGACAACGTGCAGTACGAGTCCTCCCCCCAGGGCAGCTTCTACAAGGTCGACTCCATCGAGGCACCGTGGAACTCCGGGCGCGATGAGGTCGGTGGAAACCTGGGCAACAAGACCCCCTTCAAGGGCGGGTACTTCCCCGTCTCCCCCGTCGACAAGCAGGCCGACCTCCGCGACGCCATCTGCGTGGAACTGGACAAGGCAGGCCTCGAGGTCGAGCGCTCGCACCATGAGGTGGGCGGTGCCGGGCAGGCCGAGATCAACTACAAGTTCACGACCATGACACATGCAGCCGACGACCTGCAGAAGTTCAAGTACATCGTCAAGAACGTCTCCAACGCGTGGGGCAAGTCGGCAACCTTCATGCCGAAGCCCATCTTCGGCGACAACGGCTCCGGCATGCACTGCCACCAGTCGCTGTGGGCTGACGGCCAGCCCCTGTTCTACGACGAGCGCGGCTACGCCGGGCTCTCGGACACGGCCCGCTGGTACATCGGCGGCCTGCTCAAGCATGCCTCCGCCGTCCTCGCCTTCACCAACCCGACGGTCAACTCCTACCGCCGCCTCGTGAAGGGCTTCGAGGCCCCGGTCAACATGGTGTACTCGCAGGGCAACCGCTCCGCCGGCATCCGCATCCCCATCACGGGCTCGAACCCGAAGGCCAAGCGCATCGAGTTCCGCGCGCCGGACCCCTCGTCGAACCCGTACCTCGCCTTCGCCGCGCAGCTCATGGCCGGCCTCGACGGCATCAAGAACCGCATCGAGCCGGCCGAGCCGATCGACAAGGACCTCTACGAGCTCCCTGCCGAGGAGGCCAAGGACATCCAGAAGGCGCCGGGGTCCCTCGAGGAGGCACTGCTGGCCCTCGAGGCCGACAACGAGTTCCTCCAGGCCGGAGACGTCTTCACGCAGGACCTGATCGACACCTGGATCGACTACAAGCGCGAGATGGAGATCAAGCCGCTCTCGCTCCGCCCGAACCCCTACGAGTTCGAGCTCTACTACGGCGTCTGATCCGCGCCGCACCACCTGATCGACCGCGACGGCGGCTCCCGGACGGGAGCCGCCGTCGTCGTGTCCGGGCAGTGCTGCTCAGTACCCGTAGAAGTGCCGCTCGAAGATGGCCCGGCTGCGCCGTGTCATCCGCAGGTAGTCCTCCTCGAGGTCCGAGCCGCTGCCCGGACCGTACCCGCACCAGCGCGCCACCGCCTCGAGGTCGCGGCGCGGGGACGGGAGGAGGTCTGAGCCGCGGCCGCTCCAGATGACGTTTGCCGCGCGGATGCGCGTGGCGAGGTTCCAGCCGGCACGGAGGGTGTCGACGTCGTCAGCGGGCAGGAGTCCTTCCGCTGCGATGACGTCCAGGGCTGCGAGGGTGGACTGCACGCGCAGGCCCGGTACCGCGTGTGCGTGCTGCAGCTGCAGCAGCTGCACGAGCCATTCGACGTCGCTGAGGGCTCCCCTGCCCAGCTTGAGGTGCCGCGACGGGTCGGCCCCGCGCGGGAGCCGCTCCGCCTCCACCCGGGCCTTCACGCGCCGGATCTCCCGCACCTCCGTCTCGCCGAGGTCCTGCGGGTAGCGCACGGGGTCGATGAGGGCCACGAACTCGGCAGCGAGTCCGTCGTCGCCGGCGAGCGGCCTCGCCCGCAGCAGGGCCTGCGCCTCCCACACGAGCGACCACCGGCGGTAGTACTCGCGGTAGCTGTCGATGGACCGCACCATCGCGCCCTGCTTGCCCTCGGGGCGGAGCGCCGTGTCGATCTCCAGCACGCGCTCGGCCAGCACGGGAGGTTTGCACGGCTGCGTGAGGAGGGCGGCCAGCCGGGCCACGATCCCCTCGGCCTGCCGCTGCGCGGCTGCCGCGTCCGCGCCCTCGAGGGGTCGGTGGACGTAGATGACGTCCGCATCGGACCCGTAGGTGATCTCCCTGCCGCCCTGCCGTCCCATAGCGATGACGACGACGTCGGTGAGCCGCGGTTCACCGCGGGCCGTGAGCTCCTTCTCGGCGACGTGCAGCGCGCCGAGGACGGCGGCGCGATCGGTATCGGCCAGGGCCTCCCCGACCTGCGCCTGGGTGAGGAGGCTGGAGCTGTCGGCGATGGCGATGCGCAGGAGCTCACGCCGCCGGATCAGCCGGATCAGCCGGATCGCCTCGCCCGGCTCCGGATGCCGGGACATCTTGGACTGGATCTCCTGCCACTGCGCCTCGAAGGTGTCGGGTACCAGCGCGCTGTCCGAGCCGAGCCACTGGGTGGACTCCGGCGACACCTCGAGGAGGTCCGTGATGAACCTGCTGCTCGACAGGACGGCACAGAGCCGCTCGGCGGCGGCGTTGGAGTCGCGCAGCATCCCCAGATACCAGTGGCTCTCACCGAGCGATTCGCTGAGCCGCCGGAAGCCGAGGAGCCCGGCGTCGGGATCGACGCCGTCGGCGAACCAGGCCAGGAGGATGGGCAGCAACTGCTTCTGCAGCATCGCCCGCCGGCGCAGGCCGCCCGTGAGCGCTTCGATGTGCCGCATGGCGCCGCGCGGATCCTGGTACCCGAGCGCGGCCAGGCGCGCCTGTGCCGCCTCGGCCGTCAGCTGGACGTCCTCCGGCCGGAGCGTGGCCGCGTTGTTGAGCAGCGGCCGGTAGAAGATGGCTTCGTGCAGCCGCTTCACGAGCCGCCGCGTCCGCTGCCACTTCTCGTGCAGGCTCTGGGCGCTGGGCCGGACCGTCACCATGCACCCCTCCGACGACCGGGCGAGGGAGCGCAGCGCTGTCTCGTCCTCCGGCATCAGGTGGGTGCGGCGCATCTGGACCAGCTGGATCCGGTGCTCGAGCACGCGCAGGTACCGGTAGGCGTCGTCGAGGTCCAGCGCATCGGACCGCCCGATGTAGCCGGCGGCGCTGAGCGCGGCGATCGCCGAGACCGTGTCCCGGACGCGGAGCGAATCGTCGAGCCGGCCGTGCACCAGTTGCAGGAGCTGCACCGTGAACTCGACGTCGCGCAGTCCGCCCGGGCCGAGCTTGAGCTGGCGGGCCTCCTCCTCCCGCGGGATGTTGTCGGTCACCCGGCGCCGCATGGCACGCACGGCCTCGACGAAGCCCTCGCGCTGCGAGGACGCCCACACGAAGGGCGCGATCGCCTCCTCGTAGCGGCGGCCGAGCTCGAGATCGCCCGCCACCGCGCGCGCCTTCAGCAGCGCCTGGAACTCCCAGGTCTTCGCCCATCGACGGTAGTAGGACACGTGGGACTCGAGGGTGCGGACGAGCTGGCCGTCCTTGCCCTCCGGACGGAGGTTCGCGTCGACCTCCCACAGCGCCGGTTCCGGGCCGGGCGAGTAGACACCGCGGGACATGCCGGAGGCCAGACCGGTCCCGATCCGGGTCAGTGTCGTGTCGTCGAGGTCGTCGCCCTCCACCACGTAGACGACGTCGACGTCGGAGATGTAGTTCAGTTCACGGGCACCGCACTTGCCCATGGCGATGACGGCGAGGCGTACGCGCCGGACGACATCGGACCCGTAGACCTCCTCGAGCTCGGCCCGGGCGACGGCCAGCGACGCCTCGAGCGCCGCAGCGGCGAGATCGGCCAGTTCACGCGCGACGACGGGCAGGTAGTCGACCGGCGCGCAGTGGCCGAGATCGCGGACGGCGAGGTCGGTCAGCTGCCGCCGGTAGGCGATCCTGAGTGCACGGTGGGCGTCCACCCCGGTGACCCCTGCGACCGGGTTGTCCTCCCCCGGGTCCGCCTGGACCGCCCGGAGGAGGACTGTCCGGAGGTCCGAGGCCTCCACGACGCGGGGCGTGGCCGGACCGGGCACGACGACATCGAGGTGCTCGGGATGGCGCATGAGGAACTCGCCGAGTGCCTCGGAGGCTCCGAGCAGCCGGAACAGTGCCGACCGCCTGCCCTCGTCGGCGAAGGTCGCCTCGACCGGGGTCCGGCGCGCAGCCAGGAGGCGGACGAAGGACTGGAGTGCGAGATCCGGATTCGCGGCGACCGCGAGGCCCGCGAACAGGGCGTCGTCGTTGAGCCCCTGCAGCTCCGGCGCGTCGAGGAACCGCCGGCTCTTCTCGAGGTCCGCGAACCCGTGACTGATCAGCTTGCGGTTGAGGCTCATGAGGCAACACTAGCCACGCAGCGACGGCCCGTCGGCACCTAGAGGATGTTGAGGTTCCGTCGCAGCTCGTAGGGCGTGACCTGGATGCGGTAGTCGTGCCACTCCGCGCGCTTGTTGCGCAGGAAGTTCTCGAAGACCTGCTCGCCCAGGATGTCGGCCACCAGCTCCGAGTCCTCCATGACACGGATGGCATCGTGCAGGCTGGCCGGCAGGGGGTCGTGGCCCATCGCGCGCCGCTCGGCCGCGGTGAGGCTCCAGACGTCGTCCTCGGCCGCGGGCGGCAGCTCGTAGCCTTCCTCGATGCCTTTCAGCCCGGCGCCGAGCAGCACGGAGTAGGCCAGGTAGGGGTTGCTGGCGGAGTCGATGCCCCGGTACTCGATGCGGGCGGACTGCCCCTTGTTCGGCTTGTACAGGGGCACGCGGACCAGCGCCGAGCGGTTGTTGTGGCCCCAGGCGAGGTGGCTCGGGGCCTCCCCGCCTCCCCACAGGCGCTTGTACGAGTTCACGAACTGGTTGGTGACGGCGGTGAACTCGGGCGCGTGCCGGAGGATGCCCGCGATGAAGTGGCGTGCGGTCTGCGACAGCTGGAACTCCGCGCCCGCCTCGTAGAACGCGTTGGTGTCACCCTCGAACAGCGAGAAGTGCGTGTGCATGCCCGAGCCCGGGTGCTCCGAGAAGGGCTTCGGCATGAAGGTCGCGTAGCTGCCGGATGTGAGCGCGACCTCCTTGATGATCGTGCGGAACGTCATGATGTTGTCGGCGGTCTGCAGCGCGTCCGCGTAGCGCAGGTCGATCTCGTTCTGGCCCGGCCCCGCCTCGTGGTGGCTGAACTCCACGGAGATCCCCACGGACTCGAGCATCGCGACGGCGGTGCGGCGGAAGTCCTGGGCGACGCCGCCCGGTACGTGGTCGAAGTAGCCGGCCTGATCGACGGGGACGGGCTGGCCGTCCGCACCGACCTCAGCGGACTTCAGCAGGTAGAACTCGATCTCCGGATGCGTGTAGCAGGTGAAGCCCATGTCGGCCGCCTTGGCCAGGGTCTTCTTCAGTACCCCGCGGGGATCGGCGGTGGAGGGCTGCCCGTCGGGTGTCAGGATGTCGCAGAACATGCGCGACGTCTGCTCCTTGTCGCCGCGCCAGGGCAGGATCTGGAACGTCGAGGGATCCGGCTGCGCCAGCATGTCGGACTCGTAGACCCGGGCCAGGCCCTCGATCGACGAGCCGTCGAAGCCGAGGCCCTCCTCGAAGGCGCCCTCCACTTCGGCCGGGGCGAGGGCGACGGACTTCAGCGAACCGACGACGTCGGTGAACCAGAGGCGCACATAGCGCACGTCGCGCTCCTCGATGGTGCGCAGTACGAACTCCTGCTGCCGGTCCATGACCACCCTCATTCCTTGCCTCGTTGCCCGGGCCGCCCCGATGGGCGGCGGGCTGTCCCTGTCCGGCGTCGTGCGCGTGCGGCCCGTGCGGAGACCGGGACGCCGGTGCGCGGACCACCGTGAATACTCTACTGACACGGTCGCACAGATCAGGTGCGGCCCTGCCCAGTGTGGCGCGCCGGTATTAACACGGGGTTTCCACCGGCGGATGGGCGGAGGGGAGCGGCGGCAGGGGTCCGCTAGTCTCGTGGCATGACATCCGCCGAACTGCCAGCACCCTACGGAGAAGGCGTTGCTGCCGTGCCTGCACCTGCTGCGCCTGCTGGTCCCGCCGGCGGGCCGAAGGCGCCCGGCAGGGTCCGGATCCACCACCTGCAGCAGGCCAAGGAGCAGGGCACGCGTTTCGCGATGCTCACGGCGTACGACCAGTACGCCGCCCAGGTGTTCGACGAGGCCGGCATCGAGGTCCTCCTCGTCGGCGACTCAGCGGCCAACAACGTGCTCGGACACGCCACGACCCTGCCCATCACCCTGGACGAGATGATCCTCTTCAGCCGCGCCGTGAGCCGGGCCGCCCGGCGCGCACTCGTCGTCGCGGACCTGCCCTTCGGCAGCTACGAGGTCTCCCCGCAGCAGGCCGTCGAATCCTCGGTACGGCTGCTCAAGGAGGGGCTCGTGCACGCCGTGAAGATGGAGGGCGGCGCCGACTACGCCGGGACCGTCCGGGCTCTGGTGCGCGCCGGCATCCCCGTCATGGCGCACATCGGTTTCACCCCGCAGAGCGAGCACGCGCTCGGCGGGTACCGCGTTCAGGGCCGGGGCGACGCCTCGCAGCGGATCGTGGACGACGCCGTCGCCCTCGCCGAGGCGGGTGCCTTCTGCGTGCTGATGGAGATGGTGCCCGCCGCCACCGCCGACGCCGTGGACGCCGCGGTGCGGGTCCCGACGATCGGCATCGGGGCCGGACCGGGGACCACCGGCCAGGTGCTGGTGTGGCAGGACATGGCCGGACTCCGCGGCGGGCGGCAGGCGAGATTCGTCAGGCAGTACGCCGACATGCGCCGCGTCCTGGCCGATGCGGCCCGCTCCTACGCGGACGACGTGCGCTCGGGGACGTTTCCCGGGCCCGAGCACACCTTCTAGGCGCGGCCTCCCGGACTACTCGTCGTCCCGGTCCCAGGCGTCGTTGCGCTGCTGCACCTTCTCGAGCGCCTTCTCGGCCTCGGCGCGCGTCGCGTAGGGCCCGATGAGCTGGGACCAGTCCGACTGCCGGTCCTCCTCCACCTCGCGGGTGCGGACGTTGAACCAGTACTCCGTCATGTCGACCTCCTGCTCTCCCCGGCCATCGCTGGTCCGGATCGGTGTGCGGCGTCGCGGCCCCGGCGCCGGGATGCCCAGTGACCGTGCCGCACCACCTGTCCGGGCGGCCGTCCCGACGGGCCCGCTATAGGATCAAGGGTATGCCCCAGTCTTCCGTCACCGCTCCCCTCGGGACCCTGACGCCCGGTACGGTCTCGCCGCAGCGCCCCGTCCCGCCGGGCATCGCACGGCCCGAATACGTGGGCCGGGCAGCACCTGCCCCGTTCACCGGTTCCGAGGTGAAGACCGCCGAGGTCGTCGAGAAGATCCGTACGGCCGGCAGGATCGCCGCCCAGGCGATCGTCGAGGTCGGCAGGCATGCGAAGCCCGGCGTCACCACCGACTTCCTCGATCGGATCGGGCACGAATTCATCCTCGACCACGGTGCCTATCCGTCGACGCTCGGCTACCGGGGGTTCCCGAAGTCCCTGTGCTCCTCGCTGAACGAGGTCATCTGCCACGGCATCCCCGACTCCACGGAGCTCCGGGACGGGGACATCCTCAACATCGACATCACCGCCTACAAGGACGGCGTCCACGGGGACACCAACCACACGTTCTGCATCGGGGACGTCGACGAGGAGTCGCGCCTCCTGGTGGAGCGCACCCGGGAGTCGCTCGCGCGGGCCATCCGGGCCGTCGCTCCCGGGCGCGAGATCAACGTCATCGGCCGGACCATCCAGTCCTACGCGAAGCGCTTCGGTTATGGTGTTGTCCGTGACTTCACCGGGCACGGCGTCGGAGAAGCGTTCCACACGGGCCTGATCATCCCGCACTACGACGCCGCTCCCGCCTACAACCGCGTCATCGAGCCCGGCATGGTCTTCACCATCGAGCCGATGCTCACCCTCGGGACCATCGACTGGACCATGTGGGCGGACGACTGGACCGTGGTCACGAAGGACCGGAAGAGGACAGCGCAGTTTGAGCACACGCTCGTTGTCACCGACCGCGGTGCGGAGATCCTCACCCTGCCCTAGCGCAGCCGCACCGCTGGTCCTGCTTGCACGCTGTACCCCACCCCTCCGGCTCGCGCCGAACCACCTCAACGGAGAATCATGGCCAAGGACATCGAGAAGAAGAAGTCGAAGAAGCTCCCCGCGACCGTCATCGGCGTCGACATCGGCGGGACCGGGATCAAGGGCGGCATCGTCGACCTCGAGAAGGGCGTGATCGTCGGCGAGCGGTACCGTATCCCGACACCCAAGCCCTCCACTCCCGAAGCCGTCGCCGACGTCGTCGCGCAGATCGTCACGGAGCTGTCCTCGCGCCCCGAGGGACCGGCGGCGGAGGTCCCGGTCGGCGTGACCTTCCCGGCGATCATCCAGCACGGCGTGGCCCGCTCCGCCGCGAACGTCGACAAGAGCTGGGTCGACACCGACGTCGACGCCCTCTTCACGAGGGTCCTCGGACGCGACGTGCACGTCATCAACGACGCCGACGCGGCCGGACTCGCGGAGGTCCGGTACGGTGCGGGCAAGGGCAAGATGGGCACGGTCCTGGTGATCACGCTCGGCACCGGCATCGGCTCGGCCTTCATCTTCGACGGCAAGCTCGTGCCGAACGCGGAACTCGGTCACCTGGAGATCGACGGCCACGACGCCGAGACGAAGGCGTCCGCCGTCGCCCGCGAGCGGGACGGCATCGACTGGGACGAGTACGCGGTGCGGCTCCAGCGCTATTTCTCGCACGTCGAGTTCCTCTTCTCCCCCGAGCTGTTCATCGTCGGCGGCGGGATCTCCAAGCGCAGCAGCGAGTACCTGCCCTCGCTCGAGCTCCGGACCCCGATCATCCCCGCACAGCTGAAGAACCACGCAGGGATCGTGGGCGGCGCCCTCCAGGCGGCACTGCTCTTCACGCCGAAGGCCTGAGCCCCGTTCCTGCCTGCGCGGGCAGGAACGGCATGGAGGACCCTGCCCGACAGCACAGGAGCCCGGTACGGACGTGATCCGTACCGGGCTCCTGTGCGTCCGCCGCCTGGAGGGGCGGAACCGGACGTGGAACCGGTGGTGGCGTCGGCTTCCCCTCCGCAGCCACCACCGGGGTCTGATGGGCGCTACTGCGCCGTCAACGGCCTCTGCGCTCCCGAGGGGACGCGCGCGTTGTCCTTCGCCTGCTGGCGGAGGGTACCGATGGCCTCCTCGAAGTCCTCGAGGGACTCGAAGCCCTGATAGACGCTGGCGAAGCGCAGGTAGGCGATCTGATCCAGCTTGCGCAGCGGTTCGAGGATGGCGAGCCCCACCTCATGGGCGTCGATCTCCGCCACGCCGCTGGCGCGGACGCTCTCTTCGACCTCCTGGGCGAGCAGGGCGAGATCGTCCTCCGTCACGGGCCTGCCCTGGCACGCCTTCCGGACGCCGTTGATGATCTTCGAGCGGCTGAAGGGCTCGCCGGCGCCGGAACGCTTGATCACGCTGAGGCTCGTGGTCTCGACCGTGCTGAAGCGGCGGCCGCACTGCGGGCACTGGCGACGCCTGCGGATCGCCGACCCGTCGTCGGCCAGTCGGCTGTCGACGACGCGGGAGTCCGGGTTGCGGCAGTACGGACAGTACACGGCTCCCCTTTCCTCTCGTCGACGCTCGACCGGATCAGTCTAGGACTAGATGTGGGGAAACTACAACCGTGTCATTACCACATGTAGTGGCAGCTGCACCGTGGGCAGGGTTCTAGACCGCCCCATCCGCCGCCGGGAAGCGCGCCGAGACGGCCTCGCCGTGCGCCGGCAGGTTCTCGGCCTCGGCGAGGGACAGGATGGACGCCGACACCTCGCGGAGCGCGTCCCTGTCGTAGTGGACGATCTGCACGACCTTCAGGAACGTGGTGACGTTGAGCCCGGACGCGAAGGACGCCGTGCCACTGGTCGGCAGGACGTGATTGGAACCGGCGCAGTAGTCGCCGAGGCTCACGGGGCTGTAGGCACCGACGAAGATGGCACCGGCGTTCCGGATCCGGTCGGCGACCCGCGCGGCGTCCGTGGTCTGGATCTCGAGGTGCTCCGCCGCGTAGGCGTCGCAGACCGCGATGCCGTGCTCGACGTCGTCGACCAGGATCACGCCGGACTGCTGCCCCGAGAGGGCGGCCCTCACCCGATCGGCGTGCCGGGTGGCAGCGGCCCGCACCTGCAGGGCCTCGACCACCGCCGTCGCCAGGTCCTCCGAGTCCGTCACGAGGACCGATGCCGCCTGGGGGTCGTGCTCGGCCTGGCTCACCAGGTCCGCGGCCACGAGGCCGGCATCCGCACCCGCGTCCGCCAGGATGGCGATCTCGGTGGTACCGGCCTCGGAATCGATGCCCACCGCGCCGAGGACGAGGCGCTTGGCCGTCGCGACGAAGACGTTGCCGGGGCCGGTGATGACGTTCACGGGGTCGATCGCCCCGGAGCCGGCCACGCTCGCGTCCGACCCGTCGGGGAGGCCGGGTACTCCGGAAACCCCGTAGGCCAGGGCCGCGACGGCCTGGGCCCCTCCCATGGCGTACACCTCGGTGACGCCGAGCATGGACGCCGCTGCGAGGATGACGGGGTGCGGCCAGCCGCCGAACTCCTTCTGCGGCGGCGAGGCGAGGGCGATCGAGCCGACGCCGGCGGCCTGGGCCGGCACGACGTTCATCACCACGGAGGACGGATACGCCGCGAGGCCACCGGGGACATACAGACCGACGCGGTCGACGGGGACCCACCGGGACCTGAGGGTCGCGCCGGGCGCGATCGCGACCTCCACGTCCGCGGGCACCTGGGCCTTCGCGAAGATCCGTGCGCGGCGGATGGCTTCCTGCAGGGCGAGCCTGACGTCGTCGTCGAGGCCTGCGACGGCCGCCTCGATCACGTGGGCGGGCACGCGCGGGTGGTCCTGCTCGACGCCGTCGAAGCGGAGCGCGAAGTCGCGCAGCGCCTCGAGACCCCGGGCGCGCACGTCGTCGATGATGGCCTGGACGGCACTCTCGGAGGATGAGGCGTTGGCGGCGGCCCGTGGCATGGCGTTCTTCAGCTCCCCCGGGCTGAGCGCCCGGCCGCGGAGATCGATGGTGCGGAAGGCGACGGTGGTCGGGGTGCTGGGCGCGGAAGTCACCCGTGAAGTCTATCGGGAGCGGTGGCGGCGCGGCGCGGCGGAGCCGGTGGTCAGGCCTTCCGGCGCGCGAGCCCGATCAGCGCCGTCACGAAGATGATGACGGCGGCGACGGCCGGCCAGAGCGCCAGCGCTCCGTAGGAGTGCAGCATGAAGGCGGACCCGGGGAGATCCTCCCGGCCGTGGGGTCCCAGCATCAGCGCCAGTCCCTCCCCCACGCCGAGGGCCAGCAGCGACCCGAGGACGGAGCCGCCGACGGCAGCGAGGATCCGCGCGACCACGCCCGGCAACCGGAGCCGGACGGCGACGACGGTCCCGACGGCGATGCCGGCCAGGAGTTGCAGTCCCGCAAGGGTCAGATCGCGCAGCACCCACTGCTGGGCGTCCTCGGGATCACCGAAGAGGCGCCCCGTCGGAGCGAGCAGCCACCAGGCCGCGCCGAGGACCGCTCCGAGCAGGATCGTCGAACCGAGCCACCAGAACACTCCCGCGGGCGGTACCGACCGCCGGTCCTCGGCGACCGCGTAGACGGGAGGAGGGTAACTGCTCGAACCCGTATCCGGTCCCTGGCTGGCGCGCATGACTTCTACATTAACAAACCCTCCCGCCGCCGGGGACCGCGCCTAGGGTGGTGGTGGCAGCGCGACGTACCCGCCTCCGCGGCGGGACCATCAGCACCCGTGCCGTCCCCGCCGTCGAACCCCGGAGGAACCACGTGACCAACCCGAGTACAGCGGCGGGCCTGCCCGCCGTCGCCGAACCCCACGCCGAGTCCTTCCGGGAGGTGTTCCGCCGGCACGCCGCCGGAGTGGCCATCATCACCGCCACGTACGACGGCGTACCGTTCGGCTTCACCGCCACCTCCGTCGCGTCGCTCTCGGCCGAGCCGCCACGGTTCTCGTTCAACATGGCACGGACGTCCTCCTCGTGGCCCGCGGTCGCCAACACGAACTTCGTGGGCGTGCACATGCTCAGCACCGAGAACGAGGGCCTGGCGAACCGGTTCGCGCGCACGAAGGACCGGTTCACCGGCGACCACTGGGAGCCCGGACCCGAGGGGGTCCCCATCCTCAGGGACGTGGCCGGGTGGCTCGTGGGCCGCATCAGCATGCGGCTCTCGTTCGAGAACAACGCCGTGGTGGTCGCCGAGGTGGTCGCTGGCAGCATCGGCGCCGACGGCGCCCCCCTGCTCTACCACGGCGGCAGCTACGGGACCCCGACGGCCACCGACTACGTCATCTGATGCGGATGCGGCTCAGGCATCGAGGCAGGCCGGTCCGAACAGGACCTTGAGGTCGCCGAACAGGCCCGGGGTCGGATTCACCCTGAGGTCGACCCCGAGCTTCATGACCTCCACCTTGCGTGAACCGTTCAGCCGGATCAGGACCTCACTGGTCCCCGGGTGCGTCCGCAGGACGTCACCGAGGGCCGTCACCGCCGTCTCGGTGGCCTTGTGCTGCAGCATCGAGATGACCACGGGCCCCGAGTGGCCCTCGCTGAGGTCAGGAACGGAGAGCTCCTGTGCGTTCAGCATGACGGCGCCGTCGTCCCTGCGCTGCAGGCGCCCGCGCACGACGACGATCAGGTCCTCCGCGAGGACACCCGAGATCGGCCCGTAGACCTGGCCGAAGAACATGACCTCCATGGATCCGGCGAGGTCCTCCACCTCGGCGCGCGCGTAGGCGTTGCCGCTGTTCTTGGCGATCCTGCGCTGCAGGGACGTGATCATGCCGGCGATCGTCACGATCGCACCGTCGGCCGGGCCCTCCTCGCTGATGATCGAGGGGATCGAGGAGTCCGCATGGTTGCTCAGGATGCCCTCGAGCCCCTGGAGCGGATGGTCCGAGACGTAGAGCCCGAGCATGTCCCGTTCGAAGGACAGCTTGTCCTTCTTGTCCCACTCGGGCAGGTTCGGCACCTCCACGGACAGTCCGCCCGCGCCCAGCCCGCCGCCGTCGTCGTCGAACGCGCTGAAGAGGTCGAACTGGTTCGCCGCCTCGTTGCGCTTGAGGACGATCACGGAGTCGACGGCCTCCTCGTGGATCATCGCCAGCGCCCGGCGCGGATGCTTCAGCGAGTCGAAGGCGCCCGCCTTGATGAGCGACTCGATGGTCCGCTTGTTGCAGACGACGGCGGGGACCTTCTGCAGGAAGTCGCTGAACGAGGAGAAGGTGCCCTTCTCCTCCCGCGCGCCCACCATGGCTCCCACGACGTTCGCGCCGACGTTGCGGATGGCCCCCATGCCGAAGCGGATGTCCTTGCCGACCGGGGTGAAGTTGACGCTCGACTCGTTGACGTCGGGCGGCAGCACCGTGATCCCCATGCGCCGGCACTCGTTCAGGTAGATGGCGAGCTTGTCCTTGTCGTCGCCGACGCTTGTCAGGAGGGCGGCCATGTACTCGGCCGGGTAGTGCGCCTTCAGGTAGGCCGTCCAGTAGGACACGAGCCCGTAGGCCGCGGTGTGCGCCTTGTTGAACGCGTAGTCGGAGAAGGACTCGAGGACGGTCCACAGCTTGTCCATGGCCGCCTGGGAGTAGCCGTTGGCCTTCATCCCCGCGAAGAAGTCGGCCTGCTGCTTGTCCAGCTCGGACTTCTTCTTCTTGCCCATCGCGCGGCGGAGCATGTCCGCCTGGCCGAGCGTGAAGTTCGCCAGCTTCTGCGCGGCGCTCATCACCTGCTCCTGGTACACGATCAGGCCGTAGGTGCCGCCGAGGATCTCCTCGAGCGGACCCTCGAGCTCGGGGTGGATGGGCTCGATCTCCTGCAGCCCGTTCTTCCGCAGCGCGTAGTTCGTGTGCGAGTTCACGCCCATGGGGCCCGGCCGGTAGAGCGCCAGCACCGCCGAGATGTCCTCGAAGTTGTCGGGACGCATGAGCTTCAGCAGTGACCGCATGGGACCACCGTCGAGCTGGAAGACGCCCAGGGTGTCGCCTCGCGCCAGGAGCTCGTAGGAGTCCTTGTCGTCGAGCTCCAGGTCCTCGAGGACCAGATCGGTATCCTTGTTGGCCTTGATGTTCTCCACGGCGTCCGTGATGATCGTCAGGTTCCTCAGGCCGAGGAAGTCCATCTTGATCAGCCCGAGACCCTCGCACGTGGGGTAGTCGAACTGCGTTATGATCTGGCCGTCCTGCTCACGGCGCATGATCGGGATGATGTCGATCAGGGGGTCCGAGGACATGATGACACCGGCGGCGTGCACGCCCCACTGGCGCTTGAGTCCCTCGAGCCCGAGGGCGGTCTCGAAGACCTTCTCGGAGTCGGCGTCGGTCTTCAGCAGCTCGCGGAGCTCCTCGGCTTCCGAGTAGCGCTTCGCGCCCTTGTTGTGGACGTC
The DNA here is from genome assembly GCF_048288285.1 of Arthrobacter sp. N1. Lineage (NCBI taxonomy): Bacteria > Bacillati > Actinomycetota > Actinomycetes > Micrococcales > Micrococcaceae > Arthrobacter > Arthrobacter sp. N1. Next base: position 1,361,177 of record NZ_CP102608.1, on the reverse strand, counting down.
CGCCAGGGCGAGGCCCTTGCCCATGACGTCCGGCGGCATGGCCTTGGTGAGGCGCTCCCCCGTGGAGAAGGGATACCCCATGACCCGGGAGGAGTCCTTCAGCGCCTGCTTGGCCTTGATGGTGCCGTAGGTGACGATCATGGCCACGCGCTCGTCGCCGTACTTCTCGGTGACGTACCGGATCACCTCGGACCGGCGACGATCATCGAAGTCGACGTCGAAGTCGGGCATGGAGACGCGTTCCGGGTTGAGGAACCGCTCGAAGATGAGGCCGTGCTTGAGCGGGTCCAGATCGGTGATGCGCATCGCGTAGGCGACCATCGACCCGGCACCCGAGCCACGGCCCGGGCCCACCCTGATGCCGTTGTTCTTGGCCCAGTTGATGAAATCGGCGACGACGAGGAAGTAGCCGGGGAAGCCCATCTGGGTGATGACGCCGACCTCGAACTCGGCCTGCTTCCGGACGTCGTCGGGCACGCCTGCCGGGTAGCGGAACTGCAGGCCTGTCTCGACCTCCTTGACGAACCAGGACTGTTCGTTCTCCCCGTCCGGGACGGGGAACCGCGGCATGTAGTTCGCCTTGGTGTTGAACTCGACCTCGCACCGCTCGGCGATCAGCAGGGTGTTGTCGCACGCCTCCGGGTAGTCCCGGAAGATGGCGCGCATCTCGGCGGGCGACTTCAGGTAGAACTCGTCCGCGTCGAACTTGAACCGCTTCGGATCGGCCAGGGTGGAGCCGGACTGGACGCAGAGCAGCGCGGCGTGGGCCTTGGAGTCCTCGGCGTGCGTGTAGTGGAGGTCGTTGGTGGCGACGAGCGGCAGGCCGAGATCCTTGGCGAGCCGGATGAGGTCGGCCTTCACGTTCCGCTCGATGTCGAGGCCGTGGTCCATCAGCTCGCAGAAGTAGTTCTCCGCACCGAAGATGTCCCGGAAGTCCGACGCCGCCTGCCGCGCCTCGTCGTAGAGGCCGAGCCGGAGCTTGGTCTGCACCTCGCCGGACGGGCAGCCGGTGGTCGCGATCAAGCCCTTGCCGTACGTCTGCAGGAGGTCGCGGTCCATGCGGGGCTTGTAGAGATAACCCTCGAGGGAGGCCAGCGAGGACATCCTGAACAGGTTGTGCATGCCCTCGGTGGTCTCGGACCACAGGGTCATGTGGGTGTACGCACCGGCACCGGAGACGTCGTCGCGCCCGCCGCCGCCCCACTGGACGCGCGTGCGGTCGTTGCGTGCGGTCCCCGGCGTCAGGTACGCCTCGACGCCGATGATCGGCTTGATGCCGGCGCTGTTGGCCTTGCTCCAGAAGTCGAAGGCCCCGAACACGAAGCCGTGGTCGGTGGTCGCGAGGGCCTTCATCCCGAGTTCCTCGGTATGGCTGAAGAGGTCCGTCAGGCGGGCCGCGCCGTCGAGCATCGAGTACTCGGTGTGGTTGTGGAGATGGACGAACGAATCGGTCGATGCAGGAGTAGCCACCGTCCGAGTCTAGTGGCGGACGGGGGTCCGGACCGCCTCCGGCAGCATCGCGCGAGGTCCTCCCGGCGTGTCACGCGAAGCCGTCCCGGCGTGCCGCACCGGGCCGTTCCGGCGCGTCGGGGCAGAACTCGACGGCGTGTCACACCGCGCCGTCCCGGTGTGTCAGACCAGGCCGTCCTGCAGTGCCGTCAGGGCGTAGGCCAGGTCCACGGGATAGGGGCTCGTGACGAGGACCGGCTCCCCGGTCCTCGGGTGCGCGAAGCCGAGCCGGTGTGCGTGCAGCCACTGGCGGGTGAGGCCCAGCTCGGCAGCCAGGCGCGGGTCCGCGCCGTAGGTCAGGTCTCCCGCGCAGGGATGCCGCAGGGCCGAGAAGTGCACGCGGATCTGGTGCGTCCGCCCGGTCTCGAGATGCACCTCGACGAGGCTCGCCCTGCCGAACGCCTCGAGCACGTCGTAGTGCGTCACCGAGTCCCGTCCGTCCTCCATCACCGCGAAGCGCCACTCGTGGTGCGGGTGCCGGCCGATGGGCGCGTCGATCGTGCCCTTGAGCGGCTCCGGCAGGCCCTGGACCACGGCGTGGTAGACCTTCTCCACGGTGCGCTCCTTGAAGGCGCGCTTCAGGGCGGTGTAGGCGGGCTCCGTCTTGGCGACGACCATGGCGCCGGAGGTCCCGACGTCGAGCCGGTGGACGATCCCGACGCGTTCGGGTGCGCCCGAGGTCGAGATGCGGTACCCGGCAGCCGCCAGTGCCCCGACGACCGTCGGCCCCACCCATCCCGGCGATGGATGCGCGGCCACGCCGACGGGCTTGTCGACGACCACGAAATCCTCGTCGTCGAGCAGGATCCCCATGCCGTCCACGGCTTCGGGGATGATCCGGTGGCGATCGTCCGGATCAGGGAGATCGACTGCCACGACGTCACCCTCGTGCACGCGGTCCGACTTCGCAAGCCGCACCCCTCCGCGCAGGATCCGACCGTCGGCGGACCACTGCGCGACGGCGGATCGGGAGACGTCGAGGAGCCGGGACAGGGCGGCGTCGGCGCGGGCGCCGGCCTCGTCGGCCGGCACGACGACGTCGCGGTGCTCAGCGGCCACGGCCAGCGCCGTCGTCGTCGGTGTCCTGTGGGCTGGTGCCGGTCGTCGTCGTGCCCGACGTCGTCTCCGGGGCCCGCTTCGCACCCGGGGTCGCCTGCTCCGGCGTCGGACCTGACGTGGTGCCCGGGGTCGACCCTGACCTCGTGCCCGGCGTCGTGCCCGGATCTGTCGCGGGCGCCGATCCGGCGGTCGCCGCGTCGGCCGGAGTGTCCGACACGTCCGGGGCATCCGGGGCATCCGGGGCGTCGTCGGAGGTGCGGCGACCGTCCATGCCGATACCGCGCAGCGTCAGGAGGCAGATCAGCACTACGCCGCTGACCACGGCGGAATCCGCGATGTTGAAGATGGCGAAGTTCGGCAGGGCGATGAAGTCGACGACGTGCCCCTGCCCGAAGGACGGTTCACGGAAGAGCCGGTCGGTCAGGTTGCCGAGGGCGCCGCCGAGGACCAGCCCCAGGGCCACCGACCAGCCCCACGAGGCGACCTTGCGGACCTGCAGGACGATGGCCGTCGCGACGACCACCATGATGATGGTGAACACCCAGGTGTAGTCGGTGCCGATCGAGAACGCCGCGCCGGGATTGCGGATGAAGCGCCAGGAGAGGACCGGCGGGATCACGGGCGTCACCTGGCCCTCGCTCATCGTCGACACGACCCACCACTTGGTGAGCTGATCGAGCGTGTACGCCACCAGCGTGCACAGCAGCATCACGACGCCGTAGCGCCACGGGGCCTGCCGGGCGTGGCGGGAGTCGGCGCCCTGCGCGGCCCCGTGCTGGCCTGCCGTGCCGCGCTCCCCGGAGGGTGTCGTCTCGGCAGCGGGGTCGGTCGGCTGGTGCTCGTTCACGGTCCATCCAGGGGTTAGGTGCGACGACGGCCACCTGGGACGGCGGCCCGGACGGCGAAGGGCCGGCTCCCGGGGTCCATGCCCCGGTCACCGGCCCTTCACCCGGCGGCCCGCGATCGGGCCGACGGTCCTGCTAGGAGGCCGGAGCGTCGGACGCCAGCGAGCCGCGGGAGTCGAGATCGCGCAGCTGGCCCTCGATGTAGGCCTTGAGGCGTGCACGGTAGTCGCGCTCGAAGCCGCGCAGCTGCTCGACCTTGCGCTCGAGCACCGTCTTCTGCTCCTCGAGATCCCCGAGCGTCTTGCGGCTCTTCTCCTGCGCATCGTTGACGAGGCCGTTGGCTTCGATCTGGGCCTCGGCGATGATCTTGTCACGCTGCTCCACGCCGGCGTTCACGTACTCGTCGTGCAGGCGCTGCGCCATGGCGAGGACGCCAGCGGCGGACTCCGCGCTGGCGGTCGAGGCGGCGGGTGCTGCGGCGGCGGGCGCCGCCGGTGCTGGAGCGGGGTTCGGCTCCTCGACGTCCGCGGCGACCTCGGCGGGGACACTGTCCGGCGTCGTGCCCTCGGCTCCGGCGTCCTCGGTGTGCGAGCTCGCGGCGACGGGGGCCGGCACGGTCGTGGCCTGCGGGGTGTCCGACGAACCGTCAGCGAGCTTGCGGCGGAGGTCCTCGTTCTCCTGGTTCAGGCGGCGGAGTTCGACGACGATCTCGTCGAGGAAGTCGTCGACCTCGTCCTGGTCGTAGCCCTCACGGAACTTGGTGGGCTGGAACCTCTTGTTGACAACGTCATCTGGCGTCAGGGCCATGGGGTCACCTCATACTGGTAGATGCCGGCCCGCCGAAGAGGCGGACAGTGCTGCGGTACCGGATTGCGGACGCGACCGGCGGGGCTCGCGTCGAACTGTGGACCAGCGTATCCGGTCGGGAAGTCCATCACGAAACGGACTCGACGCTATGCGGCGAGGCTCCTGGACACGGACATCAGGATCAGGACGAGGATGAAGAGCACCAGGAACGCGAGGTCGAGCTGCACGCCACCGAGTCGAAGCGGCGGGATGAGTCGGCGCAGCGCCTTGATGGGCGGATCGGTGACCGAGTACACGCCGGTGGCGAGCACGAGTGCCAGTTTCTGGGGACGCCAGTCCCGCGCGAAGCCCTGCACGGCGTCGTAGACGATCCGCAGGATCAGGGCGAGCTGGAACAGCATCAGTACCAGGTAGATCAGGGCGAATACCAAACTCACAGGGCTGTTCCAGTCCTTCGGGCCGTGATGGGTCTCGTGCGACCGTCACGGCCGCGGGGCTCAGCTCTGGTTGAAGAAGCTGGTCTGTGCTTCGCTTGCCTTCAGATCCTCGCCGAGGACTTCAATATACGACGGCGACAGCAGGAACACCTTATTGGTGACCCGTTCGATGCTGCCGTGGAGGCCGAAGACCAGCCCTGCGGAGAAGTCGACGAGGCGCTTGGCGTCGGACTCCCCCATGTCCGTCACGTTCATGATGACCGGGATACCGTCGCGGAAACTCTCGCCGATGAGTTTGGCATCGTTGTAGGACCGGGGGTGGATCGTGGTGATCTGCCGCAGGGCGGCGGAGTCCTCGCGTGAGGAGGGCGCCCGCTTGATCGGGGTCACGGGAGCACGGTACTCCTCCGCCGGGGCCACGCGGCTCACGGCCGGAGCCGGCTCGAGGCGTCGTTCGTCGCGGTCGTAGTCCACTGTGTAGTCCTCGTTCCTGCTCTGCGCATTCTTCGTTTCGGGCTCGTAGTGCTCGTCACCATCGGCGAGCCCAAGGTAGATCATCGTCTTGCGCAGTGCGCCGGCCATGGTGGCTCCTGTCATGAGAGTGGATGAGGTGCGGCTCCGGGGGCCCGTCGCACAGGGCCCGGACGCCTGATATTCCGCCGTTCTAGCTCGAACGCTACCCCACGGCCGGACGCGGACCGAGGACATCAGAACCAATCCTCAGGTGTGTCGCTCCGGCGGCGACGGCGTCCTCGAGATCACCGCTCATGCCCGCGGAGACGGCGGTCGCCGCAGGGTCGACGGCACGGACCGACGCCGAGATCTCCAGCAGGCGGGTGAAGGCCTCGGGCGCCGACGCGCCCAGCGGGGCGACGGCCATGACGCCCGCCAGGCGGAGGCCGTCGGCTGCGGTGACGACCTCCGCCAGCGCGTGCGCGTCGGCCGGCAGCGCTCCTCCCCTGCCGCCCGGTGCGGCGTCCGGCTCGAGCGTGAACTGCAGGAAGCACTCGAGGTCCGGCCGCGGCGCGACCCCCGCCTCCGCACGGCGCTCCTGCTCTCCCCGGACGGCCTTGCCGAGGGCCGTGACGAGGGTGGCCCGGTCCACCGAGTGGACACTGTGGGCATAGCGGACGACTGACCTGGCCTTGTTGGTCTGCAGCTGTCCGATGAAGTGCCAGGTGAGCGGGAGCGCCTCGAGCTCCTCCGCCTTGGCGGCCGCCTCCTGGTCCCGGTTCTCACCGACGTCGGTGACGCCGAGCCCGGCGAGGATCCGCACATCGGAGGCGGGGAAGTACTTGGTGACGACGATCAGGCGCGGCTCCTCGCGCCGGACTGCCGCGGAGGCAGCTCCGATCCTCGCGCGAACGGCGGCGAGACGCTGCTCGAGGTCCTGGGCGCGGGCGGATCCGCGGTCCCCGTCCTGTCCGTCGCCGGTCATGGGCGCCAGACCAGCCCGGCGAGACGACCGGCCCCCGGCTCACGCCGGTGCGAGAACAGCGCCGTGTTCTCCTGTGTACACGACGGCGCGGCACCCCGCAGCTCCTCGACGGTGACGCCTCCCTGGGCGAGCTGGTGCCGGACCGCGGCGGGAAGATCCAGCGCTGCCGTCCCCGCGGGGGTACGGGACGCAGCCACGGGGATCTCCCGCGCGAGCTCGGTCATCATGGCGTCGGGCACCTCGTAGCAGGATCCGCAGACCGACGGGCCGATCCAGGCGGTGATCGTCGCGGCGCCACGGCGCCGCAGCTCCTCGACCGCCTTCACGACGATGCCGTTCGCGACGCCTGCGCGGCCCGCATGGACGACGGCGGTAGCGCCGGTGCCGCCGTCGTCGGGGTCCGCGTCCGCCAGGACGATCGGGACGCAGTCGGCCACGAGGACCGCGAGGGGCTCGGAGCCCGTCGCCGAGACCATGGCGTCCGCGTCCGGCGGCACGCGCTCGGCACTGTCCGACGCCCCGAGCAGCGCCACCCGGTCGGAGTGCGTCTGGCTCATGAAGCGCAGCGTGTCGGGGCGGACCCCCAGCGCAGCCTCGAGGCGGCGCCGGCTCTGCCGGACGGCATCGGGGTCGTCACCGACATGCAGCGCGAGATTCCCGGCCCCCACCGCGGTGAAGGCCACCCGTAACCCCGGCCGGACCTCCTCGTTCCAGTGGAACGGGGAGGTCCGGCCGGGATCGACGGTTCTGTCCACGGACTACTTGAGGAAGTCGGGGACGTCGAGGTCGTCGGAACGGCCTGCGGAGAGATCGGGCTCGACGATCGCCGGGAGGTCGACGTCGAAACCGGAGTCGGCCGGGACTGCCTGCACGCTCTGGGCGCGCTGCTGCGACCAGGCACCGAGGCCCGCGGTCGCTGCACCGGACGTGCGCTGCGCATCACCGCCGACGCTCGGCGCCGATGCCGGCCGTGAGGACGGCACGGAGGCGGGAGCAGGCTGGGAGGTGGCGTCCACCTGGTCGAAGCCGGCGGCGATGACGGTCACGCGCGCCTCGTCGCCGAGGGCGTCGTCGATCACGGCACCGAAGATGATGTTCGCCTCGGGGTGGGCGACCTCCTGGACGAGGCGTGCGGCCTCGTTGATCTCGAACAGGCCGAGGTCCGATCCACCCTGGATGGAGAGCAGCACGCCGTGTGCGCCGTCGATCGACGCCTCGAGCAGCGGTGACGCGATGGCGAGCTCCGCGGCCTTGACGGCACGGTCCTCGCCACGGGCGGAGCCGATGCCCATGAGTGCCGAACCGGCACCCTGCATCACGGACTTCACGTCCGCGAAGTCGAGGTTGATCAGGCCCGGGGTGGTGATGAGGTCGGTGATGCCCTGGACACCCGAGAGGAGCACCTGATCCGCGGAGCGGAACGCGTCGAGCATCGACACGTTGCGGTCGCTGATGGAGAGCAGGCGATCGTTCGGGATGACGATCAGGGTGTCGACCTCCTCGCGGAGGGTGTCGATGCCGCTCTCGGCCTGGTTCGAGCGACGCCGGCCCTCGAAGGTGAAGGGGCGCGTGACCACGCCGATGGTCAGGGCGCCGAGCGAGCGCGCGATGCGCGCGACGACCGGCGCTCCGCCGGTTCCGGTCCCGCCACCCTCGCCCGCGGTGACGAACACCATGTCGGCCCCGCGGAGGACCTCCTCGATCTCCTCGGAGTGGTCCTCGGCGGCCCGGCGGCCCACCTCGGGATCCGCTCCGGCGCCGAGCCCACGCGTCAGTTCTCGTCCGACGTCGAGCTTGACGTCCGCGTCGCTCATCAGCAGCGCCTGGGCATCCGTGTTGATGGCGATGAACTCCACGCCGCGGAGCCCGACCTCGATCATCCGGTTGACGGCGTTGACGCCGCCGCCGCCGATGCCGACGACCTTGATGACGGCCAAGTAATTCTGAGGTGCTGCCACGTCCTGTGTCCCTTGTTCGAATCTGTGTGCTGTACGGGGGCTGCCGTTGATCCGGCTTCAACCTTCACCCAAGACAACGTTAACGTTCAGGTTGAGAGTTAACGTTATGTCAAGTAACTTCTATGGACGACGCTAGTGCATGCGCAACGCGTTGCAACCACCGGCCTCAGCGTGTCGGGCGTGTCGCCGTGTCCGGAGCAGCCGTCCGTGCAGTCCGCTCCCGGACTCACCGGACCCCTCAGCGGGTGACCGGCCGGTCCGGGGTGCTCACGTCGAACTCCTTCACGGGCGGATCGCTCGCAGGCATCGCCAGCATGGCCTCCAGCACCTCGGCCTTCTCCGCGCTGCGTTCGGAGCTGCCCCAGAAGATGCGCTGGTCCCCCGTCAGGGAGAGCCTGATGGAGTCGACGCTGGCCGCGGAGGCGCTGTTCAGTCGCGAGAGCACCGACACCGGGAGTTCGGCGAGGACTGCGGTGATCGAGGAGAACACCTCGGAGTTGACGGCGTTCGTCCCGCCGTCGATCAGCGGGAGCTTCACCTGGGCACGATCGGCCACGCGTGCGAGCTGGCGGCCCTCGGCGTCGATGAGTACCACGTCCGCGCCGTTCTGCAGGACCGCGACGGGGATCCGCTCCTGCACCGTCACGACCAGGGTGGACGGCGGCTCGGCCGCGATCCTGACGTCCTCGATCGGCGCCTTGTCCTCGAGCATCCCCCTCACTCGGTCTGGTGAGATCTGCGTCAGCGAGGTCCCCGAGAGCGGGGCGAGCGCGGCGTGGATCTCCTCCGTCGACACCAGCGTGTTGCCCTCCACCACGACGGTCCTGAGCGCGAGGGCCGGCGAGAACACGACGTAGGCGACGACCCCGCCGAGGACGAGGGCGGCCGCCGTGACCGCCAGGATGACGTTGCGCAGCCGGTGCGAGCGGCGCGGGGCGGGGAAGTCGAGCACCTTCCCCACCGGAAGCGCGCCGTCGGGCTTCTCGAGCAAGGACACCTTCCCCCGGCCGGACGGACTGCCGCCGGAGGGCGTGGTGACCCTCGCCACCGTGGGCCTGCGCGGCTTCATCCGGACACCCCACCGGTTCCCGCCGCAGCAGCCCGGTCCCGCAGCAGGCTGACGAGCCGCACGCCGTACTGCGTCACGTCCCCCGCCCCGATGGTGAGCACGAGGTCGCCCTCCGCCGCCCGGCCCACGACGGTCCGGAGCGCCTCCTCCGGATCCGCGACGTAGGCGGCCTCCGCCCCGGTCATGCGCTCCGTGATGGTCCAGCCGCCGACGTCGTCCACCGGGTCCTCGCGCGCGGCGTAGACGGGCAGGACCGTCGTCGTGTCGGCCAGCGAGAGGGCGTCGGCGAAACCGGCGGCGAACTCGCGGGTCCGGGAGAAGAGGTGCGGCTGGAACAGGACGTGCACCCGCCGCTCCCCCGCGACGGTGCGGGCCGCGGTGAGGGCCGCGTGCACCTCCGTGGGGTGGTGCGCGTAGTCGTCGAACACCCGGACGCCGTCGCCCTCGCCACGGGCCTCGAAGCGGCGGGCGGCACCGGAGAAGAGGGACAGCCCGGCAGCGGCGACAGCCGGGTCGACGCCCAGCTCCAGGGCCACCGTGAAGGCCGCCGCGGCGTTGAGGATGTTGTGCCGGCCCGGCACGCCGAGCTGGAGCTCCTGCTGCGCGTCGAGGCCGTCCACGGCGAAGGAGAGGATGCTGTTCGTCGTGCTGCCGAGCGCCCTCGTGTCGCTGATCCTGATGTCCGCCGTCCCGGTGTAGCCGTAGGTGCGCACGCGTCGCGTGGTCGGGACGGCTGCGGCCAGCGCTGCCGACCCCGGGTCGTCGGCGCAGGCGACGAGCAGTCCGTCCTCGGACACCCTCCCCGCGAACCGGCGGAACGCCTCGTGGACCGCCTCGGCCGTGCCGTAGTGGTCGAGATGGTCGGCCTCGGCGTTGGTCACGACCGCGACACTCGGGTCGTAGTTCAGGAACGAGCCGTCCGACTCGTCGGCTTCCGCCACGAAGACGTCCCCGCCGGCCCACTCGGCATTCACGCCCAGGGCCGCGACGTCGCCCCCGATGGCGAAGGAGGGTGCAAGCCCGGCCTGCCGGAGGAGCACCGTGATCATGGCCGTCGTCGTCGTCTTGCCGTGCGTGCCGGCCACCGCCACGACACGCCGGCCGGTCATCGCCGCCGCGAGTGCCTCGGAACGGTGGATGACGGGAAGTCCCCGCCGGCGCGCCTCCTGGAGCTCCGGGTTGCTCGCGCGGATCGCCGAGGACACCACCACGGTCCCCCGGTCCGGAACCGCCGCCGCCTCGTGGCCCGCGTGGACGACGGCGCCGAGCGCGGCGAGGGCGCGCAGGCCCTTCGACTCGGCGGCATCCGAACCGGACACGCGAACCCCCTGGCCGAGGAGCACGCGGGCGACGGCGGACATGCCGGCGCCCCCGATCCCGATGAAGTGCACGGGCTCCTGCAGTCCCCCTGCGTGCCGGGGAGCGGCCACGGCCGGCGCGGGGTCGCCGCCCTGTCCTGCGTCCCCGGGCGATGTCGCCGTCGGTGCCGTCTGTCCCGTCGATGCCGTGGTCTCGTCCGTGCTGATGCCGGATCCTTCCGAGGTGCCGCCCGCGGGCGGAATGCTGTCAGGGCTGCCGTGCCGTCCCGCCGTCGCTCCCGGCCGGTGCGGATCGGGCGTCATCGTCCGTCCTCCGCTGCGGCGAGGACGAGTCCGGCCATCCGCCGGTCACCGTCGCGGACACCCTGGGCGCGGGAGGCAGCCGACATCGCGGCGAGCCGCGCGGGATCCGCCAGGAGCGGGAGGGCCTTCCGCCGGATCCAGTCCGGGCCGAGGTCGGCATCCTCGACGAGCAGGGCCCCGCCGGCCGCGACCAGCCCCGCCGCATTGAGCCGCTGCTCGCCGTTGCCGTGCGGAAGGGGCACCAGGACGGCCGGCACGCCGACAGCGCTGACCTCGCTGACCGTCGCGGCCCCGGCACGCGCGACGAGGAGGTCCGCGGCCGCGTACACGCGCTCCATCCCGTCGACGAACTCGACCTGGTGGTAGCCCTCGAGCGTCATCGGCGCACCGTCGTCGCCGAGGACCGCCTTGCCGCGGCCCGTGATGTGGAGGACCTGCACGCCGGCCGCGACGAGGTCCGGGACAGCCCCGGCGACCGCACGGTTGACGCTCGCGGCTCCCGAGGAACCGCCGGTGACGATGAGGGTGGGCCGGTCCGCATCGAGACCGAGCGAGGCGCGGGCGGTCCCCCGTTCCGCTGTGCGGTCCAGGTCGGCGATGCTGCGCCGCATCGGCATGCCGACCAGCACGGCGTCGGTCAGCCCCGTCCCCTCGAAGGCGACAGCGACCGTGGCAGCGATCCGGGCGCCCACCCGGTTGGCGATACCGGGCCGGGCATTCGCCTCGTGGATGACCACGGGGACGCGCCGCGACCAGGCGGCGAGGTAGACGGGCGTGGACACGTATCCGCCCACCCCGACGACGACGTCGGCCCCGGCCTCCGCGACGATGGCGCGCGCCTGCCGCACGGCCCGCAGCAGGCGGGCCGGCAGCTTGACCAGGTCGATGGACGGACGCCGCGGCAAGGGGACGCGGTCGATGGTCCGGAGCGTGTAGCCGGCCGCCGGGACGAGCCGCGTCTCCATGCCGGCCTCGGTCCCCACGGCGGTGATGCGGGTGCCCGGCCGCTGGTCGACGATCGCGCCGGCGATGGCCAGCAGGGGGCTGATGTGCCCGGCGGTGCCACCGCCGGCGAGGACCACGGACAGCGTGCGCCCGGGCGTGGAGGGGTGTGTCATGAAGGTGTGTGGCTTCTTCCGGCGGTGGATACGGCGGGACTGCTGCCCGCCGGGACGGGGTTCGGTGGATGCGGGGTCTTGCGGGCGAAGGACAGCAGCACCCCGACGGCGGCGAGCGTGAAGGTGAGCGCCGAGCCGCCGTAGGAGATGAAGGGCAGCGGCACGCCGATGACGGGCAGCAGGCCGGTGACCATGCCGATGTTGACGAAGGCCTGCCCGATCAGCCACACGAGGATCGACCCCATGAGGATCCGCACGAACGGGTCGGTGTAGCGCAGCGCCACGCGGATGGTGGCGACGGCGAGGATCCCGAAGAGCAGGATGATGACGAGCGTCCCCAGCAGCCCGAACTCCTCGCCGATGATGGCGAAGATGAAGTCGTTGTGGGCCTCCGGGATCCAGTTCCACTTCTGCCGGCTCTGCCCGATCCCGACGCCGAACCAGCCGCCCGAGGCCATGGCGAAGAGCCCGTTGTCCGACTGGAGGCACAGGTCGGCGCCGTCGTCGCAGTTCAGCCGCAGCCACGCGCTGATGCGCCCGCCACGGTTGGAACTGGTGGCGACCATCAGCAGGGATCCGGCGAGGGCGGCGAGACCGGCGAGGGTGAAGAGCTTCAGCGGAGCACCGGCGAAGAACAGGGCGGCTCCGGCGATCATCATGAGGACGAGGCCGGTGCCGAGGTCACCACCGATCAGGACGAGTCCGATCGGCAGTCCACCGAACGGGATGGCCGGGATCATCGCGTGCTTCCAGTCCCGGATGAGGGCCTTCTTGCGCTCGAGGACGGCGGCGAACCAGAGCGCGAGGGCCAGCTTGGTCGGCTCGGACGGCTGGAAGGTCTGGCTGCCGATCTGGATCCAGTTCTTGTTGCCGTTGATCTCGACGCCGATGACGAGCACCAGCACGAGCAGCACGACGGCGATGGCGAGGCTCGGCCAGGCCAGCGCCTTGTAGGCGCGGGGACCGAGCCGGGACAGCACGAGCATCAGGACGAGCCCGGCGCTCGCCCAGACCGCCTGCTTGAGGAAGAGGTCGAACGAATCCTTGCCGTCGGAGATCGCCTCGACCGATGACGCCGAGAGCACCATGAGCAGGCCGATGGCGGTCAGCGCGAGGGCCGAGCCGAGGATCAGGTAGTAGCTCGAGCCGGAGGGCGCCCGGTCGGAGCCCTCGAGGAATCGCCAGCCGCGACGGAGCCGCGCGCGGACCCCGCGGCCCTGGTCCGCCTCGGTGGCGTTCTCCGGGGTCGCCGCCGCGGCCCTCCCGAGGGAGGCCCCTGCCTTCGCGCGGGCACCCGTCCCGGACCTGCTGCCGGATGACGCTCCGCCCCGCGTGCCGCGCTGACCGGCCGGTGCGCTACCGGATGCGGCGCCCGTCGGAGCGTTCGACGTGCCCGGTCGTCCCGAGTCCGTGGGCCGGGCCGCCCGGGCGGAGGGCTTGCGTCCGCCTCCACGGGTTGGCGTGGTCACCATCTACGACTCCTTCGCGGTTGTCCCCTGATCGCCACGTGCACGGACGGCCGCCATGAAGGCGGCCCCCCGGTGCGCGTAGGAGGAGAACTGGTCCATCGATGCGGCGGCCGGCGCAAGGAGCACCGTGTCACCGTCACGGGCCATCCCCGCTGCTTCGGAGACGACCCACTGCATGAGGGCGTCGCCGGTGACCGGATCGCTCGATCCGCCGTCGTGCCCGTGTCCAGTGTGAAGGCTCGGATGGAGGGACACCGGAACATCGGGTGCGTGTCGGGCGAGGGCAGCCTGCAGGGGCGCCGGATCCTGTCCCACGAGGACGACGGCGCGCAGCCGCCGCGCATGCCGGGTCACGAGATCGTCGTAGGAGACGCCCTTGGACAGCCCGCCCGCGATCCACACGACCGACTGGAAGGACGCCAGTGAGGCGGAGGCGGCGTGCGGATTGGTCGCCTTCGAATCATTGATCCAGAGCACGCCGCCCTCGTTGGCGACGACCTGGATGCGGTGCTCCCCGGGCTGGTACGCCCGGATGCCGTCGCGGACCGCGGCAGCCGGCAGTCCGGCGGCGCGGACCAGGGCGGCAGCGGCGAGTGCGTTGGCGACGAGGTGGCGCGGGACCACCTCCCCCAGCTCCGACACGGACGCCAGCTCGGCTGCGGAGTCCTTGCGCTGCTCGATGAAGGCGCGGTCGACGAGGAGGTCCTCGACGACGCCCATCATGCTGATGGAGGGCGTGCCGGTTGTGAAGCCCACGGCGCGGCATCCTTCGACGACGTCGGCCTCCTCGACCATCGCCTCCGTCTCCCGCTGCTCCGCGTTGTACACGCAGGCGACACGCGTGCGCTCGTAGACGGAGGCCTTGGCAGCGAGGTAGGCCTCGTAGCTGCCGTGCCAGTCCACGTGGTCCTCGGCGATATTGAGGCAGACGCTCGCGAGCGGCGAGATCGAGTGGGCCCAGTGGAGCTGGAAGCTGGAGAGCTCGACGGCGAGGACGTCGAAGCCCTGCGGGTCACGGATGACGTCGAGGATCGGCGTGCCCACGTTGCCGGCCGCGACCGCCCGCTTCCCGCCGGCGAGGAGCATGGCCTCGGTCAGGCCGACCGTCGTCGTCTTGCCGTTGGTCCCGGTGATCGTCAGCCAGTCCGCCGTCGGCCGTCCCTCCCGGATCCGGACACGCCAGGCGAGTTCGACGTCCCCCCAGACAGGGATGCCCGCGGCAGCGGCCCCGGCGAGGAGGGGCCGCGTGGGCCGCCATCCGGGCGAGGTCACCACGAGCTCGGCCTGCTCGCCATCGACGAGGGGGAGCGCCTCCGCGTGCTCGGCGCCGAGGAGCACCTCGCGCGCTCCGACGATGCGCAGGGTGTCGGCCTTCGCCTCGTTGCCGGCGGTCGCACCGGCATCCACGACGACGACGGCCGCGCCGAGCTCGATCAGGGTGTCCGCCGCCGAGAAGCCGGATGCCCCGATCCCGGCGACGACGACGCGCAGGCCCGCCCAGTCGGCGTCCCAGGTGGTCAGGTCCCTGACGCGATCGGTCTCCAGCACGCGCCCGGTGGTTCCCTCGGCCCCGCTCATCCCACGACCCATTCCGCGTAGAAGATCCCGAGTGCCACGGCCACGAAGAGTCCGGCCAGGATCCAGAAGCGGACCACGACGGTGACCTCGGCCCAGCCCTTGAGTTCGAAGTGGTGCTGCAGGGGTGCCATCTTGAAGACCCGCTTGCCACCGGAGAGCTTGAAGTAACCCACCTGGATGATGACCGACAGGGTGATCATCACGAAGAGACCGGCCAGGATCACCAGGAGCAGCTCGGTCCGCGAGAGGATGGCGAACCCGGCGATCGCACCGCCGATGGCCAGTGACCCGGTGTCCCCCATGAAGATCTTCGCAGGCGAGGTGTTCCACCACAGGAACCCGACGAGCGCACCGCACATGGCGCCGGCGATCAGGGCGAGGTCCAGGGGGTCCCGGACCTCGTAGCAGACGCTTCCCGCCCCGGGCGAACCGCAGCTCTGGTTGCTCTGCCAGATCCCGATCAGCATGTAGGCGCCGAAGACGAGGATCGATGCCCCTGCGGCCAGGCCGTCGAGGCCGTCCGCCAGGTTAACGCCGTTGCTGGCACCCGTGATGATGAGGTTGGACCAGATGACGAAGAGGATCGCCCCCACGACCGTCCCCGCGAAGGCCAGGTCGATCGGCAGGTCGCGGATGAAGGAGATCGCGGTGGACGCCGGCGTGCGGCCCTGCTCGTTGGGGAACCCGAGGGCCAGGACGCCGAAGACGATGCCGACCGCCGACTGGCCGATGATCTTCGCCGGGGCACTGAGGCCCAGGCTGCGCTGCTTCGAGATCTTGATGTAGTCGTCGGCGAATCCGACGAGCCCCATGCCTGCGGCGAGGAACAGCAGCAGCAGGCCCGAGGCGCTCGGGCCGCCGACGGGCGACCCGGTCGCCATCATGATCAGGTGCGTCAGGAAATAGGCCAGCAGGACGGAGCCGACGATCACCGCGCCACCCATGGTCGGGGTGCCGCGCTTGGTGTGGTGCGCCGTCGGACCGTCGTCGCGGATGAACTGGCCGTAGCCCTTCCGCACCAGGAGCCTGATGAAGAGGGGGGTGCCGACGAAGGCGAAGAACAGCGCGGAGGCCGAGCCGATGAGGAGTGCGATCACTGCTGGTCGGCCTTTCCGAAGGGGTTTGCGTCGGCGGTCGCCCCGGCGGCGTCGCGCTCGTCGGTGGCCGCCGGACCGGCCGAGACCGAGGCGTCGGCCACGGCGTGCGCGATCCGGTCGCCGAGGAATCGGAGGCCTGCGCCGTTGGAGGACTTGAAGAGGACGATGTCGCGGGGCTCGAGTTCCGCCGCCAGCATGCGCTCGGCCGCGTCGGCGTCGTCGACATGGACGGCCTCGCTCCCCCACGAGCCTTCGAGCACCGCCCCGTTAAAGAGGGCCCTGGTGTTCGGTCCCACGCAGATGAGCTTCGAGATGTTCAGCCGGACGACCACCCGCCCGAGGAGGTCGTGCTCCTCGATGGAGCGGTCCCCCAGTTCGAGCATCTCGCCGAGGACGGCCCAGGTGCGCCTGCGCCCGCCGCCGAGTTCGGCGAGGGTGCGGAGGGCGGCGCGCATGGACTCCGGATTCGCGTTGTAGGCGTCGTTGATCACGGTGACGCCGTCGGTGCGCTCCGTGCGCTCCATACGCCAGCGGCTGGCGGCCGCCTGCGTCCGGAGGCTCGAGGCGATGGCCTCGGGCGCACACCCGACGGCGAACGCGACCGCCGCCGCGGCCAGGAGGTTGGTCGTGTGGTGCAGGCCGAGCAGCGGGGACACGACGTCGTGCTCGCTCCCGTCGGGGAACTGCAGCGTGAAGGAGGGGTTGCCCTCCGGAGTCGTGGTGCTGTTCCTCGCACGGACCACCGTGCTGCCGTCCGACGCGAAGTCGTCGGAGGAGGTGAAGAAGGCGCGCCGGGCAGGCGTCCGGGTCTGCATCGCGAGGACGCGCTCGTCGTCCGCGTTGATGATGGCGGTGCCCTGGGCGGTGAGCGCCTCGAAGAGCTCGCCCTTGGCCTTCGCGATGTTCTCAACGCCGCCGAACTCGCCCGCGTGGGCCGACCCGACGCCGAGGACCACGCCGATGTCCGGCTGCACGAGGGACGCGAGGTAGGCGATGTGGCCCGGCTTCGTGGCACCCATCTCGATCACGAGGAAACGCGTGTCCAGGTCCGCCTCGAAGACGGTGAGGGGAACACCCACTTCCCCGTTGTAGGAGCCGCGGGGCGCCACGGTGGGGCCCATGGTCGCGAGGATCCCCGCGAGCAGGTCCTTGGTGGTCGTCTTCCCGGCGGAACCCGTGATCCCGATGACGGTGATGTCCCCGGCCGTGCGGAGGCGCCGCACCGACTCGGCGGTGAGGGCTCCCATGGCCAGGACGGCGTCGGGGACGACGACGGAGGGGAACGGTGCGCCGTCGGCCGCCGCGACCTCCCGCTCGGCGAGGGTCAGCACGGCGCCGCGATCGAAGGCTGCTCCGACGAACAGGTGGCCGTCGGACTCCTCCCCGGGCTTGGCCACGAAGAGCGAACCGGGCGTGCACTCGCGGGAATCGGTGGCGGCGGAGGTGACGGTGATGGCAGGCCCGTGCTGGTCGATACCGACCAGGACCCCGCCCGTGAGTGCCGCGATCTCGGCTGCGCTGAATTCAATCATGACGGTTCAGGACTCTATCCCGGCGGCGGAAAGCCCAGAGAATCCGTGCCTTGTCAACGCGGAACGCAGCTCGACGCGGTCGTCGAGGGACAGGTTGATGCCCTTCACTTCCTGCCACACCTCGTGGCCGCGGCCGGCGATGATCACGGTGTCCCCCGCCGTGGCCAGGGCGACGGCGCGGTCGATGGCGTCGGCACGGGGGAAGACCTCGAGGACCTCGCAGTCGAGACCCTCCTCCGCGACGGCTGCGTCCGCGCCGGACCGGACGGCGCGGCGGATGACGGCCTCGTCCTCGTCGTGCGGATCGTCGTCCGTGATGATGAGGACGTCCGAGAGTCGCGCGCCCACGGCGCCCATGACGGGCCGCTTCGATTCGTCGCGCTGTCCCGTGGCGCCGAAGACCGCGATGACCCGGCCCCCGGGGCGGCGCACCGAGGCGAGCGTCCGCTCGAGCGCGTCGGGATTGTGCGCGAAGTCCACGATCGACGCCGGCTCCTCGGCGATGAGCTGCATGCGGCCGGGTACCTCGGTGGTGAAGGGGTCGTGGGCATCGAGTGCGTGCTGCAGGTCGTGCTCGGACACCCCGGACGCCAGCACCATGACGGCCGCGAGGGCCGCGTTGGAGATGTTGAAGGTCCCGGGGAGCCCGCTGCGGACGCGCAGGCGGCGCCCGTCACGCGACTCCAGGGCGAAGGCGTGGCCGAGGCCGCTCCGTTCGATGTCGGTGACCGTCCAGTCGGCGTCCGCCGCCGGCCCGGACCCGTCGCCGCCGTCCGTACACACGGTGAGGAGGGGCACGTCCGCGGTCCTCGCGAGGCGCCGGCCCCACGCGTCGTCGACGAGGACGACCGCCGTCCGGCACCGCTCCGCCGTGAAGAGGGCGGCCTTGACGGCGAAGTACTCCTCCATCGTGCCGTGCAAGTCCAGATGGTCCTGCGTCAGGTTGGTGAACCCGGCGACGTCGAAGAGGACGCCGTCCACACGCCCGAACTCCAGGGCGTGCGAGGAGACCTCCATCGAGGCCGCATCGATGCCACGCTCCCGCATGAGGGCGAGGAGCGAGTGCACCTGCGGGGACTCGGGCGTGGTGAGCGCGCTCGGGATGGCGTCGCCGCCGGCCCGGATCTCGATCGTGCCGATCAGTCCGGTCGAATGGCCGAGTGCCTCCAGGAGGGCGTTGACGAAGTAGGTGGTGGTGGTCTTCCCGTTCGTCCCCGTGACGCCGTACAGCGTCGGCGCCCCACCGTCGTCCGCGGCACCGCCCCCGAAGATCACGCGCGACAGCGGTCCGATGACGCGCCGGGGGTCGGGGACGACGACGACGGGCACGGCGACGCCGTCGCCCAGCAGCTCCCGGCCGACGTCGTCCGTCAGGACCGCGACGGCACCCGCCAGCACTGCCTGGTCGGCGAAACCGGCGCCGTGGCGGGCGGCGCCGGGCAAGGCGGCGTAGACGTCGCCGGGCAGGACGGCGCGGGAATCGAGGGTGAGGCCCGAGACGGTGGGCAGGTGCCCGGTCCCGGGACCGACCGGCAGGCCGGCTGCAGCGAGGGCCGCTGCCAGGCCGATCGGCCGCGGCTCATGCGGACGCATCAGGGAAGCGGCGCGTCCCTGCGGAGTGGTGGAATGCACGGTGCTGTGGCCTCCGGGTCAGTATTCGACCGGGTAGATGTCCGGCTTCGTCGTCGAGGCCGGGACGTTGTCGGAATTGAGGGCCTGCTGCATGACCTTCTGGAAGGACTCCCCGGGGATCAGGTAGTACAGGTCACCCTGGGGGCGCTGGAGCGTGATGACGACGACGTACTTCGGGTCCTCGATCGGGGCGATCCCGGCGTAGGACAGAGTGTAGCCGTCGTACCCGCCGGTGGCTCCCGGCGCCTCCGCCGTGCCGGTCTTGGCGCCCACGCGGTACTGCTCGAGCTCGCCGGACTTCCCGGACCCCTCCTCGGTGACGGTCTCGAGCATCTTCCGCATCTCTGCGGCCGTCTTCTCCGAGACCACCTCGGTCCCCTCGGCCTGCGGCACCAGGTGCTCCGTGCCGTCCGGGTCGATGTAGGCGTCGATCAGGCGGGGCTTCAGCCGGACGCCGTCGTTGGCGATCGTCTGGTAGACCATCGCGGTGTGCAGCGCGGTCTGCGTGAGCCCCTGCCCGAAGAGCACCGTGTACTGCTGGCGATCGTCCCAGTTGTCCGGCGTGCTGAGAAGCCCCTGGTTCTCCTCGTTCAGGCCGGTGCCGAGCGGTTCGCCGATCCCGAACTTCTTCAGCCAGTCGTACCGCTCCTGCTTGGTCAGCTTCTCGCCGATCTGCACGGTCCCCGTGTTCATCGACTTCGCGAGGATGCCGGCGGCCGTGCGCTTCTCGGTGCCGTGCTCCCAGGCGTCCTTGAACGTCTGGTCCCCCACCGTGTACCGGTTGTCGAGGGTGAACTTCGACGTCGGCTCGATCAGCCCTTCCTCGAGCGCGCCGGCGAGCGTGATGACCTTCGTCGTCGACCCCGGTTCGAAGGAGGCGCTGACCGAGTTCGGCCTCCGCTGCTCGGCAGGGGTGGCCGTGGGATCGTTCGGATCGGGCGTGGTGGATTCCGCCATGGCACGGATGGCGCCGGTGCCGGTCTCGACGACCACGATGTTGCCCCACTCGGCGTCGTAGTCCTTGACCTGGGACGCGATGGTCTGCTGCGCGAACCACTGGAGATCCTGGTCGATCGTGAGGCGGACACTCTGTCCGTCCACCGCGGGCACGTCCTCATTGGTCGCGTAGGGGATACGGATACCGTCCCCGCCGATCTCGAAGGTCCTCTTCCCCGCCGTGCCCGTGAGTTGGTCGTTCAGCGAGTACTCGAGACCTTCCTGCGGGGTGCCGTCGTCGGACACGAAGCCGATGACCGATCCGGCGACCGATCCTGCCGGATAGGTACGGACGCTCGTCTTGTCGGCGTAGACGCCGGGGATGCCGATCTCGAGCGCCTGGTTCTTCACCTCCGGCGTGACGGACTTCGCGACGTAGTTGAAGGTCTTGTCCCCCAGGACCGAACCCCGGAGTGTCTCCACATCGATCCCGAGGACCGCCGAGAGCTCCTCGAGCCCCTGCTCGATCGGTACGTCGACCCGGATGGTGCTGTCCGGGTCGTCGGGATCCTGGACCGTCCGGTCGAATCCGTCGACGGCGCTGAGGCCCTGGTCAACGACGATGTCGTAACGCTCGACACTCCGGGCGAAGTACTTGCCGTTCATGTCGACGATGGAGCCGCGGACGGGGGCGACAGTGGTGTTCGTCAGGCGCTTGGACAGGCCCACCTGGGCCATCCCGCCGAGATCGAGCCCCTGCAACTGGAAGAGCCGTACACCGAGCACCATGAGGAGGACGAGGACGAAGGCAAGCCCCACGCGGAGCCGGGTCGAGCCGAGGACCAGTCGGAGGCTGTCAGGGCTGCCGGTGCGTGCAGGGGTCACGGAGGAATCCTTGTCGATCAGTGCAGGCGGTTCGTGCGGAGCGGGTGACGGCGGAGGACCCGCGTGTCAGCGGTCGGACGCGGCCTGCTCCGGACCGGGGATGGTCCCCGAGGCCGTGCTGCCGGCCGCGGAGTCCGCGGCCGCATCCGCCGCCTCGTCCGCTGCACCGGCGCCCGCGGGTGCCGGATCGGCCGCTACCGGCGCCTCGACAACTACGGGAGCGGGCTGCTCGGTGACGAGGTCCGGGGCGGCGATCAGGACCTCGGGCTTCGGGCCTTCCTTCGCAGGTTCCGGAGTCCCCGTCACCTTCTTCGAATCTAGCTCAATGGTCCCGAACGTCGGGGAGGACACCATGCCGAGTTTCGTCGCGGCGGCGGCGAGGTTCTGCGGCGCCTCCTTGTTCTCGATCTCGAGGACGAGCGCCTCGTTCTGCTGGCTGAGTGCCACCTGCTGGCTGCGCAGCTGCACGAGCTCGTACTGCGTCCCCGACACGGAGATGTTGAGCATGAGGACTGCGGCCAGGGCTCCGGCGAGGACGAGGAGACTGAAGACGGCGAACGGCACGCGACGGCGGGAGGGCCTCGCCGGTACCACGGAGAGCGGCGTCCGCACTTTCTGCGTGGCCTCCGGCCGCGCACTCGCCGGCGCTCCGTCGGAGAGACCGGCCGGCCGGCGCGGCGCGACGGCGAGTGCTCCGTTGCCGGCGAAGGCCGCGGCGCTGTGCCGCTTCTCAACAGTCAGGGTCTGGCTCATCCGTTGGTCCTGTCGACGGGTCCGGCTTTGATTCGTTCTACAGCGCGCAGTTTGGCCGAGGCCGCCCTGGGATTCTCCTCGATCTCCGCCGGCGTGGGCGCTTCCGTGCCACGCGTCAGGGACCGGAGGTAGGCCTTGTGTTCCTCGAGCTCGACCGGGAACCCGAGGGGCGCGGAGGACTTCGTGCCGGCCGCGAAGGAGCTCTTCACGATCCTGTCCTCGAGGGAGTGGTATGACATCGCGACCACCCGACCCCCCGTATGGATCGAGGCGACGGCGGCCGGTACGGCGCGCTCGAGGACGGACAGCTCCTCGTTGACCTCGATGCGCAGGGCCTGGAACGTCCGCTTGGCAGGATGTCCCCCGGTCCGTGCCGCCGAGGCCGGGACGACCCCACGGATGACCTCGACGAGCTCCGCCGTGGTGCCGAACGGACGCGCGGTGCGGGCCTGGACGATCGCCGTCGCGATGCGACCCGCGAACTTCTCCTCGCCCCAGGTCCGGATGATACGCAGCAGATCCGCCTCGGCGTAGGTGTTGACGACCTCCGCGGCCGTGATGCCCGTGGTCGTGTCCATGCGCATGTCGAGGGGGGCGTCGTAGGAGTAGGCGAAGCCACGGTCACGCTCATCGAGCTGCAGGGAGGAGACGCCGAGATCGAACAGGACGCCGTCCACTCCCCCGATCCCGAGGTCCTCGAGCACCTCGGGCAGATCGTCGTAGACGGCGTGGACCAGGTCGGTGCGGTCGGAGAAGCGCGTCAGGCGTTCCCCGGCGAGGCCCAGCGCCTCGGTGTCGCGGTCGATCCCGACGAGGTGCGCGGAGGGGAAGCGCTCGAGCATGCTCTCGGAATGGCCGCCCATGCCGAGGGTCGCATCGACGACCACCGGCCGGCGTCCGGCTGTTGCTGCTGCCTCGACCGCGGGAGCAAGGAGGGAGACGCAGCGGTCCCGGAGGACGGGGACGTGTCGCTCGCCCGTCGGCCGGTTCTCCCCCATGCGCGCTCTCCCTCCTGCAGTTCGTCGTTCGTGATGTCGGTGTCCCTGCAGGCGTGGGGCGATGGTCCATCTCTGGGATCAGACCCCCATCCGGCCGGACGGTCTCCGCCTGGCTTCGGGGAAGTGAAGCCAGGAGTCGTACCTGCTCCGGCGGCTGGAGATCTCATCCAAGAGGTGAATCCGTTCGCGTCGGGTGCTGCTGGTACTGCTGGTACTGCTAGTACTGCTGGTTCTGCCTGTCCTGCGCCGTGGATCAGATGATTCCCGGGAAAGCGTCCTCGTCCGTCTCGGAGAAGGCGGTCTCCTTCTCCGTCAGGTACGAGTCCCAGGCATCCGCCGCCCAGATCTCGGCGCGGCTTCCTGCTCCGATGACCGCGAGGTCGCGGTCGAGCCCTGCATACGTCCGCAGGGCCGGTGGGATGGTGATCCTGCCCTGCTTGTCGGGCACCTCGTCCGAGGCTCCCGACAGGAAGATACGGTTGTAGTCCCTCGCCTGGCGTGACGAGATGGGTGCGGCCCGCATCTGCTCGTGAACCCTCTCGAACTCACTCGCACTGAACACATAGATGCACCGTTCCTGGCCCCGGGTCAGGACCAGC
This sequence comes from Arthrobacter sp. N1, assembly GCF_048288285.1. NCBI lineage: Bacteria > Bacillati > Actinomycetota > Actinomycetes > Micrococcales > Micrococcaceae > Arthrobacter > Arthrobacter sp. N1. The sequence goes on along the minus strand of NZ_CP102608.1, from coordinate 1,337,836 downwards.
CCCTCGCTCAGTTCGTCGCGGAACTTCGCCGGGAGGATGAGCCTGCCTTTCTCGTCCAGACGGGGGGTATGAGTTCCGAGGAACATCCCTGACCGCCTGTTCTGAGTCCGCCAAGCCCAGCTCGATGCTGCCTTGCTCTTATGTTCCCCACTTTACTCCACAACTCTCCACCGTCAATGCATCCGGGGCGCGGCGCGCCCGGGATTGCTCCGCCGACGTCGTCCGTCCGCCCCGCGATCACGCGGCCGGGTGCTATCTGCCTCGCTGGGGAGCGAAGTGGAGGGGGCGATGGAGGGGGCGGCCGGTATGAGGCGGTCGGCATGGGGCACCGACCCGGCGCAGAGCAGTGCATGCGGCAGTGGAACGCCTGGGGATGACCGGTTAACGAGCGAGGACCCGCCGTAGCGGGTCCTCGTCAGTTCGTGGCTGCCCGGTCACGCCGGTGCAGTGAGGCTGTATCGGGGTCACCATCGGTGGCCCGGCAGGGAATCAGCTCTGGTCGCGCTTCCGCTCGTCCCACTTGTCTTCCAGACTCGTCATGAACCCGCTCTTCCCGCCGGTCGGAGCCTTCGTCGGCCTACCCGCGGGCTGGCCCTGGTCCAGCTGCTTCGACTTGGTCGTCGCGAAGTAGACGCCGCCCCCCATGACGAGGAAGCCGGCCACTCCGATGAGGATGTTCTGGTTGACGATGCCCGCGAGCAGGACCAGGATGCCTGCGATCGTGATGAGCGCACCGATGACCAGGCGCCTGGTCGACATCGACTTGCGGGTGTCCGACGCCATCGAGTGCGCGAACTTGGGATCGTCGGCGTGCAACTGCTGTTCAAGCTGATCAAGCAACCTCTGCTCGTGTTCCGAGAGTGCCATGACCGCCTCCTTGATATGGGTACCAACGTTCCTCCACCCACCCAACGTCCCGCACGCTCACCAGGTTCCCGGTGGAGGGGTCGATGACCACGGGCTCCGGAGGCTGCAAAAGCGCGCTGAACGGCAGCTGGACTACCTGCTTCAAGACTAGTTTGCTACGTGGTGCCCGCAAAGTCACAATGCGGAATCCGAGGGGGGTTCCATGAAGGCATACTGACCCCGTATACCGCTCAGGCACGCGGATCGCGGTGGGTCCGCGGGGCTCCCCGGGAGGACCCGCCAGCGCCCGGCCCCTGGTCGTGTCCGGCCCGCCTGCCGGACTCCGCCTCCGGCACCGCGCCGCCCCGGCCCAGCGCGCTTCCACCAGTCCGCCCAGCGGCGCGTCCGCCAGCACCTCCGCCAGCACCTCCGCCAGCACCCACACCCGCCGCGGTACCTGCACCAGCGTCACCTGCGGCGGGCGGCGGCCCGCCCGCCCGTCCCCTACGGGGCTCGTCCGCACGTCGGGAAGCGAGCAGCCCGGCCGGGACGACGCCGGCGTCACCGAATCTCCTGTTCACGTCGTCGAGCACCCGCTCGGCGAGGCGCCAGTTGTCGTCGCGCCGGTCGATCGTCAGCTGCGTGGAGCCGTCTCCGCCACTCTCGAGCGATTCGGCACGCAGGCCGATGAGCCGCACGGCCATGGGCCGATCACCGAGGGCGGCGAGCAGGGCCGTCGCCGCCGTGTACAGCGCGTTGGCACTGTCGACCGGTTCATCGAACTTCTTCGACCGCGTCAGGGTGGAGAAGTCGGCGTACCTCAGTTTGAGTGCCACCCCACCGGCCCGATTGCCCGAGGCGCGGAGCCGGGTCGCCGTGCGGTGCGCCAGCCGCAGCAGTTCCCGCCGTAGGACGTCGGAGTCGTCGATGTCCCTGGAGAACGTCTCCTCCGCTCCGATGCTCTTCTCGGGCCGGGCCACGACGACGCGCCGCGGGTCCCTCCCCCAGGCGAGGTTGTGCACGTGCTCGCCGGAGCTTCCGAGCAGGCGCCGCAGGGTGGTGACCGGCGTGTGCGCCACGTCCTCCACCGTGCGGATGCCGATGCGGCCCAGGACTTCCTGTGTCTTGGCGCCGACCCCCCAGAGCGCGGAGACGGGAAGCGTGTGCAGGTACGCGACGGTCCGGTCACCCGGGATCAGCAGGAGGCCATCCGGCTTCGCCCTCGTGGAGGCGATCTTGGCCACGAACTTCGTCGTCGCGGCACCGACGCTCGCGGTGATACCGAGGGTGGAACTGATCTCCTCGCGCACCTGCTCACCGATCTCGCGCGGACCGCCCAGCCGGCGCATGGACCCGGCCACGTCGAGGAATGCCTCGTCGACGCTGAGCTGCTCCACGTGCGGCGTCACCGACCGGAAGATCCGCATGACCTGTCCGGAGATCTCCGAGTACCGACGATGGTGCGGCGGGAGGATCACCGCAGTGGGGCACTGGCGCATGGCGACCGACATCGGCATCGCCGAGCGCACCCCCAAAGCGCGGGCCTCGTAGGACGCGGACAGGACGACGGACCGGCCGGACGGTGATCCCACGACTACCGGTACGCCGTGGAGATGAGGGTGGTCCAGCAGCTCGACGGAGACGAAGAAGGCATCCATGTCGATGTGCAGGATGCGGCACTCCGCATGCTCGATCGGCGTCCGACCCTCATCCCTGACCACGCCCACATCGTACGCAGTGCCACCGACAGCCGGGCCCGGCGGATCCGACGGCCCGTCCGTACCGCCGGGCCGGGGCAGAGCCGCCCGATAGAGTGTGAGGACCTGACCCAGTCGAACCGCCCGGGAGATCCATGCTGTCCGCACCTGCCACCCCTGATCCGGGCGGCCCCGCTCCTGACGTCATCACGGCGGAGCAGGACCTGTTCCGGTCCGCGCTCACCAGGACCATCGACGAGTTCCTGGCTGACCAGGCGGACGTCCTGACGGCCATCTCCGAGGAATCACTGCCCCTCATCTCGAGCATCGCGACACTCACCCGGGGCGGTAAGCGGATGCGCGCCCTGCTCTGCTATTGGGGATGGCGCGCGGCGGGAGGCGCGCCCGGAGATGCGGCTCCGGTGACGGCCGGGACGGCACTGGAGTTCTTCCAGGCCGCTGCCCTGATCCATGACGACATCATCGATCGCTCGGATACCCGGCGCGGAGGGCCGAGCGTGCACCGGCAGTTCTCCGCGCGCCACACGGAGGCGGGCTGGCATCTCGACCCCGAGCGCTTCGGCGTGTCCGCAGCCATCCTGGCCGGGGACCTGTGCCTCGCGTTCAGCGAGGAGCTCTTCACGGCGTCCTGCTCCGCCGAGGCGGGTGAGGCTGCCCGCACCATCTTCAACCGCATGCGCACCGAGGTCATGGCCGGCCAGTACCTGGACCTGCTCGAGGAGGCGGTGGGGCCCGACCAGACGCCCGAGCAGGCCGAACTCCGTGCCCTCAACATCCTGCGCTTCAAGTCGGCGAAGTACTCGATGGAACGGCCCCTCATGCTCGGCGGAGCACTGGCCGGAGCCGATGAGGCGCTGCTCTCGGACTTCTCTGCCTTTGCGCTCCCCCTGGGCGAGGCCTTCCAGCTCCGGGACGACGTCCTCGGTGTGTTCGGGGATCCGGGAGTGACCGGTAAGCCGGCGGGCGACGATCTGCGCGAGGGGAAGCGCACCTTCCTGATCGCGCGCACTCTCGGCGAGAGCGGCAGCGACGTCCGGGCGAGGATCAACGCGATGCTCGGCGACACGGAGCTCGACGACGACGCGGTGCACACGCTCCGCGGGCTGATCGTGGCGAGCGGTGCGCTGGCCCAGACCGAGACCCTGATCGAGGAGCGATCAGCCGAGGCCTTCCGGGCCCTCGCCCAGCTCGATGTCGATACGACGTCGCTCGAGGCCCTGCGCCTCCTCGCCGAAGCCGCCGTCACTCGCACTGCCTGACGCGCGGCCGGGTGCGTGACCCACCCGGCGGTGGATCGGCCTACCAGGCAGCGGCCTGCGCCCGACGGCGGATCTCCGTCTTCCGTCCCTCGCGCAGCGCATCGATCGGCCGACCCGGAAGCGACTCGTCCTCCGTGTAGAGCCATCGGATGATGTCCTCGTCCCCGTAGCCGGAGTCCGCCAGGACGACGACGGTGCCCTTGAGGCTGTCGAGGATCGCCCCGTCCACGAGGAATTCCGCGGGCACGCTGCGGATGTTTCGCTCACCGATACGGACGCTGACCAGCGCCCGCTCACTGATGAGCGAATGCACGCGGGTGATGGGGAGGTCGAGCGCCTGCGCCACCTCGGGGAGATTCAGCCAGGCTGGGACGAGCTGTTGGAGTTCATTCACCGTCCAAGGGTGCCATGCCGACGCATTCCGGCTCCACTCGGACGACCTGCGGCACAGGGCGCCGGCTGGTCCGCAGGGACGCGACACGATGCGGATCTCCTGCGACACGCCGGACAACAGCTTCACGGGATCTTCATGCCTCTTGTGCTACTGCCCTCATCGTGTAAGTTCACATGGGTCACAGAAGTAACAGTAACCACAGGTGACACATCAGCATCACCAGCACTGCGCGCGCCCGATCAGGAAGAATCACCACGGGCGCGTGCGTCCGCGCGGACTCAGCCGCCAACAGACGAGGAACGAAACATGACTGCCCAGCGATCGAACGCACCGCTGAACGGCACCCGCAGGAAGGCCACCGGCGTCAGCGCGCGCGGCCTGAATGTCGCCGTGACCACCGCCGCCCTCCCCGCGGTGATTCTCTCTTCGGTCGCCCTCGCCCAACCGGCGACGGCGGCTCCTGCCCAGGTCGCGCCTGCCATGCGTCACCTCGGCACCCCTGCGGTCTCCCTGCCCTCGCGCACGCTCGTGCCCGCCGCACTGGTGGCGGTACAGGTACCCGCGCAGAGGATCGCGATCGCCGCCCAGCCCGTTCCCGCCGAATACACCGTCAAGCCGGGCGACACCATCGGAGCGATCGCCAAGCGTCACGGGCTGTCCACGGACAGCCTCCTCACCCTGAACCGGATGAACGCGCGGACCATCATCTACCCGGGCCAGAAGATCACGCTCGGCGGTAAGGCCGGGGCGGAGAAGCCCACACCCTCCGCTCCCGCTGCCCCGGCGGTGAAGACCACCGGTTCGACCTACGTGGTGAAGCCCGGCGATACCCTCGGCGCCATCGCCTCGCGTGCCGGGGTCAGCCTCCAGAGCCTCCTCACGGACAACAAGCTCTCGATGACCTCGATCATCTACCCGGGCCAGAAACTGACGATCGGCGGGAAGGGGGCAGCACCTGCTCCCGCGCCGGGTAAGCCCGCACCTGCTCCCGCGCCGGCTCCGGCCCCCGCGCCGCAGGCCGGGTCCTACACCGTGAAGGGCGGGGACACACTCGGCGCCATCGCCTCCCGACACGGTGTCTCCCTGCAGGCCCTGCTGGCCGCCAACAAGATGAGCATGACCACGATCATCTACCCGGGCCAGAAACTCACGATCCCGGGCAAGGGCGCAGCACCTGCTCCAGCACCGGTTAAGCCCGCACCGGCGCCAGCACCGGCTCCGGCCCCCGCGCCGCAGGCCGGGTCCTACACCGTGAAGGGCGGGGACACACTCGGCGCCATCGCCTCCCGACACGGTGTCTCCCTGCAGGCCCTGCTGGCCGCCAACAAGATGAGCATGACCACGATCATCTACCCGGGCCAGAAACTCACGATCCCGGGCAAGGGCGCAGCACCGGCTCCCGCGCCCGCTCCGGCACCCTCCGACCTCGTGCCGTCGAGTTTCCTCGGCTACACGTACCCGGACCGCGTCGTCGCGGACGCCAATGCGAACAAGGCCCTCCTGAACTCCCTGCCGGCACCGTCTCAGGCCGAGATGCAGAAGATCGTCGCCGACACCGCCCGTTCCATGGGGGTGGACCCCAGCCTGGCGCTCGCCTTCGCCTACCAGGAGTCCGGCTTCAACCAGCGGTCCGTCTCCCCCGCGAACGCGATCGGCACCATGCAGGTCATCCCCTCCTCGGGGCAGTGGGCGAGCGACCTCGTGGGGCGCAAGCTGAACCTGCTGGACCCGTACGACAATGCGACGGCGGGTGTTGCGATCATCCGGTCGCTCGTGCGGACCAGTCCTTCCCTCGACATCGCCATCGCCTCCTACTACCAGGGTGCGTACTCCGTGCAGACCCGCGGGATGTTCCAGGACACCAAGCAGTACGTCGCCGCCATCAAGGCCCACCAGAAGAACTTCCGGTAGGCCGCGGAGGTCCGTCCTCCGGGACCGTGACCACGGACGGGAGGGGGTGGGATCGCGTGGTGGTCCCGCCCCCTCCCGTCGTCCCCGCCTAGTATCGGAGGGTGCACCAGCAACGGAGGGACCCGCTCGAGGGCGCGACGGTCGACGGACGGTACGTCGTCGAATCCCGCCTGGCCCGCGGCGGGATGTCGACCGTGTACCTGGCCACCGACCGGAGGCTGGACCGGCGCGTGGCCCTGAAGGTCCTCTATCCGCACCTCGCCGACGAGCCCGGCTTCATCGACCGGTTCGAGCAGGAGGCGAAGTCCGCCGCCAGACTCTCGCACCCGCACGTCGTCGGCGTGCTCGACCAGGGCGTGGACGAGGTGGAGGGGCAGGCCATCGCCTACCTCGTCATGGAGTTCGTCCAGGGACGCACACTGCGCGAGGTCCTGCGCGAACAAGGCCGCCTCACCCCCAGGCATGCTCTGGTGCTGCTCGACTCCGTCGTCGAGGGCCTTGCCGCGGCGCACGACGCCGGGCTCATCCACCGCGACGTCAAGCCGGAGAACGTGCTGCTCTCGGACAGCGGGCAGGTGAAGATCGCCGACTTCGGTCTCGCCCGTGCGGTCTCGGCGACCACCGGCACCGCGACCCTCGTCGGGACGGTCGCATATCTCTCCCCCGAACTGGTGCTCGGCCGGCCGGCGGAGGCGCAGAGCGACATCTACTCCACGGGCGTCATGCTCTACGAGCTGCTGACCGGCAGGCAGCCCTTCACGGGCGAGACGCCGATCCAGGTCGCGATCCAGCACGCGCAGTCGGACGTCCCCGCGCCCTCCGTCCTCCTCCCGGGCCTTCCCGAGGACATCGACGAACTCGTCCAGTGGTGCACCTCCCGGGATCCCGAGGACCGTCCGGTCGACGGCGCGGCGCTGCTCGGTGAACTCCGGCACATCCGGACCGTCCTCACCGACGAGGAGCTCGACTTCGTCCCGGTCGGGACGGCGGGCGCTGCTGCGGTGCAGGAGAGCCTCACCGCCGCCGTCGTCCCCCGCCTGCCGGACGCCCGGCGCGACGACGGCACCGCCGCGCGGTCGTCATCCGATGCTGTATCCGACACGGAAATCCTGCGGGACGGACGGACCGGTCCGTGGCAGGGGGAGCGGCAGGCCGATCGGACGGCCCGCATCGGTACGGAGCCGACGGGCGGGCGCGGGGACCACACCGAGGCACTGCCACGACCCTCGACCGGTGCGCTGCATCCCTTTCCTGCTCCGGCCGGCGCGACGGAGGTCTTCCGCACCCTCGACGACGCCAACCGGACGAGCGTGATCGGCACGGACCGGAACGCCACGCGGGTGATCGGTGCCATGCCGACCGCCGCACCCGCGTCGTCCCGTCAGGAGCCCGCCCCGGCCGCCGCGGGACGCCCGTCGTCCGACGCCGCTGCGGGTCCCACCGCCGACCCCGCGCGCTCGGCGGGCAGCACCGCCCGTCCCCTCTCGAAACGCCGGCAGTCCCGCGAGGCCCAGCGCCCGCAGCAGTCGCTGCACGGCACAGCGGGTCGACGCTGGGTCCGCGCGCTCGTCGTCCTGCTCGTCCTCCTCGCCGGCCTCGTGGCCACCGCGGGCTGGTTCTTCGGCGCCGGACCGGCCGGACTCGTCTCCCTGCCCGACGTCAGCAACACGCCCCTCGAGGAGGCCCGGGCGGCGCTCGCGGACCAGGGCCTGTCCACCATCGCCACCGAGGAGGTGTTCGACGAGCAGGTCCTCGAAGGGCTGGTGGTCGCCACGGACCCGGCCGCCACCTCCGAGGTCAGGCGCTTCGAGCGTGTCGAGTTGATGGTGTCCAAGGGCCCGGAGCTGTTCGCCGTCCCCGACCTCCTCGGACGCGCCGAGGTCGACGCCGCGGCGCGTCTCGGTGCAGCGGGTCTGGCCGTGGGAGGGCTGGAGCAGGAGTACAGCGAGACCGTTCCCGCCGGGAACGTCCTCCGGCAGACACCGGATGCGGGCGCGGAGCGGCGCCGCAATTCCACGGTGGACCTCGTGGTGTCGCGCGGTCCGGCGCCCGTCGCCGTTCCGGAGGTCACCGGACTCACGGCGGCGGAAGCCTCCGCAGCCCTCGAGCAGGCCGGCCTCGTACCGGCGGTGGCCGAGGTCGAGGAGTTCAGCCGCACGGTGCCGCGCGGAGCGGTCGTGGTCCAGAGCCCGACCGGTACCGAGGTGCAGCGCGGGACGACCGTGACGCTGACCCTCTCCCGGGGACCGCGCCTGGTGAGGGTGCCCAACGTCTTCTCGCTGTCCGAGGACCGGGCCGTCGCCGCACTCGAGGAGGCGGGCTTCGTGGTGGAGGTCGACTACACCTTCGGTGGCTCGGTCCTCGGACTCGTCGCAGGGCAGAGCCCGACAGGTGAGCAGCCCGAGGGGACGACCGTCCGCATCACCGTCACCTGAGATCTGCAGGCGGCCCCCCCCGGGTGGCCGCCCGCAGGCCGGCGGGCGGTGAGACCAGCCGGTGCCGGTCCTCAGCTCTTGGAGAGCGCTCCTGCCACGAGGAAGGCCATCTCCAGGGACTGCATGTGGTTCAGGCGAGGGTCGCAGACCGACTCGTAGCGCTCCAGAAAGGCTTCCTGGTCGATCGGATCGGCACCCCCGAGGCACTCGGCGACGTCGTCGCCCGTCATCTCCACGTGCAGTCCACCCGGGAAGGTGCCCAGGGCGTTGTGCACCTCGAAGAAACCCCGGACCTCGTCGATGACGTCGTCGAAGTTGCGGGTCTTGTACCCGTTCGGTGAGGTGACGGTGTTGCCGTGCATGGGGTCGGTGACCCAGAGCACCTGCGCACCGGACGCCGTGACACGTTCGACGAGGGAGGGCAGCTTCTCGCGGATGTTCGACGCCCCCATGCGGGTGATGAAGGTCAGGCGGCCCGGTTCACGGTTCGGATCGAGCTTGTCGATGAGGGCGAGGGCGTCGTCCGCCGAGGTGGACGGGCCGAGCTTGACGCCGATGGGGTTCCGCACCCGCGAGAGGAAATCGACGTGGGCGCCGTCGATGTCGCGGGTCCGCTCCCCGATCCACAGGAAGTGCGCCGAGGTGTCGTACGGCAGGGAGGTGCGCGAATCGATGCGTGTGAGCGCCCGCTCGTAGTCGAGGAGCAGGGCCTCGTGGCTCGCGAAGAACTCGACGCGCTTCAGCGCCTCGAAATCAGTGCCACAGGCGTCCATGAAGCGCACCGCCCGGTCGATCTCGCGGGCCAGCGACTCGTAGCGGGAGTGCGCGGGGTTGGCCATGAACCCCTTGTTCCAGTGGTGCACCAGGCGGAGGTCCGCGAACCCGCCCTGGGTGAAGGCGCGGATGAGATTCAGCGTCGAGGCGGACGTGTGGTAGGCCTTCACCATGCGGGAGGCATCGTGGCCGCGGCTCTCAGGCGTGAAGTCGTACCCGTTGACCATGTCGCCGCGGTAGGCGGGAAGGGTCACGCCGTCGCGCGTCTCGTCGTTCGACGAGCGGGGTTTGGCGAACTGGCCCGCCATGCGGCCCATCTTGATGACGGGCAGGGACGCTCCGTAGGTGAGGACGACGGCCATCTGCAGGATGGTGCGCACCCGGGCGCTGATCTTGTCGGCGGTCGCACCGTCGAAGGTCTCGGCGCAGTCACCGCCCTGGAGGAGGAAGGCCTTGCCCTGTGCCGCAGCGGCGAGCCGCTCGCGCAGCACATCCACCTCGCCCGCGAACACCAGGGGCGGCAGGCTCGAGAGCTCCTTCACCGACGCCGAATAGACCCCGGCGTCCTGCCACGACGGCTGCTGCACGGCGGCCATCGAGCGCCAGGCATCGAGGCCATCGGTGGTGGACGGGGTGGGTTCCGCGGTACGCGGGAGGGCGGGAGCTAGTGAATCGGTCACACCGGGATTCTACGTGCTGGCCGTCGGGCCCCCGATTCGGCCCGTCATCGCCGCGTCGCGACAGGTCACACAGGGGAGCCCTCGAGCGGAGTGCGCCTAGCCTGCCTGCGGCCTGGACTCGTGACCCTCGGACGCACCGGTCTCGCCCGCTCCGGCCTGTTTCCCCGCGGCCCTGCCGATCTCCGTGACGGCGCCGGGAGCGGGAGCGTCGGGAGAGATCCGGACGGCGGCCTTCCGCGTGTCCGCACCGGGCTTCGGCGTCTTACGGCCGGCTGCCTTCTCCGCGGCGAGGCGTTCCTTCACGGTGCTGGCATAGGCGTCCACGTACTCCTGGCCGGAGAGGCGCATGAGTTCGTACATGATCTCGTCCGTCACCGAGCGCTGGACGAAGCGGTCGTCCTCGAGTCCCCCGTAGCGGCTGAAATCCAGGGGCTCCCCGATGATGACTCCGACGCGCCTGATGTTCGGGATGCGTCGGCCGATGGGCTGGACCTTGTCCGTCCCGATCATCGCCACCGGGATGACCGGTACGCCGGTGGCCAGCACGAGCTTCGCGACGCCGGTCTTGCCGCGGTAGAGGCGACCGTCGGGGCTGCGGGTCCCCTCGGGGTAGATGCCGAGGATGCCTCCGTCGTTGAGGATGTCCATGCCTGCGGTCAGCGACGACGACGACGCCGCGCCGCCGGAACGGTCCATGGGCAGCTGGTTGGAGAGGCGGAAGAAGAGGGCGGTGAGTCTGCCCTTGATGCCCTTGCCGGTGAAGTACTCCGATTTGGCGAGGAACACGACGGGCCGGGGTACCACGATCGGCAGGAAGATCGAGTCGGAGAAGGACAGGTGGTTGCTGACGATCACGGCGGGTCCGGTGGACGGGATGTTGTCGAGTCCCTTGACCCAGGGCCGGAAGAGGAGGTTCAGGATCGGACCGACGATGATCCGTTTCATGACCCAATAGAACACGCTGCCAGCCTCCCTGCATGGACGGTGCGGCATGTGGCGTGCCACCCGCTTTTTCCTGTGGAAGCCTACTCTAAGGGGGCCGACCCGGCGGACGCCCGTCCTTTCCGGGCGGGGCGCCACCCCTGCACCCGGTCCCGCCCGGCGTCGAGCACTGCCGACACGCTGACGGCCGGTTGACGTAGCGCCGCGTGGTGTCCACGATGGGACGAGCACGCCCTCCCATCAGCAGGATGCCGGCCCGACGTCTCGGGCCCAGGCGCAGCACGCGACAGCAGGTAGCAGAGTATGGGCCCCCGAGGTCAGGAACCGAACGAATCCACCGACGACGCCGTGTGGCAGGATCTCGTCGCGCGGCTGGAGGGCACCGCCTCCGATCCCCTGGCCACCGAGGCGTCACCCCGTACCCAGGAACCGCCCGCCGGGGCACCGGGAGCGCGCCCGGACGGTCGCGGTGTCCACAGGACCGATGCGGCCGGCGCCGCTCCTGCGGGGCGGGGCGGCGGCGAGCCGGACGGCCTGACGGACCGCGAGCGGGCCGATGCCATCTTCCGCAACCAGCCGTTCGCCTCGGCAGGACCACGCGACTACGTCGCCCCCGAGGAGCCGGAGGAGGACGACGGTTTCACCCCGGACGAGCCGCCACCCCTGGGCTCGGGCGACCCCCTCACCGTTCTCGCCTGGGTGGGAGCCGCCGGCGGGCCCGTCCTGCTGCTCCTGTTCGCCATGTTCTGGCAGGATGCTCCCCTGGCCGCGACACTGGCCGTGCTGGCCCTGTTCCTCGCCGGTGCGGGCTACCTCGTGACGAAGCTGCCGAAACACCGGGACATCGGGGATGACGGCGCCGAGGTCTGACGGCGTCCGTCCTCTGAATCCGTTCCCCGCCCGGTCGGGCAGCCACGGGCGGCGGAGGTCAGGTCGCGCTCCGGGACAGCAGGCGTGACAGGTCCGCGGCACCGATCAGCCCCGCCTGGGGGCCCAGCGCGGCACGCTCGATCCTCGCCGCGGGCCGGAAGCCCCGACCGGTCAGGTTCCGACCGAAGGCGCGACGCGCGGGATCGAGGAGCAGCTCGCCCGCATCACTGAGCCCGCCGCCGATCACGAAGGTCCCGGGATCCAGGGCGGCCGCGAGGTTGGCGAGGCCGAGCCCCAGCCACTGGCCGACGTCGTCGACGAGTTCGCGCGACGCCGGGTCCCCCTGCATCGCCAGGCGGGTGACGAGGGCCCCGGTGATGGCCGAGCCGTTCCCCGCGTCCGCGCCGGCCGCATCGAGGATGGCCCGTGCGACCGGGGAGTTCGCTGCAGCGAGCTCCCTCGCCTCGCGGCCCAGTGCGTTGCCCGAGGCGTACTGCTCCCAGCACCCGCGATTGCCGCACTCGCAGCGATGGCCCTGCGGCACGATGATCTGGTGCCCGAACTCCCCGGCGACGCCGTGGCGCCCACGCTCCACGCGCCCACCCAAGATCATCGCGCCACCGATGCCGGTCCCGAGCGTGACGCAGACCAGGCGGCTCTCGCCGCGGCCGGCCCCGAAACGCCACTCGGCCCAGGCTGCGGCATCGGCGTCGTTCACCACCGTCACGCGTCGGCGCAGCAGCTTCTCGAGGTTGCGCCGCAGCGGCTCGTTGCGCCACGCGAGGTGGGGGCTGAACAGGACGGTGCTGTTGGTCAGGTCCATCCACCCCGCGGCGCCGATGCCGACGGAACGGATGCGGTAGTCGCCGGAGAGTTCGCGCACCAGGTCGGAGATGACGGCTTCGACCGCACGGGGATCCTGTCCCGGGGTCGCCCTACGGGCCTCGGCGAGGATGCGGCCGTGCACGTCCACCACCCCTGCGGCGACCTTCGTCCCGCCGATGTCCACTCCGACGGAGAGTCCACGCCGTGCCGGGTTGGGGAAGGAGGACCGTGCTGCGCGCTGCGCCAGGGGGCCGTTCGTCCGCCACCCGGCCGGGGCCTCGCCGCGGGGCCGGCGGACCCTCGGGGTGGTCGGCTCGGGCGTGATCGCCATGCGGTCCTTCCTCGTCGCGGACCGCGCCGACGCGCCGCCGTTACCGATCTGTACACTACTGGACGGTCCGTGCAGCAGGGGAACCGATAGGCTGAGGCGACCCACGATCAAGGTGATACCAAAGGAGCTATCGTGCGCGACATCAGCGTTCCCGTCCTCGTGGACGTTCCCCGCCGGTCCAACATCGCGGATCTCGTCATCCGGCAGGCGGCCAAGCCGTCCGATCCGGCACTGTTCGCGGTCAAGCGGCCCTCCGGTGAGTGGGAGGACATCCCCGCGACGGAGTTCCGCCGGCAGGTCGAGGACATCGCGAAGGGACTGATCGCCTCCGGTATCCAGCCCGGCGACCGGGTCGCCATCATGGCCCGCACGCGGTACGAGTGGTCCCTGGCCGACTTCGCGATCTGGTTCGCCGGGGCCGTCTCCGTGCCGGTCTACGAGACCTCCTCCCCCGCCCAGGTGGCCTGGATCCTCAGCGATTCCGGCGCGGTCGGGGCCTTCGTCGAGGCTGCGCGCCATGAGCAGGTGGTGCGCGAGGCCGTGGCACTGGAGGGCATCACCTCCCTGCAGCATGTCTGGCCGTTCGACGGCAACGGCCTCGACACGCTCCGCAGCGCGGGGGCCGGGACCGACGACGCCATGCTGGCGGACCGCCGCGCCTACGCCGGACTCGACGACGTCGCGACCATCATCTACACCTCGGGCACCACCGGGAAGCCCAAGGGCTGCGAGCTGACCCACGGGAACTTCGTGGAGCTGTCGGAGAACGCTGCTGCGGCCCTCCCCGAGGTGGCACGTGAAGGTGGTCAGACCATCATGTTCCTGCCCCTCGCCCACGTGTTCGCCCGTTTCATCTCCGTCCTGTGCGTCGCGGCCGGCGCCACCGTGGCGCACACACCGGACGTCAAGAATCTGCTGCCGGACCTCCAGAGCTACAAGCCGACCTTCATCCTCGCCGTGCCGCGCGTCTTCGAGAAGGTCTACAACAACTCGATGCTGAAGGCGGAGGACGGCGGCAAGGGCAAGATCTTCCATGCCGGAGCCGACGTCGCCATCGCCTGGTCGAAGGCCGAGCAGGCAGGCCGGATCCCCCTGAGCCTCAAGGTCAAGCACGCGGTCTTCGACCGGCTGCTCTACGGCAAGATCCGCACCGCCATGGGCGGGCGGGTCCAGCACGCGGTCTCGGGCGGCGCACCGCTCGGAGACCGCCTCGGCCACTTCTTCCACGGCATCGGACTAATGGTCCTGGAAGGCTACGGCCTGACGGAGACCACGGCCCCCATCACCGTGAACACCCCCAAGAAGATCAAGATCGGCACCGTCGGCGCACCGCTGCCCGGCAACGCCGTCAAGATCGCCGACGACGGCGAGATCCTCACCCGGGGCGTCTGCGTGATGAAGGGGTACTTCAACCGTCCCGACCTGACCGAGGACACCTTCGCCGACGGCTGGTTCCGCACCGGGGACATCGGTGAGCTCGACGACGACGGGTTCCTGCGCATCACCGGCCGCAAGAAGGAGATCATCGTGACCGCCAGCGGCAAGAACGTGATCCCGGCGGTCCTCGAGGACGCCATCCGCTCCAATGCCCTCGTCTCGCAGTGCGTCGTGGTGGGCGACCAGCGCCCCTTCATCTCCGCGCTGATCACCCTCGACGAGGAAGCCCTTCCCGGGTGGCTCGAGCGGCACCAGCTCCCGGCCACGACCACCATCGCGGAAGCGGCGGAGCACCCGAAGGTCCTCGCGGAGATCCAGGAACTCGTCGACACCGCCAACACCACCGTCTCCCGGGCGGAGGCCGTCAAGGTCTTCCGGATCGTCCCGACGGACTTCACGGAGACCACCGGGCACCTGACGCCGTCGCTGAAGATCAAGCGGAACCAGGTGCTGAAGGACTACTCGGCCGTCGTCGAGTCCATCTACTCCTCGGCCCGGGTCTGAGCCGGCTCCTCCCCCGCGGGCCGGACGGTCGGTCCGGGGAGGAGGGTCGGATCAGTCCGTCTTCAGGTTGAGCAGCGCGTTCTCGATGACCTCGGTGAGGGCCGGGTGGATCCAGTACTGGCCCTTGGCCATGGTGTGGGCGTCGAGACCGAAGGACATGGCCTGGACGACGGGCTGGATGATCATGGACGCCTCGTGACCCAGGACGTGCGCCCCGAGGATCCTGCCCGTGGACCGGTCCGCGATGACCTTCGCGAAGCCGGTGGTGTCCTCCATGGCCCAGCCGTATGCGGTCGAGCCGTAGTGCTGCACTGCCGTGACGACGGTGGCGCCGGTCGCGTCCGCATGGACGAGAGCCTCTTCCTCGGTCATGCCCACGGACGCGGCTTGGGGGTGGGAGAACACCGCGGCCGGCACGAAGCGATGGTCGCTCGACCGGAGGTCCCCGGGGTTCAGCAGATTGTGGGCGACGATCCTCGCCTCGTGGTTCGCCACGTGCTTGAGCTGGTACTCGCTGCTGACGTCGCCCAGGGACCAGAGTCCCTCCACGGGTGCACCATCGCGGAGCACCCGCTGCTGGGCGTCGACGGCGAGACGGCCGTCGTCGTGCAGGTCCAGTCCGGCGTCCGCTGCGCCGAGCGTGTCCGTGTTCGGTGTGCGCCCCACCGCGACCAGGACGACGTCGACCTCGACCTCGACCGGACCGTCGGGGCCCTCCAGCGATGCGGTCACGCCGCCGGCGGAGGCCGTCAGCGCGGTGACGGCGGTGCCGAGGCGGAGGTCCCACTGCTGGGCCGCCTGCTGCGTGAAGGCGTCGGCGACCGTCTCGTCGAGATGCCGCAGCATCCCGCCGGAGCGCACGGCGATGGTCACCTCCGTGCCGAAGGAGGAGAACACGTGGGCGAACTCCGCTGCGATGTAGCCGCCACCGATGATCAGCAGCCGTCCGGGCAGCTCATCGATGCGCATGACGGTGTCCGAGGTGTGGACCTGCGGGAGGGTGATGCCGGGGATGTCCGGGATGACGGCGCGTGATCCGGTCGCAATCACCAGCTGATCCGCCGTGACGACCTCCCCGGAGGCCGTCTCGAAGGACTTCTCCCCCGTGAGCCGCACGTACTCCTCGATGAGCGTCACGTTCTCGAGCTCCTCCGCCCGATAGGTGCGACCGCCCCGCGAGATGGCGTCGATCCGGGTGAAGATCCGGTCCCGGATGTCGGTCCACCGGACGCCCTCGAACCGGAGGTCGACCCCGAGCCGCGAGGACACCGTCGGCGCCGAGGCCAGCTCTGCGGGATAGACGAACATCTTGGTGGGGATGCACCCGACGTTGAGGCAGGTGCCGCCGAACTTGCCCCCGTCCACGAGCACGACGCTCCGATCGTCCCATTCCGGCGAGATGAGGGTGTTGCCTGAACCGGAGCCGATGATCGCGAGGTCGTAGTGGGTCACCTGCGCAGTCTAGCCGCGCTCACGCGGCGAGCTGGTCGACCACGAGGGCCGCGAGCTCCGTCACCGCCCGCCGCGTGGCCGGGTTCAGCCGGGACAGGTCGACCCGCGAACCCTCCGCCAGGTGGCGATCGTACGGGATACGCACCACGGTGCTCACCCGCGACCGGAAATGCTGCTCGATCTGACCCACGTCCACCTGCGTCCCGTTGCCGGACGAAAGGTTGATCACGACGATCGCCTTCTTCACGAGGTCCTGCCGACCGTGCGCCTCCAACCAGCTGAGGGTCTCCGAGGCGAGCCTCGCCTCGTCGACACTGCCCCCGGAGACCAGCACCACCGAGTCGGCCTTCTCGAGCGTCCCCTTCATCACGGAGTGCACCATGCCGGTACCGGAGTCGGTCAGGACGATCGAGTAGTAGCGGCTGAGCAGATCCGTGACGGCACGGTAGTCGGAGTCGTCGAACGCCTGGGCCACTGCCGGATCGGTGTCCGACGCGAGCACGTGGAGCCGGGAGCCGTCACGCGTCACATAGCCCGCGAGCTGCGCGAACGAATCGATGGTGTACCGGTTCTGGACGAGCTGCCGCGCCGTGTGGTCCGCCCGCCCCGGCGAACGGTCGGACAGTGTCCCACGGTCCGGGTTGGCGTCCATGGCGATGATGCGATCCTCCCGGATGTCGGCCAGGGCCATCCCGAGGAGGGTGGTGACCGTGGTCTTGCCGACGCCGCCCTTGCGGGACAGGACCGGGACATAGCGTGTCCGTCCGCCCAGCCGTGCGGAGATGCGGTGCTCCAGCGCACGCTGCGAGCGCACGGCGTCGGAGTCGCCGACATTGATGCGTCCGAACGTGGCGCTGTAGAGCCAGCGCCGCCAGCCCGAGACCGGCGGCCGGTCCGGTCCCACGAGGAGTCGGTCCGCCGTCAGGGCTGATGCCGGCTCCGGACCGAGGTCCTTCTCACGGCGGCTCGTCCGTTCGGCAGCGGCCGCCGTCGGCCCTGGCGCCGGCGGCAGGTCGTCCCGCGCGGTCGAGGTCGTTCTCGGCGATCGGGTGCCGGACGGCGTCCATCCGTCGGTCGTCGTGGGCACCGCTGCACCTCCGGTGACGAGACCGAACGTGGTGAGGGCGTCGGCGGGAAGGGGGGCGGGCACGCTCAACGTCGGACCCTGCAGCGTCGATGGGGGGACGGTCGAGACGGGGACGGCGAAGGCGTTGAGGTGGACCCCGTTCGGGGCCGTCGCTGCCTCTCCTGCAAGGGCGGTCACGGTGGCCGGGACCGGGCCGGTGGTCCCCGGTCCACCCGCGCCCGCGGGACCGACGGGGCCCGGGTCGGCGGGCACGACACCCACGGCACGGGCGTCGTCGGGCGCAGCACCGGCTGGGTCGGTACCGGCGGGGTCCGTACCGGCCGGTTCGGTACCGGCTGGGTCGGTGTCGCCTGGATCAGCAGCCACCCGATCCGTACCGGCTGCTCCGATGTCCGCGGCTCCGGTATCGGCGGGCTCATCGGCGTTCCCGGCAGCAGACACTGCGTCAGGACCGGCATCGGCAGGATCCGGGCCCACGCCTGCTGTGGCGGGAACCGGGCTCCCGGGGGAATCGACCGCAGGCGGGGCAGCGTCGGTGGGACCGCCGTCGGGCAGCAGGGGAACGCCGGGGACGATCGGCACGCCCTGCGTCATGTCCGGGCGGACGGCGGCCGGGAGGGGTGCGCTCGCATCGGCGCCGGGCGTGGAGGGATCGGTCGATTCGCGTGCCATGGTTCCTCACAGATCGTCGGGCGGCCGGCCCGCCCGCCTGCGCGAGCGGGACCGTTCGGATGTTCCCAGCGCTCCACTCTAGCCTGACCGTCCTGTCCGCCGAGGTGCGGGGCGGTCCGGTCGGACCACCCCGCGGGCGCGTCAGCCGGGCGTGACGACGAGCAGCAGGTCCCCGCCCTGGGCCGGTCCGCCCGTGGAGGCGACGCGCTGCACCGTGCCGCCGATCGGGGTGGTGATGCTGGCCTCCATCTTCATCGCCTCGATGGTGGCGACCGTGTCACCGGCGGCGACGGTGTCGCCCTCCGCCCGCGTGACCGTGACGGATCCGGCGAACGGTGCGGCGATCTGGCCGGGTGTGCCGACGTCAGCCTTCTCCGCCGCCTTCACATCGCTCTCGACGCTGCGGTCACGCACGCTCACCGGCCGCATCTGCCCGTTGAGCGTGCACATGACGGTGCGCATGCCCCTCTCGTCGGGCTCGGACACGGCTTCGAGGGTCGCGATGAGCCGCACGCCCTTCTCGAGTTCGATCACGTGCTCGGTGGCGGGCTGCAGGCCGTAGAGGTAGTCGGCCGTACCGAGGAGCGAGACGTCGCCGTACGTGTCGCGGATGGACCGGAAGTCCTTGGTCGGCCCGGCGAACAGCAGCGTGTTCAGGGCGGTACGTCGCTCCATCGAGCTGCCCGCGAGCTTCGCCTCGTCCTCGGAGCTGAGCTGCACGTCGCGGGGCTTGAGTTCGCGCCCTTCCAGCGCCTTGGTCCGGAAGGGTTCCGGCCAGCCTCCGGGCGGGGTGCCGAGTTCACCGTTCAGGAAACCGATCACGGAATCCGGGATGTCGAAGGACTGCGGGTTCTCTTCGAACTCGGCGGGGTCCGCGTTCCTCCCGACCAGGGCCAGCGCGAGATCCCCGACCACCTTGGAGGACGGGGTGACCTTCACGAGTCTGCCGAGGATACGGTCCGCGGCGGTGTACATGTCCTCGATGGCCTCGAAGCGCTCCCCCAGTCCGAGCGCGATGGCCTGCTGCTTGAGGTTGGAGAGCTGACCACCCGGGATCTCGTGGCGGTAGACCCGGCCCGTGGGACCGGGCAGCCCGGATTCGAACGGCGCGTACATGCGCCGGACGGCTTCCCAGTAGGGCTCTAACGCGCACACGTTCCCGAGATCCAGCCCGGTGTCCCGCGGTGTGTGCGCGAGGGCGGCGACGAGGGCGGAGGCGGACGGCTGGCTGGTCGTCCCCGCCAGGGCCGCGCTGGCGACGTCGACGGCGTCGACCCCCGCCTCCACGGCGGCGAGCAGCGTGGCGAGTTGCCCGCCCGCGGTGTCATGTGTGTGCAGGTGGACGGGCAGGTCGAAGCGGTCCCGCAGGGCGGCGACCAGCTTCGCCGCCGCGGCCGGACGGAGCAGTCCCGCCATGTCCTTGATCGCCAGGATGTGCGCCCCGGCGTCGACCATGCGCTGGGCGAGGTCGAGGTAGTACTCCAGCGTGTACAGCTTCTCGTCGGGATCCAGCATGTCGGAGGTGTAGCACAGCGCCACCTCGGCGACCGCGGTCCCCGTCTCCCTCACCGCCCGGATGGCCGGTTCCATCTGCGAGACGTCGTTGAGCGCGTCGAAGATCCGGAAGATGTCGATGCCGGAGGCCGCGGCCTCCTGGACGAAGGCCATGGTCACCGCCTCGGGGTAGGGCGTGTAGCCGACGGTGTTGCGTCCACGCAGCAGCATCTGCAGGCAGATGTTGGGCACCTCGCGGCGTAGGACGTCCAACCGCTCCCACGGGTCCTCACCGAGGAAGCGGAGCGCGACATCGTACGTCGCGCCGCCCCACGCCTCGACGGACAGCAGCTCCGGCGTCAGGTGCGACACGCTCGCTCCGGCCGCCGCCAGGTCCCTCGTCCGGACCCGCGTGGCGAGCAGGGACTGGTGCGCATCGCGGAAGGTGGTGTCCGTGACCGCCACTGCCGTCTGGTCGCGCAACGCCCGGGCGAAGCCCTCCGGTCCCAGCTCCAGCAACCGCTGACGGCTACCCGCCGGGGCTTCCGGATCCTTCTCGCCCGCACGGGCGGATCCCGCGCCCGGCACTGCGCCCGCAGGTTCCCGGTCGGATCCCGCAGGAGCCGCTCCGGGGTCGGACGACGCGGCCGGGAGGGCCGGCAGCTTCTCGCGCGGGTCCAGGTGGGCCGGCCGCGGCCCGTTGGGCTGGTTGACGGTGACGTCGGCGAGCCAGGTCAGGAGCTTCGTGCCGCGGTCCGCGGGGACGCGGGCGGTCAGCAGTTCGGGACGCTCGTCGATGAAGGAGGTCGCCACGTTCCCGGCGATGAAATCCGGATCGTCGAGGACCGCCTGCAGGAAGCTGATGTTCGTGGAGACGCCCCGCACCCGGAACTCGGCCAGCGCCCGCCGGGCCCGCGTGACGGCGGACGGGTAGTCGCGGCCACGGCAGGTGAGCTTGACCAGCATCGAGTCGAAGTGCGGGCTGATCTCGGCGCCGGCATAGACCGTGCCGCCGTCGAGCCGCACGCCCGCTCCACCGGCGGACCGGTACGCCGAGATCCGTCCGACATCGGGACGGAACCCGTTCGCCGGGTCCTCCGTGGTGATCCGGGATTGCAGGGCGGCTCCGCGCAGGGTCACGGTGTCCTGGCTCAGGCCGAGATCGGCGAGGGTCTCCCCCGCGGCGATCCGCAGCTGGGACTGCACGAGGTCGACGTCGGTGACCTCCTCCGTGACGGTGTGCTCCACCTGGATGCGCGGGTTCATCTCGATGAACACGTGCTGCCCTGCCCGCTCCCCGACCGTGTCCACCAGGAACTCGACGGTCCCCGCGTTCACGTAGCCGAGCGCCGTCGCGAACTTCACGGCGTCCCGGTGGAGCGCCTGCCGGATGCCCTCGTCGAGGTTCGGTGCGGGGGCGATCTCGATGACCTTCTGGTGTCGACGCTGCAGGGAACAGTCGCGTTCGAAGAGGTGCATGACGTTGCCCTGTGCGTCCGCGAGGATCTGCACCTCGATGTGCCGCGGACGCAGGACCGCCTGCTCCAGGAACATCGTCGGATCGCCGAACGCGGACTCCGCCTCCCTCATGGCCGCTTCCAGCGCCTCGGGCAGTGCCTCCCGGGTGTCGACCCTGCGCATCCCGCGGCCGCCGCCGCCCGCCACGGCCTTCGCGAAGACCGGGAAACCGATCTCCTCGGCAGCGGCGATCAGCTCGTCGACGTCCGCACTCGGCCGGGAGGAGGCGAGGACCGGGATGCCGGCGCTACGGGCGGCGTCCAGCGCCTTCACCTTGTTCCCGGCGAGCTCCAGGACGTCGGCGGGAGGCCCCACGAAGGTGATCCCTGCCTCGGCCGCGGCCCGCGCGAGCCCCGGGTTCTCGGAGAGGAATCCGTAGCCCGGGTAGATGGCGTCGCACCCGGCCTCCGTCGCGACGCGGATGATCTCGGCGATGTCCAGGTACGCCCGGACAGGGTGCCCCTCCTCGCCGATCAGGTACGCCTCATCGGCCTTCTGCCGGTGGATCGAGGTGCGGTCCTCATGGGGGAACACGGCGACGGTCTTCGCGCCCACCTCGTGCCCGGCACGGAACGCCCGGATCGCGATCTCGCCGCGGTTGGCCACCAGAATCTTCGAGAACATCGCACTCCTGCATCATCGCCGGTCGGGTCCATCACGCTGGCATGATCCTACCCGCCGGCACAGCCTGGTCCAGCGGACGTCCCAGCCGCGGACGTGCCCTCCGCACGGCCGCCGGACGGGCGCAGATCAGGGCGGATGAGCGGTTCCGCCTATGATTGACCGGGGCGTCAAGGACAGCCGCATGCCCCGGCGGCGGCCAGAGACAGGTATGGGTTCACCACGTGCAGGTAGTCAGTATCAGCAGCCTCAAAGGCGGCGTGGGCAAGACGTCGGTCACCCTGGGGCTGGCGTCCGCCGCACTGGCAGCAGGGATCCCCACCCTCGTCATCGACCTCGATCCCCACGCTGACGCGACCACCGGTCTCGGCGTCAGACCCTTGGGCCGGACGGACATCGGGCGGCTGCTCAAGAACGCCCGGCGCGCGGACCTCGGAGCGAACACCGTCCCGGCCGGCTGGGTCGCGACGGCGGCCGGGCGGTCCGGGTCGTCCCCCTCGGTCCTTGACGTCGCCATGGGCTCTGCGTACTCCGGCATCTACGACAGGCCGGACCTCGGGCGGCGGGACCAGCGACGCCTGGCCACGCTCCTCTCGAGGATCACGGGGTACAGCCTCGTGCTGATCGACTGCCCGCCGTCCCTCAACGGTCTCACCCGCATCGCCTGGACGGCGAGCAACAAGGTGGTCCTGGTGGCCGAGCCCGCCCTCTTCTCCGTCGCCGGCACCGAGCGGACCATGCGCGCCCTCGAGCTGTTCCGGCGCGAGTTCGCCCCCGGCCTCACCACCGCCGGGATCGTCGCGAACAAGGTCCGCGCCACCTCCAACGAGCACGCGTTCCGCCTTGCCGAGATGAGGCAGATGTTCGGTGACCTCCTCCTGACGCCGACCATCCCCGATCAGGCCGACTGGCAGCAGATCCAGGGTGCTGCCCACGCGGTGCACCACTGGCCGGGCGATTCCGCCCGCCAGGCGTCGGGCTACTTCGACGAGCTGCTCAGGGGCGTTCTGGATACCGGGAGGATGAGGAGCCGCAGCGGGCGCCGTTGACGGCTCCGGAGCCTTGCCGGGATCGACCGCCGCGTTGCTGGAGGGGATGCGGTTCGACCCCGCCCGACTCCTGCGGGGAGCTAGCTGATCTTGCGGGTGGCGCGGCGCTTGCTCAGCTCGTCGCCCGGGAATTCCTGCTCCAGCGCATGCTCGCTCGGAAGCGCGGCGAGGCTTCCCTCGACCTCACGCCAGACCCGGCCGACGGCGATGCCGAAGACACCCTGTCCGCCCTGCACCAGGTCGATCACCTCGTCGGCGGAGGTGCACTCGTACACACTCGCGCCGTCGCTCATCAGGGTGATCTGCGCGAGGTCCTCGACCCCGCGCTCGCGCAGGTGCTCGACGGCCGTGCGGATCTGCTGCAGGGAGACACCGGTGTCGAGCAGCCGCTTGACGACCTTGAGCACGAGGATGTCCCGGAAGCCGTACAGCCGCTGCGTGCCGGACCCGGAGGCACCGCGGACGGCGGGTTCGACGAGGCCGGTCCGCGCCCAATAGTCGAGCTGGCGGTAGGTGATGCCCGCAGCCTTGCAGGCCGTGGGACCGCGATACCCGGCATCTTCATCGAGGACGGGGAGGTCTTCCGTGAACAGTAAGCCCTGGGCGCTTGCTGGGACGCCAGCGCCTGCCGGGCTGGCTGCCTTGCCGGCGTCACCCTTCGGACTCACGTGCTGCCTCCTCGTAGTGTTCCCGGGGAAGATGCTCTGGACGGAACCTCAGGATGTGCACCAAGTGTGCCCCGAGTCCACCACACACGCAATGGGAACTGTATGCTCCGACGTTAGATCGCGGGAGGGCTGAGGTCAAAGACCGAGCCCCACAAGCATGGGCGTGTCGGAGGCCGTCCTCAGCGCTCGAAATCCTCGGGCTCCACATCGGCGAGGAACTCCCTGAACTGGAGGACCTCCTTCTCCGCCGTCTCCCCGGTGTCGCCGTCCGCGCCGTCCTCCGCTTCGGCGTCGGCGATCCCCACGCCGGCAACCGCCAGGACCTCGTCGGCACAGAAGATGGGGCACGGCACACGCAGCGCCACCGCCAACGCATCCGAGGCGCGCGAACCGACCGTCACACCATCACTGAAGACGAGTTGGGCGTGGTACACGGTGTCCTCCACCGAGGTGATGCGCACCTCGGTGATCACCTTGCCGGCGGCGGCGACGACGTCGACCAGCAGGTCGTGCGTCATCGGCCGGGGCGGCACGATCCCCTGCTGGACGAAGGCGATGGCGCTGGCTTCCGGGGCGCCGATCCAGATGGGCAGGTGCCGTTCCCCCGACGACTCGCGGAGGAGGACCAGGGGCTGGTTCGAGGGCAACTCGATCCGCACTCCCACGACTTCTACTTCGATCACGGGGTGGCCGCCTAACTGTCCATCCGGGCTATGTGGCTGTTCACGAGGGCGCTGTGCAGCCCGAGACAGAGCTCGCTGATCTCCCGTGCCGTCTCGGCCGCACGGGCCTTCGACGCAACGTCCTTGCGCGAGGCGACGGGAGCGACGACACGCTCGACGAGGCCCAGCTCGCGGTCTGCGGCCGCCCGGAAGGGACGGAGATGGCGGGGCTCGATGCCGTGCAGCTCGAGCTGGACGCAGGCCGTCGTGATCTTGAGGGCGTACTCGTCGAAGCGGTTGTCGACGGCAGAGATGAGACCGAAGCTCACGAGGTCGTCCACGAGCCGCCGGGGGGCACCGGCCTCGGCCGCGAGCGTCTCGGCCGTGAGCCGACGGGCGTGGGCGCTGAGTTCCCGTGACAGCTGCTCGGAGACGATGCGCGGCGCGAGCGTCATGCCGCCCGGCAGCGACTCGGGGCGTTCACCCCGGTCGATCGCGTCGACGTAGTCCTTGATGACCTTGAGCGGCAGGTACTGGTCGCGCTGCAGGGCGAGGACGAACCGAAGGCGATCGACATCGTGCCCCGTGTACTTGCGGTACCCGGCGCGGGTGCGCTGCGGGGTGATCAGGCCCTTCTCCTCGAGGAACCTGATCTTCGAAGCCGTGACCTGGGGGAATTCGCCGGAGAGCTCGCGGAGCACCTCGCCGATCGTGAGGACGCCCGAGGTACCTGGAGCGACGCCGGCGGACCGGCGGGCGGGTTGGGAAGGCATGGAGCGGACTAGGCCTGCGCTGTCGTCTGCTGCGCTGCCTGGGCCGTGACGGCACGGGCAGCATAGAACGTCAGCCGGAACTTGCCGATCTGTACCTCGTTGCCGTTGCGGAGGGCGACGCTGTCGACGCGGTCGTTGTTCACGTAGGTCCCGTTGAGGCTCCCGGTGTCGACGACCATGAAGCCGCTGTCCGTCCGCCGGAATTCAGCGTGCTGCCGGGACACCGTCACGTCGTCCAGGAAGATGTCGGCATTGGGGTGACGACCGGCCTTCGTGATGTCCTCGTCCAGCAGGAAGCGGGCACCCGCATTCGGTCCGGAATGGGCGATCAGGAGTGCGGAACCCGAGGGAAGCGCTGCGACCGAAGCCTGTTCCTCACGGGTGAGATGCCGTTCGAGCTCCGTCGTCACGGCCTGCGGGGGCAGACCGATCGTGGTTGTCTCCGGAGACGTCATGTTCGGCTCTTCTCCATTCACGGCTGGATCGTCATTCGGCATCATCGGTGGTTCCTCCCCTACTGCGTGCAACAGTCCGTCCTGCCCTGCTGCCCTGTCCTGCCGCCCTCGCGGGGGTGGATCTAGCCTACCTGCTGGGAGTAATCGGCTGAACTCAGCAGGCCCGTCACCGCGGAGCTGTCGGAGACCTTGATCTCCAGGAGCCAGCCCTCACCGTAGGGATCGGTGTTGATGAGCGAGGGATCGTCGTCGAGCGCCTCGTTGCGCGAGACGATCTCCCCCGTGATCGGGGCATAGATGTCGCTGACGCTCTTGGTGGACTCGACCTCGCCGATGACCTCGGCGCCCGTGACGGCCGTGCCGGCCTCGGGCATCTGGACGTAGACGACGTCGCCGAGGGCGTCCTGTGCGAAGTCGGTGATACCCACACGAACCGTGCCGTCGGCTGCCGGCTCACTGACCCACTCGTGCTCCGCGGTGTAGTACAGGCCATCGGGAATGTTGCTCATGGTTGCCTTTCGGACGCGCGGTCTTCATCGGCGGCGCCGGGCGCCGTCCGCTACGGGTACTGGTCGAGTATAGGCATATCCACCGGGCCCCGTGACGCACCTCTCACGCCCTGTGGACCGCCCGTGGACCGCCCCCGCGGGCATGCGAAAAGCCCGCCTCCTCCGGTCATCACAACCGGTGGAGACGGGCTCTGCAGTGTCGGGATGACAGGATTTGAACCTGCGACCCCTTGACCCCCAGTCAAGTGCGCTACCAAGCTGCGCCACATCCCGATCAGCCCGTCCAGCGGGCCAAACCACTCAGACAACACTACAGCATTCCCCGGGTGGATCGGCACATCGGACGGCGCCGTCCGGGGGTCAGCGCTTGCGGCTGCGCTTCTCCCGGACGCGCATGCTGACCTCGATGGGGGTTCCCTCGAAACCGAACGTCTCCCGCAGCCGGCGGGTGATGAAACGCCGGTAGCCGGGGTCCAGGAACCCCGTGGTGAAGAGGACGAACTTCGGCGGCCGGCTCGAGGCCTGGGTGCCGAAGAGGATGCGCGGCTGCTTGCCCCCGCGGACGGGGTGCGGGTGCGCGGCGACGAGTTCGCCGAGGAACGCGTTGAGGCGTCCGGTCGGGATGCGCCGGTCCCACGACTCGAGGGCGACGTCGAGGGCCGGGACCAGCCGGTCCTTGTGCCAACCGGTGAGGGCGGAGATGTTGACCCGCGGAGCCCAGTCCACGTGCGCGAGATCCTGCTCGATCTCGCGTTCCAGGTACCGGCGGCGTTCGTCGTCGAGCAGGTCCCACTTGTTGAAGGCCAGCACGATCGAGCGGCCCGATTCGATGGCCATGTTGAGGATGCGGACATCCTGCTCGCTGAGGATCTCGTCGACGGCGAGGAGCACGACGGCGACCTCCGCCTTCTCGAGCGCGGACTGCGTGCGCAGGGAGGCGTAGAAGTCTGCGCCCTGCTGCATGTGCACACGGCGCCGGATCCCGGCGGTGTCCACGAAGCGCCAGGTGCGGCCGCCGAGTTCGATCATCTCGTCCACGGGATCGCGGGTGGTGCCCGCCAGGGGGTCCACGACGACGCGGTCGGAACCCGCGAGCTTGTTCAGGAGCGAGGACTTGCCCACGTTCGGGCGGCCGATCAGCGCCACGCGTCGGGGGCCTCCGGACCGCTCGATCCCGCCGTGCTCGGAGAACTCCGGCAGGATCTCGACGACCTTGTCCAGCATGTCGGCGGTGCCGCGGCCGTGCAGCGCGGAGACCGGCCAGGGCTGCCCGAAGCCGAGGCCCCACAGCACGGAGGCGTCGGCCTCGTTCTGGATGTCGTCCACCTTGTTGGCCACGAGGATGACGGGCTTCTTCTTGCGGCGCAGCATACGGACCACGGCCTCGTCCGTCGCCGTGGCTCCGACGGTGGCGTCGACCACGAGCAGCACGGCGTCGGCCATGTCGACGGCGATCTCCGCCTGGTCGGCCACGCGGGCGTTGATGCCCTTGGCGTCCTGCTCCCAACCGCCCGTGTCCACGAGCGTGAAGTTGTGGCCCGTCCACTGCGCCGGGTAGGACACGCGGTCACGCGTGACGCCCGGCGTGTCCTCGACGACGGCCTCGCGGCGTCCGAGGATGCGGTTGACGAGGGTGGACTTCCCGACATTGGGGCGGCCGACGATCGCGAGGACCGGGTTGAGCCGCCCCTCTGCCTCGTCGTCGTAGTCCTCGTCCTGCCGGGCCAGGAGGGCGGCGTCCTCGTCGTCGAGTTCGTAGTCCTCGAGGCCCGCGCGCAGCGAGGCGGCACGCTGCTCGGCCTCGGCGTCGTCGAGGGTCTCGAGCAGCTCGCTGACCTGGTCCTCGCCGGTCGGCTCGTAGTCCTCGTCGGCCCCGGCCCCGTGGCCGGTCGCGTTCGGCGAAAGGTTCTCGCTCATCGTTGGTTTCCTTCGGTTGGTGTACGCCGTCTCCCGACGGCGATCCTGGTGGGCGCGAGCCCGGAGTCTTGAGGCGCGCTCAGTGCGCGATGGTGCGGACGACGTCGAGCACGGCGGCGACGGTCTGCTCGAAGTCGAGGTCGGAGGAGTCGAGCGTGACCACGCCGTCGGCGGCCTGCCGGAAGTTGACGACCGTGGAGTCCCTGGCGTCACGGTCGATGACCTGCTGCTTCAGCTGCGCGTCCGTCTGCGTCCCGCCGAGCTGGTCGCCACGGCGCCGCAGGCGGGCCTCCTCGCTCGCGGTGAGGAGGATGCGGACCTCGGCATCGGGGGCGACGACGGTGGTGATGTCGCGTCCCTCGGCGACGATGCGGTGTCCGGCTCCGGCGATCAGCGCACGCTGCCTGCGGATCAGTTCGGCGCGCGCACCCATGGTCGTGGCGACGGCGCTGACGGCCGAGGAGACCCCCGGCTCGCGGATCGCGGCCGTGACGTCGTCACCGGCGATGGTCACCGACTCCCGATCGGGACTCGTGCTGATGAACAGCTCGATGCCGCGGGCGGCGGCCTCCACGGCCACGCCGTCCTGCAGGTCGACGCCGGTGGCGATGCAGTGCAGCGTCACCGCGCGGTACATGGCGCCCGTGTCCAGGTACGCCGCGCGGAGGCGGCGCGCCACCTCCCGGCTGACGCTCGATTTCCCGGAACCGGAGGGTCCGTCGATCGCCACGACGAGCGACTTCCCGAGGCGGAACCCCGAATGGGGGCTCGCGTCCCGCTCCGCCGTCGCCTCCGGATCCCCTGCCGCGGGTGCTGCCGATGCTGCTGATGCCGATGTGGTGATCACTGCACTACCTTCCAGCCCCGCTGGGTCAGGGACTCCGTCAGTTCTTGCCGCTTGCCGGGCAGGACCGAGAGCTCCGCGAGTCCCACCTGCCGCCCGGGTGAATGTTCGAGGCGGAAGTCCTCGACGTTGATGCCGGTGTGGCCGATCTCCGTCAGGAGCTTCGCGATCTGCCCGGGAACGTCGTCGACCAGCACGGTCAGCCGCGCGAACGAATTCGGTGGGGTGCCGTGCTTGCCCGGGACACGCGCCTGGCCGGCGTTGCCCTCCGTCATGAGTTGCGCCATGTCGAGCCGCGCTCCCCCGGCAGTCGGGTCCTCGAGCGTCGAGATGAGGCGGTCGAGGTCCTCCCGGACGCCGTACAGGATGTCCACGAGGCGGCCGGCGTTGGCCGAGAGGATCTGCACCCACAGGCGCGGATCACTCGCGGCGATGCGGGTGACATCGCGGAGCCCGTTCCCGGCGAGGGCCAGCGCCTGCACGGGCGAGTCCTGCAGCCGGCTCGCGACCAGGGAGGACACGACCTGCGGGAGGTGCGAGATCAGGGCGACGGCACCGTCGTGCTCCCCGGCGGACATCCGCGTGGGGACCGCGCCGAGGTCGACGGCGAGTGACTCGGCCCGGAGCACCGCGTCCGGCCTGCTCGTCGCGTGGGCGCACAGCACCCACGGGGCACCGGAGAAGAGCTCCGCGCGGGCCGCCACGGGCCCCGACTTCTCACGGCCCGCCATCGGGTGGGTCCCGACGTAACGCGGGAGGTGGCCGGCGGCGTCGGGCATGCCCTCGAGCTCCCGCAGGATGGACTCCTTGACGCTGCTGATGTCCAGCACGACGGCGGCGGGGTGCGCCACGAGGGCGTCCGCGACGACCCGGGCCGTGACGTCAGGGGGCGTGGCGACGACCACGAGTTCCGGCTCGAACGATTCTCCGTCGAGCTCGGAGTGGAGCCTGCCGGCCCCGATGTCCCGCGCCACCGCCTCGGTGGACGGCGAGCTGTCGGACAGCACGACGTCGAGCCCGCGCGCCCGGAGGCCGAGCCCGATGCTCGCGCCGAGCAGACCCGCCCCAACGATGAGGACGGGACCGGCGAGGTGCGTCCCCTGGTCCGTGCGGATGGTCATCGACTAGAGGCCCACCGAAGCCAGGAGGTGTCCGACCTCCTGGCGGCCGAGCACGCGGATGCTGCCCTGGCGCTGGTCACCGACGCGGATGGGACCCACCTGGGTGCGGACGAGGCGCTCCACGGGGTGTCCGACGGCGTCGAAGAGCCGGCGGACGACACGGTTGCGTCCCGAATGCAGGACCACCTCGACGAGGATGTGGCCGGGGGTGGAGTCGACGAGCTTGAAGGAGTCCACCGTCGCCACGCCGTCCTCGAGCTCGATCCCCTCCTTCATCTGGGCTCCGATGCCCTGGGCCATGGGGCCGCGGACCTGGACGAGATAAGTCTTGGGTACTTCGTAGGACGGGTGCGTGAGGCGGTTGGTGAGCTCACCGTCGTTGGTGAGCAGCAGCAGGCCCTCGGTCTCGGCGTCCAGGCGGCCCACGTGGAAGAGCCGCTCGCTCTTGTCCTTGTTCTTGAGGAAGTCGCTGATGCAGCGGCGGCCCTCGGGGTCCTCCATGGTGGACACGACGCCGCGGGGCTTGTTGAAGACGTAGTACTTCAGGTGCTCGTTGAGCTGCAGGCGGATGCCGTCCACGTGGATGGCGACCTGTTCGGGATCCACCCGCACACCGAGTTCGGTGACGATCGTGCCGTCGACCTCCACCCGGCCGTCGAGGATCATCTCCTCGCAGACGCGGCGGGACGCGACGCCGGCGAGGGCCATCACCTTCTGCAGGCGCACGCCCTCGGGGTTGTGCACGTCGATCTCATCCGCGGGTCGGCCCGAGTGCTTCGGCCTGGCCTGCCGAACGGGGCCGAGGTTCTGGCCGAAACGCTCCTTGCCGAAGGCCTTGGCGCCCGCCAGCTTCTGGCGCGGGCCTGCCTGGCCCGGACGTCCCGGCTTGCCGGCGCGGCTGCCTGGCTTCGCTGCGAAGCGGCCCGACGGCGTGCCGGCCGAGGGACGGCCTGCGGCCGAACGCGCTCGACCGTCGGCGGACTCGCGCCGCTCGCCGCTCTGCGGCCTGCCCTCGGCGGAGCGGCTCGGGCGGCCCTCGCCGGTGCGACCACCGCGATCGTCACGGGACGGGAAGGAGCGGCTCTCGCCGGTGCGACCACCGCGATCGTCACGGGACGGGAAGGAGCGGCTCTCGCCGGTGCGACCTGTGCCGGGGCGGCCCTGGCCGGACCGCGCCGGCCGACCCTCGGCGGAGCGGCTCGGGCGGCCCTCGCCGGCCCGACCACCGCGATCGTCACGGGACGGGAAGGAGCGACCCTCGCCTGGGCCGCCCGTGTTCGGGCGGCCGGTGCGCTCGCCGCGGGACGGGGACGTCCGTGCACGGTCAGCGTCGGCGGGTCGACCGGCGGACCCGCCGCGGCGCGGCGCGTTACGTCCGGAATCGGATCCTGGCTGCTGTGTCATGTCGTCCTTCGTGTAGGTACTGCTCTGTTCGTCACTGCTCGGGGCGGTCCGTCCGTCCCGCTCCTGATCACCGCTGATCGATGCCGGCCGATGCACCTCAGTACGTCGTCTCGTCGTACTCCCCCAGGCTCTCGAGGCCCGGAAGGTGGGGGGCGATCCGCGGCAGTTCGTCGACGCTGGCGAGTCCCAATCTTTCCAGAAAGAGGATGGTGGTCCCATAGAGGACCGCTCCGGTCTCGGGATCGGTCTCCTGCTCGACGACCAGCCCCCGCTGCAGCAGCGTACGGACCACGGAATCGACGTTAACGCCCCGGATGGCGGACACCCGGGCACGGGAGACGGGTTGGCGGTACGCGATGACCGCCAGTGTCTCGAGTGCTGCCTGTGAGAGCCGGGCAGTCTGGCCATCGAGAACGAAGTCGGCGACAACGGACGCGAAGTGCGTCCGGGAGAAGATCCGCCACCCGCCGGCGATGTTCCTGAGTTCGAAACCGCGCGGTTCAGATGGTTCGGTGCTCTGGAGGCCTGATCCAGTATAGCCGTCGTACTCCCGCTGCAGGTCCACGAGGACCCCGTGCACCTCGGCGGTCGGCCGCCCGAGGACCGCGGCCACCTGTTCGTCGGTCACGGGACGGTCCGCGACCATGAGGATCGCCTCGACGGCGCCCCGGATCCCGCCGGGCAGGACATCGACGTCGGGCACGGGTTCATCCCCTGCGGGGGGTCCCGGCTCAGTCATCCTGCGCCTCCCGTTCCCCCGCGGACCGCGGGACCTGCCCACCGTCGGGTGCGTCGCTGTTCCCCTCCGCGTTCCCCTCCGCCTCGGACCCTTCCGCCTCGAAGTCGCTCGTCAGCGCTTCCGCCGACCAGTGCCCGTCCTCGGCACTCCACCGCACCAGCAGTTCGGCGAGCGGGGCTGCCTGGTCGAAGGAGATCGCCCCGTCGCGGAAGAGTTCGAGGAGCGCGAGGAAGCGCACCACCAGCACCAACCGTGAACCGGCGTCCTCGGTGAGCTGCCGGAAGGACAGCGGACCCCTCGTCAGGAGGAGATCCTGCAGGATGACCGCCTGGTCCCGGACGCTGACGGCCGGGGCGTGCAGGTGCTCGATCCCGACCTCGGACGGCAGCTCCTGCCGTGGGGCGAGGACCTTCGCGGCCAGGGCGGCGAAGTCCGCGGGCGTGTGCTTCCAGATGAGCTCGGGCAGCAGCCGGGTGAGGTGCGGTTCGAGGGGGACGTCGCGAGGATGCCTCGCGTCCTCCTCCTCGAGCCGCTGCGCGAGGTGACGGGCCACTTCCTTGAAGGCCCTGTACTGCAGCAGCCGGGCGAACAGGAGATCGCGGGCCTCGAGCAGGGCGATGTCCTCCTCGTCCTCGACCGCGCCGGAGGGCAGCAGCCGCGCCGCCTTGAGGTCCAGCAGGGTCGCTGCGACCACGAGGAACTCGCTCGCCTCGTCGAGTTTCCACTCGCCCTCGGCCGCCTGGATGCGGCGGATGTGCGCGATGAATTCGTCCGTCACCTGGGCGAGGGCAATCTCGGTGATGTCGAGCTCACGTCGCGAGATGAGGTTCAGCAGCAGATCGAAGGGTCCGCTGAAATTCGTCAGCTGCACCGCGAACACGGCGGCAGGAGCCGCCGTCGTCGGAGCGGTGGCCGCCTGCGCGCGTGCCATCCCGGTCACCTACCGGGCCCGGGCGGACCCGGTGCGCGCCGGCACTAGGGTGCTCCGCCCCTGCTGATGAGCTCCTTCGCGAGCCGCCGGTAGGCATCCGCGCCGGAGTGGTTGGCGGCGTAGGACGTGATCGGCTCCGCTGCGACGGTCGCGTCGGCGAACTTGATGGTCCTTTTGATCACGGTCTCGAAGACCTTGTCGCCGAAGGCCTCGACCAGCCGGGCGATGACCTCGCGGCTGTGGAGCGTCCTGGCGTCGTACATGGTGGCCAGTACCCCGTCGATCTGCAGGCGCGGGTTCAGCCGGTCCTGGACCTTCTCGATGGTCTCGACCAGCAGGGCCACCGCGCGCAGGGCGAAGAACTCGCAGATGAGCGGGATGATGACGCCGTGCGCCGCAGTGAGCGCGTTGACGGTCAGGAGGCCGAGCGAGGGCTGGCAGTCGATGAGGATGACGTCGTAGTCGTCCGCGACCTTCCGCAGGGCGCGGTCGAGCACCTGCTCGCGTGCCACCTCGTTCACGAGCTGCACTTCTGCGGCGGAGAGGTCGATGTTGGCCGGCAGGAGATCAATGTTCTCGATCGCGGTGTGCTGGATGGCGTCGTGGATGGTCACCTTGCGGTCCATCAGCACGTTGTAAACCGTCACGTCCAGCTCGTGCGGGTTCGTGCCGAGGCCTGCGGAGAGCGCGCCCTGCGGGTCGAAGTCGACGAGCAGGACCTTGCGGCCGGCTTCCGCGAGCGCCGCGCCGAGGTTGATGGTCGACGTCGTCTTGCCGACGCCGCCCTTCTGGTTGACCATCGCGATGACCCGCGCCGGGCCGTGGGACTCGAGGACGGGGGGTTCAGGGAACTCCGTCACGGGCCGGCCGGTCGGACCGAGCTCCGTGTCCGCTGCGCCGGGCAGAGTGGAACCCTGTTCAGTACTCACGTTGTTTATCCACGCTTCCATCGAATCCGGTGCACGCCGGCCGGGAAGGGGGGCCGGGCGGCGTTTCTCTTGGTCAACCGTACAACGCCCGGGAGGGGCACCGCGGAGGTGGGGGTCCCGGGGTGACGAGCCTTGATCCTCAACCTGAGGTCGAACGTTCCTTTCCCCGCCGCGTCCGGGACGACCACTCAGGGGGTCCTCGGTGGGAGGACGAGCGGGACACCGGACGCCCGGGACGGGGCCCGGATGCACCCGGATCATGCACCGCTCCCCGCGGGAACGACGACGGCGGTGCCCTGGATGAGCTCCAGGGCACCGCCGTCGTCGGGTGGTCGGGCGGACGGCCCGTGGTGGCGCGCTGTCAGCGAGCGGTGGTCCCGCGGACGGCGGCCTCCGTGTGGGCCTCGGCGCCATCCTCGACGTCGTTCTCGTCGTTGTCGAAGCGGTGGTCCGTGGTCATCGTGCTCTCGTCGAAGGGCTCGCGACCGTCGAGCACGTCATCCACGCGGGCCCGGTCGATCTCCTTGGTCCAGGTCCCGATGAGGACCGTCGCCACGGCGTTCCCGGTGAAGTTGGTGAGCGCGCGGGCCTCGGACATGAAGCGGTCGATCCCGACGATCAGGCCGACGCCGTCCACCAGGTCCGGGCGGTGCGACTGCAGGCCACCGGCGAGGGTCGCGAGGCCCGCTCCGGTGACCCCGGCCGCTCCCTTGGAGGCGATGATCATGAACACCAGGAGCGAGATCTGCTCGCCGAGGGCCAGGGGCTTGCCGAGGGCCTCGGCGACGAAGAGCGCCGCCATGGTCAGGTAGATCGCGGTGCCGTCCAGGTTGAAGGAGTAGCCCGTGGGGACGGTGACGCCGACGACGGGCTTGGAGACCCCGAGGTGCTCCATCTTGGCGATGAGGCGGGGAAGCGCCGCTTCGGAGGACGAGGTGCTGAAGATGAGCAGGTACTCACGGCCCAGGTACTTCATGAGCTTGAAGATGTTCACCCCGGTGACCATCTTCAGCAGGCCGCCGAGGATGACGACGATGAACAGGGCGCAGGTGATGTAGAAGGCGATCATGAGCGTCGCCATGCTGACGATGGCCTGGACGCCGGTCTCGCCGACTACGGCGGCGATGGCACCGAACGCACCGATGGGTGCGAGCCACATGATCATGATGAGGATCCGGAAGACGAGTGCCTGGATGTGGCCGATGCCGCGGAGGACCGGCTTGCCGGCGGAGCCCATCTTCTGGAGGGCGAACCCGACGAGCAGCGCCACGAACAGGGTCTGCAGGATGCTCGGACCCGTCAGTGCGGAGAGCAGGGTGGTGGGGATGATGCTGAGCAGGAAGCCGACCGTCCCCTCGGGTGCACCCTCGGCAGTCGCCGGCAGCTCATAGGTCGACGACGAGATGTCGAGTCCCTCGCCGGGCTGGATGAGGTTGCCGACCACGAGGCCGATCGCCAGGGCGAAGGTCGACATGACCATGAAGTACCCGAGTGCGAGCCCGCCCACCTTGCCGACCGTCGCGGCCTTCGCGATGGACCCGACCCCGAGCACGATCGTGCAGAAGATGATCGGTGCGATCATCATCTTGATCAGGTTGATGAAGCCCGTTCCGAGCGGTTTGAGCGACTTGGCGAACTCCGGGGCCGCCAGGCCGAGGATCGCGCCGAGAATCACCGCCGCGATCACGGCGATGTAGAGGAAATGGGTCTTGTCGACCCGTTTGCGGGTCTTGGCGGGTCCGTTGTCGGACCGCGATGGCGCCATAGCCATGGTGTTCTCCCTGGGTGTCCGGCCGCCCGGCGGCGCCGGCCGCCGGAGGTCGTTCTTCGGCTGCGGGGTCCTACCGGGGAGCGTAGTGTTGGGTGCTTCCTCCTGATCATCGCACCGCGCGTGATGCGCATCACGATTGAGTTCATACTGGTCATGGACCCGCGTGCGCCGGTACCCGCCCGGTGCCCCACGAACCCCGAAGGAGCTGGATCCCCGCGTGAGTCGATGGAGCCTCGCACGGCAGTACTTCCTCGTTCAGCTCGTCTTCATCCTGGTGCTGTCCGCGTCGCTGTCCGTGATCCTGTACGTCGATGCGGCGCAGGGCGTGGACGACGCGGCGGCCGAGCGCATGGTCGCCGTCTCCACGACGATCGCGCTGGATCCTGCCGTCCTCGAGGCCGTGGAGGGCCCGGATCCCTCGTCCGTCCTCCAGCCCTACGCCGTGGGCGTCATGGACCGGCTCGGCGTGGACTTCATCACCATCATGGCGACGGACCGGACCCGCTACACCCACCGCAACCCCGACCAGATCGGCAAGCCGTACATCGGGTCGGTGGCGGAGGCCCTCGCCGGCGGGACCCACACGGAGACGTACGCCGGCACCCTGGGGCCGTCGATCCGGTCGATCGTGCCGATCGTGGGCGGCGACGGGACCGTCCGGGCCATGGTCGCGGCCGGTATCACGGTGGACCGCGCGGCGATCGCCCGGAACGCCCAGCTGCCGCTCGTCGCGTCGATCGCGCTCGGTGCGCTCGCGGTCGGCGCCCTCGCTTCCTTCCTCCTCAGCCGACGCCTGAGCGACGCGACGCTGGGCATGGGACCGGCGGAACTGTCGCGCACCTTCGTGTTCTACGACTCCGTCCTCCACTCGGTCCGGGAGGGCCTCCTGCTGACCGATGCCGAGGGCCGACTGGTCCTCTACAACGACCAGGCTGCGCGGCTGCTGGGGCTCGACGGCACGCAGGAGCCGGTGCCGGCGTCGCACCTCGCCGTGCCGCCGTCGCTCCGCGAGCTCCTGGCGTCGGGGCGGAGGGCGAACGACGAGGTGCACCTGACCGACAGCCGGGTTCTCGTGGTGAACCAGGAACCCGCCGTACCACCGGCTCCCGCGGGGCGCGCCTCACACCATCCGACCGTTCTGGGCACGGTGACCACCCTGCGGGACCACACGGAGATCGAGGCACTGACCGGGCAAGTCGAGACGATGCGCACGCTGACCGACGCCCTGCGCTCGCAGACCCACGAGCACGCCAATCGCCTGCACACCATCGTGTCGCTCGTGGAACTCGGCAGGAGTGCGGACGTGCTCGATTTCGCGACGAGGGACCTGCAGCAGTCGCAGCGGCTCACGGACGAGGTGGTCCGGGCGGTCGACGAGCCGTTCATCGCGGCGCTGCTGGTCGGCAAGGCGGCTCAGGCGAACGAGCGCGGCATCGAGCTGATCTCGGAGATCGGCCATGACGCACAGGCCGGTGCCCTCAATCCCGTGGACCTCGTCACGATCATCGGCAACCTGCTGGACAACGCCTTCGACGAGGCTGCGGCCTCCGAGGAACCACGCGTGCTCCTCTCCGTGACACGTCTCGCGCCGGAGGGGACCGCGCCGTACCTCGAGATCGTCGTGGAGGACAGCGGTCACGGCCTGCCCGATTCCGAGAAGGCGAAGATCTTCGATTTCGGCTACAGCACCAAGCACGACGGCGGCCCGCAGAGGGGCAGGACGGGTGGGGTGACCTCCGGCCGGATGCACAGCCGGACGGGGGTCGTCGGCCAGGGGGTACAGGGGGCCGGGCGCGGGATCGGCCTCGCGCTCGTCCGCCAGGCCGTCCGGCGCTTCGGCGGGGTGGTGGAGGTGACGGACACGGACGACGGCGGTGCCCGCTTCACGATCCGGCTCCCCTACCCTGCACCCGCCGAACCGGCGGACGGACCGGTTCCCACAGGTCCCTCGGCTCCCTCGGGTGCCGCTGCTCGCCCGCTGAGCACCTCACGAGCCTTCGAGGCCGCACCCGACGGTACCGGCGCGCGCCCCGCGTCCGGTGGCGGTCGGGCATGACCGCCATCCGGGTCCTCGTCGTCGAGGAC
Source organism: Arthrobacter sp. N1 (assembly GCF_048288285.1). NCBI lineage: Bacteria > Bacillati > Actinomycetota > Actinomycetes > Micrococcales > Micrococcaceae > Arthrobacter > Arthrobacter sp. N1. Next base: position 1,300,209 of record NZ_CP102608.1, on the reverse strand, counting down.
GATCCCGTGGCCGCGGACGCGCACGCGGAGTACGTGCGCCGCCTCGACGGTTTCGAGCTCGCCGGGGTCGCCCGGAGCGGCGCGGAGCTCGCCGCCTTCCTGCAGCTCGTGGGCGACACCGCGGGGCAGGCCGGCGCGCCCGTCGACCTCATGCTGCTCGACATGAACCTGCCGGACGTCCACGGGCTCGACATCATCCGCAGGGTGCGCGGGCTGGGCCTCCCGATCGACATCATCGCCATCACTGCGGTGCGCGACCTGCACGTGGTCCGCTCGGCCATTTCGTCGGGGATCGTCCAGTACCTCATCAAGCCGTTCACCTACTCGGCGTTCAGCGAGAAGCTGGGTGCCTACCAAGAGTTCCGGCAGAGCCTCGTCGACCAGGCGACGGCGACCACGCAGGCCGAGGTGGACCAGGCCTTCGCCTCACTGCGCACCGTCGCGTCCGCGGCGCTCCCCAAGGGACTCTCCGGTGAGACGTTGCGCGCCGTGTCGGCCCATCTGAAGGAGCAGTCCGCCCCGACCACCGCCATCGAGGTCTCGGAGGCGCTGTCGATGTCACGGGTGACCGCGCGGCGCTACCTCGAACACCTCGCCGATCAGCGGTCCGTCCTGAGGACACCGCGCTACGGCACGCGGGGACGCCCTGAGTTCGAGTACAGCTGGGCGCGGACCACCACCGGGCGCTGACGCCCGTCCCGCTCCCCCACCGGGTCGGGCTGCCCGGGCGACCGTCAGTCCGCGGACGTCGGCCGCAGCAGCGGGGCCAGCGCATCGAGCACGGCAGGATCCTCGATCGTGGACGGGACGGCGTACTGCTCCCCTGCGGCCATCTGGCGCATGGTCTTGCGCAGGATCTTGCCCGAGCGCGTCTTCGGCAGCGCATCGACGACCACGGCCGAACGGAAGTCCGCAACGGGTCCGATGGTCGTGCGCACCAGGTGTACGAGGTCCGCTTCGAGCGTCTCGGCGTCGATGGTCGAGCCTGCCTTCAGGACCACGTAGCCGCTGGCGCGCTGGCCTTTCAGCGGATCGTGGAGTCCGAGGACCGCGCACTCGGCGACGGCGGGGTGCTGCGCGATGACCTGCTCGATGGCGCCGGTGGAGAGCCTGTGCCCGGCCACGTTGATGACGTCGTCGGTGCGTCCCATGACGAACACGTAGCCGTCCTCGTCCAGGTAGCCGGAATCCCCGCTGGAGTAGTAGCCGTCGAACGCCTCGAGGTAGGACTCGCGGTACCGCTGATCGCTGCCCCAGAGGGTCGTCAGGGTGCCCGGCGGGAGCGGGAGGCGCAGGGCGATGCTGCCCTCGAGCCCCGCGGGAAGGGGCGCACCGCTCTCGTCCAGGACGGCCACGTCGAAGCCGGGCGACGGCAGCGACGGCGACCCCGGCTTCAGCGGGACGCCACCGAACCCCCGCGGATTGGCACAGATGGGCCAGCCGGTCTCCGTCTGCCACCAGTTGTCCACGACCGGGACACCGAGGACGCCACCGATCCAGGCGGAAGTCCCGGTGTCGAGGCGTTCACCGGCGGAGAAGAGCGAATCGAGGGAGGACAGGTCGTGGCCGCGGAGCGCCGAGCCCTCGGGATCGGCCCGGCGGATCGCGCGCAGGGCGGTCGGCGCGGTGAAGAGCACCTTTGCTCGGTGCTCCTCGATGAGCCTGCCGAAGGCACCCGCGTCGGGCGTCCCCACCGGCTTGCCCTCGTAGAGCACCGTCGTCGCGCCCGCCAGGAGCGGCCCGTAGACGATGTAGGAGTGCCCCACGACCCAGCCGACGTCCGACGCCGTCACGATGACGTCGCCCGGGCCGATGCCGTAGATGTTCCGCATGGACCAGGCCAGCGCGACGGCGTGCCCGCCGTTGTCCCGCACCACGCCCTTCGGGGAGCCGGTGGTGCCGGAGGTGTAGAGGATGTAGAGCGGATCGGTCGCCGCCACGTCGACGGGAGCGACCGGCTCGGCCCGCCCGACGGCGTCGTCCCAATCGACCCACGGCGCGTCACCACCGGCGGTCGAGGAGCCGGTCGAGGAGGAACGGCCGTCTCCGGACACGTCATCCGGATCCGTCCCGGCCCTGTTGTCGAAGCCATCACGATGCTTCACGACCACGGGCGTCCCCCCGCTGCCGGCGAGCGCGAGTGCCTCCCGGACGGCCGGCAGATACTCGACGCGGCGACCCGGCTCGAAGCCGCCCGTCGCGGTGACCACCGCCGCTGGTCCGGCGTCCCGGATGCGCGCGGCGAGTTCGGCGGGGGCGAATCCCCCGAACACCACCGAGTGCACCGCCCCGAGGCGCGCCGTCGCCAGCATGGCGATGACGGCTTCGGGGACCATCGGCAGGTACACGAGGACGCGGTCACCCTTGCCGACGCCGAGCCCGGCGAGGACGCCCGCGAAGACCGCCACCTCGTCCCGCAGCTCGGCGTAGGTGTAGCTGCGGCGCAGACCCAGCATCGCGGAGTCGTACACGAGTGCCGTCCGCGTGCCGTGTCCCGCGTCGACGTGGCGATCGAGGGCGTTGTGACTCGTGTTGAGCGTGGCGGAGGGGAACCACCGGTAGAGGGGCGCGGACGTGGTGTCGAGTGCCGAGGTGGGTGCGGCCGACCAGTCGACCGCTTCCGCGGCAGCGAGCCAGAACCGCTCGGGATCGGCGAGGCTTTCGGCGTGCAGCGCCGTGTACTCGTTCCCCGGGGTACCGCCTCCGGTGTCCATCCCTGCTGCAGCCATGCTCGCCCTCCCTTGCGCGTGGAGAGGAGAGTATCACGGGCCCTGAGCTGCTTCAGCGGCTCCTGTATACACGACACGCCCGCGGTCCTGAACCTGGGCTCGCGACCCTTGCTTCTGGGGGGCTCCGTGTATACATTCAAGCGAAAGGCCGGGCTGCGCCCCGGCGACGACGAACAGGCGGAGGTCGGTGTGAGAGCGAGTGACCGCGCCTACGCCTTCCTCCGCTCGGACATCCTCGAGTGGCGGCTCGCTCCCGGCGACGTGCTGGCCGAGGTCGAGCAGTCCGCACGCCTCGGCGTCTCCCGGACGCCACTGCGCGAAGCCCTCTCGCGGCTCGTCGCCGAAGGACTGGCCACGCCGCATGCCGGGCGCGGCGTCGTGGTCTCCGCCATCTCGCTCGACGCGGTGGCCGATCTCTTCGACGTCCGGCTACCGCTGGAATGTGCGGCCGTGCGCCTTGCAGCCGTGCGGGGGTCGGCGGCGGTGTTCGATGCCCTGGCCACGGAGTTCCGCTCCGCCGGGCAGAGCCTCGAGCACGGTGGCGGGCACGAGGACTACTACGCGCTCACGGCCCGGCTCGACCGGGCGATCGATGAAGCAGCCGCCAACTCCTACCTGTACCAGGCGCAGAAGTCCATCCGGACGCACCTCGCCCGAGTCCGGCGGCTCGCCCGTGACCATCCGGCGCGGCTGCTCGCCTCCGCCCGCGAACACGAGCAGATCGCTCTCGCCGTCGCGGCCGGGAACGCCGACCTCGCCGAGGCCGCCATGCGCGTCCACCTCCACACCAGCCTGCAGCACCTCCTCGATCCGCCCGTCGCCCCGGCGTCGCCTCCCACCCCGTTCCGAGATCCACGAAAGGTACACCATGGTTGAATCGCACCCCGTCCGCGTCCACCGCAGCGAGGAGAACCTCCCGAAGACCGGCCAGCTCGCCTGGAAGATCGCCGAGGTGGCCACCGACCCCGTCGAGGTCACCGACGACGTCGCGGACATGGTCATCAACCGCATCATCGACAACGCCTCCGTCGCCATCGCCTCCCTGAACCGGGCGCCGGTCCTCGCCGCGCGTGCGCAGGCCCTCAGTCATCCCGTGTCCGCCCACGGCAGCGGCGCAGCCGTCTTCGGCGTCACGGAGCCCGTGTCCGCGGAGTGGGCCGCCTGGGCCAACGGGGTGGCCGTGCGTGAACTCGACTACCACGACACCTTCCTCGCCGCCGACTACTCCCACCCCGGGGACAACATCCCGCCGATCCTCGCCACGGCGCAGCACGCCGGCGCCTCGGGCCGGGACCTGCTCCGGGCGATCGCCACGGGCTACGAGATCCAGGTGGACCTCGTGAAGGCGATCTGCCTGCACGAGCACAAGATCGACCACGTGGCACACCTCGGCCCTTCTGCTGCAGCAGGCATCGGCACCCTGCTCGGCCTCGAGGCCGACGTGATCTTCCACGCCGTCGGCCAGGCCCTGCACACGACGACAGCCACCCGCCAGTCCCGCAAGGGCGAGATCTCCACCTGGAAGGCGCACGCTCCGGCCTTCGCCGGCAAGATGGCCGTCGAGTCGGTCGACCGGGCGATGCGCGGACAGACCTCCCCCACACCCATCTACGAGGGCGAGGACGGCGTGATCGCCTGGCTCCTCGACGGCCCGACCGCCGCCTACGAGGTGCCGCTCCCCACCCGGGGCGAGGCGAAGCGGGCCATCCTCGACACCTACACCAAGGAGCACTCGGCGGAGTACCAGGCGCAGGCCTGGATCGACCTCGCACGGCGCCTCCACAGTGCCCACCCCGAGGTGGCCGACCCGGACAACGTCGCGGCCGTCGTCATCCACACCTCCCACCACACGCACTACGTCATCGGGTCCGGCGCCAACGACCCGCAGAAGTACGAGCCCACCGCCTCGCGTGAGACTCTCGACCACTCCATCCCCTACATCTTCACCGTGGCGCTGCAGGACGGCCGCTGGCACCACGAGGACTCATACGCGCCCGAACGCGCCGCCCGCCCCGACACAGTGGCCCTCTGGCACAAGGTCACCACGGTCGAGGACCCGGAGTGGACGCGGCGCTACCACTCGCTCGACATCGCCGAGAAAGCCTTCGGCGGCGGCGTCGAGATCACCCTGACCGACGGGACGGTCATCACGGACGAGATCGCCGTCGCCGATGCGCATCCCCTCGGCGCCCGCCCCTTCGCCCGTGCCGACTACATCGCGAAGCTGCGCATGCTCGCCGCGGGCATCGTCGAGGACGCGGAACTCGAGCGCTTCCTCGCGGCCGTCGAGCAGCTCCCGGACCTGCCCGCAGGATCGCTCGGGCAACTCAACGTCGTCGCCCGTCCAGGCCACCTCGATGCGGTCGCGATGCCGCAGGGACTCCTGTAGGAGGGCCGGGATGCTGTATTCGAGCGTCACCGCGCCCCAGAAACGACGCGCCCTCCGCGACGGGCTGGCCTCGGGCCGCCTCCAGCAGTTCCCGGGTGCCTTCAATCCCCTCTCGGCCCGGCTGATCGGCGACAGGGGGTTCGACGGCGTCTACATCTCGGGCGCCGTGATCGCCGCCGATCTCGGGCTCCCCGACATCGGCCTCACCACGCTGACCGAGGTGGCGCAGCGGGCCGGACAGATCGCCCGGATGACGGACCTGCCCTGCCTGGTCGACGCAGACACCGGCTTCGGCGAGCCCATGAACGTGGCCCGCAGCGTACAGGAACTCGAGAACGCAGGCCTGGCCGGTTGCCACATCGAGGACCAGTTCAACCCCAAGCGGTGCGGTCACCTCGACGGCAAGAACGTCGTCGACCTCGACACCGCGGTCAAGCGCATCCGGGCCGCCGCCGACGCACGCCGCGACCCCGACTTCCTCATCATGGCGCGGACCGACATCCGAGGCACGGACAGCCTCAGGGCGGCACAGGACCGGTCCCGTGCACTGGTCGAGGCCGGCGCGGACGCGATCTTCCCGGAGGCGATGCGGACCCTGGACGAGTTCCGTGCCATCCGGGATGCCGTGGACGTACCGATCCTCGCGAACATGACGGAGTTCGGGAAGAGCGATCTCTTCACGGCGGAGCAGCTCCAGGACGTCGGGGTGAGCATGGTGATCTACCCGGTCACACTCCTGCGCAGTGCGATGGGCGCCGCCGAGCGTACGCTGGACACGATCCGACTCCACGGCACCCAGCAACCCGCCGTGGAGGGGATGCAGACGCGCAGCCGGCTGTACGACCTCGTGGACTACGAGGGCTACAACCGGTTCGACTCGTCCATCTTCGACTTCGAGGTACCGGGCAGCAGATCCGCCGCCCCGCCCGCACCCGCAGGATCCGATGCACAGGAGGAGCAATCGTGACAGAACCAGAGATCCACAAGGGCCTTGCCGGAGTGGTCGTCGACCACACCGCGATCTCGAAGGTGAATCCCGAATCCAACTCCCTGCTCTACCGGGGCTACCCCGTCCAGGAGCTGGCCGGCCACCGGGACATGGAGGACGTGGCCTATCTCCTCTGGAACGGCGAGCTGCCGGACGCCGCGCAACGGCAGGAGTTCGACGCCTTCGAGCGTGCCCACCGCGCCCTGCCCGAGCAGGTCATCGCCGCCATCGACCTGCTTCCTGCGACCGCGCACCCGATGGACGTGGCACGCACCGCCGTGTCCGTCATGGGGGCGAGCCACCCCCTGGCCGGCGACAACTCGGTCGACGCGAACATGGAGAAGGCCGCCACGCTGTTCGCGGCCTTCCCCGCCGTCGTCGCCTATGACCAGCGGCGCCGGCGCGGACAGGCGCTCGTGGAGCCGCGCGACGACCTCGGCTACTCGGCGAACTTCCTCTGGATGACGTTCGGGGAGGAGGCACCCACGGAGGTGGTCCACGCCTTCGACGTCTCGATGGTGCTCTACGCCGAACACTCCTTCAATGCCTCGACCTTCACCGCGCGGGTCATCACGTCCACCCTCGCGGACCTGCACTCCGCGGTCACCGGGGCGATCGGCGCCCTGAAGGGAGCCCTGCACGGCGGAGCCAACGAGGCCGTCATGCACACCTTCGAGGAGATCGGCATCCGCGAGGACGAGAGCGCCGAGGACGCCGCCGTCCGGGCCAAGGCATGGATGGAGGACGCCCTCGCATCGAAGAAGAAGGTGATGGGCTTCGGGCACCGCGTCTACAAGAGCGGCGATTCCCGCGTGCCGACCATGAAGTCCGCCCTCGACGCGATGATCGAGTACTACGGACGCAGCGAGATCCTCGGCCTCTACTCGGGGCTGGAGACGGCGATGGACGAAGCCAAGGGCATCAAGCCGAACCTCGACTACCCAGCCGGGCCCACCTACCACCTCATGGGTTTCGACACGGAGATGTTCACCCCGCTCTTCATCGCGGCCCGCATCACCGGCTGGACTGCACACGTCATGGAGCAGGTGGCCTCGAACTCGCTCATCCGGCCGCTCAGCCTGTACAACGGTCCCGAGGAGCGGCACGTCGGCTGACCGCGGGGGCCGTCGCCGGGCTGGCGACGGGCCGGCGCCCGCCCGTCAGGCTCGGCAGGCGCGGGGTCGCGCCGGCGGAGGGTCCGGCCGGGCGCTCGACACCCGCTGAAGGTCGCGTCAGCCGACCCGTCGCCGTGGAGGGTCGCGTCAGCTGATCGTCGCCCGCGCGACCCCATCGTTGTCCGCCGCCATCTCGATGTGCGCCTCGACGCGGGTTCCGGCCAGGAGCTCCGGAAGCCAATGCGGCGCGTCCTTCCACATGGCGGCCCAAGGGATCGCGTCGACCGGATACCAGCGCGGCTCGATCTCCTCGCACGGGGCGGGCACGCTGTGTCCGGCCTCGGCCGTGAAGAGTGCGGACTGCATGTTCCAGTCCGGCCGGGCAGGGAAGGACCAGCTGATCCGGCCCGCATACCGCAGGTCCGACGGCCGCAGGGCGATCCCGCTCTCCTCCTCGACCTCGCGGACCGCGGCGTCGAGGTCGGACTCGTCGCCGTCGACCTTGCCGCCGAGCGCCACGACCCTCCCCGTCCCGAAACCGGTCCGCTTGAGGCCGAGCAGCACCTCCCGACCCGTGGACGACGGGCGGAACAGGAAGCACAGGACGACACGCCTGTAGGCTGCGCCGTCGATCGTCGACCACTCGCGGGACACTCCGGACGCGGTGGGGCCAGGCAGCCTCCCGTCTGGCATCACAGCGCCGGACGAGGGCACGCCGGCCGCCGGATCGTCGTCCGGGGCGTCGACGTCAGGCACGGGCCCTCGGGTGCGCCGCGGCGTACACCTCGCGCAGCGTATCGGCCGTGACCAGGGTGTACACCTGCGTGGTGGTGACGGAGGCGTGACCGAGCAGCTCCTGCACCACCCGGACGTCCGCGCCCCCCTCGAGCAGATGCGTCGCGAACGAGTGGCGCAGTGTGTGCGGGGAGACGTCGCGGGTCACACCCGCGCGTTCGGTGGCCGCTTTCAGGATGCTCCAGGCGCTCTGGCGGCTCAGGCGCCCCCCGCGCATGTTGAGGAAGAGGGCAGGACTTCCCGTGCCCTTCGAGGCGAGCAGGGGCCTGCCGCGGACGAGGTAGCCGTCCACCGCCCGAGCCGCGTAGGACCCGACCGGGACCAGTCGTTCCTTCGAGCCCTTGCCGGTCAGCCGGACGACGGCCGGGAGGTCCTGCGCGTCGCTGACGGAGACATCGTCGACGTCCAGCCCCACGGCCTCGCTGATCCGGGCTCCGGTGGAATACAGGAACTCCAGCAGCGCCCGGTCCCGCTGACCGGTGGAGGTCGAGGTGTCCACGGACTCGAGGATCCTGACGACCTCCGCCACCGGGATGGCTTTCGGGAGCCGCTGCCCCGCCATCGGCGGGTGGACGTCCCGGGCCGGATCTCCCTCGGTGATACCCTCGAGCGCCCAGAACCGGTGCAACCCGCGGACGGCGACGATCGTCCGTGCCGCCGACCGTGGACTGAGTGCCGCGAAGCCGTCGTCGCCGGAGACGACAGCCTGGGCGAAGGCCGATACGTCGTGCCGCGTCACGGCGGTAGCATCACCGACGTCCCTGGTCCGGAGGAACGCGGCATAGCGGCGGAGGTCCCGGCGATACGCCGCGAGCGTGTTGACGGACAGGCCCCGCTCCACGGACATGTGCTGCAGGTAGTCCCGGAGCAGCGTCGACAGCGGCCCGTCCTCGTCGACAGGTGCCTGGTCCGCCATGGTGGTCAGATCTCGAGCACGGCGCCGCGCGGCCACGTGGAGTGCTGGCTCGGGTGTTCCGGCCACGGCGTCATGGCCGGGCGCAGATCGATGAACCCGTTCTCCCGTGCCACGCGGGCCGCGAGAACTGCCGCGACGGCGGACGGACTGTGGATCCGACCCTCGAGGGCCGCGCTGACGGCGTCGTCGAGATCCATCCACCGGAGTTCGATCTCCGCCTCCTCGTGCGTGCGCGTGTGACGATCGGCCTCGGGCACGTCACCGATCCCGCGGGCCAGGTAGATGCGCAGCGCCTCGGAGGACGAGCCCGGGGACAGGAAGAGGTCCACCAGGACATGCCACTGGCGGGCGGTGAGGTCCGCCTCCTCGGCGAGTTCACGCGCCGCCGCGTCCACGAAGTCCTCGCCCTCCTCGTCGAGCAGGCCGGCCGGGATCTCCCAGAGCGCCATGCGCACCGGGTGCCGGTACTGACGGATCAGCAGCACCTGGCCGTCGTCGTTCAGGACCAGGACGGCGACGGCCCCGGGGTGGCGGATGAAGTCGCGTGTGATCGCCTCGCCGTCCGCCGTGAGGCTGAACTGCTCGCTGACGACGTCCCACACACGCCCTTCGTAGACCGTCGACGCGTCGATCAGCCGGCGGGGGCTCTGCTCGTCGCTGAAGGTCGCACGGTCGTCCCCGGACACCTGCACGGTCAGACCTTCGCGCCGCGGCGCTCGAGCGCCGCCTTCACGAGGCCGGCGAAGAGGGGGTGCGGACGCGTGGGCCGCGAGCTCAGCTCCGGGTGGGCCTGGGTGGAGACGTAGTACGGGTGGACGTCCTTGGGCAGCTCGGCGAACTCGACGAGCTTTCCGTCCGTCGTCGTCCCCGAGAACACGAGGCCCGCCTCGGCGATCTGTTCGCGGTACTCGTTGTTCACCTCGTAGCGGTGCCGGTGCCGCTCGAAGACCGTGGTCTTCCCGTAGGTGCCGGCGATGACGGAGCCCTCCTGCAGCTTGGCCTCCCAGCGACCCAGGCGCATCGTGCCACCCATGTCCCCTTCACCGGCGACGATCTCGAGCTGCTCCGCCATGGTGGCGATGACCGGGTACGTGGTATCGGGTTCGAACTCGCTCGAGGAGGCACCCTCCAGCCCGACGACGTTCCGCGCGTACTCGATGACCATGCACTGCAGCCCGAGGCACAGGCCGAGGGTCGGGATTCTGTTCTCGCGGGCATAGGTCAGCGCTCCGAGTTTGCCCTCGAGGCCCCGGATGCCGAACCCGCCGGGGATGCAGACCGCGTCGACGCCGTCGAGCGCCTTGCTGGCTCCCTCCGGGGTCTGGCACTCGTCGGACGGGACCCACTTGATGGTCACCTTCGCCTTGTTCGCGAAACCGCCCGCACGCAGGGCCTCGGTGACGGACAGGTAGGCGTCCGGGAGGTCGATGTACTTGCCCACGAGCGCCACCTCGACGTGGTGCTTGGGGTTGTGCACGGCCTCGAGGAGCTTGTTCCACTTGGTCCAGTTGACGTCCTTGAACTTCAGGCCGAGCGCCTGGACGATGTACGCGTCGAGCCCCTGCGCGTGCAGGGTCTTCGGGATGTCGTAGATGCTGGGGGCGTCGGCCGCGTTCACGACGGCGTCGATGTCGACGTCGCACATGCGGCCGATCTTCTCGCGCATCGCCGCCGGGACCTCGCGGTCGGAGCGGATCACGATGGCATCGGGCTGGATACCGATGGAGCGCAGCATCGCCACGGAGTGCTGCGTCGGCTTGGTCTTCAGCTCCTGGGACGGCCCGATGTACGGGACCAGGGACACGTGCAGGAAGAAGACGTTGTTCCGTCCGACGTCCTGCCGGACCTGTCGGGCGGACTCGAGGAAAGGCTGCGATTCGATGTCGCCGACCGTGCCGCCGATCTCCGTGATGATCACGTCCGGGGCCTTCTTGCCGGGAGCACCCTCGGCCGGCAGGCGCATGCGGCGCTTGATCTCGTCGGTGATGTGCGGGATGACCTGCACGGTGTCACCGAGGTACTCGCCCCGGCGCTCCTTCGCGATGACCGTCGAGTAGACCTGACCCGTCGTCACGTTCGCCGAGCCGTCGAGGTTCTCGTCGAGGAACCGCTCGTAGTGACCGATGTCCAGATCCGTCTCGGCGCCGTCGTCCGTGACGAACACCTCGCCGTGCTGGAAGGGGTTCATCGTGCCGGGATCGACATTGAGGTAGGGATCAAGCTTCTGCATCGTCACGGAGAGGCCGCGCGCCCGGAGGAGGTGACCCAGGCTGGATGCCGTCAGTCCCTTGCCGAGTGAGGAGGCCACGCCGCCGGTCACGAAGATGTGCTTGGTCGTTGCGGACTTGAGGAACCGGGAGTTTGTTTGCTGCGCCACGGAGTTCAAGGCTATCACCGAGCGACGGTCCGGGCCGCATCGGCCAGGAGTTCCTCGGCATGGGCCCGAGCGGAGGCCGAGTCCTCCTGGCCGGCGAGCATCCTCGCCAGCTCGCGGACCCGCTCGTCGTCGGGCAGCACCTCGACGTCGCTGGCCGTCACGCCGCCCCCCTCGCCGTCGCGGGACACGTTCTTCGTGACGCGGATATGACGCGCCGCGAAGGCCGCGACCTGGGGCAGGTGCGTCACCACGATGACCTGCACGTGCTCCGCCAGCATCGCGAGGCGACGCCCGATCTCGACGGCGGCCTTGCCGCCGACACCGGCGTCCACCTCGTCGAACACGAAGGTCGGCACCGGATCGACGGCGGCCAGGACGACCTCGATCGCCAGCATCACGCGTGAGAGCTCACCGCCCGAGGCGCCCTTGCCGAGGGCCCGCGGTGCCGATCCGGGATGGGGCTGGAGCATGAAGGAGATGTCATCGGCACCATGGATCGTCAGTGACTCCGCCGCTGTGACGTCGATGATCAGCTGCGCATCCGGCATCGCGAGGGCCGTCAGCTCATCGCTGACCCGGTGGGCGAGATCCTCGGCAGCGGTCCGCCGCAGCACGGACAGTGCCTCGCCCAGGTCGTGGACGCGGCGGTCGAGGTCCTCGATCTCGTCATCGAGCTCCTCCACGCGGGAGGAGTCGCTGCCGAGCTCCAGGAGCCGCTTCACGGCATCCTCCTGCCACGCCAGCACCTCGTCGATCGTCGGTGCGTACTTCCGCACCAGGACCGAGAGGGCGGCCCGGCGCGACTCCACCTCCTCGAGCCTGCCGGCGCCCTCCCCGTCGAGGGACGTCCCGTAGCCGGCGAGTTCGGCGGAGATGTCCGCCAGCAGGTACCCGACCTCGGCGAGCCGCTCCGCCAGCTTCCCGAGATCGGCGTCGTGCTCCGCGACCGCCTCGAGCTGGCGCTTGGCCTCGTCGACCAGCGACACGGCATCGGCGCTCGCCCCGATGTCCTCGGAGACGAGCGCCTGATGGGCCACCAGCGCAGCTGTCCGCAGCTCCTCCAGGTTGCCGAGCCGCATCGACTCGGCCTTCAGGGCAGCGTCCTCCCCCGGCTGCGGGTCGGCGTCGCCGATCTCCGTCAGGGCTGCCTCGAGACCTTCGGCTTCACGCAACCGCTCACGGGCCTCGCTGCGCAGCCGGTCGCGTTCGGCGAGGGCGTCCCGCCACTGGCCGAAGGTCGCCGTGTAGTCACGGATCGCGTCCTCGACCGGCCTGCCTCCGAACTTGTCGAGGGCCTGGCGCTGGGCCGGAGCGCTCTTCAGCCGCAACTGGTCGGACTGTCCGTGGACGACGACGAGCTGGTCGCCCAGCTCTGCGAGGACACCCACGGGTGCCGCGCGGCCCCCGACATAGGCTCGGCTGCGCCCCTCACTCGTCACCGTCCGCGCGAGGATCAGTTCAGCGGCGCCGTCGTACTCCTCGAGGGCAGCACCTGCCTCGGCAGCCCGCCGTGCGGCACCGCTCGCTGGATCCAGCCGGAGGACGGCCTCGGCGGAGGCGGACGCTGCCCCCAGCCGGACGGCGCCGGCGTCGGATCTCGCGCCCCGCAGCAACCCGAGGGCCGTGATCACCATGGTCTTGCCCGCACCGGTCTCGCCGGTCACGACGGTCAGGCCGGGCCCGAGGTTCAGGGTGGCATCGGTGATGACGCCGAGGTCGCGGATCCGCATCTCCTCGATCATGGCGTCCCGCCGTCCTGATGCCTGATCGGGCCGCGCCAGCCCTGGATGGGGAGCTCGAACTTGCGCACGAGCCGCTCCGAGAAGGGTGTGTGCCGTGTTCGGGCGAGCCGTACGGGATGCTCGGAGCGCCGGACCTCGACCCGGGCGCCGGGCGGCAGGTCGATGCTCCGCCGCCCGTCGCACCAGAGGATGCCGGTGGCGTCGGTGCGGGCGAGCAGTTCGACGGCGAGCACCGAGGTGGGAGCGACGACGAGCGGCTTGGCGAACAGGGCGTGCGCGCTGATGGGTACCATCAGGAGCGCCTCGACCTCCGGCCACACGATCGGTCCGCTCGCGGAGAACGCGTAGGCCGTGGAGCCCGTGGGCGTGGCAAGGACGACGCCGTCGCAGCCGAAGGAGCTGACCGGGCGCCCGTCGACCTCCATGACGACCTCGATCATGCGTTCGCGGTTCGCCTTCTCCACGGCGGCCTCGTTCAACGCCCAGTTCGTGCCGAGCAGGGTGTCCCCGTGCCAGACCAGCACCTCGATGGTGGTGCGCTCCTCGACCGTGTAGCTGCGTTCGGCGACCCAGCGGACGGTCTCCTCGAGGTCGGCACGCTCGCTCTCGGCGAGGAAGCCGACGTGCCCGAGATTGACCCCGAGCAGGGGTATGTCGGCTTCGCGGACGAGCTCCGCCGCGCGCAGGATGGTGCCGTCCCCGCCGAGGACCATCACGAGCTCGACGTCGCCGAAGGCCACGTCGTCACCGAGCACTTGGGCGGGCGCAGCGAGCTCGCCGTACTCGCGCTGGATGTCGGCGAGTTCCTCGGGACGCATGACCGGCTGCAGGCCCAGGTTGTGGAGGCGTGTGCACGCCTCCTGCGCCGCGATCATCGCGTTCCTGCGGCCGGTATGCGCGAGCACCAGGATTCGTCTACTCATCGAGCTCCGTCTGATCGGTGGAACGGTCGGGTGGTCCGAACAGATCGCCGCCGGGGAGGGCCTGTTCGGTCAGCCGGTCCAGTTCCCCCTCGATCCTAGGCATCAAACCCTCGTGGGGCACCTTTGTCCACACGAAGTACTCCAGGTTGCCGTCCTGCCCGGGCAGACGGCTCAGCGCCACCCCGCCCACGTCGAGCCCGCACCCGAGCGCGCTGCGGAGCACTCCGGCCACCGCGCGACGGCGGGCGGCGGGCTCCGTCACCACCCCGAGCCGGTTCAGCCCCCCGCGGCCCACCTCGAACTGCGGTTTGACCATGAGCAGCAGGTCTCCGCCTGTCTCCGTGGCACCCGCGAGGGCCGCCATGACCAGGCGCAGGGAGATGAAGGACAGGTCGGCGACCGTGAGCTGTACCGGGCCACCGATGTCACCGGGAAGCAGGTGACGCACATTCATGCCCTCGAACACCTGGACGCGCGGGTCGTCGCGCAGATGCTGCACGAGCTGGCCGTGTCCGACGTCGACCGCCGCCACCTCGCGTGCCTCGCGCCTCAGGAGGACGTCGGTGAATCCTCCTGTCGAGGCCCCCGCGTCGAGGCAGCGCCGACCCTCGACCAGCACGTCCGGGAAGGCCCGCAGGGCGCCGTCGAGCTTCGTCCCCGCCCGACTGACGAAGTCGTCGCCGTCGCCCTGGACGAGCAGGACGTCCGCCGGACCGGTGGAGACGGAGGACTTGGCCGCGAGGGCGCCGTTCCGCGTGATCCGTCCGGCGGCGATGAGTTGCGCTGCATGGGACCGCGAGCGGGCGAGACCGCGGACCACGAGTTCCTGGTCAAGGCGCGCCATGGACTCCGCCCGGGCGGAGGGCCTGCTCGGGCGCGAGGACGCCGCCGAGCCGATCGTGGACCTCGAGGAGGACGGCGGCATGATCGTCGACGGGAAGTTCTGCCAACCGGTCGAGGGAGCCCAGTACGTCGTCGACCAGCAGATCCCCCGTCGACGACGTGCTGGAGCCGGTCTCCGCCTGCGCGTCGGCGCCGTCATGGTGCACGGGCTCCTCCTGTTCTGCTCCCACTCGTCCTTCATCCATCTGTCCTGCAGCGGTCCGCCGGCGAACCGTCCCCCACCCTAGCGGGCAGCGACGACATCGACCGCCGGAGGCTGCTCGGGGTCGTGAGCCGGGTGGGCGGCCCACCAGGCTGCGCACGCGGCACGCCAGCTGTCGACGTCGTCCTCGCTGCCACTGATGCTGACCGAACCGCCGACCACGCGAGCCGTGGACCTCCCGCACGAGTAGATGTCCCCGTCCTGCGCGACCGCGGGATACTCCTCGTACAGGTCGGCGAGCGAGGCGATAAGGTACGTGGGGCGCTCCTCCACCGTCGCACCGAGCGCCGTCCGCACGGTGTCGACGCCGGTCAGGACGAGCGCCGTGGCCATGCCGGCACGGTTCCCACCGAGGATGTCGGTGTCGAGGCGGTCACCGACCACGAGGGCACGATCGACCCCCGAATGCCGGGCGGCCGTCTCGAAAAGGGCGGCGCCCGGCTTTCCTGCGACGAGCGGCTGCTTGCCGGTCGCCGCGGCGACGGCGGCGACGAGCGTGCCGTTGCCGGGCGCGATCCCCCGCTCCTGCGGGATCGACATATCGGTGTTCGTCGCCACCCAGGTGGCACCCGCGGTCACCGCGTACGCTGCTTCGGCGAGGTCCTTCCAGCCGAGGGTCGGGGAGAATCCCTGGATGACGGCGGCCGGCCCGTCGTCGGCGGAGCCGACGACGGAGAGCCCCTGCGCCCGCACGGCGTCCGCGAGCGTCTGACTGCCGACGACGAGCACAGCCGACCCCGGCGGGACCTGCGCGGCGAGAAGCTCGGCGCCGGCCTGTGCCGAGCCGAAGACCTGCTCCGCGGTTGCGGGTGCACCGATCTCGCGCAGGTGCTGGGCAACCTGCGCGGAGGACCGGGAGGCGTTGTTGGTGACATAGGCGAGGCTCTTGCCCTCCCCCGCGAGCCGATCCAGCGCTTCGATGGCCCCGGGAATGGCGTTGGGCCCCGCATAGACGACGCCGTCGAGATCGGACAGCACCCCGTCGAAACCATCGATCAACCGCTCACTCATCCGCTGCGTCCTCCGTTTTCGCCGTCGTCTTCGGCGTCCGCCTGGCTTTGGCACTGGTCGCCGGGGCTTCGGCCACCGGCGGGACGTCTTGCGCGTCCTGCGCCGGCCCGTCCTGCACTGCGGCGCCCGTTGCTGCATCTTCTGAGTCCTGCGGTGCAGTGGCTCCCGAGGAGCTGTCGCTCAGCGAACTGTCCGGCGCCTCACCGGCCGAGAACCGGACGGCGGGAGTCCCGGCCGACGAAGCGGTGTCGGCGTCGTCGGTAGACGGCTCGATCCGGGTTCCGCCCAGTGCGTCCATGCTGAACAGCATCTCGGTCTGGAGCGGTTCGACCCGTGGTGCCGATTCGCCGGCGGGAACCGCGTCCGCTGCAGGAACGACGTCGTCCGCGCCCTGCACCTCGTCCAGGTCCGTCCCTCCTGTCTTCCCGGGACTGTCGCCGGCTGCTTCCTCCGGCATCGCCCTGCGGTCCGCTGGCTCCTGAATCTCTGCCGGCTCCGGGTCATCCCCTGACTCCTGGACCTGCGCTGCCTCCTGGTTCCGCGTTGTCTCCTGCGAGCTGTTCTCCAGGACAGGCTCCTCGGACGATGCGCTTCCGATGGTGCGGCCGGTTCCCGGTTCTGCGAGGTCTGCCTCCAGATCGAGCGAGACGTCGCCCACGAGGCCCTGGTCCACCGCCGCCGTGGTGGCGGCTGGGTCCTGTGTCGTACGTCCGGCGGCACCGTCCGGCATCTCGGTGGGATCCGTGTCCAACTCCTCGTCCGGGTGTTCGAGAAGACCGTCCGTCACGTCGTCGTCCTGGTCGCCGTCCTGCCGCGCGGCGGTCGACTCGTTCCGTGCCGACGGTCCCGCACCCTCGTCGGTGTCCCCTCCGAACTGCTGGTTGGGCGCCTGGCCCACCTCGTCGTTCGTCGAACCGTGAGCGTTCCGAGCCGGACCGGCGAGTACCTCCGCCACCTTGGGGACTCGGTCAGGGGTGGGCTCGTCGTCCTCACCGAGGTCGATGATGTCCGGTTCAAGGTCATCCTCGAGTCCCAGGGCCTTCTCGGCCACACGGGCCTGGCGGCGCCATTTCTCCGACTCGCCCGTCCGTCCGACGGCGTCGAGAGCATCGGCGTACGCACGGAACAGACGAGGACTGAAAGCGAACGCGCGGTGCAGGTCGAGCTGCGGGATCTCGAGGGCCGCGACGGCAGCGTCGAGCTGATCGAGATCGGAGCGTGCGCCGGACACGACCATCGCGAGTTCTGCCTTGCCCGCTGCATCCAGGGATTCCGCTTCCTCCGAGCGCGCGAGGTCGAGCGCCCGGTCGGGTCGCCCCAACCCGCGCTCACAGTCGGCCATGACCGGCAGGTGCACGTTCGAACCGCTGATGCGACGGAAGGTCCTGAACTCGCGCAGCGCCTCGCCGTAATGTCCCGCCGCGTATGCCGTCAGGCCCACGGCCTCGCGCACCGCGGCAAGGCGCCCGCCTCGGCGGCTGGCTGCCAAAGCGTGCTGGAACGCCAGCTCAGGGTCGAGATCGAGGAGCCGTCCGGCCATCACGAGGTGCTTGGACACCCAGAGCGCGCTCCGCTCCTCGAGGTTCCGAATCTGGGCGCGGGTGACACGATCGAGCTCATCACCCTTGACGTCCTCGTCGATCTCGGGCGAACGCTCCCTGTCGGGCCTGTTGGCGCTGCGCAGATCACGGGCATTGTGGGTACGCGGAGCCGCCGCGGCGTCGTCCGCTCTGCGGCCGGTCCGGTCGTCGCTGCGTCCATAGCCGGCAGACCCGCGGTCCTGCCTGTCAGAGGGCCGACGGAAGGTACTGCCGCCATCCTGGGAGGGTCGACGAGCCCTGCCGGAGGAATCGCCCGCGGGCGATGTCCGCGACTGCCAAGGACGCTCCGCGCCGTTCGACGGCTTCCCCGAAGATGTGCCGCCACGGCTGCCGTACGTGCCCTGCCGATCAGCAGCCGAACCGGAGGCCGAGCCCCCGCGCGACGCGGCGCCACGCAAGTGCGCACCCCGCCCGCCGGTGTCTCCCTGATCCGACCGCCGGTCCTGACCCGATCCACTCGTGAAGCGATCGGTACGCCGACTCTCCGACGCTCCGTCTCGTGAGCCCGGCCGCCTGTCCTGGCCGGACCCGCCGTACGGCGCCCTTGCCCGACCATCGCCTGAACCACCCCTCGGTCGATCATCACGATCGCCACCTGCGGAGCCGCTGTCGCGACGGTTCGCGTTCCGGGCGTCCGACTGACTCTTCCAGGCGGGCCTACGGGACTCGCCCTGTGCGCCATTGCCTCGGTCGCCTGACCCACCCAGCGGCGGAGCGTCCATGGGACGGTCCGCGGGACGGTCCGGGCGGCGCGACGCCTGTGAGGGGCGGCTCCGATCGGAGCGGTCGACGGACAGCGTGCGTCCTTCCCCGCCGTCGACATCGGTCGCTTCACGGCGGGGGTTGTCCAGGGCTGAATGTGCGCGGTCGTCGGACCGGGCGGACGGCGAAGCAGGGGCCGACCCTTCATCGCCAGCGGACCGACCGGTTGCAGGCGCCCTGCCAGGGCTCGACTGCCTGCCCGCTTTGGAACCCCAGGAGTGGCGTCCCCGCTGAGTGGATCCTTCCTGACGATCGCCGTCTCGACTGTCCGCTCCGCGGGCCTCCGCATCGTGTCCAGCGGTGTGCTCCTGCTCAGTCATGGCAGCGCGGTCCTCTCATCAGGTGCCGGCGGTGTACCGTCGGCGAATCTCTATTTTGCTGTAGGTCTTGCCTATCTATGGAACCACGAAGCCACGCTTCACCACTCATCGGTTGTTTGCCGTGCGGCTCACTTGCCTCCCTGCCTGCTTGCCAGCCGTGGGTCTTCGCTGCTGGCCGGCCGTTGTGTGCGGGGCGATGCCGGCTGCGGCGGCGTAGCCGGTGCCCGTGGGGCGCTGGCCGGGCTGGTGCCGGGCTGCTGGGTGTTGGGGGTGTGGGGGTGTGGGGTTAATGGGGTGAGGCCCCGCACCTGGTGGTGTGGGGCCTCAGCCTGTGAAGTGTTGTCCGGCGGTGTCCTACTCTCCCACACTCTCTCGGGTGCAGTACCATCGGCGCTGTGGGTCTTAGCTTCCGGGTTCGGAATGGGACCGGGCGTTTCCCCCACGCTATGACCGCCGTAACTTTGTTTACCGTGTCCGTCCAGTGTCCTGCCCGGGGTCCGTGTCACCCCCTTTGGTGCCCGTGAGGGGTGTGGGGTGGTGTGGTCCGGGTGGTGTTGGTGGTGGTAAGTCTGTGGTTACAACTGTGACAACTGTGCTGTATGGAGTTGTGGTGGTGGTTCCTGTTGTTGGTTGGGAACCGCATAGTGGACGCGTAGCATGTTTGATCTTCACTCACCCCCTTGGTCATCCTGTGATCATTGCTGATCACGGGGTGCGGGGTGGGTGTGTGGTGTAAGTTATCGGCTTATTAGTACCGGTCAGCTTCACAGGTCTGTAGTCCCTGCTTCCACATCCGGCCTATCAACCCAGTGGTCTGGCTGGGGGCCTCTCACACTCTAGGTGTATGGAAATCTCATCTTGAAGCAGGCTTCCCGCTTAGATGCTTTCAGCGGTTATCCCATCCGAACGTAGCTAATCAGCGGTGCACTTGGCAGTACAACTGACACACCAGAGGTTCGTCCGTCCCGGTCCTCTCGTACTAAGGACAGCCCTTCTCAAATTTCCTGCGCGCGCGGCTGGATAGGGACCGAACTGTCTCACGACGTTCTAAACCCAGCTCGCGTACCGCTTTAATGGGCGAACAGCCCAACCCTTGGGACCTACTCCAGCCCCAGGATGCGACGAGCCGACATCGAGGTGCCAAACCATGCCGTCGATATGGACTCTTGGGCAAGATCAGCCTGTTATCCCCGAGGTACCTTTTATCCGTTGAGCGACGGCCATTCCACAATGTGCCGCCGGATCACTAGTCCCGACTTTCGTCCCTGCTCGAGATGTCTCTCTCACAGTCAAGCTCCCTTGTGCACTTACACTCGCCACCTGATTGCCAACCAGGCTGAGGGAACCTTTGGGCGCCTCCGTTACTTTTTAGGAGGCAACCGCCCCAGTTAAACTACCCATCAGGCACTGTCCCTGACCCGGATTACGGGCCGAAGTTAGATATCCAGAGTGACCAGAGTGGTATTTCAACGATGACTCCACGTGAACTGGCGTCCACGCTTCACAGTCTCCCACCTATCCTACACAAGCCACACCGAACACCAATACCAAACTATAGTGAAGGTCTCGGGGTCTTTCCGTCCTGCTGCGCGTAACGAGCATCTTTACTCGTACTGCAATTTCGCCGAGTTTATGGTTGAGACAGCGGGGAAGTCGTTACTCCATTCGTGCAGGTCGGAACTTACCCGACAAGGAATTTCGCTACCTTAGGATGGTTATAGTTACCACCGCCGTTTACTGGGGCTTAAATTCCCAGCTTCGTCCCACGCAAGCGTGAAACTAACCGGTCCTCTTAACCTTCCAGCACCGGGCAGGAGTCAGTCCGTATACATCGTCTTGCGACTTCGCACGGACCTGTGTTTTTAGTAAACAGTCGCTTCCCCCTGGTCTCTGCGGCCCTGATCCGCTCCGGTGAGCTAGTCACCATCACAGTTGGGGCCCCCTTCTCCCGAAGTTACGGGGGCATTTTGCCGAGTTCCTTAACCATAATTCTCTCGATCGCCTTAGTATTCTCTACCTGATCACCTGTGTCGGTTTGGGGTACGGGCGGCTAGAACCTCGCGCCGATGCTTTTCTAGGCAAAAAAGATAGGATCACCGAATCCCCCATACGGGGGTCCCATCAGATCTCAAGCACGGTATCTAAACCAGAACCACGGATTTGCCTATGGTTCGCCCTACATCCTTAGACCGGGACTACCATCGCCCGGCTCGGCTACCTTCCTGCGTCACACCTGTTAATACGCTTACCTCCCGAGATCAGGTCCCGCGATCCACAAAAAACCACGTCACCACAAGGGTGGGCGGTCATGCTTCTGGCGGTTAGTATCCCTCGATCAGTATTGGCGGTTCTTCGCCGGTACGGGAATATCAACCCGTTGTCCATCGACTACGCCTGTCGGCCTCGCCTTAGGTCCCGACTTACCCAGGGCAGATTAGCTTGACCCTGGAACCCTTGATCATTCGGCGGACGGGTTTCTCACCCGTCTTTCGCTACTCATGCCTGCATTCTCACTCGTGTAGGCTCCACCGCTGGTTTACACCGCGACTTCACTGCCCACACGACGCTCCCCTACCCATCCACACCCTTGAACCAAGAGAACAAGTCTCCGGCTTGGGATATATGTGAATGCCACAACTTCGGCGGTGTACTTGAGCCCCGCTACATTGTCGGCGCGGAATCACTTGACCAGTGAGCTATTACGCACTCTTTCAAGGGTGGGCGCTTCTAAGCCAACCTCCTGGTTGTCTGGGCAACTCCACATCCTTTCCCACTTAGCACACGCTTAGGGGCCTTAGTTGGTGGTCTGGGCTGTTTCCCTCTCGACTATGAAGCTTATCCCCCACAGTCTCACTGCGCGCTCTCACTTACCGGCATTCGGAGTTTGGCTGACGTCAGTAACCTTGTAGGGCCCATTAGCCATCCAGTAGCTCTACCTCCGATAAGAAACACGCAACAGCGCACCTAAATGCATTTCGGGGAGAACCAGCTATCACGAAGTTTGATTGGCCTTTCACCCCTACCCACAGCTCATCCCCTCCATTTTCAACTGAAGTGGGTTCGGTCCTCCACGACGTCTTACCGTCGCTTCAACCTGGCCATGGGTAGATCACTTCGCTTCGGGTCTAGATCACGCCACTCTGGTCGCCCTATTCAGACTCGCTTTCGCTACGGCTTCCCCACACGGGTTAACCTCGCGACGTAACACTAACTCGCAGGCTCATTCTTCAAAAGGCACGCCGTCACAGAAACAAGTCTGCTCCGACGGTTTGTAGGCACACGGTTTCAGGTACTATTTCACTCCCCTCCCGGGGTACTTTTCACCTTTCCCTCACGGTACTGGTCCGCTATCGGTCATCAGGGAGTATTTAGGCTTACCAGGTGGTCCTGGCAGATTCGCACGGGATTTCTCGGGCCCCGTGCTACTTGGGATCCTCTCCAAACGGCATCACGCATTACGGTTACGGGACTAACACCCTCTCCGGCCGGGCTTTCAAACCCGTTCACCTATACGCATGCACTCATTTCACCAGTCCGGCAGAACTGGAACGGAAAGTCCCACAACCCCAGTGATGCAACGCCCGCCGGCTATCACACACCACTGGTTTAGCCTGTTCCGCGTTCGCTCGCCACTACTAACGGAATCACTATTGTTTTCTCTTCCTGTGGGTACTGAGATGTTTCACTTCCCCACGTTCCCTCCACGTACCCTATGTGTTCAGATACGGGTCACCCGGTCACTCGCGCGCCGGGCGGGGTTTCCCCATTCGGACATCCTGGGATCAAAGTTCGGTTATCAACTCCCCCAGGCTTATCGCAGATTCCCACGTCCTTCTTCGGCTCCTGATGCCAAGGCATCCACCGTGTGCCCTTAAAAACTTGACCACTAAGATCAAAAACATATCGAGAAAACCAGGCCCGAACACACACGCACCCTCCCCCAAAAGGAAAGACCACGCATCCACTCGAAACCAGATTTATCTTAGAAATTGCTTCTTTTTAAGATGCTCGCGTCCACTATGCAGTTCTCAACCAACAACCCCAACACACCCACACCCACCCCAACCAAGGGACAAGCACGGCATGCGCAGGAAAACCAGAAACAACCAAACCCCCACCCGCCGGCACCACACCCCCCACCAGACACACCCCCAGCAACCAGCCACCCACACACACCGAAGCGCATACAGACAACCACCACCAAGGCCACGCCCACCAAAGGACACAACACCACGACAGATAAGAGCCCTGTTATCTCAGGACCCAACAGTGTGCCAAACGATCAACCCGATACCACCCACCAACCTGAGCTTTCCACAACCAGAACACCCACGAACCCCACCCCGAAGCCGAAACCCCAGAACAAGACCATGAACGAACCAATCCGTACTCACCAGCTAAGCAGGCACCACCAGGCACCTATCCGTTGATATTCCACCCATGAGCACCCACCGCGGAACAAACGCCCGCGCTATGGGCTGACTCCTGCGAACACCACCCCCACCACACAGGACGAGGACGGACATTCGAGGCGCTCCTTAGAAAGGAGGTGATCCAGCCGCACCTTCCGGTACGGCTACCTTGTTACGACTTAGTCCCAATCGCCGGTCCCACCTTCGACGGCTCCCTCCCACAAGGGGTTAGGCCACCGGCTTCGGGTGTTACCAACTTTCGTGACTTGACGGGCGGTGTGTACAAGGCCCGGGAACGTATTCACCGCGCGTTGCTGATCTGCGATTACTAGCGACTCCAACTTCATGAGGTCGAGTTGCAGACCTCAATCCGAACTGAGACCGGCTTTTTGGGATTAGCTCCACCTCACAGTATCGCAACCCTTTGTACCGGCCATTGTAGCATGCGTGAAGCCCAAGACATAAGGGGCATGATGATTTGACGTCGTCCCCACCTTCCTCCGAGTTGACCCCGGCAGTCTCCCATGAGTCCCCGGCATAACCCGCTGGCAACATGGAACGAGGGTTGCGCTCGTTGCGGGACTTAACCCAACATCTCACGACACGAGCTGACGACAACCATGCACCACCTGTAAACCGGCCACAAGTGGCTGACACATCTCTGCATCATTCCGGTTCATGTCAAGCCTTGGTAAGGTTCTTCGCGTTGCATCGAATTAATCCGCATGCTCCGCCGCTTGTGCGGGCCCCCGTCAATTCCTTTGAGTTTTAGCCTTGCGGCCGTACTCCCCAGGCGGGGCACTTAATGCGTTAGCTACGGCGCGGAAAACGTGGAATGTCCCCCACACCTAGTGCCCAACGTTTACGGCATGGACTACCAGGGTATCTAATCCTGTTCGCTCCCCATGCTTTCGCTCCTCAGCGTCAGTTACAGCCCAGAGACCTGCCTTCGCCATCGGTGTTCCTCCTGATATCTGCGCATTTCACCGCTACACCAGGAATTCCAGTCTCCCCTACTGCACTCTAGTCTGCCCGTACCCACCGCAGATCCGGAGTTAAGCCCCGGACTTTCACGGCAGACGCGACAAACCGCCTACGAGCTCTTTACGCCCAATAATTCCGGATAACGCTTGCGCCCTACGTATTACCGCGGCTGCTGGCACGTAGTTAGCCGGCGCTTCTTCTGCAGGTACCGTCACCAACCCCGAAAGGCCAGCTTCTTCCCTACTGAAAGAGGTTTACAACCCGAAGGCCTTCATCCCTCACGCGGCGTCGGCGCATCAGGCTTGCGCCCATTGTGCAATATTCCCCACTGCGCGCCTCCCGTAGGAGTCTGGGCCGTGTCTCAGTCCCAGTGTGGCCGGTCACCCTCTCAGGCCGGCTACCCGTCGTCGCCTTGGTAGGCCATTACCCCACCAACAAGCTGATAGGCCGCGAGTCCATCCAAAACCACAAAAGCTTTCCACCAACATGGCATGCGCCAGAAGGTCGTATCCAGTATTAGACCCGGTTTCCCAGGCTTATCCCAGAGTCAAGGGCAGGTTACTCACGTGTTACTCACCCGTTCGCCACTAATCCCCCCACAAGTGAGGTTCATCGTTCGACTTGCATGTGTTAAGCACGCCGCCAGCGTTCATCCTGAGCCAGGATCAAACTCTCCGTAAATGATTCACAGACACAACACGGAACCCCGGGAAAACGAGGAACCACGCTGCACAAAATTCGAAACCAGCCAAAAAAACCAGCCACCACACACGGAATGCGCGACAACCAGCAAATTCAACCAATCAAAAACAATCGGTATCAACAAACTTGGCACACTATTGAGTTCTCAAACAACAGGAGCTACCGGCACCAAACACAACCAAACCGCTGCATTATCGCTCCGAAGCAACTTTTCAAGCTTACCCACACCAACCCGATCCTGCAAATCCATCCCCAGTCCCGCCACCAACCCCCAGAACACTCCAGGAACCAGCACCACAACCAGAACAAACCCACACAACCGGCAACAAACAAGAAGCCCATCCCAACGCCATGCACAGCACACGCCGGAACAACTTCAACTCTGTAAGGGGGGTCGTCACCCACACCGGGGCAACTCCATAACTATACGACCACCCCACCCCCACCACCAAATCCACCCACACCCCAACCCCCAACACCCGGGGACCGATGATCTCGCCTCCGCGAGCCGGCCACGATCGATCGTTGTATGCACGGGTCCGGCAGCCCCTCCAATTCCAACCCCCGCCGCGCTCCGCCGGGGACGCCCCGTTCGAGGTACGCGTCTCCGGTCAGCCCGACGAATGACGACCGTGGGACGACTGGTACCGAATGAGAGGTCGATCGTCAGCGGTGACACGAGCGACTTTCTCTCCTACCTGCCTGCCACGCCGTACCGGCGGACGAGGAATAGCTGACAGCCGAGCTCCAGGACGCTACGACCACGAGCCGGACTCGCCCGCACCCTGTGCTGCCCGAATCAGCAAGCATCCCTGCCGGCAGAGTGCTGCCCTACTCCGGGACGGCGGGTACGCCACAAGTGTTGTCCGAAAGTAGTACCCCACGATGCACGCACAATCTTGATGTCCGACCTCGAGCAGGGCGCTTGGCTTCATCAAGCAGTCGGCGCCTACCCAACAAGGGCACTGCGACCCATCTGGCGCGGACAGCACCCATCTAACTGGGCTGGACCTGCGTCCGGGTCGCTCGCCCGCAGGCGAGTGACAACCAGCGTCGCGATCGATGACCCATCAGAGTCTTCCCATCTCTGCCATATACGGAGACTCCTCCCCCAGGACGCGCCTTCCACAGCTCTAACCAAGGCCCCATCGCCTGACTGTGATGCTCTGGACCAGGGACTGGTGCCATCGCTGTGGCAAACGATCGAGTACGACTGAAATCCAGCCGCTGGCGAAGAGCAGTACCAGCACCGGGGCGTGCTTTCCGGCACCGCGCCCAAATTGAAGGCATACACCACGGGATAGAGGCTGCGCCCCTGAGGAGACAAGTGACGGGAGGACGCTGACAAGGAGAAGAGGATTGGAGAGAAGGTACTGGTCACTGGTCACTGACTACTCAGCTGCACACGGTGTTCCGACCACAATACCGAGCCCTGGCGGGGCTCTGAACTGTGGCTCCTACCGGTGCCAGCCATGACCTTAATTTGGTGTCCCCTCTTGCGAGCCGCCTATGAGACAGAACCCACGCGCACAGTCACACACTGGTGTCGGCTTCGGGGACGAGATTCGGACCGGTGGTCAAGTTGTCGAGCCTTTGGTGGAACCGCGACGTCCTGACCTGGGCCGGCGGTGAGAGCGGCTTCGAATTCATCGCGTGCCGTGCGATCGCCGTGCCCAACGGCTCCTACTCAGCGGCACTCTATCGGTCGAGCAATGGTCACTTGTCCAAGACCACGGCGCCTCATCACGATCACGACACCGCACCTGCCGACGTGGGCCAGATTCACCAGCCGGATCGACACCGATGCCTGCAGGTGCTCCAGGGTCCGCCATCCGGCGCATCTCGACGGCGGCCAAAGAACCCGAGCTCTCATGTTTGGCTCGCAGAGCAACACCGGCCAGCCATCGGTGCCCCCTACTCTGGGCTGCTGAACAGGGTCACGCATGCACGCCGGTAAGTCCCCGTTGCTGCCAAGGTGCTGCGCTGTTGACTGAGTCGCCCGCAGGTCTGACCCGCGAATGACAGGCCGGTGCCGGATGGCCGGCTGTGCTGGCTGAGCTGGCTGAGCTGGCTGAGCTGGCTGTACCGGCTGTACCGGCTGTACCGGCTGTACCGGCTGTACCGGCTCTGGTTCGGTTGACACGCAAGTCCTCGAGCACGGGGCTATGTGTCGCCGGCGCAAGTCGACAGTCCGCCGGCTACTCGCCGGTGTGGCCAGCGGCAGTTCCGGTCAATGTGCTGGGCAATGTCAGGTCGGCGTGGTGGTCACCTGATTGCAGGTGATCGTGCCAACCGGCCGGGCAGCGAGGCTGCCAGCCTCGTCCGCCGACGGTGGGGTCGGCTTCCTGCCAGCCGAGCGATGGTGCGGGCCCGCGGACCAAGTGGTGGGCCTGTCATCCTTGTTGGCACATCGGGCCGGGTCTGTGCCAGCCGTGGGTCTTCGCTGCTGGCCGGCCATTGTGTGCGGGGCGATGCCGGCCGGCCGTGGGCCTTTGGGCCTGGCCGGGTGCCCTCGGGGCACTGGCGTGCTGGCGGGCGGCAGGTCTTCGGGTACGCCCGGGGGTGGCCTGGCCTCGGTGCTACGTGTTCGGGTTCGCTCGGGCTGCTGGCCGGCCGTGGGCCTTCGAACCTGGCCTGGCCTCGGTGCTGAGTGTTCGAATTCGCCCGGGGGTGTTTGCCGTGGGGGTGTGGGGTTAATGGGGTGAGGCCCCGCACCTGGTGGTGTGGGGCCTCAGCCTGTGAAGTGTTGTCCGGCGGTGTCCTACTCTCCCACACTCTCTCGGGTGCAGTACCATCGGCGCTGTGGGTCTTAGCTTCCGGGTTCGGAATGGGACCGGGCGTTTCCCCCACGCTATGACCGCCGTAACTTTGTTTACCGTGTCCGTCCAGTGTCCTGTCCGGGGTCCGTGTCACCCCCTTTGGTGCCCGTGAGGGGTGTGGGGTGGTGTGGTCCGGGTGGTGTTGGTGGTGGTAAGTCTGTGGTTACAACTGTGACAACTGTGCTGTATGGAGTTGTGGTGGTGGTTCCTGTTGTTGGTTGGGAACCGCATAGTGGACGCGTAGCATGTTTGATCTTCACTCACCCCCTTGGTCATCCTGTGATCATTGCTGATCACGGGGTGCGGGGTGGGTGTGTGGTGTAAGTTATCGGCTTATTAGTACCGGTCAGCTTCACAGGTCTGTAGTCCCTGCTTCCACATCCGGCCTATCAACCCAGTGGTCTGGCTGGGGGCCTCTCACACTCTAGGTGTATGGAAATCTCATCTTGAAGCAGGCTTCCCGCTTAGATGCTTTCAGCGGTTATCCCATCCGAACGTAGCTAATCAGCGGTGCACTTGGCAGTACAACTGACACACCAGAGGTTCGTCCGTCCCGGTCCTCTCGTACTAAGGACAGCCCTTCTCAAATTTCCTGCGCGCGCAGCGGATAGGGACCGAACTGTCTCACGACGTTCTAAACCCAGCTCGCGTACCGCTTTAATGGGCGAACAGCCCAACCCTTGGGACCTACTCCAGCCCCAGGATGCGACGAGCCGACATCGAGGTGCCAAACCATGCCGTCGATATGGACTCTTGGGCAAGATCAGCCTGTTATCCCCGAGGTACCTTTTATCCGTTGAGCGACGGCCATTCCACAATGTGCCGCCGGATCACTAGTCCCGACTTTCGTCCCTGCTCGAGATGTCTCTCTCACAGTCAAGCTCCCTTGTGCACTTACACTCGCCACCTGATTGCCAACCAGGCTGAGGGAACCTTTGGGCGCCTCCGTTACTTTTTAGGAGGCAACCGCCCCAGTTAAACTACCCATCAGGCACTGTCCCTGACCCGGATTACGGGCCGAAGTTAGATATCCAGAGTGACCAGAGTGGTATTTCAACGATGACTCCACGTGAACTGGCGTCCACGCTTCACAGTCTCCCACCTATCCTACACAAGCCACACCGAACACCAATACCAAACTATAGTGAAGGTCTCGGGGTCTTTCCGTCCTGCTGCGCGTAACGAGCATCTTTACTCGTACTGCAATTTCGCCGAGTTTATGGTTGAGACAGCGGGGAAGTCGTTACTCCATTCGTGCAGGTCGGAACTTACCCGACAAGGAATTTCGCTACCTTAGGATGGTTATAGTTACCACCGCCGTTTACTGGGGCTTTAAATTCCCAGCTTCGTCCCACGCAAGCGTGAAACTAACCGGTCCTCTTAACCTTCCAGCACCGGGCAGGAGTCAGTCCGTATACATCGTCTTGCGACTTCGCACGGACCTGTGTTTTTAGTAAACAGTCGCTTCCCCCTGGTCTCTGCGGCCCTGATCCGCTCCGGTGAGCTAGTCACCATCACAGTTGGGGCCCCCCTTCTCCCGAAGTTACGGGGGCATTTTGCCGAGTTCCTTAACCATAATTCTCTCGATCGCCTTAGTATTCTCTACCTGATCACCTGTGTCGGTTTGGGGTACGGGCGGCTAGAACCTCGCGCCGATGCTTTTCTAGGCAGCATAGGATCACCGAATTCCCCCATACGGGGGTCCCATCAGATCTCAAGCACGGTATCTAAACCAGAACCACGGATTTGCCTATGGTTCGCCCTACATCCTTAGACCGGGACTACCATCGCCCGGCTCGGCTACCTTCCTGCGTCACACCTGTTAATACGCTTACCTCCCGAGATCAGGTCCCGCGATCCACAAAAAACCACGTCACCACAAGGGTGGGCGGTCATGCTTCTGGCGGTTAGTATCCCTCGATCAGTATTGGCGGTTCTTCGCCGGTACGGGAATATCAACCCGTTGTCCATCGACTACGCCTGTCGGCCTCGCCTTAGGTCCCGACTTACCCAGGGCAGATTAGCTTGACCCTGGAACCCTTGATCATTCGGCGGACGGGTTTCTCACCCGTCTTTCGCTACTCATGCCTGCATTCTCACTCGTGTAGGCTCCACCGCTGGTTTACACCGCGACTTCACTGCCCACACGACGCTCCCCTACCCATCCACACCCTTGAACCAAGAGAACAAGTCTCCGGCTTGGGATATATGTGAATGCCACAACTTCGGCGGTGTACTTGAGCCCCGCTACATTGTCGGCGCGGAATCACTTGACCAGTGAGCTATTACGCACTCTTTCAAGGGTGGCTGCTTCTAAGCCAACCTCCTGGTTGTCTGGGCAACTCCACATCCTTTCCCACTTAGCACACGCTTAGGGGCCTTAGTTGGTGGTCTGGGCTGTTTCCCTCTCGACTATGAAGCTTATCCCCCACAGTCTCACTGCTGCGCTCTCACTTACCGGCATTCGGAGTTTGGCTGACGTCAGTAACCTTGTAGGGCCCATTAGCCATCCAGTAGCTCTACCTCCGATAAGAAACACGCAACGCTGCACCTAAATGCATTTCGGGGAGAACCAGCTATCACGAAGTTTGATTGGCCTTTCACCCCTACCCACAGCTCATCCCCTCCATTTTCAACTGAAGTGGGTTCGGTCCTCCACGACGTCTTACCGTCGCTTCAACCTGGCCATGGGTAGATCACTTCGCTTCGGGTCTAGATCACGCCACTCTGGTCGCCCTATTCAGACTCGCTTTCGCTACGGCTTCCCCACACGGGTTAACCTCGCGACGTAACACTAACTCGCAGGCTCATTCTTCAAAAGGCACGCCGTCACAGAAACAAGTCTGCTCCGACGGTTTGTAGGCACACGGTTTCAGGTACTATTTCACTCCCCTCCCGGGGTACTTTTCACCTTTCCCTCACGGTACTGGTCCGCTATCGGTCATCAGGGAGTATTTAGGCTTACCAGGTGGTCCTGGCAGATTCGCACGGGATTTCTCGGGCCCCGTGCTACTTGGGATCCTCTCCAAACGGCATCACGCATTACGGTTACGGGACTAACACCCTCTCCGGCCGGGCTTTCAAACCCGTTCACCTATACGCATGCACTCATTTCACCAGTCCGGCAGAACTGGAACGGAAAGTCCCACAACCCCAGTGATGCAACGCCCGCCGGCTATCACACACCACTGGTTTAGCCTGTTCCGCGTTCGCTCGCCACTACTAACGGAATCACTATTGTTTTCTCTTCCTGTGGGTACTGAGATGTTTCACTTCCCCACGTTCCCTCCACGTACCCTATGTGTTCAGATACGGGTCACCCGGTCACTCGCGCGCCGGGCGGGGTTCCCCATTCGGACATCCTGGGATCAAAGTTCGGTTATCAACTCCCCCAGGCTTATCGCAGATTCCCACGTCCTTCTTCGGCTCCTGATGCCAAGGCATCCACCGTGTGCCCTTTAAAAACTTGACCACTAAGATCAAAAACATATCGAGAAAACCAGGCCCGAACACACACGCACCCTCCCCCAAAAGGAAAGACCACGCATCCACTCGAAACCAGATTTATCTTAGAAATTGCTTCTTTTAAGATGCTCGCGTCCACTATGCAGTTCTCAACCAACAACCCCAACACACCCACACCCACCCCAACCAAGGGACAAGCACGGCATGCGCAGGAAAACCAGAAACAACCAAACCCCCACCCGCCGGCACCACACCCCCCACCAGACACACCCCCAGCAACCAGCCACCCACACACACCGAAGCGCATACAGACAACCACCACCAAGGCCACGCCCACCAAAGGACACAACACCACGACAGATAAGAGCCCTGTTATCTCAGGACCCAACAGTGTGCCAAACGATCAACCCGATACCACCCACCAACCTGAGCTTTCCACAACCAGAACACCCACGAACCCCACCCCGAAGCCGAAACCCCAGAACAAGACCATGAACGAACCAATCCGTACTCACCAGCTAAGCAGGCACCACCAGGCACCTATCCGTTGATATTCCACCCATGAGCACCCACCGCGGAACAAACGCCCGCGCTATGGGCTGACTCCTGCGAACACCACCCCCACCACACAGGACGAGGACGGACATTCGAGGCGCTCCTTAGAAAGGAGGTGATCCAGCCGCACCTTCCGGTACGGCTACCTTGTTACGACTTAGTCCCAATCGCCGGTCCCACCTTCGACGGCTCCCTCCCACAAGGGGTTAGGCCACCGGCTTCGGGTGTTACCAACTTTCGTGACTTGACGGGCGGTGTGTACAAGGCCCGGGAACGTATTCACCGCGACGTTGCTGATCTGCGATTACTAGCGACTCCAACTTCATGAGGTCGAGTTGCAGACCTCAATCCGAACTGAGACCGGCTTTTTGGGATTAGCTCCACCTCACAGTATCGCAACCCTTTGTACCGGCCATTGTAGCATGCGTGAAGCCCAAGACATAAGGGGCATGATGATTTGACGTCGTCCCCACCTTCCTCCGAGTTGACCCCGGCAGTCTCCCATGAGTCCCCGGCATAACCCGCTGGCAACATGGAACGAGGGTTGCGCTCGTTGCGGGACTTAACCCAACATCTCACGACACGAGCTGACGACAACCATGCACCACCTGTAAACCGGCCACAAGTGGCTGACACATCTCTGCATCATTCCGGTTCATGTCAAGCCTTGGTAAGGTTCTTCGCGTTGCATCGAATTAATCCGCATGCTCCGCCGCTTGTGCGGGCCCCCGTCAATTCCTTTGAGTTTTAGCCTTGCGGCCGTACTCCCCAGGCGGGGCACTTAATGCGTTAGCTACGGCGCGGAAAACGTGGAATGTCCCCCACACCTAGTGCCCAACGTTTACGGCATGGACTACCAGGGTATCTAATCCTGTTCGCTCCCCATGCTTTCGCTCCTCAGCGTCAGTTACAGCCCAGAGACCTGCCTTCGCCATCGGTGTTCCTCCTGATATCTGCGCATTTCACCGCTACACCAGGAATTCCAGTCTCCCCTACTGCACTCTAGTCTGCCCGTACCCACCGCAGATCCGGAGTTAAGCCCCGGACTTTCACGGCAGACGCGACAAACCGCCTACGAGCTCTTTACGCCCAATAATTCCGGATAACGCTTGCGCCCTACGTATTACCGCGGCTGCTGGCACGTAGTTAGCCGGCGCTTCTTCTGCAGGTACCGTCACCAACCCCGAAAGGCCAGCTTCTTCCCTACTGAAAGAGGTTTACAACCCGAAGGCCTTCATCCCTCACGCGGCGTCGCTGCATCAGGCTTGCGCCCATTGTGCAATATTCCCCACTGCTGCCTCCCGTAGGAGTCTGGGCCGTGTCTCAGTCCCAGTGTGGCCGGTCACCCTCTCAGGCCGGCTACCCGTCGTCGCCTTGGTAGGCCATTACCCCACCAACAAGCTGATAGGCCGCGAGTCCATCCAAAACCACAAAAGCTTTCCACCAACATGGCATGCGCCAGAAGGTCGTATCCAGTATTAGACCCGGTTTCCCAGGCTTATCCCAGAGTCAAGGGCAGGTTACTCACGTGTTACTCACCCGTTCGCCACTAATCCCCCCACAAGTGAGGTTCATCGTTCGACTTGCATGTGTTAAGCACGCCGCCAGCGTTCATCCTGAGCCAGGATCAAACTCTCCGTAAATGATTCACAGACACAACACGGAACCCCGGGAAAACGAGGAACCACGCTGCACAAAATTCGAAACCAGCCAAAAAAACCAGCCACCACACACGGAATGCGCGACAACCAGCAAATTCAACCAATCAAAAAACAATCGGTATCAACAAACTTGGCACACTATTGAGTTCTCAAACAACAGGAGCTACCGGCACCAAACACAACCAAACCGCTGCATTATCGCTCCGAAGCAACTTTTCAAGCTTACCCACACCAACCCGATCCTGCAAATCCATCCCCAGTCCCGCCACCAACCCCCAGAACACTCCAGGAACCAGCACCACAACCAGAACAAACCCACACAACCGACAACAAACAAGAAGCCCATCCCAACGCCATGCACAGCACACGCCGGAACAACTTCAACTCTGTAAGGGGGGTCGTCACCCACACCGGGGCAACTCCATAACTATACGACCACCCCACCCCCACCACCAAATCCACCCACACCCCCAAACCCCAGGCCCCGAAACAACCACCCGGTGCAGGGCAACCGGGCCGACCCTGTGCGGACTGCTTCAGCAGACCGCACAGTCCCACCGGAGCACGTGCTGGTTGGCGCGGAGCCGGCTCGTCCTCGCCCGCATCGGCCCACGCAGAGCCACGTCAGGCGGGCACAGACCTGAGCAGTCTCGGTCGGGATACGTGGGCAGGGAGCTGACTCGCATCGGCCCGCGCAGTGCCACGTCGGGCGGGCACGGATCTGGGCAGTCTCGGTCGGGATAGGTGAGCAGGGAGCTGACTCGCCGCAGCTCGCGCCGGCCCGCCGGTGCCGAAGCACGCAAGCACGCAAGCACCGAGCCACCTCGTCGGAGCCGGTATCTACTCTGCAAGGGGAGGTGGGCATCGAGCTGGGTCGCCGGAGCAGGGTCGCGAAAGCGCCCTGCTGCAACGACGGGCAGTACGGCCCACACAGCGCAGCCATGACAAGCACGACGAACCCGGCAAGCCCAGCAAGCCCGACGAACGGACGAACCCGACGAACCCGACGAACCAGACGAACCCGACGAACCCGACGAACCCGACGAACCCGACGAACCCGACGAACCAGACGAACCCGACGAACCAGATGAGTCCGACGAACCAGACGAGCCCGACCTACCCGACCTACCCGACGACACGACGGCGGACAGTGCGAGGACAAGCTGGGCGTCACGGACGAAGAAGGCCGGCACCCTCCCCACGGGGAGGTGCCGGCCCTACTCGTCGCCGCCGGCCGGTGCCACGTGCGGCGGGTCCGGCCGGACGCGACCAGATCATCCTGACCGGTGGGGCGTCAGCCCGCGTCGACCATCGCCAGGTTGCGCTTGCCCCGGCGCAGGAGCAGGTAGCGCCCGTGGAGTAGGTACTCCTCCCCCACCACATGATCCACATCCGAGATCTTCTGGTTGTTGACGTACGCGCCGCCCTCCGCGACCGTGCGGCGCGCAGCGGAATTGCTGGCCGACAGCCCGGAGGCGACGAGGAGTTCGATGATGCCGAGGCCGTCGCGTCCGACCGTGACCGACTCGAGCTCGGCTGTCGCGGCCTGCAGGGTGGGGAGGTCGAGCGACGCGAGGTCGCCCTGACCGAACAGGGCTGCCGAGGCCGCGATGACCTTGTCGGTGGCCTCGACGCCGTGCACCAGCGACGTGACATCGTAGGCCAGCGCCCGCTGCGCCTCCCGGGCATGCGGCCGCTCCGCCGTCGCGCGCTCCAGCTCCTCGATCTCGGCACGCGAGCGGAACGTGAAGATCCTGATCCGCTCCGCGACATCGGCGTCGGAGGTGTTCAGCCAGAACTGGAACATGGCGTACGGGCTGGTCATCGTGGGATCCAGCCAGATGGCGTTCCCCTCGCTCTTCCCGAACTTGGTGCCGTCCGAGTTCGTGATCAGTGGCGTGCCGATCGCATGCACGCCTCTCCCCTCGACCTTGCGGACCAGCTCGGTGCCGCTCGTCAGATTGCCCCACTGGTCCGATCCACCCGTCTGCAGCACGCAGTCGTAGTCGCGGAAGAGCTGGAGGTAGTCCATGCCCTGCAGGATCTGGTAGCTGAACTCGCTGTAGCTGATGCCCTCGTCGGAGTTCAGTCGCTTGGCGACCGTCTCCTTCTTGATCATGGTGCCGACGCGGAAGTACTTCCCGACGTCGCGGAGGAAATCGATGACGGACATCGGCCCGGTCCAGTCGAGGTTGTTGACCATCCGCGCGGCGTTGTCACCCTCGAAGTCGAGGAAGCGCTGCACCTGCCCCTGAAGGTAGCCGACCCACTCGGAGACGGTCTCCTTGGTGTTCATCGTCCGTTCCGCCGTCGGCCGGGGGTCACCGACGAGGCCCGTGGATCCCCCGACCAGGCCCAGGGGACGGTGCCCCGCCAGCTGCAGACGGCGCATCGTGAGCAACTGGACGAGATTGCCCAGGTGCAGGCTGGGCGCCGTGGGATCGAACCCGCAGTAGAACGTGATGGGCGGACCGGCCAGCAACTCCCTCAGTTCGCCTTCGTCCGTGGAGACATGGATCAGGCCCCGCCAGACGAGCTCGTCGTACACGCCGTCGAAGGACGGATCGTTGCGCTGGCCTGCGAGGCCACTGACCGGGGGATCTGTTTGCTGGGACACCCCACCAAATTATCAGTCGGCCATACCAGCGGGAATTCGGCCGGAGGAGATGACGCGCAGGCGCTGCGTGGGCCTCGTCATCGCGACGTACAGGTCCCCCACCCTCGCGCCGGCGGAGTCGAGCATCTCCTGCGGCTCGAGGATGACCACGCCGTCGAACTCCAGGCCCTTCGATTCGCGGGGACTGATGACCACGATGTCCTGGCCGGGCCCACCCGCGCCGGTCCCCACCCGATCCGCGTAGCCGGGAGCGAGCGCAGCGCGGACGCCGGGTACCAGGGCCTCGGGGGCGATGACCGCCAGGAGGCCGCCGTCGATCGCCGCGAGCTCCTCGGGCATGGCCCGCACCAGTGCGGGCAGCACCTCGGGAACCGTGTCGAGCACCGGGGGGAACCTGCCCTCACGCACGGCCTTCGGCGCCGAGACCACCAGTCCGGCGGCGTTGGCCATCCGCACGGCGGCTTCGGCGATCTGGGAGGGGGTCCGGTAGTTGACCGTGAGCTCCTCCAGCTGCCACCGCTCCCCGACGAACGGTTCGAGCGCCTGCTGCCAGGAACGCGAACCGGCGGCGGAGCTGGTCTGGGCGATGTCACCGACGATCGTGAAGGACTTCAGCGGGCATCGGCGCATGAGCAGGCGCCACTGCATCGGGGACAGCTCCTGTGCCTCGTCGACGACGATGTGCCCGTACGCCCAGGTGCGGTCGGTGGAGGCGCGATCCGCGGCGGACAGGCGCGTCGCGGACACCGCGTTGTGCTGCGCGAGGTCCTCCGCCGTCAGGACCCCGTCCACGCCGGAGTCCTCGAGGGAGGCGTTGACGTTCTCGAGGGCACGCTCGGCGTTGGCGAGGTCGCGCTTCTGCTCCTGCTCCCGGGCGGCGGTGTCGCGGCCGGCGGAGGCATCGAGATCCCCCAGCAGTTCGGCGGCCTCGTCGAGCAGCGGGACGTCTGCCTCGGTCCAGGGAGCATCGACGGGCCTCGCCAGGGCGGCCCGCTCGGCGTCGGTCAACCCTGGCGCCGCGGCGCGCAGCAGTTCCGGCCGCGCGAAGAGTTCCGACACGAGCTTCTGCGGCGTGAGCGGCATCCACGCGAGGTTCAGGGCGATCCGGACATCCCTGGAACTGCGGACATCCTCCGCGAGGTAGGAGCGGTCCGCGTTGTTGCCGCCGCCCGAGGACTCCTCGAGCTTGTCCAGCAGCTGCTCGGTGAGCTCCCGGAGCAGGATCTTCACGAAGGTCACGCGGGCCTCGTTGTGCGGCTTCCCGGTCGCACGGGCACGCTCACGCGCACGGCCCACCTGCCGGGGGGTGAGGGTCAGCATGGTCCCCTCGACGTTGAGGCGCTTGTTCTCGGCGGGCACCCGCTCGCGGTTCGCGACGGCGCTGCGGATCACCGCGGCCATGTCGAGGCGGCCCTTGATGGCTGCTGCCTCCTCGCTCGTCTCCTGGACGGTGTGGACACCCGGCATGAGGGTGCCGATGCCGGCCATCACGACCCCGGTCTCACCGAGGGACGGAAGGACCCGCTCGATGTACTTCATGAAGGCGTCGGTGGGTCCGACCAGCAGGACGCCGGCGGACTTCAGCCGCTCGCGGTGCGTGTAGAGGAGATAGGCGGCACGGTGGAGCGCGACGGCGGTCTTGCCGGTACCAGGCCCGCCCTGCACCACGGTCACGCCCGGCAGGGGGGCGCGGATGATGCGGTCCTGCTCCGCCTGGATGGTGCCCACGATGTCCGACATCTGGCCTGTGCGGCGGGAATTCAGGGCGGCGAGCAGGGCTCCCTCCCCCTGCAGCGAGTCGTCGTCGCCGAGGAGGTCCGCATCCAGGACGTCGTCCTCGATCGCGACGACGTCGCGCCGCGAGAGGATGAGGTGCCGACGACGCCGGACGCCCATCCGCTCGAAGGCCGTGGCCTGGTAGAACGTCCCCGCTTCGGGTGCACGCCAGTCGACCATGAGCTGCCGGAGGTCGTCGTCGGACAGGCCGATGCGGCCGATGTAGCGCTTGTCCCCGCTGTCGAGGTCCAGGCGGCCGAACACGAGGCGGTCGTCGACGGCGTTCAGCTGGGCGAGACGGTCCTCGTACATGGTGGCGAAGGCGTCTCGCTCCGAGCGGTTCTGGTGGGAGCCGGCCGCCTGGGTGCGCCGCACGTCGGCGAGCTGCTGGGCCTTCTCCGCCCGGAGATGATCGAGCCGGCGGTACAGGCCATCGACGTAGTCGCGCTCCGCGTCGAGTTCGACTCTCACCTGGGGCGTCTCGGGCATCGGGAACTTCCTTCCATCACACAGGCGGACCGTCAAGTCTAGCGCGGGGCGGGCGCCACGATCTCCAGTGCGTGAACGGTCCGTCCGGCGAGCTTCTCGCGCCCGCCGAGGCCGCCGAGTTCGAGGACCACTCCGCAGCCGACGACGGTTGCTCCCGCCTTGTCGAGCAACGTGCACGCCGCGACGAGCGTTCCGCCCGTGGCGAGGACGTCGTCGAGCACGAGCACGCGGGACCCTGCAGGAAGATCCGATTGGTGGATCTCCAACGCTGCCTGGCCGTATTCGAGGTCGTAGGACTCCCGGTGCACCGCTCGCGGCAGCTTGCCCGCCTTCCGGATGGTGACGACGCCGGTCCCCGTCGCGTACCCGACGGCGGCCGCCAGCAGGAAACCGCGCGCCTCGACCCCGGCGACGGCGTCGAAGGTCCCGGCGAAGGACGCGGCGATCGCATCGACGACTTCGCGGAAGCCCGCCGCGTCCGCGAACACGGGAGTGAGGTCGCGGAACAGGATGCCCGGAGACGGGAAGTCGGGGACGACGACGGTGAGGCGGTCGATGGCCGCCACCGCACGGTCCAGGAGGTGCGTGCTGCCGGGGTCCGCTGCCGGTCCGGGTGCACTGGTTCCGCCGGTCCCGGCTCCGCTGATCGTCACGGATCAACCTTACGGGCTGCGCGCGGCTTGCCCGGGCGGTACCGGGAGACCGTCGGCTCGTCCGGCAGCCAGAATCGCCAGGGATACTCCTCGGTCCCCGCGACGCCGCTGACACCGACGCGTGGGCCGCGCTCGAACCTGTCCGCACGCTCCTGCGACAGGTCCAGGCTGAACGGCTCCGCGAGCGCGTCGGCGCCGTCGAACCGGCGGTCCAGTCCCAGGGCCTGGGCGAGGCGTGCCGGCCCGCGTGCGAGGTCGAGATCCGACGCGGGGCGGGATCGCCGTTCGCGGGCGAGGTCGATACCCTCCTCGATCTCGCCCCCGCGCAGCAGGAGTCCGGTGGCCCAGCCCTCCGTGCCGCACACGATGTTGGCGCAGTAGTGCATTCCGTAGGTGAAGTACACGTAGAGGTGGCCGGCAGGTCCGAACATGGTCGCGTTCCGGGCGGTCATCCCGCGGAAGGCATGCGAACCGGGATCGGCGTCCCCCAGGTACGCCTCCACCTCGGTGATCCGGACGGTGACGGCGCCCTCCTCCGACTGGTGGGTGAGGCGGGAGCCCAGGAGCCTGGGTGCGACGTCCAGCGCACTGCGGGCAAGTTCCGCCCGCGTCGCCGGGCCGGTGCCGCTCTCCTCGATCACGCATCGACCGTAGCAAAGTCCCCGCATCCCGAACGCCGCCGCCATGTCCGAATCCCGCTAGTTCCTGACCGTGACGACTGTCAGGATGGCGGGTATGGACTTCTGGCAGCAGTACCGGGCGATCGATGCCCGCGATGCGCGCTTCGACGGGCAGTTCGTCACTGCTGTCTCGAGCACGGGCATCTACTGCCGTCCGTCCTGTCCCGCCCGGACGCCGAAGCCCGCGAACGTGACGTTCTACCGCACCTCGGCGGCTGCCCACGACGCCGGGTACCGCGCCTGCAAGCGATGCCTCCCCGAAGCGGTTCCCGGCGATCCGGGATGGAACCTGCGGAATGACGCAGCGGCCCGTGCCATGCGCCTGATCATGGACGGGGAAGTGGACCGCACCGGCGTATCCGGCCTGGCGGCCCACCTCGGCTACTCCACACGGCATCTCAACCGGATCCTGACGGCGGAGCTCGGGGCCGGAGCCCTCGCCCTCGCCCGGGCACACCGCGCCCAGACAGCCCGAACGCTCCTCACCTCGTCCGCGCTCCGTTTCGCCGACGTCGCCTTCGCCTCCGGTTTCGGCAGCATCCGCCAGTTCAACGACACCGTGCAGCAGGTCTTCGACCTCACCCCCCGGCAACTCCGCGACGCCGCGCGTGGACTCCCGGTCGAGGTGCCGCCTCCACACGGGCCGGGCCGGGGTCCGGTCCGGCTGTCCCTCGCACTGCCGGTCCGCCTGCCGTACGACGACGGCATCTTCCGCTTCCTCGCCGCGCGGGCCGTGGTCGGCGTCGAGCTCGGGACGGGATCCACCTACGAGCGGCTCCTGAGGCTCCCCACCGGACCGGCCTGGTTCCGTGCCGCACGGGTCGAGTGCCGCACGGACGGCCGGGCCCTGCTCCCCGTGACGGTCTCGGTGACCGGTCTCGGTGACCTTCCCGCCCTCCTGGCGCGCATCCGGCGGCTCTTCGACCTCGACGCCGATCCTGTGGCGATCGACACGGCGCTGGCAGGGAGCCGATCCTTCGCTTCCCTCGCCGCAGCGGCGCCGGGACTGCGCCTGCCCGGCTCCCTGGCTCCCCACGAGACGCTGGTCCGGGCGATCGCGGGTCAGCAGGTCACGGTCGCTGCAGCGACGACGGCCCTGGGGCGCCTCGCTGAGGCGGGTCGGCCCGTGCACGCGCCGGGAACGACCCTGACACGGTACTTCCCCTCCGCCCAGGACCTTGCGGACCGCCCCGGACCCCTGCTGCGGGGACCACGCCGCCGGAACGACGCCCTGCGTGCCGCGGTCGTGAAGCTCGCGACAGGAGCACTGTCCTTCGGCGTGGGCTCCGATCCGGCAGACCTCCGCAGGGACCTCCTGGCACTCGACGGCGTGGGGCCCTGGACGGCGGACTATGTCGGGATGCGCGTGCTGGGCGACCCGGACGTCCATCTGCACGACGACGCCGCCTTCCGCACGGGCTGGTCGCGGGTCCTCGCGTCGCACGCGACATCCGCGGGATCGGACACGCACCTCGAGGAGGCGATGCTGGGGATCAGGCCCTGGCGTTCCTACGCGACGCTCCACCTCTGGCGTGTCGCTGCCGAACCTCGTGGCCGGGCAGCGGCGGCGCCCCGCACCTCGTCAGCTGCACCACGTACCCTGTTGGCACCCACCGAACGGACGATCTCCCCATGAGCACCCTCTCCCCTGCAGCACCCACCGCGACGGGCACAACCCCCACTCCGACGCCGACGTCCGGCATCCTCCGGCTGCAGGGAACGACGACGACCACCATCGACACCCCCGACGGCGCCTTCACCGTCATCGAGGCCGAGGGCGCGGTGCTCTCCTCGGGGTGGACGGACACCGCGGAGGACCTCGTGGGCCAGATCCATCCCACGATCAGGGCCACCGCCTTCGATCCGGCCGCCTCGGCGCCGGCCCCGATCCTCGAGGCGGTGGCACGGTACTACGACGGCGACTTCGCAGCGATCACCTCCGTGCGGGTGCGTCAGGCCTCCGGTCCGTTCCGCGTGCACGCCTGGGACGTGCTGCGGACGGTGGAACCGGGCGCGCCCGTGACCTATCTGCAGTACGCCGAGCGCGCCGGCAACGTGGCAGCCATCCGCGCCGCCGCGGGCGCCTGCGCGAAGAACGCGGCGGCCCTCTTCGTCCCCTGCCACCGCGTCATCCGGACGGATGGCACCCTCGGTGGATTCCGGTGGGGCCTCGCCGTGAAGCAGCGGCTGCTCGACCGCGAGGCGGGACGGCTTCCGCTCCCCTGATCACCGCCACGCCGCGAATGCTCCGGCGAGCCGGTGTGCCCGGCGGACCTCGCCGCGCGGGGGCACCGGCGCGTGGGCTACGGCGTCGGGCCGTGGGCCCGGGCTCGGGTCCTGAGCGATTCCGTCAGGCGTCACCGTCGGGCGTGGGCGTCAGGCGTCAGGCCTCACTGTCAGGCGTGGGCGACGAGGCGCTGCCGGGCCGCCATGTCCCGGTACAGCTCGCTCGTCGCCAGCAGCTCCTCGTGGGTGCCCACCGCGGAGACCCGCCCCTGGTCCAGCACGACGATCTGGTCGAAATCCGCGACCGTGGACAGGCGGTGCGCGACGACGACGACCGTGCGGTCCCGTGAGGCCTCCCCCAGCGTCTGCTGCAGCAGCTGCTCCGTCCGCGAGTCCACGGCCGACGTCGGCTCGTCCATCAGGAGGACGGGCCGATCCGCCAGGATCGTCCGTGCCCAGGCGAGACGCTGGCGCTGGCCGCCGGATAGCCTGATGCCGTCCTCGCCGAGGTTCAGGTCGAGCCCGTCCTCGGACCGGTCACCGAGCGCATCCAGTCCGACGGCGGCGAGCACCCGGCGCAGCTCGGTGTCCGGTGCGTCCGGGGCTGCGAGACGCAGGTTGTCCGCCAGCGTGCCGCTGAGTACGGGAGCTTCCTGCTCCACGAGGCCGATGCGCGCCCGCAGCTCGGAGCGCTCGAGGTCGCGGATGGGGACGCCGTCGAGGCTGATGCCTCCACCGTCCGGCTCGTAGAACCGCTCGAGCAGGGCGAGCACGGTGGACTTGCCGGCGCCCGAGGGGCCCACGAGGGCGGTCCGGCTCCCGGCAGGGACCGTGAAGCTCACGCCGTCGAGGACGAGCTGGGCGTCGTCGTGCAGCTCGCTCCGATCGGCGCCGCCGGTCGTCGCCGCACCGGGCGCACCGCCGGCACTGCCGCTCGCGGAGGGGCCGGCGGCGTCGTCCTCGGTCGCCGCATAGCGGAAGCTGACGTCGCGCAGCTCGATGGTGCCACCGGCCCGCGCACCGGTGGACCCGACGACAGCAGAACCGACAGCAGCAGAACCGCCGACAGCTGAATCCTGGGTCAGGTACTGCTCATCCGCACGCTC
Source organism: Arthrobacter sp. N1 (assembly GCF_048288285.1). Taxonomy (NCBI): domain Bacteria; kingdom Bacillati; phylum Actinomycetota; class Actinomycetes; order Micrococcales; family Micrococcaceae; genus Arthrobacter; species Arthrobacter sp. N1. Next base: position 1,257,291 of record NZ_CP102608.1, on the reverse strand, counting down.
GGGCTCGAGCCGGGCGATCTCCTGGATGCGGTCGAGCGCCGCGAGTCCCGACTGGATCTGCACGAAGGCGCCCATGGCCGAACCGATGGGCATGACGAGCAGGAACAGGTACAGGATGAAGGCGATGAGGTCCCCGAGCAGCAGCTCTCCCGCGGCAACCCGGATGCCGCCGACCGCGAGGACCACGATGAAGGCGCCCTGGATGCAGATGGACATGATGGGCTGCACGGCGGCCTGCAGGCGGGCCATGGCGATGCCGGCGCGGAAGGCCTTCGTCGCCTCGACGTCGATGACCGCGGCCTCGCGCTCCTCGGCGACCGAGGCCTTGATGGTGCGGATGCCGGACAGTCCGCGCTCGACGGCGGCGGTCATCGAGCCGACGGCGTCCTGCACCGCGCGGCTGCGCGTGCGGATCAGGCGCCCGAGGAACAGGACGCCGCCGGCGCCGAGCAGCACGGCGGTCAGGGTGATACCGAAGAGCAGCGGGTCGATGAGCACCATCAGGACCACGGCGGCGCAGAACATGAGGATCGAGGACACGATCTCGAAGAGACCGGACGTGATGACGCTGCGCATCAGCGTGGTGTCGGATCCGACGCGGGAGATGAGGTCGCCGACGCGCCGCCGGTCGAATTCCCGGATGGGCAGTGCCAGGAGCTGACCGACGAGCGAGCGCCGCACACCCAGCACCACCGACTCCGCGGTCCGCTGCAGCAGGTAGGACTGTGCCGCTCCGAAGACCGCTCCGCCCAGCGTGATGGCCACGAGGAACCAGACGAACACCGTGGCCGGCTCGCTCGCCGAGACGGCATTCACGAGCTGCTGCACCATCAGCGGCTGGGCGATCGAGAGGCCGGTCGAGACGAGGGAGACGACGGCGACCAGGACGAGGACACGGACGTGGCCCCGCAGGTAGGGGAAGAACTCCCGGAGGGTGGCGCGCTGGGTGGTGGTGTTCATAGCCACACAGTGCGCCGGACGGCCGGGCGAGTCAAAGCACTTCGCGACGGGCGTAGGAGGACGCGGGTCAGAGGGATGGCCGGTTCCGGTGTGTCCCCCGCGGGGCACACACCGGAGCCGGGCTGTCACCCGGCAGCGTAGGGCTGCACGTCCTCGAGCTCGGCCTTCAGCGCCGTCAGCTGGCGCCGGACCGCGGCCGGCGCGGTTCCGCCCTGGACGTCGCGGCTGGCCAGCGATCCCTCGACGGTCAGCACCTCGCGGACCGCAGGGGTGAGGTGGTCCGAGATCCCCGCGAACTCCTCGTCCGTCAGATCCCACAGTTCGACGCCGCGCTGCTCGGCCACGCGCACCGCCGCACCGGACAGTTCGTGCGCCTCGCGGAACGGCACCCCCTGGCGGACCAGCCACTCGGCGATGTCCGTCGCCAGCGCGAACCCCTGCGGTGCGAGGGAGGCCATGCGCTCGGTGTTGAACACGAGCGTCGCGATCATCCCGGAGACGGCGGGCAGCAGGACCTCGAGGGTGTCGATGGCGTCGAACACCGGCTCCTTGTCCTCCTGCAGGTCCCGGTTGTAGGCGAGGGGCATGCCCTTCAGTGTGGCCAGGAGACCCGTGAGGTCCCCGATGAGGCGTCCGGCCTTGCCGCGCGCCAGTTCGGCGACGTCGGGGTTCTTCTTCTGCGGCATGATCGACGACCCCGTGGAGAAGGCGTCGTCGAGCGTGACGAAGGAGAACTCCTTCGTGGCCCAGATGATGATCTCCTCGCTCACCCGCGACAGGTCGACGCCGACCATCGCCGACACCCACGCGAATTCCGCGTAGACGTCGCGCGACGCGGTGCCGTCGATCGAGTTGTGCGTGGCGGAGAAGAACCCGAGGTCGGCGGCCACTGCTTCGGGGTCGAGCCCCAGCGAGGATCCCGCGAGAGCCCCGGACCCGTAGGGCGAGACACCGGCGCGGCGGTCCCAGTCGGCGAGCCGCTGCACGTCGCGCAGCAGCGCCCACGCGTGGGCCAGCAGGTGGTGGCTGAGCAGGACGGGCTGGGCGTGCTGGAGGTGGGTGCGTCCGGGCATGGGCGCCTCAAGATTCGCCTCCGCCTGGTCGACGAGCGCCGTGATGGTCGCGAGCACGCCCCCCGCGATGATCCGGGCGTGGTCACGCAGGTACATCCGGCCGAGCGTCGCCACCTGGTCGTTCCGCGAGCGCCCCGCACGCAGCTTTCCACCGAGCGCCGGACCGGCACGCTCGATCAGGCCGCGCTCCAGGGAGCCGTGCACGTCCTCGTCGCTCTCCGCCGGGACGTAGGCGCCCGAGCGGACGTCGGCGTCGAGCCGGTCGAGGGCATCGAGCATCCCGGCGAGCTCCACGTCGTCGAGCAGTCCGGCACGGTGCAGCACGCGGGCATGGGCGCGGGAGCCCTCGATGTCGTACGTGGCCAGGCGCCAGTCGAAGTGCGTCGACTTGCTCAGCGCGGCGAGGGCGTCGGCGGGACCGCCGGCGAACCGGCCGCCCCACAGCGAACCCTCGTTCGTTCCCGAACGCCCCGCACGCCCGCTTCGCTCGGCCGGGGACCCCGGCGCTCGTGGCTCCGCCCGCTGCCCCCGCGGTCCGGCGGTCCCGCCGTCGCGCGCTGGCGCCATCAGGCGCCTGCCTGCTGGTCCCGGCGCGACGCCACCTTGGACGACATCCCGAAGAGTTCGATGAAGCCGCGGGCCATCGACTGGTCGAAAGTGTCCCCCGAGTCGTAGGTGGCCAGGTTGAAGTCGTACAGGCCGACGTCGGAGCGGCGCCCCGTCACGGTGGCGCGGCCACCGTGCAGGTCCATGCGGATGTCTCCCGTCACGTACTTCTGGGTGTCGTCGATGAACGCGTTCAGCGAGCGCGTCAGCGGCGAGAACCACTGGCCGTCGTAGACCAGCTCGGTCCAGCGCTGGCCCACGGTCTTCTTGAAGCGGGCCTGCTCGCGCTCGATGGTGACGTTCTCCAGTTCGCGGTGGGCCGCGATGAGCGCCATGGCGCCGGGGGCCTCGTAGATCTCGCGGCTCTTGATGCCGACCAGGCGGTCCTCGACGATGTCGATGCGCCCCACGCCCTGGGCGCCCGCACGGCGGTTGAGTTCCTCGATGGCCTGCAGCGGGGTGACGGTGTTGCCGTCGATCGCCACCGGGATGCCCTCCTTGAAGGAGATGACGACCTCGTCCGCGGCGGGCGGGAACTCGGGCGACTCGGTGTAGTCGTAGACGTCCTTCGTGGGGCCGTTCCAGATGTCCTCGAGGAAGCCGGTCTCGACGGCGCGGCCCCAGACGTTCTGGTCGATCGAGAAGGGGTTCTTCTTGGTGGTCTCGATGGGCAGGCCCTTCTCCTCGGCGAAGGCGATGGCCTTGTCGCGGGTGAGTGCGAGGTCACGTACGGGGGCGATGCACTTCAGGTCCGGACCGAGGGTCTGGATGCCGACCTCGAAGCGCACCTGGTCGTTACCCTTGCCGGTGCAGCCGTGGGAGACGGTGGTGGCGCCGAACTTCCGCGCGGCTGCCACGAGGTGCTTGACGATGACCGGACGGGACACCGCGGAGACCAGCGGATACGCGTCCATGTACAGGGCGTTCGCCTTGAGCGCGGGCATGCAGTACTCGGTCGCGAACTCGTCGCGGGCGTCCGCCACGTAGGCCTCGACGGCGCCGCAGCCGAGCGCGCGCTGGCGGATGGTCTCGAGGGACTCGCCGCCCTGTCCGACGTCGACCGCCACGGCGATCACCTCGGCTCCGGTGGCTTCGGCGATCCAGCCGATGGCGACGGAGGTGTCGAGTCCGCCCGAGTAGGCGAGGACGATGCGTTCGGTCACGGGGATGTGCTCCTTCGGTTGTCCGGGCGGGGCCCGGAAGATCCTGGTGTGGGTGGTCTGTGCCGCTGCTGCCAGCGTAGCGGCGGGTGATCGGTGGGGCGGGGTCAGGCGGTCTCGGCGCTGCCCTGCGGCTCCTGCGCGAGGTTCAGGAAGCGTTCGGCGACGGCGGCCCCGCCGTCGACCTCCCGGCTGACGAGCATGACGGTGTCATCGCCCGCGATGGTGCCGAGGATGGACGGGATGACGGAGTGGTCGATCGCCAGGGCCAGGAAGTTCGCGGCTCCCGGCGGCGTCCGCAGGATCACGATGTTGCCGCTCGCCTCCGCCGTCACGAGCAGTTCGTTGCACAGCTTCGCGAGCCGCGCGTCGAGGATCTCCTGCGAGACCCCGCTCTGGACGTGCCGCCCGCCACCCTCGACCGGCACCGCGTACACGAGGGCGCCGTCGGCCCCGCGCACCCGGACCACGCCGAGTTCCACGAGGTCCCGCGACAGCGTGCCCTGGTTCACCTGGACGCCGTCGGCCGCGAGGAGCGTGGCCAGTTCGGCCTGGGAGCGGACGGGGTGCGCGGTCAGCAGGTCGGTGATCCGGGCGTGCCGGGCCGTCTTCGTGACGGGCCGGGCGGAGTCGCGCTGCACGGTCACGGTGTGGCCGCCGAGCGGGCGACGAGCCAGGTCATGAGCGCCTTCTGCGCGTGCAGCCGGTTCTCCGCCTCGTCCCAGACGAGCGACTGCGGGCCGTCGATGACGTCCGCCGCGATCTCGTAGCCGCGGTAGGCGGGGAGGCAGTGGAGCACGACGGCGTCGGGCGCGGCCTGCGCCATCGCGGCGGCGTCGACGGCGTAGGCCCGGAACAGCTCCTGCCGGGCGGCCTTCTCGTCCTCCTGGCCCATGGACACCCAGGTGTCGGTCGCGACGACGTCGGCCCCGGCGAGCGCGGCGGCGGCGTCGGTGGTGACGAGGACGGACCCGCCTGTCTCACGCGCCCGCTCCTCGGCGGCCGCGACGACAGCGGCCGCAGGAAGGTAGCCCTCCGGCCCCGCGATGCGCACGTGCATCCCTGCCGTGGCGCCGGCGAGGAGATAGGAGTTCGCCATGTTGTTGGCGCCGTCCCCGAGGTAGGTCATGGTCAGCCCCGTCAGCTTCCCCTTGTGCTCGCGGATGGTGAGCAGGTCGGCGAGGAGCTGGCACGGGTGGTAGTCGTCGGACAGGGCGTTGATGACCGGGACGCTGGAGGCGGCCGCCATCTCCTCGAGCCCGGACTGCGCGTAGGTGCGCCAGACGATGGTCGCGACCATCCGTTCCAGGACCTTCGCCGTGTCGGTGATCGATTCCTTGTGCCCGAGCTGGGAGTCCCCCGCACCGATGATGAGGGGGACGCCGCCGAGGTCGGCGATGCCGGAGGCGAAGGACACCCGGGTACGCGTGGACGTCTTGTCGAAGATGACGGCGACCGTCTTCCGGCCCGCACCGCGGCCCGCGAAGGGGGCGTGCGCGTAGGGGTCCGCCTTCAGCTCGGCGGCGAGGTCCAGGACCTCCGCCTGCTCGGCCGGCGAGAGATCGGTGTCGACGAGGAAATGGCGCGTCATGCTGGTGCCTCCTGGGATGTGCTGTCGGTCGACGGCCGGGCGGCGTCGAGGATGCCGGGGAGCGCGTCGAGGAAGCTCGCTGCCTGGTCCTCGGTGAGGATGAGGGGCGGCGCGAGCCGGATGGTCGCCGGGCCGGTCGCGTTGATGATGAACCCGGACTGCAGGGCGGCCTGCACGGCGGCCGGGGCATGGTCGCCGTCGAGGTCGAACCCGATGAGGAGTCCCTCGCCGCGCACCGCGACGACGCCCCGCGTGGCGGCGAGCCCGCGCCGCAGGAGGGCTCCGACGTGCACCGCGTCCTGCAGGGCACCCGTGGTCTCGAGGACGTGGAGCGTCGCGAGCCCGGCTGCCGTGGCCACCGGGTTGCCACCGAAGGTGGTGCCGTGCTGGCCCGCGGAGATGAGCGTCGAGACCGCCTCGCCGAACGTGACGAGCGCGCCGACGGGGAAGCCCCCACCGAGTCCCTTGGCGAGGGTCATGGCGTCGGGGACCACTCCCTCCACCCCCTGGTGCGCGAACCAGCGGCCGGTGCGGCCGATGCCGGACTGGACCTCGTCGAGGATCAGCAGGGCGCCGTGCTCGCGGGTGAGTTCACGCGCCGCGCGGAGGTATCCGGCGGACAGCGGGCGGACCCCGGCCTCACCCTGGATCGGTTCGACGACGAGGGCGGCCACGGTGTGGTCCATCGCCGCACGGAGGGCCTCGACGTCGTCGAACGGAAGATGCTCGACGCCGCCGGGCAGGGGCTCGAACGGCTCGCGGTAGGCCTTCTTCGAGGTCAGCGCGAGGGCGCCCATGGTGCGGCCGTGGAAGGCGCCGTCGAGCGCCAGGATGCGGCGCCGCTCCGGCGTGCTGTTCCGGCGGGCCAGCTTGACGGCGGCCTCCAGCGCTTCCGCCCCGGAGTTGGTGAAGAACACGCGGGACCCCTCGGGGGCGTCGGCGAGCGCGAGGAGCTTCTCGGCGAGCGCCACCTGCGTGGGGCTGGTGAAGAAGTTCGAGATGTGGCCGAGGGTCGCCAGCTGGCTCGAGATCACCGACGTGACGAACGGGTGGGCGTGACCGACGGCGTTGACGGCGATGCCGCCGAGCAGGTCGAGGTACCGGCTCCCGTCGGCGTCCCAGACGTAGCAGCCCGAGCCACGCACGAGCACGCGCTGCGGCGTCCCGAACACACCCATCAGGGAGCCGCTGTACCGGGCGAGCCAGTCGGCGCCGGAACTGCCGCCCGTGAGGACGCCGACCGCGTGACCGGCCGTCCCGGCGTCGATCCGGCCCGCCTCCGCGGGGACCGCATCGACCGGACCGGGGGCAGCGTGCCGGCCGTGCGCGGTGCCCTGCGCGGCTTCGATGCCCGTGGTGCCCGGGGTGCCCGTGGTGCTTGTCGTCGTCCCGAGGTCGGTCATGGGGTTCCTCCCGTGGGTGCTGGGGTCTCGTCGGGGACCACCTGGGTGCCGATGCCCGCCGCGGTGAAGGTCTCCAGGAGCATCGAGTGGGCGAGCCGGCCGTCCACGATGTGCGCGCGTTCCACGCCGCCCTCGACGGCCTGCAGGCAGGCGGTCATCTTCGGGATCATGCCGGACTCCAGCGACGGCAGGAGCTCCCGCAGCCTGCCCGCCGACAGCGACGAGATGAGCGAACCGCGGTCGGGCCAGTCGGCGTAGAGCCCCTCCACATCGGTCAGGATCACGAGCTTGGCCGCCCCGAGGGCCACGGCGAGCGCGGCAGCGGCGGAATCGGCGTTGACGTTGAGGACCTGCTGCGTCGGCTCGCCGTCGACGTCGTACTCGGGCGCCACCGTGGAGATCACCGGGATGCGGCCCGCCTGCAGGATGTCGAGGATCGCTCCCGGGTGGACGGCGGTGACTTCGCCGACCAGGCCGAGGTCCACGGGCTCGCCGTCGACCACCGTCCCGGTGCGCACGGCGCGGAGCAACCCGCCGTCCTCCCCGGAGAGACCGACGGCGTACGGGCCGTGCGAGTTGATCAGGCCCACGAGCTCGCGGCCCACCTGTCCGGTGAGGACCATGCGGACCACGTCCATGGCGTCGGGCGTCGTGACGCGGAGGCCGCCCTTGAACTCGGATTCGATGCCCAGCTTCTGCAGCATCGCGTTGATCTGCGGTCCGCCGCCGTGGACGACGACCGGGCGGATGCCCACGTGTTGCAGGAAGACGATGTCCTCGGCGAAGGCCCGGCGCATGTCGTCGTCCACCATGGCGTTGCCGCCGTACTTGATCACCATCGTGGTCCCGGCGAACCGCTGGATCCAGGGCAGGGCCTCCATCAGCGTGGCGGCCTTGTCCTGCGCCCGCAGGGTCGACGCGGAGGGTCCGGTCGGGGGTGCGTCTGTCATGGTCCCTCCCATCAGCTCGAGTACGCCGAGTTCTCGTGCACGTACTCGTGCGTGAGGTCGTTGGTCCAGATGGTGGCGCCGGCGGATCCCGCTGCGAGGTCGATCTCGACGGCGACATCCCGTCCGCTGAGGTCCACGAGGTCGCGCGGGTCGCCGATGCCGCCGTTCCGGCAGATCTGGACGCCGTTCATGGAGACGTTGAGCTGGTCCGGCTCGAAGACGGCGTCGGTGGTGCCGACGGCGGCGAGGACCCGGCCCCAGTTCGGGTCGTTGCCGAAGATGGCGGTCTTGAAGAGGTTCGAGCGGGCCACGGCGCGGCTGACCACCTCGGCGTCCCGCTCGGTCGCGGCGTTGACCGTCGTGACGGCGATGGTGTGGCTCGCGCCCTCGGCGTCGTGGATGAGCTGCGCGGCGAGGTCGAGGCACACATCGGTCAGGGCCGCCGTGAACTGGGCCTGGTCGGGCGCGATCCCGGCTGCGCCCGAGGCGAGGAGCACCACGGTGTCGTTCGTCGACATGCAGCCGTCGGCGTCGGTGCGGTCGAAGCTGACACGCGTCGCCTCGCGGAGCGCCGCGTCCAGCGCGGTGGGCTCGAGCGCGGCGTCCGTGGTCAGGACGACGAGCATCGTGGCGAGGCCGGGCGCGAGCATTCCTGCCCCCTTGGCCATCCCGCCGATGGCGTAGCCCTCGCTGGCGGAGTCGGCGGTCGCCGGGTAGCGGGCTTCCTTGGACACCGTGTCCGTGGTCATGATCGCCTCGGCGGCGGAGGGTCCGCCTCCCCGGCCGAGTGATCCGGCGGCGTCGGCGACACCGGCCAGGAGCTTCTCCATGGGCAGGTGCTCGCCGATGAGTCCGGTGGAGCACACGACGACGTCGGTGGCCGAGACGCCGAGGAGCTCGGCCGCCACCTCGGCGGTGCGGTGCGTGTTCTGGAAGCCTTCCGGCCCCGTGCAGGCGTTGGCGCCGCCGGAATTGAGGACGACGGCGTCGGCGCGTCCGTCGGAGACCACCTGGCGGGACCAGAGGACGGGAGCGGCCACGACGCGGTTGGAGGTGAAGACCGCTGCCGCGGTGTGCAGCGGCCCGTCGTTGACCACGAGGGCGATGTCGGGCTTTCCGGTGCTCTTGAGGCCGGCGGCGACGCCCGCGGCGCGGAACCCGCCCGGGTAGGTGATACTCACGGTGCGATCCCCTGGATGGTCAGGCCCCGGGTCTCGTCGAGACCGAGGGCGATGTTCATGGACTGCACGGCTCCGCCGGCGGTCCCCTTGGTGAGGTTGTCGATGACGCTGCTGACGATCACGCGGCCGGCGTGCGCGTCGAACGCGAGCTGGAGGTTCGCGAAGTTCGAGCCGAGGACCGACTTCGTGGCGGGCCACTGCCCCTCCGGGAGGATGCGCACGAACGGCTCGTCCGCGTAGGCCGCCTCCCATGCCTCACGCAGCTCGGCGTAGCCGACGCCGGGGCGTACCTTCGCGGTCGCCGTCGTGAGGATGCCCCGGGCCATCGGCGCGAGGGTCGGCGTGAAGGACAGCGACACGCGCTCGCCGGCGGCGAGGCTGAGGCCCTGCTCCATCTCGGGGGTGTGGCGGTGGCCTCCCCCGACCCCGTAGGGGCTCATGCCGCCCATCACCTCGGAGCCGATCAGGTGGGGCTTCGCGGCCTTGCCCGCACCCGACGTGCCCGATGCCGAGACGACGACGACGTCGTCGGGCTCGAGGAGGCCCGCGGCGAAGCCGGGGGTGAGGGCGAGGAGCACGCTCGTGGGATAGCAGCCGGGAACGGCGATGCGGCGCGCACCCTCGAGGGCGGCCCGGTGTCCGGGCAACTCGGGCAGCCCGTACGGCCAGGTGCCCGCATGCGCGGAACCGTAGAACTTCGCCCAGGCGGCGGGATCCTGCAGGCGGTGGTCCGCCCCGGCGTCGATGACGAGCGTGTCCGGCGGGAGCTGCGCGGCGATCTCCGCACTGGCTCCGTGCGGCAGGGCGAGGAAGACGACGTCGTGCCCGGCGAGGACCTCGGGGGTCGTGTCCTGCAGGATGCGACCGGCCAGCGAGTGCAGGTGGGGCTGGAGCGCACCGAGGGCGGACCCGGCACTGCTGTGCGCGGTGATGGCTCCGACCTCGATGTCGGGGTGGTTCGCGAGGAGGCGCAGGAGCTCTCCCCCGGCGTAGCCACTGGCGCCGGATACCGCTGCGGTGAACGTCATACCCCAACCCTACAGCAAGGATATGCAGAGCTACACATAGTTATGCAGTCCTTCGGTGCGGCCTGCGGGAATAGCATGGGCAGACGCCACCGAAAGGATCAGCATCATGCCCTCAGCCATCGTCGTCCGGCAGGCAGGCGGACCCGAGGTCCTCGCCCTCGCTCCCGCGGACCGCCCGGAACCGGGTCCCGGCCAGCTCCTCGTGAAGGTCGCCGCCGCCGGGGTGAACTTCATCGAGACCTACCAGCGCAGCGGCGCCTACCCCGTCGAGCATCCCTTCACCCCGGGAGCCGAGGCAGCGGGCACCGTCGAGGCGCTCGGGGCGGACACCGCGGGCTTCGGGGTGGGTGACCGCGTCGCCTTCGCCGAGGGAGCGGGCACCTACGCCGAGTACGCCCTCGTCGACGCCGACCGCGCCCTGCCCGTGCCGGAGGGCGTGGACCTCGAGACGGCCGCGGCACTGCCGCTGCAGGGAATGACCGCCCACTACCTCATCAACTCCACGTTCGAGGTGCGGCCCGAGCACACCGTGCTGGTCCACGCCGGCGCCGGTGGCGTGGGTCTCCTGATCACGCAGCTCATCAAGGCCAAGGGCGCCCGGGTCATCGCCACCGTGTCCACGGCCGAGAAGGAGGAGCTGGCCCGCAGCGCCGGCGCCGACGAGGTGCTGCGCTACGACGGCTTCGCGGATGCTGCGAGGGCCCTGACCGACGGTACGGGCGTGGACGTCGTCTACGACGGCGTCGGCAAGGACACCTTCGACGCGTCCCTGCGCGCGCTGAGGATCCGCGGGACGCTGGTGCTCTACGGGGCGGCATCCGGCCCGGTCCCTCCACTGGACCTGCAGCGCCTCAACAGCGGGGGTTCCCTGTTCGTCACCCGCCCCACGCTGGTCCACCACCTGCTCACCCCGGAGGAGCGGCGCTGGCGCTCCGAGGAGCTCTTCGGTGCCGTCGTCGCCGGCCATCTCGAGGTGCGCATCGGCGCCCGCTACCCCCTCGCGGAGGCCGCACGCGCCCACGAGGACCTGCAGGGCCGCAGGACCACGGGGAAAGTGCTGCTGGTCCCCTGACCGGACTGCGTGTCCGGACGACGGAAGGCCCGCCCGCGCGAGCGTGGGCGGGCCTTCCGTCGTGGCAAGGGAGTCTCCCGGAGGTCAGCGCTGTACGGCTCCGAAGCGCTCGGCCGCGCCGGCGACGGCGCTGTCCCGCGCGGCGCTCGCCTCCTCGGCGGTCAGGGTCCGGTCGGGAGCACGGAAGCGCAGCGCGAACGCCAGTGACTTGCTCCCCTCGCCGATGCCCGGGCCCGTATAGACGTCGAACAGGCTGACGTCCTCGAGGAGTTCGCCCGCGCCCTCGCGCAGGGCCTCGAGCACGTCCCCTGCGACCACGGCGGCATCGACGACGAGCGCCACGTCCTGGGTCGCCGCAGGGTAGGTGGACAGCGGCCGGGCCACGATCACGTCGGCCGCGGCGTCGAACAGCAGGTCCACGTCGATCTCGAAGGCGACGGTCCGCGCCGGGAGGTCCTCCGCAGCGATGAGCTTCGGGTGCAGTTCGCCCGCGTACCCCAGCAGTTCCCCGCTGCGCAGCGCGAACTCCGCGGTACGGCCGGGGTGGAACGCCTGGTGGCTGCCCTGCCGGACCACGACGTCGACCCCGGTGACCTGCGCCATGAGGTGCACCGCGTCGACGGCATCGGCCCAGTCCCAGGCGCGGGGGGCCACCCCGGCCGACGGCGCCGCCTCGTGTCCGGTGAACAGGCCCGCCACGGTCTGCGGCTGGTCCGGGATCCCGGCGTACAGCGCGTCGAGGACGGCGTCGTCGGGCTTGATGCCCAGCGGCGGGATCGAATCCGTGCCGAGCGGATCGCCGGGCAGGAACACCGCCCCCGCCTCGAAGAGGGCGAGGTCCCGGAAACCGCGGGAGTGGTTCCGCCGGGCGAGTTCGGCGAGGCCCGGCAGGATCGACCGGCGGAGGAACCCGAGTTCGGCACTCAGCGGGTTGGCGAGCTTCACCGACGGCGCGGCCATGCCCTCCTCCGGTGCCCCGAACACGGTGTTGGACCGGGCGCTGACGAACGGGTAGGACAGCACCTCCGTGAGGCCCGCCGCCGCGAGGGCGTTCAGGAGCCGGCGACGCTGCTGCTGGCCGCGGGTCAGGCCGCGGCCGGGCGGTGCCACGGGCAGGCTCGACGGGATGGTGTCGTACCCGAGGAGGCGGATGATCTCCTCCGTGAGGTCCTCCCGTGTCTCGAGGTCGGAGCGCCAGCTCGGGGCCGTCACGCGGTAGCCTCCGTCGGTGCGCTCGACCGCCGCGCCGAGGTCGGTGAGCGTGCCGGTGATCTCGCCGTCATCGAAGGGACGGCCGATCAGGCGCGCCGGGAAGTCGGCGGCCAACTCGATGACCCGCGGCTCCGGTGCCTGGCCGGCATCGGTCACGGCGTCGTCGACCGTTCCGCCCGCGAGGTCGAGGAGGAGCTCGACGGCGCGCTGCGCGGCGATGTCCGCCACGTGCCAGTCCACGCCGCGCTCGAAGCGCTTGGACGCCTCGGAGGGGAGCTTGTGGCGGCGGCGCGAGCGGCCGATGCTGACGGCGTCGAAGTGCGCGGACTCGATCAGGACGTTGCGCGTGCCGTCGGTGACCTCGGTCGCGGCCCCGCCCATGACGCCCGCGATCCCGATGGGGCCGGAGGCGTCCGTGATGAGGAGGTCCGCGGCGTCGAGCGTGCGCACCTTGTCGTCGAGGGTACGGAGCGTCTCGCCGGCGGTGGCGCGCCGGACCACGATCTCGCCCGAGAGCGCGTCGAGGTCGTAGAAGTGCAGCGGCTGGCCGAGTTCGAGCATCACGTAGTTGGAGATGTCGACCACGAGCGAGATGGAGCGGATCCCCGCGAGGCGCAGGCGCGCCGACAGCCAGGGCGGGGTGGGCCGGGTGGGGTCGACGCCGCGGACCGTCCGGGCCACGAAGCGGTCGCAGCCGGGGACACCGTAGACGGGCGCACCGTCCTCGAGCCGCACCGGGTAGCCCCCGCCAGTGCCCGGCGGCACGACGACGGCGGCCGCCGGGTCGGTGAAGGCCGTTCCCGTGGCGTGGGCGTACTCGCGGGCCACACCGCGGATGGAGAAGCAGTACCCGCGGTCCGGGGTCACGTTGATCTCGGCGGCCTCGTCGTACAGTCCGAGCAGCTCCATGGCGTCGGTGCCGACCTCGGGATCGAGGCCCAGCATCGAGAGCACGAGGATGCCGTCGTGGTCATCGCCGATCCCGAGCTCGCGCACCGAGGCGATCATGCCGGCGGACACGTGCCCGTAGGTCTTGCGGGGGCTGATGCGGAAGTCGCCCGGCAGCACCGCGCCGGGCAGCGTGACCACCACCTTGTCACCCTCGACGAAGTTGTGGGCGCCGCAGACGATGCCCTGCACGCCGGAGGGGTCGATCCCGTCGCCGGACAGCGCCTGCCCGGCACCCTCGGGCACCACGCGCACCTGGCACCAGTTGATGGTCTTCCCGTTGGACTGGGGTTCCTTGACCAGGCTGAGGACCTGCCCGACGACGATCGGTCCGGTCAGCTCGTCGGTGGGACGGTGGACGTCCTCCTCCTCGAGCCCGACCTTCACGAGCTCCGCCATGACGTCTTCCGCGGTGGCGTCCGCAGGTACGGCTGCGTACTCGCGCAGCCAGGAGAGTGGGACTCTCACTTAGATCTCCATCCCGAAGTGTTCGCTGAAACGTACATCGCCCTCGATCATGTCGCGCATGTCGACGACCTCGTTGCGGAACATGAGTGCCCGCTCGATCCCCATCCCGAAGGCGAAACCGGAGTACACGTCCGGGTCGATCCCGGTGGCCCTGAGCACGTTGGGGTTGACCATGCCGCAGCCGCCCCACTCGATCCAGCGCGGCCCGCCCTTGGCCCCCGGGTGCCAGATGTCGAGTTCGGCGCTGGGTTCGGTGAAGGGGAAGAAGTTCGGCCGCAGGCGCACCCTGGCGTCGTCGCCGAACAGCTGCTGCGTGAAGTGCTCGAGCGTGCCGACGAGGTCCGCCATGGTGAGGCCCTTGTCGATCGCGAGGCCCTCGAACTGGTGGAAGACCGGCGTGTGCGTCGCGTCGAGCTCGTCGGTGCGGAACACCTTGCCCGGGCAGAGCACGTAGATGGGCAGCTCGCGCTCGAGCATGGACCGCACCTGCACCGGTGAGGTGTGCGTACGCAGCACGAGGTGCGCTTCGGGTGGCTCCACGAAGAAGGTGTCCTGCATCTCGCGGGCGGGGTGGTCCGGCTTGAAGTTCAGGGCGTCGAAGTTGAACCACTCCGACTCCAGCTCGGGCCCCTCCGCGATCTCCCAGCCCATCCCGACGAACACGTCGCTGACGCGCTCCTGCAGGGTGGAGAGCGGATGCCGTGCACCGGTACGACGGCGGCGGGGCGCGGCCGTCACGTCGACGGCCTCCTCGACGAGGATGCGGGCGTCCCGTTCGGCCTCGAGCTCGGTGGTGCGTGCGGCCAGTGCCTGGTTGATGCGCCCCCGCGCTGGGCCGATGTTCTTGCCCGCCGCCGACTTCTGCTCCTTCGGCAGCGCGCCGATGCCGCGGTTGGCGAGGCTCAGGGGCGACTTCTCCCCCGTGTGGGCGATCCGTGCCGCCTTGAGTCCGTCAAGGTCTCCTGCCGCAGCGATGTCAGCGAGCGCGGCATCCACGGCGGCGGCGACCGACGCGGCGTCCAGCGGATCGGGGACCTGCGCATCGGGGCCGGCGGGCCCGGCCTGCTCTGGGGTGTCGGACATATCGATTGCTACCTTGCACTCTCGCGACGTGCGGCGGGCGGCCTGCTCGGCCGGCCACGCCGTGGACAGGAAAACGCCGGCTCGCAGCGTGGGCGCACCGGCGGGTCAAGTCTAGGCGACCGGCTCGGCGGGCCCGCAACCGCATCACGCCCGGGCCCAGGCCTGCTCGTCGGACGTCGTCGGTGACCGGTTCTCCGGCCGCAGTACGATGTCGGCATGCACCGGAGCCTCGTGCCCGTCCTCAATTGGGTGAACCTGTCCACCCCGTGCGGCCTGGCCGTCGCCGTCCTGTCGGGCTGCAGGATCACCCGCGGTCCCCATGGCATCCTCCTCGCCGAGGGCTACCGGAGGCGCCTGCCGAGGGCCCGTGCGTTCACCGTGGGTAGTGTCGTGCTGCTGCGCGGGCGGGTCCCCCAGGACGCGCCGGCGGGCTTCCGGCGGCTCCTCGAGCACGAGGCGCGCCACTGTCGCCAGTACGCCGCCTGTCTCGGCCTGCCGTTCCTTCCCGCCTATCTGGCGGCCGCCGGGTACTCGCTCCTGCGGACGGGCGATCCGGCGTCGCGGAACCCGTTCGAACGCGGGGCCGGACTGGCCGACGGCGGCTACCGCGAACAACCGCTCCGTCCCGTCACGGCCACGGTCCGGGCCGCGCTGGACACCAGGCGCGTGCGCCGGAAACAGGACCCGGCGTCCTGAGCCCTGCCCGGCAGCGGTCCGCGGCGTGTCCTGCTCCGCCGGTCCCTGTGTCCTCTCCCTGTCCCTCTGTTTCCGCCGTCGTCGTCGCGCCCGGGCCTAGTGCTCCGCGCCGGCGGAGACCCGCAGGTCCGTCGATGTCCCCGCCGTCGTCGTCGCGATGGCCACGAGCGCAGCCGCCATGTCCTCGACCGGGAGTCCCGGGGCGCCGTTCGCCTCGCCCTGCTCCGTCGAGTACGGGACGTGGACGAAGCCGCCCCTCATCCCACTGCTTCCTGCGAGGCGGTGCATGAGCCCGTAGAAGATGTGGTTGCAGACGTAGGTCCCGGCGGTCTGCGAGACCTCCACCGGGACGCCGAGCGAGGCCACCGCCTCGCGGCACGCCTTGATCGGCAGGGTGGAGAAGTAGGCGGCAGGACCGCCCGGCTCCACCGCCTCATCGACGGGCTGACGGCCCGCGTTGTCCGGGATGCGTGCGTCGTCGACATTGATGGCGACACGCTCGATGGAGACGCGCTCGCGGCCTCCGGCCTGCCCCACGCAGAGGACGATGTCCGGCCGGTGGCGGTCCATCGCCTCCGCCAACGCATCGACGCTGCGGCCGAAGACGCACGGCACCTCGACGGCGGTCGCGTCCAGACCCTGCTCGCGCAGCAGGGACGTCGCACGCCGGGCGGCGAGCCAGGACGGGTTGGTCGCTTCTCCCCCGAAGGGTTCGAAGCCGGTGAGGAGGATCATTCGACAAGCCTAGGTCAGCCGTCGGATGACAGATTATTAGAACGCATGTTCTAATACTTCCATGCGGTGGGAAGGCCAGAGAGTCACGGAGCAGGACGGCAGCACCGTTGCGGAACCGAGCCTCCTGCCGCTCGCGGGTCTCGTCCGCACGGTGAGGACCCCGGACTTCGCGGGGATCACCTTCCACGAGGTCGCCGCCAAGTCGGTGCTCAACAAGGTGCCGCCGACATCCTCGATGCCCTTCTCGTGGACGATCAATCCCTTCCGTGGGTGCTCCCACGCCTGTGTCTACTGCTTCGCGCGGAAGACCCACAGCTACCTGAACCTGGACACCGGGCTCGATTTCGACGCGCAGCTCGTCGTGAAGATCAACGCCGCGGAGGTGCTGGCCCGCGAACTCGCCAGGCCCTCGTGGAACCGCGACCATGTGGCCCTCGGGACGAACACGGATCCGTACCAGCGCGCGGAGGGCCGGTACCGTCTGATGCCCGGGATCATCTCCGCCCTCGCCGAGTCGGGGACCCCGTTCTCCATCCTCACCAAGGGCACGCTCCTGGCCCGGGACATCCCCCTCCTCGCGGCGGCGTCGCACGCGGTGTCCATCGGTGTGGGTATCTCGCTCGCGCTGATGGACCCGGTCCTCGCGGAGTCGATCGAGCCGGGCACCCCCGCTCCGAAGGCGCGTCTTGCGCTGATCTCGCGGCTGCGCGACGCCGGACTGCCCTGCGGGGTGATGGCCATGCCGATCCTGCCGTGGCTCACCGACGGCGACGAGTCCCTCGACCAGCTGTTCGGGGCGCTCGCCGCCGCCGGTGCGACCGGGGTCAGCGCGGGCCCCCTCTACTTGAGACCCGGGTCGCGGGAGTGGTTCATGCAGTGGCTCTCAGCGCATCACCCCCGCCTCGTGTCACGGTACGAGGGCCTGTACAGCAGCGGGAGCTATGCGTCGAAGGAGTACCGCGACTGGCTGTCGGGACGGATCCGCGTCTTCAGGCGGAAGCATGGCCTTACAGCGGGCGCCGGGTTCTTCCGGAACCTGACGCCGACCGGGTCCCCCGCACCAGCCACTCCCGGCGCTCCCGGCGCTCCCGGCAGGCAAGCACCGTCCGACGCACGGACGCCCGCTCCGGTTCAGGCGGCGCTCTTCTGACCAGTGGTCGGGTCAGCCGGTCACCGAGCGCACCACTCGTGCCGGAGAACCGACGACGACGGCGTTCTCCGGCACGTCCTTCGTCACGACGGCAGCCGCTGCGACGACCGCGTTGTCCCCGATGGTGACCCCGGGAAGGATGATCGCGTTCGAGCCGACCCAGACGTTCCGGCCGATGACGATCGGGGCGGGGATCATGTCGGCGCGCCTGCCGGGGTCGAGGTCGTGGTTGAGGGTTGCCATCACCACGTTGTGCCCGATCAGGCAGTCGTCCCCGATGACCACCCCGCCCTGGTCCTGCAGCTTGCATCCGGCGTTGATGAAGATGCGTCGCCCCAGGGTGATGTTCCGGCCGAACTCCGAGTAGAACGGCGGGAACACCGTCACGGTCTCGTCGACCGGCCTGCCGGTCAGCTCGGACAGCAGCACCCGGACGCGCGCCGGGTCCTTGTACCCGTTGTTGAGTTCGCCCGTGATCCGCAGGGCGTCCTGGCTCACGGCGTGCATCACCTCGTGCAGAGGCGAGTCGCCGGTGATGGTCTCCCCGGCATCCAGTGCGGCGAGTAGGTCATCGAGTTCCATGTTCTCTCCTTCGGCAGGTCAGGGTCTCCGGCGTCGGATCGAACCGTCGACGTCCGGCAGCAGGCTCAGGACGTCCGGCGTGCAGCCGCCTGGGCTCGCAACGCGGCGAGGATCGGACGGTCTGCCGGGATCCACTGCAGTGCTTCCAGCTCGTGGGAGGGGTCCAGGAGGACCCACCGCACCTCGTCGTGGTCCTGGAGGGGCGCAGGCTCGCCGTCCGCGACCTCGGCAAGCCAGACGCGCATCGCAGCCGCGGGATTGAGCTGCCACCCCTGCTGACCCGGCCCCTCGATCTCGGAGCCCAGGACGGCGCGGACGCCCAGTTCCTCCTCGAGCTCCCGCAGGAGCGCCGCCTCGCAGGTCTCCCCCGGCTCCACCTTGCCGCCCGGGAACTCCCACATCCCGGCGAATTCGGGCGGCGCCGTCCGCCGGGCCACGAGGAGTCGGGTCGGCTGCACGAGGGAGTCCACGACGGCGGCTCCCACGATCTGACGGAGCGGATCCGTTGCTGGTTGCGTCACCCGGGAAGTCTATCGAGTGCGCTCAGCTCTCCTCGGGCGAGGCCAGGCCGTCGCCCGTCGGCGCCGTCCGGCGTTCGGGGTCGTCCCCGCGCCGGTATTCACCATGTGGGCCTAGTCCGGGCACCTGCTGGCCGGCGTTGAGTTCCATCGAGGTGTAGGACTCGTCGGAGAAGTCTGCAGCGCTCTCGGACGCGGGCTCTGCAGGCAGGTTGATGTCCTCGCGAAGGTGCTCGCTGTGGGGTAATTGGGAGGGGTGCGGTGTCCAGCTCATCCCCCGATCACATCATCAGGGCGCGGGATCGGCCAGCTGAGGTCGACGGCACCGCGGGGCTTGACGAGCGGCGCCGATCGGTCTCGGGAGCGGCCCATCCCGCACGTTCCAGCATGCAGGGTCCGTCATGGCCTGCCCCGACCCAGGAGACCGGCGAATGAGCGTGACGCAGGACGAGCGGCGGCCTCATGCTGATCCGTGATGCCGCCGCGGGGGAGGTTGGTCACGCGGACCACCTCGGAGACGACGTCCCGGAGATCGCCCCTCCTCGACAGTGCTGCACGCTGGCGGCGCGCTCCGGTTCCGCGGGCGAGGAGCTGGCGCAGCAGGGACTCGGCGATCTCGGCGTCTCCCTGGTCCCTGAGGACAGGGCGCAGGCGCTGCAGGAGGGCGAGCGCGACGTCGCCTGCATCCTGCGGAGTGGCCGTCACCGGATGCAGGAGCCGTCCGTCCATGCCGAAGCGGCCCGCCCGCCACGAAGCCACCCTGACGGTCGCGGTGGGTATCTCGAGCGGCGGCACGCCGGCGTGCCACTCGCGTGCGGCGGTCTCGACGAGTCCCCGGGTCAGGAGCGCGATCAGGACGGCGTCGTCGGAGTACAGGCACACGTCGCTCACGCGCACCTCGACCGTAAGGTCCTGGTGGTTCAGGCGGGCGTCGAAGGGGATCTGCCCGAGATCCACGGGTACAGCGGCCTCGAGGAGGCCCTCGACCGTTGCGTGGTACCGCTCCGCGGTTCCGAAGAGATCGCATGGACCCGCCATGGGCCAACGCCGCCGGGCCTGGGACCGGTAGCTGGCGTACCCCGTGTCCGCTCCGTCCCAGTACGGCGAGTTGGTCGACAGTGCCAGGAGGACCGGCAGCCACGGGCGGATGCGGTCGAGGACCGTTACACCTTCGTCGTCGTCCTCGACAGCCACATGGACGTGGCACCCGCAGGTCACCTGGTCGCCGGCAGTCAGGGCGAAGCGCTCGTGTGTCCCGTCGTGCCTGCTGGCGGGAGGGGCGAGCGGGAGGACCGGCTGCGGGGACACCGCGAGGGCGGCAGCCCGTGCACCCACCCGGAGGGCCGTCTCGTCGGCGAGCGTGCGGCACCTCGCGAGGTCGAGGGCGAGGTCGTTGACATCCCGGTGCGGTCGGGTGGCTGTCTCGAGCCGCTCCTGCGTGACCTCGCACGTCAGCCGATCGTCGAAGCTCTGCTCGACGACCTGCCGGCCGACAGGCCTCGGCTCTCCCGTCACCGCGTCGACGAGAAGAAACTCTTCCTCGACGCCGAAGGTCCTCATGGCTTCATACCCGAAGGTGAAGCGGATTGCGTCCGGGCGCGTCGCGCGAGGACCTCTGCGGGTATCTGCATGTCGAACTCCTGAGCAGGAAGACGTGTCAGGGCCTCTGCTCACCCACGATTCCGTCAGCGATCGTAAGTCTGCTGATGTCCGGGCGGCAAACCCGTCGTGACGCACGTTTCCCTTGCATTTCCCGACCTCGGAGCCCTCGCCTAGGCTTGAGGGGGAACGACGACGTCACCTGTCGCCGTTCCGCCCGGCGGTCATCCCGTCCCGGGCATCCGGCGACCGGGCCGACCGCTCCCGACAGACTCCCGCCGCTAGGACACCCATGACTGACACCCCCGCCCAAGGACCACCCTCCCAACGCTTGTCAGGCCGCCGGTTGAATCTCGCCATCGCGGCGCTGGCGGTGGGCGGCTTCGCCATCGGTACCACCGAGTTCACCATCATGGGACTCCTCGAGCAGATGCGCGCGGATCTCGGCGTCGACTACGCCCAGGGAGGGCACGTCATCTCGGCCTACGCGCTCGGTGTCGTGATCGGTGCGCCGGTGCTCGCGACCATCGGGGCGAAGAAGCCGCAGCGCACCGTGGCACTGGCCCTGATGCTGGTCATCACGCTCGCCAACCTCTCGTCCTACTTCGCCTCCGGCTTCGGCTGGATGCTCGCGTCACGCTTCCTGTCCGGCCTGCCGCACGGCGCGTACTTCGGCGTCGCGGCCGTCATCGCCGCGACACTGGCCGATCCGGCGAAACGGGGCCGTGCGATCGCCATGGTGATGCTGGGACTCAGCATCGCGAATGTCGTCGGCGTACCGTTCGCGACGTGGCTCGGACAACAGTTCGGGTGGCGCACCATGTTCCTGCTCGTGGGCCTCATCGGCATCGCGACGCTGGTCTCCATCCGCGCCTTCGTACCCGACATCCCCGTCCGGCCGGGCGCGAGTATCCGCACCGAGCTGGGCGCGCTCCGCCGTCCGCAACTGTGGATGACCCTGCTCATCGGGATCGTCGGCTTCGGCGGCTTCTTCGCCGTCTACTCGTACATCTCGCCGATCATGACCGAGGTGGCAGGACTGGAGTCCGCGCTCCTGCCGCTCGTCGTCGCGTTGTACGGCCTGGGGATGGTCGCCGGCAATATCCTGGGCGGCCGGCTCGCCGATCGGTCCATCATGGGCAGCATCTACGGCGTCATGGCGAGTATCACGATCGTCCTCCTGCTGTTCCCCATGGCCGCCACCGCCCCCTGGTCCGCCTGCCTCTTCGTCTTCCTCGTGGGGACGAGTGGCTCGACGCTCATCCCGCCGCTGCAGGCACGGCTCCTCGATGTCTCACCCGGGGCTCCCTCGCTCGCCTCATCGATGAACCACTCGGCGCTGAATACGGCCAATGCCCTCGGCGCAGCGGTCGGCGGAGCCGTCATCACGGCCGGCTGGGGTTTCACCTCACCGGCCCTCGTCGGCGCCGGCCTGGCGGTCCTCGGCCTCGGCGTCGCCCTCCTGAGCGGCCGCATCGATCGACGGGACACTCCGGCGCCTGACGGTGGATCGAACGGGCGGTCCGAGGCACCAGCGACAGCCGGGACACCCGGTGCGGTGTCGAGCGCGGAGGGCGTCCGCGTCCCCTGACGAGTGGGGCGGCCCGAGTCGCTGCCGTGGGCATCCCTCCGGCCGGCATGGTGGACGCGCGGGTGGGAGTCCGGCGTCCATCCCGCCGGCCCCGGTCACCCTCAGCGTTGTGCGCGCGCCGAGGCGTAGAGGCACACCGTCGCAGCCGTGCCGACATTGAGGCTCTCGGCCCGACCGTAGATGGGGACGGCGACACGGGCGTCGGCGGCAGCGGAGACCTCCTGGGCCAGACCCTGCGCCTCGTTGCCGAACAGCCAGGCCGCGGGCTGCTCAAGGCGCACCTCGGGCCCCTTCGTCGGGATCGCGTCGGGCCCGGCCGTCGACATGCTTGCCCCTGGGTCGACGTCCGGCCGCGCGGTACGCGCGGGCCCACGCCTGGCGGCACTGGCGTCCTGCAGATCGTCGAGGCTCGTGCTCCCGTATCCGTCGGCGGCGAGGACGGCCAGTCCGGCGGCGCGCAGTCGCTCGGCCAGCCCGTCGAGCTCTGCGCCGATCACCAGCGGGAGGTGGAAGAGGGATCCGACCGTGGAGCGGACCGTCTTCGGGTTGTAGGGATCGACGCTCGCGCCGGTGAGGATGACGGCATCGGCCCCTGCGGAGTCTGCTGCGCGGATGATCGTGCCGGCGTTCCCGGGATCCCGTACCTCGACCAGCACGGCGACGAGGCGCGGGCGCGCCGCCAGGACGTCGTCGAGGGAACTGTCGACGAAGCGGCAGACCGCGATGAAACCCTGGGGTGTCACGGTCGAGGACATCGCCGCCAGCACGTCGGGGCTGACCAGCCGCACCGTCGGCGTGTCGTCGGAGGCCAGGAGTGCAGCGACGTCAGGATGCCGCTCGAGCGCGTCGGCGGTCGCATAGACGTCGACCACCACCCCGGAGGCGCCGTCGTCGTTCCGCTGCTGGTGCAGCCGGAGGGCCTCACGGACGGCCTGTGGCCCCTCGGCGAGGAACTCCCGCCGCTTTAACCGCGACGGACGCCCGGCCAGACGTGCCACCTCCTTCACCCGATCAGCGTGGGTGTTGATCATCAGTGGCGCCTGGGGGCGTCCGTTCACAGTCATCGTGGACCGGGTGCGCGGGCCTGGCCCGCGGCAGCCGATGTGCCTAGGCCGAGGCCTTCAGCGGAGCCGACGTGTCGGCCGGCAGGGCGTTCTTGGCGATCTGGACGAGCGCGGCGAACGCGGCTCCGTCGGTGACCGCGAGATCGGCGAGCATACGGCGGTCGACCTGGATCTCGGCGGCCTTGAGGCCCTGGATCAGGCGGTTGTAGGTCAGGCCGTTGGCGCGGGACGCAGCGTTGATGCGCTGGATCCACAGGCGACGGAAGTCACCCTTGCGCTTGCGGCGGTCGCCGTAGCTGTAGACGAACGAGTGGAGCAGCTGCTCCTTGGCCTTGCGGTACAGGCGCGAGCGCTGTCCACGGTAGCCCTTGGCGCGTTCGAGGATGACGCGACGCTTCTTGTGGGCATTGACTGCCCGCTTCACACGTGCCACGTGTGTACTCCTTTGCTTCTTCGGTCACGGCCGCAGCCGCAGCGCGGCACCTGGGGTGCCCGTGCTTTCCCGAGGGGGTGGATTGGTGGTTAGATGCCCAGCATCTTCTTGATGACCTTGGTGTCGGCCTTCGAGACGATCTGGTCGCTCGCGAGTCGACGCGTCAGGGTCGAGGACTTGTGCTCGAGGTAGTGACGGCGGTTCGCCTGCTGGCGCTTCAGCTTTCCGCTACCGGTCAGCTTGAAGCGCTTCTTGGCTCCGCTGTGGGTCTTCATCTTCGGCATGGGAACCGATCTCCTTCTCGTAGCCGGGGCGGATGCACCCGGAGGTCGGCACCCGAGGGTGCCTGCTGGTTGTCGAACGTACCCGGGGGAACGGGGGCCGGGGCCCTTAGTCCGTGCTTCCGGGCTTGGGACGGCTGGTCGGGCTCTTGGGAGGAGCCGTCCGGCCGGCAGGCTTGGGGGTCGCCGAAGGCTTCGGCGCACCCGGCTTGGGCATGGCGGACGGCTTTGCAGCCGCCGCCGGCTTGGGTGCCGCCGCAGGCGACGGCGCCGGAGCCGTGGCAGGCCTCGGGGCGGCGGGAGCTGCAGACGCCGGCCGCGGCGTCGTGGATGCGGTCCGCGGTGCGGAGGATGCCGGCCGCGACGCGGATGAGGCAGGGCGCGACGATGCGGGGCGCTCGGTCGAGGTACGGGCCGGCGCAGACCGCGGTGCCGACGTCGAGCGCGCAGGAGCGGCCTTCGGTGCAGCAGCCTTCGGCGCTTCCGTCGTCGGCTCCTCACGTCCCGTCGCTTCGACCGCAGGAGCATCGGCAGTCGTCGACGCCGTCTCCGGCACCACCTCGACAACCGGGGCGGCGGGAGCCTCGGGCTCCGTGTTGACGGTGTACCCCTCCGGCAGGAGATCGGCGAGCGACTGCGTGAACGGTGCGTTGTCGCTACCCGAGGTGTCGACGCGGCCGGTATCGACACCGGACTTCGCAGCCTCGTTGGCGGCCTTCGCCTCGGCGCGCTGCGTGGCGCGACGGGCTTCGGCCTTCGCTTCGGCCTTGTTCTTCGTCGGGCCGATGACCATGACCATGTTGCGTCCGTCGATCCGCGGTGACGACTCGACCACGCCGACCTCCGCCACGTCCTCCGCGAACTTCTGGAGCAGGCGGATACCCATCTCGGGCCGCTGCTGCTCACGTCCGCGGAACTGGATCATGGCCTTGACCTTGTCGCCGGCTCCGAGGAAGCGGATGGCGTGGCCACGCTTGGTCTCGTAGTCGTGCGTATCGATCTTCAGGCGGAACCGGATCTCCTTGAGGACCGTATTGGTCTGGTTCTTCCGCGCCTCGCGGGCCTTGACGGCCGCTTCGTACTTGTACTTACCAAAATCCATGAGCTTGGCCACCGGAGGCTTTGCCTGCGGTGCTACCTCGACCAGATCCAGGTCGGACTCGGCGGCAAGTCGGAGTGCGTCCTCGATACGGACGATTCCTACCTGTTCGCCGGCAGGTCCAACCAACCGCACCTCGGGGACGCGGATACGATCATTGATTCTCGGCTCGCTAATGTGTGACTCCTGTAGGTGCTCTAACCGAAACCGCCTGCAGACGGAAGAAGGCCTCCCATTGCATGCGCAATCGAAGGCCTCGGAAACCGGTACCGGATGACCGGAGGAAGCGTGAGCTTCCTGCACGTCCATCATCAGGACCGACCAGGGGACCCGGCTACCTGCAATGCTGCCGAAGGCTGCACCAGGCAAACGCGGGTGGGAGAGGACTCCGCTTGCAGACCGGCCAGCTTCAGCGCGCTCCTTACGGAGCACAGCGAGTAACGATGACCGGTTGGTCTATGCCAAGCTTACCAGTATGAACACGCCACACGACAATCCGCCGCACTCCCCCGATACCGACGCCGCGGCCCCCACCCGGCGTAGCTTCACGGAGGAGAACCAGCATCCCCTGGACGGCGGCACGGACGGTCACGGTGACGGGCACGACCGTGGTCCCGCGGACGGTCCGGGCGATGCCGAGCAGGACGTCCGGCGCCAGATGCGCGACATCTCCGAGGTGGCGGCCGTGGAGGTCATCGTCACGTCGGCCGTGCACCTCATGAGCGCGGCGGCGGTGAAATGCGGTCTCGGGCACGAGGAGAACGCGGAGCAGCTCAAGGATCTCGACGAGGCCCGCAAGCTCATCACCGCTCTCGCCGGATTCGTCACCGCTGCCGCGCCGGAGATCGGTTCCCAGCACGCCGGACCGTTGCGTGACGGTCTGCGATCCCTCCAGCTCGCCTTCCGCGAGGCGTCGATCATCCCCGATCCGCCGGGGCAGGGCCCGGGCGAGAAGTACACCGGTCCGGTCAACTGACGCATCGCGCCGCCCGCGAGACCTGGCACGACGAGGGCCCGCACCGTTCGGTCGGTGCGGGCCCTCGTCGTGTCCGGCGGATACCCGGGCCGCTGCTCGATCCGTGCGTCCAGCCGCCCGGGTCCTACCGGCCGGCGTGCGCCGACTCCGCCGTGGCCGGACGGCGGGCCAGGTCGCTGACCGAGAACCCGACGACGCCGATCAGCGAGGACACGATGCCGACGGCGATGAATCCGCCCCAGGGGCCCGTGGCGTCGATCAGCAGACCGGCGACGGGAGCTCCGAGCGCGACGCCCGACGTCAGTGCGGACCCGTACCACCCCATCGCCTCCCCCCTCCGGTCCTCGGCGACGAGGTCCGCGACCTTCTCCGATGCAGCCGACAGGACCGGCGCACACAGCAGGCCGGCGGGGATGGAGAGGAGCGCGAGTTCCAGGGTCGAGTCCGCGAAGGCCAGGGGCAGGGTCAGGAGCGCCATGCCGAGCAGGAGGAGGGATGGCGGTACGGGTCGGTGGAGCGCTCCGTAGAGGAGTCCGCCCATCACGGAGGCGGCACACCACGCGACGAATACGAGGCCGAGTTCGCCTTCGTCGCCGGACAGCTCGAGCGCGGCCACGATCCCCACCTCGGTCCCCGAGAGCACGAGCCCGGCACCTGCTGCGACCACCATGACGATCAGGAGCGGGAAGGTCAGCCAGGGCAGCGCGCGGCGCACGCCCCTGCGGAGGAGCGAGGCTCTGGCTCCCGGCGACGCTCCGGTGTCCCGGGTGCCGATGAGATCGGCTGCAGCCTCTCCGACGCCGGACGGCGCGGCAGCGGGCACCGTGGCGGCGTCCGGCAGCTGCTCGGACCGCGTCGGCGGATTGAACCACATGAGGAACAGGCCGGCGGACGCGGTGGCGATCCCGATCAGCGTCAGCCCGAGGACCGTCGAGACCTGCGTCGCGAGGACGACGCCGACGGCCGGTCCCGCCATGAAGACGACCTCCGTCGAGATCGCGTCGAGCGTGAAGGCGGTCCGGCGCCGGTCCCCCTCGACCAGCACGCCCAGCGCCTGCCGGATCACGGAGAACGCCGGAAGCGTGAACAGCCCGCCGACGAGCGCGGCGACTAGGAGCCAGGGATAGGGCAGGTGCGGCGCGACGGACCAGATGACCGCCTCGGCGACGACTGAGGGGATCAGCGCGCGGCGCAGACCCGCACTGTCGATACGGCGTCCGCGCCAGGGCGCTCCGACGGCGATCCCGATGGTGACGACGGCGGCGACAGCGCCGGCTTCCGCATAGCCTCGATCGAGGGTCTGCACCACGTGGAGGGTCAGCAGCACACCGGCCGCGGAGTGCGGGAACCGGGCGACCATGCCGACGATCAGCAGGGTACGGACGGAGCGGATGCGCAGCAGGTCCCGGTATACGGCGAAGTTCACAAGTCGTCTTCCTGGCCGACGCTCCCGTCAGCCCATGAGTTTGATGTCGAGCGAGTCGACCCGTTCCACGAAATCCGGGAGACCCAGAAGGGTGGACCTGAGGGCGGTGACGGCCTCGCGGACGCCCTCGGCGGGCAGTCCCGGTCGTAGCCGCACGTCCATCCGGAGTTCGGGGCCGGGCCCGCCTCCGGAGGCAATGCTACCGTCGGCAGCCCGGCTGAGGACGCCTGCGGCGGGCCGGAGAGCCACCGACAGGATCTCCTCCTGCCCGGCGGCGGCGGTCTCCACGAGCGTCACCAGTGCAGGGTCCTCGTAGGACGGCGTCCAGGCGACCTGCTGCGCCAGCGCCCACACCGCTGGGCGGCGGACGACGACGGTCAGTGCGGCGCCGGGATCGAGCACCAGGAGTTCGGCGCCGTCGGCGGCCGCCGCGAGGGCGGCCCTGGAGGCATAGGCCGCGACGGGCCGTGCCTCCGGATGCCAGCGCTCGAGGGCCCCGGTGGAGGAGAAGACCGGCAGCGCCTTCCGGCCGTCGGGCGCCGTGAGCGTCACGAGCGCCATGTCGGCCTCCTTGTCGGAGTGCAGAGCGCCCTGTGGTCCCGCAGCACCGGCCGCACCATCGGCTTCCCCCGCGACGGTGAGCTGCGCGACGATCGGGATGAAGACGCGCGCCGTGGCGAGTGCTGCGAGGACCCGGCGCTCACCCGGACCCGGCTGGTCCACCGGCCCGTCCGTCGCCGCCGGACCCCCGAGCAGGCCGGCCACGGCCGCGGCCAGACCTGGATCGGCGGACCCGTCGTCGTCGTCGAACGCGTGGAGTGGGTTGTCAGGGCCGGACAGGTCCCGTCCGGCCCATGGACGGCCCGCGGAGTCCGCGGTGTTCCCGCCCTCGGCGCCGTGCTGACGGCCGGCGAGGGCCGCGGCGATATGTGCGGGGAGGCGCCTGGCCGTCACGCGTCCGCGCCGGGCATTCCCGCCACGTCGAGGGCCTGCGGGAGCGTGAAGGCACCGGCGTAGAGCGCCTTCCCGACGATCGCGCCCTCCAGGCCGTGCGGCACGAGGTCCCGCAGTGCGGCGATGTCATCGAGGCTCGAGATGCCACCGGAGGCGACGACGGGTCGCGTGGTCCGGGCGAGGACCTGCTGGAGGAGTTCGAGATTCGGTCCGCGCAGGGTTCCGTCCTTCGTCACGTCGGTGACCACGTAGCGGGCACAGCCGGCATCCTCGAGCCGCTGCAGCACCTCCCACAGGTCACCACCCTCCTCGGTCCAGCCGCGGGCCGCGAGCGTGGTGCCGCGGACATCGAGGCCCACGGCGACGGCGTCGCCGTACCGCGCGATGGCGAGTTGGGTCCACTCGGGATTCTCGAGCGCTGCGGTGCCCAGATTGACGCGCGTCGCGCCCAGTTCCAGCGCGGCATCCAGCGAGACGTCGTCCCGGATACCGCCCGAGAGCTCCACCTTGATGTCGAGGTTGCGGACCACGCGTTCGAGGAGGTCCTTGTTCGAACCGCGCCCGAAAGCAGCGTCCAGGTCGACCAGGTGCACCCACTCGGCGCCCGCCTCCTGCCAGGCGAGGGCGGCGTCGAGCGGATCGCCGTAGCTGGTCTCGCTACCGGCTTCGCCCTGCACGAGGCGCACGGCCTGGCCGTCGGCGACGTCGACGGCCGGAAGGAGTTCGAGCGTGGGTGATTCGGTGAAGGGGCTCATGGGTGCGGTGTCTGCTTTCGTCGGTACGGGAGGACGCGGGGGGCGATGGACGGGTGCCCGGTCAGTCGCCGGGAAGGGTGAAGAGGTAGGCAGCGACGAGCGAGAGGCCCGCCAGGACGAGGAAGGCGATCCAGACCCATCGGGGGAAATCCTGCCCCCGGAGCGAGAAGGCACCACCGATCAGGAGGCCGGCCACCCCCATCAGCACGAGGCTCAGCACGCGGTCACCGCAGGCCGTCGATCCAGTTCCGCAGGAGGTGCGCCCCTGCGTCACCCGACTTCTCGGGGTGGAACTGGGTGGCGCTGAGGGGTCCGTTCTCGACGGCGGCGATGAACGGACCACCGTGGTTCGACCACGTGACCTGGGGAGGCTTCATGGCGGGCTGCGTCACGTCGAAGGACCAGTCCTGCACGCCGTAGGAGTGGACGAAGTAGAAGCGCTCGTCGCGGATGCCGTCGAACAGGACGGTGTCCTCCGGCGCCTGGACGGTGTTCCATCCCATGTGCGGGACCACGTCGGCCTTGAGCCGCTCGACGACTCCGGGCCACTCGGCCATCCCGGGCGTCCGGACACCGTGCTCCACCCCTTCGTCGAACAGGACCTGGAGCCCGACGCAGATGCCGAGTACCGGCCGGCCTCCGGCGACCCGGCGGCCGATCATGCGCAGGGCATCGACGTCCTTCAGGCCCTTCATCACGGCCTGGAACGCGCCCACCCCGGGCACCAGCAGCCCGTCGGCCTTCAGGACGTCGTCCGGCTTGGCGCTGAGGAGGACCTCCGCGCCCACGTGCTCGAGGGCACGCACCACCGAACGGACGTTGCCGGAGCCGTAGTCCAGGACGGTGATGGTCCGCGCACTCACAGGGCCCCCTTGGTGGACGGGATGCCCTCGACCCGCGGGTCGGGCTCGACGGCGGCGCGGAGCGCCCGGGCAAGGGCCTTGAACTGTGCTTCGACGATGTGGTGGGGATCCCGGCCGGCGATCACCGTGACGTGGAGGCAGATCCGGGCGTGCAGCGCTATCGCCTCCAGCACGTGGCGCGTCAGCGATCCCGTGAAGTGCCCGCCGATCAGGTGGTACTCCTGGCCCGCGGGCTCTCCGCCGTGCACGAGGAAGGGGCGGCCGGAGATGTCCACGACGGCGTTCGCCAGCGCCTCGTCGAGCGGTACGGTCGCCTCGCCGAAGCGGCGGATCCCGGCTTTGTCACCGAGCGCGACGAGCAGGGCCTCGCCGATCGCGATGGCGGTGTCCTCCACGGTGTGGTGCACGTCGATGTGCGTGTCGCCGGACGACCGGATGGTGAGATCGATGAGTGAGTGCTTCGACAGCGCCGTCAGCATGTGGTCGAAGAACGGGACCGTCGTGTCGATGGTGGACACGCCGGTGCCATCCAGGTCCAGTTCCACGAGCACGCTGGACTCACTGGTGACGCGCTCGATCCGGGCCGTGCGGCCGCGGGGGGCATCTGCAGTCATGTCATTCCTTCTGTGCGCTGCCGGGCTTCCGGGCGCTGGTCGGCGAATCAGGCGCAGGGGCGGCCCGGCTCCGCCCACTGGACGGGTGCCGCGATCCTGCCCCTCAAGTCTAGGAGAACAGGCGGGGCCGCGAAGCCCTACAGGAGGTTCTTCAGCGCCGAGAGGAAGAGGGTCGTCTCCTCCTCGGTCCCGGCCGTCACCCGCAGCGACCCCGGTATGCCGACGTCACGGATCAGCACCCCGGCGGCCAGCAGGCCTTCCCAGACACGGTGCGGGTCCTCGAGGCCCGTGAAGAAGACGAAGTTCGCGTCGGACGGCGCCGGCGTCAGCCCGAGCCGCTGCAGTTCCACCACGATCCGGTCCCGCTGCACCTTGATCGCCTCGACGTTGGACAGCAGCGTGGCGGCGTGGGTCAGGGCCGCATTGGCCGCCGCCTGCGTGATCGCGGAGAGGTGGTACGGGAGGCGCACCAGGCGGAGGGCGTCGGTGATCTCCGGTGCGGCGGCGAGGTAACCGATCCTGGCCCCGGCCAGGGCGAACGCCTTGCTCATGGTCCGCGAGACGAGCAACCGGGGCCGACCGGGCAGCAGGGTCAGGGCGCTGGCCGTCCCCTCCTGGGCGAACTCGCCGTAGGCCTCGTCCACGATCACGATCGCCCGGGAATCCTTCCCTGCCTCGTAGACCGCCTCGACGACCTCCAGTCCGAGCGCCGTCCCGGTCGGGTTGTTCGGGGAGCAGAGGAACACGATGTTGGCGCCGGAGTCCCGGACGGCCCGCGCCGTGGCGTCGGGCGTCATGGTGTAGGCCGCGTCGCGTGGTGCGGTGACGTACCGCGTTCCGGTCCCGCTGGCCAGCAGCGGATACATCGAATAGGTGGGAGGAAAGCCGATCGCCGTCCGCCCCGGCCCACCGAATGCCTGGAGGATCTGCTGCAGCACCTCGTTGGAACCGTTGGCCGCCCAGAGCTGGTCCGGCGTGAGCCCGTGGCCGAGGTAGCGGGCGAGGTTCGTCCGCAGCTCGGTGAACTCGCGGTCCGGGTATCGGTTCAACCCCTGCGCGGCCGCATCCACGGCGGCGACGATAGCCGCATGCACGTCGGCCGGAACACCGAAGGTGTTCTCGTTCACGTTCAGGAGGACCGGAACATCGAGTTGTGGCGCGCCGTACGGGTGCAGCCCCACGAGATCGTCACGGAGGGGCAGGTTCGCTAGGGCGTCGACGGTTGAAGGCACCTGCCCAGTTTAAGCGACGGCTTCTCCACCGACGAATGCGACGGGACCCCGTCAGGAGCATCGGACCTTCGGGCCGGCACATCCGCGGGAATCCGGAAGAAGCGATTCAGCCCCGCGACGGGATGGAGAGGCTCTGACCCGCGTGGATCACTGACGTGCCCAGATTGTTCAGCTCCACCATCTCGCCGACGACCTGACGTGTGTCACGCTCCGGCGCGTACTGGACGGCCAGGTCCCAGAGTGTCTCGCCCGCCGCGACATCGACTTGGACCACGGCTGACGGCGCAGGAGCGTCCACCCCGGCCTGCGCCTGTGATGTGAGGAACGCTCCGAGGAGGACCAGCGCCGCGACACCGAGGGCGATGGGCAGGCCCACCAGCAGCAGGCGTCCGCGCCTCGTCAGTGTGAGCGGCCGTGCTGCCGGTGGCGTGTCGGTGACGGTGCCTTCGGAACCCGAGAAGCCCGTAGTCCGCTGCGTGGACGTACGGACCCGGGAAGGATCGGCGTCGAGAGTCGAGGGAACGACCCGGAGATGGGATGCCGCCCGTGCAGGCGTCAGCGCCCACAGCGCCGTGCTGCCGTGCAGAACTGTTGCTTCAGCCATGTCCATTCCCTCTTTCTTCGAATGTACGGACCCGCCCGATCAGCGTGTTCGAACACACGTTCTAATTCGTCTGGTCCTATTTCTAGCACTCAGCGACGACCGCTGTCGAGACTCGCTCGAACATATGTTTGATAAGTGCCCCGGTCTGTCCTAGCGTGAACGTGACAGGAGAACACCGGTGACGTCGCTGCTTCCGCGTAACGACGGCCCCGATGAACCCAAGACAATCACCCGCCACTGACACAATCGCTTCCGGGACGACCGGAGGCGCGAGGGCGGAACCGACGGGACGGACAGTCCCAGGCGAAAGGCTCACCGTGGCGGAACGAACACCGGCAGCTCGACAGGATTCGAACACCGTTGACGCCCCGACCGACGTCGTGCCCCTCAGCGCGGGCCGCGGCAGGCCACGGGGCCGGTCCGTGTCCAAAGGACTGACGGCCCGTCAGCTGACCATCCTGGAGACCATCCAGCGGTCGATCGCCGACAAGGGGTATCCCCCGTCCATGCGGGAGATCGGCGACACCGTCGGTCTGGCGAGCCTGTCGAGCGTCACGCACCAGCTGTCACAGCTCGAGCGCCTCGGCTATGTCCGGCGGGACCCGAAGCGGCCCCGTGCCATGGAGGTCCTGCTGCCGCTGACGCTTGCCGCGGAGACGCCGGGTGACGCGTCGTCCGCGTCAGGTACGGCCCCGGAGCAGCAGTTCGCCGTCGACACGGCGCTGGTGCCGCTCGTCGGACGCATCGCGGCGGGTGGACCGATCCTGGCCGATCAGGTGGTGGAGGACGTGATGCCCCTCCCCCGGCAGCTCGTGGGCCACGGCGATCTGTTCATGCTCAGGGTGTCCGGGGACTCGATGGTCGACGCCGCCATCTGCGACGGCGACTGGGTGGTGGTGCGGCGTCAGCAGAGCGCCCAGAACGGCGACATCGTGGCTGCCCTGCTGGACGACGAGGCGACGGTCAAGACCTTCCGCCAGCGCGACGGCCACACGTGGCTCCTGCCGCAGAACACCCGCTACGAACCGATCCTCGGAGACCACGCGAGCATCATGGGCAAGGTCGTCTCGGTGATGCGGGCTCTCTAGCCCGGTCCGGCCGGGGCGGGAGCCCGCCCGCCCGGTGATCGCCCGACGGTGCTGGGACACCTGCCGAGGGGGACTGCCCGCCGGCATCCTGCACGGCCCCCGCCCGGAGACCTCGGCGCCCCGAGACCCGCCGGAGGACACCGGGCCCGGAGCCCTCAGCGCCCCGAGATCCGCTCGAGGATGCCGGTGACCGTGGCCCGGTCCGTCGTCGCCCAGAAGGGCGGCAGCGCTGCCCGGAGGAACCCGCCGTACCGCGCCGTGGCGAGACGGCTGTCAAGCACGGCGACGACCCCCCGGTCACCGGTGGCACGGATCAGGCGTCCCGCTCCTTGGGCGAGGCGGACCGCCGCGTGCGTGGCGGACACGCTCATGAACCCGTTGCCGCCGTTCCGGGCGACGTCCCGGGTGCGCGCCGTCATCAGCGGATCGTCCGGCCGCGGGAAGGGGATGCGATCGATCACGACGAGGCGGCAGGACTCCCCCGGCACATCGACGCCCTGCCAGAGCGACATGGTGCCGAACAGGCACGTGTCCTGTTCCTCGGCGAACTGCGTGACCAGGGCGTTGAGCGAGGACTCCCCCTGGCAGAGGATCTCGAAGTCCACCTTCGGGCGCAGTGCCTCCGCGGCTTCCTCGGCGGCCCGCTTGGACGAGAAGAGCCCCAGCGCTCCGCCCCGCGACGCCGTGAGCAGCACCAGCAACTCCTCGAGCTGCGCGTCCGACGTCCCGCGCTCAGGTTTCGGCAGATCCTTGGCGACGTACAGAACGCCCTGGCGGGGGTAGTCGAACGGACTGCCCACGTCGACGCCGGTCCACGCCGGCGCGCCCGGGCCACTCAGACCCAGGGACCCGGCGACCGGGCCGAATTCGGATCCGATGGCCAGTGTCGCCGACGTCAGGATCACGGTGTGGTCCTCGAAGAGCCCTTCGCGGAGCCGGCCGGCCACCGAGAGCGGCGCCACGTTGAGGGTCGCCGGCGCACTCTCGTCCGCCGGTGAATAGCCGGATCCGGGCGTGAAGCTGCTGGGCCTCGACGCCCAGACCACCTCCTTCGCGTCCGACGCCGCGAGGATCCGCTCGGCCAGGTCGAACACGAGCGTGACGCGGGACCTCGCCATCTGGCGTCCGCCGTCCGCATCTGCCTCGGACTTCCCGTCCGTCCTGGTGTCGGAGAGGGCGGCGCGAGCCGCATCGCGGACCTGGGCGAGGGTCTGCTCCAGATCGTCCGGGAGCCCGCCGGCGAGCAGACCGGAGGAGACCAGCTCGGACGCGGCCTCGAAGGCGCTGGCTGCGGAGTCGAGCGCTGTCGTCGCAACGGACGCATGGCGCCTGAGGCCGGCGGCCGCCGTGCTGACCATGGCGGCGGAGAGCTGACCGGAGACGGCCCCGGTGACACGGTCGTGGAGCTCGTGCGCCTCGTCGATCACGACGACGTCGTACTCGGGCAGCACGGCGAGCCCCTCGAAGGCGCTGATCGCCAGCATGGCGTGATTCGTGATGATGATGTCGGCGTCGGCCGCCGCGGCGCGGGCCTTCTCGCTGAAGCACTCCTGGGCGACGGGGCAGCGCGCGGCGCCGAGGCACTCCATGCTGGAGACGGACACCTGCCGCCATGCACGATCGCTGACGCCGGGCACGAGGTCGTCGCGGTCACCCGTCTCCGTCTCCTCCGCCCACTCCCGGAGCCGGACCACCTCACGGCCCAGAGCCGAGGCGGCTCCACCCGCGATGGCGGCCGGCGCCGGGTGGGGAGCCGCATCCTCGCCGAGGCTGAAGAGCGTGTCCGGCGCATCCTCCTCCGGGAATCCCCCGCCGGTCTTGTGCAGGCAGACGTAGTTCGAGCGCCCCTTGAGCAGCGCGACGTCGACCGGCCGGGCAAGCGCGGGCCGGACCGCGTCCAGCAGTCGTGGCAGGTCCCGGCCCACGATCTGTGCCTGGAGGGCGAGCGTCGCGGTCGATACGACGGACGGGCGATCGCTGTCCATGGCGTGGGCAATCAGGGGCACCAGATAGGCGAGCGACTTGCCGGTTCCCGTGCCGGCCTGGACGAGCAGGTGGTCGCCCGAGTGGATCGCCTCACTGACCTGACGGACCATCTCGTGCTGGCCCGAGCGCATCTCCCCGCCCATGGCGGAGACGGCGGCGTCGAGGAGCTCGAGCGCCTGGCGTGATTCCGGGGAAGGGCGAGCCGCGTCCGGCGCCGCGACGGCGGCGCCGGACCGCGTGCTGTCACTCATGCCGGACGTACGGCTCCAGCTCGGCTGCCAGGCCCTCGCGGACCATCACCTCGAGGCGGGTCCCCTCGTCGACGTGCTCCATCCCGAGGATCTCGGCATCCTCTTCGTGGAGGCGGCTGACGATCTCGCCGTGCTCGTAGGGCACCATCAGGTCGAGCTTCACCCCGGGGCGCGGGATGCTCGTGCTGATCAGCTGCCGCAGTTCGGTCAGGCCCGCACCGGTCCGGGCGGAGACGACCACGGAGCGCGGCTCCCGCTGACGCAGTCGCTCGATGACGAACGGATCGGCTGCATCGGCCTTGTTGAGCACGATGATCTCGGGGACGTTCCGGGCCTCGACCTCCGTCAGCACCGCGCGGACCGCGGCGATCTGCCCCTCGGGGTCGGGGTGGGAGGCGTCGACGACGTGCAGGATGAGGTCCGAGTCGGCGACCTCCTCGAGGGTGGACCGGAAGGCCTCGATGAGCTGTGTGGGCAGCGACCGGACGAAGCCGACGGTGTCGGCCAGCGTGTAGCCGATCCCGTCCGGCGTCTCGGTGCGTCGGATGGTCGGATCGAGAGTCGCGAACAACGCGTTCTCGACGAGCACGCCGGCATCGGTGAGGCGGTTCAGGAGCGAGGACTTCCCGGCGTTCGTGTACCCGGCGATCGCCACGGACGGCACCTGGTTCCGGCGGCGGTTGGACCGCTTCGTCTCCCGGGCAGGCTTCATCCCCGCGATCTCCCGGCGCAGTTTCGCCATGCGGGTGCGGATCTTGCGTCGGTCGAGTTCGATCTTCGTCTCACCCGGTCCGCGCGATCCCATGCCCGCCCCGGCACTGCCGACCTGGCCACCGGCCTGGCGGGACATCGACTCGCCCCAGCCACGCAGACGCGGCAGGAGGTACTCGAGCTGGGCCAGTTCCACCTGCGCCTTGCCCTCGCGGGACTTGGCGTGCTGCGCGAAGATGTCGAGGATCAGGGCGGTCCGGTCGATGACCTTCACCTTGACGATGTCCTCGAGGCCACGCCGCTGGGACGGCGAGAGCTCGCTGTCCACGATCACGGTGTCCGCGCCCGTGGCCTGCACGATGTCCTTCAACTCCTGTGCCTTGCCCGAACCGAGGAACGTCCCGGGGTCCGGCTTGAGCCGGCGCTGGACGATCCCGTCGAGGACCTCGGAACCTGCTGTCTCGGCGAGGGCCGCCAGCTCCTGCAGCGAGTTCTCGGCATCCTGCGCCGTGCCCTCGCTCCACAGTCCGGCGAGGACCACGCGCTCGAGCCTCAGCTGGCGGTATTCGACCTCGGTGACGTCCTCGAGCTCCGTGGAGAGTCCCGCGACGCGCCGCAGGGCGCGGCGTTCGGCGAGATCCTGCTGGTCCCCGTCGGCGTCCGACGTCTCGTCCCCGTCCGAGAGGGCGAGCGCCCGCGAGCGCCAGGTCTTCTCCGTGGGCGCGGCAGCCTGCTCCGATGTACCGGCCTTCGTCTTCGCCACGGCAGCTTCGTCGCTGGCGAGAATCCGATCGATGACTGCCTGGATCTCCTCCGGGCCCATGTCGGCTCCGGTGGAATGTCCGTTGTTCGTGGTCATGGTCTCCCTAGGTATGAGTAGGTCAATTCTACGTCCACGCACGACGACGGACACAGGCTCTTCTCCCAGCGCGAAATGTCGGCCGGACCGGTTGCCTGCAGGCTGCCACTAGGCTTTCCCCATGGAGTCCCAGCACTATTTCAGCGAGCAGCCGTCCGGTCCGGACACCCGGAAACCCCTGTCTGTCGTCCTCGCCGGCGAACGGCGCGAGCTCGTGACCTCGTCGGGGATCTTCAGTCCCGACGGCGTCGACAAGGGCACGCGGATCCTCCTGGACGGCGTACCGGCCCCCGAGGGACAGCGGCTGCTGGACGTCGGGTGCGGGTGGGGTCCGATCGCGCTGACCCTGGCGCTCCAGGCCCCGCAGGCGTCGGTCCTTGCGGTCGACGTGAACGAGCGGTGCCTCGCACTCACCGCCGAGAATGCGACACGCCTGGGCCTGACGAACATCACGGGCGCGAAGCCCGACGATGTCGACCCGGACCTCGAGTTCGACACCATCTGGTCGAATCCGCCGATCCGTATCGGCAAGCAGGAGCTCCACGCGCTGCTGCTCCGCTGGATCCCCCGGCTCGCCCCGGGCGGCCGGGCCTGGCTGGTGGTCCAGAAGAATCTCGGCGCCGACTCACTGCAGCGGTGGCTGGCGGACGAACTGCCTACCGGCTTCACGGTGCGGCGCGCCGAGACGTCCAAGTCCTTCCGCGTCATCGAGGTACACCGGGCGGACTGACGTCCCTGCCGCTCCGGCCCGTCCAGCGCCGGAACCACGATCACCGCGACCGGCGCACCGGGGTGAGCATTCAGGAGCATTCAGGCGCTGCTCAGGATCCGTTCAGGAGGGTGCCGTGGGCCACCAGGACGGCCGGCCCGCTGAGCTGCACGTGCTCCCGACCCTCCGGACCGTCGAAGAAGGTCACGCCGACCACGCCGCCGGGTACCGTGACGAGCCAGTGCGCCGGCGCCGTGGGCCCTGCCCAGAAGCGCGTCGCCGCTGCCGCGGCGCAGGCCCCGGTCCCGCAGGACTGCGTCTCTCCGACACCCCGCTCGTGCACCCTCATGGTCAGGCGACCCACGCCGTCGTCCCCCACCAGCGGATCGGACGGCACGACCAGCTCCACATTGGTCCCGAGCGGAGGCGCCGGATCCACGACCGGTGCCCTGTTCAGGTCGGTCCGGCCCAGTTCCTCGTACTCCGCCAGCGCGACGACGGTGTGCGGGTTGCCCATGCTGATCGACAGGCCGGGACGATCGACGTCGAGCCCGCCCACGGCGACGAGCGAGTCCATGCCCCGAGACACGGCGGCATCGGGCGCGATGAACTCCCACGGGCCCATGTCCACCGCGTACCCGTCGCCGGACCGTGCGACGCGCTTGACGCCCGCGCGCGTACCGATGGCCAGTTCTCCGCCCTCGGGCAGGTGCGCGACGGACATCTGAAGGAGGAAGTGGGCGAAGACGCGGACGCCGTTGCCGCACATCTCCGACACGGATCCGTCGCCGTTGCGGTAGTCCATGAACCATTCCGCGGCGGGTTCGGTCTGCAGGAGAGCTCGACCCTCCGGGAGCGAGGACGAACGGACCGCGCGGATGTAGCCGTCCGCGCCGATACCGCGGTGCCGGTCGCACAGGGCTGCGACGAAAGGGCCGTCCGTCGGTGCGAGGCCGTCGGGGTCGAGCACGAGGATGAAGTCGTTGCCCGTGCCATGGCCCTTGGTGAAGGTGAGCCCGGAGGAGCCTGCGACGGAGGCGTCCACCGGGTGGGTGCCTCGGGCTGGTTCGGTGTCGCTGCGGAAGTCGGTCACGCTTCCAAGGATAGGTCCCCGCGGGACCGCACCAGGGCGGCGGCGTCGTCGACGAGGCTCTCCTGCTGCGCGTCCAGCCAGGTGATCCTGGGGTCCCCCCGGAACCAGGTCAGTTGACGCTTCGCGAAGCGGCGCGTGGCGGCGATGGTCTCGTCGACGGCTTCGGCCTCGGTCAGGCCACCGTCGATGACCCGCAGGAACTGGCCGTAGCCGAGCGCGCGCGATGCCGTCCGCCCTTCGCGCAGTCCGCTCGCGGCGAGTCGCTCGACCTCCCTGCGCAGCCCGAGGCGGACCATGCCGTGCACGCGCTCCCCGAGACGCTCACGCAGGAGATCACGGTCCACTGCCAGGCCGATCTGCACGGCCGGGTGATGATACTCGCGCGTCGGCATGAAGGAACTGAAGGGCCGCCCGCTGACCTCGTGGACCTCCAGCGCCCGGACGAGGCGGCGGTCGTCCTCGATACGACCAGCGGATACGGGATCGACGGCCCGGAGCCGCTCACGGAAGACCGCGCGGCCGCCGTCGAGCAGTTCGGCCTCCAGGCGGGAGCGGACCGCCTGGTCTGTGGGAGGGAAGTCGAGACGGTCGAGGGCCGCCCGGAGGTACAGCCCCGAGCCACCGACGAGCACGGGAACCAGCCCGCGGCTGCGGATCTCGTCGATGGCACTCCGTGCGTCCCGCTGGTAGGCCGCGACGGATGCTTCCTGCGTGACGTCGAGGACGTCCAGGAGATGGTGCTCGACGCCCCGGCGGTCCTCGACAGGCAGCTTCGCCGTGCCGATGTCCATGCCGCGGTAGAACTGCAGCGCATCGGCATTGATCACTTCCCCGCCCAGCCGGTGTGCAAGTGCCACCCCGAGCTCGGACTTGCCTGATCCGGTCGGGCCGACCACGGCGACCACGGGGAGGATCACCAGGCGCTCGCCCTGACGGGGAGGGCCGGCATGCCGAGGGACACGGCCCGGACGGCCCCGTCCCCTGCGGTGGGGACACCGCAGGAGTCGGCCTGGCTCCGGTCCCATGCGTCTCCTGCCCGGGAACGGCGGAGGACGTACTGTTCGGGGCCCGGGTCCGAGAGCAGGTGGAACGACGCGGCCTCGGTGACGGGCACGGTGACGACGTCGCCGGGCCTCGGTGCGGGTGCTCCCTCGGGCACGGAGAAGTGGACGAGCCGCTGGTCGCGTGCCCGCCCGGTCAGGCGGTGCGTCTCGCTGCCCTTGCGGCCCTGCTGATCGGTCACGAGCACCTCGACCGAGCGGCCGACCTGGCGGGCGTTCTCCTCGCGGGCGATGCGGTCCTGGAGTGCTGTGAGCCGTTCGAAGCGCTCCTGGACCACGGCCTTCGGGAGCTGGTCGGGAAGATCGGCAGCAGGCGTACCCGGCCGCTTCGAGTACTGGAACGTGAAGGCCGTCGCGAAGCGGGACCGCTCCACGACGTCGAGGGTGGCCTGGAAGTCCTCCTCGGTTTCGCCCGGGAACCCGACGATGATGTCCGTGGAGATCGCCGCGTCCGGCATGCGCTCGCGCACCCGGTCGAGGATGCCGAGGAACCGTGAGGACCGGTAGGAGCGGCGCATCGCCTTGAGGATCCGGTCCGAGCCCGACTGCAGCGGCATGTGCAGCTGCGGCATCACGTTCGGCGTCTCCGCCATCGCCTCGATGACGTCATCGGTGAATGCTGCAGGGTGGGGGCTGGTGAAGCGCACGCGCTCGAGCCCCTCGATGGACCCGCAGGCGCGGAGCAGCTTGGCGAAGGCACCGCGGTCGCCGAACTCCACACCATAGGAATTGACGTTCTGCCCGAGCAGCGTGACCTCGACGGCCCCGTCCGCCACCAGCGCCTCGATCTCGGCGAGGATCTCCCCCGGCCTGCGGTCGCGCTCCTTCCCGCGCAGGGCGGGCACGATGCAGAAGGTGCAGGTGTTGTTGCACCCGACCGAGATGGAGACCCAGCCGGCGTAGACGGATTCGCGTTTCGTCGGGAGCGTGGACGGGAACACGTCGAGCGATTCCAGGATCTCCAGCTGTGCGTCCTGGTTGTGGCGTGCTCGCTGGAGCAGGGCGGGCAGGGCGCCGATGTTGTGGGTTCCGAAGACCGCGTCGACCCAGGGAGCCTTGGCGAGGATGGTCTCCCGATCCTTCTGCGCGAGGCACCCCCCGACGGCGATCTGCATCTCCGGTCGCTGCTCCTTGATGGCCTTGAGCATCCCGAGGTTGCCGTACAGCTTGTTGTCCGCGTTCTCGCGGACGGCGCAGGTGTTGAAGACGACGACGTCGGCCTGCCCGTCCTCGTTCCGGCTGAGGCCGGAGTCCTCGAGGAGGCCCGAGATCCGCTCGGAGTCGTGGACGTTCATCTGGCAGCCGAAGGTGCGCACCTCGTAGGTGCGTGGCGGTACCGGCAGGGCGGAGGGTGCTCCGGCTGGTTCGAGATCGATGGGGCCGACGGCGACGGGGACTGTGCTGCTCACGGCATCAAGCCTACGACCGCCGGGACGGAGCCCCACAATCGCAGCGGCCCGGTACAGCAGTCCGACGATGAGCCGAGCGACGGCCCGCCTCCGGTCGCGTCCGGTCGCACCCGGACCGGCGCCTCTGCGGGCACGCCCTCGACCTCCCGGGCTCTCGGCGCGATCTGCGTCTCCGCCGTCCCCGGGTGATGCATGAGGGTCACCCCTCCGGCTCTGCCCCTTCTGCCGCATCTGCTGCCGCCCCGGCGATGACCTCCTTGACGATGGAGTAGGCACTCCCCGGGTTGTAGCCCTTCCGGGCGAGGACTCCGACGAGCCTGCGCATCTCCTTCTCGCGGACCGTCCGGTCGGCGAGATCGGCGGACATCCGCAGCTTCCGTCGGACCACGTCACGGGCCTGCTCGATCTCGTCCTCGTCGGACACCTGCTCGAGGGCATCCTCGACGAGCTCGACGGCGATGCCCTTCTCGGCCAGCTCGCGACGCAATGACGACCGGGACAGGGATTTGGCCGCGATCCGCGTGCGGACCCACATGCGCGCGAACTCCGCGTCATCGATCAGCTGCACCTCGACGAACCGGTCGAGGAGCGCCGAGGCGACCGACGGAGGCACCTCCCGCTCGGCGAGCTTGCGGTCGAGTTGATGACGACTCCGCGCACCGAGGGCGAGTTGCCGCAGGAGCACCGAGCGACCCAGTGACGTCCACTCCTCGTCGGTCCTCGCAGCGTCGGCAGGCATCTCATCACCGTCGGGATGCCGCGGTGGCCCGGCCGGTCCGTCGAGTGCGGCATCCGCTCCGGTCCCGGTCCCGACTCGCGCACCCTGCCGACGGCGGCGTCCCTGCGGCCGGGCTCTCGGGCTCTCGCCGCTGTCGGACGGCCCACCCGTCAAATCCGCGGAGGCATCGGCGTCGGCATCGGCCGACGATCCGACGACCGGTCCGAACGGATCGACGACGGAGCGTCCGCCGCGGCCGCTGGTAGCCCGCGCTCCCGGCTGCCGCCGGCTTCGCTTGGACGTTCCGGCTTCCGTGCGCCCGGACGCCGACCTCGATACCCCGCTCCGGCCGAAGGAGGACGATCCGGACCGCGTCAGGCCCTTCCGCATGCCCTGCCGACGGGGAGTCTCGCCGTCGCCCTCCGACCTTTCGGCAGACTCCTGCGAGCTGTCGGCGCCGAATCGGCCGAAGGAGGTCCCCCACTCGACGGGACCCGCGCCGTCGTCGCCGTTCATGCGTCTACTCGCCGCTGACGGCCTTCAGCTTGGGCGCCTCAGGCTCCTCCGCGTGGACACCGATCCCCAGCTTCACCCGGATCTTCTGCTCCAGCTCATCGGCCAGTCCCGGGTTGTCGATGAGGAACTTACGGGCGTTCTCCTTGCCCTGTCCCAACTGGTCACCGTCGTAGGTGAACCAGGCGCCCGACTTCTTGACCAGGCCGTTCTCGACCCCGACGTCGATCAGCCCGCCCTCACGGGAGATCCCGTGTCCGTAGAGGATGTCGAACTCCGCCTGCTTGAAGGG
The DNA here is from genome assembly GCF_048288285.1 of Arthrobacter sp. N1. Lineage (NCBI taxonomy): Bacteria > Bacillati > Actinomycetota > Actinomycetes > Micrococcales > Micrococcaceae > Arthrobacter > Arthrobacter sp. N1. The sequence goes on along the minus strand of NZ_CP102608.1, from coordinate 1,214,694 downwards.
CGGCGCCATCTTGTTCTTGACGATCTTGGCGCGGGTCCTGTTGCCGACCGGGTTCACGCCCTCCTTCAACGTCTCGATGCGCCGCACGTCGATGCGGACGGAGGCGTAGAACTTGAGCGCCTTGCCACCTGTGGTGGTCTCGGGGCTTCCGAAGAACACGCCGATCTTCTCGCGTAGCTGGTTGATGAAGATGGCCGTCGTCTTGGTCTGGCTCAGGCGACCGGTGATCTTGCGCAGCGCCTGGCTCATGAGGCGCGCCTGCAGACCGACGTGGCTGTCGCCCATCTCGCCCTCGATCTCGGCGCGGGGCACGAGTGCGGCGACGGAGTCGATCACGACGATGTCGATGGACCCCGACCCGATCAGCATGTCCATGATCTCCAGCGCCTGCTCACCGGTGTCCGGCTGGGAGACCAGGAGGGCATCCGTGTCCACACCGAGCCGCTTGGCGTACTCGGGGTCGAGCGCGTGCTCGGCATCGATGAACGCGGCGATCCCGCCGTTGCGCTGGGCACTGGCGACGGCGTGGAGTGCGACGGTGGTCTTGCCCGAGGACTCCGGCCCGTAGATCTCGACGACCCTTCCCCGGGGCAGCCCGCCGATACCGAGCGCGGCGTCCAGCGCGATGGAGCTGGTCGAGATGGTCTCGATGGGCGCCCTGGTCTCGTCACCGAGACGCATCACGGAACCCTTGCCGTACTGCTTGTCGATCTGAGCGAGAGCTGCTTCGAGGGCTTTCTCGCGGTCTGGAGCGGCCATTCTTCACCTCGGTTGTCCATGGCCGTGAGGCCTGTTTACGTGTTCAGAGTCGACTGTAGGAGTCTGCGCCGACAGTTTGAGGTGGGCCTGCCGCTATGTGTACAAGAGCACTCCGCCTCCAGGATCATTCTACCGCGATCCGAACAGATATTCGATTATCCAGGACCTCCCCCGCGTGTTCGCCGACGGTCCGGGCGGGGTCAGCGCGGCTTCACGTCCTGGCCCAGCCAGCGGTCCCGGGGGACGTCCTGGGCGCGGCACACCGCCTCCCACACCGCTTTCGGATCCAGGCCCGCCGACAGCGCGTCGGAGGCGGTCCTGTCACCGAGCTGGTCCACCACGAGGTCACGGGCGAGGGTGCGGGAATACCGCTCCCCGAACTCGTCGTCCATCAACCGCCAGAAATCGCTCAACCGCATGTCCAGTTCCCCGCCGTTCCTGTTCGACGGCGCCTGCATGCCCTGCGGCGCCCTCTCCATTGTGGCCGCCCGCACCGACGCCGCGCAGCATCGGCCGGGGCGGGGCCCGAGCTGCCCGCCACGAGGGCAGGCTGCGCGGCTGGTCCGTGCAGCGCCGTGGTGCTCTTGGCGATCCGGCACGCGACGGAGTCGCGCCACGTCGACGGAGGTCGCGGGATATCGGCCGGCGTCGCATGGTGCCGCCCGGGAACCGGAACCCTACAATTGGCCCATGAACGCGAAGCCGAGCAGCACCGACCCCGGCCCGAGCCTGGCGCCCTATCCCGGCGACGACGCCGACACCGATGCCGCCATCGAAGCGCTCGAGCAACAGCTGAGCATGCTGTGGCGTCGTGCCAGGTCGAATTCCTACAAGGTAGCGCGTCGCGTGCACCCGGACATGGAACCGGCGGCCTACGGCCTGCTCGTGATCCTGCAGCGGGAGGGGTCGATGCGCCTGACGGACATCGCTGCGAGCGTCGGGGTGGGCAAGCCCTCGGTCAGTCGCCAGATCGCGATGCTGGAGCAGCTCGGCCTGGTGCAGAAGGAGGCGGACCCGCTCGACGGGCGGGCACAGTCCATCTCGCTCACGGACGCCGGAACCACTCAGCTGGTCGCGGCGCAGTCTGCCAGGAAGCAGGCGTTCCACCAGCTCATGGAGGACTGGGAGGTCGACGACCTCACGCGTCTGGGCACCCTGATCGCGCAGCTCAACAACACGTACACCAAGGACAACTGGTAGCGGACAGCAGGAAGGCCCGTCCCCTGTGGGGCGGGCCTTCCTTGTCGTGGGGTGGCTAGCGGTTCGTCGCCGCGAGCCCCCGACGGAAATCGTCGTTCAGTCCGTCGCTGAGGTCGTCGCCGAACTCACGCGCGAATTCCTGGGGAACGGTATCCGGGATGGACACGCCTTCTGCTTCTGCCAGCCGGTCGCTGACTTCCCGCAGCATCGAGGAGAGCGGCACCTCGAGTGCACTGCAGATTGATGAGAGGAGTTCAGAGGATGCTTCCTTCTGTCCACGCTCGACCTCGCTGAGGTATCCGAGGGAAACCCTCGCACTGTGCGACACCTCACGCAGGGTACGGCCCTGGCGCTGGCGGACATCCCGGAGGACATCGCCGATCTCATGGCGAAGTACGACCATTTTGCGCTCCTTGGGCTTGCGTTGTGCATCATCTGCCAACCCCACATCACGCCAACGGACGACGCCGTTTACGGATACGGGTTGCTTTACCATCTGTATCGCCTTGCTCCCTCATAGATGCGGCACCGCCGTGATCGACGAACGCCCGTGATGATGACCTGCCCGATCTGCTTGAGCCTGAGCCGCCAACCCTATCAACGGCCGGCAGTGTTTATAACTCACCCCGTGGGCGGTTTGTTCCCCCGGAGAGTTCCCCGAGGAGTTCCGCCAGGACGGCTTCGACGGTCGCGGCGCGGACGCCGTCCCGCCCGCCGTGGAAGTGGTGTTCGAAGCTCCGGGTCCCGGATGCCGTCGAGATCGCCGTGAAGACGGTGCCCACGGGCTTGCCCTGGTGCGCCGACGGCCCGGCCACTCCCGTGGTGGCGACGCCGATGTCGGCGACGAGGGCGAGCCGGGCCCCCTCGGCCATGGCCGCCGCTACGCGGGCATCGACGGCTCCGACATCGGCCAGCAGATCAGCGTCCACGCCGAGCAGATTCTGCTTGACCTCGACCTGGTAGGCGACTACACCGCCCTGCAGGACGGACGAGGCGCCGGGCACATCGGCCAGTGCCGAGGCGACCATGCCGGCGGTCAGGGATTCGGCGGTCGCGACCGTCAGACCGCGCCGCGTGGCGAGGGCGATGACGTCGGCGGCGAGGGTGCCGCTCACCGAGCGTCCCCTGCTGCTCCCTCCGCGACCGGCCGCGGCAGGACCAGGAGCCTGTCGCCCGTCGGGTCGGACGAGGACGGGCTCACCGGCGGGCCCGCGCGCGGAGACGGATCGCCTGGAGGATGTAGTCGACCCCCGTCACGACCGTGATCACGAGCGCGGCGGCCATGACCGCCGCGGCGACCCACCAGGCCCAGTCGCCGAGCAGCGCCTGCAGCGGGACCAGGAGCAGGAGGATCGCGACCGTCTGGACGACCGTCTTCAGCTTCCCGCCGCGCGAGGCGGGCATCACGCCGTAGCGGATCACCGCGAAGCGGAGCAGCGTGATGCCGATTTCCCGCACCAGGATGACGATCGTCACCCACCACCACAGTTCGCCGAGCACGGACAGCAGGATCAGCGCGGAGCCGATGAGGAGCTTGTCGGCGATCGGGTCTGCGATCTTGCCGAAGTCCGTGATGAGTCCCCTGCTCCGGGCGAGGTCGCCGTCGAGCTTGTCCGTGTAGATCGCGACGGCGAACGTCGCGACCGCGAGCCAGCGGAAGAGGCCGCCACCGCCGTCGTCGAGCAGGAGGAACCAGATGAAGAAGGGGACCAGCAGGATGCGCACGACCGTCAGGACGTTCGCGATGTTCAGTACCGGCACCGCCGGGGTCGGGGAGCTGTTCACGGTGTCAGGCTACCTGCCGGTGAGGTTCCAGGCGTCGGTGTCGCCGTCCGCGTCGTCCGAGCCGTCAGCACCGTCGTGATAGTCGACGGCCTGTGCCCGGGAGGCGAGGTCGTCGGCGACGAGGTCGATCGGGGGCTGGGCAGGGCGGGGCACCGAAGCGGCCTGCGACGCCGGTTCGTCGCCGCGCATCGCCGCGAGGACGGGCTCGAGGTCGTCCGGCTTCACGAGGACGTCGCGGGCCTTGGACCCCTCCGAGGGGCCGACGACGCCACGCGACTCGAGCAGGTCCATGAGCCTGCCCGCCTTGGCGAAGCCGACGCGCAGCTTGCGCTGCAGCATCGACGTCGAGCCGAACTGGGTGGTGACCACCAGTTCGGTGGCCTGCAGCAGGACGTCGAGATCGTCCCCGATGTCGTCGTCGATCTGCTTCTTCGGCGCGTCGACCGCGACGTCCTCGCGGTACACCGCCTGCAGCTGGCCCTTGACGTGCTCGACGACGCGGTGGATCTCCGACTCCGTGACCCACGCGCCCTGCACGCGCATCGGCTTGGACGCACCCATCGGCAGGAACAGGGCGTCGCCCTGGCCGATCAGCTTCTCGGCGCCCGGCTGGTCGAGGACCACGCGGGAGTCCGTCACGGATGATGTCGCGAAGGCCATGCGGGAGGGCACGTTGGCCTTGATCAGGCCGGTCACGACGTCGACCGAGGGGCGCTGCGTCGCCAGCACGAGGTGGATGCCCGCGGCACGCGCGAGCTGCGTGATGCGCACGATCGAGTCCTCGACGTCGCGCGGGGCGACCATCATGAGGTCCGCGAGCTCATCGACGATGACCAGGAGGTAGGGATACGGGCGGACGACCCGCTTGGAGCCCTCGGGCGGCACCACCTTGCCGTTGCGGACGGCCTTGTTGAAGTCGTCGATGTGCTTGTAGCCGTAGTTGGCGAGATCGTCGTAGCGCGTGTCCATCTCGCGGACCACCCACTGCAGCGCCTCGGCGGCCTTCTTCGGGCTGGTGATGATCGGCGTGATGAGGTGCGGGACCCCCTCGTACGCGGTCAGTTCCACGCGCTTGGGGTCCACCATGACCATCCGCACCTCGTCCGGCGTGGACCGCATGAGGATGGAGGTGATCATCGAGTTGACGAAGGAGGACTTGCCCGCGCCCGTGGCACCGGCCACGAGGAGATGGGGCATCTTGGCGAGGTTCGCGACGACGAACCCGCCCTCGACGTCCTTGCCGACGCCCATGACCATCGGGTGGTCCGTCTTCCGCGCGTTGCCGGAGCGGAGCACGTCACCGAGGGAGACGGTCTCGCGGTCCGTGTTGGGGATCTCGATCCCGATGGCGGACTTGCCGGGGATGGGCGAGAGGATGCGGACGTCGGAGGACGCGACCGCGTAGGAGATGTTCTTGGACAGCGCCGTGACCCGCTCCACCTTGGTGCCCGGCGCGAGTTCGATCTCGTAGCGCGTGACCGTCGGACCACGCGAGAATCCGGTGACCTTGGCGTCGACGTTGAACTGGTCCATGGTGTGCGTCAGGGCGGCGACGACGGCGTCGTTGGCCTCCGAGCGCTCCTTGGGCGGGGTGCCTGCCGGCAGGTAGTCCGACGGCGGCAGGGTGTAGGCGACGTCCCCGGCGAGCTGCAGCTGCTCGGTGCGCTGCGGGATCGGCGTCGGCGGCACCTGGGGCTGCACCGGGGTCGACGGGACGATCAGGGCCTTCGCCGCCGGGACGACGTCGATGGCTTCGGTGGCGCCCTCGGGCGCGCGCTCCGGGGCCTCGGCGGCCGGCAGCCGGGCTGCGTTCGACCGCTTCAGCTCCTCGGCGGCGAGCTCCTGCTTGGTCGGGCGGCGGATGCCCGGGGGCACGGCGGCCTCGGCCTCGCGGGCGCGGCGCTCCTCGTCCTCGATGACGGCGCGCTCGAACGCCTCGTCGCCGACGTAGCCGTCGACGTCGTCCTCGCCGTGGTCCCCGGTTGCGGCGGACTGCCGGTCCTTGCCGAACAGGCGCTTGCGCTTCTTCGGCTCCTGTGCGGCGGTGGCCCCGTGCGTCTCGTAGAGGTAGCTCTGGTCGTGGCCGTCCTCTCGCCGGTGGTCGGCCGCGTCCGGGTCCTGGCCCATGAGGTGCTCGTAGAGGGTCCGCAGGCGCGAGGGGATGTGGCGGAAGGGTGTGGCGGTGACGATCAGCAGGCCGAGGAAGATCGCCGCGGTGAGCACGAGGGCGACGGGCCAGGCCGTGAGGACGCTGCTGAGGGGTCCGGCGACGACGAAGCCGGCCACTCCCCCGGCGCGCCAGAGGGCGTCCAGTCCTGCCGCGAGGCCGGGCTGGCCACCGACGAGGTGCGCGATGCCCGAGCCGGCGACGAGGATGACGAGCTGTCCGATGGCGACGCGGTTGTTGGCCCGGTGGCGTTCCGGGTACCGGAAGAGCCTGACGGCGCCGACACCGAGCATGAAGGGCACGAGCAGGGCCATCCAGCCGAATGTCCCTCCGGCGGCCGCGTGGACGATGTCGGCCGGCGTCCCGGTCAGGGCCCACCATTCGACGGCCGCGACGGCCAGTGCCAGCAGGAGGAGGAAGAACCCGGTGCCGTCACGGCGGAGGTCACGCTCCGGTTCGACGTGGTGCCCGAACGTGCGGACACCCGACCCCACGAGGCGCGCCGTGCCCATCCAGACGGCCCGGACGGCCCGCAGCGGCAGCGCCAGGCGGTCCTCGTGCTGCGGCTCCGGAGCGACCGGCACCTGCCGGGTCTTCGCCGTCGTGCGCTGGGTGTCCTTGGCGGGCGCCTTGGCCCGGCCGGTCCCCGCAGCGGCGGAGGCTCCCTTGCCGCGGGTCTGGTGCTGGCCCCGCGGGGCAGGGGACGTTCGAGTGGCCATGATCCTCACGGTACCGGACCGCGCCGCCGAAGCGTCGGATTCCCGCACCCACGGCACCCGGCACCCACGGCACCCGGCACCCGGCACCCGGCACCCGGCACCCGGTCGAGCGTCGCCGCGGTGGACCCGTCTGCCGTCAGGCCTCGAGGACGACCGGGATGATCATGGGCCTGCGGCGGTACCGGCGATTGACCCAGGTCCCGATGATGCGCCGGACCACCTGCTGCAGCTGGTACGTGGTGTGGTCCGTGGTGTTCATCACGGCTTCCTCGAGCGCCTCGTTGATCTTCGGCTTGATCTCGTCGAACACGGAGTCGTCCTCCGCGAAGCCCCGCGCGTGGATGTCGGGGCCGGAGACGACCTTCCCCGTGGTCCGGTTCACGACGGTGATGATCGAGATGAACCCCTCCTCGCCGAGGATCCGCCGGTCCTTGAGGTCCGCGTCCGTGATCTCTCCGACGCTGGAGCCGTCCACGTACACGAAGCCGCACTCCACGGCGCCGACCACCCGCGCCCTGCCGTCCACGAGATCGACCACGGAGCCGTCATCCGTCAGGAGCACGTTGGAGGCGGGGACGCCGGTCTGCTGCGCCAGCTTCCCGTTCGCGATGAGGTGGCGCGTCTCGCCGTGCACGGGCATCACGTTCTTCGGCCGGAGGATGTTGTAGCAATAGAGGAGCTCGCCTGCTGCGGCGTGCCCGGAGACGTGCACCTTCGCGTTCCCCTTGTGGATGACGTCCGCGCCGAGCTTCAGCAGGCCGTTGATGACCCGGTAGACGGCGTTCTCGTTGCCCGGGATGAGCGAGGACGCGAGGATCACGGTGTCGCCCTTGCCGACGGTGATGCGGTGGTCCCCGTTGGCCATGCGCGACAGCGCGGCCATGGGTTCACCCTGGGAGCCGGTGGACATGAGGACCACGCGGTCGTCCGGCAGGTCGTCGACGTTCTTGATGTCGACGAGGATCCCGTCCGGGACCTTGAGGTAGCCGAGCTTCGCGGCGATGGCCATGTTCCGGACCATCGACCGGCCGGCGAAGCAGACGAAGCGGCCGTGGGCGTGCGCGGCGTCGATGACCTGCTGCACGCGGTGCACGTGCGATGAGAAGGACGCGACGATGATGCGCTTGCGGACCTGCCCGAAGAGGTTCTCGAGGACCGGGCCGATCTCGCGCTCCGCCGTCGTGAAGCCGGGGACGTCCGCATTGGTGGAATCCACCATGAAGAGGTCCACGCCCTCCTCGCCGAGGCGGGCGAAGGCGCGGAGGTCCGTGATGCGGCCGTCGAGGGGCAGCTGGTCCATCTTGAAGTCACCGGTATGGAGGACGTTGCCGGCCTCCGTGCGGATGAAGACCGCCAGCGCGTCCGGGATGGAGTGGTTGACCGCCACGAACTCGCACTCGAAGGGGCCGAACTGCTCGATCTGCCCCTCGGACACCGTCAGGGTGTAGGGGCGGATCCGGTGTTCCTGCAGCTTGGCCTCGACGAGCGCGAGGGTGAGCTGCGAGCCGATGACCGGGATGTCGGCCTTGAGGCGCAGCAGGTACGGGACGGCGCCGATGTGGTCCTCGTGGCCATGCGTGAGGACCAGCCCGACGACGTCGTCGAGCCTGTCCTCGATGTAGGAGAAGTCCGGCAGGATCAGGTCCACGCCGGGCTGGGTCTCCTCGGGGAAGAGGACGCCGCAGTCGACGATCAGCAGCTTGCCGCCGATCTCGAACACGGCCATGTTCCGGCCGATCTCCCCCAGCCCGCCGAGCGGGACGATCCTCAGCGTGCCGGCCCCGAGTGCCGGTGGCAGGGTGCGCAGGGCGGGCCCGACACCGGCGGCGTCACTCATGCGCCTGCGCCCCGGTGCGCTCCGGTCGGGGCCAGGTCCCACCCCGCCTCGGCGAGATCCGCGAGGATCGGGGCGAGCTCCTGCTCGTCGGCCTGGACCAGGGGCAGGCGCACGACGGCGTTCGCCAGGACCCCCTGCAGGTGCAGGATGTGCTTGGCGGAGACCGCGCCGGGGATGTGCGTCATGACGGCGCGGATCACGGGGTCGAGCTCGAAATGGATGCGCCGGGCCTCCACGAAGTCCCCGGCGGCCGCCGCGTCCACCAGCGCCCGGAAGGCCGCCGTCGCGACGTGGGCGCTGACGCTGACGACGCCGACCGCTCCGGCCGCCATCCAGGGCAGGGTCAGGCCGTCGTCGCCGGAGTACACGTCGAGGTCTGTGGAGGCGAGGACCCGGGTGATCGCCGCGAAGTCGGCCTTGGCGTCCTTGAGGGCGCCGATCCTCGGATTCTCCGCGAGCCGGATCATGGTCTCGGTGGTGATGGGGATGGCCGAGCGGCCGGGAATGTCGTAGATCATGATGGGGAGGTCCGAGGCCGCCGCGACGGCGTCGAAGTGCGCGATCACCCCGGCCTGGGTGGGCTTGTTGTAGTACGGCGTCACGACGAGCTGCGCGTGGGCCCCTGCCCGCTCCGCACGGCGCGCCATCTCCACCGAGTGCGAGGTGTGGTTGGTCCCGGTCCCGGCGATCACGCGGGCGCGGTCCCCGACGGTCTCCACGACCACGCGGTAGAGGTCCTCCTTCTCGGAGTCCTCCAGTGTCGAGGTCTCCCCCGTGGTCCCCGACACCACCAGGCCGTCGCAGCCGTCGTCCACGAGCTTCGAGGCGAGGACGGCGGTGGCGTCGAGGTCGACGGCGCCGTCGGCGGTGAACGGCGTGACCATGGCGGTCACGAGGGTCCCGAAGGGAGGGGTGCTCGAGGGGGTGTCAGCCATGGATGAAACGTTACCCGTTCGGGCGGCACCCGGTGGGACCCGGCGTGACCGTCACGATGCCTGTGGGACCATGACAGCATGCAGACGACGGCCGCGCCGCGGCGCCTCACCGGGATCGACGCGGCCCGCGGCGTGGCGCTGTTCGGGATGATGAGCACGCACATCCTGCCGCTGTACGCACCCGGGAGCACGACCGCCACCTGGACCGCCCTGGTCTTCTCCGGACGCGCCTCCGGCCTGTTCGCGGTCATCGCCGGGATCGGGCTGGCGCTGCTCACCGGCGGGCGATCGCCGCACCGCGACCGCACGCTCTCCGCCGACCGGACCGGGATCGCGGTGCGCGCCCTGCTCATCGCGCTGACCGGCCTGATCCTGGGCGGCGTCGAGACGAACATCGCGATCATCCTCGTCCACTACGGCGTACTGTTCCTCCTCGCCCTTCCCTTCGTGGGCCTCCGGCTGCGTGCGCTGGCCGCCTGGACCGTCGGGTGGCTCGTCCTCGCGCCCGTCGCGGCCTACCTGCTGCGGCCCGTCGTCACGGCGGGGATCGACCCCCCGACCCTCGGCGGCAATCCGGTCTTCGACCACCTCCTCGTACCGCAGACCCTCGCCGCGGACATCATGCTCACCGGCTACTACCCGGCACTGCAGTGGCTCGGCTTCATCCTCGTGGGGCTGGTCGTCGGGCGGCTGGACCTCCGCCGACTGCCCGTGCAGCTCGGCCTCCTCGGGGGAGGCGTCGCCGCGGCGATCGGGGCCAAGCTCCTCAGCGCACAGCTGCTCCGGGCGGGCGGCCTCGACGCCATCCTCGCGACCCCGGACGGCTCCCGGTATCCGCTGCAGGCCATGCTCGACGTCGGCCTCGCGGGGATCGACCAGACCGGGTCCTGGTGGTGGCTCGCGGTCAGTGCCCCCCACTCCGGCTCGACCCTCGACCTGGTGCACGTGTCCGGAGCGGCCGCCGCCGTCGTCGCCGTCTGCCTCCTGCTGACGCGCCGCTTCCCGCAGGCGCTCCTGCCGCTCTCGGCGCCGGGGGCCATGACGCTGACCCTCTACAGCCTCCACGTCTGCGTCATGAGCTGGGCCGACCAGCTGACTCCGCTCCCGGATCCCGTGCAGCTCTTCTGGCTCCAGCTGGCGGCCGCCGTCGCCATCGGCATCCTCTTCCAGCGCGTGCGCTCGCGGGGGCCCCTGGAACTCATCGCGTCGGGCGCGGCCAACGCGGCACGCGACGGCCGCATCGAAGCCCGCCGCTGAGCCGCTGGGGCTCCGGCGACCCGGTCCCGGTCCGTGCAGGCGACGCCGTCAGGGCGTGCTGGCCGCGCCGTCCTGCCGGTGGAGCTTCGCGGCCTCACGCATCGCCCGCCGGGCCCGCTTGCGGTCCCCGGCCGCGTCGTAGGCGCAGGAGAGCCTGAACCAGCTGCGCCAGTTCTCCGGGTCGGACTCGACCTCGACCTGGTAGGCGGGGAAGGACTCGTCCGCCGCGGAGCGGACGATACGCCCGGCAGGGGTCCTCGGCAGGTCGTCGACCGGTAGCCCGCCCTCGCGGTCGAGCTGCCGCGCCATGCGCTGGGTCTGCGCACCGAACAGCAGTTCGCGGATCAGTGCCCACGCCCCGATGCACGGCAGGAGCAGGTACCCCGCGCCGATCGCCTTGGCCACGGGCTCGGGGTCGCCGAGCAGCAGGAAGCTGCGCTGGAAGGCGACCGCGAGCCAGAACACGAGCAGGGCCGTCACCAGCAGGACGCCGAGCTTGACCTTGTGCCGGCGGTAGAGGTCCACGGCGTTCACGATCGTCCGCCGGTCTGCAGGTCGAGGTAGCCGTCGAGTCCGACGGTCAACCCCGGATGCCCGGCCACGGAGCGGATGCCGAGGAGGACGCCCGGCATGAAGGACGCGCGGTCGTAGGAGTCGTGCCGGATGGTCAGCTGCTCCCCCGGACTGCCGAGCAGCACCTCCTGGTGCGCCGTGAGTCCCCGGAGCCGGACGGAGTGCACGGGGACGCCGTCCACACGGGCCCCGCGCGCCCCGTCGAGCTCGTCGCGCGTCGCGTCCGGCGCCCGGGAAACCCCAGCGGCGGCCCGCGCCGAGGCGATGAGCTGCGCGGTCCGCGCGGCCGTGCCCGACGGCGCATCCACCTTGTCCGGGTGGTGCAGCTCGATGATCTCGACGGATTCGAAGTACCGGGCCGCGGTGGCGGCGAACGCCGATGCGAGGACGGATCCGAGGGCGAAGTTCGGCGCGATGAGGACTCCCGTCGCGGGGCTGCCGGCCAGCTGGGACTCGAGTTCGGCGAGCCGGTCGACGGTCCAGCCCGTGGTCCCCACCACGGCGTGCATGCCGTGGTCGACGATGAAGCGCACATTGGATGCCGTGGCCTCGGGTACGGTCAGGTCGACGACGACGGCGGCACCGGCGGAGACGAGGGACTCGAGCGGGTCGCTGCTGCCGAGGGCGGCCACGAGGTCGAGGTCGGGCGCCGCCCCGATGGCGCGGACCGCCTCGGAACCCATGCGACCACGGGCGCCGAGGACGGCGACGGGCAGGAGATCGGTCATGCCCTCCAGCCTACTGTCACGCGCCGGCGCCGACCCATTCCACGGTGCCGTCCGTGAAGAACTGCTCCTTCCAGATGGGCACCTTCTCCTTGACCAGGTCCACGAGGTCCGAGCACGCCCGGAACGCCTCACCGCGGTGGGCGGCCCCGACGGCGGCCACCAGGGCCTGGTCGCCGATGTCGAGGGGACCCACGCGATGCGCCACCCAGACGCGGATGCCCTCGTGCCGGGACGCGATCTCCTCGGCGACCTCGCGGATGATGCGCTCCGCGCTCGGGTGCGCGGAGTAGCTCAGGGACGTCACGCCCTTGCCGCCGTCGTGGTCCCGCACCACACCGCTGAAGCCGACGACGGCACCGCAGAACGGAGAATCGACGGCGGCGTAGGCCTCCTCGGGGGTGATCGGCGATGCTGCGACGGCTGCGTGGACGACGTCACCGGTGGTCATTGCGGCCCTCCAACTGGGAGCAGATGTGGTCGATCAGCGGCGAGAGCACGGAGAGTCCGTCGCGGACCCCGCCGGGCGAACCGGGCAGGTTGAGCACGAAGGTGCTGCCGGCGGTGCCTGCCAGGCCACGGCTCAGCACGGCCGTCGGCACCTTCGGCTCACCGGCACGCCGGATGGCCTCGACGATGCCGGGGAGGCTGCGGGTGAGGTAGGGCGCCGTCTGCTCCGGCGTGGCGTCGTCGGGGCTGAGGCCCGTCCCGCCACTCGTGATCAGGACGGCGGGACGCGCCTCCAGGGCCGCGCCGATGGCGGTCCCCACGGCGTCGCCGTCCGGGACCACCACGGCGTCCGCGACGGCGAACCCGTGCTCGTAGAGCCACGCGGCGATGGCGGGGCCGCACTCGTCCTCGTAGGTGCCGGCGGCGGCGCGGGTGGAGGCGATGACCACGGCTGCGGTGCGGAGACCCGTCATGCCGTCCAGTCCCCGCTCTTCCCGCCGGACTTGGCCACCACGCGCGTCCCGTTGATCACGGCGCGCTTGTCCACGGCCTTGACCATGTCGTAGAGCGTGAGGGCCGCGACGGACGCGGCGGTGAGCGCCTCCATCTCGACCCCGGTGAGCGCCGTGGTCCTGACCAGCGCGACGACCCTGACGGTGCCGCCGTCCGGCTCGAAGTCGACCGTCACCTTCGACAGCGGCAACGGGTGGCACAGCGGGATCAGGGTGGAGGTCTGCTTGGCCGCCATGATGCCGGCCACGCGGGCGACGGCGAGGGCGTCACCCTTCGGCAGGGTCCCGTCCGCGATCAGGGCCACGACCTCGGCCGTGGTCTCGAGCGTCGACTCGGCGACGGCCTCGCGGACGGTCGGCTGCTTGCCGGAGAGGTCGACCATGTGGGCGGTCCCGTCGGCCCGCACGTGGGAGAGGGCCGGGGACGCGGCCGGTGGGCCTCCGGCATCGGGAGGTGCTGGTGTGCTCATCGAGGAGTCCTTTCTGCGGATCCCATTCAATCAGTCCGTGACGCTCGCCGGTTCGGCGTCCTCGAGGACGAGGACGTCCTCGACGGCGAACGGGTCCGTGGGGACGGGTCCCAGGAGGGTCACCTGCACCCTGTCCCCCTCCTGCAGGATGTCCACTCCCTCGGGCACGTGGACCAGGCAGTTCGACGCCGCGAGGGCGTGGAGGAGGTGGGAGCCCGGTCCGCCGATGAGTGCCACCCGGCCTCCACGGAACAGCCCGCGCCGCAGCTGGTGCTTGCCCTCGGGGCTGGTGAGTCCCTCGGTCAGGACGGCGTCGAGGACGGGCCGTGCTGCCGGGAGGCCGGTGAGCTGCTGCAGGGCGGGCCGCAGGAACATCTCGAAGGAGACGAGCGCGCTGACCGGGTTGCCGGGGAAGCCGAGGAAGGGGATCCCCGAGAGCGTCCCGTGCGCCTGCGGCCCTCCGGGCTGCATCGCGACCGACGAGAATTCGACGCTGCTGTCGGCCAGGGCCTGCTTCACCACCTCGTAGGCCCCCTGGCTGATGCCGCCGGTGCTGAGGACCAGGTTGGTGCTGCCCGCGGCGATACCGGCGAGTGCCTCCCGGAGGACGGCGGGGTCGTCACCGAGGGGGCGGTGGCGGGTGACCGCGACCCCGGCCTCGGTCAGGGCGGACTCCAGCAGGGTGCTGTTGGCGTCGTAGATGGTGCCGGGAGCGAGCGGTGTCCCGGGCTCCGCAACCTCGTCGCCGGTGGACAGCAGCAGGACCCGGAAGCGTGGCCGGACGGGCACGCGTCCGACGCCGCAGGCCGCGAGCAGTCCGAGGTGTGCGGGCCCCAGCAGCGTTCCGGCGGTCAGCGCGGTGGCCCCCTCGGCGATGTCGCTCCCGGCCCGTCGCACGTACTGTCCGGCAGGGATGCCTGCCGGGAGGGCGACCGTCACCGCGGCACCGGGCCGGGCGAGATCGGCTGCAGCGTAGAACCGGGGTGGGACCGCCCGCTCGATGGGCACGACGGCGGCGGCGCCGGTGGGCAGCATGGCCCCCGTCATGATCGGGGCGGCCGTGCCGGGCCGCAGGTCGGCCGGCACGGAACCGGCCGCGATCGCGTCGGTGACGGCGAGCCGGGACGGATCCTCGAGATCGGCGGCATGGACCGCGTACCCGTCCATCTGTGAGTTGTCGAACGGCGGAAGGCTGACCGGAGCCGGGACGTCGGCGGCCAGGGACCGGCCGAGGGCGTCGGCGAGCGGGAGGATCTCCGGCGCTCCGGCGTCGTACCCGCTGCTCCAGCGGAGGAGGCCGGCTACGGCGGCCTGGTGTTCGGCGACGGTTCTTCTCATCAGTGCCTCCGCTGAGCCGGACGCCGTCCCGTGCGGAACCGCTGTCCCTGCAAGAGCCACGGGGAGCGGTCGGGCGCCGGGGAGGCGGGTGGTCTAGGTCACCGTGAACGTTACCGTGTGCAGGCCCTCGGCCCCGTCAGGCGCCGGAGCCACATCGGCGTCCGACTGCACGTCGCCCTCACGATCCACCGCCCGCGACTGGACGGTGTGCGAGCCGGCGGCCAGGGCCAGCGTCGCGCTGTACTGGCACCACGTGTCCGCGGAGATCGCCGTCGCGAGGACCGCGCGCTGCCAGGGACCGCCGTCGACCCTCACCTCGACGGCCTCGACGCCGCGGTGCTGGGCCCAGGCGACCCCCGCGACGACGACGTCCCCCGCCGGTAGATCGGCGTTCGGGCGCGGCACGTCGACCCGCGAGGAGGTCTTCACGGGGCCGCGCTCGGACCAGCCCCGTGTGGACCAGTAGGCCTTCTCGTCGGCGAACCGGGTCACCCGCAGCTCGCTCACCCACTTCGTGGCGGAGACGTAGCCGTAGAGCCCGGGGACCACGAGGCGGACCGGGAAGCCGTGCTCGACCGGCAGCGGCGCGCCGTTCATGCCCACGGCGATCAGCGCGTCGCGGCCGTCGGTGAGCGCCTCCAGCGGGGTGCCCGCGGTGAAGCCGTCGACGCTGCGGGACAGCACCATGTCCGCCTCCGGCCGGACGCCCGCGCGCGCGAGGAGTTCCCGCACCGGCCAGCCCAGCCACCGTGCAGTGCCGGTCAGGCCTCCGCCCACCGTGTTCGAGACGCAGGCCAGGGTGATGTGGCGCTCGATGAGCGGCAGTGCGAGGAGCTCGTCGAAGGTGATCTCCACGTCCCGGTCCACGAGACCGGTGACCCGGAGTGTCCACCCGGCGGGATCCACCACGGGGACGACGAGCGCGGTGTCGATCCGGTAGAAGTCGTCGGCATCGGTCACCAGCTCGCTGATGCCGGGGATCTCCAGTTCCGCGCCCTCCGGGATGAAGGATCCCTCGGGGCGCGGGGGTACTGCCGGTTCCGCCGGCGCGGGCAGGGTGATGGACGAGCGCTGCTGGGTCACGGTCGACTGCGAGGACCGGACTCCGGTCGCCGCGGCACCGGTGGCGGCCACGACGACGGCCGTGCCGCCCGCACCCTGCAGGAACCGGCGTCGGGCCGGGGACCTGTCGGTCGTGGCTGCTCCGTCGGCGCCCTGCTGCCACGCCCTGAGGGCGCGGACCAGCGCGTCGAGCACGAGGACGGCCACCAGTGCCGCGACGACCGGCGCGACGAAGGAGACCGGGGAGGACTGCGGGCGGGACGCCACCGCCAGTGCGCCGACCACGCCGAAGCCGGCGATCATCGCCCGTCCGGCGAAGCGCCTGCGGTACTCGAGCACACCGGCGGCGAGGGCGAGCAGCGCGATGAGGACCGCGATGGTCACGAGGAACACCGCCTTGTCGGCGGTACCGAACCAGGCGATGGCCCAGTCCTTCACCCCGGGCGGAAGGCCGTCGATCACCGCGGACCCGACGGCGCTGACGGGCGTGACGGAGGGGCTCAGCGCCGCTGCGGACAGCTCCCCGCCGATCACGCCCAGCCCCACCGCCAGCGCTCCGGAGACTGCTGCCCATGTCCGCCGCCGCATACCGGTGCCTTCCGTCCGGGCCCCGGGCGGCAGGGTGCCGCCCGCTGTGGTCCTCCCGATACACGCGTGCCGCCGTCGCCGGGTTCCCCGGCCCCCGCCGCCGTCCCCTACCTCCCCGGAGGTGGCCGCGGAAGGCCCGTCCCGCACGGGCTGCCGGGTAGGGTCCGGAGGCGGCGAGGGCGTACCCTCGAACCATGGGAACCGACCTGGGCATGCCGAGCGCCGCCCCCGTCGTCCCGGCAGCGGGATTGATGGACACCCACGGCCGGCAGGCCACGGACATGCGCCTCTCACTCACCGACAAGTGCAATCTGCGCTGCACCTACTGCATGCCCGCGGAGGGCCTGAACTGGCTGCAGAAGGACCAGGTCCTGTCCCGGGTCGAGATCGTCAGGCTGGTCCGCATCGGCGTCGACCGCCTCGGCATCAGGGAGCTCCGGCTGACCGGCGGTGAGCCCCTCGTCCGGGCGGACCTGCTCGACATCATCCGGGAGATCAGGGCGAACCATCCGGATCTGCCCATCTCCATGACGACCAACGCGCTCGGCCTGGACCGGCGCGCCGTACAGCTCAAGGAGGCCGGGCTGACGCGTATCAACGTCTCGATGGACTCCCTCCACGCGGAGACCTTCGCCCAGCTGACGCGCCGCCCCTTCCTCGACCGTGTCCTGAAGGGCATCGAGGCCGCAGCGGACGCCGGACTGGGCCTCGTCAAGATCAATGCCGTCCTCATGCGCGGCATCAACGACCACGAGGCACCCGATCTGGTCGAGTGGGCGGTGAGCCGCGGCTTCGAGCTGCGCTTCATCGAGCAGATGCCGCTCGATGCGGACCACGGCTGGACCAAGGAGGGCATGGTGACGGCCGCGGAGATGCGGGAGCTCGTCGAGACCCGCTTCGTCCTCACCCCGGATCCGCGCAACCGGGACGGCGCCCCTGCCGAGCGGTGGGAGGTCAGGTCGAAGGACGCACCCGACGTCGTCCTGGGGACCGTGGGCATCATCGCGTCCGTCACCGAGCCGTTCTGCGCCGACTGCCGCCGCACGCGCGTCACCGCGGAGGGCAAGATCATGAGCTGCCTCTTCTCCCGCGAGGAGACCGACCTCCGTGACCTGCTCCGCTCGGACGCGGACGACGACGCCGTCGCTCAGCGCTGGCGCGACGCCATGTGGCTGAAGCCCAAGGCGCACGGCATGGGGCACACGGGCCTCGGGGCGGACGGCTTCGTCCAGCCCGACCGGTCGATGAGTGCCATCGGTGGCTGAGGTCCTCGTACGCTACTTCGGGGCGGCCAAGGCCGCGTCCGGCGTCGACCAGGAGCAGCTGCCCGCCGGACGTCCCCTGGCGGAGCTGCTGGCGGATCTCCGCGGCAGGTCCGGCCCACCCGGCTCCCCCTCGCTCGCGAAGGTCCTCGACCGGAGCAGCTACCTGCTCAACGAGATCGCGGTGCGCGACCACGCCACCGTCCTCCGGCCCGACGACGTCCTCGACATCCTGCCCCCGTTCGCCGGCGGCTAGCCGGGAGCACCGCAGTGCCGCGTCGGCACGTCCTGACAGCCTGTCTGCGCCTCAGCCCTCCTGCTCGGTGAAGTCGGCCTCCGTGTCGAAGGGACCGACGACGACGGTGGTGCGGGGCGCTGCGGCCAGCGCGCGGGCCAGGTCCCGGACGTCCTCCGCCGTGACGGCCCTGATGCGTTCGAGCGAGGCATCCATGTCCACGAACTCCCCCGACACGAGCTCCGAGCGGCCGAGGCGTGACATCCGGGAACTGCTGTCCTCGAGCGCCATCACGAGTCCGCCGGAGAGCTGGCCCACGGCCTTGCGGAGCTCCTCGGCGTCGATGCCGTCCGCTGCGAGCCGGTCGAGCTCGGCGCCGAGCAGCCGGATCACCTGGCCGGTCTTGGCCGGCGAGCAGCCCGCGTACATGCCGAAGTAGCCGGCGTCCGCGTACGCCGCGGAGAAGGAATAGGTGGAGTACACGAGCCCGCGCTTCTCGCGGATCTCCTGGAACAGCCTGGAGGACATCCCCCCGCCGAGCACGGCGTTCAGCACGCTCATCGCGAACCGCCGTTCGTCGGTCGCGGTCAGGGACGGGCAGCCGATCAGGATGTTCGACTGCTCGACGGCGCGGCGGATCACGTGGGTGCCGGTCGCACCGTGGACGGGTGTCGCCGTCGTCGACCGCCGGACCACGGGCAGGGCACCCTCGGCCAGGGACCAGCCCGCCGTCTCGAGCGCCTCCTGCACGAGCCGGCAGACGACGTCGTGGTCGAGACCGCCCGCCGCGGTGACGACGATCTCCGAGGGGACGTAGTAGCGCCGGTAGTGTGCGAGCACGGAGTCCCGGGGGACGGCCATGATGGCCTCCGGGGTCCCGCCGATGGGGCGGCCGAGCGGGTGGTCCCCCAGCACGAGCTCCACGAACTTCTCGTGCGCCACGTCCCCGGGATCGTCGCTGTCCATCGCGATCTCCTCGAGGATGACATCGCGCTCCTGCTCGAGCTCCTCGGGGTCCAGCACGGCGGAGGTCACCATGTCGGCGATGACGTCGATGGCCATGGGCAGGTCGGAGTCGAGCACCCGCGCGTAGTAGCAGGTGTTCTCCTTCGCGGTCGCCGCGTTGGACTCGCCGCCCACCTCGTCGAAGGCGGACGCGATGTCCATGGCGCTCCGGCGCGCCGTGCCCTTGAAGAGCAGGTGCTCCAGGAAGTGCGTGCTGCCGTGCTGGCCCTCGGCTTCGTCGCGGGAGCCGACGCCCACCCAGAAGCCGATCGTGGCGGACCGCTGGCCGGGCATGGCCTCCGTGAGCACGCGGACCCCGCCGGGCAGGACGCTGCGCCGGACGACGTTACCGCCCGGGTCGCCCGCCACGAACGAGTGGTCGGAGCCACCGCCGTCACGCGGCGTGGGCAGCAGGGGCAGGGACACTACGGAGGACAGGGACATCCTGGTCTTTCTTCTCGAGCTGTTCGGGAAAGGCAGACGGCCCCGGCGCCGACCGAGGTGATCGGTGGGCGCCGGGGCCGTACGTCGCTCAGGAGGAGCGGGGCATGCGGCTACTCGGCGTCTGCTGCCTCGGGCAGCTCGATGCCGGCATCCTCGGAGGAGTCCCCGGCCTCGTCCGCCACGACGGGTGAGAGCGAGAGCTTTCCGCGGTCGTCGATCTTGGTGATCTCGACCTGGACCTTCTGGCCCACGGAGACGACCTCGTCGACGTTGTCGACGCGCTTGCCACCGGCGAGCTTGCGCAGCTCGGAGATGTGCAGCAGGCCGTCCTTGCCCGGGGTCAGCGAGACGAAGGCGCCGAAGGTCGTGGTCTTGACGACCGTGCCCAGGTAGCGCTCGCCGATCTCGGGGACCTGCGGGTTCGCGATGGCGTTGACCGCGGCACGCGCAGCCTCGGCCGACTCACCGTTGGTCGCACCGATGAGGACGGTTCCGTCGTCCTCGATCGAGATGTCGGCGCCGGTGTCCTCCTGGATCTGGTTGATCATCTTGCCCTTGGGGCCGATGACCTCGCCGATCTTGTCCACGGGGATCTTGACCGAGATGATCCTCGGCGCGAACTCGGAGAGCTCGTCCGGGGTGTCGATCGCGGCCTGCAGGACGCCGAGGATGTGCAGGCGTGCTTCACGGGCCTGCTTCAGGGCGGCCGCGAGGACCGACGCGGGGATGCCGTCGAGCTTCGTGTCCAGCTGGATGGCCGTGACGAACTCGGACGTACCGGCGACCTTGAAGTCCATGTCGCCGAAGGCATCCTCGGCGCCGAGGATGTCCGTCAGCGCCGCGTAGCGCGTCTGGCCGTCGACGACGTCGGACACGAGGCCCATGGCGATGCCCGCGACCGGTGCGCGCAGCGGCACACCCGCGTTGAGCAGCGACAGCGTCGAGGCGCAGACCGAACCCATAGACGTCGAGCCGTTGGAGCTCAGTGCCTCGGACACCTGGCGGATCGCGTAGGGGAACTCCTCGCGCGTGGGCAGCACGGGCACGAGGGCGCGCTCGGCGAGTGCTCCGTGGCCGATCTCGCGGCGCTTCGGCGAACCGACGCGGCCGGTCTCACCGGTGGAGTACGGCGGGAAGTTGTAGTTGTGCATGTAGCGCTTGCGCGTGACGGGCGACAGCGAGTCGATCTGCTGCTCCATCTTGAGCATGTTCAGCGTGGTGACACCCAGGATCTGGGTCTCGCCGCGCTCGAAGATCGCCGAACCGTGCACGCGCGGCAGCACCTCGACCTCGGCGGTCAGCTTGCGGATGTCGCTGAGGCCGCGGCCGTCGATGCGGACCTGGTCCTTCAGGATGCGCTGGCGGACGACGGCCTTGGTGAGCGAGCGGAACGCTGCGGACAGCTCCTTCTCGCGACCCTCGAACTGGGCCCCGAGGGATTCCATCAGCTCTGCCTTGAGGGCGTCGGACGCGCTCTCGCGCTCCTGCTTGTCGGCGATCTGGAAGACCTGCGCGAGCTTGTCGGAGCCCGCGGACTCCACGGCGGAGTAGACGTCGTCCTGGTAGTCGAGGAAGACGGGGAACTCGACGGTCGGCTTGGCCGCGCGGCCCGCGAGGTCCGACTGCGCCTCGCACAGGGCCCGGATGAAGGGCTTGGCCGCCTCGAGGCCGTCGGCGACGATCTCCTCGGTGGGCGCGGTGGCACCGTTCTCCTTGATGAGGTTCCAGGAGTTGTCGGTGGCCTCGGCCTCGACCATCATGATCGCGACGTCGTCACCGGCGATGCGGCCGGCGACGACCATGTCGAAGACCGAGTTCTCGAGCTCGGAGTGCTTCGGGAAGGCGATCCACTGGTCATTGCCGCTGCCGTCGGACACGAGCGCGACACGGACGCCGCCGATCGGACCCGAGAAGGGCAGGCCGGAGAGCTGCGTGGACATCGAGGCCGCGTTGATGGCGACGACGTCGTAGCGGACGTCCGGGTTGATCGCGAGGATGGTCACGACGACCTGGACCTCGTTGCGCAGTCCGTTGACGAAGGCCGGACGCAGGGGGCGGTCCATCAGGCGGCAGGCGAGGATCGCCTCGGTCGAGGGGCGGCCCTCGCGACGGAAGAACGAGCCGGGGATGCGGCCCGCGGCGTACATGCGCTCCTCGACGTCGACGGTCAGCGGGAAGAAGTCGAAGCCCTCGCGCGGGTGCTTGCCGGCCGTGGTGGCCGAGAGCAGCGCGGTGTCCTCGTCGATGTAGACCATGGCGGACCCTGCGGCCTGCTGGGCGACGCGCCCGGTCTCGAACCGGATGGTGCGTGTTCCGAAGCGACCGTTGTCGATCACTGCTTCGGCGAACTGAATTTCGGGACCCTCCAAGAGAGTCACCTCCGTTTCTGTGTCTGTAGGAGTATCGGAGGCAGCCGGCACCCGTCGTGGTCTCGTCCGTCCTGGACGGCCACAGCACCCGGTCTTCGATCGAGATCCACGGAGGCGCCGGTCCGGCGCTTTCCGGGGATCACTACCGAGGACCGCGAATGCGCGGTGCCGGTTGACTCCATCGTTGTGCGGTCTTTGCCCCTGCTGGTGCAGGGTGGTGCTGTCGTGCGTCGCACGGCCGGACGGGGTCCGTCAGTGCGAGAAGGCGACGCCCTCTCCGTGGAGAAGGTGCCGCCTTCAGGTACTGCTTATCGACGCAGGCCGAGGCGCTCGATGAGCGACCGGTACCGCGAGATGTCGGTGTCCCGCAGGTAGTCCAGCAGGCGACGACGGCGACCGACGAGAAGAAGCAGGCCACGACGCGTGTGGTGGTCGTGCTTGTGCATCTTCAGGTGCTCGGTCAGGTCGAGGATTCGACGGGAAAGCATCGCGATCTGCACCTCGGGTGAACCGGTGTCACCTTCGGCGAGAGCGTATTCCTTGATGATTTCCTGCTTGATGGCGGCGTCAAGGGCCACGAGTAACTCCTAGAGTTGTACCGTGAACAGGTGCTGAGCGTCGCTTGCGCGACGACACAGAAAAATCCAGCCACCACGGACTGCAGCCGGATCTCCCTGAAGTTTAGCGTCTGGGCTGTTGTTCTGTCGAAAGCACGCCGCGGGCCTGCTCCACGTCGAGCTTCATCTGCTCGATGAGCGCTTCGGGCCCACGGTAGGTGACCTGCCCGCGGAGCCGCTCGACGAACTCGACGACGACCGCCTGGCCGTACAGGTCGAAGTCCTGCACGCGCTCCGGCGGGCGGTTGATGACGTGCGCCTCGACCTGCCGGTCCACGCCGTCGAACGTGGGGTTCGAGCCGACCGAGATGGCGGCGGGCCACCGCGTCCCGGCTTCGTCCACGAGCCATCCGGCGTAGATTCCGTCCGCGGGGATGTAGCCCTGTGAGGACGCCGCGAGATTCGCCGTGGGGTAGCCGAGCTCACGTCCGCGCGCCGCCCCGTGCACGACGTCTCCGCGCATGCGGTGGTGGCGTCCGAGCACCCTGGCGGCGGTGCCGACCTCCCCCGACTCCAGGGCCTCGCGCACCCAGGTCGAGGAGCACCGGCGGTCGCCGTCGTCGTCCGTGGCGTCCATGGGGAAGCTGGCGCCGAAATCGTCGATCGCGATGACCTCGAAACCGAGCTTCCGGCCGAGCTCGCGCATGGTGTCCAGGTCGCCGCTGTTGCCGGCCCCGAAGCGGACGTCGTGGCCGATGACGACGGCCTTCGCCTTCAGCGCCCGGACGAAGACGCGCTCCACGAACTCCTCCGGCGAGTTCGCGGCGAGATCGAGCGTGTAGTGCATCATCAGGAGGGCGTCGATACCGGTCTCGGCGAGCGTCTCGACGCGGTCGGCGAGGCCCATGATCAGTTCCGGCGCGGAGTCCGGACGGTGGACCTGCGCGGGGTGCGGGTCGAAGGAGACGACGACGGCGGCGGCCGAGCGCTGCCGGGCGGCTTCGACGACCTGCTGCAGGACGCGCTGGTGGCCCCGGTGGACGCCGTCGAAGTTGCCCAGCGTCAGGACGGAGGGCCCGAAGTCCTCGGGCACGCTGTCCAGGTCTCTCCAGTAGAACACGCATCTCCTCTGTGATCCGGCTGCGTCCCGCGACCTCGGACGTCGCCCGGCGGGTTGTGCGCCGCTCCCATTATGGCCGACCGCACCCCCCGCTCCCGCCATCGCCGAAGCCCCGGACCGACGGCCACAGCTCCCCCGGGTCCGTCCTCCGACCCGTCGGTGTGGACGTGCTGCCTGCGGGATCCAGTCACCGCATCCTCGTGGATGCGCCGCCCCCCCGGACTCCTAGCCGCGCTGCGCGAACTCTTGGCGCATCTGGCTCGTCTTGGCGATGTACTTGTGCCACACGAGCAGGGCCGGCGGGAAGGCGAGCTCGACGACCATGAGGATGATCATGATGTAGTTCGGTGTGCCGGAGAAGGCCCAGGACAGCACCCGGCCGATGCCGCCGACGAACACCATGAGGCAGACGAGCCAGAGCATGTTGGCCCACTGGAACTTGATGGCGATCGTGATGAAGGCGGCGCCGACGCCGACCATCATGGCGGAGAAGAAACGGAACTGGTTCTCCAGCGTCGGGTTGACCGGCGTGCCCTCGGTGTCCGGCAAGCCCGCGGTGCCGAGGATCAGGTAGTAGGCGCCGAAGCCCGCGATGACCAGGCCGACGAGGACGACGACGGTGCGGAAGACGTTCCAGTCCCCGCCCGACGCCTTCTTCCCCGATGTCCTGGCTGCGCCGGCCTTCTTCCCGGGAGTGCCCTGTCCGGCCTTCGTGGCTTCTGTGGCTTCCCCTGCCGATGCGCGAGCCTCGTCCGCGCCCCGCGGCGCGCTCATCGGTGCCGGGCCATCGACGGCGGAGGACCGCGCGCTGTCCGGCGAGAGCCGACCATCGCTGCCCCCGGCGCGGAGGGGCTCGCCCGACGTCGGGCGGCGGCCCGGCACGGAGGGTCCGTCGTGATCGGGGCTGTTGCTGGTCATGTCGCTCCTAGGTGCTGGTTGATACCTAGCGCCATCGTCTCACGATGCCGCGCGACCGGGACGGTCGGATGCCGGCCCGGCGTGAGCAGTCGCCCGGGCCCGGGCGGACGTACTCCGGTCAGGACCCGGGCGGGACCTGGCGGAGCGCACCGGCCGTTCCGATCCGCCGACGCGGACCGGTCAGC
Organism: Arthrobacter sp. N1; assembly: GCF_048288285.1. Taxonomy (NCBI): domain Bacteria; kingdom Bacillati; phylum Actinomycetota; class Actinomycetes; order Micrococcales; family Micrococcaceae; genus Arthrobacter; species Arthrobacter sp. N1. The sequence goes on along the minus strand of NZ_CP102608.1, from coordinate 1,190,222 downwards.
GCACCGCGCGGTCCGGGCGGGTGCGCCGCAGCCAGAGGAGCCCCAGCACGGGAAGGAACAACGGGACGAACCCGTACCCGCGCCCGAATCCGGACCAGACGGTCTCGTGCGGGAAGGCCTGCGCGTCGACGATGCTGAGCAGGCCCACGACCAGGACGCCCACCAGTTCGGTGGTGACGGCGACGACCGACAGGCGGTAGGCGCGGATGCCAGGCCGGGCCAGCGACACCGTGGCGACGATGTAGACCACCGCGGCGACCGCGGAGAGCAGATAGGCGATCGGCGCCTCCTCGAACTTGGTCGCGATCTGGAACACGGCCCGCGCGGTCGCGGCGAGTGCGAAGACGCCGTACACGGCCACCAGCAGCCGTCCGGGACCGGTGGCGCGACCGGTCACCGGCGCGGGCCCGGGCGCGCCTGATGCTGCCGCCGACCTCCCGGCGCCGGAGCCCCGTGGCGGACGCGAGGGGTCCAGGCCGCCTGCGCGGTCCTCATGGTTCCGATCGTCGGTCACAGTCCTGCCACCCCGTCCCAGATCTGCTCCATGCGGAAGAGCATGACGAACACCGTGAGCGCGGAGGCCGCGAGCACGAAGTTGCTCCAGCGGGTCTTCTCGAGGATGGACCACCAGAAGGCGCCGACGGGCACGAGGAGCGCGGTCAGCAGGTAGCCCCAGAACTCCCAGGCCTCACCGAGCACCGGTTCCCCCGTCACCTGCCGGATCACCGCACCCACCGTGTACGCGAGCAGGAACAGTTCGACGGCCGCGGTGGACAGGATGGTGATGTCGTTCGGGGGCTGGCGCAGGAGGCCGGCACCGATGCACAGGAGGGCAGCGACAGCGCAGACGATGACGCCGACGAGGAAGAACGGGTCCATGGTCACTCCTTCCCGCCGGGCGCGAAGACCAGCACGGTCCGTGCAGCACCACCGCGGTTCTCGAGCAGCGCCACGAGGGTGCCATCGGGGGCGAACGCCGCGACGGGGACGTCGGGCCGGGCACTGGGCTCGATCCTCCGCCCGTGGGACACGTCCGCGGTCTCGGCCTCGGACAGGTCCCGGACGGGGAAGAGCGCCCGGCCCGCGTCGTCGAGCGGGAGGACGGAGAGGTCTTCCGCGAGTTGCTCGAGCGTGCGTGCCTGCTCGATGGAGTAGGGGCCGACGCGGGTGCGGCGGAGCGCCGTCAGGTGCCCGCCGACGGAGAGCGCGGAGCCGAGGTCGCGGGCGAGGGCGCGGATGTACGTGCCGGAACTGCACTCGACCGTCACGTCGACGTCCTGGAGCCGCCCGTTGTTCACGCGGCGGATCGAATGGACGTCGAAGCGGTGGATGGTGACCGGTCGGGACGGCAGGTCGACGTCCTCGCCGGCCCGGACGCGGGCGTAGGACCTCTCGCCCTTGACCTTGATGGCACTGACGCTGCTCGGCACCTGCTCGATGTCGCCCGTGAGATCCGCGATCGCGGACCGGATCTCGTCCTCGGTCACGGCCGCCGCGATGCTGCCACCGGTGATCTCGCCCTCGGCGTCGTCGGTGATCGTGGACTGGCCCAGACGGATCGTCGCCGTGTAGGTCTTGGTCGTGCCGACGATGTAGGTGAGGAGCCGCGTCGCGCGGTTGATGCCGATCACGAGCACCCCGGTGGCCATCGGGTCGAGGGTGCCCGCGTGGCCCACCTTGCGGGTGCCGGCGAGCCGTCGCATCCGGCCGACGACGTCATGACTGGTCCAGCCCTGTGGCTTGTCCACGATGATGAGCCCTGAGTGGACCTGCCCTGCATTCACGCCTCCCAGTATATGGGCGCGGCAGTGCGGTCCCTGCTGTCGTCGCCGACCCGGGACGCCTGCCCGGACTCCCGCAGCCCGCCGCGATACCCTACTGCCTATGCCCTCCGCTCCCGCCCGCGTGGCGAATGTCCCGGTCAACCAGATCCGCGAGATCACGCAGGCGGCCTGGGCGGTCCCGGACTCGATCGTCCTGAGCATCGGCGAACCGGCCTTCCCCGTCGCCCGCCACATCCTGGAGGCCGGTATGGCCGCCCTCGACCGGGACGACACCAACTACACACCCAACGCGGGCATCGGCCCGGTCCGTGCGGCCTTCGCGTCCAGGTTCGCGAGCCTCGCGGGCGTGGACGACGACCCGTCACGCATCTTCGTCGTCGCCGGAGCTCAGCAGGGCCTCCACCTGGCGCTCAGTACCCTCATCGGCGAGGGGGACGAGGTCCTCGTCCCCGATCCCGGGTACCCGACCTTCGCGATGACGGTCGGACTCCTGGGCGGCCGGCCGGTGCCCTATCCCCTGGTGCCGGGCCACGGCTTCCAGCCGCGCATCGAGGATCTGCAGGGCCTCGTGACGCCGACGACACGCGTGCTCATGCTCAACTCCCCGTCGAACCCGCTCGGCTCGGTGTTCAGCCACGACCTGACGCGCGCGCTCGTCCGGTTCGCGCATCGGAACGATCTCTGGATCATCTCCGACGAATGCTACGAGGCCTTCACCTACGACGTGCCGCACGTCAGCCCCGCGCGGTTCGACGCCGGGGGCCCCGAGGCCGTCGCCGAGGCCACGGAGGCCAGGGTCATCACCTCCCTCACCCTCTCGAAGACCTACGGACTCACCGGGCTGCGCATCGGCGCCCTCGTGGTTCCGCCCGGGATGGAGGCCGTCCTCAGCAACGTCATGGAAGCCACGGTCTCCTGCGTCTCGGCCGCCTCCCAGTACGCCGGGCTCGCCGCGCTCACGGGTCCGCAGGACTACGTCAGGACCGCCCTGGATCACTACCGGGCCAATCGCGACGAGGCGACCGCCGTGCTGGACCGGCTGGGCATCGACTACCTCGACGCCCGGGGCGCCTTCTATCTGTGGGCGGACCTCCGCCACGCGACGGGCGGGGATGTCCGCGCCTGGACGCGGTCCTTCCTCGCCGAGCACGGAGTGGCCCTCGCACCGGGTACGGCCTTCGGTTCGATGGGTGAGGGCTGGGTGCGGATCGCCCTCTGCGGACGGACCGCGGATCTCGTCGAGGGCCTGTCCAGGCTGCCCGCACCGCCGCGTCGGTCCTGATCCGGCCGACGCCGTGCTGCCCGCAGGGTCAGCCCTCCTCGGGTAGGGGAACAGACGGTCCCCCGGCTCCCGCCGGCGACGTCCGAAGCGGTTCCGGACGAGCTCCGACGCCCCGGATACGACAACGGCAGCCGACCCGGAGGTCGGCTGCCGTTGTCGTACAGGCCATCCGTGGAACGGACGGGAGGAGGAGCCTAGCGGGCCGCCTCGTCGTCCTCCGAGGTGCGGTACGGGTCCGCGTCCCCGGCGAAGTCCGCGCCCTGGGCGATGGCGGCCACCTCCGCGTCACGCTCCCGCGCCTTCTGCAGCAATTCCTCGAGGTGGCTGGCGTTGACCGGCACCTCGTCGGGGACGAACTCCAGCGTGGGCGTCAGCCGGGCGGTGATGTTCTTGCCGACCTCCGAGCGAAGGACGCCCCGGGCGGATTCGAGCGCCATGCGCGTTGCCTGCTGCTCCTCCGGATCGCCCAGCACCGTGTAGTACAGCGTGGCGTGCTGGAGGTCGTTCGTGACGCGCGCGTCGGTGATGGTCACGGCTTCCAGCCGGGGATCCTTCACGCGACGCCGGAGCGCCTCGGCGACGATGACTTTGATGCGCTGCGCGAGCCGCGCGGCGCGGGCCGGATCTGCCATTGCTGATACTCCTACTGAAGCTGGTCTGGTGGGGGGACCCGGCCGGCGGGTCCCGGTGGTGCGACAGGCACAGGCGCCCCGGAGGACCGGAGCGCCTGTGCTGACCTACGGCCTAGACGCGGGGCTTCTCCCGCATCTCGAAGGTCTCGATGGTGTCGCCTTCCTTGACGTCGTTGAACGACCCCAGGCCGATACCGCACTCGAAGTCCGTCCGGACCTCGGTGGCATCGTCCTTGAAGCGCTTGAGCGAGTCCACGGAGAGGTTGTCCCCGATGACCTTGCCGTCGCGCAGGACACGGGCCCGCGAGTTCCGCCGGATGATGCCCGACCGGACGATCGAACCGGCGATGTTGCCGAACTTGGAGGAACGGAACACCTCGCGGACCTCTGCGGTACCGAGCTGCACCTCCTCGTACTCCGGCTTGAGCATGCCCTTGAGGGCGAGCTCGATATCGTCGATCGCGGCGTAGATGACCGAGTAGAAGCGCATGTCGACGCCCTCACGCTCGGCCAGGTCGGCGACGCGCTCGGCCGGCTTGACGTTGAAGCCGATGATGATCGCGTTGTCGACCGTCGCCAGGTTGACGTCGTTCTGCGTGATCGCACCGACGCCGCGGTGGATGACGCGCAGCTGCACGCCCTCGCCGACGTCGATCTTGAGCAGCGAGTCCTCCAGGGCCTCCACGGCACCCGAGACGTCACCCTTGAGGATGAGGTTGAGGGTGTCGACCTTGCCGTCGGCGACGGCCTGGTCGAAGTCCTCGAGGCTGATGCGCTTGCGGCGCTTGGCGAGGGCCGCATTGCGGTCCGCTGCCTCACGCTTCTCGGCGATCTGACGGGCGGTGCGCTCGTCGTCCGTGACGAAGAACGTGTCACCGGCGCGGGGCACGTTGGACAGGCCCAGCACCTGGACCGGGCGGGACGGCTCGGCCTTCGTGACGACGTCGCCGTTCTCGTCGAACATCGCGCGCACACGGCCGTGAGCCGTACCGGCCACGATCGTGTCGCCGACGTTCAACGTTCCGGACTGCACGAGCACCGTCGCGACAGCACCCCGGCCGCGGTCGAGGTTGGCCTCGATCGCGATACCGCGGGCGTCCTTGTTCGGGTTGGCCCGCATGTCCAGCGCGGCATCGGCCGTGAGCAGGACGGCCTCGAGGAGCTCGTCGATCCCCATGCCCTGGAGCGCGGAGACGTGGACGAACATGGTGTCGCCACCGTATTCCTCGGGGACCAGGCCGTACTCGGTGAGCTGGCCCTTGACCTTGTCCGGGTTCGCGCCTTCCTTGTCCATCTTGTTGACGGCGACGACGATCGGCACGTTGGCTGCCTGGGCGTGGTTCAGCGCCTCGACGGTCTGCGGCATGACGCCGTCGTCGGCGGCCACGACGAGCACGGCGATGTCCGTGACCTTCGCACCACGGGCACGCATGGCGGTGAACGCCTCGTGACCGGGGGTGTCGATGAAGGTGATGGCCCGCGTGGAGTCCTCGTGGACGTGCTGGATCTGGTAGGCACCGATGTGCTGGGTGATGCCACCGTGCTCGCCCTCGACGACCTTGGTGTTGCGGACGGCGTCGAGCAGTCGCGTCTTACCGTGGTCGACGTGGCCCATGACCGTGACGACCGGCGGGCGGGCCTCCAGGTCATCGTCACCCTCGGCCTCGAGCTCCGCATCGAAGTCGATGTCGAAGCTGCTGAGGAGTTCGCGCTCCTCGTCCTCGGGGGACACGACCTGGATCTTGTAGCCGAGCTCGGTTCCCAGGACCTCGAAGGTGTCCTCGTCCAGCGACTGGGTGGCCGTGGCCATCTCGCCGAGGTGGAAGAGCACGGTCACCAGTGCTGCGGGGTTCGCCTCGATCTTGTCGGCGAAGTCCGTGATGGACGAGCCACGGCGCATCGTGACGACGGTGTTGCCGTCCCCACGGGGTACGCTGACGCCGCCCAGCGAGGGAGCCGACATCTGCTCGAGTTCCTGCCGCTTCGCACGCTTCGACTTGCGCTGCTTGCCGCGACCGGCGCCGCCCTTGCCGAAGGCACCGGCGGTGCCGCCGCGTCCGCGGCCGCCCTTGCCGAAGCCGCCGCCGGCGGGTGCACCGCTCGGGCTGTTGGGGGCTCCACCGGGACCGCGGCGCGGACCGGCTCCCGCTCCGGGTGCTCCGCGGCCGGGGGCAGCGGGACGCTCGGTGCGGTTGGGCATCATGCCAGGGGTGGGGCGTGATCCGGGTGCGCCACCGGGACGGGGGGCGCCGGGACGGGGTGCGCCCGGACGGGGACCGCCGGCACCTGCCGCGGGACGGGGTCCGCCCGCACCGGCTGCGGGACGGGGTCCACCGGGACCGGCGGCGGGGCGCTGCTGCGCATCGTCACGACGGCCCGGGCGCGGCATCCCCTGCGAGGGCGCGAACGGGTTGTTGCCCGGACGCGAGGTGCGCTCGGGACGGTCGGTGTCGCCGCGGCGCGCACCCATGCCCTGCGAGGGCGCGAACGGGTTGTTGCCCGGGCGGGGAGCGCCACCGGGACGGGCTCCCGACGGACGCGTCGTCCCTGCGGACGGCGCCGCGGGCGGCGTGGCCGGACGGGGGCCGGGACGGCCCGGTTCCTCCTGCGAACCCTGCTGGGTCGGCGCGGGAGTCGCCTGGGCGGCGGGGGCGGGGACGTCAGCGGGCGCGGCACCGTTCGAGAACGGCGATGCCTGCGGAGCGGCCGGGGCTGCTGCCGGCGCAACGGGTGCTGCCGGCGCTGCGGGTGCTGGCGCTTCGGGTGCCGCCTGGGCAGCTCCCGGCTTCGGGCCCGACGGCGTGGGCGCCGAGGGACGTGAGGGTGCGGGTGCCGGGGCGGTCTTGGCGCCACCGGCATCGGGGAATGCGCCGCGAAGCTTCTTCACGACGGGGGCCTCGATGGTGGACGAGGCTGAACGGACGAATTCGCCCAGTTCCTGCAGTTTTGCGACTGCGTCTTTCGAGGTTATACCGAGCTCTTTCGCGAGCTCGTGTACGCGGACCTTGGCCACATTTCTCCTGTCTCGGTCCGTACCGAGTCAGGCACGAACCGTCTATTTCCTACTGCTGATCCCAGTCGCGAGGGCGGCTGGCAGATCGAATGCAGAGCGCAACGGATGGGTCATCGTTGCGCACTCATCGCTGGGTTCTCATCGGGTTTCCATGAGGGTTCTGACCCGCTTTCAGGGAGGACGGTGGTGAATCGGGGCCTCGGTTCAGACGCCCCAGGTATGCCTGGAAGTCCACTGCCAACTGCGCAGTGTCGACCGGCCCGCGGAAGGCCCTGCTGAAGGCCCTCCGCTTGATGGCCGTGTCCATGCATGCCGGGTCGGGGTGCAGCCAAGCACCCCGTCCGGATAGCCGGCGCCGCTCATCGATGACGGCGACCATCTGTCCGTCCATCGGTCGTGCAACGACCCGCATCACGTGTGACTGGCGGTCCCGCCGGCGGCATCCCACGCAGGTGCGTACGGGATGGGCATCCGCCGGATGGTGCCCGGATCCTCGTCGTGAACCGACGTCGTCCGGGCGCGACTCGACAGCAGTCCGTTCCATTCTACCCCTTCCGACCGTTCCGGGAGACCGGACGGATCAGGCTTTCGCCGCCTGCGCGGGCTGCGCGGCATCGGACACGATGTCGATCCGCCACCCGGTCAGCTTCGCCGCGAGGCGCGCGTTCTGGCCCTCCTTGCCGATGGCCAGGGACAGCTGGTAGTCGGGCACGACGACGCGGGCGGAGCGCGTGGCCTCGTCCGTGATCGTGACGGAGGTGACGCGCGACGGCGACAGCGAGCTGGCGATGAAGGCTGCGGCGTCGTCGTTGTAGTCCACGATGTCGATCTTCTCGTCGTTGAGCTCGTTCATGACCGCACGGACCCGCGTCCCCATCTCCCCGATGCATGCACCCTTGGCGTTGACGCCCGGGACGTTGGCCTTGACCGCGATCTTCGTCCGGTGACCCGCCTCGCGTGCCAGGGCAACGATCTCGACGGTCCTGTCCGCGATCTCCGGCACCTCCAGCTCGAAGAGCTTCCTGACCAGGCCGGGGTGGGACCGCGACAGCGTGATCGAGGGGCCCTTCATCCCACGGTGGACATCGACGACGAAGGCACGGAGCCGGGTGCCGTGCAGGTACTTCTCGCCGGGGACCTGCTCGGGCGGCGGCAGGACGGCCTCGACGGACCCGAGGTTCACCTGGATCATGTGCGGGTTATTGCCCTGCTGGATCATGCCGGCGACGAGTTCGCCCTCCTTGCCGCGGAACTCGCCGAGGATGTTCTCGTCCTCCGCGTCACGCAGCCGCTGCAGGATGATCTGGCGCGCCGTGCTCGCCGCGATACGGCCGAAGCCGCTCGGGGTGTCGTCGAACTCGCCGACGCTCTCGCCGTCGTCGTTCTTCTCCGTCGCCCAGATGGTGACGTGGCCGTTGCGGCGATCGAGCTCCGCGCGTGCGGTCTCCTGCGCCCCCGGGGAGCGGTGATAGGCGATGAGCAGTGCCTGCTCGATCGTCGGGACGAGCTTGTCGAGCGGGATCTCCCGCTCGCGCTCGAGCAGCCTCAGGGCGCTCATGTCGATGTCCATGTAGATCTCCTTACGCGTGGTGCTCGGCGCCGGAGGAATCCGGTTCGGCCCCATCGGTGTGGTCGGTGTGTTCATCATCGAGATGCGCGAATTCGACCTGCACGGTCCCCGTGCGGATCTTGGCGAACTCGAGCGCGAGGGGGTCGCCCTGCTTCGGCTTCATGCCCTTCTTGACGGGCAGTTGCGGGAGGAGCCGGATACCGGAGGCGGTGACCTCCTGCAGCCTGCCGACCACGACGTCGCCGGTGACCGGCTTGACCTCCACCAGGCGCCCGACATTGCGTCGCCAGTGCCGCGGTTCCGTGAGGGGCCGCGAGACACCGGGCGAGGAGATCTCGAGGCTGTACGGGCGGTCGTCGTCGTCCGGGTCGCTGTCCATGGCGGCGGAGAGGTCGGTGGAGATGGCGGAGATCACATCGAGGCCGACGCTGCCGGAGGCTTCCTCGGGGAGGTCGACGACCACGTGGACGGTGCGGTGCGAGCCGGCGACCTTGATGTCCACATCCTCCAGATAGAGGTTGTGCTGCTCCACCACGGGTTGCAGCCTGGTCCGCAGGCGCTGTGCCTCGGCCTGCAGTTCGGCCTCGACGGCCGTCTTGCGGGTCGAGGCTTGATTTTCGTTCCCGGACCGGACCGCCATGGCTGCCTCCCACTCGATGATGTTGTCCACCAAGAGTACCGACATTCCGTGGCGCCCGGTGTGTGACCGGGGGGAACGCGGCCCTCCGTGGCATCATCGGGGACTGTGACTGTGCGGGGGCGGAAGGGCGGCGATCGGGCGCGCGAAGGGCGCCGGACCTCCGGCCTGCGTCGGGCCGCCGGCTGGGCCGTCCGGCTGGTCGGCCTGTTCGTCGCCGTGCTCCTCGTCGTCGGCCTCGGCCTGGGCGTGCGGCCGCCCGAACCCGACGGGCCGTCCTCCTCCCCCACCGAACAGGCACAGCTCGACGCCGAGGCGGGCTACACCGCGCTGGCGGCGGACGCGCGGTCTGCCGCGGCCCTCGATCCGGCCGCCGCGGACGTCCTCACCGCCCTCGCCGAGGACCTCGAGGTGCAGGCGGACGCCGTCGCGCTGCCGCGCTCTCCCGCAGCGCCGACGCAGGACCCCGAGGGATCGGAACCCCTCCTGCCGTCTCCGGAAGCGTCCTCGACGCCCGGCCCGGCGGTGACGGCCGACGGCCGTGCGGTCCTCGCCGGGCTCCGGGAGAGTGCGCTCCGAAGCCTCCATGATGCCGCGCAGGCCGAGCCGGGTCCGGGCCGCGTGCTCGCCGCAGCCGGGGCGAACCAGTGGCGGAACGCCGTGCTGCTGTCCGTGCTCCTCGGCGCCGACCCCGGTCTCCCCCCGGCCGATGCCGTCCCCGCGACCGATCTCGCGGCCGGGACCGGTCTCTTCTCCGGGCTGCCCGGCGGACCGGACGGCCCCTCATCCCCTCCTTCCGTGCCGTCCGGTCCGGCCACCGCGATCCCGCCGACGGGGGCGCCCGGAGCCGGCCCCGGTCCGTCGGGGGCGCGTCCCGGCGGAGCGGGCACGGTGGACCCCGATGTCGAGTGCACGGACACTCCCCTGGGCCCGGACGCGGATCGCGCAGCCCTGCTGGAGGCCAAGGCCGCCGAGGAGCGCGCCGCCTACGCCTACGACGTCGCAGCCGCCCTGCTCCCGGAACCGGGCGACGCCCTGGCGCGGTCGGGTGTCCACCGGGCTGCGGCAGACGCCGCAGCCGAGCGCCTGGCCCTGCTCTGCGCACCGGCCGGCCCCGCCCCTGCCGGTCACGCGCTGGGTACGGGGTTCCGCGCCGATCCCGCCGGCGCCGTGAGGGAGCTCGAGCAGGACCACGCCGTCTTCTACGTCGACCTCCTCGCCACCGTCGGACCCGAGGCTCGCGCCTGGGCCGTCACCTCGTACAACGCGGCCGCGCAGCGCAGTCTCGACGCCGGGACGCCGCTGACGGCGCTCCCCGGCCTGGAGGATGCCGCGGATCCGGCCGGCGGCGCCGCACCCGGCACCACTGCACCCTCCGTCGCACCGGAGCCCGGTGATGGCTGAGCACGGTCATCCGCCTCGACAGTCCGTCGCCGGGCCGCCGGACCTGCCCCCGCAGCTCGTGGCCAGCGCCCGCACCATCGAGGGTGGTGCACGGTGGATGCGGGAGTGGAGCACCGTCCTGATGGATCGTCTCGCCGCCTGGGACCTGGAGCTCGATCTGCCGCCGGGGCAGCCCGCCTGGGCCGGACAGTGCGCCGTCGTCGTGCCGGTGACCCGCCGGAGGGCGACCGGCCCCGCGGCTGCGGTCCTCAAGATCACGATCCCGCACGAGGAGGCCCGTCCCGAGCCGGACGCGCTGGAGCTGTGGGACGGGCACGGCGCGGTGACCCTGCTCGCGGCCTCACGCCCTGACTTCACCCTGCTGCTCGACCGGCTCGACGGCGACCGGTCCCTGCGTGACGTACCCCTCGACGAGACCCCGGGGCCCTGGGCCGATGTGGTCCGCCGGCTGTCCATCACGCCGGGCGACAGCCCGCTCTGGGCGTCCTTCCCGCATCTGGCCTCCGAGGCCGAGCAGTGGACGGACACGCTGCCGGCACGCTGGGACGAACTCGGCGAACCCTTCCCGCGGTGGCTGATGGAGTCCGCCCTCGAGGTGTGCCAGTCGCGGGGGGTGCTCGGCCGGCGGTCAGAGCGGGACGTGCTGGTGCACACCGACCTGCACTACGGGAATCTCCTGCCGTCGACACCGGGACAGCTGCGCGACTTCACCGCGATCGACCCCAAACCCGTCCTCGGTGACGCGGAGTACGCCGTCGCGCCCATGCTGTGGAACAGGCTCGGCGAGCTCGACGGGACGGATCCGGCCGGCCATCTCCGGGCACACTGCTCCGCCCTCGCCGCGGCAGCGGGCTTCGACGGGGAGCTGGCGCGCGGCTGGACGGTGGTGCGGGAGGTCAGGAACGCACTCTCCTACCTCGGTCACGGGCGGACCGGCGATGCCGAGCGCTCGCTCTGGGTCGCCAGTTCGGTGCTCGGCAGGACCCTCGACGGCCTGCCTGCGGTGGGCGACCTGCCCGCCCTGTAGGCGGCGCCCGCCAGGAGCGGCCGGAGGGAATCACCCGGCAGGGACCACCCGGCAGGGACCACCCGGCAGGGACTAGTCGGACGCCATCAGCGGTCGGATGTTCTCCACCCACACGTCGTAGCCCAGCTTGACGATCAGCGCGCCGACGACCGCGAGGAACACGATCCGGATGAACCTGCTGCCCTGGCTGATCGCCATGCGGGAGCCCGTGTAGCCACCGGCCATGTTCGCGACGCCGAGCAGCAGGCCGAGGCCCCACAGGATGGACCCGTTGGGCAGGAAGAACATGAGGGCACCGAAGTTGGTCGCCATGTTCACGATCTTCGCCTTCGCGCTGGCGCCGAGGAAGTTGTACCCCAGCAGCGTGACCATCGCGATGATGAGGAAGGATCCCGTGCCCGGGCCGATCAGCCCGTCGTAGAACCCGATGACGAGTCCGATGCCGGCCGCCGTGCCGTAGTGGCGTGCGCCGTGGTGGCGCAGCTGCGTGAGGGTCCCCACGGACGGCTTCAGCGCGGTGAAGATCGCGACGGCGACGAGGGCGGCCACGATGATCGGCTTGAAGACCGACGACGGCAGCGACGCGGCCAGGATGGCGCCGCCGAAGCTGCCTCCGAGGGCGATCGCCGCCATGGGCAGCGCCGTCCGCAGGTCGGGATGCGCGCGCCGGTAGTACGTGACGGCGCTCGTCGTCGTCCCGAAGATGGAGCCCAGCTTGTTCGTGGCGAGGGCCTCGACGGGCGTGATGCCGGGCACCAGCAGCAGAGCCGGGAGCTGCAGTAGGCCTCCGCCGCCCACGACGGCATCGACCCAGCCCGCTGCGAATCCCGCGACGAGGACCAGCAGGATGGTCGCGAGGTGCAGTTCCTCGAGTCCCGAGCCCACGGGGAACATCGCCGCTAGTCTGCGGCGATGCCGCGCACCAGCGCGACGGCGTCGGCCACCGCGACGTTCTGCGCCTCGCCCGTGCGGCGGTCCTTGACCTCGAGGACCCCCTCGGCGAGCCCACGGCCCACGACGACGATCGTCGGGACGCCGATGAGCTCCGCATCTCCGAACTTCACGCCGGGAGAGACCTTCGGACGGTCGTCGTAGAGCACCGTCAGACCGGCCGCCTCGAGATCGACGGCGAGCTTCTCGGCCGCCTCGAAGATCTCGGCGCCCTTGCCCGTCGCCACGACGTGGACATCGGCGGGGGCGACGTGGCGGGGCCAGATCAGTCCCCGATCGTCGTGGTTGGCCTCCGCGAGGGCCGCGATGGCGCGGGTGACACCCACCCCGTAGGAGCCCATGGTCACGGTGGCGAGCTTCCCGTTCCGGTCCAGGACCTTGAGGCCGAGGGCCTCCGCGTACTTCCGGCCGAGCTGGAAGATGTGGCCCATCTCGATGCCGCGGGCGGCCACCAGCGGGCCGGATCCGTCGGGGGCCTCGTCGCCCTCGCGCACCTCCACGGCCTCGATGGTGCCGTCCCAGGTGAAGTCGCGGCCGGCCACCAGTCCGAACACGTGCCTGCCCTGCTCGTTGGCGCCGGTGATCCAGGCGGTACCGCTGACGATCCGTGGGTCCACGAGGTAGCGCAGGCCCGTCGACGCGTCGGCCCCGAGCACGGCGTCCCCGGGGGTGAGGCCGGGGCCGATGTAGCCCTTGACCAGTCCGGGGTTCTTCTTCAGGTCGTCCTCGTTCGCAGCCTCAACGGTCACTTCCCCGCCCGTCTCGAGGTGGCCGGCGATGGTCGCCTCGATGCGCTTGAGGTCCACGGACCGGTCACCGGGAACGCCGACGACGACGATCTCCCGCTCGCCGGTCGGCAGCACAGCGGCGAGCACCACGTTCTTCAGCGTGTCCGCCGCCGTCCAGGCACGGTCCTCACGCGGTGCCGAGGCGTTGGCATGGGCCACGAGCGTGTCGATGGTGGGGGTGTCGGGCGTGTCCCGCACCTCGGCCGCGGGGGCGGCGGAGAAGTCCACGGGCTCCGGGACCACCGTGGTCACGGCCTCCACGTTGGCGGTGTAGCCGCCGGCGGAGCGCACGAAGGTGTCCTCGCCGATCGGGGTGGGGTGGAGGAACTCCTCGCTCCTGGACCCGCCCATGGCCCCGGCCGTCGCGGTGACGGGGACGACGTCGAGCCCGAGACGCTCGAAGATCCGCAGGTAGGCTCCCCGGTGCAGCTGGTAGCTCGCCTCGAGGCCCTCGTCGTCGATGTCGAAGGAGTAGGAGTCCTTCATGATGAACTCGCGGCCGCGGAGGAGTCCCGCGCGGGGCCTCGCCTCGTCGCGGTACTTGGTCTGGATCTGGAACAGGCTGACGGGAAGGTCCTTGTAGGAGGTGTACAGGTCCTTCACCAGCAGCGTGAACATCTCCTCGTGCGTGGGCGCCAGGAGGTAGTCCGCGCCCTTGCGGTCCTGGAGGCGGAAGATGCCGTCGCCGTACTCGGTCCAGCGGTTGGTGGCCTCGTAGGGCTCCTTGGGGAGCAGCGCCGGGAAGTGGACCTCCTGCGCTCCGATCGCCTCCATCTCCTCGCGGACGATCGCCTCGACGCGCGCCAGCACCTTCAGTCCCAGCGGCAGCCAGCTGTAGATCCCGGGGGCCGCTCGCCGGATGTAGCCCGCGCGGAGGAGCAGGCGGTGGCTCGCCACCTCGGCGTCGGCGGGATCCTCGCGCAGGGTGCGCAGGAAGAGGGTCGAGAGTCGTAAGACCACGCGGGTGTCCGTTCGTCTGGGTGGTGCGCTGCCATCGGTCCCACCGCCGTCCGGCGGGAGACAACAGGTACCAATCTAGCGGGTCGGCCCGCCGGGACGGGCACGCGACGGGCGCCCCGCTGGCGGCTCCTCAGAAGAGGATGGTCGCGAAGGTGTCCACCTGATCGAACCCCACGCGCTTGTACGCGGCGATGGCGCGCGCGTTGTACGAGTTCACGTAGAGGCTCACCGTCGGTGCCAGGGAGCGGGCGGCGACGACGACTGCGGCCATGTAGGCCGCGCTGCGTCCCTCGCCCCGGTGGTCGGGGTTCATCCACACGCCCTGCACCTGGACGGCCTGGGAGGACACGGTGCCCAGTTCGGCCTTGAAGACCACCGTGCCGCCGTCGTCGAACGCCGCCAGGGAGTGCTTCCGTCCGATGAGGGAGGCGACACGGCGGCGGTAGTGGTCCGATCCGCCGATGAACGGTGAGTAGCCCACCTCCTCCTCGAACATCGCCGCACAGGCGGGCAGGAGCCGGTCGAGCTCCTCGGGCCGGGTGAAGCGCAGGTCCTCGGCCGGTGCGATGAGCGGGTCCGAGTGGATCGCCATGAGCGGCTGGGTGGGGCGCACGTCGAAGGGTTCTCCGCTGTAGTCCTCGAGGGTGGACCAGAGGTCCATGACGCCCTCGGAGAGTCCGAAGATGGAGGAGAAGGTGCGGCCGGAGCGCCCGAGATGGTCGCCGAAGATGGCCCCGGTCTCGTCCGTGACGCCGACCGGTACGAGGTTCACGCCCGCCCAGCAGGCGGCGCGCAGCTCGTTGTGCCGGAACATGCCGATGATCTCCCCGCCCGCGAGCGACGGCGCGGCACTCCCCCTCGACTCGAGGTGCGACGCCACGAACACGTTCGCCACCGGGTCGTCGTTGACGATCGCCCAGAGGTCCCGGGTGTCCTGTTCGCCGAGGACGCGGAAGGACCACGGTCCTTCGGGATCGGCCTGGGGTCTAGCTAACGGTAACCATGGGGCCACCCTGGCCAGCAGTTTCGCCATCAGCCTCACCCATCTCCTCTGCGAGCCGCATCGCTTCCTCGATGAGTGTCTCCACGATCTGGTCCTCGGGGACGGTCTTGATGACCTCTCCCCGAACGAAGATCTGTCCCTTGCCGTTGCCGGACGCGACGCCGAGGTCGGCCTCGCGGGCCTCTCCAGGACCGTTCACGACGCACCCCATCACCGCGACGCGGAGGGGCACCTCCATGCCCTCGAGGCCGGCGGTGACCTCCTCGGCGAGCGTGTAGACGTCCACCTGGGCGCGGCCGCACGACGGGCAGGAGACGATCTCCAGCTTGCGGGGGCGGAGGTTCAGGGACTGCAGGATCTGGTTGCCGACCTTGACCTCCTCGACCGGCGGGGCGGAGAGCGAGACGCGGATGGTGTCGCCGATCCCCTTGGAGAGCAGGGCGCCGAAGGCCGTGGCGGACTTGATGGTGCCCTGGAAGGCGGGGCCGGCCTCGGTGACGCCGAGGTGCAGCGGCCAGTCGCCGCGCTCGGCGAGGAGCTCGTAGGCCCGCACCATGATGACGGGGTCGTTGTGCTTCACGGAGATCTTGAAGTCGTGGAAGTCGTGCTCCTCGAAGAGGGATGCCTCCCACACGGCGGACTCGACGAGGGCCTCGGGCGTCGCCTTGCCGTACTTCTCCATCAGCCGGGGATCGAGCGAGCCGGCGTTGACGCCGATGCGGATCGAGGTCCCGGCGGCCTTCGCCGCCGCGGCGATCTGCTTGACCTGGTCGTCGAACTTGCGGATGTTGCCCGGGTTGACGCGGACGGCGGCGCAGCCGGCGTCGATCGCGGCGAACACGTACTTGGGCTGGAAGTGGATGTCCGCGATCACGGGGATCTGCGACTTCTTCGCGATGATGGGCAGCGCCGCGGCGTCGTCGGCGGAGGGGCAGGCGACACGGACGATGTCGCAGCCCGTGGCCGTGAGCTCCGCGATCTGCTGCAGCGTCCCGTTGATGTCCGTGGTCGGCGTGGTGGTCATCGACTGGATGCTGATCGGCGAATCCGAGCCCACACCCACCGATCCGACCTTGATCTGGCGGGTCTTGCGCCGGGGGGCGAGGACGGGCGGCGGTGCTGCTGGCATTCCTAGGCTGACCGAGGTCAAAACATCCTCCATGCTGGCGGCCTGAACCGCTCGTGTGACGAGATTCCTGATTTCATTATCCACCCGACCCGGGGCTTCGCGGGCCGCCCGCGATCCATCTCACACGGTGCTCACACGCGGTCGCGGAACGCCCCGATGACCGGGTTCCACTCCGTGGTCTGCACGGCCGAGATGGCACCGACCCGCGCGAAGGGGTCCTCGCTGACGAGCTGGTTGAGGTCCGCCTCCGTCTCGGCGGAGAACATCAGGAGCGCGCCGCTTCCGTCCGTGAAGGGCCCTGCGGCGAGGACGCGGCCCTGCCCGACGAGCTCCTCGAGCCACTGGCGGTGCGCGGGGCGGTGCTCCGCGCGGAGCTCCTCGTGATCGGGGTTGTACACGTATTCGACGGCGAAGATACTCATGGCCTCACCCTACGTGAATCACAGCAGGTAGACCTTGACGACCGACGCGACACCGGCGGCCCACAGCATGGAGGCCAGGGTCCCGATGATGAAGCGCTCGGAGGCCGCGGGTGACTCCTTCAGCTCCGCGTACCTGCCCAGGGCCTTCACCGCCACGACGTAGGCGATCGCGACCGGCTGCCCGCCGAGGATCGCCACGGTGACCGCGAGGCGCTCGAGCACCCCGATCACCAGCCCGCCGCGCAGGACGCCCGGCGGCAGGGCGTCCACCGGCGCCCTCGGAGGCTCGGCGGGCGGTGCCGGCAGCTCGAACTGGGGCTGGTCGGCGGGCTCGGGCGGTTCTGCGCGGCGGCGCTCCGCGGTGTCGACCGACCGGGCCAGGCGCAGCACCAGCATGGTCACGGGCAGTCCGACGCCGCCCGCGGCGAGCAGGGCCACGACGATCCACAGAGCCTCCATCGATTCCCCTTCCGCGACCGGCCGGACGCCCGGCCCGACCGTCCTGCTCCATGTCTACCGCACGGCACCCACGATCGCGGCCACCGCTGCGCCCCGCCCGCGGGACAGGCGTCACCGCGTCACCTCGTCACGGCGTCACCTCGTCACGGCGTCACCTCGTCACGGCGTCACCGCGTCACGGTCCACCCACGTCAGCAGCCGCGCCGCCGCGGGTCGCACCGCCTGCTCCTCGTGCCAGGCCGCCCTGGCGGCGGCCTTGCTCACGGCCTGCGGCGTGATGCCCAGCGTCCGGGCGACGGCGGTCTGCGTGCCGCGCACTCCCGGTTCGAGGAGGTCGAGGATGCGCCACTCGGCCTCCGACCGCGCCAGGACGTGGCGTCCGAGGAGAGCCAGGACGCCCTCCGCCTCGGCTGCGCCGTCGGGCCCCTCGACCGCGAGCGGCGCGCGCTCCCCCGTCTTCTTCGCACGGTCGACGGCGGCGCGGGCGTGGACGAAGGCCGAGCCGCGTCCCTCCCGGGGGGAGGCGGGCAGCGGCGTGTCGATCTCCCCGACGCCGATACCGATGTACCAGCCGCCCGCGCGGAGGCACAGGAGCACGGCCTGGACGACGTCGGATGACCCGGCGAGGACGCCCTGGGCCTCGTCGCCGACCGATCGCTCCCACGGCAGGACCGTGGGGACCGGACGGAGGAGCGCGAGCAGCCCGGGAATCCGGTCGGTCGAGCTCCGGCTGCCGATCTGGTCGATGGTGAGGACGAACATTTATCAACCGTATGGGGTTGAAATGCAATTTACAACCGATCAGCCGAACAAGTCGACCGGCTTCACGATGTCGGCGTAGATCAGGAGCACGCCCATGCCCATCAGCAGGATCGCCACCGCATAGGTGAGCGGGAGGAGCTTCGCCATGTCGAACGGCCCCGGATCGGGACGCCGGACCAGGCGGGCGAACGTCCTCCTCAGTCCCTCCCACAGGGCGCCCGCCACATGTCCGCCGTCGAGCGGGAGAAGGGGGATCAGGTTGAAGACGAACAGGGCCAGGTTCACGCCGGCCACCAGGCCGATGAGCGTCGCGGTCCGGGACGCCACCGGGATCTCCTCCATCGCCGAGATCTCGCCGGCGATCCGCCCGACACCCACCACGCTGATGGGCCCCTCGGGATCACGCGGCGCGTCGGAGAACGCTGCCTGACCGACCTCGACGACACGCTGCGGCAGGTTGAGCACCACCCCGGCCACCCGGGCGAGGGAATCGCCCACGGCGGGCAGCACCTCACCCGCGGGCTGCGGGACGAGCTCCTGCGTGGACCCGACGCCGAGGAAGCCCACCTCCTGCGTCACCGCCACGCCGTCGTCGTCCACCAGAGGCGTGCCGTCCTCCGAGGCGACGGGCCGCTCCGTAAGGAGGGGCGTGATGGTCGACTCGATGGTCTCGCCGTCGCGCACGTAGCTGATGGACACCTCGCGGCCCGCGGCCTCGCGGATCCAGCCCGAGAAGGAGTCCCAGTCGGCGACCTCCCGGCCGTCGAAGGCGACGATCCGGTCCCCGGGCAGCAGGCCCGCCTCGGAGCCGGGAGCGGCCGGGTCGGCCGGCGTGCACTCGGTCTGGCCCGTGGCGGCCTGCTGGCTCGCGGGGACGACGCACTCGGAGACGGAGGACAGCGTGGTGGTCGGCTGCGCGGTGCCGAAGCCCATGATCAGGACGGCGAACAGCACGGTCCCGATCAGCAGGTTCATCAGGGGACCACCGAGCATGATGATGATGCGCTTCCAGATGGGCAGCTTGTAGAACACGCGGTCCTCGTCGCCGGGCTGCAGCTGCTCGGCGGCCGCCTGGCGCGCGTCGTCGGTGAGCTGCTGGAAGACGCCCGTGCTGGACCGCCGCACGGCTCCGGCCGCCGTCGAGGCAGGCGGGAACATGCCCACCATCGAGACGTAGCCGCCTGCCGGGATGGCCTTGAACCCGTACTCGGTCTCCCCGCGGCGGCGGGACCAGACGGTCGGCCCGAACCCCACCATGTACTGCGTGACCCGGACCCGGAACAGCTTCGCGGGGACCAGGTGCCCCACCTCGTGCAGGGCGATCGACGCGGCGATGCCGACGACGACGACGAGGACGCCGGCGATGAACAGCAGAACGGTCACAACGTGTCCTTCAGGTCTTCGGCAGCGGCCGCCCCGGCCGCTGGTTCCACCACCCCACAACGGATCCGCGCCCGCCTACGTGCCCAGCGCTCCGCCTCGAGCACGGCAGCCAGGGTCAGCGCAGTTCCTGCATCCGCGTCCAGGCGGCGCTGCTCGTCGACGACGGCGGACACGATGTCCACGATGTCCGTGAAGCCGATGGCTCCCTGGTGGAACGCCTCGACGGCCTCCTCGTTCGCGGCGTTGAACACCGCCATGCGCGTGCCGCCCTCGGCTGCCGCCCGCTTGGCCTCCACGATCGCGGGGAAGGCCTGCTCGTCGAGCGGCTCGAACGTCCACTCCGACGGGCGGCTCCAGTCGCAGGCGCGGGCGGACCCGGCCACGCGGAACGGCCAGCCGATGCCGAGGGCGATGGGCAGGCGCATGTCCGGCGGCGATGCCTGGGCGAGCGTGGATCCGTCGATGAACTGGACCATGGAGTGGATCATGGACTGCCGGTGCACGACGACGTCGATGCGCTCGAGCGGGATGTCGAACAGCAGGTGCGCCTCGATGACCTCGAGGGCCTTGTTCACCATCGACGCGGAGTTGGTGCTGATCACGCGGCCCATGTCCCAGGTGGGGTGGGCGACGGCCTGCGCCGGCGTGACGTCCTGCAGCTGTGCCCGCGTCATGCCGCGGAACGGACCGCCGGACGCCGTCAGCACGAGCCGGTCCACCTCGTCCGCCGTCCCGCCGCGCAGGGCCTGCGCGATGGCGGAGTGCTCGGAGTCCACGGGGACGAGCTGGCCGGGGGCGGCCGCCGCGCGCACGAGGGCTCCCCCGGCGATCAGCGATTCCTTGTTGGCGAGCGCGAGGAGGTGCCCGGCACCCAGCGCCGCCAGCGTCGGCTCCAGGCCGATGGACCCGGTGATGCCGTTGAGGACGACGTCCGCGTCGGGCCACGCCGCGACGTCCGAGGCCGCCCGGTCCCCCACGAAGAGCCGGGGTGCGTAGCCGGACACGCCGGCCTCGTCCGCTGCCGTGCCGATGGCCTGCTCGAGCGCGGCCTCGCTGCCGGTGGCGACGCCGACCGCCGGGGCCCGGACGGCGACGGCCTGGCGTGCGAGGAGCTCCGGATCCCGCCCGCCCGCGCTGATCCCGGCGACGCTGAACCGGTCCGGTGCGGCGGCGATGACGTCGAGGGCCTGCGTGCCGATGGAGCCGGTGGAACCGAGGATGGTGACGCGCCGGTGCTCCCGGGTCGGGTTGCTGAAATCCATGGGACCAGTATCCCGCAGGAGCCCGACCGTCAGGCGCGGGCCCTGGCCAGCACGCTCCGGGCGTGCCGGAGGATGGGCTCGTCGACCATGCGCCCCTCGTGGGTGAAGACCCCGCGCTCGTGCTCGGCGGCGGCGAGCAGCGCCCGCGCGTGCTCGACGTCGGCGGCGGCCGGCGCGAACGCCGTGCGCACGGCTGCGACCTGGCCCGGATGGATGCAGGCCTTGGCGCCGAAGCCCGAGGCGACGGCATCCTCCGCCTCCAGGCCCAAGCCGCGGGCATCGGCGATGTCCACGTACACGGCGTCGATGGCGGTGCAGCCCGCCGACCCGGCGGCGAGCAGCACCTGCGAGCGCGCGTGCAGGGCCACGGCGCGGTACATGCCGTCCGGCGAGCGGCTCGACGTGCCGCCGAGGGACGCCACCAGGTCCTCCGCCCCCCACATGAGGGCGGTGACACCCTTCGCGCGGGCGATCCCCACGGCGTTCACGACGCCGCGCGCGGTCTCGCAGAGGGCGATGACGTCGACGTCGCCGAGGGCCGAGCGGACGGCGTCGACGTCCTCCGGTGATTCCGTCTTGGCCAGCATGACCGTCCGGTACGGCGTGCCGCGGACGGCCTCGCAGTCGAGCGCGAAGTCGGCCGTACCGACGGCGTTCAGGCGGACGACGGTCCGGGCGGGATCGAGCGACGAGGCGGCGAGCACCTGCCGGGCGGCCGGCTTCGCGGCGGGAGCGACGGCGTCCTCGAGGTCGAGGATGACCGTGTCCGACCGCTCGGCCGCCTTCGCGTAGCGCTCGGGGCGATCGGCCGGGCAGAAGAGGAGTGCGGGTCCGAGCTGGATGCCGCTCATGATCGCTCCTGCGCGACCGTCGTCGGTGCTGTCGTCCGTACCGTCGTCCGTGCTGTGGTCGGGGCCGTCGTCCGTGCTGTGGTCGGGGCCGCCGCCGAGGACCACATGAGCACCGAGCGGGTGGCGGTGGCGACGACGTCGCCGTGCTGGTTGCGTCCGGTGTGGGTCATGGTCGCGATGCCCTGGCCGGGGCGGGACGAGGACGCGCGGACACCGGTGACCTCCGTCTCCGTGTACAGGGTGTCCCCGTGGAAGAGCGGCTTCGGGAAGGCGACGTCGGTCAGGCCCAGCTGCGCCACGATGGTGCCCTGCGTCAGCTGCGAGACCGACTGGCCGACGAGCGTCGCGAGGGTCAGCATCGAGTTGACGAGCCGCTGGCCGAACGGCTGGCCCTCGGACCAGGCGGCGTCGAGGTGCAGGGCCTGGGTGTTCATGGTGAGGGTCGTGAACAGGACGTTGTCCGCCTCGGTGAGGGTGCGGCCCGGCCGGTGGGCGTAGACGGCACCCACCTCGAGCTCGTCGAGGTAGAGACCACGCTGCTCGATGACGCGGCGGTCGGGGGCTGTCCCGTCGGTGTCGCCCGACGGGGCGGCGGGAGCGGTCACGCCGCGGCGTCCGTGAGGGCGATCCGCAGCGGTGCGCCCGTCGCCGCCACCACGTCGTCGACCGTGACACCGGGCGCCGTCTCGCGCAGCACGAGGCCGTCCGCCTCGACGTCGATCACGGCGAGGTCGGTGACGATGCGGTTCACGCAGCCCTTGCCCGTCAGCGGGAGGGAGCACGCCTCGACGATCTTGGGGCGTCCGGCACGGTCGACGTGCTCCATCATGACGATCACCCGCTTGGCGCCGAACACGAGATCCATGGCACCGCCCATGCCCTTGACCATCTTCCCCGGCACCATCCAGTTCGCGAGGTCGCCGTTCCGGGCGACCTCCATCGCGCCGAGCACGGCGACGTCCACGTGGCCACCGCGGATCATGCCGAAGGACGCGGCCGAGTCGAAGTAGGCGGCACCGGCGTTCGCGGTGACGGTCTCCTTGCCGGCGTTGATGAGGTCGGGATCGACGGCGTCCTCCGCGGGGTAGGGTCCCACGCCGAGGATGCCGTTCTCCGAGTGCAGCACCACCTCGACGCCGTCGGGGATGTAGTTCGGGATGAGCGTGGGCATGCCGATGCCGAGATTGACGTACTGGCCGTTCTCGAGCTCCAGGGCGACCCTCGCGGCGAGGTCGTTGCGGGTGAGCGCCATCGTCATGCTCCTTCGGGTGCGTTGAGGCCGGCCTGCGGATCGGGGCTGCCGGCGATCGAGACGGTCCGCTTCTCGACGCGCTTCTGAACATCGCCGGCGACGACGACGCGCTGCACGAAGATACCGGGTGTGTGGACCTGTGCGGGGTCCAGCTCGCCCGGCTCGACGAGTTCCTCGACCTCCGCGATGGTGATCCGCCCGGCCTGCGCGCAGAGCGGGTTGAAGTTCATCGCGGTCGCGTGGAAGACGAGGTTGCCGTGCCGGTCCCCCTTCCAGGCGTGCACCAGGGCGTAGTCGGGCCGCAGCGACTCCTCCAGCACGTAGTCGACGCCGTCGAAGGACCGCACCTCCTTGGCCTGGGAGGCGACGGCGATGTTCCCCTCGGCGTCGTACCGCTGCGGCAGGCCGCCCTCGCTGACCTGCGTGCCGACCCCCGCCGTCGTGTAGAAGGCGGGGATGCCCGCGCCGCCCGCCCGGAGCTTCTCGGCGAGCGTGCCCTGCGGCGTCAGCTCCACCTCGAGCTCGCCCGAGAGGTACTGGCGCGCGAACTCCTTGTTCTCGCCGACGTAGGAGCTGATGGTCCGTCGGATGCGGTGATCGGACAGGAGGATCCCGAGGCCCCAGCCGTCCACGCCGCAGTTGTTGCTGACCGTCTCGAGCTCCGCCGTCCCCTGCGCGTGCAGGGCATCGATGAGCGTCACCGGGATCCCGCACAGACCGAACCCGCCGACGGCGAGCGAGGCGCCGTCCGGGATGTCCGCCACGGCCTCCGCCGCACTGCCGACCACCTTGTTGATCACTGCTTCTCCTTCACGTCGCCGTCGCCGTCCGCGCTGCGGTCAGAGTCCGAGGTCCCTCGCGATGAGCATGAGCTGGACCTCCGTGGTCCCCTCGCCGATCTCGAGGATCTTGGAGTCACGGTAGTGCCTGGACACCACGAACTCGTTGATGAACCCGTAGCCGCCGAAGATCTGTGTCGCGTCCCGGGCGTTGTCCATGGCCGCCTCACCCGCGACGAGCTTCGCGATCGAGGCCTGGGTCTTGAAGGGCTTCCCGGCGAGCATCCGCGCGGCGGCGTCGTAGTAGGCCAGGCGCGCGGTATGGGCACGGACCTGCATGCGGGCGATCTTGAACTGGATGGCCTGGTAGGCGCCGATGGTGCTGCCGAAGGCCATGCGCTCCCCCGCGTACCGGACGGACTGCTCGACACAGCCCTGGGCGGCGCCCGTGGCGAGCGCGGCGATGGCGATGCGGCCCTCGTCGAGGATCTGCAGGAAGTTGGCGTAGCCGCGACCGCGGGTGCCGAGGAGGTTCGCCTCGGGGACCCGGACGTCCTTGAGCGTCAGCGGATGCGTGTCCGAGGCGTTCCAGCCCACCTTGTTGTAGGCCTTCTCGGCGGTGAAGCCCGGCGTGTCGGACGGGACGAGGAGGGTGGAGATCTCCTTCTTCACCGTGCCGTCCGGGCGCTCGCTCGTCCCGGTCACCGCGGTGACCGTCACGAGCGAGGTGATGTCGGTGCCGGAGTTGGTGATGAACTCCTTGGTGCCGTTGATGACCCACTCGGATCCGCCGGCGCCGTCCTCGAGCTTCGCCGTCGTCTTGGTCCCCGAGGCGTCGGAACCGGCCTCGGACTCCGTGAGGCCGAAGCCGCCGAGCGCCGCACCGGAGGCGAGGGAGGGCAGCCACTGCTGCTTCTGCTCCTCGGTCCCGAAGCGGTAGACGGGCATGGCGCCGAGGGACACCCCGGCCTCGAGGGTGATCGCCACGGACTGGTCCACGCGGGCCAGCTGCTCGAGCGCGAGGCACAGGGCGAAGTAGTCGCCGCCCATTCCCCCGTACTCCTCGGGGAACGGCAGGCCGAAGAGGCCCATGTCGCCCATCTGCTTGACGACCTCGTAGGGGAAGCTGTGCTCGGCGTCGTGCTTGGCGGACACCGGGGCCACGACCTCGTCCGCGAACTCGCGGACGGTGTCGACGAGGTCCTGGTACTCCTCGCTCAGTTCGAAATTCATGCTGCGTTCCCTTCCGTGGGGTGTTCTGCGGGACTGGCTGTCTGATCGGGTGCCGCGTCGGCGGCGTCGATGCTCGCGACGACCTGCTGCGCCCTGACGAGGTCCCCGGGTTTCAGGGACAGGCGGACGACGCCGGCGACTGCGGCGGTGAGCTGGTGCTCCATCTTCATGGCCTCGACGGTGAGCAGGACGTCGCCGACCTGCACGGATGCGCCGTCCTCCACCGACACGGACACGACCGTGCCGGGCATGGGGCTGCGGACGAGCGGGTCCGCCGCACCGTCCTCGCGGCTGATGCGGGCGAGGGCGGCATCCAGCAGCTCCCCGCGCGAGGGACGCCGCATGCGGGCGGACCAGCCGGCGTCGCCCAGCCACACGGTGTCGCCGTCGACGGCGAAGGACCGTGGTGAGCGGATCCCGTCGAGGATCACCCCGTTCCCCACGACCTCGAGGTGGACGCGGGTCTCCCCGACCGTCGCGATCCAGCCGTGCTCGGCTCGCTGCAGCAGGACGGTCTCCGTGACGCTCCCGACCTCGAGCGTGACGGCGCGGGGCCTCGGGGTGCCGAGGCGGAAGCCGTCGGCGCGATGCCACGGCGAGCCACCCGGGATGACGGGCTCCGCCTCGACGAGGAGGACGGCGGCGAGCGCGAGCTCCGCGCGCGCGACGCGCCGGAAGGTGAGGTCAGGGAGCTTCCGCTCGATCATCGTGGTGTCGAGCCGTCCGGCGCGGACGTCGTCGTCCGTGACCAGCAGGCGCAGGTACTCGATGTTGGTGTCCACCCCGAGCACCACGGTGTCCGCGAGCGCGGCGTCGAGGCGGTCGAGCGCCTCGCGCCGGTCCGTGCCCCAGGCGATGACCTTGGCGAGCATCGGGTCGTACGACGACGAGACGGTCCCGCCGGGCAGGAGCGAACTGTCCACCCGGATGCCCTCTCCCGTCGGCTCGCCGAGCGCGACGACGGTGCCGGTGGAGGGCAGGAAGCCGGCCTCGGGGTCCTCCGCGTAGACCCGTGCCTCGACGGCATGTCCGGTGAGCACGATGTCCTCCTGCCTGAGGGACAGCTCCTCACCGGCGGCGATGCGGATCTGCCACGCGACGAGGTCCACCCCGGTGACCAGCTCCGTGACGGGGTGCTCCACCTGGAGCCGCGTGTTCATCTCCATGAAGAAGAACTCGTCGGGGGCGGCGTCGGAGACGAGGAACTCGACCGTGCCGGCCCCCGTGTAGTCGACACTGCGGGCGGCGTTGCAGGCCGCCTCGCCGATGCGGTGTCGCGTCGCGGCGTCGAGCAGCGCGGAGGGCGCTTCCTCGATGACCTTCTGGTGCCTGCGCTGCAGGGAGCACTCGCGTTCGCCGAGGTGGATGACGTTGCCGTGGCCGTCCGCGAGGACCTGCACCTCGATGTGGCGGGGGCGTTCGATCAGCCGCTCGAGGAACAGGGTGTCGTCCCCGAAGGCACGGGCGGCGACACGGCGCGCCGTGACGAGCACCTCGGGGAGGTCCTCGGAGCGGTGGACGGCGTGCATGCCCTTGCCGCCACCGCCTGCGGAGGGCTTGATCAGCAGGGGGAAACCGACGTCGTCCGCGGCGGAGAGGAGTGCCTCGTCGGTGAGTCCGGGCTCGGCGATCCCGGGCACGATCGGCACCTGGAAGCCGGCGACGTGGTTCTTGGAGCGGATCTTGTCACCCATGATCCCGAGTGCGTGCACGGACGGTCCGATGAAGACGATCCCCGCCTCCTGGAGTGCCTCGGCGAAGGCCGCGTTCTCGCTGAGGAAGCCGTAGCCGGGGTGGACGGCGCCCGCGCCCGTGCGCCGGCAGGCCTCGACGACGGCGGGGATGGAGAGGTAGCTCTCGGAGGGCGCTGCTCCCCCGATGCGCACGGCGGCGTCGGCCTCGAGCACGTGGCGTGCTCCGGCGTCGGCGTCGCTGTAGACCGCGACGGAATGCAGACCCAGGGCGCGGACCGACCGGATCACGCGGCAGGCGATCTCGCCGCGGTTGGCGACGAGGACCGTGTCGAAGGGCCGGTCCGAAACGCCGGTGGAGTCGTCTGCCGCGGGGACGCTGGGTGTGTGGGAGGAGAGGGTCATCGGGTCACATCCGGAAGAGGCCGAAGGAGGAGTCGGGCAGGGGCACACCGGCGCACACGTCCAGGGCAAGCCCGAGGACGGTCCGGGTGTCGGCGGGGTCGATCACGCCGTCGTCCCACAGGCGCGCCGTGGAGTAGTAGGGGTTGCCCTGTGCCTCGTACTGGTCGCGGATCGGCGCACGGAAGGCTTCCTCGGCCGCCGTGGGCCACTCCTCGCCCCGACCCTCGAGCTGGTCGCGCTTGACCGTCGCGAGGACCGACGAGGCCTGGTTGCCGCCCATCACCGAGATCCGGCTCGCGGGCCACATCCAGAGGAACCGCGGCGAGTAGGCCCGGCCGCACATCGAGTAGTTCCCCGCGCCGAAGGATCCACCGATCACGACGGTCAGCTTGGGGACGCGGCACGTGGCGACCGCGGTCACCATCTTGGCGCCGTTCTTCGCGATGCCCCCCGCCTCGTAGTCCTTGCCGACCATGAAGCCCGAGAGGTTCTGCAGGAACACGAGCGGGATGCCCCGCTGGTCGCAGAGTTCGATGAAGTGCGCGCCCTTCAGCGCCGACTCGCTGAACAGCACGCCGTTGTTGGCGACGATGCCGACCCGGTGCCCGTGGATCGTCGCGAAGCCCGTGACCAGCGTGGTGCCGTACTCGCGCTTGAACTCGTGGAAGAGCGAACCGTCGACGATCCGCGCGATCACCTCCCGCGCGTCGTAGGCGGCGTTCACGTCGGTGGGCACGGCGCCGTAGAGCTCGTCGGGGGCGACGGCTGGCTCGGCGGGCTCCGCGGCTTCCGCCACCTTCGGCACGTCCGCGTGCGGGGCCGGCGGCAGGGTGGCGATGATGTCCCGGACGATCTCGAGGGCGTGCTGGTCGTTCTCGGCGAGGTGGTCGGTGACGCCGGAGACGCGGGAGTGGACGTCGCCGCCCCCGAGCTCCTCGGCCGTGACCACCTCGCCGATCGCGGCCTTCACCAGGGGCGGTCCGCCGAGGAAGATGGTGCCCTGGTTGCGGACGATCACGGTCTCGTCGCTCATCGCCGGCACGTAGGCGCCACCGGCGGTGCAACTGCCCAGGACCGCGGCGATCTGCGGGATCCTGCGGGCGGACATGGAGGCCTGGTTGTAGAAGATACGGCCGAAGTGGTCCCGGTCCGGGAACACCTCGTCCTGCCGCGGGAGGAACGCACCGCCGGAGTCGACGAGGTACACGCACGGCAGGTTGTTCTCGAGGGCGATCTCCTGCGCACGCAGGTGCTTCTTCACGGTCATCGGGTAGTAGGTGCCGCCCTTGACGGTGGCATCGTTGGAGATGACGAGGACGTGGCGCCCGTGCACCAGGCCGATGCCTGCGATCACCCCGGCACCCGGGCACTCGTCGTCGTACATGCCGTTCGCCGCCAGGGGTGCGATCTCGAGGAAGGGGCTGCCGTCGTCGAGCAGCTGGTCGATGCGCTCGCGCGGAAGCAGCTTGCCGCGGGCCACATGCCGCTCACGGGAGCGCTCGGGGCCGCCGATGGCCGCGGTGGCGAGGCGGGAGCGGAGATCGGCGACGAGCTCCCGCTGCGCGGCGGCGTTGGCCGCGAAGACCGGTGAGAGCGGGTCGACCTTCGACGTCAGTGTCTCCATCGACTACTTCCTCGCGCAGTGTTCAGTTAGCATTCGCTAACCGGGATCAGGTTAGTGGTCATTAACCTGAATGTCCATCAGAATGAGGGGAAGACCCCCGGGATGATGAGGAATGCATGGAGGCACTGCCCACCGAGGACCGCGTGACCGGCCGGAGCATCGCGAAGGCCACCCGACGCGCAGCCCTGCTCGACGCAGCGGCGCAGCTGTTCGCGGAACGCGGCTACAACGGCGTGTCCATCGAGGACCTCGGCGCCGCCGCGGGCGTCAGCGGTCCGGCCGTCTACCGGCATTTCACCGGCAAGCCCTCCGTGCTCTCGTCCCTGCTCACCGGGGTGAGCGAGGACCTCCTCGAGGGAGGCAGGGCCGTCGCCGACTCCTCCCCCTCGCACGAGGAGGCGCTGCGGGGACTGATCCGTTTCCAGGTCGAGTTCGCCCTCAGGCACGCGGACGTCATCAGGGTCCAGGACCGTGATCTCGGCTCACTGGCCCACGACGACGAACGCGCCGTGCGGTCGCTCCAGCGCAGCTACGTCCAGGTCTGGGTGGACGAGCTCGCCGCGTACCGGCCGGACTCCGAGCGGTCGCTGCTGCGCCGCCGGGTCCACGCCGTGTTCGGACTCATCAACTCGACCCCCCACACGGCGCACGGCACGGGGACGGGCCGCGAACTCGGCGCCCTGCGGGAGCTGCTGCAGGACATGGCGTGGGCCGCGCTGACCGTCTGACGTCCGGGCAGGACACCGGGCCGGGGCAGCGCAGCTGTGCCCAGCGGCCGGCCCGGCCGCCTAGTACGCTGAACCACGAGAAGTCCCGGTCGCGCGGAGCGGCCGGGGTCGCCCACAACTGAAAGTACCGCCGTGATCACGCTACGTCCCGTGGA
This sequence comes from Arthrobacter sp. N1, assembly GCF_048288285.1. Lineage (NCBI taxonomy): Bacteria > Bacillati > Actinomycetota > Actinomycetes > Micrococcales > Micrococcaceae > Arthrobacter > Arthrobacter sp. N1. The sequence goes on along the minus strand of NZ_CP102608.1, from coordinate 1,161,036 downwards.
AGCCACCGACCTCGACGAGTTCTTCTCGCACCAGCTGGACCCCAGCGCCAACCACATGGCGGCCTTCGGCGCGAAGAACCCGTCGGATCGCGGCGTCTTCGACCACCACTGGCAGGACATCCTGAACGACTCGAGGATCACGGTGCGGACCATCCTGTCCGACGGCCAGGTGGTGGGCAGCATCCTCGCGTACAACGACGGTGACGCCCCGGAGATCAGCTACTGGATCGACCGGTCACGCTGGGGTCAGGGCATCACCACGGCCGCCGTCGGGCAGTTCCTGAACGAGATGACCGAGCGGCCGATCCGCGCCCGGGCCGTCGCGGACAACGTGAGCTCCATCCGCATCCTGGAGCGGTGGGGTTTCCAGCAGGTCGGCGAGGCACAGGGTTTCGCACCCGCGCGCGGCGCCGTGGTCCGGGAACTCATCCTCGAACTGGTCTGACCGCCGCCGCCGACCGCGAGGCACCCGCCCTGATACATCCGGCAGGGCGGGCAACCGGTCGGACCGCCCGACACGTCCGAGCGGGACGTCCCGGAGTCCCGGACCTCCTGCTACACCATGGTCAGGACCATCGCCGGGTTCCGGAGGATGGTGCCGACGTCGGCCAGGAAGCGCGAGCCCTGCTCACCGTCCACCAACCGGTGGTCGAAGGACAGGCTGAGCGTCATGACGGACCGCAGGGCCACCGTGCCCTGGTACTCCCAGGGCATGCTGCGCACTGCGCCCATCGCGAGGATCGCCGCCTCCCCCGGGTTCAGGATCGGCGTCCCCGCATCGATCCCGAACACACCGATGTTGGTGATCGAGAGGGTGCCGCCCGCAAGATCCGCCGGTGGGGTCCGGCCCGCACGGGCCGTCTCGGTCAGGCCGTTGAGCGCGCGGGCGAGCTCGACCAGGGCAAGCCCCTGGGCGCCCTTGATGTTCGGCACGAGCAGGCCACGCGGCGTCGCCGCCGCGATGCCGAGATTCACCGCGGAGTACTGCACGATCTCCTGCGCCGCCTCGTCCCACGACGAGTTCAGGGTGGGGTTGCGTGCCACCGCGATGCACACGGCCTTGGCCACCAGGGTCAGCGGCGTCACCTTCGTACCCTCGAACGCCCTGGAACCCTTGAGCTCCGCCAGCAGCTCCATGGTCGGCGTGACGTCGATGGTGAGGAACTCCGTGACGTGCGGCGCGGTGAAGGCACTGGCCACCATGGCCGCCGCGGTGTGCTTCCGCATCCCCTTGATGGGTGTGCGGATCTCCCCCGGCGCCGCCGCCGCTCGCTCGGCCCGCGCCGGCTCGGGGGAACCGACGGGTGCCGTGCCCGCATCGAGCACTGCCGCGGCGGGCCCGGCTGCGCCTGCGAGCGCGGCCAGCACATCCGCCCGGGTGATGAGTGCTCCCGGACCGGTTCCCGCGAGGTCCTCGAGTGCGATCCCGAGGTCCCGTGCGAGCTTCCGCACGGGCGGAGTGGAGCGCGGCCGCTCGTCGGTGGGTGCGACGACCGTCCGCGACGACGCCACGGACACGTCGTGAACGGCCGGGTGCGGCCGGCCGGGCGCGAGGGCCGCACTGGGAACCGCGGTCCGGGCCTGCGCGGGGGTCTGGACAGGGGCCGGCCTTCGCTCCGGGGCCGAGGTCGGCGCAGGGATCGCTGCGGGGAGGACGGTCGCGGGGAGGACGGTCGCCTCGAGCGCCGGCACCTGCGGGACCGGGGCACCCGCGGCAGGAACGGTCGATCGGCTCCGCCGCTGCGGCCGTCCGCCCTTCTCGACAGCGGCCCCGTACCCCACGAGGTTGGGTTCACGCCGGGCCGGGACCTCGTCCTCGGGAACCGGACGGACGACGGCCTCGGGCTCACCGGCGATCCGGAACGAGACGATCGGCGCTCCGACGTCCACCACGGTGCCCGCGGGCTCGTGCAGGCGGACGACGACGCCCGCGTACGGCGACGGCAGCTCGACGACGGCCTTGGCGGTCTCGACGTCCGCGATGATCTGGTTGAGTTCCACCGTGTCACCCTCGGTGACGTGCCACTGCACGATCTCGGACTCGGTCAGCCCCTCCCCGAGGTCGGGTAGCCGGAACTCCCGGACGGTGGTCGGCGACGCGTCGGTCGCGGGTGCGCTCACAGTGCCGCCCCTTCGGTTGCGGGTCCGCTCAGGGAGTTCGGTCGGCGGAGCACCCGGTCCACGCCGTCGAGGATCCGGTCGAGGTCCGGGAGGTGGTGGAACTCGAGCTTCGAGTAGGGGTACGGGATGTCGAATCCGGTGACGCGGACGGGTGCGTGCTCGAGGAAGTCGAAGCAGCGCTCCGTGATGCTCGCGGCGATCTCCGCGCCGAGCCCGCCGGACTGCGCCGCCTCGTGCGTGACCACCAGGCGGCCGGTCCTGCGCACCGACGCCTCGACCGTCGCGAAGTCGATGGGCGCCAGGGACCGCAGGTCGATGACCTCGATGGAGACGCCGTCGTCGGACGCCGCGATCGCGGCGTCACGCGCGGTGGGCACGAGCGGGCCGTAGGTCACGAGGGTGACGTCGGTCCCGCGGGTCACCACGTGCGCCGCGCCCATGTCCGACGACGCCGGATCGACCGCCTCGTCCACCTCGCCCTTGACGTGGTAGCGCCTCTTGGGCTCGAAGTACAGGACGGGGTCGTCGGACCGGATGGCCTGCTGGATCATCGTGTAGGCGTCCTGCGGGTTCGAGACGCTGACGACCCGCAGACCGGAGGTGTGCGTGAAGTAGGCCTCGGGCGACTCCGAGTGGTGCTCGGGCGAACCGATGCCACCCCCGAAGGGCACGCGGATGGTGATGGGCATCCTGACGGCGCCCTGCGTGCGGTAGTGCAGCTTCGCCACCTGGCAGACGATCTGGTCGAAGGCCGGGTAGATGAAGCCGTCGAACTGGATCTCCACGACCGGCCGGTACCCCCGGTAGGCCATCCCGACGGCGGTACCCATGATGGCCGCCTCGGCCAGCGGGCTGTCGAGGACCCGGTGGGCCCCGAAGTCCTTCTGCAGGCCGTCGGTGATGCGGAAGACACCGCCGAGCTTGCCGATGTCCTCCCCCATGAGGATCACCTTCGGGTCCTCGTCCATGGCACGGCGGAGGCCGGCGTTGATCGCGCGGCCGAAGGTCATGGTGGACATCAGCGGGTCCCTTCCTGGGGTGCCGGGGCGAAGGAGGCGAGGTAGCGCTCGTAGTGGTCCTGCTGGCGCTCCAGCCAGGAGTTCGGTTCGCTGTAGACGTGCCGGAAGACGTCCGACGGCGCCGGTTCCGGCATGGACAGGCACCCCTCGCGCAGTTCGGCGGCGACGGCGTCGGCCTTCGCCTTCACCGCGTCCGAGTAATCCGCACCGAGCAGTCCGAGCGAGTCGAGCAGCGTGGCGATCCTGGCCAGCGGGTCGCGGGCCGCCCAGTCCTCGAGCTCGTTGGCGTCGCGGTAGCGGGTCGGATCATCGGCCGTCGTGTGCGGGCCCATCCGGTAGGTCACGGCCTCGATGAAGGTGGGGCCTCCGCCGGAACGGGCCCGCGCCAGCGCCTCGCGCGTGACGGCGAGGCAGGCGAGGACGTCGTTGCCGTCCACCCGGACCGAGGGGATGCCGAACCCGGGCGCCCGCCGGGCGATCGGCACGTGGGCCTGCAGTCCCACCGGTTCGGAGATGGCCCAGTGGTTGTTCTGGCAGAAGAAGATGACGGGCGCCTGGTAGCTGGCGGCGAACACCATGGCCTCGTTGACGTCGCCCTGGCTCGTGGCGCCGTCGCCGAAGTAGGTGACGGCCACGGAATCGGCGCCGTCGTTGATGATGCCCATCGCATAGCCGGTGGCATGCAGCGTCTGCGCACCGATGATGACCTGCGGGGTGGCCATGTTGATCGTGTAGGGGTCCCACCCCGAGGACGCGTTGCCCCGCCAGACGCGCAGGATGTCGGCGAGGTCCACGCCGCGGCAGTAGGCGACGGCGTTCTCCCGGTAGCTGGAGAACACGAAGTCGTCGGAGCGGAGCGCACGCCCCGAGCCGATCTGCGCGGCCTCCTGGCCGAGCAGCGGCGGCCAGAGCGCGAGTTCGCCCTGGCGCTGCAGGGCCGTGGCCTCGGCGTCGATGCGCCGCACCACCACCATGTCCTCGTAGAGTTTCTGCAGCGCGGCGCCGTCGACGTCCGCGACGAGCGCGTCGTAGTGGCGGTCCGGGTGGCGCACGCCGTGGTGGTCGACCAGCCGGACGAGGTCGTCCGCACCCTCGCGGCCCGGTCCCGGATGGACCGTTCCGCCGGTACCCGACGGCGCCGCCCCCTGCGGGTCGGACCCGCTGTCGGGTCCTGCTCCCGGCTGCGTGGAGTCCTCGGTCATTGCACGCTACCTCCGCGTTGGCAGACAGACCCTCCCCCCGCGATCAGCAGATGGAAGGGCTCCGGGCGCCTTTACCCGGAGTGGTTGTGACCCTACTCACACAGCACAGGAGGCACAACCGATTCCTGATCGACTGAGCAGAGTGCACTATTCCGGGCGCAGCGGCCGTGTTAGCGTTGCGCACTATGCAACCCCTCGACCTCACCGACACGCGCCTCCTGCAGGCCATGGCGAAGGACCCCCGGCGCACCGTCGTCGCGCTCGCCCAGAAGCTCGGGCTCTCGCGCAACACGGTGCAGGCGAGGATGGCGCAGCTCGAGAAGAAGTCCGTCTTCCTGTCCTTCGAGCGGCGTATCAACACGGTGTCGCTGGGCTACCCGCTGACCGCCTTCATCCACGTGCACGTCCAGCAGCAGAAGCTGGCAGCCATCACGCGGAGCATCGCGGCCGTGCCCGAGGTCATCGAGGCCTTCGGCGTGACGGGCCAGGCGGACATCCTGGTGCGCGTGGTCGCCGTCGATGCCGAGGACCTCTTCCGCATCAACGGCAAGATCCTGGCCTGCGACGGCGTGGAGCGCTGCGACACGTCCCTGGCGATGGGCGAGCTCATCCCCTTCCGGGTGGAGCCCCTCCTCGCGCGCGGACCGCAGCAGGCATCCTGACCGGGAGGCATCGGCGCGGCCGACGCCGGCGGCACGGGCGCGCCCGGTGCGGCGACGGCGTGGGGCGCACCGGTCGCACACGACGCCGACCGCTGCCTCGCACGTCCCGCTAGGGTCGATGCATGGAATCAGCGAACCAGGTCATCAGCGCACTGACGAGCGGACCGAAGGCCGGGCTGGTGATGGATTTCGACGGGGTCCTCTCCCCCATCACCGATGATCCCGCAGCGAGTGACCTCCTGCCGGACACAGCGGCCATCCTCGCGCATCTCGCCACGAGACTCCCCCTCGTCGCCCTGCTCTCCGGCCGGCCCGTGCGTTTCCTCGCGGACCGTGCAGGCATCCCCGGCGTGGAGCTCCACGGCTCCTACGGCCTCGAGCGCCTGACGGCCGGCGGCGTCGAGCAGGTGCCGGAGGCGGATCGGTGGAACGACGCCGTGGCGCAGGCCACCGCGCTCCTGCACGAGGAGTTCGACGGCATCGAGGGCATCCACGTCGAGGACAAGTCCCTCGCCGTCGCCGTCCACTGGCGGCGCGCCCCGGACCAGGAAGCTGCGATCAGCCGCATCACGCCCGTCCTCCGTCGGGCGACGGAGACCTTCGGGTTGAGGCGTGAGCCCGGGAAGATGGTCGAGGAACTCCGCATGCCCGTGGACCAGGACAAGGGCACCGCCCTGCGGTCGATCATCCGGCGGCATGGTCTGGTCGTCGTGGCCTACGCCGGCGACGACCGGGGCGACCTGCCCGCCTTCGCAGCGGCGGCCGCCGCCGGCGGCCACTGCCTCGTCGTCGACGGAGCCGACGCGGCACCGGAGGTCGCGGCGGTGCCGGGCTCCCACTTCGACGGTCCCGAGCACTTCCGGACCTGGCTGCAGTGCCTCGGCGATGCGCTGGGGTGAGGAGACACGGGCCGACCTCCGGCCTCCACGCCCGTCAGGACCCCCTCGTGTCCCGCCCGGCCCCGCCTGCCCCTGAAAGCGCGGGATCACCGGACGGACGAGGCCGCCCCACCAGCAGGTGGGGCGGCCTCGTCGGTCCTACGCGTCGCGTGCCTAGTGGTCGGTGGCCTTCTCGGCTCCGACGCCGGTCAGCGAGCGGACCTCCATCTCCGCCTGCTTCATCGGGTCCTCCGTGGTGCGGGAGAGGACCGTCCCGAGCCAGCCGAGGAAGAAGGCCAGCGGGATCGAGACGATCCCGGGATTGCTGAGCGGGAAGACGGAGAAGTCGGCACCCTGGATCATCGACTTCTCGCCACCGGAGACGACGGGCGAGAGGGCGATCAGCAGGATGGCCGAGCCGAGGCCGCCGTACATGCTCCAGATGGCGCCCTGGGTGTTGAACCGCTTCCAGAACAGCGAGTAGAGGATGGTCGGCAGGTTCGCGCTGGCCGCCACCGCGAAGGCGAGGGCCACGAGGAACGCCACGTTCTGACCCTGCGCCCCGATTCCACCCGCGATCGAGACGAGACCGATCACGACCACCGTGCGGCGCGCCACCTTGACCTCGCCGTCCGGATCGACCCTGTCCTTGCGGATGACGCTGGCGTAGATGTCGTGCGCGAACGATGCAGCGGCGGTGATGGTGAGACCTGCGACCACCGCCAGGATGGTCGCGAAGGCGACGGCCGAGATGAGTCCGAGGAGGATCGACCCGCCGAGCTCGTACGCCAGCAGCGGTGCCGCCGAGTTCACCCCGCCCGGGGCGCCGAGGATCCGCTCGGAGCCGATCAGCGCGCTGGCGCCGTAGCCGAGGATCAGCGTGAAGAGGTAGAACGCGCCGATGAGCCAGATGGCCCAGACCACCGAGCGTCGGGCCTCCTTCGCCGTGGGGACGGTGTAGAAGCGCATGAGCACGTGCGGGAGGGCGGCGGTGCCGAGGACCAGCGCGAGCGCCAGGGACAGGAAGTCGAGGCGCGTGATCGACGTCAGCCCGTACTGCAGGCCGGGGCTCGTGATCGCTGCGTTGCCCGAGGTCTCGATCGCCGCACCCAGCAGGGTGGACAGGTTGAAGCCGTGCAGCGCGAGGACCCAGATGGTCATGATGAACGCACCGGCGATCAGGAGGCAGGCCTTGATGATCTGCACCCAGGTGGTGCCCTTCATGCCGCCGATCAGCACGTACATGATCATGAGGACGCCCACGACCGTGATGACGATCGACTGGCCGAGACGGTCGTTGATGCCGAGGAGCAGCGACACGAGCCCACCGGCACCGGCCATCTGGGCCAGCAGGTAGAAGAAGCAGACCGCGAGCGTGGTGATCGCCGCCGCGATGCGCACGGGACGCTGCTTGAGCCGGAAGGACAGGACGTCGGCCATGGTGAACTTGCCCGTGTTGCGGAGCAGTTCCGCGACGAGGAGCAGGGCCACCAGCCAGGCGACGAGGAAGCCGATCGAATAGAGGAAGCCGTCGTACCCGTTGATGGCGATCGCTCCGACGATCCCGAGGAAGGACGCCGCCGAGAGGTAGTCACCGGCGATGGCCGTACCGTTCTGGCCACCCGTGAACGAGCGTCCGGCGGCATAGTAGTCGGCCGCGGTCTTGTTGTTGCGGCTCGCCCGGAGCACGATCACGAGCGTGATCGCGACGAAGAGGCCGAAGATGGCGATGTTCAGGACCGGCGAGCCGACGGTGGTGACCTCGGCGGTCTGCAGGGGGACGTGGATGCCCCCGGCGGTGATGGTGCTCATTTCTTTCCACCTGACGGGTCGACGAATACCTCGGGGGCTGCTTCCTCGAGTTCATGCCGCAGGTTCGCGGCGATGGGGTCGAGGCGGCGGTTGGCGTAGCTCACGTACCACATGGTGATGGCGAACGTACTGACGAACTGCAGCAGGCCCAGGATGATGCCCACGTTGATGTTGCCGAACACGGGCGTGGCCATGAACTCGTGGGCGTAGTCGGCCAGCAGCACGTAGGCGAAGTACCAGAGCAGGAAGAACACTGCCATGGGGAAGACGAAGCTGCGGTGGCGCTTGCGCAGTTCCTTGAACTGCTCGGTCTGCTGGACTTCGGTGAAGTCGACGGCAGCACCGGAACCGGCGTCCGGCTCTACTGGGTGCGAACCCATGGTTCCTCCTTCTCGGTCGCCCCACCGACCGCGACGGCGGCATCCTTGCCGCGCAGGGAGGCACGTCGGTGTGACACCCATCACTGTGGACGACGTCGTCGGGCCCCACCAGCGAACCGCGCGGACGCGTCGGTGAGTGAGCGGCGAGGTGCGGTGAACGGTTGCAGGGCGCGCCGAACGGTCGAGGCCGTCCGTGCCACGGACGCTACTGTGGTGCCATGTTCAGCGCCGCCGTCGACACCGCCCTGGTGTGCGCGGTCGCCGTCATCACCCTCGCCGTCGTCGCCTCGCTCGGTTTCCGCCTCTCCCGCTCCTCCCGTGACCTCGGTTCCGATGCCGACCGCGCCACGTACGCCACCCTCCACACCGCGGCACTCGCCTCCGAGCACCTGCGCGAGGGGCTGACGGCGTCCGGCGCCTCCAAGGCGAGCCGGCACCTGCGCGGCCTCCTGCGCTGCGACGTCCTGATGATGAGCGACGACGCCGGCGTGCTGGCGTGGGACGGCGGCCGCGGGCCGGCCCCGGACGTCATGCCCCTCGTCCGGCAGGTCCTCGAGAGCGGGCGGACCCAGATCTTCCGGCGGCAGCGGCTCGACGCCGCGGGACTGACCGACCTCGGGGAGCTCGTCCTGTCCCCCGTGCGGGTCGACGACCGCGTGGTCGGCACCGTCGGGGCCTTCGCCGGGGACGTCAACGCCGGACTCGTCCGGGCCACCAACGAGCTGGCCGGCTGGGTGTCCACGCAGGTGCAACTCGCCGAACTCGGCTCCTCCCGGCGCCTGCTCGCCGAGGCGGAGGTCCGTGCGCTGCGGGCGCAGATCAGCCCGCACTTCATCTACAACTCGCTCAACGCCATCGCGTCCTTCATCAACACCGACCCCCAGCGTGCCCGTGAGCTGGTGGTCGAGTTCGCCGACTTCACGCGCTACTCCTTCCGCCGCCACGGCGACTTCACCACCGTGGCCGAGGAACTGCGGAGCATCGACCGCTACCTGCTGCTGGAGCGTGCGCGGTTCGGCGACCGGCTCAAGGTGACCCTCGAGATCGGACCGGAGGTGCTGAGCACGGTCATCCCGTTCCTCAGCCTGCAGCCCCTCGTCGAGAACGCGGTGCGCCACGGGCTCGACTCCAAGGACGGCGTCGGGAACATCACCATCACGGCCCACGACGACGGGCCGTACGCGGAGGTCACCATCGAGGACGACGGTGTGGGGATCGATCCCGACCACCTGCGCTCCGTCCTCGCCGGCCACACCGAGGACGTCCACGTGGGGCTGCGGAACGTCGACTCACGGTTGCGCCAGGTGTACGGCGACGACCACGGACTGGTCATCGACACGGCACCCGGCGCGGGTACCCTCATCACCCTGCGCGTGCCGAAGTCGCAGCCGGATCACCGGGCCTGAGGCGCGTAACCTAGGATACATGGTCAATGTCATCGTCGCCGACGACGAACTCCCCGCCGTCGAGGAGCTGGCCTTCCTGCTCGGCAAGGACGCGCGGATCGGGACCATCCACCGTGCGTCGAGCGGCGCGGAGGCGCTGCGGGCGCTCGAGCAGCACAGCGTCGATGCCCTGTTCCTCGACATCCACATGCCCGCCCTCTCCGGGCTGGACATCGCCCGCGTCATCTCGCGCTTCAGCCGCCCGCCCGCCGTCGTGTTCGTCACGGCCGACGAGGACCGTGCGCTCGAGGCCTTCGAACTCCGCGCCGTCGACTATCTCCTGAAACCCGTGCGGACCGAGCGCCTCGCGGAATCCGTGCGTCGCGTCTGCGAACTGATGGAGGGTTCGACGGCCGCGCCCGAGGTCATCACCGTGGACCAGGGCGGGATCAGCCGGATGATCAGGCGCGACGACGTCCGATACGTGCAGGCGCAGGGTGATTACGCCCGACTGCACACCTCGGAGGCGAGCTACCTGATCCGCATCCCCCTCAACGACCTCGAACGCCAGTGGGCGGACGCGGGTTTCCTCCGCACGCACCGCTCCTATCTCGTGGCGATGGACCAGGTGCGGAAGGTCAGGATCGGGGCGGGCCGGGCCAGCCTGTTCGTCGGGGATGCCGAGCTGCCCGTGAGCCGCCGCCACCTCCCCGACGTCCGGGAGAAGCTCGAGGCGACGCGTCTCCGCCCGAGCCATTGAGACGGTGACGGACGAGCAGCCGACGGTTCCCCGTCGGGTCCGCGTCACCGCCCCGCGCACCGCGGCCCGGGCCACCGGCGCCACCTTCCCCGTGGCGCGGGAGATGGCCGAGCAGTCGGAGGTGGGCCAGCTGTTCGTCGCCTCCCTCATCCGTTCGCAGCTGCGGCTCGCACTGGTGGTGGCGGGTGGGTTCCTGGTCATCCTGATCGGCATCCCCGTGCTGCTCGCCGTCTTCCCCGACATCACCGGGGCTACCATCCTGACCGTGCCGATCCCCTGGCTCCTGCTGGGCCTCGGGATCTATCCGCTCGTGATCGGGTGCGCCGTCCTCTACGTGCGCAGTGCATCCCGCAACGAGCGCCGCTTCCAGGACCTGGTGGACGATGACTGACGCGCTGGACAGCGGCAGTCTCGAGCTCAGCCCCGCCGTCGGGTACACGGCGCTCGTGCTCGTGGCCCTCAGCACGGTGCTGATCGGCATCTACGGCCTGCGGATCTCGCGCACCACGGGCGACTTCTACGTGGCCTCGCGCACCGTGCGGCCCTGGTGGAACGCCTCCGCGATCGGCGGCGAGTACCTCTCGGCGGCGAGCTTCCTCGGCGTCGCCGGCCTCATCCTCATCTCCGGCGTCGATGCGCTCTGGTTCCCCATCGGCTACACCGCCGGCTACCTGATGCTGCTCCTCTTCGTGGCCGCGCCGCTGCGACGGTCCGGCGCGTACACCATCCCCGACTTCGCCCAGGCGCGCCTGGACTCCCTCCTCGTCCGCCGGGTGACCAGCATGCTCGTGGTCGTCGTGGGGTGGCTGTACATCGTTCCGCAGCTGCACGGCGCCGCCCTGACCGTGCGCATCACCACCGGACTGCCGTCCTGGGTGGGTCCGCTCGCGGTCGTCGTCGTGGTGTGCCTGAGCGTGGTCACCGGGGGCATGCGCTCCATCACCTTTGTGCAGGCCTTCCAGTACTGGCTCAAGCTCACGGCGCTCGCCGTGCCGGTGGCCTTCATCCTCTTCCGCCTCGGCGCGGACGGCCGACCGATCACCGCGGGCGGCGGCGCCTTCACCGCGGATCTGAACACGACGGCGGACGCATCCCTCTACGGCACCATCTCGCTGGTCATCGCCCTGCTCTTCGGCACGCTCGGCCTGCCGCACGTCCTCGTCCGCTTCTACACGAACCCCGACGGTGCCTCCGCCCGCCGGACCACGGTGATCGTGCTCGGCCTGCTCTCGGTCTTCTACCTCTTCCCGACCGTCTACGGGATCCTCGGGCGCATCCACACGCCCGAGCTGGCGGCGGAGGGCGCCGCGGACGCGACGGTGCTCCTGCTCCCGGGCCGGATCTTCGACGGTGCCACCGGGGACCTCCTGTCCGCGCTGGTGACCGCCGGGGCGTTCGCCGCCTTCCTGTCGACGACCAGCGGACTCGTGGTCTCGCTCGCCGGCGTGGTGAGCCAGGAGTTCTTCCAGGGCAGCGTGCGGGGCTTCCGCAGGGCAGCCCTGCTCTCGGCGCTCATCCCGCTCGTGGTCGCACTGCTGACGGACAGCCTGGCACTGGCGGGCAGCGTGGGATCGGTGTTCGCCTTCACCGCCTCCACGATCTGCCCGCTGCTGCTGCTGGGCATCTGGTGGCGGGGCCTGACAGATGCCGGGGCGATCGCGGGGATGCTGGTCGGCGCCGTGCTCTGCGGCGGGGCGATCGCCGTCACGGCCGCCCTCGGGCCGGCAGCGGACGACCGCTGGGTCTGGCTGGGCCAGCCCGCCCTCTGGACGGTCCCGACCGCGTTCCTCACCATGGTGCTCGTCTCGAGGGCGACGGCCGGACGCAGGCCCGCGTCGGCGTCGCGCGTGCTGGCCCGCCTGCACACGCCCGAGCCACCGGCGCAGAGCGGCTGAGAACCGTCCTGGCCTCGTCGTCCCGCCGCTGCGGAGAGCTCCTGCCCACGGCGTGGGTGACCCGGAGGCGTCAGTCGATGCCCGCCATGAGCTCGACGACGCGGTCCAGGAACACGTCCACCTGGTTCTCCTCGTAGCCGTCCGCACCACGGGCCTCGCGGAACACGGCGCGGCGGACGACGTCGACGCTCAGGGGCAGATCCTGCTCGAGGTACCGCAGGAGCTCGTCGCAGAGGCGGTCGACGTCCTGGACGACGTAGCTGGGGGCGTTCTTCCTCGCCGGGCGGCGGAAGCGTTCGCCGTGCGGACGGTGCAGCCGCCCGCGCAGGACCGCGGCGGTGCGTCCGATCTGCCGGAGCCACGCGTCCTCGCCCTGCGCGGCGATCAGCCGGTCGCGTTCCCGCCGGGCGAAGACGTCCTCGAGCCGGTCCAGCGCGGCGTCGACCGACTGGGGCTCGTAGCCGCCCGGGGTCGGGCGGAAGGACTGGCCCCGTACCTCACTGCTCGTGACGGAACGGGAATCGGGGTCGTCGGCGTTGTAGTCGCCGCGGGCCCTCGTGAGGAAGCGGTCCACCTGGCCCGTGTCGTAGCCGACCTCCCGGCGCCCCACCCGCGCGAAGGGGGAGCTGCTCGGCCGGGCCACATCCATCGTCTGACGTCCTTTGCGCTGAAATACTCGAGACCGTGCTGGGCCTTCGCCCCCCGGGATCGGTCCGCGACCAGCGGTTACAGCAACCCCGGTATCAATGTAGCGGACAGCAGGTAGGCCACCGGGGAGGCGAAGACGATCGAGTCGAGGCGGTCCATGACTCCGCCGTGGCCCGGCAGGATGGTGCCCATGTCCTTCACGCCGAGCTCACGCTTGATCATCGATTCCGCGAGGTCGCCGGCGGTCGCGGCCGCCACGATGGCGACCGCGAGGGCGAACCCGATCCAGACGGGCTGATCGAGAAGCAGGACGGCGCAGAGCCCGCCGACCACGAGGGCGCCGCCGATCGAACCGCCGAATCCCTCCCAGGACTTCTTGGGACTGATCTTCGGGGCCATGGCGTGCTTGCCGAAGAAGGCGCCGATCAGGTACCCGAAGGTGTCGTTCGCGACGACCAGCAGGAGGAGTGTCGCGATGACGAGGTTCCCGCCGTCGACCTTCATGAGCAGCATGGCGAAGCTGAGCATGAAGGGCACCCAGAGCACGGTGAAGGTACCGGCCATCAGGCTCCTGGCGGCATCCGGCGCCGGGCTCGCCGCGCGCCACAGGAAGAGGACGACGACGGCTGCGACCGCAGCTCCGGCGAGGCCCTCGGCGCCGCCGAGATAGGCCGAGAACGGCAGGACGATCGTCCCCGCCATGGTCGGTACCAGCGGGATGTGGATCCGCCGCAGTTCGAGGGCGCGGCTGATCTCCCACACGCCCACCGCTGCGAACAGGGTGACGATCCCGACGAAGACGATCGGGAAGAAGAGGCCCACGAGGACGGGGATCAGGAGACCCGCGCCCACACCGATCGCGGCGGGAAGGTTGCGCCCGGCACGGGACGGCTTGCCCGGCTCACGGATGGGCCGGCGGCGACGGAAGAGTCCGTGGCTGGACCGACCGGCGCGAGACGGTGCCCTGGTATGGGTGGTCGGCCCCTGCGCCGGGGCCGACACCGCGCCGCCCGTGCGGCTTTCTTCTGTCCCGACGGCGGAGCGGGTCTCGTGCGCGCGATCCGCGCCGGGAGGATCGAGATCTGCCATCAGACCTCGAGCAGCTCAGCTTCCTTGCGCTTCAGCAGCTCGTCGATGAGGTCCACGCGGGCCTTCGTCGTCGCGTCGAGTTCCTTCTCGGCGCGCGAGCCCTCGTCCTCACCGGCGTCGCCGTCCTTGACGGCCTTGTCGATGCCGTCCTTCGCCTTCCGTCGGACGTTGCGGATGGAGATCTTGGCGTCCTCCGCCTTCGTCTTGACCAGCTTCACGTACTCCTTGCGGCGCTCCTGCGTGAGCTCGGGCAGGACCACGCGGATCACGTTGCCGTCGTTCGACGGGTTCGCGCCGAGGTCCGAGTCGCGCAGGGCGCGCTCGATGTCGTTCAGCGCTCCGCGGTCGAAGGGCGTGATGAGCAGGGTGCGCGCCTCGGGGTTCTGGAAGGACGCGAGCTGCTGCAGCGGGGTGGGAGCGCCGTAGTACATCACCACCACCTTGGAGAACAGGGAGGCATTGGCGCGTCCGGTGCGGACCGTCGCGAAATCGTCCTTTGCAACCTCCACGGCCTTGTCCATCTTGTCGGTGGCTTCCAGCAAGGTCTCTTCGATCACAATGTCTCCTTCGCTCCGCAGTCGGCTGCACGGCAACCGTTCCAGTGGTCAATCCTAGTTCACGGCCGTCCCGCGGCCCGGCAGGGCCGCAGACACCGTTGCCCTCTTCCCTCGGAACCGCTAGGCGGTGACGAGTGTCCCGAGCTTCTCGCCACGGATGGCCCGCGTCACGTTGCCCTCGCCCTCCATGCCGAACACCACCATGGTCAGGTCGTTGTCCTTGCACATCGTCATGGCCGTCTGGTCCATGACACGGATGTCCCGCCGCAGGGCCTCGTCGTAGGAGAGCGTCTCCAGCTTCTCCGCCGTCGGGTCCTTGTGGGGGTCGGCGGTGTAGACACCGTCGACGCCGCTCTTGGCCATGAGGACCTCGTCCGCGTGCACCTCGAGGGCGCGCTGGGCGGCGACCGTGTCGGTCGAGAAGTACGGGAGGCCTGCGCCCGCCCCGAAGATGACCACACGGCCCTTCTCCAGGTGGCGGATGGCGCGCCGCGGGATGTACGCCTCGGCGACCTGCCCCATGGTGATGGCGCTCTGCACGCGGGTCTCCACCCCGGCCTGCTCGAGGAAGTCCTGCAGGGCCAGGCAGTTCATGACCGTGCCGAGCATGCCCATGTAGTCCGCCCGCGAGCGGTCCATGCCGCTCTGGGACAGTTCCGCGCCGCGGAAGAAGTTGCCGCCGCCGACGACGATGGCCACCTCGACCTCGCCCACCGTCGCCGCGATCTGCTGGGCGACCGAGCGGACGGTCTCGGGGTCGACGCCGAGCTTGCCACCGCCGAAGACCTCGCCGGAGAGCTTCAGGAGTACCCGGCGCCGGCCCTCGGTACCACCCGGTCGGATGGTTGACGTGGTGTCCATGAAGTGCCTCCCGGGCGTAGAACTGGGGGCCGGTCCTGGTCGGACGGCCGGTGATGCGGGGGTGGGGATGTTGCCGGACCCGTTACAGGATACGGGGCGCCTCCCCGGGCGCAGGAAAGGGCGGCCACCTCGAAGGCGGCCGCCCTTTCCGGGATGCTGCTGCCTGCCCTGGGGGTCAGGCCCCGACGCGGAAACGTGCGAAGGCCGTGGCCTTGGCGTTCGCTTCGGTCAGGACGGCGGCGACGGACTTCTTGGCGTCCTTCGCGAAGGCCTGGTCCACCAGGACACCCTCCTTGAAGAAGCCGGTGAGGCGGCCTTCGACGATCTTGGCAAGGGCCTGCTCGGGCTTGCCCTCGGCACGGGCGGTCTCGTCGGCGATGCGCCGCTCCGACTCGACGAGTTCCGCGGGGACGTCCTCGCGGGTCAGGTAGGTCGGCGAGTACGCGGCGATGTGCACGGCGACGTCGTGCGCGGTCTGCACGGCGGCGTCACCGGAACCCTCGACGGCGAACAGGACGCCGACCTGGGCGGGGAGGTCCTTGGACGTCTTGTGCAGGTACGCGTCGACGATCTGGCCTTCGACGCGCGCGATGCGGCGGACGTCGACCTTCTCGCCGAGGAGGGCACCGGCCTCGATGACGTGCTCGGAGACGGGCTTGCCGTCGAGCTCGAAGGACAGGAGGGTCTCGACGTCCGTGGCACCGGACTCGATCGCTGCGGCGAGCACCTTGTTCGAGAAGTCGATGAAGGGGCCGGCCTTGGCGACGAAGTCGGTCTCGCAGTTGACCTCGACCATGACGCCGACGTTGCCGTCCACGCGAGCGGCCACAAGACCCTCGGCGGTGGAACGGCCCTCGCGCTTGGTGGCGCCCTTGAGTCCCTTGATACGGATCAGTTCCAGGGCCTTGTCGGCGTCGCCGTTGGCTTCGTCGAGGGCCTTCTTGACGTCCATCATGCCGGCGCCGGTGCGCTCGCGCAGGGCCTTGATGTCAGCGGCTGTGAAATTAGCCATGTGCACTCCTAGGGTGAGGTGGATCTACGAAGAGCTTGTGCGGGCCGCGGCCCGCCGTACAGGTGCCACGGGGTGAACACCTGCCGAACATGCGGAAGGGGCGTGGTTCGACCCACACCCCTTCCGCACCGTGGACTACTTGGTGTCGACGGCGGCTTCCGTCGCGGGAGCGACCGCGTCGGGAACCTCTTCCGCGATGGGCGCCTGCAGGCCGGCGGGCGCCTCGGGGGCTGCGGCCTCCGGTGCCTCGGCCGCTGCGGCCTCGGCTGCTGCGGGCTCGGCAGCGGGCGCATCCGCAGTGCCCTGGAGCAGCTCGCGCTCCCACTCGGCCATGGGCTCGTCAGCCGTGGCTTCGCCGTTGCCGGAGCGGTTGTGGCGAGCCATCAGGCCCTCGGCCACGGCGTCCGCGATGACACGGGTCAGCAGGTTGACGGCGCGGATGGCGTCGTCGTTGCCCGGGATCGGGAAGTCGACCTCGTCTGGATCGCAGTTGGTGTCCAGGATCGCGACGACGGGGATGTTCAGCTTCTTCGCCTCGTCGATCGCGAGGTGCTCCTTCTTGGTGTCCACGACCCAGACGACCGAGGGAGCCTTGGTCAGGTTGCGGATACCGCCGAGGTTGCTCTGGAGCTTGGTGAGCTCACGCTTCAGGAGCAGGAGCTCCTTCTTGGTGTGACCCGAACCGGCGACGTCCTCGAAGTCGATCTCCTCGAGTTCCTTCATGCGCTGGATGCGCTTGGAGACCGTCTGGAAGTTGGTGAGCATGCCACCGAGCCAGCGCTGGTTGACGTAGGGCTGGCCCACGCGCATCGCCTGGTCGGCGATCGCTTCCTGCGCCTGCTTCTTCGTGCCGACGAAGAGGACGGTCCCGCCGTGGGCGACCGTGGCCTTGACGAACTCGTAGGCGCGGTCGATGTAGCCCAGCGACTGCTGGAGATCGATGATGTAGATGCCGTTGCGCTCGGTGAAGATGAAGCGCTTCATCTTCGGGTTCCAACGGCGGGTCTGGTGACCGAAGTGGACGCCGCTGTCGAGCAGCTGGCGCATGGTGACGACTGGCATGTCATGCCTTTCTTCAGCTCCGGCTCGGGCGCAGGGCGCCGCCTGAAGCTTGTTGACGGTTATCTCGGTGGTGGCCGGGGTGGACACCACGTCCTGGCACCTGTTCGTCGGGGACACACCCTCCCCCACCGGACTCAGCCGGACCGCGGGGTGGGCATTCCGCGCTCGTGGAGAGCATCGGATAACAGGTACGCGTAGTCAGCCTGCGGTTTCCCAGAGCCCGGCGGAGCCAGAGGCATGACGGGATCGGAGCAGCAGACTGCTTGTACGAGTGTACTACAGCGGCACAGCCCTCCAGGGCGACCGACGGGCCGCGGTGCGGGCAAGTAGCCCCATCGCAGCCCGCCCGCGACGGCCGGCGGGCCTCCCCGGCGTTGTCCACATATGGCGGCACGGCGTCCCTGCGGGCACCCCGCGCAGGGACGCTGGTCCCATGAGCGAGTACTCCCCCGGAACCCATCCCGTGACCCGAGCCGGCACCGGTCCGAGTGAGCGCGCCCAAGACCGCCGGACGGCCGGGGGAGGACCCGCCTGGCGTGCGGGCCGGGTGCTGCCCCTCTTCCTGCTGGCGCTGATCCCGGTCTGCCCTCCTGCGCAGCCTGTCGCGTCGGCAGGTCCCTCATTCGCGTCGGTCGGGCCAACCGCCGTCCCATTCGCGTCGGTCGGGTCAACCGCCGTCCGATTCGCGTCGGTCCGGTCCGCCGTCCCGCCGCCTGCAGGTGCACACGTCGCTCGATCGGTCCCGTCGGTCGGGTCGGCCGCGCGATCAGTCCCAGTGGTCGCGAACGTCGGACGGGACCCGTTCGTCGCCGCCTGGTCGTGGCCCCTCGTTCCGGTACCCGCCGTGCTGCGACCCTTCGAGAAACCTTCGCAGAACTGGAAGCCCGGACACCGGGGTGTGGACCTGTCGACGCGCGGCCTGCCGGCCGAGGTGCGCAGTCCGGCGGACGGTGTCGTGGCCTTCGCGGGGACGGTGGTGGACCGCGGCGTCCTGACGATCGACCATGGCGATGGCCGGAGGAGCAGCTTCGAACCGGTGAACACCACCCTGGTCGAGGGTCAGGCGGTGGGCGTGGGCGAGGTGGTGGCCACGGTGGTTCTGAGCCGGTCCGCGGCGATCCCGGGTAGCACGGTCCGGAGCCACTGCGGCGGACCGTGCCTCCACTGGGGAGTCCGCGTCGAGGAGGAGTACGTCGATCCGCTCGCCTTCGTCACGGACCGCCGCCCGTCCGTCCTCCTGCCGCTCGACGGCTGACCCGGCGTCGTGTCAGACGAAGGCGGCGATCCCCGTGATGGACCTGCCGACCACGAGAGTGTTGATCTCCTGCGTGCCCTCGTAGGAGTAGACGGCTTCGGCGTCGGAGAAGATCTTCGCCATCTCGTAGTCGGCCACGATCCCGTTCCCGCCGAGGATGTTCCGGCCGGCCGCGACACTCTCGCGCATGCGGGCGGTGGTGAACGCCTTCGCCAGCGCCGACTGCTCGTCCTTCGCCTGACCCGCATCCTCCAGCTGCGACAGACGCACCATCATCCCCATCGAACTCATCGCGTTACCGAGGATCTGCACGAGTTGCTGCTGGATGAGCTGGAAACTGGCGATGGGCCGGCCGAACTGCTCGCGCTCGACGGCGTACCGGCGGGCGACGTCGAACGCGGCGAGTTGCTGGCCGACGGCCTGCCAGCCGACCGCGAGCCTCGTCACTTTGAGCACCTTGTTGGTGTCCCTGAAACTGTTCGCGCCCTTGAGGTGGAAGTCGTCGGAGATGACGACGTCGTCCAGCACGATATCCGCGTTCTCGACGATCCGCAGGGCGATCTTGTTCTCGATCTTCGTCGAGGAGAAGCCCGGTGTCTTCGTGTCGACCAGGAACCCCTTGACCTGGTTGTCCGCGACGTCGCGGGCATAGATGACCACCCAGTCGGAGAAGGTCGCGTTACCGATCCAGCGCTTGGCGCCGTTGAGGACCCACGAGTTCCCGTCCCGGCGTGCCGTGGTCCGGGTTCCTCCCGCGACATCGGATCCACCGAGCGGTTCCGTCAGGCCGAAGGCGCCGATCTTCTTCAGCGCGTAGATGTCGGGCAGCCACTCCTCCTGCTGCTCCTTCGACGCCAGGGCTTCGATGGATCCGGTGAACAGACCGTCGTGCACGCCGAGGAACGTGGCGATCGAGGTGTCCGCGCGGGTGAACTCGGCGTGGGTGATCCCGGCGAAGAGGTTGGAGTAGCCCTGCCGGTACACCGGGCTCACGGGATCCAGTTCGGCGATCCTCGGGATGAGCTGCTGGGGGAAGGAGCCCTGGTTCCACCACTCCACCGCGTGCGGCCGGACTTCGGCGGTCAACCAGGACCGGATCTCCTCGAGCCGGGAGCGCTCCTTGTCGGACAGCAGCTCCTCGAACGCGTAGAAGTCGCCGTCCGCATACGGCAGGTTGTTGATGTCGATCGACGTCTTGCTCATGGTATTCGCCTCACTCCGGTCGGCGGCGACCGGCACTCTCACTCGACCATGCTGTCCGCGTGGTGGGCGCGTGCTGCGCTCGAGCCCTATGTTACCCGCCAGTAACATAGGGCGCCAGTGGAGGCACGTACCCCTGAGGCAAGGATCCGAGGGAGGGAAGAGGCGTCGCAACGCAGAATGCGCCACCTCCGCGGAGATGGCGCATTCGGGTCGGGGTCGCCGATCACTCCGACGATGCGTAGGGCTGCTGGGGCTTGAACCCAGGACAAACGGATTATGAGTCCGCTGCTCTAACCAGCTGAGCTACAGCCCCCTGGGGCTGTCCACCCCTGGTGGCGACCGTCGGGCCGTCTCCGGACCCCGGTCGCGGCTCCCATTGTAGACAGACGGCGGCAGCCGTCCCGGTGCGACGCCGGTCAGGATCCCGCGGCGGCGCGTTGCGCCTCGCTGGGATGGTCGCTCGACAGGGTGCCGTAATACAGGCCCTCGAAGGTCTCGAGCGTCGTGGTGATGTCATGCCTGCGCACGAGGTCACGGCTCGCCGCCCCCATCGTCCGCTGGTCCTCGGACGACTGTTCGAGGATCTCGGTGATGCGGCGGCCCAACTCGTCGGAATCACCGGGGGTGAACAGGTACCCGTTCTCACCGTCGGACACCAGATGGGGCAACGCCATCGCATTCGCGAGGAGCACGGGGGTGGAAGCGGACATCGCCTCGAGCGTGACGAGTGACTGCAGCTCGGCTGTGCCCGGCTGGCAGAAGAGCGATGCGCGGATGTAGCTCAGGCGCAGTTCGTCGTCGTCGATCAGTCCCCGGAAGGTGACGCGATCGCTGATCCCGAGGCGAGCAGCCTGCGCCTGGAGCGCGGGCTTGACCTCGCCCCCACCGACGATCTCCAACCGCACGCGGAGATGCTGCGGCGTCTTCGCGACGGCATCGATGAGGACGTCGACGTGCTTCTCCTCGGCGAGCCTGCCGACGAACAGGACCGTGGGATCCTCGTGCGGCTGGACCGTCTCCCCCGGCTGCACCTCGTAGGCAGCGGAGTCGATGCCGTTGCTGACAGCCAGGACCTCGCGCAGGAAGGCGTGGTCGTGCATGGCCTTGGCCGCGAGGGGCGTGGGGGTGGTGACCGCGGCGGCCTTGCCCATCACCTTGCCCATGTCCTTCCACGAGTTCCTGGCGATGACCCGTTTGAGCCACGCGGGGAACGGCAGGAACGGGTTGAGGTTCTCCGGCATGAAGTGGTTCGTCGCCACCACGCGGATGCCGCGCTTCACCGCCTCGTAGAGGGTGTACTCCCCCACCATGTAGTGGCACTGGATGTGGACGACGTCGGGCTGGACCTCGTCGAACAGCAGGCTGATGTCCCGCTTGATCTCCCAGGGGTAGCAGATACGCCAGTAGTCGTGCGTCGGTACGCCGTGCGAGCGGAGACGGTGCACCGTCCAGTCGCCACCGGGTTCCGTGTAGCTCCTGCCGTTGGAGACGCCCGGTGCGAGGACATGGACGGAGTGGCCTCGACCCGTCATCCCCTTCGCGAGCCGGTACCCGAACTGCGCTGCACCGTTCACGTTGGGCGGATAGGTGTCCGCGGCGATCAGGATGGTCAGAGGCTTGTGGTCGGCCTGGTAACTCACGCGTGGATCCCCTACGTCGGTGTGCTGGTCGAAACTGGTTCTCTCGGGTCAGCGCTGGCGCTTGACCACGTCGGGGTGGTGGCGGGACAGCGCGACGACCCCAACAATAGCAACGAGGGCCGCCGCACCCATGCCCAGGGCGGTGACGGTGCGCACGTCCGGCTGCAGTTCCTCGAGGATCGTGATGCCCACGGCGATGCCGACGATGGGGTCGATCACGGTGAGTCCGGCGATGACGAGATCCGGGGGTCCGGTGGCGTAGGCGCTCTGCACGAACCAGGCTCCCAGCGCTGCGGCCGCGATGAGCGCCACCAGGCTCAGCGGCGGGACGTTGAGCAGGAAGCGCCCGTTCGGATCGAGCAGATGCCCGGCGACCAGCTTGGTGAGGACCGCGACGAAACCGAACAGCACCCCGGCGCCGAGGATGTAGGCGAAGGCGTTGAGCCGGTGCCGTCCGACGACGGCGAGCGACCCGAACACCGCGACCGCCGCCCCCAGCAGGAGCACGACGGAGAGTTCCTGCGCCGGATCGACGGAGTGGTTCTCGCGCGTCACGTTCACGGCGAGGATCACGAACAGGGCGCTGCCGGTGACGCAGGCCGTGATGGCTGCGACGGTCGGCCGGTTGATGCGGATGCCCTGGTCCCGCGAGTTGACGACGGTGGTGATCACGAGCGCGATCGCCCCGATGGGCTGCACGACCGTCAGGCTCGCGAGCGTCAGCGCGACGACATTGAGGGACGTGCCGGCACCGAGCAGGAGGAGCCCGAAGATCCAGCGCCGGTTGGTGAGCAGCCGCATGAGCCCGGAACTGCTCAGTGATAGCCCGCCCGTGTTCGCACGGACGGCGCTGCCCTGTCGCTGCGCTCCGAACGCGAGGAAGACAGCGCCCAGCAGGGCGAGCCCGATGGCTAGGAGGGGCACGACTGCTGCTCGGCCTGCTCCAGCCGGTACTTGCGGTGCGCCGCCGTGAAGTAGGCGTAGAACGCGATCAGGTGCAGGACGCAGCCTGCGGCGAGCAGCCCCTGCGCGACCACGAGGAGCCACTCCTGACCGAAACCCTCGACGTGGTGGAGCAGCAGTAGCGGCGCACCCACCAGCAGCAGTGCCGTCCGGATCTTCCCGACGGTGAGGACCGGCAGGTGCAGGGGACCGCGGAAGAGGATCAGCGCGTTGACGATGATGATGACGTCCGGGATCACGATGGTCCAGACGAGCCAGGCCGGCGCGATGCCGGCGATCACGAAGGTCACCGCGACGACGATGAGCGCTGTGCGATCCGCCACGGGATCGAGCCAGGTGCCGATCACCGACACCTGGTTCAGTCGCCGGGCCACGTAGCCGTCCACCCAGTCCGTGCCACCCATGACCACCAGGGTGATCACCGCGGCTCCGAAACGCTGCTCCGCGATGAACCAGACGAACAGGGGGACTCCGAGGAACCGCACCACCGTGATGAGGTTCGGCAGGGTCCACGCCGTCGACAGCGCCACGCCCTCGCTGCCGGGCTGTGCGCCCGCGCCGATCAATCTCATCACCCGTGCCTCCCCTCCCATTATGCACAGGAAGCGGCCCCTCCCCCGTGACGTCCGCGGACTGCAGCGGGTCGTCGGGGGTGAGGGGCCGCCGGGGTGGAGCCGGAGCGCTGGTGGGCTCTCGCTACCTGCTGAGCAGCCGGCGCAACAGGACGAGCATCGCGGCGACGGAACCCACGAGGACGCTCAGCGGCTTCCAGCGATCCGCGAGCGTCGTGTTGTGCGGGACGTCGCGGCGCACGGCGACGGCGGCGACGCGCCCGCTACCGGACCCGCCGGATGCGGCGCCGGTGGTCGATCCACCCTTGTCCGAGCGGTGCTTCGCCCCGTTCAGGCGTGCCTTGACGTCGACGCGGGCGCCGAGTGAGTCCCTCGCGTCGGCGATGTGCGTCCGGCGTTCACCCGAGCGGCCGCGCAGTTCCTCGTAGGACGGCGCCGGCTCCTTGGGCTTGGCGTCCTTCGCCTCGTCCTTGCGGTCCTTCTCGGGCTTGTCCTCCTTCGGCTTCTTGACGTCCAGCGTGGCGGGATCGAAGCTCCGGCCCTCCTTGAGGACGCCGAGGTCGTGGCGGATCCCGCGGATCGCGTCCTCGGGGATCAGCGGAAGCTGCTTCTTGAGCCGGGAGACGCCGATCAGGGCCAGGACGCCCCCGATCACCAGGAAGAGGGCGGCGACCAGGAGAGCGGCCAACCAGGCGGGCATGACCTCGGCGAGGCCCATGATGGCGGCCACCACGAGCGCGACGGCGAAGAACAGCACGAAGACGAGCGCGACGACCAGGAAAGCGGCGGCGATCCCTGCCTTGATGCCCTTCTGCTTCATCTGCTGCAGGGCGATCGAGACCTCGTCACTGACCTGCCGCGGTGTCAGGCGTGCCAGGAGCTTGATGAGACCGAAGAGCGAGAGCGAGCCCGTGGACCGCTTGCCGCGCGTACTGGCCGAGCTGTTCATAGGCCCTGCCTCCATTCGTAGGTTGTGTTCTGGACATTGGCTGAATCAAAATTACCATCGGGCCGTTGCCATGGTTCCGCTTCGACGGACGCGCGGGCAAGGGGACCCCGTGCCGCCCCGATGAGGTAGTGCGTCACGAGGTGGACGCGAGCTCCGCGTTGTCCTCGAGGTCCTTGCCCGCGAACTCGGGAAGACGGGTGCGGACGAAGACGAAGGACAGCACGGCGAAGACGGTGAACGCCGCGTACATGGTCCACAGTCCGAGATTCTCGCTCACCCACGGGAAGGTCAGGGTGACGATGAAGTTGAAGACCCAGTTGACCATCGTGGCGACTCCGAGCGCGATGGACCGGATCCGGTTCGGGAACATCTCACCGAGCGTCACCCACATCACCGGACCCCAGGTGGCGGCGAAGAAGATCACGAAGAGGTTCGCCCCGACGAGGGCGATCGGCCCCCAGGCGCCCGGCAGCGCGATGTCCTCCCCGGTCCCCTCTGCCTGGAAGAAGGCGAGGGTTGCTGCGAGCAGGCCGATCGCCATGCCGACCGACCCGATGAGCAGGAGCTTCCTGCGCCCGATACGGTCGACGAAGAAGATGGCGACGAAGGTCATGGCGACGTTGATGACGGAGGTGATGACCGACGTCGTGAAGGAATCGCTCTCACTGAAGCCCACGGACTTCCAGAGCGTCGTGGAGTAGTAGAAGATCGCGTTGATGCCGACCAGTTGCTGGAGCGCTGCGATGGTCATGCCGACCCAGAGAATGGGTTGCAGTCCGAGGGCCGGCCCGCGCAGGTCGCGGTAGCTCGCGCGGTCCTCGCGCTGGAAGCTCTCCCGGATGGAGGTGATCTTGCCCGCAGTGTCCCGGACCCCGGCGACGCGGGAGAGCACCCGGGCGGCCTCGTCGTCGCGTCCGGCCCGGATGAGGAACTGCGGGGACTCGGGGATGATCAGTGCCAGGACCCCGTAGACGACCGCCGGGACGACGCCGACCAGCAGCATCCAGCGCCATGCCGACAGCCCCCACCAGAATTCCTCCCCCGCGCCACCGGCGGCGCTCGCGAGTGAGGCATCGGACAGCAGTGCGGCGAAGATGCCGACCGTGATCGCGAGCTGCTGCACGGAGGCGAGTCCCCCGCGCCACTTCGACGGCGCTATCTCGGCGATGTAGCCGGGGACGATCACCGAGGCGATGCCGATGGCGAGGCCGCCGACCAGGCGCCACGCCATCAGGTCCCATTCGGAGAAGGCATACGCCGACCCCACCGAATTGACCGCGAACAGGAGGGCCGCGGCGACCATGACCTTCTTGCGGCCCCAGCGGTCGGCGAGCCCTCCGGCGAACCAGGCGCCCGCCGCGCAGCCGAGGAGCGTGATGGCGACCGTGAAGCCGAGGACGCTCGCGCTCAAGCCGAAGTCGGCCTGGATGGAGTCGACCGCTCCGTTGATGACCGCGGTGTCGAAGCCGAACAGGAGTCCTCCCACGGCAGCGGCGACAGTGATGCCGATGACCCTCGCCATGTGCTTCGGTGACTGCTCCGCCTGCACTCCCGCATCGTTCTCGCTCATGGTCGTATCTCCCTGCTCGTTCGGTGTCTGATCACCCTACGTCAACCACAAGCATGCTTAGCGAACGGGTACAACGCGCCGGTGGTGCAGCACTCCCCACCAGGATGACGACGGTCCTAGGATGGAGGGGTATTGATTCGCCCCAGCAACCATCTTCCCGTCGTCCGGGTCGTCGGTCCTGGGGCTCGAGCCGCTCCGCCGTCGTCGCCGGGCCGCCGCAGTCGTCGATCCGTCCGCGCTCCACCCGACCCGTCACCGTCACGTCCCGCGTCCCCCCGCCGGTACCGACCCTCCCGTTAGGCAGCACTGTGAGCACCACCACCCATCCCGGCGACACCCTGTCCCGGCGCGAGAAGATCATCTACGTCTTCATCCTCGGCACGTTGACGGCACTCGGTCCCTTCACGATCGACCTCTACCTCCCGGCGTTCCCCGCGCTGCAGTCGGACTTCGGCGTGCCGGAGGCCGCGGTGCAGCTGACCCTGACGGGAACGATCCTCGGCTTCGCGGGCGGACAGCTGCTCGTCGGGCCGCTCAGCGACAAGATCGGCCGCCGCCTGCCCCTCATCCTGGCCACCGCACTGCACGTCGGCGCCTCGATCGGAGCGGCGTCCTCCGAGGACATCACGATGCTCATGCTCTTCCGCGTGCTGCAGGGTGTCGGCGCTGCGGGCGGCGGCGTGGTGGCCATGGCGATGGTGCGTGACCTCTTCGGCGGCTACACCCTCGTGCGGATGCTCTCCTACATGGCGCTGGTCAACGGCATGGCGCCGATCTTCGCGCCGGTCATCGGCTCCCAGCTGCTCCTGCTGTTCCCGTGGCCGGGGATTTTCTGGTTCCTCGCGGCCTACGGCGTGCTCGTGATCGTCGCCGTCTCGCTGTTCATCATCGAGACCCTTCCGAAGGAGAGCCGGCGGCGCTCCGGACTGACGGTGGTCGAGCGCTACAGGGTCGTCCTGAGGGACAGGATCTTCATCGGCATCCTGCTCGTGGGTGGCATGAACTTCTCCGGTCTGTTCTCCTACCTGTCCGCCTCCCCCTTCCTCTTCCAGGGTCCCTACGGGCTGAACGAGCAGCAGTACGGCCTGCTCTTCGCCATCAATTCGCTGGGCATCGTCGCGGGGGTGCAGATCAGCTCCCGCATGCTGAGGCGCGTCGGCCCGCAGTGGGTGATCGCCGGGGCGACGGTCGTGCAGCTCAGCATGGGGCTGCTCATGATCGCGTTCGACCAGCTGGGACTCGGCTTCTGGGGCACCGCACTGCCGCTGTGGTTCTACATCATGGCAACGGGCTTCATCTTCCCCTGCGTGCAGGTCCTCGCGCTGATCAACAACGGCGCCCAGGCCGGGACGGCGGCGTCACTCCTCGGGGCCGTCACGTTCGGGTTGGCGGGAATCGTGTCGCCGCTCGTCGGGCTCCTCGGGGAGGGCATCGAGTCCGCGACACCGATGGCGCTGGTCATGGCCTCGTGCATCGCCACGGCGATGGTGTTCCTCTGGTCGGTCGTCCGCCCGCGGACGGTGCCCGCGCTGCACTAGGACCAGAACCGGCATCGATACCGGACCGGTGCCGGACCGGACCGGACCGGACCCGGTGCCGGTAACGGAGAACGACACAGGGCACCGGGTATCTGGCGCCCTGCACCGGCGCCCGGCACCCGTGCCTGGCACCCGTGCCCTGGGCATAGGCACCGGGGAACCGGCGCCGACTCAGGCGGCGGCCTGCTCCGATGCCGTGGGCTCCGCCTCGCTGGGTAGCGCCTCCGCGGTCTTCGCGATGTTGCGGGCCATGGACGTGAAGATGAAGCCGTGGAAGGGCAGAACCGCGAGCCAGTACAGCCGGCCGGAGAGGCCCTGCGGGAAGAACACGGCCCGCTGGTAATAGGCACTGCCGGAGCCGTCCGGCTCCACCCTGAACTCGAGCCAGGCACGACCCGGCACCTTCATCTCGGCGCGCAGCCTGAGCCGCTCGCCCCGCACGAGCTCCTCGACACGCCAGAAGTCCAGGGCCTCGCCGGTGAGCAATTCCTTCGCATCGCGACGCCCGCGGCGCAGGCCCACTCCACCGGCCAGTTTGTCCATCCAGCCGCGCGCTGCCCAGCCGACGGGCCAGGAGTACCAGCCGTTCTCGCCACCGATGCCCTCGACGACGCTCCACAGCTTCTGCGGGGATGCCGTGGAGCTGTAGGTCTGGACGTCGGTGAAGACGGTGTGGCCCGCCCACTGCGGGTCCGACGGCAGCGGATCGGCCTCGGTGTCGATCTGGGACGCCCCGGCCCAGCTGGTCTCCACCTCTCCCCCGCGCATCTTCCCGAGGGCGAGGTCCACGGAGCGGCGGTAGCCTGTGAGGCCGCCCTCCGGAGCGGGGATGAACTCGTCGATCCCGTGCTCGGCGGTGACGGCGTCGTGCTGCAGCGATTCGATGAGCGGCATGGCCATGGCGCGCGGGATCGGCGTGACCAGGTTGACCCAGTGGCCGGCGAGGCGCGG
The DNA here is from genome assembly GCF_048288285.1 of Arthrobacter sp. N1. NCBI lineage: Bacteria > Bacillati > Actinomycetota > Actinomycetes > Micrococcales > Micrococcaceae > Arthrobacter > Arthrobacter sp. N1. The sequence goes on along the minus strand of NZ_CP102608.1, from coordinate 1,133,052 downwards.
TGTGAGGACCGGCAGGGCCAGGATCTTCCGGCGGGGCAGGCCCGCCGCCTCCGCGTACTGGTTCATCATCTCGGCATAGGTGAGGACCTCCCTCGACCCGATGTCGAAGGTCCTGTTGAGCGCGTCCGGCAGATCGAGTGCGCCGACGAGGTAGTGGATGACGTCCCGCACCGCGATGGGTTCGATGTGGTTCAGGACCCACTTCGGGGCGGGCATGACCGGAAGGACGTCCGACAGGTGCCGGATCATCTCGAAGGAGGCCGAGCCGGAGCCGATGACGACGCCGGCCTGGAAGGCGATGGTGGGCGTTCCGGAGTCGAGGAGGATCTTCCCCACCTGCGTGCGCGACCGCATGTGGGTGGAGAGCTCCACCCCTTCGGGGTGCAGCCCGCCGAGGTACACGATCCGACGGACGCCCGCGGCCGTGGCGGCCTCGGAGACCGTCGCGGCGATGGCGGACTCCCGCTTGTCGAAGTCCCTGCCCGAACCCATCGAGTGGACGAGGTAGTACAGCGTGTCGACACCCTGCGTCACGGTGCGCATGGTCTTCTCGTCCTGCAGGTCACCCTGCACGATGTCCACGGAGCCTGCCCAGGGGACGTCCTTCAGCTTCTGCGGGGACCGGACGATGACCCGCACCCTGCGACCGTCGGCCACGAGTTTGGTGACCAGCCGGCCGCCGATGTACCCCGTGGCTCCGGTGACCAGGATGAGCTTGCCGTCTGTGCCCTGCGTGCCGTCAGTGTCCATGCGCACAGACTACGCCCGGCCCCTGACAGCTCTTCCCCCGGGACACCTCTCCCGTGGGATGAGCGCGGCCCCCGAAGCCGCTGCGGCAGGGCATGGAAAAGGCCCCCGACCGGTGTTCCCACTGGTCAGGGGCCCTGTTGCTCCTCCGACTGGACTTGAACCAGTAACCCTTCGATTAACAGTCGAATGCTCTGCCAATTGAGCTACGGAGGAATGCGCAGGTACAACTCTACATACCTGCCGGGGGGATGTGAAATCGGCCCGCGCTCACTCCTCGCGGAGGAGTCTGCGCTGCATCTCGAGCTCCATCAGGTCGCGCTGGAGCTGGTTGTAGAGCGTGGGATCCGCCGCCGGATCCATGCGCTGGAGCTGCCCGAGCTTGTCGGCCTTCTGCTGCGTGATGCGCAACTCGGTCAGCCGGTTGAGGATGTCCCGGCAGTACAGCACCATCGCCTCGGCGTCCTTCGCCGGCAGCGGCCGGACGGCGAGCTCGCTGACCAGCGGACGGAGGACATCGGGTACACCCTCCCGCACCGACTCCACCCATCGGGACAGTTCCGTGCCCGCCGCTCCGGCCGCGATCACGGCCGTGTGCAGTGCCTCGTAGACGGGAACGCTGAAGCGGGACGTGGAGAAGCTCTCCCACTGGGTCGCGGTGAGGAGGGTGGGCTGCTGCAGGACCACCTCGAGCGCCTCGCGTTCCATCCGCGCGATGGGGTCGCGGGGATCCGGTCGCTCGTAGTAGGGCTCCTCCACATCTGTGCCGGCCTGCGAGCCCTGACCGGCCGGGGTGTTCCCCGGGCGAGCCTGCTCGCCCGGTTGCTGTCCGAACCGTCCCTGCCGGTCGCCGGACGCGGGGGCACCGGGGCCACCCGTCTCGCGCCGCGCAGCGGACGAGACCGCCCGGGCCACCTGGTCCTCTCCCACGTACTGCATGCCGAGCCAGCGGGACAGCTCGCGGGTGTAGGTCGACCTGAGGGAGACGTCGCGGATCTGCGCGACGATCGGCGCGGCGTGCCGCAGAGCCTTCACCTGCCCCTCGCCGGAGGACAGGTCGAACGCATCGAAGGAGGCCTTGATCGCGAACTCGAACAGCGGACGGCGATCCGCGATCAACGCGCGCACGGCGTCGTCACCCCGGGTCTGCCGCAGCTCGCAGGGATCCGCGCCGGAGGCCTCCACGGCCACGTAGGTCTGGGCGGTGAACCGCTGGTCCTCCTCGAAGGCGCGGAGGGCCGCCTTCTGGCCGGCGGCGTCCCCGTCGAAGGTGAACACCACCTCACCGCCCGTGCCGTCGTCGGACAGCAGCCTGCGGGCGATCTTGATGTGGTCCGTGCCGAAGGCGGTGCCGCAGGTCGCGACGGCGGTCCCGACACCTGCGAGGTGGCAGGCCATCACGTCGGTGTACCCCTCGACGACGACGAGCTGCCGGTTCTTCGCGATCTCCTTCTTGGCGAGGTCGATGCCGTAGAGCACCTGCGACTTCTTGTAGAGGGAGGTCTCGGGGGTGTTGAGGTACTTGGGCCCCTGGTCGTCCTCGTAGAGCTTCCGTGCCCCGAAGCCGACGGTGTCCCCGGTGATGTCCCGGATGGGCCAGATGAGCCGGCCGCGGAAACGGTCGTAGAAGCGCCCGGCGTTGCTCGACGACGCGCTGAACATGCCGGTGAGCTTGAGTTCGTCGAGGGTGAAGCCGCGGCCCGTCAGGTGGTTCAGCAGCGAGTCCCAGCCCTGGGGTGCGTAGCCGACACCGAAGTGGGCGGCGGCCTCGCGGTCGAAGCCGCGTTCCTGCAGGAACTGGCGGGCCGTCGCCGCACCCTGGGTGAGCAGCTGCTCACGGTAGAACTCGGCGGCGACCTTGTGGGCGTCGAGGAGACGCCGGCGCTTGCCGACGTCCTCGCGGCGCGGTCCCGTCCCGCCGTCCTCGTAGTGCAGCTCGTAGCCGATCCGGGCGGCGAGCTTCTCGACCGTCTCGCTGAACGAGGTGTGGTCCTGCTTCTGCACGAAGGAGATGACGTCACCACCCTCGCCGCAGCCGAAGCAGTGGTAGGACCCCATCTGCGGCCGGACGTGGAACGAGGGCGACCGCTCGTCATGGAACGGACAGAGCCCCTTCCACGAGCCGATCCCCGCCGATTTGAGGGTCACGTACGCCTCGACGACTTCCTTGATGTCGGTGCGCTGGCGTACCTCATCGATGTCTTCACGCTTGATGAGTCCGGCCATGGCATTCAGTTTATGCCTGCCCCACCGACACTCGGACCGGCTCCTACCAGAGGGCGGGGACGGGACCGACGATCCGCTCGTGGAGCCCGAGGGCGGAGGCATCGGTGAGCGATGCCACCTGGTCGATGACGACGCGGAGACGGGCCTCATCATCAGGGGCCTCGCGCCAGTCCGCGGCGAACATGGGCTCGAGGTAGCGGTCGCCGTCGGCGTGGATCTGCGCGACCAGGGACGCGAGGATCTCCCGCTGCCGCTCGTACAGCGGCTGGCGATGATCCGTGGTCATGACGTAGGTGGTGGCGAGGCCCTTCATGACCGCGATCTCCATGATGGTCTCCTCGGGCACCACCATCTCCGCGTTGTAGCGCGTCAGCGGGTCAGGTCCGTAGATGGAGCGAGTGGACTGCATGGCGCTGAGGCAGAAGCGGCCGATCAGCTGGCTCGTCATGTTCTTCAGCGCGGCCATGGAGCGCCGCGTGCCGTCGGCCTCACGCACCCACACGGGGGTCCGCTCGAGGCGGGAGAGCGCGGCGTCGACGGCGGCAGGATCACTGCCGGGCAGGTACCACTGCTGCGTGTAGCCGACCACGCGGGCCCGGGCGTCCGCGCTGTCCATCCACCTCAGCTGCAGGTGCCCGGCGACGATCGCGTCCTCGACGTCGTGCACCGAGTAGGAGATGTCGTCCGCGAGATCCATCACCTGCGCCTCGACGCACGAGCGCCCCTCGGGGGCACCCGCCCGGAGCCAGTCGAAGACCGGGAGGTCGTCGTCGTACGCGCCGAACTTGGTGGTGCGCCGGCCGTCGATGACGGGGGCGGAGGCCACGGTCCAGGGGTACTTGCACGCCGCGTCGAGGCTGGCGCGGGTGAGGTTCAGGCCGGCGGGACCGCCGTCGGCCTGCAGGACCTTGGGCTCGAGCCGGGTGAGCAGGCGCAGCGTCTGGGCGTTGCCCTCGAAGCCGCCGATGCCGTGTGCGATGTCGTTCAGCGCCGACTCGCCGTTGTGGCCGAAGGGCGGGTGGCCGAGATCGTGCGCGAGGCAGGCGGTGTCCACGATGTCCGGGTCGCAGCCGAGGGTCCGCCCCAGTTCCCTGCCCACCTGAGCGACCTCGAGGGAGTGGGTGAGGCGTGTGCGGACGAAGTCGTCCGTGTCGGGCGCGACGACCTGCGTCTTCGCACCCAGCCGGCGGAGCGCGGAGGAGTGCAGCACGCGGGCCCGGTCACGTTCGAAGTCGGTGCGGTGGGAGCTCTTCGGCGGCTCCTCGACCCACCGCGCGGTGTCCGCGGCGGTGTAGCCGGTGGTGGAGGCCGGTTCGGTGAAGCTCATGATGCCTTTCTAGCGCAATGACTCGGAGGACGCCCGCGGGATCGGCGCATGGGGAGGATCGGTCAGCCGCCGGAGACGTCGAGCTCGGCGGCCGCGATGTCAGCCTGCTGCGCCGCGTTGAGCACGCGGCCCTCGAGCCAGTGCTCGGGCAGGGCGGTCCTCTTCGGCGATCCGGCACGGCCGCGCGGTCCCTCCGCGTCCTGGCCCGGATAGGGCGAGTCGTGGTCCAGTTCGGCGAGGAGGCCGCGCAGCACCTCGAGGGTGGGCACGGTGGCGAGCCTGGCCCGCAGGTCCCCGCCGACCACGTACCCCTTGAAGTACCAGGCCATGTGCTTGCGGATGTCCCGCAGGCCCATCATCTCGCTGCCGAACGTCTCGACGAGGAGTTCGGCGTGCCGGTACACCGTCTCCGCGACCTGACCGAGGCCGGGACGGTGCCGGGTGGGACTGCCCTCGAAGGCGTTCATGAGGTCTCCGAACAGCCAGGGCCTGCCCTGGCACCCGCGACCGATGACGACGCCGTCGACACCGGTCTGCCGCACCATGCGCACGGCGTCCTCGGCGCTCCAGATGTCGCCGTTCCCGAGGACGGGGATGTCCGGAAGGGCCTCCCGCAGTTCGGCGATGGCGTTCCAGTCCGCCTGCCCCGAGTAGAACTGGGACGCGGTGCGTCCGTGCAGGGCGACGGCGGCCACGCCGCTGTCACGGGCGATCTTCCCCGCCTCGCGGAACGTCAGGTGGTCCTCGTCGATGCCCTTGCGCATCTTGATGGTCAAGGGCACGTCACCCTTCGACGCCTCGCGGACCGCGGTCTGCACGATCCCGGTGAAGAGATCGAGCTTCCAGGGAAGCGCCGCTCCCCCGCCCTTGCGGGTGACCTTCGGGACCGGGCAGCCGAAGTTGAGGTCGATGTGGTCGGCGCGGTCCTCCTCGACGAGGAGGCGCACGGCCGCCCCGACGGTCTTCGGGTCGACGCCGTACAGCTGCACCGACCGCACCTTCTCGTCGTCGTCGTGGGAGATGATGCGCATCGACTCGGGGCTGCGCTCGACGAGCGCCCGGGAGGTCACCATCTCGGAGACGTAGAGACCGCCGCCGTACTCGCGGCATAGCCGGCGGAACGCCTTGTTGGTGATGCCGGCCATGGGGGCGAGGATCACGGGTGTGTCCACCGTGATGTTCCCGAGGGTCAGGGGCGGGAGGTCGAGTCTCAGGGCGGCGTCTGCCGGCTCGTGCGGCGCGGCGGCCGGCTCATCCGAGGAGCGGGCACCGGAGGGGGCGGGGCGGGTGGAAACTGCAGTCACCCCTCCATTGTCGCAAGGGCCCGCAAATCCGGGATCCGGCACCGGCCGGACCGCCAGGAGCGCGGACCCCCGCTTCGCGGCCGAAGCCTTGCGCCAGCCCCGCGTCATTCCGCTCCCTCTCTCGCCTGGTCCGGTTCGTCCGCCTGACGCGTGCCGCGGGCGCGGCGTTCGCCGAGCGCCACGAGCCGTTGGCCGGGCGCGAGGGTCCCCGCTCCCTCGGCGGCGGGGGCGGCAGGCGTCACCCCGCCGTGATGCCGGGTGTCGTGGTCGGAGTCGCCAGCGGGGCGGGCGCCTTCGTGCCGGACGCCGTCGGGAGTGCGGCCGGTCGGGTCGTCGTCGAGCCCTCCGCCGTCACGCCCTTCGCCGCGCCCGCGGGCTGCCCTGGGCCCGACAGCCTTGACCACGAGCACCGCGATCAGGGTGGTGAGTGGGATGGCGAGCACGAGCCCGATGGACCCGACGAGGGTCCGCACCACCTCCTCGGCGAGCTCGCCGCTCGTGAGGGTGTCGAGGAGCGGGCGGTCGTAGAGGGAGACGAGGATCAGGATGGGCAGGGCTGCCCCGGCATAGGCGAAGGCGATCGTGTAGACGGTCGAGGCGATGTGGTCACGGCCGATCCGCATCGCGGAGGCGAAGAGGAGGCGGCCGGAGGTGTCCGGCGCCAGCTCGTGCAGTTCCCAGACCGAGGACGACTGCGTGATCGTGACGTCGTTGAGTACACCGAGGCCGGAGATGATGAGGCCGCACAGGATGATCGACGAGATGGACAGGTCCGCCGAGGCGTTGACCAGCGTGTAGGCGTTCTCGTCCCCGACCCCCGTGAGGTGTGCGGCATCCGTGGCCCATGCGGCGAGCAGCGCCGTCACCGCCAGCCCGAAGACGGTCCCGAGGAGCGCGGTGGAGGTCCGCGCCGAGAACCCGTGCGCGAAGTACAGGACGCCGTACATGATCGCCACCGAGCCCACGAGCCCGAGCAGCAGCGGGGGCGCCCCCTCGAGGAGGCCGGGCAGGATGAACTGCGCGAGGATCACGAGGGCTCCCACCAGGCCGACGATGGCCCGCAGCCCCCGCCAGCGGGCGACCGCGATCACGACGACGGCGTAGAGCACCGCGAGCGCGACGATGGGGACCGACCGGACGAAGTCCACGAAGACGTAGGGCGCGGCACCGCCCTGCATGACCTCGGACAGGTCCAGGTACCGGATCTCGTCACCGGCTTCGACGGCGTCCGTCCTCGCCAGTTCCGGTGTGACCTCGACCGGGATCAGGTCACCGCCGCGGGCGGGTTGCGTGTAGGCGACGGTGCAGGTGAGGGCCGTCCCGCCGGCGTCGACGGTCGGCTGGGAGGACGGGCAGTCCGCCTCGGCGACCTCGCGGACGGTGCCGCGGTCGAAGCTGACGCCGTCGGCCGTGGCGTACGGATCGGAGACGGTCAGGGAGCCGCGGTCTCCGCTCGGCCAGAGCAGCACCATCGCGACGAGGGTCAGCACGCCGATGGGCACGAGGATGGCCGCGAGCAGGAGGGTTGCGCGGCGACGGGTGGCAATCGCGGATGCGGACGGCTCCGAACTCCCCGTGGCGCTCGTGGCGTGCGGGTGGCTGTGGCCCACGGAACTCCTCCGGCTGGTTGGTACGGCTGGGCGGTGCGAGGGTTCCTGAGGCACGACGGCGTCGCGCTGCGGCCCGTACGGATTCTACGCAGGAGAACGTGCGAGGCTGGGACGGCAGCGCCGGGGAGCCCCGGGACGGTGCAGGGCTGTCCCGGATACCACCGCAGGACCGACGGCACGAGGACAACCCTCCGGGGTCTGAGAGGACGGAACGTGGCAGCGCAGGCATCACTCCCCGCGAGGGACAGGGACCCCGTGGTCTCCACCGGCGGCGCGGACTCCGACGTGCGCGGGGTTGCGCTGGTCCTCCACGGGGGCAGGGCCAGCAGCTTCGACGCGGTGCAGCCCCAGCACCTCAGTCCGCTGCGGATGCGCCCCTTCGCGGCGCGCCTCGCCGCCGACGGCGGGAGGCACGGACTCGCGGTATGGACCCTCCGCAACCGGGTACGCGGCTGGAACGGCGCCGACCGGTCCGCCCTGCAGGACGCACGCTGGGCCCTCGCGCGCATCGCGGCCGAGTATCCCTCGCTGCCGGTCTACCTCCTCGGCCACTCCATGGGCGGCCTCACCGCGCTCTACGCCGCGGACCATCCACAGGTGCGCGCCGTCGCAGCCCTGGCTCCCTGGCTCGAACCCGCCAGTCCGGTGGAACCGGTGCGGGGTCGGGACGTCCTCATCATGCACGGGGACACGGACCGGTGGACCAGCCCGACGTCCTCGCTCTCCTTCGCTCGGCGCGCGGTGGGCGTCGCCGAGGACGTCCACTACGTGCGGATGCTCGGCGCCGGCCACTTCATGTTCCGGACCGTGCCCGTCTGGCACGGCCTCAGCACCTCCTTCCTCCTCCGGCGCTTCGCCGGGGACACGGGAGCAGCCGTCGCCCCCGCCGTCCTCGGGCGCTCGGACCTGCTGTACCGATCCTCCGACCCCCTCGGCGTGACGGCGTGACCGCCCGACCCCCCGGTAGGACCGCCTGACCGCGTGACAACGGCTTCGCTTCCCCGGCTGCCCCTGCCACCCCGCGACCACCCCCGCAACAACCCCGCGACAACCCCGCGACAACCCCGCGACAACCCCGCCACGACCCATCGAAGGTGCCCATGACCGTCTTCCCCCTGTCCGCGTTCCTTGTCGGCCTGCTGCTCTCGATCGCCGGGGTCGCCGTGCTGATGGCCCTGACCTTCGCCGTGGCCACGGTGCAGAGGCGGCACTCGGTCATCGACGTGACCTGGGGCCTCGGCTTCGTGGTCGTGGCGGTCATCACCTTCCTGGCCTCTGCCGGCGAGGGCGACGACGGCCGGCGCGTCCTCATGCTCGTCCTCGTCGCCGCCTGGGGCCTCCGGCTGGCCGGGTTCATCGCCTGGCGGGCCCGCGGCGGCGAGGAGGATCCGCGCTACGAGGAGATGCTTGCAGATCCCCCCGGCTCGGCAGCCGTCCTCGCGCTGCGGAAGGTCTACCTGCCCCAGGCCGGGGTCATGCTCTTCGTCTCGCTGCCCATCCAGGTCGCCATGGTCAGCACCGGCGCCCTCGGGCCGCTGGCATGGATCGGAGCGGCCGTCTGGGCGGTGGGACTGTTCTTCGAGAGCGTCGGCGACCAGCAGCTCGCGTCCTTCAAGAACGATCCTGCCCGCCGGGGGACGGTGCTCGACACCGGGCTCTGGCGCTACACACGCCATCCCAACTATTTCGGCGACGCCATGGTGTGGACCGGCCTGTTCCTCGTCACGGCCGACTCCTGGCCGGGGGTCCTGACCGTCCTGTCCCCCGCCCTGATGTACTGGGCCCTCGCCAACAAGACCGGGAAACCGCTGACGGAGAAGCGCATGTCCGCCCGGCCGGGGTACAAAGAGTACATCGAGAGCACGAGCGGGTTCTTCCCGCTCCCGCCGAAGGCCGGAAGAGGGATCTGAGCATGGGATGGAAGCCGCGGCAGAGTGACCGCATGTACCGGGCAGTGGTGTACGCGGGCAAGTCCGTCTTCACGGCGCTCCGCCTGCCCGTCAGGGTCACGGGAACCGAGAATCTGCCCGCCTCGGACCCGCTGAACGGGCGTTCGCGCCGCGCGGTCCCGGGTCACGGCGCCGTCGTCGCCATCACGCACTTCGGCTACCTCGACTTCGCGTTCGCCGAGCTGGTCCTCTGGAACCATGAACGCATACAGGCGCGGTACATGATCTCCAGGCGCGCCGCCGAGCACTGGTTCGTCAGCCCCGTCGTCCACGGGCTCGGGCACGTCGTCACCGACCGCACGGCCGGGGCGGAGGCGTACGACGACGCCCTGGTGAAGCTGCGCGCCGGTGAGTACGTCGCGATCCTGCCGGAGGCCGGCGTCTCCCGGAGCTACACCGTCCGGGCCCTGAAGACCGGCCCTGTGCGGCTCGCCGCGGAGGCGGGCGTACCCGTGATCCCGATCAGTGTCTGGGGCGCGCACCGACTGCTGACCCGCGGGCACGGCTTCTCCCTGAAACGTGCCTGGCGGTCGCCGATCCGCCTGCACATCGGCCCCGCCATCCACCATTCGCCCGACGTCGACGTGGCCGAGGAGACCGAGCGGCTGCGGCGGGAACTGCAGGCCGGCATCGAGACCTGCATCGCCGACTTCCCGGTCACGCCCGCAGCGGGCGCCTGGTGGATGCCCGCGCACCTCGGTGGCGGCGCGATGACCGAGGCCGAGCGCGACGCCGCCGATGTCGCCGACAAGAAGGCCGGGAGGCACAGCCGGGGCTGACGCCCCGGTCAGGCGGTCGCGACGACCAGCGTCTCGGGTCCGGCGAGCTGCGCTGCGCCTGTGGCGAGCAGGGGCTCGACGACGGCGACGAGGGCCTCCATGGCGTCGTCGACCTCCAGCTGGATGGGGTACTGGTGCACCAGCATCGCGATCATCGTGGCCACCGCAGCCTGCTGCTCCGCGGGCGGGAGCGAGGTGTCGTAGCCGAGCAGCACGTCCGCGGGGTCGTCCGTGCGCGCCTGCGTGTAGCTGACCGCGAAGGTCGCGATCGCGCCGCCGTCGGCCTTCGGCCGGTCCCGGAGCACGATCGCCCCGCCGGCGCCGCTGGCATCACCGAGGAAGAGCAGCTGGGCCCTGCCAAGGCTGAGCTCGGCACGGTCCCAGACGTGGACGGACTCGTAGAAGGCCGCGAGCGCCCGCGTGAGTTCCACCGATCCGGTCGCCGCCTCCTCCAGTTGGGGACCCGCGGCGTCGTCGAGCGCTGGGGCGGCGAGGGCACCGGGTCCGATGACGACGAGCCGCGAGCGCTGCAGCGCGCCGAACCCGGTGGCCTGCGCGAACGCGGACCCGGTCGTCCCCGGCGTCACCTTCGACCGGAGTGCCGTGATGCCCGACGGCGACGCCGCGGCCTCGTGCTGGAGCATCGTGAGGAGCGTGGAGCCGACGCCCGCGCGCCGGTGGTCCGCCGCGACCTCGATGTAGCACCAGAGCCTGTCGGGGTGCAGTGCCGCACCGTAGACGCAGCCGGCCGCGACGGGCACGCCCTGGTCCACCACGGTGATGCAACGGTTCCAGGGCTCCTCCGCCGGCGGCCTGAAGGACCCCCGGAACTGCTCCGACGTCGCGGATTCGGGCCCACCCCAGAGCTGGATGAGCTCGAGGTCGTCGCCCTCCTGCCAGGCGCGGTACTCGAGGGCCATCAGGCTCCGATCAGTCGTGCGGCGAGGTATCCCTGCACCTGGTCGAGGGACACGCGCTCCTGCGCCATGCTGTCCCGCTCGCGGATGGTGACGGCCTGGTCCTCGAGCGTGTCGAAGTCCACGGTGATGCAGAACGGGGTCCCGATCTCGTCCTGGCGCCGGTAGCGGCGACCGATGGCCCCGGCGTCGTCGAAGTCGATGTTCCAGCCCTTGCGGAGCTGCGCGGCCAGGTCCTTCGCCTTCGGGGACAGGTCCTCGTTGCGGCTGAGCGGCAGCACGGCCGCCTTGACCGGCGCGAGGCGGGGGTCGAGCTTCAGGACGGTGCGCTTGTCCACCCCGCCCTTGGCGTTGGGCGCCTCGTCCTCCGTGTAGGCGTCCACGAGGAATGCCATGAAGGAGCGGGTGAGGCCGGCCGCGGGCTCGATCACGAACGGCGTGTAGCGCTCGTTGGTGGCCTGGTTGAAGTAGCCGAGGTCGGTACCCGAGTGCTTCGAGTGCGTCGAGAGGTCGAAGTCGGTGCGGTTCGCGATGCCCTCGAGTTCTCCCCATTCGGAGCCCTGGAAACCGAAGCGGTACTCGATGTCCGTAGTGCCCTTGGAGTAGTGGCTCAGCTTCTCGAGGGGGTGTTCGAAGAGGCGCAGGTTGTCCGCCCTGATGCCGAGGTCGGTGTACCAGGCGAAGCGCTGGTCGATCCAGTACCGGTGCCACTCCTCGTCCGTCCCGGGCTCGACGAAGAACTCCATCTCCATCTGCTCGAACTCCCGGGTGCGGAAGATGAAGTTGCCCGGCGTGATCTCGTTACGGAAGCTCTTGCCGATCTGGCCGATGCCGAAGGGCGGCTTCTTGCGCGCCGTCGTGAGGACATTGTTGAAGTTCACGAAGATGCCCTGGGCGGTCTCGGGGCGCAGGTAGTGCATGCCCTCCTCCGACGCGACCGGTCCGAGGAAGGTCTTCAGCAGTCCGGAGAACTCCTGCGGTTCGGTCCACTGGCCCTTGGTCCCGCAGTTGGCGCAGGTGACGTCCTTGAGGCCGTTCTCGGGCGCGCGGCCCTTCTTCTCCTCGTACTCCTCCTCGAGGTGGTCCGCCCGGTAGCGCTTGTGGCAGGAGAGGCACTCCACGAGGGGATCGCTGAAGACGTCCACGTGGCCGGAGGCCTCCCAGACCTGCCGGGGCAGGATCACCGCGGAATCGAGGCCGACGACGTCCTCCCGGCCGCGCACCATCGTCTGCCACCACTGCCGCTTGATGTTCTCCTTGAACTCGGCCCCGAGGGGTCCGTAGTCCCAGGCCGAGCGGGAACCGCCGTAGATCTCACCCGACTGGAAGACGAAGCCGCGCCGCTTGGCGAGCGAGATGATGGGGTCGAGTGCTGACTTGGCTGCTGCCATGGGATCTTCTCCGGTTCTCTGCAGGCCGCTGGGTGCGGTCCGCGGGTGGGGGGCGCGTGGTGCAGGCTGGTCCGCTCCCGTCGCAGGGGCGCCAGAGCTACCCGGCAAGCCTACCGGGTCGGGCCGTGGCGTCGGCGGTGGTGGCAGGCTCTGCACCCGGTCGTGGAGGGGCAGGGGGAACCCCCTTGACGTGACGGCGGAAGCTTCCTAGGTTGAGCACACTCCGACGTGTGATCCACGTCACTCCCGCGTCCGGACAGTCCGGACCGCTCGCACCCAAAGGACCCCCATGCCCCGTTCCTTCGTACGCCCGCGCGCCCGCATCGGACGCTCGGCGCTGGCCCTCGCCGGCAGCCTCGCCCTCGTGGCGAGCGGCAGCTTCGCGGCCAACGCCGCGCCGACGTTCGACAACAGCACCAACAACTCCTCCAAGAAGCTCCGGGCGGCGGTGACGGTCGAGAAGGTGGTGGGGCACCTCACGGCCCTCGACGCCATCGCCGAGGCCAACGGCAACACCCGCGCCTCGGGCACCGAGGGCTATTCGGCGTCCGTCGACTACATCGTGGGCACGCTCACGGCAGCGGGCTACTCGCCGACTGTCCAGTCCTTCCTCTTCCCGTTCTTCGCCGAGTTGAGCCCCGCCGTGCTGGAGCAGTCCACGCCCGACGACGTCACCTACGGCGCCGAGGACGTGGCCACGATGACGTTCTCAGGTGCCGGGGACGTCTCCGGCGAGATCCGCACGGTGGACACCACGGGAACCGCGAGCGCGGCCGGCACCAGTGGCTGCGAGACCACGGACTTCGCCGGCTTCACGGCCGGCTCGATCGCACTGGTGCAGCGCGGCGGCTGCACCTTCGCCATCAAGGCCGCCAACGCCGAGGCCGCGGGCGCGACGGCGGTCATCATCTTCAACACCGGCGTGGGCGGCAACACCGCCGCGGTCGCCGGCACGCTGGGGGCACCCGACCTCGTGGGCATCCCCGTCGTCGGAGCCAGTTTCGCCGCCGGCAACGACCTCCTGGGCGAGGGCGTCACCGGCCGTGTCGCCGTCGACACCATCTCCGAGAACCGGGAGACCTACAACGTCATCGCCGAGACCGGCACCGGGGATCCTGACAACGTGGTCATGGTCGGAGCGCACCTCGACAGCGTGCTCGCCGGACCCGGGATCAACGACAACGGGACGGGCAGCGCCGGGATCCTCGCCGTGGCAGAGGGCATGGCCAAGGTCAAGACGGCCAACAAGGTCCGCTTCGCGTGGTGGGGTGCCGAGGAGGAGGGCCTGCTGGGCGCCGAGTACTACGTGGCCGACCTCGTGGAGAAGGATGAGCTCGATCGCGTGGGCCTCTACCTGAACTTCGACATGATCGGCTCGCCGAACTTCGGCCGTTTCGTGTACGACGGCGACAACTCCGCTTTCCCGGTGGGTCCCGACGCGGCGGCCGGTCCTGAGGGATCGGGCCGGATCGAGCAGGACTTCCACGACTACTTCGCATCGGTGGGCCTGGCCTCGGGTGAGACCGCGTTCAGCGGCAGGAGCGACTACGGACCCTTCATCGCGGAGGGCGTCCCTGCGGGTGGCCTCTTCACCGGAGCCGAGGGCATCAAGACCCCCGAGCAGGCCGCCCTGTTCGGTGGAGTGGCCGGCGCGCCCTACGACGCCTGCTACCACGCGGCCTGCGACGACACGAACAACCTCAGCATCGAGGCCCTCGACCAGCTGAGCGACGCCATCGCTCACCTGACCGTGACCTACGCGTCGAGCACGTTCGCCGTGAATGGTGCCGGCACTCCCGTGAAGGGCAAGGGCAAGAAGGACCGCTTCGACGGCAACCCCCTCGGCGGCGGCACGGAGAGTGGCGGCGGGCTCCACCCGGAGCACGACCACGACCACGAGGTCGCGGACCGCTAGCACGACCAGCACGACCAGCACGACCAGCAGGGGCGGCTCCCGACGGGGCAGCCCCTGCTGCGTGCGGCGGGGTCAGGGGACCGGGCTCAGGGACTGACGCGGCGCGGCCAGGGCAGCGTGGTCAGGATGATGGCGCCGAGCGTCAGCAGCGTCCCGGCCACGGTCGCGAAGGCCACGATGGTCCCGGGCGCCGGGACCACGAGGTCGAGCAGGAGCGAGCCGACGAGCTGCCCGCCGATCATGCACAGACCGGTGAGGAGGACGCCGAGGCTCCGCACCAGCAGTGCGCCGAGGGCGATGAAAATGCACCCCATGGGTCCGCCGAGGTAGTACCACCACTCGGAGGGCAGGGGGTTCCCCGGTCCGGCGATCACGAGCTTGACCAGCCAGGCCGCCAGCAGGACCGCCGTCCCGGCGATGAAGTTCATGAGGGTCGCGGCGAGGGGCGTGCCGTAGTGCAGGGACGCCGTGCCGTTCATGGCCTGCTGGAAGCTGAGCAGCACGCCTCCGGCGACGGGCAGCAGGACGGGCAGGAGCCAGCTGGAGACCTCGCCGGCTCCCCCGAACCGCGGCGAGACGGCCCAGACGACGGAGAGGACGGTCAGGACGACGCCGATGACGCGCATAGCGGTGACGGCCCGCTTCCCACCCGGCCCGATCCCGGCCCGGTCCACCAGGAGTCCGCTCAGCGACTGGCCCATCACGGCGGCCACGGTGAACAGGGCGACGCCGATCAAGCCGATGGTCAGGGACTGCGTGAAGACGAAGAACGCACCGATCGCACCGGCGGCGATGTAGAAGGGCGGGAACCGGCGCTCACGCACCGAGGGGAGGATCTGCAGCGCACCGGCGCGTGCGGACGGCAGCGCCAGGGTGATGACGATCATCACCACCAGGCCCGTGCCGAAACTGATCAGGGCGGCGGCGATACCGTCCCCCAGGGCGGTACCGAGCGCACCGTTGATCCGGCCCTGGACGGGTACCGCGAGTCCCGCGGCGAGGGCGAGCGGAAAGCTGACGGAGGGAGGGAGCAGAGGCGCGTCGGACACCCGTACAGCCTAGTCCGGCGGCATCCGGCATGATGGACGCATGACCGACGACTCCAGCACAGAACTGCCCATCCGGGATGACATGATCCGCCTGGGGCAGCTGCTGAAGCTCGCCTCCCTCGCGGAGGACGGCGTGGAGGCGAAGACCCTCATCGACAACGGGCTGGTGCACGTGAACGGGGAGATCGAGGAACGGCGCGGACGCCAGCTCCACCCGGGTGACACCATCAGCGTCAACGGCGAGACGGTGCGGCTCACCCGCGGCTGACGGTTCCCCGACGCGGGTGGTCCGCACCGCGCGGCTTCGGCGCATCCGTCGCCGCCGGGTCGTCCACGGTGGTCCTCCCGCCGCGTCCGGATCCGGCGTCAGCGCTTCCCGAGCACCGTCATCGCGAGGAACTCGCGGACATGGGCCAGCTCCTGCACGTTGATGCTGTGGAACATGTTCGAGTAGAGGATCTTCGTCAGTTTCGTGTGGGTGGTCAGCCAGGCGTGGGTGACCTCGATCATCTCCGCAGTGATGACCTGGTCCTCCTGGTCCCGCCCCCAGAAGAACGGCGTGGGGGTCGCAGCGGCGTCCTCGTCCCGGAAGAACGCATGACCCTCCGAGGGGACGGTGAAGCCGGAGAGCCCGACGACGCAGGTGAAGTCCGCGGGTCGGTGCCGCAGGAGCGAGGTCGCCACCGCCATCCCCTGCGAGAACCCGAGGATGCTGACGCTGGTATGCACGTCGCGTACGGTGTCGAGCCACTCCGAGACAGCACCGACACCAGCGACAACGCGCTCCACGGAGTAGTCGGCATCACGGGCCAGGGGGAACCACGAGTAGCCGGGGCCCACGGCCAGCGGCGCCCGGACGGAGGCCACGGTGAACTCACCGGGCAGGTGGTCCGTCAGGCCCATGAGGTCCTCCTCGTCGGCCATGTAGCCGTGGAACAGGACGAGCAGGGGCGTACCTGCGCGCTCGGACTCGGGCCTGGACCAGAGGACCACCGGCTCCCAAGAGCGTGGCTCGGGCGCGGCGGTGCCGGAGGCGGATTCAGTCATGCCGTCCATCCTGTCACGGGGCGATGACTCCCTGCACTCCGGATGGCTGGTGTCCGGCGGCCGGCAGCGGTCACAATGGTGCGGTGAGTGCAGCGAACACCGGGGGTCCCCCGCAGAGCAACGCCCAGCCCATCCCGAACGGCCCGATGATCGACCCCACCCTCAACTCCGAGCCGCACCCGTGGCATCGCTACGTGGCACTCGGTGACTCCTTCACCGAGGGGATCGGCGATCCGAACCCGGCCAGCGTCGGCGGTAATCGCGGCTGGGCGGACCGCGTCGCCGAGGAACTGGCGCGCGGCCAGTCGAACTTCGCCTACGCGAACCTCGCCGTGCGCGGGCGCCTCCTCCAGCAGATCGTCGACCAGCAGGTCGACGCCGCGATCACCCTGCGTCCCGACCTCGTCACCATCTCGGCAGGCGGCAACGACCTGCTGCGTCCGGGCGGCGATCCCGATCTGCTCGCGGCCAAGCTCGACGACGTCGTCGGGACCCTCGCCGGTTCGGGGACGACCGTGGTGCTGTTCACGGGACCGGACGTGCGCGAGACCGTCCTCGGGAGCATCCGCTCCAAGACCGCGATCTACAACGAGAACCTGCGCACCATCGCGACGCGGCACGAGGCGGTCATCGCGGACATGTGGGCGCTCCGGCAGCTGCTCGATCCGCAGATGTGGTCCACGGACAGGCTGCACTTCTCGCCGCTCGGCCACCACACCATCGCCGCGATGGTCCTCGACACCCTCGCGGTGAGGCACACCCTCGAGCCGCTGCAGCCCAAGGAGCTGCCGGCTCGCACCTGGCGGGCCGCACGCGCGGAGGACCTCGTGTGGGCACGCGAGTACTTCGTGCCGTGGGTCCTGCGCCGCCTGCGGCACCAGTCCTCGGGAGACGGCGTCACCGCCAAGCGGCTCGAACCGGCACCGATCTTCGGACCGGGCATGCCACCGGGCGCCGCGGACTAGCTCGCCGTCCGCCGCGGCACGCGGGGCCGTCCGCCGCCCCTCGCTCGTCGGCCCGGGGACCAGTGTTCCCGGCGTCCCGGAGGCGAGCCGTCCCGCGTCCCGGACGCGACCCTTCACCGCGTCCCAGGGACGACCCTTCCCGGCGTCCCGGAGACGACGATGACCGGTCGGCGGGCAGCCGACCGGTCATCACCGGTGTCTTGAGGGCGCCGAGGGCGACGCCCTGGAGTCAGCTCTCGAGCGCGACCTCGCCGTTGGCGACCGCGTCCGCGCAGGCGCTGAGATCGGGCCCCGGCTTGAAGTCGACGAACTGCGGCTTGAGCTTCTCGAAGAGGAACTCGTAGACCTCGTCGCGGGACTTGCCGTCCATGGTCTCCGCCGCCTCCTTCACCGCGCCCTGCAGCGCCCGGTCGGCGTCGAGCAGGATCTTGTCGCGTGCTTCCTGGTTCCAGCCAATGGTGCTCAGTTCCATGAACAGCTCCTCTTCATCCGTCGGTGTGGTGCGCGCGGGACAGGGTCCCGGGCTTGCCTGCCGGCAATCGATAAGCAGGCTTAGCTCCCAGCCTAGGGGCAGGCCCGGAGAAACCCAACAGCAGCCGCCGCGAAACTTCTACTTCGCGTAGAAGGCATCGCGCAACTGCGCGTCGAGCTGGTGGATCTCCGTGAGGAAGGCATCGTGGCCCACCGGTGAGGTGATCGTGTGGACGGGCACCTCCCCGGGCAGCCCCGCCGCCAGGCGATGGGACTGCCCGGGGACGTACAGCCGGTCGGAGCCGACCGCCGCGACGAAGAACTGTGCCGGCGCGGCAGCGAGGGCGGCGTCGAGGCTCCCCCGGGCGCGGCCGGCGTCGTGGCTCATGAGCGCCTCCGTCAGGATCACGTAGCTGTTGGCATCGAACCGGTCCACCAGCTTCTCGGCCTGGTGGTCGAGGTAACTCTCCACCTGGTACCGCCCACGGTCGGCGGGCACCACCGCACCGAGGGGTTGCTCGGCATCCTGCTCGCTCCGGCCGAAGCGTGTCTCGAACTCCCCTTCCGAGCGGTAGGTGATGTGGGCGATGCGGCGCGCCAGCCCGAGGCCCGCATCCGGATGCGGACCGTCGTAGTAGTCGCCGCCGCGGTAGGCGGGATCCAGGCGGATCGCCTGCAGCTGCGCCTGGGCGAACGCTATCTGTTCGGCCGAACTGGCGGCTGTGCAGGCGATGACGGCGCATCGCTCCACGCGGTCCGGGTACATCAGGGCCCACTCGAGGGCACGCGCGCCTCCCATGGATCCGCCGAGGACCGAGTGCCAGCGGTGGATGCCGAGCTGGTCGGCGAGCAACGCCTCCGCCCGAACCCCGTCCCGGATGGTGACGAACGGGAAACGGGAGCCCCAGGGGGCACCGTCGGGCGCCAGGCTGGCCGGCCCCGTCGAGCCGTAGCAGCCGCCCACCATGTTGATCGACACCACGAAGAAGCGGTCCGTGTCCACCGTCCGCCCGGGGCCCACGAGCGCGTCCCACCAGCCCTCCTCCTCCGACGCACCGCGTGCGACGTGCGAGCTGCCCGTGAGGGCGTGCTGCACCAGCACCGCGTTCGATGCCTCCGCATCCAGCTCCCCCCACGTCTCGAAGGCGAGCTGCACGTCCGGCAGCGCGCCCCCGGTCTCGAGGGCCAGGGGGCCGATCGGGGCGACGCGCAGGAACCCGTCCCCCGAGGGGCCGGCGTCGTTCCCCTGGTGCAGCGGAGCGGGAGGGTAGGTGGTCACGAAGGGTCAGGCTCCTTTGGCCGCTCGGAAGCCGGCGTCGAGGTCGGCGAGGATGTCGGTGATGTTCTCGAGTCCCACGGACAGGCGGACGAGGCCCGGCCGGACGCCCGCCGTGAGCTGCGCCTCCGCGCCGAGCTGGCTGTGGGTGGTGGATGCGGGGTGGATGACGAGCGACCGCACATCCCCCACGTTCGCCACGTGCGAGTGCAGTTCGAGACCGTCGACGAAGCGCTTGCCCGCCTCGAGCCCCCCGGCGATGTCGAAGCTCACGATCGCCCCCGTGCCGATGCGCCCGTACTTCCGGCCGCGCTCGTACCAGGGGCTGGACGGCAGGCCCGCGTAGGAGACCCGCTCGACGTCGTCGTGCGCCTCCAGCCACTCGGCGACGGCCTGGGCGTTCTGCACATGCCGCTCCACCCTGAGGCTGAGCGTCTCGAGGCCCTGCGCGATCAGGAAGGCGTTGAACGGAGAGACCGCGGCGCCGAGATCGCGCAGGAGCTGCACCCGTGCCTTGAGGATGTAGGCGAGGTTGGCGCCGAGCGGGCTTCCGACACCGAGGTCACGCGCGTAGACGAGTCCGTGGTAGCTCTCGTCCGGCGTGTTGAAGCCGGGGAACCGCTCCGGGTACCGGGCGAAGTCGAAGTTCCCGGAGTCCACGATCACGCCCGCGATCGCGGTGCCGTGCCCGCCCAGGTATTTCGTGGCCGAGTGGACCACGATATCCGCGCCCCACTCGATGGGCCGGATGAGATACGGGGTGGAGAGCGTGTTGTCCACGATCAGCGGGAGCCCGTGCTCGTGGGCGACACCGCTGATGCCCTCCAGATCGAGGACGTCCTGGCGGGGATTGGAGACCACTTCGCCGAAGAAGAGCTTGGTGTTCGGGCGGACCGCCGCACGCCACTGCTCGAGATCGTCCGGGTCCTCCACGAACGTGGTCTCGATCCCGAATTTCTTCAGTGTGTGCCTGAACAGGTTGTACGTACCCCCGTAGAGGCTCGGGCTGGCGACGATGTGGTCCCCCGCCTCGGCGATGTTCAGCACCGCGAAGGTCCCGGCGGCCTGGCCCGAGGCGAGGAGCAGCGCACCGACGCCACCCTCCAGGCTCGCGATCCGGGTCTCCACGGCCTCCTGCGTCGGATTGCCGATCCGGGTGTAGATGGGCGCGAGCTCGGTCAGCGAGAACCGGTTCGCCGCACTCTCGGCGCTCGGGAACACGAACGAGGAGGTCTGGTAGATGGGGAGGGCCCGGGACCCCGTGGCTGCGTCCGGCACCTGGCCGGCGTGGATCTGGCGTGTCTCGAAAGACCAATCGTTGGACATGGTGCTCCCTGTCGGTAGGGGCCCTGCGATCTCCGATGCTCCCGCCGACAGTTCCGGCTCCGGGAGACCGGGCCCCGCAGGAGCCCGCGCTTGAACGACGCCGAACCGGCGCCGGACCTGGTCCTCACCCGGGGCACCCCACCGCGGTTGGAGGGTTGCCGGCCAGCAAGCCGGGGCTTCGTGCTGGCACTCATGACCTGCACCCATGAAAACGTATGGGAGCGTGTCCGGCAACCCGTGTGACCCTCCGTGAAGCCGGCACGGAACGTCGCCCCAGGTGCCCCTCCGGTTCCCGGCGGTGCCTCGCGCCGGCATCCGACCCACCGGCTCTGTGCTCCGCCGCCGCCTCGGACGGCGCTCCGGCAGGGCCGGTGGGCGCTGTCCACGGGTAAGGCGGCCCTAAGTCGAGAGGTGCATCACTTAGTGCCAAAATAACCGCATGCGCCTGGACCACGTCTCTTATGCCTGTGAACCCGATGGACTTGCCGCGACCGCCGACCGGATCTCGGCCCGGCTCGGCATGGAGCCCGTGAAGGGCGGTGTGCACCCGCGTTTCGGCACCCGCAACATGATCTTCCCGCTGGCCAACAGCCAGTACCTCGAGGTCGTGGAGGTGCTGAACCACCCTGCGTCGGACAAGGCGCCCTTCGGCCAGGCCGTCCGCGCCCGCTCCGAGGCCGGCGGAGGCTGGATGGGCTGGTGCGTCGCTGTCGACGACCTGGGCCCGTTCGAGGAACGCCTCGGCCGCAGCGCCGTCCCAGGGAACCGCAAGTTCCCGGACGGCCAGGAACTGACCTGGCAGCAGATCGGCATCAAGGGCCTCATCGCGGACCCGCAGGTCCCCTACCTCCTCCGCTGGGACGAGGGCACCGAGGAACTCCACCCGTCCAAGGCACGCCCGGCGTCGGTCAAGCTCGACTGCCTGACCATCGCGGGGTCCTCCGAGCGCGTCACCGAGTGGCTCGGCACTGCGGTCGAGGAGACGCTCGACGGCGTCCAGGTGCAGTGGATCGCTCCGAACGGCACCCCCGGCATCATGTCCGTGACCTTCGAGACCGGCGAGGGACGCGTCGAGATCTGAGAGCTCGCGACGAGGCGAACACGGAGAAGGACCGGACTGTCGTCCGGTCCTTCTCCGTGTGGCGGCCGTTGTCGACCGCCTCAGCCGGTCAGGCGTGCGTGTAGGTGAGGCAGTCAGCGGCCTCGGCACCCGGACCCACTTTCACGGCCGGCGCGCTGCAGAGGAGATCGTGGTTGAAGCTGCACTCGGAGCGCTGGCAGGCGCCGACGTGCGCGAGCATCTTCGGCAGCCCGCCGCTGATGGACGTGTCGATGAACGTGGCACACGAGGCGTGCTCCTCGCTGCCCGACACCGTGATGGCGACGGCGGTGCAGCCGTCGTGGTTGAAGGAGCAGTTGTGGACACTGCACTCGGAGACACTGGTGACACTGGGGGCACTGGGGGCGCTGCTCATGATTCCTCCTGGCTGGTCCGGTGGGGTCCCTGTCGGAGCCGCCGTTGTCTGTGCCGGATGAAGTGAGCATAAACCCGTAATTAGCGGATAATTTAGTCATGATTCGTGCGCGCAAATGAACAAAGGGAAGCCTTTCTTTATTCAACCGCCAATTCCGATGGCCGGTCCGATGAGCGCGAATCCGACGAAACCGGTGATGTCGATGAGCGCGTGCGCGATCACCAGCGGCATGACACGGCGCGTGCGCGTGTAGAACCAGCCGAACAGCAGACCCATCAGGACGTTGCCGATGAACGGGCCGAAACCCTGGTACAGGTGATAGCTGCCGCGCAGGAGGGCACTGCTGACGACGATGGCGGGCGTCGACCATCCGAGCTCACGCAACCGGATGAACAGATACCCCACCACGATCACCTCCTCCAGCACGGCGTGCCGCACCGCGGACAGGACGAGCACCGGGATGGTCCACCAGTAGGCGTCCAGCGCCGCCGGGACGAGCGCGGTGGTGATGCCGAGCGCCCTCCCCCCGGCGTAGACGCCGAGCGTCCCGACGCCGATGATGCCCGCGAGCCCGACGCCGAAACCCACCGTCCGGAGCGGTTTCTCGAACGTGAACCCGAGCCGGCGGAAGGCGGAGACCCCGTGACCGCCGAGGAGGTAGAGGACCAGGGCCACCGGGACCAGCGCGAAGGCGATGTTCAGGAGCTGGTACGTGAGATCGAAGTACTGGCGCTCGTTGAGCACCGGATTCAGTGTGGTGGTCTGGGCGGCGAGCGGTCCGCGGGTGAGCTTCTCCGCGAGGTTGACGATCGCGTAGACGCCGGACTGCCCGAGCGAGAGTCCGAGGACGATGAGCAGCTCCACCCTGATGCGGCGCCGAGGAGCGGAGGCCGGCCCCGACGTGGGCTCGGGCGTGCCGCCGGTCCCGGATGCACGTGGTCCGGACCGGGACGTGGACGGGGAACCGGGCTGCAGGTGTGCGGAGGAGGGAGGATCCGGATGCATGGCGTCATCCTCCCAGCGCCGGCTGGGGATTCCCAACCCGCCGTCGAGCACTCTGCGTGCCGGACGGTCCGGACGGTCCGGACGGTCCGGACGGTCCGGACGGCCCGGACGGGCTAGCGGACGCGCGTGCCCGCCTTCCACACCGCATGCACGAGCGGCATCCCCGGCCGGTAGGCCAGGTGAGCCGCCGACGGCGCGTTCAGCAGTTGCAGGTCGGCCCTGTGTCCCACCGCGAGAGAGCCGACCGCCCGGCGTCCGTCGGCGTCGTCGCCCGCGTGCCGGCGCAGGGCGAGGGCTCCGCCGTAGGTCGCGGCGCGCACGGCCTCGTGGACGGTGAGGCCCATCTGCAGGACGGCCGTGGCGACGCAGAAGCCCATGGAGCTGGTGTAGGACGTCCCGGGGTTGCAGTTGCTCGCGAGCGCGATCTGGACTCCGGCGTCGAGGAGCCGGCGCGCGGGCGGGAAGGGTTGCCGGGTCGAGAGGTCGCAGGCGGGCAGGCACGTCGCGACGGTGCCGGGTCGTCCATGCCCGGCGTTCCAGGGGCCGGCGTTCGAGGTGCCGGCGTCCCAGGTGCCGGCGAGCGCGTCGACATCGCCGTCGGCCAGGTGGTTGACGTGGTCCACGCTGGCGGCGCCGAACTCGACGGCCAGGGCCACCCCGTGGCCGGGGCCCAGCTGGTTGCCGTGCACGCGCAGGCCGAGTCCGGCCGCGGCGCAGGCGGCGAGGACGCGGCGGGACTGGTCGGCCGTGAAGGCACCGGTCTCGCAGAAGACGTCCGCCCAGCGGACGAAGGGGCGGACGGCGTCGAGCATCGGTCCGCAGACGAGGTCCGTGTACGCGTCCGCGTCCCACCCGCGCGGGACGAGGTGCGCGCCGAGGAAGGTGACCTCGTCGACGACGCCGGCGGCGATGCGCGCGCTGCGGGCCTCGTGCCCGACATCGAGCCCGTACCCCGTCTTCGTCTCGACGTAGGTGGTCCCGCCCGAGGCGGCCTCGGCGACCCGGGCCAGCAGGAGGCGCGTGAGGTCGTAGTCCCCCGCGGCGCGCGTCGCCTCGACCGTGACGGCGATGCCGCCCGCGGCATAGGACTCCCCCGCCATCCGGGCCTCGAACTCGGCGGTGCGATCGCCGGCGAAGACGAGGTGCGTATGACTGTCCACCCAGCCGGGCAGGCCCGCGCGGCCACCGGCGTCGTAGGCCGTGTCCGCCGCGGGTGCTGCCGAGGCCGGGCCGATCCAGCTGATCCGCTCCCCCTCGAGGACCACGGCGGCATCTTGCAGGACGGCGTGCCCGGCGTCCTGCGTCGTCAGCTCGCCGATGTGCGTGATGAGGATGGACATCAGTGCCGCTCCCGGGGGTGGATGTAGCTGGATGCGGAGGTCTGACCGTCGGCGGCCACCGCGGCGTCCAGCCGGTCGATCGCTGCGACGAGCGACCCGGCGGGATCCCCGAGGGTGACGTGGGTACCGTTCCGGGCGGTGAGCACCCCGCCGACGACGACGCCCGTCACGTCCTGCGCCGTCGCCGTGTAGGCGAGCTGGTCCCACGAGGACCCGGCGGTACGGGCGGTGTGCGGATCGATGGCCATGAGGTCGGCGACGGACCCGGCACCGATGCCGGCGCTCCGGCGACCCTGCGCCCGGGCGCCGCCCGACGAGGCGATGCCGTGCAGGGTCTCCGGGTCGAAGTGGCCGCGCCGCCCGGTGCGGAGCCGCTCGCCGTATTCGAGCGCGCGCATCTCCAGCCAGGGGTCGACGACGGCGTGCTGGTCGGTGCCGAGCGCCAGGACCGCTCCCGCCGCGCGGAGCGGACCCGCCGGCCCGAGCCCGTCGGCGAGGTCCGCCTCGGTGGTGGGACAGAGCACGACACCGGCGCCCGCACCGCCGAGCAGGGCGATGTCCTCCTCGCCGAGATGGGTGGCGTGGACCACCGAGAGGCGCCGGTCCACGAGTCCGTGCCGCTGCAGCAGACCGGCGGGCGTCAGTCCGGTCGCGCGGAGGCAGTCCTCGTTCTCTGCGGGCTGCTCGGAGAGATGCACGTGGAGGGGCAGATCGGCCGGCAGCCGGTCCGCGATCACCGCGAGGTCCCGCTCCGGCACGGCCCGCACCGAGTGCAGGGCCGCCCCGACCGACACGTGGTGGTCCGGGTACAGCCCGGCGACGGTGGCCCGCAGCGCGTCCAGCCGCTCGAGCCACCGCTCTGCGCTCCCGTCCGAGAACCGGCGCTGCCCGTCCTCGAGCGGCTGCCCGAAACCGCCGGCGAGGTAGCACGTGTCGAGCAGGGTCAGCCGGATGCCGGCGCGCACGGCGGCTCGGGCGAGGGCGAGTTCCATCGCGTGGGGTTCGCCGGTCGCGTGGCCGTACGGCGTCCCGTCGGGAAGGTGGTGGATGTAGTGGAACTCGGCGACGCTCGTCCAGCCCGCGGCGACCATCTCGGCGTAGGCGGCGGTGGCGAGGTCCTCGTACAGTGCCGGCGTGAGGGCCCGTGCTACCCGGTACATCGTCTCCCGCCACGTCCAGAACGTCCCGCCGCGGTCGTGCGTCCGACCGCGCAGCGCCCGGTGGAAGGCGTGGGAGTGTCCGTTCGCGGCGGCGGGGAAGGCCACGCCGTGGAGGACGACGTCGCCCTCCTGCGCGGGGTGGCCCGGGCGGACGCCGGCCACGTACCCGTCGGCGTCGACCTCGATCCGCACGGCCTCGACCACGCCCTCCGTGCCGAGCCACGCGGACTCACACCAGACCGCCCGGACGGCACGGGACGCAGGATCGGCCGGGCCGCCGGTCAGTGCGTGACCGGCGGGACCCGCCGGGACTGCGAGGCCGCCGGGTCCTGCCGGGCGAACGAGGGCGGGGCCCGCCGGGCGAGCAGGGACGGCGCGCCCGATGCGGTGTGCGGCTCGGATCACAGCAGGTCTTCGAGCACGTCCGCGAGCGCGGTGGCGCCGGCGTCGGCGTCGTCGCGCTCCACGAACTCCTCCGGCGAGTGGCTGATGCCCGTGGGATTGCGGACGAAGAGCATGGCCGTCGGCGCGATGCTGCCGAGGATCCCGGCGTCGTGCCCCGCGCCCGTGGGCAGGGTCGGCGTGCCCGGGAAGGAACGCCCGAGTGCGTTGTGCAGTGTCCGCTGCAGGGCGCCGTCGAAGTGGACGGTGCTGCTGCGCGACTCCTCCGTGAGCGTGGCACGGCAGCCCTCGAAGGCGCAGATCTTCTGGGCCTGGCCGTGGATCTTCTCGATGAGCTGTGCGGTGACGGCGTCCTCCTCGTGGCGGACGTCGAGCCAGAGGTCCACGCGGGACGCGATGACGTTCGTTCCGCCGGGGACGGGCTGCAGCCGGCCGACGGTGGCCCGCGCCCCCTCCTGCTCGGCCGCGATCCTCCTGGCCGCGAGGACCACCTGCGCGGCGGCGACCATCGGGTCGGCACGGTCCGCCATGAGGGTGGTGCCGGCGTGGTTCCCCTGCCCGGTGATTGAGAGGCGCCAGCGACCGTGGCCCAGCATCGTGGAGCCGATGGCGACGGCGGAGTCGAGGTCGATCAGCCCGCGGCCCTGCTCCACGTGCAGCTCCACGAAGTCGCCGATCCGGCGGGCGGCCTCCTCGTCGCGGCCGAGGTGTGCGACGTCGATCCCGGCGGAACGCGCGGCGTCGGCGAAGGTGGTGCCGTCGGTGTCGGTGAGCGAGCGCACGTGGTCCGGGTCGAGGGAGCCGGTGAGCAGCCGGGAGCCGAGGCAGGACACCCCGAAGCGGGACCCCTCCTCCTCGGGGAACACCGTCACGGCCAGCGACCGGTGCGTCTGCACCCCGCGCTCGCGCAGGAGGTCCACGGCAGCGAGGGCCGAGGCGACACCGAGCGGCCCGTCGAACGCACCACCGCCGGGTACGGAGTCGAGGTGGCTGCCGGTGACCAGCGCGCCGTCGCGGCTGCCCGTGACATCCCACCAACCCCACAGGATGCCGTTGCGGTCCGTCTCCACCGCGAGCCCGCGGGCCGTCGCCTCAGCGGCGAACCATTCGCGCAGCGACAGCTCGGCGGAGGTGAAGACCCCGCGGGAGTAGCCGCCGCGGGACGTGTCGCGGCCGACGTCGCTGATGGAGTCGAGGACGGTGGAGACGGTCTGCACGAGGGTGCCTTCCTGCGGTGGGGCGGGTGGTGTCCTGCTCAGGATTCCATGGGGATGCGCACGCCACGCTGGGAGGCGATCTCGCGTGCCCTCTCGTATCCCGCATCGACGTGGCGGATGACGCCCATGCCGGGATCGTTGGTGAGCAGGCGCTCGAGCTTCTGGGCGGCGAGCTCGGTGCCGTCGGCCACGGACACCTGGCCCGCATGGATGGACCGGCCGATCCCGACGCCGCCGCCGTGGTGGATGGACACCCAGGTGGCTCCGGAGGACGTGGTGAGCAGGGCGTTGAGCAGGGGCCAGTCGGCGACGGCGTCCGACCCGTCCGCCATGGCCTCCGTCTCGCGGTAGGGGGAGGCGACGGAGCCGGAATCGAGGTGGTCGCGGCCGATGACGATCGGCGCGGACACCCTGCCCTCCGCGACCAGGCGGTTGAAGAGCAGCCCGGCCTTCGCGCGGTCCCCGTACCCGAGCCAGCAGATCCGGGCGGGCAGGCCCTCGAACTCGACGTGCTCGGCGGCGGCGTCGAGCCAGCGGTGCAGGTGCACGTTGTCGGGGAACAGCTCCTTCAGGGCGGCATCGGTGACCGCGATGTCCGCCGGGTCCCCGGAGAGGGCCACCCAGCGGAACGGACCGAGCCCTTCGCAGAACAGCGGCCTGATGTAGGCGGGCACGAAGCCGGGGAAGGCGAAGGCGCGGCCGTAGCCGCCCTTCCGGGCCTCGTCGCGGATGGAGTTGCCGTAGTCGAATACTTCGGCGCCGGCGTCCTGGAAGCCCACCATCGCCTCGACCTGCAGGGCCATGGACACCTGGGCCTTCTTCGTGAAGCCGTCGGGGTCCGCCGCGGATTCACGCTCCCACTCGTCGGGGGCGATGCCTTCCGGCAGGTAGCTGAGCGGATCGTGCGCGGAGGTCTGGTCCGTGACGATGTCGACGTCGAACCCGCGCCGGAGCAGTTCGGGGAACACGGCGGCCGCATTCCCCACGACACCGACCGACAGAGCGCGCTTCTCACGCTTCGCGGCGAGGACCTGCGCGACGGCGTCGTCGAGCGTGTCCACCACGGTGTCCAGGTAGCGCTTGGCGACGCGGCGGCGGAGGCGCGCCTCGCTGACGTCGACGATCAGGACTGCCCCGCCGTTCAGGGTGACGGCGAGCGGCTGCGCACCACCCATGCCGCCGCACCCGCCCGTGAGCGTCAGGGTGCCGGCGAGGGTGCCGCCGAAGCGCTTGCGGGCGATCGCGGCGAAGGTCTCGTACGTGCCCTGCAGGATGCCCTGCGTGCCGATGTAGATCCAGGAGCCGGCCGTCATCTGCCCGTACATCATGAGGCCCTCGGCCTCCAGGCGGCGGAACTCCGGCCAGGTGGCCCAGTCCCCCACGAGGTTCGAGTTGGCGAGCAGGACGCGCGGAGCCCAGGGGTTCGTGCGGAAGACGCCGACGGGCTTGCCGGACTGCACGAGGAGCGTCTCGTCGTCGTCGAGCGTCTCGAGGGTGCGCACGATCGCGTCGTACGCCTCCCAGCTGCGCGCAGCCCTGCCCGTGCCGCCGTAGACGACCAGGTCCTCGGGGCGCTCGGCGACCTCGGGGTCGAGGTTGTTCATGAGCATGCGGAGCGGTGCCTCGGTCTGCCAGCTCTTCGCGGTGAGCTGCGTTCCGCGTGCCGCACGGATGGAGCGGGCGGGATCGTGGGTGGTCATGCGGGTTCTCCTGTCAGGTCGTGCCCGAGCGGGCCGGCCGGGATGTGGGCGAGCAGGTCCTCGGCCTCACGGGCGACGAGTGCGCCGAGGCGGCGAGCCTCCGTGGCGGTGATGCGGTAGCTGGGGACGACGACGCTGATCGCCGCGACCACGCGTCCGCCCGGGGACACCGGCGCGGCGACGGCCGTCACATCGGCCTCCACGCCGTCGCGCACGACGACGAAGCCGTCCGGCCCGGCTGCGCCCGCCAGGACCGCGCCGACAGCCGTGCCGTCCAGCGGGATGCTGCGCCCCACCCAGCTGGCGTGGCGCACCGAATGCGTCCCCTCGCGCATGGCGAGGTACACGCCCTGCCCGTCGTGCGACGGGACGCTCAGGTAGGCGGACTCCCCCGTCTGCCCCACCAGCCGTTCGAGGGCGGGCTCGGCGAGGGAGACGAGGGATTCCTGCCCGAGCGCCTGAGCCCCGAGCTGGACCACGCGGAGCCCGGGGCGGTAGGAGCCGTCGCCGTCCCGCCGGACGAAACCCGTGCTCTCGAGGGTGCGCAGGAGCCGCAGGGCGGTCGACGCCGAGAGCCCGGTCCCGCGCGCGGCGTCGGCGAGCGTGATCGATCCCGCCTCGCAGACAGCGCCGAGCAGCACCAGTGCCCGCTCCACCGTGCGGGTGGACGATTCCGCCATGCCGCCTCCTTGCTTTCGAACCGGTCCTGTATTTCACTTATTGAAACGTCCTTTTCACCAGATGGCAATAGCGGTCCGACCGCAGAACCGAGGTTCCCGTGCAGCATCCCGTGATCGTGGGGACCGGCCCCCTCTCGCCCGCCGACGTCGTCGCGGTGGCCCGTTCCGGCGCGACCGTCGAGCTCCATCCCGACGCGTCGGCCGCCATGGCCGCCTCCCGTGCCGTCGTCGACGCCCTGGTCGACGACGGGACCCCCCACTACGGCGTCTCCACCGGCTTCGGCGCCCTCGCCACGAAGCACATCCCGCTCGAGCAGCGCACCCAGCTGCAGCGCAGCCTCATCCGGAGCCACGCGGCATCCTCCGGCACGGAGGTGGACCGCGAAGTGGTGCGCGGGCTCATGCTCAACCGGCTCTCGACCCTCGCGACCGGCCGCACCGGTGTGCGTCCCGTCGTCGCCACCACCTATGCGGCCCTCCTCAACGCCGGCATCACCCCCGTCATCGGCGAGTACGGCTCACTGGGCTGCTCCGGCGACCTCGCGCCGCTCTCGCACGTGGCTCTCGCGCTCATGGGCGAAGGCGACGTGCGGGATGCGCGGGGACGGCTCGTCCCCGCCGCCGAGGCCCTCGCCACCGCGGGCATCACGCCCGTCGAACTACGCGAGAAGGAGGGACTGGCCCTCATCAACGGCACGGACGGGATGCTGGGGATGCTGGTCCTCGCGGCGTCCGACCTGCACCTGCTGCTGGCGACGGCGGACCTCGCCGCCGCGATGAGCGTCGAGGGACTGCTCGGGACGGACGCCGTCTTCGCCGAGGACCTCCACGCCCTGCGCCCACACCCGGGCCAGGTGGCCTCGGCCGCCGGCATCCGCGCCCTCCTGGACGGCTCACCGCTCATCGCCGAGCAGCTCACGTCGGCGACGGGGCGGCACCGCTTCACGCGCGTCCAGGACGCCTACTCGCTGCGGTGCGCACCCCAGGTGCACGGCGCCGCGCGGGCCACGCTGGCGCACGCGGAATCGGTCGCCGCGATCGAGCTCGGCTCGGCCATCGACAACCCGGTGATCACGCCCGACGGCCGGATCGAGTCGAACGGCAACTTCCACGGCGCTCCCGTGGGGTACGTGCTGGACTTCCTCGCGATCGCCGTCGCCGACGTCGCCTCGATGAGCGAACGGCGCACGGACCGCTTCCTCGACCGGGCCCGCAGCCACGGGCTGAACCCCTTCCTCGCCCACGATCCCGGCGTCGATTCCGGGCACATGATCGCCCAGTACACCCAGGCCGGCATCGTGTCCGAGCTCAAGCGCCTCGGCCAGCCAGCCTCCGTCGACTCCATCCCCTCCTCGGCCATGCAGGAGGACCACGTGTCCATGGGCTGGGCGGCCGGGCTGAAGCTCCGCCGGGCGATCGACGGCCTCACCCGCGTGCTCGCCATCGAGATCCTCACGGCGGCGCGCGGACTGGACATGCGGGACGGCGGACTGCAGGGCTGGAAGGATCCGTCCACCGGCGCCGACGCTCCGGGAAGCTCCCCCACCCTCCGCAGTTCGGCTCCCATCAGCGCCGTGCGGTCACGGCTCCGGCAGGACGTCGCGGGGCCGGGGACCGATCGCTATCTCGCCCCCGAGATCGAGGCGGCACGGCTCCTCGTCGCGGACGGCTCGCTCCTCGCTGCAGCGCAGGCGGAACTCCCAGCGTCCGCCGGGTAAGGCTTGTTAGGGTGGGCTAACTCCCATTGAGAAAGAAGTCCCGCCCCATGTCCTCGTCCTCCCCCGCTCCCACCTCGGCGTCTCCCGACCCTGCCGGTCCCACCGATCCCGCACCGCAGGACCTGGCGCCCCACAAGCCCCCGAGGCCGCAAGCCGTCCTCACCGTGGTCGGGACGCAGTGGCTGAGCCCCCATCTGGTGCGGGTGGTGGCGGGCGGACCGGGCTTCGCGGACCTCCAGGAGTGCGACGCGACGGACAAGTACGCCAAGCTGCTGTTCGCGAGGCCCGAGCTGGGACTCGTCCCGCCGTACGACCTCGCGGCACTGAAGCAGGAGCTCCCCTCCGGCGACCGGCCGGTGAAGCGCACCTACACGATCCGCTGGCTCGACCACGGCACGCAGCGGCTCGCGATCGACTTCGTGGTGCACGGTGACGCCGGCATCGCCGGCCCCTGGGCGGCAGCGGCCGTCCCCGGCGACACGCTCGTGCTCATGGGGCCGTCCGGGAAGTGGTCTCCGGACCCGACTGCGGACTGGCACCTCTTCGTCGGCGACGACTCCGCCCTCCCCGCGATCGCGGCGGGCATCGACGCCCTGCCGGACACCGCCGTCGGGCACGCCTACCTCGAAGTGGACAGCGACGCGGAGATCATCCCGCTCGACGCGCCGGACGGACTCGCCGTGCACTGGCTGCTGCGCGCCGGCAGGGCCGCCGGGACGACGACGCTCCTCGCGGACGCCGTCGCCGCCGGTCCGTGGCCCGAGGGCCGGGTCGACGCCTTCGTCCACGGCGAGCGCGGTGCCATGAAGGCCCTGCGGGACGTGCTGTTCAAGGGTCGGGGGCTCGAGAAGAAGCAGGTGTCCCTCTCCGGCTACTGGGCGTACGGGCGCGAGGAGGACACCTTCCAGGCGGAGAAGCTCGAGCCGATCGGCCGCATCCTGGAGGACTGACGCCGGGGGCGGACAACCGCGGCCGTCGGGAGGTGACGGGCCTCGGCCTGACGCCGGGGCGGATGTCCGCGGGCGTCAGACCGTCACGTGCCTCGGCCTGCGCTTCGGTGCCCGGTCGAGGAGTTCCATCGCCGGCTCGGCGAGGCGGGCCAGCACCGGGCCGAGGACGGCCATCAGCAGGACGTAGGTGGTGGCGAGAGCCGCCAGTTCGGGGATCACGGCCCCCGACGCGACGGCGAGCCCGGCGATGACGATCGAGAACTCGCCCCGCGCCACCAGCGCCGTCCCCGCGCGCGCACGGCCGAGCCGCCCGATCCCCTGCCGCTTGGCAGCCCACCACCCGGTGGCGATCTTGGTGGCCGAGGTGACCAGCGCCAGACCCAGGGCGAAGCCGAGGACGGGCGGGATCGAGGCCGGATCGGTGTTCAGGCCGAACACCACGAAGAAGATCGCGGCGAAGAGATCGCGCAGGGGTTCGAGGATCCGGGCGGCGTTCTCCGCCGTCGCCCCCGAGATGGCGATGCCGAGGAGGAACGCGCCGACGGCGGCCGAGACCTGCAGCGCCGAGGCCAGGCCGGCGACCAGGAGCGCGGCACCGATCAGCGTCAGGAGGAACACCTCGCGGTCCGTGCTGTCCACCACTGCGGAGACCACGTTGCCCCAGCGCAGGGCGATCACGAGCACCAGCGTGACGACGAGGAGCGAGATACCGACCGTGCCGAGTCCGCCCGCGAAGCTGAGTCCCGCCAACACGGCGGTGAGGACCGGCAGGTAGATGGCCATCGCGAGGTCCTCGAAGACGAGGATCGCCAGCACGGTGGGGGTCTCGCGGTTGCCGAGCCGGCCGAGGTCGCTGATGACCTTCGCCGCGATGCCGGACGAGGAGATGTAGGTGACGCCGCCCATCACCAGGGCGGCGACCGGACCCCACCCGAGGATCACCGCGACGAGCGCACCGGGCGTGAAGTTCAGCAGGAAGTCGACGATCCCGGCGAGCCAGGACTGCCGGAGGCCGGTGACCAGCTCCTTCGCGGTGTACTCGAGCCCGAGCATCAGCAGGAGCAGGACCACGCCGATCTCGCTGGCGACCTCGCTGAACTCGATGACGCCCTCGAGCTCGATGAACCCACCCTGCCCGAAGAAGAGGCCGCCGATCAGGTACAGCGGGATGGGCGAGAGTCCGATCCGGCCGGCGAGCCGCCCGAGGATACCGAGGAACAGGAGAATGGCGCCGAGTTCGATCAGGGTCAGGGCGGTGGTGTGCACGGGCCGCTCAGCCGTTGCGCAGGATGTCCGCCGCGGCGTCGAGGCCCTCGGAGGTTCCCACCACCACCAGCAGATCGCCGGCGGCCAGGGTGAAGTCGGGCGTGGGGGATGCCTGGACCTGCCCCGAGCGCAGCACCGCCACGAGGGACGCTCCGGAGCGCGAGCGCATCCGGGTATCCGCGAGCGGATGTCCGTCGAAGGGCGAACCGCGCTCGATGAGGAACTGCCGGGTGGAGACGCCCGGCAGGTCCCGGTGCTCCTCCGTCAGTTGCGCGACGAGCTGCCGCGAACCCAGGAGGTTGCCGATGGTGGCGGCCTCGTCCGGCGTCAGCGGGATCGAGGCGACGCAGGCGTCGGGGTCGTTGGCCTTGGAGATGATGAGGTCGAGATCGCCGTCGCGCTGGGCGACGATGCCCACCCTGCGCCCGGAGCCGGTGACGATCTCGCGCCGCACTCCGATGCCGGGAAGACGTGTTTCGATGACGTTCATGCGCCCATCCTAGACCTGCCCACCCCCGTCGCCGGACGCCGGGGTGCGGGCGGAGCCGCCGTTCGCCGACGGCGTCACCCCGGCCTCGGGGACGTAGAGATCCGGTTCGAGATAGATGGCCGTGGCGATCGGCACCGCCGCCCGGATGCGCCGCTCGGCGTCGTTGATCTCGGCGGCGATCTGCGCTCCGCTCTCCTGGCTCCCAACCGTGATCTTCGCGGCGACGAGCAGCTCGTCGGGGCCCAGGTGGAGGGTCTTCAGGTGGATGATGTGCGTGGCTCCATCGTTGCCGATGGCCTCCTCGATCTTCGCGACGTCCGACGCCGACGCGGACTCGCCGAGCAGCAGGCTCTTGGTCTCGACGGCGAGGACGGCGGCGATGGCCACGAGCAGGAGGCCGATCATCGCCGTACCCGCGGCATCCCAGAGGCCGTTGTCCGTGAGGAGGGTCATGGAGACGCCGAACAGCGCGAACAGCAGTCCGATGAGCGCGCCGAAGTCCTCCAGCAGGATGACGGGCAGCTCGGGAGCCTTGGCCGTCCGGACGAAGCGCACCCAGCCCATGTCCCCCCGGGTGTGGTTGGACTCCCGGATGGCGGTGCGGAGGGAGAACGACTCCGCGACGATCGCCCCGATGAGCACCGCGATCGGCACCCACCAGAAGGAGCCCTCGATCGGGTGCGGGTCCTGGTACTTGTGGTAGGCCTCGTAGAGCGCGAACAGCCCGCCGACGCTGAACAGCACGATCGAGACGATGAAGGCGTAGATGTAGCGTTCGCGTCCGAATCCGAACGGATGCTCGGCACTCGCCTGGCGCTTCGACCGCTTGCCGCCCACGAGCAGCAGCACCTGGTTGCCGGAGTCCGCCACCGAGTGGATGCCCTCGGCGAGCATCGACGACGATCGCGTGAGGGCGAACGCGAGGAACTTGAGGGCGGCGATGGTGAGATTCGCCGTGAGGGCCGCGATGATCGCCTTGTTGCCTCCGCCTGCCGACATGCTGCACGTCCGTTCTCCGTGCCGCCCGCGGCGGCGCCTGTGTTCCCGGCATCATGCCGGTGTCGAGGACCCACACTACGGAACGGACGCCGCTTCCGGATCCCCGGGCCCGGCGGTGCCCGTCCCTTGCGCGGGGCGCGGACATCAGCTGGGGGTCATGCCGGGCGGAGTGCCTCCGCCGCAGCCCTGATCCGGACCGGATCGGCGCCGAGATCCTCGGGGTCCGCCCCGGTGAGCAGGATGGTCGCGAGCTCGGCGATGCCGGAGGAGGTCTGGAAACCGTAGCCGCCCTGGCCGGCGAGCCAGAAGAAGCCGGGATGTGCTGCGTCGAACCCGACGACCGGCAGGCCGGACGCGCGCTGCGTCCGCAACCCGGTCCAGGCCCGTACGACACCGGTGATGCCGAGATCGGTGACGGTTGCCAGGTGGTCGATGAGACGCTCGATGTCGCCCGGGTGGGGTTGCGCGTCACCCGGCTCGGCAGGCTCCGCCTCGCACGGGGAGATCAGGATCCCCTCGGCGTCGGGCCGGTAGTAGAAGGCGTCATCGGCTGCCGCCACCATGGGTGTCCCGACGGGTGGCGCATGGGTGGCCGCCACGATCGCGGCGGTCCGCCGGAGGGGAACGAGGCCCTGCGGCGCGACACCGCAGACATCGGCGAGACCGTCGGCCCAGGCGCCTGCGGCGTTCACGACGACCTCCGCGCTGATGGGACGGTAGCCCGCCCGGACGCTCCAGCCGGCGCCGTCGTAGTGCGCCGAGGTGACCTCGGCACCGGTGAGGATGATGACGCCGTCGTCGCCCGCACGGCGGCGGTGGTAGTCGAGGAGCAGATCGGTGTCGGTGCCGACGCAGTCCGTGTCGATGGCGGCTGCGGTGAAGGCGTCCGGGCGGAGCTGTGGGCACAGCGCCAGGGCCTCGGCGTGCGGGACGCGCCGCATCGACCCGTTCATGGCGGCGTCGACCTCGTCCTCGGTACCGATCAGGAGGAAGGCTCGCGGCACCGTCAGTGGCAGGCCGGTGGAGGACTGCACGCCGTCCAGCAGGTCGAGCGTGCGGCGCGTCAGGTCCTGGACGGGTCCGGGTCCGTAGCTGGGGATGAGCTGACGGGCCGAGCGCGACGACGTGTGGTAGCCGAGCGTGCCCTCCGCCTCGACCAGCACCACGCTGGAGAACGGGGCGAGGGCCGAGGCCAGGGAGAGGCCGGCGATCCCGCCGCCGACGATCAGGACGTCACACTCGAGGGAGCTCATGCCGTCATCCTAGGTGGGCGCTCCCCCGAACGGCCGCCGGGGCTCCCGGAGTGTGGAGGAGGACTAGGCGCCGCCGACGTGTGCGCCCGGAGCACCGGCGGCCTCGGCCCCCGCGCCGTCCCCCGCGACGTCGTCGCGCGCCGCGACGAAGGCCTGCACGCAGGCCTCGATGTCCTCGTCGGTGTGGGCGGCGGAGAGCTGCACGCGGATGCGCGCTGCACCCTTGGGCACCACGGGGTAGCTGAACGCCGTCACGAAGACGCCGTGCGCGAGCATCGCGTCGGCGGTGCGCGCCGCCAGGACGGCGTCACCGAACATCACCGGGATGATGGCGTGTTCGCCCTCGAGCAGGTCGAACCCCTCCTCCGTCATCCGACGCCGGAACAGCGCCGCGTTGGCGGTGAGTGTTCCGCGGAGCTCCCCGCTGTTCTGCACGAGGTCGAGCGCCGTGAGGGTCGCGGCGACGATCGACGGCGCGAGGGAGTTCGAGAAGAGATACGGGCGGGCGCGCTGCCGCAGCAGGGCGACGATCTCGGCCCTGGCCGCCACGTACCCGCCGGATGCGCCACCGAGCGCCTTGCCGAAGGTCCCGGTGAAGATGTCGACACGGCTCGCCACGCCCGCGTGCTCCGGTGTCCCCGCCCCGGTGGAGCCCATGAAGCCGACCGCGTGCGAGTCGTCCACCATGACCATCGCGTCGTAGCGCTCGGCGAGGTCGCAGATCGCCTCGACCGGCGCGAGGTAGCCGTCCATGGAGAAGACGCCGTCCGTCACGACGAGACGGCGCCGCGCCCCGGCGGCCTCCTGGAGCTTCGCCTCGAGGTCGGCCATGTCGCGGTTGGCGTAGCGGAAGCGCTGCGCCTTCGAGAGCCGGATGCCGTCGATGATGGACGCGTGGTTCAGGGAGTCCGAGATGACGGCGTCCTCAGCGCCGAGCAGCGATTCGAAGACGCCGCCGTTCGCGTCGAAGCAGGAGGAGAAGAGGATGGTGTCCTCGGTGCCGAGGAACTGCGAGACCCGGTGCTCGAGCTCGAGGTGGAGGTCCTGGGTGCCGCAGATGAAACGGACCGAGGCCATGCCGAATCCGCGTTCGTCGAGTGCGTTCTTCGCCGACGCGATGATGTCGGGGTGGTCGGCGAGGCCGAGGTAGTTGTTCGCGCAGAAGTTGAGGACGTCCGCGTCCCCGGCGTCGAGCGCCCCGGCCGTGATGTGGCTCGATTGCGGGGACGAGATGCGGCGCTCGTGCTTGAAGAGGCCGGCGGTGCGGATGTCGTCGAGTTCGCCGGCGAGCTGGTCGCGGACTGCTGAGTACATGGTGTTCCCGTTTCCCTAGAAGGTGGTCCAGTCGAGGACCACTTTGCCGCTCGCGCCGTCGCGCGCTGTCGTGAAGCCCTGCTTCCATTCGCCGGCGGGCAGGCAGTCGGTGACGACCGACGAGACGGCGTCGCGCAGCGTCCGGTTGGACTGCAGCATGGCGCTCATCGCGTACCAGGTCTCGAACATCTCGCGGCCGTAGATGCCCTTGAGGGTGAGCATGTGCGTGACCACCTTGCCCCAGTCGATCGAGATGGGGCCCGAGGGCAGGCCGAGCATCGCGATGCGCCCGCCGTGGTTCATGTTGTCGATCATCTCCGGCAGGGCCGTGGCGTGGCCGGACATCTCCATCCCGACGTCGAAGCCCTCCTTCATGCCGAGCTCGCGCTGCGCGTCGGCGACCCGCATGCGGCTCACGTCGATGGCGATGTCCGCACCGACGCCGCGGGCGAGCTCCAGTCGCGGCGCCGAGACGTCCGTGATCGCGATCTTCCGCGCTCCGGCGTGGCGGGCGACGGCGACGGCCATGAGGCCGATCGGCCCGGCGCCGGTGATCAGGACGTCCTCGCCGACGAGGGGGAAGCTGAGCGCGGTGTGGACGGCGTTGCCGAACGGATCGAAGACCGCACCGAGATCGGGCGTGATGGTCGCGTCGTGGACCCAGACGTTGGTCTCGGGGACGACGACGAACTCGGCGAACGCGCCGTCGCGCTGCACCCCGACGCTCGAGGTGCGGATGCACATCTGGCGGCGGCCGGCGCGGCAGTTGCGGCAGGTCCCGCAGACGATGTGGCCCTCACCGGAGACACGGTCACCGATGCGGACGTCCCGGATGCCGTCGCCGAGCGCCACGACCTCGCCGTAGAACTCGTGTCCGGGGATGAGCGGCGCCGAGATCATGCCCTGCGCCCAGGAGTCCCAGCTCTCGATATGGAGGTCGGTGCCACAGATGCCGGTGGTCATCACGCGGATCTTGACCTCGCCGAACCCTGCGTCGGGTTCGGGCCGGTCGACCAGTTCGAAACCGGGGTGTGCCCCGGACTTGTACAGCGCCTTCACTGGACAGTTCCTTCCATGCCGCTGCGGTTCCGGCGGAGTGGGCCGGGCGTCCGAGCGGGACGAGTGACGGGCGGGATATGCCCGCAGCAACACTATCAGCGCTCTGCGGAGGCAGACCTCGGCGGATTGCCGAGCCCGCCGTGGAACTCCGCGGGTCCGGCGCCGAGCCGGGCCGGCACCAACACCGGCACCGGGTCAGTCGGCGCAGGCCTCCGCCAGGGCCTCCCGGCCGAGCGTGTGCAGATCCGGCGCATCGTCGGACGACGCCGCCACCGCACTGCCGATGCTCACGGCCCAGCCGCGCGCCCGGTCCCACGTGGCCTCGTCCGTCGGACGCAGCCGTTCCACCTCCGAACGGAACGCGGAGCGACCGGCTGCGTCGAAGAACAGCCATCCCGCCGCGAGGTCGGTGGCCGGGTCCCCCGAGCAGAGATCCCCGAAGTCGACGACGCCGGCCAGCCCGCCCTCGGGCGTGAGGACCGCGTTCGCGGGATGCAGGTCGCCGTGCAGCCAGAGCGGCACGCCTGCCCACGCGGGAGCAGCCACCGCCCGATCCCATGCAGCGGACAGGTCCGGATCACCGGCGAGGGATGCCAGCCGCTCCCGCACGACCTCGTTGCGCGCCGTGAGCGGACCGCCCCGCCCCACGGGACTCGCCGGGGCGTCCGCCGGGGCAGGACGCTGGAAGGCGACGAGGAACCGCGCGAGTGGAGCGGCCGCCGGTCCCCGGCGCGCCCGGGGGACCGTGAGTCCGCTCCCGCCCGCGATCCAGCGGCTCACCGACCAGTGCCACGGATACCTCTCGCCCGGCCCGCCCAGCCGCACGGGCGACGACGTCTGCACGTCGAGGCCTGCAGTCAGTCCCGGGAGCCACCGCTGTTCCTCGACCATGAGGGGGTCGGCGACCGCGCGGCGCGGGAGCCGCACCAGGAGGTCCGCGCCGAGCCGGAAGATCGCGTTGTCCCAGCCGTTGCCCGCGAAGCGCAGCGGCAGGTCCGCGAGGTCGGGGTGCTGCTGCTCGAGGAGCGAGACGACGAGGGAGGGCACGACGTCGATCTCTGCCACCGGCATGAGCGCCATCGTGCCCTCCCTCGTCCGAGTCCTTCGGGTGCGGGGCTAGCCTTCGACGCCGAGGCGCTGGAGGATGAGCTCCCGTACGCGGCCGGCGTCGGCCTGGCCGCGCGTCGCCTTCATGACACCGCCCACGATCGCCCCGACGGCCTGGACCTTCCCGCCGCGGATCTTGTCCGCGACGTCGGGCTGCGCCGCGAGGGCTCCGTCGATCGCCTCGAGCAGCGGTCCGTCGTCGGACACGACCGCGAGGCCGCGCTTCTCGACGACCTCCGAGGGTGTCCCCTCGCCCGCGAGGACCCCGTCGAGGACGTCGCGGGAGAGCTTGTCGTTGATCTTGCCCGACTCGATGAGCGCGTTCAGTTCGACGATCAGCCCGGGCGTCACCCCCAGCTCGGCGGGCTCGACATCGGCGAGCTTCGCACGGCGGGAGATCTCGCCCATCCACCACTTGCGGGCGACGGCGGCGCTGACGCCGGCGGCGACGGTGTCCTCGATCGATGACATGACGCCGGCGTTGACGACGTCCCGGAACTCGGCGTCGGAGTAGCCCCAATCGGCCTGCAGGCGCTTGCGGCGCTCGGCGGGCGGCTCGGGCAGTTCGGCGCGGAGCTTCTCGATCCACGCCTCGTTCGTGACGACCGGCACCAGGTCCGGCTCGGGGAAGTAGCGGTAGTCGTCGGCGTCGGACTTGGGACGGCCCGACGTCGTCGAGCGTGTGTCCTCGTGCCAGTGCCGCGTCTCCTGCAGGATCGCCGTCCCGGTGTCGAGGACGGCGGCGTGCCGCTGGATCTCGTAGCGGACGGCGTGCTCGACGGCGCGCAGCGAGTTGACGTTCTTCGTCTCGGTGCGGGTGCCGAACCTCTCCCGGCCGTGCGGGCGCAGGGAGACGTTCGCGTCGCAGCGCACGTTGCCGCGCTCCATGCGCGCATCGGAGACACCGAGGTTCTTGACGATCTCGCGGATCGCGGCGACATAGGCCTTCGCCAGCTCCGGGGCCCGCGATCCTGCGCCCTCGATCGGCTTGGTGACGATCTCGATCAGCGGGACGCCGGCACGGTTGTAGTCCACGAGGGAGAACTCGGCGCCCTGGATGCGGCCCGTGGAGCCACCCATGTGGGTGAGCTTGCCGGCGTCCTCCTCCATGTGCGCGCGCTCGATCTCGACCCGGAACATCGTGCCGTCGGCCAGCTCGATGTCGAGGAAGCCGTCGTGGGCGATGGGATCCTCGAACTGGGAGGTCTGGAAGTTCTTCGGGGTGTCCGGATAGAAGTAGTTCTTCCGCGCGAAGTAGCACTTCTCGGCGATGCTGCAGTTCAGCGCGAGGCCGATCTTGATCGCGGATTCCACCGCGACACCGTTGACCACGGGCAGCACCCCGGGCAGGCCGAGATCCACCGGCGTGACGTTGGTGTTGGGGATGTCACCGAAGGCGTTGGGCGCGGAGGAGAACATCTTGGTCCGCGTGTTGAGCTCCACGTGGACCTCGAACCCGAGCACGGGATCGTACTTCTCCATGGCCTCCTCGAAGGAGAGGACCTCGTCGGTTCCAGCAGTCATTACTTTCCACCTGCACTCTCTGTGATGGCCGGAGCCTTGGCCAGCAGCGGGCCACCCCACGTCTCCTCGAGCAGCGCTTCGAGGACCGCACCCACGCGGTAGAGGCGCGCGTCCTGGCGCGCCGGGGCGAGGAGCTGGATTCCGACGGGGAGCCCGTCCTCGTCGGCGAGACCGCCGGGCAGGGACAGCCCGGGGACGCCGGCCATGTTCGCCGGGATGGTGGCGACGTCGTTCAGGTACATGGCCAGCGGATCGTCGAGCTTCTCCCCCAGCTTGAAGGCCGTGGTCGGCGCCGTCGGCGAGATGAGCACGTCGGCCTGCTCGAAGGCGGCGGCGAAGTCCCGCTGGATGAGCGTGCGGACCTTCTGCGCCGAGCCGTAGTAGGCGTCGTAGTATCCGGCGCTCAGCGCGTAGGTACCGAGGATGATCCGGCGCTTGACCTCGTCGCCGAAGCCCGCGGCGCGGGTGGCGCCCATGACGCGCTCGATGGTGGGGGCGCCGTCGGGCACCACCCGCAGGCCGAACCGCACGCCGTCGTACTTGGCGAGGTTGCTGGAGGCCTCCGACGGCATGATGAGGTAGTAGGCCTCGAGTGCGTAGCGGAAGTTGGGGCAGGACACCTCGACGATCTCGGCGCCCGCCGAACGCAGCAGGTCGAGCGACTCGTGGAACCGGGTGAGGACGCCGGCCTGGTAGCCCTCGCCCTGCAGCTCCTCGATGACGCCGATGCGCATGCCCTCGACCTGGCCCATCCGAGCGGCCTCGACGAGCGCGCCGACGGGGTCGGTGAGCGACGTCGAATCGTGCGGGTCGTGCCCGCCGATGACTTCGTGCAGCAGCGCACTGTCGAGGACGGTGCGGGACACGGGACCGATCTGGTCCAGGGAGGACGCCATGGCGATGGCACCGTAGCGGGAGACGCCGCCGTAGGTCGGCTTCACGCCGACCGTGCCGGTGACGGCGCCGGGCTGGCGGATCGAGCCGCCGGTGTCGGTGCCGAGGGCCAGCGGCGCCTCGAAGGCGGCGACCGCGGCAGCGGAACCACCGCCGGATCCGCCGGGGATGCGGTCCAGGTCCCACGGGTTGCGGGTGGGGCCGAACGCGGAGTGCTCGGTCGAGGACCCCATGGCGAACTCGTCGAGGTTCGTCTTGCCGAGGATCGGCATCCTCGCCGCACGGAGCTTCTTCACCACGGTCGCGTCGTAGGGGCTCTGCCAGCCCTCGAGGATCCTCGAACCGGCCGTGGTCGGCTGGCCCTTCGTCACGATCAGGTCCTTGACCGCGATAGGGACGCCGGCCAGCGGGTGCAGGGCATCGCCGTCGGCGCGGGCCTTGTCGACCTCCGCGGCGACGAGCAGTGCCTCGTCCGTGTTCACGTGCAGGAAGGCGTGGATGGCACCGTCGACGGCGCCGATACGGTCCAGGTGGGCCTGCGTCACCTCGACGGCGGAGACCTCCTTCGCCGCGAGCTTCCGGGCCAGGACATCGGCGGAGAGATGGATCAGATCGGTCATGGGTTACTCCCCGTCCAGGATCGCGGGGACCTTGAAGCGTCCGTCGGCGTTGTCGGGCGCGCCGAGCAGCGCTTCCTCGTTGCTGAGGGTCTCCCCCACGACGTCCTCGCGGAACACGTTGCTCAGCGGGATCGGGTGGCTGGTCGCCGGGACGTCGTCGCCCGCCACCTCGCTCACGGTCTTGATGGAATCGACGATCACGGCGAGCTCTCCGGCCATGCGGTCGAGCTCCTCGTCGGTCATGTCGATGTGGGCGAGACGCGCGAGGTGCGCGACGTCGTCCCGGTTGATCTCAGCCATGGATCTCCCCTGGAAGTCGGAGGTGGGTTTCTCCGTCCAGTCTAGTGCGGTCGCGTGGCGCGTCCGGCATGGCGGCGGGCGGCTCGACGACGGGATGCGGAGGCTGGAGCGGCAGCCGGAAGACCCACAGCAGGATGTCCTCGTTGGGGACCTCCCAGTCCCGCTCCGGCACCCGGACGAAACCCATCGACGCGTAGAGGCGGTGGGCGCGCACCATCTCGGAGCCGCTGGTCAGGCTGACGGCCTCGATGCCGGTCAGGGTGCGCGCATGCTCGACGATGCGCTCCACCATCGCGCGGCCGACCCCGCCCCGCTGCACCGAGGGATCGACGGCGAGCATGCGGAACTCCAGTTCGCCCTCGACGGCGATGTCCGTGTACCGCTGGCCCGCGAAGGTCAGTGCGACCGACCCGACCACGGTGCCGTGCCGCTCGGCGACCCAGACCTCGGCGTGCTGTGCGCGGTGCTCGATATCGGACAGGACCGCCATGTAGGGGTGGGCGTCGTCGGCGAAGTACCCGGCTTCGAGGTAGGCGTCGCGCGTGATGCGGCGGACGGCGTCGTAGTCCTCGGTGCGGACGGGCCGGATGGTGAGGCGGGGGTCGGACACTGCGTGGCCGGACGGAGCGGAAGTCACCGGTTCATCTTGTCACGGGGACCGGCGCCGGCAACGAGGCCGGGCAGGATGCCGGGGCGGGGGCTTTACAGGCTAACTACTTAGAGAGACAATCTAGTTATGAGCACCTCCACCCCCG
This sequence comes from Arthrobacter sp. N1, assembly GCF_048288285.1. Lineage (NCBI taxonomy): Bacteria > Bacillati > Actinomycetota > Actinomycetes > Micrococcales > Micrococcaceae > Arthrobacter > Arthrobacter sp. N1. The sequence goes on along the minus strand of NZ_CP102608.1, from coordinate 1,089,525 downwards.
ATGTGCGCGCCACGGATGGCGTGGACTGGCCCAGCGACTGGCTCCGGGCGACCCTCGGATTCCTCGCCCTGCGAGCGTTGTCGGGCGGACCCTCCTACGGGTACGCGATCATCAGCGAACTCGAGCGGCACGGTCTCGGTGCCATCAAGGGCGGGACCCTGTATCCGCTGCTCACCCGCTACGAGGCCGCCGGGCTCCTGACCACCGAGTGGCGCGCCGGCGACGGCGGTCCCGGCCGCAAGTACTTCGCCCTCACCGAGCAGGGCAGGGCAGAGCTCACCCGGCTCAGCGCCGACTGGAGGCGTTTCGTCGCGTCCAGCGTGCACTACCTCGATCCCGAACGACCCGAGAAGGAGATCTCCCCATGATGCAGCAGACCAGCGACAAGAAGTGGTTCGACGAGCTCGTCGTGGAGCTCCGGCTACGGCAGGTCCATGGGAGCGCCATCGGCGACACCGTGGCAAGCGCCCGGGAGCTTCTCCGCGACACCGGCCAACCGGCGGAGGAAGCCTTCGGACCCGCCCGCGACTACGCCGCTGCCCTCGAGCTCCCCGCCGCACCCGGACACGACTGGGTCCGACAGGCACTCTGGCCGTCCCTGCTGGGGCTCCTGGCCTTCCTGCTCTTCAACCAGGCGGTCACGGCGTGGACCCAGCAGGAGCTACTCCTGGTGTCCCCCGCCCAGTTGGCGCTTCTCGCGACACCGGTGGTGCTCGTGGCCCTCCTGCCGCTCTATCTCGACGCCGTCGTCCGACGGCTCTGGGTAGGCATCGCGATCGCTGCGATCTGCGCCGTCGCAGGTGTCCTCTCGGCCGTCGTCGCACCGACGCAGCCCTCCGACGCGTGGCTGGCCATCGATCCTTCTCCCGGGCTCATCGGGACCGCCCTCGTCATGGTGGTGCTGTCGGTACGCAATACCGTCCGGTCCTCCCGCGCTGCGGACGACGACGAGATCATCGACCCGCTGTCGGGCACCACGGCCGGCACCGGGGCAGGGGCGAGGATCCTGGTCCACGTCACCAACTGGCTGTTTCCCGTCCTCGCCCTCGCCATGCTGGGCCTCGCGCTGGCGCTCCGCTGAATCGGGCAGCGCGGCCGGCCGGAGCCCGACCGGGAGGGACGGTCTCCTGTCGGTGATCCCGGCATCGGGTGACACCGGACCGCACCGTGGACCCAGACCGGGTGCGGGGCTGTCCGGTACGGAGGGCGGCGCAGTGCTCCGGGTCGGGGTTCAGGGAGATCCCGATGACGCGGTCGAGCTGTGCGCGTGCCTTCTCGAGGTCGGCGATGCCCTCGGTGATGCGGTCCCGCTCCTGCTTCGCCAGCGCGGGTGCGTCCTCGACGAGTGCAGCGCGATATTCAGGGCACCACCGGCCCACCACTCTGCCGCCCTCCACGCGCACATCACACCGGCGGCCTGACAGCAGGTCCTGGCCGGCGACCCTGAGCAGGTTCGTCGGCAGTACCTGTGGCGCTCCTCACATGGTCCCGGCACCCATCTGCCCGCGACGTGCCACCGAAGGACCAGTAAGACATCGGCGCGGGAAGTCCAGCGTCGGGAACGTCGGACGCAGTGGGCGGTGGACCGCTCACCTACGAAGGAGAAGCATGGAACTCACGAAGCGCAGGAACCTCTCGATCCTCGGGATCGCAGCAGTCTCGATGCTCGGCCTCGCGGCCTGCGGCGGCACCGACGAGACCGAGACGACCTCGGGCAGCATGGCGAGTGAGAGCAGCACGGCGGGCCCCGAGAGCGCATCGCCGTCGGCAGAGGCCAGCATGGCCCCCTCCGCCTCGGCCGACGCCATGATGGACCCCGCCGCGAACCTCGTCGGCCCCGGCTGCGCCGGCTACGCCGAACAGGTCCCCTCCGGCGACGGCTCCGTCGAAGGCATGTCCCTGCTCCCCGTCGCCGACGCCGCAGGCGCCAACCCCATCCTCACCCAGCTCACCGCAGCCGTCTCCGGCGGCATCAACCCCGACGTCAACCTCGTCGACACCCTCAACGGCGACGAATTCACCGTCTTCGCACCCGTCGACGACGCCTTCGCAGCCCTCCCCGCCGAGACCGTCGAAGGCCTCAAGACCGACACCGAGGGCCTCACCAGCATCCTCACCTACCACGTCGTCCCCGGCAAGATCCAGCCCACCGAGCTCGAAGGCACCACCCAGACCACCGTCCAAGGCGCCGACCTCGAGATCACCGGATCCGGCCAGGAACTGAAGGTCAACGACGCCAACGTCATCTGCGGCGGCGTCCAGACCGCCAACGCCGTCGTCTACCTCATCGACGCCGTCCTCACGCCCCCCGCCGCCGGCTGAGGACGCTCGGATCCATTCGGACAGAAGGACTCCCGCACCCGTGCGGGAGTCCTTCTGTCTGTCGCATCGTCCCGGAACTGCCTCCACGCACCTGCAGGTGGTCGGCCCACCGGACCGTCGGATCAGGCCGCCGCGCTCACACGTCGGTATCCGGTGCCGTCCGGGTAGCGCTCCATCAGGCCGTGATCCACCAGCGCGCGGCGGAGCGTCGGGACATCGCGCGTCACCGTGGCGAGCAGCCGGTTGACCTCGGGCTCACTGATCTCCTGATCAGCCGGCAGGAGCCGCTCCGCGAGGTGCGAGAGCAGGTCCGCACGGTCCTGGCCGGCGCGCGGCAGCCCGTGGATCCGGCCCTCGTGGAAGAACCTGTCCACGCCCTTCGGTGTTCCCGGTGCCGCGGCCGCCAGGACAGCCTTGAAGAGGTGCTCGTCGACAGTGCCGTCCGGCAGGACGAGCCCCGCGTCACCCAGACGCTGCAGCTCCTTCGGCGTCGCCTCGAGCGGCTGTCCGAGGACGGCCCTGGCGTACAGCTCGCGCGATCGGTCTCCGGCCAGCGTGGAGAACACCTTCTGCCAGGACGGCGTGGTCATCGCGGCCTCTCGGTCGAGCGGGCTATAGCTCCGGTGACGGCGTGGACGAAGTCCTCCGGTCCGGCAACGGTGACGGCGCCGAGGCGCTCGGCGTCGCCCGGTCCGCCGTCGAGCATGGGGGTGAGGTCGGGGCGGCGCACCGCGACACCGGCCTCCGCCGCGATCAGGGCGCCCGCGGCATAGTCGTGTTCGTTGAGCCCACGCTCGACGAACGCGTCGAGCGTGCCGTCGGCCACCAGACAGAGGTCCAGCGCCGCCGAGCCGAGCCGCCGCAGGTCCCCGAACCCGTCGAGCAGGTCCGCGAGCTCGCGCACCTGGTCGCTGCGCGTCGAGGGGTCGTAGGAGAAGCCCGTCGCGAGGAGGCCGCCGCGTCCGGCGATCGGACCCGAGAGCCGTCGGACGGCGCCGTCGTCGTTCCGCCAGGCTCCCCCACCCCGGGACGCCCAGTAGACCCGGCGCAGGGCGGGCGCATGGACGACGCCCGCGAGCCACTCACCGTTCGCGTCGGCGACGGCCACGGAGGTTCCGTAGTAGACGATCCCGCGGATGAAGTTCGTGGTGCCGTCGAGCGGGTCGATGGACCACCGCATGCGGTCGGACGCGGCCGCCGGGCCCGGTGGAACGGTGGTGCCCAGTTCCTCTCCCGTGATGATGTCGTGCGGCCGGGAATCGGTGATGACGCCCCGCACGTCCCGCTCCGCAGCGACGTCGAACGCCGTCACCCAGTCGCTGTCCGAGCTCTTGCTGCCGGCCTCGAAGGCCGAGGGATCACGGCGCGCGAGGACGGCGGCCCCGGCAGCGGCTGCCTGGCGCGCGAGGTGGAGCAGCGCGGGGACGGATGCCGACGCCGCTCCCACCGGGCCGGGTACCGCGGTCATCCCTCGGGCCTTGCCGCCGTCGTCGCATCGGTGCCGGCGCCGGCGTCGAGATCCCCTGCGACGTCCTCGTCCTCGCTGGGATCCGGCTCCCCGGCAGCGTGGCCCTGGCCGGACTCCCCGGCCGGGTCGGCGGCCGAGCCGCTCCCGTCGGCGGTGCCCGCCGGCGCGGCGGGCCCGTGCTCCAGCAGCGCGATGAACCCCTCCTCGTCCAGCACGGCGACACCGAGTGCTTCCGCCTTCTCCAGCTTGGTGCCCGCGTTCTCACCCGCCACCACGTAACTCGTGTTCTTCGACACCGAGCCCGCTGCCTTGCCGCCCCGGGTGATGATGGCCTCCTTCGCCTCGTCGCGGTTGTACCGCTCGAGCGATCCGGTGACCACCACGGTGAGGCCTTCGAGCGTACGGGGGGTGCTCTCGTCCACCTCGTCCTCCATGCGGACACCCGCCGCGGTCCACCGGTCCACGATCTCCCGGTGCCAGTCCTCGGCGAACCACTCGGTCAGGGCCACCGCGATCGTCGGACCGACGCCGTCGACGTCGGCGAGTTCCTCCTCGGTGGCCGCGCGGATGCGTTCCATCGATCCGAACGCCGTCGCCAGGGCCCGGGAGGCTGTCGGACCGACGTGGCGGATGGAGAGCGCGACGAGGACACGCCAGAGCGGCTGCCGCTTCGCCTTCTCCAGCTCGGTGAAGAGCTTGCGGGTGGTAGCGCTCGGTTCGGACGGCTTCTTGGCCGTGCCCTTCGAGTAGAAGTACGGCACCAGCTCACGGCCGGTCACCACGCCCTTGACCTTCTTGTCCCGCTCGATCCTCACATCGGCGAGCTTCTCGGGCGTGAGGTCGAAGATGTCCGCTTCGGTGGTGATGGGCGGTACCTCGGGTTCGGCAGGCTGCGTCAGCGCAATGGCCGCTTCCCACCCGAGGGCCTCGATGTCGAAGGCACCACGGCCGGCCAGGTGGAAGACACGCTCCCGGAGCTGGGAAGGGCAGGACCGCGCATTCGGGCAGCGGATGTCGACGTCGCCCTCCTTGGCCGGCTGGAGCGCCGTCCCGCAGGACGGGCACTCGGTGGGCATGACGAACTCCCGCACGGGCGGGTCCTGCTGGTCCCGGAGCGCGATGACCGGCCCCACGATCTCGGGGATCACGTCCCCTGCCTTCCGCAGCACCACGATGTCGCCGATCATGACGCCCTTGGCCTTCACGACCTCCTGGTTGTGCAAAGTGGCCATGCCGACCGTGGACCCGGCGACCTTCACCGGTTCCATGAGGCCGAAAGGGGTCACGCGCCCGGTGCGTCCCACGTTGACGAGGATGTCCAGCAGTTTGGTGTTCACCTCTTCGGGCGGGTACTTGTAGGCCACGGACCACCGGGGCACCCGGGAGGTGTGACCGAGCGCGCGCTGCAGGGCGAAGCTGTCCACCTTCACCACGATGCCGTCGATCTCGTGCAGCAGGTCGTGGCGATGGTCGCCGTAGTGCTCGATGAACGCGACGACGTCGGCCTGGTCCTGCAGCACCCTGTAGTACGGCGACGTGGGCAGTCCCCAGGCCTTCAGGAGCTCGTAGGTGCCGGACTGGGTCTCGGCGGACAGGCCGGTCCTCGCGCCGATCCCGTGCACGTACATGTCCAGCGGACGCTCGGCCGTCATGGCCGGGTCCTTCTGGCGGAGCGAGCCTGCCGCGGCGTTGCGCGGGTTGGCGAAGGGCGCCTTGCCCGCGGCGACCATGCGTTCGTTGAGCTGGCCGAACTCCTTGGTGGGGAAGAACACCTCGCCCCGGATCTCCACCTCCTCGGGGTGATCGGTGCCGGCGAGTCGCTTCGGGATCGACGCGATGGTGAGGACATTGTGCGTGATGTCCTCGCCGGTGACACCGTCCCCCCTGGTGGCGGCCCGGACGAGCTCGCCGTCGCGGTACAGGAGATTGACGGCCAGACCGTCGATCTTGAGTTCCGTGAGCCATTGGATGCCCGCGCCGGGGCTGCGCTGCTCGACGCCTGCCGTGGCCCGGTCCAGCCAGACCTTCAGTTCCTCGAGGGAGAAGACGTCCTCGAGGCTGTACATGCGGGCCAGATGGTCGACCGGCGTGAAGGCGGAGGAGACCTCACCGCCGACCTCCTGGGTGGGCGAGTCATTCGAGACGAGTTCCGGGTGAAGGGCCTCGAGTTCCTCCAGGCGCCGGAACAGGGCGTCGAACTCGGCGTCCGACACCGTGGGAGCCGCCTCCTGGTAGTAGGCGATCCGGTGTTTCCGGATCTCCTCCGCGAGCAGCGCATACTCCTCCCGGAGATCGCCGTCGGGAGGTCCGCCCGAACCCGTCCGCGGGTTGTCCGGTGATGCATCGTCTGCTGGGGAAGTCACTCGCCCATCCTGCCCTACGGCTCCGACACGGGCCACTGGCGAGGACCCCCCGAGCCCCCGTCGAGCGGCGCAGGGCGTCGGCGGCTACGACGCGCCCTGGACCCTCGTGGCTGGGCCGTCGAGCGGAGGGTTGTCGAGCAGGTGCCAGATCTGGAACGACCCGATCGAGGCCGACGGGCCGGCGGGGTCGATCAGCACCCCGGCGAGCCGCTGCCCGAACACCAGCTGCATCACCCACTCGGGCGTGAACGCCCGCACCGCCGCCGTGGCGTCGAATGCCGCGACCTCGGCAGCAGAGGTGAACACAGCGAGGTGGACCTCGGCGGATCCGTCCTTGTCGACCGGTACGGTGAGGGGCTGCTTCCTGCCGTCCCTCTCGATCTCACCCAGGAACACCCTCGTGTCCCCCAGCATCGCCGTGAACAGTTCCTGCTGCGAGCCCTGCCGCACCACCACCTCGCGCAGCGCCTGGTTCGGCGGCCCCTGCAGGGCGAACTCGAGGTCCGGACGGGCCAGAGCACACGTGGGACCCCCCGGATTCACGTACACCCAGCCCACCCTCGAATCCTCCAGAGCCGTCTGCAGGGCGAGGCCACCCGGCAGAGCGAGCGACTGCGGCGCATCTGATCCGTCGCCCTGGCCCGCCAGGAACCGGGCGAGTTCGCCCTGGTCCGTGAACACGCCGATCGCCGGGACATCGCGGGCCCCCAGGAAACCGCGCAGGGCTGGCGACGCCGCGTCGGAGCCGGTCACATCCACCAGCAACTCACCGGCGAGGCAGCCACGCAGCACCTCGATCATCGACCGCTGGTCAGGACTCGTCGCGAACTGCACGACGGCGTCGGCCACCCGACCGTTGCGGACCTCGCCGCCCGGGGACGACGCCGTCCAGACCCGACCGTCCTTCGCGCGCTCCACCACCTCGGCCAGCGGCCCCGGGGCCGACGTGAACACCACGTACACCGCCCCGTCGTCGGAGGCGAACTCGCCCAGCGTACGGTCCGTCGCGTACAGCACGTCCGGGACGGCACCCCGCGCGCCCGGCGCCGATGCCTGACGAACCACCGCCTCCACCCGACCCGCCTCGCCGATCGTCACAGCCCACAGGCCCTGGCCGTCCACGAACTGCAGGGGCAGGTCACACTGCTCGAGGAAGCTCGCCACCGACACGCCCTCATCGGCGTCGAACCACTGACGCACCACATCCGAACCGACAGGCCGGACGAACCGGGACTTCCACCACTCACCCGCACCATCACAGCACTCTCACTGCCGGCACCGAACAGCGCCGCGACGAAGGACAAGGACCAGGGACGACGACACCGATCAGGGCCGGGCCCGCTCAAGGCTCGTTGCCGGGACCTGGCGCACGTCCCCGAACAGGGGCTGTCCGCCCGGCGCGCGCATCGAGTCCTTCAGGTCCGGGAAGCCGGCACCCAGGTAGAACGTCGCCTCCGTCGCCTCCCCTCCCATCCTGAAGGACAATCGCCGCTCCGACGCCGGATCCTCCCCGCCGTCCACCGTCAGCGTCGCCCCGAATCCGTTGAGGGGTGCGGCGATGAACCCTGCACGCGCGAGCGCCGGCGAGAACGGAACCAGCAGGCGCCCGTACAGATGCCGTTGACGAAACCTGACACCCGCTGTGAACAGGGCATACCGCAGTGCGTCGGCCGGATCCGTGCACACCACATCGGGGCCACCACCGCGGTCGCCCTGATGAAGGGTGAAGAACACCGACACGGCGCCCGGCTCACCCGTGATCAGGATCCCGTCCGTCTCGGCGTCGTAGCAGGCCCACTCGTCGTCCTGCCACACCGGCGCACTGCCCCCGAACCACTCCGCCACGATCGCCAGCACCTCAGGATCGATCGATTCCCGCAGCGTCCTCACGTGTTTCCTCGGCCGAGGTCCGCCCGCAGCCGCGGCGTCCACGGGTCCGTCACCGCCGGGTGGGATCGGCGGAGGTCCGACGTCGACCGGAACGCCACCGCAGGGCTTCGGTCGGTCGGGAACGATGGATGTGCACGCCCGCAGTCCTGGGTCCATCCGTTACCTCCCACGTGGGTTCGGGACGCGGATGTGCCGGCAGATGTCCATCAGATGCTCGGGCACGTCATGGGGAAGGGTCGGCGGGAGCTGCAGTGCGCGACCTTTCGACAGGCGAGGCGCACCGGCCGCGACCAGTTCACCGTTGAGCGCTGTCAGAGCCTCGACCGACCATTCCTCGGCGATCCGCACCGTCCCGTCCCCGTAGCGAACGGCGGTCTCCCCCCTGCCAGTCGGTTCCTCCCCCCGAGCCAGGGTCGACGTCCACGACGCATACGCCGCATGCGTGGACGGGGACATCGACGCAACAGCGTCGGACGTCAGGAGGACCGCGATATCGGGCTGCCAGATGCGGACCAGGGCCAGCAGGAGTTCCACCGATTCCTGGGCGGTCCCGATCGGGAAGTCCGGCGCCAGACGAAGCAGGACAGTGTTCGCCGTCCGCGTAGGAGCCCCGGCAGCCACAGAGATGGAGGCCGTCCGATGTCCTGTGGCCTCCGGGTCTGCTCTCAGTGACGCGGACGTCGTGCTCCACGGCACGCGCTCGGCTCCGGGCTCGCGACCGTATGACGCGATCCACTCGATCAGGGGAGCACCGTTCATCGGTACTTCCCCGACCTCCGCCTCCGGGGTCGGGCGTCCCCCGTACAAGCGGAAGGAGTCACCTGCCAGCTGCTGGATCAGGGCGAACATCGCTTCATAGCATGGAGCAAGCTCCGCCGGGGATTCCAGCCGCCCACCCCACCCCAGGCTGACGAAGGCTCCCTCCGGATGATGGGGGAACACCGTCGACAGCCCGGTGACCGTGGCGGTGGTGGTGATCGAGCCGACGGTGTCCTTGAACGCTCCGGCGGCCGTCCTGATGTCTTCCGCATCAGGAAGCACCGCGTCGAACCCGGCGATGTCGATCGTCATGGGAGACCTGTCCGGGAGGTGTGGGCGACCCATCGGGATCGACGCGGACGGAGAAGGGCCGCGGCCGCTGCGGACCCACGCGTGGTGGGCGCCGCCCCCAGCGGGGGATGGTGCGCGAGGCCGGTGCGGCGGACCCGCCGCCGTCCGGCAGGTCGTCGACCTTCGCCTGCTCGGTGCGGACGAGTGCCTGGTTCGCGGCGGTCGTCCTGTCGATGTCCGCCGTCGTCAGGATCGTCGCCACCTCGTTCACCGCGCCGACGGCCGCTCCGGACCGTCCCGCCACGTTCTGCAGGGCCGGCTGCACCACCTCGGTGCTCAGCGACTCCGGTTCCGCCGACACGGGCTCGGCCAGGCACGCGGTGGCCGGCGCCGAGAGGTTCTCACCGAGGGTCGTGAAGAGGGCCTCCTAGGCCTGCATCTCGTCGTTCACGCTGTTCAGGACGGCGACGACCTCGCCGGTCGCTACGTCACAGGACAGTCGACTCCCCCGTCCGGCCCTCCGCCGACGCAGGTGTCCCGGTGGTGCCGGGGCACATCAGCCGATGTTCTGCACGGCGGAACGCGCCCGGGAACCAGCACCCGTGGCGGTCTGGTCGTTCAGGCCCAGCGTCTCCTTGACCAGCGAGATGATGTTGCGGGTCTCGTTGGCGGCATTCTTGAAGCGCACCTCGACCGCCTGGTACTCCTCCGAGACGCCGTCGGCCTGGAAATCCGACATCGCCGTGCTGACGGCCTTCTCGCGGTCGGCGATGAGGGCCTCGAGACGCCCGACGATCGACTGGATGTCGCCCTGGACGGAGGCGGAGATATCTGTATCGAAGCTGACGCGATCCTGTGACATGGTGTGTCCTTCCGCACCGGTGGTCCGGCGCCGTACTCGGGAGAAGTGGAGGTGCCCCGCAGGGCGGAGCCGCGAGGCGCGGCCTGACCGGCTGGGCTAGCGCCCGCCGAAGCGCGCGGCGTCGAAGGCGGCCGACCCCTGCTGCTGGGTCGCGTTGTCCGCCGATTCCTGGTCGCCGGTCTGGAAGGCGGTGTCCATCTCCGACTGACCCTGCAGGATGATGCCGAGCGAGGCGTTCAGTTCGTTGGCGACGACGTCCGTACGGTGCTTGAACTCGTCGAAGCGGACGCGGCCCTGACCGTTGAACTTGCCTTCGAGCGGGGCGACGGCCTCCACGAGGCTGCGGACCAGCTGGCCCAGGTCCTCGTTCGACGTACCGGTCTGCTGTGTCAGCGTGGACAGTGTCTGTGAACCCATGTCGAACTTCACGATTACCCCCTTGGCGCCTTCCGGCGCTTCTCGATGCCTCTGCTGCACCCTGAGCGGGCCGGCCCCGGCGGACCGCGGACCCGGGCGACATCACGCCTGCGGGCCCTGCTGTACTCATCGAACCGGCCTGGGGGCCGATGGTCAAGGTCGGAGGATGGGTAGTTCTCCCCATCCCGGCCCGCGGAGGACGGCGTGCGGGTCAAAGGATGCGAGTATATGAACGGTTTCAGGAACAATCCGGGGGGGTCTTGTGGCGAACGACTACGACAGCCAGCTCATCGAGTCCGTCACCGTCCGCAGGAACCGCCTCACCAACGCGGTCCTCTTCGGTGCGAATCCGCACCAGCGACGGTGGATGGATTCCGTGCGGCTCTTCCTCTTCAGCGTCGCCCTCGCCGCCGTCGTCGCCTCGGTGTGTGTCGGCATCTCCTTCGTCAGCAACCTCCTCGAGGAGCAGCGCGAGCGCCAGCAGCAACAGCAGAACAGCGCCGTCGGCATCGTCCACCAGCCCGCGGGCGACCCCCGCAACCAGGCCTCGCCCTGGTTCCCCCACCGACCCCTTGGAGACTGACCGGATGGCCCACGCCTTCACCCGGGTGACCCTCATCGGCACCAGGCGCCACCTCGACCTCCTCCTCCCCTCCGACCGGCCCGTGGGGGGCCTGATGCCACAGGTCCTCGACCTCCTGCAGGACGAGCCGAGCGAGGACGTCGCCGCCAAGCTGCTCGTCCGCCCCGATGGTGCACCGCTCGACGCCGCCGGCACGCTCGACGACGCGGGTGTCACCGACGGGTCCTCCCTCCTCCTGTGCGACGCGGCCGAGGCTCCGCCCGCCGCCGTCGTCTACGACGTGACCGACCTCGTGGTGGACGGCGGCCCGGAGGTCCGTGGTCGCTGGACCGCCGGACTGGCATCGGTGACGGCTGTCGTCCTCACGGCGCTCGGGCTGTGGGCCGGCGCGGAGCTGCTGCTCGAGGCCTACGCCGCGGACAGCGCCTGGTGGATCATGGGCGCCCTCGGGGTCGTCCTCCTCGGCGCAGGGACGCTCGCCGGTGCCGCCCCCCGCCTCCGGACCGTGGGAATCGCCCTGCTCGCCACCGGCTGGATCTGCGCCTTCGCCGGGTTCGTCCACCGGGACGACGGACTACCCGTGGCCGCGCTCCTCACCGCGGTCCTGACCATCGTCCTGTTCCTCGCCATCGGGATCGTGGCGGACAGGCGCCGGGCGATGACCAGCGCGGCACTCACCCTTGCCACCGTGTCCCTCGTCTGGGTAACGGCGACGGTCCTCGCCCCCGACCCGCCGAAGGCGGCCGCCCTCGCGGCCCTCGCCGGCGTCCTGGTGCTCGGGCTGCTGCCGAAGATCGCACTGACCTCCTCCGGGCTCGCGACGCTCGACGACCAGCGGGCGAAAGGGGACACGATCGCACGGACCGACGCGATCGACGCGATCGCTGCCGCACACGCGACACTCAGCCTCGGATCGGTCGTCACCGCCGTCTCCATCGGAACCGGCCTCTGGATCATCGGCACCGATGCGAGCACGCAGGCATGGACCCTGCCGCTCCTGGCCGCGCTGATCGTGGCGACCGCCCTGCGTGCCCGTGCCTTCCCGCTCGCGGCCGAGCGGATCGCCCTGTATGCCGCGTCTGCCGTCGGTCTCGCCGCACTCGCGCTCGGCGCCCTCCGGTTCCTCCCCCACCAGCCCTGGCTCGTCGGCGTCGTCGTGCTGCTGATCGGTGTGGTCAGTGCCGTCTCGCTGGCTGTCGCCCCGGCCGACCATGTCGCCGCGCGGGGCCGGCAGCAGGCCAAACGCCTCGAGACCCTGGCGATCCTCGTCTCCGTCCCCCTCACCGTGGGGATGTTCGGCGTCTTCGCCCAACTCCTCGAAAGCTTCGGATGAACGCCGTGACGACCTCTTCCAACCCCGTCCCTCGTGGCACCGGCTCCTTCGAGACGCCGGAGGAACGCCTCCGGAGGGTCCTCAGGACGCGTCCCGCGGACGGTCCGCTGCGGACCCTGGTGCAGAACGTCACCGACCTCTTCCGCAGCGACGCCTATGGCGAGGAGCTCACCCGGGCGGCGGCGGGCACCCAGGCCCCCGTGACCACCGGGCGGCGTATCGCCGTCATCGGATCGCGCGGCGGAGCCGGGAGGACGACGACGGCCGCGCTCCTCGCACGCGTGTTCGCGGCCATGCGCTCGGACACCATCGCGGCGATCGACGCCGGTACCGGTCTCGGCACCCTCAGCCTCAGGCTGGGCCTCGAATCCGCGCCGTCCGCCGCCGAGCTCATCGCCTCGGGACCCGTGGTCACCGTCGACGGGCTCGCAGGGGTCATGGGCAGGGCACAGGAGAACCTCCTGGTCGCGGGGAGCGGGGCCGCCCGCCTCACGGTGCCGCCCTTCGCCGGGACGCGCACGGAGGACGCGACGGGCCTGGCCCGCACCGTCTCCCGGTTCTGTCCCGTCACCGTCTACGACTGCGGCGCGGGGATGGAGCTCCCCACGACCGTCTGGGCCGTCGACCAGGCTCACGCCGCCCTCCTCGTGACCCCGGCGTCCGTCGCAGGGATCGAGGACGCCCTCGCCGTCACCTACCGGTGGCCGCAACCGGGCGAGCCCGGGTACGTGCCGCTGCTCGTCGTCGTCGTCCGCGTGGATGACCGCGCCGCCCTGGACCCCGCACGACAGGCCGCGCGGCTGAGCGGGGCGGGCATCCCCGCGGTCCACCTCGACTACGACCGGCACCTCGCGGCCGGAGTGGAACTGGCCCTGGCGCTGCTCGCGCGGAGGACGCGGCTGCAGGTGAGCGAACTCGCGTCCCGCGCGCTGCACCTGGCGATCGACGGAGGCGTCCGATGAGCGTGCGGATCGTGCACCGGCCGGCCCGCACCACGCCACCGGCCCGCCAGCTTCCGCCCTTCAGCCTGGACGCCCCACCACCTGTCGAATCCGGCGGGGGCGGGATGAACATGATGTCCCTCGTCCCGCTGCTCGGCGCGGGCCTGTCGATGACCGTGATGATGCTCTTCAGGGGATCCTCCCTGGCCGCCGTCGGCGCACTCATGATGATCGTCACCGTGCTCGCCTCGGTGGTCATGATGGTGAGCCAGCGGGGCAAGCAGGGCCGGCAGCGGCGGGAGCAGCGGGAGAACTACCTCGAGTACCTGGAGCGCGCGAGGACCCAGCTACGCGCCGAGGAGCAGCTCGCCGAGCGCGTCGCCAGGGTCGGCAGTCCCCCGCCGGACGCCCTCTTCGACATCATCCGCAACCCCCAGCGGTTGTGGGAACGCCGGCGTGCCAACGAGGACTTCCTGCGTGTGCGCCTCGGCACGGGCCCGAGGCGCAACCGCGAGATCCACGTCGCCAACGCGGGGTCCGCCCTGCAGCAGGCCGACACGTTCATGACGACGGAGCTGGAGCTGCTCAGGCAGCGCTACGAGTCGAGCCCGGACCTGCCCATCACGCTGCCCCTCGACTGTGCCGGAAACGTCAGCGTGATCGGTTCCCGCGCGTTCGTGCTGCAGGTCGGGCGGCTGCTCGTCGCCGAGACCGCGTCCTTCCACTCCCCCGAGGACCTGCTCCTCGCGATCGCCTGCGACGAACAGGAGCGCCCCGACTGGGAGTGGGCGACCTGGCTCCCGCACCTCGCCGACCAGCAGAAGACCCACCGGACAGGACCGGTGCGCCGGCTCGCACCGACGGTCGAGCACCTCTCCGACCTCCTCCGCGAGGATCTCCTCGAACGGTCGAGCCTCGCTGCCGAGTCCCGCAAGAACTTCCTCCGCGGCGGTGTCGGCGCTGCGCTGCCCCGCCTCCTCGTGGTGGTGGACGCCTACGGACGCCTACCGGTGGAACTGCACCTGCCCGACACCCACGCCGCGCCGGGTCAGCTCGGCATCACCACCGTGCATCTGGTGGCCGACAGGCTGCAGGAGCCGGGTGAGGTGGCGCTGCGCATCAGTGAGACCCCGGACGGCTTCATGGTCGAGAACTACCGGGTGGACAGCGTCGACCCCCTCGTCGAGCGCGGCATCCTCGACGACCTCCCGGTTCCCACGGCAGAGGCGGTGGCCCGCGATCTGGCACCGTTGCGGCTGTCCCCCGACTCCCTCGAACACGACGCGTCCGAGAGCTCGGTGGGGTTCCTCGAGATGCTGGGACTGACCCCTGAACTCGGGACCGAGGACATCCGCCGGCTCTGGCAGCCGCGCAGCGAGGTCGACTTCCTCCGTGTGCCCCTCGGCGCGGACGACCGCGGACGACCGACGCTGCTCGACCTCAAGGAGGCGGCCCAGTTCGGCCAGGGCCCGCACGGCCTGTGCATCGGCGCCACGGGATCGGGCAAGAGCGAGATGCTGCGGAGCCTCGTCGTCGGGCTCCTGGCCACCCACCCTCCCGAGACGCTCGCCATGGTGCTCGTCGACTACAAGGGCGGCGCCACCTTCGCACCCTTCGAACGGGCACCGCAGGTCACCGGTGTGATCACCAACCTCTCCGACGACCTCAGCCTGATCGAGCGGGTGTACGCCAGCCTCGCCGGCGAGATCCAGCGCCGCCAGGAAGTCCTGAAGTCCGCGGGGAACCTCGCGAACATCACCGACTACCAGCTGCATCGGCAGGAGCGGAAGGCGCACGGGGAGGACCTGCCGCCCCTGCCGCACCTCGTCGTCATCATCGACGAGTTCGGCGAGCTGCTCACCGCCCGCCCCGACTTCATCGACCTCTTCCTGTCCATCGGACGGATCGGACGGTCCATCGGCGTGCATCTCCTCCTCTCCAGCCAGCGCATCGAGGCCGGCAAGCTCCGGGGACTCGATACGTACCTGTCCTACCGCATCGGCCTCCGTACGCTGTCCGAGGCCGAGAGCAGGACCGTGCTCGAGACTCCCGATGCCTTCCACCTGCCCCCTGTGCCGGGGTTCGGCTACCTCAAGGTGGACACCACCACCTACACGAGATTCAAGGCGGGCTACGTCTCGGGCCCGCTCGACGCGCTGCTCGAGGAACAGGAGCACGAGGACGACGGCGGGGAGCTGGACGAGGTGCTCGAGGTCCCGCGGTACGCCGCCACCCTCCTCTCCTCGAACCCGGCGGCCAGGGAGGCGCCGGCACCGCAGTCGACCAGCGGATCGAAGCGGACCACGGGCCCCACCGTGCTCTCGACCCTGATGGAGACGCTGTCCACCTTCCCGCGCGCCGTCGACCCCATCTGGCTTCCTCCGCTGCCGGCCGGCATCTCGCTCGACGCCGCGGCCGGGGGGATCCAGACGACGAGCCAGGGGCTCCGTCTCGGCCACGCCATGACCCGGACCGCCCCCCTCCGGATCGGCGTCGGGCTCCTCGACGACCCGGCACACCAGTGGCAGGGCGTGTGGGAGCTCGACCTGTCCGCCAACGGCGGGAACCTCGCGATCGTAGGCGGTCCGCAGACGGGCAAGAGCACGGCGCTCCGCACCATCGTGGCCGGCCTCGCACTGACCCACAGCCCGGCCGAGGTGGGTGTCTACGGCATCGACCTGCTCGGCAGCTCGCTGATGGCCCTCGAGGGTCTGCCCCACGTGGGCGGGGTGGCCGTGCGCAGCAATCGCGAGGTGATCCGCCGCACCATCGACGAGCTCCTCGCCATGCTGACCGAGCGTGAGCGGCTCTTCGAGCGGTACCAGATCGACTCCCTGCCGACCCTGCGCCGCATGTGTGCGCAGGGCCAGGTCCCCGAGGTGACCAGTGCCGACGTCGTCCTGGTCCTGGACGGCTACGGCCAGCTGACGGACGAGTTCGAGGACATCGAGAAGCAGGTGCACTCGCTCATCGCCCGTGGCGGCGGATACGGCCTGCACGTGGTGACGACGTCCTCGCGCATGAACGAGATCCGCATCTCGCAGCAGAGCTTCTTCGGTAACCGGATCGAACTCAGGCTCGCGGATCCGGGCGAGTCCGCCCACGGCCGGAAGACCGCCGACGCCGTCAGCCTGGGACGTCCCGGGCGCGGCCTGGCGGCGAACGGGCTCCAGGGGCACTTCGCGCTCCCCCGCATCGACGGTGTCTCCGACGAGGACACGGCGGTCCAGGGCATGCGCGATCTCGTGGCCGCGGTCGCGTCCTCGACGGACCAGCGGGCCATGCGTGTCAGGGTCCTGCCCGAGACCGTGCCCGCGTCCACGGTCGCCGTCCCCGAGCGGCAGGCGCTGGTCCCCCTCGGCCTCCGCGAGGCGGACCTCGACGTCGAGTACCTCGACCTCGAGCTGCGCGAGCGGCACCTGATGGTCCTGGGCGACGAGGGGTCGGGCAAGACCAACGTCCTCCGCTCCGTCATCCGCAGCATGGTGGCACAGCACACGGCGGACGACGTGGTCCTCGCGGTCTTCGACCCCCGCCGCACCCTGGCCGACCAGGTCCCGGATTCCTACCTCGGCGGCTATGCGACCAGCGCCGCCCTGGCCGAGCAGCTCGCGGCCGCCGTCGCCACCGAGCTGGACAAGCGCACCGGAGCAGGCCGGGCCGCCGTGCAGCCGATGCCGCGCATCGTCCTGGTCATCGACGACTACGACATCCTGACCGCCGGTGGTTCGGCTCCCCTCGCGCGGCTGGCACCCTATCTCCCCCTCGCCGGCGAGATCGGCCTCCATGCCGTCCTCACCCGACGCGTGCGGGGCTCGTCGCGAGGCCTGTACGAGACCTTCTCCAGCTCCCTCCGCGACTCGGGGACGGCGGCCCTCGTCCTCTCCGGCGACCGCGGCGAAGGCCCCCTGGTCAGCGGGGTCAGGGCTCGCGCGCTCCCGCCCGGGCGCGGTCAACTGGTCCAGGCCGGGCGGCCGGTCCAGACGGTGCAGCTCTTGTGGAACGAGCCGGCAGCGGTCTCCGTGTCACCGGGCGCACAGGAGGGGTAGGCATGAGCAGTGACTGGACCGTGCTGTCCGTCGACGAGCCGACCGGAGAAGTCGTCATCGAGGCCCTGCATCACGTGGTCGACGCCGTCGACATACGTCCGTCCTAGGACGGGCACTGTCTGGAACTGCTCGACGACCGGTCGGTGACGCTCCTCGTCGTCGAGCGGGCGAAGCTCGTCCACACGCCGGCGGAGCTCGCGAGGCTGCACCCCGGCGCCGACGTCTCGGCACCGGAGGGATCCGTCGGCATCCCGGACCTCTTCACCTCCCCGGTCGCCGCCGACGGTTCGTCGCCGGTCGGACGCCGGTGTGGTGGCAGGACCTGCATACATCAGCCAACGTGCCCCGCACCGACCCGCTGGCGGAAGCCCTGGCGCACGCCGTCGCCCGTCGGTGCCGCGGGGTCGTGGTCGCACCGGCAGCAGCAGCCCCGTCCCGGCGATCGGGGTGCTGACTGTCGAGCGCACCTCCGACGCCGTGGTCGAATCGGTCGAGATCCTGGCAGAGAGCGACGACCCCCTCTCCTCCGCGGACCTGGCCGGATTCGCCGGGGCGCTGTACGCGGCACGGGCACGCACGGCGCTCGTCGGGCACGGGGTGGGCTACACGGGCCTGACCCGGCCGGCGCGCTTCACCGGCTCCACAGTTCCCGCCGTCCCCTCTTCGGTCCGGAGGCACTCGCTGCGACCGGCGCCGCACCCGCTGCGCGCCTCGCATCGGGGTCCGGCGGGGATGCGCGGCCCCTCGGGGCTGCTCCCGCCCAGTCCCTCGCCGTGCAGTATGCGCAGGAGGAGATCCCGGGACGGCAGCACCCCCTCGAGGCCTATGCCTCCCTGGTGGGGGCGCTGGCCCTCGTGTTGCCGGGCTGACCGGCTGACGGGCTGGCGGGCGCGGCGGCAGGATGACCGGCTGACTGGTTGACCGGCCGGGCAGAGCTAGCGGACGGTGAACCGTCTGTCGCCGAAGCGGACGCCGCACCCCGAGGGCAGCAGCATCGGCACCTCGGGGTGGAGCGGCTGCTCCACCCCGGTCTGGTCCAGGAGGAAGCTGCCGTTGGTGGAACCGCGGTCGGTCACCCAGACCGCACCGTCGTCCACGCCCACATGCACGTGGGTCTTCGAGACGGACCGGTTGAGATCGGCGAAATTGATGAGGTAGTTGACCGACTCCCCGGCCCGCGGTTCCGGATTACGGCCGATCAGGGCCTGCCCGGCGATCTCGACCTCCGTGCCGTCGTCGAAGACGAGCACACGCAGCACGGGGACGGCCGGGTCGCCCGCCGACACGTCAGGACCGGGCGCGGAGCGACCGCCCGCGTGCCCCTCATCGGGTGCCCAGGTCGTGCCGACGGCGACGTCGGGCGCAGCAGCACTGCCGGCGGGTGCGGATGCGGTGACGCCGGCGAAGGCCCGGTCAGCGCCATCGGCAGGTCCCGCTGCAGCCTCCGCGGCGGGTGCCCGCGGAACGACCCCGGCCGCGAGATCGGCTGCTGAGTCTTCCGACGGAGTCGTTGCCGGTCCCGCTGCAGCCTCCGCGGCGGTCGTCCCGGTCGGGTCTTCTCCCGCCGTACCCGATCCCGGTGGCGGATTCGACGGCGCGAAACGGTCCGTCGGGCCCCCGACCTGTTGCCCCGGCAGCCTGCGTCCGGCGAGCACCAGGTTCTCCACCCCGTCGCCGGACCGGCCGCTGACAGCCGCGTCCGCTCGGACCGGTACCGGTCCGATGCCTGCATCCTCGCCGTGCGCGACGTCGCGCGCAGGGGGTCCGTCGATGCCTCCGGTGACCAGCGGATCGCGGCCTGCGCGGACATCCACCACATAGGTCCCCACCAGCTTGTCGTGCCAGCCCCTCCGCTGCCCGTCACGGTCCCAGAGGTTGGAGACGAGCACCACGACGGGACCGACCAGCGGGACGATCGAGGCAGCGGCCAGGGCCAGCGCCCTGACGAGGACGGGACCGAATCCCGGGGGCCCACCGGCGGGACCGACGGTCCTGAGGCCCACCACCACGTTTCCCGGCGTCCGTCCCGACACCGACTCCCAGACGAGCACGCCGATCCAGTACAGCAGCGCCAGACCCGAGGCCGTCAGCACCGCCGTGGTCCCGCCACCGACCAGGAGGGCGACCGCGACTGCCAGCGCGGGCAGGACGGCGTCCAGGACCTTGGCGATGACACGCTGTCGGGCGAGGGCGTTGACGAGCTTCGGGGCCATGGGATGGGTCCTGTCTTCCTGGGGGTGCCGTGCAGGGACGTCCCCCTCACCGTGCGACACCGACCGTCCTGATTCTAGGTGGGCGCGGTGCCGGTTCCTCCGCCACCCCTCCGGGGGATCATTCGTCCTCGGCGCGGCCCTGCTGGGTGTCGAGCAGGCCGAGATCCTCGGCGGTGACGAGGTGGGAGGTGATCGCGTGCTCGACGAGCCGTGCACGCCTGTTGGTCGCCAGCCTGCCCGCTCCGCCGCGAAGTCCCGCCACACCCACCCGATCCAGCTTGTCGCACACGTTGTCCAGCTTGCGGTTGAAGCGGGTCAGCGCCCACCCGAGCGTCTCGGCAGCCTGGGCGGACGAGGGGATGGCGCTGTAGCCGGTGCCTTCACGCCGCAGCAGGGGTTCCGCGAGCGCGACAATCACCGCCTTCTGGGCATCGGTGAACCGCACGGGTCCGATCGTGGCCGCTCCGCCGCTGTCCTCAGCCCTCGCCTGCTGCCGGAAGGCAGGGGTCCGCAGGTGGATGTCGAACTCGTAGGTGGTCGGTCCGGCGGTGAAGACGACCCGCGTCTGGCCGAAGACGATGGGGATGCGCGCACCCGGCGCGACCCAGGCCTGCATGCCGCCGGTGGTGTCCGCGACGGTCGCCGAGATCATGCTGCCCACGTTCGACAGCCACCAGATGCCGTTCTGCCGGGCGATCTCCAGGAACTGCCGGTGGAGGTACGGGTTCTCGTCCACCGCCAGGTCACCCTCCCTGCCGATGCTGAACACGGCGTCGTCGGGCGGCTCGTGCCACTCCCCGCAGTAGTCGAGCGCGAGCTCCCCCATGGTCATCCTCTCCGCGTCATTCGGGCTGTTCGGGCTGTTCGGGCCAGCACGCGGCCGCAGGCTCCGACCCCTGGCCGTTGCCGCGCGCTGTCTGGACGTCGATGCACGTGGTACCGGACGGGTCCGCCGGCACCGAGGCGGTGGTCTGCAGCGTCCGGGTCCAGTCGGACGTCTCCCGCACCGTGACGGTGCGGAATCGGTAGACGTCCCCGTCCCGCGGGTCGGGATTGGTCCAGCTGAAGGTGACCGAGTCTCCGTCCGCGCTGCCCTGCACCGCTTCGGGCGGGGGCACGTTGCCCTCCACGCCCGCGAGCGGGTCGGCGGGGGGTTGCGTGAAGCCCGGCGGCGGCCCGGTGTCCTCGTCCGTCCCGCCCAGGGCGATCGCGGCGATCACGATCCCGCCCACGACGGCGGCGCCCGCCGCGAGCAGAGCGGATGTACTGCGTGCGGGCCGTGCCCCGCGTCCCGGAGCGTCGGGCGGCGTGGCTTCCGCCCCGGACGGGAGGGTCGACGACGTCGTGCGACCCGTGGTGCCCGTATCCGCTCCCGTCCGACCGGATGACGTGCCGGTACCGCGAACGGCGGAGGATCCGCGGAGAACCGTCCGTCCCCCGTCCGGATCCCCCTGCGCTGCGTCCTGCCCCGTCCGAACGGGCAGGAACCGGGGGGTCGCGGGGCGGGTGGTCGGCGCGTCGGCGAAGGTCGGCCTGGGCGAGCCGGCGCCGGGGTCGATCGACAGGACGCGCCGTACGCGCGTCGCCTCCTCGCCGTCGTCCTCGCCGACCGTGTCCCCGGTCTCGTCGAGGACCTCGAAGGGCGTGACCGAGAATCCGAGCTCGGTCTGGATGCGCTGCAGCGTCAGTCCGAACGAGTAGGCCGAGGGGAAGCGCGACGACGGCTGCTTGGACATCGCCGTGGCGAGCGCCAGTTCGAGGGAGTCCGGGACGTCCTCGCGGTGCGTCCGGCGCAACGGTGCAGATCCGATCCGGTCCATCAGTGCGAGTTGCCCGTTGTCCGCCCCCGGCTGCACGAAGGGTGAGTGACCGGCGAGCAGGGTGTAGACGGTGGCACCCAGGGACCACACGTCCGCGAGCACGCCGTCCACCGCCTCGTCCCCGAACACCTCGGGCGGTGACCACGGGACGGACATGCCGTGGTCCTGCACATCGCCCGTCCCGCCGATGGTGCCCGAGATCCCGAAGTCGGTGAGGGCGGGACGGTTGTAGTCCGTGACGAGGATGTTGGCCGGCTTGATGTCGCGGTGGACGATCCCCGCGCGGTGCGCCGACTCGACCGCCGACGCCACCTGGACGCCCACCGTCAGTGCCTCCGCGACCGAGAGCGGGCCGCTGCGGTAGCGGACGTCGAGGCTGGGCCGGGAGCAGTACTCCATGGCGAGGTAGGAGTGCCCGTCCGCCGTGGTGTCCGCCTCGAAGATGGTGACGATGTACGGGTGGGAGGACAGCTGCGCCATCAGATTCGCCTCCGCCTCGAAGGCCCGGCGTGCGCCGTCGGTGCGCAGGTCCGAGAGGAGCACCTTGACGGCGACCCGTCGACGCGGGCGGTCCTGCTCGTACAGGTAGACGTCGGCGAAACCGCCGGAGCCCAGGAGGCTGACGTAGCGGTACCCGGGAAGGGCGGGAGGCGGCGCCGGCAGTCGCTTCGGGCTCACGGCAGTCCCTCGAAGCGCAGGGAGACGTCGTCGGCCAGCTGGGCGACGTCGCCGTCGAGCAGGAAGGCCGTCTCGCCCTCGCCGAGCCGGCGCGGTGGCTGGCCTGCTCGGAGCAGCAGCGTGCCGTTGGTGGCCCGCAGGTCGCAGAGCAGGACGTGCCAGCCGTCCAGGCGCACCTCGACGTGCGAGCGTGAGATGTCACCACCGCCGCTCGGCACCTGCACGAGCCGCGGCATCTCCCGGCCGGCGACGCGCGAGACGGAGGGCTGCCGCCCGAACACCAGCGACCGGTCGAGCTCGAACACCTCTCCTGTGCTCAGCCGCACCTGTCCGAGGCTCGGGCGCCGCACCTGTTCCGTCTCGTCGTTCAGTCCGGACCCGCAGTGGCTGCACACGGTACGGGTGGGCGCGTTGGCGTGCCCCTGACGGCACAGGCGTGCCACGACCAGCGGACCCGTACCCGGGCTCGACGGCGACCGGAGCGAGCGCTCCTGGGCATCGGGACCAGCGGCGCCGGGCCGGACGATCGTGTCCGCGGAGTCGGCGTCACCCACGGCCTGCGGGGCGGTCGGCCTCCGGCCCTCCGCCTCACCCGGAGCCTCCGGTACCGGCGCTGCAGATACCGGCACCGCAGGTGCTGGTACTTCCGGTATCCGCTCGTCCGCTTGGTCGGAATCCACATCGGGCGAGGGCGGACCCATGATCGTGTCACCGTCGTGATCGCTCATGCCTGCGGGGATCGGTGCGGAGCGTGGCCCATCGGCGTCGGCATCGGCGTCGGTATCGGCATCGGCGGGCCTCGCGGCCACGGCGGTCCCGTCGTCGGTGGTCCGGACGCCGGCATCGGCGGGCCTCGCGGCCGCGGCGGTCCCGTCGTCGGTGGTCCGGGCGTCGCTCGCTCCGGAGCCCGCGCCCTCCGCATCGGCGCGCAGCCAGGGGATGGAGTCGATCAGGGTCTTCACCGGACGGGCGGGCCGAACGGGCACCGGGTCGGTCGGCCGGGGTGGGTCCGCAGCCGGTGGGCGGGTCACGGGCACCACGGCCTCCCGCGCGGGGCTGCCGGACACCCCGTCGGCACCGGAGACCCGGACGACGTCGGGCGTGCCCGGGACGCGCGTACCGCCACGGATGACCGAGGCCAGCACCATGCCCGACTCCATCGGATACAGCGGGCCCGGCGGCACGGCTTCACCGCAGGCGAGCTCGAAGGCCCCGCGGCCACCACCCTCGATGACGCTCTCCGTCCACGTGGTGATGCGTCCGCCCCCGGCCACCCGCGCCGTCTCCGCCCCCTGCTCCCCCGTCGTCAGAGCGAACGGACCCCGCAGCATCACGTGCAGGTCCTCACCGACGGCCAGGAGCGCGAAGGGCGGCACCGCGTCGAGTCCGGCACCCAGCCCGCGTGCGGCGACCGGCAGCAGGTGTCCGAGCGAGACGCCCGGAAGCAACGCCTGCCACAGTCGCTCCAGGTCCTCGACGGGCGTCGATCGCGGGACGACGGCGACGAGCCCGTGCCGGACGAGGCAGAGCCACTCCCCCGGGCTGTACCCGAGCGGTGCAGGGTTCACGCCGGCGCACCGGGAAGCCGGGCGTCCCCGTCCGCGGCGAAGAGGCCGCCCCGCGGCACCGTGATGGCGTCCGCGTCGTGGCCGCCGAGATCGCTCGCGTCGATCACGATCACGGTGACGTTGTCCCGCGCGCCGGACCGGAGGGTCGCGGCGATCAGCTCGTCGCAGGCCTCCTGCGGGTCCTCCACGGTGCTGAGGATGGTGCAGATACCGTCGTCCGTGACCTCCCCGCTCAGCCCGTCGGAGCACAGGAGGATGCGGTCGCCCTCCTCGACGGGCATGAGCCAGAAGTCCGCCTCGGCGTCGTCACCCGTCCCGAGCGCCCGCGTGACGACGTGCCGGCGCGGGTGCGTGCGCGCCTCCTCCTCCGTGATGCGGCCGATGTCCACCAGTTCCTGGACCTCGGAATGGTCCACGGAGATCTGGCCGAAGGTTCCGCCGCTGAGGCGGTACGTCCGGGAATCGCCCACGTTGAAGAAGAGCCAGTAGGGCGCGCCGGATTCCTCGACGAGCACGGCGCCGGTCAGCGTGGTGCCCGCGTGGCCGCCCGCCTCGCTGCGGATGCGCTGGTCCGCGTCCCGGATGAGGTCCTCGAGATCGTTCGCGGTGAACTGCGGCGCCCTGCTGCCGATGATGCTGCTGGCGCCCAGCGTCCGTACGCAGATGCTGCTGGCCACCTCGCCGGCCTCATGGCCGCCCATGCCGTCGGCCACGGCGAAGACGGGCTCCACGGCGATGAAGGAGTCCTCGTTCAGCTCGCGGCGGAGACCCCGATCCGTACCGAACCCATACGTCAGGCGGATGCCGAGGCTCGGTGAGGAGCGGCGGGCGTCGTCGCGCTCGGGGTCGACGTCGGCCGGGACAGCGGGGCCGCCGCCTGCGCCGTACCCCGTTCCGCCCTGGTCCGCGGTACCGTGCGCGCTCGACGCACCACTGCCCGACGCAGCTCCGAGGTCGACGGCGTGCGAGCCGTGGGCCTGCGGCTCACTCATGGTGGTTCCCGGGAGCGGGCCGGCGAAGCGGAGGGGGTGTCGCGGCAGGGCGGGCTCGATGGTCGGTCATGACCCCATTCTGCCCTCTGCCCGTCGGCCCGGGGCGGAGGACGTCGGCGGGCCGTCAGCACCCTTCGCGTCACGCCGGCGCGCGTCGGCGCGCAGTCGCCGCTCCCGGCGCAGCGATCGGGGCGAGTAGCGGGCGCGCTGCCGCTTCCAGTACCCGACGGATCCTCTGAGGTCGCCGAGGGAGGCGTCGACCGATCGCCAGTAGTCCTCGACCTCCTCCTCGGAGGGCTGCCCGGACGCGAAGATCCCCGCGTCGGCCCGCCGGGCGAGGACCGCCGTGCCGGCCCGGCCGGACGGGAAGGCGGCGCCGAGGGCGGCGGCGCTCTCGCGTCGGGTCGCCCGTGGATCCGGCTCGGCACCGAGGTCCGTCGCGAGACTCAGGACCTCGCTCCAGCCGCCGCCGACCCGCTGGGCGGGCTCGCCCGTGAACCGGCGCCGCCTACGGCGTCGTGCCTTGAGCCCTGCGACGACCACGAGGGGCAGCACCAGCAGGACGAGGGGGATCGCGGCGAGGCCGATCAGTGTCAGCACCGGGGCCAGCTCGTCGAGGAGGTCCTTCTCGCGGTCCTCCGCGTCCTGGGCCTCGGGGGCGGCGTCCGGCGGCAGCTCGGCCGGTTCCTGCGGTGGCGGCGGGGGCTGCAGGACCTGCGGCTTCGGCGAGGATTTCGGCTGCTGCTGCGGCGGTACCGGTTCGTTGTCCTCCGGGGGCGTGGGGTCGAAGGGGACCCACCCGGCGCCGTCGAACGCGATCTCCACCCACGCGTGCACGTCCTCACCGGTGATCTGCAGGGGGGCAGAGGGGTCCTGGACCTCGTCCCAGTCCGGGTAGAAGCCCATGACCACGCGGGCCGGGATGTCCGCCTTGCGCGCCATCAGGGCCATGGCGACGGCGTACTGCTCGTCGTCGCCCACCATCTCGTCGGCGTCGAGCAGGGACAGCATGCGCGCCGCCCCGTGACCGGGCAGGGACCGCGCCTCGTCGTCCTTCCCGTTGCTGAAGTATCCCTGGGCGCTGAGCACCTGCTCGAGGCTGCGGGCGCGCTCGAGGGGTTCCGCGGCCGATCCGATGTACTCGGCGGACTTCGTCGCGATCACCGGCGGATCGTTCACGACGCGCGGCAGGGAGAGCTGGGCGAAGTCGTACTGGGCGAGCTGTTCGTCGCTCAGCTTCTCGGGGAAGACGGCGTCGACCTCGTAGGCATCCCCCTCCTGGACGCCGATGGTGGACAGCGCGGTCCGCGCGTCGTCGTTGTAGTACAGCGCGCGGCCCAGGTCCTCTCCGCGCGGTCCCCCGAGACGCACGCCCTCGACGTCGCCGGCGGCCGGCAACCAGACACCGGAGTAGTCGCCCACCGTGATGGACAGCCGCGCACGCGTGCCGCTCACCGGGTCACCGCCGGCCCCGCTCAGCCGGGCCGCGTCACCCACGCGCGAGAAGCTCCCGGCGGCCTGCGGGTCCACGTTGTAGACCACGCCGTCGTAGGTGTCGAGGGCGGCCAGGCGGAGGCGTTCGCCCTCGGGGAGCCCCTCGACGGTGAAGAGGACGTCGTTGGTGCTGTCCTTCACATAGGTGCGGAAACTCGTCAGCGGGCTCGGGTAGGCGTAGAGGTCCACAGGAGGCTCGACGACGTCCCGGAGGACCTGGCGATCGGAGCCGCCCGTCACGAGCGGTGTGACGGCGAGGGTCAGCAGCGTCCCCACGGCGAGCATGCCTGCGCCGAGGGCGAGGCGCCTGTTCCGCCCCACGGTCGTTCCGGTCGGGTCCACCGGATCCGCCGGCACGAGGGAGCGCGTGGCACCGACCCGCTGGAGGTCCCGCCGGTAGGCCAGCCAGACGAGGGCCACCAGGAGGAGCAGCGTGCCGCGGACGGCCGGCAGGGACACCCGGTCCGTCCCGAGGGCGATGCACCCGCCGAACACTACGAGGACCGGGACGAGGGTCCAGCCCGCCCCGCGACCTCGCCACGCCAGTGTCCCCGCCACGACCGCACACACGAGCGCCGCCAGGAAGGGCACCACGAGCGTGCCGCCCGCCGTCCCGACCGGCGGTGCGACGGTGAGCAGGTCCTTCCAGGACAGGACGACGCCGAGCACGATCACGCGGAGCGACTGCAGGGTCGGCAGGACACCCCCCAGCGCTTCCTGGGGTGCGGCCAGCGCGCTGCCTGCCACGAGGTAGGTCAGCGCGGCACCGTTGGCCATGCGCCAGGCGCGCCAGCCCCGGCGGGCGCCTTCCCACGCCAGTGCGAGGCCGAGCACCACGCCCCCGACGCCGGCGACCAGGTAGCGCGGGTCGTCGCCGAAGGTGGGCCCGAGGGCGAGGACACCGAGACCCAGGAGCACGAGGAGCACGAGGGCGTCGATGATCCCCTGCAGGGGCGGGACAGGGGATCGCCAGTCGGCCGGATGTTCCCCCAGGATGCCGCGTCCGGCCTCGATCCTGACGTCGGTGGGCAGGTCCGTCCCCGCGCGGCCGGCAGGCCGCACGGTACTCACGCCGCGGCCTTCCGCAGGACGAGGGCCAGATCATCGAGGTCCCCGAGGGTCAGCACCGTCAGGTCGCCGATGGACGACCGTGCGGCGGGTGCTCCGTCGATACACCGGATCGCCAGGCAGCGGATGCCGGGCGGGATCGAGGCCGCGGCAGAGCGCAGCTGCGACGGGGTGACCGACTCGCCGACCACCAGGAACACCACGGAGGCGTTGGGGACGGAGTCGGCCGTGGTGCGTGCGAGGTCGACGGCGGTGGCGCGGAGGACCCTGCCCTCGATACGCGTCACGGCATCCAGCAGGGCACGGCCGGTCTCGGAGCGCAGCGGGCCGTCCTGCGTCAGGACACTCAGGTTCCGCTGCTCGCGCAGCGCCTGCAGCCCGATCGACGCGGCGACCGAGACCGCGAGTTCGAAGGCCGCCTCGCCGTCGTATTCGGCAGTGGTGACCGACAGGGCGACGGCCAGGTGCGAGCGCCGGGTCTCCTCGAACTGGCGGACCATGAGGGTGTTGGTGCGCGCGGTGGTCTTCCAGTGGATGTGACGGCGGTCGTCGCCCGGCACGTACTCGCGCAGCGCGTGGAAGGAGACGTCGGCATTCGAGAGCTCCCTGGTGGGGAGCCCTTCGAGGTCCTTGATGAAACCGGCCGCCGAGCCGGTGAGCGGGGCGGTGCGCGGGTGGACGTAGAGGTCCGTCGGGTCCGTCCAGGTCACCTGCCGGCGGAGCAGTCCGAGCGGGTCCTGTCGCACCGAGCGGACGGGCCCGACGACGATCACCGCGCGTCGCTGGGTCGGGATGCTGAAGAGGTCCTCGTGGTCCTGCCCCGGCCGCAGCCGGGGCAGGTGGAACAGAGCGGTGGAGGCCCCCACAGGCAGCTCGAGCGACGCCGGGAGCAGGGTGCGGTCCGAGGCGTTCGCGACGGTGACGCCACCGACGGCACGGTCGCCGACCGCCACGCGGGTGCGGGCGAGGTCCAGCTCCACCTCGTAGGCGGAGCGGCCCAGGATGAAGGCCACGGCGAGGAGCAGCAGCACGGCTCCCAGCACCGCCGCGATGACGGCCTCGTCCCAGCCGAGGGCCGTCCCGAGCGTGGCGAGGAGCATGACGAGTCCGAGCAGCAACCATCCGAGCGGCCCGACGACGTCGGTCACCGGTGCCGAGGCGTGCCGGATGCGCTCTCGGGCTCGGCGCAGGAGTGCAGCGATGCGGGAGGCCGCGACGCGACCGGCGGTGGTCCGTCCGGCTGGCGCCCGTACCGCGCCTCGACCGGCAGCCGGCCGTCCAGGTGCCGCCCGGTCCTGCCCTCGGCCGGCCGGCGGGCGGTCGGCCGCTGCCCGCTGCGCGGTCGTCCCGTCCGCTGCCGCACGGGACCGGCGGGGTCGGCGGGCCGTGGTGGAGCTCATGCTGTCCTCATCCGGTCGGTGCAGCCGTCAGGCGGACAGGCGCTGCTGGGGCGCGGGGACGTCGTCGAGGACGCGGCGGAGGACGGCTTCCGCCGTCGCCCCAGCGAACTCCGCCTCGGGGTCCATGACGAAGCGGTGCGTCCACACGAAGGGGGCCAGCTCCTTGACGTCGTCCGGCAGCACGTAGTGCCTGCCCTGCCCCGCGGCCCAGACCTTCGCCGCGCGCACCATCGCGAGGGCTCCGCGCACGCTCACGCCGAGCCGTGTCTCGGGCGCGCTGCGGGTCTGCTCGGTCAGTCGTGAGATGTAGTCGAGCACGGCGGGGTCCACGTGGGTGTCGGCGGCGAGGTCCGCCATCTCCACGACGGCGGACGTGGTGATGATCGGCGTGAGCGCCAGCGAACGGTCCCGTGTGGCGGCGCCGCCCAGCAGCTTCACGGTGGAGGCGTGGTCGGGGTAGCCGATCTCGGTCTTGATGAGGAAGCGGTCCAGCTGCGCCTCCGGCAGCCGGTAGGTCCCGGCCTGCTCGATCGGGTTCTGGGTGGCGATGACCATGAAGGGCCGCTCGTTGGTGTAGCTGACGCCGTCGACCGTCACCCGGGACTCCTCCATGACCTCCAGGAGCGCGGACTGCGTCTTGGGCGAGGCCCGGTTGATCTCGTCGGCGAGGACGATGTTCGCGAAGACGGGGCCCCGGTGGTACTCGAAGTTCTGCGTCTTCTGGTCGTAGATCGTCACGCCGGTGACGTCCGAGGGCAGGAGGTCGGGGGTGAACTGGATGCGGGAGTGGCTGCCCCGCACCGTCGCGGCCAGGGACCGGGCGAGCATGGTCTTGCCGGTGCCCGGGGCGTCCTCGAGGAGCACATGACCCTCGGTCAACAGCGCCGTGAGGACGAGGCGGACCACGTACGTCTTGCCGAGCACGGCCTCGCCCACGTTCTCCACGAGCTTGTCGAAGGTGCCGGCGAACCAGGTGGCCTGTTCTGCGGTCATGGTCATGTGGTGCGTCCTCGAATGGGGTGGGTGGGGTGGGTGGGGCGGTCGGTGGAGCTCAGATGCTCACGGGAGCGGCGTCGACGGCGCGGTCAGCACGGACGCATCCCGTCCGGCGGGTTGTTGCCCGCCGTGGTGTGGATGCCCTTCAGGAAGAGGCCGTCGTTGTTGGCGTCACGGTTCGGACCGGACTTCTGCCGGTACCAGGGCCCGCTTGCCCGGTTGATGTAGCAGTTGGAGGTCATGGAGGTGTTGTTGTACATCCAGTGCTCCCCGGCACAGTCGCGGGTCGCGTCGTTGAAGTTCGTGCCGTTGGCCGGGTCCATGCAGCTGCGCGAGCTCAGGTCCGGACCGCCGGCCGTGATGGTCCATTCGGTCTTCGGTGGGGGCGGCGGTGGAGGGGCTTCGCCACTCCGTGCGGCGGCCTCGGCAACCGGCCCCGGCTGGTCGCGGGAGTTGAGCGAGCGCACCCTGATCGAATGGCGCTCGCCATAGCCGCTGGTGTTGACGGTCCTGCTGCCCGAGTTGCCCACGTCCTCCCAGCTTCCGCCGTCGATGCTGATCTGGATCTGGCGGACGTCGTGCGCGGAGGTGCTCGGAGCACCCCAGCTGAGCTCGAGGCTCTTCTGCTCGGCCCGGCCGTCCCGCCCGGACGCCGTGGCCGCACCGGGTGAGCCGTACGGCCGCACGGCGGCGGAGGGCGCGCCCGGGTCGCTCGTGTAGCTCGAACCGTCGCTGGCGACGAGCGCCCGGACGGTCGCGGTCACGTTCTCCCCGTTGGCGAAGCCGCCCACGGTCTGGTTCTGGCTCAGGGGCCGCCAGCCCCCACCGTTGAAGCTCGCCTCGTAGGAGACCTCGCCCGCGCGGGCGCCGTTGCGCTGGGCGGCGGAGAGCGGGGTGAAGGTGATGGTCACGGCGCGGCCCGCTCCACCGGTCTCCGCCTCGACCAGTTGCGGCGGGGCCGGTGGTGCCGGATTGCCGACCGCGCGCCGAGGCGCGGACTGCGCACCGTACTCCGACCAGCCGGCCCGGTTGAAGGAGCGCACCGCGTAGGAGTAGTCGGCTTCCGCGTTGTCCACGGTGATGGTCTGCTGGGATGCGGGAGCCTCGGGGAGCGTCCGGACGAGGGCGCCCCCGCGGAACTCCTGCACCTGGTACTTCGTCACCGGGGCGCCGTTGGGGTCGGCGTCGTTCCAGTCGACGGACAGCTGGCTCTGTGCACCGACGGACTGGGCGCGCGTCGTGGTCGGCGCCTGCGGCACCCCGGGCAGCCCGGCGGGCGTCTCGGCGGCGGAGTAGTCGCTCCAGTCGGACGGGTCGGGGGCGGCGTTGCGCGCCTGGACGCGGACCCGGTAGGCCGTCCCGTTCTCGAGGCCCTCCCAGACCACGGGGCTGCCCGCAACGGAGCGCTGGGTCGCTCCGCGGGGCGGGGCGGGTGAGATCTGCAGCTCGTAGCCCTCGATCGGGGACCCTTCGTTGGTGGGCGGCGTGAAGTCGACCGTCAGCGATCGGTCCCCGAACACCAGCGTGGGTGGGGCCGGCTGGTCCGGTTTGGTGTCGGGCCGGGCCGGGGCGCTCGCGGGCGAGGGGTCGGAGGTACCGTTCGCGTTGGTGGCCGTGACCTGGAAGACGTACTCGACGTTGTTGGTCAGCCCCGTGATGGTGCAGGTGGTCGTGGGGCATTCCTGGGTCACGCCGCTGGTGCCCGTCACGGTGTAGCCGGTGATCGGTGAGCCGTTGCTGGCCGGCGGATCCCAGGACATCACGGCGGTCCTGCTGCGCACGGACTCGACGGTGGGCGTGCCCGGCGCACCCGGCGTGCCCTCGACGGTGAGGCGGATCTGCCCGGTCGCGTACCGGTTGCTGTCCCCGGTCTTGTCCCCCACGGTGTACTGGACCGTCATGCTGCCCACGAAGTCCGCTGCGGGAGTCACGACGACGGCGTCGCCCTGCAGGGTGGCGGTGCCGTTCCCGTCGGCGGTGGCGTCCACGACGGTCAGCGGCGTGTCCTCGAACGGGTTGGCGTCGTTCTCGAGGACCGGCACCGTGACGGGCTCACCCTGGATGGCCTTGGGGACCACGTCGGTGTTCGCGACGGCGAGCGGGCGGCTGGACGCGAGGACGGTGAGTTCCACGACGTTGATGGCCGTCTCCTGGCCGTCGGTGACGGAGATGCCGAGGCGGCCGACCGTCCCGGGGCGCGCAGCATCCGTCGCGCGGACCTCGAGCACGGACCCGTCGAGCGTGGCGTCGAACCCCGGCGGGACCTCGCCCTCGACCGCGAACGCGAGCGCGTCGACGTCCTCGGGGTTGGCGTCGCCGGCCAGCTGCCGGAGGTCGAGGGATGCCGCCGGCTCCGCGATCGCGGGTTCGAGCGACCCGGAG
This sequence comes from Arthrobacter sp. N1, assembly GCF_048288285.1. Classification (NCBI taxonomy): domain Bacteria; kingdom Bacillati; phylum Actinomycetota; class Actinomycetes; order Micrococcales; family Micrococcaceae; genus Arthrobacter; species Arthrobacter sp. N1. Next base: position 1,057,636 of record NZ_CP102608.1, on the reverse strand, counting down.
GTCAGCGTCGGGGGGATGTTCCGTTCCGCGGCGGGGATGACGTTCGTCAGGACGGTCAGCGTGCTGCTGAGCCCCTCGGGGTCGTCCGGTCCGCTGCCGTCCGTCACCTCGAACGTGATCGACCCGCGGCCCGCGTAGTCGAGGTCGGCGCCGTACACGAGCGTGCCCGGGTCCCGGATCAGCTCGGCCTGGTTGTCGACCCCGATGGCCACGACCTTCTCGGCGACGGTGACGCGCGGGGTGCGCCCCTCGCGTACCTCGACGAGGGCACCGAGGTCGAGGACGAGGTCCTCGCCGGCCGTCACGTCGAGGGGTGCGTCGGAGAGCAGCGTGGGGTACTGCTCACCCAGGCGGGGAACCCAGATCACGGCGCGGGCGACTCCCCCGTCGATGTCCTCGACCTCGTACGGGATGAGCTGGTCCTCGGCGGTGAGATCGACCGTCACCACGTCGTCCCGGCCGACCGTGACGCCCTCGTAGGCGGGGTCGACGGTCACCTCGAGGTCCTCGCGGACACCGTCGGGATCCTCGTCGTTGTCGAGGACGGGGACGACGACGGCGGTCTCCCCCCTGGTCTCGGACGGCTCCACGCGGTCGTCACGGGCGATCGGCAGGAGCAGCTCGGCATTCTGGTCGACCGTGACGGTGATCGCCGCGTCGGCGCTCCCGCCCCGGCCGTCCGTGACCCGGTACCGCACCGTGAAGGTGCCCTGCTCCTCCGGCGCCGTGAACAGGATGCGGCCGTCGCGGATCTCCGGCGCCATCCCGGCAGGCTCCGCGGAGAGCGCCTCCGGGACCAGGCGCAGGGGATCTCCGTCGGGGTCGGAGTCGTTGCGCAGGGCCTCGACGGCGATGGCCCGCCCGGGCCGCAGCAGGACGCCGTCGTCGACCGCGACCGGCTGCTGGTTGGACTCCGCCGCAGGCGCGATGCCCACCTGCACCGTCCCGGTGTTCTCCAGGCCGAAGCGGTCCCGCACGCGGTAGGTGAAGGAGTCGGTCCCGGCGCCCGTCGCGGAAGCGGTGAAGTCGATGTAGTTGGTACCGGGGACGGCGGCCCCCTGGCGCGGCGCGCTGTCGATCCCGGTGAGGAACACCGAGTCGCCGTCGGCGTCGATGCCGTCCAGCGGCACGGGGATGCGGATGGTGGACCCCGCGATCACGCGGCCCTCCAGGTTCCGCGGGACCGGCTGGGCGTTCTTCGCGTCGTCGCGCGCCTTGATGGTGATCCGCACCTCCGCGGAGTCCACCTGCCCGGTGCTGTCCTTGACGTCGTAGATCGCGTAGACGGTCTTGGCGGTTTCACCGGCGACGAAGCGGAGCACGTTCTCCGACGCGAAGATGCGGCCGTCGGCGGGGTCCACGGACTGGGCCAGCACCGGATCGAGGGTGAGGGCGTCCCCGTTGGGGTGCGTGTCGTTGTCGAGCACCGGGATGTTCACGACGTCGCCCACGCGTACCGTGGCGGCATCCGGCGTGGCCTGCGGCGGGAGCAGGGTCTCCGGTCCCGCCACGGACAGCACGCTGACCTCGCCCGTCGCGGAGGCGGTGCCGTTGGAGACCGTGTACGTCAGGGTGGTCTGCTGGTTGAGGCTGCGGACGTCGTGGATACGGAGGATGTCGTGGTCCAGCAGGGCGACGTCCAGCGGTGATCCGTCCGGGGTGCTCACGGACTGCACCACCATCACGCCGCCGGTCGGGTCGGTGTCGTTGGCCAGGACGTCCACCAGGACGTCGCCGTTGCGGGGCAGGAGCGCGACGTCGCGGACGGCCACCGGCGCTCCCTCGATCCCGCTGGTCCGGGCATCCACCCGGATGAGACCGGTAGCGGTCTGCGGGCCGTTCGTCACCAGGTACTCGACGTAGGCGGTGCCCGCGGCCGACGGTGTGAACGCGATCGTCCCGGTCTCGTAGTCGGGGGCGATCGGGGCGTCCCCACCCGTGGCCTCCGCCCGCGCGAGGCTCAGTTGCCCGCCGGCCGGGTCGAGGTCGTTCTGCAGCGGTGAGAGCTGCACCTCCTGGCCCACGACGGCGGTGAAGTGGTCGAAGTTCGCGACCGGGGGCAGGACGCCGTTGGCACGGACGTCGAAGACGATCGTGCCCTCGACCTGCTCGGCACCGTCCGAGACCACGACGGCGACCTCCTTGACGCCCTGGCTCTTGCCGACGTCGCGGAAGGTCAGGAGCCCGTCGGAGCGGGTCCGGACCTGGTCGCCGTCGGGCGTGGGCGCGGCGCTGACCAGGAACAGGTCATCGCCGTCGGGGTCCTCCCACGTGTTCAGGATGTTCTGGCTGACGCTCCGGCCCTGCTCCACGAGGATGGTCGTGGGCCGCTTCGCGCGCGGCGCCTCATTGGTGTCGGGACCGCGGACGTCCACCGTGACCGACGCGCCGGCCGTCCCACCGCGTCCGTCCTCGATCTCGTACCGGTAGGTGCTCCTACCCTGCGGCGCGTCCTCGGGCACCACGATCTGCATGCCGGCGCCGTCGTAGATGCTCTGCACCGTGCCCGACGCCGGCTGCTCGCCCGCCAGGGTGGCCGTCAGCAGGTCCCCGTCGGGATCGGTGTCGTTGTCGAGGACGTTGAGGATGGTGGTCCGGCCGGCCCGCGCCCCGAAGCTGTCGTCGGTGGCGACGGGCGGGCGGTTCTCGCCCGAGCGGTCGGGCAGCGTGTTGACGGGGTTCTCGCTCGCGGACTCCTCGTCCTGCTCGTCGGACTCGTCCTTCGGCGGGATGATGTCACCCCAGTTGTCCACCAGCTCGAGGTTCTGCTGGACGAGCCAGACGTCCCCGGCCGCGGTGTCGTTGAGCACCACCACCTCGCGGTTGACACGGAAGACCAGCTCGGACTCCGCCCCGATGTTCGGGATGTCCTGGCGCTGGTCGTCGGCGTCGTCGCGGCAGTCGCGGAGGTAGGTGGCGGCTCCGGCCCACGCGGCGTGCAGGCACGCCCCCTGCACCACGGGCACTGCGGGCCGGCCGTTGCCGATGTCCGTCACCACGGCGTCGGCGCCGTCGAGCGGCTGCTGGATGAGCGAGGTCTCGGTCGCGATCGCGACGGCGTCCGCCGCGGGCCCGCTCTGCTGCAGCTCCGCCCGCTCGGTGTCGTCGAAAGCCACCAGCGTCCCGTCGGGGAGGAGGACCTGCCCGGACGCCGGGTCGAAGACCACCGCGTCCTGCCCGATCACGGCGACCTGCAGGTCACCGGAGTCGGCGAGCTCAGGGACCTCGCGGACGTCGGGCTCCTCCCACGTACCGTCCTGGCGGACATCGTAGGTGGTGACGGTGGCGTCCTCGGGGTTCGCGACCACCACGCGACCGGTCGGGGAGACGGCGGCCACCGAGCCCGGCCCGGAGGACACGGGTTCCTCTTCCTGGTCGTCGAAGCCTGCGAGGTCGGCCGCGGTGGTGATCCAGACGGTCCCGGATGTCTGGTCGGTGACGGCCACCGTGGTGCCGCCCATGGCCACCTCGGCCGCTCCGGGCAGCTGCACCTCCGTGCCGCGCACCACGTTGGCGATGTCGACGGGGCTGACCTTCGACTGGTCGGTGTTGATGTTGAAGACCGTCGACGCCTCCTGGCGGAGGTCGAAGGCGTCGCTGTTGGCCGCGTACCCGCCGTCGAGGAGGCGTGACTGGTAGTTGAGGTGGCCCACCATGCCGAGGTTCTCGTTGGTGACCCATACGCCGCCGTCGTTCAGGTCGACATCGGCGGTCGCGAAGCCCGGATAGAGGAGCGCACCGGCGACGACGCCACCCGTCACGGCAGTGGCGACCGCCGTCGAGAGGGCGCGGCGATGCTTCACCTGCGCGCGTCTGAGACCTACGAACTTCACTCTTGTGCCCCACTTGATCGGTACTGCGGGCCACCGACGCGCGGCGAGCACGCCCCGGAGGACGGGCGACGGGCGCATGGGTGGTCGCTAGCAGTGTCGCACGGCGTGCCGGTTGTGCCAACGCGGGGCGTCCGGCGGGAACGCCAGGGGCGGAGGCGTGGCGTCCGGTCGCCGCTACACCGGCTCCCGCTCCGGGCGGCCGGGCGGCTGCATGCTGACGCTCGGCCGGGGAGGCGCCCGGTGCTCAGTCGAGGACGAGTCCGCTGCCGGTCCCGCGCGCCAGGGTGACCGGACGCACCTCCCCGAAGCCGCGCACCTGGCGGGGCGCGTGGGGCGTGAGGACGAACTTCTCGTTGGTGTCGAGCGTGGCGGCGGTGGACCCGTCCACGAGGACCTCCCCGGGTTCCGCGAGCGCCGTGAGGCGCGCTGCGAGATTGACCGTCGGCCCGTAGATGTCACCGAGCCGGGAGAGCACCCGACCCCAGACGAGGGAGCAGCGCGCGGAGGGCAGGAACTCGTCCTCCGTGAACGCCTTGGCGAGCGCCAGTGAGATCTCCGCACCCGCCTCGGGTGACTCGGCGATGTAGAGGACCTCGTCACCGATGGTCTTCACGAGGCGGCCACCGCCCACGGAGATGATCTCTGCACTCTTGTTCTCGAAGCGCTGCACCAGCTGGGCCAGGGTGCGCTCGTTCATCTGGCGGGACAGGCTCGTGTAGGACACGAGGTCCGCGAAGCCGACGGCGCGGGCCAGGGGCAGCGGGGCGTCCTGCTCGTCGCCGTCACGGCCCGCCTCGCTGGACGCGAGCCCCGACTCCGCGCGCAGGGCCAGCCGCTGCACGGCGGCGTTCATCTGCCGGCGCCATGCGTAGACGAGGGTCCGCTCCAGCGGGTCGATCAGGTCCGGGAGCTCCGAGACGAGGGTCTTGCGCGCGTCGGCGTCGGTGAGGCCGCGCTGGGCCACCATCTCCTCGACGATCGCCTCGATCTGCCAGACGACCATGCGGTCCGTCATCTGGCCGACCGCTCGCGTGATGGAGATCGCCGCGTCCTCGGTGAGCTGCTCCTGGCGCACCATGTCGATGATGGTGGTCAGGGCCCCGAGGTCCTTCTCCGTGAAGGCGATGTCGTCGTCGCCGATGTTCGGGAAGCCCATGGCGCGCCACAGCTTCCGCGCCGAGAGCAGCGAGACCCCTGCGCCCGCCGCGATGTCACGGCGTTTCAGCGTGCGCTCGGCTCCCAGCAGTTCACGCTCCAGCCGGCGGATGGTCTCGCGGTCGAGCTCGATGGGCCCGGCCGGCGCCGCCTCCTCCGGACCGGCGGTCGCCATGTCCGGCTGCAGCTGCCAGACCGCCTTCGACGCCGTCGAGGCCGCGGCCTCAGGCGCGTCGTCGAGGCGGCTCGTGTCCGTCCGCGCCTCCGTCGGGATGGCAGGTGCGGTGGCCGGATCAGGAGCCGGGGCGCTGTCGCGCGTATCCCCCGGCGGGGTGGCCGGAGCCGGGGCGCTGTCCGCTGCCCTCACCGGCGCGCGGTCCGATGCGCCGGGGGCGGCGCCCGGGCCGTGGCGGTTCTCGACTGTCACGCTCGCTCGCTCCTGCCCTCGTGGTGCGGCCATTCCTGGCGCGCCCGACCGTCCTGGTTCCGCCCCACCCCGCCCCGGGCGTACTGCGGATCGATTTCCATGTCTACACCATCGAACATGCGGGTCAAGGGCAGGTCGCTGATCGCCTGCACCACGAACTGCTTGAAGCGGGCTATCTGCGGTACGTCCCGGTAGGCGTGCGCCCTGTCGAACCCGAGGTCGGCGATCAGGGTCCCGCTGCCCACCATGCGCCGGATGAAACCCTGCTCGGTCTGCAGCTGCGAGATGGCGGAGAGGTTGATCTGGTGCTCCGACCGCCGGGCCGCACCCCTGCGGTGGATCAGGCGCATACTCGTGAGCACGAACCGGTTGCTGGACCACCGGAGCAGCGGACGGACGAGCACCCGGAGCAGCAGCAGGACCACGACCGCAAGGAGCACCAGCAGGAGCACGGGCTGCCAGTCCCCGAGATCCGCGACGTCGCGGCGCATGAGGAAGCCGAGGCCGAACCCGCCGAGCGCGAGGAGCACGAAGCCGAGGATCACCGGCCCCACGAGCGGTAGGGGCGAGGGCCGGGTCCGGACGAGGACCCGTTCCCCCGGCAGCAGCTTGATGCGCACCGCTACACCTGCGGGCGGAGGTGCACGACGTCGCCCGCCGAGACGGTGTGCCGCTCGCCGTCGTCGTCCCGGATCACCAGGGCGCCGTGTCCGTCGAGGCGCAGGGCGCGGCCCGTCAGGGACCCGCCGGGCAGGTCCGCGCGGACGTCCTGGCCGAGCGTCGCCATGCGGGCGGCGACCCGGGCCTGCAGGGAGGGTCCGCCGTCCCAGTCCGCGTCGGCGTCGCCGTCGACATCGCAGAAGGCCCGGTACCGGTCGGCGAACGTGCGGAGGAAGGACTTCAGCAGGATGTTGCGGTCGGTGGTGCCGGCGTACTCGAGCAGGAGGCTCGTGGCGGTCGGGACGGGCAGCTCGTCATCGGTGAGGCTCACGTTGAGGCCCACCCCGACGACGACGGCGGGGGGTTCGGCACCCGCGCCCGGGACGAACTGCGCGAGGACACCGGCGAGCTTGCGGCCGTCGACCGTCACGTCGTTGGGCCACTTCAGCTGTGGTGCGATCTCCGTCCGGTCCTCCACACTCTCGGCGAGGGCGAGCGCGGCCAACAGGGAGAGCCACGCGTAGGCGGCGGTCGGCACGGGGCGCCCGTGCCGGTTGAACGGACGCAGCAGGATGCTGACGAAGAGCGAGGAACGCTCGGGCGCGGTCCAGCTGCGGTCGAGCCGCCCGCGGCCGGCGGTCTGTACCTCCGCGCACAGGACGCTGAGATCCGGCCATCCAGCGGTCTCCCGCTGGGCATGGTCCACGAGGTCCGTGTTGGTGGACCCGGTCCGCTCGACGATGTCGAGGCGCGGGAACGGACCGGCAGGCATGCACAGGGCTGTCCTCAGCGCACCGGGGTCGAGGCCGGGGCGCTCGAGATTGGAGTAGCGGGAGGACATGCCTTCGATCCTATCCGGCCGGGCGCCCTCCCCACCGGAGCGGGGCGTCGGGGCGTCGGGGGGATCAGGGGGATCAGAGGGATCAGAGGGATCAGAGGGATCAGAGGGATCAGAGGAAGATGTCCGGCACCAGCCGGTCCTCGGTCGCTCCCAGGCTGTACCCGGTGAGGTCCGTGACCCCCTCGTCGCGGAGGACCTGCTCGTCCGTGTAGAAGTTGCCGGTGCAGTCGCGTGCGGCCCGCACGAGCACGGCGTGCGCGGCGTCGGCGACGATGTCGGCGCTGCGGGCGGCCTGCACCATGCGGGTCCCGCCGGGCATGTTGCGGATGGCTGCCGTGTCGATCAACGTCGCGGGCCAGAGGGAGTTCACGGCGACGCCGTCGTCCTTCAGTTCCTCCGCGAGCCCCAGGGTGGTCAGGCTCATGCCGTACTTGGCCATGGTGTAGGCGAGGTGCAGGCCCGCCCACCTCGGGGCGAGGTTCAGCGGGGGCGAGAGGGTCAGGATGTGGGGGTTGGCCGACCGTTTCAGGGCGTCGAGGGCGAACTTGCTCAGCATGAAGGTGCCGCGCACGTTGATGTCCGCCATGAGGTCGTAGCGCTTCATGTCGACGTCGGGGGTCTTCGAGAGATCGATCGCCGAGGCGTTGTTGACCACGATGTCGATCCCGCCGAAGCGACCGACGGTGGCGTCCACGGCGGCGCGGACGTCGTCGTCGTTCCGGACGTCGCCGACGAACGGCAGCGCGGCCCCGCCGGCCGCCTCGATCTGCTCCGCGGCGGTGTACACGGTGCCCTCGAGCTTGGGGTGCGGCTCGCCGGTCTTGGCCATGATGGCGACATTCGCGCCGTCGCGGGCCGCCCTCAGGGCGATGGCGAGGCCGATGCCGCGGCTCCCGCCCGACATGATGATGGTGCGTCCGGCGAGGGTCGGGAGACGGTCCGCCCCGGCATCCGTGGCGGGTGATTCCTGAGCTTCGTCGCGTGCAGTCATGGCACCAGCCTAAGCACTCCCCCCAGCGGGAGCGGCGTGCGACGCACCGATGTTACCGGCGGGTAACATCGCTCGGCCGGCTAATCGATGGGGAGGGAAACTGTAGGGCTCCTACAACAGCGGGCGCCGTGGGCGTCACTAGACTGGGTGAATTGCGCCGGACGTTGTCGGAAACCTCCAGTGACGCAGCGCATACCCCCCGCCACCCGCCGACCGGAGTACCAATGCACCAGGACCTGCAGCCCGACCTCACCACGACGGCCGGGAAGCTCGCCGACTTCCGGAGGCGCACCGCGCTCTCGGAGCAGCCCTCAGGTCCCGAGGCCATCGAGAAGCAGCACGCGCGCGGCAAGAACACGGCGCGCGAGCGCATCGACCTGCTGGTCGACGAAGGCTCCTTCGTCGAATTCGACGCCCTCGCCGTCCACCGCTCGACGGCCTTCGGCATGGAGCGGAAGAAGCCACTGGGCGACGGCGTGGTCTCCGGCTACGCGACGGTGGACGGACGGCTGATCGCCGTCTACAGCCAGGACTTCACCGTCTACGGCGGATCCCTCAGCCAGGTCAACGGCGAGAAGATCGTCAAGGTGCAGGAGTTCGCGCTCCGCAACGGCTGCCCGGTCATCGGCATCAACGACGGCGGTGGGGCACGCATCCAGGAGGGCGTGGCCTCGCTGGCGATGTTCGCGGACATCTTCCGCAACAACGTGCACGCCTCGGGCGTCGTCCCGCAGATCTCCCTCATCATGGGTCCCTGCGCCGGCGGTGCGGCCTACTCCCCCGCGCTCACCGATTTCGTGGTCATGGTGGACAAGACCTCGCACATGTTCATCACCGGTCCCGATGTCATCAAGACCGTCACCGGCGAGGACGTCGACATGGAGACCCTCGGCGGCGCCCGGCAGCACAACACGACGACGGGGACCTCCGCCTACCTCGCCACCGACGAGGCCGACGCCATCGGCTTCGTCCGCGAGCTCCTCGACTTCCTGCCCTCGAACAACCTCGCAGAGGCCCCGCTGACGGAGTTCGTCGAGGAGCCGGACACCACCGAGGAGGACCTCGCCCTCGATGCGCTCATCCCCGACGCCGCCAACCAGCCGTACGACATGCACGCCGTCATCGCCGCGGTGGTGGACGACGGCCACTTCCTCGAGCTGCAGGCCCTCTATGCACCGAACGTCGTCACCGGGTACGCCCGGGTGGAGGGCCACACCATCGGGATCGTCGCCAACCAGCCGCTGCAGTTCGCCGGCACGCTCGACATCAACGCCTCCGAGAAGGCGGCCCGCTTCGTCCGCCACTGCGACGCCTTCAACATTCCCATCCTGACCCTGGTGGACGTGCCCGGATTCCTCCCGGGCAAGGACCAGGAGTTCCAGGGCATCATCCGCCGCGGCGCCAAGCTGCTCTACGCCTATGCGGAAGCCACAGTGCCGAAGCTGACGGTGATCACGCGCAAGGCCTACGGCGGCGCGTACATCGTCATGGGCTCCAAGAAGCTCGGGGCGGACCTGAACCTCGCGTGGCCCACCGCGCAGATCGGTGTGATGGGCGCGCAGGGCGCGGTGAACATCCTGTACCGCGGCCGGCTGAAGGCCGTGGCCGACGCAGGGGGTGATGTCGAGGCGGCGCGCGCCGACGCCGTCCAGCAGTACGAGGAGGAGTTGCTCAACCCGTACCAGGCAGCGGAGCTCGGGTACGTGGACGCCGTCATCGCGCCGTCGGACACCCGGCTCCACATCGTCCGCGGCCTGCGGGCGCTCCGTGACAAGCGGGCATCCAACCCCGCCAAGAAGCACGGGAACATCCCGCTGTGAGCGGCCACCGGGACGGGCACGACGGCGATGCTGCGGCCTCGGCCGATCCCGTCGACGACGCCGAGGGCGCCGTGCTCTCCGTGGTCTCGGGTGCGCCGACGGACGAGGAGCTGGCGGCGCTCACCGCCGTCGTCCTCGCCCTCCGGGATACCGGCGAGGTGGAGGAGGCCCCGGACCAGGGGCGGTCCTGGTTGCGCCGTGCCCTGCTGCGGCTCGGGCCGACCCCCGGCCCCGGCTCATGGCGGCGCAGCGTCCGCTGACGGCGTCCGTCCGTCCGTCCGCCGAGCAGCCCGTCCGAGGGCGTGCGCGGCGTCGGGGCAGCGGCCCTGGCTGCGCCCCGTTCCGGGCCGCGCCGGGGATAGCGCGGGCCGGATCAGGTCACCGCGCCGGGATGGTGCGGCTCCGGCCGCGGAACTCCGCGACCGCCCCGTCCGCCGAGGTGACGTGGACGTCGTACAGGCCGCTCCGCCCGGTGCTCGACAGGACCGACCCGACGGCGGTGAGGGTCTGGCCCTCGTAGGCCGGCGCGAGGAACGTGACGTCGGCCCCGGACGCGACGGTGATGACCCCCGGTGTGCCCGCCGGGTCGTTGCACGCCAGGGCGAAGCACGTATCGGCGAAGGCGAAGAGCACGCCGCCGTGCACGATCCCGAAGCCGTTCACCATGTCCCGGCGGAGCACCATCGAGATGCGCGCGCTGCCGGACTCCGCCGCCTCGACGGAGATCCCGAGCCAGGCGGACATGTGGTCGTTCTCGAGGAGCGGATGGGTGACGGGCATGAGCGGCCTTTCAGGTGTGGAGTCCGGGTCAGAGAGCTGCACTGAACCATGCTCGACGTACGGGGGTGCCCTGCAGGAGGGCATCGCTCATCGAGCGGCCCGCGAGACCGAGGCGCTGGTACTCGCCGAGCACCCGAGCCAGCAGATCGGACCGGTCGAGGTGGGGTTCGGGACCGTCGTCCACCCCGTCCTGGAGCGCGGCGAATCCGTCATGAGCCAGAAGGATGTCGCCCGCGCGCGCTCCGGCCGTCGCGGCCCTGAAGCGTTCCGCATCATCGACGTGCGCCGAATCGCGAGTACTGCGGTTCCACATCACGGGCTCGAGTCCGCTCCTGCGCGCAGCAAGCCAGGCGCGCGATCCCTGGGCGCCGTAGGGCGGCCTGAACCAGTGGACGGCAACCCCGGTGATGTCCTCGAGGTCACCCTTGCTGCGGCGGAACTCCTCCGTCAGCTCCCGGTACGGGCGACCGGTGATCCGCCGGTGATCGACTCCGTGCAGGGCCACCTCATGGCCCTGCTTCACGAGCTCCTGCAGCACGGACGCGTGCGCGGCGACCCTCGTCATGAGGACGAAGAACGTCGCCGTCGCTCCGGCGTGGGCGAGGACCGCGGACAACTGCTCGGTGACAGGTGGCGCCGGCCCGTCGTCGAACGTGAGGACGATCTCCGGGGCCACTGTGGAGACGGCCACCGTGGATCCGATGACTCCCGAGTGCCGCTTGGCGGTCGCCAGCAGTGACCCGCGCACCGCACCGAGTGCGGTCACGACCCGGACCCGCTTTCCACGTCCCGCCGCCATTTCCAGCGCGAACCCCGCGCGTATTCGAGGTAGGCGATGCCGAGGGCTCCTGACATGAGGCCTGCACCGCGGTAGATCGCCCGACGGCCGCGCGCGCGATCGCGCAGGTTCCCGCGAAGCGCCCCCCACGCGCAGCGAGCCGTACCGCCGGCAATCCGGGTGCTCCCCTTCACCAGGGCCTTCGCCCGCACCCGTGAACGGGAGCCGGGGGTTGCGCTCATCTTCAGGTCCACCAGGGTCGCCGTGTTGCCATGGCTCCAGGCCCGGGTCAGCACCCACTTCCTGGTGGTCCGCGACGCGGGCACGTGGTCGAGGGCGGCCGACTCGTCACACCAGACGATCGTTCCGCCACCCTCGATGATGTGCCGGCTCAGCAGGGTGTCCTCGCCTCCTGTGAGCCCCATGGCAGGGTCGAACCGGGCACCGATGCGGCTCATCTGGTGCAGGTCCAGCAGGAGGTTGCCTGCTGCCGCAACGGTGATCGGCGTTCCCGACGGCATGCTGCGCCGCACGAAGAAGCCTCCCGCTGCGATCCAGGGGTCGAGCGTCGTCTCGAAGACGGAGACCACGCGCCCCATGACGGCGGTAGCGCCGGTCGACTGCCAGGTCTCGATCAGCGACGACAGCCACTTCTCGAGCGGTGTCTCGTCGTCGTCGATGAAGACGAGCACGTCACCGTCGGCGGCCTCGTCCAGCGCACGGTTGCGGCCGGCGGAGATACCGGGGACCGGTTCGACGACGTAGGTGATGGACGGGTACTTCTCGGCCACGCCCCGAGCGGAGGCCTGGGGGTCGTTGTCGACGACGACGACCCGGACACCGACGTCCACACCGCCGACCTGATCGAGCTCCGTCACCTGGGCGAGGATCCGTTCGAGCGTGAGATCGAGCGCTGCGGGCCGCTTGAAGGTCAGGACTCCGACGACGACGTCGAGGCGCGTCCTCATCGCGTACCGGTCCCGCGCGCGCTCGCCCGGCGTCCTCGGACGAGCGCGAGCGCGGATCGATAGGCCTGGACGTGCAGCGAACCCGCTTCGGGCCATTCGCGCGCGCCGAGGTCCGGAGCAGCGGTCGGCGGTGTGTCCCGGACGCTGCGCAGCGCCGACTCGAGGTCGTGGGCACTGAGGTCGCCGTCGAAGTGGTGCACCCACCCGGGGCCGACCTCGACGGCTATGTCCGCGGTCACCTCGTTGCGCGGTACCAGGACCGGCCGCTCCAGGGACAGGGCCGCGAGGAGACCGCCCGAGTTGTGCATGAACCGGTACGGCAGGACCACCAGTTCGGACGTCCCGATCACCCGTACGAGGTCCTCGTCCGGGAGGAATCGCAGGTCGAAATGGATATTCCGGGCGTCTCCCGCCAGTTCCCGCAGATCTCTCGCAAGGTCGGGCGAGCTGGGATTGCCTGCCACCAGCAGCGACGTACCCGGTTGCCCCACCGACCGGAACGCCGTGACAAGCTGTTCGACGCCCTTGTACCCGCGGATGAGCCCGGCGAAGCCGAACTGCCCCGGCACCAGTTCTGACCGGGTATGACGATCGAACCACTCGCGGTAATGGCCGTGCGGGACGAGCGTCGCCGGACGGCCGCGTGTCACCGGGGTGTGGACGTTCAGGATGATGAAATGGTCGGTCACGCGATCGATCAGGCGGAGCAGGCCCCTCTCCCGCCGCGAGATGCCGGTGGGCGGGTGCACATTGTGCAGGGTCCTCACGACGGCGGTCCGGCTGAGGCGCCACTTCGCGACGAGGAGGAGGGTGAGGACCTGGCGCACCACCCGCTTCAGGGGACTGTGCCCCGAGCCCAGGTTCTCGGGCCAGTGCAGGTGGACGACGTCGTAGGAGGACAGCAGCGAGGAGCGCCACGTGAAGTTGCTCACCGCTACGCCGTCATGGCCCCGCAGCGCGTCCGCCAGCATCACCAGATAGGGGTTCGTGGTGCTTCTGCCTGCAGGGAACACCTGCAGTACCCTCAACGTGCCGCTCATTCAGGACCTTCCCCCGTTCCGGCAGCGAGTGAACCCGTACACGCCGTCGACGATCTCCACCGCGCACAGACCAAGGCTTCGCTGTCGTCGGCGCGGTCCGACAGCTGCTCAAGGCAAACCTACAGGTGGGTGGCCCTGCCGCTCCACCTGCCCCCGACCCACCGAGCCGGTCGGTCGCGCCCCTCGGACCCGCGTGCGGTGATTCGCGCCGGGCTTGGTGGCCTCCGGCAACCGGTCGGCAGTAGGCTCGGAACGTGACCCACACCACCCCAGCCCCCGCCCCGGGCGAGCAGCCCGACCGCCCGTCCACCGCCATCGACGCCGTGGCCACCTCGTACTACGAGACCCTCCTGGAGCTCATGCCCGACTTCGCCACCGAACTGGGACTCCCGGGTCGCGAGACGGAGTACCGCGACTACTCACCGGCCGGCATCGAGGCACTCACCGAGGCCGCCGGAACCACGCTCCGCCTGCTCGAGGACCTCGCACCGTCGGACGACGTGGACGCCGTGACCCTCGACGCCATGCGCGAACGCCTCGGCCTCGACCTCGAGATCCACGAGGCCGGGCTGGACTACTCCGAGCTGAACAACATCGCCTGCCCGGCCCAGGGCATCCGCGCCATCTTCGACCTCATGCCCACCGCGACCGCGGAGCAGTGGGGCCACATCGCGGGCCGGATGTCCGCCGTCCCTGCCGCCATCGACGGCTACGTCTCGTCGCTGCGCACGGGCCGCGAGCGCGGGCTCGTCGCCGCCCGCCGCCAGGTCGAGATCGTGATCGAGCAGTCCACGAAGTACGCGGAGGACGGCGGCTTCTTCGACGCCCTCGGCGCGACGGACCGGGCCGACGACGGCCCGCTGCCGGAGTCCCTCCGGGAGCAGCTCCGAACGGGTGCCGGTGCAGCCCGCGGCGCCTACCGCACCCTCGCCGCCTTCCTGCAGGACGACCTGCTCCCGGATGCCCCCGAGAAGGACGCCGTCGGCCGCGAACACTACGCCCTGATGTCCCGGCGCTTCCTCGGCTCGGCCGTGGACCTCGAGGAGACCTACCGATGGGGTGTCGAGGAGCTCGATCGCGTCATCGCCGAACAGGAGGCGGTGGCCGAGGAGATCAGTGCGGGCGCGACCATCCGCGAGGCGATGGGCCTCCTCGACGCCGATCCGGCCCGGCAGCTCCAGGGCACCGACGCCCTGCAGGCCTGGATGCAGACCCTCTCGGACAGAGCCGTGGACGCGATGGCCGGCGTGCACTTCGACATCCCGGACGTCATGCGGCGCCTCGAATGCAGGATCGCACCCACGAAGGAGGGCGGCATCTACTACACCGGCCCGAGCGACGACTTCTCGCGACCGGGCCGGATGTGGTGGTCGGTACCCGAGGGCGAGGACTCCTTCACGACCTGGAAGGAGACCACCACCGTCTACCACGAGGGGGTCCCGGGCCACCACCTCCAGATCGCGACCGCCACCTACCAGCGGGCCCTGCTCAACCCGTGGCGCCGCAACGCCATCTGGGTCTCGGGCCAGGGCGAGGGCTGGGCGCTGTACGCGGAGCGCCTCATGCAGGAGCTCGGCTTCCTGTCCGATCCCGGTGACCGCCTCGGCATGCTCGACGCGCAGCGCATGCGGGCGGCGCGGGTCGTGTTCGACATCGGCGTGCACCTCGAACTCGAGATGCCGGAGCGATGGGGCGAGGGCACCTGGACGCCGGACAAGGGGTACGCCTTCCTGAAGGAGAACATCGCCATCAGCGAGGGACAGCTGGCCTTCGAGTTCACCCGCTACCTCGGCTGGCCAGGCCAGGCCCCCGCCTACAAGATCGGCCAGCGCCTCTGGGAGCAGGTCCGGGACGAGGTGCGCGACGCCGAAGGCGACTCCTTCGATCTCCGCGCCTTCCACACCCGGGCCCTCAACCTGGGCTCGGTGGGACTCGACACCCTGCGGCGAGCGCTGGTCGCGTAGCGCGAGCTTCGTCACACGCGGGCGGGCCTGCAGGCCTGCCCGCCCGTGATGGCGGCGGCCGGCGGTCCGGCCTCGTCCCGCTGCGGATAGACGGTGCGTAACATTTCGCAACCTGCACTTCGTCCCGGTATACGCCGACCCCTAGTGTTTCCGGCGTGTCTACTGAAACCACCTCCGTGCCCACGCGGCGACCGCTGCCCCGCTGGGTGACCTCGTTCGGTCCGCAGATCATCGCCGCCCTCGTCGTCGGCCTGGCCCTCGGCCTCCTCGCGAAGAACACCGGCCACACGGCCGAGACGCCCAACGGACTCGGCACCACCCTCGCCACCCTCGGCTCGAGCTACGTGGCCCTGCTGCGCGCCGCCGTCGTCCCCCTCATCTTCACCGCCGTGGTCAGCTCGATCGCCAACCTGCGTGCGGTGAACAACGCCGCGCGCCTCGCCGGCCAGACCCTGCTGTGGTTCGCCATCACGGCCCTCATCTCCGTGGCCATCGGGATCGCGCTGGGAGTCGTCTTCCAGCCGGGAGCCGGCACGGGCGCCACCCAGCCGGACGAGTACACGGGGACCACCGGCAGCTGGTGGGCGTTCCTCACCGGGCTCATCCCGGCGAACTTCCTCGGACTGCAGGCATCCTCCAGTGTCGCCGAATCGGGCTCGGTCACCACGGCGCTGAACTTCAACGTCCTGCAGGTGCTGGTGGTCGCCGTCGCCGTCGGTATCGCCGCGCTCAAGGTCGGCAAGCAGGCCGAGCCCTTCCTGACCTTCAACGCGTCCGCCCTCGCCGTCATCCAGAAGGTGCTCTGGTGGATCATCCGCATCGCACCGCTCGGCACGGTGGGGCTCATCGGCAACGCGGTCGCGGTCTACGGCTGGGACACCATCGGCTCGCTCGGCAAGTTCACCCTCGCCATCTACGTGGGCCTAGTTCTCGTGCTGTTCGCCGTGTACCCGGTGCTGGTCAAGACCCACGGGCTGTCCGTCCGCCAGTACTTCTCCGGCGCGTGGCCGGCGATCCAGCTCGCCTTCGTGTCGCGCTCCTCGGTGGGCACCCTCCCGCTGACCCAGCGTGTGGCGGAGCGGAACCTGGGCGTTCCCCGCGCCTATGCGTCCTTCGCCGTCCCCCTCGGTGCGACGACGAAGATGGACGGCTGCGCGGCCATCTACCCCGCCATCTCGGCGATCTTCGTGGCCCAGTTCTTCGGCATCGACCTGACGCTCACGCAGTACCTGCTGATCGCGCTCGTGTCGGTCCTCGGCTCGGCCGCGACCGCCGGGACCACGGGCGCCGTCGTCATGCTGACCCTCACGCTCTCCACCCTGGGACTCCCCCTCGCCGGCGTCGGCCTGCTCCTCGCCGTCGACCCGATCCTCGACATGGGGCGTACCGCGGTCAACGTCGCGGGCCAGGCCCTCATCCCCACGATCGTCGCCAAGCGGGAGGGCATCCTGGACACCCGTCTCTACGACGCGCAGCGCAACGGTGATCCATTCGCCGATGACAGCACGATCGACGAGGTCGACACTGAGACCGCCGCCTCCGCCACGAACGACGGCATCTCGGTGGCGCGCTGACCGCGGATACCCCCTCCGGTCGCTGACTGCGGCCCGCCCCGACCACCGGGGCGGGCCGCAGTCGTTCCCCGCTAACGATTCGGCGCCGTTCGACGGCACAGCGGCGCTTTCCCGTCCCGGTAGGCGGACCATGGACTCACCTATCCAGCTCGACAAGGTGGTGCGCCATGAACCGATCGCGCACGACGGGGAAGATCCCCGCCGCACTCGCCGTCCTCGCCCTGACCGCAGGCCTCGGCCTCGCGGGGGCGCCGCCGGCATCCGCCGCATACTGCGGCATCACGTGGGGCTCGACGGCCAAGACCGCCCCCACCTCCTCCTCCGCTCCCATCACCGATGTGCGCTCCGGCCGGCACACGTGCTTCGACCGGCTCGTCATCGATGCCCGCGGCCCCGTCTCCGGGTACCGCGTGGCCTACGTGGACCAGGTGACCCAGCCGGGCTCGGGCGCCACCGTCCCCCTCAGGGGTGGTGCACGCATCTCCCTCACGGTCCTCGCGCCGGCCTACGACGCCGCAGGACGGGCCACCTACTCACCGGCGAACCGGACGGAGCTCACGGACGTGGCGGGCTACTCCACGTTCCGCCAGGTGGCCCTCGCCGGCAGCTACGAGGGCCGGACGACGCTCGGCCTCGGTGTGCGGGCGCGCCTTCCCGTCCGTGTCATGGTCCTGCCCGGCCCGGGCACCGGTTCGAGGGTGGTGGTCGACGTCGCACACCAGTGGTGAGGATTTCTACCGGTCCCGGCGCGCCGTCGCTCCGGGACCGGGCCCCGGCCTGGACGGCGACCGGCCCCGGCGTCCCCGGCCCTAGGCTTGGGGCATGACAGCACGCCTGATCCTCGCCTCCAGATCGCCTGCCCGCACCAAGCTCCTCGCCGAGGCGGGCATCGAGCACCGCGTCCTCGTCTCGGACGTCGACGAACCCGCTGTCGTCGCCGCCTACGGCGAGCTCGACCCCCACGACGCATCACTGCTCCTCGCTCGCGCCAAGGCGGAGGCGGTCGCGTCACTGCCCGACGCCGATGGCTCACTGGTGATCGGCTGCGATTCCGTCTTCGAGTTCGACGGCGAGGCCCACGGCAAGCCCTACGAGTCCGCCGTGGCCATCGAGCGCATCAGCCGCATGCGCGGACGGTCGGGCGTCCTCCACACGGGCCACTGGCTCGTGGACACGCGTGACGGCGGTTCGGGTGCGACCATCGGCGCAGTGTCCTCGGCAACGGTGTACTTCGGGGCCATGACCGACGACGAGGTGCGGCGGTACGTGGCCAGCGGGGAACCGCTGCAGTGCGCGGGATCCTTCACCCTCGACGGCCTCGGCGGTGCGTTCATCGACCGCATCGACGGGGACCCGCACGCCGTCGTCGGGCTCAGCATCTCCACCCTGCGAGCGTTGCTCCACTCTGCCGGGGTGCCCATCACCGCCCTGTGGGGCGACGCGCCGGCGTTGTAGGTTCCCTACAAAGGATCGGCACACAACACTCCCTCGGACCACGATCCATGGGCAGAAGCGACAAAGGCGGGCTAGGCTCCGATCTGAGAAGAAGGAGTTCAATCCCCCATGAGCCAGTCCCCCGCAGCCCCGTCCGAGTCGTCCGACACCGGTACCCCGAGCAGCCCCGCCGGTCGCTCGCGGGAACTCAGGCCCATGACGAAGGTGCTGGTGGCAAACCGCGGGGAGATCGCCGTGCGCGTGATCCGGGCGGCACGGGACGAGGGCCTCGCCTCGGTCGCCGTCTACGCCGATCCGGATCGGGACGCC
The DNA here is from genome assembly GCF_048288285.1 of Arthrobacter sp. N1. Taxonomy (NCBI): domain Bacteria; kingdom Bacillati; phylum Actinomycetota; class Actinomycetes; order Micrococcales; family Micrococcaceae; genus Arthrobacter; species Arthrobacter sp. N1. Next base: position 1,039,041 of record NZ_CP102608.1, on the reverse strand, counting down.
CTCCACGTCCGGATGGCCGACGAGGCCTTCGCTCTGGGCGGCGAGACCGCGGCGGAGTCGTACCTCGTCATGGACAGCATCCTCGACGCCGCGCGGCGCAGCGGGGCCGACGCCATCCATCCCGGGTACGGCTTCCTCTCCGAGAACGCCGAGTTCGCGCAGCGCGTGATCGACGCCGGGATCACCTGGATCGGGCCGTCGCCCGAGTCCATCTCGCAGCTCGGCGACAAGGTGCAGGCCCGGCACATCGCCGAGCGTGTGGGCGCCCCCCTGGTCCCGGGGACCAAGGACCCGGTCGAATCCGTGCAGGAGGTCGTCGACTTCGCGCAGGAGTTCGGGCTGCCCCTGGCCATCAAGGCGGCCTTCGGCGGCGGCGGACGTGGCATCAAGGTGGTGCGCAGCCACGAGGAGATCCCCGAACTGTTCGAGTCCGCGGTCCGCGAGGCGACGGCGGCCTTCGGCCGCGGCGAGTGCTTCGTGGAGCGTTTCCTCGACGCACCCCGGCACGTCGAGACGCAGTGCCTCGCCGACGCGTACGGCTCGGTCGTCGTCGTCTCGACGCGTGACTGCTCACTCCAGCGCCGCAACCAGAAGCTCGTCGAGGAGGCGCCGGCTCCGTTCCTGTCTGCTGAGCAGAACACCCGGCTGTACGAGGCGTCCAAGGCCATCCTCCGTGCGGCGGGCTACCAGGGTGCCGGCACCTGCGAGTTCCTCGTGGGACAGGACGGCACCATCTCCTTCCTCGAGGTCAACACCCGCCTGCAGGTGGAGCACCCCGTCTCGGAGGAGGTCACCGGGCTCGACCTCGTGCGGGAACAGTTCAGGATCGCCCGCGGCGAGGAACTCGGCTACGGGGATCCGGCTGTCCGCGGCCACTCCTTCGAGTTCCGGATCAACGGGGAGGACGCCGGCCGTGGCTTCATGCCCGCTCCGGGCACGGTCCAGACGTTCACGCTCCCGAGCGGACCGGGTGTCCGCGTGGATTCCGGGATCGAGGCCGGAGAGCTCATCGGCGGCAACTTCGACTCCATGCTGGCCAAGCTGATCGTCACCGGCGCCACCCGCGAGCAGGCGCTCCAGCGCGCGCGGCGGGCCATCGGTGAGATGGTGATCGAGGGCATGCCGACTGTGCTCCCCTTCCACGCCGCCGTCGTCGCCGATCCGGCCTTCGCCCCGGAGAGCGGGCCGTTCTCCGTCCACACCCGCTGGATCGAGACCGGCTTCGCCAACACCATCGAGCCGTGGACCGGCCCTGCGGAGCCGACGCCGGAGGAGGACACCCGCCAGCGCGTCACCGTCGAGGTCGGCGGCCGCCGCCTCGACGTGGTCCTTCCTGCCGGCCTCGGGGCATCCCCGAACGGCCGGACCGGCACGCCGGCCAAGTCGAAGAAGTCCGCCCGTGCCCGGGCCGGGAAGACGGCCGTCAGCGGGGACGAGCTGACCTCGCCCATGCAGGGGACGATCGTGAAGGTCGCCGCCAGCGACGGCGATGCGGTGCGTGAGGGTGACCTGATCGTCGTGCTCGAGGCCATGAAGATGGAGCAACCCCTGACCGCCCACAAGTCCGGAACCCTGTCCGGTCTCTCCGCGGCACCCGGGGACACCGTCTCGGCGGGATCGGTGATCGCCACCATCGGCGATTGAGTCGGTCCGTCCCGGACCGTCAGCCGCCGTTACCCTTGCCCCGGGCTTCGTCCGCAGCTTTGTCGGCGGCCCTCTCGGCCTCCTTCCTGGCCTGCTCGGCGGCCTTCTCCGCGGCCTTCCGCTGCTGCTCGGCGGCCTTGTCAGCCCCCTGCCCGCCGTCACCCGGCGTCACTGCCCCCTGATCAACCGCTCCCCCGTCCCCCGCGTCCTCGTCCGGTTCGTTCTCATCGGCTTCGTTCTCGTCCGTCTCGCCGGGTGTAGGTGCCGCCGGTGCCGCCGGTGCCTCCGAGACCGGAGCCGGGACCGGCGACTCCGGTGCCGGGTCCGCCGGGGCCGGAGTCGTCCCTGCCGGCGCCGGAGGGCCCGAGGTCCCTGCCGGGGCCGGCTCGGGCGCCGGGGTCCCCGCGGGAGCACCGTCGGCCGGCTCCTCCTCGGCCTGGAGGGAGGCGATCACGGCATCGATGTGCATGCCGATGAGCGAGGCACGGTCCTCGTTCACCGTTCCCGCGTCGCGGGCGCCGTCCACTTCCGCCCGGAGGCGTTCGGCCAGGGCGATCGCCCCGGTGCTGTCGCCTCCGGCTGCGGTGGCAGCGATGGTGCGCACCTCCGCCTGGAGGTCCCCCGCCGTCGCGGGATCGATCGGCTCGGCGCCGCACCCGCCGAGGAGCAGTGCCGCAGCGGCGAGCACCGGAAGGACGCCGATCCTGTACCGGGTCATCACTGCACGCTTTCGTAGAGTTCCTGGAGCCGCTCGCCCGGTTCGCCCGGCACCGCCGGCAGGGGCTCGATCCCGGGCGGGGAGCCGTCCGCGGTCATCGTCATCATGATCCAGAGGCCTGCGGCCGCCAGGGCCAGCACGGCGAGGAGAGCCAGGACCCACGGCAGGGCGGAGCGACGGCGGACGGGACGGGACGATGGACGCGGATCCCGGGTCTCGCCCGCGCCGTCGGGGTGGTCCTGGTCCACGGCGTCCGACACCCTGGTCAGGGCAACCCCCTGCGCCTGCTGGGCAGTGTCCGGGGCGCGGTCACTCCAGGGGCGCTCCGCAGCGCCGACGCGACGCAGGCCCGAGATGCTGTCCGTGACGCGGTCCGACGGCGCCGGTAATGCTGTCACCGCAGGTGCAGGCCGTGCCGGGACCGCCGTCGACGGCAGGGGCGGCGGCGGAGGCTCGGCGGCAGGTAGGACCGCCGTGCGTGGATCGGTCGACGACGGGGACTCGACGGCCGCGGGCACGGCCGCCGTGCGTGGATCGGGTGACGGCGCGCGCTCGGCGGCGGGAGGGAGGACCGCAGTGTGCGGGTCGAGCGACGCGGACGGCCCGGCGGCAACGGGCACCGCCGCGGTGCGCGGCTCCGGCGAGGCCGCGCCCCGGGGACCGGGCGCCGTCCAGGCAGCCGCCGGCACCTCGGTCGACGGCGTGCCGGCGGGCTCCCTCGACGCGCCGGTCGCCTCGGGTCCGCGCTGCGGGCCCATGACGGTGAGGGCACGGACGACGCCTGCGGCGTCCGGTCGATCGTCGGGGTCGTCCAGGGTCATCGAGACGAGGAGGGCCGAGAGGGCGGGCCCTGCGGCGTGCGGGATGGACGGGCTCCGGTGGAGCCTGGCCAGAGCGCTCTCGATACCGGTGCCGGGAAAGGCACGTTCACCCGTGAGGGCCTCGATCAGCACGAGCCCCAGCGAGTAGATGTCCGAGGGCCGGCCCACGCCGTCGCCCCGTGCCTGTTCCGGGCTGAAGTAGGCGGCGCTGCCGATGACCTGCCCGGTCGCCGTCATACGGCCTCCGTCGAAGAACCGGGCGATCCCGAAATCCGTGAGCAGATAGCCGAAGAGCCCGCTGTGGGGATCCGCCTCGCGCGTCAGGATGTTGGAGGGTTTCAGGTCGCGGTGCACGATGCCCTGGCCGTGGATGTACTGCAGCGTCCGCGCGAGATCGAGGGCCATTGTCCGGACCTCCTCTCGGCCGAGCGGTCCGGAGGTCCGGAGCCGGACGCCGAGATCCGGGCCGTCCACGAGTTCCATCACGAGGTAGGCGCCATCCTGCGCGTCCTCACCGTTGTCCATGTCGAGGACCCGCACCAGCCCGGGGTGATCGAGTCGCGCCAGCATGCGCGCCTCCGCTGATCCGCGTTCCAGGCCGTCGGCGGTGCCGGGCCTGAACAGTTTGACGGCCACGTCCCGCCCGAGGCGGGTGTCCCGGGCCGTGAAGACGTCCGCCATGCCGCCGGTGCCGACGCGCTTACCCAGCGCGTACCTCCCGGCCAGAGCCTGCTGTTCCATGTCGCCCGTTCCTACTACCCCGTCTTCCGCCTCCGGGCGAGCAGCGGCTGCGTCCGGGCAGGTGCTAAGCCTGCTGTGCTTCCAGTGTAGGGGGGCCGTGGCGGCGGCGCGCAAGCACAGCCGCCACGGGCAAGCCGACCCGTCGGCTCACGAGCCCGGAACGACGACGGCGCCGCACCCTGGTGGGTGCGGCGCCGTCGGGTGATGCGGTGGGAGCTAGGCGACGTTGTTCTCGTAGTCGTGGTCGCGGGTCTCGCGGGAGACGAAGAGGGCGATGAACGTGGCCACGGCGGCCACGCTGAGGTAGGCGCCGACGAGTACGGTGCTGCCGCCCGCGGCCTGCCAGAGTGCCACGGCGATGAACGAGGCGGGTGCTGCACCGATCATGCTCGAGACGTTGTAGGCGACGGCGGAGCCCGTGTAGCGGACGTTGGCAGGGAACAGCTCGGGAAGGACGGCGGCCATCGGCCCGAAGGTGAGGCCCATGAGGGTGAAGCCGACGATCAGCAGCACCATGGCTCCCGCGGTGCCCGCGGCGAACAGCGGCGCCCAGAGCAGTCCGAAGACCCCGATGCCCACGGTGGTGGCGAGCAGCATCTTTCGGCGGCCGAAGCGCTCGGCCAGGGGGCCGGAGATGATGGTGAAGATCCCGAAGAACACCACGCCGATGATCAGCATCCACAGGAAGTCCGGCCGGCTCATACCGAGGCCGGGCACGAAGGAGTCGATCTGCGCCTGCGTCAGTGTCTTGCCGGCGGCCTCGGCGCGGGCCTGCGCCTGCTCGAGCGAGGACGGCGCCGTCCCGTAGGTCAGCGTGAAGGCAGTCATGAAGTAGAAGAGCACGTAGGTGGCGAACATGATGAAGGTGCCGAGCAGGAGCGGACGCCAGTGGGAGCGGAACACGGTGCCGAGCGGGAGCTTGACCACCTTGCCCTCGGTCTGGACCTTCTGGAACGAGGCGCTCTCGATGAGCTTCAACCGGACGTACAGGCCGATGATCACCATGACAGCACTCAGCAGGAACGGCACGCGCCAGCCCCAGGCCATGAAGTCCTCCGCCGAGAGCGTGGTGCTCAGCAGCACGAACAGCAGGTTGGCGAGGATGAAGCCGATCGGTGCACCCAGCTGCGGGAAGGTCCCGAAGATGGCCCGCTTGCCCTCGGGTGCGTTCTCCGTGGCCAGGAGGGCGGCACCGCTCCACTCGCCACCGAGCGCCAGACCCTGGAGGAAGCGGAGCACCACGAGCAGGAACGGCGCCCAGAAGATCCAGCCCGCGCCCTCGGCGGTCGGCAGCACACCGATGAGGAAGGTCGCTATGCCCATGGTCAGCAGCGAGGCGACCAGCGTCGCCTTCCTGCCGATCTTGTCACCGAAGTGCCCGAAGAGGATGGAGCCGAGGGGCCGGGCGACGAACGCGACGCCGAAGACGGCGAAGGAGCTGAGCAGCTGGTTCGCCGACGTCTGGTTCGGGAAGAACAGGGCCGGGAACACCAGGACGGCGGCCGTCGCATAGATGTAGAAGTCGTAGAACTCGATGGTGGTGCCGATGAGGCTGGCGAAGATCACCCGCCCCCGGGAGTTCAGGGGCTTCGTGGTTCCGCTTCGGTCAGCGGCTGTGGAGGAGGTCATGGAGTCGGCTTTCTCGGGCTGGACACCGGACCGCAGGCACCCCGAGGAGCGGCGCAGCCCGGAGCCCGTGCTTCAGGAGTACCCGGACATCAGACCACCAGTGTCCACGTGCTGGATAAGCGTGTCCACACTCTGGACCATGGGAACTCTTCCAGGCGCTCCGATCCCGCCGCCGCCCGCCCTAGATGCGGACGTGCAGCCTGCGCGCGGCCTCCGAGATCGACCCCGTGAGCGACGGGTAGACCGTGAAGGTATTGGCGACGTCGTCCACATGCAGCTTCTTCGTCACGGCGAGCGCCAGCGGGAAGATCAGCTCCGATGCACGGGGCCCGACGACGACACCGCCGATCACCGTTCCCGAGCCCTTGCGGGAGATCACCTTCACGAACCCGTCCTTGACGTTCATCATCTTCGCCCGGGCGTTGGTGTGCAGGGACAGCTTCACGACGTCACCCTGGTACCGGCCCGAGGCGATGTCCTCCTCCGTCACGCCGACCGTGGCGATCTCGGGTGACGTGAAGATGTTCGACGCGACCTGCTTCAGCTTGATCGGACTGACCGAATCACCCATGAGGTGGGCGATGGCGATCCGGCCCTGCATCGCTGCGACCGACGCCAGGGCGAACACGCCCGTGCAGTCCCCTGCCGCATAGACGTTGGGTGCCGTGGTGCGCGAGACGCCGTCCACCTGGATGTGTCCGGACTCGCTGACGGCCACACCCGCCTCCTCGAGCCCGATCCCGGCCGTCCGCGGCACGGCCCCGACCGCCACGAGGCAGTGGCTCCCCTCGACCGTCCGGCCGTCCGCGAGGTGGACCACCACGCCGTTCTCCGTCCTGTCGACGGCGTCGGCCCGCGACTGCGAGAGGACGGTCATTCCGCGGTCCTTGAAGACCCCCTCGAGGACCTCCGCGGCGTCCGCGTCCTCGCCGGGAAGCACGCGGTCTCGGCTCGAGATGAGGGTGACCTTCGACCCGAGGCCGTTGTAGGCGCTGGCGAACTCGGCCCCGGTGACGCCCGAACCCACGACGATGAGGTGCTCGGGGATCTCGCGGAGGTTGTAGAGCTGGGTCCAGTTGAAGATGCGCTCGCCGTCGGGCATGGCGCTGGGGAGCTCACGGGGCGTCGCGCCGACCGCGAGGAGGACGGCGTCGGCCTCGACGATCAGGGTGTCTCCCTCCGACTCCACCTCGAGGCGGTGGTTGTCCAGCAGCTTCCCTGTGCCGATGATGACGCGCACGCCGAGGCGCTCGAGCGTCGCGCGGATGTCCGAGGACTGCTCGACCGCGAGCTTGAGCAGGCGCTGGTTGACCTTGTCGAGGTCCGCCGAGACCGCGCTGTCGGCGGAGAAGCGCACACCGAGCCCGCTCGCGTCCGTGAAACGCGTCATGGTGTCGGCCGTCGCGATGAGCGTCTTCGACGGGACCACGTCCGTCAGGACAGCGGAACCACCGAGTCCCTGGCTCTCGACGATGGTCACCTGGGCGCCGAGCGAGGACGCCACCATCGCGGCTTCGTAACCGCCGGGTCCGCCGCCCAGGATCGCCAGGCGCAGTGAGCTGAGATCGAGTTGATTGGTCACGCGTCCATCATCGCGCATGCCACCGACACGTCGGAACAGCGAACCGTGTGCCACCCGGCCGCGACACCCTGTGCCTGTGGGTGCGGCGGATGGGCAGAGGGTAAGTTGTAGCGGTGACTTCCGACTCCTCCCCCGACCCTTTCGACCTGGCCCGCGACGCTGCCGGCCACATCGCCCGAGCAACCGGCATCGACCGGCATGACACGGCCCTCGTCCTCGGCTCCGGCTGGGGCGAGGCGGCCGAGCTCATCGGCGAGACAACCCACACGCTGGACGCCGCGGACATCCCCGGCTTCTCCGCCCCCGCCGTGGTGGGCCACACCGGCACCATCCGCTCCATCCTGACCCCCAACGGCAAGCGGGCCCTGGTCCTGGGCGCGCGCACCCACTACTACGAGGGCAAGGGCGTCCGCGCCGTCGTCCACGGCGTGCGGACGGCAGCGGCGACGGGTGCGACGACGATGATCCTGACGAACGGCTGCGGCGGGCTGCAGGAGCAGTGGCAGCCCGGCACCCCCGTCCTGATCAGCGACCACATCAACCTCACGGCGTCGTCGCCCCTCGAGGGAGCCACCTTCGTGGACCTCACGGACCTCTACTCGACCCGGCTGCGCGCCCTCGCCCGCACCGTGGACCCGACGCTGGACGAGGGGGTCTACGCACAGTTCACCGGACCGCACTACGAGACCCCGGCCGAGGTGCAGTACGCCAAGCGCATCGGCGCCGATCTCGTGGGCATGTCCACGGCCCTCGAGGCCATCGCAGCACGTCATGCCGGCATGGAGGTCTTCGGCATCTCGCTGGTCACGAACCTCGCCGCCGGCATCAGCCCCGTCCCCCTCAGCCACACCGAGGTCCTCGAAGCGGGCCAGGCGGCCGGCCCGCGGATCTCGCGCCTGCTCGCCGACATCGTCGCGACCATCTGACCGCTTTCCGTCCGCCCGCCCGCCCCACTGGAGGGCTCGGCGGCCGGACCACCGCAGCACGACCGGTGCCCGTCCGGCCGCCGTCGACGATCCACCGTTAGGGACCCGCATGACCACCCCGGAACTGGACACCCTCCTCAGCACGGCCGACGACTGGGCCGCCGCCGACCCCGATCCGAGGACGGCTGACGAACTTCGGACCCTCGTGGGGCGGGTTCGGGACGGTGGAGCGCCGGCGGCAGCCGCGGAACAGGATCTGCGTGACCGCTTCTCCGGTCCGCTCGCCTTCGGCACGGCCGGACTGCGCGCAGCACTCGGCGCGGGTCCGAACCGGATGAACCGGGTCGTGGTGCGCCGTGCAGCCGCGGGTGTCGCCGCCCACGTCCTCGACCTCGCCGCCGGCGCCTACGTCCCGCGCGCCGTCGTCGGCTTCGACGCCCGGCACAACTCCAGGGTGTTCGCCGAGGAATCGGCGGCGATCCTCACCGCCGCCGGGATCGAGACCTTCCTCATGCCGACCGAGCTGCCGACACCGGTGCTCGCGTACGCGATCCGCACGCTGGCCTGCGAGGTCGGCATCATGGTCACAGCGAGCCACAACCCGCCGCAGGACAACGGCTACAAGGTGTACCTCGGCGGACGCGCCGTGGAGGAGGACGCCCGGGGCGTCCAGATCGTGGCACCGCACGACTCGGGTATCGCCGCGCACATCGACGCCGCCGGCGCGCTCTCGGACATCGTCCTGGCCCCGGAGGGCTGGACCGTCCTGCCCGGAAGCATCGAGGCCGACTACGTCTCCGCCGTCGCGGCCCTCGCCGATCCGGCGTCGACGGCGCGCGGGCTCAGGATCGTCCTCACGCCGCTGCACGGCGTGGGTGGACGCACGGCGCAGGCCGTCCTGTCGGAAGCCGGCTTCGACGACGTCACCGTCGTCCGGCGCCAGGCCGAGCCGGACCCGGACTTCCCCACCGTCGCCTTTCCGAACCCCGAGGAGCCGGGCGCACTTGATCTCGCCCTCGCCTTGGCCCAGGAGACCGGAGCGGACCTCGTGATCGCCAACGACCCCGATGCCGACCGCGTGGCCCTCGCCGCCCGGGAACCGTCCACCGGTGTCTGGCGCATGCTCCGCGGTGACGAGGTGGGCTCCCTGCTCGGCCTGCATCTCGCCGCCCGCCTCGGCTCGGGTGGACGGGACACCCCGTCGGCAGGAGCCGGCGCACGCGGGGTCTTCGCGAACTCGATCGTGTCCTCCCGCCTGCTCGGGCGGATCGCCGCCGTCTCGGGGATCGATCATGTCCAGACGCTGACCGGCTTCAAGTGGATCGCGCGCGTGCACGGGCTCTCCTTCGGCTACGAGGAAGCGCTGGGCTACTGCGTGGCTCCCGAGCTCGTCCGGGACAAGGACGGCATCTCCGCCGGCCTCCTCCTCGCCGAACTCGCCGCGGCCACCAAGGCCGACGGCCGCACGCTCTTCGACCTGCTCGACGACGCCTTCCTGGTGCACGGCCTGCATGCCTCGGACCAGCTGTCCGTCCGCGTCGGCAGCCTCGGACTGCTGGGGGCCATGATGAACCGGCTGCGCGAGAACCCGCCGTCGTCCTTCGCCGACTCGCCGGTGACCACGGCCGAGGATCTCGCGCAGGGCTCGGCCCACCTGCCTCCCACCGACGGGCTGCTCTACGTCACGCAGGACGAGACGCGCGTGATCATCCGGCCGAGCGGCACCGAACCGAAACTCAAGTGCTACCTCGAGGTCGTCGAGCCGGTCGGCTCTGCGGCCGAGCTCTCCGCCGCCAAGGAGGCGGCCCGCCTCCGGCTGCAGGCCGTACGCCGGGACGTCGGCGAGGCGCTCGGGCTCTGAACCCCTCCTGACGCGGGGGCGGCAGCCGTCTGCGGTACGGGCGGCGGCATGGAAGGATGGACGCCATGTCTACCGATGCCTCCCTCGCGTCCTTCATCGACCACACCCTGCTCAAGCCCGAAGCCAGCCGTGAGCAAATCCTCACCGTCTGCCGGGAAGCGGTCGAGTACTCCTTCAAGTCCGTCTGCGTCAATCCGCTCTGGGTCAGTACCGTCCGCACCGCGGTGAAGGACACCGGCGTCCTCACCTGTTCGGTCATCGGGTTCCCCCTCGGGGCCAGCACCACCGAGGTCAAGGTCGTCGAGGCGCGAGGCGCCGTGGCCGACGGCGCCGACGAGATCGACATGGTCATCGACATCGCCGCTGCACGGGCCGGTGAACGCGACGTCCTGGTCCAGGACATCCGGGCCGTGGCGGACGCCGTGCACGAGAACGGTGCCATCCTCAAGGTCATCATCGAGACCGCCCTGCTGTCGGACGAGCAGAAGGTGCTGGCCTGCGAGGCGGCCGTCGAGGCAGGAGCGGATTTCGTGAAGACCTCCACCGGGTTCAACGGCGGCGGGGCGACCGTCGAGGACATCGCCCTCATGCGGAGGACGGTCGGCCCGGACCTCGGCGTCAAGGCCTCGGGCGGGGTCCGCTCGCTCGAGGACGCCCGCGCGATGATCGGCGCCGGCGCAACCCGTATCGGAGCGAGCTCGGGAGTCGCTATCGTTAAGGGAGAACAGGGCGCCGCAGGCTACTGACGGCGAACCAGCCAGGACAGCGCGGAACCGGCCGTCACAGCACGCTAGGAGAACACATGTCACACCAGGTCAATGCCGAGAGCCAGCCAGCCCACGCCGGCAAGGGGCACCTCGTCAGCAACATCGTATGGTTCGTGGTCATCTTCGGTGCATTCCTGCTGAGCATCTACCTGCTGACCTGGTTCACGCCGCAGGACATCTGGCCCATGGCCGTGATCGTCGTCGTCGCGTTCCTCGTCTTCTTCATCCCGCAGGGCATCCTCGGCCGCGCGGACACCGGCTACAACCTCGCCGAGGGCAACCGGACCGACGAGAAGGAGACGTCGGCGGGCGTCGGCTCCTGATCTCCGGGCACACCGCGCCGACACCGGCCTGACTGACCTGAACGACGCGAAGAGGCCGTCCCCCGAGGGGGACGGCCTCTTCGCGTCGGTCCGGGGACCTAGGGAGTGAAGACCGCTTCCAGCACGTTCTTCGCCCAGTCGAGGATCTCGGCATCCACGAGGTCCCGACCGCCGATCCGCGCCGTCTTCGGCTTGGGTACCAGCACCGCGTTCATGGCGGGCTTCACCGTGGCGCCCGGATACATGCGGGTGAGCCGCATCTGCTTGGACTCCGGCAGCTCGGCCGGGGCGAACTTGATGAAATTGCCCTGCAGCGCCACGTCGGTGAGCCCAAGGGCCCGTGCCGCGACCCGGAAGCGGGCCACCGAGATCAGGTTCACGACCGCAGCGGGCGGCTCCCCGTAGCGGTCCTCGAGTTCGGCGACCACCGCGTCGATCGCCTCCTCGGTGACGGCGGCGGCCAGCTTCCGGTAGGCCTCCAGGCGGAGCCTCTCCCCCGGGACGTATTCGTGCGGTAGGTGGGCGTTGACGGGCAGCTCGATCTTCATCTCCGCCGCCTTCTCCTCGGCCTCGCCGCGGAAGGACGCCACCGCCTCGCCGACCAGGCGGATGTACAGATCGAATCCAACCCCCTGGATGTGGCCCGACTGCTCACCGCCGAGCAGGTTCCCGGCGCCGCGGATCTCGAGGTCCTTCATGGCCAGCTGCATGCCGGCACCGAGTTCGTTGTGGGACGCCACGGCCTTCAGCCGCTCGAGCGCCACCTCCCCGAGCGGTTTCTCCGACGGGTACAGGAAGTAGGCGTAGGCCCGCTCCCTGCCCCGCCCCACGCGGCCGCGCAGCTGGTGCAGCTGGGAGAGCCCGTAGGAGTCCGCACGGTCCACGATCAGCGTGTTGGCATTGGAGATGTCGAGACCCGTCTCGATGATCGTGGTGCACACGAGGACGTCGAACCGCTTCTCCCAGAAGTCCACGATGATCTGCTCCAGGCGGGACTCCGTCATCTGCCCGTGCGCGACGGCGACCCGCGCCTCGGGCACGAGTTCCTTGAGGTGCGCCGCGGTCCGGTCGATCGACGAGACCCGGTTGTGCACGAAGAACACCTGGCCCTCGCGCATGAGTTCACGCCGGATCGCGGCGGAGGCCTGCTTGTCCGTGTACGGGCCGACGTACGTGAGCACCGGGTGGCGCTCCTCCGGTGGGGTCGCGAGCGTCGAGGTCTCCCGGATGCCCGTGAGGGACATCTCCAGCGTCCGGGGGATCGGCGTCGCACTCATGGCGAGGACGTCCACATTGGTGCGCATCTTCTTGAGCGCCTCCTTGTGCTCCACGCCGAAGCGCTGCTCCTCGTCGACGATCACGAGCCCGAGGTCCTTGAAGGTGATCTCCTTGGACAGCAGGCGGTGCGTGCCGATGACGACGTCGACGGCACCCGAGGTGAGTCCCTCGGCGGTCTCCCGCGACTCCTTCGCCGTCTGGAAGCGCGACAGGGCGCGGACCCGGACCGGGAAGCCGGAGAACCGCTCGGAGAACGTCTCGAAGTGCTGCTGCACCAGGAGGGTGGTCGGCACGAGCACGGCCACCTGCTTGCCGTCCTGCACGGCCTTGAACGCGGCACGGACGGCGATCTCGGTCTTGCCGTAGCCGACGTCCCCCGAGACGAGCCGGTCCATCGGCACCTCACGCTCCATGTCCGCCTTGACCTCGTTGATGGTGGTCAGCTGGTCCGGCGTCTCGACGTAGGGGAAGGCCTCCTCGAGCTCGCGCTGCCAGGGCGTATCGGCACCGAAGGCATGACCGCGGGAGGCCATGCGCGCCGAGTACAGGCGGATCAGCTCGCCCGCGATCTCCTTGACGGCCTTCCGTGCCTGGTTCTTGGTCTTGCTCCAGTCCGAGCCGCCCATCTTGCTCAGCGCCGGGGCGTCCCCGCCGACGTAGCGCGTCACCTGGTCGAGCTGGTCCGTCGGGACGAAGAGGCGGTCCCCCGGGGCACCGCGCTTCGACGGCGCGTACTCGAGGACCAGGTACTCGCGGGTGGTCCGCGTGGGGCCGGCACCGGTGGAGCGCTGCATCAGCTCGACGAAGCGGGCCACACCGTGCTGCTCGTGCACCACGAAGTCGCCCTCCTTCAGCTGCAGGGGGTCGACGGCGTTCCTGCGCCGCGAGGGCATCTTCCGCATGTCGCGCGTACCCGAGGCACTGGTGCGTCCCAGCAGGTCCGCTTCCGTGAGCAGCCCGATCTTCAGTCCGTCCACCACGAACCCGCGCCCGGCGCACGCCGTCGTGATCTCGATGATCCCGGGCTGGGGAGGAGCGTCCAGGGAGTCGACGCGGCTCGCGGGGATGTCGTTGTCGTGGAACAGCTCCGCGAGGCGCTGGGCGGGCCCGGGTCCCTCGGTCGCGACCACGACGCGCCACTGGTCCCGGACACGTCCGCCGATGAAGTCCATCATCTCGGCGACGTCGCCCTGGTATCCGCGCGGCTCGCGTGCGTGCAGCGTGAAGCTGTCGACGTCGGCGAGCTCCTCGTCCGCGCCGAAGGAGGTGATCCCCCACCAGGCCACCTCGTGGGCGAGCGCCGTCGACCGCGTCTCCGTCAGCGAGCGGAAGCTCGCCTCCTGCAGGTCGGTGCCGAGACCGCCGCCGAGGTCGAGCGGGGCGGCGCCGCCGTCGGAGGCCGTGGACCACGCGGCGGCGAGGAACTCCTCGTTCGTGGCGGCGAGGTCGTGCGCGCGGGCGCGGACCTTCTCCGGCTCGATCACGACGGCGATGGACCCCGCGGGCAGCTCGCCCACGAAGGGCACCATGGCGTCCACCAGCACCGGGGCGAGGGACTCCATGCCCTCGACGGCGATGCCTCCGGCGATCTTCTCCAGCATCGCCGCCGCGGCCGGGAGCTCGGACTGCAGTTTCGCCGCACGGGACATGACCGACGGCGTGATGAGGATCTCGCGGCAGGGCGGCGCATACAGCGCCACCGGAGGTTCCCCCGTGGTCAGGGAGCGCTGGTCGGCGACGGCGAACCAGCGCATCTGGTCCACCTCGTCGCCGAAGAAGTCGACGCGGACCGGGTGGTCCTCGGTCGGTGGGAAGACGTCGATGATCCCCCCGCGCACGGCGAACTCGCCCCGGTGCGTGACCATGTCGACCCTCGCGTACGCCGCATCGGCCAGCGCCGTGACCACCTCGGAGAAGGCGATCTCGTCGCCCACCTTGAGCGCGACGGGCTCGAGGTCGCCGAGACCGGCGACGAGTGGCTGCACGACCGCGCGGATGGGCGCGGTGATGACCCTGATCGGCGACCCGCCCGGGTGGGCGAGCCGCCGGAGGACCGAGAGCCGGCGGCCCACCGTGTCCGAGCGCGGAGACAGGCGTTCGTGCGGCAGGGTCTCCCAGCTGGGGAACTCCTCGATGGCACTCTCGGGCAGGTAGCTGCGGAGCGCCTGGGCCAGGTCCTCCGCCTCCCGGCCGGTCGCCGTGATCGCGAGCACCACGGGCACCGCTGCGCCGGCATCGGGGGTTGTGGCAGCGCCGACGTGGGGTGCCGACAGGCCCGCCAGGCCGTCGACCATCTCCGCGATCAGGGGCGCGCGCAGTCCCGCGGGCGCACCGATCTGCAGGTCGGCGCTGCGCTGGTCGACCGGGCGCGAGGCGTTGGTGCGTACGCGCGCATAGGACGCGTCCTCGGCGAGCGCCGCGCGCAATCCGTTCAGGCTCATCTGTCTGGGGCTCCTCAGGCGTGGTCTCCTCCGCCACCGGCCCATGGTCCGCGCCGGCTCGACGCGGCTGCCGAGGGGCTGGGACAGCACGAAAGCCCGGGAAGACGAATCGTTCCCGGGGATGCCCCCAGACTACCAAGGGGGCCTGACGCTTTCGGGGCCCGCCCGGCGCCCCCTGACCGGCAGGCCGTAGGATTGCTGGCAGACCCTGCCCGCCCGGCATCTCGACGACCCCAGGAGAACCCATGGCCCTGAACGCATCGACCACGCTCCCCTACGACCCGGCGACGGTCCTCGGGGTGTTCACCGACGAGGGCTTCGTCCGCCACATGAGCGAGCATGTCGGCGGCACCCTGGAGTCGCTCACGGTGGACGGGGACACCGCCGGCGCGTTCACGCTGACGGCGGTCCGCACCATGCCGACCGATCGCCTCCCCGACATGGCCCGCAAGTTCGTCGGCGAAACCCTGTCCGTCACCCAGACCGAGCAGTGGGCGGCGCCGACCGCCGACGGCTCCCGCGAGGCGACACTGCAGATGACCGTCGCGGGCGTCCCCCTCTCCGTGGCAGCGGTGCAGCGCCTCACGGCGCAGGGCGGCGGGACCGTCGTCGATCTCCAGGGCACCGTCTCCTCCACCATCCCGTTCCTCGGCGGGAAGATCGCCGGTGCCGCCGAGCCGATGATCGGCAAGGCCCTCAACGTGCAGGCGACCGAAGCCCGCACCTGGCTCGAGAACCGCTGACAAGACCGTAGCCACCCCACCCGAGAGTTCCGCGACCACCATGCAGCTGCCCACACCCCTTGCCCTGATCCTCATCCTCTCCGGCGTCTGGACCCTGATCGTCTGGCCGCCGTTCCTGCGCCGCATCCTCAAGGACCCGCGCGCCCGCGACGAGAAGGGCGCGGCGACCAGGTTCCTCACGGTCCACCTCATGCTGATCTCCACCTCGATGATCCTCGGCGCGGCGACTGCCGTCATCGGGGTGCGAGCCCTCATCGCCTGAGACCGGACCATGCCTGCACGCTGCATCCCCGAGGAGACCCGATGACCCAGGACGATCGAGCGAAGCCGGCAGGCGCCCACCCGGTGATCCTCCAGCGATCGAGCTATGCGGAGCACCTCCGCATCACGGAGATCCTGCGCAAGGAGACGGTGGGGGGCATCCTGCTCCTCGTCGCGGCCGCCCTTGCCATCCTCTGGGCCAACTCGCCGTTCTCCGCGTCCTACTTCGCGATCCGGGACTTCGAGTTCGGCTACGAACCATGGCACCTGAAGCTGTCGGTGGGTACCTGGGCCTCCGACGGTCTCCTCGCGGTCTTCTTCTTCCTCACGGGCCTCGAACTCAAGCGTGAGTTCGTGGCCGGGGACCTGCGGCGGCTCAGCCGCGCGATCGTCCCCGTCGCGGCCGCCTTCGGCGGTGTCCTCGTGCCCGCGCTCATCTACACGGCCGTGAACCTGTCCTCCCCCGAGACGCTCCGCGGCTGGGCCATCCCCACCGCCACGGACATCGCCTTCGCCCTGGCCGTGCTCGCGGTCATCAGCTCGCACCTGCCCGGTGCCCTGCGCGTCTTCCTCCTGACGCTCGCCGTCGTGGACGACCTCATCGCCATCGCGATCATCGCGTTCTTCTACTCGGAGGACGTCAGCCTCGTCTTCCTCCTCTGGATGCTGCTCCCCCTGGGCCTCTTCGCCCTGCTCGCCCAGCGGCGGCCGAAGTTCTTCGGGAGCACCACGCGGGGCCCGTGGCTCGTCCTCCTGCCGCTGGGTGTCGCCACCTGGGCGCTCATGCACGCGTCGGGGGTGCACGCGACGGTCGCCGGGGTGCTGCTCGGGTTCTGCGTGCCCGTCCTGCGGAGGTCCGAGGGCAGGCCCCTGCTGCCCCGCCCCAACAAGCCGGGACTGGCCGAGGTCCTCGAGCATCGCTTCCGCCCGCTCTCGACGGGCTTCGCCGTACCCGTCTTCGCCTTCTTCTCCGCGGGTGTGGCGATCGGGGGCGCGGAGGGCTTCGCGTCCGCGCTCACGGATCCCGTCCTGATCGGGGTCGTGCTCGGGCTCGTCCTCGGCAAGCCGATCGGCGTGCTCCTGACCACGTTCGTCGTCACGAGGACCACGAAGGCCGACCTCGATCCGGGACTGAGCTGGTGGGACCTGCTGGGCGTCGGGATCCTCGCCGGGGTCGGGTTCACCGTGTCCCTGCTCGTCAACGACCTCAGCTTCGGGGCGGGCAGCGAGCACGACGACCACGCGAAGGTCGCCATCCTCACGGCATCCCTCCTGGCGGCGCTCCTGGCGAGCGTGGTGCTGCGCCTGCGCAACAAGCACTACCGCCGCATCGAGGAGGAGGAGAAGGTCGACACCGATGCGGACGGCGTCCCCGACGTGTTCGAGAACCGCGCGGACTGATCCATGACCGAACCGGGGGTGGTGCAGGCAGGGCATGGTCCGGTCGAGGCCGTGCGGGGTCCCCGCCGGGCGCGTAACAGGCGCCGGATCATCCTGAGCGAACTGGCCCTCACCAGCACCTTCTCCATGACGGTCGTGCTCGGGCTGCTGCAGAGCGAGGAGCTCCGCTCCGTCCCCGTCTTCGTCGCAGGGTGGATCCTGAACCTGGCCGTCTTCGCACTGTGCTGCACGCTGCCGTGGTCGCGCATCCCCAGCCGCTGGGTCATCATCGTCCCGCTCGTCGATTTCGTCGCCATCGCGCTCACCCGGGCGGCCGCTGGAGACAGCCTCACGGGCGTCGGGCTCCTCGCCGCCTTGCCCACGGTCTGGATCGCCGCGTCGAGGGTCCGCACCGCGACCGCCGTGACGATCGCCGTCGTCGCCTCCCTCCTCGTCATCTGGCTGCCGTTCCTCCTCCGCACCGAGGTGCTGACACTCCGCGGCCTCATCGATCCCATCCTCCTGCCCATCATGCTCACGGGTCTGGCCGGGTTCGTGAGCGCGCTGGCGAAGGACAACCGGCGACGACAGGACGCACTCCGGGCATCCCAGGCAGCACTGCGGGAGAGCATCGAGGCCGGCCGCGACCGCGAACGGCTCCTCGGGACCGTGCTGGACACCGTGAGCGTGGGACTTCTCGCCGTGGACCGTGACGGCAACGACATCCTGATGAACGCCCGCCAGCGCGAGGGCCATGCGGCAGCCGCGCCCCCGGACACGCCCGATCCGCAGGAGAGCGAGCTGCTCATCTTCGGTGCGGACAGGACCACCCCGATCCCGCCAGAGATCCGACCGGTGCGCCGGGCCATCATGGGCGAGGACCTGCAGGGCGAACAGGTGTGGGTGGGCGCCGGACGGTCCCAGCGTGCGCTCAGCATCTTCTCGCAGTCCATGTACGACGACGACGGCGCCTTCGCGGGAACGGTCGTGTCCTTCAACGACGTCACCGAACTGCTCCTCGCCCTGCAGGCCAAGGACGACTTCCTGTCGAACGTCTCGCACGAGTTCCGCACCCCGCTCACGTCGATCCTCGGCTATCTCGACCTGACGCTGGAGCTGGGGGACGTGCTGCCCGAGGGCGTGGAGGGCTACCTCGAAATCGCCCGGCGGAATGCCCTACGGCTCGAACAGCTGGTCGAGGACCTGCTCGCGATCAACGCCGGCACCTTCGAGGTCATCCCGATCGCCACGGACGTCGGCCGTATCCTCGCCGATGCGGCATCCTCCGGCCATCTGCGGGCCGTGCGGGCCGGGGTCCATCTCGAGAACCGGGCGCCCTCGTCCCTGCAGGCGGTCGCGGACCCGGCCCGCCTCGCCCAGGCGGTCGACAACCTGCTGACCAATGCCGTGAAGTACAACAGGCGCGGCGGAAGCATCACGCTGAACGCCTCCCTCGGGGACGACGGCCTCGTCATCGAGGTCGAGGACACGGGGATCGGCATCGAGGCCGAGGAACTGCACCAGGTCTTCGACCGCTTCTTCCGCTCCCCGTCGGTGCGTACCTCGGCGGTGCCGGGCGTCGGGCTGGGCCTGCTGATCACCAAGAGCATCGTCAGCGAGCACGGCGGCTCCATCTCGGTGGCCAGCGAGCCGGGCCGTGGGTCGTGCTTCACCGTCGTGATCCCGCAGCCCACGCGGTGAGCGGGGGTCCTGCCCGCACCACCGTGGGCCGGCTCGTCGGGACCTAGCCGTTGGCGGCGAGCAGGGACTCCTCGAGCGCGACCCAGGCGAGCATGGCGCACTTCACGCGCGCAGGGAACCGGGACACACCCGAGAAGGCCGCAGCGTCCCCGAGAACCTCCTCGTCGGCCTCGATCCGGCCGCGGGACCGCATGACCTCGCGGAACGCATCGACGAGCGTGATGGCCTCGTCACGCGGCAGGCCCTGCACGAGGTCCGTGAGCACCGACGCCGAGGCCATCGAGATGGCGCATCCGGCACCGTCCCATGTCACCGCCGCGACGCTGCCGTCCAGCACGGCGGCGCGGAGGGTGATCTCGTCCCCGCACACAGGGTTCAGCTGGTGGGACTCCCCCACCCTGCCGTCGCCGTCGTACGCTGCCAGGGGCGAGCCGTGCCGCGCCTTCGCGTGGTCGAGGATGATCTGCTGGTACAGCTGTTCGAGTCCTGTGCTCATCTACTCTGCTCCGAAGAAGGGGCGGACCTGGGCGACGGCCGCCAGGAAGGCGTCCACCTCGTCCGTCGTCGTATAGAGGTACGTGCTGGCGCGGGTGGTGGCGGTGAGCCCCAACCTGCGGTGCAGCGGCTGCGCGCAGTGGTGGCCCACGCGGACGGCGATGCCCTGGTCGTCGAGGAACTGGCCCACGTCGTGGGCGTGCACGCCGTCGACGTCGAACGCCGCCAGTCCGATCCGTGGCTGATCGGCCCGTGGCCCGAGGACCCGCACGCCGTCGATCGCCTCGAGACCCGCGACGAGACGCCTCCCCAGCGTGGCTTCCCAGGCCTCGATCCGCTCCATGCCGGTCTCCGCCAGGTAGTTGGCCGCGGCACCGAGGGCGACCGCCTGCGAGATGCGCTGCGTCCCGGCCTCGAACCGGTTCGGCGAGGGCAGGTACTCGGCGCCCTGCATGGTGACGGTGGTGATCATGGAGCCGCCCGTGAGGAAGGGCGGCATCGCGTTCAGCAGTTCGGCGCGTCCGTAGAGTGCGCCGATGCCGGTGGGTCCCAGCATCTTGTGGCCGGAGAACACCAGGAAATCGACGTCGAGGGCCTTGACGTCCACCGGCAGGTGCGGCACCGACTGGCAGGCGTCGAGGAGCGTCAGGGCGCCGACCTCGCGGGCGAGCCCCACGATCTCCGCCACCGGGCTGATGGTCCCCAGGACGTTCGAGGCGTGCGAGAAGGCGACCATCCTCGTCGAGGAGGTGATGACCTGCCGGGCCTCGTCGAGGCGCAGCGCACCGTCGTCGTCGACCGGGATGAAGCGGAGCTCGGCGCCGGTGCGCGCGGCGAGTTCCTGCCACGGGATCAGGTTGGCGTGGTGCTCCAGCTCCGTCACCACGATGCTGTCCCCGGGCCCGACGGCGAACCGGCGCGCGGTGTCCCCTCCGCGGCCGAGCGAGGCGTTGGACATCGCGTAGGCGACCAGGTTGATCCCCTCCGTGGCGTTCGAGGTCCACACCAGCTCGTTCGTCCGCGCTCCGATGAACCGGGCGACGGCGGCGCGCGCGTCCTCGTACGCGTCGGTGGCGTCGACGGCGAGGGAGTGGGCGCCGCGGTGCACGGCGGCGTTGCGCTGCTCGTAGAACTCCTGCTCCGCCTCCATGACGCTCACAGGATTCTGCGACGTGGCGCCCGAGTCGAGGTAGACGAGCGGCCTGCCGTTGACCTCCGTGCCGAGGATCGGGAAGTCGTTGCGGATGCGATGCACCTCGGCGTCCGTCAGCCCGGCGTCGGACGGGGTGAGCGTGACGGGGGTTTCGATCACGGGCACGGATACTCCTCGGATGCGTCTGCACCCTCGCGGCAATTACGCAAGGATTGTCTGCGTTAATCCTGCCACTCGGGGGTGGAGCGGGGCATCCCAGTGGAGCCTAAGAAGCGCCCCGGGACTGCAGAAGGGCTCCGACCGCCGTGCGGTCGGAGCCCTTCGGTCGATCATCCGAGCCGGAGCTAGTGTGCCCAGAGGTAGGGGTGCGAGGTCACGCCGTCGTCGAGCACGATCTTCGGCGGAGTGAAGATGCGGTTCGTGTTCGAGCCGGTGTAGTTCGTCGGCGTCTGGATGAGCATCTTCTTCCCCTTGCCGACCGGGCCGGAGACACTCGGGTTGATCCATTCGTCGTTCGTGGAGCCGATGATCGTCAGACGACCGTCGGACCTGTTGGACATGAAGTTCACATGGCGCCGCGTCTTCGATCCGTACATGACCGGCTGGTGATGGACGATCCCGAAGCTCTCCTCGTGATTGATGCCGATCACGTTGCGGATGGACTGGAGGTTCCAGGTCTCCGCATTGTTCGAGAGCCAGAACGTGGGCATGCCGTACTCGGCGTCATGGGTGTTCACATCGTAGAGGCGCGCATTGTCGTGGCTGTTGTAGCCGATCGGCGAGGCGCCGACCTTGGCGCCCTTCGCCCGGGCGGCGAACGAGTTCCCTGTCCAGCGGAATCCGTCGATCTCGACATTGCGCGTGACCGAATCGGACCCCCTCCACCAGTTGAGGCCGAAGGTCTCTCCGGGGGGCGCTCCGCTGTTCCCCGGGATCCCGGTGATGAGGACGTCCTCGACCCTGGTTCCCGGACCGGACCGGCCCACCATCAGCCCGTTGTACAGGTGGCCCTGCTCCGTACCCTGCAGCCAGAAGTCGGACAGGATCTGGTTCTGGCCGTCCGACATCCTCATGATGTACAGCTGATTGGTCAGCCCGGTCCCCTGCGCCGGAACGGTCCATCCGTAGGTCGAGCTGTTGGCTCTGATGCGAATGATCGTGTCACGGCCCTCACCGATGATGCCCTTGACCCTCGAAGGGACGACGACCGCCTCTGACCCGTTGAGGAAGTTCGACACCTCGAAGACACCGGCGGGCAGCTTGAGCACCTTGCCGGTCAGTTCGGGCTTGGCGAGGACGTCGTTGATGTCGTCCCCGGCCCGCGCCACACTGGCCCAGGCGATCTGGCCGGACGGAAGCGGAGCGGGTGCAGGAGCCGGCGCAGGTGCAGGAGCAGGAGCAGGTGCCGGAGCGGGTGCAGGTGCCGGAGCGGGTGCCGGGGCAGCATCGGCGTCGGCCACCCAGAATTTCGCGCCCTCGTCCGTCCAGCCGTTCGCCGTCAGTGCCGCCCGTTCAGCGTCATCGGCGACGAAACGGTGGATGTCACCCTTGAGCAGACGATGAACGGGAACGGTGCAGTCGAGCGCCGTCGGAGAGGCATAGAAGTCGATCTGCTGGCTCGTGTAGCCATACTTGCTCTGGGCGCTCTCGAACTCACCTTCGCCCTCGCGGTCCGCCATCCAGCTGAACGCCCCGTCCCGGTAGAGGCGGTAGACGGGCACGAGGCCGTCACCCCCGCGGGTGGCTGCCTCGAATTCGACCTGCTGATCCTCCGTGAAGCCGTACCGCTCGGCGGCGTTGGTGATCTCGCGAGGGGACGTCGTGAGCAGGGTGACACCCGACGTCGGGTTGATGCTCCGGTAGGTCGCCTGCGTCATGGCCGAACACACGTCGGCCGACGTGGCCGCTGAGGCAGTGGGGACGCCGAGAGGTAACAGGAGAAGAGCGGACACCGTACTGATGAAGCCAGTGGCTGTCTTGTGCATAAGAACCCTTTAGTAGATGCGATCGCGCGCCCGGCCTCCTGATCGGAGTACGGGCGCGCGTGCAGCAACTAAGCCCAGTTCTTAGTTACGACGATGATGACGTGGTGCGGTGCTGTGGAGGACTGTGTGCCCGATCGTTCCCCGCGACGGACTGTCACTGACTGCGGCCAATCCGGCTGACGCGCCCGGACGGACCTGGAGACTCGCTAACTGCTCCTCCTACCGCATGAAGAGCCAGTGATCGGACAGAACCCTACCAGAGTGTCGTGCGCCAGAAGGACGGGGCGACGACGGCATCTCGTCCATCGACGGACGCCGTCCTTCGTCCGACCCGGCCGCTCGAGCCTGTCCCGCTCGGCCGGTCGGCTAGTCTGATCGGAGCACAGGCAAGCCTGGACCCCGGCCCAGCACGTCCTTCGCCTGCACGCACCAAGAACCCTTCGAGCGCGGCTTGGGGGTGCCCGAAGCCAGGAAGGGATCTCCAGCGCCCATGTCGCCGAGCCTGCCCGCTACGAGCTGTCCGTCGGTTGTTCCAGGTCTGAGGGGATTCCACTAGACGTGTCCGACAGAGAAGAAGGTCAGGGCAAGTCGCTGGCACAGAGCGCAGCGAGCGGCATCCTCGTCACCATGACCGGGCAGGTCCTGCGTATCGCCGTCCAGGTCCTGTCGGTGGCGATTCTCGCCAGGTTGCTGTCCCCGACCGACTACGGACTGCTGGCCATGGTCGCAGCAGTCATCGGGGTAGCAGACATCTTCCGCGACTTCGGTCTCTCCACCGCCGCCATCCAGGCGAAGACCCTGTCCCGAGCACAACGCACCAACCTGTTCTGGATCAATTCCGGGATCGGGCTGATCCTGGCCGTCGCCGTCTTCGCCCTGGCCCCTGTCATCGCCTCGATCTACGGGCAGCCGGCCCTCACCGACATCGCGCAGGTACTGTCCGCCACGTTCGTGCTGAATGGGGTCGCCACCCAGTACCGGGCGGATCTGAACCGGAAACTCGCCTTCTCCACTCTCGCCGTCGCAGACGTGGCCAGCCCGATCGTCGCACTCGGCGGAGCCGTCTGGCTCGCCCTGAGCGGCGCCGGCCTGTGGGCGCTCGTCGGCCAGCAGCTCATCCAGTACAGCGTCATGCTGGTCATCGTCGCGTGGGGTGCCCGGTGGTTGCCCGGACTCCCCCGGACCTCCGTGCCGATGGACGGCATGCTCCGGTTCGGCTGGAACATCGTGGTCACACAGCTCATCAACTATGTGAGCAACAATGCCGACTATTTCATCATCGGTCTCCGCTCCGGCGCCGTCGCTCTCGGCAATTACAGCCGTGCATTCCAGCTGCTGATGAATCCTCTGAACCAGGTCCGCTCGCCCATCACCCGCGTCGCGATACCTGTGCTCGCCAAGATCCAGGACGACGACGCCGCCTACGGGGCCTTTCTGCTCCGCGGACAGGTGGCGATGGGGCACAGCCTCGGATTCGTGCTCGGCGTCGCAGCAGGAGCGGCGGCGCCGATCACAGTCCTCTTCCTGGGCGGCGAGGAGTGGAGCGGCGTCGCACCCCTGCTCGCTCTCCTGGCCGTGGCCGGCGTCTTCCAGATCCTCGCGTTCGTGGGCTACTGGGTGTACGTGACACGGGCCCTCACGTTCCGGCTCCTGCAGGACTCCATCTTCTCGTCGTCGGTCCGGCTCGCACTCATCCTCGTCGGCAGCCAGTGGGGCGTGATCGGTGTCGCTGTGGGTTACGCGCTCGCCCCGGCCCTGACTTGGCCCGCCACCTTCTGGTGGCTGTCGCGCTTCACCACCATCCCCACCAGGGGGCTGTACCTGGGCGCGCTCCGGATCGTCGCCCTGTCCGGGGTGGCCGTCGCCGCATCGTGGCTGACCACCCTGTGGCTCCAGGACGCGGCGGCCATCGTGTCCATCCTGGCCGCCCTGCTCACTGCCGGCAGTGCGTGCGCCGTCGTCTGCGCGGCGCTCCCGCCCTTCCGACGCGATGCACTCGCGATCCTCGACGTCGCGCGTCGGATGGCGCGGCGTTCGTCGCGTTAGCGCAGGGTCCGGGGACATCGGCGGCGATCGTGGTCCGCTATAGGGTTGGGCCATGACATCTCCAGCCGAGCGCGGGGCGCTGGCCATCGTCGTCGTGAACTACGGGTCGCACCTCCTGCTCGCGTCGAACCTCGTGCAGGTCTCGCGGTCCGTTCCCGAAGCCGACGTCGTCGTCGTCGACAACTACACGTCAGCGACGGAACAGGCGGCGGTCTCCGCCCTCTGCGCGGACCACACATGGACCCTGGTCGCCAGCCCCGTGAACGCGGGTTTCGGGGCGGGGATGAACCTCGGCGTCGAGGAAGCCACCCGGCGGGGCAACACACGATTCCTCCTTCTCAACCCCGACGCGACGATCGATCGTCGGAGCGTCGGGCTGATGGTGTCGGCAGTGGATGCGGACCCGCTCGCCCTGGTCGCTCCGACGATCCTCACATCGTCCGGCGCGGTGTGGTTCGCGGGCGCGGACCTCCATCTCGGGTTCGGCCGGAGCAGGGCAACACGGCACAGGGCCGGCTACCCCCGGGAACGCTTCGAGCCCTGGTTGAGTGGCGCCTGCCTTCTGGTCACCCTCGACCTCTGGAGTCGTGTCGGCGGCTTCGACGAACGCTACTTCCTCTACTGGGAGGACATCGACCTGTCGATGCGGGTCGTGCGGAACGGCGGGAGGCTGACCCTGCTCGAGGAGGCGCGCGCCGTGCACGACGAGGGCGGCACCCATGGGGAGGAACACCAAGGATCGGCGAGGGGCAAGTCCTCCGTCTACTACTTCTACAACATCCGCAACCGTCTGCTCTTCGCGGCACAGCACCTCGAGGCGAAGGACCGCCGACGGTGGGTCCTGAACAGTCCCCTCGCGGCGTGGGACGTCCTGCTGCAGGGCGGGCGCAGACAACTCCTCCGATCTGCCGCTCCGATGCGGGCGGCTGTCACCGGGACGTACGCGGGCCTCGCGCTGCACGCGCGGGAACGGACGGCCCGACGACGGTAGCGACGATCAGACCTGATCGACCAGCGCTGACTCCTCCAGTCGTGCAGCGATCGAGGACGACGTCAGGCCGACATCCCGAACGGTCCGCCGGTGCCGACGGGAACCGAGATTGTGGCCGTCCAGGATGTCGAGGCCGTCGGACGGCCTCCGGAGCTGAGGCCACCGGCGACTGCCCGCGGACATCGCGGCCCTGCTCCTGATCGCGTGCATCACCGGCACCACATCGCGCAGGGGTGGAATCCCCTCCACTGCCAGCGACGCGAGCAGCCTGTCGGCCTCACGGAACGTGAAGGACCGGTGGCGAGCAACCGGGTCAAGCAGGGCTATCCGGGTCCTGTTCTCGAAATCCGGCAGGAGGATCAAATCAGCCGCCGAGATCGCCGCTTCGGTGACACGCCGGGAGGTGTGGCCCTCCGCATACCGACGTCCTGGATGATCGGAGGCCAATTCCTCGCCGACGCAGGGACAGATCCTGTCTCCTGTGCGCGCTCGTGTCCCGGCACTCGTGACCGCGAAGAGCCCGTCCGGCCCCGCCTGCCCAAGCCGCTGCCCGAGTGAGAAAGCGGCGAGGGGGGAGCGGCAGATGTTCGCCGTGCAGGCGACAAGGATCGTGAACAAGGGCTTCCTCGTGGTGGCGATGGGCGGCGACAGGACGCCGGGATCACTCCTTTCGGGGTGATGACGGACGCGTCTCGGCCGCAGGCTAGGTAAGTATGACAAGCTGAATCGGACGTTGTACACCGTAGGGAGCATGTGTGCACCCGCGGATCGGGGTGTTGAAGGGGAGACGACATACATGGAGCTCAGGGATTACGTTGCAGCCCTCAGGAAACGCTGGGTGACGATCGTGGCGCTCTGCCTGCTCGGCGCCCTTGCGGCGTTCGCCTACGCGAGCCTCTCGGCACCGCAATACCGCGCGGTCAGCAGCGTCTTCGTGAGTTCGAATCGTGGTGAGACCACGGGCGAACTCGTCCAGGGATCGACCTATACGCAGAATCTGGTGGCCTCGTTCACCGAACTGGCCACCAAGCCGGTCGTCCTCGACCCTGTCATCGAGGACCTCGACCTCGACTCCTCCGCTGCTCAGCTGGAGGACGCCGTCAGCGCGGAGACACCCCTCAACACGGTTCTCATCAACATCACGGCCGTCAGTGAGTCGCCGGCCGGGGCCGCGAACATCGCCAACGGCGTCGCTGATTCGCTTGCCCGGGTGGTGACGGACATGAGCCCGAAGACGGAGTCGGGTAGCCCCACCATCAGCATCAGCACCGTTGCGACCGCCCAGGCACCGACCTTCGCCTTCGCTCCGAACACCCGTCTCCTCATCGCCGCCGGAGCACTGGTCGGCCTGGTGGCCGGTATCGTCGTGGCCCTCGCCCGACAGCTCCTCGACACCAGGATCCACGATGCAGGGGACGTCGCCCGACTCACGGATCTCCCTATCCTCGGTACGATCCCGCGCACACGTGGGGCGGACTCCGGGTCGATCGTGCTGACGTCCGACCCGAACGGAAATGTGGCCGAGGCGTACCGGCTGCTGGCGACGAACCTCGAGTTCCTGAACCCGGACAAGTCACTCCGGTCGATCGTCGTCTCGTCACCGCTTCCCGGTGAGGGCAAGAGTACGACGGCGATCAATCTCGCTCTCGCTGCTGCGGAGCGGAACCACAAGGTCCTGCTGATCGACGCGGACCTCCGCCGTCCCTCCGTGGCTGAATTCTGCAGCATCGAGGGCGGTGTGGGCCTGACGACGGTCCTGTCGAGCCGAGCGAGCCTGTCCAGCGTCATCGAGCCCTGGGAATCGATCGATGTCCTGCCCTGCGGCGTCGTGCCCCCCAATCCCAATCAACTCCTCAGCTCCGACAGCATGGCTCATCTGGTGAAGGAACTGTCGGACGTGTACGACTTCATCGTCATCGACTCACCCCCGATCCTTCTCGTCGCGGACGCCCTCCCGCTCGCACGGCTGACCGATGGCGCGGTCATCGTCACGCGTCAGCATCGCACCAGGAGAGGTCAGTTGGCCAAGACCCTGCAATCCCTCGAAGGCGTGGGGTCGGATGCGCTCGGAGTCATCCTGACCGGCGGGAAAGCCGCGAGTCGGACGGCCTACTACGGCAGCAAGGAGCAGCCAGGCCCCACACGCTAGGAGGCACGGCGCTGCACCGAGGCGGTGTCGCACCTCCCTACCGGAGCTGTGACCGGATCAGGAGGTCCTGTCACGGCGCACTGTGTCCTCGCGTGCCAGAAGCAGCCCCAGCAGGAGCATGAGCGTCGGGACGGCGCTGTACAGCGGGGCGAAGAACAGGTTCCAGGCGGACTGCACGACGACGAAGACGAGGAGTGCGCTGGCGCGGCCGTCGGTCAGCAGGCGACTGAACATGACGATGATGACGCCGATGAGCACCGCGGCGAAGATCAGCCCGGGAATGCCGAAATCGGCCCAGAGATCGCCCACGACGGAATGCAGTTCGAACCTGCTGCCGAACATGTATCTCTCCACGTAACCGTTGTTCGGGTCGTACCCCAGACGGGTCATCCCCTCCTTCGCGGCGAGGATGTCCCCGGGCGTCGGTACGGCGCCGAGCCCGAAGCCCAGGACACGATCCCCCATCAGGCCGGCTGTGGCACCGAGTTCCGGACGCGAACCGAGCAGGATGGACCCCGAGGTCTCGACCTGGCGGAGGGATCGCTCCTGGGTGTCCTCACCGAGGTAGCCGTCGAGGATCAGGGCCTGCCCGAAGGCGTAGACGACGTAACCCATCGCTCCCACCGCGATGACCGTCGCCACAGACGAGGTCTTGCCGGTCGCTGAACGGGGACGGCCCTGCCACAGGACCGCCAGCAGAGTGAGCATCAGGATGGCGAACGCCGACCGTGAATCGTTGAGGGCTGAGGTCGCGCACAGGGCGATCAACGCGAGCGCCTCCGCCCAGCGCCTGCCGGTGAGCGATGCGAGTCCGAGCGCGATCACCATGGCGGGAAGACCGAAGCCGAACTTCCAGGGATTGAGGGCGAAGCTCTCGCTTCCAGGGGTGACGTGCAACAGCATGCCGAGCCCGAAGAACGTCACGGCCCAGCCGGTTCGCATGAGGGTCCTGGCCCACAGCAGTGCACCTGCGCCGGCCAGGATCCCCACGAGCAGCATGAGGGAGATCATGCCGGCGTTCGGACTGATGACGTGGTCCTGGGACGAGTAGACGCCCAGGAGTACGCCGCTGATCGCGGTGACCGCGCCGAGGAAGTAGACCAGCGCGCCGGCCCGCTGCGCTGTGGCGACGCGGATCCACACCGGCAGGAGTGCGAGTGCGGCGACGTACCCGATGGTGAGTCCGTAGGGCAGGTTGAAGCGGTAGCCGAGAAGGATGAGCACCGCGGCTGCCACGAGACGCTCGAGGAATTTCCAGGCCTGTCCGCGCGCGACGTCGTCGTGCGTGGTCAGGTCCCTGAGGTGGGAGGGCGTGATGGCCCTGGTCCCGGCCCAGTTCGTCAAGGCTTCCTCCCTCGGCTCAAGGCCTCCACCTCGCGGACGATCTCGGTCCGGTAGGCGGCGATGCCGTTCCGACTCTCGGCCGCCACCGAATCGGCGACGGCGGCCTCGCGGTAGGTCGGCCAGGACGCCACCATGTCCGCCACCGCATCGGCGATGCCCGCTGCCGAGTCGGGAGCGACCCGCAGCACCGAACCGAACCCTGCCGACGCTTCGCGCAGACCCGACGTATCACTCACGACGGCAGGGCGTGCGGCCAGCATCGCCTCGACAGCCGTATTACCGAAGGGTTCGTCGACACGGGAGGGCACCACCACGATGTCTGATCGCGCGATGAACGGCCACACGGACGGTTGGAAGCCGCGCAGGTGAACACGGTCGCCCACCCCGAGCTCATCGATCCGCCGACGCAGGTCGGCTTCATAGGCTTCGTTCCCGGGAAAGACGGCGCCCACCACCTGCAGGTCCGCCTCGATGTCCCGACTCCGGAGGTGGGCCAGCGATTCGATCACGAGGTCCGGGCCCTTGCGGTGGGACAGCCGTCCCACGTAGACGAGGCGGACGGGTCCCGAAATGCCTGGTCGGGCGGCGTCGACGGAGGGCGGGCCGGCCACGCCGTTCGCAACGACTCTGCACTTCCGCGCCAGGCGGGGGAAGGAGGAGGCGAGAACGTCGACGCTGAAACGACTGTTCGTGATGAGGGAGTCGGCCAGGAACAGCGGAGAGGCCAGGAGCTTCCGCACGACGGAGGATGCAGTGCTCTCCGCCTCGTGGATGTGCACCAGGAGCGGCGCACGCGTCAGGGAAGCGACGACGGACCAGAGCGGGATGGTGATCGTGTTCACGTACACCCCGACCGGACGCGTCTCGCGGACGAGGCGGACGCCGGCGAGAAGCGACGCCAGCGATTCCCCGGTGAGCCTGAGAAGCCCGGACGGGCTGAGAAAAGCCTTCCGCAGCACCGGGGTGGGACAGAGCCGCACGGTAGCGCCCCTCTGCTCCGCCTCCGGAACGAGGGGGCCATGGTCCGGAACGGTGAGCACGACGTGCAGGCCGGCGGCGGTCAATCCTGCGATCGTCTCGAGAAGCACTCGATCGGAGCCGTAGAGATCTGCACTCGGATGAGCGATGAGTACAGTTCTCGTCCGGCCTACGTCGTCCCTGCGGATCACATTCCACCCCATCGGCTCCAGCCGGCCAGCGATGGTCCGGGCTCTTCAAATATAGGGGAAGGGTCCCCAGGTCATAGGGCAGGGACCCCACCCCGGAGATCCGGGATGAGGTCCCTGTCGTCATCGTGCGGTTATGGCGAAGGAACTGTCACCAGATCCTGCAGCCGGAACGCGACCGGGCCGTTCGTCGACGAAGCCGACAGATAGGTTTCGACACCCACGCTTCCACGTGCCTGGAGGGCTGCGGTGGAGTCGCTCGACACGATCTGCCAGGCAGCGGGCTCAGGTGTCCCGGCCTTCCAGATCTTCGCGGCGACCGTCGTGCTGCCGGCGCCCGACGTGTCCACCTTCATGGTGAGGACGTCACCTGCCGCATAGGTCAGACCGGAGACTGCACGAGCCAGCATGAGCGTCTCCGTCGTGCCGACCTTCTTCTTCAACTCGATCGTCACTGCCCCGTTCTTCTGCAGCAGTGCCTTCGCCCTGTACTCGCCGGCATTCGGGACCCTGCGGGGGATGACGCTCACCTGAAGACCGCCGCCGTCCGCCACCTTGTCGACGGAGAACACGCTCGTCGTGGTGGAATTGAGGACCGATACGGCATTGAGCTGTGCGGCGAGGGTGGCCCCGGCCGACGTCGCCATGATTCCGGATCCTGCAGCGACCGAATACTTGGCGGCCGCCCACGAGGAGATGGTCCAGACGCCGCCGACCTCCGCGGTGCCCCAGGCATTCGCGGTGCTCCTGTCGAACAGGTCCTTGGCTGCAACCATCTGGGCGGGAGGCGCCGTGACCGTGACGGACTTCGTCACAGCGTTCGTCGCACCCTTGTCATCAGTCACCGTCAGCACCACCGAGTACGTCCCCGCCGCACCATACGTGTGCGACGCCGTCGCACCCGTCTTCGCAGCAGACCCGTCCCCGAAGTTCCAGCTGTACGACGCGACCGTCCCATCAGCATCCGAGGACGCCGACCCGTCAGCAGCAACCGTCAGATCCGTCGCCGTCACCGACGCAGCAGCCACAGGAGCCTTGTTCGGAACAGGAGGCGCCGTGACCGTGACGGACTTCGTCACAGTGTCCGTCGCACCCTTGTCATCAGTCACCGTCAGCACCACCGAGTACGTCCCCGCCGCACCATACGTGTGCGACGCCGTCGCACCCGTCTTCGCAGCAGACCCGTCCCCGAAGTTCCAGCTGTACGACGCGACCGTCCCATCAGCATCCGAGGACGCCGACCCGTCAGCAGCAACCGTCAGATCCGTCGCCGTCACCGACGCAGCAGCCACAGGAGCCTTGTTCGGAACAGGAGGCGCCGTGACCGTGACGGACTTCGTCACAGCGTTCGTCGCACCCTTGTCATCAGTCACCGTCAGCACCACCGAGTACGTCCCCGCCGCACCATACGTGTGCGACGCCGTCGCACCCGTCTTCGCAGCAGACCCGTCCCCGAAGTTCCAGCTGTACGACGCGACCGTCCCATCAGCATCCGAGGACGCCGACCCGTCAGCAGCAACCGTCAGATCCGTCGCCGTCACCGACGCAGCAGCCACAGGAGCCTTGTTCGGAACAGGAGGCGCCGTGACCGTGACGGACTTCGTCACAGTGTCCGTCGCACCCTTGTCATCAGTCACCGTCAGCACCACCGAGTACGTCCCCGCCGCACCATACGTGTGCGACGCCGTCGCACCCGTCTTCGCAGCAGACCCGTCCCCGAAGTTCCAGCTGTACGACGCGACCGTCCCATCAGCATCCGAGGACGCCGACCCGTCAGCAGCAACCGTCAGATCCGTCGCCGTCACCGACGCAGCAGCCACAGGAGCCTTGTTCGGAACGGTGGTGGTCCCTCCGCCGAGGCGGTAGTGGTCCGCGACCTCAGTGGCCCCGAGGGCCCGTGAGTAGACGGCTACCTCGTCGATCGTCCCGGCGAAGAACGGTTGCGGCCCCCAGGTGTTGTCGCTACCGATCTTCCAGTGCCCGCTGTAGCCCTGGGCGCTTGTCTGAGGGTTCGTCCCGACGGCTTTGCCGTCCACGTACAGAACCATCCCGTCGCCGGACTGTGTCGCCACCATGTGGTGCCACTTGCCGTCGTTGTACGCGTCCGTCGACTGCGCGAGATTCGTCCGGCCGGTCCACACACCGAAGGTGAGGCGTCCGTCATTCTCCATGTAGACGTGTCGGTCGTAATTGCCCGACAGGCCGTTCGGGTTGTCACCGAAACCGATGAGCTTGCCGCCGTTGGCCGTCGTGGTGTTGAACCACAGCTCCTGGCTGTACACGCTGGGGTTGTCATAGCGCTTGGTGCTCGACAGCAGACCTGACGATCCGTTGAATTCCGCGGCACCGTCGGAGACGTCCTTCAGGGCACCGGCCTTCCCCAGAGTGATGCCGGAGACGTAGGTCCCGGGAACGCCTGCCTGAGAAGCATCGGCGGCGGTGGAACCATCGGCCTCGTTCAGTCGCCAGTAGAGCTCCGGTTCAGCCGAGTAGACGGCAGCACCGTAAGCGTCGGCAGGCTTCTTCGGTCCAGCGACCTCGCGACCGCTGTTCGAATAGTGTGCCTGGATCTGCGCGCGGGTGAGCTCGGTCGGGTAGATCGCGACATCGTCGATCACGCCGTTGAAGTAGTAGCTCGCCGGCTGGTTGGGCCAGCCGCCGAGGTTGTCACCTCCGACGCGCCACACCCCCTGGAAGCCCTGGCCCCTCGTGGTGTCCGCGCGCTTGCCGATGAGGACTCCGTCGATGTACAGCGCCATTCCGGCCGGACCGAGCGACGACACCACGTGATGCCACTGTCCGTCGTTGTAGCTCTTTGACGAGTTGAGGGTACGGACGGTGTTCGGGTAGACGCCGAACCAGATGCGCCCCTCGTTGTCCATGTATGTCTGACGATCGTAGGAGCCGGAGTTCCCGGTCAGGGATCCGCCGTAGCCGAGGATCTTGCCACCGGACGTCGTGGTCGTCTTGACCCAGGCCTCCGACGTGTAGGTGTTCGGTGCCTCCTGTGGTGTGCGTCCCGCTGCGGCGCCGGTGTCCGTGCCGTTGAACGTGCTCGCTTTGTCGGCGTCCTGGGCGATGGCCCCGGCCTCACCGCGGGTCACACCGGCGGCGGCCGTCAGGTCGTTGAAGCCGGCCCAGTCGACGACGTTCGTCCCACTTGCCTCACCGAGGCGCCAGTAGGACGAGGCTCCGTCGTCGAGGACCGAGGTCGCGTACGGACTGACCGAGCCTGCGGCGGCGATCGTCACTTCGACGCTCTCCGAGCGTGCCTCGTTCCCGTACGCGTCGAGAGCGAAGATCCGGTAGGTGTGCTTCGACCCCGGAGCCAGGCCCTTGTCGATGTAGCTCAGCGTCGGCATCTGCCAGAAGGTGGACTCGCCCGTCGTCTCGTGAATGGGCGCTGTGAGGTTGCCGTCGCGGTAGACACGGTAGGTCAGCTTCTTGTTGTCACGGTCCCAGTTCGAGGCCCAGGTGATGCGGGCTTCCCCGTCTTTGACGGAGATGACTGCCGGGTTGGCCGCCTTTCCTGCCTTTTCCGGTGCCTTGTTGTTGGTCGACTTCGTCCCGATGCCGAAGCGCACCAGGCCCTGCTGGCGGACTCCGCTGACCGTCGGGAACTCGCCACCCATGACGACGTACTCGGAATTTCCCGTGACGGACCAGGTCGCCTGGTACTGGCCCGTGAAGGACCCGACGGTGAAGGTGGGCCACCAGTTCAGCAGGGCTGAATGCTGGTTGCCTTCGAAGTTCCGGTACCCCTGGGTGTCGCGGGTGATGGTGGCCACCGGCGTCTTCCCGAAGGCGAGCGCGTGGTTGTAGCTCCGGGGATTCGTCTCGGGGAAGCCTTGGACGTTACCGCAGTAGTGCGCATGGCCGGCCGAGTAGACCACGTCCTGGGTGCTCCAGACCGAGTAGGTGTCGCCATGGCAGTCCTCGAGCCAGTTCACGGCGCCGTCGGACCAGCGTGCTGCCACGACACCCTCGAAAGCCGTGCCGACTCCGTTGAAGTCGTAGCCGGACGCGTAGACGTAGTCGGCATCGGAGGTCAGTCCGGTGATGGCAGCACCCGTACCGGAGTTGTTGATGAAGCTGTTGACGGCCCAGGGCTCGACGGCGGACGTCGAGGCGTTGATCGAGGCCCACCCTGCATTGGTGGCCCCGTTGACCGTCGTGAAGTTTCCGCCGACGACGACCTTCGTGCGATCGGGTGAGACGACCATCGACGTCACGTCGCCACCGGTGACCGTCGGGTTCCAGGGAAGCAGCGCGGCGTTGGTCGGCGACACAGCGGCAACCTTGTCCCGCCGTGCGGAACCGACGCCGGTGAACCATCCACCGAGATAGACCGCGTCCGGCGTGGCCACGATGGCATTGACCCTCGAGGCGACCAGCGGTGCGAAGCTCGTGATCAAGGCACCGGTGCTCGCATCGAGCGCCGCGACGTACCGACGGTCGGTGCCGTTGACCTGGGTGAAGGCGCCACCGACGTAGATCCGCTTGCCATCGGGCGAGGCGGTGACGCTGCGCGCCTGCGCATTCAGCGAGGCGTTGAAGCTCGTGATCAGCGCTCCGGTCCGGATGTCGAAGGCGAGGATGTTCGCTCGCGGAGTCGTGTTGACGCCGGCTGCGGAGCCTGCGGGCCGGGCCGTCGTGAACTGCCCGACCGCGTACACGGTGTTCCCGATGACGGTCTGCTGCCAGACGACACCGTCCACCTGGACCGTGGGCAGGACGTCGGGCGACGCCGTGACCGGCGAGCTCGGACTGGTCGGCTCGGCCGGCCGACTGTCGGCCGCCGCCGGGAGCGTGGACAGACCGACGAACGACACGCCCATCAGTGCGGCGACGATGCCGGACATCAGGCGGACCGAGCGGCGCGCGGGCACGACGGCCGATGATGCGACCCTGGAGCGGTCGAAGAGTGTCATTTCTTTCCCTTGGCTGGAGGCGCGGTGCCTTCGAAGACGGCGACGGGCGCGGAGACGCTGTAGTTGACGAGCACGGACACGCGGGCCCGCTTGTTCGATTCGACGACGAACACGTAGTCCGCTGTTGCGGATGCTCCCGGTTCGATCGAGGCGGGAAGCGTGGTGGCCCCCGAGCCCCTGAGGGCGAGGCCCGGCACGGCATCCGGTCCCGCCTCCATGTCCACGAGGACGCCGGAGGTATCTACTGCCTCCGCGCTCGTGTTGGAGAGGGTGACGGAGACCTTCACGGCGTCGCCGGCCACTTCGCCCGGCTCGTCCGCTACGCCCTGCACGGCGGCAAGACCGGCCACCGAGACGGTCAAGCCGTCGAGCACCTGGACCTTGTCCGTCATCTTGACCGGCTTGTTCTTCTTCTGGGGGGTCCTTCCCAGCTCCGCGTCATCCGCTTTCGGCTTCGGCGGGACGACGCCCACGCCCTCGTTCATCGCGGAGGCCTTCTTCTTGGCGGCGTCGGACGAAGCCGACCCTGCGCCCGCGTCCGCCGGACTGTCCGGATTCCTGGAAGCAGCCGGGCTCGGTGTTCGTGCGGGTGACGGCGTCTCTGCCGCAACGACCTTCGCCGGCTGGTTCTGCGCTGCGAAGACGGCCTCGTAGGCGGACGACGGTGTCACGCCCGTGAGTGCCAGGGACCCGGTGAGGGCCACACCGGCGGCGATGGCCCCTAGGGCCACTACCCTGGTCCGCCTGGTGGAGGGCTTGCTGGGTTCGGTGTTCATGATTGCTCTCTGATGACGGAGGGAGAAAGGACGGGACCCGCACCCCTGAATCCGCTGATCTCGCGGAACCATTTGCGCAGGGCAAGACAGAGGAAGAGGAAACTGCCCACTGTGAGAAGTGAGAACAGGGCGAGGAACAGCCCCGGCGCGCCGAGCAGGACGAACGAGATGCAGAGGACGCCATAATCCATGGGAAGGACGAGGAGGCCGGTGATGAGGTCTTTGATGCCGCCGGACGCTGCGGTGATCCCCGCATGTCCGTTCTGCCTGCGCAATTGTTCCGTGAGGATCATCCCGAAGAACGTCGCGCTCGCCACGACGGCGTAGACGAGCGGTACTGCGAGCCAGGCCCGAGGAAGATCGGTGCGCTGGAGGCACACGAACACGGCAATCGGCAGCGCCGTGGTCTTGATCGCGTCGACGATGTGGTCGAGCCACTCCCCTGCCGGTGTTCCACCGCCGCGGAGTCGGGCGACCTGACCGTCGGCGGAGTCGAAGGCGTAGCCGAGGACGAGCGCGCCGGCGACGGCCAGGCCCAGTGGCAGCGACGGAGGGAGGACCAGAAGCAGGAGGATCGCCACGGCGGTGAAGGTCGCGCTGATCCCGGTGACCGCATTGGGGGTGAGGCCGGCCCGGTAGGCCCAGGCAGCGAGGAGCCGGCCGAGCTTCCGGTTGACGAAGCGCGAGTACGCCGGAGCGGTCCGTGACGCACCCTTCTGCGCCGACGCCAGGCGTGCGACCGTGCCCCAATAGGTCTCGTCCGCGAGATCCCGGACCGGAGCAGTGGCCGTCATGCCCGCACCGACTCGTGCTCGGTGACCTCGGCGTCGAGGGGGAAGGCACCGGAACGGCGGCCGCGGGCGCCCCGACGTCCGACGAGCGACAGGCAGAGCTGTTCGTAGCCCTCGGCCACCCGGTCCCAGTCGTAGGCGAGGGCATCGGACTGTGACTTCTTGCCCCGGAGCAGCGCCTCCGATTCGTCCTCCTCGGCTGCGTGGACGAGCGCCGGGATGGCGGCGGCATCGGCGAAGTACTCGCCGTTGACGCCCAGCACCTCGCGGTTGAAGTTGACGTCGAACGCATTGGTGGCCACCCCTGCGCCCATCGCGCGCAGCAGCGACGGATTGGTGCCTCCCACCGAGTGACCGTGCCAGTAGATCCGGGCATTGGCGTACAGCTGATCGAGGAGTTCCTGGTCCCACACGCCGCCGATGAAGCGCACCCGCTCGTCACCCAGGGATTCGACGAGGCGCGTGTAGTCGTCGGAGTACGGTGCGGACCCGACGACGACCAGTGGCAGCTCGGCGTTGCTCCGGACGTATCCGTCGACGATGACGTGGACGTGGTTCTCCGGTTCGAACCGGGCCACCACTAGGTGATAGCCCCCGACGACCAGGTCGAGTTCGGCCAGGCGATCCGAGGCACCGGACTCGAGGATGGGTGCACCGTAGGCGAGGTAGGTGCTCTCGACGCCGAACTCCTGGTGGTAGTAGTCCTGGATCCCGGCAGCATCGGCGATAAGGGCGTCCGACCATCGGACGGCGAGCGACTCGGCCGCCCGGTAGTAGCGCTTCCCGAGCGTGCCCCACTTCGCGCGCTTCCACTCGAGCCCGTCGACGTGCGTTGCCACCGGGATACCGGCTGCGCGGAGGACGGGCAACCAGGGTGAGTTCGCCGAGTTGAAGACGACGGCGACGTCGGCGCGCTTGAAGAAGAGGTGTCCGGCGGACAGGCCCGTGTGGCTCAGGGTCTCGAGCGAACGCTTCTTCAGAGCGGGCAGGTAGACCAGGGTCATGCCCTTGTATTCCGTCTCGGCGTGGTTGGTCTCCGCCGTCGTGCGGCAGTAGACGACCACCTCGTGACCGCGGGCGGCGAGGCGCTGGCCGACTTCCTCGACGCAGGTCTCGAATCCGCCGTAGCGGGCGGGGACGCCGCGCGTCCCGACGAGGGCTATGCGCAGCGGTTTCGATCGAGAGGACAGCAGGTACATGGTTTGACTCCCAGTCAGGTCGGTGACGACTCCGCGTTGGAGCCGGGACTACGGTGAAGCGTCAGAGAGCGGCTTCGTGGACGGCCGGAGCGTTGAGGAGCTCCAGCGTCCGCCGCAGGAAGGTGCTGGAGGTGTGGACTGTGTAGGGGAAGTAGACGACCTCCACACCGACCCGGCCGAAGGTCTCCTCGAGGGCGAGACCCTTCGGAGTGCCCTTCCAGTCGTCCCCCTTGAAGAAGACGTTGAAGCCGAGCTGCTTCCACATGTCGTACTTGGTCGGCTCGGTCTCAGCGACAGCGCGGTCGACGAACTGGACGCTCTGGACGATCTCCAGGCGCTCGATGAGCGGGATCACCGGGCGCTTGCCCTTGTTCTTCTCGAGGAGCTCGTCCGAGACGACACCGGCGATGAGGAAGTCGCACTCGCTCTTCGCATGGCGAAGCAGATTGAGGTGGCCGACGTGGAAGAGGTCGAAGGCGCCGGCGGCGTAACCGATGCGTATTCCCATGGAGGTTCCTTTGGTGCGGACGGGCGCCAGGGTGGCGCCCGTCGGCGTGGTGAGGCCGGACGGGGTCGGGTCGACGGTCATCAGTAGGCGCCGACGGGCTTGAGCATCACTTTGAAGGTGCGCCACATGATGATCAGGTCTCCGGCGACCGACCAGTTCTCCACGTAGTACAGGTCGAGGCGAACGCTCTCGTCCCAGTCGAGGTCCGAGCGGCCGCTGACCTGCCACAGCCCGGTCAGCCCGGGCTTGATCAGGAGGCGGCGGCGCGTGTGCTCCTCGTAGCCGGACACCTCGCTGAACAGGGGCGGCCGCGGACCGACGAGCGACATGTCACCCCGCAGGACGTTCCAGAACTGGGGCAGCTCGTCGAGCGAGTACTTCCGGATGACGGCCCCGATCCTCGTGACCCTGGGATCGTCCCGCAGTTTGAACAGCACACCGCTGCCCTGGTTCTGGTCCTTGAGCAGTTCGAGTTCGTCCTCGGCCGTGGTCACCATGGAGCGGAACTTGTACATGGTGAAGACGGCCGAGTCCTTGCCCGCTCTCTCCTGCTTGAAGAACGCCCCACCCGGACTGTCCCGGCGGATCGCGATGCTGAGTGCCAGGAAGAGGGGCGCGAGGATGAGGAGGGCAGTGGCTGATACGGCGACGTCGAGCGCCCGCTTCATCAGGTGGCGGCCGCCCGCGAACTGCGGCAGCTCCACGTGCATGAGCGGGAGCCCCTCGACGGGGCGCATGGTGATACGCGGGCCGGCGACATTGGTGAGCGCCGAAGCCAGGACCAGTTCGGTCGAGGAAGCCTCGAGCCTCCAGCCGAGCTCGCGGATGTAGGAGCTGCCCTTCCGGAGGTGCCCGGCCACGATCACGGCGTCAGCGCCCGTGTGGGCCACGAAGTCCTCCACCTTGCGGAGGCCGCTGACCACGGGGACGAGACGGTTTCCCGTGTGGAGGGCCGCCGGGTTCGACTTGCCCTCGTAGACAGCACCGACGACGGCGTAGGCGGCACCTGACTTCTTGGCGAGCTGCGCTGCGACGTACCGGACGTCCTTCGGCCGGCCCACGACGACCACCTTCGAGAGGTGGTGGCCGAGGCGGCTCTGATGGAGCAGCCACTGGCGCCACAGCCAACGGCTGGACAGGAGCAGGACGGTGCCGGCCGGAAGCGCCAGCACGAGGAGGCTACGGTAGTGCTCG
Source organism: Arthrobacter sp. N1 (assembly GCF_048288285.1). Taxonomy (NCBI): domain Bacteria; kingdom Bacillati; phylum Actinomycetota; class Actinomycetes; order Micrococcales; family Micrococcaceae; genus Arthrobacter; species Arthrobacter sp. N1. The sequence goes on along the minus strand of NZ_CP102608.1, from coordinate 999,497 downwards.
AGGTCCAGCAGCACGGCGACGACAGCCGTCGCAGCGAACGTGGCAAGGCTGGCACGGATGACTTTCTTGTACTCCCCCGCACCCGTTCCCACCAGGCGGGAATCCCTGGTGCGGAACAATGCCATCATGGTCATCCAGCCGGCGGCGATCGCACCGCCGAGCCCGAGGACATCGGCCATGCGGGCACCGCTCGCGTCGAGCGTCAGCACGTTGACGGTGAGCAGGAGGATTCCGAGGATCAGGACGGAGTCGGTCGCGAGCAGGGAGATCTGGTAGCGGCGGCGCCAGGCGGCGCCCGACATCGGCAGTGGTTCCTGGACGGTGGACAGGCCGGGAACCGCTGTGAAGCTTCCGACTGCGCTGTGCATCTGCGTCATCGCGATACCCCTGAGTCGACGGGAGCGACCTGACGGCGCAGCGGATGGATCCGGGGAGCCGACGACGACTGGGGACGGACCTTGGTCTCAGAAGGTCCTGACATCGCCGGCTCCGTTCGTGGGTGCGAGGCGACCGCTGTAGCGGCGGCCCCGCAGGTGAACCGGCGGGACGCGACCGAGCGACGGGCGTCCCCCGATTCCGGGAGGAAGTGGTGGAGAGCGCCTACCTGAGTGGAGTGGCTGGTTCCGCAGGATGGACAACCCATGAGTGAGACCCGATTCTTCAAAAATTTCCCCAGCTTTGCCTGCAAAGCTCTTGCGGAAACTCTATGGATCGGTATCGGAGCGCACACGAGTACGCCCTACGTGTTTGTCCTGGACGGCTTACGCGTGGACTACCTGTGCACTACTCGGCACTACTGCGCGGCAGCACGTCCACCTACGCGGAACAGGCGTTCAGGAGTCCCTCAGGTCCTCACGCCGGTTGACACCGAGCTTGGCGAAGATCCGGTAGAGGTGCCCCTCGACGGTTCGTACCGAGACGCTCTTGGCGTCAGCGATCTCACGGTTGGAATAGCCCTCCCGGACGAGGTCGACGATCCTGCGTTCCGTCGGGGTGAGCCGGGGGGTGCTGGCGGCGGGTGAGACCGAGGCGAGGGGCGTCGGGACCGGCCCCTCGCGCTGCTCACCGAGCGTCACGACACGCCGCTGGATGCTGCGTGCCTGCCGGGTTGCTCCCTGTTCACCCATCAGCTGCAGCGCGAGCGAGAGACCGACGAACTCGAAGGCCGTATTGCCGTGCTCGCCGGCGATGGTGGCTGCGGAGACCATCGCCTCGGCGTTCTTCGCCCGGGCGGCGAGGGCGAGATCGAGCAGGTCCGACGCGCCGGAGCCCTCGACGCTTTCGAGCACCCGGATGATGGGGGATACCGCGCCGAGGTCGCCGAGCAGCAGGGAGACGTGGAGGGCCGTTCCCGCCAGCTCCTTGAGCCCCTCCTTCTCGGCCGTCGCCGCGATGGAGAGGAGGTCGGCGCGTGCTCCGGGTGTCTCACCGAGCAGCACCGCAGTCGCCGTGAGGAAGACACGACCCCCGAGCCGCATGGATCGTGAGCCACGCCCGGGAGTCCGCTCGAACTCGACCATCAGCGCCTCGGCTCGGGGCGTGTCGCCGGCGAGGGCACAGGCATAGGCGGCCAGCCCGAGCAGCAACGTCATGACCTGGATCACATCCGATTCCTGCAGGGCCTCGAGCGCCAACAGGAAGTGGTCGCGCGCCTGCCTGTTGCGGCCGGCCCGAAGCGCTCCGATGCCGTCGACGACGTCTCCCCATCCCGCGAAGTAGACGATACTGCGGGGGTGCGCGCGGGAGCAGGTCTGCAGCACGGCTTTCGCCTCGGCGGCGCGCCCACTGGTGGCGAGCAGGAGAACGTGCCGCGCGGCCGCGAACTCGCGGTAGCCGAGCAGGGTGGCACCCTCCGCCTCGATGATCGCGAGGGCCTCGCCCGAGCAGGTACTCCCCTCGACTGATCGCCCCATGCTGCCGAGGACCTCCGCGAGCAGGACCAGACCCCCCAGGCGGGTCTCCGCCGAGCCCCGTGGCTCGGCGATGATGTCCCGAAGCTCCTCCTCCACGCCCTCCAGGTGACCCTCGAGGATCAGGACGTGGGTCTCGAGGAGGCGGATGCCGAGCCGTGCACGGAAGAGGGCGTCCTCGGTGACCCGGAGGCCGTCGCGCAGATCCAGGGTGGCGATGAGGGACCGCCAGCGGTCGACGTCGTCACGCAGGTCCGCGTACGGGGCCCCGGTCCTGAGCTTGAGTTCGAAGGAGAGCAAGGTCGCGTCCTTCGCGACGCGCAGGTCGGTGCAGCCGCGCAGCGCCTCGCCGACGAGCTCCTGGGCGTAGCCGACATTGCCGCGCCCGGCTTGTACCCGTGCGATCTCCGTGAGCGCGTGCCCGTGCAGACCGGGTGCCGAGACGGCGCGGGCGGCCCTGAGGGCGAGGCCGTGGTCACGCAGCGCGTTGGCGACGGCGGCTGCGCGCAGCAGCGTGCGGTCGTCGGCCGGGACGCCACAGTCGAGGCCCCAGGACACCGTCCTCAGGAAGGCGTTGAGCGATGGCGTCCCGGGTTCCAGTGCGGCGAGGACACGACGCCGGATCTCGAGGCTGCGCGCCACAGGCACCTGGCTGCGAAGAACCTCCCCGTAGAGCGGGTGCTCGAGGGACACCGGCTGATCGGGCGCTGGTCCGACGGTGACGAGCCGATCGTCCCGGAGGCTCTTGAGCGCGACAGCATCGACGCAGTGCACCAACGCGTCGAGAGCTATCGGCTCCGCTAAGGCCACGACCTCGAGGGCCTCGACCTCGTCCTTGCTGCGGGCCCGGAGCTGCGAGCGGATCAGGTCGCCGAGCCGCACGTGCACCACGGGCTGTTCGTCGGACAGACGCCAGAAGCCGTTGCGCTGTTCGAGATAGCCCTCCGTCCTGCCCTGCTCGAGAACGGTGAGGAGGAACATGGGGTTGCCGCCGGTCATGAGGGCGAGGGTGTGGCTGGTGCCGGTGAGGACGGGACCGTTCAACACCGTGGCGCAGAGCTCGGCGACGGCTTCGACGCCGAGAGGGTGCAGCTCGGACCGAGCGAGCAGCCCGTCGGTGCTGAAGGCGACGAACTCGGGCGGAAGCGTGGGGCTGGCACGGGTGAGCACGAGGATCTTGGCCCGACGCGCACTGACCAGCTGGGCGAGGAGGGCACTCGAGCCGGCGTCCAGCTCGTGCGCGTCGTCGACCATGATCAGCGGAGGTCGCTGCGAGCGCGCCCGCTCTGCTGACAGGTGACTCATCACGGCACGGAGGATCGCCACCGGCGAGTCGGCGTCGGCGACCGAGAGGGTGTGCAGGTAAGGAGCGAGCGCACCGAACGGGATGTTGCGCAGCGACGAGCCGCCGGTAACCCGGAGCACCGGGGCGGACCAGCGCAGGTGCTCGACGACGGCGCGTGCCACCGCCGTCTTGCCCACTCCCGCCTCGCCGATGATCATCGCACCGAAACCGGACGCATCGTCCAGTGCGGCGACGATCTCCCTGACGTGCCGTTCCCTCCCCACGAGGCCGATCGCAGCGCCCATGCCGGTCACTGCTGCTGTCCGAAGACGAGGGAGAGCTGCTTGCGGCTCGAGAGTCCGAGCTTCGACATGATCTGGTGCACGTGCCCCTCGACGGTCCGCGGAGAGATGTGTTCCTGCTGGGCGATCTCCTTGTTGGGAACGCCGCGGGCGACCATACGGGCGATCGCCCGTTCACGCTCACTGAGGAGCTTCCGCCGCACATTGCGTCGGGCCGGAGTGGAGGTCTTCCGGAGGATCTGCTCGGCGTGCACACGGATCATGGGGTCGTCGTTGTCGGAGAGGTGCTCGATGCTGAGGGCGGCGATGTCTCCGGCGAGATTGTGGTTGCCGGCGTCGACGGCGAGGAGTGCCACCGCTTTCAGCGCGCCGGGATCCCGCGTTGCCAGGCCTTCGGCGAAGCCCGCCGCCAGGTCAGCGAGTGGCCCGTCGGCCGCCGCGGCCGTGGCGGCGAGAAGCTCGGCGGCCTCGTGCCGCCCGAGCTGCACGGACTGGCTGAGGAAGAACAGTTCCGCGCCGCGATAGCCCCTGGCGCCGAGCTCCAGGGCGTGCTCCATGAATTCGGTGGCGATTCTTCCAGGGGTGTCGAGCCAGGCCTCTGCGAGGAGGCTGAAATACCGCACGGCCTCGCGCAGGTGCCACGAGTAGCGTCGGCCGTTCAGGTCGATGGCTTGCAGGTGGTCCTCGGCGGCCTCGGGATCGCTCTCGAGCACCTCGGCATAAGCGGCTGCGGCCTCGGCCAGGGGGAGGAACCCGTGCCGGTCGCGGATGCGGAACTGGCTGATGGCGGGCAGCAGCTTCTCGAGCGCTTGGCCGCTCCGGCCCAGGTAGGCCAGCAGCACGCCCTCCGCGAACTCACAGGGGGATCCGCCGAAGAGTCGACCATCGAACCGGCTTCCCTCGTCGGTCGCGAGGTCGAAACACTCGTTCCAGTGCCCCGCGAGGAAGAGGCATTCGTAGAGACGCGCGATCGCCGCCTCCCTGTCCAGGGGGTCGGACGGGGAGTTGACGAGCCTCGACGTGACCGTGCGGGCGACGGCGACCCCCTGCTCCTGGGATCCGAGGGTTGCATCGACGACACTGACGAGGCTCCGGATCCGGATGTTCCAGCGCGTGTCCTCGGCCCACGTGGCGAGGAGCTCCGGAACGCGCGCGGCGACCTTCTCGAACCTACCCTCGAACACATCCAGCTCGAGCCGTACCACATCGGTCCTGCCGCGGAGTTCGAGCACGACGTCATCCTCGGCCTCGCCGTCGAGCCGCGAGGTGACGTCGTGCAGGAGGTCCTCGGTCCCGCGCTCCCGTCCGTGCGTGCGGACCCGCAACCGTGCAGCCAGCAGGCGAGCATCGACCCAGTCCCCGAGGGACAGTTCGTCATCCGCCAGCAGCGCCTCCACGGTTCCGAGGGCCTCGGCCAGGTGTCCCTCGATCCAGAGCTGCCGCGTCCGCTCGACGACGGCGGTGCTGCCGAAGTCGTCGGCGGGGACTGCATCGAGCAGTCGACGGGCGGCTCCCTCGATGCGGTGGTCATTGGCGAGGTGTGCCAGCCCCACGAGTTCCGCCGCCGTGGGGGCGTCGGCGTTGTCGAGGGCCCAGAGCGCGAGCGTCATGCGGCCCTGCACCGGGACCTCTGGCTCGTCGCGGAGTCCCGCGACGGTCCTGAGCGCTTCCCTGCCGGCGCCGGACAGCAGCTGCGCGCGAACGACATCGGCGAACACCCCGTAGGTGAGACGGACGAGGGGTGCGGCGCCGACGTCGACCGTGATGACACCGTCGGACTGGAGGGCGTCGACAGTGGCCGCGGGCACCGCCTTCAGCAGGACGACGACCGGGAGGCTGCCCGAGACGGCGAGCACCTCGACCGCGGCGCGGTCGTCAGGGGGCAGCGCCGCAAGTGTTGTGGCGGTCCCGTCGGTGACCGACCGCCCGAAGTCGGGACGCGGCGCATCCTGCGTCACCCATACCCCGTCGCGTGAGAACAGGTGGCCGGAGACGACGTCGGCCTTCGTCGCCATCTGCAGGTACTTGGGGTTGCCGCCACTGGCTGACCAGAGTTCCTGCGCGGCGGAGCGCGACACCGGGGCGCCGAAGGCTGCCGTGAGCAGTTCCGTGGCCGCGGCGAGCGTGAGCGGGTGGATGTCGAAGCGCTCGAGGACGCCGTCCTTCCAGAGGTCGAAGAATTCCCCCGGCGCCCGTAGGAGGTCCTCGCAGGTGACCAGGAGTCGCACGGCGCCGACCCGCGCGAGATGCGCGATCACCGTCGCGGAGAGCTCGTCGATGTCTTCGACGCCGTCGATGTGCATCAGGGTGGGGCGCTTGGCCGTCGCGCCGGCGAACTTGCGCTGCAGGGCGCTGAGGACGAGGAGCGGACTGCGCGCGGTGTCCTCGTCGAGCTCTGCGAGCAGGACGTTGAGGGCTCCGTAGGGTGTCGTGGAGTGGGCAGCGGAGCCGCGGAGGTAGATGTGATCGAAGTGCCGGGACAGGGCGGCGAGCACCTGCTGCGCGATGATCGTCTTGCCCACGCCGGACGGTCCGACGAGCACTACTCCGTGACCGGCCTCCGCCGCGAGGACCGTCATGGCATCCCGGACATCACCCTCTCGTCCGGCGAAGGGCCAGCGGCCGTCGATGACCGTCACAGGGCAGGCTCCGGTGCGGCCGACGCCGGCCCAGCCACCGACGTCATCGGTCCTCGACCGGCTCCCCGTTTCCACCTCAGCATGAAGTCTCGCCCCACAGCGCTCGTCCCAAGGGGCTCACTTTACAGGCAGCCGCTGCGTGGGGAGGCTCGTACGGGCTGGGTCGGCGCGCAGGGTCTGCGCAGGTTCTGCGCTGCTCCCGCTCCTACTTCTGAGGGTGGAAGCGTTGCTGAGCAGCGAGGAGACCGTCCGTGATGACCTGTTCGACGGCATCTGCGGCGTCATCGACGAGGAATGGGAGGTCTTTCTTCTCCACGGTGCCGAAGTCCTTCAGCACGAAGTCGGCGGCGTCCTGGCGGCCGGGCGGCCGGCCTACGCCGACCCGCACCCTGTAGTAGTCCTTGGTTCCGAGCGCCTTGCTGATGTCACGGAGGCCGTTGTGCCCGCCCTCTCCCCCACCCAGCTTCACCTTGATCGTGTTGAACGGGATGTCGATCTCGTCGTGGACGGCGATCACGTGGTCCGGCTCGATGCCGTGGAAGCGGGCGAGCCCGGAGACGGGTCCGCCCGTGAGGTTCATGTAGGTCGACGGTTTCGCGAGGACGACGCGCGGTCCGCCGAGACCGAGCCTGCCCTCGAGGGTGACGGCCTGGACCTTCGACGTCGTGAATCTGCCACGGAGGCGTCCGGCGAGCACATCGAGGACCATCTGCCCGACATTGTGCCGGTTGCCGGCATAGCCGGGCCCGGGATTCCCGAGCCCGGCTACCAGCCAGGTGTCAGTGGACACCGTGCGGATCCTGCCTACTGCTCGTCGGCGTCGGTGATGACGGCGTCGGCGTCGGCGTCGGCCGCGGTTGCACCCTCGGACGTGCCCTCGACGTCGTCGTCCGTCTCAGGGGTCTCGCCGAGGTCCTGGACCACGGGGGGCATGAGGTTGACGATCAGCGTCTCGGGGTCGGTGAGCAGGGTGACGCCCTGCGGCAGGACGATGTCCGAGGCGAGGACGTGCTGTCCGACCTCGCGGCCCTCGATGCTCACGGTGAGCGTCTCGGGCAGGTGGGTCGCCTCGGCCTCGACGAGGACCGTGCTGGCCTCGAGGTTGGAGACGACGTCCGCTGCAGGCTCGCCCTCGATGTGGATGGCGACATCGACCTCGACCTTCTCGCCGCGACGCACGGTCAGGAGGTCGAGGTGCTCCACGATCTGCTTGATCGGGTTGCGCTGGATGTCCTTGACGAGCGCGAGGTGGTCCTCACCGGCGACGTCGAGCGTGAGGAGGGCGTTGGCGGTGCGCACCGCGAGGGTCGTCGCCTTGGCGGGAAGGAGGACGTGGATGGGGTCCGCGCCGTGGCCGTAGATGACCGCGGGGATCATGTTGGCGCGGCGGGCCTGGCGGGCAGCGCCCTTGCCGAATTCGGTACGGACGTGCGCTGCGAGCTTCTGATCGGTCATGGATTCTCCTGGTGACGTGGGCGGCAGTCCGGTGGACCGCCGTCGGGACTCAAGCCACGGCGGGAGGAACGCGCTTCGGGCTGGTCCAGGACACCGCTCGGGCTGCGCACTGCAGTCCGGGAGACGTCGCTAGCCACCGTCGATCACGGAGTTCGCCGCATGATCTCCGGACAGACCGGGATCAGCAGGCCGCTCCCTCGCCTAGGCATCGCCAATCATCCTACCGCACGCCGTGCGCGGCGCCGCGCCGGCCGCGGTCCTGCGATACTGGTCGATGTCCCAGGGCGCCGCGACCGTCGTCGTCAGCCCCCGTCCGAAGGATCACCACACTGTCCTCCGCACCCCTGCCCTCGACGCGCTACCGACGCATCACGCTGGCACTGTGCATCCTCTGGCTGGTCACGCTCGGGCTGGTCGTGCTCTCACCACGACCCGTGGACCGGGATGGCGGGACGGTCCTGCGTGCAGCCCTCGCCGATCTGCAGCGAGCCGGGTGGCCGTCCTGGTTCGACTACCGATTCGTCGAGACGGTGGCGAACGTCATCATGTTCGTCCCGCTCGGACTGTTCTTCTTCATCCTGGCACCGCAGGGCTGGCGCCGGCTCGGCCCCGTGGTGGGGCTGGCCCTGTCAGCGGGAATAGAGTTCACACAGCTCGCAGCCCTGCCCGAGCGGGTCGCCAGCCCCTACGACGTCGCTGCGAATACGGCCGGCTCCGGGGTGGGCGCCCTCTTCGCCTGGATCATGCTCCGGATGCGGGGGCGGCGGCGCCGCAGGAGCGCGAGCCGCGACGGTCATCATCCGTCCGGCCAACCGCCGGCGCCTTCTCACCCATAGACCACCTGCCTCCCGTTCCTTTGACGGCCGGGGCGCTGACGCATCGTTGTCGACGGCCGGAACGTGCTCGACCCGGCCGCCTGGCGCGCCGACGGTCGACCCTAAGGGAATCGGGCGGCCCTCGCCTCATCGGACCCTCTCGAGGATGGCCGGCGATCTGCGGCATCCGCTGGGACCTACTATGTGAGGAGGTCGCCCCTGTCGAAGGACTGTCTCCGCCAGGATCGACCGAGCTGTCCATGCCGGGACTGGTCCTGTCTCAACCACCTCTCGGCAGCACGTCCGTCAGGCGAGACAAGGGGTTACCGAGTGGTACGCAACACCAGGAACACGGGGAAGTACGCCGAGGGAAGTGCCTATTACTTCGGTGAGGACAACCGGTCGAAGCTCGCGTCCACCCATCTGACCAGGCACCGCCTCGTGCGGATCGCCGCCGTTCTGTTCACCCTCCTCCTCCTGGCCCTGATGATCATCGCCTGGGTCGCCTTCCGCGCGGACCAGGTGAAATCGAACCTCGAGGCCGCGGCGGATGTCCTGCCGCGATTGCAGACGGAACTCGTCTCCGGAGATGGTGCGGCAGCCCAGCGGTCACTCGACCAGCTGCAGTCACACACGACAGAGGCGCGCCGCGCAGGAACTGACCCGCTCTGGAGAGCGGCGTCGATCATGCCCATCCTCGGCCCGAACCTCTCGGCCATCACCGAAGTCACCGTCTCGGCCGACGATATCGTGCAGCAGGCGGTCGCTCCCATGCTCGGGAGATTCGACTCCCTCGACTGGGACAGCCTCACCCCGGACCAGGGAAGAATCGACGTGGCGCCCTTGCAGGAGGTGTCCCCCACCCTGGCAGGGGCTGCTCGAACCACGCAGCTGAGCTACGAGCGGCTGGAGGACATCGATCGCGAGCAGTTGTTCCCGGAGGTTGCCAACCCTCTTCTGCAGGCGATCGACACCATGGACGGTGCACGCCGGGCCCTCAACAGTGCCGCGGCCGCAGCCGAGGTGCTCCCGCCCATGCTGGGGGCCGACGGACCGAGGACGTATCTCGTCCTCATCCAGAACAGTGCGGAGATCCGGGCGACCGGCGGGATCTCCGGCGCCTATGCCCTGATCCGGACGGACGCAGGCTCGATCGAGCTGATCGGGCAGGGCAGTGGTGCTGACCTGGGCCGCTTCGATCCGCCCATCGAGGTCGATGCCGAGCAGGAGCGCATCTACTCCAGCCAGATGGGCACCTTCTTCCAGAGCACCAATCTCACACCTGACTTCCCGACCGTCGCGACAACCGCACAGGCCATGTGGGAACGTCGGAATCCGGGATCCACGATCGACGGGGTGATAGCGCTCGACGCCGTCGTCCTTGCTGACATCCTGGCGTCCACCGGTCCCGTCGAGCTCGCGGCGTCGGGAGAAGGGGGACTCGTCGACCTCATCGTCCCCTCCGGGCTACCGACCTCGCTGACGTCGGAGAACGTGGTTCCGACCCTGCTCTCCGATGTGTACGCCCGCATCGAGGACCCGGCCGTCCAGGACGAATACTTCGCGTCGGTCGCCGGGCAGGTCTTCACCGCCCTCGCCGAGGGCCAGGGCGACAGCGCCGGAATCGTCGACTCCCTGAGGAGGAGTAGTCAGGAGCAGCGGCTCTACGTCTGGTCGGATGTGCCTGCCGAGCAGGACGTCATCGGTCCGACGGCACTGGGCGGCCGGATCACTGGACCGTCCAAGGACGGCGCGGCGTTCGGCGTGTATTTCAACGACGGCACCGGAGCGAAGATGGACTACTACGTCGAGCGCACGGTGCAGCTCATCGGATCGTGCACGACAGACGGCAGCCGCGGGTACACCGTTCGAGTGACCATGACCAATACCGCCCCCGCGGATGCTGCGGAAAGCCTCCCGGCCTACGTCACCGGAGCGGGAGCGTTCGGAGTGGAACCGGGGACCGTCCGGACCGACGTGGTGGGCTACGGCCCTGAGCGGTCCGCGCTCGGCACGGCGACAGTCGACGGAGCCGAGGTACCCGTGGCCTCCTTCCTCCACGGTGACCGGCCCGTAGGAGTGATCACCACTCACCTCGCTCCACAACAGACGACGATCGTCGATCTCCCCTTCGTCGACGTGTCGCAGGAGGACGAGCCCGCGGTTTCCGTCACGCCCACAGTCCAGCGGTTGCAGGACGTCCTGCAGACGGCGGACCTGGGCCCCGGGTGTTCCTGACCTCCACGCCTCCGTCGACAGCAGGCCGCTGCCGTATGCGCTCACCCGCGAGATGCTCGAGCACCAGGACGCCTGCATCCGGGAGCTGTGCTCGTCTGCCGTCCTCCTCCCGCGGCGGCGTTGGCACCTGCACCGCCCCGCCCGTGTGGCGCACCGACGTTCTCCGGTTCAGGGTCACGGTGACCGGCCGGGTGACCACGCATGCTGCGGCGTCGGCGTAGGGGCCGGCCAACACCGGCCTCGGATCCTTCACGACCCTGTGGGGAGCTGCCGGCCTCGGCGTCCTGACCGTCGGCACCCTTGCCGTCTTCTCCACCCGTCGCGGCGGAAAGCCCTCGGAGGCCTGACACGACGGTTCTCGGACGACCGTCCGGACGATCAGGGCTCTGGGCAAGGACCCGGGTTCGTGTTCGTCGTTCGACAGGGTCAGCGACGGCGACGACAGCGCGTCGAGCTGATGCAGGAAGCACTGGACCTCGAAGACAACGAAAAGCCCCCTCTTCGTGAACAGGGGGTCAATTCGTTATCTTCAGCCCTCGCGAGGAGGTGGTGCCGACGATAGGGTGAGAGTGAGGGTCGGCGGCGGCTGGGGACGAAGTCCTGGTCTCAAGAGAACTCCTACGCCGCCGACCCAGAACGTGGGCCGTCCAGGACGCTCGGGTGATCCGATCACATCCTGTCCAACACCTCCTACTTTAGGTCCGTAGAGAAACGTGATCACGAGTAGTGCAGACCCTAATCAATCGTCGAACTACTCAGATCAGTCCTGGGAATTACCTGCGCAGACCGCATCGGCTAGGTGGCCCGCAGAACGGTCTCGAGTTCCGCCGTCAGCTCGTCCCGCCGACTGATGCCCAGCTTGACGTAGATGCGATAGAGGTGGCCTTCGACGGTCCGGGTGGACACCGTCAGGGCACGCGCGATCTCCCGATTGGACAGGCCCCGGATGGCCAGGAGAGCGATCTCTTTCTCCCGTGAGGTGAGCGGCGTGGTGCCGTCGGAGTCGTAGGCTTCCTCCGCCAGGCCGCCGTCGATATGGCTCTGTCGCCGTCGAAGAACTGCTGCCAGAACCCGCTTCGACCGGGCGTCGCCCTGCATTCCATAGACATCCATGGCCCTGCGACAGGCGTCGGTCGCCAGCAGGTACTTCTGCAGGACTTCGGCACGGTCGCCGGCGATGACGAGTGATTTCGCATCGCGTCGGACGAGGGCCGATGCGTAGTGGTGCAGGACCTCCGCCTCCATACCCTCGACGGCAACGGTCACGTCGCGGAGCTGGTGGGGCGCCTGGTCGTCGCCGAGCGCAGTGGCCAGTTCGAGGATGTCCTTCTCGGCACTGGACCATCCGTGTCGGCGAGCGGCAAGGGCGAGCCCCGACAACGTGTGGACGCTCGCGTCATCCGCTCGGAGCAAGGCCCGGGCAGCTGCGTCGAAGGCGCGGCCCAAGAGCTCGTACTGGCGGCTGCCGCGGTGTCGCAGGACTGCGAGTTCCCTCGAGCACTGGGTCGAGACACTGATCTCACCGAGGGCGGCCGCCGTCCACGCGGTCACCCCGAGCGCGTACGGCAGGAGGGCTTCCTGGTCCGACACCCTCAGCGAGGCGAGGGCTGGACCGAGTTTGGCGAGTGCCTCGCGGAAGAAGCCGCGCCGCGCATCAAGAACTGCGTCGACGACCGCGAGGCCACCACCGATGAAGAAGTAGTCACGGCTCTCGCCCGGCGTGTAGGTCGCGAGGGCCTCCTCCGCTGCCCGGAAGTCACCGCTGTGCACCAGCAGGCTCACGTGGCGGAGGAAGGCGCCACGATGCAGGTCAGGGATGGGCTGCTGGTGTCGGCCGGCTGCGGCCACAGCCGCGAGGCTGTGCCGTCGCCCCTCCACTCCGCGTCCGAGTGCGCCGAGGGCCTCAGCCAGGGTGGCCTCGGCGAGGACTGTGACGCGGTGATTCGCGTGTCCCTCCGTCACGAAGCCGGCGAGAACCTCGACCGTCCTGGAGTACTCGCCCAGGATGTTCCACGAGAAGGCGCGAGCCACCACGAGGTGATGTTCGCACTCCCGCACGGCATCGGCCGAAGGCGGTCCCTCCCCCGCCCGAAGAGGTGTCAGCGCCGGATCCTCCTCTGCCGGACTGCCCCTTTCCGCGGGCAGTGGGCCTTCCTTCCAGGAGCGGATACAGGAGGACCACCAGTCGAGCACGTCCGTCAGGGCGACGGGGTCCTCCCCGTCCGCGACCACCTGGCGGACCGCCAGGATTCCTGCGGCCGCGACCTGCTTCGGTCCGACCGTCGCCTCCGGGCACCTGTCCGCGGCGCTACGGGACTCGGTGGTCCGGCCGAGTTCCATCAGCGCTGAAGCACGGAGAATGTCCGCGAGCCCGAGGAGGTTCTCGTTCCGAACGGCACTCACGCACCGGAGGGCTGCCCGGGCATCGAGGCCCGCCAGCGCCGACTCCGCCGTCTGCAGGAGGTGTTCATCGGGCACCTGCTCACCGCAGTCGAGCCGCCACAGGACGTCCCGGATCACGGCCGATGCGGGCAGGTTCCCGCCGGGGCCGACGATGGAGCGAAGTTCATCGTGGAGACTGCTGCTGCGACCGACGGGCACGAGAGACCGCCCGATCCGTCCGTAGAGCGAGTACGCCTGCGTCGCGTAGGCAGGATCTTCCCAGACGCTCCTGATGAGCCCTTCATCCAGTAAGGAGGACACGGCCCCCTCGCTGGTGAGACGGACCAGATCGTTGAAGGCAACGACACCGGCAAGCGCCACGAGGTCGAAGGCCTTACGTTCGATCTCGTTCAGCCCGAGGGCGATCGAGCGGACCAGATCGACGAGTGACGCGGGAAGGGCAACCTCCTCCACGTCGAGCGTCCACACGCCGTCCGGACGGATGAGGCTCCCCCGGGCCAGGGCCTCGTCGAGGATCGCCTTGAGGAACAGCGGATTGCCGGACGCCTCGTCGCGGAGACGCTCGCTCGCGCCGCGGACGATCGGACCTCCGAGGACCTGGCGGCACAGATCCAGGGCGTCGGCCGATCCGAGGGGACCGACCTCGAATCGTTCGAGGAGGCCGTCCCGGCACAGCGATGCCAGTTCGTCGGAGACCGGCGTGATGGGGCGGGCGAATGCAGCGAGGGCTATGGTCCGGGACGTGACGAGCTGCGCCAGGAGGTGACTGCTGTCATCATCCAGCAGGTGGGCGTCGTCGACGAGGACGAGGACGCGACGACCCGCCGCCCGGGTTCGGAGAAAGGCCATGACCCGGCGCAGGACTGCGAGGGGCGAGGCCATGTCCGCTGATGATGCCTCGACGAGGAAGGGGGCGAGCGCTCCGTAGGGGATGGTGACCAGCGCCGAGGCGGGCGACAGGAGGAACGGCACGAACTCACCCTGAAGCCGAGCGTGCAGATGGCGGGCCATCGCACTCTTGCCGGTCCCGATCTCGCCGTACACGAAAGCGCCGTACACGTCCGCCTCGCGAACGGCCTGCTCGATCGCCGTGATGAGCGCCTTCCGGCCGACGAGCGGCACGTCACCGGACAGCGCTGAGAACATCAGGAATCGATCTCCGCGGGAAACAGCTCGGCGAGTTCGGCCCGGGTGTTGACGCTGAGCTTGGAATACACCTGATAGAGGTGCCCCTCGACCGTCCGGACCGACACGTACATGTGCTGCGCGATGGCTCGATTGCTGCGTCCTGTGGCTGCAAGCACGGCGATCTCCCGCTCGCGGGCGGTGAGCAGGCCGAGGGCTGTGACACCGAGTCCATCCTTGAGCCGTTCGGGAAGCACCTCCCTCAGCCTGCGGTGGATGAGGCGATACGCCGTCCGGTCGTCATCGGCCAGAGCCTGATCGATCCCTGATCTGGCAATGTCTGCTGCCAGACGATAGTCGCCGGACGCGGCCGCGGCTTCCACGGCCCGGATGAGCAGACCCGTGTCCGCCTGCAGAATGGCCTTGGCGTAGAGCAGGCATACCTCCGCAAGAGGGGCGTCGAGATTCTCTGACAATGCCTCGAGCTCCGCGGCTGCCGCTCTGCTTCCGAGTCGCAGGGCGGAGAGGAGGCTGCTGACGGCCCACATCGTCGCTCCTCGGCGACGATCGCTCGGGACCCGCTCCTGAAGTTGCAGGGCTACCTCGGCACGGGACCCGGTCAAGGCCTGCGACAGCAACTGGTAGTGCCGCGTAGCGCGCCGGACCATCCAGGGGCTGCCCTTCGCACGACCAGCCGGCGGAAGGTGCGCCACCCCGCGATCCAGTGCTGGGGTCAGGGCATCGCAGTAGGTGAGGACAGCTTCGGCCAGGGGCAGCAGTCCGTAGCGATCGGCGACGCGTAGCTGCTCGACGACGGGTTCGAGCAGCGCGGTCGCGTCCCGAACGCGCTCGCGCGCTATGAGATCCAGCGCCACAGCGACATCGGCGAGGGAACCCCGATGGAGCGACCACGAACTGGAGGAGGGTCGGGAGCCCGAGAAGATCATCCGCCCCGCGGCCCAGTTGCCTGCGACGAGGAAAGCCACCTCCACCCGCAGGAGAGCGGCATCCGCCGCCTGGTGCGCCACCTGGGGATGCGACAGGTTACGGGCCAGGACCCCCGCGAGTCGCAGTGCGGGCTCCGTGGGCTCCTGCAGCACCATGGCCTCGAGGAGCAGGGACTGGAGGGCCACCAGCGACGCGCACTCCTCGCGGCCGCTGGACGAGGACAGCTCCGTCTGACGCACCCCCTCGAGGTCGGCGAGATTGTCCCGGTACCGACCCTCGAAGGACGCCAGTTCGGCACGGGCGACGAGCACGCGTCGGCCGAGACTCACGGACTCCGAGCGGTCCTGCGCATCTCCAGGGGGCTGCCCGATCCGGTCGAGCCCCCACGATGTGAGCCGCTCGTCGGCCCGATCCAGTGGTAGGGCCGGATCGCCGACGGCGTGGAGCCGACGCAGGCGGCTCTCCTCCACCAGGTACCTGATCAAGACCTCCCGGTCGAGTTCGACCTCGGCAGCAGAGAGCGTCGCGGATGCGACGGTGGCATCCTTGAGATGTCCTTGACCGAGGGCAGCGATCATCGCCTCGAGGGCCAGCTCGGGTGACTGCCGGCGAGTGGTGATCATGCGGATGAGATCGGCCGCTCGCCGGTGTTGTCCGCTCCGGTTCAGGGTCTCGACCGCAGTGACACCCAGCTGGACGTCGACGGACAGACCGGCCTGAATCAGCCAGCCCACCTCGCGAGCCGGATCGTCGGCAAGATACCGGGCAGCTCCGGGCCGGGATCGGAGATCCTGGTACAGACGGGCTGCTTCCTCCTCGGGGACCTGTTCCGCCACAGCATCCGCCAGGCCATCGGCGGCGAGCCTCACGCAGGGTTCGGGATCCGCCAGCACCACGAGGATGCCCGCGTCCTGCAGCGCGTCGAGCTCTGACGGATCGGCGAGCCGAGCGGCATCCTGCCACGGCAGCCCGCCGGCCAGCGACACGAGATCGACGATTCGCCGCTGGTTGCGGGTGAGGGTGCGCAGGAGTGGTGAAGTGCTCACCACGTCGTGTCCGATCCCCTTCCGGTCCGGCAACAGGACCCACGCCTCACCGCGCCGCGCCAACACGCCGCGTTGCACGAAACCCTGCAGGGCCACACGGGTGGCCTGCGCATTCCCACCGGCTACGGACCACAACGCCTCCACGCCCTCGCGACTGACGGGAGCTCCGAGTTCGGAGGCGACGAAAAGCACCGTGTCCTCGAAGGAGAGCGGCCTCAGGTCGATCCGGCGCAGCGAGCTGGCCCGCCAGAGGCCCATGAACACCGGGTCCGCCTGGGCGAAATCGGTCACGGTCAGGACGGCGGAGGCACTGTCACCGGAAAGAAGCTGACCGATCAGTGTCGAGGATGCCTTGTCGAGGTGCTCCGCGTTGTCGATGGCGAAGACGATGCGGCGACCTCCCGCCTCCTCACGCAGGTGTGCCGAGACTGCCGAGAGGACGAGAGCCGGATGCGTCACGGTGCCCGGTACCTCGGAGAGCAGGAAACCGAGCGCCCGGTAGGAGAAGGACGCGGACGACCGGATCCCGCGGACGCGGACCACGTAGCTGCCGTCGAGGGAGCGCAGCACCTGGTGCAGCAGGGCGGTCTTGCCGACGCCAGGGGGGCCCACGACCACAGCACCCGACGAATCCGGATCACGGACGGCCTGCAGGGCCGATTCCGTCTCGGCCATCCTTCCGATGAAGCGCACCGAGGCCCCTGGTGGCACCTGCACCGGGTGCCCCGGTGGCGCCTGCACCGGGTGCCACCTGGTCGGCCTGGCTGCAGCAGGTGGAGGGACAAGGGTGTGTACGAGACTGTGAGACCGCATGAAGGACCTACTTCTTCCCAGCTTGTGACAGGTGTCTGAAACTCAGCCTAGGAAGGGAGGATGGGGGCAGCACGAGTGGCTGCTACGGAATCATCAGTATTCTTACTTGTTTTTTCCACGTATGGCGACGAAACACTACTCAACTTCCGTCGTTTCCCTACGCACTCGGCTTTGTCGGCCTTGTGCGTAGGGGTATCCGGGCTCTCGACGCCTGCCCTTGCTCTTCAGCAGGGCACGGCATCCGTTCAGGCGTTGCCGTCGAAGAGGCTCGTCACCGATCCGTCGTCGAACACCTCGCGGATGGCACGGGCGATCAGGGGTGCGATCGACAGGACCGTGAGCTGGGGGAAGCGCTTCTCGGAGGGTATCGGCAGAGTATTGGTGACGACGACCTCACGGGCCCCGGACTCGGCCAGTCGACGAGCCGCCGGATCGGAGAACACCGCATGGGTCGCCGCGATGATGACATCCTTGGCCCCGGCGTTCTTCAGCACCTGCACGGCCCCGGAGATCGTGCCCCCGGTATCGATCATGTCGTCGATGAGCACGCAGGTGCGGCCCTCGACCTGGCCGACGACCTGCTTGGACACGGCCTGGTTCGGAACCGTGAGATCGCGGCTCTTGTGCACGAACGCGAGGGGTGCCCCCCCGAGCCGCTCGGCCCACTGCTCGGCGACGCGCACCCGTCCGGTGTCGGGCGAGACGACCGTGACATTGTCGGCGTCGACCCTCGTCCGGATGTAGTCGGCGAGGAGCGGGATGGCCATGAGGTGGTCCACGGGGCCGTCGAAGAACCCCTGGATCTGGGAGGTGTGCAGATCCACGGACATCAGGCGGTTCGCTCCCGCCGTCTTGTACAGGTCGGCGACGAGGCGGGCGGAGATCGGTTCACGTCCGCGCCCCTTCTTGTCCTGCCGCGCATAGGGGTAGAACGGCGAGACGACGGTGATCCGCTTGGCCGAGGCCCGCTTGAGCGAATCCACCATGATGAGCTGTTCCATGAGCCAGTTGTTCAGGGGCGCCGGGTGGGCCTGGATGACGAAGACGTCGGTACCACGCACGCTCTCGCCGGAGCGTACGTAGATCTCGCCGTTGGCGAAGTCGTAGGCGGAGACCGGCAGCAGTTCGGTGCCGAGCCAGGACGCGATCTCCTCGGCCAGTTCGGGGTGTGCACGCCCGGAGGCGAGCACCAGTTTCTTCTCGCCGCGTGCCGTGATCTCGCTCATGACTGACCGCTTTCCTGTGGTTCCTTCGTTGCCTGTGGGCCTGATGTGTCGGTTCCGGCCATGCTCGCGCGCGCCGCCTCGTCCGCAGCTGTGCCGGGTCGCTTCTCCGAGGTCCAGCCCGGGACGTTGCGCTGCGCCACGACGCTCAGTCCGAGCGCCCCGGCGGGGACGTCCTTGCGGATGACGGCGCCGGCACCGGTGTAGGCGCCGTCGCCCACCGTGACCGGCGCGACGAAGACCGTGTTCGAGCTGGTACGGACGTGGGACCCGATGACGGTGCGGTGCTTGTCGACACCGTCGTAGTTGGCGGTGATGTTGCCGCAGCCGATGTTGGTGTATTCACCGATCTCCGCATCGCCCGCATAGCCGAGGTGCGAGAGTTTCGAGCCGCGGCCCACCACCACGTTCTTGGTCTCGTAGAACGCGCCGATCTTGCCGTCCTCGCCCAGTACCGTTCCCGGCCGGAGGTAGGTGAAGGGACCGACGCTGGCCCCGTCGCCGATCCTGGCGCCGCTGCCGTGGGTCCGGGTCACGTGGGCTCCCTGCCCGACGGACACGTCCGTCAAGGACGTGTCGGGACCCACGACGGCGTCCCTGGCGATCGTGGTGGTGCCGTGCAGCAGCGTTCCCGGCAGGACCGTGACATCCTCGGCCAGCTCCACGTGGACGTCGATCCAGGTGCTGCCGGGGTCGACGATACTCACGCCCGCGCGCATCCACCGTTCGAGGATGCGGCGGTTCAGCTCGGCGGCAAGATGGGCGAGCTGGACGCGGTCGTTGGCGCCCTCGACCTGCCAGCGGTCCTGCACGATCAGTCCTGCCACCCTGCCGCCGTCGTTCCGTGCGATGCCGAGCACATCGGTCAGGTACAGCTCGCCCTGGGCGTTGCCGGCGTCGATCCGGCCGAGCGCGCTCCGCAGGACGTCGGCGTCGAACGCATAGATCCCCGAGTTCACCTCGCGGATGGTCCGCTGTTCCTCGGAGGCATCCTTGTGCTCCACGATGCCGAGTACCGTGCCGTCCGGACTCCGGACGATGCGCCCGTAGCCGGTGGCGTCGTCGAGCTCGGCAGTGAGCACGGTGACGGCGTTCCGGTCCCGGACGTGCACCTCGACGAGGTCCCGCAGGGTCGCGGCCTCGAGCAGGGGTACGTCGCCGTAGGTCACCACCACGGTGCCCCCGATGGTGCCCTCCCTCGCGTCCAGGGCCTCGAGGGCCGCCTGCACCGCGCGGCCGGTCCCCGGGACGTCGTCCTGGTCGACCAGCAGGGCCTCGGGATCGACACCCGCGACGTGCGCGGCGACGAGCTCGCGCTCGTGCCGGACGACGACGGCGAGGTGGTGGGGGTCCAGGCCCCGCGCCGCGGCGAGCGCGTGACCGATCATGGACCGACCGCCCAGCGGGTGGAGGATCTTCGGTGTGCGGGACTTCATGCGGGTCCCGGCTCCCGCGGCGAGGACGATGACCGCCGCCGGCTTCTGGGCGGTGGACGCCGCCGGCGTCACCGTCTCTTCACTCTGGGGGCTCACGAAGCGGGCACTCCTACCTGTGGTGTGGTGGCCGGATCCGCCGTCCGCGAGGGACCGGTACCGGGGCTTGCGCCGTTCCGCCCATAGGATTCGAACCTATACTCCACAGCTCCAAAGGCTGGGGTGCTGCCATTACACCAGGGCGGACCATGCGGCAGCTGGACCCCGGCGCGGGGCACCTGCGCACGGTTATCTAGTTTGCCACGCCCCGCACCCTTCGGCGAGCCGATCACCCGCCGGCGGCGCCGGCTCCGGCATCGAGCGGCGCGCTCCCCCGGCGGCGAGTCGCCGTGGTGTCCTGCCGGCGAGGGCCCAGTATCCTCCGTCGAACGGACTCGGGCAGGGCGAACAGCGGATTGCCGGGAATTCGCGCGAGGAGGTTCTCGGCGGTGAGGCAGACAACGATGATCACTGCCGAGAGGACGAGGGGGTAGAGGGCGTCGACGACGAACGAGTCGACGAACTGCCCCAGCGCTTCCTGGCGCCCGAAAACGAGGATGCAGACGATCACGACCGGATGGAGCACGTACACCGGAAGGGTGCGCGCACCGATGAACCCTGCAGCGCGCGCCACCGGCGCGATCCGGCACACCTGATGCGCCACGGCAGCCATGGCCGGGATGGAGGCGAGCGAACTCATGAACTCGAGGGCCTCATTCTGCGCTCCGAGATCAGTGGTCCGCAGGGCCATCAATGCCAGGAACACCGCAGAGAACAGCCCCGCCAGCCAGAGCGGGGCTGCTGCGGCTCTCCTGAGGGCCGCAGCACCGAAGACGCCGGAGGCGAAGAAGACGAAGTGCTCCGCACACCGTTCGAGGAGGCTGCCGTCGCCCTCCGACTGCAGGACGAACCACACCACCACGGCGAGGACGAGCAACACCGGTGGGGGAAGACGGATGGCGCGCGCGGCGAGGACGACCGGTATGTACACAGCCAACGCGAAGATGAACCACAGTGTCGTATCCGGTACGACCAGCTGGGTCAGGAAGCCGTTCAAGCTGTCGAAGTAGTGCGGGCTGCCGGGAGTCCCGACCAGGAGGAACAGAAGAAGATAGATGAGGAGCCAGACGACATAGAGGTAGTAGCTCGAGACACTCCTCGACAGGGCCTTGCGCGCATCGCCTCCCCTGATCAGGGACGGCGATGCCAGGATCCCCGCCAGAGCGAACAGGACGGGCATGCGCAGGGTCCCGAGGAGTGCGTTCACCCGGGACAGGACTGGACCCGCCGCTGTCTCGGTGCCGAACACCGGGTCATGGACCCAGATGAGGACATGGAAGACCACCACGGCGATCACGCCGGCTCCCCTCGTGGCGTCTGCCCACGGCAGCCGAACGGTAGGGGTGGAGTTGTCACTGGTGGTCACTATCGATGTCCCCTGAGTCGATCCCGTACCCGGTACACCGCACTGAGATGCGTTGTGTGGACCGGTACATCCAACGGCACACGGACTGGTGCCGCACGTCGCCTCTGACCCTAGGCGTGATCGGGCGCCTGCAGGAGCGTGAACGCCACGCGCCGTCGATCCCCCTCTACTCGTCCCTGCAGCCTCCGGCTACCTGGCGGGACGTCACCGACCTCACTCCTACCCCACTCGAGCCACAATCCAGCCGCACTCCAGCCACACTCCTGGCACGAGAACCACATACCGAAAGAGCCTGCGGGCATCCGCCACGGTCTGCGCACCTGCAGGCCCCAGGGCGAAATCCACGCTCGACGGTACCCACCCCGGTCAGAACGGCACCGCTTCCCCTGAGAGGCCGGCCTACTCCCCCAGGACCTCGGCGGCTTCCATCCACTGGCCTTCCAGGTCCTCGATCTCGGCCTGGAGCTCCTGAAGGCGCGTGTTGAGCCCCGCGATCACCCCGAAGTCGGCGTCGGACTTCGCCCCGGCCTCCTCCATCTGTGCCTGCAGCTTGCCCTTCTGGGCATCGACCTTGGAGATCTGCCGTTCGATCCGTGCGAGGTCCTTGCGCGCCTGCCGGAGATCCGCTTCGGACGACGTCCCTGCCGATCCACCGCTGACGGCCGGGGAGGCGGCGCTGCCGGTGGCGGTCATCGGGCCCGCGGCGTTCCGCAGGTCGAGGTACTGGTCGACGCCGCCGGGGAGGTCGCGCAGGCGCCCGTCGCCGAGCAGCGCCATCTGGGAGTCGGTCACGCGCTCGAGCAGGTAGCGGTCGTGGGAGACCACTACGAGGGTCCCCGGCCAGCCGTCGAGGACGTCCTCGATGGCGGAGAGCGTGTCGGTGTCGAGGTCGTTGGTCGGTTCGTCGAGCATCAGCACGTTCGGTTCGCCGACGAGCAGGCGCAGCAGCTGCAGGCGACGGCGCTCGCCGCCGGACAGCTCGCTCACCCGCGTCCACTGCTTCTCGTTGGTGAAGCCGAGCTGCTCCACGAGCTGGCTCGCCGAGACCTCCTTGCCCCCGACGGCGAACACGCGCTTCTCCGACTCGATGACCTCGATGACCCGCAGGTCGTTCACGTCGTCGAGCTCACGGACCTCCTGCGACAGGACCGCGGTCTGGACGGTCTTGCCCTTCTTGACCTTGCCCGCCGTCGGCTGCAGTTCGCCGTTGAGCAGGCGCAGCAGGGTGGTCTTGCCCGAACCGTTCACGCCCACGAGCCCGAGCCGCTGCCCCGGCGCCAGGCGCAGGGTGATCCGGTCGAACAGCGTCCGGTCCCGGCCTTCGCCGTCGGTGATGGCGAGGCTCACGTCCTCGAGATCCAGCACGTCCTTGCCGAGCCGGGACATGGCCATCTTGCTGAGCGCCAGGGAGTCACGCGGCTCGGGGACGTCCGCGATCAGTTCGTTCGCCGCCTCGATCCGGAACTTCGGCTTCGCCGTGCGGGCCGGTGCGCCGCGCCGCAGCCAGGCCAGTTCCTTCTTGACCAGCTGCACGCGCTTGGACTCGACGACGGACGCCATGCGGTCGCGTTCGGCCCGGGCGAGGACGTAGGCTGCGTAGCCGCCGTCGAAGTCGTCGACCATGGCATCGTGCACCTCCCACGTGTGGTTGCAGATCTCGTCGAGGAACCAGCGGTCGTGGGTCACCACGAGCAGCCCACCCTCGGTGGGGCGCCACCGCTGCTTCAGGTGCTTCGCGAGCCAGGCCACGCCCTCGACGTCGAGGTGGTTGGTGGGCTCGTCGAGCATGATGACGTCGTCGTCGCCGATGAGGAGCTTCGCGAGCGCCACGCGGCGCTTCTGCCCGCCGGAGAGGGAGGAGACGCGGGCGTGCCAGTCGACCTCCGAGACGAGACCGCCCATGACATCGCGGATCTTCGGATTGGAGGCCCACTCGTGGTCCGCCTGGTCGCCCACGATCGCGCGACCCACCTCGAGGTCGCCGTCGAGCACGTCCGACTGGTCGAGGTAGCCGACGGACACGTCCCGCCGCTTGGTGACGCGGCCGGAATCGGGCACGCTCCGCTGGGCGAGGAGGCGCATGAGCGTGGACTTGCCGTCGCCGTTGCGCCCCACCATGCCGATACGGTCGCCGTCCTCGAGCCCGAGGGACACGGTGTCGAGGATGGTGCGGGTGACGAAGGCGACGCTGAGGGATTCCGCGCCGAGGAGGTGTGCCACGAAGATGCTGCTTTCGGTTGAGCGGTGTGGTGTGCTGATCCGGGGGTGGCCCCGGGTCAGCCCTGGGGGTCCTGCGAGATGCGGGCCCCGTGGGCCGGACCGTGGACGGACGTCGCCTGCAGCCCCTCCGATGCGAGGAGCACCTCGAGCTCGGCTGCGTGACCTGAGCTCTGGGTGAGGAAGGCGACGGTGGGCCCGGATCCTGACACGATCCCGGCCAGTGCTCCGGCGGTCCTGCCGGTCTCAAGGATATCTCCCAGGGCGGGAGCGAGTTCGAGCGCGGCCTGCTGGAGGTCGTTGTGCAGCAGGGGCGCCAGGCCCGACGCGTCCCCGGCCCGCATGGCGCCGAGGATCGCGGGATCGATGCCGGGCTGGGGGTCGGGCTCCACACCGTCCCGCAGCCGGATCGCGTCGAGAGTCCGGTAGACCTCCGGCGTGGACAGCCCGTAGTCGGAGGTGACGAGGACCCAGTGCAGCGGCGTCTTGGAGATGGCCGGCGTGAGCTGGTCCCCCACCCCGAGGCCGACGGCGGTGCCACCGACCAGCGCGAACGGCACGTCCGCACCGAGGTCCACGGCGATCTTCGCGAGTTCGTCCCGGGAGAACCCGCTGCCCCACAGGGCGTTGCACGCGAGGAGGGCCGCGGCGGCATCGGCCGATCCTCCGCCCATTCCGCCCGCGATCGGCACGCGCTTGGTGATGTCCAGCTGCACCCCGGTGTGACCGGGGCTCACCTCGGCCAGCAGCTCGGCCGCGCGCACGGCAAGGTTCCTGCGGTCCAGCGGGATGCTCGCCGCGGGCAGGTTCAGCGTGCCCTGCCCGTTCACGGTGACGCTGATCCCCTGACCCGGGGTCTCGGTCGCCAGCACCTCCTCGTAGAGGGAGACGGCGAGGAACACGCTCGCGATGCCGTGGTAGCCGTCCTCCCGGGGAGGGCCCACCCGGAGCGAGACGTTGATCTTGCCAGGGGCCTTCACCCGGACGGAGCGCGCACGGGCGAAGTCCGTGCGCATGTCGAGAGTTCTGTCCGAGACCATGTCCACCAACCTAGCCGACGGCGTCAGCCCGCAGCGGACGCCTCGGGTGGCCCCGGCACGGTCGGCGCGGTCGGCGCGGTCGGCGCGGCGTCGGTGTCGGGTCCGGGTCCGGCTCCGGCTCCGGCTCCGGCTCCGGCTCCGGCGTCGACCGTGGCGTCGACCTTGGCCTCGGCGATGCGCGCGAAAGCGGTGATGTCGAGCACCTCGCCCCGAGCGGTGGGGTCGACGCCCGCGGCGCGGAGGGCCTGCTCGGCCAGCACCGGGGACCCTGCCCAGCCGGCGAGCGCAGCCCGGAGCGTCTTGCGCCGCTGCGCGAACGCCGCGTCGATGACCGCGAAGACCTGCTCCCGGGTCGCCGTCGTGACCGGGGGCTCGCGCCGCGTGAACCGGACGAGGCCGGAGGCGATCTTCGGCGCCGGCCAGAAGACGTTCATCCCGATCACCCCCGCCTTCGTCATGCTGGAGTACCACGCCGCCTTCACCGAGGGCACGCCGTACACCTTCGACCCCGGCGGGGCTGCCAGCCGGTCGGCCACCTCGTCCTGCACCATCACGAGACCGTGCCGGAGCGTGGGGAAGCGCGCGAGGAGGTTGAGGACCACGGGGACGGCCACGTTGTAGGGCAGGTTGGCGACCAGGGCGGTCGGCGCGTGCGGCAGTGCCGTGACGCGCAGGGCGTCCTCGAGGACGACGTCGAGGGCCGCCGTGCGGTCCGGCCGCCACTGCGCGATCGTCCCCGGGAGTTTCCCGGCCAGCACCGGATCGATCTCTACGGCGACGACCCGCTCCGCGGCGTCGAGCAGGCCCAGGGTCAGGGATCCGAGCCCTGGTCCCACCTCGAGCACCGTCTCGTCCGGAGCGAGGTGGGCCGCCGTGACGATCCTGCGGATGGTGTTGCCGTCGATGACGAAGTTCTGGCCGAGGGTCTTGGTGGGGCGGATGTCCACCTCTGCTGCCAGTCGGCGGATGTCGGCGGCGCCGAGGAGGGGCGCGGGCTGGCCCGCGGCAGGGGTCGAAGTCACTCCGCCATCGTATCCGGCCCGGCGGACGGCCCGGCGGACGGCGGTCATCCGCTTCGGCACCCGCCGGTATCCGGACCCGGAGCCGGCGGGTGCCGAAGCGGACGGTCGAGGGCGGGTGAGCGGAGATCCGGTGGAGGGAGTCGGCGACGCCTGATGGGAACCCTGGTCTCAGGAGGGTGCCCGGCGCCGCCGACCCGCTCGGGAGCGGCCTCCTCGCTGGGAAGGGAGGCCACCGTGTGCGCCGGCCCCTCCGGTCTCAGAAGAAGGGCGGCGAGGGGATACCCGCCGGCCGGCGTGCTGGCACAGGCGGGCGGGAGTCCCTGCATCGAGGCTACGGAGCGCGTGTGCGGCGTGGCACGAGTGCCGCCCACCCGCCTTCTGCGGGGTGCTACTCGGTTCGCCGGATCGGGCTACTTACGTCGATCATCCGCCGACTCCTCCGGTGATGCGACCCGCCGGACGGGCTCGGAGCAGCATGGCCGTCACGGAGCGTCCCAGCTCCCGTACACCGCTTCGGTGTTGGCGGTGAGCCGGGAGCACAGGGCGTCCACGCCGGAGCCGACGACCTCCGCCATCGCCCGCACGGTGTTCGGCATGACGTAGCTCGCGTTCGGACGGCCGCGGTGGGGATGCGGCGTCAGGAACGGGGCATCGGTCTCCACCAGGACGAGCCCCGGGTCCGCGACGAGCAGGGCCTCCCGCAGGTTCGCGGCATTCCTGAAGGTGACGGTGCCTGCGAAGGACATGAACCAGCCCTGCTCGTTGCAGACACGGGCCAGGTCGGCATCGCCCGAGAAGCAGTGCAGCACCACGCGGTCGGGTGCCCCATCGGACAGCAGGGTGGCCACGACGTCGTCGTGCGCCTCCCGATCATGGATCTGGAGCGCCTTGTCGAGGCGCTTGGCGATGTCGATGTGGGCTCGGAAGGACCTCAGCTGGCCCCCGCGTCCATCCTCCCCGGTCCGGAAGTAGTCCAGGCCGGTCTCACCGAGGGCCCGGATCCTGTCGCCCGCCGCGAGATGCTCGATCTCCGACAGGGCGTCGTCGAGCGTCCCTCCCTCGGCGAGGAGCGGGGCGTCGTTGGGGTGCAGCGCCACCGCGCCGAGCAGGCGGGGATCCTGCTCGACGACGGCGGCCGTGAACCGCGAGGACTCCAGATCGGTCCCCACCTGGACCGCGCCGCGGACCCCGGCCGCCTCGGCCGCGTCGAGGGCCTCGCCGATCGGGACCATGACGGCCCCGTCCCGGACGTCGAAGTGCGTGTGGTTGTCGATCACCGGTACCGCGAGCGGCTCCGGCAGGGGCGGGAAGCCACCCTTCCGTCGCCGTCGCACCTCCCCCGCGGGCTCGCCGGAGCCGGACGCGTCGGAGCCGGACGCGTCGGCCTCCTCGGGCTCCCGATAGGCGGGCGGGGTCTCCCCGACGGTCAGGCCGCGGCCGGCCGCGTTCGCACTGTCACACATACCTTCAAGCCTAGCCAGCGCGCGGAACTTATCGCCCCGGGGACAAGTTGAGCTAGTAATCTGTTGAATCCAGCAGCCCGGTCTGTCCTGCCCCGCGCCGGATCGGTCGCGGCCGTCCCCTGTGTCGTCGATCCCGGCCGCCCCGGCCGACGGTCCCGGTGCAGGCTCTCGCGTGGAAGGTACCCATGGACGTCCAGCACAACATCGCCGAGGTCGCCGACGATCCGCGATCGGCGGCCCCGGACGTCCCGGGAGCAGGATTCCACGAGATCAGCACCCGCATCCTCGATGCGATCGACACCGTGATCGACGGGAAGCCCGAAGCGGCGAGGCTGGCCCTGACGGTTCTGCTGGCACAGGGCCATCTGCTCCTCGAGGACGTCCCGGGGGTGGGCAAGACCATGCTGGCGAAGACCCTGGCGCGGACGATCGACTGCACCGTGAACCGGATCCAGTTCACCCCCGACCTGCTGCCGTCCGACGTCACGGGCGTCTCGATCTTCAACCAGGACTCGCGGCGTTTCGAGTTCCGGCGCGGACCCGTGTTCGCGAACATCGTCATCGGCGACGAGATCAACAGGGCCTCCGCCAAGACACAGTCCTCGCTGCTCGAGTGCATGGAGGAGCACCAGGTGACCGTCGACGGCCATACGCACCCGCTCGGGGCGCCGTTCATGGTGGTCGCCACGCAGAACCCCATCGAGATGGAGGGCACCTATCCCCTGCCCGAGGCCCAGCGGGACCGTTTCATGGCGCGCATCTCGATGGGCTACCCCGATGCGCGGGCCGAGGCGGACATGCTGGAGACCCACCAGTCCGTCTCGCCCCTCGAGGCGATCAGGCCGGTGGCGAGCGTCGCGGACATCGCGGGCATGATGCGGCAGGTGCGCGGTGTCTACGTCTCGCCCGCGGTCAAGGACTACACCGTCTCGATCGGCCGCGCCACGCGCGAGCACCCCAGGCTGCGGCTCGGCGCGAGCCCCCGCTCCCTGCTCCAGCTCCTCCGCGCCGCGAAGGCGGGCGCAGCCCTCGAGGGGCGCGACTTCGTCCTGCCCGATGACATCGCCGCGATCGCCGACGCCGTCCTCGCCCACCGCCTCCTGCTCGACCGCAAGGCCACCAGTGCCGGAGACACCGCATCCACCATCGTCGCGGACGTCCTCGCGCGCGTCCCCGTGGCCCGCGAGGTGCAGCGGCGATGACGCGTCCGACCCCCGACTCGGTCCCCTCCTAGATCCGGCGGATCTCCGATGGCCCTCCTCGACAAGCTCCCCTCGCGCATCCTGACCGTGCGCGGCTGGGGTTTCGTCCTCACCGCGATCGTCTCTCTGCTGGCGGCGCAGATCCTGGGCCGGCGTGACCTCCTGTACGTGGGCGTGCTGCTGCTCGCCCTGCCCCTGGCCTCGCTGATCGTCCTCCGGATCGTCAAGCCGCGCTTCACCGCGGCGCGACGCTTCCAGCCGCAGTCCATGGAGATCGGGGCGACGACGACCGTCACCCTCTCGCTGACCGCTTCGGTGGCCGGCGGTGCGACGGTTGCGATGGAGGAGCGACTCCCGGCCCGCTTCGGGCAGGCCCCCCAATTCACCTATCCGTCACGCAACCCCACGCGCGACGGCGTGTCCCTCTACGAGTACCGGCTCAGATCGGCCTCCCGGGGCGTGTACGGGATCGGGCCCGTGACGGCCGAGTTCACGGACCCGTTCGGACTGTGCATCTCGCGCCATGTCCTCGGCGGCAGCGATCCGCTGGTCGTGACGCCAGCGCCGGTGGACCTGCTCGGCACCGCGCTGTCCGGCTCGCGGGGGAGTGACGGCATGGCGGCGACCAGGCGGCAGGCCAACCCCAGCGACGACGACGTCATGACGCGTGAATACCGGCACGGCGACTCGATGCGGAGGGTGCACTGGGCCGCCACCGCCCGCCACAGCGAACTGATGGTCCGGCAGGAGGAATCCGTGACCACGCCGCAGGCAACCCTGCTGATGGACCAGCGCCACCACGGTTTCGCCACGGGGTTCAGTGCCGCCTTCGGCAGCGGGGACGGCACGGGCCTGACGACGTCGCCGACGTTCGAGTGGGCGGTCACCGCTGTCATGTCCATCAGCGCGCACCTCCTCGAGCGTAACTACGCCCTGCGCTTCCTCGACCACCACGGGGCGCCTGCACTGCTGCACTCCGCCTCCGCGCCGTTCCCGTCCGACGAGGAGCACCACGGCCAGGGCGCGGTCGCCGGCATCGCCGAGGGCCTGGCCGCCCTGGAACTCGCGCCGGAAACCGGGCGGCGGTCCTCGGCAGAGGACGGCACCGGTAGCAGCGCGGTCCGGGCCGGCGAGGCCGCGCGGGCGGCGGCACGACGCATCCGGCGGTCGACGGCGGAAGCTGCCCAGACAGCCCACCACGCGGCGTACGGCGACGATCTCCTGGACAAGCTCGCCGCGACGCGGCACCGCGGCCCCCTCATCGCCGTCGTCGGGGTCCTGACGACCGAGGAAGCGAAGGCGCTCGCCTCTGCGGCGGACGGCAGTTCCCCGTCGTACGCCATCATCGCGACCGAGCGCCCCGCGGACTCCCGGAGACAGATCGACATCCTGCGCGATGCGGGCTGGCATGCGACCGCGGCGTCACCCATGGCATCCCTTCCCACGGTCTGGGCCGGTCTCGAGCAGCCCGCCGGTCCCGTTCCTTCCGGAGCAGGCGCCGCCCCGGGCGCCGGGCGCCCGTCCGAGCAGCACCGACCCGCACGCGACATCTCCAGGGGATCAGCATGACCTCGACTCTCACCCGCCCCGCGACGGCTCCGGGCACCGCGCCGGCCGTTCCCCGACGGTCGCCGTCGGCCGACCCGTGGCACTGGGCCGTGACGGGTGCCTGCCTCCTCGCGGTGCTCGCGGCGGCGACGAGCCTCAACGGTGTCGTCGAACCCTGGACGTGGCTCGCGCCCGTGGTCGGCACCCTCGTCCCCGTCCTGGTGGCGATGGCCGCCACGCGGGCGCTCCGCCTCGGCAGCATCATCACCGCTCTCGTGGGGGTTCTCGCCCTCATCGGGTCCCTGACCGCCCAGTTCTTCCCGCGCCAGAGCATCCTCGGGGTGGTACCCGGTCCGGGCACCTCGCTGGAACTGCAGCGCCTGCTCGCCCAGGCCGAGGAGACGGTGGTGTCCCAGGTCGCTCCCGTCCTGCCGAGTGCAGGGATCTTCCTCATCGTCTGCGCCGCGCTCGGGCTCATCGCGATCGTCGTCGACCTCTTCTCGACCACCCTGCGCATGCCCGCAGCCAGCGGCCTGGCCCTGATCACGGTCATGATCTCGCCGGCCGTCGTGAAGCCCACCGGTGTGGGCATGTTCGCCTTCATCACCACGGTCCTCGCGTTCCTGCTCCTCCTCGCCGTCGCGCAGTGGCGGGGGAATCGGCTCGCGTCGGGCGGGGCGCGAGCGTCTTCGGGCTTCGCCGGGCGCAGCGCGATGATCGGAGCCGCGGCCCTGGCCGTCGCCGTGGTCCTGCCGATGTTCGTGCCCGGCTTCACCTCGGGAGCCTTCCCGCAGGGCGCGCGCCTGAACCTGTGGGGCAATGCCACGGGGCTGAATCCCGCCGTCACCCTCGGCAACGACCTCCGGAACCCGACGGGCTTCGGGCGCATCGCCTACTCCACCAACGCGGACACCCCGGTCTACCTGCGGGCCGTGACGCTCGAGGACTTCAGCGGACGCCGCTGGGAGCCGGACGAGCGGAGGGGCGAACGCGAGGCGGGCGTCGAGGAGATCGGCACGGAGACGGGGGCGCCTGCTGCTGGCGCCGGTACCGAGCAGGTCTTCACGCGCATCACGACGCAGAGCTATGCGAGCCCCTGGCTGCTGTCTCCGTACGCACCCGTCGGTGTCTCGAACCTCGCGGGCAGCTGGGCCTGGGATCCGGCGAATCTGTCCATCCTCGCGACGGATGGCGGCTCGACGGCCCGGCAGGAGTACCTGGTGGAAACCCGCTCCGCGGCGCTCACGCGGGAGGGGCTGGGGGCGATCGGGCCGTCGGACAGCGAGTCCGTTCCCGCGATCTTCAGCGAGCTGCCCGACGACACCCCGGAGATCGTCCGCACCAGGACCGACGAGATCACCGGGGAGTACGTGAACCCCTACGACAAGGCGATGGCCATCCAGAACTACCTGCGGGGACCGGAGTTCACGTACTCGGTCGAGGCCCCCGTGGAGGGCGGGTACGACGGCAGCGGCATGGATGTCATGGCCCGCTTCCTCGACTCGAAGTCGGGATACTGCGTGCACTACGCGGGGACCATGGCCGTGATGGCCCGGGCGGCCGGCATCCCCAGCAGGGTGGCCGTCGGCTACACGCCGGGAAGCCCGACCGGCGACACCGAGGAGGGCCCCGACGGCACCGAGCTCAACGAGTTCGTCGTCGACTCCCGCAATGCCCACGCCTGGCCCGAGCTGTACTTCGAGGGGATCGGGTGGGTCCAGTTCGAACCGACGCCGTCCCGTGGCGTGGTGCCGACCTACGCGCAGCGGGCCTTCTCGCCGGTGGGACCCCGTGCGGACGACTCCGACGCCCTGAACCCGGGAAGCCTTCCCCGGGTCGGAGCGGAGGCCGAAGCGTCGGCGGAACCCTCGGATGCTGCGGCGGGCGGCCCGGGTGCCGGACCGCAGAACGAGGCCTCGCCCGGCGCCGGCGCGGCCGCTCTCGGCGGGATCGCCCTGCTCGCCCTCGTCCCCCTGCTGCTGCGCACGGCCAGGACCCGGTCACGCCGCCGGACCGTCGCCGTCGCGGACGTGTCGGCCGTCGACGGAGCCGCGACCGCGGCCTGGGCCGAGACGACGGAGATCGCCGGCGACTACGGACACCCGCTCGACGAGACCGACACCCCGCGCACCTTCGCAGCCCGCCTGACCCGCGAGGCGGATCTCGCGGGCGAGCCTGCGGAGTCGCTGGCCCGGCTCAGGAATGCCTACGAGCACGAGGAGTACGCCGAACGGATCCCGGCGGCGGACGGAGCGATCCCGCCGGGCCGGCGGTTCGGCGCGGGCGGCACCGGTGGCTCGGCCAGGCTCGCGCGTCCCTCCGCACCGCGGTGGGACGACGTCGATACCGTCACCCGTGCGCTGCGGCGTGGAAGCCCCTGGTCCACGAGGGTCAAGGCCCGGTTGTTCCCGCAGTCGCTGCTCAACGGCTTCCGGTCCGGTTCGCGCCGCGGGTAGCCGGGCCGGCCCGCCGGCAACGCATCGCCCGCAGAGACGGACGGGTGGAACCGGGCCCCATGGTGACGGAGGCCGGCACCCCCTCTCGGGGAGCCGGCCTCCTGACGCTCAAGGAGCGCGGAATCAGGACGCGTACGGGTCCGCGATACCCACGTACTGGGTGTACAGGTACTCCTCGATGCCCTCTGCGCCGCCCTCGCGGCCGAGCCCGGACTGCTTGACACCGCCGAAGGGAGCCGCGGCATTGGAGACGACCCCGGCGTTGAGGCCCATCATGCCGGTGTCCAGCCGCTCGCCGATGCGCAGTCCGCGGTTGAGGTCCTTCGTGAACACGTAGGCAACGAGGCCGTACTCGGTGTCGTTCGCCAGGTCCACGGCTTCGTCCTCGGTGCTGAAGGTGACGATCGGGGCCACCGGCCCGAAGATCTCCTCCTTCAGGATGCGCGAGGAGCGGGACACGTTGGTGAGGACGGTGGCCTCGTAGAAGTAGCCGTCACCCGTGATCGGGCTGCCACCGGTGACCGCCGTCGCCCCGTCGCCGACGGCGGAGGACACGAGCTCGTGCACCTTGTCGCGGCTCCTGCGGTCGATCAGGGGACCGAGGGTCGACCCGTCCTCGGTGCCACGGGCAGGGGTCACGGCCCCCATGCGCGCGGCCAGCGCCTCGGCGAAGCGGTCCGCGACGGACTCGTGGACGATGAAGCGGTTGGCCGCCGTGCACGCCTCCCCCATGTTGCGGAGCTTCGCGAGCATGGCGCCGTTCACCGCGGCATCGAGATCGGCGTCCTCGAACACCAGGAACGGGGCGTTGCCGCCGAGCTCCATGGAGGTCCGGAGCACGTTCTTCGACGCGGCAGCCAGCAGGCTGCGTCCCACGGGCGTGGACCCCGTGAAGGAGAGCTTGCGCAGGCGCGGGTCCTCGATGAGCGGCCCGGTGACGTCACCGGCCGTGGTGGTGTTCACGATGTTGAGCACCCCGTCCGGGAGCCCGGCTTCCTGCAGCACCGTCGCGAAGAGCGAGGACGTCAGCGGCGTGAGGTTGGCGGGCTTGAGCACCATGGTGCAGCCGGCGGCGATGGCCGGGGAGATCTTGCGCGTGGCCATGGCCAGCGGGAAGTTCCAGGGGGTGATCAGCAGGCATGGGCCCACCGGCTTCTTGCTGACCAGCAGTCGTGACCTGCCGTCCGGTGCCATCGAGTAGCGGCCGTTGGCGCGCACGGCCTCCTCGGAGAACCAGCGCAGGAACTCCGCGCCGTAGGTCACCTCACCGCGTGCCTCGGCCAGCGGCTTGCCCATCTCGAGTGTCATGAGGAGGGCGAACTCGTCCGCCCTCGCGGTCACGAGGTCGAAGGCCCGCCGCAGGATCTCCCCGCGCTCACGCGGTGCCGTGCGTGCCCACTCGGCCTGTGCTGCGACGGCGGCGTCGAGCGCGGCCATGCCGTCCTCCGGCGTCGCGTCGGCCAGTGTCAGGAGCGTCCTGCCGGTCGCGGGGTCCTCCACGTCGAAGGTGGCCCCGGACGAGGAGTCCCGCCACTGTCCGCCGATGAGGAGCCCCGTGGGCACCTTGTCGAGTACTGCCTTCTCCTGGTCGGCGGTGACGGCCATGCTGGTTCTCCTTCGCGACGGTGGGTGGGTATGCCACGAGGGGCATTCCCGCTCACGCTAGACCTGGCGTCGGAGGGGTGTCCAGTGGAGGCTGCACCCCGCTGGGGCACTTCCTTTGGACGAATGCACAGAGCTCAGCGTGCGGCGATCACGGCGGCGTACAGCTCCCGCTTGCTCACCTGTCCGTTCGCGGCCACGGCGGCCACCGCGTCCTTCAGCCGCATCCCGCCCTGGATCAGCGCATTCACACTGCCCACATGGTCCTCGGGCCTGGTGGGCGCCGTCTCGGGAGCGCCGGACACGACGACGGCGACCTCGCCGCGTACCTCACCGGCTTGGGCCCACTGCAGCAGTTCCAGGAGCGGACCACGCACCACCTGCTCGTGCACCTTGGTGAGCTCTCTCGCGACGGCGGCCCGACGGTCCGATCCGAAAGCCTGCTGCAGGGACCGCAGCATGGGTTCGAGCCGGTGCGGTGCCTCGAAGAAGACCATGGTGCGGCGCTCACTGGCGAGATCGGCGAGCCGGCCCGCCCGCACGCCCGGCTTCCGCGGGAGGAAGCCCTCGAAGCAGAACCGGTCCGTCGGCAGACCGGACAGCGCGAGCGCCGCCAGCACCGCGCTGGCTCCGGGCACGGAGGTCAGGTCCAGCCCTTCCGCGACGGCGGCCTCGACGAGCCGGTAGCCCGGATCGGAGACGGAGGGCATGCCCGCGTCCGTCACCATGAGGAGGGTGGCGCCGTCACGCACGAGGTCCAGCAACTCCGGGGTGCGCTCGGCCTCGTTGTGCTCGTGGTAGCTGATGACCCGCCCGGTCACGGTCACGCCGAGCGCCTGGACGAGCCGGTGGAGACGGCGCGTGTCCTCGGCTGCGACGACGTCGGCAGTGTGGAGCAGGCCGATCAGGCGCTCCGTGGCATCGCCCATGTTGCCGATGGGGGTCGCGGCGAGCACGATCCGACCGCGGCCGCTTCCGTCCCCCGCCGTACCGCGGTACGCGGTGATGGGCGCGCGGGCCACGGTGGTCCCGTCGTCGGGCCGCGCGTCGTCGTCCTGGTCGTCGTCCTGTCCCTGGTCGTCCTGTCCCTGAGGCTCCTCCTGCGCGTCCTCCTGCGCGTCCTCCTGCGCGTCGGCGCCAGCTCCGGCGGACTCCTGCCCGGTCTCGTCCCGGGCGGTGTCGACGGCGATCCCCTCGGTGGCGTCGTCGGACGGGTCGGACACGGAGTCGTCGTATGGCTGGTTCACGGCCCCAGCCTAGCCGCACCGCAGAGGCCCTGACGGTGCCGCCGCGGGACGCACCACGACGGGAGATGCCGCGGTGTCCTCCGCACCTCCCGGCCTGCCGGGAGCGTGCAGGCACCGCCGGTAGCATGACAGGGTGAGCCCTACCGCCGTCCGTCCCCGAGAGGACTCTCCGCACCGCGGCGTCTCGTGGGTCAGGCCCCCGGCTCTTGCTTTCGGGTACGGCGCGCTGAGCAGCCGGCTCCTCGGCCTCGCGGCGCCCGGCGGGGCGCACCGATGGATCCTGCCCCTGATCATGGCGCTGCTCGGCGGCGTCCTCCGGTTCGTGCGCCTGGGCGAGCCCGGCACCCTGGTCTTCGACGAGACGTACTACGTCAAGGACGCCTACTCGATGCTGCAGTCCGGCTACGAGCGCGCGTGGCCCGAGGACGCCAACGACTCCTTCAACGCGGGGAATCCCGACGTCCTGCTCGACTCCCCCAACTACGTGGTCCATCCGCCGGTGGGGAAGTGGATGATCGCGTTCGGGATGCTCCTGTTCGGCTCCGACAACGCCTTCGGGTGGCGCTTCTCGGCCGCCCTCGTGGGGACCCTCTCGGTCCTGGTGCTCGCCCTGGTCGCGCAGCGCATGTTCGGCTCGGCCCTGCTCGGCAGCGCAGCGGGGCTGCTGCTCGCCGTGGATGGTCACCACCTCGTCGAGTCCCGGACCTCGCTGCTGGACATCTTCCTGAGCTTCTGGCTCCTGCTCGCCTTCGCCGCGCTCCTGCTGGACCGCGACGACGGACGACGGCGCCTCGCGCGCCGCCTCGCCTCGCTGGCAGGACAGCGCGACGACGGCGTCCCCGCCCCGCGGCACCTCGCCTACGGACCGTTCCTCGGGCTGCGTCCCTGGCGGGTTGCCGCCGGTATCTGCCTGGGCCTGGCGCTCGGCACCAAGTGGTCGGCGATCCCGTTCATCGCGGCCTTCGGCCTCCTGACCGTCGCCTGGGACATGAGCGCCCGGCGTATCGCCGGAGTGCATCACTGGGTGCTCGGCGGAGCGCTGAAGGACGGGTTGCTCGCCTTCGTGTCGCTCGTGCCGGTCGCGCTGCTGACCTACCTCGCCACCTGGACCGGATGGTTCCGCTCCACGGACGCCTACGACCGCACCTGGGCCGCGACGAACCCCGCCGATGGCTGGGGCTGGGTGCCGGACGGACTGCGATCCCTCGCCGAGTACCACCGCAGCGCCTACACGTTCCATCAGGGCCTCGGTTCCGACCACCCCTACGAGGCGAGCGCCTGGTCGTGGCTCGTGGTCGGGCGCCCCACGTCGTTCTTCTACGAGACGCCCGGCGGATGCGGCACCGACTCCTGCTCGCAGGCCGTCACCGTGCTCGGCAACCCGTTGATCTGGTGGAGCGCCGCGCTCTCCCTCGTGGTCCTGCTCTTCTTCTGGATCGGCCGCCGCGACTGGCGGGCCGCAGCCATCCTGACGGGCGTCGCTGCAGGGTACCTGCCGTGGTTCCTGTATCCGGAGCGCACCACCTTCTACTTCTACGCGGTCGCCTTCGAGCCGTTCCTCGTGCTGGCGCTCGTGTACTGCCTCGGCCTGGTCCTGGGGGGACCGGGAGCGGACGCGGCCCGACGCCGCCGGGGTATCGTGCTGGTGGGGGTCTTCCTGGTCGCGGCCGTCGCGCTGTCGGCCTACTTCCTGCCCATCTGGACAGCCGAGATCATCCCCTACGACCAGTGGCGATCACGCATGTGGCTGCCCAGCTGGATCTAGGACCGACCCCTCCCCTTGCCTGCGGAACGAAAGCGAGCCCTGGTGCGCGAAGCCATCACCGACCTCCTGGTCGACCTCCCCCCGACCGGCAACGTGACGGACCTGCTCCTGCGGACGCACGACGACGATCCGCAGCGCCCGCTCTACGCACGGCGGACCGGTGGTACGTGGACGGACGTCTCCGCCGCGTCCTTCCTCCAGCAGGTCGCCGCGGTGGCGAAGGGCCTGATCGCGCACGGCGTCCAGCCGGGTGACGCCGTCGCCGTCATGTCGAGGACGCGGTACGAGTGGACGCTCGCCGATGTCGCCATCTGGTTCGCGGGAGCCGTCACGGTCCCCGTGTACGAGACGTCGTCAGCGCATCAGGTGGCCTGGATCCTCGAGGACGCCCGGCCCGCCGTCGTGCTCGTGGAGGACCGGGCGAAGGCGGACGTCGTCCTCGACGCCGCGGCGCGCAGCGGCCGCACGGAGACGACGGCCGTCGTCCGGCTGACCCTGGGCGCCGTCGATCCGGGCGAAGCCGACGGCGACGCGCAGGTCGATCCTGCCACCCCGACGCTCGGTACCCTGATGGCGGACGGTGCGTCGGTTGCCGACGGACGGCTCGAGGACGCCCGCTCCTCGCGGGGTCTGGCCGATGCCGCGTCGATCGTCTACACCTCCGGGACCACCGGACGGCCCAAGGGCTGCGTCATCACGCACGGCAACTTCGCCCTCTTCGCCGTCAACACCCTCGAGTTCCTGCCGGAGTTCCTCAAGCAGGAGAACGCCCGGACGCTCATGTTCCTGCCGCTCGCGCACGTGCTGGCCCGTGCCGTCCAGGTGGTCTGCTTCACCGGCGGTATCACGCTGGCCCATTCCGGGTCGGCCGCCCAGCTGCTCGAGGACCTGACGACGTTCAGGCCGACGTTCCTCCTCGCCGTCCCCCGCATCTTCGAGAAGATCCATGCGACCGCTGCGCAGCGGGCCGAGGAGTCCGGCAAGGGCCGGCTCTTTGCTGCGGCCGAGCGCACCGCCGTCGCCTACTCACGCGCCCTCGATGCGCGCGGTCGGGGCGGTCGCGGTCCATCCCCCCTCCTGCGCGGCTCCCACGCACTGTTCGACCGCATCCTCTACCCGCGGCTTCGCGCCGTGTTCGGTGGCGAGGTCACCTACACCGTGTCAGGGGCGAGCCCGCTCAGCGAGCACCTGGCACACTTCTTCCGCGGCGCGGGCATCATGATCCAGGAGGGCTACGGACTGACGGAGAGTACGGCGCCGTGCACCGTGAACACGGTGGCGCTCACGCGCGTCGGGTCCGTCGGCATCCCGATGCCCGGCACGAGCGTCCGGCTCGACGACGACGGCGAGGTGCAGGTGCGGGGCGCGGGGATCTTCGCCGGCTACTTCCGGAACGACGAGGCGACGGCGGAGGCCTTCACCGAGGACGGCTACTTCCGCACCGGTGATCTCGGATCGCTCGACGAGGACGGCTTCCTCACCATCACGGGCCGTAAGAAGGACCTCCTGGTGACCGCCGGCGGCAAGAACGTGGCACCCGGTCCGCTGGAGGAGAGGCTCCGGGAGCACCAGCTGGTCGCACAGGCCGTGGTGGTGGGCGAGGGCAGACCCTTCATCGGAGCGCTCGTCAGCCTCGATCGGGAAGCACTGGACAGCTGGGCCGCGGGCCGCGGCAGGAAGGGACTGACCGTCGAGGAAGCCGCACGGGACGCCGAGGTGCGCTCGGAACTGCAGACCGCCGTCGACGCCGCGAATGCGACGGTGTCACGTGCCGAGCAGATCCGGCGGTTCACGGTCCTGGCGGCGGAGTTCACCGTCGAGTCGGGCCACCTGACACCGACGCTGAAACTGAAGCGGGCCGCCGTCGTCGCCGAACACGCAGCAGCACTCGACGAGCTCTACGCGAAGCGCTGACCCCCCCTTTGGGGCCCGCGGCCCCGAAGGAGGGGTGCGCCCTGTCCACGGCGGAGTCCGGCCGGGTCCGGCACGCGGCGTGCCACGTCCGGCGAGGACGACGGGTCAGGACTTCTCCAGCGCCTCGCGGTACCTGGCCTGGGCGGCGTCCTGGGCGAGCATCGAGCGATCACGGCGCGCCTTCGTCGGCCACGTCGCCACGAGCGTGAGGATCGTCGCCGCGAGGACGAGGACCGCGATGGTCACGGCCGAATCGGTCCAGAACTGTTCGGGGAACAGGCGGATGAGCGTGTCGTCGACCCGGAACGTCCACGTCCCGTCAGCGAAGAACAGGGCGTGCACCTGGGTGAAGAACGTCTGCCATCCGATGACCGCCAGCACCGTGAGCGCGACGATCCCGACCAGCGTGAGGACCGCCCCCGAGAACAGCGCTCGCCTGATGCCGCCCTTGTACCGCCGGGCGAGATACACGCACGCGATCACGGCCAGGACGAACATCACCAGCGCGATGAAGAAGGACAGCCCGAGGACCCCCTTCACATCGGCCATGTGCCCGACCTCCGACTCGAGGAACAGCGGTTCCCCCTCGGGCGTCACGAGCCCGCCGAGGTAGCGGGGCGGCGCGAAGTTCAGGACGTAGTCCAGCGCGTAGGAGCCGTACGTCATCCGATCGTCGAGCGAGAACCCGAACTGGTCGGCGGGGAACCCCGGCCGGTTGTACTCGAGCCACAGGAAGGACGACGTCGCGACGGCGCGGACGGCGGCAGCGACGACGATGACGGGGAAGAACAGGGCGACGACGACCTGCAGGAAGCGCGGGAGGGCCGGCTTCGCCGAGACGGCCTGGTCCCGGACCGCGGCCCGGCGGGCGACGTCCTCGTCCGGTGGCCGGACCGACAGCGCACCGGTGTCGGTCGTGGGCTCGACCCTGGATCGGGGCCGCTCCCGACCGTCCGGCGAGTCGTCCGGCGAGTTGTCCGGCGAATCGTCCGGTGCAGTCTGTGCCGCAGCCGTCGATGCACGGCCCGTGTCGGACGAGCCGCTCACGGCCCGCCCTGCAGCAGACGACCCGGCGACCGGGGACCCGGTCGCAGGCGACCCGGTTGCGGGCGACCCCGCGGCCGTCGATGCACCGGCGATGGACCCTGCCGCCGCCCCTGCAGCGGTCGGAGCGACGCCGGTCAAGCCGGCCGTGTGGCGGTCGTCAGCCGGCGGCCCCTCCCGTGGGGCGTCGCCCGACGACGTTCCCTCGCCGGCAGGATCGACGGTCGGAGTGACGGCTGTCGACGGGGACGCGTCCATGGCCGACGCATCAGCCGGAACGGGGATACCGGACGCCCGCTCCCGTCCCGCCTCCCCGTCGTGGCTGCCCGGGACGTCGGGCATGGTCGACGCCCTCCGCATGGGCAGGGTGTGACGCTGGGCGATCCCGCCGTAGTCGGACACCGATGCATCGGTGGCGCCGGACCGCGGGCCGGTGGACGAGGCATCGTCGGCACCGGGACCGGCGCTGCGGTCATCGCCGGCCGCGGACGAGGCCTCGTCGGTGCCGAGACCCGCCCCGGCGTCGTCGTGGTCCGGTCGCCGCTCGCCGGCCGCTGCTCGGGTACTCTCGGTCTCTGCCACTGCGCTGTCTCCTCGTTCGATGCCCGCCGGCACTCGGTCGGCGTCATCCGACCATACCGGGCATGCCCGCGCGCGGCCCGGAGACTCCCCGGCACTCCACTGCGGTGGGATCAGGCGGTGATGACGGCGTCTCCCCGGTCGACGACGCCGAGGTCTCCGCGGTGCCCGGCCGCGACGGCCCGTCGTCCCAGGATCAGCGTGTACGCCCAGTAGGCGGCGAAGACGAGGAACCCGATGCCGAGGCGGAGCCAGGCAGGCAGGGGGCTCGGTGTCACGAAACCTTCGACGAGGCCCGAGACGAGGAGCACGAGCACCAGCCCGAGCGCCACCGTGATCAGGGCGCGCCCCTCCTCGGCCAGGGCGGCGGAGCGGGGCCGACGGCCGGGTGCCACCCACGCCCAGAAGATCCGGAGGCCCGCGGCGGCGGCGATGAAGACGGCCGTGAGCTCCATGAAGCCGTGCGGCAGGATGTAGACGAAGAAGACGTCGAGCCGATCGTAGGAGGCCATCATGCCCGCGGCCAGACCGATGCCCTGGGCGTTCTGGTACAGGATGAAGGCAGGCCAGATCCCCGTGACGCCGAAGGCCACGGCCTGCAGGGCGATCCAGGCGTTGTTGGTCCAGACCAGCCCGGCGAACGAGGCCGCCGGGTTCTCGGAGTAGTAGTTGACGAAGTCCTCCTCGACGAACTGTCGGAGGTCCTCGTCCGTCCCGAGCGCGGGGATGACGCCCGGCGTGTTCACCACCCAGGCGGCGTAGAGCCACGTGACGGCGATGAAGATCACGCCCACCGCGGCGGTGAGCCAGCGGATGCGGTAGAAGGCAGCAGGCAGGGAGATGACGAAGAACTGCGCCACGTCCTCCATGACGTTCGAGCGGGCACCCGTGAAGCGGGTCCTGGCCCGCGAGAGCCGGGTCGAGAGCGCACCGGACAGCGCACTCTCCGGATCGACGGACCGGATGATCGACAGGTGCGTCGACACGCGCTGGTAGAGCACCAGCAACTCGTCCGACTCGGCCCCGTCGAGCCGCCGGCGACGCACGAGGTCGTCCAGGCGTTGCCAGTCGCTGCGGTGCACGGCGATGAATGCGTCAACGTCCATGCGCCCACCCTATAGCCCGCGGACGCGCGGG
Source organism: Arthrobacter sp. N1 (assembly GCF_048288285.1). Classification (NCBI taxonomy): domain Bacteria; kingdom Bacillati; phylum Actinomycetota; class Actinomycetes; order Micrococcales; family Micrococcaceae; genus Arthrobacter; species Arthrobacter sp. N1. The sequence continues at coordinate 958,161 of NZ_CP102608.1, read as the reverse complement.
CCAGGGGGTCGCCGGCGAGGGCACGGTGGCGCCGTCGGCGGCGCCGCTAGGCTGGGTGGACACGCCGCGTCCGCGGCCGGTGATCAGGGGGTAGTCATGAGTTCGGTCGTCACCGGGGAGGCCGTCGTCCTCGAACTGAAGCCGGCAGGATTCGCGGCGCGGGGACTGAGCGTGCTCATCGACATCATCGCCCAGTTCGTCGTCGCGATCCTCCTGGTCCTCCTGGTGGGCAACGTCTTCGGGGGTGTGCTCGACGAGGCGCTGACCACGGCCCTGCTGCTCGTCCTCGTGGTCATGCTCCTCGTCGTCGTGCCGGTGACCGTGGAGACCCTGACGCGCGGCAAATCGCTGGGTCGGCTGGTGATGGGGCTGCGGATCGTGCGCGACGACGGCGGGGCCATCCGGTTCCGGCACGCGTTCATCCGGGGCATGCTGGCGATCCTCGAGATCTACATGCTGGGTGGCTCGCTCGCGTTCCTCGTCTCGCTGTTCAACGAGCGCTCGAAGCGGCTCGGTGACCTCCTGGCCGGGACCTACGCCATGCGGGAGCGGGTTGTCGCGAGGCCACGTGCCCTGGCGGTCATGCCGCCGCGGTTGCAGGAGTGGTCGGCGACCGCGGACATCGGGCGGCTGCCCGATGCCCTCGCCCGCCGGATGTCGCAGTTCCTCTCCCAGGCGCCCAAACTGACCCCGCAGGCGCGGCACACCCTCGCACTCGACCTGGCAGCCGAGGCGAGCCACCACGTCTCCCCGGCACCGCCGTCGGACACGCACCCGGAGGAGTTCGTGCACGCCGTGATCGCGGCGCGTCGGGACCGGGACTACGCCTCGATGCTGCGCCAGCGCGAGCGGGCGGAGGCGACAGCGAGAAGGCTCCACACGCTGCCGTTCGGCGAGCGCGCGGAGCCTTCCGGCAGGACCGTGGACGGGTCCTAGGGCTGGTTGACCCACTCGTTCCACGGGACGTTCCAGTCGCCGAACCCGTCCCACACGTACATGGGTCCGTAGTCGGTGTTCAGGATCTGCACCACGTCGCCCGGGCCGAAGGTGTTGTAGAAGTACTCGGCGCCCTCGGGCGACATGCCGATGCAGCCGTGTGAGACGTTGATGCTGCCGAGCGCCACCTGCGCGGCGGGGAGCGCTTCGTGCACGAAGGCACCGCCCAGGCTGAGCCTGCTGGCGTGGTTCACCACCGTCGGCGGGTAGTAGGCGGGATCGCCCGGCTTCAACCCGATCGACTCGGCCGTGAACCTCGTCGACTCGTAGTGTTCCATGACCACCATGTAGCCCTCGGTGGACGGCCAGTCCTCGGTGCCGAGCGTCACGGGGAAGGTGCGGTCCAGCGTCCCGTCGAGGTAGACGTTCATGGTCTTCGTGGCGTTGTCGACGACGGCGAGCCGCGTGTTGTGGGTCTTCACCGTCATGGCGGTGTCACCGTTGCCGATCATGCCGTTGCCGAGGTCGACGCCGAAGAGGTTCGCGGTGACCGTGATGGTGCTGTTCGGGGCCCAGAAGGTCTCCGGCCGGTAGCGGACCTTGGTGTCGGAGATCCAGTAGAAGGCGCCCGGCTGGCCGCTCGTACTCGTCACGGTGATGGCCTTCTCCACCTCGGCCCGGTTCACGACGGGCTCGCTGAACGTGAATTCGAGCGGCTGGCCGGTGCCGACGGTGCTGCCGTCACGCGGGAACATCGCGGCATCCGCTTCATTGGCGGGTTCGACGGTCACGAAGGACGAGGTCTGCCGTTGGGACCGGCCGGCGGAGTCGCGGACCGTGTAGGAGAACACGTACTCGGTGTTGAAGGCGAGGCGCTCGGTCGCCGTCCAGGAGCTGCCCTCCGCGGAGATCTCGCCGGCGACAGCGGTTCCGCCCGCTCGCGGGACGAGCTCGACCGCCTCCAGGGTGCCACCCGTGACGGTGATCGCGGCGACGGTGGCCGGATTCACGGCGTAGGCCTGATCGGTCGGGGTGAGACCGACGATGAGCTGCGCGGCGTCCGGTGCCGGGGCTGCTGTGGTCACCGAAGGGTCGGCGGGCTTCGGCGAGGTGCCGGCCGTGGGATCGGCACCGGCTCCGGCCGAGGTGGGCGATGTCGACGAAGGTGCTGACGAGGGGCCGGACGAGGACGACGGCGTCCCGTCGTCCCAGGGCGACGCCGTGGCGATACCCACGCCACCGCCGATCACCACGACCGCGGCAGCGCCGATCGCCGCGACCTTCCAGCCCTTACGGCGTGCCGCATCCCTGCCGGACTCCTGTTTCATGCGCATGCGTGTGCCCCTCACCGTAGCTGCCCCCAGCGATTTTACGCGACGGCTGCTTCCGGGCTCCGCAGGTACCGGCCCGTTTCCGACAACGATTCGGCCGCTGCCAGAGCCCTCGGACTCCGGCAGCGGCCGACCCGTCGATACGCCGGTCGGATCCGGCGATCAGTAGCGGTACTGCTCCGGCTTGTACGGCCCGGCGGCATCGATGTCGAGGTACTCGGCCTGGCCCTTGGTGAGTTCCGTCAGCTCGACCCCGAGTGCGTCGAGGTGGAGCCTGGCGACCTTCTCGTCGAGGATCTTCGGCAGGACGTACACCTCGTTCTCGTACTCGCGCTTGCCCTCGGCGTCATCCTGCTCGAACTTCGTGTACAGCTCGATCTGCGCGATGGTCTGGTTGGCGAAGGAGTTGCTCATCACGAACGAGGGGTGCCCGGTCGCGTTGCCGAGGTTCAGCAGCCGACCCTCCGAGAGCATGATGATCGAGTGCTGCTCGACACCCTCGGCCTCGTCCGCCGGGATGACCCACTCGTGCACCTGGGGCTTGATCTCGATCTTCTCGACCCCGGAGATGCGGGCGAGCCCGGCGATGTCGATCTCGTTGTCGAAGTGGCCGATGTTCCCGACGATCGCCTGGTGCTTCATGCCCGCCATGTGGCGCGCCATGATGACGTCCTTGTTGCCCGTGGTGGTGATGAAGATGTCGCCCTGGTCGAGGACCTTCTCGAGCGTGGTCACCTGGTAGCCGTCCATCGCCGCCTGCAGTGCGCAGATCGGGTCGATCTCCGTGACGATGACGCGGGCGCCCTGGCCACGCAGCGCCTCGGCTGCGCCCTTGCCCACGTCACCGTAGCCGCAGACGACGGCGACCTTGCCACCGATGAGCACGTCCGTCGCCCGGTTCAGCCCGTCGGGGAGCGAGTGGCGGATGCCGTACTTGTTGTCGAACTTCGACTTCGTCACGGAGTCGTTGACGTTGATGGCCGGGAACAGGAGCTTGCCCTGGGCCGCGAGCTGGTACAGGCGGTGCACGCCCGTCGTCGTCTCCTCGGTCACGCCCTTGATGCCGGCGGCGATCGTCGTCCACTTGTGCGGCTCCGACTCGAAGGTCGAGCGGACGGTGTCGAGGAAGACGGTGTACTCGTGGGAGTAGTCGGCGTCGCCCTCCTGCGGGTTGGCCGGAACCGCCCCGAGTGCCTCGAACTCCGCGCCCTTGTGCACCAGCATGGTCGCGTCCCCGCCGTCGTCGAGGATCATGTTGGGGCCGAGTCCCTGCGCCTGGCCGGGCCAGGTGAGGATCTGCGTGGCGGTCCACCAGTAGTCCTCGAGGGTCTCGTTCTTCCAGGCGAACACGGGGACGCCGGCGGGCTCGTCCGCGGTGCCCGTTCCGACGACGACGGCTGCGGCGGCCTCGTCCTGCGTCGAGAAGATGTTGCACGAGGCCCAGCGGACCTCGGCACCGAGGGAGGTCAGCGTCTCGATGAGGACGGCGGTCTGCACGGTCATGTGCAGCGAACCAGCGATCCGCGCGCCGGCGAGGGGCTGCGCGTCGGCGAACTCCTCGCGGAGGGCCATCAGGCCCGGCATCTCGTGTTCCGCCAGGCGGATCTGGTGGCGCCCCGCCTCGGCGAGCGAGAGGTCGGCAACTTTGAAGTCGAACGTCATGGTCTGCGGTTCCTAGCTGTGGTTCGGAGTGTGCGGGGCCGTGCTGCTCACGGGGATGCTTCCCGTCGTCAGGAGCGGGCGGCACCGTCCAGTAGTTCGGCGCGGAGAAGCACCGGGATGCCTTCGTCGAGCCCGTAGGTAGGGGTCTCGCCGTCGGGCCCCGGCGAAGCCGGCCTGAGCACGTCACCGTCCTGGATGAGCTTCGCGCCCGTCACGGGACACCGGAGGACGTCGAGCAGCCGTGCTGGGAGATGCGCCATGGTTCAGCTTTCGCTCGGGGATGGAGACACTCCGTCGATTCTACCGCGGGGCCTTCCGACGGCCTCAATCGACGGACTCCTGGTCCGACGACCGCGGGACCTGCCTCAGGGCTCCCGGAGGATCCTGAGGTGGCCGCGGCGGGGACCGGCGCCCGCGGGCGGTTCCATCGGGGCCCTGCTGCCCCGCTGCTGGGGTACGGCCGGCTCGGCGGTGGGCTCCGCCGCGGCTTCGCGGACGGCGTCCGCGAGCGCCAGCAGATCGTCCGAATTGTGCTCGGGCACGGCATCGGGGAGGGTCAGTCGGACGACCTCCCATCCGCGCGGGACGGTCAGTCGTTCAGCGTGGATGGCGCAGAGGTCGTACGTGTGCGGCTCGGCGTAGGTGGCCAGCGGGCCGAGGACGGCGGTGGAGTCACCGTAGACATAGGTCAGAGTGGCAACCGCCGACCGCTGGCAGGCTGATCTGGAGCATTGACGGAGTGATCCCACGATCGGCAAGCCTACCGGCCTGCGAGATCATCGGCCGCCACCGGCGCACCCGCCCGGTGTCCGCCGACCGATGGAGTGCGGGCCCGTGATCGAAGGCTTAGAGTCTTTACATGCAGGATGAGCCCACTTTTTCGGTCAATCTGACCGATCCGTCGTCCGCCGAGGGACGCCCCGCGAGGTCCTTCTACGAACGCCGCCGCAACCGACGGGGCCGTGGGATGCGCGGGACGCTGCTCCCGCCCCACCTCCCGGGATCACGCTCCCGGTCCGAGCAGTTCGACGACTGGGTGATGGAGTCCGCGCAGCGACTCGAGCGGCTGTGGGGCGAGCGTATCCACGACCTCCAGATCGTGGTGCAGGAGATCCCGGACGGCCTCGAGGAGATGACCGCCGACGAGCTGAAGGACCTGCTCGGCTCGTGCACCCCGACCGCTCCCGGCCGGCCCGCCGTCATCACCATCTACCGGCACCCGGTCCTCATGGCCGCCAAGTCGCTCATGCCGGTCAACGAGCTGGTGCACGATGTCGTGGTGGAGCAGACCGCGGAACTCATGGGTCTCTCTCCCGAAGCCGTGGACCCGGCCTACGGGCGCTCGCAGGCCTGAGTCCCCCGGCGCCCGGCTACCGCTCCCGCCGGCACGCGGGTCCCCCGCCGCACCCGGAGGGCGTCACCCGGACCGCTTCCGTGCGCGATCACCCGGTCAGTAGCCCAGCTCCACGGGAATGCTCAGCGCTCCGCCGGCACTGGGTGCGACGCTCGCGACCGAGATCCCTGCCACGGCGCCCCGCGTCGTCATGACCTGCGCACCGTACACCGGATCACCCGTCGCGTTGATCACCACTCCCGCCGCCGTCGCACCGAGCGCGGACGAGGGCACCGTGATCGAGGTACCCCCGGCGATGCCGATGACGATCGGCTGACCGAGCGCGCCGTCGGCCGAGACGGGCGTCAGCGTCACCTCTCCCCTGCCCGTCGGTGCCCCCAGCACCAGAGCGGTGTCGACCCCTTCGGCCAGGGCCACGGCATGGTCGCTACCGAGCCGTACGGCCGAGCGCGCTCCCGCGAAGTCGACCGGGTCGCCGTCGTCGATGCCGCGCGTGACCCTCGCCCCGGCGACGATGGAGACGTCCGCGGTCACCGCGATCGTGTAGTTGCCCTCCGGCAACGCGGCGAGCGGAACCGTTGTCACGGAGCCGGCAGCGGCGGTCGCGACACCGCCCTCGGGCAGGGGCACCTCCCCGTCCGGGCCGTACACCTTGATGTCGAGCACCGCGTCGCTCGACCCCGGGACGAGCACCTGAAGCTCAGGGGCGGCGGTCGCGTAGCCCTCCTGCTCGCGGATGCGCCGGGCCGTGTCCGGATCCTGGACGACGACGCCGGGTACCACCTGCGTGACCCCGGCGGTGGCGGTCGGTGACAGCAGTTCGATACCGCCGGGCGTGAGTCCGCGGAGCACGCTCTGCTGGATGATGCCGGCGATGCGTCCGCCGTCGCTGCGGACGCGCAGTGCAACATGGTCCTGGTTGCCGGCGAGTCCCGCGAGCACGACCTGCCGTGTCTCGCCGGGGGCGACGAGCTGGCCGCGCAGGCCGGCCGCATCGATGGGGCCCTCCCGTCCGAACAGCTCGAGAGTCACCGTCGCGGGGGTGACCGTCGGGTTGGTGAGGGTGAGCACGGAGGTCTCCCCCACCGTCGTCGACGCCCCCATGAGCCAGAAATCGTTCGACGGCACCTGGCACGCGGTGGCTGCGAGGCCGCGCAGGTCGCCGTCCTTCGCCGAGTAGGTGGTGGTCGCCGCCGCGACGGGCGTGAGCCCACCCTGGGGCTGGGCCCGGAGGACCGACGGTGCGTCGACCGCCACCGCGCCCACCGTCCCAGCGATCCGGGTCGTGAGTCCGTCCTCACCGCTGCTGGCGGGCGCGTCGCCCACCTGCGAGGACTCCGACGCGAACGGCTGGATGAGCGCGAGCGGCTCCTCACCGCCCACCGGCACCAGTCCGCTTCCGGTCACGGTGGCACTCAGGTCGCTGAGCACCAGGCCCGACGCCGTGGTCTTCGCGGTCGAGGACGCCGGACTGAACTGCGGATCGCCGCCGTCCACCGTCGCCTCGAGGAGACGGGGCGGCGCCGCGCAGACGGCCGAGTAGTCGCCCGCGGGCACCGCCGCGGCCGGGACGGCCAGGGTCTGCGCCGAGGGACGCGGAAGCACGTCTCCCACGGCGCCGGACGCGATGCCAGCCGTCGCGGCCAGCAGGACGACGCCGGTCGCGGCACCTGCAGCGACCCCGAGTCGGGCCCGGCGACCGGCGGCGGTGCCGGTTCCTGCCGCCCTGTCCCGGGCGACGGCGCGCGCGGCCACCGCGGAGTCGATCGGTGGGGAGGGGGTTCCAACGGTCCGGGGCTCGACGACGGGGAGCTCCGGAGCATCGGGGGCGTCAGGGTCACGGTCGGCGACGGGCTCGACGGCGTCATCAACGCGCCCCACGGGCCCGGCGACGGGCTCGGCGACGGGCTCGGCGACGGGTTCGACGGCGGACGCGACACGGTCAGGGGAGGTGGCTGCAGGATCAGTGGCGGTGCCGTCTACCGCCGCACCAGACGACGGGATCGTCGACGCGGCCGTCGCCCCGGTGCCCGCTGGCGGGCGGTCCGCTGCTGAATCCTCGGTCCTTCCGCCAGGAGCCTGCGCATCACTTCCCGAGCGAGCGTCGCCTGTCGGCGCGGCCTGCCTCTTGCGTCCCCACATCACACGGACCCACTTCCACTGGCCACCGGCTGGACCCTGTCGTCATCGCGTCCCGCACCGTCGCCGTCGGGTTGGCCGTCGGATGTCCGGGCGTCACGGTCCGCGGGTCGGGATCCGGGGCGTCCGTCCACCGGTGGGCGGGCGGAATTCCTCCGGGCGCCGCGCGCGCTCCGGGTCTTCGTCACCGGTTGCCTCGTCGGGAGCGGGATCGCAAGGAGCAGCGTCAGGCCGATCACGACGGCCTGGACGGCTTCGGACCACGGCTGGTACGGGCTCGCGTAGGTCACCCGGAGGTCCCCGCCCTCGGCCGGCAGCGCGAAGGACTGGCGCCAGCCATCGGACGAGCGCTCCAACGGTCGACCGTCGAGCGTCGCCTGCCACCCCGGATCGGCCTCCTCCGCGATGGCGAGCGTCCTGCCCGCGGGCCCGGGATCGATGACGCCTTCTGCCTGGAGCGGGCCGGAGGGTACCGCGGCAAGGGTGAGTCCGTCGGCGTCGAGCACCCGGACACGGGCCGTGCTGCCGCCGGCATCCTCGGTCCCGTCCTCGAGCGTGGCGGGCGTGACACGCCACAGCCGGCCGGAATCCGTGTCCCCCACGGCCGTGAGGCCGGGCACGGAGTCGATCCGGGCACTCAGGAAATCTCCTGCGGTGTCGGACTGCTGGAGGACCACGAAGCCGACTCCCAGGTCCCGCAGGTCGTTCCGGGGATCCGCGCCGGTGGCGCCGACGATCATGGCGACGCTCGTGCGGAGGATCCGTGCCGACGCGCTGTCCTCGCGCACGGTGACGGGGCCGCCACCCTGCAGGTCCCTCGCGGCGTACAGCGGGTTGAGCGCGTCCAGGGTCGTCCCGGCACCACGCATCAGCGAGGCGCCCACCGTGTCGTCGTCGTCGACCGTGATGACCAGCGTGCGCGTCCGGTCGGCCCCGGTCCCGCGGTCCGCGGCAGTGGCGGGCAGCGGACGTTCGGCTGCGGATTCGAGGCCGAGCGCGGTGCCGAAGGCGGTGGTGCCCGGCCCGGGCAGCGGCGCCGCCTCGGTGGGGCTGCCCGGGATGACGACGGGTTCGACGACGCCGGCGGGTGGACCCGCGAGCTCCGGGGCGAGCCACAGCCCGAGGCTGAGTGCGGGCCCGACAGCGAGGGCGAGCCCTCCCGCGACAGCAGCGAGGCGGCGGCGTCGTGCAGACTCCTGGCGCGGAGGAACGACGTCGTCCGGCCGCCCGGGCAGGCCCGACAGGGCCGCAGCGAGCAGGCACAGGACCAGGACGGAGGTCAGCGGTCCGGGGAAGATCCCGATCAGGCTGGTCTCGCCGGCGGCCACGGGCAGGGCGGACGAGGCCACCGCGAGCGCGAAGGCCAGCACCGCGAGGACCCAGAACCACCGGACCGCCGTGCCGCGTCCCCCCGGGAGGAAGAGGGCGGCCGCGGCCAGGAGCACCACCGGTGCACCGATCAGGACAGCCGCGACGAGGGCCCAGGGACCCTGCCCGAGGAGATCCGCTCCGGCGAGCGGCAGCATCGGGTCGAAGTCCACGGGGAACCCGAGGAGCTGCTGCCAGGGCGCTGCCGCCTCGAAGGGCGTGGGGACGCCGGGATCTCCGAGCAGCCCCCGGGGATCACCGATCGCCGACAGCACATAGGGCAGATGCAGCGCGACCATCGGGAGCAGCGCCCACCAGAGCGTGCGGGTCCGTCGCCGTCCGATCAGCAGCGCACAGGCCAGTCCGACGGCCACGAAAGGAATCAGTGAAGGGGCGGACGCCGTCGCGAGCGCCAGGAGCAGACCGGTCGCCGCCCCGGCGGTCCAGCTGCGGACCCCGCCGGTCCCGGGCGCGGAGACACCCTCCGGAACAGGACGCGACCCCAGCGCGGCGCCGACGGCCCGGACCGCCCCGAGGAGCGCCAGGGGCAGCAGGATGTGCGCGATGAGCGCACCGAGGCGGCCACTGCCGAGCGCCACCTGCAGGGTCGGCGCGGCGCCCCAGAGCAGCGCCGCCCACAGCCGGAGCCCTCGTGACCTCGTGAGCCCGCCGGCGGCGAACCAGGCGGAGAGGCCCGCGAGCGGCAAGGCGCACACGACCAGGACCACCACGGCAGTGTTGGCCGAACCGAGCGCGAGCAGGGACAGCAGCCACAGCACGAACGCGAACGGGGACGCGTGGGCAGCCATGCCGGTGCCGAGGACCGTCCACCACGACGTCGCACTGTCCCAGACGGCACCCGGTGTCGCCGCGACGGGGAGCAGGGCGCCGCCGGCCAGCGCCGGGGCACCGATCAGGCTGTGCAGGCCCACGAACGCCGTGACGAGCAGCAGCACCACGGCGGCCAACGCTCCCAGGCCCACCCAGGGCCTCGCAGGGGCCGCGAGGGCGGCGAAGTCGTCATTGCTGTCGCCCGACGGGACGTACTCCTCCAGGTGCTGGGGCGCCTGCTGACCGCCGGCGGCACCGCGCGACGTGAAGGCGTCCAGAACCGATCTCCGATGGGACCAGACGTCGCGACGCGCAGTGATCAGGGGCCTGACGATGGAACGGGGCCGACGCCGCGTGCGGGCCACGGAGCGCCTCGAACGGAACAGGAGGACGGGCCGCGAGACGCCGGCGAGGCTGCCCAGCAGCTGCCCTGCTCCATGCGCCGGGTCCTTGGCCAGAAGGCCGAGCAGGAATCGTCCCACGCCGCCGAGTACGGCGCCGGCGGCGAGGAAGGGAACGGCCCAGAATGGTGCGTGCTTGAGCCTGAGGTACACCTCGGCCGAGCGTGCGGCGTGCGGCGTCGAGACGGGATGGGGCCTCGCGACCCCGTGGCGGACCGTGGCGGAGGGCACCACGACGACGCGGTGACCGGCGAGGCGGTTCCGCCAGCAGAGGTCGACGTCGTCGCCCACGCCGTGGAGTGCGGGATCGAAGCCGCCGAGCTCGTCCCAGACGTCGCGGCGGACCAGCATGCCGGCGGAGTTCACCGCGAAGACATCGCTGCGGGCGTCGTACTGGCCCTGGTCATGCTCGTCCACGTCGATCAGGGTCAGGCGCTCCGCCCACCTGCTGATGGACAGTCCGACGTCGACCAGCTCGCGTCGATCGTCCCAAGCGACCTGCTTCGCCCCCGCCACCGTCACGGACGGCGCGCGCTCGACGGCGAGCAGCATCTCGGCGAGGGCATCCGGTTCCGGGGCCGCGTCGTCGTGCAGCAGCCAGAGCCAGTCGTCATCGGCTTCCACACCGGACGGGCGGGAGGGGATCTCGGCGACCGCCGAGCGGACGGCCGTGCCGAAGCCCGCTCGCGCGGGGGCGCCGACCACGGGGCTCCCGACCGGCAGGTCGAGCTGCAGGATCGAGGCGGAGCGGTCCGTTGATCCGGCGTCGACGCCGACGCAGAAGTCGGCCGGGCGGCTTTGGCGTTCGAGTGCCTCCAGGGTCTCCGGAAGGTACTCGGCACCGTTGTGGGCTACGACAACGGCGGTGACGCGGAGGTTGTGCCGGATCAGACCGCTCGCTTCCGCAACCTGCGGCGCTCGCGCTCCGAGAGACCGCCCCAGATGCCGAAGCGCTCGTCGTTCTCCAGGGCATACTCCAGGCACTCGGACTTCACCATGCAGGACCCGCAGACCTTCTTGGCGTCACGCGTGGAGCCGCCCTTCTCGGGGAAGAACGCCTCGGGATCGGTCTGCGCGCACAGTGAGTCGGCCTGCCACGACAGCTCGCCGTCGTCGTCGACGTTACCCGGCGCGAGGGGAAGCCCGATCCAGGTGGGGCGGGCTGCCGGTGCGGCCGACGGCGTGGCGTCCTCGCGGACGCCCGGAAGGACAGGAGGGGTGGCGGGACCCGGGGTCGGCAGGACGAGCAGGCTGCTGGGACCCTCCTCGATGTCCGGGAGGTCGGCGAGCGCCTCGTGGGCGGCGAGGAAGGCGGTGGCCTGGTCCTCCAGCGTGGACAGCGAGCCCGCCCGGTAGCGATCGCCGGCGAGCGGATCTGCGGGATCGAGGAACCAGTCGGCAGGAACACCCCTGGAGCCGTAGCGGGCAGAAGCCTGCGCTGCGATGTCTGGTCGTTCCTGTGTGCGTTCTGCCTGCCCCATGGTCAGCCTTCCCGGTGTTGCCGTTCCAACATCAAGCATGGGTCGACCCTCGCGCCCCGCTGCTGGAACAAATCCGATGTCTAATTACACGGGTGTAAGTCGATGCACGTCAAGCGACGGGGGTGATCTTATAGAGTCGGATCCGGAGAATCACGGGCGCCACGCCGACCCGACTACCTGTTCTGGCGGGCGCGTCGGACGAACGGTCCGGCCCCTCCCTGCGCCGGCCCGCCGCCGTCGACCGACCCTTCCGAAAGAGGCTCTCATGCCACGCACACCCGCCGACGTCCTGACCAGGATGCGGTCCATCAGCACCTCGTCACCCCGGCTCGTCTGGCACGGTACCGACGGCCGGATCGAGCTGTCCGGCCGTGTCTTCGACAACTGGGTGGCCAAGAGCGCCAACCTGCTGGTGGACGAGCTCGATGCCACCGCGTCCACCAGGATTGCGCTCGACCTCCCGCCCCACTGGAAGACGCTGGCGCTGGCCTTCGCGTGCTGGCAGGTCGGGGCGGTCGTCGTCCTCGGTGCCGAGGAGGCGCGCGACGGCGGTCCGGCGACAGGCAGTGGCCCGGACGATGCGGACATCGTCATGACCTCGCGTGAACGCTCGCCGCTCGATCCGCCGAGGCTGCTGGCCTGCGTCGCGCTGGGATCACTCGCCCTGCGCTGGGACGGGCCGCTCCCCCGCGGAGCGGTCGACTACGCCGCGGAGGTCCGCTCCCACGGGGACGTCTTCTTCGGGGATCCGATGTCCTCGCAGGATGACGACGCCGTCGATCCCGTCCTGGTCGTCCACGCGGGGAGGGCGATCACGGCTCCGGAACTGCTGGCGCCGGCCGGCATCCCTACCGCGGACCGGTCGGCGGGCCCGGCCACGGTGCTCCTCGAAGCCGGCACCGATCCGCTGCGGTCCCTCGCCGTCGCCCTCGCGGTGTGGCAGGAGGAAGGGACTCTCGTGCTGGTGGAGGAAGGCGTCCCCGTCACCGACCGCATGCTCGCCGGCGAGCGGGTCACTGACCGGCTGGGGCCTTCCTGACCGGGCGGTGATCGCCCTGCCGGGTCGCCTCCGGGGTGGATGGGGCAGGTGCGGCGTGCGGGTGCAGGATCTCCTGGTCGTGGCTGAACTCGGGTTCCTCGTCGAGTTCGACGTTGAAGACCCAGAAGCGGTAGGCGACGAAGCGCACGAGCGTTGCGAGGACCGTGCCGGCGATGCCGACGACGAAGATGGTCCTGGTGTCCGACACCGAGAAGCCGTACTTCGCGATCGCCACGCAGCCCGCGGCGATGCCCATACCGATGACATTGATGAAGACGAACATGACGAGCTCGCGCGCCGCATTCGGCTGACGCCGCCGACGGAAGGTCCAGTACCGGTTGGCCACCCACGCGAAGATCGTCGCGACGCCGGCCGAGACGAAGCGTGCCTTGACCTCGCTGCCGCTCATCGGCCCGTGGATCAGATACCAGTACAGGCCGTTGTCGATGACGAAGGCCACACCTCCGACGGCGCCGAACTTCGCCACCTCGCGCCAGAAGAGGGACGCGAGGCCCCTGATCCTGTCCATGATTCCTGCCACTGCTTACCTCCGCGGTCTGGGGACGGACACCGTGCACCGCGGGAAGCGTGCTGCTCCTGCGCTCCCCTGGATCGATCGACACGGGGGTCGGCTGGGCTGACCGCCCGGCTGACCCTTGCATGGCGTGTTTCGGACCATTTTACGGGCATCATGACATCGCCGCGTCAGGAATCGGCCGGACACCGGCTGGGAGCTCACCGGGAGCCGCCCCGCCCCCGCCCGCACTGCCGCCCTCCGACAGTGCATGCGCCGGACGCCCGATGAAGGCGTCCGAAGGCTGCGTGGGTACCCTGTGATGGTGACTTTTCCCGTGATCGGCGTGGTGGGCGGCGGCCAACTCGCTCGCATGATGTCAGGCCCCGCCACAGAACTCGGCCTCGAACTCCGTGTCCTCGCGGAAGGACCGGACGTCTCCGCCGTCGCCGCCGTGGCGCGCGCGGAGATCGGCGACTACCGGGATCCTGATGCCCTCCGCTCCTTCGCCGCCGGGGTGGACGTCGTGACCTTCGACCACGAACACGTCCCGGGCGAGCTCCTCGAGGAGCTCGCCCGGGAGGGTGTGGTGATCCATCCGTCGCCTGCCGCGCTCCTGCACGCGCAGGACAAGCTCGTGATGCGCCGGGCGGTCGAGGAGCTCGGGCTGCCGAACCCGCGCTGGCGTGCGGTGACGGGAACTGCGGAGCTTGCGGCGTTCGCCGCCGAGTCCGGCTGGCCCGTGGTCCTCAAGACCCCACGGGGCGGTTACGACGGCAAGGGCGTGCTGGTCCTCCGCGACGAGGAAGCCCTGACGGCGGCGGAGCCGTGGTTCACGGGCGGGGAACTGCTCGTCGAGCAGTTCGTCCCCTTCAGCCGTGAACTGTCCGTCCTCGTGGCCCGCCGACCCTCCGGCGAGGCCGTGACCTGGCCCGTCGTCGAGTCCATCCAGGTGGACAGCGTGTGCGACGAGGTGCTCGCCCCGGCGCCGCACCTCCCCCAGGGCATCGCGGACGCCGTCACCAGGGCGGCACTCCAGCTCGCGGAACAGCTGGGGGTCACCGGGGTGATGGCGGTCGAGCTGTTCGAGACGCCTGGTACGGACCCCGGTTTCCTGGTCAACGAGCTCGCCATGCGTCCGCACAACTCGGGCCACTGGACCATGGACGGCTCCCTGACCGGCCAGTTCGAGCAGCACCTCCGCGCCGTCCTCGACCTCCCCCTCGGATCGACCGATCCGGTGGCGGAGCACACCGTCATGAAGAACGTCCTGGGCGGGGAGAACACGGACATCTACGCCGCCTACGCCTCGGCACTCTCCTCAGGACCATCCGCTAAAGTGCACTTCTATGGCAAGGGCGTCCGTCCGGGCCGCAAGATCGGCCACGTGAACGCGCTGGCGAGCCCGGGGGAACCGCTCGCCTCCGTCCGTCAGAGGGCCACGACGGTCGCCGCGATCCTCCGCGACGGCACGGCGCCGCCCTCGACCCACCAGGATTGACCGAAGGGAACGCAGTGACGAACGCCCAGGTAGGACTCGTGATGGGCTCGGACTCGGACTGGCCGGTCATGGAGGCCGCAGCGGCTGCCCTCGCCGAGTTCGGCATCCCCTACGAGGCAGACGTCGTATCCGCGCACCGCATGCCCACGGCCATGATCGAGTACGGGCGGACCGCCCACGAGCGCGGCCTGCGCGTCATCATCGCGGGCGCCGGCGGCGCGGCACACCTCCCCGGGATGCTCGCCTCCGTGACTCCCCTGCCCGTGATCGGCGTCCCCGTCCCGCTGCGGTACCTCGACGGCATGGACTCACTGCTCTCGATCGTGCAGATGCCGGCAGGGGTCCCCGTGGCGACGGTATCCATCGGGGGGGCCCGCAATGCGGGCCTCCTCGCCGTCCGGATGCTCGCGGCCGGGACCGACGCCGAGGCGCGGATGCTCCGCGACCGCCTCGTCAATTTCGCGGACGCCCTGCGCGTGAGTGCGGAGGAAAAGGGTGCCGCGCTCAGGACCCGGGTCGCCGGCTCGACGGCGGAGGGCGCATGATCGCCGGGACGCGGGTCGAGGGCTCCCCCGGCACGGGGACGAGGGGGCTCACCGACCCGGTGCGGTACCCGCAGTCCGCGCCACCGGCCGTCCGCACCAAGCGGGCGTTCGTCCTGCTCGTCATGACCCTCGTCCTGCCGGGCTCGGCACAGATCGTCGCCGGTGACCGGCGGCTCGGACGCCGCTCCCTGAGGACCACCTTCGCGGCCTGGGCACTCCTCGTCCTCGGACTGGTGCTCGCGGTGACGGACCGGACCCTCGTCGTCGGGATCGTGACCCACCGCTGGTGGTCGCTCGTCCTCATCGTCGTCCTGCTCGGCATCGCCCTGGGCTGGGCGCTCGTGTTCGTCAACACGCTGCGGCTGATCCGCCTGCCCCTGCTCGAGCGCGGGGTCCGTCCGCTGGTCGCCGCCACCCTGGCGCTCCTGATGCTGCTGACCAGCGGCTCACTCCTCTACGGCGCCTATGTCCTCACCGTCGGCCGGTCGACGGTGGGCTCCATCTTCCAGTCCGGGCCGGCCTTCGACCCGGTGGACGGCCGGTACAACTTCCTGCTGATGGGCGGGGACGCCGGGGAGGACCGGACGGGGCGCAGACCCGATAGCATCTCCGTGATCAGCGTCGACGCTGAGAGCGGATCGACCGTCACCTTCAGCATCCCGCGCAACTTCCAGAACGCCCCGTTCTCCGCCGACTCCCCCCTGTGGGACGTCTACCCGGACGGGTACAACTGCGGTGACCCCTGCATCATCAACAGCCTCTACACCGAGGTGGCGCAGAACTACACGGACCTCTACCCCGACGCGGCGGACCCCGGGGCCGAGGCCATGATGGACGCCGCGAGCGGCGTGCTGGGCATCGACGTCCAGGCGTACCTCCTGGTCGACATGGGCGGCTTCGAGCAACTCGTCGACGCGATGGGCGGCATCCGGATCGATGCCGGCGGGTGGGTCCCGATCACCGCGGGCGAGATCCCCGGCACCGATCCGATCCGCCACTATCCACCGGACGGCTGGATCAAGCCGGGTGTGCAGACGCTCGACGGCTACCACGCGCTCTGGTACGCGCGGTCGCGGGAGTTCGTGACGGACTACGACCGCATCGCCCGCCAGCAGTGCGTCCAGCAGGCCATGATCGCGCAGCTCGACCCCGCGACCGTCCTGACGCGGTTCCAGTCGATCGCCGCCGCGGGGACGCAGATCGTCGAGACCGACATCCCCCAGGACCAGCTGGCGAGCTTCGTGGACCTCGGACTCAAAGCACAGGGCCAGGAGACGAGGCGCCTCACCATAGGCCCGCCCGACTTCGGCACCCCCGCGGAGAACTTCGTGACCTACCCCGACTTCGACGCCATCCACAGCCGCGTGCAGGACATGTTCGCGCAGGGGGCCGACTCCGCGGCCATGGCGCCACTCCACTTGGAACGGGCCGTCGTCGTCTCCCGGGTACCCGCTCAGGTGCCCGCGCAGAGCACCGACGACGGCATCACCGAGGAGTATCTGCAGGAACTCGCGACGATCGGCGACGACCTCACGCTGGGCGAGCTGCTCTCGGACAACGGGCAGTGTTCCCCGGCATGACGGCCGCCCACCGCGGCATGCCCTTTCCGAGCGGCTGACCACCCGCCGCAGCCCGCAGCCAGCCAGCTCAGCCGTCGTCGCCGAGACGCCGCACGACGCCGCCCGACCCACCAGCCGAAGGATCCCCGACGATGCACCTCCTCGACAACACCCTCCGGCCCTACGCCTGGGGCTCGGAGCGGGCCATCGCGGATCTGCTCGGCCGTGAGCCGTCGGGCGGCCCCGAGGCAGAACTGTGGATCGGCGCGCATCCCGACTCCCCTTCGGCCGTCGTCGGCGCGGACGGCTCGCGCCGCGGCCTCGACCACCTCATCGGCGAGGATCCCCGTGCACTGCTGGGCGACGACGTGGCGGACCGGTACGACGGCAGGCTGCCCTTCCTGCTCAAGGTGCTCGCCGCCGGCTCCGCGCTGTCGCTGCAGGTCCACCCGAGCCTCGAGCAGGCAGGCGCAGGGTTCGACGCCGAGGAGGCCGCCGGGATCCCCGCCGACGCGCCCCACCGCAACTACCGCGACCGCAACCACAAGCCGGAGATGATCTACGCACTCTCGCCGTTCGAGGCGCTCTGCGGGTTCCGGCCCCTGCCCGAGTCCGTCGGGATCTTCACCGTGCTCGCCGCCGCCGTCGCGCCGGGCTCACGCTCGCACGACCTCCTCGACGCCGTCTCGGCGCTCCTCGCCACGGGCGGCGAGACGTCGCTCCGCTCGGTGTTCACCACACTCCTCGAAGCGCCCGCGGAGATCGTCCGGGACGTCGCCGCTGCATCCGCCCGCCGGGCGGCCGGCACCGGATCCCCTGCGGAACCTGCAGGCGCGGTGGACCGCGACCTCGCGACGATCGCAGAGCTCTCGGAGCAGTACCCCGGTGACCCGGGCGTGCTCGTCGCCCTGCTGCTCAACCGCGTCTCCCTCCATCCGGGCGAGGCCCTCTACCTCCCGGCAGGGAACATCCACGCCTATCTCAGCGGCCTGGGGATCGAGGTCATGGCGTCGTCGGACAACGTCCTGCGCGGCGGGCTCACCCCCAAGCACGTGGACACCGGCGAGCTCCTCGCCACCGTGGTCTTCGAACCGCTCGCGCCGCCGTCGCTCGTGGCCGAGTTCACGCTGCTCGATCAGGAGCTGTACCGCCCGCCGTTCGACGAGTTCCAGCTCCAGCGGATCCTCCTGACCGATCCCTCGGCAGGTCCGGGAGGACGCTCGGCCGACGGCGCCGATGACGGCTCCGCCACCAGCGCGCTGCCGGCGGGCGAGAGCCTCACCCCCGCGCACGTCCCGGTCGTGCAGAACGGGCCCGTGGTGGTCCTGGCGGTCAGCGGGGCGGTCCTGCTCGACACCCCGAACGCGACGCTCCTCGTGCCCCGGGGCGCCAGCGCCTTCGTTGCCGCCGGCGAGGCCCCCCTGATCGTTCGGCCGGCCGCCGACGCCCACGGGTCGACGGACGGCCCGGTCCTCGCCTTCGCCGTCACGGTCGGGGACAGCCGGGCCCTGTAGGAGCTGCCGGCGGCGGGCCGCGGCGCTCGACCGGGACCGGAGGCGTCAGCCACCCTCGTCGGAGCGGATCCGGCCCAGGGAGGCCTCCGAATGCAGTTCCCCGTCGGATTCCGTGTACCGCTCTCCTGTCTCGGGGCAGGTCCAGAGGTTTCCGTCCGACGTCGTCAGCGGACGCCCGGCCTTCCCGACCCACCCGATCCTGCGCGCGGGCACTCCCGCGACCAGCGCGTGTGCCGGGACGTCACGCGTCACCACGGCACCGGCAGCGACGGTGGCCCATGCCCCGATCGAGATCGGGGCGATACACACCGCCCGGGCTCCGATCGAGGCCCCGTCTCCGATCCTGACCCCGACGGACACCCAGTCCTCGGCGCCCTTGAGGTCGCCTGCGGGGGTGACGGCCCTCGGGAAGGTGTCATTGGTCAGGACCACGGCGGGACCGATGAAGACACCGTCGCCGAGCACCGCCGGCTCGTACACCAGGGCGTAATTCTGGATCTTCGAGTTCCTGCCCACCCGCACGCCCGGCCCTATGTAGGCACCCCTGCCCACGCTGCACCCCTCCCCCAGTCGAGCGCGTTCCCGGATCTGCGCCAGGTGCCAGATGGTGCTTCCGGCTCCGATCTCGGCGTCACCCGCGACATCGGCGGTGTCCTCGATGCGGTTCATGGCCACTCCTTCGTGGTATCGGGCCGGACCTCTTGGCAGGAGGCCCGTCTCCTGCAGGAGCGCCCCTGGGTTCCCGGTGTGCCGAACCCTAGTCCCCGGGATGCGTCCGCACCAGCGGACCGCCGCGGGCGCGGCCGGCCTCCCACCGGCTACCCGGGATCGACAGGGCGGCGCAGGTGCACCGCCGCAGGTCGAGTACCGTCGAGGCGCTCCCTGCGTAGTTACTACTCGTGTGAGCACCTCGGCCCATTCATATGCTTGCCCCACTGCACCATTCGCCCGTACCAAGAGGGGTTGGTATGCGTCAAGCCATACATCGTCGTATGCAGATCGATCGTCACAGGGTAGACCGGTCGCGGGGCGTCGCGCCGAGCCACGGCCGGACGGTGGACCAGTGACCCCGGGCGGGAGGCCCCTGCGGGTCGCCGTGGTCGGCGCAGGCTACTGGGGTCCCAACCTTGCCCGTAACTTCGCATCGAGCGTGGACTGGGACCTGGCCGCCGTCTGCGACCTCGACCTGGCACGTGCCCACCGCGTCGCCGATCCTCTCGGTGGGGTCCGGGCACTCTCGTCCCTGCCCGACCTGCTGTCGTCCGACGTCGATGCCATCGCCATCGCCACGCCCGCACGGACGCATCACCCGATCGCCATGGCGGCGCTCCTCGCGGGAAAGCACGTCCTGGTCGAGAAGCCTCTGGCGGACACGGTGCGGAGCGCGCGCGAGATGGTGGACGCCGCGTCGATGAACTCCCTCGTGCTCATGACGGACCATACGTACTGCTACACGCCTGCGGTCTCGAAGATCCGGGACCTCATCGCCGACGGACGGCTCGGCGACCTGCTGTTCATCGACTCGACCCGCATCAACCTGGGGCTCGTGCAACCCGACGTCGACGTGTTCTGGGATCTCGCTCCGCACGATCTCTCCATCCTCGACTTCATCCTCCCCGGAGGTCTCCACCCGGACGACGTGTCAGCCTTCGGTGGCGACCCCCTGGGTACGGGGAGGTCCTGCCTCGGTCACCTCATGATGCCGCTCCCGAACTCCGTGATGGCGCACGTGCAGGTGAACTGGCTGAGCCCTACCAAGATCAGGCAGGTGGTCATCGGCGGCTCCGAACGGACGCTGGTGTGGGACGACCTCAACCCCCAGCAGCGGCTGAGTGTCTACGACCGCGGTGTCGACCTGGGGCGCGACGCCTCCGGCAGTGGCAGTCGGCGGGTAGCGGCACAGGTCTCCTACCGGCTCGGCGACACGTGGTCTCCCGCCCTTCCCGAACGCGAGGCCCTCGCGGACATGGTCTCCGAGTTCGCTGCGGCGATCCGGGGACGCCGACCGGCACTCACGGACGGCCACGCCGGTCTCCGTGTCCTGTCGGTACTGGAAGCCGCCAGCAGAAGCCTGGCGAACGCCGGTCGCACCGAGCGCCCGGAGCACATGGGACTGGTGGAAGGACGGCCATGACAAGGATCGAAGGAGCAAGGGCACTGGTGACCGGGGGTGCCGGAACGATAGGTTCCACGATCGTCGACCACCTGCTCGAAGCAGGTGCGGATCAGGTCGACGTCCTGGACAACCTCGTCCGCGGCCGGCGGAGCAATCTCGAGGGCGCCCTCGCGACCGGGCGCGTCCGCCTGGTCGAAGGGGACATCCGGGACCGGGATCTCGTCCATGCCCTGACGGCCGCCAAGGATCTGGTATTCCATCAGGCGGCGCTGCGCATCACCCAGTGCGCGGAGGATCCCCGCCTGGCCAATGACGTCCTGGTCAATGGCACGTTCAACGTCGTCGAGGCCGCTGCGTCCACGGGCGTCGGAAAGCTCGTCGCCGCCTCGAGCGCCTCGGTCTACGGCCTGGCCGAGCAGTTCCCCACCGGGGAACGGCACCACCACCACAACAACGACACGTTCTACGGGGCTGCCAAATCGTTCAACGAGGGGATTCTCCGGAGCTTCCGGTCCATGTACGGCCTCGACTACTGCGTCCTGCGCTACTTCAACGTCTACGGCCCGCGCATGGATGTGCACGGCGCGTACACAGAGGTGCTGGTGCGCTGGATGGAACGGATCGACGACGGATTGCCGCCGTTGATCTTCGGGAGCGGCGATCAGACCATGGACTTCGTCTTCACCACGGACATCGCGCGGGCGAACCTCCTCGCCGCCGCCGGAGAGGTCCGGGACGGCGTCTACAACATCGCGAGCGGGACCGAGACCAGCCTCCTGGAACTCGCACAGTGCCTCCTCCACGTCATGGGCTCGGACCTGAGGGTGGAGCACGGTCCGGAGAGGGCTGTGAATGGCGTGGCGCGGCGACTCGCCGATACGACCGCAGCCCGGACGGACCTGACCTTCACCCCCAGGGTGCAGCTCGTCGAGGGTCTCACGGCACTCGTCGAATGGTGGCGTCCCCTGCGCGAGGAGATTGCTGCCGGGCGGAACCTGGTGGAGGCACGATGAGCCGCATCAACGTCATGACCCCCTGGCTGGGCCAGGAGGAAATAGACGCCGTCACGGAGGTTCTCCACTCCGGGTGGATCGCCCAGGGACCGAGGGTGGCAGCGTTCGAGGGCAGCTTCGCGCGAACGATGCAGGCGGGACACGCCGTCGCCACGTCGAGCTGCACGGCGGCACTCCATCTCGCCCTGGTGGTCGCCGGGATCAGCGACGGCGACGACGTGGTGGTCCCCTCCTTCTCCTTCATCGCGACGGCGAATGCCCCCACGTATGCGGGAGCGCGCTCGGTCTTCGCCGACGTCGACCCGACGACGGGCAACGTCACCGCTGAGACCCTCGAAGCAGTCCTCACGGAGCGCACGAAGGCGGTGATCGTGGTGGACCAGGGCGGGGTGCCGGTCGACCTCGGTCCCATCCGTGCACTGTGCGACCCCCGGGGGATCACCGTCATCGAGGACGCCGCCTGCGGAGCCGGCGCGACGTACCGCGGCCGCCCCGTCGGGTCAGGGGCGGAACTGGCTGTCTGGTCCTTCCACCCCCGGAAGGTCCTGACGACGGGCGAAGGGGGGATGCTCACCTCGTCCCGCGAGGACTGGGCGACGCGGGCGGCAAGACTCCGGGAACACTCGATGAGTGTCTCGGCCGCTGATCGCCACGCCAGCATCCTCGCGCCGGCCGAGCGGTACGGGGAGATCGGCTACAACTACCGGATGACCGACGTGCAGGCCGCCATCGGGCTCGTCCAGCTCGGCCGCCTGCCCGAGATCGTCCGCCGACGCCGGGAGCTGGCTGCGACCTACACCAAGGCCTTCGACGACCTCGACGGGATCCGGGCCGTCCGCGATCCGGCCTGGGGTACGGGCAATTTCCAGTCCTTCTGGATCGAACTGCTGGACGGTTTCCCTCGGGGCAGGGACGGACTCCTCGAGGATCTCGCCCGGGCGGACATCTCGGCCCGTCGCGGGATCATGGCCGCACACCGGCAGCCTGCCTTCGAAGGCTCCGGGGCCCACCTCCCGGTGACGGACCGCCTGACCGATTCGACGCTCATCCTCCCCCTGTTCCACGGGATGACGGAATCCGACCAGGCACGCGTCATCGACTGCGTCCGATCAGCATCCCGGAGTACCCGGTGACACGCCTGGTCCTCGTCGCAGGGAGTGGCCTCGCCCGGGAGGTCCTCGCCGTGGTGACCGCCACCGGCTCGCATACCGTCATCGGACTGCTGGACGACGCGCCCCACCTGCAGCACGCGCACCTGCAGGGAGTCCCCGTCCTCGGCACGCTCGACGACGCCGGTTCCTTTCCTGCCGTGCAGTTCCTCGTCTGCATCGGCTCGGGTCGCGGCAGGGAATCCGCCGTGGAACGTCTGCACGCCCAGGGGGTGTCCGGCGACCGGTTCGCCACCGTCATCGATCCGACCGCGCGAATCGGCTCAGGCTCGGTCGTCGGCGCCGGAAGCATCCTCCTCGCCGGGGTGGTTCTCACGGCTTCGGTGACCGTCGGACACCACGTGGTCGCGATGCCGCAGGTGGTCCTCACGCACGACGACGTCGTCGGCGACTACGCGACGCTTGCTGCGGGCGTCCGCCTCGGGGGCGCCGTGCACGTCGGTGCCGCCGCGTACCTCGGGATGGGCTCGACGGTGCGCCAGCATGTATGCGTCGGACCGGGAAGCACTCTGGGCATGGCCGCCGCACTCCTCGATGACCTTCCCGCCGGTGAGACCTGGGTGGGGGTGCCGGCCAGGCCGCTACGCACCGCGCGGCCGGTGGCACAGTCCGCTCCGTCGTTCCCGGTCGGTGCATCATGAGGGTGCTCGTGTGTCCCCACCAGCTGGGCATGGGCGGGAGCCAGCTCAGCGCCGTCGAACTCGCAGCGGCCGTGCGTCGTTACGGTCACGACGTCCTCGTCTACGCGCCCGACGGTATCCTGGCGCAGCTCGTCGAGGACGCCGGTCTCGAGCGCATCCGCGCCGTTCGGTCCGATCGCGTCAGCTCCGACGCAGTCGCCCGGCTGGCAGACGTGGTGAAGCAGCGCGGGATCGATCTGGTGCATGCTTTCGAGTGGGCGCCCTGCGTCGAGGCCGCCTTCGGGGCGGGCCTGCGCCGCAACACACCGGTGCTCATGTCCGTGATGTCGATGGAGGTCCCGCAGTTCCTGCCCACACACACCCCCATCACCGTCGGCACACCGGCCCTCGCCGCCGAGGAGGGGCGACGACGGCACAGCGTCCACCTGCTCGAACCGCCTGTCGACATGGAACGCAACCGGTCGTCGGATGTCGTCGCCGCCCGTGCGCGGTGGGGCGTCATTCCGGGCGAGCTCGTCATCTCCGTGGTGTCCATGCTCACCACGGAGCTGGAGAAGCTGCAGGGTGTCCTCGCCGTGATCGCCCTGGCGGACCAGCTGGCGGAGCACTACCCCGTCCGGCTGCTCATTGCCGGCGACGGCGAGGGGTACCGCCAGGCGCGCCTGCGCGCGGAACGCGTCAACACACATCACCAGCGGACGGTCGTGCAGATCCTCGGCTACCAGGAGGATCCGGCCCAAGTCTATGACGCCGCCCACGTGGTGATCGGGATGGGTGGGTCGGCGATCAGGGGCATGGCCTTCGGCAAGCCCCTGATCGTGCAGGGTGCAGCGGGCTTCTGGCAGGTTCTGACACCGAGCTCCGCCCGCGGGTTCGTCCAGGACGGCTGGTTCGGTGACGGGGGGCGGGGTGCCCGGGATCTGAAGGACGCGCTGCTCCTCCTGCTCGACTCCCCGACCAGGCGACGGCAGCTCGGATCCTTCGGCAGGATGCTGGTGGAGGACAGGTACGGACTGGATGATGCGGGTCGGAATCTCTCCTCCATCTACGAGGAGGTCGCGGACCGGCATGTGACGCGGAGCGCCGCCCTGCCGTCCCTGACCCGCAGCGCCGTGGAGATGATGCGCTTCCGGCACGTGATGCGGGCCGGGAACGTCGTCCGCCGTGAACGGTGGAGCAGGGCAGGGGTGCAGCTGTGAAGGTGTTCCAGGGTCCGGTCCCGCTGATGGATCTGGCAGCACA
The DNA here is from genome assembly GCF_048288285.1 of Arthrobacter sp. N1. Taxonomy (NCBI): domain Bacteria; kingdom Bacillati; phylum Actinomycetota; class Actinomycetes; order Micrococcales; family Micrococcaceae; genus Arthrobacter; species Arthrobacter sp. N1. The sequence goes on along the minus strand of NZ_CP102608.1, from coordinate 933,805 downwards.
GCAGGCGGAGGTCGACGAGGAGATCCAGCTCGGCCTGAAGGAGGTCTTCGCGACCACGTCCTTCATCGGCGGGCCCGCGGTGAGGCAGTTCGAGACCGCCTATGCCGCTTTCTCGGGCAGTGCCTACTGCGTCGGCGTGGGCAACGGGACCGATGCGCTGGAATTGGCGTTGCGAGCCGGCGGGGTGACACGCGGCGGTGAGGTGATCCTGCCCGCCAACACCTTCATCGCCACAGCGGAGGCCGTGTCCCGCATCGGCGCGGTCCCGGTGCTGGTCGACGTCGATCCGCAGCATCAGCTGATGGACCCGGCGCACGTGGAACGGGCTGCCGGGACCAGGACCCAGGCCATCGTCCCGGTCCATCTCTTCGGCCAGATGGCACCCGTGGAACGGCTGACGCCCGTCGCCGAGAGATGGGGTGCCGTCATCGTCGAGGATGCGGCACAGGCCCAGGGTGCCACGCGCTTCGGCCAGGGTGTCGGATCGGGCACGTTCGCGGCCGCGACCAGCTTCTACCCGGGCAAGAATCTCGGCGCGGCCGGCGATGCCGGAGGCGTGACCACCGACAGCAGAGCCACGGCGGACCTGGTGCGCCTGCTGGCCAGCCATGGCAGCCGGGAGAAGTACGTGCACGAGGTCATCGGCATGAACTCCCGCCTCGACACGGTCCAGGCCGTGGTGCTCAATGCCAAACTGCGACGCCTACGGTACTGGAACGCCCTGCGCGGAGCGGCAGCCGCCTACTACACCGAACTGTTGCACGATGTCCCCGGGCTGGTCCTGCCGCGGACGAGCCCCGGGAACGTTCACGTCTGGCACCTCTACGTCGTCCGGGTGAACCACCGCGACGAGGTGGCGCGCCGTCTCAGGGCGAGGGGGGTCGGCGCCGCCATCCACTACCCCGTCCCGGTCCACCTCACTGCGGCGTACCGGGAGCTGCATCACGTGCGAGGTTCCTTCCCCGAGTCGGAATCCTCGGCAGATCGTATGCTCTCCCTGCCGATGCATCCCCACATCACCCGCGAGCAGCAGGAGTACGTGGTGCACGTCCTGGGCTCGGCACTGGCCGAGGGGTATCGGGCTTCGGCATGACGAGCCGGACGGCACCACCGGCCACGGACGGGACAGGTGCTTCAGGAGCCCTCGGATGGAGCATGCTCAACACCGTGGTGTCCCGCTTCGGCACCTTCGGCATCGGCATCGTGCTCGCACGCGTGCTCGGCCCGGAGGCCTTCGGCACCTTCGCAGTCGCCCTCGTGGCGCTCCTCGCGGTCCTCAGTTTCAACGAGCTCGGCGTGAGCCTCGCGATCGTCCGCTGGCGGGGAGACCCGGTGCTCATCGCGTCGACGGTGAATACGATCTCCGTTGCGGGCAGCACGGCGTTCTTCGCGGCGGCCTTCCTGCTGGCGCCCGCCTTCACGCGCGTAATGGGTGATCCCGAGGCCACCGGTGTGGTGCGGCTGCTGATCCTCAGTGTCGTCATCAACGGAGCCGCCGCGACACCGGCGGCCCTCCTGCAGCGTCACTTCCGTGAACGCACCCGCATGGCCATCGACCAGACCAACGTCTGGGTAGGAGCCGCGATCTCGGTGGCACTTGCCCTGCTCGGTGCCGGAGCCATGTCCCTGGCGGTAGGGCGGCTTGCCGGATCGCTCATCTCCGCGGTGATGTTCGTCCGGGCCTCGCCCCTGCCCTACCGGTTCGGTCTCGACCGGACGCGGGTCGGAGGGTTGCTGCGCTTCGGGCTTCCACTGGCCGGTACCAGCCTCATCGTGTTCCTCGTCGGATACGCGGACCAACTGACCGCCGGTGCCGTCCTCGGTACCAGCGCGCTCGCCTTCTACGTGATGGCCTTCAATCTGTCCGGGTGGCCCGTGAGTCTCTTCTCGCAGCCGCTCCGCAGGGTGGCTCCGGCAGCCTTCGCGACCCTCCAGGACGATCCGGTGCATCTGCGCGCCGCGCTGCTGGCGATTATCGGTGCCCTCGCTGCCGTGACGGTCCCCCTCGTGGCCTTCCTGGCCGCCGCCGCGGTGCCACTGGTGGATCTCGTCTACGGAACCGCCTGGGTCCCTGCCGCCGCCGCCCTGTCCTGGCTCGTCGCCTCTGCCGTGTGCAGGGTGTTCTACGAGCTGGCCTACGACTATCTGGTGGTGCTCGGGCTGTCAGGGACGGTGTTCTGGATCCAGGCATCCTCCCTGCTGGCCCTTGTGCCGGCTCTCCTGCTCGGAGCCCGGTTCGGGGGCATCGCAGGGCTTGCCGGGGCACAGGCAGCGGTCTCCGCCCTGGTACTGCTGCCCCTCTATTTCTGGCGTCTGCGGCTCACCGGGGTCAGTCTCCTCGGCATCCTGTCCTGCACGTGGCAACCGATGCTGGCCGGCGGCGCTGCATGGCTCTCCGGGACGGCCCTGGTCGGCGCCGGCCTCCCACCGCTCGTCTCCCTCGCCCTCGGCGGACTGGTGTCCGCCGCGCTCTCCGCGGCCCTTCTCCTCCGGCGGTGGGACACCCTGCGGATGCTCCAGGCGATCGGCCGATCCGATGCTTCCCGCGGTGATGTGAAGGAGTCCCGACCGTCATGAGGATCCTCGTCTACCCCCACAGCATGTCGCTGGGCGGAAGCCAGCTCAACGCCCTGGAACTCGCGGCGGCCGTGCAGGACCTCGGTCACGAGGTGGTGGTGTTCGCTCAGGACGGTCCGCTGGTGTGCCGATGCGCGAGCCTCGGCCTGGAGGTCCTGCCGGCACCCGAGCCCCGCCGGCGTCCCTCACCCGCCGTGGTCAACGCCCTCCTGCACCGGATCGATCGGGCGGGGATGGATGTCCTCCACGGGTACGAGTGGCCCCCTGCCCTCGAGTGCGTCCTGGCCTCGCGCCTCCGGCCGGCGACCCGGGCCGTCGCCACCGTGCTGTCCATGGCCGTCGCTCCCTTCATCCCCCGGCAGGTGCCTCTGCTCGTCGGCACCCGACAGATCGCGGCCGCCGAAACGGCCTTCGGACGCTCGACGGTCGGTCTCATGGAGCCCCCCGTCGACCTGGCCCTGAACAGGCCCGGACTGCAGGTCGGCCAGGATGCCTTCCGCGTCCGATGGTCGATCCAGCCCTCGGTGCCCACGGTCGTCCTCGTCACCCGCCTCGCGCAGGAGCTGAAACTCGAGGGGATCCTGAACGCCATGGACACAGCCGCCGCGCTCTCCGCCATGGTCCCGCTCCAGCTGGTGATTGTCGGCGACGGGCCGGCGGAGGAGGAAGTAGCCCGTCATGCCGGCCTGATCAACCGCTCCACGGGCCGCCGGACGGTGATCCTCACCGGGGCGCTCGACGACCCGAGGCCGGCGTATGCTGTGGCCGACATCGCTCTGGGGATGGGTGGCTCCGCACTCCGCGCCATGGCCTTCGGCGCCCCGCTGATCGTGCAGGGCGAGAAGGGCTACTGGAAGCTCCTCTCGGAGGATTCACTACCGGAATTCCTCTGGCAGGGCTGGTACGGCGTCGGGTCCGCACCGGGCCGTGGGCATGACCTGGGGGCGATCCTCGGGCCTCTCCTGATCGATCCCTCCCTCCGGACGAGGCTGGGTACCTTCGCTCTGTCCACCGTGCAGGAGCACTTCTCCCTCACGCAGGCGGCACGCACGCAGATCCGCTTCTACGAGGAGGCACTCGCCCGCCCCGCGGGTCAATCAGGGTACGACGACGCCGCAGCCGGGGCGCGCTTCCTTCACCACACGGCGGCGCGGTATGCCCGCCGCATGGTCGGGAGGGCGGCGGACGAGGACTTCAACGCGCATCCCGTGGCCGGCCGAGAGGACGCTGCGCCGTCCCCGGTGGCGGGCTGACGCGATGCCGGGCGAGGGCTTTGTCGTGTGGATCGCGGGCACCTCCTGGGACGCGCCCGTGCCCGGAACGGACCGCCGCCTCGCAACCGAGGTGGCTCGGGAGATCCCCGTGCTGTGGGTCGATCCGCCTCGGCCCTGGCGACCGGCAGATGGGAGGAGGACCTATCGGCTGTCCCGCATCACGGAAGGCATGGCTCGGCTCGTGGTCGTCGCACCGCCCGGATTGACGAGACAGGGCGTCCGACGGGTCACCGCAGCGCTGCTGGCGCGAGCGGTACGCGGTGCATTGATCGATCTCGGAAGAACGTCGACGGCAGTGCTCACGTCGTTCCCCTTGGCAATCTTCCCTCGCGGCGTCGCAGGTACACGCGTCTTGTACGTCACCGACGACTGGCTCGGAGGCTCCCGCCAGCTCGGCTTCTCCTTCACCGCGGTCCGCACGACGATGACGCGCAACATGCAGATGGCCGACATCGTCGCCGCTGTCTCTCCCGTTCTCGCAGCGACCCTCGATGCGATGGTAGGCGGTGCACGACCGGATGCGCCGAGGACCAGGGTCCTCGCCAACGGCTGTCCTCGGCAGGACCGGACGGGGTCGCCGGCGCACCGCGCAGCCACAGCCGGCGTCGTCGGCCAGCTCAACGAAAGACTGGACCTGGATGCACTCGAGGCCGTGCGGGACACGGGCGTGGAGATGACCTTGATCGGGCCACGAGTAGAGGCCACCCGTGTTTGTCGGGTGCGCCTGGACGCCCTGCTCCGCTCGTCGAATGTGACCTGGTCCGGGCGCCTCCCACCCTCACAGGTGGCGTGGCACCTCGATCGGCTCGGCGCCGGACTCACGCCCTATGCCGACACCCCCTTCAACCGGGCGAGCTTCCCCCTGAAGACCCTCGAATACCTCGCCTCCGGCCTCGGTGTGGTGTCCACCGACCTGCCCTCCGTCCGTTGGCTCGCCTCGGATCTGGTGGCCGTGGGGCGAGATCCATCAACGTTCGCCGATCTCGTCACGAAGGCGGTCGCGAACCGGCACGACGGACATCAGGAGCAGCGCAGACGCAACTTCGCCGCTCGACACACCTGGGAAGCACGGGCATCCGAGCTGATGGAGATGATCGAGGCGCCAGCAACCGACAGTGGAATCATCCCCCGAAGACCTTCGGGACAACCAAAGAAGACAGGAGGGCGGCGCGATGGACCAGAAGCTTGATCACCACCCGGCAGGCAACCGGCCCGACAGCACCAGCCTCGCTATCGTCACCCCAAGCTATGCGCCGGACAGGGAGCTCTGCGGCGACCTCGTTCGATCGGTGCTGCAGTTCTCGCAGGAGAACGTCCACCACCACATCGTCGTTCCGAAGCAGGACCTGGCACTGTTCAGCTCCCTCTCTGGTGACCGGACGACGATCCACTGCGCCGACCACTTCTTGCCGCGGTCGATGCTCCGCGTGCCGCCGATCAATGCCTGGATCAATGTCCGCCACCCCTATCCGCCGGTCCGAGGCTGGATCGCCCAGCAGATCATCAAGCTGTCCCTGGCTTCTTGCCTGCGGGCGGACGTCGTCCTGCTGGTCGACTCCGACATCGTCCTCATCCGACCATTCAGCGGCTCGACCTTCACTCCTTCCGGTTCGGCCTCCCTCTTCAGGGTGGATGCAGGGATTGACGGGTCACTTCCACGACACCGCCTGTGGCACCAGACAGCCAGACGTCTCCTCGGATTGCCGCCGGACGACAGGACGGTACTCCCTGACTACATCTGCTGTCCGTGCGTCTGGGTACCGGACGTCGTGCGGTCGATGCTCACTCGGATCGAACGGGAGACCGGCACGGACTGGGCAACAGCCGTCGGCGCCGAACTGCACTTCTCGGAGATGATCCTTTACGGCGTCTTCATCGAGGAGGTCTTTGGACTCGACGGCATCGACGTGACGGCCGACATGCGTTGCCTCAATCACTACGAGGAGGTCCCACTCGACGCACCAGCACTCGACGACCTGCTCGTCGGCGTGCGCCCAACTGACGTTGCAGTGATGATTTCCGCGAAGTCTCGCACCCTCCTGGCAGACCGACGCCGCGCCCTTCAGCGTTTCTCCGTTGCTGACCGCTAACGCCGTCCCGTCGCTTTGACGCTTCCTTGGTCGTCACCGGTGTCAGAGCCGGTCGGGCCGAGGTACGGCGTCCGATCGACCGCCCTCTCGGACCGTCGCCTGATCGCCGCGCTGGCCATCCCCCGGCCGACGGATACCGCGCCGACCAGCAGCACCGCTCCACCGAGGGCGACCACGATGACCGCCCGCAACCTGCTGGAGAACCGTTCGGTAGCTCGGTCCGGTGGTGCCACGGCAAGAGCCGTGAAGAGATATCGCTGGTCGGCACCGTTGATCGTCTGAAGGGTGAAGAGCTCGTCCTCGAGCATGGTGCCCAGAGCGTTGGTGGTGTCCAGGGACTGTTGAGGGCTGTCTCCGACCCCCGTGATGTCGACGATGAAGCCGTTGCCGCCTACTCCCCGGGCCACCAGGTATTCCGTCCCCAGTCGCGCGTCCTCGAGGGCATCACTCACGGAATCGGCACTCAATCGGGTGATGAGGACGTTCGTCACCAGGCTAGGGTCCGCTGACCTCAGGTAGGGGTTGTCGTCATTGAGTTCCGCAAGCCGGGGATCCGCCACCAGTTCCGCGTCCGTGGGAATCGCCGGATTCACCAAGGCGTAGCTCGCGGTGGCCTCGTAGGAGCGAGGACCGAATTGATACACGAAGACACCTGCCCCGAGCGTGACCAGGATGACGGGAAGCACCAGAAGTTTGAACTGCCAGAACGTCCTGATAACGGCTATCGGGTCCATGCGTCTCCTCCGACATCGGAAGCGGACGTCGATCCTGCCAGGAGCCAGACGACTCCCGAGAGACCGACGAGTACGGGGTAGATCAGCGCGAAGACCGGAAAGGACATCGAATCGAAGGTCAGCGAGCAAAGACCTGCAGCAAGTGTCCCGGCGGAGACCGCCCCGGCGAGTACCTTCAGCTGAGGGTTTCCTACCGTCCGAGCGACCATGAGCGCACTGAGGCCAGGGACCAGTAGATAACAGGAGATGCCGACCAGCCCGAGTATCCCGATAGTCACGAGGCTGTTGAGGTACTGGTTGTCGAGGATGTGGAGTGCGTTGTCCGGCAGATAGTTCCCTGGCCCGGCACCGACGAGCGGACGCTCCTCCACGAGAGCAACCACACGTGGGTAGTTGTTGGTCCTCGTGCTGATGGACGGATCGTCAGCACCGGCCGTGAAGGACGCGAACAGCGTACCGACCAGCCCCGGCATCACGAGGAAGAGACCGGCCAAACCTGTCGGCACGGCGATCATAGCCCAGCGGCGCGCTGCTGATGGCAGGAACGGGAGGAATATCAGGAGCACGATGAGAAGGCCGAGGATGCCGGAACGTGACACGGTGGAGGCGATGGCAAACACCAGGAGTCCGGTTCCCACCCAGTGCAGCCACATCCTCCCTCTGTGGTCGTAGATCGCCCGCCAGATGGAGAGCGGGAGGAGCACGGCGCAGACGACCGACAGCTCGATCGGTGAGAACGTTGTTCCAGCAACTCTGACGAGCCCGCCTCGGAGCTGGAAGGTCGTGTCACCACCGTTGTAGGTGAAGCCCGGCATCGCCTGCTGCAGCCACTGGACGGGATCGATCCCGAACTGGAACTGCACGAGCGCCACCAGGCTGCAGAAGTAGGCCCCCGCGAGGACAGCCCGCACGAGGACGAGGGCGTGGTCGAGGGTCCTGACCGTTTCCGCGACGACCATCACGATCCCCGCGCTCACCAGCAGCAGGATGAGCCAGCGATCGGCGGATGCCCGGCCGGCGACGGTACTGGTGCCGGACCATCCCGAGTACAGGGCGACGTAGGAGGCGAAGGTCGCCAGCAGGAGCACCCCGACGGCCAGGCGCGCCGGATGTCGGGCGGCCAAGGGGTCGTGGAGACCGAACACCGCGGAGGCGAACCAGAGCGCGAGGAGGACTCCGCCGAGGATCATCGGAACGGTGCCGACAGCGCCAAGGGGGCCGATCACCATGCTCGAGGGGAAGAAGAAGACGCTGAAGGCGAAGATCCGCAGGAGCAGCGGGACCGGGCGGTCGGGACCGCCCGGTCGTGTGACAGCGTCACCGGTTGCTGGTCCTACCGTCGCCTGCTGCTCTCGTCCCGCTCCCATGCCCCCTGCCTTCCTCCTCGTGCGGGTCGGGCCGCGCTCCGTGCCAGCACCTGGGCCCGGGCTACCGTCGTGAATGCGACGTAGGCTGCGGTGTCGAGTGCGCTGACGGGTCCGCGGACCGATGTCACGAGAGCGAACAGGGTGCGCCCTGGCGAGGACACGGCGTCGTCCGCCCGCTTGCCACGGTCGTGGAGGTCCTGACGGGCGAGTTCACTGTTACCGCGGTGCACCCTCGTCAGGACGGCGAGCAGGGTCGAGGCTGTGCGTGGCGTCCTGACCCGCACCGGCGGTCCGTTGACGACTGCTTTCTCGTACGCGCCGAAGAGATTGTCGATCAGGAGGTCGTCGGCCGTCACGGCCGGAAAGGTCCCGAAGCGAGCATGACCTGTCTCGCTCACCCCGTAGACACCGGCTCCCCACAGCGCCTTGCTGAAAGCCGGGATCCGCTGGCGGGCCCGGAAATACGCCCTGACGGGAAAGCTCGCGCCGGAGGGGTCGTAGCGGAAGGTCGGTCGGGCTGCCAGGGCCTCCCCGGTCGTCAATCGATCGAGGACCAGGCCCAGAGCGGCCGGAGTGACCTCGATGTCCGCGTCGAGGTAGACGCGGGGCCACACCGCGGCCACCTCGTCGGCAGCATTCAGAGCAGCGGTCTTGGAGGCGACCGGGACCTCCGTCACCCGCACACCCTCGAAGCTGCGCGCGATCCCCACGGTCCCGTCCGTGCAGCCGTTGCAGGACACGATGAGCTCGATCCGACCGGCGGCCGCGAGCGGCGCCAGCGGCGCCAGCGTCCGGGCCAGGACCGCTTCCTCGTTGTGGGCGGGGATGATGACCGACCCCCGGGGGAAGTCAGCAGACCGGGCGTCCTGCCTCGAGCCCGTCGGTCCGGGCAGAAGATCCCAGCCTCGTTCGTCGATGACGATCGCGAGGACGCCGCGGTGGGCCGGGAGGGTGACGCGCACCATCTCCGAGAGCACCACCACCGCCCTGAACACCGCCGCGTACAGCGGCGGGTGGTGCTTGCGGATGTACCTGATCCGGTTGACCGCCAGCAGTGCATTCAATTCCGGCGACGCCCCGGATCCGCCGCGGGAGTGCGTCATCCGGGCAGCAGGTTCGAACCACACTGCGGCTCCCGAGGCTCGGGCCCTCCTGCAGTAGTCCACCTCTTCCGAGTAGAGGAAGAAGCGATCGTCCCAGTCGCCGAGCTGCGAGGCCAGGTCGGACCGGACGAGGAGTGCCGCCCCGGTCGCCCAGTCGATGCGGTGCGGGTGACGGTAGCTCTCCGGCTCGGCGTCGATCTCGGCGGTCCGGCCCGGCCTGCCCCGGACCCGGCTGCCCAACAGAGCATCACCCAGCGCGCGGGCGATCGATGGTTCACGGCGGAGTGACGGGTAGATCTCTCCGTCGTCGTCGAGCAGCAGGGGTGCGACGATGCCCGCCCCGGACCGCACCATCCGCGCATACAGGCTGCTGATGGCTCCCGGTCCCACCGTCAGGTCCGGGTTCAGGACGAGGACCGCCGCACTGTCGCCCGGCACTCGCATCGCAGCGTTGATGCCTGTCGCGTATCCGAGGTTCCCACCGGTCGGGAGCGCGATGACATCGGGGTACGCGGCGAGCACGGCCAGGGTCCCGTCCGTCGAGTCGTTGTCGGCGACCACGACCCGCAGCCGGAGGAGCCGCGCTTCGCGGCGAAGGCTCGCCATGAGGCCCTCGATCTGCTCCGCACTGTTGTAGGTCACCACCTGGACGACGACGTCGACCGCCTCCCCGGCAGGCGCGAAGGAGCCGTCCGGAGTGCCGCCGATCAGCGGGGACACGGGGACAGCGGCAACTGCCGCATGGGGAGTGGGCTCGGGCACGAAGCTGTCGCGGCGCATCCTGAAGTAGCTGGGAGGATCGTCGATGAGGTACCGACGCGCGAGGCGTCGGGGTTCGAGGGCGAGCCTCCACGCCCATTCCAGGCCCCTCGAGCTCGCCCAGCGCGGCGCCCGTTTGATGCCGCCCGCCAGGAAGTCCACGACGGCACCGAAGGCCAGCAGGACGTTGGCGCCGGTGAGCTGTCCGTACTCCGCGATCCACAGTTCCTGGCGCGGCTTGCCCAGCCCGACGACGAGCAGCTGCACCTGCGCCTCCCGGATCGACTGCGCGAGATCGCGTGACGCGGCCGGGTCGGCGAGGACGGCGCGGTCCGGCGACCACATGCCGGCGATGACCAGATCGGGGCGTGTCCGGGTGAGCGTCCGGGACAGGAGTCGCTGGATCAGTGCCGACCCTCCGAGGAAACCGACGGTCGTCCCGTCGGCCTCGGCCTGGTCCAGCAGCGGACCGATCAGGTCACTCCCGGCGAGGCGGGGCCACGACCGTCCGGTCAGGCGCTCGGCCTCGGCTGCGAGCGGTGCGCCGTCGACGAGTGTCAGCCACTGGGTGTTCGAGGGTCCGTCGTCCCGGGACAGATCGAGGGTGTCGAACCACCGCCCCTCCGTCCCGAAATGGGCGATATGGTCGAGATTGGCCGAGATGACCGCCAGGGGCCCCTGGATCAGATCAGCGGGAGTGCTGTGCGCATGGGAGGCGATGCGCCGGACGGCGTCCTCCGTGTCCAACAGGTCGATCCGAACGCCACCCAACGTCACACACTGCATTCCGGCTCCTTGGTGAAGAGGACAGACCCCCAGAATCGGTCCGGTCATCTACTACCTGAAGTGGAACCAAATGTAGACCCGAACGCAGGGCTTGACTAGGTGCCCCGGCGTCGTCATGATCCGTCGCCGAGGCCGCAGGTATCTCCGCCCACGAGCTCGTAGAGGTGTACCGCGTTGGCATCGGTGAAGACGTCGCGGATCGCGCCGTCCGTCACGGGGACGCTCCGTTCCTCACCGATGACCACGGCGGTGAGCGCACCGCTGCAGGCGACATCGATCGTGACCTCCTGGGCTCCGTCCCCCGTGGAGGCCGCCAGGACGAAGAGGGCGCCGTCATGGAGCTTCGTCGCGAGGTCGACGTCCTGGCTGCTTGCAGCGACCCCGTCGGCGAACGGGGCGTTGAGGACGGGCGCGAGCAGTGCGATCTGGGCGTTGATGCCCTCGACCCAGGGCCGGACGGTGTCCCCGCAGGGTCCCCTCAGCACGTGTTGGGTGGTGCAGTCGCCACCGAAGCTGTGGTTGAAGTACACGATCCCCCGGGCACCATGGATGATGCTGCTCCACACTGCGGCCCTGATCTCCGGCCCCTCGATCGAACCGCCGGCCGGCTCCTGGAACGGATGCCCCACCTCGACCAGCGCCCAGACCGGGCGGCTGCCTTCAGGTTCCACCAGCTCGCGCATCCGGTCGATCGTCCAGCCGTAGTTGGCTGCGCTGCGGCACTCCTCGGCGGGAAGGGGCTGGCCACCGTTGAGCGCTGCGCCCCCTTCCGACGGGCCGCAGATGAACGGATCCGTGAACCAGTAGTTGTCCGCCGACACCACGTCCTGGAACTCGTTGACGAACCGTCCCGCGTCGCTGTCCGACTGCCAGAAGGTCACGCCCTTGCCGTAGTTCGTGTACACCAGCATGCCGGGCGGCGCCGTCCCGGCGAGGGACTCCTGGACCGTGAAGCCGCAGGACGAGGATGCAGGCACGCAGATGTCACCCTCTCCCGGGTACATGCCGCTCCACGGGGCTGATCCTGCCCCGGCCCACATGTCCGCTTCGTCCGTGAGCATGAACCCGGACGCCCCCGATGCCGTCCAGCCGGTCAGGGCGAAGGAACCCTCCCGCTCCACCTGTCCCAGGTCGGAGTTGGTGGTGAGCCCTGCATAGGTGTTGATGCCCATCTGGCGGTCGAGCTGCACATCGCCCGGCTCGACGACGCTCTCCAGCCACACCGCGACCGGGAAGTACTCGGGGGACGTCGGCAGGGTCGGGGCGAACCCGGCGTAGTAGCCCGGCCCCCCGTCGACCGACCGCAGCCGGGGGCCCTCCACCACCGGTGGTGCCGGCGTGAACAACCCGCATCCCGCGCACGCCAGAAGGATCACCAGCACGATGCAGGCCCGTCGACGCACGACACCTCCCGGATGAGGCCCAGTTCTCTGGGTGCATCCTGCTCCTGCGTGTCCGCGACGTCAATGGATGACACGCGTGGTGGCGCGGAGGTCCCTGCTCCTAGCGCCCGGCCCGGACCTTGCGGACCGCTTCCAGCGCTCGAGACGCCTGGCGCCGCCCCACCTGCATGCCTCGCTTGGCGAGCGGCAGGGCGCGGCTGAAGACGGGGTAGAAGGGCGAGAGCGGCAGGTCCCAGGTGCCCGCGAGCTGGTTCTCGTGACCCGCCCAGCCCATCTTGAACCGCGATACGCCGTCGTTGAGCAGCCCGTTGAAGTCGTAGCGCGTCACGCCGCGGGCCTTCATCGCCTGGATGGCGAACCACTTGAGCGCATAGTTGGCGCGGAGCCGCTCCCCCTCGTCGGTCATGCCGCCGTAGAGCTCGAAGCTCGTCGTGGAGCTCGCGGAGATCCAGAGGAACGCGACGACGTCCTCGCCCCGGAACGCGGCGTAGACCGGCGAGGCGTCGCCGAGGTTGTCGAAGATGTCCAGATAGTAGGAGTCCTCGTGGATGCCGAAGCCGGCGCGCTGTGCGGTCAGCCGGTAGACGTCGAGGCAGGCACCGAGCTCGCCGCGGCCGACCCGCCGGATGTCGAGGCCCTCGCGCCCGGACTTCCGGATGTACTGCCGGTGCTTCTTGGACATCCCGGCCAGCAGCTCGTCCTCGGTGTGCGACAGGTCGAGGATCAGAGTGCGCCCGATGAGGATGGTGTTGGTGCTGCTCCTCCACCCTGCGGCGGCCAGGCCACGCATCACCTCGCTGTCGGCGTCCCAGTCCGGTTCCACGGAGAGCGCCACGGACCGGTGCGCGGCACGGACGTATCCCGCCACGGCCTGGAGCACCTCCACACCCCGCCCCTCGGCCGTCGCTGGGCCGCGGGGGATGTACGCGAGGCTGTGCAGCGGCACGGGCAGCTTCTTCAGGACCAGCTGCGCCGCAGCGATCACCTCGCCGCCCTCGGCGACGAGCACGCGGTCCGCGCTCCACCCGTGCGCCGCCTTGGTCCGGCCCCATCCCCACAGCTGCTGCGGGTGTCCCCCGAGGCGGTCGACGGTGGCGTCCCAGAGATCGGGGTCGGAGCAGGGCGTGACGGAAAGGCTCATCCGATCAGCCTATAGCGGCGCGGCGGCGTAGTCGGCCCGGCCCGGGGGCCGCGCCTCAGTCCCTGACGCGGGCGTAGGTCTCCCACTTGTGCGCCTGGTGCTCGCCGTCCACCACGCGGATGGTCCCGGACTTCGAGCGCATGACCATCGACTGCGTCAGCACCTTGTCCTTGCTGTAGCGCACCCCGCGCAGCAGGTCGCCGTCGGTGATACCCGTGGCGGCGAAGTAGCAGTTGTCGCTCGTGACGAGGTCGTTGGTGGACAGCACACGGTCCAGGTCGTGGCCGGCGTCGAGCGCCTTCTGCTTCTCGTCATCGCTGGTGGGCCAGAGCCGGCCCTGGATGACGCCGCCCAGGGACTTGATGGCGCAGGCCGCGACGATACCCTCGGGCGTGCCGCCGATCCCCATCAGGGCGTCGACGTCGGTGCCCTCCCGGGCCGCAGCGATGGCGCCGGCGACGTCGCCGTCCATGATGAACTTCGTCCGCGCCCCCGCAGCGCGGATCTCCTCGACGAGAGGCTTGTGCCGGTCGCGGTCCAGGATCATGACGTTGAGCTGGCTGACCTTCTTGTTGTTCGCCTTCGCGATGAGATGCAGGTTCTGCTTGACCGGCAGGCGCAGGTCCACCATGTCGGCCGCCTCCGGACCCGTCACGAGCTTCTCCATGTAGAAGACCGCCGAGGGATCGAACATGGAGCCCCGCTCGGCCACGGCGAGGACCGCGAGCGCGTTGTTGATGCCGAGCGCCGTCAGGCGGGTGCCGTCGATCGGGTCGACGGCGACGTCGCACTCCGGCCCGCTGCCGTCCCCGACGCGTTCGCCGTTGAACAGCATCGGCGCCTCGTCCTTCTCGCCCTCGCCGATGACGACGATCCCGTTGAAGTGCACGGTCTGCAGGAGGGAGCGCATGGCGTCCACGGCGGCGCCGTCGGCCAGGTTCTTGTCGCCGAAGCCCACCCAGTGCCCACCGGCGATGGCGGCGGCCTCCGTGACGCGGACGAGTTCGAGGGCGAGGTTCCGGTCAGGCTCGTCGTCCCCGACCGCCAGGGCCGGTGACAGCGTCGAATACTGGGCATTGGTCGCGTTCTGGGACACGTCTATCCTCATCGTCGAAGGTGGCTCGGCAGCGCGCAGGCGTGCCTGTTCCGTGGTGCCATCATAGGCGGGCCCCGTGCCTCCCACCCTGTGACGGTGGATACGTGCACCTCGGGACGCGGCGGCCGGTTAGGCGGGGCGCTCCGCATCAGCGAAAATGGATCGGTGAGCACTCAGGGCGGGGAACGGGACATCACCGGGGCCGGGAACGGTCCGGTCGAGGGACAGGACGGCGCCGCCGACCGTGCGCGGCGGGCGGCCGACGAGGCGCGCCTCGAGGCGGAGCTGAACGACGACGCACCGCCCATCACCCTCACCCCGAACCAGGCCAAGCGTGCCAGCTCGTCCGCGCGCGGGATGCTGATCGCCACGGGCGCGACCATCGCCGTCGTGCTCCCCGTCTACTTCCTCAACCCGACGTACACGGCCGAGACCTACAAGCGGGACATCGATGTGAGCACGATCGCCCGCCAGGCTGCCGGGGACGCCGGCTATCTGCCGGCCTCTCCTGATCTCCCCGAGGGCTGGTCCTCCAACTACGCGCGCTGGGTCACCGGCAGGAGCGACGGCGTCGACTTCTGGGAGGTCGGCTTCCTGACCTCCGACACGGGGTTCATCCAGCTCACCCAGACGGACGATGCCAACCCGACATGGACCGCCCAGCGGATCGGCGACGCCCAGGTCTCGGGCACCCGGACCATCGGTGGACTCGACTGGGAGCTGCTCGACGCCCCCAACGGCGACAGCGTGCTGACCTCGGAGATCGACGGGTCCACCGTCATCCTCAACGGCGAGGCGTCGCTCACGGAGTTCGACACCATGGGCGAGGCCGTGATCGACGACGTGCGGCGGAATGCCGTCGAGGAGGCCGAACGGCTGTCATCTTCGGACTCGGACGGGTCCTGAGCGCACCGCCTCGAGGGGCGGACAGTACAGTGGGCGCGTGACCCAGCAACTGACCCCCGCCGCCGCCTGGTCCCGCCTCCAGGCGGGCAACGACCGCTTCGTCGCCTCGGACGTCTCGCATCCCAACCAGGACGCGTCCCGCCGCACGGCCCTGGTGAACACGCAGAACCCGTTCGCGGTGATCTTCGGCTGCTCCGATTCGCGCCTCGCCGCCGAGATCATCTTCGACCTCGGTCTCGGTGACGTCTTCGTGGTGCGGACCGCGGGCCAGGTGATCGACGACGCCGTCCTCGGCTCGCTCGAGTACAGCGTGAGCGTGCTCGGCGTGCCGCTGATCGTGGTCCTGGGCCATGACAGCTGCGGCGCGGTGACGGCCACCATGCAGGCCGTCGACTCGGGAGAGATGCCCACCGGGTTCCTGCGTGACCTCGTGGAGCGGATCACACCCTCGGTGCTCACCGCGCGGCGCGACGGGGTGACGGACCTCAACGAGACGGTCATCGAGCACACGAAGCAGACCACACAGCGTCTCGTGGACAGTTCCCGGGTGATCGCCGATGCCGTGGGGCGGGGAGAGGTGGCCGTCATCGGCGTCTCCTACCGCCTCGACGAGGGCAAGGCCGTGCTCGTGTCGGGATTTGGCGCACCGTAACGCGAACGGCGAGAATTGCGGCATGACTCCAACGCCTGCAGCCAGTCCTGATCCCAGCTCCCCGACCGGCGCGACGCCGGGTACGGAGGATGCCGTGGAGTACCGCATCGAGCACGACACCATGGGTGAGGTGCGCGTCCCGGTCAATGCCCTCTACCGCGCCCAGACGCAGCGCGCCGTCGAGAACTTCCCCATCTCCGGCACCACCCTGGAGCGTGCGCACATCGAGGCGCTGGCCCGTATCAAGAAGGCCGCCGCCACGGCCAACGCCGAGCTCGGTGTGCTCGACGAGGAGCGCGCCAGGGCCATCGAGGCTGCCGCCGAGGACGTGGCGTCGGGCCGGTACGACGGCGACTTCCCGGTGGACATCTACCAGACCGGCTCCGGCACGTCCTCGAACATGAACGCCAACGAGGTCATCGCGACGCTCGCGACCCGCGCGCTCGAGGCCGCGGGCAGCACGACGACGGTCCACCCGAACGACCACGTCAACGCGTCCCAGTCCTCCAACGACGTCTTCCCCACCTCGGTCCACGTGGCCGCCACCTCCGCACTCGTCAAGGACCTGGTCCCGGCGCTCACGCATCTCGCCGAGGCGCTCGAGCGAAAGGCCGCCGAGTTCAGCACCGTCGTGAAGTCCGGCCGGACCCACCTCATGGACGCCACCCCGGTGACGCTCGGGCAAGAGTTCGGCGGCTACGCCGCGCAGGTCCGCTACGGGATCGAGCGCATCCACGCCTCGCTCGCGCGCGTGGCCGAGGTGCCGCTCGGCGGGACAGCCGTCGGCACGGGCATCAACACCCCCGCAGGCTTCTCGGCCCGCGTGATCGACCTGCTCGCCGAGGACACCGGTCTCCCCCTGACCGAGGCCCGCGACCACTTCGAGGCCCAGGCGAACCGCGACTCCCTCGTCGAGATCTCGGGGATGCTGCGGACGATCGCGGTCTCACTGACCAAGATCCACAACGACCTCCGCTGGCTCGGCTCGGGTCCGAACACGGGCCTCGGTGAGATCGCCCTCCCCGACCTGCAGCCCGGTTCCTCGATCATGCCGGGCAAGGTCAATCCCGTCATCGCCGAAGCGGTCATCATGGTCTGCGCCCAGGTGGTCGGCAACGACGCCACCGTCGCGTGGTCGGGGACCAACGGCGCCTTCGAGCTCAACGTCGGCATCCCCGTGATCGCCCGCAACGTCCTCGAGTCGATCCGCCTGCTCAGCAACTCCACGCGGGTCTCCGCCGACCGCATGATCGACGGCATCACCGCGAACGTCGAACGGGCCCGGTTCCTCGCAGAGGCCTCACCGTCGATCGTGACGCCGCTGAACAAGTACATCGGCTACGAGAATGCAGCGAAGATCGCCAAGAAGGCCGTGGCCGAGGGCCTGACCGTCCGCGAGGCGGTCATCGCCCTCGGCTTCGTCGAGCGGGGCGAGCTCACGGAGGAGCAGCTCGACTCCGCCCTCGACGTGCTCTCGATGACCCGCCCGCCCCAGGGCTGATCCCGGAGCTTCCATCGAAGGGGTGCGCCGCTGCTGCGGTGCACCCCTTCCCTGTCCCGCAATGATTTGCACCTTGAACTACATAGTGCAAATATGTACTCCGTGCCTGACAGTGCAACAACCACGGAACCGGGACTGCGTGAACGCAAGCGCCTCCAGACCCGGTCCGCCCTGGTCTCGGAGGCCAGGGCGCTGACGCTCGAGAACGGGCTCACGGGATTCACCGTCGACCAGTTGTGCGAGCGGGTGGGTATCTCGCGCCGCACATTCTTCAACTACTTCCCCGCCAAGGAGGACGCCGTCCTCGGTCATTCCGAGGACGGCCGGCCGGAGGAGGCACTCCTCGAATCCTTCCTGGCGTCGGGCGGCGCCGAACCGCCCGTGCCGTTGCTGGAGGCCCTGACGCTCCTCTTCTCGGACTTCGGGGACAGGATGGCCATCTCCCGCGAGGAGTACCGCACCCTGTCCGCCGTCCTGCAGCGCGAACCGCAACTCCTCGCGAGGATGTTCGCCCGGGCCGAGGCCAAGGCCCAGCTCCTGACCGATGTCATCGTCGAGCGGGAGGGCCTGCCCGCGGACCATCCGATGCCCCGCGTGGCCACCTTCGTCCTCGGCGGGCTCGCCCGCCGGTCCCTCGACGAGTTCTTCGCCGAGGGCAACACCCACACCTACGCGACGGTGTTCCGCCGGAACATCGATGCGTTGCGCCATCTCTTCCCCCTCCAACCGATCGAGAACCAGGACCCCGCATGAGTACGACGACGGCGCCGGACGGCCCCCTCCTCCTGACGCAGAAGCGCATCTGGATCATCTTCTCGGCGCTCATCGCCGGAATGCTGCTCTCCAGCCTCGACCAGACCATCGTCTCCACCGCCATGCCGACCATCGTCGGCCAGCTCGGCGGCGTGGAACACCAGGTGTGGATCACCACGGCGTATCTCCTCGCCACCACGATCGTGATGCCCATCTACGGCAAGTTCGGCGACATCCTCGGTCGCCGGAACCTCTTCCTCTTCGCCATCGCGCTGTTCACGGTCGCCTCCATCGCGTGCGCCTTCGCCACCGATTTCTGGGCCTTCGTGATCTTCCGCGCCATCCAGGGCCTCGGCGGCGGCGGACTGATGATCCTCTCTCAGGCGATCATCGCGGACATCGTCCCGGCCAACGAGCGCGGCAAGTACATGGGCCCCCTCGGCGGCATCTTCGGCCTCAGCGCCATCGCCGGCCCCCTGCTCGGCGGGTACTTCGTGGACCACCTCACGTGGAACTGGGCCTTCTACATCAACATCCCCGTGGGGATCGCGGCCTTCGCGATCGCCTGGTTCACGCTGCGCCTGCCGTCGAAGAAGGCCACCAAGCGCATCGACATCGCCGGCGTCGTCCTGCTGTCCCTCGCCACCACGTGCCTCATCTTCTTCACCGACTTCGGCGGCGACGCCGCCGAGGGCTGGACGTCGCCGCTCACCTGGACCTTCGGTGCCGGCCTGGTCATCGCCGTCGTGGCCTTCGTGCTGGTGGAGCGCCGCGCCGAGGACCCGATCATCCCGCTGGAACTCTTCCGGAACCGTACCTTCGTGACCAGCACGGGCATCGGCCTGACGCTCGGTCTCGGGATGTTCGCCGCCCTCGCGTTCATGCCCACCTTCCTGCAGATGGCGTCCGGCACCTCGGCCGCCGTCTCGGGGCTGCTCCTCGTGCCGATGATCGTGGGCCTCATGGGCACGTCCATCTACTCGGGCATCGCCATCTCGCGCTCCGGGCGGTACCGGAAGTACCCCATCATCGGCGTCTCCGTGACCCTTGCCACGCTGCTCTGGATGTCCACGCTGACCGCGAGCACACCGATCTGGATCATCTGCACCATGCTGTTCTTCTTCGGCGCCGGACTCGGCCTCATCATGCAGGTGATCGTCCTCGTCGTGCAGAACTCGGTGGCACCCACCATGGTGGGTGTCGCGACCAGCACGAACAACTACTTCCGCGAGGTCGGCGCGTCCCTCGGCGTCGCCGTCTTCGGCGCGATCTTCACCAGCAGGCTGTCCGAGCGCCTGAACGGGACGTTCTCAGCGTTCGGCGCGAGCCCGGAGGCGGCCGGCCAGGCGACGTCGACCCTCGATCCCGCGGCCCTGAACGCCCTGCCCGACCAGGTGCGCAACGCGGTGGTCAGCGACTACGCGGAGTCCCTGGCGCCGGTGTTCCTCTACCTCGTGCCGTTCCTCGTGATCGCCCTGGTCCTGGCGCTCCTGCTGCGGGAGGTCCCGCTGTCCGCGACCTCGGGCATGGTGGCCCGCGGCGAGGCCATCGGCGGCGAGGAGGCCGTCCGGCTCGAGCGTGAGCGACTGGCGGGGGTGGCGGCGTCGAGAACCACCGCACCGCACGGGCCGGAGGTACCGGATGCTCCTGCCCCGCTCACGGACCCGGCGGGCCCGCCCCACCGCTCGGACCCCTGACACGCATGAGGCGGCGCCGCCTCATCAGGACACGAACCGGGTTCGGCCATCGAAGTCCCCGGCGCCCAGGACGAGGGCCCTGTGCCTCGGATTGAGGTCCGGCAGGTCGTCGAGGTGGAACCACCGCACGTCGAGTGACTCATCGTCGTTGACGCGCGCCTCCCCGCCGATCGCTCGGCACCGGAAGTCGAGGTTCAGGAAGGTGCAGACGTCCCCGTTCGGGAACGTGATGGGCCCGACGACGCCGGTGTCCAGCAGGTGCTCCACCTCCACGAGGACCCCCGTCTCCTCCTCGACCTCGCGGCGCAGGGCGACGGCGGGTTCCTCCCCCGGATCCACCATGCCCGTGATGATGGTCCACGCCCGGTTGTCGGCGCGCTGACCGAGGAGGACCCGGCCGTCGCCGTCGAACACCACGCCGCCCACGCCGGGGAGCCAGAGCGGATCATGGCCGATCTTGCTGCGGAGGGCGAGGACGAAGTCTGGAGTGGGCACGGCTGTCAGGGTAGTACAGCCAGCGCGAGCGCCGCACCCGCGACGAGGAACGGACCGAAGGCCACCGAGGAGCGCAGCGTGGCCCTCCGGGTGACCACGAGGACAAGGCTCCACGCGCCCCCGAGGAGGAGCGCGAGGAACGGACCCCACCACACCGCCGCCCAGCCCGCAAAACCCAGGTAGAGACCGAGCAACCCGGCCAGCTTGACGTCGCCGAACCCCAGTCCCTGCCGGTACAGCAGGTGCAGCGCCCCGAAGGCCAGCCAGAGCACGGCCGCCCCGCCGAGCATGCCGAGCACCCGGTGCCACTCACCCGCGCTCCCACCGGCCGCTGAGAGCAGGAGGGCCGCCGCGGGGTAGGACGGCAGGACGATGCCGTTCGGGAGCCGGTGCGTGCGGCCGTCGATCACGCTCAGGCGCACGCCGACGACCACGAAGGCGGTGAGCGCCGCGACCAGCAGCCCGAAGGCGACGGGCGCGTCCCCCGGATACGCGGCGAGTGCGGTGATCACGCCCCCACGCTACGGGACCCCAGACGGCGTCGCCCCCTGCCCGCACCCTTGTGGACAAGAGGCCCGCCCCGCCACCATCTAGATCTCGGCGCCCTCGAGGAGTTCCGTCACGAGGGCCGCGATCGGCGAGCGCTCGGATCGCGTCAGGGTGACATGGCCGAAGAGCGGGTGCCCCTTGAGCGTCTCCACGACGGCGGCGATGCCGTCGTGCCGGCCGACGCGCAGGTTGTCCCGCTGGGCGACGTCGTGCGTCAGGACGATTTTGGAGTTCTGCCCGATGCGGCTCATGACGGTGAGCAGCACGTTCTTCTCGAGTGACTGCGCCTCGTCGACGATCACGAAGGAGTCGTGCAGGCTGCGTCCGCGGATGTGCGTGAGCGGCAGCACCTCCAGCATCCCGCGGTCCATGACCTCCTCGACGACCTCCTGGGACACGAGGGCCCCGAGCGTGTCGAAGACCGCCTGCGCCCAGGGGTTCATCTTCTCGTTCTCGCTCCCGGGCAGGTGACCGAGTTCCTGGCCGCCCACGGCGTAGAGCGGCCGGAAGACCACCACCTTGCGGTGTTCCCGACGCTCCAGGACCGCTTCGAGGCCTGCACACAGGGCCAGGGCGGACTTTCCGGTTCCCGCGCGGCCACCGAGGGAGACGATCCCCACGTCCGGATCCATGAGCAGGTCGATCGCCAGGCGCTGTTCCGCGGACCGTCCGTGCAGCCCGAAGACGTCGCGGTCGCCGCGGACCAGCCGGATCTGCTTGTCCGCACCCACGCGCCCCAGTGCGGAGCCGCGCGGCGAGAGCATGATGACACCCGTGTTGACCGGCTGCTCGGCGCCGGCCGGCACGAAGACGGCCTCGTGGTCGTACAGGGCATTGACCTCCTCGACGGTCGCGTCGAGATCGGCGACGCCGGTCCAGCCGGAGTCCTTCACGAACTCGTTGCGGTACTCGTCGGCCTGCAGACCCATCGCGGACGCCTTGACCCGCATCGGCAGATCCTTGGAGACGACGGTGACGGCCCTTCCCTCCACGGACAGGTTCTTCGCCACGGCGAGGATCCGGGCATCGTTGTCCCCGCTGCGGAACCCCACGGGCAGGACCTCCGCCGAGACATGGTTCAGCTCGACACGCAGCGTGCCGCCCTCGTCGCCGAGGGGCACGTCCCGGTCGAGACCGCCGTTCGCGACGCGCAGATCGTCGAGCAGGCGCAGCGCCTTCCGCGCGAAGTACCCCAGCTCCGGATCGTGCCGCTTGCCCTCGAGCTCACTGATGACGACGACGGGCAGGATCACCTCGTGCTCGGCGAACCGCAGGACCGCGCGGGGATCCGAGAGCAGGACAGAAGTGTCGATGACGTAGCTCCGGCGTGAGGTGGAAGCGGAGCCGGTGTCATGCGCCACGTGCGCGGCGGTACCGGTGGTGGGGTCCTGCTGGGAGGTGATCGGTGTGGCCACGTGGACTCCGCTCCGGGGTGGGCACACCCCGAATTCGTAGGGTTGAGGAGGTGCGTTCCGGCCCGGAGGCCGGACGCGGCCTCCCCGACTCGTACGAGATGCCTGTCAGCATCGTCGGCGTCATCAGCGGCCTTCCGTCGACGGTTCTGGGCTGCCGTCGATGGCTCGACCCTACGCCGTCGAGCCGCGTGACACAGGTCCTGTCCAGCGTGTCGGAGGTCAAGACCCGGTGAACACTAGGATCCGAAGCGGCGCTGCCGGCGACCGAAATCCCGCAGGGCCCGGAGGAAGTCGACGCGCCGGAAATCCGGCCACAGCGCCTCGCAGAAGTAGAACTCGCTGTAGGCGCTCTGCCACATCAGGAATCCGGACAGGCGCTGCTCGCCCGACGTCCGGATCACGAGGTCCGGATCCTGCTGGCCGCGCGTGTAGAGGAAGGAGGAGATGTGCTGGTCGGTCAGTTCCTCGGCCAGGGTCTCGAGCGAGGCCCCCTTGCCCGCGGCGTCGCGCATGAGTTCCTTGACGGCATCCACGATCTCACGCCGCCCCCCATAGCCGACGGCGACGTTCACGTGCAGGCCGTCGATGGTCGCGGTGGAGGCCGCCAGGCTCACCAGCTTCGCGCCGAGGTCCTCGGGCAGGAGGTCGAGCGCTCCCACGGGCTGCACGCGGACACGATTGCTCTCGCCGAGGCGGTCCAGCGTGTTGGCGATGATGTCCAGGAGCTGGTCGATCTCCTCCTGGGGGCGGCCCATGTTGTCCGTGGACAGCATGTAGAGCGTCACCACGTCGACTCCGAGTTCCTCGCACCAGCCGAGGAACTCGTGGATCTTGTCCGCCCCGGCCTGGTGCCCGTGACTGGTCGGAGCCCCCGCGAGCTTGGCCCAGCGCCGGTTGCCGTCCACCATGACGCCGATGTGGTGCGGGATCCGCTCGGGAGCGAGGTTCCGCTGGAGCCTGCGCTCGTAGAAGCTGTAGCCGACCTCGGGGAAGTTCCACGTCACGCCCGGCTGCCCTCCCCTGGTCCCGCTCCGGTCCGGCCGGAGGCTGCACATCCCGCAGGACGAATCCGCCCCGCGCACCTGTCCCTACCGTACCGGCAGTTGGCTGACAAAGGGCTGCATTCCTGCCGAGCGTGGGGGCCGCGGGCAGGGCTACCGCCGGGTGGCATCATGCGCGGTGGGCTAGAATCCGGGGATGACCCCGCGCCCTCCGGTCCCTGCCCCAGGCCCCTCGGAACCCGTCGATGCGCGTCCCTCGACCCTGCAGGACACCGTCGCCTCGGTGACCGGTCCGCTCGCCGATGCCCTGGCGACCAAGCCGCTGTGGCGGGGCTGGATCCACGCCGTCGCCACTCCGCTGGCGATCGCCGCCGGGATCGTGCTGATCACCCTCGCACCGACGCCAGGGCTGAAGGTGGCATCCGGCATCTACGCGCTGACGGGCATCCTGCTCTTCGGCGTGAGCGCTGTCTACCACCGCGGCAACTGGAGCCCCGGGGTGAGGGTGGTCCTCAAGCGACTGGACCACACGAACATCATGCTGGTCATCGCCGGGTCCTACACGCCGCTCGCGTGGGCGCTGCTGGAACGCGGCAAGGCCGAGATGCTGCTGTGGATCATCTGGAGCGGGGCGATCGCCGGGGTCCTCTTCAGGAATCTGTGGGTGGACGCACCCCGCTGGCTGTACGTGCCGATCTACGTGGCACTGGGGCTCGGCTCGGTCTTCTACATGCCGGATTTCTTCGCCGCCGACCTCGCGGCCGGGATCCTGATCTGCGTGGGCGGTGCCCTCTACATCGCAGGAGCGGTGTTCTACGGCATCAAGCGACCCAACTTCTCGTTGCGGGTCTTCGGATTCCACGAGCTGTTCCACGCCTTCACCGTCGCAGCCTTCGCGGCGCACTTCATCGCGATCATGCGCGCCGTCCTGCAGCCGGTCGGGGGCTGACCGCCACTACCCCTGGCGGTCGGGGCCGTGCTTCCCGCCGGGCATCGGCCGGTCCGGCCCGTCCCGGCGCTCCGAGGATCCGCCGGCAGGTCCCGCAGCTCCACCGGCGGGCCCGTCGCCAGGTCCGTCGGTGGTCGACGACGGACCCGGCTCTGCAGGACGATCACCGGTGCGTCCGGTGCGTCCGGTGCGTCCGGTGCGTCCGGTGCGCTCCGCGCGCGCCTGCTCCACCTCTGCGGCATAGCGCACGCGGCGGATGCGCTTGACCATGTCCCGGATCAGGAAGATCACCAGCACCACGATGAACAGGGTCGCGAGGAAGCCGAGGGTACCCGGGGTCACCGACGCGGGGTCGAGCCCCGGCCGCAGGGTCGGGTCGCCCGAGGGCGTGGTCGTCGCGGCCAGGCGGAGATCAAGGAACACAGGTACCACTTTCGGAGCTCGCAGCGGGCCGGGGTGATCCGCCGCCTGCAATTCTACGCTCGATAGAAATTCTGCGGGGCCTAGGAGCCGGCGGTGATGCCGGTGAAGAAGTCGTCCTCGGGCAGCTGCGTCTCCACCCTCGAGGTGATCAGCGAATAGTCCTCCCAGGGCCACACCTTCTGCTGCATCTCGACCGACACGGCGAAGAAGAAGCCCTCAGGATCCACCTGCGTGCGATGGGCCAGCAGGGCCCGCTCCCGGTGACCGAAGTAGTCGCCGCAGTCGATCTGCGTGGTGGTGGGGTGGACGGGGACGGGGGGCTGGTGGCCCTCGGCGTCGGCCTCGAGCCACTGCGCCAGGCGTTCCGCGTACGGCGACTGCAGCCCGGCCTCCTCCAGCGCGAAGTGCAGCGCTCGGAAACGCTCGGGGTTGAAGGCGCGGTCGTAGTACAGCTTGGACGTGCCCCACGCCTCACCGGTCCCCGGATAGCGGGCGGGATCCGCCGCGGCCTCGAACGCCTCCACGGCGACACGGTGCGCCATGATGTGGTCGGGGTGCGGGTACCCGCCGTTCTCGTCGTAGCTGATGATCACGTGCGGGCGGAACTCGCGGACCAGCTTCACCAGAGGCGCCGCGGCACGCTCGAGGGGCTGGAGTGCGAAGCACCCGAACGGCAGGTCCGGCAGCGGATCCCCCTCGGGCAGGCCTGAGTCCGTGAATCCCAGCCAGCCCTGCCGGATGCCGAGCTCCGCGGCGGCGTTCGCCATCTCGACCCGTCGCAGCCCGGGCAGATCCCGCTTGCCGCGCGGATCGTCGTTCATGGCGGCGTTCAGGATGTCCCCCCGCTCGCCACCCGTGCAGGTGGCGACCATGACCTCCGCACCTGCTGCGACATAGCCGGCCATGGTGGCCGCACCCTTGCTCGATTCGTCGTCGGGGTGGGCATGGACCGCGAGGAGGCGGAAGCCCTCGCGGGACACACGGGATTGATCGTGGCTTGGCAACACGTGCTCCTGGCTCTGCGAGTGGGACGGCGACCGGATCGGGACGCCATCGGTGGGCGGTAAAATGGAGGGGTGAGCTCCTCCTATGCGCCACCACCAAGAGTAGCCAATCGCTACGGCACCCCAAAGCCGAGGAAACCCCTCGGCCGCGTGCGGACGCTGGTCGTCGCCGTGCTCCTCGCCGCCGTGGCGGCCGTCGCCGCCGTCGCCCTGACGACGGGTAGCCCCGAGGTGTCCTCCAAGGATGTGGGGTTCGCCCTGATCGGCGACGGACGGGCCAGCGTGGACTTCGAGGTCACCAAGGACCGCGCGGCCACGGCCCAGTGCGCGGTGCAGGTCCTCAGTGAGAACTATGCGGTGGTCGGCTGGACGGTCGTGACCATCGGACCGAACAGCGCGGACGACGGCGCCAACGGCGGCGGCACCACGGCGCACCGGACGGACGTGCGGACGGATTCGCCGGGCGTCTCCGGTGGCGTCAACGCCTGCTGGGTCGTCGAGGACTGAGCTAGAGACCGGCACTTCTTGGGTTCTAGCCCGCCCCGCTCTAGAATGGACGGATACGTATCGCCCCGCTTCACCGGCGTACCGGGCAACCGGTCCCACGAGGCGGGGTGTTTGCTTGCCGGGCGGTGACCCCGTGTCACCGCCGGCGGAGCGACCATGAGCCACGCCGCACCAGGCGGAGGCCGTACCTAAGGAGTTATCCGTGTCCACGAACAGCGCCGCCGCCTGGCTCACGCAGGAGTCCTACGACCGGCTCAAGGCCGAACTCGAATACCTGTCCGGTCCCGGGCGCACCGAGATCGTGGCCCGCATCGAGCAGGCCCGCTCCGAGGGCGATCTCAAGGAGAACGGCGGATACCACGCCGCCAAGGAGGAGCAGGGCAAGTCCGAGGCCCGGATCCGCCAGCTCACGCAACTCCTCAACGACGCGCACGTCGGCGAGGCGCCTGCCGACGACGGCATCGTGGAGCCCGGCATGATGGTCTCCGCCAAGATCGCGGGCGACGTCGAGAACTTCCTGCTCGGAAGCCGCGAGGTCGCAGGCGACACCGATATCGACGTGTACAGCGAGAAGTCCCCGCTGGGTGCCGCGATCCAGGGCACCAAGGCCGGCGACACCGTCACCTACGCCGCGCCGAACGGCAAGCAGATCACCGTCGAGATCATCTCCGCGACCCCGTACGCCGGCTGATCCCCGCGCGCTACAGGTCCGACGCGAAGCGGTCCGTCCCCACCGGGGCGGGCCGCTTCCGTTTGAGCAGGAAGGCCGCGATCACCCCGCCGACGGCCCCGGACAGGTGCGCCTGCCACGAGATGTTCGAGCCGACGGTCGGCAGGACGCCCCACAGGATGGACCCGTAGGCGATGAAGAGGACGACGGCGAGCAGGAGCTGCCTCCAGTCCCGGTTGTAGAAGCCGCGCGTGATCAGGTAGGTGAACAGGCCGAAGACGACGCCGGACGCACCGATGGTCAGTCCCCCGCCGAACACCCACGTGCCGAGGCCCGAGACGAGCCAGCTGATCCCGACCGCGACCACGAAACGCCGCGCGCCCTCGAGGAAGGCCAGGAAGCCGAGCACCACGAGCGGGAAGGAATTGCTCGCGAGGTGCTCCACGCCGCCGTGCAGCAACGGGCCGAAGACGACGCCGTCGAGTCCGTCCACCTCGCGTGGTCCGATCCCGAGCGTCCGCACGAGACGGTTGCCGAGCAGGAGATTCAGGAAGAACACGGCCCACATGACGCCGACGAGTCCGAGAACGGTGATCAGGCCCGTACGGGCGCGACGCGCGAGGAGTGTCATGGTGCCGTCGATCAGCCCTGGATGACCACCGGCTGGAAGCCTTCGGCGCGCAGGTTGCTGAGGACCTGCTCGCAGTGCTCGTCGCCCTTGGTCTCCATGTTGATGGTGATGGCGACGTCGCCCATACTGATCGACCCGCCCACGCGCGTGTGGTCCACGCCGGTCACGTTCGCATCCGATTCGGCGATGATGCGCGAGATGGTGGCCAGGGATCCCGGCCGGTCGTCGAGCAGCATGCGCACCACGAGGAAGCGTCCCGCCGCCGCGAGTCCGCGCTGGATGACCTTGAGCATCAGCATCGGGTCGATGTTGCCGCCCGAGAGCACGACGACGGTGTTCCCCGGATCGGCTCCGTCCTCGGTCAGCTTGCCGTCGAGCAGGGCCGCCACGCCCACGGCTCCGGCCGGCTCGACGACCATCTTGGAGCGCTCCAGCAGGAAGATCAGGGCGCGGGCCAGGGAGTCCTCGCTGACGGTGACGACGTCGTCGACGAGTTCGCGGATGATCGAGAACGGCAGCTGGCCCGGCCGGCCGACGGCGATGCCGTCGGCGATCGTGGAGACCTTGGTGAGCGGGACGAGCGCGTCCGCCGCGAGGGACGGCGGATACGCCGCCGCGTTCTCCGCCTGGACACCGATGATGCGGATCTCGCGGCCCAGTTCCTTCGCCCGCGCCTTGACGGCCACGGCGACGCCGGCCAGCAGTCCGCCGCCACCGACACCCATGAGGATCGTGTCGACGTCGGGCACCTGCTCGAGGATCTCGAGCCCGATGGTGCCCTGACCCGCCACGACGTCGACATTGTCGAACGGGTGCACGAACACGGCGCCGGTGGAGTCCGCGTACCTCTTCGCCTCGGCGAGCGCCTCGTCCACCGTGTGGCCGTGCAGGATCACCTCAGCGCCGTGCCCGCGGGTCGCCGCCAGCTTCGGCAGGGCGACGCCGAGCGGCATGTAGATCCGTGCGGAGATGCCCAGGCGGGCGGCGGCCACCGCCACGCCCTGCGCGTGGTTACCGGCCGAGGCGGCGACCACGCCGCGGGCTCGCTCGGCCTCGGTCAGCTTCGCCATCCGGTTGTAGGCGCCGCGGACCTTGAAGGATCCGGCGCGCTGCAGGTTCTCGCACTTGAAGGACACCGTGGACCCGGTCAGCCGTCCGAGCGCGCGTGACTGCTCGATGGGTGTACGCGCGATGACGCCGTCGAGCGTGCGGTGGGCCGCCTCGACGTCAGCGAGCGTGACCGAGAGGGCCGGGACGGCGGGGTCGGGGTGGGTGCGGACGGCGCTGCCGGCGTGGGTGGGGTCGGGCGAACCCGGGGTGCTCGTGCGGAGGGCGACGGTCTGGTCGGTCACGGTGCGGTCTCTTCCTGGAGGAGGGGCGCCACGGAGGCGCGGGGATCCGGGGTGCTGGCCGGCGCTGCGGGGCTCTCGTGCCCCGCCGTCGCCGGCTCCCTAATCCCGGATCCACCGGTGTACGGTCCGCCCTCCACCGTCACGACCGGATCGTACTCCCAGGCCCGGTGCGCGATGTAGCGGACGGACGTGTTCAGCACCGCGAGGACCGGCACGGAGAACAGCGCACCGGGGATCCCTGCGAGCAGCGTCCCTCCGGCCACCGCGAGGACGACGGCGAGCGGGTGGAGCGCGACGGCGGGTCCCATGATGAGGGGCTGCAGGATGTGGCCCTCCACCTGCTGCACGAGCAGCACGATGGCCAGCATGATCAGCGCGTTCACCCAGCCGTTCGCCACCAGCGCGAGCAGGACGGCGACGGATCCCGTGGCGAGCGCGCCGACGATCGGGATGAAGGAGCCGAGGAAGACCAGCACCCCGAGCGGCAGGGCGAGCGGGACACCGATGATGGCTGCGCCGACCCCGATCCCGACGGCGTCGACGGCCGCGACGAGCATCTGCACGCGGACGTAGCTCGCCATCGACGTCCAACCGCGGCGGCCCGCGCCGTCCACGGCTGCGCGGGCCCTCGAGGGCGCGAGCCCGACGACGAACCGCCAGATACGACCGCCGTCGAGCAGGAAGAAGATCAGGGCGAACACGGTGAGCAGGGTCCCCGCCGCAACGTGCCCCGCGGTCGTGCCGAAGGACAGGGCGCCGCTGAGGATCGAGGCACTGTTGTTCTGCACGGCACCGCCGAGGTCCTGGAGGTACTGGTCGATCTGCGACGTGGTGAGCCGGAGCGGACCCTGGGCCAGGCTGTCGAGCGTCTGCTGGAGACCTTCCCGCGCCTGGCTCCACAGGCTGGCGAACCCGACGGCGAGCTGCTGGCCGACGAGCAGCAGCGCACCGGTGATCACACCGAAGAAGGTGACCAGTGTCGCGCCGACGGCCAGTCCGTTCGGCAGCCGACGCCGCAGGATGTTCGTCAGCGGCATCAGGAGTGCCGCGACCAGACCCGCGATCATGAGGGGTATGACAAGCAGGGAGACCTGGCTCAGCAGGAAGATGAGCACTCCTGCCACGAGGATCACGAGCCCGAGGCGCCAGGACCAGGAGGCGGCGACGCGGAGGGCGAAGGGGACGTCGCTCCGGTCCTCGACACGCCGGGGACGCAGCCCGGTGGGAGGCTGCGGCAGGGGCTCGGGCAGTGCCGCAGCGCCGCGGCTCACAGCACGCTGGAGCACGCGCTGTGGTTTCGCTCCGGGGAGGCGCTGCATGGGGCCAATCCTTCCATAGAAGGCCGGCCCCTCCCCTATTCGAGACCTGGCAGTATGCCCCATGAAGCGGCGAAGGAGGCACCCGGCTGCAGCCACCGGAGACCCTCGCCCGAGTTGAGCGCATCGGCCGGTGCCGTCATGGGCTCGATCGCCACGGCCGTGTCCACGCCCGGGTAGCTGGTGCTGATGTACACGTGAGCGTAGGCGAAGGCGGCCTCGGCCCAGAGGGTGACGCTGCGGCCGTCGGGAGCCGAGAGCACATGCTCATGACGCTCCCGCGTGGGTGCGAGGTCGGTGAAGGCGGTGTCGAAGCGGATGTCGCCGATGCGCTGCCCCTGCCGCAGGTCGTACTGGCCGGCGACGGCGACCTTGCCCGTGGGGATGGATCGCTCGTCGGTCTCGAACCGGCTGTCCGCGCGCACCGTCAGCGTCAGGTCCTCGGTGGGTACGCCGGAGATCTTCAGGTAGGGATGCGCTCCGAGTGCGAAGGGAGCAGGGGCGGCCGAGAGGTTGCTCAGGTGCTGGGTCACGGTCAGCTGCTCCTCCGTCAGCTCGTAGGTGGCGCGGTGCATCAGGTGGAACGGATACCCGTGCTGCGGGAAGATCTCCGCTTCGAGGACGGCCCTGGACGGCCCGACGTCCACCGCCCGGTAGCCGGTGTTGCGGAGCAGCCCATGGCTCGCGTTGCCCTTCGAGGGCTCCGTGATGTCGAGCCGCTGCTCCTTCCCGTCCAGCATCCAGCGCCCGCCCGCCACGCGGTTCGGCCAGGGCGCGAGGAGGATCCCGCCGCCTCCGGCCGGGATGTCGGCATCGCCCCAGGTCTCCGTCAGCGCGACGCCGTCGTACTCGTAGGAGCGCAGGGCCGCCGCCAGGCTCGCGACGACGACGGTGGCGGGTCCCGACCGCAGGGTGACATTGATGCCGCTGGCGGGCCGGGGCGCGTGCGGGGACTGCCCGGTCGACGGGTCGGAGACGGCAGCGGAGGTGACGGCGGAGGTGGCATCGGTGGCCGGCGTGGTCATGCAGCGATGCTACTGCGCCCAGTGATCCCGATCGCCCGGCTCTGGTGGTGGCGTCACGCCACATGATAGGTTTTGTTCGTTTCCGTGCGGACTCGTTCGGATGATCGGGAGAAGAAGGACGGGAGGACAGTCGTGCTCGCAGCGGAACGCCACGCCATGATCCTCGACCGGCTGGTCCGGCGTCCTGCGGTCCGCGTCAGCGGCCTGGCCCTCGACCTCGGCGTGTCGGAGATGACCGTCCGGCGGGACATCGACGTCCTCGAGGCGCGGGGCGCTCTCGTCCGGGTCCACGGCGGAGCCGTCCGCCCGGGGAGCCTGAGTTCCGTGGAGGCGGGCTTCGACGTCAACAGGACCCGTGGCGGGGAGGCGAAGCAGCGGATCGCCGAGGCGGCCGTGTCCCTGCTGAGCCCGGGCATGACGGTCTCGATCACGGGCGGCAGTACCACCTACGCCCTCGCACCCCTCCTGGCCCGGGTACCAGGTCTGACCGTCATCACCAATTCGCTGCCGCTCGCGGACGAACTGCACCGGCTCGACGCCGGAGCGCCGGGCGGGGACCGGCCTCAGGTCCTGCTCTCGGGTGGCCAGCTGACGCCGTCGAAGGCGCTCGTCGGTCCGCTCGCCACGCGCGCCATCTCCTCCCTGCGGGCGGACCTCTGCTTCATGGGGGCGCACGGGGTGGACGCGTCCTCCGGCATCACCACCCCCAACCTCGCCGAGGCGGACACGAACCAGGCGTTCGCGCGGACCTGCGGAGAACTCGTGGTCCTCGCCGACGCCAGCAAGATCGGCGTCGTGAGCCTCGCGCGCGTGGCTCCGCTGAACGCCGCCGCGGTGCTCGTCACCGACCATCCGCCCGGTGACGACTACACCGCCCTGACCCGCATCCTCTTCGACCCCGTCCCCGACCCCGATCCGGAAGAACGCCCATGACCCACATCACCCCCACCCGCCTGTCCGACGGGCGCGAGCTGATCTACTTCGATGCGCGGGAGGAGAGCGCCGCGCGGCACCGCGACGCCGCCGCCGTCCACGATGCCCGCGGACTCCCGCCGAGAGGCCCGTCCGGCACCGCCCGGTTCGACGCACTGTCCGGCGAGTGGATCGCTGTCGCCGCGCACCGGCAGTCGCGCACGCACCTGCCCCCCGCTGATCAGTGCCCCCTGTGCCCGACGACGCCCGCGAACCTGTCCGAGATCCCCGCCTCCGACTACGAGGTGGTGGTGTTCGAGAACCGGTTCTCCTCCTTCGGCCCCGACCTCGGCCACCTGCCGGACGCACCGGAATGGGGTACGACGACGACGGCCTTCGGCCGGTGTGAGGTCGTCGCGTTCGATCAGGCCCACGAGGGGTCCTTCGGGTCGCTGAGTCCCGAGCGGGCCAGGACCGTCATCGACGCCTGGGCCCACCGGACGGAGGCCCTGTCGGCGATGCCGGGCATCAAGCAGGTCTTCTGCTTCGAGAACCGCGGCGCCGACATCGGTGTGACCCTGCTCCACCCGCACGGCCAGATCTACGCCTACCCGTTCATCCCGCCGCGTGCGGCGACACTCGCCGCCCGGGCGCACGCGTTCTTCGAGGCTTCCGACGGGACGCAGACCCTGATGGGTCATGCCCTCGCGGCCGAGCGGGCATCCGGTGACCGCATGGTGATCGAAGGAGAGCACTTCAGCGCCTTCGTGCCGTTCGCGGCCCGCTGGCCCCTCGAGGTGCACCTGGTCCCCCATCGCCAGGTCGCGGACATCGCCGGCCTCACCGGCGAGGAGCGCGACGAGCTCACCACCGTCTACCTCGAACTGCTCGGCCGGCTCGACGCCCTCTACCCCACTCCTACGCCGTACATCGCCGCCTGGCAGCAGGCACCGATCGATGACGTGCTCCGCCCCGCGAGCTACCTGCACCTGCAGCTGACCTCGCCGCGCAGGGCTGCCGACAAGCTCAAGTTCCTCGCCGGCTCGGAGGCGGCGATGGGCGCCTTCATCAACGACACGACCCCCGAGAAGGTCGCCGACGCGCTCCGCGCAGCCACGCCGCTCACGCCGGTTCAGGTATCGGCACCACGCTCTGCACCAGCTCGGAAGGACCAGGCATGACCTCCACACCGCACGACCTCGCAGTTGCCTTCACCGATCGGTTCGGCACGGAGCCGGACGGCCTGTGGGCCGCCCCCGGCCGCGTCAACGTCATCGGCGAACACACCGACTACAACGACGGCTTCGTCCTCCCCTTCGCCATCAACCACTCGACGACCGTCGCCGCGGCACTGCGCACCGACCGCCTGGTCCGCGTCGCCTCGACCTTCGCGCCGGACGAGGCTCCCGTGACCGCGGACCTCGACAGTCTCGAGGAAGGCGGCGTGGACGGCTGGGCCGCCTACCCGCTCGGCGTCCTGTGGGCCATGGAGCAGTCGGGCTACCGGATCCAGGGCATGGACCTCCTGGTGGACTCGTCGGTGCCGGTGGGCGCCGGACTGTCCTCCTCGGCCGCCCTCGAGTGCTCCGTGGCCGTCGCCGCCAATGACCTCGCACACGCCGGCATCTCCCGGCGGGAACTCGCGGGCATCGGGCAGCTCGCCGAGAACCGCATGGTGGGGGCGCCGACCGGCATCATGGACCAGTCCGCATCGCTGCTCGGCGAGGCGGGGCATGCCGTGTTCCTCGATTGCCGCTCCGGCGAATCCCGGCTCGTGCCGCTCGACCTCGAGGGCGCCGGACTGGAGCTCATGGTCATCGACACCCGGGTCAGCCACTCGCACTCGACGGGTGGCTATGCGGCCCGCCGCCGCTCCTGCGAACTCGGCGCCGAGCTGATGGGAGTCCCTGCGCTCCGGGACCTGTCCGTCAAGGACCTCGCGGAGGCCGCGGGGCTGCTGGACGAGGAGACGTTCCGGCGCGTCCGGCACATCGTGACGGAGAACGCCCGGGTGGAGGACACCGTGAGGGTGCTCAGCGAGAAGGGACCCGCGGAGATCGGCCCGCTCCTCATCGCGAGCCATGCATCGATGCGGGACGACTTCGAGATCTCCTGCGCCGAACTCGACACCGCCGTGGACACCGCGCTCGACGCGGGAGCCATCGGGGCGCGCATGACGGGTGGCGGCTTCGGCGGTGCGGCGATCGCGCTGGCGCGGGTCGGTGACGTCACCGCCATCCGGGACGCCGTCGAAGGTGCGTTCTCCGCCGCCGGATTCCGGTCCCCGGTGATCTTCAGCGTGCTTCCCGGCGCCGGCGCCGCGCGGGTGGCCTGAGCAGAGCAGACCCGGTCGGATCCCGCCCGGGAACGACGAAGGACCCGCACCCTCCGGTTGCGGGTCCTTCGTCGTAGAAGAGCGCTTCGGCCCCGGATCTGCCCGGAGCCAGGTGCGTGAGCCTCAGTCGCTGCCGCGGAGGATCGCGAGGACGCGGAGGATCTCGACGTACAGCCAGATCAGCGTGACGGTCAGGCCGAAAGCAGCGGTCCAGGAGTACTTCATCGGCGCGCCCTGACGGACGCCCTCACTGATCGAGGTGAAATCGATAATCAGGGAGAAGGCAGCCAGACCGATGGCCAGGAGACCGATGATCACACCGACCGGGATCCCCGCGATCTCGGCGCCGCGAAGGCCCCAGGGATCGTCGGTGACGTTGAACAGCATCAGCCCGAGGTTCACGAGCGAGAACAGCGCGTAGCTGATCATCGCGATCATGAAGAACTTCATCGCCTTCGGGGTCGCGCGGACCTTGCCGCTCTTGAACAGCGCGAGGGTCACGCCGAAGACCACGAGCGTGCCGAGCACGGCCTGCATCGCGATCCCGGGGAACTGGGCCTCGAGGAACATCGTGAAGCCACCGACGAAGAGACCCTCGAGGGCCGCGTACGCGATGATCAGCGCGGGAGACGGCTCCCGCTTGAAGGCGTTGACGAGCCCGAGGACGAATCCACCGAGGGCTCCGACCACCATGAGGGGGAGCGCGAGCCCGGGCAGGACGAACGCTGGGATCGCCGCACCGACCAGGACGACGCCGAGGCAGAGCAGCGTCTTCACGATGACGTCGTCGAACGTCATCCGTCCGGTCTGGGCCGGACCCGCCGACGGCTGGTTGTACATGTGCTCCAGCTGCTGCTGGTTCGCGACCGCCTGCCCGGCATAGGTCGCGGTGCCGAATCCTGCCGCCTGGTTGCCTCGGGTCGCGGAACGGAAGGTCTTTCCGTTGAAGACCGGATTACCGCCAAGTGCCATGGTGTCTTTGTCCTCCAATAGGGGGCTGCGTGGTTGTTCAACCCTACCAATGGCAACGGTCCGGCCCATTTTTTGTTCCCTCGACGACCGGCACGCCTTCCCGTCGAGCTGCGGAATTACAACAGGAAGGCTCCTTGGTAAAACTTTCGTTACCGAATCGCTACCTTGTCCCGGCACTTTTGCGAATTGCCGAAACATGCCGCTAGTAACATGATCCCCACGTCCGTGACACTCGTCACAACTGTTGCTCCCGGTGCACAGCCGCCGGGTCTGCCCCCACCGTGGAGGTTCCCATCTTGTTCACCCTATCGACGCCTGCACGGATCAGGAGGTCGTTGCTCCTGATGCTCGGTCTCCTGTTGCTCGTGCTGGTCGGCGCCCCCGCGGCGCAGGCGTTCACCCACCCGCCCGCGCACGCGATGAGCGCCACGGCAGTCCATCAGCAGACCCCTACGAGCGTCCAGGCCCAGGAATTCGACAATCGCATCAGCGGGGTGCTGCGCGGCGTCGACGGCCCCATCGCGGACGTCACCGTGACGGCGACCGGCAACGGCTTCGACGGCGAGGCCACGTCCGGTCCCAACGGTGCCTGGAGCATCGGCGTACCCGAGCAGGGGACGTACGAGGTGGCGATCGACGAGGAGACCCTGCCCGAGGGCATCGCCCTGGCGGAGGGCCAGGAGAACCCGCGTGAGGTCACCTTCGCCAACACCTCGAGCGCCTCGACGCTGTTCCTGTTCGGCGAGGGCATCGTCGCGCAGCAGACGCCGTTCCTCGAGACGCTGGCCGAGCGTGCCCTCGCGGGCTTCAGCTTCGGTCTCCTCCTCGCACTCAGCGCCGTCGGCCTCTCCCTCATCTTCGGCACCACGGGACTGACCAACTTCGCGCACGGCGAGATGGTCACCCTCGGTGCGGTCCTCGCCTTCGCCTTCGCGGCGATGGGGCTGCCGATCGCGGTGTCGATCGTCCTCGCGGTCGTCGGAGGAGGCCTTCTCGGCTACGTGCAGGATGCAGGGCTCTGGAAGCCGTTGCGCCGGCGCGGGACGGGCCTGGTGCCGATGATGATCGTCAGCATCGGCCTCGCCCTGGCCCTGCGGTACATCATCCAGTTCTTCTTCGGCGGTGCGACGCAGCAGCTGCCGGGTTCGCAGAGCCCGATCATCGACCTCGGCTCGGTGTCCATCTCCCGCAACAACCTCACGTCGCTGGTCGTCAGCCTCGTGATCATCCTGGTCGTGGCGTTCCTGCTGCTGCGCACGCGCATCGGCAAGGCCACGCGCGCCGTCGCCGACAACCCGGCCCTGGCCGCGGCATCGGGTATCGACGTCGACCGCGTCATCAGGATCGTCTGGGTCATCGGCGGCATGCTGGCTGCGCTCGGTGGCGTCCTGTGGGCCTACTACCGGCCGGGTGTCTCCTACAACATGGGCCAGCAGATCCTGCTGCTCATCTTCGCCGGCGTCACGCTCGGCGGCCTGGGGACGGTCTTCGGCGCCCTCGTCGGCTCCATCATCGTCGGCCTCTTCGTGGAGATCTCCACGATCTGGCTCGAGGCAGACCTCAAGTACGTCGGAGCGCTGCTGATCTTGATTCTCGTTCTCCTGTTCCGGCCGCAGGGTATCCTCGGCCGCCGAGAGCGCATAGGTTAGGGACTCTTCATGGACTTCGGAAACATCCTCATCAACGCCTTCGGCGAGCTGATCAGCCCGACGACGGCGGCCTACGCCCTTGCGGCCCTCGGACTCGCCGTCCACTTCGGCTACTCGGGCCTCCTGAACTTCGGGCAGGCCGGGTTCATGGCCGTCGGAGCCTACGGCTACGCGATCTCGACGCTGACGTTCAACGCGCCGCTCCCGGTGGCGGTCCTGGTGGCGATCCTCGCCTCGGTCGTCTTCGCGATCGTCCTCGGCATCCCGACCCTGCGCCTCAGGGCGGACTACCTGGCCATCGTCACGATCGCCGCGGCGGAGATCATCCGCTACATCGTCACCACCAACGGGCTCACGGACGTGACCGGTTCCGCGAACGGACTCGCGGCCTTCGAGGGCGGCTTCTTCTCCCTCAACCCGTTCTCCCCGGGCACCTACAACGTCGGCCCCCTGGCCATGAACGAGCGCGATCTCTGGATCCGCATCGTCGGCTGGACCGTCGTCATTGTCGCGTGCCTCGTCGTGTGGCTCCTCATGCGGAGCCCCTGGGGTCGTGTCCTCAAGGGCATCCGCGAGGACGAGAACGCGGTCCGCTCGCTCGGCAAGAACGTGTACGCCTACAAGATGCAGGCCCTCGTCATCGGCGGTGTGCTCGGGTCGCTGGCCGGCATCATCTTCACCCTGCCGCGCGGCGCGGTGCAGCCGGCCAACTACGCCACGGAGCTGACGTTCTTCCTCTACACCTGCCTCCTCCTCGGCGGCATGGCCACCGTCCTCGGGCCGGTCATCGGAGCGATGATCTTCTGGGTGGTCCTCTCCCTCACGCAGGGGCTGCTGTACGGCGCCATCGAGATCGGCGCCATCACGTTCCTGTCCAACTCGCAGGCGGGTCAGCTGCGCTACATCCTCGTGGGTGTGGCACTGATGCTGCTCATGGTCTTCAGGCCGCAGGGCGTCCTGGGTAACAAGAAGGAGTTGGCGTTCGCATGACCTCCGACAACGAGCACGGCAATCCCGCACCGGGCGGACCCTCCGCCGGTGGCACCCAGCCCGCCGGCGCGCACGCCGCCGACGCCCCTGTGGACGCCGTCGGTGGCGGCCACGACTACATGACCGACGCCTCGCCGATCACCGAGGAGGAGACCCGTCCGGGCTGCCGCAAGCGGGATCCCATCGTCATCGCACGGAACGTCACGCGGAGCTTCGGCGGGATCAACGCGGTCGACGTCGAGCACCTCGAGATCCCCCGCCACAAGATCACCGCACTCATCGGTCCGAACGGCGCCGGCAAGACCACGCTGTTCAACCTGTTGACCGGCTTCGACGTCCCCAACAGCGGGGACTGGGAGTTCGACGGCAAGCCGCTGGCCAAGGTCGCCTCGCACAAGGTGGCCCGCATGGGCATGGTGCGCACCTTCCAGCTCACCAAGGTCATGGGCAAGCTCACCGTCATGGAGAACATGCGGCTCGGCGCCACGGACCAGCCGGGCGAGAGCCTGGCCCGGGCGCTCTTCAAGGGCATCTGGGGTGGACGTGAGCGCGAGATCACCGAGCAGGCGGAGGTCCTGCTGACCAAGTTCAAGCTCGACACCAAGCGCGACGACTACGCGGCCTCGCTCTCCGGCGGCCAGCGCAAGCTCCTCGAGATGGCACGGGCCCTGATGGTCCGGCCGCGGCTCGTGATGCTCGACGAGCCGATGGCCGGCGTCAACCCGGCACTGACGCAGTCGCTGCTGGACCACATCAAGAACCTGAAGGCCGAGGGCATGACCGTCCTCTTCGTCGAGCACGACATGCACATGGTCCGGCACATCGCGGACTGGGTCGTCGTGATGGCCGAGGGCAAGGTCGTGGCGGAAGGGCCGCCGGACATCGTCATGAAGGACCAGGCGGTGATCGACGCGTACCTGGGCGCCCACCACGACGTCGACCTCGGTGACTCCACCGGGATCGAGCGCCTGGAGGAGGAGCTGGCCCACGACGCCGAGTCGGTGGTCGGCACCGAGGACGAGGGCATCCTCGGGCACGGCGTCACCGAGGTCGGCGGCGCGCACGCCGCCGGATCCACGCACACGGATGAGGAGACGAAGCGATGACCGAGGCAGAATTCGAGGGCGACTCCGTCGTCAAGGTCACGGACCTCGTCGCCGGCTACCTCCCGGGCGTGAACATCCTCAACGGCTGCAGCATCGAGGCCCGCCGGGGTGAGCTGATCGGCATCATCGGCCCGAACGGCGCGGGGAAGTCCACGCTGCTCAAGGCGATGTTCGGGCTCGTCAAGGTCCACTCCGGCACCGTCGTGGTGCGCGGCCAGGATCTCACCGGGCTGAAGGCGAACCGGCTGGTGAGCCGCGGCGTGGGCTTCGTGCCGCAGAACAACAACGTCTTCGCCACCCTGACCATCGAGGAGAACCTCCAGATGGGCATGTACCAGCGGCCCAAGGACTTCAAGGAGCGCTTCGAGTTCGTCGCAGGGCTGTTCCCCGAGCTGGGCAAGCGGCGAGCCCAGCGCGCCGGGTCGCTCTCCGGCGGCGAGCGCCAGATGGTCGCGATGGGGAGGGCCCTGATGATGGACCCGGCGGTGCTGCTCCTCGACGAACCGTCGGCCGGCCTGTCCCCGGTCAAGCAGGACGAGACCTTCCTCCGCGTGCACGAGATCAACCGCGCGGGCGTGTCGGTGATCATGGTCGAGCAGAATGCCCGGCGGTGCCTGCAGATCTGCGACCGCGCGTACGTCCTGGATCAGGGCAAGGACGCCTACACGGGCACGGGCCGCGAGCTCATGAAGGACCCGAAGGTCATCCAGCTCTACCTCGGCACACTCGCCGACACCGCCTAGGGCGGAACGGAGGGGTACGGCGACACCCTGACGGCAGGGAGTCGCCGCCCCGCGGGACGTCCGGCGGGGCGGGCGTCACGGAACCCCGGACGCCCGGTGCTTGCGGACGATGCGGCGGATGGCAAGGATGGGCGGGACCGGAGACGGTCCCGCCCATCGTCGTTCCCGGCCCGCTACGTTGAAGGAGACGACAGGCGACACTTCGGGAGGGACGCCCGGCACATGGCACGGATCTTCAGCAGCGCGATCGGCACCGGCTTCGAGGTCCTCTTCAGGGGCATCAAGCAGGTGCGCAGGAATCGCCCCATCCATACGAGGGGGCTCCGGCTCGAGGGGCACGTGATGGTGCATGTACACGGGCTCCGCAGCGGTATCTCCTGGATCGACGCGCCCGGCCGGAGCCCGGCGACGGCCCGGATCTCCCGCTCCGCGGGAACGCCCGACGGGCTACCGGACGTGATCGGGCTCGCCCTGCGGTTGCATCACCCCGAGCCGGGTCCAGCACCGTCCACGTTCTCGGACGTCCTCCTGTCCTCCACGGGGTGGTCCGTCCCGGGCCGCTACCTGCTCCTCCCGCGGCTCAGCGTCTCACGGGCGCCGCTGGGCACGATGATGCCCTATCGGGGCGACGACGGCCCCGTCCTGCTCGGCGCCCGTACCGTCGGCCCCGCGGGCCTTCCCTCGTCCCTGCGCGCCTTCCGCCGCTCGCTGGGATCATCGCCCTGGCACCTGGGCCTCTACTTCGCGACACCGCTTGGCCCATGGCAGCACTTCGGAACACTCACGCTGACCCTCGGCCCCGCTGCCGAGGACACGGACCTGCGCTTCGACG
This sequence comes from Arthrobacter sp. N1, assembly GCF_048288285.1. Lineage (NCBI taxonomy): Bacteria > Bacillati > Actinomycetota > Actinomycetes > Micrococcales > Micrococcaceae > Arthrobacter > Arthrobacter sp. N1. Next base: position 893,090 of record NZ_CP102608.1, on the reverse strand, counting down.
CCGTCCTCCACCCGCTCGCGGGTGCCCGGACCTATGAATGGGCCCGGCGGGTGCGGGAACCCTCCTACGCCCTGTCCAGGCGTGCGCCGGGCGACGCCTGACTGCCCGAGGACATGACAGAGGCCCCGGCCGCTTCACGGAAGCGGCCGGGGCCTCTGTACTGCTGTCGACGACCGGGGCAGTGCCCGGGGCGAACCCTAGAGCTGTCCGACCTCGGAACGGCTCGGCTGGGGGACGTTGTCGGCATCGTACTTGTAGATACCGATGGCAGCCTCGGTGGGATCACCCTTCGCGTCGAAGGAGACCGGTCCGGAGATGCCGTCGTAGTCGATGTCCTCGCCGCCGCGCAGCAGGGTGACACAACCGGCGAAGTCGAAGCACTTCGTCCCGTCCTTCGACACGCTCTCGAGCTGCTTGGCGATCTCGGCACCCTCGACGCTGCCGGCGGCTTCCGCTGCGAGCGAGATCAGGTTGACCGCGTCGTAGCTCTCCCCGGCGTAGGCCAGGCTGGTCAGGGCCGGGTCGACCGTGGCCAGGGCCTCCTGGAAGCCGGTACCGGTGAACGGGCCGGGGATGGTGCCCTGGGCCCCTTCGAGGGTTCCGGGATCGAGGTCCTTGCTGTAGTCGGTGGTGTTGCCGTCGACCATGAAGATCGAGCTCGCCTCGACGCCCTTGGCGACCAGCAGCGGGATGATGCTCTTGGCCTCGTCGAAGCTGATCAGGACGATCGCGTCGGGCTTGGCCGCCGCGATGGCGTCCACCTGGCTCGAGAACTGCGAATCACCGGTGTTGAACATCTCGTTCGCGACGACCTCGCCGCCGGCGGACTCGACGGTCTCCTGGATGTTGGTCTGCAGACCGGTGCCGTAGGAGTCGTTGAGGGTGATCATGCCGACGGTCTGGGCACCACAGGTCATGATGTAGTTGCCGAGCGTGCGGCCCTGGAGGACGTCGGAGGGAGCCGTACGGAAGTACAGTCCCTGATCGTCCCAGTCGGTGAACTCGGGCGAGGTGTTGGCGGGCGAGAACTGGATGACTCCCGCGCCGGTGATCTGGTTGATGACGGTCTTCGAGACGCCGGAGGACGCGGCACCGATGATGGCGCTGACGTCCTGGGACAGCAGGTCCGTGACGGACTGCGTGGCGATGTCCGTCGTGGTGTCACCGGAATCGCGGTGGGTGATCGAGATGTCCTGGCCGAGGACGCCGCCTGCCTCGTTGACTTCGTTGACAGCGAGGTTGACGCCGGCGATCTCCGGCGGGCCGAGGAACGCGAGCGTTCCGGTGGTGGGCAGGATGGAGCCCAGCTTGAGCGGGGTGGGGCTGGTGGTGGTGCTGGCCGGTACGGCTGCAGGGTCACCCTTCTCGCCCTGCTCCTCGCCGGTGCCGCCTTCGCTCTCGGGGCATGCCAGGGCCGATGTGGCAGCCGCAGCGGTGGTCTCGGTGTCGCCACCCTCACCCTCGGAACCCGTGGTCCCGCCGCCACCGCAGCCTGAGGCGAAGAGCGCGATACCCAGGCTCAGGGCAGCGACCTTCGCCGCGCGCGGGGCATTCTCCCCGATGCCGAACCGCGCGGAGTTGCGTGTTGCAGTCATGAATTGTTCTCCTCGACCGAAAGGCTCTTGCTGCCTTTGATGCGATCGCCAGGTGTTCCTGGCTTGTAGGAAAAGCTAATCCACATTTGTGTCTGAGGTAAGCGAATCGGGTTACATCCTTGTAACGCTCGTCACAGGCGATGATCGGCACTCTTGACAGTAGGCGCCGCCGGAGTGCAAGGCCTCGCCATGGAGGGGCGCCCGCCTACAGGCCCGGGAGGAGCCTCCGGTGCCCCAGCAGGGACTCGAACCCTGACTGAACAGATTTTAAGTCTGCTGCCTCTGCCATTGGGCTACTGGGGCCGGCCGCCGGATCAGCCTACCCCGCGAGGACGGCCGGCCGGGCGGCGCCGATCAGGCGTGCACGGCGATCGGCGGACACGGCGACGGCGGCCCCTCGGGGGAGCCGCCGTCGCTTCATGCAGGGGTACTCAGGCCGTGCGTCAGGCGGAGGCCTTCGCCGAAGCGGCCTTGCCGGCGGGCGTCGGAGGCTGGCTCTGCAGGGCGGTGTCCTTCTTCGGCGGCGGGGTGGCCGCTTCGCGGAACTGACGCCTCGGCTCCTGCAGGTCCGAGATCGGGGCGAGGTCGCGACCGAAGAGGAAGCTCATGCTCCAGTTGATGATGACGCGCGCCTTCCGCTCGTACATCGGCATGGCGAAGCCGTGGTACCCACGGTGCGCCAGCCAGGCCGGGAAGCCCTTCAAGCCGAAGCCCATGATGTTCGCGACACCCTTGAACTGGCCGAAGCCCGCGACCGCGCCGAGGTTGGTGTGGCGGTATTCCTTGACCTCGCCGATGCCGTAGTTGGCGGCGAGGATGTTGGCGGCGAGCAGCTTCGCCTGGCGCACGGCGTGCTGGGCGTTGGGGACGCAGAAGCCCCCCACTCCCCCACCCGTGAGATCGGGCACCGCCGCGACGTCACCGGCGGTCCATGCATGGTCGATGGGTCCGTCGTCGCCGGTGATGCGCAGCTCGGGAATGGCGCGGACGCGACCGCGCTCGTCGACGGGGAAGTCGGTGGAGCGCACCACCGGGCTGGCCTGGACACCTGCGGTCCAGATCAGGGTGTCGGTCTCGAACTGGTCGGCCGGGGTCTTGTCCGGCATGTTGATGAGCTTCAGGGTGCCGTCGACCGCGCTGGAGAGCGAGGTGTTGAGGAGGACCTCGATCTGGCGGGAGCGGAGGTGGCCGACGACCCACTCCGCCTGCTCGGCGGTGACCTCGGGCATGATGCGTCCCATGGCCTCGACGAGGACGAAGCGGAGGTCCGACCGGTCGAGCCGGGCGTTGGCCTTCACCGCGTCGCGTGCGGCGTCCTCCATCTCGGTGATGGTCTCGATACCGGCGAACCCACCGCCGACGACGACGAACGTGAGCGCACGGTCCCGCTCGGGGCCCTCGGGGAGGACGGAGGCGGTCTCGATGCGCTCGAACATGCGGTTGCGCAGGGCGACGGCTTCCTCGATGGTCTTGAGCCCGATGCCCTGGTCCTTGAGACCGTCGATGGGGAAAGTGCGGGTGATGGAGCCGGCGGCGACGACGACGTCCGTGTAGGCCAGCTCGAAGGGCTCACCGTCGCCCGTCGGGGCGATGGTGGCCGTGCGGCCCGCGTGGTTGATCGAGGTGACCTTGCCGGAGATCAACTCCGTCTTCTTCAGGTGCTTGCGGTGCGAGACGATCGCATGGCGTGGCTCGATGCTGCCGGCCGCGACCTCGGGGAGGAAGGGCTGGTACGTCATGTAGGGAAGGGGGTCGACCAGCGTGACGATGCCGCCGTGGTTCTTGACCTGCTTCTGGAGCCTGTGCGCGACGTAGAGGCCTACGTAACCGCCACCGACGACGAGGATGCGCGGGCGGTCGGAGAAATGTGGATTCGATGCCATTCCTCGATGCTACCGGACTTTGTGAAAATCTTCACTAGCTCGCGGGTGCCTCCGGAACTCCCCGGTCGGCCCGCTCGTTCGCCGCCGATCCGCCCGGCTCGGCGTCATCGGCGACCTCCTCCGGGAGGGCGGCCTGGCGCCGTCGGACGCGGGTCACGTGCAGGGCCCCGGCGAGCAGTACGGCGAGCGCCAGCCCGCCGTAACCCAGGACGACCAGGGCCGGTACATCGTGCATCGGACGCAGCGGGTCCTGCGCCTGCGGAGGCGCCGGGGCGGGGATGACCTCGGCCGGCTCCTCGCTCGGTGGGGCAGGTGGCGCAGTGGGCGTCAGATTGTGGCGCCGGTACAGCTCGATCCAGTCGGCCATGGTGCCGAGGCGGCTCTCCTGGGGCACCGTGATGTCCTCGCCGACCGCCGCCGCGACGTCCAGGACGCCGTAGCCGTACAGCGTGTCGAAGCCGGGCTCGCCGGCGTCCCGCGCCGTGTCGACGATCCGGTTGACCACCTCCGCAGCCGACAGCTCGGGGTACCGCGAGCGGATGAGGGCGGCGACCCCGGACACCAGCGGGGCGGCCCCCGATGTCCCGGACCAGTCGGCGTACAGCCCGCCCGGCAGCCCTCCCACGAGGTTCTCTGACGGGGCCGCGACGGCGATGCTGATGCCCTCGGACGACGCCTCGGCGCTCGCGCGGCCCGCCCGGTCGAGTCCCGCCACCGCGAGCACACCAGGGATCGTCGCCGGCGCTCCGACCTGCGTCAGTCCTCCGGCGCGGTTCCCGGCGGCGGCGATGATGACGACGTCGTTCTGCTCGGCGTACAGGAACGCCTCGTCCCAGCTCTCGGGCCACGCGGTGCTGGTACTGCCCAGGGACATGTTGATGACATCGGCCCCGTTGTCGACCGCCCAGTGGACAGCCTTCGGCACCTGCTCGTCCACCGGGATCCCCGCCGGGTTGGGGCCGCTGCCGGGGCCCTCGATCCACAGGGAGATCGCCAGCAGGTCTGCTGCGGGCGCGACGCCGACGATACCGTCCGGACCTTCGCCGTACTGGGCGAAGGGCCCGGGCGCCGGGGTCTCCGGAGCACGGGCCGCGGGATCCTCCGCACCCCCGCCGGCGTCGTCCCGGTCATCGTCCGCTCCGGCGGTGGCCGTCGGAGCGCCGGAGCCCTCGGGTCGCGGGACGTCGGGATCGGTGGCAGCGGTGTGCCCGCGGCCGGCGAGGAGCGTGCTGACCAGGGTCCCGTGGCCCTGCACCTCGCCGAGGCCGCGCTGCCCGCCGGGGTCACCGGCACCCGAGGCGTCCGTCCCGCCCACCACCGCACCCACGAGGTCGGGGTGGGTACCGTCGACACCACTGTCGATCACGGCGACGGTGACGCCCTCCCCTCGCGTGCTCTTCCAGGCTTGTGCGATGCCGTAGTCCTCGAGCCAGTACTCCTTGGCCCGGATGTCGTCGGCGGAGGCCTGCACGGCTCCGGGCAGGAGCAGGGCGAACGACAGGACGACGGAGCCTGCCGCCCGGGCTGCCCGGGTGTCCATCAGGTCACACGCCCCGCGCGGCGACGCTCAGGGCGATCCCGTCGAGGATGTCGTGCTCGCTGGTGACGGCCGTCGACACGCGGCCGGAGGTGGCCTCTGCCACCCGCTGCACGATGGACATCCAGATGAGGGCGCCGGCACCGATGACGTCCACCCGTCCGGGGTGCATGTAGGGAAGCGCCGCCCGGTCCCCGCACGCCAGGTGCAGGAGGTCCGCTGCGGCAGTGGAGATGGCGTCGACCGTCAGCTCCGCCCCGTGGATCGAGTCCGGCTCGTACGCGGGCAGGTCGAGGGCATGCGCCGTGACCGTCGTGACGCTCCCGGCCACACCGACGAGCTTCGTGATCCGCTCGAAGGGCACCTGTGCCGCTGCCTCGTCCATGAGGAGGCCCACCGCGGTGCTCATCGACGCGATCTGCGCCTCGGTCGGCGGGTCGTCCTGGAGGAAGCGCTCGGTGAAGCGGACGCAGCCCATGTCGGTGCTGCGCGCCGCGATCAGGCCGCCTGCGGTCCCGGCCACGAACTCCGTGCTGCCGCCGCCGAGGTCGATCACCAGGACCGTCTCGTCGTCCGCCGTCGCGAGGACGCTGACCGCTCCGTCGAAGGAGAGCCGCGCCTCCTCGTCGCCCGTGATGACCTCGGGTTCCACGCCGAGCCGCTCCCGGATGCCGTCGACGAAGACCTGGCGGTTCTCCGCGTCACGGGAGGCCGAGGTGGCGACGAACCGCACCGGTGGCGCACCGTGCTGCTCGATCAGCGCCGCATACTCCTCGGCAGCGGTGAAGGTGCGCTCGAGTGCGGCCTCCGAGAGACGCCCCGTCGCATCCACCCCCTCACCGAGCCGGACCACCCGCATGAGCCTGACGACATCGGTGAGCACGCCGTCCTCGATGTCCGCGATCAGGAGCCGGATGGAGTTGGTCCCGCAGTCGATGGCAGCTGTGCGCATTACGTCTCCTCAGAGGGTGCGATGGTCCCGGGTACGTCGGACGTGTCGGGGGTGTGGGTGGTGTCGGGCGCATCTGCTCCCCCGCGCCGTCGGGCGTCCCGCTTCGCGGCGAGTTCCTCGGCGGTCAGCCCCTGGGTCCGGGTGTGCCTGCTGAGGTCGGCGTCGGGAGCCTGGCCGGTGGTGTCCCAGGCACCGTCGCAGGAGCATCGCTCCCGTGTCCACCACGGGGCGATCCGCTCGATCGCCTCGTCCCCGAGGGGGTTCACTCCCGGCCCCGCGGCGAGCGCGTGGCCCACCAGCACGTGGAGGCATTTGACGCGCGTCGGCATGCCGCCGGCCGATACCCCGTCGATCTCGGGCACCGCGCCGGTCCCGGCCCGCGCCCCGACGTCGTTCCGGGCCTCGAGGTACGCCGCATGCGCTTTCCGGTGGCCCGCTGCGAGACCGGCATCGGCGGTGAGGCGCTCACTCATCTCGGTCATGACACCCTCGGCCTCGAGACGGGACACCGCCGCTGTCACGACGGGGTGGCTGAGGTAGTAGGTGGTCGGGAAGGGGATGCCGTTCGAGAGGCGGGGTGCCGTCGTGGCGACGAGCGGGTTGCCGCAGACGCACCGCGCGCCGATCTCCACGACGTCACGCACCGGGCGTCCGAGCTGTCGGCTGAGGACGTCGAGGTCATGCTCACTCGGGGTCCTGGGATCGTCGCGGGGTCCACCCTGATCGGGCTGCCGGGACTGTTCGGCCCGCCCGTCGGGCTGACCGTCCTGGTCGTGCTGGTCGTCGTGGTCCTGCTGGGTCACGCTGTTCCTTCCTGGGGAGCGCTCCGCGAGCGCCGATTCTCGGCCGTGCCACTTCCCGGCCGTGCCGGGTCTCCACCGCGCCGGTCAGGCACGACCGGTCCGGCCGCTCGTCCCGACGCCCGATCCATCCGGTTTCAATCCGTCGCGGCGCGCTCCACCGAGCTCCACAGGGAATCGACCCAGGGGAGATCGGCCGGCTCGGCGGCCGATCCTTCGCCCGTCCCCTTCTCGATGCCCTCGCTGCCCTTGACGAGGTAGCGGGTCTCGCCGGGCATCACGAGGAAGATCCGTTCGCGCGCCTGCTGCTTCACGAAGGCGGGGTCGTCCCACCGGGCCAGTTCCGACTGGTAGTCCGCCTGCTGCTGCTCCTGCCGGGCAATGTCCGCGCGGAGGGCATCGAGCTCGGACTGCTGCTGGACGTAACGGCTCACCGAGGGTGCCAGCAGCACGATCACGGCGATCAGGACGACGGCGAGGGCCAGCAGCCGGCCGGAGAACGACTTCGCCGGGATGGGCGTCGCCTCTTCGGCAGGCTGGATCGGCGACTCCGCGCGGCGCGATCCGAGGCGGCCGCGGCGGATGCTCGCGGCCAGCTGGGACCTCTCGGCCGCACGCACGTCCGAGGGAGTCGTCGCCGCGGGCTTCCGGGTGGAGCCTGCCCCCGCAGGGGCCGTGCCCTTCCGGGCCGGAACAGTCTTCGCAGCGTCCCGTGGATCCTTCGTCGCGGAGGGGCCCACCGTCCGCGGCACCCCGGGCGCCCGCTGCGACGATCCCCCGGACCGGGGCTCCGACCCGCGGGAGGTGGACGGATGCGTCCCCTGCCGGGAGCCGGCTCCGGGCGTGGCCACGCCGGACCGGTGATCTCCGTGCGGTGAGGTCTGGCCCTTGGCCGCTCCGGGAACCGGCCGATCGTCCGCCACTGGCGTCGGTCGGCCGGCTCGCGGCACGTTAGGGCGGCGGGCAGTCATGGAGCTCCTCGTCAGTGCAGTCGCGTCGGTTCGCGTCGGATTCCTCGCGGAACCCGTCTAACGAGGGTAACCGCCCAGCCGCTCACCCGAGGATCACCTAGGCGGTGAAACGCGGGAAGGCGGAGCGACCGGCGTAGCGTGCGGCGTCGTCGAGCTCCTCCTCGATGCGCAGCAGCTGGTTGTACTTCGCGACGCGCTCGCTCCGCGCGGGCGCTCCGGTCTTGATCTGTCCGGCGTTCGTCGCGACGCAGATGTCCGCGATCGTCGTGTCCTCGGTCTCGCCGGAGCGGTGGGAGGTGATCGTCGTGTAGCCGGCGCGCTGGGCCATCGAGATGGCGTCCAGGGTCTCGGTGAGGGTACCGATCTGGTTGACCTTCACCAGCAGCGAGTTGGCCGTCTGGTTCTGGATGCCCTTGGCCAGGCGGACGGGGTTGGTGACGAAGAGGTCATCACCCACGAGCTGCACCTTGTCGCCGATCGCGTCGGTCAGGTGCTTCCAGCCCTCCCAGTCGTCCTCGTCGAGGGGATCCTCGATGGAGACCAGGGGGTAGTCGCGGACGAGCTCCACGTAGTAGGCGCTCATCTCCTCGGTGCTGAGCGCCTTGCCCTCGAACTGGTACGCGCCGTCCTCGTAGAACTCGGAGGCGGCGACGTCGAGGGCGAAGGCGATATCGGTCCCGGGCGTGTAGCCGGCCCGCTCGACGGCGGTGGTGATGAGGTCCAGGGCATCGCGGTTGGACGGGAGGTTCGGCGCGAAGCCACCCTCGTCGCCGAGACCCGTCGCGAGGCCCTTCTCCTTCAGCACGGACTTGAGCTCGTGGTACACCTCGACGCCCCAGCGGAGGCCCTCGGAGTAGGTCTGGGCGCCCAGAGGAACGATCATGAACTCCTGGATGTCGACGTCGGAATCCGCGTGCGAACCACCGTTGAGGATGTTCATGAGGGGCACGGGCAGCACGTGCGCGTTGGGGCCGCCGAGGTAGCGGTAGAGCGGCAGGGCGGAGGACTCGGCAGCAGCGCGGGCGATGGCGAGCGAGACGCCCAGCATCGCGTTGGCGCCCAGGTTCGACTTGTTCTCCGTACCGTCCAGGTCGATCATCGCCTGGTCGATGGCGCGCTGGTCCGCAGCGTCGAAGCCGAGGAGGGCCGGCTGGATCTGCTCGATGACGGCTTCGACGGCCTGCAGGACGCCCTTGCCGAGGTAGCGGTCCTTCTCGCCGTCGCGACGCTCGTTGGCCTCGAAGGCTCCGGTGGACGCACCGGAGGGGACCGCCGCGCGGCCGAAGGTGTCGTCGTCGAGCAGGACCTCGACCTCGACCGTGGGGTTGCCGCGGGAGTCGAGGATCTCCCTCGCGTGGATGGCATCGATAATGGCCATGGAATTGCTCCTCTTCGTTGGAGTATCGGGATTCACATCGTGTTGGGACGTCTTTGTCGGAGCAACGGAGGTGTTGCTCCCAGCCTAGTTCACGCGGCTTCCGGACGTCGGGTGGGAACCCGACGTGTGACGCGGCGCCGCATCGCCCCGTCCACGCTGCACGGCGCGTGCGGGGAACCGGTCAGGCGGCGATCAGGATGCCGCAGCGACACGGCCGGTCTCACCCTCGCTCCGAGCCCGCCTGGTACTCCAGCACGGCCCGGCGCAGCGCGCGCTCTGGATCGAGGCCGAGGTGGACCGCCCGGCGGGTCAGCTCCAGGAGGGCCTGGCCCAGGGTGGCTTCGTCGCCGGGCGGAACCTCTCCCTGCTGCGTACCGACCGATCTGCTCTCCGGACCACCCTCCGGTCGACCGCCCGGTGCACCCTCCGACGGCCCGGCGGATTCGCCCGCCCGGGCCAGCGTCTTGGCGGCGAACGCCAAGGCGGGCAGGTGGTGCGGGATACCGTCGAACGGCGATGTGCGCGAGGGCTTCTCGCGGCGCTTGACGGCGTGCCAGGTCTCGACGATCTCCTCGGCCGAAACCGGCGCGCCCGCTGCACCTCCTGGACCCGCCGCAGTTCCCGGCAGCTCCAGGAGGGCACCGTCCGCGGTGAACACATGGGGGTTGCGGCGCACCAGCTTCGCCGTCAGGCCCGCCACGACGTCCGCCAGATCGAAGTGGTCCTGCTCGGCCGCCAACCGGGCGTGCAGCACCACCTGGAACAGCACGTCACCGAGTTCGCCGCGCAGTTCGTCGACGAGCCCGGGTGACGGCACGGACGCTCGCGCGACGTCGTCGACCGCCTCGTAGAGTTCGTAGGTCTCCTCGACGAGGTAGGCGAGCAGCGCTTCGTGGGTCAGGGCCGCCGTCCAGCGGCAGTGCCTGCGCAGGAGGTCCACCACCTCGACAAGCCGCTCGACCGCCACGCCCGGTCCGGTCGCGGCGGCCGGCGTCGACGGGGCCTCGTGCTGCACGGCGCTGCTAGGCGGATGCCTGGCGGGCAGCGGCGTCGAAGGCCTCGGCGATGTGCTCGGCGAGGGCATCGCGGTCCTCGAGCGGGAGGAACGAGGCGTCCACGGCGTTGAGGGTGAGATCGAGGAGGTCCGCGAGGTCGTAGCCGAAGGTGTCGACCAGCAGTTCGAACTCGCCGGTCAGCGTGACACCGCTCATGAGCCGGTTGTCCGTGTTCACCGTGACCTTGAAGCCGAGTTGGTAGAGCAGGTCGAAGGGATGGCTGTCGATCGTGGTCCCGAAGGCCTCGATGGCCCCGGTCTGCAGGTTCGACGACGGGCACAGCTCCAGGGGGATGCCCCGGTCACGGACCCACGACGCGACGCGCCCGAGGTTCGCGATCCCGATCTCCTCGCTGTCACCGGCCTGCTCGTCCTCCGACTCCTCGATCTCGATGTCCTCGGCGATGCGCACGCCGTGCCCCAGGCGCAGCGCACGGCCCGCGACGAGGGCGTCCTTGATGCTGTCCAGGCCGGCGGCCTCGCCGGCGTGGATGGTCACCGGGAACTGCTCGGAGGCGAGATAGGTGAACGCCTCGGCGAAGCGCGAGGGCAGGAAGCCGTTCTCGGCTCCGGCGATGTCGAAGCCGACAGCACCGCGGTCGCGGTGGCGGACGGCGAGTTCCGCGATCTCCTGGCCACGGTCCGCGTGACGCATGGCGGTGATGAGCTGTCCCACCTGGATGACCCGGCCGGCGGCGATCGCCGCGGCGGCCCCGGCCTCGAGGCCCTCCTGCACGGCCTCGACGGCCTCGTCCAGGGACAGTCCCTTCTGCGTGTGCTGCTCGGGAGCCCAGCGCACCTCGCCGTAGACGACGCCGTCGAGCGCGAGGTCCTCGACGAACTCGCGGGCCACCCGGATGAGTCCCTCGCGCGTCTGCATGACGGCTATGGTGTGGTCGAAGGTCTCGAGGTACCGGACCAGCGAGCCGGAGTCCGCCGACTCGCGGAACCACGCACCGAGCGATTCGGCATCCGCGGCGGGCAGTTCGTGGCCGATCTCGGCGGCGAGCTCGAGGATGGTGGCCGGACGGAGGCCGCCGTCCAGGTGGTCGTGGAGGGAGATCTTCGGCAGGGTCTGGATGTCGACGGCAGCGGTGGGGACGGCGTCGTTCTGGGTCTGGGTCACGGCGACCAGCCTACGCGATCCCTTTCAGGGCGGGCTCGTCTCGCGCGCTGGTTCGGGCTCGTCCTGGTGCGCCTCGACAGCTTCCTGCAGGGGCGTCGATCCCCGCACGAGCGCGATGACCCGGTCCACGACGAACCCGATGACCACGGCGATCCCGATCGCCACCGCCACACCGAGCAGGTGGTTGTGCTGGAACCACGTACCGGCGACGGCACCGATGCCCACGGAGTAGCCCGCCCAGACGATGCCGGACAGCGCGGTCAGGGCGACGAAGCGCCGTTGCGAGTAGCCGGTTGCTCCCGCGGTCAGGTTGACGGCCACCCGGCCGATCGGGATGAACCTGGCCACCAGGATGAGTGAGGCGGCACGTTTCGACAGCTCCCGGCCCGCCCAGGCGAAGGAGCGCTGCGGGCGGGGCCGCCGCATCCACCGGAACCGGGTGGTCCCGATCCCCCGGCCGATCATGTACGCGATGTTGTCACCGAGGAACGCCCCGAGGGCCGCGGCGAGGATCAGCAGCCACGGATCGGGGACGCCCTGCGTGATGACGAGGGAGGCGAGGCCGACGACGACGGACTCGCTCGGGAACGGCGGGAAGAACCCGTCGACGAGGCAGCAGACGAGGACCAGCAGATAGACCCAGGGCTGCTCGGCCGCAGCGAGGACGAACCCGCTGATGCCGTCCAGTGCACTGATGATCTCGTCCATCCAGGGGCTCCTGCCGCTCGTCCGCCCCACCGGCGCCGTCCCGGCGGAGGATGCCGCGGGATGGTCGGGACGGGACATGGCGCCGTGCGGCGCGGCTCGGGGCGAGCCGCGATACGCTGCCGTGCGCCTGCCGTCGACGCTACCCGGGGGCCCACCTCCGGGTCGTCGCCCTTCCGGCCGACATCGGCGACGGCGAGCCTCACCCCTGGGGATGAGGCCGGCCGTCGGACCCCCTAGGGATCATCCCCGACGCGCCCCGGAGCGGGGACCAGCAGTGCCGCGTTGAGACGGGACGGGAACCGGGCGGGAACCGGGCGGGAACCGGGCGGGAACCGGGCGGGAACCGGGCGGGAACCGGGCGGGGACCCTCAGGCGATCCGGTCGATGATGAGTGCTGGGCGGTCCGTGATCCCTCGGGGGCGATGACGACGGCGTCGGTGAGAGCCTCGCGGGCGCGATCGAACTTGTCGGGAGTGTCGGTGAGCAGCGTCATGAGGGGTTCGCCCGCACGGACGGTGGCACCGGGCTTCGCGTGCAGACGCACACCCGCGCCGGCCTGCACCTGGTCCTCCTTGCGGGCACGCCCGGCTCCGAGGCGCCAGGCCGCGACGCCCACGGCGAGGGCATCGAGACCCACGAGGACTCCGTCGGTCGGCGCCAGGACCACCTCGGACTCCTTCGCGACCGGGAGCGTGGCACGAGGGTCGCCGCCCTGCGCCTCGATCATCCGGTTCCAGACGTCCATGGCGCGGCCGTCCTTCAGCGCAGCGGCCGGATCGGCGTCGTGCACACCCGCGCAGGCGAGCATCTCCTCCGCGAGGCGGACCGTGAGCTCGACGACGTCGGACGGACCACCGCCCGCGAGCACCTCGACGGACTCCTCGACCTCGATGGCGTTGCCGGCCGTCAGGCCCAGCGGCGTACTCATGTCGGTCAGGAGCGCGACGGTGTTGACGCCGGCGTCCTTCCCGAGCGCCACCATCGTCTCGGCCAGTTCGCGTGCCTGGTCCACGTTCTTCATGAACGCCCCGCTGCCCACCTTCACGTCGAGGACGAGCGACCCCGTGCCCTCGGCGATCTTCTTGCTCATGATCGAGGAGGCGATGAGGGGGATGGCCTCGACGGTGCCCGTGACGTCGCGCAGGGCGTACAGCTTCTTGTCCGCCGGAGCGAGGCCGGTCCCGGCGGCGCAGATGACCGCTCCCACCTCCGCGAGCTGGCGCATCATGTCCTCGTTGCTGAGGTGCGCCTGCCAGCCGGGGATCGATTCGAGCTTGTCCAGCGTGCCACCCGTGTGACCGAGGCCGCGACCGGAGAGCTGCGGTACCGCGACACCGAAGACCGCGACGAGCGGTGCCAGCGGAAGGGTGATCTTGTCCCCGACCCCGCCGGTCGAGTGCTTGTCGCTCGTCGGCCGACCCAGGGAGGAGAAGTCCATCCGTTCCCCCGAGGCGATCATCGCGGCGGTCCAGCGGGAGATCTCGGCGCGGTCCATCCCGTTGAGCAGGATGGCCATGTTCAGGGCGGACATCTGCTCGTCGGCGATGGCGCTGCGCGTGTAGGCGTCGATGGTCCAGTCGATCTGCTCGGGCGTCAGGGTGCCGCGGTCGCGCTTGATGCGGATGATGTCGACGGCGTCGAAGGCTTCAGTCATGGTGGTGTCCTCTGGTCGAGCGGTGGTCGGGCGTGGGTCACATGGTGCCGGCGGCCGATGGGGCGGCCGTGACGTGCGAGGGGCGCGGCCGGAAGGGCCGCGCCCCTCGCGGCGCTGGTCGGGCGGGGCCCGGGTCAGGCGAGATGCTGCGGCCCGAAGGCGTCGGGCAGGACCTCGTCCATGGTGCGGATGCCGCTGACGGTCATGAGCACCATGTCGGGCGCCCGGAACTCGTACAGCAACTGCCGGCAGCGGCCGCACGGCATGAGGGTGTTCCCCTCGCCGTCCACGCAGCTGAAGGCGCGGATGCGTCCGCCCCCGCTCATCGCGAGCGCGCTGACGAGGGCGCACTCGGCGCACAGGGTCAGCCCGTAGGACGCGTTCTCGACGTTGCAGCCGGAGATGATCCGGCCGTCGTCGAGCAGAGCCGCCGCCCCTACCGGGTACGTGGAATAGGGGACGTACGCTTTCGCCATCGCGGTTCGCGCGGCGGCGGCGAGGTCCTCCCAGGGGATGTCGTTCTCGGTCATGCGGAGCCTCCTAGCCCTTGATGTACGGAATGCCGCTCGCGCCCGGTGCGCGGGACCGGCCGACGAGCCCGGCGACGGCGAACACCGTCACCACGTACGGCAGCATGCGCAGGAACTGGTCCGGCACCGGGGTGCCGAGCAGGCTGAGGACATTGGAGAGGTTGGTGGCGAAGCCGAAGAGCAGCGCCGCGAAGAACGCACCGATCGGGTTCCAGCGGCCGAAGATCAGGGCTGCCAGCGCGATGTAGCCCTGCCCCGCCGTCATGTCCCGCCCGAAGCCGGAGACGGCCACGAGCGTGAAGAAGGATCCGCCGATACCCGCCACGACGCCCGCCAGCAGCACGTTCATGAACCGCATGCGGTTGACGTTGACGCCCAGCGTGTCGGCGGCCTTGGGGTGCTCGCCCACTGCGCGGGTCCGAAGGCCCCACCGCGAGTGGTACAGCGCCACGTACACGACGGCGACGGCGATGTACATGAGGTAGCCGACGATCGTCTGCTGGAAGAGGATCGGCCCGATCACGGGGATGTCGGCGAGCAACGGGATGTCGATGACGGGCAGGCGCGGCGGGGAGTTCCAGCGCTCCGAGTCCTCGCTGAGGACGGCGGAGAACAGGAAACCCGTGAGCCCGGAGACGAGCACGTTCAGGACGACGCCGACGATCACCTGATTGACGACGTACCGGATGCTGAAGACCGCGAGGACGAGCGAGACGAGGACTCCGGCGACCGCTGCCGCGAGGAGGCCCACGAACGCGCTGCCGGAGAGCGACGCGGCGACGGCGGCTGCGAACGCCCCGAAGAGGAGCTGGCCCTCGATCGCGATGTTCACGACGCCCGAGCGCTCACAGAGCACACCCGAGAGCGAGCCGAAGATGAGCGGCACCGCGAGGGTCACCGAGCCGGCGAGGAGCCCGTACAGGGCGACATTCGGTGTCCGGGCGCTGCCGACCACCCACGTGAGGAAGGCGATCAGGAACAGGACGGCGAAGACCGCCAGGACCCAGACCGGGATCTTCCGCCCGGACCGGGTCCGGAGGATCGCGAGGACGGCGAGGGCGATCATGGCCAGGGCCGCGACCCACCCGATGACGGGCGCCGAGACGACGATCGACGGGAGGACGATCGGATCGTTCTCCTCGGACAACCGGAACGTGACGTCGTTGCCCGGCGCTCCGACGGCGAAGACGAAGAGCGCGAAGAGTGCCACGACGGACAGGATGATCGGGTTCTTCCAGCTCCGGACGGTCGCGTCGCTCGCGCTGCGCGCCGGTGCGCTGGTGGTTGCTGTGCTCATGCTGCTGCTCCGGTCGAGGCTGGCGTCGGGGTCGTGGAGGTGGAGGAGCCGCCCTTGCCGGCGCGCGTGGCGCCCGGGGCGGGGAGGCGGAAGAGCGCCCGGACGAGGGGCGGCGCCGCGATGAAGAGGACGATCAGCGACTGCACGACGAGGACGATGTCGATGCTCGTCCCCGTGGAGGCCTGCATGGCCACGCCACCGGCGCGGAAGGCCCCGAACAGGATGCCTGCCGCGAAGGTGCCCCAGGGGGACGACCGCCCGAGCAGGGCCACCGTGATCGCGTCGAACCCGAAGCTCGCCGCGACGCCCGACGTCAGGACCTTCTCGGTGCCGGAGACCTGGGCGACGCCCGCGAGGCCCGCGAGTGCACCGGCGATCGCCATGGCGAGGATGTAGCCCTTGCTGACATTCACACCCGCGGTCCGCGCGGCGCTCGGGTTCGCACCGACGGCGCGGAGCTCGAAGCCCACGGTGGATCTGTTCAGCAGCCACCAGACGAAGACCGTGGCGAGCACGGCGACGACGAAGCCCCAGTGCAGGCGGAAGGAGGCCCCGAGCAACGGCGGGTACACCGCCGTCGCGTCCAGCTGCGGACTGATGGGGTTGGTGGAACCGGGCCGCTGGAAGGCCGGCGTGCTCAGGAAGTACAGCACCAGGTTCGTCGCGATGTAGTTGAACATGATGGTGAGGATCACCTCGTGGGCGCCCGTGCGTGCCTTGAGGAGTCCGACGAGGCCGCCCCAGAGGGCACCGCCGACCATTCCCGCGAGGATCACCAGGAGCAGGTGGATCCCGACCGGCAGGTGCAGCGTGAAGCCGACCCAGCCGGCGAATGTCGCCCCGATGAGGATCTGGCCCTGCGCACCGATGTTGAAGAGGCCCGCGCGGAAGGCGAGCGCCACGCCGAGGCCCGCGCAGATCAGCGGCGTCGCCACGGTCAGGGTCTGGGTCAGCGGGTAGATCATCCGGGTGAAGGTGTCGCCCTCGAAGTTGAAGACCGAGCCCTGGAAGAGCGCGATGTAGGCACTCGAGGCCGCCGTCCAGGCGGCAGCGATGGTGTCCTGCGGACGGCTGAAGAAATACGACGACGCACTCGCCACCTCCTGGTCGGTCACCGCGATGAGCAGGCCGCCGAGGATGAGGGACAGCACCACGGAGAGGAAGGCGACGAGCGCGTTGCCGGTCATGATGCGCTGCATGAGGGGTGCCTCGGCGCCCGGACCGACCCCGAGGCCCGCCGTGGTGGCCGGCACGGCCGGGGGCGGCACCTCGCCGCCCGCTGTCTCGGCCGCCGTCTCGAGCCGGATCTCGTCCTGCCGGGCGGCGTCCTTCGCGTCGCGTCGGGTGGGGTGTGCTCCCCCGCCGGTGGCCGGGTTCACCGGCCGGTCGTCCTGCGGGTTCACAGGTCTCCTCCTTGTACGTCGTGTGCCTGCGCGAGCGCTTCGTCGGCGGGCATGCCGGCCATCATCAGGCCGAGGACATCACGCGAGACCGTGCCCGGCACGATCCCCATGAGGCGGCCGCGGTACAGGACCGCGATCCGGTCGGCGAGCTCGAGGACCTCGTCGAGCTCTGTGGACACGATGATGACGGGGGTGCCGCCGTCGCGCTCGGCGACGATGCGGCGGTGCAGGAACTCGATGGATCCGACGTCGACGCCGCGGGTGGGCTGCGAGGCGATGAACAGCTTGAGGGGACGCGAGAACTCGCGCGCCATGACCACCTTCTGCTGGTTGCCGCCGGACAGGGTCCCGGCCGCGGACTGGGCGGACTGCGTCCGGACGTCGTACTCGGCGATCTTCGCCTGGGCATTCTGCTCCATCGCCGACTGCGACATCGAGAGTCCCCGGGCGAAGGGGGCGTCGTCGTACCGGTTGAGGATGAGGTTCTCCGCCACCGAGAAGGTGCCCACGAGGCCCTCGACGCTCCGGTCCTCGGGGACGAACCCGACACCGGCACGGATGACCTCCTTCACGCTGCGGCCCAGCAACTGGTTGCCGTTCAGCGTGATGGACCCGGTCACGTGGTCCTGGAGACCCATGATCGCCTCGGTCAGTTCCGTCTGGCCGTTCCCCTGCACGCCCGCGATCGCCAGGATCTCCCCCTCGGCGACCTCGAAGCTGAGCCCGTCGACGACGTGCTGCCCGTTGGGAGCCTGCACCGTGAGGTCCTGCACCCGGAAGGTCACCTCACCGGGTGTGGCCGGCTTCTTGTCGAGGGTGAGGCTCACGGACCGGCCGACCATGAGGGAGGCCAGCTCCGTGGTCGGGGCGCTCGGGTCCGCGGTGCCGACCACCTTGCCGCGCCGCACGACGGTGATGACGTCGGAGACGGCCTTGACCTCGCGGAGCTTGTGGGAGATGAAGACGATGGACTTGCCGTCGGCCTTCAGCTGCGCCATGATCCCGAGCAGTTCGTCGGTCTCCTTCGGCGTCAGCACGGCGGTCGGCTCGTCGAGGATCAGGACCTCGGCGTCCCGCACGAGAGCCTTGATGATCTCGACGCGCTGCTGCACCCCGACGGGCAGGTCCTCGACCACGGCATCGGGATCGACGTCGAACCCGTACTGGTCGGAGATCCGGCGGATACGCGTCCGCGTCTCCTGG
Source organism: Arthrobacter sp. N1 (assembly GCF_048288285.1). Taxonomy (NCBI): domain Bacteria; kingdom Bacillati; phylum Actinomycetota; class Actinomycetes; order Micrococcales; family Micrococcaceae; genus Arthrobacter; species Arthrobacter sp. N1. Next base: position 874,999 of record NZ_CP102608.1, on the reverse strand, counting down.
AGGTCGAGCATGCCGCCGGCTTTCGTGGCCTCGTTGCCGAGGGCGACGTTCTCCGCGACGGTGAAGACCGGGACGAGCATGAAGTGCTGGTGCACCATCCCGATACCCGCGGCCATCGCATCCCCGGGACCCTTGAAGGTCACCGGCTTGTCATTGACGAGGATCTCACCCTCGGTGGGGTCGTACAGTCCGTACAGCACGTTCATGAGCGTGGACTTGCCGGCCCCGTTCTCGCCGAGCAGGCTGTGGACCTGTCCCGGTTCGACGACGAGATCGATGTGATCGTTGGCGACGAGCGATCCGAAGCGCTTCGTGATGCCGATCAGTTCGAGTTTCACAACTCAACCAGCCTGTTCTGTTCTGTTGTCTTCGCGTCGGAATCGAGCGGAAGTCACGTGAAGGATACCGGGTGCGGCCTGCGGACACGCAGCCGGGACAAACGCAAACCGCCTTCCTCCGGGCGGGGGTTCCGCGGGGAGGAAGGCGGTGCGGTGGTACTCGTGTGGCGCGGTCCTACTGGGGGCTGGCGGCCGAGTCGACCGCGATCTCGCCGGCGACGATCTGTTCCGTCAGACCGTCGAGCGTGGCCTGCAGGTCGTCGGGGACGTTGGCCTCCTGGTCGTGGAACGGCGCGAGGGCCACTCCACCGTTCTCGAGCGTGCCGACGTACGGCGTGTTGTCGAACTCGCCGTCGACGTCGGTGCTGATGACGTCCTCGACGGCGTCACCCATGAGCTTCATGACCGAGGTGAGGATGAACTCCTCGCCCTTGCCGGCGGTCTCGTAGCCGTCGGAGTCGACCCAGATGGCCTTGACGTCCTTGCCGCCCGCGTTCGCCTCGATGACGGCGTCGAGCGTTCCGGAACCGACCGGACCGGCCACAGGCATGATGATGTCCGCACCCTCGTTGATGAAGTTCTGGGTGTTGGTCTTGCCGGCTGCCTGGTCCTCGAAGTTGCCGACGAAGGTGCCGTTCTGGCTCTCCTTGTCCCAGCCCAGGAGCTCGACCTCGCCGCCGGTCTCCTCGTTGAAGTAGTTCACGCCTTCGGCGAAGCCGTCCATGAAGATGGTCACGGTCGGGATGTTGATGCCGCCGTACGTCGCCACCTTCCCGGTCTCGCTCGTCGCCGCTGCCGCATACCCGGCGAGGAACGCCGCCTGGGCCGTGTCGTAGATGATGGGCTTGACATTGGGGAGGTCGATCGAGTTGTCGTCGACGATCGCGAAGTTCGTCTCGGTGTTCGCCTCCGCGGCCTCCTTCGTGGTGTCGGCGAGCAGGAAGCCCACCGTCACGATGAGGTTGCAGCCGCCCTGGACCATCTGGTCGACGTTGGGGCCGAAGTCCGTCTCGGCCTGCGACTCGGCCTGGTTGGTCTGGATGCCGAGGTCCGTCTCGGCCTTCTTCAGACCCTCGTAGCTCGACTGGTTGAACGAGCGGTCGTCGAATCCACCGGAGTCGGAGACGATGCAGCCGAGGTAGTCGGTGCCTGCGGCGGCGCTGCTACCGCCTGCGGCGGGGGCATCCTCGGCGGGCGGCGCACCGCAGCCGGAGAGGACGAGGGCCGAGACGCCGAGGACGGCGGCGGACAGGCCGGTTCCGCGCGAGAAGGTGCGCAGTGAGTTCTTCAAAATGCCTCCAGGAAAGAAATGCGCCACGGGGACGACTGCCAGTGAGTGTCCATCACGGGTCACGATTGATCCGAGGCTCTGTTTTCACTGAAGACCGTGGCGCCGCGACACCGTCGGTGCAGCACGTATGCGAACATCCTAAGGGCCAAGTGACGCGGAACACTACACGGGCCGTCCAGGGCGGTCGATCGTTCGGCTTTCGTTATGCGCAGGTGGCTGAGGACGGCCGGGTCCGGCGGACCTGCCGCTCCGCGCCCCGGGCGGGACCCCCGACGGAGCCCCGACGGAGCCCACGCAGCCGCACAGCCTGCGGTCAGTGTTCGAGGACCGCCTGCAGGGCCGCCGCCGCCATGACCCTCACGCCGTACCCGATGGCACGCTCGTCGGGCGTGTAGTCGCCGCGGTGGAGGTCGAACGTCTCACCACCCGGGGTCCTCGTCCCGAGGCGCATCATGGCGCCGGGGACCTCCTGCGTCATCCACGCGAAGTCCTCGCCTCCCATGGACTGCGGTGTGAGCACGACGGCGCCCGACCCGAGTTCGGCCCGGGCGGCCGCCTCCAGGAGGCCGGTCTCCGCCTCCTGGTTGACCACCGGTGGGACCCCCCGGATGTGCTCGAGCTTCACGTCGACGCCGAAGGGCGCGGCGACCTCACGGACGGCCCGGTCGAGCAGCTCCCCGGCCGACTCCCAGGCCTCGCCGTCGAGGCAGCGGAGCGTGCCGGACATGAAGCCGTGCGCGGGGATGGCATTGGGCGCGGAGCCCGCGTGGATCTGGCCCCACACCACGGACACGGCGCTGCGCACGTCGATCCGGCGGGACAGGACGGCCGGCACGTTGACGGCGATGGTCGCGAGCGCGAAGACGAGGTCCTCGGTGAGGTGCGGGCGCGAGGTGTGCCCGCCGCGTCCGCTCAGCTCCACCCGGATCGTGTCCGATGCCGAGGTGATCGCACCGATGCGCGTGCCGACCAGGCCGACGTCGATCCTCGGGTCGCAGTGCAGCGCGAGGATGCGTGGCAGGCCGTCCAGCACACCCTGGGCGATGACGTCGATCGCTCCCCCGGGCATCATCTCCTCGGCGGGCTGGAAGATGATGCGCACCGTGCCGGGGAGCGGTGTCGCGGCATCGATGTCCGCGAGGACCAGGGCGACGCCGAGCATCACGGTGGTGTGGATGTCATGGCCGCAGGCGTGCGTGACGCCCGTCGATGCGGACGCGAAGGGCAGGCCGGTCTCCTCGATGATCGGCAACGCGTCGATATCGGCGCGGAGACCGAGCCGCAGGGGGCCGCTACCGATGTCGACGTACGCGCCGGTCCCCTCGAGGCGACGGGGGGACAGACCCGCCTGCGCGAGCCGGGCCACGACGAGGTCCGTGGTGCGGTGCTCCTTGTAGGACAGTTCCGGGTGACGGTGGATGTCACGCCGGATGTCGGTCAGCTCGTCGAGCAGGGGATCGAGGGCGGCACCGACGCGGGAGGCCGGAGGGCTCTGGGTGCTGGACGTTTCCACGTCCTCAGCCTACCGACCGGTGGCGCGGCGACCAGCACTCCTGTGTCGGGGCCGCGTCACGGGACCTCCGCGCCCCTCCGAGGGCCGGGGGCCGAGGGCCGGGGGCCGCCCGACGCCAGGTCCCCGGGGCGTGTGCCCCTTCCCACGGGTCACGCCGTCCGGCCAGGCCGGCCCGGTCGGGGACCTGTCCGCTACAGGACGTCGGTGTCGCCGCTGGCCCGCAGGCGTTCGACGGCCTTCTTGACCTCCTGCGCGTGCTCCTTGGTGGTCACCAGCAGGGCGTCCGGCGTGTCGACGATGACGACGTCGTCGATGCCGATGAGGGCGATCACGCGCTTGGTGTCCGACACGACGATGCCCGAGGCGTTCTCGGAGAACACGCGTGCGCCCTCCCCCATCACCGTCAGCTCGCTGTTCTCCTCGGCCGGGTTCAGTCGGCCGATCGCGGCGAAGTCGCCGACGTCGTCCCAGTTGAACTCACCCGGGATCATGGCGACGTCACCTGCCGCCGCAGCCGGTTCGGCCACCGCGTAGTCGATGGCGATCTTGGGCAGCGTCGGCCAGACCCTTCGGGCCACCTCGACGCGCTGCGGGGTGTCCCACGCCTCGGCGATCTCCATCAGGCCGGCGTAGAGGTCGGGCTCGTTCGCCGAGAGGTGCTTGAGCATGAGGTCGACCGGCGCCACGAACATGCCCGCGTTCCAGGAGTAGTCGCCGCCGGCGATGTAGCCGTCCGCGACCTCCTGTGAGGGCTTCTCGACGAACTCGATCACGGCGCGCGCGCTGGGGGCGCCGTCGATCGCCAGGGGCTCGCCGGCCCTGATGTAGCCGAAACCGGTGGAGGGGTGCGTCGGCTTGATCCCGATGGTCACGATGTACCCCTCGGCGGCCGTGTGGATCGCCTCGCGCACCGCATCCTGGAAGACCTCGACCGGTGCGATCACCTGGTCCGCGGCGAAGGATCCCATGATGATGCCCGGATCCCGCCGGTGGAGGATGGCCGCGGCGAGCCCGATGGCCGCACCGGAGTCCTTGGGCTCGGACTCGAGGACGAGGTTCATGTCCTCGATCTCGGGCAACTGCTCGAGGACGGCACGGCGGTGGACGATGCCGGTGACGACCATGGTGCGGCCGTCGCAGAGGGGGCGCAGGCGATCGTAGGTCGCGCGGATCAGCGTGCTCCCGGAGCCGGTGAGGTCGTGGAGGAACTTCGGCGCCGCGGCACGCGACAGAGGCCACAGCCGGGTGCCGGTCCCTCCGGCGGGGATCACGCCGTGGAAGCGCTCCAACACATTGTCAGGGGTACGGGCAGCCGCCCTCTCGGTACTCATCCGTTCCACGGTAACCGACGCGCCCGGGCGGCCCGGAACCTCCGGCCGCCCTCCGGTGTTAACAAGGTCACAGGTGAGGGGCCCCTAAATTGATCCAGGAGTGTCACCGGCCTAGATTATTCTTATCGAAGAGTGCTGTCGCACCGGCGTATCCCTGCGTATAGCGCGCTAACGCCCAGGCGATGCAGGGAGGTAATTTCAATGCCGAAGACACTGACTAAGTCGCTGACACCAGCGGGCACCCTCTACCGTGGCCGCGAAGGCCAATGGTCCTGGGTCGCCCACCGCATCACCGGGGTCGTGATTTTCTTCTTCCTCCTGGTCCACGTGCTGGACACGTCCCTCGTCCGGGTCTCGCCCGAGGCGTACGACGCCGTGATCGCCTCCTACAAGAACCCCATCATGGGTCTCGGGGAGCTCGGACTGGTCGCGGCCATCGTCTTCCACGCCTTCAACGGCATCCGCGTGATCCTCGTGGACTTCTGGAAGAAGGGTCCCAAGTACCACCGCCAGATGCTCTGGAGCGTCATTGGCCTCTGGGCCGTCGTCATGATCGCCTTCTCGATCCGCCATCTCTCGCACGTCTTCGGAGGTTAGTACCCATGGCTACCCCAACCATCGAGAGCCCGCGCTCCGGCCGCGTCTCCCCCGGCTACTCACGCACCCCGGGCTCCCGCGGGAACTTCGAAATGGTCGCCTGGCTGTTCATGCGCCTCTCCGGAGCCATCCTCGTGGTACTCATCTTCGTCCACCTCTACGTCAACCTCGTCGCGGGTGACGGCATCAGCGGGATCGACTTCGGCTTCGTCGCCGGCAAGTGGGCCGACCCGGTCTGGCAGATCTGGGACCTGACGCTCCTGTGGCTCTCGATGCTGCACGGCACCAACGGCATCCGCGTGATCATCAACGACTACGCCGAGAAGAACAGCACCCGCATGTGGCTCAAGGGTGTCCTGTACACCTCGACGGTCGTCATCGTGGTCCTCGGCACCCTCGTGATCTTCACCTTCGATCCGTGCCCCGTGATCGACGGTGTGGCTCACGTCGCGGACTACTGCCCCGCTCCCTGACGCCACCCCGCAGTCCGTCCCTGCCGCAGGTCGGCAGTTCCCGCATGACAGGCCCACTGGGGCGGCCTCATGCATCCTCACCGGTTTCAACAGAAAGAGCGACCAGCATGCAGGTCCACAAGTACGACGTCGTCATCGTCGGCGCGGGCGGCGCGGGAATGCGCGCAGCTATCGAGTCCGGCCAGCGGGCTCGCACCGCCGTGCTGACCAAGCTCTACCCGACCCGCTCCCACACCGGCGCAGCACAGGGTGGCATGTGCGCCGCACTCGCGAATGTCGAAGAGGACAACTGGGAGTGGCACACGTTCGACACCGTCAAGGGCGGTGACTACCTGGTGGACCAGGACGCGGCCGAAGTCATGGCCAAGGAAGCCATCGAGGCGGTCCTGGACCTCGAGAAGATGGGTCTGCCCTTCAACCGCACGCCCGAGGGCCGGATCGACCAGCGACGCTTCGGCGGACACACCCGGGACCACGGCAAGGCACCCGTCCGGCGCTCCTGCTACGCGGCGGACCGTACGGGTCACATGATTCTCCAGACGCTCTACCAGAACTGCGTCAAGCACAACGTCGAGTTCTACAACGAGTACTACGTCCTCGATCTGCTGATGGTCGACCAGGAGGTCACCGAGGACGGTGTCACCCGCATCCAGAAGCGCGTGGCCGGGGTCGTCTCCTACGACCTCGCCTCCGGCGAACTGCACGTCTTCCAGGCGAAGTCCGTGGTGTTCGCCTCGGGCGGTGTCGGCAAGGTCTACAAGACGACCTCCAACGCCCACACCCTCACGGGCGACGGCATGGGTATCGCGTTCCGCAGGGGCATCCCCCTCGAGGACATGGAGTTCTTCCAGTTCCATCCGACCGGCCTCGCAGGCCTCGGCATCCTCCTCTCGGAGGCCGCACGCGGCGAGGGCGCGATCCTCCGCAACTCGGAGGGTGAGCGCTTCATGGAGCGTTACGCCCCCACCATCAAGGACCTCGCGCCGCGCGACATCGTCGCCCGGTCGATGGCCAACGAGGTCCGCGAAGGACGCGGAGCCGGGCCGAACAAGGACTACGTCCTCCTCGACCTGACCCACCTCGAACCCGCACACATCGACGCGAAGCTGCCCGACATCACGGAGTTCGCCCGCACGTACCTCGGCGTGGAGCCCTACACAGAGCCCGTGCCCGTGTTCCCGACGGCGCACTACGCGATGGGTGGCATCCCGACGAACATCAAGGCGGAGGTGCTCTCGGACAACGACACGGTGGTACCCGGCCTGTACGCCGCCGGTGAGGTCGCCTGCGTATCCGTGCACGGCTCGAACCGCCTCGGCACCAACTCGCTCCTCGACATCAACGTATTCGGCAAGCGCGCCGGCCTCGCTGCGGCAGAGTACGCCCTCACCGCCGACTTCGTGGAGATCCCCGAGAACCCGACCACCGAGACGGAGGAGCTCCTGAACCGGGCCCGCAGCTCGGAGGGCGGGGAGCGCGTGGCCCTCATCCGCAAGGAGCTGCAGGACATCATGGACGCGAATGTCCAGGTGTTCCGCACCGAAGAGACGCTCGTCGAGGCCCTGCGCGTGATCGATACGCTGGAGGAGCGCTATACGCGGATCACCGTGCAGGACAAGGGCAAGCGGTTCAACCTCGACCTGCTGGAGGCCGTCGAACTAGGCTTCCTCCTGGACATGGCCAAGGTCATGACTGCCGCTGCCCTGCACCGCAAGGAGTCCCGTGGTGGCCACTTCCGTGAGGACTACCCCGAGCGGGACGACGAGAATTTCATGACCCATTCCATGGCCTACAAGGACCCCCGCGCCACCGAGACCAGTGGCGTTCGCCTTGAGACCAAACCGGTGATCTTCACCCGATACCAGCCCATGGAGCGTAAGTACTGATGAGCACCGAAACGATGGAAAAGGAGCCGGCCTCCAAGGTCGAGCTCGCGCCCGGCGTCGGCGGCGGTGGAGAGATCCCCACCTTCGACATCACCCTGAAGGTCCGGCGCTACAACCCCGAGGTGTCCGACGAGGCGCACTGGGACGAATGGCAGCTGACCATGTACGGCACGGACCGCGTGCTGGACGCCCTGCACAAGGTCAAGTGGGAGCACGACGGTTCCGTCTCCTTCCGCCGGTCCTGCGCGCACGGCGTGTGCGGCTCCGATGCCATGCGCATCAACGGCCGCAACCGGCTGGCCTGCAAGACGCTGCTGAAGGATCTCGACACGTCCAAGCCGATCCTGGTTGAACCCATCAAGGGACTGCCGGTGGAGAAGGACCTGATCGTGGACATGGAGCCGTTCTTCCAGTCCTACCGCGAGATCATGCCGTTCCTCGTCAGCAAGGGCCACGAGCCCACGAAGGAGCGCCTGCAGTCCGCCGAGGAGCGCGACCGCTACGACGACACCACGAAGTGCATCCTCTGCGCGGCCTGCACCTCCTCCTGCCCGGTCTTCTGGACGGACGGCCAGTACTTCGGGCCGGCCGCGATCGTCAACGCCCACCGGTTCATCTTCGACTCGCGGGACGACGCCGGGGACATGCGCCTCGAGATCCTCAACGACAAGGAGGGTGTCTGGCGCTGCCGGACCACCTTCAACTGCTCCGAGGCCTGCCCTCGCGGCATCCAGGTCACCAAGGCCATCTCGGAGGTCAAGCAGGCGATCCTGACCCGTAAGGTCTGACTCGCTGCTCGGGATCCGACGCCGGATGCGGCGTTCGGTCCTGAGCACCATGCTCCGCCCGAAGGCGGCCCGTCACACGACGGGCCGCCTTCGTCGTCTCCCTGCAGATGCGGACGGTCAGGTGCGGACGGTCAGGTGCGCACGATCCGGTGTGCACGATCCGGTGTGCACGGTCCAGTGCGGACGGTCAGGTGCGGACGGTCAGGTGCACACGATCCGGTGCGCACGATCCGGTGCGCACGATCCAGTGCGGACGGTCAGGTGCGGTTCCCCCGGCGGCTGCGCTGACGGAGGGTGCCGCCCTTCGCGTGGTGCTGCCGCTCGGCGTCGGTCTCGGCGTCAGCGGTTCCGACGGCGCACCAGGCCGTCGCCACCAGGTACACCTGGCTCAAGAGGAAGAACCAGACGAACAGCGCGAGGATCACGGCGAAGGACAGCAGGAGCGGATTGTTGCCGAAGCTTCCGAGGATCTGGGTGGAGAAGGTGCGGAGCAGCGTGGTGCCGACACCGGCGATCACCGCACCCTGGATCAGGACGGGACGCGGCATCTCGATGGCGGACGCGGACCGGAACAGGACCACGGCCACGAGGATGTCCAGCAGGATCATCACCACGAATCCGGCCATCTGTGTCAGGAGCTGGCTCACGCTCGTCAGGTTGAGGAAGCTCAGGAGGGCCCCCAGCGTATTCGTCGCCACGATGCCGAGGGCGGTCGTCACGACCATGATCACACCCAGGATCGCGAGGGTCCCGAGGTCCTTCGCCCAGAGGACCACGGGCGGCGCGGCGACGGGCTTCAGCGCGAAGATCCCGCGCATGGCCTGGCGCATGCCACCGATCCAGCCGAGCGCCGTCACGAGCATGACGGCCGAGGATACGACGATGGCCCAGCCGAGGCCACTGGTCGCGTCGAAGAGGCGGGTGGGAGTGACGAGGCCGCCCCCGTCGTCCTGCAGGTCGATCAGCCCCGGTACCGCCTTGTCGAGGGCGTCCACGGACAGTTCGCGCAGGCTCTCGTCGCCGGCGACCACCAGCCCGAGTGCGGCGAATCCCACGACGAGCAGAGCGGAGATGGCGAAGAACAGGCGATAGGCGAGCCCCGCCGCCATCAACGGGCCGCGGCGCTCGTTGTACAGCAGGACCACGCGCACGGGCCTCAGCGTGTAGAACCGCGAGATCGCAAGATCCACCCTCGCCAGGAGGAGACCCGCGCCGCCATCGCCGGAGCGCTTCAGCCTCCCGACCCGGACCTGGGCATCGATCACCTTCCGGCGCAGATCCGCCAGGTTCGCCGGGGAGGGCTGCTCAACGGGTGGTGGTTTCGGAGCCGTCAGCGACTTCGCCAAAACGTAGCTCCTCCCTCAGTTTCCACAACCCCGACGGCACGTGTTCGTACAGTCCCATGGACCGGACGTCGAAGGACGCCTCGAAGGACTCCAGTTCCTCCACCGCCGCATCCATTCCTGCCTCCGAGACATCATGCGCGACGGTCACGTGCGGATGGAAGGGGAACTCGAGGTCACGTTCGAGCGGGCCCGTCTGCAGCCTCGCATGCAGGGCTACGCATTCGTCGAAGCCGTCGGCCAGCTTGAGGAACACCACCGGTGAGACCGGCCGGAAGGAGCCGGTGCTGCAGAGCCTGACTCTGAAGGGCCGCTGGTGCTGCGCGACCGCCCGGACGTGCTCGATCGTCGCCTCCCAGTCGGAGGCCGGCGTCGTCGTGATCAGGGTGATGTGCGGGGGCACCACGGCTGCCATGGGGTCGCCGAACGACGCGCGCCAGGCCTCGAGGTCACCCGCGAGCGGTTCGGGGATCGGGATGGTGATGCCCACGCAGCTGCCGCTCGGTCCCGGCGGAGACGACGGCGTCGCCAGCCGGCCGGGGAGACCCGTGGAAGCACACATGGGTCAGCGGGCTCCCGCCGCGGGAAGGAATCCCACGCGTGCGTAGACCTCCGCGAGCGTCGGCGCCGCCAGCTCACGGGCCTTCGCGGCACCCTTCGCCAGCAGCCGATCAAGCTCTGCGGGGTCCGAGAGCAGCCCCTCGGCCCGGGTGCGGATGGGTGCGAGGGTCTCGGCGACGACGTCGGCGAGGTCCACCTTCAGGTGCCCGTACATCCGGCCCGCGTACTCGTCCTCCAGCTCGGCGATGCTTCGCCCGGACAGGGACGAGAAGATCGCGAGCAGGTTCGAGATGCCCGGCTTCTCCTCACGGTCGAAGCGGATCTCCGTCCCGGCGTCGGTGACCGCCGACTTGATCCGTTTCGTCGTGACCTTCGGGTCGTCGAGCAGGTTGACGAGCCCGGCGGGCGACGGTGCCGATTTCGACATCTTGGCCGTCGGGTTCTGCAGGTCGTAGATCTTCGCCGTCTCCTTCTGGATGAAGGGCTGGGGCACCACGAAGGTCTCGCCGAAGCGCGTGTTGAACCGCTGCGCGAGGTCCCGGCTCAATTCCACGTGCTGGCGCTGGTCCTCCCCCACCGGGACTCCGTCCGGTTGGTAGAGGAGGATGTCGGCGGCCTGCAGGATGGGATAGGTGAAGAGTCCCACGCTGGCGGAATCGGTGCCCTGCTTCGACGCCTTGTCCTTGAACTGCGTCATCCTGGACGCCTCGCCGAAGCCCGTGAGGCAGTTGAGCACCCACGCGAGCTGCGCGTGCTCGGGGACCTGGGACTGGACGAACAGCGTGGCACGATCGGGATCCACCCCCGCAGCGATGTACTGGGCGGCGGTCGTCCGCGTGCGCTGCATGAGTTCCGCCGGGTCCTGCGGGACCGTGATCGCATGCAGGTCGGGGATGAAGAACACCGCGTCGTGGGTTTCCTGCAGGCGCACCCAGTGCACGAGCGCACCGAGGTAGTTGCCTAGGTGCAGGGATCCTGCCGACGGCTGCATGCCGGAGAGGATCCGTTGCCGCCGGGCGGGGGCGGGCGTGTGGTGCTGTTCAGTCATCAGAGGAGTTCCTGGAGGGTTGGATCCGGTAGTCGACGACGAGCGGGGCATGGTCGGAGAACCTGGTGTCCCAGCTCGGTGCCCGATCGACGTCGGCGGTGGCTGCACTCTGCGCGAGCGCCTCGGTGGCCAGCTGGTAGTCGATCCGCCAGCCCGTGTCGTTGTCGAACGCCTTGCCCCGCCAGGACCACCAGGTGTACGGCCCGTCGACCTCGCCCGCGAGGTTCCGGGCGACATCCACGAAGCCGCATTCGTCGGAGAAGAAACGATCGAAGTACGCGCGTTCCTCGGGAAGGAAGCCCGCGTTCTTCACGTTGCCCTTCCAGTTCCTGATATCGAGCTGCGTGTGACCCACGTTGAGGTCGCCCATGACCACGGCGTGGTCGGCTGCGTCTCGGAGCTGTGGCAGGCGTGCGACCATCGCCTCGAGGAACCGGTATTTGTCATCCTGCTTCGGGGTCCCGACCTCGCCCGAATGGACGTAGGCGCTGACGACGGTAAGGGTCGATCCCCCCACCTGGAAATCGGCTTCTACCCATCGACCGGACGTGTCGAAGTAGCTGTCACCGATGGTCGTGCGGGTGGCGAGAGGCTCCTGGCGGGACGCTATCGCGACCCCCGCCCGCCCCTTGGCCTCGGCCTCGGTGTGGAGGATGAACCAGCCCTCGCCGAGGAGGCTCCGCACCACGGCGTCGGGAGCCCGTACCTCCTGCAGGCAGAGGATGTCGACATCCCGTCCGTCCAGCCATTCCTGCATGCCGCGCTTGTAGGCGGCGCGGATCCCGTTGACGTTCACGGACGCGATACGCAGGGGTTCCTGCAGGGGGTTCGATGCCGGACTCACTCGATCAACCTTACCCCGGAGGGTGTGTCCCTTCACCTCGGTCGGGAGGTGCTCAGTCGACGACCGTGCCCTCCACCGGACCCTCGGTGGAGCCCTTCATCATGGACCTCGCGTTGTGCGAGGTGATCTCGATGGTCTCGAGTGCACGTTCCACCATGCCCTCGTCCTTGCCGAGGTACTCGCGCACGACGCCCACCTGCACCTGGACGATCTTGAAGCTGTGGTCGAGCTTCAGGTCCCTCGCCCTGTCGACGGCCACCGGACCCGCGGGTGACGCACCGGCACCGCCGAACCCGCCGTGCGCCTGGATCCGATCCGCGGCCTTCCGTGCCGCGGAGCGGAGACTCAGCACCACGTAGCTGAAGATCAGGAGCCAGCCCAGGGAGATGATGGCGACCAACCAGCCGATCACATCGTTCTGGTTGGCCGCGAAGACGACCGCCACGAGGAACACGACCACCATGACGGCCATCCCGGCCGTGCCCATGCGCATGCTCACACCCCGGCCCTGAGGCCGCCCATTGCTTCCAAGAGACTGCATCAGGCCATTCTCCCGCATCGGCCGACCGACCCCCCGGTCTTCCACCGCAGGCGAACTCACAGGGGTTTCGAAGTTTTTTCCCATCCGCTCCCATCCGTGATCGGGATCACCCCGAAGTACAGTCGTGCGCGCCCCACGGTGCGCCTCATTCGCACTATGGAGGACTTTCCCATGAACAAGAAGATGCGCTTCCTCGCAGTACCGGCCCTCGCCATCGGCGCAGTCGCTCTCGCGGGCTCCCCCGCGATGGCCGCTGACGGCTCCTACTCCTCGACCCTCGGCCAGCTGAACGGCACGACCGGCACCGGCACCATCACCCTCGACGTCGTGGGCGATCAGGCCACGGTCAACCTGCAGGTCTCGGGCCTCGCCCAGACCTTCATGGACGCCCCGTACCCCCACGTCCAGCACATCCACGGCGGTGCGGCAGGCAAGTGCCCCACGCCCGCCGATGACGCCAATGGCGACGGCATCGTCAACGTCGCCGAGGGTGTACCCGGATACGGCGCCATCCAGACCACGCTGACCACGTCGGGTGCCACCACTCCGGCAGAGGGCCTGAACCTCCAGCTCGGTGGCCAGGGTGGAACGTACTCGATCCAGCGCACCATCACCCTGGACGCCGATACCCAGAAGTCGCTCGAGGCCGGCGTAGCCGTCGTCGTCGTGCACGGCCTGGACCCGGCGACCGCCGGCGTCTCCTCCGAGGTCTTCGGCAGCCCGTCCGAGATCGCACCCGAGCTCCCCCTCGGCGCGACCTCCCCCGCCCTGTGTGGAACGCTCGTGAAGACGCAGATGGGCGCCATGCCTGCCGGCGGAGCCGACACGGGTGTCGCTACCGAGTCCTCCTCCAACTCCGCGGGCATGATCGCCCTCGGTGGCGGCCTGGTCCTCGCGGCAGCAGCCGGTGGAACCTTCGCAGTGCGCCGCCGCGCAGCACACAACGCATAATCCCTGATCCCACATGATCAGTAGGAACACCGGCCATCGCTGGGGCTTCACGGCCCCGGCGGTGGCCGCCCTCTTTCTCCTCGCCGGCTGCGGATCGGCCGATGCTCCCGCTTCGACGCCGGCCCCGTCGTCGTCCTCCGCAGTGACGAGCGCGGCGCCGGTCGAGGCACCGAGCCCCGCGCCCACGGCCGTGCCCACTGCCGCTCCGTCCTCCGCGCCCGCTGCGGCACCCGCCCCGGTCGCATCCGAAGGTCCCGACATCCTTCCCGCCTCCGCCCCGGTCACGCTGGAGATCCCCTCGATCGGTGTCCGCACCGACCTGCTGGCCCTGGGCCTCCGCGAGAACAACAGTCTCGAGGTGCCACCTGACGGACCCGGAGCACCCGCGAGCTGGTACGACCAGTCGCCCACCCCGGGCGACCGCGGACCGGCCGTCATGCTCGGCCATGTCAACGCGACCGACGGCGGCAAGGGTGTCTTCGCCGATCTCCGCGCCCTCAAGGCCGGCGATCGGATCACCGTGGTCCGCGAGGACGGGACGACCGCGGTGTTCGAGTTCCAGCGCGGCGAGGCGTACCAGAAGAACGACTTCCCGACCCTCACGGTGTACGGGAACACGCCCGGCTCTGAGCTCAGGCTGATCACGTGCGACGGCTACAACCCCGACACGGGCGAGTTCGACGACAACTACGTGGTGTACGCCACCCTGGTTCTCTAGGGCCGGCTACACCGGCGGCATCAGGACGCTTCGACCGGCGGCGGGGCCACAGCCCCGCCGATGCCGTCGTCCAAGGCAGGACTCCGGATCGATACGGTGTCCCACGTCCTGCGTCCCGCGCGTCCTGACCGCAGCCCGCCGGACCTACTTGAGGAACAGCTTCCGCAGCCGAAGGGTGGTGAGCAGCATGCCGACGGCGATCATCACCAGGAAGTAGCTCAGGTGGACCGCCGCGGCAGGGGTGAAGGAGGCGATGCTGATCTGACGCAGCAGTTCCACGCCGTGCCACAGCGGCAGGGCCTGGATGAACCACTGGACTCCCTGCGGGTAGACGCTCAGCGGATAGAAGGTGGCCGAGAACAGGAACATCGGCAGCATCACGAAGTTGACCCACTCCATCTGCTGGAAGGTCTTCATGAAGCTCGTGATGCCCATTCCGAAGGACGCGAAGCCGAAGGCGATCACGACGGACGCCGGGATCATGAGCAACGCCACCGGTGTGGTGATGAGGCCCATGAGCGCCATGACCGCGGTGAAGCCGGTGGCATACATGGCGCCGCGCAGGAGGGCGAGGAAGATCTCCCCGATCGCGACGTCCAGCGGACCCAACGACGTGTAGAGCATGCCCTGGTAGAGCTTGGCGAAGTTCATCTTGAAGAACACGTTCCACGTGCTGTCGTAGACCGCCCCGTTCATGGCGGACACCGCGAGGAGTGCCGGCGCGATGTAGGCGGCATAGCTGATCGGCTCACCGTTGGGGCCCTCGACCGACCCGACGAGCGCTCCCAGTCCCACTCCCATGGACACGAGGTAGAGCACGGGTTCGAAGAACCCGGAGACCATGACCAGCCAGTTGCTGCTGCGCGTGGCGAGCAGTCCGCGCGCGATCACGGCGCGGGCGTTGCGGGAGTAGAGCGCCGCCAGCGGTCGCCTGGACCCTTCCAGCGCGTAGTCCTGCGCGGTGAGGTGCACGCTCATTTCCCCAGCCTCCTCGCGTACACCGCGCGGGCCAGCTTGAGTCCGACGACGGCGAGCACCACGAGGTACAGCACGTGCACCACGGCGAGCCAGAGGGGGAGCTCGTAGCCGTAGGTCAGCGCCCGGCCCAGCTCCGTGCCGTGCCACAACGGCGAGATCCAGCCGATCCAGCGGAGGAACACCGGCAGGGTGTCGAGCGGGAAGAAGGTCCCGGAGAACAGGAACAGCGGCGTGACGATGAACCGCATGACGAGCGCGAACTGCCCCTTGTCCTCTTCGATCCGGGCCGAGTAGGCCATGAGCGGGAGCCCGAAGGCGAGGCCGCTCAGCACCGCGACGGGGATGGCCACGGGGCCGGCGGCGGACGATGAGGCTCCGAACGCCGCGACGATGACGAAGTAGATGATGGTGGTGACCGTCAACCGGACGGTGACGGCGATGATGTGGCCCTGCACGATCTGGTCGGTGTTCAGGGGCGAGGCGTGCGGGCCGTAGTAGACGCGCCGCCACTTGAAGCCGTCCATCACGGGATAGGTGAACTCGGTGGCGGCGGTCATGATCGCCGCGGAGGCCAGGAGGGCCGGGGCGATGAAGGCGAGGTAGCTGACCTCGCCGAACGCGCCGGCCGAGTTCCGGTCGACGAGGGTCGCGAGGCCGATCCCCATGGCGAAGAGGTACATCACCGGCGTCCCGACGCTCGAGGCGAGGAGGGTCCACCGGTAGCTGTTCATGGACCGCAGGACGTGCTCGGCGTAGTACCAGGAGCCGAACGCGCGCGCCCGGGACGCCGAGACCTCCGGCTTGTGGGCGTGCAGCCGGTACGGCGGAGCCGTCACCGCGCCGTCGGTGGTGGGCACCCGCTCAGTCAACGAGGCTCCTTCCCGTCAGGCGCAGGAAGACGTCCTCGAGCGAGGAGCGGCGGACCAGGGAGGTGATCGGACGGAGGCCCCGCGAGATGACCTGCTCGAGAGCGGCTTCGCCGTCCTGGGCGTAGATGAGGACGCGGTCGGGCAGCGGCTCGAGCCGGGCACCGATGCCCTGCAGTTCGGCGGCGACGGTCGTGTTGCGTTCCGAGCCGAAGCGCAGCTCGAGCACCTCCCGCGTCGAGTGCTCGCGGATGAGCTGAGCAGGGGATCCCTCCGCCATGATCCGGCCCTTGTCGACGACCACCAGCCGGTCGCAGAGCTGCTCCGCCTCGTCCATGTAGTGCGTGGTGAGGATCAGGGTCACGCCGGATTCCTTGAGGCGGAAGAGCCGGTCCCAGAGGATGTGCCGGGCCTGCGGGTCGAGCCCGGTGGTGGGTTCGTCGAGCAGCAGGATCTTCGGCTCGTTGATGAGCGACCGCGCGATGGTCAGGCGGCGCTTCATCCCGCCCGAGAGCGCGTCCACCTTCGCGGACGCCTTCTCAGTCAGCTGCGCGAACTCCAGGAGCTCGTCCGCCTTCGGTCTCAGGTAGCTCATGGGCAGACCGAAGTAGCGGCCGTAGACGAGGAGGTTGTCGCGGACCCTGAGTTCCTCGTCGAGGTTGTCCTGCTGCGGCACCACCCCGAGGTGCGCCCTCACCTCCGGGCCGTGCTCTTCGGGATCGAGCCCCATGATGGTGAGGTCTCCGGAGGTCCGCTGTGACACCCCGCCGATCATGCGCATGGTCGTCGACTTACCGGCACCGTTGGGCCCGAGCAGACCGAAGGACTCCCCCGCGGGGACCTCGAAGGAGATGCCGTCGACGGCCTTGAAGTCACCGTAGTGCTTGCTCAGCTGACGGGCGGAGATGACCGGCGGACCGGCGGAGAGTGTGGGCACTCGCCCAGCCTAGGCGAGAACTCCCATTGGTAGAAGCCAATGGGTGTTGCGCGGACTAGCTGCCGGCAGCCGAACGCTCCGCCGCCTCGACGACGTTGGTCAGCAGCATGGCCCGGGTCATGGGCCCCACTCCCCCGGGATTCGGCGACAGCCAGCTCGCCACCGAGGCGACGGCGGGATCGACGTCGCCCGTGAGCTTCGCCCTGCCCGTCTCCGGGTCCTCCACCCGGCTCACGCCGACATCCAGGACGATCGCCCCGGGCTTCACCTGGTCCGCGCCGATCATGTGCGGGATCCCTGCCGCGGCGACGACGACGTCGGCCCGTCCGAGATGATCGGCGAGGTCCGCCGTCCCGGTGTGCGCCAGCGTCACCGTCGCGTTGATCTGCTTCCGGGTGAGCAGCAGTCCGAGCGGGCGGCCGACCGTCACACCACGGCCGACGACGAGCACGTCGAGGCCCTTCAGTGCGACGTCGTGGCGGAGCAGGAGCTCGACGATGCCGTGCGGGGTGCACGGCAAGGGTGAGTCCATCGGCGCGTTGACGTTGAGGACCAGCTTCCCGAGGTTGGTCGGGTGCAGGCCGTCCGCGTCCTTCGCCGGATCGATGCGTTCGAGGATGGCGTTGGTGTCGATGTGGGCGGGAAGCGGGAGCTGGACGATGTAGCCGGTCGTGGCGTCGTCGGCGTTCAGCTCGTCGAGGACTGCTTCGAGTTCCTCCTGGGTGATGGTGTCCGGCAGGTCGCGCCGGACCGAGGTGATGCCGACCTGGGCACAGTCGCGGTGCTTGCCCGCGACATAGGAGTGGCTTCCGGGATCGTCGCCGACGAGGACGGTGCCGAGCCCGGGGGTCACCCCGCGCTCGCGCAGGGCGCTCACGCGCTCGGTCAGTTCCTCCTTGATGCGTGCGGCGGTCGCCTTGCCGTCAAGGATGCGGGCGTTGTTCATGGGAGGGATCCTTCTCTGGTCGCTCGTCCAGCTGTTCGAGCAGGAATGCCTCGCCGCGGTCGCAGCAGCCGGTGAAGCAGCATTCCGCGGCGGGGATGTCGAAGTCCGGCGACGCCGCCGCCCTCGAGGAGAGGGCGGCGCGTGGGATCGGATCTACCACTCCTCCTGGCCCGGGTAGAGCGGGAAGTCCGCCGCGAGCGCGGAGACGCGCGCGCGTAGTGCCACGACGTCGGGCGACGGCTTCAGGGCGGCCGCGATGATCTCCCCGACCTCGGTGAACTCGGCGGCGCCGAAGCCGCGGGTCGCGAGGGCCGGCGTGCCGATGCGGAGGCCGGAGGTCACCATGGGCGGGCGGGGATCGAACGGCACGGCGTTGCGGTTGACCGTGATGCCGACGGAGTGCAGGACGTCCTCGGCCTGCTGCCCGTCGAGCGAGGAGTTGCGGAGGTCCACGAGGACGAGGTGGACGTCGGTTCCACCGGTGAGGACCGAGACGCCGTGCTCGGCGACGTCGGACCCGGTGAGGCGCTCGGCGATGATGCGGGCACCCTCGAGGACACGCTCCTGGCGCTCACGGAATTCCGGCGATCCGGCGATCTTGAAGGCCGTGGCCTTGCCCGCGATCACGTGCATGAGCGGACCGCCCTGCTGTCCCGGGAAGACGTTGGAGTTGAGCTTCTTGGCCCATTCCTGCTTGGCCAGGATGACCCCGGAACGGGGACCGGCCAGCGTCTTGTGCACCGTGGAGGTGACGACGTCGGAGTAGGGCACCGGGCTGGGGTGGACGCCGGCCGCGACGAGTCCGGCGAAGTGGGCCATGTCGGTCCAGAGGAGGGCGCCGACCTCGTCGGCGATGGAGCGGAAGGCGGCGAAGTCGAGCTGCCGCGGGTAGGCCGACCAGCCGGCGATCAGCACCTGCGGCTTCTCGGCGACCGCCTGGGCCCGCACGCGGTCCATGTCCAGGCGATGGGTGTCCTCCTCGACGCCGTACGCCGCGACCTCGTAGAGCTTCCCGGAGAAGTTGAGCTTCATGCCGTGCGTGAGGTGTCCGCCGTGGGCGAGGGAGAGGCCCATGATCTTGTCACCGGGCTTGATCATCGCGGAGAGTGCGGCGGCATTCGCCTGGGCGCCGGAGTGGGGCTGGACGTTCGCGAACTCTGCACCGAAGAGCGCCTTGACGCGCTCGATCGCGAGGTTCTCGGCGACGTCGACGTGCTCGCAGCCGCCGTAGTAGCGACGTCCCGGGTACCCTTCGGCGTACTTGTTCGTGAGGACACTGCCCTGGGCCTCGAGGACCGCGCGCGGAGCGAAGTTCTCCGACGCGATCATCTCGAGGGTGTCGCGCTGACGCGCGAGCTCGTCCCGGAGGACGGCGGCGATCTCGGGATCCACCTCGGACAGGGGCGCGTTGGTGACGGTATCCGCTGCGGAATGGGACGGGGCCATGGGCGACGTGGTCATCGGTTGATCCTTCTCTGGGTCTCGCACGAGGTCAGCTTGAGTCGCGGGCGGGCGTCGGACCGCTGGTCCGTGCCCCGGCCGCTCATGAAACGTGACCCGCGGCCCAGGCGTGCGATCCGTGGTCTGCACTGGAAGTCCGCGCCGCGCCCGGAGGACGGCGGCAGCTCCACGCCGCTTCCTGGTGGTTGCCCACCCTACGCCAGTCGCGACGCTCCCATGCTAGCCGCTCCCGAGCGGCGACCGCCACGCGATGACGCGGAGCCCGGAATAGTCACCACTGCCCGGCCGTTCGCTGAGAGTGAGCGGGCCCGGAGACCGGGACCGCCAGGAGAGGTGGGACGCGATGGACCGGACAACCCCCGGTGATACGCCGGTGCGGGCGGGCGCAGGGACCGGTGGCGCCGGGCGCGTGCGCGTCCTCGTCATCGGCGCCGGCCAGGCCGGCCTCAGCAGTGCCTACCACCTCCTGCGCCGGGGGCTGGAGGCAGAGCGCGACGTCGTCGTCCTCGATGCGAATCCGGCGCCCGGTGGCGCCTGGCTGCACCGCTGGCCCGCCCTCACCTTCGACGCCGCGCACGCGCTCCACGACCTGCCCGGCCTACCGCTCGGAACACCGGACCCGAAGGAACCGGCGGCCGATGTCGTGTCCCGCTACTACGGCGCGTACGAGCGGACCTTCCACCTCCCCGTGCACCGTCCCGTCTCCGTCCTGGCGGTGGAGCCAGAGGACGGGCCGGCCGGTTCGTCCGGCCACGGAGACGGACCGCTGCGCATCACGACGACGGCGGGTACCTGGATCGCCGACGTCGTCATCAGTGCGACCGGTACCTGGGACCGCCCGTACTGGCCCTACTACCGCGGCCGGGACGTCTTCGCGGGCCGGCAGCTCCACACGCACGACTACCGCTCGGCAGCGGAGTTCGAGGGACAGCGCGTGCTGGTCGTCGGCGGCGGTACGTCCGCGGTGCAGTTCGTCCTGCAGCTCCACGAGGCCGGAGCTGCACCCGTCTGGTCGACACGCCGACCGCCGTCGTTCACGCGCCGCGCCTTCGATCCGGAGTGGGGTCGCGAGGTCGAGGCGGAGGTCAACGCACGGACCGCCGCGGGGCTGCCGCCCGCCAGCGTCGTCTCCGTCACCGGGCTGTCGCTCACGGCGCAGTACCGGGCCGGGATCGACGCCGGGATCCTGGTCTCCCGCGGGCCCCTCGCCGAACTCCGAGAGCATTCGGCCGTCTTCGCGGACGGGTCGGTGGAACCCGTCGACGCCGTCCTGTGGGCCACCGGGTTCCGCGCCGCCCTGGACCATCTCGCACCGCTGCGCCTCCGCGAACCCGGGGGCGGCATCCTGATGGACGGGGTCCATGTGGCGAAGGAGCCCCGACTCCTGCTCGTGGGCTACGGTGCGTCCGCCTCGACCCGCGGGGCCTCCCGCGCCGGACGGGCGGCGGCGGTCGCCGCCGTCACACGGCTCCGCGCGGGCGCCGGGCGGGCAGTGGCCGGTAATCTGGCGTAGGTGACCTCCCCCGAGACCTCCCGTCCGCCCTCGTCCTACTCCCTGACGCTCTCCTGCCCCGACAGGCCGGGAATCGTCCACGGCGTCTCCGGCGCCCTCGTGGGACTCGGCGCGAACATCACGGAATCCCAGCAGTACGGCAGCCCGGAGACGGGCACGTTCTTCATGCGCGTCGCCCTGACCACGGAGGCGTCCGCGGACGGGCTCCGCACCGCCCTGGAACCGGTGGCCCGCGAGTTCGGCATGGAGTGGTCGCTCAACGAGGCCTCCCGCCGGACCCGGACCCTCATCATGGTCTCGAAAGCAGCGCACTGCCTCAACGACCTCCTCTTCCAGCACCGCTCGGGCACCCTCGCCATCGACATCCCCGTCATCGTGTCGAACCACCGGGACCTCGAGGACCTCGCCGCCTTCTACGGCATCGAGTTCCACCACATCCCGGTCACGCCGGAGACCAAGGACGAGGCGGAGGACGCACTGCGTGCGCTGATGCGGCAGCACGACGTCGAACTGGTGGTCCTGGCGCGGTACATGCAGATCCTCAGTGACCGGCTCTGCGGTGACCTCCTGGGCAGGGCGATCAACATCCACCACTCGTTCCTGCCGTCCTTCAAGGGGGCACGGCCCTACCACCAGGCCCATGCCCGCGGCGTCAAGCTCATCGGTGCGACAGCCCACTACGTCACGGGTGCCCTGGACGAGGGCCCGATCATCGAACAGGAGGTCATCCGCGTGGACCACGCGCGGACGGCCGAGCAGCTTACCGCGATCGGCCGGGAACTCGAGGGCCGCGCCCTGGTGCAGGCCGTGCAATGGCACGCGGAACGGCGCGTCCTCCTCGACGGCCGCAGGACCATCGTCTTCAACTGATCGTCCCGCCGCCGCGGGAGGCGTCGCCTAGGCTGGCGGCATGGCCAACCACACCTTCCGCGGCAGGACTCCCCGCGTCTCCGACTCCGCCTTCGTCGCCCCCACCGCCTCCCTCATCGGGGAGGTGACGATCGGCGGGCACGCGAGCGTGTTCTTCGGCGCCACCCTGCGCGCGGACACCTCCTCCATCAGCGTCGGGGAGGGGACGAACCTCCAGGACAATGTGGTGGTGCATGCCGATCCGGGTTTCCCGGCGCGCATCGGCGACCGCGTCAGTGTCGGCCACAGTGCCGTGGTGCACGGCTGCACCATCGAGGACGACTGCCTGATCGGCATGAGCGCGACCGTCATGAACGGCGCCGTCATCGGTACCGGCTCCCTCGTGGCGGCCGGCGCCGTCGTGCTCGAGGGCACGGTGGTCCCGCCCCGCTCCCTGGTCGCCGGTGTCCCCGCGAAGGTGCGCCGGACGCTGGACGACGGCGAGGTGGACGGCGTCCGAGCGAACGCTGCCGACTACAGGCTTCTCGCCCATGAGTACCGCCAAGCGTTAACTTCTTGACTACAAGCGGGAGCTACGGCACCCTTGGGATCATGCCCGCAGACTCCCCCTCGACGGCGAGGACAAGCCTGAGCGCCCCGCTTCCCAAGCCGGGCTCCCAGTCCGCACTGCGCGAGCAGAACCAGCAGCGCGTCATCGCGGCACTGATGAGCGGCGGGCCGCAGACCCAGGCCGAACTCTCCCGGCAGACCGGCCTCTCGACGGCGACGGTCTCCAACATCGTCAAGGTGATGGCGGCGACCGGCATCGTCAGTACTGCACCCACCACGAGTTCCGGCCGCCGCGCCCTCTCGGTGATCCTCAACGACAACGGGCAGGTCGCCGCGGGGATCGACATCGGGCGCCGCCACCTCCGGGTGGTCCTCGCCAGCCCGAACTACCGCGTGCTGCAGGAGGCGTCCGTCGCGCTCCCCCTCGGGCACAGTGCAGTCGACGGACTGACCGCGGCGTCCGACCTCCTCGATTCCCTCCTGGAGAACGGCGGCATCCGCCGCCGCGCGCTCCTCGGTGCCGGGATCGGCATCCCCGGACCGATCGACAGGCGCACCGGAACCGTGGTGCAGGGCGCCATCCTGCCGGAGTGGGTCGGCATCAACATCCACGAGACCTTCAGCGAACGACTGCGGGTTCCCGTCTTCATCGACAACGACGCGAACCTCGGCGCCCTGGCACAGGTGACCTGGGGCCCGCACAGTGCTGTCGACAACCTGATGTTCATGAAGGTGGGATCGGGCATCGGTGCCGGGCTGGTGCTGAACGGCTCGCTCTACTACGGCAACGTCGGGGTGACCGGCGAGCTGGGCCACACGACCATCAACGAGCAGGGTGTCATCTGCCGGTGCGGCAACCGCGGCTGCCTCGAGACGGTGGCGTCGACGTCCACCATGATCGAACTCCTCGGCCGGGGCAGCAACGAGACGGTGGACACGCAGCGGATCATCGACTGGGTGCTCGCCGGTGATACCGCGGCGCTGCGCGTGATCGACGACGCCGGCGTGGCCATCGGCCGCGCACTCGCGCACATGGCGAACCTCATCAACCCCGAGACGATCGTCATCGGAGGGCCCCTGACCGGTCTCGGGGAGATTTTGCTGGAGCCCGTGCGGCGTGGCCTCGCCCGGCACGCCGTGCCGATCATCGGTGACACGACGAACGTCTGCATGTCCTCGCTCGGCGATCGCGCCGAAGCCCTCGGAGCGGCCGCCGTCGTCCTGGCACAGCAGGGGCTCGCTCCCGCGCTCGCCAGCTCAGCCTGAAGTTTTCCTCTGTTTTCTCCGTGCTTTGTGTTCAACAGTTGACGACAAGGCATACCAGCGTGTTCAATTCTTTCGGGTCGAGGTTGGCCTGCACCAAGACAACGCCGTCGCCGCGGGAGGCCCCATGAACAACCACACCATCCTGGAGATGCGCTCCATCACCAAGGAGTTCCCGGGAGTCAAAGCCCTCTCCGACGTCTCGCTCGAGGTCCGGGCCGGCGAGATCCACGCCATCTGCGGCGAGAACGGTGCCGGGAAGTCCACCCTCATGAAGGTGCTCTCGGGCCTCTACCCCTACGGCGACTACTCCGGCGACATCGTGTTCCAGGGCCAGGAGGTCCAGTTCAAGGACATCCGCTCCAGCGAAGCGGCCGGGATCGTGATCATCCACCAGGAACTCGCGCTGATCCCCGAGCTGTCCATCGCCGAGAACATCTTCCTCGGGAACGAGCCCACCCGGTTCGGCGTGATCGACTGGGACTACGTGAACCGGACCACCCTCGAGCTGATGGCCCGCGTGGGGCTCCGCGAGGACCCGATCACGAAGGTCAAGGACATCGGGGTGGGCAAGCAGCAGCTCGTCGAGATCGCGAAGGCACTCAACAAGTCCGTGAAGCTGCTCATCCTCGACGAGCCGACGGCGGCCCTCAACGAATCGGACTCCCAGCACCTGCTGGACCTCATGTCGGGCCTGCGGTCCAAGGGGATCTCCTGCATCATGATCTCGCACAAGCTCAACGAGATCGAGCAGATCGCCGACTCGATCACCATCATCCGCGACGGCAAGTCGATCGAGACGCTTCACGTCAAGGACGACGGCGTCGACGAGGACCGCATCATCCGAGGCATGGTGGGCCGCTCGCTCGAGTCGAGGTTCCCCGACCACACGCCCAACATCGGCGAGACGTTCTTCGAGGTGCGCGACTGGACCGTGGCCCACCCCACCGTGGCGGACCGCCTCGTCTGCAAGAACTCGAGCTTCCACGTCCGACGTGGCGAGATCGTCGGCTTCGCCGGGCTGATGGGCGCCGGGCGGACCGAGCTGGTGCGTTCGGTCTTCGGCCGCTCCTACGGGAACTTCAAGTCCGGGCAGATCCTCATCGACGGCAAGGAGGTGACGCTGCGCTCGGTGCCCCAGGCCATCAAGGCCGGCCTCGCCTATGTCACCGAGGACCGCAAGTCGCTGGGACTGAACCTCCTGGACGACATCAAGACCACCACGGTCTCGGCCGACCTGCAGCGCATCACGCACGGCCTCGTCGTCGACAAGGACGAGGAGTTCCGCGTCGCCGAGGAATACCGGAAGTCGCTGCGCACCAAGACGCCGAGCGTCAACGAGGGTGTGGCCAAGCTGTCCGGCGGGAACCAGCAGAAGGTGGTCCTCGCGAAATGGATGTTCACCGACCCCGATCTGCTCATCCTCGACGAGCCCACGCGCGGGATCGACGTCGGTGCGAAGTACGAGATCTACGGCATCATCCAGAAACTGGCGGACCAGGGGAAGGGCGTCATCGTCATCTCCTCCGAACTGCCTGAACTGCTCGGTCTCTCCGACCGCATCTACACGATCTTCGAAGGCGCCATCACCGGGGAACTGACCCGCGAGGACGCCAATCAGGAGTCCCTGATGAAACGCATGACCGCCAGCCGAACCGCTGCCTGACCGACGCTCCTAGGAAAGACACACCATGAATTCCTTCAAACAAATCTTCGGCGGGAACACCCGCCAGTTCGGGATGATCTTCGCCCTGGTCGCGCTGGTCGTGTTCTTCCAGTGGCAGACCGGCGGCAAGACACTCACGTCCGTGAACATGATGAACCTGTTCAACGGCAACTCCTACATCCTGATCCTCGCCATCGGCATGGTGCTCGTCATCATCGCCGGGCACATCGACCTCTCGGTGGGCTCCATCGCGGCCTTCGTCGGCATCGTCGTCGCCATCGCGATGCGTGACTGGGGTATCCCCTGGTACCTCGGCGTCCTCCTCGGCCTCGTGCTCGGTGCGGTCATCGGCATCTGGCAGGGCTTCTGGGTGGCCTACGTCGGCATCCCGGCCTTCATCGTGACCCTCGCGGGGATGCTCCTGTTCCGGGGTGCCAACCAGTCGGTCGGCAACTCCCTCACCGTGCCGGTGCCCGAGGGCTTCCGCTACCTCGGTGCGGGCTACCTCCCCGAGGTGGGACCGGATCTCGGCTACAACAACCTGACCCTGCTGATCGGCTTCGCACTCGTCGCGTTCGTCGTCTACAGCGAAGTCCGCGGCCGTCGCAAGCTCGAGAAGATCGGCGCGACGGTGCCCCCCACCTGGGTGCCCATCGTGAAGGTCGTCCTGCTCTCCGCCGTCATCCTGTACGCGACGTACCTCTTCGCGACGGGCCGTCCGGGCACCTCCTTCCCCGTCCCCGGCCTGATCCTCGGCGTCCTGGTCATCATCTACGCGTTCATCTCGAACAAGACCATCCTCGGCCGCCACGTCTACGCCG
This sequence comes from Arthrobacter sp. N1, assembly GCF_048288285.1. NCBI lineage: Bacteria > Bacillati > Actinomycetota > Actinomycetes > Micrococcales > Micrococcaceae > Arthrobacter > Arthrobacter sp. N1. Next base: position 848,906 of record NZ_CP102608.1, on the reverse strand, counting down.
TCGGTGGCAACCGTCACGCCGCCGAGCTGTCCGGCGTGCAGAGCAAGCGCGTGAACTTCATGGTCATGATGAACATGTCGATCCTCGCGGCGCTCGCCGGGATGATCTTCGTGGGCCGGTCCACGGCATCCGGGCCGTCCGACGGCGTCGGATGGGAACTGGACGCCATCGCGGCGGTCTTCATCGGTGGCGCGGCCGTGACCGGCGGCGTCGGCACCGTGGTCGGTTCGATCATCGGCGGACTCGTGATGGCCGTCCTCAACAACGGCCTGCAGCTGCTCGGAGCCGGCGCCGACGACACCCAGATCATCAAGGGCATCGTCCTCCTCGTCGCGGTCGCCTTCGACGTCTACAACAAGAGCCAGGGCAAGCCGTCGATCATCGGCCTGCTCACCAGGAACTTCGGCGGAGGTGGCGGCAGCCGAAAGGCCGACGCCGAAGCCCCGAAACCCGCTCCCACGGAGCAGGCCGTCGGAACGAAGGAAGTCATCTCCCACGACGTCTAGGCGCCCGCCACTACCGGGCACCCGGACCCAATGCTCCACCCGTCCACCAGAGCACGAGCAACAGAAAGAGAAAGCAATGCGTAAGTTCGCAAAGTCCTTCGCAGCGATCGCTGCGATTTCAGCACTGGCGCTGACCGGCTGCGGTCGCGAAGAAGCAGCCCCGGCCACGGAAGGCGGAGAATCCGCCGCTGCGACGGGCTTCGAGGCAGGTTCCTCCATCGGCGTCGCACTGCCCCAGAAGACCTCGGAGAACTGGGTCCTCGCGGAGAAGCTGTTCAACGACGGCCTGACCGAGGCCGGCTACGAGCCGGACGTGCAGTTCGCCAACGGCGGTGTCTCCGAGCAGCAGAACCAGATCAGCTCCATGATCACCAACGGTGTGAAGGTCCTGATCGTCGGTGCCATCGACGGCGCCCAGCTCGGCACCCAGCTCGCGCAGGCCAAGGAGGCCGGTATCACGGTCATCGCCTACGACCGCCTGCTCCTGAACACCGACGCGGTCGACTACTACGTGGCCTACGACAACTTCAAGGTCGGCGAGCTGCAGGGCCAGGCCCTCCTCGACGGCATGAAGGCCGCCAAGCCCGAAGGCCCCTACAACATCGAGCTCTTCGCCGGATCACCCGACGACGCCAATGCGAAGGTCTTCTTCGACGGCGCCATGAGCATCCTCCAGCCCGAGATCGACAACGGCAACCTCGTCGTCGCCTCCGGGCAGACGACCTTCGAGCAGGCTGTCACCCAGGGCTGGAAGGCCGAGAACGCCCAGAAGCGTGCGGACACGCTGCTCTCCGGCAGCTACGGCTCCACAGAGCTCGACGGCGTCCTCTCCCCCAACGACACGCTCGCCCGTGCGATCCTGACCTCCGTGGAGGGTGCCGGCAAGACCCTGCCGGTCGTCACGGGCCAGGACTCCGAGGTCGAGTCCGTGAAGTCCATCATGGAGGGCAAGCAGTACTCCACCATCAACAAGGACACCCGCGCACTCGTGGAGCAGTCGATCACCATGGTCGGCAACCTCCAGGCCGGCGAGGAGCCCGAGATCAACGATCCCGACTCCTACGAGAACGGCGTGAAGACCGTTCCCGCATTCCTCCTCGAGCCGCAGATCGTCACCAAGGACAACGCGGCGGACGCCTACGCCGACGACCCCACGCTGTCGGCGATCACGAACCCGTAGTCCGGGTTCGAGCGACAGCAGTCCTGAGGAGATGCCCCGGCTTCGGCCGGGGCATCTTTTCGTGCACCGGCCGGAGGGAAGGATGCACGCGAGTGCGGTTCCTCGCCCATCCGGCGCAGGCCGATGGACGCGGCACCCGTCAGCGGCAAGGATAGGTCCATGAACCCTCAGACCAGAATCGCCGTTCCCCCCTGCGCGGAAGCAGGCGCCCCCAGCCCGATCACGGCGACGGGCCGACCCCTGAAGTGGGGCGTCATCGCCACCGGCGGCATCGCCTCCAAGGTCACGGCGGACATCGCCCTGCTCGAGGATGCCGTGCTCCACGCGGTCAGCTCCCGCAGTGCCGAGAGCGCAGCAGCCTTCGCCGAGCGCTTCGGCTTCGCCACCAGCTACGGCAACGACGGCGACGTGGCCGGCTACCAGCGCCTCGTGGATGACCCCGACGTCGACGTCGTCTACATCACCACGCCGCACGGGCAGCACTACGACGTCGCGAAGGCTGCACTGACCGGCGGCAAGCACGTCCTGTGCGAGAAGCCCTTCACGATCAATGCCGTCGAGGCCGAGGAACTCGCCGCCCTCGCCGCCGAGCGCGGACTGTTCATGATGGAAGCGGTGTGGACCCGCTTCCTGCCGAGCGTGAACCGCGCCTGGGAGATCATCCACGCCGGCGAGCTCGGTGACATCCGGTGGGTGCAGGGCGATCTGGGCTTCGCGGCGCCGGAGGATCCGACGAGCCGGCTGTGGGATCCGAAGGCCGGAGGCGGCGCCCTCCTCGACCTCACCGTGTACCCGCTGACCTGGGCGCTCGGCTCGCTCGGCTTCCCCGATTCCGTGTCTGCGGTGGGCACCCTCAACGACGACGGCGTCGACCTGCAGGCTGCGGTCACGCTCAGCTATGGGAACGGAGCCTATGCGCAGCTGTCGTCGTCGTTCATCGCGTCCTGCCCGGGTCAGGCCACCGTCTGCGGGTCCGAGGGCTGGCTGAAGACCGGCGGCGGACCGCTGCACAACCCCCGGGAACTGACGATCAGTGCAGGGCCCGACAAGGTCCGCGTGGAGCACTTCGAGCAGGTGGGCGCCGGGTACACCTACGAGCTGCGCGAGGTGACCCGCTGTATCCAGGAGGGCCTGACGGAGAGCCCGACGATGCCGATCAGTGACACTCTCAGGACCATGCACCTGCTGGATGACGTCCGGGCGCAGATCGGGCTCCGGTACGCCAACGACGACGCCTGAGCCAACCGGCGCGCCGAAGGACGGGCCCCCGCAGCCACTGCTGCCGGGGCCCGTCCTTTCGTTCGTCCTGCCAAATCCGCCTAGACGGATGCCCTGCCGCGGCGCGCGAGCACCAGCCCACCCAGGCCACCGAGCACCAGGAGCGAGCCGAACAGGACGATGTGCTGCTCGGCGAAGCCCGTCGAAGCCAGCGCCGTCGGGGCGGTGACTGCCCCCGCCGCCTGGCCGGCAGCCTTGCCGGGTGACAGCGACGCGGCCGGAGCGGTGACCTTCACGGTGCCGCTGGCGACCGAGACGGTGCCCGGTGCAGGTGTACCTGTTCCCGTGGGGACTGGTCCGGGGGTCGTGGGGCCCGTGGGGGCCCCGCCGGTATCCGGATCTGCGGGATCGGTCGGGGTGGTCGGCGTCGTCGGACTGGCCGGGGTGGTCGGCGTGGTCGGAGTCGTCGGAGTCGTCGGCGTCGTCGGGGTGGTCGGCGTCGTCGGGGTGGTCGGCGTCGTCGGCGCCGTCGGCGTCGTCGGAGTCGTCGGCGTCGTCGGCGTCGTCGGCGTGGTTGAGCCCGTCCCGCACTCGGTGTTGCTATCCCCGATCAGGGTGAGTCCGTTGCATCCGATCACGACCGGCACGGTGATCACCGGTGTGATGACGTTCCCGTCGAGGATCCCGCCGTCCAGGATGCCCCCGCCGGTGTTTCCGCCGGTGTTTCCGCCGGTGTTTCCGCCGGTGTTTCCACCCGTCGTGCCCCCGGTCGAGCCGGTGGTGCAATCCGAGGAGCTGTCACCGATCAGGCTCACGCCATTGCAGCTGACATTCACCGGAACGGTGACCACAGGAGCGATCACATTCCCGTCGAGGATCCCGCCGTCCAGGATGCCACCGCCGGTGTTCCCGCCGGTGTTTCCGCCGGTGCTGCCACCCGTCGCGCCCCCGGCTGAGCCGGTGGTGCAATCCGAGGAGCTGTCACCGATCAGGCTCACGCCATTACAGCTGACATTCACCGGAACAGTGACCACAGGAGCGATGACGTTCCCGTCGAGGATCCCGCCGTCCAGGATGCCCCCGCCGGTGTTCCCGCCGGTGTTTCCGCCGGTGCTGCCACCCGTCGTGCCCCCGGCCGAGCCGGTGGTGCAATCCGAGGAGCTGTCACCGATCAGGGTCACGCCATTGCAGCTGACATTCACCGGAACAGTGACCACAGGAGCGATCACATTCCCGTCGAGGATCCCGCCGTCGACGTAGTCACCGGTCGGACCCCCCACGGTCCCACCCGTGCTGCCACCCGTCGTGCCCCCGGCCGAGCCGGTGGTGCAATCCGAGGAGCTGTCACCGATCAGGGTCACGCCATTGCAGCTGACATTCACCGGAACAGTGACCACAGGTGCGATGACATTACCGTCGAGGATCCCGCCGTCGAGGATCCCGCCGTCGACGAACCCACCGGTCGGACCCCCCACGGTCCCACCCGTGCCTCCGGTACCGGTCGAACCCGACGTCCCGGTCGACGATGAATCCCCGACCACCGACACCGAATTCCCCGACACGTTCACGGGCACCACGATCTCAGGAGAGATCACGTTCCCATCCAGCAGACCCCCGCCGAGGAGGCTGTTCCCGACTGGGGCCGGGGCAGGCACCGGGGCAGAACCGCTGGTCGAACCGGTCGAACCCGACGTCCCGGTCGACGATGAATCCCCGACCACCGACAGCGAATTTCCCGACACGTTCACGGGTACCACGACCTCCGGAGAGACCACGTTCCCGTTCAGCAGGCCCCCATTGAGGAGGCCGCCGTCCAACAGACCGTCGGATGAGCCCGCGAGGCCTGGAGAGGCGCCGGATGAGGCGCCGAGGGCCACCGCGGTGATGTCGATGATCGCCCCGCTGGTCGTACCCGCCTGCAGTGGCGCAACGATGGCGGCGGCAAGGCCTGCCTCCGCCCCCGCTGTGAATACCCCGGTGGTTGGCGCCGTCAGTGATGTCGTCGACGATGATGACAGGTCCGCAGCTGTCGCTGCTCCTGCTCCGAGGACGACGACGCCCCCGGCTAGGAGGACTCCGTAGAGGCCTCGCTGCACGCATGTACGCATGATGTTCTCCTGGTGATGAAAGTGGTGTGGAGGTGCGCGTGGCACCGTGAGCCGTCAGCCGCGCGAGAGCACGGCGAGGCCACCACTAATCGGGAGAAGAGCCGGGATCGAAACTGGGGCCGGACGGAAGGTCAGCGTTCGCGGGGTGACCGCGCCGTCCGGTCAGCAGGAGGACGACGAGGAATGCGGCTGCAGCGAGTGCCGCGAGCGGTGCCGCCGAACCCGCACCCGTCATGGACGACGTCCCGCCCGAGAAGGACGACAGGACGGTCGGGAGGGCCCCGGACGTTTCGTCGGTCGAGGCGACCCAGGCGGTCAGGGTCGCGCCCGCAACGCTGGTGAGTGGCTCGACCAGACGCTCGAGAACGGTCGATACCGGGGCCGAGGGAACGAGGTCAGCGGGAAGAGAGCCAATCGCTCCGATCGCCGCAGGGGTCGCGATCCGGCTCGCCGCCTGCGCGGGATCGGCCGAGGCGTCCCTGGTGACCGGAGTCTGCGCGGAGCCGGCAGTCGGCACGGCCGGCTCCGGAACTGCGACGGCTTCAACCGGTTCGGCGGGGACGGGCGCCTGCGGCACGACGGCGACAGGAGCGGTCACCACCGGGGACGGCAGCACGGCGACCGGCGGTACGGCCACTGGCACGGGCAGCGCCTCGACCACGGGGGCCACGATATCGGTCACGGGAGCAACGACCCCGAGTACGGGCTCGACGACGCCACCGACGGCGCCGTCCACGATGCCGGTCACCGGCGTGGTGATCCCGCTGACCGTTCCCGTCGGAACGATCTGTCCGACGACGGGCACCTGCGCAAGGGTCCGGTCCACCGTCGTCGTCACGGGTGACAGCACCGAGCCGACAGGCTCCGAGAGAAGCTGGGGCACGCGGGCGGCGACGTCACCGACGAGCGGAAGCACGGGTGTCTGCTGCAGACCTGTCGCGGCCACCAGCGGGGCAGCGGGCTCTGTGACAGCAGCGAGGGCGGGAGCCGCCGTCGTTTCGACGACGTCCGTCACGGACCCGAGCAGGCCGCGTTCGGCGGGGAGGTCGGCGGCGGAGGCGCCCGACGCACCGAGGGCCATCCATCCGAGGGCACCGGCGCCGACGAGGAGTGAGAGGCGCACAGAGGTGGCGAGAGACCGACGCTTCCGCATCTTCATCGCACATGCACCCCCAGGCTGAGACCGTGGTGCAACCATAGACCCGCGGAGTGCGGCCTGTAAATGACGGGTTTCACGAAGAAGCCGGTGGTCCGCACAAGCGGACCACCGGCTGTCGATCCCTCGGTGGGGTGTTACGGGGCGAGGATCGCGAGGACCTCGGTCAGCTTCGCGGAAGGGCGCATGATCTGACTGACCTTCGTGACGTCCGGGTGGAAGTACCCGCCGATGTCCGCCGGGCGGCCCTGGACCTCGAGCAACTCGGCCACGATGGTGTCCTCGTTGCCGGTCAGCGCCTCGGCGACGCGCGCGAAGCTCTCGGCCAGCGCCGCGTCCTGCTCCTGCTTCGCCAGCTCCTCGGCCCAGTAGCGGGCGAGGAAGTAGTGGCTGCCGCGGTTGTCGATCTCGCCCACGCGGCGGCTCGGCGACTTGTTCTCGAGCAGGAACGTCCCCGTGGCTCGGTCCAGTGTGTCGGCGAGGACCTGCGCGCGCTCGTTCCCCGTCGTCGTCGCCAGGTGTTCGAAGCTGACCGCGAGGGCGAGGAACTCGCCCAGGCTGTCCCAGCGCAGGTGGTTCTCCCTGACGAGCTGCTGCACGTGCTTGGGAGCGGACCCGCCGGCGCCCGTCTCGAAGAGCCCGCCACCGTTCATGAGGGGCACCACGGAGAGCATCTTGGCGCTCGTGCCCAGCTCGAGGATGGGGAAGAGGTCCGTCAGGTAGTCGCGGAGGACGTTCCCCGTCACCGAGATGGTGTCTTCGCCCTTGCGGATGCGCTCGAGCGTGAACGCGGTGGCGTCGACCGGCGTCATGATCTCGAGCGTCACGTCGTCGCTGTCGTTGGCTGCCAGGTACTCCTCGACCTTCGCGATGAGGTTGGCGTCGTGGGCGCGGCCCTTGTCGAGCCAGAAGACGGCCGGCGTCGCCGAGGCGCGGGCGCGCGTGACGGCGAGCTTCACCCAGTCCTGGATCGCGGCATCCTTGGTCTGGCAGGCGCGCCAGATGTCACCCGGAGCGACGTCGTGCTCGATCAGCACGGCGCCGTCGGCGTCGACGACCTGGACCTTCCCGGCGGCAGGGATCTCGAACGTCTTGTTGTGGCTGCCGTACTCCTCGGCCGCCTGGGCCATCAGGCCCACGTTGGGAACCGTGCCCATGGTGGTCGGGTCGAAGGCGCCGTTCGCGCGGCAGTCGTCGATGACGACCTGGTAGATCCCGGCGTAGCTGCTGTCGGGGATGACGGCGAGCGTGTCCGCCTCCTCGCCGTCCGGCCCCCACATGTGGCCGGAGCTGCGGATCATGGCCGGCATGGAAGCGTCCACGATCACGTCGCTGGGGACGTGCAGGTTGGTGATGCCCTTGTCGGAATCGACCATCGCGATCGCCGGGCCGTCCTCCATGCCCTTGGCGATGAGCTGCTGGACACCCTCGCGTACGTCCTCCGGGAGCTTGTCGAGGCCACCGATGATCGAGGCGAGGCCGTTGTTCGGGCTGAGGCCCGCCGTCGCGAGCTGCTCGCCGTAGGTCTCGAACAGCTCGGGCAGGAAGGCGCGGACCACGTGGCCGAAGATGATGGGGTCCGAGACCTTCATCATGGTGGCCTTGAGGTGGGCCGAGAACAGTACGCCCTCGTCCTTCGCCCGGGCCACCTGGGCCTTGAGGAAGGCGTTGAGGGCATCGGCGCGCAGGACCGTGCCGTCGAGCACCTCTCCCGCCAGCACCGGGAAGGCGCCCTTGAGCTCGGTGACGGTGCCGTCGGTGGCGACGTGCTGGATACTGACGGTCGTCTCGGCGGGGATGACGACGGACTGCTCGTTGGAACGGAAGTCGTCGCTCGTCATGTGCGCCACGTTCGTCTTCGACTCCGGCGTCCAGGCCCCCATGCTGTGCGGGTTCTGGCGCGCGTAGTTCTTCACCGACGCCGGGGCGCGGCGGTCCGAGTTGCCCTCGCGCAGGACGGGGTTGACGGCGCTGCCCTTGACCTTGTCGTACCGCGCGCGGACGTCCTTCTCCTCGTCGGTGGCGGGGTGGTCGGGGTAGTCCGGGAGGGCATAGCCCTGCGACTGCAGCTCGGCGATCGCAGCCTTCAGCTGGGGTACCGAGGCGCTGATGTTCGGCAGTTTGATGATGTTGGCGTCCGGCGTCTTCGCCAGGGCGCCGAGCTCGGCCAGCGCGTCAGCCACCTGCTGGTCCTCGGGGAGGCGGTCGTTGAAGAGCGCGATGATGCGGCCGGAGAGCGAGATGTCCCTGGTTTCCACCTCGACGCCCGCCGTGGACGCGAACGCCTCGATGATCGGCAGGAACGAGTAGGTGGCCAGCATCGGCGCTTCGTCGGTGTGGGTGTAGATGATCTTGGCCATGGGTGGCTTCTCCCTGGTGCTCTTGCGTTGTGCGGTCGGTTGGGGGTTGCCCATCTGCTCTAACCTACCGAGGTCCTTCGGGCATCACCTAACGGTATGCGCCCCGGAACGGCAGCGTTGACGGGCGCGGGTCGCCGCGCGGTGGTGTCAGCCCGGCGACCCGTTGAGGCGTCAGTGGAAGAAGTGACGGGCTCCGGTCAGGTACAGCGTGACCCCGGCCGCGTTCGCCGCGTCGATGACCTCCTGGTCGCGCACCGAGCCGCCCGGCTGGACCACGGCGCGGACGCCGGCGTCGAGCAGGATCTGCAATCCGTCGGCGAAGGGGAAGAAAGCGTCGGACGCGGCGACGGACCCCCGGGCCCGCTCGGTCCCGGCGAGGGAATTGGCCCGCTCGACGGCGAGGCGGCAGGAGTCCACACGATTGACCTGCCCCATGCCCACTCCGACGGACGCGCCGTCGGACGCGAGCAGGATGGCGTTCGACTTCGCGGCGCGGCAGGCCTTCCAGGCGAAGGCGAGGTCCGCGAGGGTCGCCGGGTCGGCAGCCTCACCGGCGGCGAGCGTCCAGCGTGCGGGGTCGTCGCCGTCGGCGTCGAGCGTGTCCGCGACCTGCATGAGCACTCCCCCGGACACCTGACGGAACTCGACCGGATTGCGGCCGTAGCCGTCGGGCAGCGTCAGGAGGCGGATGTTCTTCTTCTGCGAGAGGATCTCCACGGCTTCCTCGGAGAAGGAAGGAGCGATGACGACCTCGGTGAAGATGTCCTTCACGGTGGCGGCCATGCGCGCGGTCACCTCGCGGTTCGCGGCGATCACACCACCGAACGCCGACACGGGGTCGCAGGCGTGCGCCTTAGCATGGGCGTCCGCGATCGGATCCTCCGCGTCTGCGCTCCCGACGGCCACACCGCACGGGTTGGCGTGCTTGATGATCGCGACGGCGGGCTCGTCGAAGTCGAAGGCGGCGCGCAGCGCGGCGTCGGCATCGACGAAGTTGTTGTAGCTCATGGCCTTGCCGTGGAGCTGGTCGGCCTGGGCGATGCCGGGCGTGGCTCCCTTCTCGACGTACAGCGCGGCCTGCTGGTGCGGGTTCTCGCCGTAGCGCAGTACCTCGGACCGCTCGAGGGCGAGACCGGCGTACCCCGGGAAGGTGAAGGCTTCTTCGTCCGTGTCGAACTGCTCGGCCGTCCAGGACGCGACGGCGGTGTCGTAGGCCGCGGTGTGGGCGAAGGCGAGCGCGGCCAGCCGGCGTCGTGCCGTGAGATCGAAGCCGCCCTCACCGGCGGCCGTGACGACGTCCGCATACCGCGCGGGGTCCACGACGATCGCGACCGAGGGGTGGTTCTTGGCCGCGGAGCGGACCATGGCGGGTCCGCCGATGTCGATCTGCTCGACGACGGCGTCCGGCTCAGCGCCGGACCGCACGGTCTCGACGAAGGGGTAGAGGTTGACGACGACGAGGTCGAACGCCTCGATGTCGAGCTCGGCGAGCTGGTCGATGTGTTCCTGGCGGCGACGATCGGCGAGGATCCCGGCGTGCACCTTCGGGTGGAGGGTCTTGACCCGGCCGTCGAGCGTCTCCTGGAAACCGGTGACCTCGGACACCTCGGTCACGGGCACGCCCGCTGCGGCGATGCGCTGCGCCGTCGAGCCGGTCGAGACGATGGCGACGCCGGCGCGGTGCAGGCCCTGCGCCAGCTCCTCCAGACCGGTCTTGTCGAACACCGAGATCAGTGCTCGGCGGATGGGGACACGGTCGAGGTGGGTCAGGCTCACGCAGATCTCCGTCACATTGCTTCGCTGGGGGGTCGCCCACAAGTGTATAGGCGCCGCTCCCGGCGTCGAATGGTGGGGGCCGCGGCAGCGTTCCTGGCCTGCCGGCGGCGAGCGTCCCGGTGACAGGCCTCGCGCCGGGCTTCTCCCACCGGGTCTCGCGTCGAGAGGGCAGAAAAGACCGATGAATACGTCGTCCCCCGGTCTTTTCTGTCCTCTCGTCCTGGCGAACGTCGCAAGGGAGTCAGGCGGAAATCGCCGACGTCGGTGCCGCAGGTCACGCTCGCAGCGCCAGCGCCTGCCGGATCCGCTCCAGCCCGTCGTCGCGGCCGGCGCCTAGATGTCTCTTCGTGAAGCGCAGCACGATCCATCCGAGTGCCCGCAGGCGGTCGTCACGCTCGATGTCCCGCGCCCATTGGCGAGGGTCGGTGAGGTGGTGTTCCCCTTCGTACTCGAGGGCGATGCACCGCGCGCGGTACTGCAGATCCGGTCGCGACACGCGGCGCCCGGCGCTGTCCAGGATCCACTGGTTCACCTCTGGTTCGGGTAGTCCTGCGTCGGTGATGAGCAACCGGAGCAGGCTCTCCGGCGCGGAGTCGACTCCCGATCGGAGGAGCGGCAGCGCCTTTCGCGCGGTAGCCAGTCCCCGCGCGCCCGATCGCCGGGCAAGGACTGCCGCCAGCGCCTCGACGCTGCTGAGAGGGTCCGGTGCGTTGATGGCTGCGGGCCGCCGCGGAGCATCCCATCGGCGAAGCAGCGCGTCACCCAGTGCGACGAGTTCCGGAACTGGAAGTGTCGCGGCCAGGTCGCACCAGGTGCGTTCGGGCGAGGTGAGCGGCACCCCGAACGCCGTGACGACGTCGCCCGGGCCCAGCCTCGCGACGTGACCCACGACGCCGGACCTGCGCGGCCGCGAGCATCCCGTCGATCGGGTGAGATGCAGGAGTCCATCCACCGATCGGCATGGAAGCGGCAGCCCCCACAGGACCGCAGCCGTCTGGTGGCTCGCGACCGTGCCCGGCGTCAGCGCTGCGAGGCAGGCGACGACGTCGGACAGGTCGGCGGGTGCAGCATCGAGAACATGGAGGCTCCGTGTCGTGCGCCGGTAGTGGGAGCGGCGGAGCACACTGGCGGGGATCCCGAGGTCGCGGGCAGCCTCCACCGAGAAGCACCGCGTCGAGGTCAGGTTCAGCAGGGCCGTTGCGTAAGGATCTGTCGGCATCGCCCCATAGTGCGCCCGCGCATCGGAGCATCGACGTTCTCCACAGGGTCGGCCCAGTGATCGCCCGTCGAGAGGGCAGACATGACCGGCACAAGGGGTCATCGGCGGTCACGTCTGTCTTCTCGGCCCAGCCGCGGGCCCGGACAGCACCGGCCCCGGGCAAGGAACGACGTCGGCCATCCGGCGGCCCGCTCCCACCGGCGGCGGTACAGTTTCTGCAGTATCCGGCCCCTCCACGAAGGCATCATGAGCATCAATACGCAGCTCCCCACCGGCGACCAGGTGGTGCAGGATCTTCCCTGGCGCTGGAAGGTCCAGGGGAAGATCTTCCTCATCGGCGGCCTCGGCTTCATGTTCGACGCGTGGGACGTGACCCTCAACGCCTATCTGATCCCCCTGCTGATCGGCGACTGGGGCCTGACGTCCGGCCAGTCGGCGTGGATCGCCACCTCGAACCTGATCGGGATGGCCGTCGGCGCTTTCGCGTGGGGGTCGGTGGCCGACCTCATCGGCCGGAAGCGGGCCTTCACCCTGACGCTGCTCGTCTTCTCGGTCTTCACCGTCCTCGGTGCCTTCTCCCCCGACATCGTGTGGTTCTGCATCTTCCGCTTCCTCGCCGGGTTCGGCCTGGGCGGCTGCATCCCGGTGGACTACGCGCTGGTCGGGGAGTTCACGCCGCGGCGCCAGCGCGGGCGCGTCCTGACGGCGATGGACGCCTGGTGGCCCATCGGCGCCTTCCTCTGCGGCGTGGTGACGACGGCGGTCGTGGCGCAGACGGGTGAGTGGCGCTACGCGATGCTCGTCATGGTGCTCCCCGCCCTCCTCGTGTTCTGGGTACGGCGCGGGGTGCCCGAATCCCCTCTCTACCTCGTCCAGCGGGGACGGCGCGAAGAGGCGCGGGCCGTCATCGACGAGCTCGTGGCCCGGACGGGAGGCGGGCAGCGCGAGTGGCGCCTGCCCGAGCCTGAGGAGACACCGAAGCTCTCGATCGGCAGCATCTCCGGGCAGCTGACCGGCCTGTGGCGGTACAACTGGCGCATCACCCTGACCGCCTGGAGCCTCTTCCTCACGATCCTGCTGGTCTACTACGGCGCACTGACCTGGATGCCGCGCATCCTCATCGCCTCCGGCTACGCGCAGTCCGTCGCCTTCATCACCACCACGTTCATGACCGGAGTCGGCTTCCTCGGCGTGATCGCGGCCGCGCTGCTGGTGGAGCGCGTGGGCCGCAAGTGGCTGCTCGCGATCACGGGCCCCGGGTCCGCGGCGCTCCTCGTGGTGTTCGCGCTCACGCTCGACCTGCCCGCGGTCGCGACAGCATGGCTGCTGGCCTTCGGCTTCGTGGTGCAGGTGGCCATCCCCGTGCTCTACACGTACGTGTCGGAGCTGTATCCGACCGACCTGCGGGGCAGCGGGTTCGGCTGGGCCTCGACCATCTCGCGCATCGGGGCCGGTCTGGTCCCGCTGATCTTCGGCAGCCTCCTCTGGCCCTACCTCGGCCTGCCGCTCACCTTCGCGCTGACGGGCGGCCTGGTGCTGCTGGCGGTCCTCTTCATGGCGTTCAACGCCCCCGAGACCCGCGCCGCCACACTTCCCTGACGGGCGGCCTGGTGCTACTGGCCGTCCTCTTCATGGCGTTCAACGCCCCCGAGACCCGCGCCGCCACACTGCACTGACGGGCGGCCGATCCTTGCCGGCAGGAGTTTGCCACCCGCGCGGGTGGCAGCCTCCCGTCGTCGTGATCAGGCCTCGGGCAGTTCCGCGTCCGGCGTCTCCTCGAGCGACGCGACCTTCCACGCGCCGTCGTCGAACCGGACGGTCGCCGTGTAGATGGTGCCCTCCGGCGTGAAGGGGCGCTGCTCGGCAACGGAGCCGTCCTCGGCGAACTCGGTGTAGGCGTCGGGGTTCACCGGGATCAGGGCGGTGACCTCCGCTCCTTCGACGACCTCCTCCTCGGGCGTGGTGAGGAGGACGTTCTCGACCTTGGGCTGGCCACCGAGGACCCAGCCGCCGTCGTCGTACACGCCCTGCAGCCGCTCCGCCTCCGCCTGCTCGGAGGCGGCGCCGTCGAGCTGCTCGAGCATCGCCGCGGCGTCCCCGGTCTGCAGGACGTAGGCCTTCAGGTCGAAGTAGTAGTAGAGGAACGCACGGGCGCCGTCGGCGGTGGGCTCCCCCACCAGGTCGTTCGTCGCTGGCCGCTCGATGTTGACGGCGGCCGCGGAGGAGCTGGCCGGCGAGGGGCGGGTGTCCGCGGAGGCGGCGGGTGCCTGCTCGGCGGTTCCGGCGCACCCGGTGAGGGCGAGCAGGGTGATGGCTGCGGCCACGGTGCGGCGCGTGCTGTTCATGATGGTCCTGTCGAAAGGGGAAAGTAGCCTTAGGCACCTTATCGCGCGCAGCGCTGGAGATAAGTTTCACGTAATTTGCGCCCAAGGATTGACTCCCCCTGTGACGTGGGACACGCTGGTCCCACCCCACGAAGGAGACCCTGTGAGACCCCGCCACGCCACCGTCGTCGTGCTGACCGCCCTCGTCGCCGGTTCGATCACGACACTGCCCGCCGCCGCCGCCCCGAAGGAGCCCGGGAATCCCCCGGTCACCGCCCAGCACTCCCTCCGAACCGCCGTCACCGACGAGAACTTCTACTTCGTCATGGCCGACCGCTTCCAGAACGGCAGCACAGCCAACGACGACGGCGGGCTGGGAGCCAATCCGTCGGTGTCCGGCTTCGACCCCAGCCGCAAGGGCTACTACAACGGCGGAGACCTCCAGGGCCTGCTCCAGGAGCTCGACTACATCCAGGGCATGGGCACCACGTCCATCTGGCTCACTCCGAGCTTCAAGAACCGTGCTGTCCAGCCCGAGGACAACTCCGCGGGCTACCACGGCTACTGGATCACCGACTTCACGCAGATCGACCCGCACCTCGGCTCCAACGAGGACCTCAAGGCACTCATCGACGCCGCCCACCAGCGCGGGATGAAGGTCTACTTCGACATCATCACCAACCACACCGCGGACGTGATCGCGTACGACGCCGGCGAACGGGCGCCCTACGTCTCGAAGGACGAGGTGCCCTACCGCGACGCCGAGGGCAACGCGTTCGACGACCGCGACTATGCCGGTACCGACACGTTCCCGGAGCTCGACCCGGCAACCTCCTTCCCCTACGTCCCGGTGGTCCCCGAGGCCGACAAGGACCTCAAGGTACCCGCATGGCTCAACGACACGACGCTCTACCACAACCGTGGCGACACGACCTTCGCCGGTGAGGACTCCTTCTACGGAGACTTCTTCGGCCTCGACGACCTCGCCACCGAGAACCCGCGCGTGGTCGACGGCATGATCGACATCTACAAGACCTGGATCGCGGACTTCGGCGTCGACGGGTTCCGGATCGACACCATGAAGCACGTCAACGACGAGTTCTGGCAGGCCTTCGGCCCCGAGGTGCTGACCTACGCCCAGGAGCAGGGCAAGGACGAGTTCTTCATGTTCGGCGAGGTCTTCGACACCACCAAGTCCTTCACCTCGCAGTTCACCACGCGCAACAGGATGCAGTCCGTCCTCGATTTCCCCTTCCAGGCGGCAGCCCGCGGCTACGCATCGCAGGGTGCCCCGGCATCAGACCTCGAGACCTTCTTCGCGGGTGACGACTGGTACACCGACGCCGACTCCAACGCGTACAGCCTGCCCACCTTCCTCGGCAACCACGACATGGGGCGGATCGGCGGCTTCATCGCGGCCGACAACCCGGGCGCCGCCGAGGACGAGCTGCTGGCACGGGACACACTCGCCCACGAACTGATGTACTTCTCCCGCGGCAACCCGGTGATCTACTACGGCGACGAGCAGGGCTTCACCGGACCGGGCGGCGACCAGGACGCCCGCCAGACGCTGTTCGCGAGCCAGGTCGGCGAGTACCTCGACGACGACCTCCTCGGCACCGACGCCACCCACGCGACCGACAACTTCGACACCACCCATCCGCTTTACCGGGGCATCGCGACGCTGGCCGATGTGACGGCGGAGCATCCGGCCCTGCGCGACGGCGCCCACCAGCACCGGTACGCCTCGGACGGCCCGGGTATCTACGCGTTCTCACGCACCGATGCGACGGACCAGCGCGAGTACGTGGTGGCACTGAACAACAGCACCGAGCCGAAGACGGCCGCGATCCCCACCTACGCGGGCAAGCGCTCCTTCGGCCTCGTCTACGGCGACGCGGCGAAGCGCGTACGGTCCGCCGCTGACGGCACCCTCAGCGTCACCGTCCCCGCACTGTCATCCGTGGTCTACGAGCTCTCGGGGAAGATCCCGAACTCCAAGGCCGCGCCGGCCATCAGCCTGCAGCAGCCGGCACCCGCCGCCGAGGACAACGGCCGCATGAGGGTGGCCGCCGACGTCGCCGGTTCCTCGTTCTACGAGGTCACCTTCGAGGCGCGGACGCCAGGATCGGGCTGGACGAACATCGGCACGGACGACAACGCGCCCTACAGCGTCTACCACGACACGAGCGCCCTGCCCGCAGGATCGGCCGTGGAGTACCGCGCCGTGGTCCTCGACAACGCACGCCACACCCGGACCTCGACGACGGCGCCGGCTACCGTGCCGCAGCCGCGGCTGACGATGGGCCTGCCTGCCGAGGGCACACAGGTACAGGGTGACGTCGAGGTGACCGCCACCGCGAGCCCGGAGAACTCCGACTACGCCGTGACGCTCGAACGCAGCATCGCGGGCGGGGACTGGGCAGCGATCGGCACCGACGACTCGTCACCGACCTACACCGCGGTCGACGATCTCGCCGCACTGGACCTCGCGGAGGGCACCCAGGTGCAGTACCGGGCGGTGCTCGGCACGTCGGTGAGTGACGTCAGGACCGTGACCGTCGGCTCCCTGGTGGACCAGCCGGGCACCGTGGCGGTCGCCGGCAGCCTCGACTCCGAGCTCGGCTGCGGGAACGACTGGGATCCCGCCTGCGACGAGGCGCAAATGACGTTCGACGACGCCACGCAGACCTGGGTCCTCGAGGTCGCAGACCTGCCGGCCGGGTCCTACGAGTACAAGGCGGCACTCGATCGGAGCTGGACCGAGAACTACGGCGCCGACGGAGCCTTCGACGGCGCCAACATCGCCCTGACGCACCCGGGCGGTCCGGTCACCTTCGTCTACGACCACCGAAGCAAGGTGATCGGCACGCGCTGACCGTCCCGCACTGCGGCAGGAGCACGGCCGGGGCCCTCGGGTCCCGGCCGTCCCCGTGTGCACCGACGCCCTCCCTCGGGGGGCCTTCCCGAACGGGGTGCCCGACGACGAGCGGCTCGGGCTCGCGGCCCGCAGGTGGAACACGGCCGCGTCGAACCCGGCGTGCCGGCGGACACGGCGAACCGTCGGCTCCGAGCGGCACCTGAAGCGGTGGCCCGAGGAGCTCCTGCCGGAGCGTCCCGGTGTACCCGCCGACCTGGCGCGCAGGCAGCAGGAGGCCGATCGGGCGGTGGCCCCGGGGTGTCCTAGAGCCAGTCGTTCCGCTTGAAGGTCCACCACAGTCCTACGCCCATCGCCGCCATCAGCAGGAGGGCAAAGGGGTAGCCGAGCAGCCAGTGCAGCTCGGGCATGACGTCGAAGTTCATGCCGTAGATCGAGGCGATCAGGGTCGGCGCGAAGAGGATGGCCGCCCAGGAGGAGATGCGCTTGACCTCCTCGCCCTGGGTGAGGGAGGTCTCCGTGAGCCGGGTCATCTCCTCGTTCTGGCGCTGCGCCACGAGTGTGGAGTGGACGGTCAGCGCATTCTGCAGCAGCGTCCGGAAGGTGTTGATGCGCTCGACGACGCGGATCACGTGGTCCTGCACGTCGCGCAGGTTGCGGCTGAGCTCGGCGTCCATCTGGTACTTGTCCGAGCCCCGGAGCAGCAGGTCCATCATGCTCTGCAGTGGTTGCGCGGCACGCTGGAAGAGGATCACCTCGCGGTGCAGCTCGTAGATGCGCCGTGACACGTCCGGCGCTCCCCCGAACAGCTCGTTCTCGATCTCGTCGATGTCGTTCTCCAGACCCAGCACCACCGGCTCGTACTCGTCCACCACCTGGTCCAGCAGGGCGTAGAGCACGGCCTGGGGGCCGGTTCCGAGGAGTTCGGGGTCCGCTTCGAGGCGGCGGCGCACGATCCCGAGGTCCGGCGATTCGGCGTGGCGGATCGTCACCACGAAGTCGCGGCCGATGAAGACGTGCAGTTCGCCGAACTCCACCTTCTCCTCCGCGTCGAGGTAACGGGCCGGCCGGAGGACGACGAACAGGGTGTCCTCGTAGCGTTCGAGCTTGGCGCGCTGGTGGCCGTTGGTGGCGTCCTCGACGGCCAGCGGGTGCAGGCCGAACTCGGCGGCCACAGCGCTGATCTCCGCGGCCTCGGGACGGTAGAGGCCGATCCAGCCCATACCGCCGCTGTCCCGCATGAGCTCGAACGTCTGGTCGAGGGTCTCGGGGTTGATGCGCTTCCGGCCGTCGACGTAGACGGCGTTGGCGACGAGTGGCACCTCAGGCACCCACCGTGTCGTCGGAGGCCGGTCCTCCGGTGTCGGCGTCGGCGGCGAGCGAGCGCAGCGTCTCGATCAGCAGCGCGCGCTCCTCCACCTTGATGCGCTCGTGCAGGGTCTCCTCGGTGTCACCGGGCAGGACGGGGACGGCGGTCTGGGCCAGGATGGGCCCCGTGTCCACGCCGGCGTCCGCGATCATGACCGTGCAGCCCGTGACCTTGACCCCGTAGGCGAGCGCATCGCGCACGCCGTGGGCACCGGGGAAGCTCGGCAGGAGTGCGGGGTGCGTGTTCAGGTAGCGGTTCGGGAAGCGGTCGAGGAAGTGCTGGTCGACGATCCGCATGAAGCCCGAGGACACCACGTAGTCCGGCTCGTGGGCCGCGACGGCCTCGGTCAGCGCCCGGTTCCAGCCGGACCGTTCGGCGTGGCTCCGGAAGTCCACCTCGAAGGTGGGGATGCCGGCGTCGGCTGCCCGTCGCACCCCGCCCGTGCCGGGACGATCGGCACCCACGGCGGCGATGGTGATGTCCAGGGACCCGGCCAGGACGGCGTCGATGACGGCTTGCAGGTTCGATCCGGTGCCGGAGACGAGGACGACGATGCGCATGGCTCAACCTTAGGGTCTGGCCTCGCCTAGGGTTGAACCATGGCAACGGAGCGACGATGACGCAGCACGGCACGGGACAGCGGGGCGCGGGCCCGTCGGGAACCGGGGGGACGGGGCACGACGGCGGCTCCGGCGGTGCCATGGCGTCCGCCCGGCTCTGGCTCCGGCTCTTCCTGCTGGCCCTCCTCCTCGGCGTGCTGACCAGCAGCCTCGTGCTGCCGTGGAAGGTCCTCACGCTCGTGCTCTCGCTCTTCGCGCTGGCGGCCGGCGTCGTCGCGCTCGTCAAGGCGATCAGGCTCAAGCTGCCGAGGCTCGTGGTCCTGGCCACCTCGATGGGGCTCGCAGCCGCGCTCTTCCTCGCCGCGGGCACAGCCGCCTCGGTACTGCTCTGGTCCGTGACCAGGACCTACGAGGACTGCATCGCGCGCGCCCTCACCCTGCAGGCCCAGGAGGACTGCCAGGACGGGCTGAAGCGGCTCGACGGCCTGGGCTGAGCACGGGCGGGCTCAGCGGCGGCGCGGTTCCCGCTCGAGCAGGGGCCCGACGGCGTGGCCCAGCAGCGCTCCCACGGCCACCTCGGCGGCCAGCCACAGACCGACGACGAGCGGGTCCGGGCCGAGGTCCGTGAACCGCCCGAGCCCGAGCGAGGCCCGCGACAGCAGCGCCACGACCGCACCACCAAGACCCGCTGTTGTGCCGATCAGCACCGCGAGCGCCAGGGTGGACGCCGTCGCGGTGAGCCAGCGGCGGGGACTGTGGAGGACGAGCCATTCGTCGAAGTGGTTCTCGCCTTCCCGGAAGAACCACCATCCCGCGAGGAGTCCTGCGAGGACGGGGATCGCGAGGGCCGCGTAGCCGTACTCGAGCGTTCCGGCCGGCAGTGCCCCCAGGATCGGCAGGGCGGGCAGCGGCCCGACAGCGCTGCCGAGCGGCGTGAGGGAGCTGCCCGTGCCGAGGGCGAATCCTGCCCCCGTGGACCAGGACATGGTCCAGACAGCGAGGTTGGGCAGGAGCCCGAGCTGGAACAGGGTCACCACGGAGGCGCCGGCGATCCCGCCGTCGAGCCGTTCGTAGACGGCCGCGATGCCCGCCCAGCTGAGGCCGATCGCCACCGCGAGGAGTGCCGCGGAGAGGGACAGGGCCACCAGCACGGCCAGGAACCCGGAGCGGAGGACCGACCAGGCGTAGGAACCGGCCCAGCGGGAGTGCTGGCTCGTCCGCCCGACCCAGGCGGCGAAGTCCACCCCCACGAGGCGGCTCCAGGCCCCCGCCTCGCGGTAGGCGCCCGTGATCAGCCCGATCCCTGCGGCGACCGGGGGGATCAGCGCGCCGGCAGCCAGTGGCGCGGCGGCATCAGGGGTGGTGGACAGGTACGCCACCCCGGCCCCGATGGCCGCGTAGGTGAGGAGCGCACCGAGCAGTGCCTGCCAGAGCTGGTCCGTGTAGGAGGCGCGGGCTAGCCGGCGCCCGGCCCGCCAGGCCAGCAGCAGGGGGATGAGGATGAGCCCGAGCGGCACCACGTGCAGCAGTCCCGCCATCGCCCGGTCCCCCGCGACGCCGGCCGGGAACTGCAGGACCAGGGGCACCCCGTGCATCACGAGCCAGCCCTGGCCGGCGAGCCGCGCGGCGGCTTCGGGGCTGCGGTCGGCGAAGCCCCCGGTCAGCCACACCGCGGCGACCGGGAGCACGACGAGCAGGGCCGAGATCACGGCGGCCTGCCCGAGCTCGAACACTCCCTGCAGCCACAGGGGCATGGGAAGGGCACGGGGTTTGGTGGGGAGTTTCATCACCTCCAATGGTGCCACCGGCGGGTGTCGCGGCCGGCGAGCGACGCGGAGCGGTCCGGGGTTGCACGGGCCGGCAGGCGGGCCCGTACCTCAGCCGAGGATGTCCACGAGCCCCTTGATGACGGCGAGGCCCGCGCCGATGAAAGCGATGACGACGACGAAGAGCCGGGCCTGATCGTCGCGGACGAACCGGGCGAGCTTCTCCCCCGTGAAGATGCCCGCCACGATCACCACCCCGATAGCGATCCACATCCAGGGCGCCAGCACGGGCGCCTGGGACGGATCGAGCAGCAGCTTGGCGACGAGCGTGACGGTGCCGATGCACACGAAGAACGGCTGGAGCGTCGCTGCGAACTGCCGCTGCGGCCACCGCGACAGCAGGGCGTAGGCACTGACCGCCGGGCCGCCGACGCCCGCCATCGAGTTGGTGAGGCCCGCGGTGAAACCGGCGACGACCTTCGGGGGGTTGCCGCGCACCACCACGTCGGAACGCTGCAGCACCAGCGAGATGGTCAGTGCCACGAGCACCACCGCGCCCACGGTGACGGACAGGGGCGCCGAGGGGACGGCGACGGCGAGGAAGGACCCGGGGACGGATCCGAAGAGCGAGGGGACGACGAGCCAGCGGAACATGCTCCAGTCGATGTCCCTCCACACGCGGCCCACGATGATCGCGGAGGAGACCACTCCGCAGATGTTCACCAGCAGGACGCCCGCGTGCGGTCCCAGGATGATGACGAGGAACGGGGCGATCAGGAGGGCGAACCCGAGTCCGGCGATGCGCTGCGCCACGGCCCCCACGAGGATGGAGGCGAGCACGATGAAGAAGATGCCGAGAGTCACCCCAGTTACAGTACGCCGGGGCAACCAAGGGCCGCGCTGCCGGGGGTAGCCTGAGAGCATGACGGCTCTCACCACGGCCCTCGCGACGGCGGACTGGCGCCGCCGCGTCTTCGGCCTCTACGACGACGTCCGGGAACGCGCCGCGACGGAGTCCCCCGAGGCGGCGCACACGCTGTGGCGGATGGGCCGCGACGTCCTGTTCCGGGACCACCCCGCGTCGGCGCTCTCGGCGTCCGCGAAGGAGTCCTTTCCGGGACTCGAGATCGCGCCCTACGACCCGGCGTTCCGGTTCGAGGCGCCCGTGGACGACGACGGCGCGGGCGAGGTCATGGACGTGGCGACCGGTACCGACGGCGTCGTCCCCTTCCGCCGTCTCGGGACGCTGACCCTGCCAGGCCTCGGCCGGCTGGCCCTGTGGAAGCTCGCCTCCTACGGCGGCGGACTCTTCCTCCCCCTGCGCGACGGTACGGCGGGCAGGCCCGGCGGCACCTACGGCGGCGGGCGCTACGTCCTCGACACGGTCAAGGGTGCGCACCTCGGCGAGGGACGCACTCCGGGCAGCCTCGTGGTGGATCTCAACTTCGCCTACAACCCCTCGTGCGCCTACGACGAGGCCTGGGCCTGTCCCCTGCCCGGGCCGGACAACCGGCTGACGGACGACGTGCCGGTGGGCGAGCTCTACCGCTCCTCCTGACGGTTCCCCCGCACCGGCGTCGGCGTCCGGATCGACACCGTCGCGCGCCACCCGGGGCACGGATCGCGCCGGGGACATACGACGAAGGAGCGGGGCGAGCAGACGGACCCGGCGCAGAAGGCTGGACTGCGCCTCCCGGGAGGGGTAGGGTGCCCATCCGCATCCAGGCCCTGCCGTCAGGCCCTATCATGGGAGCGAACCCACTCCAGGAGGATCCGATTACCGACATCGCTGCCCAACACGACATCTACTTCGGTGCACCCGAACCGGAGAATGAAGCCGAGATCCTCGAATCGGCGTCTCGCGCGGCGGTGGCTCGCTTCGAGGGCCGCTCGGACATCACCACCATCAAGCGGCGCTTCACCCTCATCAACCAGGACCGGACACCGCACCAGGCCATGGTCGAGGACCTCCTCTTCATCCGCGCCGCACTCGACGACGCCGGCATCGGGTTCCTCCTCGTCCGGGGCAACGACCAGCGGCCCGTCATCGCCGTCGACCTCGCCGACCGGGAGCGACTGCGCGCGGCCCTGGTCGAGGCGTGCCGCGACGAACCCTTCTACTCGCGCACCGTGGACACCAAGCGCCGCACCACGCTCCTGGTGAGTGACGGCGAGCTCTCCAAGAGCGGCAAGGCCCGGATCTTCCGCCTCTTCCGTCCCCGGATCGAACCGCTCGGCGGGCTCGCCTACGGCCCCTCCGCCGGCGTGCAGATCGAACTGTGGGCGCTCGGCGAGACCGCGATCGAACTGCCCGTGGAGAACTCCCTGACCCGCCGGACCCTGCCTGCGGCCGAGGTGGTGCGCGGCGAGGTGGAGCGCCACGGCCACACCTGGCCGACCATCGACAACATGTTCGCCGATC
Organism: Arthrobacter sp. N1; assembly: GCF_048288285.1. Classification (NCBI taxonomy): domain Bacteria; kingdom Bacillati; phylum Actinomycetota; class Actinomycetes; order Micrococcales; family Micrococcaceae; genus Arthrobacter; species Arthrobacter sp. N1. The sequence continues at coordinate 826,064 of NZ_CP102608.1, read as the reverse complement.
ACGCCACGGACATCGACTTCGACGTCGACCTCGTCTTCTCCTGGGTGGACGGCAGCAGCCCCGAGTACCGGGCCGCCCGGGCAGCGCGCATGCAGGGGGTCGTGGTGGGTGAGGGCGACGACCACGAGGCCCGCTTCCGCCAGATCGACGAGCTGAAGTACGCGCTCCGGTCGGTCTACATGTTCGCGCCGTGGGTCCGGCGGATCTTCATCGCGACGGACTCGGACCGGCCCGCGTGGCTCGCCGACCATCCCTCGGTGACGCTCGTCCGCTCGGAGGAGCACTTCAAGGACCCCTCGGTCCTCCCCACCCACAACTCGCAGGCCGTCGAGGCCCAGTTGCAGCACATCCCGGGCCTCTCGGAGTACTTCCTCTACTCCAACGACGACATGTTCTTCGGCCGGCCCGTGGCACCGGACATGTTCTTCTCCCCCGGCGGTGTCACCAAGTTCATCGAGGCGGACACGAGGATCGGCCTCGGCGAGAACGACGCCGAACGCAGCGGCTTCGAGAACGCCGCCCGGGTCAACCGGCGCCTGCTGCACGAGCGCTTCGGCCGGATCACGACGCGCCACCTCGAACACACCGCCGCGCCGCTGCGCAAGAGCGTCCTCCTGGAGATGGAGACGGAATTCGCCGCGGAGTTCGAGGCGACGGCGGCGTCCCGGTTCCGCGCCAAGGACAACATCTCCGTCACCAACTCGCTCTACCACTACTACGCGCTGCTCACGGGCCGTGCCGTCACGCAGGAGCTGGCCCGCGTCCTCTACGTGGACACCACGCAGCGCTCCGGGCTGAAGAGCCTGAACAAGATGCTCGACAAGCGCAACCACGACTTCTTCTGCCTGAACGACGGCAGTTTCCCCGAGGTCGAGGCGGAGGAACGTGCCCACCTGGTCACGGACTTCCTCGAGAAGTACTTCCCGGTCAAGGCTCCCTGGGAGATCTAGTCCTCCGGGCAGGGCGCCTCTGCCGCGTGGAACACTGGCGTCATGCAGACCTTCCTGCCGTATCCGGACTTCGGGGCGAGCGCACGGGTCCTCGACCAGGCGAGGCTCGGCAAGCAGCGGGTCGAGACCCTGCAGGCCCTCCGCGCCCTCGTGATCCCCGACTACGGGTGGCGTCGGCATCCCGCCATCCGGATGTGGATGGGGCACGTGCCTGCCCTCACGCTGTACGGGCTCGCGATGGTGTCCGAATGGGTCTCCCGCGGCCACGCGGACTCCACGCACCGCCTGATCCTGGAGTTCGCGCCGCACGTGCTCGAGGACCCCGACGTGCCGATGCCTCCCTGGCTGGGTGAAGCCGCACTCCACGTGAGCCACCGCTCCAACCTGATCCAGAAGGCCCCGGAGATCTACCGCAGCCGGTTCCCCGGCACTCCGGAGGACCTCCCGTACCTGTGGCCGGAACCTGACGTGGAACGCATCCCCACCGAACCCGAGGGCCGGCGGCTGTGGGTCTGGCGGGCGGCGTCCCACCCGCCGGAGGGTGATGCGACCCTGCTCATGCCGCCCGATCCCCCGGGCGGACGGGCTGCGCCGAAATGGGAGCGCCAGCTCCACACCTTCGAGGAGGCGGTGGAGGACGGCGACGCCGTGGCGATCGCCGACCCGGACGGCGAGCACTTCCGGACGGGGCACGTGGGCCCCGTGCTCATGCACGAGGACGGGCTGATCCGTGCCGCCCGGCTCAGCGGCTGGCTGCGCCGCTCGGACATCGAACCGCCCGCGCTGCTGCAGGACCCCAGGACCCTGTTCAGTGTGGGTCTTCCTGCCTCGCTGGGCTGAGCCGCCGGCCGGCCTGCTGGTCGAGTCATCGGCTGGGCGCTCGCCGGGACGGCCACCCGGGCAGACGGCCGCGCACGCCGCCGGTCAGGCGGAGGTGAGGTGCCGGGTGCGGCCGCCCTCGGCGATGACCACGCCGTGCGCCTCGAGCCGCCGTCGTGTCTCCTCGCGGGGGACCACCTCACCGACGGAGGCGTGGCGGCCCGCGGGCACCACCGAGTGGACGATCGTCTCCTCGTACACGTGCACGAGGTTGTAGGACTGGGCGCCGTCCCGCCCGCGCGATCCGCCGCCGTCGAACAGCAGGTCCTGGGTGTAGCAGGTGGCGCTGGCCACCGAGACCGGCACGCCGGCGAACATCGCCGTGGTCGAGTAGTGCAGGTGCCCGGCGAGGATGGTGCGGACATCGGAGCCGCGGACCACCTCCGCGAGCGACCGCTGGTCCCGGAGCTCCACGAGCACCGCGAGATCCTGCACGCTCGGGACAGGCGGGTGGTGGAGGGCCAGGATGGTGCCGTGCGGAGCAGGTACCACGAGCTCGCGCGCGAGCCAGCGGAGCTGCTCCTGGCTGAACTCGCCGTGGTGGTGGCCGGGGACGGTGGAGTCCATCGTGATGATGCGGAGCCCGTCGATGAAGTGCACCGCGTCCACGGGTGCCCCCGCCCCGGCCGAGGGTTCCTCGTCGAGCAGCCCCCGGCGGAAGGCCGCGCGGTCGTCGTGGTTCCCCATCGCCCAGATGACCGTGGCGCCGAGGCGGGCGGCTGCTGGATCGACGATGGCGCGGAGCTTCGCGTAGGCGCCCGGCTCGCCCTTGTCCGCGAGGTCCCCCGTGAACACGATGGCCTGCGGCCGTGCCCCTGACTGCTCGAGGTCCTCGAAGACCTCGCGGAGCCGGAGTTCGCTGTCCACCGCGCCGTAGAGGGGCGCATCACCTCCGAGCAGGTGCGTGTCGCTCATGTGGAGGATGAAGTGCTGATGCCGGGGGTGTTCTGCAGTCCGGGGGACCATGAAACCTACTCCGATAGCCGATGGGTCTCGCTCGCTGCTTGTCATCAAAGCAGAGCCGCCGGCGAAGATCGTGAACTCACCGCGGCAGGTCGAGAAACATTGTGGAAACTTGCATCGATCCGGCCCGGTGAGTTTGAGCTTCAACCGAAGTGCGGTTCACTGGGCAGGAGGGGCATATCGAGGTCGAGGGAGATGCCGAGGGTGACACCTCCTGAACGGAACATCCAGCTGGACGCACTGCCCGACGTGGTGCTGTGTGAACGCGCGACCGACGGCGACACCGCCGCGTTCGAGGTGCTCGCGCGCCGCTACGGTCCGATGATGCGCGGCTACGCGGTCCGCCTGACCGGTTCGACGGCGGACGCGGACGACGCCGTCCAGGAGACCCTGATCCACGCGTGGGACCACCTCGGGGAACTCCGCGACGGCTCCGTGGTCAAGTCCTGGCTCATGCGGATCTGCGGCAGGCGGAGCATCGACATCGTGCGGCGCCGGCGCGAGCACGCCGACGCCGATACCCTCGCCGAGGTCTCGGACAGCTCCCCCAGCCCCGAGAGCGCCACGATCTCCGGGTCGGGGCTCGACGCCCTCGCCCGCTCCCTCGAGGCACTGCCCGCCGAGCAGCGCCAGTGCTGGGTCCTCAAGGAGATGGGCGGTCTCTCCTACGACGAGATCGCGGAGCAGCTCGGCCTGACCAGCGAGAGCGTCCGAGGACGCCTCGCCCGGGCCCGCGCTAGGCTGATGAGGGACATGGAGGGGTGGCGATGAGCGAGGACGACACGCGCGGGGTCGGCGATCACTCCCCCGCGGACGACTGCGGCCACTCCATCGACGAGCTCGCCGACTACCTGGCCACCGGCAGCTCGCCCTACGAGGGGCACTACCGGCAGTGTCCCCAGTGCCAGTCGGGCCTCGCGAGCCTCCGCTCGCTCGGGGACCTGACGCGGTCGCTCGCGGAGGACGACGCCCGCATCGCCGCCGAGTCCGACGGCTGGCTGCAGGACATCCTCTCCAACCTCCGGCTGGAGACCCGTGCCGGCCGCTCCATCCCGGTCGCCTCGGACGATCCCGATGACGGCCTCTCGGAGACAGAGGGTGCCGTCGTCGCCCTCATCCGGCGGACCGGCGACGGCATCGACGGCGTGACCATCGGCAAGTGCCGCCTGCACGGCGACATCACCGAGCCCGGTGCGCAGACCCGCGTGGAGCTCAGTGTCACGGCCCTGCACGGGTATCGCCTCCCCACCCTCGTGGACGCGCTGCGCTCCGCCGTCGCCGAGGCGCTCACCACCCACACCGAGCTCGATCTCCAGGGAGTGGACATCACGGTCACCGACCTGTTCGGGACCGACGGCGCCGGAGAGGACCAGCCATGACCACCGACCTCCCGGACCTCGCCCGCGCGATCGAGGCGCAGGTCATGGCGACCGAGGGTGTCGCGGGCCTCTATCCCCCGCACTCCGCCCTCCGCACCATCCTCGAGGCGGGCCGTGCCCGCACGGTGGCCGCCACGGACGGGGAGGGACTCGTGGGACTCCGGGAGGAGGCCGGCACCCTCGTGGTGCACATCCGCTTCGCCGGGCTGTCCGAGTATCCGGGCCCTGCGCTCGTGCGGCGCGTCGCGACCGCCGTCCGGCACGCCCTCGGTGACCGGGCGGAGGGTGCGGAAGTGCGCGTCCAGCTCTGCGCCTTCATGGCCGGTGCGGACCTCCCCGACGTCGCGGGCACCCCTGGGGCCGGTGGTGTCGCCGGACCCCCCGGACAGGACTAGCGGCCCCGACCGTAGCGGCCGTAGGCTCACAGGCGGACCATGCTCCCGAACTCCCCTCCGACGAAAGGCACCACCATGGGTTTCCGCCCCAGCCACGTACCGCTCCGCCTCACCACCGGCGCCTTCATCCTCAACTCCGGCCTGGGCAAGACGAGCCTCGACGAGGGCTCGGCCGGTTACCTGCAGGCCATGGCGTCGAAGGCCTTCCCGCAGTTCAGCCAGCTCGAGGCCCAGCAGTTCGGCAAGGTCCTCGCCGCCTCGGAGATCGCCGTCGGCTCGGCGCTGCTGGCACCGTTCATCCCCAGCCGGCTCGCGGGCCTCGGGCTCCTGGCCTTCTCGGCCGGCATGATGACCATGTACTTCCGCACCCCGGAGCTCACGCAGGAGGACGGTGTCCGTCCCACGCAGGACGGCACGTCCGTCGCGAAGGACATCTGGATGGTCGGGATCGCCCTCGCACTGCTGCTGGACCGCAAGAAGAAGTAGGCACCCCCGCCGGTGGCCCGCTCACCCGCGGGGCCACCGGCGCGGCAGACGACGGAAGGACCCGGGCGCCATGTGCGGACGATTCGTGATCGCCGGCAACAAGGCCGACCTCATCGACGCCTTCGAGGTGGACGAGGCGGTCGAGGACGAGATCGAGCCGTCCTGGAACGTGGCTCCCACCGACACCGTGCAGCTCGTCGTCGAACGCCTCGACCCGGAGACGGGTGAACTGACCCGATGGCTGGAACCGGCCCGGTGGGGACTCATCCCGTCCTGGTCGAAGTCCGCGTCCGTGGGCTCGCGCATGATCAACGCCCGCAGCGAGACCCTCCTCGAGAAGCCCTCCTTCCGCGCCGCGGCCCTCAAGCGCCGCGGGATTGTCCCGGCGGACGGCTACTACGAGTGGCGGAAGAACGACGACGGCACCAAGACCCCCATCTACCTGCACGGCCCGGACGGCGGGCACCTCGGAATCGCCGGCCTGTACGAGTTCTGGCGTGACCCGGCGACGGCGTCCGAGGAACACCCGAAGGGCACCTGGGTGGTCAGCTGCAGCATCATCACCCGACCGGCGAGCGACGCCCTGGGTGAGATCCACGACCGCACCCCGGTGATCGTCCCCGCCGACCTGCGCGGCGACTGGCTCGACCCCCGGAATGATGCGCGCCCGGCGGTGCAGGAACTGCTGGACGCCATCCCCGACCCGCACCTGCTGCCCCGGCTCGTGGGATCCCGCGTCGGGTCCGTGCGCAACAACGGCCCCGATCTCATCGACCCGCTGCCGGGGGACGTGACGGCGGACGCCGAACAGCAGACCCTGCTCTAGCCGGCGGCGGGCGCCGTCGGGCCCTCCATGCCGCCGTACGGCGCCCGGGGCGCCGGGGGCTGGTCGGCGATGAATTCGTTGACGGCGAGCGCGAGGACGTCCCGCTCGAAGGGCGGGAGCAACAGGGAGCTGTAGAGGTAGGCGTCCACCTCCTCCTCACCGGCGTTGCCGCCGAGGCTGAAGTACCGCAGCCACAGGTCGTACGTCGACAGCGAGGTCGAGCGGAAAGCGGCGCACGTCAGGCGCTGCTGCTCCTGCTGGCTCATGCCCGTCGTCATCCCGTACCTCCCGAGGATCGGCCTCCCGGCCCTCGGGCGCGCCGCTGCCGCGCTCGGGTGCCGTGCCCGTCCTGCTGTCCCCAAGGTAGCCACTGCGGGCGCCGATGGAAACCCCGGCAGCGCCGCATCGTCCTCCTTGTCGCCACGCCACCGCCTGCCTAGGGTCGGAACCAGGGACCGGCACACCACGAGCACGAGTGAGGCACAGCATGATCAGGACGGACATCGCCCCGGGGATCCACTACCTCGAGCACGCGAGGACGAACGTCTACCTCGTGGAGGACGACGACGGCGTGCTGCTCGTGGACACGGGCCTGCCGCGCTCGAAGGGCCTGCTGCTGGAGGCGATGGAGCGGATCGGCCGTCCCGTCGGGGACCTCCGGGCGATCGTCCTGACCCACGGGCACTTCGACCACGTGGGCACCGCCGAGCACCTGAGGTCGCGCTACGGGATCCCCGTGTACTGCCATCCCGACGACGCCCGCATCGCGGCGCACCCCTACAGCTACGAGCGCGAGCGCACGCCCTTCCTGTATCCGCTCCGGTATCCCCGCGCCGTCCCCGGCCTCGCCCGGATGACCGCGGCCGGCGCCCTGATGGTCAAGGGCGTGGCGGACACCCTCCCGCTCACCCCCGAGGCGGCCGCGGCGCTGCCCGGCGCGCCGCTGCTCGTGCCGACGCCCGGTCACACGAAGGGTCACTGCGGGCTCCACTTCCCCGACCGCGACGCCGTGATCAGCGGTGATGCCCTCGTGACGCTCGATCCGTACACCGGCCACCCCGGACCGCAGGTGGTCGCGCGCGCGGCGACCGCGGACACCGCCACGGCGCTGCGGTCGCTGGAGGCGCTGCGGGCCACTGCAGCGAGGACGGTGCTCCCGGGGCACGGCTTCCCCTGGCGTGCGGGCGTCGCCACCGCCGTCGCGCAGGCCCTCGAGGTCGGCGGGCACTGATCCGGCCGCCCCCCCGGCGGGCCGGTACCGACGAGGCGATACGCTGGATGTATGGGCTGGTTCAAGCAGAAGACGGTGATGGGCTTCGCCCGGGTCACGATGAAGCGGGCCGCTCTCGGCCTGTTCTCGGCGCAGGCGGTGGTGATCGCGGGCCTGGTCGCCGTGGACACCTACCAGAAGCGCCAGCGCCGCAAGCGGCCGGGCTTCCCGCAACCGGGGACGTTCCACACGAGGATCGCCGACACGGACACCACGGTCTACACGTACGGCGAGGACCTCTTCGACGCGATGATCGCCGCGATCGACCGGGCCGAGCACCAGGTACTCCTCGAGACGTACATCTGGAAGGGTGACGAGGTCGGTGCGCGGTTCCGCGACGCCGTGAACCGCGCTGCGGAGCGTGGAGTGAAGGTCTTCGTGATCTACGACGGGTTCGCGAACCTCGTGGTCAACCCGTTCTTCTACGCCTGGCATCCACGCGTCAATGCCTACCGCTTCCCCGTGCTCCGGCCCTCCATCGTCTTCACGAACATCCGTGGCACCGGGCTGGACCACCGCAAGGTCCTGGTGGTCGACGACGAGGTGGGCTTCGTGGGCGGCTACAACATCGGCTCCCTCTACGCCACCAAGTGGCGGGACACGCACCTGGAGATCCGCGGCCCCTCGGTCTGGGAGCTCCGCGAGGCCTTCGTCGGGTTCTGGAACCTGCGGGCCATCCCGCGCAGGCCCGAGCTCCCCGATCTCAGTGCATCCTTCTGGGAGCCGCGCATCCGCGCCGTGAACAACATCCCCGCGAACCTCGTGTTCCCCATCCGGGGGATCTACCTGGACGCGATCAACCGGGCGCGGCACCACATCTTCATCACGACGGCCTACTTCATCCCGGACCGGCAGATCCTCGACGCCCTGCTGCGGGCGAGCCGCCGGGGCGTGGACGTCCGCGTGATCCTGCCCGAGGACTCCAACCACGTGGTCTCGGACTGGCTCTCGCGCGGGTTCTACTCCTCCCTGATCGACGCGGGCGTCCAGATCCTGCTGTACCAGAACTCCATGATCCACGCGAAGACCGCGACGATCGACGGCGAGTGGAGCACCGTCGGTACCGCCAACATCGACCGCCTGAGCCTGACGGGCAACTACGAGATCAACCTCGAGATCTTCGACCGCGCCCTCGCCGCGACCATGGAGCGGATCTTCGAGGTGGACACCTCCAACAGCCGCGTGCTCAGCAAGGAGGAATGGGACAGCCGGCACCTCGTGGCCCGCGTGAGCGAGGCGATCCTCGCGCCGCTGCGCCCGTTCCTGTAGCCGGAGCACCTGCGGGGCTTCCCGCGTCGTGGCGCGGCGCGGCCTCAGCCCCGGTGGACGGTCCCGCCGTCCGCGTCCCGCGGCGCGGCGAACCGCTCCATGTACCCGCGGTGCGAGGAGCCCACGTGGCCGGCCATCAGGCGTTCGGCCTCCGCCTCGCTGCCCGCGTCGATGGCCGCCATGATCAGCCGGTGCTCACCCCAGGACTGCTTGCCGCGGTTGTCCACGTCCGCCGCGTACAGCCACTCGATCTTCCCCGAGATCTGGCGCAGCAGGGCCGCGAGCGAGGCACTGCCGCTGAGTTCCGCGACGCCCAGGTGGAAGCGGATGTTGAGTTCGGGGAGGTCCGCGAGGGCATCGACGGCCACCGCGCGGTCGCCGTCGTCGAGGATGTCGGCAAGGGCCCGGCGCGCCGACCACCACTGCGTGCTGGGCGCGTCCGCGGCGAACTGCGCGGCCGCGCGGCGCGCCGCCCGGCGCGCGATGGTGGACTCGATGACGCCGCGCACCGCGAAGAGGTCCTCGGCGTCGTCGAGCGGGATCTCCGCGACCGTGGACCCCGCATAAGGCTTCGACTCCACGAAGCCTTCGGCCTCCAGGGCCCGCAGCGCCTCGCGGACGGGGACGCGAGAGACACCGTACTTCGTGGCCAGAGCCGCCTCCGTCACCCGGACGCCGGGCAGGAGCGTCCCGAAGATGATGTCGCGGCGGATCGCGTCGAGGACGCGCTGCGGGGCCGCGGCATCCTGCTCAGGCCGCAAACGCCGCGCCCGGGATGGCTCCAAGAAGCTCCTTCGTGTAGTCCGCCCGAGGGCGGTTGAAGACCTCGTCCACGGTACCGCTCTCCACCACATCACCCGATCTCATGACGACGACGTCGTGGGCGATCTGCCGCACCACCGAGAGATCGTGCGTGATGAACAGGTAGGTCAGGCCGAGCCGGTCCTGCAGGTCGGCGAGCAGCGTGAGGATCTGGTCCTGGACGAGGACGTCGAGCGCCGAGACCGCCTCGTCGCAGATGAGCAGCTCGGGTTCGAGCGCGAGGGCCCGGGCGATCGCGACGCGCTGCCGCTGGCCTCCGGAGAGCTCGTTCGGGCGGCGCTGGGCCACCCCGCGCGGCAGCGCCACCTGGTCCAGGAGTTCCGCGACCCGCTCGCGCCTGCTCTCCCGGTCCCCGACGCCGAAGATGCGCAGCGGCTCGTCGATGAGCCGCTCGATGCTGTAGGTCGGATCGAGCGATCCGTAGGGGTCCTGGAACACGGGCTGCACCGTGCGGCGCAGCGCGCGCCGTTGTGCGCCCCGCGTGGTGGTGAGCGACGCGCCGTCGATCAGGGCCTCCCCGGAGGACGCCGACTCCAGCCCGAGGATGATGCGCGCCACCGTGGTCTTGCCCGAACCGGACTCGCCCACCACCGCCGTGGTGGTGCCGCGCTCCACCTGGAAGGAGACGTCGTTCACGGCACGCACCGTCCCGCCGCGCTGCCCGCGCAGGGCGAACTCCTTCACGAGGTTGCGCACCACCAGGATGGGTTCGCTCCGTGCGGCCGGAGTCTCGGCGAGGGGGTCGGCGTCGAGCGCCGCCGCGACCGAGGGGGCAGCCGCGACCAGCTGCCTCGTGTACTCCTCCTGCGGGTCGAGGAGGATCTGCCGGGGCGTCCCGACCTCCACGATCCGGCCCTCGGACATGACGATGATGCGGTCGGTGCGGTCCGCGGCGAGCCCGAGATCGTGCGTGATGAACAGCAGGGAGGTGCCGCGCGCGTCCACGAGCGACTGCAGGTGGTTGAGGATCTGGCGCTGCACCGTGACGTCCAGGGCGGAGGTCGGCTCGTCGGCGATCAGCAGCTCGGGCTCGCCCGCGAGGGCGATGGCGATGAGGACCCGCTGGCGCATGCCGCCCGAGAATTCGTGCGGGTACTGGCCGTACCGCCGCTCGGCGTCGGGGATGCCCGCCTCCGTGAGGAGGGCGACCGCACGCCTCTTCACCTCGCCGCGGTCCAGCTTCCCCTCGGCCCCGAGATCGCGGCGGCTGGCGACGAGGGCGTCGGCGACCTGCGGACCGATCTTCATGGCCGGGTTGAGGTTGGACATGGGGTCCTGGGGCACGAGTCCGACGCGCTGGCCCCGGATGCTCCGCATGACCGGCTCGGTCGCCGTCGCCAGGTCCTCGACTCCACCGCGCGTCCGTCCGGCGCCGAGGACGATCGATCCGTGGGTGATGCGTCCGCTCCCGGGCAGCAGGCGGAGGATCGCGCCGATGGCCGTCGACTTGCCCGAACCGGACTGGCCGACGATCGCCACGCGCTCCCCGCGCCGCATCGAGAACCCGATGCGGTGCAGCACGGGGGTCCCGCCGAAGGTGACGTCGAGGTCGGAGACCTCCAGGATGTTCTCAGCGTCCTGCAGCATAGCCCTGTGCTCCTCGGGGGTTGGCGGAGGCGGACAGCACGCCGGTCGCGTGGTCCTTGGTGACGGAGGAGAGGCGGCCGAGCGACCAGTCCCCGGCGCGCGTGACGACATGGCCGCGGCGTTCGAGGTCCGCGATCACGTCCTCGCCGAGCCGGTCCTCGACCACGGCGCCGCCCGGCTCCCAGGTCCGGGGCCAGAAGGACCCGGGGATGGACGTGGTGTGCAGGGACGGCGCGTCGACGGCCTGCTGGGGCGAGTACCCGCCGACGATCGTCCGCAGGAGGTACAGCAGCTGCCACTGGTCCTGCTGGTCCCCGCCCGGGGACCCGAGGGCGACCACGGGCCGTCCGTCCTTCAGGACGAGGGTCGGGGTGAGCGTGGTGCGGGGCCGCTTCCCGGCCTGCAGCGTGGACGGGCCGCCCTCCTCGAGCCAGGTCATCTGCAGGCGCGAACCCAGGCAGAAGCCGAGCTCGGGGATGGCCGGCGAGGACTGCAGCCAGCCGCCGCTCGGTGTCGCGGAGACCATGTTGCCGTGCGCGTCGACGACGTCGATGTGGCAGGTGTCCCCGCGGGTCTCGCCGCTGCGGGACACCGTCGGCTCCCCGACCCCGGCGAAGCCGCTGCCGTCGGCCAGCGCCGGCGGCGTGTAGCCCGTGCGGAGCGGTGGCGTGAAGGGCTCGACGCCCGGGACCGTGCCCGGCCGGAACTCCCGGGAGGCGTCGTCGGTGATGAGCGCGCGGCGTTCGGCGGCGTACTCCGCCGAGAGCAGGTACTCCATGGGCACGTCGGCGTCACCGTAGTACGCCTCACGGTCGGCGATCGCGAGCTTCTGCGCCTCGAGAATGGTGTGGGCACCGATCGCCGTCGAGGGGTCCAGGCGCTCGTCGTCGAATCCGTCGAGGATCGCGAGGGTCTGCAGCAGGGCCGGGCCCTGGCCCCAGGGCCCGGTCTTCGCGATGGTGTGCCCGCGGAACTCGAGGGTGGTCGCCTCCTCGTAGCCCGCCTCGAAGCCTGCGAAGTCCTCCACGGTGATCACTCCGGCGTGGTCGAGTCCGGAGGAGTGCCGGTGCGGCGTCCGCACGAACTCCGCGGCGGCCTGGGCCACGAGGCCGGTCCGCCACTCGAGCCGGGCCGCGTCGATGCGCTCCTCGCGCGTCCCGCCGTCGGCCGCCGCAGCGACCAGTGACCCGAGCACGCGGGCGTAGGCCTCGTTGCGGATGACCTCGCCCTCCCGTGGCGGCCGGCCCTCGGGCATCCACAGCGCGGCCGAGGTGGGCCAGTGCTCGGTGAAGAGGTCGGCGACGGCGGCGATGGTCGCGCCGACGCGCCCGACGATCGGGTGGCCGTCACGGGCGTACCCGATGGCGAAGGCCAGGACGTCCTCCAGTTCCCAGGTCCCGTGGTCGCGGAGCAGGACCAGCCAGGCGTCGACGGCGGCGGGGACCGCTGCGGCGAGCGCCCCGGCGCCGGGGACGAGTTCGAGGCCTTCGGCGAGGTAGTGCTCACGGGTCGCGGCCGCGGGTGCGGGGCCCTGGCCCATGAGGACCACGGGCCTGCCGGGTTCCGCCGCGGTCGCGAACACCCCCGTCATGTCCCCGCCGGGGCCGTTGAGGTGCGGCTCGACGACGTGCAGGACGAACGCCCCGGCCACGGCGGCGTCGAAGGCGTTGCCGCCGCGCTCGAGCACGGCCTGGGCTGATGCGGTGGCGAGCCAGTGCGTCGAGGCGGTCATGCCGAACGTCCCCTGCAGGGTGGGCCGGGTGGTGAAGGAGGGAGGGGGTGTGTACGTCATCGTGGTCACTTCCGGGTGGTGTTCGTCGGGTCGAAGGCGTCGCGCAGGGCATCGCCGAAGAGATTGAAGGCCAGGCAGATCAGCGCGATCGCGATGCCCGGGAAGATCGCCGCGCTGGGCGCGCGGAAGATGTACTGCTGGGCGTCGGAGAGCATGATGCCGAGGCTCGGCGTGGGCGGCTGGATGCCGAGCCCCAGGAAGGACAGGAGTGCCTCCCCGATCACGGCGACGGGCATGATGACCGTGGCCTGGACGATGATGGCGGACGTCGCGTTGGGCAGCACGTGCCGCAGCATGATCCAGGTGGGCGAGGCGTCCATGGTGCGGGCCCCGAGCACGAAGTCGCTCTCCTTGATGCGCAGCGTCTCGCCACGGACCACCCGGATCATGGTGGGGATCTGGGCGATACCGAGGGCGATCGCCGCATTGCCGAGGCTCGGCCCGCTGATGGCGGCGAGTCCGACGGCGATGATGAGGAACGGGAAGGCGAGGGTGACGTCGGTGAGACGGGAGATCACGGCGTCGAACCCGCGGGAGTAGCCCGCGAGCAGGCCGAGGGGCGTCCCGATGACGACGGCGAGGAGGACCGAGAGCACACCGACCTGCAGCGAGGTCTGGATGCCGAAGAGCAGGCGCGAGAGGATGTCCCGCCCGAGATCGTCCGTGCCGAGCGGGAAGCCCTCGGTCAGCGGCCGCTGGAAGGGTGTGTCGAAGTGCACCTCCGACGGCGAGTAGGGCGCGAGGAGCGGGGCGAGCAGTCCGGCCAGCACCACGGCGACGAGCATGATGCCGCCCGTGATGCCCAGCGGGTTGTGCCGGAGGGAGGACAGGATGCGGCCGCGGCCGGAGCCGAGGCCGGCGCCTCCCGCTTTCGGGGGCAGGGTTTCGACGGCCATCAGTTGGCTCCTCCGACGCGGATCTTGGGATTGACCACCGAGTACAGGATGTCCACGGCGAGGTTGATGAGGATGTAGCTGACGGTGATGATGAGCACCACGGCCTGGATCACGGGATAGTCGCGGGTGAAGACGGCGTCGAGCGTGAGCTTGCCGAAGCCCGGCAGGGCGAAGATCCGCTCGGTGACCACGGCGCCCGAGATGAGGCCGCCGAGCTGGAGACCCACGATGGTCACGACGACGATCAGGGAGTTCCGCAGGCCGTAGCGCACGAGGACCCGCCCGCGGCCGAGCCCCTTGGCCCGCGCGGTCCGCACGTAGTCGGTGGTCATGGTCTCGATCATCGACGCCCTCGTCTGGCGCATGATGACCGCGGCGAGACCCGTGCCGAGGATCAGGGCGGGCAGGGTCAGGTAGTACAGCCCCCGCAGCGGATCCGAGAGCACGTCGACGTAGCCGGAGGCGGGAAACCAGCCGAGCGTCACCGCGAGGTAGAGGATGGCGAGGATGCCGAGCCAGAAGTTCGGCACGGACAGGCCGACGAGGGCGAAGGCGTTGGCGACCCACTCGGGCCAGCGGCCACGGAACCGCTCCGCGATCACCCCGAAGAGGATGCCGATCACGATGGCCACCACGATCGCGTAGGCCGAGAGCCACAGCGTGACGGGCAGCGTGGTGGCGATCAGTTCGGTGACCGGGGTCCCCGTGCGGGTCGATTCACCGAAGTCGCCGCTGAACGTGTTGCGCACGAACGCCAGGTACTGGGTCACGAGCGGCTGGTCGAGTCCCATGTCGGCGCGCACGGCAGCGAGCTGTTCCGGCGTCGCCTCCTCCCCCGCCATGGCGAGGGCGGGGTCCCCGGGCAGCTGGCGCACGCCGATGAAGACGACGAGGGAGGCGAGGACGAGGGTGACGACCGACTGCCAGAGCCGGGTGAGGAGGTAGCGGCCCATGTCAGTTCTCCGTCTCGTCGGTGGGCTCGATGAACGCGGCGTCGCTCAGGTGGACCACGCCGTCCGTGAAGGTCTCGACGCCGACGACGTCGGTGCTGTAGGCGGTCAGGTTCCGCTGGCGGTAGAGGTAGATGATCGGGTTGTCGCGCTGCACGAGCTCGACGGCCTTGCCGTAGAGCTCCGCGCGGCCCTCGACGTCGTTGATCTGCGCCGCACTCGTGAGCACCTCGTCCAGTTCCGGGTTGCTGTAGCCCGAGTAGTTGTTGCCGCCACCGGTCGAGAGGAAGTTGAACATGTTGCCGTGCGGGTCGATCCGCCCGGACCAGCCGAGCTGCAGCGCCTCGAAATCGCCCTGCGACTGCACGTCGAGGAGCGTCGAGTACTCCACGGGCACCACGGTGAGGTCGAAGCCGCCGTCCGCCACCGCGGCCTGCAGGGCCTGGCCGAAGCGCAGGGTGTCCGGGGTGTTGGTGACCTGCATCTCCAGCGGGTACGGGGTCTCGACGCCGGCGTCCTCGAGCAGCTGCCGCGCGCCCTCCGGGTCGTAGGGTGGGCAGGCCTCGCTCAGTGCGGAGGAGTACGGGCTGTCCGGGGACACCGGGGAGCAGGCGGGTTCGAACCAGCTGTTGAACACGGTGTTGACCAGTGCCTCACGGTCGATCGACATGGACAGCGCCATCCTGATGGCGCTCTCCTGGGCGATGGGCGTGTCGATGGTGCCGGGCGGCTCCCCCGCCCCGTCCACGTTACCGACGTTCACGGTGAGGGCCTGGTAGCCGAGGGAGCCGACCTGGAGCACGCCCACGCCGTCCTCCTTGAGCAGCGCGTCGACGTCCTGCGGGGAGATGGTGTCCGCCACCTGGACGTCGCCGGAGCGCAGGTTCGCGGCCCTGATGTTGGCGTCCGTGATGATGCGGTAGGTGATGGTGTCGAGGTGGACGTCCTCGGCGTCGTAGTAGAGCGGATCGCGCTCCACGGTGATCGAGGTCTGGGGCACGCGGTCCACGAACTTGAACGGCCCCACGCAGACCGGGCTGACGCCGAAGTCCGCCCCGTTCTCGGCGATGGCCTGCGGCGAGAGCATCATCCCGGCGCGGTCGGCGAGCGCGGCGGTCAGGGGAGCGAACGGCCGCTCGTAGCTGATCTCGACGCGGTCCTCGCCGACCGCGCGGATCCCGGTGATCGGGCCCAGTTCACTCTTGCGGGTCGAGCCCTCGAGGGTCAGGTGGCGTTCGAGCGTGGTCCGGACGGCCTCGGCGTCGAACGGGACGCCGTCCGCGAACACGGCGTCCGTGCGGACCGGGATGGTGACCGTGAGGCCGTCCTCGGAGACCTCCGGCAGCGCGGTGGCGAGCTGCGGGACGATCTCCCCCTCGGCGTCGATGTCGTAGAGCTTCTGGCACATGGTCTGCATGACGTACCGCGTGTAGAGGGAGGACGACGTCGTCGGGTCGAGGCGGTCCGGTTCGGCCGAGAGCGCCATCACGAGGTCACCGCCCTCCCGGACCATGGCTTCCCCGAGGGGAACGCCCGTCACGTCCTCGCGGACCGGCGCTGCCGGCAGGGGCTGGATCGGTTGGCAGGCGGTCAAGGCCGTGACCGCGATGGCGGCAGCGGCCAGGAGTCCGGCGGCTCTGCCGTACCTCCTGCCGCGCGCACTGCGGGCCTGCAGGTGCTGGTTCTGGTGCTGCATGGGGGTTCCTCACGAACGGACGGGACGGAACTGCTGCTGCGCTGCGGGATACAGCTTCTGCACGGGCGAAAGGATTGAATACAATCGCTCGTACGACGATAAGCTTCGTATACATTCGTTTCAAGACTGTTACCGAGGGAATTCATGGCGAAGAAGAAGGCGAAGAAGAACCCGCGCGTCGCGACGGACCGCCTGCACCTGTGGCTCATGCTCGTCCTCACCTTCTCGACGGGCGTGATCGACGCCGTCGGCTACCTCGGGCTCGACCGCGTCTTCACCGGGAACATGACGGGGAACGTCGTCCTCCTCGGGATGGCCTTCGCCGGCGGGGCGGACCTCCCGATCCTCCGGCCCGCCCTCGCCCTCGTCTTCTTCATGGTCGGCGCGGCTCTGGCCGGGCGCGTGCTGCGGAAGGGACCGGAGGGCTGGTCGGGGCGCACCTCGAGCACGCTGCTCACGGTGACGCTCGGACTCACCGCGCTCGCCGTCTACGTGGCCCTCGTCGACGTGCATGCCGCGGAGATCCTGGGCAGCATCACGACGTCGGTGCTCGCCACCGCGATGGGCATCCAGGCCGCCACGGCGAAACGCCTCAAGGTCGCCGAGATCACCACCGTCGTCGTCACCTCCACCATCACGGGCCTCGCGTCCGACTCCCGGCTGGCCGGCGGCAGGAGTCCCTTCTGGGCGCGCCGCTTCTCCGCCATCGCGCTCATCATGGCCGGTGCCGTCGTCGGGGCGCTCACCCTGACGGTGGACCTGTGGCTGGGCATCGCCGTGTCCGCGCTGCTGTCCGGCGTCGTGACCCTGGTGGGGCACCTGCGCCATCGGACGGACCGCCGCTCGGCGACGGCGGAGAACGCCAAGGAAACCGCATTACGGTAGGAGTATGGATCAGCTCGACCAGCACTACGCGTACCACCGCCTCGCCCGTTCATGGCCGCAGTACCGGTGGTGGAAACCGCTCCTGACCGGGCTGCTCGGACTGGCCTTCTACCTCGCGCTCACGGTACTGCTGCTCGTCGTCGGCGTGGTCGCGGCGCTCGCGACCTCCGCCGACACGCAGCGGATCATGGAGGCTGCGGAGGCGCTCGATCTCAGCAACCCGGTGATCTTCGCCTTCACCCTGGTGTCCCTGATCCTCATGATCCCCGCCCTGGGCATGGCGACGTTCATCATCGGCCCGAAGCCCATCGGCCTGCTCTCCTCCGTGGCGGGGCGGATCCGCTGGCGCTGGCTGGTGACCTGCGTCGTCACGGCGATCGCCGTCTTCCTCGCGAGCCTGCTCGTCTCGACCCTCCTCACCGTGGTGTTCCCCGAGGACGGCCCAGCGCCGTCCGCTCAGCAGGACACGTCGGCCCTCTGGATCTTGCTCGCGCTCTCCCTGCTCGCGGTCCCGTTCCAGGCAGCCGCCGAGGAGTACGTGTTCCGTGGATACCTGATGCAGGCGATCGGTGGCTGGCTGCGGCATCCGGCGTTCGCGATCCTCCTCCCCATCCCCCTCTTCGTGCTCGGTCACGGGTACGATCCCCTCGGCCAGGCCGACGTCGCGGTCTTCGCCCTCTTCGCCGGGTGGATCACCTGGCGTACAGGCGGACTGGAGGCGGCGATCGCCGTCCACGCCATCAACAACATGACCATCTTCGTCCTCGGCGCCGTCGGGGTGGTGGACGTGAACAACACCGAGGGCTCGGTGGGCGGGCTGGTCGTCTCGGTGGCGACCATGGCCGTCACGGCAGCCGTGATCGTGCGGCTGGCGAACCGGCGCGGGATCGGACGGACACGCCCCGGTGCGGCCGGTCCCACGGCGGCCCGGCCCGACCCCGTACCGGCGGGAGCCGGCCAGGGCGCACACCCCGGCTTCCCCGGGGGGATGCACGCCGTCGCCGGGGTCCCGGTCCAGGTCCGATCATGGGACCCGACCCAGTACGGGACGGGCCGGCACGGGACCGACGGGCACGTCGACGCCCCGATCACTGCCCCCTCCGCCGCCCCGCTGGTCCAGCATCCGGCCGGGCCGACGCCGGCACCCCTGCAGCGCCCGGCATGGCAGGACCCGTTCGGATCGCCCGTCGACCGCCCGCGGGCAGGCGCTGCGCAGCCCGCGCCGGGGCGCGACTACACCGCCGACCGTCATCCGCCCGGACCCTCTCATCCCGGCGGTCCGGGCTACCCCGCCGGCACGCCCTACCCGTCCGGTCCCGGCTACCCCGCGGCGACCTCGGCCGCGTCCGCGGCGCGCCCGGACTCTGGTGACGGCCAGGAGGCCCGGGACGACGACGGCGATCGGTCCGGGGACGAGCCCGGACGCTGACCCTGCCCCGCGACGCCCACTGGCACGACGCCGGGCGCCGGGCGCCGGCCCAGGACGACGGCCATCGGTCCGGGGACGAGCCCGGCGCCACCCCTACCCGACGACGCCCGCCGGCACCTCCGGCACCGGCGTCAACCCTCCACCCGGAGACCCATGCTCTCGGCGAGGAACGGCGCGAGGAGGAGCATCTGCCCGTCGTCGATGGTCGCTCCCCGCAACCCGTCGATACCGTTGATGGTGCGGAAGCTGCTCGTCCGCAGATCCGTGTCCCTGAGCCGGGCCCCGTCGAGCGTGAGTGTGCCGACCGTGCAGTCCTGCAGGGCCACGCGCGTGGCCGTGCAGCCCGTAAGGTCCAGTTCTCCGATGATGCACCCGCTGATCAGGACATCCGTGAGACGGGCACCGCGCAGGTTCACGAAGTCGAGCTTCCCGCCGTCGAGGTGCACGGCGTCGAACCTGCTGTCGTACAGCTCGGCGGATCCCCAGCGCGTACCGCGCAGCGACGTCCCCCGCCAGCTGGTGCGGGAGGCCCGGAAAACCGGCGCGAACAGATCCTCGAAGGAACACTCGAGGAAGCGCGCGCCCCGCAGTTCCGTCCCGTCGAGGGAGACATTCTGCAGCAGGCACTCCTGCAGCGTGATGCCCGCGAGGTCGCCCGCATCGAGGACGGCGCGCGCGTAGAGCTCGCCCTCCCGGTGCTCGCCGTCGAGGAGGACGGGGTCATCGACCCGCGTGAGGTTCGACGGTGCGTGCAGGGCGAGGCGAGGGGCTTCGGTCGACGTGCGTGCTGATCGGGGTGGCATGGTTCCTTCCGGTCCTGACCCGCTCCACCGGCTGGGCAGGTGATCCTGATCCAATCACGGGCCGGTGTCGGATCGGGCAGCGCGGGCAACGGGGGCGCGCTCATCGGCTGGATCGCGGTCCTCCTCTGCGTCACCCCGCACGACGCCGAGGAGCGCCTGCTCGACGAGCTCGCCGCGCGCAGGTGAGGGCGGGGCCCGACGATCAGCCGCCGTGCTTTACTGGACAGCATTCGGCAGTCCAGGGGGAGGAACAGCGATGAGCACGGACCGGCTGCAGGGCACCTACGATCCCCGCTACGAGGGCATCTACCAGCGGGGCGGCGCCACCGATGCGGTGCCGCGGATGACCTCCGAGGCCCCTCCCGCTCCCGCCCTTCCCGTCGCCCCGCCCGACGAGGCAGCCATCCCGGGGATCGTCGAGGTGGGACCGGACACCGCGCAGGAGACCGAGGAGCCACGACCCCGCAATCCTCTCGACGTCTGGATCTGGGTGGCGGCCGCCGTCCTCACCGCGCTCGGGGTGTACTTCTTCGCTGCGCCGAGCATGTACCAGAGGGCCTTCGACGAAGCCATGATGAACGGACAGGCGAACGGGATGTACGTCAACCCCTGGTTCAACACCACGGTGCTGGCGGCCCCGCCGCTGATCCTCCTCGGCCTGGCGACCGCCGTCGCCCAGCTCTTCGTCCTCTCCATCCGGCACACCCTGCGCACGCGCTGACCGGGCGGGCAGTCCGCCACCGGCCGCGCCCGTAGGCTGGGAAGCATGGAATCGCCGATCGACACGTACCTCAGGACCATCCACCGAGAGATCTCCGAGCTGCGGGACGGCAAGCCTTACAGCACCATCCCCGCCATGGCGAACGTCGATCCGGACAACTTCGGCATCTGCCTGACAACCGTGGACGGCTACATGTACGAGGTCGGTGACACCCGCGAGGAGTTCACCATCCAGTCGATCTCCAAGCCCTTCACGTACGGGCTCGCCCTCGCGGACCTCGGCATGGAGGCGGTGGACGCGAAGGTGGACGTCGAGCCGTCGGGGGATTCCTTCAACGAGGTCTCCCTCGCCCCCGGGACGGGACGCCCGTCGAACGCGATGATCAACGCCGGAGCCCTGACGGCCACGTCGCTGGTGCAGTCGCGCGGCGGCAACACCCGGTTCAAGCGGATCGTGAACGCCTATTCGGCGTTCGCCGGCCGCCAGCTCGGCGTGAACCAGGAGATCTTCCGGTCGGAGCTGGAACACGGGCACCGGAACCGCGCCCTCGCCTACCTCCTGCGCTCCTTCGACATCATCGAGGACGATCCGACGCCGGTCATCGAGGACTACTTCCGGCAGTGCTCGGTCATGGTCAACTGCGTCGACCTCTCCGTCATGGCCGCGACGCTCGCGAATTCGGGCCGTAATCCGCTCACCGGGGTGGAGGCGATGGACATCCTCGCCGTCGAGCGCGTCCTCTCGGTGATGACGACGTGCGGGATGTACGACGACGCCGGTTCGTGGATCAGCACCGTCGGCATGCCGGCGAAGAGCGGGGTGGGCGGCGGTACCATCGCCGTCCTGCCCGGCCAGGTGGGGCTCGCCGTGTACTCCCCGCCCCTGGACGAGCACGGGAGCAGCGTCCGCGGGATGGCCACCAGCCAGCGGCTCTCCCGCGACATGGAACTGCACTTCGTCCGGGCCGCGCGCGCCGGGCGCTCGGCCATCCGCGCCACCTACGACATCACGGCGGCGCCGTCGGGTATCCGCAGGACCGACGAGGCCATGGAGGTCCTCCGCGACCACGGCCACCGCGCCATGGTGATCGAGCTCCACGGGGACCTGCTCTTCGCGGGGACCGAGTCGATGGTGCGCGAGCTCAGCGGGCTGGACGACGACGTCGATGTCGTGATCCTCGACCTGCGCCGCGTCGACGAGGTGGCGGACGTGTCGCTGCGCCTGCTCGGCGAGGTCCGGGCGAACCTCGAGGCGGTGGACTGCGAGCTGGTGCTGATCGACGGCGAGAGCACCCTCGCCGAGACCTTCAAGGACGTCGACCGGGCCGTGCCGACCTTCGACACGCGCACGGCCGCCGTGGAGTGGTGCGAGAACGAGCTGATCACCCGCTACGGCGGCGATCTGGTCCTGCCCGCACGGGTGGAGGTGGCCCAGTGCCCCGCCCTGAGCCCGCTGTCCGAGGAGGCCGTCGAGGCACTGACGCTCCGGATGGAGGACAGGACCTACGAGAAGGGGCACGTGGTGCGCCGCGTCGGGCAGAGCTTCGGCGGGGTGTTCTTCATCCTGTCCGGGAAGATCGCCACGTCGGTACCCGGTCCTTCCGGCGAGCGGCTCAGGCTGACCACGCTGAGCGCCGGCATGACCTTCGGGGAGCTGGCCCTCGGCAACGACGACCGGCAGGAGACCACCGTGAAGGCCCTCGAGGACGTCCATGTGAAGGTCCTCACGGCGCAGGCCATCAGGAGCATCGAGAAGGAGGATCCGCCGCTCGCCGTGGAACTGTGGAAGGCCCTGACCCGGGACGCCTACACGCGGGTGGACCTCTACCTCCGGGAGACCGCGGTGCGCATCCGCGGCTGACGACCCTGCCTGCGTCCTGGACCCCGTTCGGCTTCGAGGGATCCATCGCCCTCGGCCTGGCTCTGTTCATCGCCGCCGTCGGCGGCGGGGCCATCGTCGCTCTCGTGGGTGCGGTGCGGATCATCCAGCTGCGGACGGCGACCAGGCGAAGCCGCCGCTGAGCACTGGCTCCGAAAAAGGCAGGATCACCGTCACGGTGATCCTGCCTCCTCTATGCCGGGACGTCCGGTATGCGGCGGGCCTCAGGCGGTCTCGGCCGCGGCCTTCAGGTTCCTGAGGGTCCGGCGGATGTTGCCGCGCTGGAAGGCGGCGAAGGTCGTGCCACCCGTCGCGACGTAGTCGAAGGCGCGTGCCGCGGCATCGTGCCAGGGTCGGTCGTCCGTCCAGGTCTCGGTGACGAGCGTGCCGCCGTCGCCCTCCTCGAAGGTGTAGCGCCATGCGGCGATCCTCGCGGGCAGCCGCCGCGTCCGCCCGCCGATCGCATGGACGCGGAAGGCGAACTCCCGGCCCGGCTCCGCGGCCGTCACGGTGCAGCGGGTGGTCCAGCTGACCCGTCCCCGCGTGTTGGCGCCGTCGAACACCGTCCCGACCCCGATGGGCACGCCCGGTGCCGCGAGCACCGCTCCCCTGTTCTCCGGGCTCCACTCGCCCATCCGCACCACGTCGCTGACCATGCCGTACAGCACCTGCGGCGACTGCGCGATCACCACGCTGTCCTGGACCGAGATCACCCGTCCCATGCGTTCCCCCCCTCGCTCGGATACCTGGCCGGACCCGGCCCGGTGGGAGCGGGGCGCCGCGGGCCAGTCTACGGCGCCTCCCCTTCCCTCCCCGCCGGCGTCCCGACCGGCACCGCCACGGTCGGCACCGCCCTAGACTGGCGGTCGGACATGGCCGAACCAGGCCCGTGACGGAAGGACGGACGGCGCATGACGGTACTGATCGCGGGATGCGGGGACCTGGGCACGGAGGTCGGGCTGCGGCTCGCCGCCCGGGGGGAGCGCGTGGTCGGCTGGCGCCGCTCGCCGGAGCGCCTGCCGGCCGGCATCGAGGGGGTGCGCGCCGACCTGACGCAGCCGCTGCCCCCGGTCCCGGCTGATACCGACGTCGTCGTCATCGCCACCGCGGCGGGCGGCAGGACGGAGGAGGCGTACCGCAGCGCCTACGTGGACGCGACCGGCAACGTGCTCGATGCCCTCGAGCGCGACGGCGTCACCCCGCGCCGGGTCCTCTTCGTCTCCTCCACCGCCGTGTACGGGGATTTCGGCGGTTGCTGGGTCTCGGAGGACTCACCCGCGGAGAGCACCGCCCCGACCGCGCGCCTCGTGAAGGAGGCCGAGGACGTCCTCCTCACACGGACCGACCACGGGACGGTGCTGCGCCTCTCGGGGATCTACGGTCCGGGGCGCACGCGTCTCATCGACCAGGTGACCGGCGGCAGCGCGGTCCTGCCGCAGGAGGTGCAGTGGACCAACCGGATCCACCGGGACGACGCCGCCGCCGCGATCGTGCACCTCGTGCTGGACGTCGAGGAACCGGAGCGGATCTACCTCGGCAGCGACGAACTGCCCGTGGACCTCGCCGAGGTGCTGCGCTTCCTCGCCGCCGAGCTCACCCTCCCGGAGCCGCCGGCCGGCGACGGCTCCGGCGGTCCGGTCCGGGGCGGGGCCCGCCGCGTGGACAGTAGGCGCCTGCGCGCGTCGGGCTTCTCGTTCACCTACCCGACCTACCGTGTGGGGTATCGCGCCGTGCTCGCCGGGGAGGGCGTCAGGCACCCCTGACGGATGGTGCGGACCCCGCCGTGCGCGTGCCGGCTGCGAGCCGTCCGAGGCGCACGAGGGACCAGACGAAGATACTCACGACGAGCAGGTTGCGCAGGGTGAGCAGGACGGCGACAGCGGGGTTGAGCTCGTAGCGCAGGGCGTCGTAGAACACCGGGTAGACCAGCGTGGTGAGGGCGGCCGTGGCCAGCATCGCGAGGGCGGGGTACCGCCAGCCCGCCACGCCGTCCAGGACCAGCCCTGCGGCGATCACCGCCGCGATCCACAGCATGAACTGCGGCGAGCCGACCTTGTTGAAGACCACGAGCGTGGCGACGAGGGCGAGCGAACCGGTGGCGAGCAGGCTCCCGGCGGCGGCCCCGCGGTGCAGGGCGACGGCCAGGGCGGCAGCCACCACCAGCACGGTCAGGACCAGCAGCGGTGTCATGAGGTCGCCGACCACGCCGCTGAGCGCGCCCCGGACCTCCATGGTGTTGATGACCTCGTCCTCGAAGAAGTAGGCGCCCGAGGAACCGGTGATGGCCTGCCAGACACCGGGGGTGCTGAGCGGGGCCTCGAGCTGCATGCCGCGGGCGCCCTGGGCACTGAGGAAGCCGGTGAGGTTCCGGACGTCCCCGAAGGCCGTGACCGCTGCGGCGATCGCGGCGGTGAGGGCGAGGCCGGCCCCCACGATGCGCAGCCTGCCGTCACGGACCACCACGAGTGCCGCGAGCACCACGGCGGCGGGCCACACCTTCATCCAGGTGGCGGCGCTGAGGAGCAGGGAGGCCACGAAGGGGCGGGCGGCGACGACGAGGAGCCCTGTGATGACGAGCGGGGCCGTCAGCCCGTCGATCCTGCCGACGGCGACGGGGCCGAGCAACGCGGTGGCGGTCAGCCACCAGTACGCGGCGGTGAACGCCGACGGCGTGCCGCGTCGCAGCAGGGCGGCGGTTCCCAGGGCGTTGAGCCCGGCGAAGAGCGCGAACCAGGCCAGCTGGTAGAGGAACGGACCGAAGGCCGCGGCGAGCACCATGGGCGCGAGCGCCCCCACGGGGTACACCCACGCCGTGTCGATGCCTTCCCAGACGCCGTCGTTCAGTGCGCTGTAGGCCCATTCGCGGTAGAAGCGGATGTCACTGAGCACTCCCCCACCGATGATGAACGGCAGCAGCCGGGCCAGGAAGCCCGCGTGGATGACCGCGAAGAACAGCCAGACCGAGCGGGCGGTGTTCCGGGTCTCCGGGCTGGGCAGGCGGATGCGCACGGGTTGCTCCTGGTCGGGGTGGTGGCGGCAGCGGCCAGTCTCTCACCCGGTGCGCGGCGTGCGCCAATCTTTCCGCCTGCTCCCGGCGGGGACGGGATGCGTCAGCCGCCGGAGGCCGAGCTGGACGGCGATCCGGTCCACCACGAGGTCGAACAGCGCCGCCGGGTCGGCGAAGGTGGAGGGACCGTACTGGCCGAAGACCTCGAAGGAGACGGCACCGAAGAGGGCGGACCAGGCCTGCACCGTTGCCGCGATCACCCGGTCCGGCACGGCGAGTGAGAGCTGGTCGCGGATGGCCCGCAGATCCGGTGCGAGCACGGGCGCGACGGGTTCGGCCGTGCCGTCGAGCTCCCCCGATCGCCAGGCACCGTCGATGATCAGAGCGAGCAGCGTGACCACGCGCGTGCCCTCGGCGGTGGTGCGTTCGGCCGGAGCGGCGTACCCCGGGACGGGACTGCCGTAGAGCAGCGCATAGCGGGACGGCTCGCGGACGGCCCAGGCGCGCACCGCCTGCGCCAGCGCCCTGAAGCGGTCGGCGGCGGCCGTCCCCGCGGCCTCCACCGCGGCGTCGACCTCGTCCCCCAGTTCGGTGTAGGCATCGACGACGAGGAGCGTCAGCAACTCGTCACGGTTGGCCACGTACCGGTAGACGGCGGACGAGACGACGCCGAGCTCCCGCGCCACCGCGCGCAGGGAGAGCGCGGCGGCGCCGACCTCGCCGAGGTGGCGGCGCCCGATGCTGGTGATGTCCCCGAGTGTCTGCTCCCGGGCCCGGGCCCTCGGTGTTCCTGGCATGGCGCCAGCCTTGCATGCGGGAGAGAGCACCGTCAACTGATGAGAGCAGTGCTCTTGACCTCGACGGGGAGGACGCGCACACTTGTTCTGAGAGCAGTGCTCTCACTTCCATTCACGAAAGGCACGATCATGACGCTCTACGTCGTCACCGGAGCAGGACCCGTCGGCTGGACCATCGCCGAGCAGCTCGCCGAGCGCGGAGACACCGTCCGTCTCCTCACCCGCTCGGGCAGCGGTCCCGACCACCCGTCGGTGGAGAAGCTGCGGGCAGACGCCTCGGACCCCGGGGCACTGGCCTCGGCCATCGCCGGGGCCGCCGCCGTCTTCCACTGCATCCACGGCAGCGCCTACACCGCCGGATCCTGGCGGCGCGAACTGCCCGCCGCCGAGGCCGTGGTGCTCGACGCGGCACATCGCGCCGGCACCGTCGTCGTGTTCCCGGAGAGCCTCTACTCCTACAGCCACCCGGACACCGTCATGACCGAGGACGGCGAGCGCGCGGCCACCGGAGGCAAGCGCGGCGTCCGGACGGCACTCCTGGCGGCGCGGGCGGCCTCGCCGGCGTGCACGGTCTTGGTGATCGCCTCGGACTTCTACGGTCCGCGGGCCCGCATGGCCCACGCGGGTGAACGGATGATCCCGGCCATCCTGGCGGGCAAGGCGATCCAGCTGGTCGGCGATCCCGGGGCACCGCACTCCTTCACGTACGTGCCCGATCTCGCGGCGGCGATGATCACCGCGGCCGGCCTGCCCCGCGCCGCGGACCGGATGCTGCACGCACCCACCCTCCCGGCGCTGTCCCAGCGCGCGATGGCGGAGGCGTTCGCCCTGGCGGCGGGCGTCGTCGTGCCTCCGCTCAGGGGCATTCCCGGGTGGCTGCTGCGGGCGCTCGGCACCGTACTGCCGTCCGTGCGGGAGATCGCCGAGCTGGCGTACCAGTTCGACCGGCCCTTCGTCATGGATTCCTCGGCCTCCGAGCGGCTCCTCGGGCTCGCCCCTACTCCCCTCGAACAGGGTGCCGCGGAGACCGTCCGGTGGTGGCGGGAGGACCTGGCCGTGGCCGGATCAGCCGCCTAGGGCACGGGGCGTGACGGTACGTACCCGAGGGCCTTGTCGACCACGCCGGGGAGCGGCTCCCCCGCGGCCCACAGCAGGAAGTTGCGTTCGAACTGAGCGGCGAGATCATCCAGCCAGGAATCGGCATTGCTCGCCATGTGCGGCGTCACGAGCACCGACGGCAGGGACCAGAACGGGTGGTCCCCGGGCAGCGGCTCGACGGCGAAGGTGTCGAGCACGGCTCCCGCCAGGGTTCCCGCGGTCAGGCGCCGCACGAGGGCGTCCTCGTCGACGAGCCGGCCGCGGCCGGCGTTGACCAGCACGGCAGTGGACGGGAGCGCGTCGATGACCCGGGCGTCCACGAGATGCTCGGTGGCCGGGGTGAGCGGTGCGACGAGGACGAGCCAGTCGACGTCCCCGACGATCCGCTCCAGGTCGCTCGAGGCGTGCACGCGGCCGAAGTCGGCGTCGTCCCCGCGCGCGGTGCGACCCACCCCCTCGACCCGCACGCCGACCGCGCGGAGCAGGCGGGCCGTGTGGCGGCCGATGCTGCCGGTACCCACCACCAGGGCTCGGGTCCCGGCGATGTTCCTGCCCTCACGCCACGCCCAGACCCCCTCGTTCTGCCGGTCGCGGAGGGGACCGAACCCCTTGGCCGCGTGCAGCATGCCGCCGAGGACGTACTCGGCCATCGGCTGGTCGAAGATGCCGTGGGCGTTGGTGACGACGACGCCGGAGGCCACCAGCCCGGGGAACAGCAGCCTGTCCACCCCGGCCGCCGCGACGTGCAGCCAGCGCAGCGAGCCCGCGGCGTGCCAGGCCGCGGGCAGCGCTCCCGAGAAGTAGTCCCAGAGGTAGAGCACCTCCGCGCCGTCGAGCGCCCGGTCCAGGTCCCCGGCCTGCGCGATGCGGACGTCGGCGAGTCCGGCCACGCGCTCGAGCCCACGCACCGGGCGGGCTCCCTCGAGGACTGCGACGACCGGCCGCCTAGCCACCGGACTGCTCCGAGCGGTGCCCCACCGGCCCCGCCGGGGCACTGGGCTCGTCGTCCGACGCCGTCGCGGCCGGGCCCTCGCCGGACGCCGTGCTCGGCGCGGGCGGAACGGCGCCGGGGTCCCCGGAGGCGACGCCGGTCGCCGGTCTGTTCTCGATCGACTGGTCGCGCAGGTACCGCAGCACCACGATCGCCACCGCCGTCGTGGGGACCGCGAGGAACGCCCCGATGATCCCGAAGAGCGTGCCGCCGGCCGTCACCGAGGCGAGCACGACGGCGGGATGGATCTCGAGGGTCCGCCCCACGAGCAGGGGCTGGATGAAGTTGCTCTCGAGCTGCTGGACCAGGACCACGAGACCGAGCACCGCGAGCGCGCTCACCCAGCCGTAGGCGAGGAACGCGACGAGCGTCGCGACGAGCCCGGAGACGATCGCCCCGACCACCGGGATGAAGGCGGAGAAGAACACCAGCACGGCCAGCGGGATGGCGAGCGGGATGTCGAGGAGCACCAGGCCGAGCCCGATGAACACGGCATCGACCAGAGCCACCGTGGCCTGCGCGAAGATGTAGGAGGAGAGGGCCCTCCACGTCCCGCTCGCGATCATGGACGCATGGCCGAACGCCGTCGAATTGGTCCAGCGCGCCGCCCAGGGCATGAAGCGGTCGCCGTCCTTGAGGCAGAAGAAGGTGAAGACGAGGGCCAGCAGCACCACCACCGTGCCGGACGTCAGCTCGCCCAGGCCCGTCGTGATGCCGCTGACGATGTTCCCCACGTTGGCCTGGACCTGGCTCAGTGCCGTGTCCACGATGCTGTCGAGGTTCGGGGTGTCGAGGTTCAGCGGCGGCCCGGCCACGAACGCGGCGAGGTCGGCGATGTTGTCCCGCGCGAGTCCGGAGAGGTCCGTGACGCCGCTCGCGATCGCGGGGATGGTCAGCGCCCCGATCCCCACGACGATCCCGATGAACCCCAGCAGAGTCACGAGTGCGGCGAGGACCTTCGGGAGGCCGCGGCGCAGGAACCTGTTGACGGGCCAGAGCACCGAGGCGAGCAGGAGGGCGAAGAGCGTGGGCAGGACGATGGACCAGAGTGCCTTCGTGAGGTACCAGAGGACCACCAGCCCGGCGAGGACGATGATGGAACGCGCCGTCCACGCGGCACTCACCGTGAGGCCGTCGGCGAAGGCGTGCGGCCTGAAGCGGCGGGCGACGGAGGAGCCGTGTGCCGCGGGGACAGGCCGGGGCGCGGGTTTCCATCGCCGCGCAGACCGTCGTGGAGATGGGGTCTCGGTGTCCGGGCTACCGGCGTCTGCTTCTGTCACGTAGCCATCCTGCCCTAAGCGGGCGGCTGCGGGCTCACCGCGCAGGGCGGCGTGACCCCTTGCAACTCAGGATGCGCCGGCCACCGGGAGGGCGCTGACCTGCTCGGCCGTCAGCCGGACCTGCTGGACGAGCCAGTCGACCATGAGCTGTCCGGCGCCGAGGTGCACGGCGCGCCCGTCATGCTGCTGTGCGTGCCAGCGCTCCACGTCGGTCGGCGAGCCGACCGCGGACAGGAAGTGGCTGAGCGGACAGTCGGCGAGCTCGCGCGGGTGCGGGGACCCGAGGCGCGCGAACTGCCAGTGGTAGGCGAGCGCTCCGAGGTGGGTCCGGAAGAGATCGGGGTGGAAGGCCTCGCCGAAGCGGCCGGCGAAGGCGGGCACCTCGGCGGCCGGGATGGGCCGGCAGAAGTAGTACCCCTGCCCGAGGGCGGCACCCAGCACCGTGACGGCCTCGGCGACGCTGCGGTCCTCGATGCCCTCGATCACCACCTTCATCCCGAAGTCCCGGCCCATCTGGATCAGGGTGGCGATCATGCTCAGCGCATCCGTGGGGCGCGTGTGGATGCCTGCAAGGAGATCACGGTCCAGCTTGATGGTGGTGAACGGCAGCGTGGAGAGACGCTTGAGACTGCTGTAGCCGGCTCCGAGATCATCCATCGCCACACCGACGCCGAGCCCGGCGATCTCCTGCAGCACCTCGCTCTGCGCCTCGGAGTCGACGCTGTCCGATTCCAGCAGCTCCAGCGTGAGGCATCCGGCGGGCACGGCGTGCCGGGCGAGCGAGGATGCCAGGTCGCCGACCAGGGCCGGGCGCAGGAGCACGGAGGGCGGCAGGTTCACCGAGATCCCGTCGCAGACCCCGTCGCGGTACCAGGCGCTGAAACGGTCCAGCGACTCGTCGAGCACCCGCGAGAACAGCCGGTCGAGATCGGCGGCGTCGAGGTGGGGCAGGAACTCACCGGGCGCGGCGAGACGACCGCCCGGCAGCTCCAGCCGTGCGAGCGCCTCGAAGAGGTGGACGCCCCCCTTCCTGAGGTCGACCACCGGCTGGAGGTGTACCACGACACCCGTGTCCAGGGCCCGCCGGTAGGACCGCCCGATCTCCTCGGGCGGTCGCACAGGGCCATCGTCGCCCGTGACGTCCGGGTCCGGCTCCCCTCCGACGGCGGCCCCGAGTTCCCACCACTGCACGCGGTCGGCCTTGCGCTGCTTCACGGCGTAGAGCGCTTCGTCGGCCGCACGGAGGACGTCGGCATCATCGGCGCCCTCGGCAGGCAGCAGGGCGATCCCCATGCTCATCCCGATCGTGACGTCGCTGCCGCCGACCAGGAAGGGCGTCCCCGCCATCTCGAGCAGAGGCTCGAGCAACCGGCGGAAGGCAGCGTCCGCGTCCGCCGGCGGGATGTCCCTGAAGATCACGAGGAACTCGTCGCCACCCATCCTGCCGAGGACGTCCCCGTCGCGGAGCAGCCCCTGGAGCCGCAGCGCCCACTCCCGCAGGAGCTCGTCGCCGGCCTCGTGACCGTAGCTGTTGTTGATGTCGCGGAAGTCGTCGAGGTCGATCAGCCCGATGGCGGGGACGTGCTCCCCCGCGGTGCCGGACCCGAGGAGCAGCCTGATGCGCTCCCCCATGGCCGCGCGGTTGGGCAGACCCGTCACCTGGTCGTGCAGGGCCTGGAAACGCAGCTGTTCGTGAAGCGCCATCCTGGTGTTGATGTCCCGCTGGACACTGACGAAATGCGTGACGGCGCCGCTCGCGGACCGCAGCGGCGTGATGCGCAGCGCGTTCCAGAAGGCAGAACCGTCCTTGCGGTAGTTGAGGATCTCCCCGTTGAAGGGCGTGCCGGCGGTGAGGGCGTGGCGGATGGCCGCCGTCGTCTCCGGGTCGGTGCCCGGGCCCTGCAGCATGCGGCAATTGCGCCCGAGGGCCTCCTCACGGCCGTACCCGGTGATGTTCACGAAGGAGTCGGAAACGTGCAGGATCTTCTGGTCGGCGTCGGCGATGAGCGAGATCTCGGACGTGGCGGCCATCGCCTGGATGAGCAGATCCTCCGGCACCCTGCCCTCGCCGAAGTGCGGCCCGTTCACCCCGTGCATGTTCCGCCCTCCCGCTGCGCAGTGCCACGGTGATCCCGGCCGCGGTCCGTGGCCTGGCGGCCTCCTAGCAAGGATCGTAGCCGCCTGACCCAGAATGGGTGATGGGCGCCTGACCCGCGCGTCCTGGCGCACCGCTCGCCGATCCCCGGGACTAGGGTGGGGAGGACATCCCCGACGTCGGCAGAAGGTCACCCATGCGCTCCGTGAAACTCGGCTCCACCGGACTCGACATCTCCCCCATCGCCCTCGGCTGCATGAGCTACGGAACGCCGGATCGCGGCAACCACGCCTGGACTCTGCCCGAGGAGGAGAGCCGCCCCCTGATCAGGGCGGCGGTCGACGCCGGCATCACGTTCTTCGACACCGCCAACGTCTACTCCGACGGCTCGAGCGAGGAGATCGTGGGCCGGGCGCTGGCCGAGTTCACGCGCCGCGAGGACATCGTGATCGCCACGAAGGTGCACGGCCGCATGCACGAGGGCCCGAACGGCGCGGGCCTCTCCCGCAAGGCGATCATCGCGGAGCTGGACAACAGCCTGCGGCGCCTCGGCACGGACTACGTGGACCTGTACCAGATCCACCGGTTCGACCCGGCGACACCGCTGGAGGAGACGCTCGAGGCACTGCACGACGTCGTGAAGGCCGGCAAGGTGCGCTACCTCGGTGCGTCCTCCATGTACGCGTGGCAGTTCTCCAAGGCCCTGTACCTGCAGCGCATGAACGGCTGGTCCCGCTTCGTGTCGATGCAGGACCACTACAACCTGATCAACCGCGAGGAGGAACGCGAGATGTACGGACTCTGCGCGGACCAGGGCATCGGCGTCCTCCCCTGGAGCCCGCTCGCCCGCGGCAAGCTCGCCCGGCGCTGGGACGAGACGACGTCGCGGTCCGAATCCGACCAGTTCGGTAAGACCCTCTACGGCACGCTCGACGCCGACCGCCGCGTCTCGGATGCCGTCGGGGCCGTCGCGGCGGACCGCGGGGTGACGCGGGCGCAGGTGGCCCTCGCCTGGGTGTCGCGGAACCCGGTGGTCTCCGCCCCGATCGTCGGCGTCGGCAAGCCCCACCACCTCGAGGACGCCCTCGCGTCCCTGGACATCGAGCTGACCGAGGACGAGGTCCGTGCCCTCGAGGAGCACTACGTCCCGCATCCGCTCGTCGGCTTCTAGCCGCTCCCGGATGCTGCACCTCACCCCGGTGGTGCCGGCCGACGGACCGGCGGAAGGACGAGCGACGAGGGCACGTCCAGCGCGGCCGGCAGCCGGCACGGGCCGCACGACGCCGATCGGCCGGGACGCGCCGGGCGCGGCGCCACAGGAGTCCGGGCGCCGTGACGGCTGACCTCGTCCTGCGGGGTGGCCGGGTGTTCGACGGGTTCTCCGTGCACCCCACCGCCACCGCTGTCGCCGTCGAGGGCGGCAGGATCACCGCCGTCGGACCGGAGGCAGCGGTCCGAGCCGCCGCAGGATCCCGCACCGAGATCGTGGATCTGCAGGGCCGCCTCGTGAGCCCGGGTCTCATCGACGCGCACGCCCACACGTTCATGGGAGGCATCGAGGCGCTCGCGTGCGACGTCGGGCACTGCGGGGGCGCCGACGAGGTGCAGGCCGAGGTGTCCCGGTATGCCCGCTCCACCGATCCCGGCGACTCCCCCTGGATCACCGGCGCCGGCTGGTACAAGGGACACTACGACGGCGGGTTCCCGGACGCCTCCGTGCTCGACGCCGCCGTCCCCCACCGACCCGTCTACCTCATCAACCGCGACCACCACAGCGCGTGGGTGAACACCGCGGCGCTTCACCTCGCCGGGATCGACGACCGCACCCCGGATCCGGCGGACGGGAGGATCGGCCGGAGGCCGGACGGCTCGGCGAGCGGGATCCTGCACGAGGGCGCCATGTCGCTCGTGGCCCGGCTGCTCCCGCCGATCACCCGGGAGGCCGTGGAAGCGGGCATCCTCCACGGTCAGGCGCACCTGCACGCTCTCGGCGTCACGGGGTGGCAGGAGGCGATCATCGGCGAGTACGCCGGCTACCCCGACGCCGCCCCGGCGTACCGCTCCCTCGCCGCCTCCGGCCGCCTGACCGGACGGGCCTCGGGTGCTCTCTGGGTGCCCCGCGGCCTCACGCTCGGGGACCTCCCCGGCCTCGTCGACTCGTTCCGTGCCCGCCGGGACCTGAACGCCGCCGCCGGGTTCCCGACGTCGAGCGCCAAGATCATGGTCGACGGCGTCCCGGAGAACCGCACCGCTGCCATGCTCGAGCCCTACGAAAGCGCCGGGTGCACGTGCGGGGGCCGGACCGGGACGGACCGAGGCCCCACGTACCTCCCACCCGAGGTGCTGGACGCCGCGGCCGAGGCCCTGGAGGCGGCCCGGTTCGACCTCCACCTGCACGCCATCGGGGACCGGGCCGTCCGGACGGCCCTCGACGCCGTCGGCCGCGCCGCGGTGGTCCTGCACCCGACGCCGGGCGGATCGCGATCCTGGGAGCCCCGGCACACGATGGCGCACGTGCAACTCGTGCACCCGGACGACGTCCCCCGCTTCGGCCACCTCGGGGTCACGGTCAACGCCCAGGCGCTCTGGGCCTGCAGCGACGAGCAGATGCGTTCCCTCACCGTCCCGCTGATCGGGGCGGAGCGCGCGCGCTGGCAGTACCCGTTCGCGTCGATGCTCGCGGGCGGAGCACCCCTGGCGATGGGCTCGGACTGGCCCGTCTCCGACGCCGATCCTTGGCAGGCCATCCACGTCGCAGTGCATCGGGCGCACCCGGACCACGGCGACACCGGACCGCTGGTTGCCGCGGAGGCCCTGGATCTCACGACGGCGCTGAGTGCCTACACCGCCGGGTCTGCCCGGGTGACGCGCTCGCCCGCAGGCGTGCTGCGGCCAGGGGCACCGGCAGATCTCGCGGTCCTCTCCTCCGATCCGTTCGGGCCGGACGCTCCCGCCCTGCACCGGACCCGCGCGGACCTGACGATCGTGGGCGGCCGCGTGGTGTTCGAGCGGGCAGCCCACCGCGCATGAACCATCCCCGTCGAACTGCTGACCGGGCGGCGTCCGCCGTCGTCGCCCTCCGCACCGACCAGCCCGGCGCTGCCGGCGTCACCAGCGACCAGCCCGGCGCTGCCGGCGTCACCAGCGGCGGAAGCCGCCCTCCGAGCTGAGCACCTGGCCCACCATCCACCGGCCCTCGTCACTCACCAGCCACGCGATGAGCCGCGCGGGATCGTCCGGCTCCCCGAAGCGCCCGCCCGGGAAGTGCGCCAGCACGGCTTGGAGCGTCTCGAGCGGCCGGTCCGCGGTGTCCGGGTCGAGATAGCCCGTGTTCACCGGTCCCGGATTCACCGTGTTGAGGACGATCCGCCGCTCGATGAGCCGGTCCGCGACCGACGCCGTCAGCCCTGCGAGCGCGGCCTTCGACGCCGCGTAGGCGATCTCCGACGGCATGGGGCCCGCCACCTGCCCGGACGTCATCCAGATGACGCGCCCGCCCTCTCGGCCGTCGTGCTGGTCGGCGAAGAACCTGGTGGCGAGGATGGTGGACCGCGTGTTCACCCGCCAGTGGGCGTCGAGGGCTTCGCCTGTGATCTCGTCGAGGGTGCCGTCCCCGCCGCTGCGCGCGTGGTTGCAGATGAGACCGTCCAGGTGTCCGAGCGAGGCGCCGGCCAGCTCGATGAGCCGCTCGGCGCCGTCGTCCTCCGCGAGGTCGACACTGCCGTGCGCGAGGGAGGCGCCCCCGCGGAGCCGTGCGCCGATGGAGTCGACGACGTCCTCGAGTCGATCCGCGCCCCACGGCTGCTCCTCGTCGTGGGGCGCGTAGTGGTGGAGGAACAGGCCGGCGCCCAGGTCGGCCAGGCGTGCGGCGACGGCGTGGCCGATGCCCTTGCGGCGGCTCACCCCGGTCACGACGAAGGAGCGCCCGCTGAGGGGGTAGGTGGTGTCCATCCGCCCAGCCTAGGTCGGTGGGCTTCGCTAGGCTGGGACCACGTCCGGCGGTCCCCATCCCGTCCCGTCGCCCTAGGAGTCCCATGCACCGTCCGGTCCCCCGCTCCCGCCTCCTGGCAGCAGGCATCGGTCTCTCCGTCCTCGGCCTGGCGGCCTGCTCGGGCCCGGTGCTCGGCCTCCTGGATCAGGAGCAGACCGATCGGGACCGGCTGACCATCCGGACGGACCTCGACGGGATCGACCTCGCGACCACCCGCTTCCTCGCCGAGCGCGAGGGCGTCGAGTACTTCGCGGCACGGCCGGTGCAGGGGAACAGCGACGAGGACACGGTGTGCCTCCTGATCGAGGAAGGGATCGGTGTGGGGCTCGAGTGCGCACCGCTCGCCCGCGGGGCAGCCGGCGCGACCATCCGCGACAGCCGGGTGACCGCGGTCCTCCTGCCCGACGACGTCGACCGCAACGACCTCACGGACGAGGGCTTCGAGCTACTGCATCCGAACCTGGCGGTCCGGCCCGCCGACGCCGGATGACCCGTCCACCCGCCGCGCACATCTCCTGCTGGACACAGTGGTGCGGGGCGCGCCTAGCATGGGGGACACGGACAGCAGGACGCGACGACCGGGAGGCACCATGGCAGTAGCGGAGGACGACGGCGGCGAACTGATCGTCGGCGACGTGACGCACACGGGAGGCCGGGCGCTCGCCGTCGGACTCTCGCCCTCTCCCGGTCCGGACGGGAATCCGATGGTGCACATCGGCTGGGTGGAACAGGACCAGCAGCTCGAACTCTCGGTGGACGAGGCGCGCGCACTCCGCGACGAACTGACCCGCCTGATCGACGACGCCAGGACCGGCGGACCCTGATCCGCACGATGACCACGGGTCCCTGACGGCGACCGACTGATCATTCGTCGACGTGATGGCCGGACGACGCCTGGCTGCGAGACCTCCGGCTGCCCCGTCGGTCCGGTCAGGCGGAGACCTGTGTCTCCCCCACGGTGATGCGGTGGTTCCGCTCGCACTGGTACACGGCGAGCGTTCCCGCCGGTACGGGCCCTTCCGCAGGCCACTGGTCCTCGCTCAGTTCGATCAGGGCGGAACCGCAGCTGGGGCATCGGGCTTCCATCGGTACGTCCTCTCCATGCGTCGGGGTCGGCGCCGGATCGATGCGGACGGTACCGGCTGCCGGAGTGGCGATCAGCCCAGTACACACCGCCCGGACACGCGGCGCCACACGCGTGCCGTACGCCGGGGGGACGTGACGGACGGCGCGCCGGCGGCTAGCCCGCCCTCCGCGCCGCCCGAGGATGTCGGCGCTCGGGCGAGCCGGGGCGTAGACGGGATCTGCTGGGATGCGTCGGACGGCGTCCACGCCCGGCGGGCCGTATCCATCCGACCCCCTGCCCGTCGGGTCGGCACAGGGCCGGATCCCCGTCGTCAGGTGCCGCTTCGATGCCTATAATCGGGGGTGCTCACAGCCGGAGTGGATCTCGCCGCCGAATCCCGGGGGACGGCCCTGGCCGTCCTCGACTGGTCCGGGACCTCCGTCACGGTCCACGTGGAGCTCGGCATCGCCGACGAGGCCATCGCCGCCGTCGCCCCGGACGTCGAGCGTCTCGGGATCGACTGCGCCTTCGGCTGGCCGGACGACTTCGTCACGTTCATCACGCGCCATGCCGCCGGGGAGCGGGTGGACGCGGGCCTCGACGAGGGGATGGCCTGGCGACGCCGGCTCTCCTACCGCGCGACGGACCGCGCCACGCGGGAGATCACGGGCAGGTGGCCGCTCAGCGTCGCCACGGACCGCCTCGGCCTGACCGCCATGCACTGCGCCGTGCTCCTCGACGCGGTGAGCGCAGCCCTCGGGACGCCCGTCGACCGCTCCGGTGGCGGGACCGCCGTCGAGGTCTATCCCGGAGCCACCCTGCGCGGCTGGGACTTCGGGACGAAGGGCTACAAGAACGACGCGGTCATCCGCGCCGCACTGCTGGCCCGCGTCCTCGAGCGCGCGCCGTGGCTGCTCCTCCGACCGGAGGACCGGCGCCTGATGGAGGTCTCCGACGATGCGTTCGACGCCGTGATCGCCGCGCTGGCAGCCCGGGCCCATGCCCTCGGGCTGACGCATCCCGTCCCCGAGGAGTACCGCGACCAGGCGGGCCGCGAGGGCTGGATCGCGCTGCCCGTGGGCCGCTTGGAGGACCTGGCGCCCTGACCGGGGCGGACTTCCGACCACACCCGACCGCACCACCCGACACATCGGAGACGAGGAGCGCTTGAGCATGGATCTGGTGGGCAGGGCTGCAGCCCTCTACGCACTCCCCCTCGACGGGTTCGTCGCCGCGAGGAACCTCGCCGCGAAGGAGGCCGCGCAGGGCGGTGACAAGGACCTCGCCGCTACCCTGAGGAAGCTCCCCAAGCCCTCGTCCGCCGCGTGGCTCGTCAACCTGCTCGTCTCCCGCCGTCGGGAGGAGGTGGAGCAGGTGCTCGAGCTCGCCGCGTCCCTGAGGGAGGCGCAGTCGAGTCCCGACCGCGCGCAGCTGCATGCCCTCGGGCAGCAGCGGCAGCGCCTCCTCGCCGCCGTCGCCCGGCAATCCCTCGACGCGGCGTCCGAGGCGGGGCACGACGTCGGACCTGCCGCCCTGCCCGACGTCGAACAGACGCTCCGGGCGGCACTCGCCGATCCCGCTGCGGCGGAGGCGGTCCTGACCGGGCGGCTCGTCCGGACGCTGGAAGCCACGGGGTGGGAGGCCGTGGACCTGGACGGCGCGGTCGGCGGCCCGTTCGACGCCCCGGCGCGCCCGGTGGACGACGCGGACGACGCGAACGACACGGACGACGCGGACAACACGGACGACACGGACGACAGCACGGACAGTCGCGGCAGGGGCGGCGCCGAGGACGCCCGCCGGCCGGGACGGGCATCGCCCCAGAAGCGGTCCGCCGCCGGCCGGCGGGTCGCGGAGGCTACGGCGAGGGCGGCCCGGGACGCCCTCGAGAGTGCCCAGGACGAGGCAGCCCGGACGGAGCGGGCCGTGCAGCGGATCGCCATGCGGAGGGACGGCCTGACAGCTACCCTCGAGGACCTCGAGGACCGCATCGGCGCACTGCGCAGGGAGCTGGCGGACCTCGATGAGGAGGCCGCGGACCGGCGTCGTGAACAGGAGTCCGCGCAGGAAGCGCTCGAGGGTGCCGAGCAGGCCGTCAGGGCTGCCAGGAGCTCGCTCGCCGACCTCGATCCCTGATGTGAGGCGGGATCGGGCTACGGCGTGCCGGCCGACGGGATCCGGGACCGGGCCCCGAACCGGAGGCGCGGCGTAGGATGTGTCGGACGAGATGGGCCCGCGACGCCAGGAAGGAACCGTGACCGAACAGGAAGTACTGAGCGACGTCAACGACGATTTGTTCGCGCTGTTGACAGAGACCGCAGGCATCCAGGAGTTCCTCGACGAGTTCGCGGTGATGGCTGCGCAGCGCCTGTCCTCCACCGGCGACGCCTCCTGCGCCATCACGCTCGTGCGTCGGAAGAGGGCCGGGACCCTGGCCGCGAGTGACGACGTGGCGCGCCGTGCGGACGAGTTCCAGAACCGGTTCCACAAGGGACCGTGCCTGCAGGCCGCCCAGACGCAGTCATCCGTGTACTGCCGCGACACGTCGACGGACTCGCGCTGGCCCGCCTATCTCGCAAGGCTCGACTCCGGGCACATCCGCTCCATCCTCGGTGTCTCGTTCGCCCTCGAGACCAGCGGCATGGCCGCACTCAACCTCTACTCGAGCCGGGTCGACGCGTTCGACCCGGCGGGCATCAGGGCCGCGGAGGCGCTGGCCGAGGCCGCGTCCTCCTCCCTGCGCTTCGCCGTGCGCGCAGCATCCGCTGATGACGAGCGGCACGACCTGGAGGCTGCACTGTCCTCGCGGCAGACCATCAACACCGCCGTCGGGATCATCATGTTCCAGAACAAGTGCTCGCAGGCGGATGCCCTGGCCATCCTGCAGCGCGCATCGAGCAGCCGGAACGTCAAGCTGCGGCTGGTCGCCGAGCGCGTCGTCGCGTCGGCGACGGAGCGTCCCTGACCGACGGAACCCCCTGAACAGCCCCCGATCCACTCCGCGCCCCGGCTGTGCGCCGCCGAACCGACGGCGGAGCGCAGCGGCCGGACGCAGGGGGATTCAGTCGAAGTGCGTGGAGACGGGGGCGTCGACCGTACTGGTCAGCACGTTCCGGGCGAGCTCACGGAGCTTCATGTTCCGCGCACTCGAGGCAGCACGAAGGATCTCGATGGCCTCCTCCTGGCTGCACCTGTTCTGGGCCATCAGGACCCCCGCGGCGAGATCGATGGTGGTGCGGGACTCCATGGCGGCCGCGAGGTGATCGGCGCGGTCCCTCAGCCGGGCCAGCCGCAACGCCAGCCCCAGGGACGTGGCGCCTGCGGCGGCCAGTCGCTCCGCAGCGCAGCGGTGTTCGTCGGTGAAGCATGAGGGCCTCGATGAGTAGGACGTGATCACCGCCCGTTCCGGCCCTTGGACGGCGATCGGCGTCGAGAAGGCCGAGCGCACCCCATGACGGAGCGCGGCGGATCCGAAGAGGGGATCCTCACCGGCGAAGGAGAAGTCCGGCACCTCCACGGTGCGGCCGCTCGCGGCGGCCCGCACGGAGGGCCCGTCGTGCAGGTGGACCTCGAGCCGCGCGAGACGCCGTGCATCTCTCGTCGATCCGACGAGGAGGGGATGGGCCCGCGGTCTGAGGAGTGCGACGCTCGTGGTCGTGTCGTGGGGTCCGAACCCGGAAGCGGCCGACGTCGCTTCCACGAATCCTTCGAGGAAATCGTCGAGACCCGCACTGACGACCACGAGGTCCTGCAGGAAGCCCTGCAGATCCGTCTCCGGACGGATTCCGACGTCGTTCCCCATCGCCTACCCCCTCATGATTCGGGCGCCCGGGCACGGGCACCACGAACAACAAAGCTGCCGGCTGCTCAACAACTGCGGACCATGCTACCGACGCGGGATCCTTCCGGGCTAGACCGGACCGCGTGTCGGGCCGCCCGGGATTTGCCTGACCACCCCCGGAATCGCTATCTTGATCCTTGTCCAGCAGGGGGCGCCGAAGAGAGCCGGCACATCCGGCGTCAGGACATTTCGAGGTCTCCCTTGGACTCAGAGCCCAACCTCAACGAACTAGCCGTCGTCTTCGGCCGCGTCCGCGGCCTCCTCCTCACGGAACAGACGGTGCAGCACGCCATCGACCTCCTCGCGGAAGCAGCCCGCGACCTCATCCCGGGCGCGTTCGGCGCTGGGGTATCCCTCATCCATCAGGGACAGCGCACCAGCACCGGTGCCACCGACACCCTGGTCCGCCGCGCGGACGAACTGCAGTACGAACTCTCCGAGGGGCCGTGCCTCAGTGCCTGGTCCACCTCGAGCCCTGTGAGGACGGACGACACCCTGGCGCCGGACCAGCGGTGGGCCCGCTGGGCCGCAGCCGCCGCCGCGATGTCGGTCCGCTCGTGCCAGAGCGTGCCCCTCATCCAGGGCCGCACGACGATCGGGGCCATGAAGGTCTACTCCACGGACGCCGGCGCGTTCGACGAGACCACGGAGCGGGCCCTGACGCGCTTCGCCGTCCCGGCCGCCGCCCTGCTCAGCCATGTCCAGACGACCGAGACGCCGCAGCAGATCCGTTCGGAGCTCTCCGCCGCCCTGCAGCTGCGGGACCGCATCGGCATGGCCAAGGGCATCCTCATGGCACAACTCGGCATCGACGACCGGTCGGCCTTCCGGGAACTGGTGACCCGGGCCGAGGAGGGCCGGCGATCGGTGGCGGACATCGCGCTGGAGCTGACGGGCGGTTCCGGCACACCGGTCGCCTGACAGCAGGACCGCCGCCGCCGTGTGGCGGGGGCGGTCCTGCTGACGCTCCTGCCGGTCGGCCGGCCGGGATCGGGAGCCGTCAGTACCCGCAGGGTGTCCGGTAGTCGGCGACGGCCGTGCTGGTGCCGGGCGCCGGGCAGAGGAACTGCGAGTACCGCAGGTCGTCGTCGACGAACCTCTTGAGCCAGGAGATGCTTGTCGCCGCGATGGTGGTGTTGCTCGTGTTCGGTGCGTAGTGCGATGCTCCGCGCAGTTCCACGTACGCCTTCCGGGACAGGTTCGTGAGGCCGTTGTAGAAGGGGATGGCGTGGCGGCCGACGGGCGCCACGCTGTCGTTCTGCGCGCCGATGATGAGGCTCGGGGTCGTCACCTCGGGCCACGTCTTGTCCAGGTTGTACGGGGTCATGCCGATGGTGGCCTGGAGCGCCGGGTTGTCCTTCGCGGCCTCCAGCGTGCCGCCGCCACCCATCGAGTGGCCCATGACCGCGAGGCGCGTCGGGTCGATGCGGTCGCGTACGGAACTCGACTGCGTCAGGTAGGTGAGGGCCGCGTTGAGCTGGTCACCCCGCTCGGAGGGCTGGTCGTAGCGGGAGAGGGTGTCGATGGTGATGACCACGAAGCCCTGCGACGCGAGGCGCGGCCCCAGCCACGAGATGCTCGACTGCGACGCCGTGTACCCGGG
Source organism: Arthrobacter sp. N1 (assembly GCF_048288285.1). Classification (NCBI taxonomy): domain Bacteria; kingdom Bacillati; phylum Actinomycetota; class Actinomycetes; order Micrococcales; family Micrococcaceae; genus Arthrobacter; species Arthrobacter sp. N1. The sequence goes on along the minus strand of NZ_CP102608.1, from coordinate 784,419 downwards.
CGAGATCGCCACGGCACCGAAGGTGCCCGCCGTCGTCGTGCTCGGGTAGTAGATGGTGCCGCCACCGAAGGAGCGCGCAGCAGTGCGGGACACCGTGGTGGTCGCCGTGGCGAAGCTTCCGCGGGACGCCTCGATGCTCGCCCGGGTCGGGGCCGGGCCGCGCTCGTAGGGGTTGGCCGCCACCACCCCCGCGGGCTCGACGGCGGCCGTCACGGCCGGAACGGAGGGAGCCGCGGATCCGCTGAGCGCGGTACCGAGCAGGAGGGAGGTGACGACGATTGCCGTGGCGGAGGCGCGGGTGAGGCGTGTCGGTCTCAAGGGGTTCTCCTCGTGGGTGGTGTCGATGGCGGGCGCAGGGAAGCGCCGGAACATCCGGGTGGAAGCGAAGATCCTGCCGGAACCCACCTGCGGCGCGACGCCGGTGAGCTCCGTCCCCGACCGAGAGTAGGACCGCGTTCCGCACCCGGCAAGGGAATTCGCCGGGCTCTGGTCTTCGGGCGGGAGTCGTGGGACGGTGGGATGTTGCCCGCCGGAACGGTCGCGTCGGCGGTGGCGGTGGTGGCGGTCGGTAACGCTTGGGCATCGGGAATCGCCGCCGGGAGCGTCGGACTGTCCTCTTCGCGCAGGCCCTGCCTACTCTGGGCACAGGCGCCCCGGCGTCCACGCATCCGCATCGAAGCACGTTCCGTGCTGGAAGGACCGGCACGGTCGACGCCGGTGAGGTCTCACATGTACTTCGACAACGCCCTGCCCGCCGCCGAGCACGAGCAGCTGACGCTCCTCGAGGACACCCGCGCCCGGTTGCTCGAGACGATGTTCTCGCTGCGCTGCGCCTGCGCGGACGTGTTCGCCGATCCCTTCCGGGCGGAGGAGCGCGACGGCGCCGCCTGGGAACTCGCGCGGGCCGTCGGTGACATCCACCGCTGCGATGAGCAACTCCATGCCCTGCGTGAGGTGGACCGGCTGTCCCGGCCAGGAGAGGGCGGGCGGCTGATCGGATCCGGCCTCGCGCAATGACGCCGCCGGTGCGCAGGGTCCGGATCTCCTTCCCCGGCCGGGACGCCACCGGCGTCCAGCTCCCCCGCCCGGACCTCGGTGCCCTGATCGAGCGTGTCGCGACGGGTAATCGGCGGGCCTTCGAGGAGCTGTACCGCCGGACGGCCGGCAGCGTCTACGCGCTGGTGCGCCGCATCCTCGCGGACGAGGCAGCGAGCGCCGAGGTCACGCGGGACATCTACGTCCGTATCTGGGTCGGCGCCCACACCTACCGGCGCACGCTGGGCTCGGCCGAGAGCTGGCTCGTCAGCCTCACCCATCGCTGCGCGGTCGACGGCGCCAGGGCGGCCGCAGCCCCGAGCGCCCGGGCCCGACACGAGCAGCCCCTGCTGCCCGCGATCGCCGCCGGGGCGGCCGGGCGCTCGCTGTCCCTGCTGACGCCCGAGCAGGTGGAGGCGCTCGAACTCGCCTACTTCGGCGGCCTGACCCATGCCGATGCGGCTAGGAAACTGGGTGTCGACCGCTCCACCCTGCGCCTCCGGGTCAGCACCGCCCTCGCCCGGCTGCACCAGGGGATGGACGTCGCACGACCCCCGGAGTCCCCGCCGTCGATCGCCGTGCTCCCACGGAAGCCCCGCTGACCGCGGAGGCTCTCAGCGGAGGCCGGCCGCCGGCCCCACGAGGGACACGATGTTACCCAGCAGGGCGGCATTGAAATCCACACCGAGCTGGTTGGGGATGGTGACGAGCAGGGTGTCCGCGGACTGCACGGCGGCATCGGCGGCGAGCTGTTCGGCGATGACGTCCGGTGCGCCGATGTAGCTGCGGCCGAAGCGGGACCGGGCGCCGTCGAGGATACCCACCTGGTCACGGGACTCGCGCTGGGCCTGGAGGCCGAAGTAGTACTCGTCCGCCTCGCTGACGATCGGCAGGATGCTCCGGCTGACCGAGACCCTCGGCGTCCAGCCGTGCCCTGCCCCGGCCCAGGCCTTCCGGAAAATGTCGATCTGCTCGGCCTGCAGTTCGTCGAAGGGGACCCCGGTGTCCTCGGTGAGCAGGGTGGAGCTCATCAGGTTCATGCCCTGCTCACCCGCCCACTGTGCCGTGGCCCTGGTACCCGACCCCCACCAGATGCGCTCGGGCAGACCGGGCGAGAGCGGGTCCACCGGCAGCCGCGCAGTGCTGCCGGACATCCGGGGATTGGGCTCGGCGATGCCGTGGCCCGCGATGGCCCGGCGGAACAGCGCTGCCTTGTCCCGCGCGAGGTCGGCGTCGGTGCCACCCTCCTCCGGCTGGTAGCCGAAGGCACGGGAGCCCTCGAGTGCGGTCTCCGGGGAACCGCGGCTGATGCCGAGCTGGAGGCGCCTGTTGCTGATGAGGTCGGTGACGGCCGCCTCCTCCGCCATGTACAGCGGATTCTCGTAGCGCATGTCGATCACGCTCGTGCCGAGTTCGATGGTCCTCGTCCGCGCGGCCATGGCTGCGAGCAGCGGGAATGGTGCCGAGTACTGCGGCGCGAAGTGGTGGACACGCATGTACGCGCCGTCGACGCCGAGCTCCTCGGCGGCCACGGCCAGCTCCACGGCCTGCACGAGGGCCTCCTGCGGGGTGGGGACCAGCGAGCCGCGCACGTCCTGGTAGTGGCCGAAGGACAGGAACCCGATCTTTTTCATACCCGGTGAAGCGCACCGCGGGCGTCGCGCATTCCCGTGCCGGCGGCCGCGCTGTCCGGTGGGTGGACGCGGGAGCATCCATCGGGCGGAGCATGCGAGACTCCGATCATGACGATCCCCATCAAGGCCTACGCCCACGTCCGCCTCACGGTCACCGACATCGATGCTTCCCGTGCCTTCTACGACGCCGTCTTCGGGCTGCCCGTGGCCTTCGAGGTACCCGACGACGCGGACGACGCGACCCGGGAGCAGCTCGGGTTCCTGTACGGCGGCGTGATCTACCAGCTCGGCGACACCCTGCTCGGCCTGCGGCCGGTGGCCGAGGACCGCTTCAGCGAGAACCGTGTGGGGCTCGACCACCTCGCCTTCACCGTCGCCGACCGCTCCGTGCTCGACGATGCCGCGTCGTTCCTCGACGGTCGGGGCATCGCGCACGGCGGCGTGAAGGACATCGGCGCGGGCTGCATCCTCGAGTTCCGGGACCCGGACAACATCGCCCTCGAACTCTTCGCTCCGCAGGCCTGACGGGTAGCGGTCCGGGCTTCAGGCGCCCGCGTTCACCTCGATCTCGGCCAGGTCCGCCAGCGTGCCGAGATACGCCCGCTCCCTGGCGCAGAGGTGGCGGGGCTCCGTGTCGACGAGGCACAGGCTTCCCACGAACCAGCCGCTCGGACCGCGCAGCGGTATGCCCGCGTAGAAGCGGGCGAAGGGCTCCCCGACCACGAAGGGGTGGGTGCTGAACCGCGGGTCGATCCGCATGTCCGGGATCAGCAGGAGTCCGTCCTGCTTGATCGTGGTGTCGCAGAGGGCGAGGTCCCGGGGGATGGTGCGTGGCAGGTCTCCGACGAAGGACTTCAGGAACTGACGGTCCTCGGAGATGAAGGAGATGATCACGGTCTGCACGCCGAAATAGGACTGGGCATCGCGGGTCAGGCGGTCGAACCGCTCCTCCTGCGGCGAGTCGAGCAGCCCGGTGCGGCGCAGGGAGCGCAGGCGCTGGCGCTCGGACTCCCGCCGCGAGGGGAGGGTGATGGACGGGTCCAGGGCGACGGGCGCTCCGGGGGGTGGGGAGAAGGGCAAAAGGTGGATCCGCTCGATGGGGTGAGACCAGGTCCCGCAAGTGGGGAGGGATATCTTCATCCTGCCTGCTCCGCATCAAGCCAGGGCGTCATTCGGGCCCTCCGGACCAAAGCTTTACCGAACGTTTGCACAAGCGTGGGAGACAGGACGGGCCCCGAGGGGGCGGATGGGGCCCGTCCTGCTACAGGTAGGTCGTTGCCGGACACCCGATCCGCACGGTGGAGAACCTGTGATGCCCGCCACAGCAGGACGCCGGCCGCCTCCGAGGAGGGGCCGGCGTCGTCCGTCCGTGCGTCAGGACAGTGCGTCAGGGCAGTGCGTCAGGGCAGCTTGACCGCGAGCACGTTGCAACGGGCGGAGAGCAGGATCGTCTGCGCCGTCGAGCCCATGATCAGCTTGCCCACCGGTGTCCGGTGGCGCAGTCCGATCACGATCAGCTCCGCATCGATCTCCTCCGCCACGTCGACCACCTCCTCGGCCGCCGTGGCCTCGGAGATGCTGTGCCGGATCGAGTAGGGCACCCCCGTGGCGTTCAGCATGCCCTCGAGCTTGGAGACGTCCTCGGAATCCGCGTACGCCGGGTTGACGAGGCGGTCCGCCCGGGTGGTGTTGATCACCACGAGCTCGGTGCCGCGACGCCGCGCCTCCTCCACCGCCTGCGTGACGGCGGCCTCGCCCAGGGCGTTGGGCACGTAGCCCACCACGATGCTGCTCATCGGTCGGTGTCCTCTCGGGTGTCGGATGCGCGCGTCACGGGAGCGACGGCGGTCTCGGGTGCCGTGGCGGAACCACGGACGACGTCGGGGGCGTCGGCGTTCGCCGCCACCATCGCCTCGAACTGGCGCTGCCGGCGCTTCAGGAGCATGGACAGCGCGAAGATCACCAGGAGCACCACGTAGATGGTGGCCGCGACCGGCGACTGCACCAGCGCCACGGGATCACCCTGCGAGATCGCGAGCGAGCGCCGCAGCTGGCTCTCGAAGATGGGCCCGAGGATGAGTCCCACCACCATCGGCGCGATCGGGTAGCCGTAGCGGCGCATGAAGAACCCGAGGATGCCGACGATCAGCAGGATGATGACGTCGATCGGCGTGAAGTTCACGGAGAACGCACCGAGCACAGCGAACACCAGGATGCCCGAGTACAGGTAGGGCCGCGGGATCTGGAGGATCTTGACCCAGATGCCGACCAGCGGCAGGTTGAGCACCAGGAGCATCAGGTTGCCGACGTAGAGGCTCGCGATGAGCGCCCAGACCAGCGTGCTGTTGGACTCGAAGAGCTGCGGGCCCACCGGGATCTGGTAGCGCTGGAACGCCACCAGCATCATGGCGGCGGTCGCCGTGGTCGGGATGCCGAGCGTCAGGAGAGGCACGAGCACACCTGCGGCTGCCGCGTTGTTGGCGGCCTCCGGACCGGCGACGCCCTCGATGGCGCCCTTGCCGAACTCCTTCTTGTTCTTCCCCTTCGCGAGCTTGCGCTCGGAGGCGTAGGACAGGAAGGTCGCGACGTCCGCACCGCCGGCGGGGATGGTCCCGACGGGGAAGCCGATCGCCGTGCCGCGGAGCCAGGGCTTCCACGAGCGGCGCAGATCCTCCTTGCGGAGCCAGCTGGTCCAGCCGCCGGTCACCGGGATGATCTTGATCGGGCCGTGGCGCAGGCGCGAGCCCACGTAGAGCGCCTCGCCGACGGCGAAGAGCGCGACCGCCACGAGGACGACGTCGATCCCGTCCGCGAGGAAGGGGCTGCCGAAGGTGTAGCGCTGCTGGGCGGTGAGCGCATCGAACCCGACGAGGGCGATGAACAGGCCGAGCCCCAGGGAAGCGAGTCCGCGCAGCACCGAGGACCCGAGCAGCGCGCCCACCGTGAGGAAGGCGACGACCATCAGGGCCACGTACTCGACGGGGCCGATCTGCACGGCGAAGGCCGCGACATAGGGGGCCACGAAGCTCAGCAGCACCGTCGCGATGGTGCCGGCCACGAAGGAGCCGACCGCCGCCGTCGCCAGGGCTGCCGCTCCCCTGCCGGCCTTGGCCATCTTGTTGCCCTCGAGCGCCGTGACGATCGACGACGACTCCCCGGGGGTGTTGAGCAGGATGGAGGTCGTCGAGCCGCCGTACATCCCGCCGTAGTAGATGCCGGCGAAGACGATGATCGCCGCCGTCGGCTCCAGGCTGTAGGTGATCGGCATCAGCAGGGCCACGGTCATGGCCGGCCCGATACCCGGCAGCACGCCGACGGCGGTGCCGACGAGGACGCCGCCGAGCGCGTAGAGGAGGTACATGGGCTGCATCGCCGTGGCGAAGCCCTCCATGAGCAGGAAGAAGTTATCCACCGAAGACACCGAACCCTTCCAGGAAGCCGGGCGGCAGGGACACACCGAGCAGCCCGCCGAAGACGAACTGCAGCACCAGCGCCAGGATGATCGCGGTCATGAGGTTGCGCCACCACGGGCGGGCTCCGAGCGACCAGGCGGCACCGAAGAACAGGAGCGCGGCGGCGACGGGCCAGCCGAGCGGCACGATCAGGAAGGCGTGCAGGAGGACGAACCCGCTGAGCTTGCCGACCGTCAGCCAGTCGGTCTTCGCCTCGAGGTCCACGTCCTCGCCCTCGTCGGCCGCACCGCGGTGGCCGCGCAGGACCTGGAGCACCAGGCCCGCTCCGACCACCACGAGCAGGGCGGAGACGGCGAAGGGGAAGGCACGGGGGCCGATGTCGCTGGCCGACGGCGGGGTCTGGATACCGGCGCCCGCCACGAACCCGACCACGCCGATGCTCACGATGATGAGCGCGAAGACCAGCTCACCGACCGGCGCTCCGGGAGCGGCGGCCGTGCCGCTCCCGGGGGCGTTCTGTACGGAGGTACTCATGGCCTAGAGCAGCCCGATGTCGGTGAGGGTCGTCTTGACGCTGGTGATGTCCTCGTCGAGGAAGGTCTGGAACTCCTCGCCGGCGAGGAAGGCGTCCGACCAGTTGTTCTCCTCGAGCGTGGCCGTCCAGGTCTCGGTCTCGTGGAGGTCGGTGACCAGCTGCGTCAGCTTCTCCGCCTGGGCGTCGTCGATGTTCCCGGGGGCCACGACGCCGCGCCAGTTGGTGAGGACCAGGTCGATGCCCTCCTCGGTGAGGGTGGGGGTGTCGGGCAGCTGCGGGGCGGCTTCCTCGCCGGAGACCGCGAGGGCGCGCAGCTTGCCTGCGTTCACCTGCTCCGCGTACTCACCGACACCCGAGATCCCGGCGTTCACCTTGTTGCCGAGGAGCGCCGCGAGGGACTCGCCGCCGCCCGAGTACGGGATGTAGTTCAGGTTGTCGGGGGTGATGCCCGCTTCCTTCAGCACGGACCCGGCGAGGATGTGGTCGGCTCCGCCGGCGGAGCCGCCCGTGATGGAGACGCCCTGGCCCTTGGACTCGATGTCGTCGAGCAGGTCCTGCACGGTCTGGTACGGCGAGTCCGCGGGGACCACGATCACGAGGGGCTCCTCGGTCAGGCGGGCGATCGGCGTGGTGTCCTCGATCCGGTTGGCGGCGTTGTTGGTCTCCACCGCGCCGACCATGACGTAGCCCATGACCATCAGCGTGTTGGGATCCGTCTCCGTGGCGAGCTGCGCGAGGCCGTTGGTGCCACCGGCACCACCGACGTTGACCACGGAGGCGTTGCCCACGAGGTCGTTCTCCTTGAGGTCCGCCTCCATGGCACGGCCCGTCTGGTCCCATCCTCCGCCGGGATCGGCGGGGACCACGATGTTGAGCTTCTCGATGGCGCCGCTCTCCTCGCCCGCCGTCGTGCTCTCCGTCATGGAGCTGCAGGCCGAGAGGGCGAGGGCGGAGGCGAGGGCCAGGGCGGTGAGGGTCGAACGGCGCGCCGTTGTGCGATCGATCGTCATGATGTTCTTTTCCTTGAGATGTGGTTGCTCGTGCCGAGCGGGAGATGTGATGCGGATCACCACTGCTGTCCTCAGGGTAGGAAGGCCCCTGCGCAGCGGTAAAGCATGCGGTCGTAGTGCTCGTATTGGTCTTTGTGGTCACGGGAGTCGGTCCACGAGGCCGGGCGGCCCGGGTGTGACGCGACGCAGCGTGTCACACTGTGAGGATGATCAGGACGATGTCGCTTCGATCTCAGCTGTTCTTCCTGCAGCTGACCATCGTGCTCGTCATCGTCGCCGTCGCCGGGTCCACTGCCGTCGCCATGCAGCGTCTCCAGATCCGCGAGCAGTACGAGGACCGCATGGTCGGCGTCGCGCAGTCCGTGGCGCAGCTGCCGTCCGTCGTGGAGGCCTTCGACCAGCCCGACCCCAGCGCCGCCATCCAGCCGATCGCCGATCTCATCCGCCAGTCCACCGGGGTGACCTACGTGGTGGTCACGGATGCCGACGGGATCCGGTACTCGCACCCCAACCCCGAGCTCATCGGGCAGCTCGTGTCCACCGACCCCTCCATCCCCCTCTCCGGTGACACCTTCGTCGGGACCCAGACCGGCACGCTCGGCAAGTCCTGGCGCGTCAAGGTCCCCATCTACGGTGACGGCGGCGAGATCATCGGCACGGCGTCGGTGGGCACGCTGGAGTCCGAGCTCGACGCCGACCTGTACGAGGACCTGCCCCGCCTGCTGGCCTGGCTGATCGTCGCGGCCCTCGTCGGATCCGCCGGCGCCATCTGGATCTCCCGGCTCGTGTGGCGGCGGATCTACCGTCTCGAGCCGGAGCAGATCGCCTCGCTCCTCGAGACGCGGGACGCCATGATCCACGGCATCAGCGAGGGCATGGTGGCGGTCGACGAGGACCACCGGATCGCCCTGCTGAACGACGAGGCCAAGCGGCTGCTGGGGCTCGACGACGCCGCTACCGGGCTGCGCGCCGAGGACGTGATGGAGCCGGCCCTCGCCCGCCTCCTGACCGACCCCGCGGACACCGACGAGACCGTCCTGTCCGGCGAGCGCGTGCTGCTCGCCCGTACCTCGGACGCCCTCGTGGACGGCACGCGCGTGGGCCGCGTCATGATTCTCCGCGACCGCACCGAGCTCTACCAGCTGCTCACCGACCTCGACGGCGAGCGCGACGTGACACAGGCCCTCCGTGCGCAGGCGCACGAGTTCGCCAACCGGATGCACACCATCTCCGGTCTGCTCGAGCTCGGGCGCACCGACCAGGCGGTCGACTTCATCTCCCGCTCCGGGCACGGCGGCTCCCTCGTGTCGGGCACCATCGCGCCGGGCATCCAGGACCCGGACGCCGCGAGCCTGCTCATGACCAAGAGCACCATCGCCGCGGAGAAGGGCATCACCCTCTCGATCGACGACACCTCGACGCTGGAGCCCGACGGCACCACCGACGTCGTCACCGTCCTCGGCATCCTGATCGACAACGCGATGGAGGCCGTCACGGGGAGCGGGCGGACCGACGGCGCCATCGCGGTCCTCCTGCACACCGAGCCCGACGCCGTCCGGATCGAGGTCGCTGACAACGGGCCGGGTGTGGCGCCCGGGGACGTCGACGGCATCTTCTCCTCCGGCTACTCCACGAAGGACGGCGGGCACACCGGGACGCGGGGCTTCGGGCTCGCCCTCGTCGACCGCATCGCACGGCGACGGTCGGGGCACGTGGTGGTGGACGACGCCGAGCTCGGCGGCGCGGAGTTCACCGTCTGGCTGGCACCCTCGCTCGTCGACGCCCCGCGCACCACCCTGCAGGTGCCATGAGCACCCCACCCGCAGCACCCCTGATCCCGACGCTCGTGGTCGACGACGACCACGAGGTGGCCGGCATCCACACGGGGTTCCTGCTCGCGCACGGCGCCTTCGACGTCGTCGGCGCCGCCCACACGGGTGCGCGCGCGCTGGAGCTCGCGGAGCTGCTGCGACCCCGCCTCGTCCTGCTCGACATCCACCTCCCCGACATGACGGGCATCGACGTGCTGCGCGCCCTGCGGAACCGGCCCGGGGAGCCGCTCGACGTCATCGCCATCACCGCGGCGCGGGAGCTCGACACCGTGCGGGCCGCCGTCGCGGGGGGCGTGCTGCACTACCTCGTGAAGCCGTTCAGCGCCGCCGTGCTCAACCAGCGCCTGGACCACTACGTGGAGTACCGGCGCGAGCTCCACTTGCATGCGTCGCAGGGTGCCTCTGCCCTCGACCAGGGGCGGATCGATCAGCTCCTGCGCACGACGGCGCCGATCGGCGCGGTCCCGGGCACCGCCCGCACGGCCACGCTGGTCACCCCGAAAGGGCTCTCCGCGCCGACGCTCGACGCCGTCATGCTGGACCTCCGGGGGCACGGCCGGGGGACGTCGGCGTCGGATGTGGCCGACCGCCTCGGGATGGCCCGGGTGAGTGCCCGGCGCTACCTGGAATTCCTGGTCTCACGCGGGCAGGCGCGCATCGTGCCGCAGTACGGATCCGCAGGGCGGCCGGAGAAGTTCTACGTGTGGACGGACGGCGGGCAGGGCTGACCTGCGGGCTCGGCGTCGTCGCTGCCCCGGGCAGGACGTCCGGCAGGAATATCCACCGCTGGAGGGGGTTGTGCAGGACATGACAGAAAATACGGCAGCACCGTCGGGCGCACCCCGCAGCACCATCGGTTTCATCGGCAGCGGCAACATCGGCTCGCAGCTGGCACGCCTCGCCGTGGAGCGCGGCTACCAGGTGATCATGAGCAACTCCCGTGGTCCGGAGACGCTTCAGGACCTCGTCGCGGACCTCGGTGACGGAGCCCGCGCCGGCACCGCGGAGGACGCGGCGACGCAGGGCGACGTCGTCGTCGTCACCATCCCGCTGAAGGACATCGGCGCGGTTCCCGTGCAGCCACTCGCCGGCAAGCTGGTCATCGACACGTGCAACTACTACCCCGAGCGCGACGGCCACATCGCCGAGCTCGACGACGAGAGCACGACGACGAGCGAGCTGGTGCAGCGCCACCTACCCGGTTCCTCCGTGGTGAAGGTCTTCAACAACATCCACTTCGCGCAGCTGACGACGGACGGGACGCCCGCGGGGACACCGGACCGCCGCGCCCTGCCGATCGCCGGGGACGATTCCGACGCGAAGCAGGCCGTCACCGAGCTGCTCGACGAGTTCGGCTTCGACACCGTCGATGCCGGACCGCTCACCGAGGGCTGGCGCTTCCAGCGGGACACGGCCGCCTACGGGCCCCAGCTCTCCGCGGACGCCATGCGCGAAGCACTCGGGCAGGCCAGGCGCTACGCCGACATGTAGCTCCGGTGCCCGACCGTCAGCCGTCGCCGACCGCCTGGTCGGCCGTGGCGTCAGCGCCCGCCGAGGACGATCGGTGAGCAGCGGGACGCGTCACAGATCTGGTACCGCGCGGAGGGTGACTTCGACGAGGTCGCCACCCGGCCCGAGTTCACGACCGGGCGGCGGCTCCCGTCCGCCACCAGGGTGACCGTGGACCCCTGAGCCCGGGACCACGTCAGCGTCGTCGCGTACAGGCGGTGCGCCGTGGTGTTCCTGGCCGCGAGCGTGATGGCCTTGGGCTGGACGGTCGGCTTCGGCAACGGCTTCGTCGGGGTCGGCGACGGGGCCGGCTTCGTCGGAGCAAGTGTCGGGCTCGCGGACGGCGACGGCGCCGGCTTCGTCGGAGCAAGTGTCGGGCTCGCGGACGGCGACGGCGCCGGCCTCGTCGGTGCGGCTGTCGGGCTCGCGGACGGCGACGGGGCCGGCCTCGTCGGTGCGGCTGTCGGGCTCGCGGACGGCGACGGCGCCGGCTTCGTCGGGGTCGCCGACGGGCTTGCGGACGGCGACGGCGCAGGAGCGGTCGGCGACGGGGTGGGAGCCGTCACCGGCGCCGGCGTGAACGAGAAGTCCCTCACCACCACCTTCTCCGGTTTCACTGCCGCGGGATCCCCTCCCCCGCCGTCGGTCACCCAGAGGTTGAAGTGGATGGTCTCCCGGGCCGGCTCGGGGACGTTCGGGCCCTGCATCACGGTGCGCTTGAGCAGGGGGCCGCCGTAGCCCTCCCCCGCGAAGGTCTCGAACGTCAGCCTGTCCGGCTCCCACACCAGGCGATGCGTGAGGATCGGGTGGTCCGTGACGCCGAAGATCGCCGTGTCGTTGCCGACCCCGGGTCCCTTGCTCGCGTCGAACCAGTAGCCGTGCCCCTGCGTGATGGGCCACACCTGGCCGTAGTTGCTGCCACCGCCCCATGAACTGGCCTCGCAAAGGTCCATCTCGTTGTAGCCCGGGGCGACGGCGGGGTCGTAGGTGAACAGGCATCCCCACACCACCTCCTTCTGGAGCGTGGTGAGGTCCTTCTCGATGGTGGTGCTGTAGGTGCCGTAGCCGAAACCGTGGCGGGTCGTGTTGAACTCGGCCCCGATGGTGGCCGCGCCGGTCGGATTCGAGAGCGTCATGGTCACGTGGCCGTCGGCGTCAGGGCTGCTGACGTTGGCGGGGTCGAACTGCTTGTTGTAGTTCGGTGCGCCGCTCCACCAGCGCTTCTCCCAATTGAGGCCCTTCCAGGCGAAATCACCCACGGGACCGGGAACGGCAGCCATCGGGGTCGTGTCCGCGGCGACGACCGGCGTGGGCACGGAGACGGCGAGCAGGAGGGCCGCGAGGACCCCGCTGAGGGCGGAACGGAGTGCTGGACGACGGAGCATGCACAGGCCTTCTGGTTCGGTAGCCCGGCTGACCCCTGGGGCCCCGTGGCTTTGCGTCTCCGGCTCGCACCGGGTTTGCCCTTCTCACCGGGCGGCTGCCCCGGCGGTGCCGACGCTCGCGCTGCCGACCGTTCAATCCTCCCGCACCGGCATGCGGCCGGAACCACGCGCCGGCGCAGATTGTGCCCAGCATTGCCGCAAGTCCATGCCCGACGTGGCAGCAGGAGCACGCTCGGGTACCTTTGGTGCATGCTGCACGGTCCCTCGTGGCCCGGTGAGCGTCTCAGTGCGGCCGGCCCGGCGCACACAAGTCACCGAAGCGACGCGCCTCAGCGCGTGCGCAGCAGATGGAGAGCACAGAAGCATGGGGAACACTCCGACGACCGGGCTGTCCGCGCGCACCCGGCGCCGCGCCGCGAGCGACGACCTCCCGAAGGGCAGGACGCTCCTCGTCCGGGCGATCGTGCTGGTCACCGCGGTGCTCGGCATCAACTACATCGCGTGGCGGTGGCTCTTCTCCATCAACTGGGACGCCTGGTGGATCGCCATCCCGCTGATCCTCGCGGAGACCTACTCGCTGATCGACTCCCTGCTGTTCGGCTTCACGGTGTGGAGGCTGAAGAAGCGCACGCCGCCCGAGGCACCCGAGGGCCTCACCGTGGACGTCTTCATCACCACCTACAACGAGCCGCTGGACCTCGTCCTCACCACGGCGCGCGCCGCCAAGGCCATCCGCTACCCGCACCGGACGTGGATCCTCGACGACGGCAACCGCGCCGAGGTGCGCGCAGCAGCCGAGGCGGAGGGCATCGGCTGGATCACGCGCTCCGCCGACTGGAAGGACATGCCGCGCCACGCGAAGGCCGGCAACCTCAACAACGCCCTGATGTCCACGGACGGGGAATTCCTCGTGATCCTGGACGCCGACCAGATCCCGGATCCGCTCATCCTCGACAGGACGCTCGGCTACTTCACCAACGAGAAGATGGCCCTGGTCCAGACGCCGCAGGTCTTCGTCAACGTCCCGGACTCCGATCCCCTGGGCAGCCAGGCCCCCCTGTTCTATGGACCCATCCAGCAGGGCAAGGACGGCTGGAACGCGGCGTTCTTCTGCGGGTCCAACGCGATCATCCGCCGCGAGGCCCTCATGCAGCTCGGCGTCACGCGGTACGTGACGGAGATCGAACTGGCCCTCCACAAGGCGCTGAAGACCTCGGACAAGGTCATCGCCAAGGCCAAGAAAGGCCTGGGCCCCGACTCCGAGCGGGTCGAGGAAGCCCTCGACCTCGTGGCGAAGGACATCCGGCGCGTGCGCCGGCGCCTCGGGAAGGGCCACGGCATCTCCGAGGTCACCTACGAGTTCCAGCAGCGCATGCAGGCCGTGACCCGCGGGCTCGTCGCCGCGGACATCGCCGCCTTCCACGAGGACCTCGCCTCCCTCGCGGACCTCGACATCATCGGGCTGGAGGAGGGACTGCAGGACGCCTCCATCAGCACGCCCGGGCTCGCCGTCGTCGACGACGCCGCGCTCGACCAGCTGGCCCAGCGCTCCTGGTCGCCCCTCGCCGCGATCGACGCCGTCCGGGTGCTCATCGAGTCGGTCAACGCGGACCGCGGCGGCGAGGCGCAGGCCGTGATGCCCATGGCCACCATCTCCGTCACGGAGGACATGGCCACGTGCATGCGCCTGCACTCCCTCAAGTGGGAGACGGCCTACCACCACGAGAAACTCGCCGACGGACTGGCGCCCGAGGACCTGAACTCCATGCTCACCCAGCGCCTGCGCTGGGCGCAGGGCACCATCCAGGTACTGTTCCGCGAGAACCCCTTCGCGCAGAAGGGCCTCACGATCGCCCAGAAACTGATGTACGGGGCGACCATGTGGAGCTACCTCTCGGGCTTCGCCGCGATCATCTACATCGCCGCGCCGATCATCTACCTGATCTTCGGCATCCTCCCCGTCAGCTCCATCAGCACGGAGTTCTTCATCCGCCTGATCCCGTTCCTGCTGGTCAACCAGCTGCTGTTCGCCGTCGTCGGGAAGGGCGTGAAGACGTGGCGCGGGCAGCAGTACTCGCTCGCCCTGTTCCCCATCTGGATCCGGTCCATCACCTCGGCGTTCGGCAACGTCTACCTCGGCCGGAGCCTGGACTTCGCCGTCACGCCGAAGACCCTGCAGCAGGACCACCAGCTCCGCTGGGACCTCGTGAGACCCCAGCTGTGGGCGATGGGCCTGCTGGTCGCCGCCGTGATCATCGGCGTCGTCCGCATGCTCGTGGGACAGGCCGACATCCTCGGCACCTCGGTGAACATCGTCTGGGTCGTCTTCGACCTGGTGATCTTCAGCGTCATCATCGAGGCCGTCCGCTACCGCGGATACGAGCACTACCAGGCGGACATCGCGGAGGCGAAGGCCCGGCAGGACGCGAAGGCGTGAGCGCGACGGTGACCACGGCGACAGCCGCCGGCCTGCGGGCCCTGGTCCTCCTCCTGGTCCTGGTGACCGGGATCCTCGGCGGTGGCACCCCTGCCCACGCCCTGGCCGGGAACCAGCCCGCCGCCACGGTGGATGCCACCATCAGCGCGGGGGCCGAGCAGCTCCCGGTCGAGGACCCGACCGGCCTCGCGAAGGGGCGGTACTTCGGCCCGGAGCTCGACTGGTCCGCCGACAACGCCCGCGCCTACGCCGACCGCACCGGCATCACGCCGTCGTTCTTCAGCCGGCCCGTGGCCTATCCGCTTGACGCCGAGGCCGAGCGGGACCTCGCAGATCTCGCCCGCCAGGACGCACCGCTCGGTGCGCTCGCCGTCGTGACGCTCGAACCCTCGAGGCCGCTCGAGGAACTGACCACGGCGGACGCCGAGCTCCTCGCGGACACGCTCGCGCGCATCGGCGACGAGTTCCGCACCTCCTTCTTCCTCCGCTTCGCACCCGAGATGAACGGCACCTGGCACAGCTGGGGCCAGCAGCCGGACGCCTACGTCGACGCCTTCCGGGCCGTGGCGGGCGCCGTGCACGGGCGCGTACCGGGTGCCGCCCTGGTCTGGGCACCGTCCTACGCCGCCGGCTACCCGTTCACCGAGGCGTACGGGGCCGTCGAGGGGCTCGAGGCCGGCTCGGTCACCGCCCTCGACACGAACGGCAACGGCCTGATCGACGGCGGCGACGACCCGTACGCCCCGTACTACCCGGGCGACGACGTTGTGGACTGGGTGGGCCTGTCGATGTACCACTTCGGGAGCTACGAGCAGGGCCCGACGACGAGTGCCGACGGCACCCGCGAGTACTCCGGGGCCATCGAGACCTCCGTGCTCCCCGAGCCGGACAAGTTCGCCGACCAGCTCGCCGGCACCTACGGCATCGCACCCGGTGCCCCGACGATCGACTTCGCCAAGGTGTACGCCGCCGGGAAGGACAAGCGGTTCCTGGTGCAGACCGCGGCCCTCTTCGATCCCGAGGACGCCGACAGTGCGCCCGAGGCCGACATCAAGGCCGCCTGGCTGGACCAGCTGTTCGATCCCACGATCGCCGCGGAGTACCCCGAGCTCGGGATGGTCGCCTGGCTCGAGGCGTCCAGGCCCGAACCGGAGGCCGAGGGCCACATCGTCGACTGGCGCCTGGGCGTCGAGGACGGGGCGACGGCGGCGCTCACGGACACGCTCGGCATCTCCGCGGACCTCCGCCTGGGACCCGTCACCGACGTCATCCGGCAGGAGGACGCCAACGAGTCGACGTCGCAGGTCTGGCAGTCCGGGGCCTCGACCAACACGGCGATGAGCTGGTTGGTGGCCTCCGTCGTCGGGCTGTTCCTACTGGTGCTCCTCGCGGGCCTGGCCCGGAAGGTCGTGCCGCAGTGGCGCTACCCGAACGAGCAGAACCCGCGGGACATGCGCCTGGACCTGCTGCGCGGCTGGATCATCACCGCCGTCGTCGTCACGCACATCGAGGTGGCGGGGCCGTGGTCCTTCGTGGCGCTCAACATCGTCGGCGCGATCACCGGGGCCGAGCTGTTCGTGCTGCTCTCCGGCGTCGTGATGGGGATGGTCTATCCCATCGCCGTCCGGAAGCTCGGTCCGATGCCCGCCCTCAAGGGCAACATGAAGCGCGCCCTGCGCCTCTACCTCACCGCCCTCGGCGTCGTGATCGCCGTCTACCTGCTCTCGCTCGTGCCGTTCATCGACGCCTCCGTGATCACCACCTTCACCGACCGCGGGACGGGGGACACCGGGGAGGGCGCCGTCGGGCGGGTCTACGACCTCTACCCGAACGCGGCACGCCTCTTCGACTACCCACCGCCCGGCTATGCCATCCAGGACCTGCTGCTGCTCAGCATGGGGCCGTGGACGTTCAACATCATGGGACTGTTCGTGGTGCTGACCCTCTCGGTACCGCTGCTCGTCGAGCTGCTGCGCAGGAAGCTGTGGTGGCTGCTGCTCCTGGTCAGCTGGGCCCTGTACGTGCTGGACAGCATCGTCCACGTCCGTGTGCTCGACTCGCAGTTCCAGGACGTGTTCCCGCTGCTGACCTGGCAGGTGATCTTCGTGCACGGCATCGTGATCGGCTTCTACCGCCGCCGCATCATCGACACGCTGAGCCGGAGCTGGGGCAAGCTCCTCATCGGCACGCTGCTCGGCCTCTACGCACTCGGCCTCGGCCTGCTCTGGCTCGATTCGACGTTCCGCCTGCAGCTCCCGTTCATCCCCGCCGGCTTCTACGAGAGCCTGTACGACGCCGGGTACGTCCGCGTCTTCATGCAGCCGGGGCGCCTGATCGACCTGGCGTTCTTCGTCGTGGCGGCGCACGCCATCCTGACCTCCTTCTGGAAGCCGCTGAACAGGGCCTTCGGCTGGCTCTACATCCCGCTCGGGCAGTCCAGCCTGTACGTGTTCATCGTCCACGTGTTCTTCGTGCTCGCGGTCGGGAACCTGCCCGGACTGGACCGCACCAGCTTCTGGCAGGGCCTGGTCATCCACGCCGTGGTCACCCTGATCATCTGGGCCATGGTGAAGAAGAAGGTCCTGTTCTCGGTCATCCCCAACTGATACCGGCTCCGGCCTAGGTCGAGCCGCGCCACACCCTCCGCCAGAAGGACGTCCTCCGGGGCTCGGGCGGAGCGGCTGCCTCGGCGGCGCGGCGGGCGGCGTCCCGGCGCGCACGCCAGCGCTCCACCTCGGCGTCGACGTCGCGGAGTCCGGTGATGACGGGCGGACCGCCGAGCAGCTGGCGTCTCGCGTCCACGACGCGGTCGTTGAAGTCCTCGAGGATGTCCCGCACCTGCTTCTCGGTGTACTGGCGGTCCAGGCGGTCGTCGAGCTCGGCGTCCTCGGTACGGAGCAGGATGGCCCGCGGTCCGAGCCCCGTGATGTTCTCCCGCTGGATGAGGCTCTTGACCCACCAGTCCGGGTCATGGGCCTCCCCCAGCCCGGGGATGGGCTTGCCGGCGAGCGCCAGGTTGTCGAACTCGCCGCGGGCGATCGCGCGGTCCACGATCAGCCGGGCCCGTCTGACCTCGTCCTCACCCTGGCGCAGGGGCGCCATCCCGCTGTCCGCGGAACCGCCGTCGTCGTGCTGGCGGTCGAGTTCGGCCATGGCGTCCGCGGCGTCGCCGCCCTCGTGCGCGGCGCGGTACTGGGCGGCCTTGCGCAGGCGCTCCTCGTGCTCGTTCGACCTGCTGATGCCGCTGCCCTCCCGCGTCGGTCCGCCGTCGTGCCTGGCATCCCAGTATTCCGAGGACGCCGCACGCTGTGCAACCGTGCCCGCAGACGAGCGTCCTGCCCTCCGAGGGTGTACGCCCGGCAGGCGCATCAGCCCGGCAGCCATCCCGCGATCCGGCAGCCGGACGTGGCGCGTCGAGCCCGGCGGAGCGGATCCGGCAGCCCGCACGTCTGCCCCGGGGCACGGCGCACACGACGACGGCGGGCCACCCCGGAGCCGGGGTGACCCGCCGTCGTAGGTCCGCTCGTCAGACCAGCCAGGCCGTCGTGTCCGCGGGGAGCTTCCCGTCCTCGAGGGGCGAGCTGCTCAGCAGCACGCGTCCCGCCGGCAGGTCCACCGACGCCGAGCCGAAGTTGGTGATGCTCTGCCAGCCGCTGGGCCGCGTGAAGTGGAGGACATCGGCGATGGTCCCGTCCTCCCAGGTGAAGTCCTCGTCGCCCTGCAGCTCGCGCCGCAGGTCGAGCGCGCGGCGGTAGAAGCTGAGGTGCGATCCGGGGTCACCCTCCTGCACCTCGACCGCGTACTCCCCGAACCAGGCGGGCTGCGGCAGGTGCGCCCCGTCGAAGCCGAAGCCGAAGGACGTACCGTCCTTCGTCCAGGGCAGCGGGACGCGGCAGCCGTCGCGGCCCACGTCGACGCCGGTGTTGCGGAAGAAGGTGGGGTCCTGGCGGTCCTCGTCGGCGATGTCCGCGACCTCGTGCAACCCGAGCTCCTCGCCCTGGTAGACGTAGGCCGAGCCGGGCAGGGCCAGCATGAGCTGCGAGACCGCGCGTGCCCGGCGCTCCCCCAGCCCGCGGTCGAGCGTGGGTGCGGTGCCGCCGCTCAGCAGCCAGTTCCTGCTGGTCTCCGCCGGGGTGCTGTCCGGGCCGGCGGCCGGCAGGCCGTAGCGGGTGGCGTGCCGGACGACGTCGTGGTTGGAGAAGACCCAGGTGGACGACGCCCCGGAGGAGGTCGCCTCGGTGAGGTTCCTGGTGATGATCTCGCGGAACTGCGCCGGGTTCCAGTCGGCCTGCAGCAGGTCGAAGTTGAAGGCCTGGCCCAGTCCCTCGGGGCTGGCGTACCGGGCGCGGCGCTCGGCATGGACCCAGGCCTCGGCCACGGCCGTGCGCGGCGGGGTGTACTCGTTGAACACCGCCCGCCACTCGGCGAAGACTTCGTGGACCTCGTCGCGGTCCCAGAAGGGGTGCTGCCCGTTGTTGTTCTCGCTCTCGGAGCCGAGCGCGGCCTTCAGCGGCAGCGGCTCGGTCATGTCCTTGGTGAGGGCGTGCGCCACGTCGACGCGGAAGCCGTCCACCCCGCGGTCGGACCAGAAGCGGAGGGTGGTGAGGAAATCGTCCCGGACCTCGCGGTTGTCCCAGTTCAGGTCCGGCTGCTCGCGGGCGAAAATGTGCATGTACCACTGCCCGTCCTCGGTGCGCTCCCAGGCGGGGCCGCCGAATACGGAATCCCAGTCCGACGGCGGCTCGGCGCCGTCCGGTCCCTTCCCGTCGCGGAAGATGTAGCGGTTGCGTGCGGCCGAGCCCTTCGGCGAGGCGAGGGCCTCCTGGAACCATACGTGCCGGTTGGAGGTGTGGTTGGGGACGATGTCCGCGATGAACTTGATGCCGGCCTCGTGCAGGGCGGCGATCATCTCGTCGAAGTCCTCGAGCGTGCCGAGCTTCGGGTCGACGTCGCGGTAGTCGTCGACGTCGTAGCCGCCGTCCGCGAGGGCGGACGGATAGAACGGGCTGAGCCAGACGGCGTCGATGCCGAGGGACTTCAGATAGGGGATCCGCGAGGTGATGCCCTTGAGGTCACCGATGCCGTCGCCGTTGGAGTCGGCGAAGCTGCGCGGGTAGATCTGGTAGACGGCGGCCTGGCGCCACCAGTTCGGGTCCTGCATGCGCTCGTCGAGGGCAGCGGGGGCGAAGTCCGCCGTCGCGTCGACGGCCGAGTCGAGATCGGGGTTGACGGTCGAAGTCACGTGGGTCTGGCCTCTCGGTGGTGGAACGGCTTTGCGGAGGAAGGCAATCGACTTCCCCTCTTTATTTCTACGGTAGAAATAAAGATACTGTCAACGAGGAACCGAGCCTGAAGGAAGTGATGCCATGCAGGCGCTCATGTCCCTGTCGCTCCAGAGCCCGGCCCGGGCCCTCGCGCGCGAGGTGCTCGTTCGCGGGCCCATCTCCCGGGCGGACCTCGCGGCCCGCCTGGGCCTGTCCGTCGCGAGCCTCACCCGGCTCAGCAGGCCGCTGCTGGAGGCCGGCGTGCTGCGCGAATCGGAGGAAGCCACCGCGGCGGCCATCGGACGGCCCGTCCGGCCGCTCGAGATCAGCCCGGATGCGCACCGCTTCATCGGCGTCAAACTGACCGGCGACTCCGCAGCGGTGGTCGTCACGAACCTGAAGGCCGACGTCGTCGCCTCCGGCGAGCGCAGGCTGCCCGGCCACGGGGTGGGCGACGTCCTCGACACCATCGTGGAGGCCATCGCCGATCTCGGCCCGCTCTCCGGGTTCAGCGGGATCGGCGTGAGCATCGGCGGCAAGGTGGGCGCTGGCGGAGAGGTCCTCCGGGCTCCGTTCCTCGGCTGGCGGGACGTCCCCCTCGCGGATCTCCTGCACGAGCGGACGGGCCTGCCGGTCGTCGTCGAGAACGACGTCGTCGCCCTGACCGTCGCGGAGCAGTGGTTCGGCGCGGGCCGTGGGGAGAAGCACTTCGCCGTCCTGACGGTAGGAGCGGGCGTGGGGTACGGGCTGGTCATCAATGACACCGTCATCGCCCCTCCGGACGCCGGCCTCGGTCTGGCGGGGCACTACCCGCTGGATCCCTCCGGGCCGCGCTGCAGCGAGGGACACGTCGGCTGCTCGTCCGCCGTCCTGACCATCCGCGCGATCCGCTCGCAGTTCACCGCGTCGACCGGGGAACAGCGGAGCTACGACGAGATCCTCGCGCTGGCGGTGGCCGGACATCCCGTCGCGGACCGCGTGGTGCGCTCCGCGGGCACGGCCCTGGGACTGCTGATCTCGGCGGTGGCCAACCTGACCATGGTGGACCTCGTGGTGCTCTCCGGCGAGGGCATGGACCTCGCCGAGGTCGCAGCACCGGCCGTGCAGGCCTCGATCGCCTATCACCGTGATCCGGAGGCCGTCCCGATCCGGCTGAGCCGCCAGCCGACCGACTTCGCCCAGTGGGCGCGGGGCGCGTCCGCCGTCGTCATCCAGCGCACCATCCTCGGCACCCTGCACTGATCGCGCTCCCCCGCTCGCGACGGGACGCGGGCCTCGGTCCGCGCGGAATTATTCAGCCTCCTGATCAATTGCACCCACATGACAACTATCGCGATCATCGGAGCAGGACGCGGCCTCGGCGCCGCCGTGGCACGGCGTTTCGGAGCCGAGGGGATGGCCGTGGCCCTCATCTCCCGCAGCCAGGGCAAGCTCGACGCCCTCGCGGAGGACCTGGGCAAGGAGGGCATCCACGCCCGGGGATTCGCAGCCGACGTGCGCGATCCCGAATCCATCGCCGCAGCACTCGAGGCGGCCACGGAGACGCTCGGTCCCATCGAAGTCCTCCAGTACAGCCCCCTGCCGCAGAAGGACTTCATGCGGCCGGTCCTCGAGACCACGCCGGCCGATCTCAAGGGGCCCATCGAGTTCTCCATCTACGGACCCGTGGCCGCCGTCCACCAGGTGGTGCCCGGCATGCGCTTCCTCGGCGAGAACCGCGGGACCATCCTCTTCGTCAACGGCGGATCCGCCGTGAAGCCGGGCCGCGCGGTGACCGGCACCTCGATCGCGTTCGCCGGCCAGGCCGCCTACGCCCAGTTGCTGAACGAGGTGCTCGGCGAGGAGGGGATCCAGGTGTCGCAGCTCATCATCGGCGGCCGTATCATCGAGGGCGATCCGGAGAAGGACCCTGCGGTCCTCGCCGGGATCCTCTGGGACCTCCACACCCAGCGCTCCACGTTCCGCCACCAGGTCAGCGCCGACTGACCGGCCGGTACGCCGCACCGGCGGCCCGGACCACCCCGACGAACCCCTACCCGGAGGACTTCATGAAGATCGCACTGCTCGGCATCGGCCGCATGGGACACGAGCTCGGAGTGCACCTGCTCCAGGCGGGCCACGACCTCACGGTCTGGAACCGGACGCCCGCCGCCGCGGAGCGCCTCCGTGATGCCGGCGCCACGCACGCCGACTCCCCCGAGGCCGCGGTGCAGGACGCCGACGTCGTCATGACGGTCCTCTTCGGTCCGGACACCGTCCGCGAGGTGGTGCTCTCGGGCCTGGAGGTTCCGGCCGAGGCCGTCTGGTTCGACGTCACCACCGTCTCCCCCGAGGATGCCCGTGAGTTCGCCGACTACGCGACCGCCGCCGGCGTCCGCTACGTCCACGGACCCGTGATCGGGAGCCTCGCACCGGCCCGGGCCGGACAGCTGGGCGTCCTCCTAGGGGGTGCCGCGGAGGACATCGACGTCGTCGAGCCCCTCGCAGCCCTCTGGGCCGACGCCGAGCGCCTGCGGCGCGTGGCAACGCCGGCGGACGCCGCGACCGGGAAGCTGCTCGCCAACCTCGCCCTCGGGATCACGCTGCAGGGCCTGGTCGAGGCCCTGCGCCTCGGCAAGGCCAACGGGCTCGACGCCGCAGCCGTCCTGGACCTGCTGAAGGGCACCGGCCTCGGCGTGATCGCCGGGATGAAGGGCCCCGTCATCACCGACGGGACCTTCGGCGACACCCAGTTCTCCGCGGATCTCCTCGCGAAGGACGCGCGCCTCATGCTGCGCTCCACGCCCGATCCCCTGCCCGCGGTCACGGCCGTCCTCCAGTCGCTCACCGAGGCACAGCGCGCCGGCGCGGGCGACGACGACATCGCGGTGATCGCGAAGCCCGAACTGTAGCCGTCCGCCCGTCCGGGCCTGCGTCGCCCATTGCGGGCAGCGATGGCTCGCTACCCGCGCGGGGTTCCTCGAAGGGCGGGACGCACGTCCGCGAGAACCTGCGCCCCGTCCGCCGAGGCCTCAGTCGACCTGCGGGAAGCCGAGGTCTATCGCCGACGTCGACGGGTCCGGCCAGCGCGTGGTGACGACCTTCCCCCGCGTGTAGAAGCGGATGCTGTCCGGGCCGTACATGTGCGTGTCCCCGAACAGGGAGTCCTTCCAGCCGCCGAAGGAGTAGGTGCCCACCGGCACCGGGATGGGCACGTTGACGCCCACCATGCCGGCCTCGGCCTCGACCTCGAACTGCCGCGCCGCACCGCCGTCGCGCGTGAAGATCGCGACGCCGTTGCCGTACTGGTTCTCGTTCACGAGCCGGACGGCGTCGGCGTACGTCGCCACCCGGACCACGGAGAGCACGGGCCCGAAGATCTCGTCGTCGTACACCTTCATGCCCGGCTTCACGTGGTCCACGAGGGAGACACCGATGAAGAAGCCGTCCGAGCCGAACTCCTGCTGCGTCCCGTCGACGACCACCGTGGCGCCCTCGGAGGATGCGCCGGTCACGTAGGACGCGACCCGGTCGCGGTGCTCGGCCGTGATGAGCGGCCCCATCTCGGACGACGGGTCCGTGCCGGGTCCGATCCTCAGGCCCGCCATGCGCGAGCGGACCGCCTCGACGAGATCGTCCGCGATCTCGCCCACCGCGACCATGACGCTGATCGCCATGCAGCGCTCCCCCGCGGAGCCGTAGGCGGCGGAGATCGCGGCGTCGGCAGCCATGTCCAGGTCCGCGTCGGGCAGGACCACCATGTGGTTCTTCGCACCGCCCAGCGCCTGGACGCGCTTCCCGTTGGCGGCGGCCCGCGTGTAGATGGTCCTCGCGATCGGGGTGGAGCCGACGAAGCTCACCGCCTTCACGCCCGGGTGGTCGAGGATGGTCTCCACGGCCTCGCGATCACCGTGCACCACGTTCAGCACGCCGTCCGGCAGTCCCGCCTCGGTGAACAGCTCGGCGATGAACACGGACGAGGACGGATCCTTCTCGCTGGGCTTCAGCAGCACGGTGTTGCCGCAGGCGATCGCGCTGCCGATCATCCACAGCGGGACCATCGCCGGGAAGTTGAAGGGCGTGATGCAGGCGACGACGCCGACGGGCTGGCGGATCGAGTGCACGTCCACCCCCGTGGAGACCTGCTCGGACCGCTCGCCCTTCAGCATGTGGCCGAGTCCCGTGGCGAACTCGATGTTCTCGAGGCCGCGGGAGATCTCCCCCTCGGCGTCGGAGAGCACCTTGCCGTGCTCACTGGTGAGGATCGCCGCGAGCTCGGACTTCCGCTCGGTGAGCAGCTGCCGGACCCGGTAGAAGACCGCGGCACGCTTCGCGAGGCTCGCCGACCGCCAGCCGGGAAGGGCCGCCTCGGCAGCCCGGACCGCTTCGTCCACGCGCGCCGGCGAGGCCAGGGCCACCTCCTTTTCCTGCCGGCCCGTGGCGGGGTCGAACACGGGACCGAAGCGCTCGGCGTCGGCCACGCGTGCTCCGTTGATGTAGTGCGGGATCTGCTGCATGGGGGTGAGTCCTCTCGGGGGGATCAGAGCGAGCCGTCGACGAGTTTGATGATCATGGAGCAGTCCCTGCCGCCCTCGCCCTGGTCGATGAGGCGCTGGAAGAGCTGCTGGACGTGCTCGCCGATCTCGAGGGGCGTATCGGTGCCCCGCGCAGCGGCGATGGCGAGTCCGATGTCCTTGTTCGCCAGTTCGGTGGTGAAGGTGGGGGCGAAGTCGTTGTTCGACGCCGCCGTGTCGACGACGCCGGGCACCGGGTACCAGGTGCGCAGGGCCCAGCTGTCCCCGGAAGACACGGACGCGATGTCCCAGAACACCTGCTTGTCGAGGCCCAGGCGGTCGGCGAGCACGGCTCCCTCCGCGGTCGAGGCGAGGTTGACGAACAGCATCAGGTTGTTGCAGATCTTGGCGGCCTGCCCGGTGGTTGCCCCGCCCGTCGGGATGATGTTCCTCGCCATCGGCTCGATGAATCCGGTGGCTTCCTTCACCGCGCCGTCCTCGCCGCCGATCATGAACGTCAGGGTCGCGGCCTTCGCCCCGCTGATGCCGCCCGAGACCGGGGCGTCGACGAACCGGAAGCCCCGCTCCGCGGCGGCCTCGTGCAGCGCGGCTGCGGACTCGATGTCGATCGTCGAGGAGTCGATCAGGAGGGTCGAGGTGTCCGCGTGCGCGAGGACGCCGTCCTCACCGAGGTACACCGCCCGTGCGTGGTCGCCCTTCGGCAGCATCGTGAAGACCACGTCCGCGCCCTGGACGGCCCCGGCGATCCCCTCCACCGCCGTCACGCCCTCCGCCACTGCGGCCGCGACGGCGTCGGCGCTGAGGTCGAAACCCTGCACCGTGTGGCCCGCCCGCACCAGGTTGGCGGTCATCGGACCGCCCATGTTCCCGAGTCCTATCCAGCCGATCGTTGCCATGTCCAAGCTCCTTTGCTCGTGGGTGTCTCCATGTCAGCCTCTCCCGCTGTTACAGTGCGATCAAGGGAAGAAATCACAGACGGTGTGAACGTTTCTGCACAGGCGCGGACGGAGGAGGACCATGGTCGACGTCCGCCGCCTGCCGAGTCCGGACGATCTCCTCATCCTGCTGACCGTCGCCCGCCTGGGCCGCTTCAACGCCGTCGCGGAAGCACTCGGCACCACGCACACCACGATCTCCCGCCGGATCGTCGCCCTCGACCGGCAGCTGGGTGGACGCACCCTCGAGCGCTCTCCGCAGGGCTGGGAGCTCACCGCGCTCGGAGCGGACGCCGTCACCGCCGCCGAGGCGATCGAGCAGAGCCTCGGGGACCTCGAGGCGCGCCGCTCCAGGTCCGACGCCCTGACCGGGATGCTCCGCATCAGCACGCCCGACGGCTTCGGCGCCCGCTTCGTCACCCCCGCGCTCGTGCGGCTGCAGCAGGAGAACCCACGGCTCGACGTGGAGATGCTCAGTGGCACGCGGAAGGCCAGCCAGAACCGCTCCGGCGTCGATCTCGAGGTGGTGGTGGGACGCACCGAGACCGCGACGGCGGAGCCCATCTTCCTCACCAACTACTTCCTGCGCCTCTATGCCGGGCCGGCGTACGCGGAGCGGCGCGGCCTGCCCGAGCGGCTCGAGGACATCCGGCACCACAGCTTCGTCTCCTACGTGGAGTCGGCGCTCCAGGTGCAGGAGCTCGGTCACCGCTCCTCCCAGCTGCCCCTGCCCGTCTCGTCCTTCCAGTCGACGAGCATCTTCGCCCAGGTCGAGGCGGTCCACGCGGGGGCGGGGATCGGCCTGCTGCCGAGCTTCATGGTGCCCGCCGGCTCCGCGCTGCTGCCGGTGCTCCACGACGGTTTCCACCGTCAGCTGCCCATCTGGGCGGTGGCGAGACCGGAGTCGCTCCGGTCCGCAGCCGTGCAGGTCGCGGTCGCGGCGATCCGTCGGGAGATCGGCGAGCGCGCGGACGAGCTGGCCGCCTGACCGCTCGGCACGCACCGACACCTCGGGCGCCCACATCGCAGCATCACCGTCATGCCGCTCAGGACACGGGACGACGACGGCGCGGTCCCGCCGCCGTCGTCGTCCCGTGCCATGGCCGTCGGGCCGTTACTTCTTCGAGGCGGCGAGGAGGTCCGCCGTGCCGCGGGCGTCGGCCTCGTCCACGTCGAGCAGGGAGATGCCGCGGGTCTCCTTCAGCAGGAGCACGGCGACGATCGTCACGCAGCAAGCCAGGAGCAGGTAGATGGCCACCGGCGTCGAGGAGCCGTAGTCCCGCAGCAGGGTCGCGGCGATGATCGGAGCAAGTGAACCGGCGACGATCGAGGTGACCTGGTACCCGAGCGACACCCCGGAGTAGCGCATGCGCGTGGGGAACATCTCGGCCATGATGGCCGGCTGTCCCGCGTACATGAGGGCGTGGAAGAAGAGCCCGATCGTCACGGCCGCGAGGATGATCAGGTCATTGCCGGTATCCATCATCGGGAAGGCGAAGAAGCCCCAGGTCGCACCGAGGACGGCGCCGGCGAGGTACACCGGCTTCCGGCCGAAGCGGTCGGAGTACCGGCCGACGATCGGCACGGCGCAGAAGTGAAGGAAGTGCGCGACGAGCAGCAGCAGCAGGATCCGCGTCCGGTCCTCCCCGACCACGGTGCTGAGGTAGGTGATACTGAAGGTGACCACCAGGTAGTAGAGGATGTTCTCGGCGAAGCGCAGACCCATGGCGGTGAAGACGCCGCGCGGGTAGCGCTTGAACACCTCGACGACGCCGTAGCCCTTGGCCTCGTCCACGACCTCCTTGCGGGCCTCGAGGAAGATCGGGGCGTCATTGACCTTGGTGCGGATGTAGTAGCCGATGATCACGATCACGGCGGAGAGCCAGAAGGCCACGCGCCAGCCCCAGCCGAGGAAGGACGCCTCGTCGAGGACGGCCGACAGGCCGAAGAGCACGCCGGTGGCGAGCAGGTTGCCCATGGGCACGGCGGACTGCGGCCAGCTCGACCAGAAGCCGCGGCTCCTGCTCGGGCTGTGCTCGGCGACCAGCAGGACGGCTCCGCCCCACTCGCCGCCGACCGCGAAGCCCTGGATGAACCGCAGCACCACGAGGAGTCCGGGAGCCCAGTAGCCCACCTGGTCGAAGGTGGGAAGGCAGCCCATGAGGAAGGTGGAGACGCCCACGAGGACGATGCTGAGCTGGAGCAGCTGCTTGCGCCCGTACTTGTCGCCGAAGTGTCCGAAGACGATCCCGCCGATGGGCCGGGCGACGAAGCCGACAGCGTAGGTCAGGAACCCGGCGATGATCGCGTCGAGCTCGGAGTCGGCGCTCGGGAAGAAGACGGTGGCGAAGACGAGCGTGGCCGCCGCGGCGTAGAGGAAGAACTCGTACCACTCGACCACGGTGCCGGCCATCGAGGCGACCACGACCTTCTTGAGACCCGACTGCTCGACGTCGGGCTCCTGCCGCTGCGGTGGTGTGTGCTGCGCTGAACTCATGCGGGCTGCTCCTTCGGTGTCTTCGTTGACACGGCCGGCCGTGACCGGCCTCCGCTGGCCGATGCGCACTGTGACGGAGCACACATCGGGGCGTTACGAGTATTGCGCTGCCCAGTGGGCTGATCAACGCCGATTAGTGCAGACCACTTCTGCATTTACGCACAGGAGGGTCCACCATCGCCGTCCGGCCCACTCCCGGCGCACCGGCGTCGACCACGGCAACCGACGGGCCACGTGCACCGGCTCGGTTGCACCCGTGTGAGTGTCGGAGCTTCTGGGTACGGTACGCATATGGCTACCCCTGACACCCCCGGTCCCGATGCAACCCACCAGCGCCCCGACGGCGTCTCCGACCTCACCGTCGAGGCCCTCGGAAAGCTCTCCGAGGCCCTCGAGGTCGTGGAGCACGCCCGGGGCTACCTCTACGGCTTCCACCGCCTCACCGGCAAGGCCGACCTCAACCTGTCCGATGCCGAGGACCTGTTCCGGAAGGCCGGCCACACCGAGATCGCGGACAAGCTCGCCACCGAGATCATCGGCCGCAACGTGATCGAGGGCCGGTGGACGTTCCAGATCATGGAGGATTACGACGACCACTACTACTCCGAGTTCAAGTCCTTCGAGAAGGAAGCCCGCGACTCGCTGGTCCAGGGCAAGCGGCACCTGTTCGAGGCGGAGATGAAGGAAGACCGCCGCACCAAGGGCAAGGAACACCACGAGGCGCTCCCCCCGGAGGCCTGAGCCGCTCCTGCCGCCGTCAATTCCGACGACTGGTGTGTACATCTGTACGTATGATGCGTACGATCGTACCCATCGGTATCGACGACGGCAGGTAACGCATGACCCGGCACGAATTCCTCGAGGACGACGGACGTACCATGCGCCGGCTCGCCCCGTGACGCCCGGTCCGGCCGCGCACAGGTCTGCGGACCGAGGGGCACCAGCCGCTCCTGCCGCGGGAGACCCGACGCGTGCCCGCCGCCACGACCCGCAGCGCCGCGAGCGGCTCATCGACGTGGCCCTCGGCGTCATCGCCGAGCACGGTGTCACCGGCACCACGCACCGCCGCATCGCAGCGGCCGCAGATGTGCCGCTCGGCTCCATGACCTACCACTTCGACGGCATGGACGACCTCCTGCACGCGGCCTTCACCGTGCTCGCCGAGCGGACGGCGGACGTCTTCGACGCGACACTCTCCGCCGCCACCAGCAGGGCGGACGCCGGCGAGGCCGTCGTCGGGCTCATCACCGGCACTACCCTGACGTCGCCGGAGACCATGCTCGCCAGCCTCGAGCTGTATGCGCTGGCCGCCCGGCGTCCCGCGTTCCGCAGCATCACCGACGCTTGGATGGCGCGCAGCCGCGCCGCCCTGCACACCCACTTCGATCCGGAGACCGCACTCATGCTCGACGCACTCATCGAGGGCACCACGCTCCACCGCGCCCTCTCCCTCGACCCCATGGGCGTCGGGACGGTCCGCGCCGCGATCCTGAGGATCGTCCGGCCATGAGCGCCACCACCCCGACGCAGGAGACGGAGTACACACCCCGCCGCCTCGCCCGCGCGCGCTTCGCCGTCAGCGCCCTGTTCCTCGCCAACGGCGCCCTGTTCGCGAACATCCTGCCGCACTACCCGGCCATCAAGGACGGCCTGGACCTCAGCAACGCGGCGTTCGGCATCTCCGTGGCCGCGTTCCCGCTCGGTGCGATCACGGCGGGCCTGGCCTCGGGCGCCCTGGTCCGCCGCTTCCGGTCCTCCCGGGTCGCCACCGCGGGGACCTGGATCATCGGCCTGTCGATCCTCCTCGCCGGGATCGCACCCTCCTGGGCGGTCCTCACCGTCACCCTGTTCCTGGCCGGGGCGATGGACGCGATCACCGACGTCGCCCAGAACTCGCACGGCCTCCGCGTGCAGAAGCTGTACCGGCGCTCCATCCTCAACTCCTTCCATGCCGTATGGAGCATCGGCGCGGTGATCGGCGGGCTGATGGGCGCGGCGGCGGCAGGTCTCGCCGTTCCGCGCGGACTCCACCTGACGGTGTCCTTCCTACTCTTCAGCGCCCTGACCCTCGTGAGCTACCGCCATCTCCTGCCCGGCGCCGAGCCCGCGGACCCGAAGGACCCTGCGGACCCTGCGGACACATCCGGCACCGCCGACGCGGCAGGTACCGGCACCGAGGGTGCCGGTGGTGCGCGGGCCCGACGGCGATCCCTCGCGACCGCCGGCATCCTGGCCGCCCTCGTGGTCATCGGGATCGCCGGAGCCCTCGTCGAGGATGCCGGCAGCACCTGGGCCGCGGTCTACCTCAGCACCTCCCTCGAGGCGACGCCGACCGTCGCCGGGCTCGGCTTCGTGGCGCTCGTCGGGCTGCAGTTCGTGGGACGGCTCTTCGGGGACCGCCTCGTGGACCGGTTCGGACAGCGTGCCGTGGCCCAGGCGGGCGGGGTGCTGACGGCGGCTGGCATGGGTATCGCGCTCCTCGTCCCGTCCGTGCCGCTCACCATCCTCGGCTTCGGCCTCGCCGGGCTCGGCGTCGCCACGCTGGTGCCCGCGGCCATGCACTCGGCGGACGAACTGCCGGGCCTGCGTACCGGGACGGGCCTGACCGTGATCAGCTGGCTCATGCGCCTCGGGTTCCTTCTCTCACCCCCGATCGTCGGGGCCATCGCGGACGTCTCCTCGCTCCGCGTGGGCCTGGTGGTGGTGCCGCTCGCCGGGATCCTCACCCTGCTCGCCTCCGGCGTGCTGCCGCGGAGGGTACACCCCCACCGCTGATGCCGTACGGCGCAAGCACTTCCGGGGAACGTCAGTACACTTCGAATATGTTGCGCATCCCCGCCGGGTCCCCGAGAATCCCACGTCCGTGACGCCGCCGAGCGGGGCCGCAGGCGCAGCGGTGCAGTCAGGACCTCCTCGCGTGACGGCCGGATCGCCCGCGGACACCTCGGACCCCTCGCTCCGGTTCCTCACGGACAGGGTCGAGGCCGTACGGGACTCCCTCCCCCGGACCCTCGAGCTCGCGCTCGACCTCGGCGCCGCGGTGCCCCTCCCCGGCTCGGGCCGCACCGCCGTGACCTGGCAGCTGCTGACCACCCTCGCCGCGGCGGACCTCACCGTGGCCCGCGTCGTCGAACCCCACCTCGATGCACTCGCCATCCTCGACCAGGCCGGACTGCCCGACGCGGCCGCTCCGGGCGACCACGGAACCTGGGGCGTCTTCGCGGCCGAGCAGCCCGGCCTCGCCCTCACCGCCACCTCGGGGACGGGCGACGCCTGGACCCTGACCGGCACCAAACCGTGGTGCTCCCTCGCCGGACACCTCGACCGCGCGGTCGTCACGGCACACCTGGACGACGGCGGCCGGCGGGCCTTCGCCGTGGACCTCCGCAGCGCCGGCGTCACGGCCGAGCCGGCGGGGACGTGGATCAGCCGTGGCCTGCCGACCGTCACGAGCGCGCCCGTCCGCTTCGACGGCGTCACGGCCGCACCGATCGGCGGGACCGACTGGTACCTCACGCGGGACGGCTTCGCCTGGGGCGGCATCGGCGTCGCGGCCTGCTGGTACGGCGGAGCCCTCGGCATCGCCCGCACCCTGCTCGACGCCGCCCGGCGCCGCACCCCCGACCAGATCGCGCTGATGCACCTCGGCCGGGTGGACGCCGCCCTGCACGAGACGCGCACCCTGCTCACCCGGGCGGCGGACGAGGTGGACGCCGGCCGCGCCACCGGACAGGACGGAGCGCTCCTCGCGGCCCGCGTCCGCGCGACCGCCTTCCGCTGCGCCGAGCTCGTGCTCGACGCGGCCGCCCACGGCCTCGGCCCCGCGCCGCTGGCCTTTGACGACCGCCACGCCGGGCGCGTCGCGGACCTACACCTCTACCTCCGCCAGCACCACGCCGAGCGTGACGACGCCGCCCTCGGCCGGCGCGTCCTCGAACGCGCGGCGGCGGGAGGTCCGGCATGGTGAGCTTCACGCACGACGGCGCAGGCACGCCGGAATCGCACTGGCGCACGTGGGAGCACGACCGCACCGCAGGCGACCTGCAGGTCGAAGCCCTGTTCGACGGCCGGCTCCCGGCCCGGTTCCTCCTGCTCGCAGCACACCCGGACGACGAAACCCTCGGCGCCGGCGGCCTCCTGGCGCGGCTCGCGCACGACGGCGTCCGGTGCGACGTCGTCGTCCTCACCGACGGGGAGGGCTCGCACCCGGACTCCCCCACGCACACGCCGGCGCGGCTGGCCGAGGTGCGGCGCGAGGAGGTCCT
This sequence comes from Arthrobacter sp. N1, assembly GCF_048288285.1. Lineage (NCBI taxonomy): Bacteria > Bacillati > Actinomycetota > Actinomycetes > Micrococcales > Micrococcaceae > Arthrobacter > Arthrobacter sp. N1. The sequence continues at coordinate 752,154 of NZ_CP102608.1, read as the reverse complement.
GAGCGCCGTCCAGGTGCTCGCACCCGCCGCCCGGGTGTCCTTCGAGGGATTGCCTGACGGCGGGGTGGCCGACGACGACGTCGCCGCCGTGCTGCGGCGCGAACTCGCCGACGGCGAGGACACCCGCACGCTCGTCGCCGCCCCGTGGCGCAGTGACGGGCATCCCGACCACGACGCCGCGGGCCGGGCGGCGGCAGGGGTGTGCACCGAACGCGACATCCCCCTGCTCGAGTACCCGATCTGGCTCTGGCACTGGGGGTCCGTCGAGGAGCAGGAGGAGGAGCTCGACGGGATCCTCCTGCTGCCGCTCGGCGCGGAGGACCACACCCGGAAGGAGTCCGCGCTCGCCACGCACGTCTCCCAGACCCAGCCGCTCTCGGACGCGCCAGGCGACGAGGTCCTGCTGACGCCCGATGTGCTGGAGCACTTCAGCCGGAACGTCGAGGCGTTCTTCGTGACCGAGGGCCGCTCCACCTTCGAGCGGCTGCACCGCGACCACGCCGATCCCTGGGAGGTGGCCGAGCGGTTCTACGAGCAGCGCAAGCGCGCCCTGACCCTGGCCAGCCTGCCGCGGAGCCGCTTCTCCCGCACGCTGGAGATCGGTTGCTCCGTCGGGGCGCTGACCCGTGAGCTCGCGGCGATCTCGGACAACCTGCTGGCCCTCGACACGAGCGAGACCGCGGTCCGGCGCACCAACGAGGCGCTCGTCCTGGCGGACGCAGCCTCGGCCCGCCTCGCCACGGTGCCCCGCGACTGGCCGCGGGAGGACGGACCCTTCGACCTCGTGGTCCTGTCCGAGACCGGGTACTTCCTCTCGTCGGACCAGCTCGACGACGTCCTCCGGCTGATCCTCGGTTCCCTCGACGAGGACGGCGTCCTGGTCCTGTGCCACTGGCGCCACCCCATCGAGGGCTGGGAGCTGGACGGCGACGCGGTGCACGAGCGCGTCCGCCGGCAGTCCGGCCTGGCGACGCTGGCCCTCCACACCGAGGAGGACTTCCTCCTGGAGGTCCTCGTCCCCGCGCCGGCCGTTTCCGTGGCACGCCGCGAAGGCCTGCTGTGATCCCCGGCCACGTCGCCGTCGTCGTCCCCGCGCGCGACGAGGAGCAGTGGCTGCCCGCGTGCCTCGCCGCGATCGACACCGCGCGCGTGCATCTCCTGCGGACCGTCCCCCGCGTCCTGGTCTCGGTCACGGTGGTGCTCGATCGCTGTACCGACCGCTCCGAGGCCGCGGCCCGCAGCATGCCCGGTGTCTCCGTCATCGCCGGGAACTTCGGCTCGGTCGGTGCGGCACGCGCTGCCGGTGTGCGCTACGCCCTCGCCCGGTCCCGCAGCCAGCCTGCGCGCATGTGGTTGGCCAACACCGACGCGGACACGCTCGTCCCGCGCGACTGGCTGGTCGGCCACCACCGCCTCGGCTCCACGCACGACGTCGTCCTCGGCACGGTCCGCCCCACCCTGACCGCGGACAACGCGGACCGCCTGCAGCTCTGGTCGAAGGCGTACACACCCGACGACGGGCACCACCACGTCCACGGCGCCAACCTCGGTGTCCGCGGCAGCACCTACGAGGACATCGGCGGGTTCCGGGCGCTGGCCCAGGACGAGGACGTCGATCTCGTGCACCGTGCCCGGGAAGCCGGGGCGCGGTGGACCGCCTCAGGGGCGCTGCAGGTCACGACGTCGTCGCGCACCGTGGGACGCGTCCCCGCCGGCTTCTCGACCTACCTCGGAGCCCTCGGCGTGCAGGCGGTCTGACGTTTTTCCTGAATGTCCGGGGGATCTGTTAGACAGGACCTGTCATCAGCGGCCCGCCGTACGGAGCGGGTTGCGGGGCACCTTGGGGGGAAGAACACGGTCATGCGATTCGGGGAGATGCTGCGCCAGGCGCGCGGCGCCAAAGGGCTGACACAGGCCGAACTGGGGGCCGAGGTCTACTCCCCGAGCTTCATCTCCCTGCTGGAGCAGGGGCAACGCCAGCCGACGCCGGACATGGTGCGGCACTTCGCCGCACAGCTCGGCATGGACGTGCAGACGCTGGGCTGGTGGGTGGAATCTCCTGCCGCGGATGACCAGCCCGCGCTCGCGACCGCGATGTTCGCCGCGAACTACGCCCGGGACCTACAGGACGATTCCCTCGCCGCCTCGGAGGCCGAGCACGCCGCCGTCATCGCCCACGAACAGCAGAACGCACCGGCCTGGTGGGACATGTCGATGCTCCAGGCGCAGTCCCTGATCTCCCGGCGTCGCCTCGAGGAGGCCGAGGCCGTACTCCGGCGCATGCATAGCTCGCCCCTGCTGGCCCCGACACCCGAGATGTCCTCGATCGTCCTCGGACGTCTCTCGATCATCGCGCGGAGCCTCGGACGGCTCGACGAGGCCGTGGCGCTCGCGCAGGAGGCCGTGCAGATCGTCGAACACCTGGCGGACCATGACGCGTCCGTCCGCTTCCAGGCGACGTTCATCCTCATCGCCGCCCTGTCGGTGAAGGGCGACCTCGACGACGCGTGGGACGTCGCGACCGGCCTCGACCTGATACCCGATTCGGTGACGGTGCCGTCACTGCTCATCGCCCGGGGAGCCTGGGCCGTCGGCAACATCGCCTTCCGCCGGGGGGACATCGAGAAGGGCCGCGAATACCACGCACTCGCCGCACGGCTCCTCCTGCCGCAGGCCGATCTGGCCGCGTGGGCCCAGTTCCACCGATCGAGTGCCACCCTGCACCTGCAGGCAGGTCTCGCGGACGCGTCCGTCCGCCGGTCCCTGGACTTCGCCGAGCTCGGGTTCACGGTGATCGGCACGGAGGCGCAACGGCTCGAACTCGCGCTCGCGCTCGCCCGGTACGCTCTGCTGGTGGCCGACCTCGACACCGCCGGCCGCTTCCTGGGGACGGTGTCGGGGCAGAGGGAGCTTCTGGATTTCGAGACCCTGACAGACCTGGAGGAGTGCCTCGGGCTGTACTACACGGCTCTGGGCTCCGGCAGGCAGGCGTCGCGCCACCTCGGCGAGGCGGCCCGCCTGTACGCGGAGGCAGGCGCCGATGAGAAGGCCCGTGAGCTGACGGACCAGATACGAGCGCTCGACGCCTGAAGCGACGATTCGGTCGTTCGGCCGTACGGGCTGTCGCCTACATCGACGCGAGCAGGGCCTCGCAGGTCTGCTCGCAGCGACGGCAGGCCTCGGCGCAGATCCGGCAGTGCTCATGCATGTCCGCGTGCTGCGAGCACTCGTCACCGCAGGCCGTGCAGGCCGCACGGCAGGCTTCGAGGACGGCGCGGCTCAGGTTCGCGTCGTACCCCGTGTGGCGGGACAGGATGCGCCCCGTCGTCACGCAGATGTCGGCGCAGTCGAGGTTGGTCCCGATGCATGTCCGCAGCTCGGCCACCATGTCCTCCGCAAGGCAGGCGTCCGCACAGGCCGAGCACGTCTGGGCGCAGTCGAAGCACGCTTCCAGGCAGGCGACCAGCAGATCGCGGTCGAAGCCGTCGCGGTCCTGCGGGTAGGTGTCGAGCATCGCACCGGCGTTCGTCATGGCAGACTCCTTCGGATCGGTCTCGTGCCCGGCCGGACACGCATTCGACAGTACGCTTACTACTTTCCGTTCCGCCACCGGATCCTCGGATCGGGACCGACCGGTGATCGTCAGCCCACAGGGCGGAAGCGCCGGATGCTGTAGACGATGAAGGCCGCAGCAAGGAGCCCGGAGAGGATCAGGCTCGATCCGACACTCCAGCCACCGGGCAACCACCACCGTTCATCGAGCGGCCACCAGGCGGGCACCGGCGGGTTGAGACCCCAGAGGACACCGAGCAGCACCAGCACCAGGGCGCCGAGGAAGCTGATGACGATGTTCCGGATGCTCTTCACGCCCTGCGCGGCTGCGGCGAAGGCCTTGCGTTTGACGGGTTGCAGCCAGCGCCGCGCCCATTCGTACTGCTGGGCGAGCACCGCGAGGCCTGCCACGAGCGCAAGGAGGCCGGGCCCGGGAAGCACGAGCGCCGCGAGGCCGACGACCACCAGCAGCCACCCGACCACCAGGCCGAGGATGCGGCCGACGCCGTGGGGGCGCGTCCGTCCGGCGAACACGGACCCGCGCCCGCGCCGTTGTCGAGGAGATCGTGCCATCACGAAGTACTCAGCCAGCTGTGCATTCCTCTATCGTTGGGGGGACACCAGATCGTTGCAAGGACTCCGACACCGCTCGGCACCGGGTTGCTTCCCCCTCGAGGAAGTGGTTCGACATCAGGGTCCGTGACCGGCACGATCACTCGCAGACTTCCCGCCCTCAGGGCGGACCGCTACAGAAGGAGAACATCATGATCGGATTCCTCGTCGCAGGCCTCATCATCGGGGCACTCGCCCGCCTCATCAAGCCGGGCAAGCAGAACCTCGGGCTGCTCGCGACCCTCCTGCTCGGCCTCGTGGGCTCCATCATCGGCGGGCTCATCGCGCAGTTCTTCAACACGGGCGGCATCTTCGAACTCAACGTCTTGGGCTTCGTCCTCGCCGTGATCGCCGCCGTGCTGCTCATCGGCGTCGCCGAGTCCCTCGCCGGTCGCCGCCGCGTCACGCGCTAGGGCCCATCGAGGCACGAAAGGGGCGGCTCCGGCCGCCCCTTCTTCGTGTCACCGGTCCGCCGCCGACGCCGTATTCCGCGCCGTGCAACGCCGTCCTGCGGATGCCGGCACGCCTCGGCCCTCCCGCTCGTTCACCCAGTACACGTGCCCGGAGAACTGTCACCGTGCAGGTGTAGCGTTGACATCAGATGGGGCACAGAAACGTTCGGAAGGCTCAATCATGAACAAGAACTGGCGCTGGCTCCCCGCCGGCATCGTCCCAGTCGTCATCGTCGCTGCCGCCGTGAGTGGGTCCGCAGTGGCCGAAGCCCAACCGCAACTCCCCGCGAAGACCGCGCAGGAGCTGCTCGAATTCGTCGCGACGAGTAGCGACGACGCCTACTCCGGCACGGTGGAGCAGTCCTCGGACCTCGGCCTCCCGGACATCGGCATGGCCACTCCCCCGGGCGGGACATCGAGCTCGGACCCGACCTCCATGGCCCTCGAACTGCTGACCGGCGACCACACCGCGCAGGTGTACGTCGACGGTCCGGACAAGGCACGCGTCCAGGTCCTGGACCAGCTCGCGCAGCGGGACGTCGTCGTGAACACCACCGACGCCTGGTACTACGACTCGCAGTCCAACGAGGCCACGCACGCCGTGCTGCCGGACCAGGACGCCGCGAAGGCCGAGCTCGAAGCGAAGCTGCAGCAGAAAGCTGCTGAATACCCGGAGCTGCAGAACGTCCCCCGCACACCCGCCGAACTGGCCCAGACCTTCCTCGCGAGGATCGACCCCAGCACCGAGGTGGCCGTGGACGGCACCAGCCGCGTCGCGGGACGCAGCGCGTACCAGCTCCTGCTCACCCCTGAGGACCCTGCAACACTGATCGGCTCCATCGCCGTCAGCGTCGACGCCGAGACAGGTGTGCCGCTGAGCGTCACCGTCCAGGCCAAGGGCCAGGAGGATCCGGCCTTCACGGCGGGCTTCAGCGCCGTCGACTTCAGCACCCCTGATGCCGGCATCTTCGACTTCACGCCTCCTGCCGGAGCCACCGTCACGGAAGCACCTACCGCGGACGAGGCCCGGGCGAAGCTGGAGGCAGAGGGAGCACCGGCCGAGACGCCGGAGCAGCCGACCGTCATCGGCGAGGACTGGAGCACCATCGTGGAGCTGCCCGCCGGCAGTGCGGGTCAGCTCGGCCTGGACCTCGGCGACGGGGAAGCCGCGGGAATGGGCGAGATCATGGAGATCAAGCCCGGCATGGACCCCGAGGAAGTCGCCGGAGCCCAGGCGCTCCTGCAGCAGGCACTCACCGAGGTGGACGGCGGCAAGGCCCTGCAGACCTCGCTCGTTTCGGTGCTCGTCACCGATGACGGCCGAATCCTCGCAGGCGCGGTCGGGGTCGACCAGCTCGTCGCCGCCGCCCAGCAGTGACCGGAGCACCACCGAGGTTCTCGAGCGGGCCCGCACGGACAGTGCGGGCCCGCTCGTGAGCGGGGACACCCTCGCGATCGAGACGCTCGGTCTGACCAAGGTCTTCGGCAGGCAGAAGGCCGTCAATGGCGTCGATCTCGCCGTTCCCCGTGGCTCGGTCTTCGGCTTCCTCGGCCCGAACGGTTCAGGCAAGACGACCACCATCCGCATGCTCCTCGGACTGGCTGCCGCATCGAGCGGGGAGATCCGCCTGCTCGACGGCGTCATGCCGAAGGATGCGCGGGCGGTCCTGCCGCGGGTCGGCGCCCTGGTCGAAGGCCCGGCCATCTACCCGTTCCTCTCGGGGCGCGCCAACCTGCAGCGCTTCGACGCCGCGGACCGCCACACCTCGCCCGCCACCCGGAACGCCCGCGTCGACGCCGCCCTCGAACGGGTGGGCCTCAGCCATGCCGCGAAGAAGCGGGCGCACGCCTACTCCCTCGGCATGAAGCAGAGGCTGGGCATCGCGAACGCGCTGCTCGCCCCGCGGGACCTGCTCATCCTCGACGAGCCGACCAACGGACTCGATCCGCAGGGCACCCGGGAGGTCCGCAGCCTCATCCGGTCCCTGTCCGATGACGGCACCACCATCTTCGTCTCGAGCCACCTGCTGGCCGAGGTCGAGCAGATGTGCGACCGCATCGCGGTCATGAGCGCCGGTCAGCTGGTCGCCCAGGGCACTCTCGACGAGCTCAGGTCCGCAGGCACGGCTCGCGTCCGCGTGGCCACGCCGGACTTCGCGGACGCGCACCGCGTCCTCAGCGGACTCGGGCTGACGCCCGAACCGCACGGACGCGACGATGTCATCACGGCCGAACTCTCGGTACCCGGGCTCCTGCCCGAGACCGTCAACGCCGCACTCGTGCGTGCCGACGTGCGGGTCCGCGGCTTCGAAGCCAGCGGTGCCTCGCTCGAGGACCGTTTCGTCGCACTCACCGGAGAGGGGTTCGACGTTGCCGGCTGAATCCGCAGTCACCCGCCCACCTCGCGCCGGAGGATCGCTCGGGCTCACGCTCGTGCTGTCCGAGGTCACCGTGCTGTTCCGGAGGCTCCGCACGTGGGCGATGATCGGGGCGCTCGCGCTGATCCCCATCCTGATCGCCGTCGTCGTCCGCGTGTCCTCCGATGGTTCGGCCAGCGGCCGCGGACCCGCCTTCCTCAACAGCATCACGGAGAACGGCCTGTTCGTGTCGCTGACCGCGCTCACCGTCGCCATCCCGCTCTTCCTCCCGCTGACCATCGGGGTCGTGGCGGGCGATACCATCGCCGGCGAGGCGAACCTCGGCACCCTGCGGTACCTGCTGGTCGCTCCTGCCGGGCGCATCCGGCTGCTGCTCGTGAAGTACGCCGGCGCGGCCCTGTTCTGCTTCGTCGCCACGCTCACGGTCGTGATCACGGGCGCCATCATCGGCGCGCTGCTGTTCCCCGTGGGTCCGGTGACGCTGCTGTCCGGCGACACCGTGGGCATCGGCGGGTACTTCGGGCGGCTCCTGCTGCTCGCCCTCTACGTCACGGTGTCCCTCATGGGACTCAGCGCCATCGGCCTGTTCATCTCGACGCTCACCACCATCCCGGTCGGAGCGATGGCGGCGACCGCGGCGCTCGCGGCCGTCGCGCAGATCCTCGGAGCGCTGCCCCAGCTGGAATGGCTTCACCCCTGGCTGTTCACGAACTACTGGCTGGGCTTCGCGGACTTCCTGCGGCAGCCCATCGTCTGGTCCTCCTTCATCGACAACGCCGTGCTGCAGACCGGGTACATCGCCGTCTTCGGCACGCTGGCCTATGGGCGGTTCAGCACCAAGGACATCCTGAGCTGACGGGGCTGCGGAAACCCTGAGGCAATCTTGCCGTCCCACGGCAGCTCGTGACGGATCCGCCCTGAGGACTCCCCGATAGATTCAAGGTGACCCGGGCGGGGCTTAGACCGCCCGGGTCACCTTGGGGCTGGACGGGTCCCGTCGGGAACCGATCGAACGGGCAGGAACAGGCGATGAGCATTGCCGAGCCGATGGAGGAGCACCCGGGGCTGATGACCGGGAAGACGGTCGGCCTCCTCATGCGGCGGGAGCCGGGACAGTCGGTCATGGAGGAAGTGCTGGCCCTCCAGTCCGGGCAGCCGGCCCGTGGACGCCTGCAGCGCCTCTTCGGAGCCAGCCCGCTCGGAGCCTCCGCCTGGCCCTGGTACCAGGGCGCGCTCGGGGAGCGCGCCGTCGGGCGGCGCCTGGCAGCCCTCGGCCCGGACTGGCGGGTGCTCCACGCCGTGCCGGTCGGCGAGAAGGGTTCCGACATCGACCACGTGGTGATCGGCCCCACCGGTGTCTACACGCTCAACACGAAGCATCACGCGGGCCAGGCCATCTGGACGGCGAAGGGCACGTTCATGGTGAACGGTGTGCGGCAGCCGCACGTCCGCAACGCGGAGCACGAGGCCACCAGGGCCGCGAAGCTCCTGGCCGCAGCGGTGTGCCATCAGGTCACCGTGGACGCGGCGATCGTCGTCGTCGGAGCCCGCAGGCTGACGGTCAAGGAGAAGCACAGCAGCGTCACCGTCCTGACCTCCGACCAGCTCCTCCGCTGGCTCACCCGTCGCCCCGTGGTCCTGACCGCCGACCACGTCGCCATCCTCGCAGCGGCAGCGGCCCAGCCGTCCACCTGGCGCCGCACGCCACCGGAGCTGCACTCGCCCGCCGACGTCGTCGCCCGGTTCTCTGCCCTCCAGCACCTGGTGCACCAGGCACGACGGCGGCGCATCGGCTGGCTCCTGGCCATGCCGGCCGCCGCCCTCGCCACCGTGGCCGGCGTCCTGCCGCCGTTCTGACCGGTCCGCCCCTCCCCTCCTGCCGAAAAGACACCCGTGCTCCATTTCCCCTCGACGAACACTGCCGCCCATACGGCCGCTCCGGCAGACGTTCACCGCCTGCATCAGCTTCTCGGCGACCACGTCTGGGCGTTCAGCAACTGTCGGGTCGACGCGCCGGGATTCCCGGTCGCCGAGGTGGACTGGCTCTTCTACAACGAGACCAGGGGCACGTTCATCCTCAGCGAGCGGAAACGGTACCCGGCGGCGGTCTCCCGGGTGCGGGACGTGGGCGAGCCGTGGGTCCTCGTGACCGGCGCCGGCGTGCCGAACCCGGTCGAACAGGTGGCGCGGCAACTCGACGCGGTCCGCAGGGTCCTCCGGCAGGTCGTTGCGAAGGACCACTTCCCGTCCGCTGACCTCGTCTCCATCAACCCCTTCCAGAGCGTCTACTCGCCGCAGGTCGGGCCGGCGACGCAGGAGGAGCGCCTGCGGTTCGGGGCGGTGCACGGATCGCTCGAGGAACTGGCCCGGACCATCGAGAGCCGCTCCTCGCCCGTATCCCTGGTGGTCGCGGCCGACGCGGGGAGGACTGCGCTCGCGGAGACACTGGCCGCGCTGTTCCGCTGCGCAGTCTCGAACGTGATCCGCCGCAAGCTCGCGACCGGTGCCGGTACGCCGGGCCCGCCGTCGAGGGTCGCTGCCATCCACCGCGAACTGGCTGCGCTACATCTGGAACTCGCTGCGCTCGCCGAGCAGGAGCTCACTTCGGCAGCAGCACCCGCCCCGGCGGCAGCCGCGGTTCCGGTGCGACCGGCAGCAGCGGTTGCCGCTGCGAAGGCGCCGGCGGGTGCCCCGGCCGTTGTGGCCCCGCCACCAGCAGCACCTCCCGTCGCCGGAACGCCCCCGAGGACCACCTCGGTCAGCGGACACCTGCGGCGACACGTCGTGCAGCACGTCCCACCGTCGGCCGGTCCCGAGCACGTCCGTGCGGCCTTCCTCGCGGCCCTGCAGGACGGGCAGCTACGCGCGAGCGGAGTGTACGTGGGGCAATTCGGTGCACTTGTGGGGCAGCGCCTCGACCGGGACAGGAAGCTCGCGAGCCTTGCCCTCGGCGGCCTCGTGACGTGGTGCCTCGCGCAGGCGGCGGCGGCGGCAGGAGTCGGGGTGGTCAAGGATCCGGTGGACCCGTCGGTCGTCCGGCTCGCACGCCGCACGTGAGCCAGGAGAGGAGTGCGAGGCAGCCCACCCTGAGTACGCCTAGGATCAGGACGGCGGGCATCGAGTCCGACACATCGAGGGGGAACCGCATGAACCAGATCGTCCACGACCGGCCGGAACAGCTCCAGATGATCCTCGCGGGCCTGCTACAGGGCGAGCAGGTCATCGCGGTGTACGACTGCATCGGTGTCGGCACGGGATTCATCGGGCTGACGAACCAGCGCGTGATCCTGCAGGACAAGAGCTTCGTCGGCAACAAGGTGGCGCTGACGTCAGTGCCCTATCGGAACATCCAGGCCGTGTCGATGCTGACGAACAAGTCGATGCTCGGCAAGTTCGCGTCGAGCTCGTCCATCGCCGTCTCCGCGGGGTCCAAGGCGTTCGAGGCCGACTTCCGGGGTGACGAGAAGGCGAAGCACGCCCACGACGTCATCCTCTGGCACATCATCAACCGATGAGCTGTCGTGACGGAGCTCCTACAGGGCCGGCGCCCGCTTCGCCCAGCCCGTCGCCTGCTCGAACGCGTACGCGACCTGCAGGAGTCCGACGTCGCTCCCGTGCGGCATCGCGAGCTGCAGCCCGACCGGCAGGCCGCCCTCGCTGAACCCTGCCGGGACCGAGACCGCCGGCAGGCCGGTTGCCGAGACGAGGCACGCCGAGCGCATCCAGTCGAGGTACGTCGCGAAGTCGACGCCGTTGACCGACGTCGGGTACCGAGACGCCGCGTCGAAGGGCAGCACCTGCGCGGCAGGGCTCGCGAAGACGTCGTACCTGCCGAAGTAGCGGCGCACGCTGGTGTCGAGCCGGGTCCGGGCGAGGGCCGCGTCCACCAGGTCCTGCGCCGTCAGCTTCCGCCCCTGCTCGATGTTCCATCGGATCTCCGGCTTGATCGCGTCGCCGTGCTTCGCGGCCAGTTCGCCGAGGCCGAGCACGAAGTCGAAGGCGCGCGTCGTCCCGAACACCTGGTCGGCGTCGCGCAGGTCCGGCGCCGCCTCCTCGACGGTCGCGCCGAGGTCCGTGAAGACCTGCAGCTGAACCTCGAGCACGCGGAGCACCTCGCGGTCCACCGGCATGCCGAGACCGAAGTCCGGTGACCACCCGATCCGCAGGCCCGTGAGATCCCGCTGCAGGGGATCGGCGAAGGAGCCGGTGATGGGGTAGCCGAACGGGCTCGCCGGGTCGGGCCCGGCGATCGCGGTCATCCCCAGGGCGATGTCCTCGACGTCGCGCGCCATCAGCCCGTGCCGCGAGAGCCACGCCCAGGCGTTCCGCGTGGGCAGGGACGGCACCACACCGATGGACGGCCGGTACCCGACGACGTTGCAGAACGACGCCGGGATGCGCAGCGACCCGCCCATGTCGCTGCCGTCGCCCAGCGGCTGGATCCGTGCCGCGATCGATGCCGCCACTCCCCCGCTGCTACCCCCGGCACTGCGGCTCGTGTCGTAGGGATTCAGGGTCGTCCCGAAGACCTCGTTGAAGGTGTGCGATCCGGCGGCGAACTCCGGCACGTTGGTCTTGCCGGTGGTGACGACTCCGGCCTTTTTGAGGCGCCCGATGATGAGGTCGTCGAACGTCGGGACGAAGTCCTTGAAGATCGCCGACCCCTGCGTGGTCCGCAGTCCCCGCGTGTTGTGGGTGTCCTTGTGCGTCATCGGCAGGCCGTGGAGCGGCGGAAGATCAGCGCCCGACGTCGTCAGCCGGTCCGCCGCGGCCGCGAGCGCCGCCGCACCCTCCCGGTCCTCCGTGATGACCGCGTTGATCGGCCCGTTGACGGCGTCGATCCGTGCGACGTGCGCGTCGAGCGCCTCCCGCGCAGACACCTCGCGACGGCGGATGGCACCGGTCAGTTCGACGGCGGACAGCTCGTGCAGCGCAGCGCTCACGCCGTCGTCCCCACCGTCGACAGCAGCGCGGTCATCGCCGCGCGGACGCCGGTGGTCAGGGTCGGCTCGATCACCGGTGCGAAGAACGGCGAGTGGTTGCCGGGCGGGGTGCCGGCGTCGAGCCTGTCCTGCGCGTGCCCGCCAAAGAACCAGTAGACGCTGAGGACGCCGATGGCCTCGGCGAGGAGGCCGAAGTCCTCGCTGCCCATGACGGGCGGCGCCTCGATGACGGCGTCCTCGCCCAGCACCTCGCCGAGCACGGCCATCAGGTCCGTGGTGGACGAGGGGTCGTTGTAGCACTGGGGGAAGCTGGTGATCTCCTCGATGGTCGGCTCCGGCGCACCCGACGCCGCGGCCTCGGCGCTGATGATCCGCCGGAGCGAGGCCAGCACGCGGTCCCGCACCTCGGAATCGAACGTCCGCACGTTGAGGGTGAACTCCGCCGAGGCGGGGATGATGTTCTCCTTGAGCCCGCCGTGGAACGTGCCGATCGTGACAACGGCCGACTTCATGGGGTGCACCTCCCGCGAGACGATCGTCTGGATGCGGACCACCATGTGGGCGCCGAGCACGATGGGGTCGATCGACTGCTCGGGCTGCGAACCGTGGGCCTGCCTGCCGTGCACCGTGACCCGCCAGGAGTCGGCCATCGCCATCGCCGTACCCTTGCTGATGTTCACGGTCCCGGCCAGTCCGGGCCAGACGTGCTGCCCGTAGATGATGGACGGCTTCGGCGCCTTGTCCCACAGCCCGTCCTCGACCATCGCCTCGGCGCCCTCACCGATCTCCTCACCGGGCTGGAAGATGAACACCACCGTGCCGGCCCACGCCTCGCGGTGCTCGGTCAGCAGCTGTGCCGCTGTCAGGCCGACGGTGATGTGCGTGTCGTGGCCGCAGCCGTGCATCACCGGGACGTCCGTCCCGTCGGCCAGCGTGCCCGTCGTCGTGCTCGCGTAGTCGAGGCCCGTGTCCTCCTGCATGGGCAGGCCGTCCGTGTCGGCACGGTAGCCGACCACCGGTCCGTCGCCGTTGCGCAGGATCCCGACGACGCCGGTCCCGCCGCACATGAACGTCTCCAGTCCGAGGTGCGTGAGCTTCTCGAGGATGAAGGCCGCGGTGTGCGTCTCCTGCATGGAGAGCTCGGGGTGCGCGTGCAGGTGCCGGTACAGCTCGTGCATCGCGGTGGTGTGCGCATCGGAGAGGTCGAAGACGGCGGTGTCGATGGTCATGGTGTCCTTTCGGAAGTAGTGGCCCGTTCACGAGTACATCAGGTGGTGGTTCCCCGACGCGAGAGCGAGCCCCGGAACTCCGACCTCGACACTGCGTCCACGGTGACGCGCGGCCCTCCCCGATAGGTCATGATGGCTTCCACTCCTTCTCTGGCGTCGTGCAGGAGGAGATCGTATGTCCATCACGTTCAGTCGGGCTCGCAGCTCCGTGCTCGCCCTTGCCCTTGGTGTCGCATTGTCGCTGACGGCCTGCGACGCGCCGGCAGGGACGGGGGACGAAGCGCGCGAGGCGAGGGCGACGACGGCTACTGCTACGGCTACGGAGGCATCACCGTCGACGGGAACGGCGACCGAGACGGCGCCGCCCGACGCCTCGGCGCAACCCACCGCTGCCCGCGCCGAGCCGAGGCCGGCGTCGTCGGCCGCGCCCGCCGCGAATCTGCCGATCCCGGCAGTGCCGGCGGAAGCGGACGACGAGTCGCGCGAGGGGCTGGAGGCCTTCACGTCGCACTGGCTGAGTCTGCTGTCGTACTCCTACGAGGCGAACGACCTCGAGCCACTCCGAGCCGTCAGCGACCCGGCGTGCACCTTCTGCGCGGACGCCGAAACCGCTATGGCGCAGATCTATCAGCTCGGATGGGCTCTCGGAGGAGCCACCACCCTGGCAGACTTCTCCACCGACTTCGTCCCGGATGCCGCCGGGACCTACACCGCGGAGATCACCACCACGCAGGCCGAGATCTTCTACTTCTCCGGCGAGGGGTGGCTCGGTTCGAGCGAGGCAAGCCCGAACTCCCCGTACACCGTGACGGCGCGCTATGTCGATGGCGCCTGGCAGCTGATTGGCTACACGGCACCACCCGTGACCGAGTCACCCGAGGGCTAGGCACAGCGGCGGACGGGGTTCCCGCTGGTCGGCCCGCATCAGAGGGGCGCGATCCTCCCCACCGTGTCCGTCGCCAGCTCGTACGCCCGGCCGACGGCGAGCACGGTCTGCTCGGCGAAGGGCCTGCCCATGATCTGCACGCCCAGCGGCAGGCCCGCGGCGGAGAACCCGCAGGGCACCTGGAGCGACGGCAACCCGAGGAGATTCGCCGGGATGGACAGCCGGCCGAACTCGACGTTCGCGTCCTCGCTGGTGCCGTCCGGCCGGAAGCGTTCCGTGTCCTGCGCGGGGAGCGCCGGGGTGAGGACGGTCGGGGCGACGACGACGTCCACCGCCCGCATCATGTCCTTCCACGCGTCCTTCATCGACTGCCGGAAGCGGAGGGCGTCGATGTAGTCGGTCGCGAGGATGGTCTCGCCCACCTCCAGCAGGCTGCGGACCTCCTCGGTGAACAGTTCCGGCGTCTCGCGCAGCGCCCGCCGGTGGTAGGCGCTGGCCTCGGGCATCATGATCCCGGTGATCACCGCACCGAGGTGCTCGGCCTGCGGGATCACGACGGGCACGACGACGGCGCCGAGACCCTCCAGTACCCGCACGGCTGCCGCGACGGCAGCGTCCGTCTCACCGTCGAGGTCCTCCGTGAAGAAGTTGGTCGGGATCCCGATCCGGAGGCCGTCCACGCCGTCCTCCAGCCGCTCGGTGAAGTCGGGGACGGGCGTCCGCGCGGACCCGGGGTCGCGCGGGTCGTGGCCGGCGATCGCGTTCAGGACCAATGCCGCGTCGCTGACGTTGCGGGTCAGCGGCCCCACGGTGTCCAGGGACCAGGCCAGGGAGGCGACGCCGACGCGGGAGACCCGGCCGAAGGTCGGCTTGAGGCCCACCGTGCCACAGAACGACGCCGGGATCCGGATGGACCCGCCGGTGTCGGAGCCCAGGGCCGCGAGCACTCCCCCGTAGCCGACCGCCGCGGCGGATCCGCCACTCGAGCCACCCGCCATGCGCTCGAGGTTCCACGGGTTGCGGGTGGTGGGCGTAACTCCCCCGTACGCGAATTCGTGGGTGTGGGTCTTCCCCACCATGACCATCCCCGCGCGCCCGACGGCCTCCACGACGGCTGCGTCGGCGTCGGGCACGAACTGCGCGCGGACCTTCGAGCTGGCGGTGGTGGCGGTCCCCGCGGTGTTCATCAGGTCCTTGATGCCCACGGGGATCCCGTGCAGCGGTCCGCGGTAGGTCCCCCGGGCGATCTCGGCGGTGGCGCGGTCCGCCTGGGCGAGCGCGATCTCCGCGGTGACGGCGGCGAAGGCATGGACGCGCCCCTCCACGGCCTCGATGCGGGTGAGCGCGGACTCGGTCAGTTCGCGGGGTGAGAGCTCGCCGGAGGAGATGCGGGCGGAGGCCTCGGTGAGGGTCAGTTCATAGGGCTGCATGGGTGCCTCAGTCCCACGACGCGTCGAAGGACAGGGCCGGTGCGGTCTCGCCGAGGTCGACGGCGGAGAGGGTGCGGAGCCGGGCATGGATCGGTGCGGCCGCCGCCGCCAGGTCCGCGACGCGCTCCTCGGGGAGGTCTAGGCGGGCCTGCAGGGCGATGGCCCGCACGAACGCCTGGTCAGGGGTGGATTCGCTCATCCCTCGACCGTAGCCGGTGCGCGGGAGCACCTCGGTGTCGACGCCGAAGAGGACCGGTAGCCTGAGGCAATGAAGCCTCTCGCAGACCTCCCTCCCTACATCTACGGCACCACCCGGCTGGGGCACGACGACGTCCCCCGCGACCAGCAGGCCCATATGGCCCGGACCGCCATCGACGCCGGTCTGTGGCTGCACACCTCCCGGCAGTACGACCACGCCCTCGAGGTCCTCGGCGCCGCGTTCGACGAGGACCGCGCGAAGGTCCCGCCGGTCATCGTGAAGCTCGGCGGCGGGACGGCCGACGACGTCCGGGCGACCATCGCGGAGAACATCAAGCCGCTGGGAATCAGCTCCATCGACATCGGCCAGCTCACCGGAGTCGGGGAGTTCGCCGATGACATGCGAACCGGCGGGCCGGTGCTCAGCGAGCTGCAGCGCATCAGGGACGAAGGGCTGGTGGGACGCTTCGTCCTCGAAATCTTCCCCTGGACATCGGAGGCTCCCCTCGCAGCGCTCCGGGCCGGGCACCTCGACGGGCTGATCGACGGCTACATCTTCTACCTCAACCCGCTGCAGCGCTTCGCGTCGAACGAGCTGTGGGACGAGCTGCTCGCGCAGGACAAGGCGATCATCTCGATGCGCACCGTCGCCGGCGCCCCCGTCCACGCCCTGCGTGACGTGCCGGGCGCCGCCTGGAAGCCGTACCTGCAGGAGCGTGCGGTCGAGGTGGCTCCCATCTTCGAGCGTTCCGGCGTCGCGAGCTGGGCGGAGTTCTGCCTGCGCTTCGCGCACAGCACGTCGCAGGTCGTCTCCACGGTCGGGTCGGCGAGCCGCGAGGAGAACCTGCGCGAGCTCCTCTCGTTCAGCCGGTACATCGAGCCTCTGCCGCGGGACATCGTCGACGAGCTCTTCGCCCTGCAGCGCCGCTGGTCGGACGAGACGGATGTGCACGCGGAGCTCTGGAGCATGTAGGTCGTCCCGCGCAGACGACGACGGCGGGGCAGCCACTCTCGGTGACTGCCCCGCCGTCGCTCGTGGTGGAGCCGGGCTAGCTGTCGCAGCCGATGCCGTCGCCGTCCCGGTCGAACTTCGGCTGGAAGCCAGGTGTGCCGGCGTAGATCGGTGCGGCACCCGCTGCGCGGACCGCGTCACAGTTGGCGTAGAACGGTGCGGGGGCCGGCGCGACGGGAGCAGGTGCCACCGGAGCCGGTACCACCGGAGCTGGCGCTGCCGGCACCGGTGCCGGAGCGACCGGCTCCGACGCTCCGCCCTCGCAGGCGACGCCGTCGCCGTCGCCGTCCTGGTTCGGCGAGTAGGCGGCCGAGTCGACGGGGATGTTCGAGAAACCGGCTGCTGCAGCCTCGCTGCAGTTCGCGAACGGGCCCGGCGCGGGCGCGACGACGGGCGCCTCCGGTACCGGCTCCGGTGATGGTGCGGTCTCGATCGGCTCGGGCGGTGCTGTCACCGACGGCGCCATCTGGTTGGTCGGGGCGAGGATGCCGTTGCAGTCGGAGAGGATGCGCGCCATCGCGTCGTGCTCCGCCTGCGTCACCCAGAGGGTGTAGGTCGCCTTCACGGAGACCTGCCGCGCGACGTACTCGCAGCGGTAGCCCTTGTTCGGCGGCAGCCAGGTGGCGGCGTCGCCCGCACCCTTCTGCTGGTTCGTCGGACCGTCGGTGGACTGCAGGTTCAGCGGATCGTTGGCGAACGCGACGCGCTGGTCGAAGGTGAGCTGCTGTGCGCCCTTCTGCCAGGCGTCGGACAGGGCCACGACGTGGTCGATCTGCACCTTCGTGCTCGTCGACTGTCCACGCTGGAAGGCGATCGACATCGCCGTGTACGGGTCGGCCAGCATGCCCGACTGCACCTTGCAGGGCACGGAGTTCGTGTGGACGATGTCCGTCAGGTCACGGTTGAGCATGTCGTTGCGGGTGTCGCAGCCGTTCCTGTCGACGTCGAGCCAGGCCTGGCCGAACTGCTCGCGGTCGTACCCGGTCTTCGGTGCACGGCCCTTGATGGCCAGGGTCTCGAGGAGTGCCAGCGCCGTCGTGTTCGCGGCCGGCTGCTCGGCCGGCGCACGCGGCGTCCCTGCTGCATCGACGACGGCGTCGCCGTCGAGGGGTGCCACGTCGGAGACCGTCGGAGTCGGAGTGGCCGACGGCGTGCGCGTGGGCGTCGGGCGCGCGGAGGGCGACGGCGTGGCCGGGGCTGTCGAGGCGGCCGTCGTCGGCGTCGCCTCGGGCGCAGCCTCCTGGGTCTGCTCGGCGACTGCGGTCGGTACGGACTCGTCGGCCGGCGCTATCGCTCCACCGATGAGGAGCGCGACGACGCTCGCGCCGGCGGTGATGGCGCCCGCCCTGCGCCCATTCAGCCGCACCCATGAGGGCCGGTTCGTCACAGCCGTGTAGAGACCGGTGACGAGGGCGACGAGGGCCGCCATGATGATGCCCCCGCTCAGACCGCCGACGATGAGGCCGATCACGACGAGGAACAGGGCGACACCCGCAACTACAGCGGTGGACCTCTGCACGTAGAAGCCTCCCGTGGGTGACGGCTTGGGGGCAGGCGGAGGTGAAGACGGCAGCATGGAACCCCATTGGTGTACGTGAGGAGGCGCTGTCATCGAGTGACGACGCGACAGTCTGAAGTGTAGAACGTCCGTTCAGGCATGAACGCGCGCAGAAGATTGGACACGAGGGCGTAGGTGGATATCGGCCTGAGATGAAGCTCTGTACCCCGGACCATCCGTACACGCGCACCGTTCAGCCGCGTCGTAGAGAATGAGGCGATGATCGACTCCTCCTTCGTCCGCCATGGGCGCTTCGCCGTCTCCGCGGCGATCGCCGTTCATCTCCTGGCAGGCTGCGCCACGGAGCAGGCAACTGTCGTAAACTCCCCCGCGCCGGCGCCGCCGTCGGCATCCGCGACGGCGACGGCGACGGCCACGGCCGGTGTGCCGACGCCCGACGCCGCGACCCCTCCCGCTGCCGTTCCTGACGCTCTGCCGGAGGTTCTGCCACGGTCCGAGCCTGTTACCTTGAGCCTGCCGTCCACCGGTACGACTACGGACCTCATGTCGCTCGGGCTGCAGGACGACGGGTCCCTCGAGGTCCCACCCGGCGAGCCGGGATCACCCGCGGGTTGGTACAACCAGTCGCCTACGCCAGGCGAGCGCGGCCCCGCCGTCTTCCTCGGGCACGTCAATGCCACCGATGGCGGAGCGGGTGTCTTCGCCTCCCTCCGCGACCTCGGCGAGGGCGACACGATCAAGGTGACCCGAAAGGACGGCTCCGTGGCGACGTTCGTCGTCCAGCGGGGCGAGCAGTACGCGAAGGACGAGTTCCCCACGATCCAGGTCTACGGCAACACCAACGGGGCGGAACTGCGCCTGATCACCTGCGACGGGTACGACCCGGAGACCGGCCTGTTCGATGACAACTACGTCGTCTACGCGACCCTGCAGGTGACCTGAACCGCTGGCTGGCAGGCGGGTGGCCCGGCAGGTCCTCTGCTCTCAGTCCTCGACTCCTCCGACATTGATCCGTTGCAAGGAACCTTCCGGGTCTCCCGTCCCTTTATCCTTCAGACGCTCTTCCCGACGGTCGGGCGAATCATCGCATCGCAACGGAAGGGTTGGCCTCAGTGAGCTGGACCAGCACAACGCATACCTGCCGAGATGCGACGGCGTGGGGTGCGTTCCCGGTTCTTCCCGAAGCTGGTGCCAGCTGTGGTCAGTAGCAGCGCTGCGCAGCGCCGACGGCGCGCTGCCGCGGCCCTGTTCGGGCTCGTGGTGGTCGCAGCCGTCGCAGCGGTGCTCGTGCTGCTGGGTCCGGGGTTCGTCGGTGGGCTGCGCGCCGGCAGCGGTCCACTCCTCGGTGGGTCGGAGTGCACGGTGCAGACGCCGGACGGCGAGGTCGGGCTGACACGCGATCAGGCCCAACAGGCGACGACGGCGGTAGCGCTGCAGGCGCGAGGCGTCGAGGCTACGGCGCCTGAGGACGTCGAGGAAGGCGTTCTGCAGGCCCTTGCCAGCGGGCCCGTGAATGACGCCGGGCCGGTCCTCAGTTGCCGGGGCAGCGTGGACGCGGACCTTCAGGTGGAGGAGCTGACGCCGTCGGGCCTGACGCCGAGGGCCGAGCAAGTGCGGACATCCATGGCCGAGGTGTTCGGCGAGCAGAGCCTCGGCGGATTCGAGCCCGGCGGCGTCGGCTCCGGGCACGGCGGGGAATCGACGCACTACGACGGGCGCGCCATCGATGTGTTCTTCCGTCCCGTGTCCGAAGAGAACCGGCGTCAGGGCTGGGTGCTCTCCCACTGGCTCGTCGCCCATGCCGAAGACCTGGACATCCAATACGTCATCTTCGACGACCAGTTCTGGAGCGCCCGCATCGCCCAGGGCGGGTGGCACCCCTACGAAGCCCCTGCGCCGGCGAACGAGATCCTGCGGCACATCGACCACGTGCATGTGGACGTGCTGGCGGGCGGTTAGTCCTCCGCAGTCGAGACATCCCGCAGAAGTACAAGACGGCCGTAGGGGCGAGTCACTCCGCGGGGAACATCGCTTTCGAGGTTCGACCGATGACACCCGTCATCGTCGCATCCACTCCACCGCCCACCACGCCCCCCACAAGTGGTACGCCTTTCGCCAGCGTGATTACCGAGCGCTTTGTTCCATACTTTGCCAAGAGCGAGAACCCGACCTTCTTGTTGATCTCCTTAAGCACGGAGTAGGGAAGCTTTCTAATGGCGTTCATCGCGACCTTCTCGCCCACCTTCATTCCGATGGTTCTTGCAATTTGCTGAGTACTCGACCCAATAGCTACGAGAGTTACGGTAGTGCGTACGTGAGGATCCGACGGGTCGTATCCACGGAGGTAAGCGATAGCTGCTGCCAGCCGCGCGTTGACGATCAAACCACCCGCCATGTTTGCGGGGATGGTGACCGGCATGGCAATGAAGCCTCCCAAGCCGGTCACAAAGCCATTCACTCCTGCAGCTTCGACGGACTCCCTGATCAGGCGCTTGATGACTTTATCTACGTCCTCTTGCTCATCCATCCTTGTCGGCCGAGTTGGTTCTGAGTTCGGCACATAACGCTCGCCCTGAACTCGGGCGAGCCGATCCTCGGCCCACTGAATGGACCCCGTGAGAGGCCCGATCCCGGTATCGACTACCCTGCCGACCATCTTCTGAAGTTGATCGGAAGCCTTCTGAGCGATCCCGCCCTGTTCTTCGTCGACCTTTGACTCTGTCGTATCCGCCATGATTCGTCCTTCCTAGTGAGGCCGTTTTATGTCCGACGCCGATGGGCAGGTAAGTATGTGCACCGTGACCGGAAGTACCGACGCACGGACTGCGCGAGAGCAATCTGTCCAGACGCGGCCTCCACCTGACGCGTCCTTGTCAGGTACAGGTCATCCTGCCGTCAGATACGCCCTGACGCTGGAACGAAGCGCATCTGCGTGCTCGTAGATCTCATCGAGCGAGCTGATGGGGATGCGTTGCTCCACCTTTTGCTCGTCGAAGACACCGAGGTACTTCTGCACCCTGTTGAAGTGCAATCGGGCAATCGGCTTCCGATTGTTGTCATCGAGAAGGACTGCAAAGTAAGACTTCGCGTCGCGGTGCACAACGCGTGGGGGCTTAACCTCGTTACAGACGATCGCTCGGACTATCTGGAAGCCTTCCATCTCCTCCAGCGTCGTCTCCACACCTGTCTCGGCGAGATCATTCTCCACAGCCTCTGCGCTTGTGACGGTTGCAGCGATCACCGAGTCGCTGGCCATCGGGAAATTAGGAGCGCCAAGAGCCGCCTTAAGACGTTCATTCACCTGCTCGTTGAGGAACTGCTTGGTCGCTTTGGTCACCAGCGGAGTGAACTGCTCGCGTACCTTCTGCGTGTATGCGCCACTGTCATACACCCGCATGGTGAGTGCTTTGATCCATTCGGCATCCGGCTCCTTGAACTGCGATGCCAGCGTCCGCTTGATTTGCCCGATGTACTTAAGCTCGCCCGCTGCGTTGATGATCGAGTCGAGATCGAAGACATCCTTCGTGAGCTTCATCAGCTCAGGTATCAGTGTCTCGTCGATCTCGTTAAGGTCCAACACCAGGAAGGGCTTGACGTCCATCCTGTTCGGCGCGTCCAGATCCGTGAAGAACTCGTACACCTCACCGTTCGTGAGGATCGCGATTCGCGCGTTGGTCACTGCGAAGTACCTGTAGAGCTGTGAAGCGTGCTCGATCTTGAGAGGCTCCTTGGACTTCTTGCACTCGATCAGTATCTGCACGGTCCCCCCATGCATGATCGCGTAGTCGATCTTCTCGCCCTTCTTCACTCCCACATCGGCTGTGAACTCGGGTACCACCTCTAGCGGATTGAAGACGTCGTACCCGAGGATGGTCGAAATGAACGGCATGATGAAGGCGTTCTTCGTCGCTTCTTCCGTCTCGATCTGAGACATCTGCTGCCGCACCTTCGCGGCCAGCGCGGTCAATCGCTCTGCAAACTCCACAAATCCCCCTGCATCGAATTGGTCGTACTCACCCTATTCCCCGAGGTGTTTCCTGTGGCCGGATGAGCCAGCGACACGCGCCCAAACAAGCAGCGCTCGTATCAGGTCGAACCATCCCCTACCGCACGCGCTACACTTCAACCGCACATACCAGCCGGCGTCAGGTCCGAGCTGGCAACACAGGATCGGTCTCTCAGCGGCCCTTCTGCGGTAAGGGGACCGGTAATGAAGAGAGCACTGAAGAATCTTGCACTCGTGGTGACGGGAATGCTTCTCGTGATTATCACAGGCGTCGGCTTGCTGACGTTGAACGGCATCAATCCGTTTCAACTCAATCGCACCGACCGGAGCCAGCCAGCACTACTGACCTCGATCCAGGACATCAGCCAGTACCACGCCGCTGTCGGAAATTTCGAGGTTCTACTCGATGTCGAAGACGACGTCCCGTGGTTGCCAGATGTCCTTGCGGGACGACGCACTCTCTTTGTTGCGGCTGGATCCGTCGACGCGTATGTCGACATGTCAGGCTTGAGCGACGGCGACCTCGTGACGTCTCCCGATGGCACCACTGTCTCCATACGGCTGCCTGAGGCGGAATTGGCCGACCCCAATCTCGACCAGGAACGCTCGTACCTCTTCTCGCAGGATCGAGGTGCCTTCGAGCGGGTGGCCGACGCGTTTGTTTTGCCTGAACAGTCCGAGTTCTATCAAGACGCGGAGACGCGGATGACCGCAGCCGCCGAGGAATCTGAGCTACGTGCGCAGGCTTCCGAGAACACTCGCGCGATGCTGACCGGCATGTTCGCGTCGCTCGACATGCAGGTGGCTTTTCTCGACTGATCACTCCAACTATGGAGAGGAACTGTCCGAGCTCGGAGATGGCGCCGCCGTCCACTGGCCACACGCCACAATTATCACGCCGACTAGGAGTGCCAGGCGATAGCGCTCAACAGCTGCTTGCCTGTTCGCTGTATTGAAGCGTCGGTGCTGTCATCCCCGCACGAGAATGAAGCCAGCTGCGCTTCGACTGTCGCCGCTAGGGTTGGCCAGGAAATCCAGCAGACGACGTCGGCCACCTTGGTCATCAGTTCCTCCTCGCTCGTACCGATGTCCCCGGCACGCTCGAGGACTGCCGGGAGGTGCAGCTGTATCGCGTCATGCAGTGGCATCTTGCCCAGCCCTTTGACCGCCACGGGAGGCTCGACGCCCAGGAGGAACAGCAGAGGTATCCGATCACCTACATTGCTCATCACCGCAACAAGCTCCCGCGCAAGCTGTTCCGGCTGGAAAGCGCTGGTCCTGATCCGCTTCGCCTCCACGAATGTAAAGACACCCGCCGACGTGATCAGAGCGTCGGGTTGGACGATGAACGTGGAAGCCGTCGCTTCCGACGGGTTGACGGACATATCCCCGGACAGGAGCGAGATCTCCGCCTGCTCGGTCTGCTCGATGAGTCGTTTCCGAGTTGCCACTGCTCCGCTACAAGAATTGATCACGGCAGCGAGAAAGTGGCTGCGCGGCAAAAGATCCAGGGCGATCAGCACCTCGGCCGTCAGAACGTTTTCCATGCCGCGCCCGCCGCGTCGGTACTTCGTCGCCTTCTCCCATGAGATCTCCTCGAGCAGGCGGGCGATCATCGACGGCGGTAGCTCAGCAGATTCCATAGGAGCATCCTCTCCTACGCAGAGCGGCGGGCCGCCCACCCGCAGGTGACCGGCCCGCCGTCGTGCATCGGAACCTAGAACGTGCGAATGGGAATCTCCGCCGGATCCATGAGCAGCGACTCGATCTCGTCGTCAAGCTTCACCAGCGTGATGGATGCACCGGCCATGTCCAGGGACGTGCAGTACTCCCCCACGTAGCTGCGGCCCACGCTGATGCCCTGCTCCGCGAGGCGCTTGTGCGCCTGCCCGTACAGCAGGTACAACTCGCTGATCGGGGTGCCGCCAAGGCCGTTGACCATGAGGGCCACGCGGTCGCCGTCGCCGAACGGCAGGTCCTTCACCACCGGTGCCAGGAGCTCCTCGACGATCTCGTTGGCCGGCATCATCTTCGCCCGGCGGCGTCCCGGCTCACCGTGGATGCCGACACCCATCTCGATCTCGTCCTCGCCGAGCTCGAACAGCGGGCTGCCCTTCGCCGGCGGAGTACACGCGGTGAGCGCGACGCCCATGGTGCGCGTCACGGAGTTCACCTTCTCGCCGATGCGGATGACCTCGTCGAGGTCCGCCCCGCGCTCCGCGGCCGCGGCGACGGCCTTGATCACGAAGAAGTTGCCCGCCACCCCGCGGCGGCCGATCGTGTAGGTCGAGTCCTCCACGGAGACGTCGTCGTTGATGAAGAGCGTCTTCACCTCGATACCCTCCGCCGAGCTCATCTCCTGGGCCATCTCGAAGACCATCTTGTCGCCCGTGTAGTTGTTGACCAGCAGCAGCACGCCCTTCGGCGAGGCCATGAGCTTGGTCGTCTCGTACACGTAGTCGAACGGCGGCGCCGCGAACACGTCACCCGGGCAGGCGGCGTCGAGCATGCCCTTGCCCACGATCATCACGTGCGCCGGCTCGTGCCCGGACCCCGAGCCCTGCACGATCGACACCTTGTTCTGGTCGGGACCGTCGGCGCGCATGATCAGGTTGTATTCGGGCACGTACTTCAGGGTGTCCGGGTTCGCGAGCGCCAGGCCCTCGAGCATCTCCGGGACGAACTGCTGCGGATCGTTGACGAACTTCTTCATGGGGACTCCACATCATTGTGAGTAGGGGTGAGTTGGTAGGTGTAGAGAGTCAGGGCCAGTCGGCCACGATGCCTTCGACGATGATGGCCACGGCCACCGCCCCGGCGTCGGGTGAACCGATGCTGCGTTCCCCGCTGTAGCTGGCACGGCCGCGCTTGGCCTGCAGGGTCGACGTCGCATCCGCGCACTCGCGGATCGTCGTCGCGAACGCCGTCCGGCACTCCTCAGGCGACGCACCGGCTGCCAGCCGCCGTTCGAGCTCGTCGGTCGCCGGGATCAGGGCGTCGAGCAGGGTCTTGTCGCCGAGGTCGGCATTGCCGCGGGCCTTGATGCCGTCGGTGGCTCCGCGCAGCATGGCGACGACGGCGGCACCGTCGATCGTGTCCGCCGCCTTCGCCGCCGCAGAGGCGCGCAGGAACGCGGTCCCCCACAGCGGCCCCGAGGTGCCGCCGATCCTGCTGGAGATGGCGAGCGCGATCTGCTGCAGGAACGTGGCGACGTCGTCGCGCTTGAACGAGTCCCAGTCCGCCAGCACCTTCTCGAAGCCGCGGGCGAGGGAGTAGCCGAGGTCGCCGTCGCCCACCACGGCGTCGAGGTCGGCGAACTCCTTCTCCTTATTTACGGCGGTCTGCGCCAGGGAGTGGACGGCGTATTCGACGTCGGCGAGGTCGGTGGCGCTCATTGGGTCTCCGTTTCGGTGAATGGGTGAGCCGCGGTGGTCGGGGCTGAGGCGGACAGCAGCTCCTGCAGGGTGGCGAGGGTGACGACGCCGGAGGGCTCGACGCCGGCGGGACTCGCCAGGATTTCGGCCTGCTCGCCGTCGGGATCCCCGAGGGAACTGACCACGAGCGAAGCGCCCGTGAAGTCCTCCTCGCGCGTGAAGCCGCTGACGGTCACCACGGTCCGGAGTCCGGCGGCGACGGCTGCGCGCAGCCCGTTGCCGCTGTCCTCGACGACGATCGCATCCTCCGTGGACACTTCGAGCTCCCGCAGGGCCAGGAGGTAGATGTCCGGGGCGGGTTTCTTGGCCGGCACCACGTCCCCGGCGAACACCGAGAAGTGCGCGGCGAGCGACTCCCCGACGGCGTGCGTCAGGACGGCGCGCACCGCGGGTTCGGCGGACGTGGACGCGACGGCGAGGGTCCAGCCGGCGTCGCGCGCCTCCTGCACGATGCGCGCGATGCCCGGCCGTGCCGGCATGACACCACTTTCGACGAGGCCCTTGTAGACCTCGGTCTTCCGCTTGTGCCAGGAGAGGATTGCGGCGTCGACGGCGTCGTCCTGCAGGCCGAGCGAGGCGGCCAGATCGGGTGTCAGGATGCTCCGCATCCGCTCCTTACCGCCGCCGATTTTCACCTTCTCCGCGTAGTCCGAAACGCTCCACTGCACGGGCACGCCGAAGTCGGAGAAGGTCTGGTTGAAGGCGGGGAGGTGGCCGTACTGCTCGGTGTCGGCGAGCACGCCGTCGCAGTCGAAGATGAGGGCCGGCATGCTCAGCGGCCGCCCTTGCCCGCGCTGCCGAACTGCGTGCAGAGGTCCATGACCATCGCGACGGTGTCGGCCCGGGTGTGCTTGAACAGCGACGGCGGATCCCACTTGTTGTTCTGCTCGGCCTGCTTGAGGAACGCCAGGCTGGACTGCATGTACTGCTCCTTGAGGGCCGTGGAGATGTTGACCTTCGCGCAGCCGCGGGCAATGAGGTCGGCGAACTGCTCGGGGCTGAGCCCGCTGCCGCCGTGCAGGGCGATGGGCAGGTTCCGTGCCTCCACGATCTGGGTGACGCGTTCGACGTCGAGCACGGGGGCCGCCTTGTAGCTGCCGTGGGCGTTGCCGATCGAGGGGGCGAAGACATCGATCCCGGTGGCGTCGATGAACGCGAGTGCCACCTCGAGGCTCTGCTGCTTGGACACCTCGTCGGAGCCGTGATCGTCCTCGACGCCGGTGATGGCCTCGATCTCGCCCTCCACCTGGGCACCGTAGCTGCGGGCCTCGGCGACGACGTCGATGGTCTGGCGCTGGTTCTCCTCCACCGGCAGCTCGGAGGCGTCGAACAGCACCGAGTTCCAGCCGGCCTTCAGGCATTCGGTGACCACCGCGCGGTCGGGGCAGTGGTCCAGGTGCAGGGTGACGGGCACCTCGATGCCGCGCGTCATGGACTGCCACATGTCGAACAGCACCCGCGAGCCGATGGAGCGCACGGTCTTCACGGAGGTCTGCAGGATCACCGGGGAGTTGGCCTCCACGGCTCCGGCGAGCACGCCCTCCATGGTCAGATCATTGAAGATGTTGATGGCGGGCACCCCGTAGCGTGCCTCGAATGCGGGGTCGACGATGTCCTTCAGCGGCACAACGGCCATGGTGATTCCTCCTTGTCAGGCTGACCCCCACGCTAGGTGGGCGAGGCCACGCTGGGTATGGGGGTTCTCCCGCCCTCCCCCTGGGGGTAATCACCACCTCGTCAGCAACGGATGCGCGTGGTTGAGTGGGCCGCGGCTGTCCGGCCACCCACTTCGACGACGAAGGACCCCCTATGACTCCCGGATCAGTACTCGAAACCATCTCGTCCAAAGAGGCCCGCCTCGTCATCGACGCCGCGGCCGCGAAGGCGGAGGAGATCGGCCAGCCCATGGACATCGCCGTGGTCGATGCAGGCGGCAACCTGAAGGCGCACGTGCGGATGGACGGCGCGAACATCGGCAGCATCACCATCTCGATCAACAAGGCCTACACGTCCGTCGCGTTCCAGTGCGAGACCGGCGACCTGCAGGGCGTCACCCGGCAGGACGGGCCCATCTACGGGCTGAGCGACGCGCACGGCGGCCGGCTCGCGGTGTTCCCCGGCGGCATCCCGCTGGTGCGCGACGGCAACATCATGGGCGCCATCGGCGTCTCCACGGGCACCATCGAGCAGGACCAGGAAGTCGCCTCCGCCGGCGCCGCTGCCTACCTCGAGTTCGCGATCGCCTGACCCTGGTCCCGCAGGGTCAGCGCGCTAGGACCGGTCATCCTCGCGAGATGTGTCGGATTCGGCGATGCGCTTGATGGCGGCGAGGGTCCTCGGGATGCCGTCGTGTGCGAGCCGGGTCCGGTCGGCGATCTGCACGGGTGCAGCGTCCCCGAATTTCTCCTCGAAGAAGGCG
Organism: Arthrobacter sp. N1; assembly: GCF_048288285.1. NCBI lineage: Bacteria > Bacillati > Actinomycetota > Actinomycetes > Micrococcales > Micrococcaceae > Arthrobacter > Arthrobacter sp. N1. The sequence continues at coordinate 724,084 of NZ_CP102608.1, read as the reverse complement.
ATGCCGCCCGGCAGGAAATCCCAGGATTCGATCAGGGTGGTCCCGGTGCCGGCCGGCGTCAGCGTGTAGCCCCAGCGGACCCTGTCGCCGCCAACCACCCAGGCGAACTCACGGCCGCGCTCCGCGGCCACGACCTGCGACCGGGTCTCCCACGTGCGGTGCGGAAGCTCATTGCGCCCGACGAACCACGCACCGATCCGACCGGCGTCGGCGTCGTCCTCCCACCAGCACCGCGTACACACCGGGCTCCACTCGCCCGTGCGGGTGATGTCGGAGACCAGGTCGTAGACGGCCTCCATCGACGCCTGAATCGTGACGGACTCCTGGTGGTGGCGGATCTCGGTCTGGCTCATGCGCCCATTCTCACAGAGGAATCCCCTCGTCCTGCGGGCATCGGCTGGAGCGATCTGTGCACGCATAGACTGGGGCCTCGCGCTGCCTACGGAAGGCCCTCACATGTTGAACACCGAACGGACCGGCACCGGAAGGCCACTCGTCCTCGTGCATGGGCTCGGCTCGAGCGTCCGCACCTGGGACCCCGTCCTCCCCCTGCTGCAGGAACAGCGCGAGGTCATCGCTATCGACCTCCCCGGGTTCGGCAGCAGCGAGCCGCTCTTAGGCGAGGTGACCGTCGCGACCCTCACGAACGCCGTCGGGCAGTTCCTTGAGCAGGAGAACCTGCGAGACGCGGATATCGTCGGAAGCTCGATGGGTGCGCGGATCGTGGTGGAGCTGGCGCGTCGGGGTCACGCCGGCAACGTCGTCGCCCTCGATCCCGGAGGATTCTGGAACGACACCCAGGTGCGCATCTTCAACGGCAGCATCACCGCGTCCATTGCGCTGGTACGGCGTCTCCAGCCCGTCCTACCGTCACTCGTCCAGCAGGCTGCGGGCCGGACGGCGCTGCTCGCCCAATTCTCGGCGGCCCCCTGGAAGCTCGACCCGGAGCTCGTCCTAACGGAGCTCCGCGGATTCGCCACCTCGCCCAGTCTTGACGAAGCGCGTAAGTCGCTCGCGCACGGACCGCGCCAGGCAGGTGCGCCACAGGGGACGATCAAGGGCACGCTGGCGTTCGGCTGGGGCGGGTCGGACAGGGTCACCCCGCTCAGTGAGGCCGCCGTCGCCATGTCTCTCTATCCGGACGCCACCCTGCATGTCTTCGAGGACTGCGGGCACTTCCCGCACTGGGACCAGCCGCAGGAGACGGCCCGGTTCATCCTCGACGCCACCGCCGCTGGGTCGTCGTAGCCATCCTCTGAGCCGCACACCTGGCAAGCGTGCTGCTGGCGCCTCAGTGCGTCGGCTGGGAACGGGCGCCGCCGCCTACCTGGAGTTCGCGATTGCCTGACCTTGGTGCTGCAGGCCCACCAGCATGGTGCGGTTACGTGCGCCGGTCTTCCGCAGCATGGCGCTCACATGCTTCTCGACCGTCTTCACCGAGATGGCGAGCCGCGTGGCGATCTGCTTGTCCGCCAGCCCCTCGGCCAGGAGGTCCCGTACCTCGAGTTCGCGGGCCGTCAGTGATATCGCCTCACCTGTGTCCGCCGCGCGACTCCCCGTGAGCCGCGTGAACATCGCCCCGTCCAGCAGGGCGTCACCGCGGGCGGCAGCGACGACGACGCGCGCCACCTCCGCGGGCGTGGAGGAGAGTGAAAGGAAGCCGCGTACGCCCGACGACGCCGCGGCCGCCAGCAGCTCGTCCGTGAAATGGTCGACGACGGCGACCACCGGCCGCTCCACGGTGTCCGCCTCCGTCACCCGGGCTTCGGCATACCGGGACAGCAGGTGCTCGTCGAGCACGATCATGTCCGGCTGCAGAAGGGACACCGACTCCGTGAGGTCCTCGAGTGTCCCGAACTCGCCGAGGACCTGGACCGACGGCTCGGACGTCTCGAGCAGCCGGACGAGTCCGGCGCGGAGAAGGGGCTGGGTGCAGGCGACGAGGACCTTCCACCGTTCGCGGGAGGCATCGCCGTTCGAGGAGTACGGCACCTGCGCCCGGATGCTCGTCCCCCAGCCCAGCGTCGACTCCACGTGGAGTTCGCCCCGGAGGTAGTGGGCCCGTGCTGCCATGCCGTGCAGGCCGAGCCGGCTGCCCTTCAGGTCCGTGACCTCCCGGCCCTCGAAGCCGCGGCCGTTGTCCTCGACGACGGCCGTGATGCCGGTGGTGTCGTAGAAGATGCCCACCCGGCATGCAGTGGCGCTGGCATGCGCCACCGCGTTGGCCACGGCTTCCTGGATGATCATGAAGAGCTGATGGGCGACGACGGGTGCCAGTTCATGGGGGTTGCCGGTCACGAGGAGCGTCACGTCCATCGGGTCGATCGCGCTCACCCGGTCGAGTTCCTGGCGGACCGTTTCCTCGAGTGAGCGGTCCGCCAGGCTGGAGGGACCGAGTCCCAGCACGGTACGGCGGGTCTCGAAGAGCGCCTCGTGGGCGAGCACCCGGGCAGAGTCGATGTGCTGGGTGGAGGACGAGCCGCCCGGCGTCGCCTTGTCCGCGCGGTCGAGGTGCAACAGGAGCGAGCCCAGGGACCGGGCGATGGTCTCGTGGACCTCCTGTACGGCGCGTTCACGTTCGCCTGCAATAGCAGCCTCGCGTGCCTTTGCTGCAGCGGCCTGGTGGAGCCGGGAGTTCATGATGGCGATGGCTGAGTGGTTGGCGAAGAGCTCCACGAGCGAGGCATCGGTTGCACTGAAGATACGGCCAGGCCCGTTGCTGAAGATGGCGAACGTGCCGATGATGGCCCCGTCCCACGCTATGGGTACGCCAATGACGGCGCTCCCCCACCGCGGGTCAGAGGGGTCGATGTGTCCGATGGCCACGGAGGCGTAGCGGCCGAGAATGACCGTCCCGCGGGTGGCGACGATCTGGCCGGTCAGACCCTCGGTCAGTGGGAAGGTCTGACCCTGGTGGCAGCCGACGCCCTGGTCCACTTCCTTGCGGTAGTACCCCTCGGCCTCGTGAACGATCGAGATAGAACCGCTCTCGCAGTCGAGCAGTGCGACGGCATGCCCGAGCACGCGCTCGAGGAGCGGCACCAGTTCGAACTGCCCGGCGAGGTCGCCGGCGAGTTCTGTGATGCGGTCCAGTTGGGAGGGCGGAGGGTTGTGCTGGTTCTGGGTGTTGCTGGGCGTGGGAAGCTGCTGCATGTACGGCACCTGTCTCCTGCATCCCGGCGCGACGCTGCGCACGGGGTTTCAGGATAGCGGGCCGAACAATAGAGAACAGTAGAGTACGTGAGTCGTCGCAGACAGGGCGCTCCGCTCGGCATCTGTTCGGCAACAGACAACTTTGGAATGAATGAGGACCGGTTCTGCTCGGTCGCGCAGCTCTGAGCCGAAACTCGATCTCTACGACTCGGCGATCTTCGGTTCGAGTGGCGCGTGCCCGCTTAGTGCCGAAGAAGGCTAGCCTTCGTAGATGGAGAAAGCAGAAGCTGCACAGATAACACGAAGCGTGGAAACTTTCCTAGAGATTGGGGAGGACGGAAAACCAGCCCTCGCGAGCAGAACGCGGAGTTGGGACTTTTGCTTCAACCACTTCCAGTCAAACCCCCGGCCAACCGGCGACATCGAGTTGAGTTGCCTTCAACTCGGCTACTACCTGGCGAGTTGGGGCATGCTACGCGGTTCGTCGTATCTATTCACAAGCACGAACGCCCGGCATTACTCAGACGCTGTTCGTGTAATCGAAAAGCACAACCCCGACGTGAACGGTCTCGACGCTCGAGACTACGCAGATCCTCACGCACGACAATCCATTCTCGCTGCGTACGGCGATCTTCGCTCCGTGCTTCTCCCGAAGGGAGGATCTCACACGACTCTTGTAAGCAAAGTGATGATGGGCGTCTGGGGCGTGATCCCATCTTTTGATACTTATTTCATGAAGGGATTTAGGCGCCTCGCCGAAGGACGCATGGAAGAAACAGCCTTCAGAACTGTCAGTGACACTTCGCTTACTCTCTTAGGCCAGTTCTACTCGGCCCACCGTACTGAGATCGATGCTCTGGTCCAGCAGCACACGACGCTCGATTTCGCCTCGGGCAACCTAAGCTCGCGAGCGATCACCGCGGCAAAGGTGCTCGACATGTTCGGCTTTGGCGCCGGCTACAGGAGCTCTTGACGCAGGCCGGGCCGATAGCCCTAAACGCACGCCAGCCCACCGTCGCCCCGGGGCACCTGCAAGTCTTTGGCGATCGAAGCTTCGCACACGACGCTGACTGAGCGGCTTTGACGCAAGTCGTACGCAACGGCAGTTACTGCGCCCTGCGGCAGCCTCAGCAAGGACGCCAGCAGGCTCTGGCGGGACTGCTAAAGGTTTAGCGTCCAGTCGGTGTTGCTGGTTTCGGGCCGCTTCAGTGTCGGCTTGTCCTAGTACCTCGAAGTGGACCAGGTCAGTCCGTCGAGGGCTCATTGGCGGCCTTCGCTGATAGGTCCGCCGCTCGATCAAGGTCACGATCGCGAGTCCCAGGTCTTCCTTCGTCGCGCACCTCTGCCGATGGAGAAGGTTCTTCTGCAGGAGTGAACCAACGCGCAGGTTTCCAACGTTTGTCTCCGCCTTGCAATCATCGCATGGCCAAGCTATAGAGCAGTAGCTTCACCCTCCAGTGCCTCAACCAGAACTGGCAGCGACCGTCGGTCGAATTCAGAGTAATCGTTGCCATAAAGTCGGTATCTCGCGGAATCCCTTCTCGCTTCGGCAATTTCAAGGCTTCGACGAGCATCGTCAACTGCCGCTCCTCTGAATCACAGCGGATGGCCAGTCAAGACACCCACCTTTTCATCCTGCATGAGCACTACGGAACTTCTAGAGATCCGACGACGGTCACTTCAATGATTTCATCTATCGAACTGACAACGGATGGCAGCTCAGGTAACCGACTAAACCATCGATGAAGATTGAGCGCTCTTCTCGAGGAAAGATCAAGCATGTCCAAGCTGGCCCCCAGTCAAGGACCCCGTGGAGTCGTTGGTTGCCCTGCTCGGCGGTACCCACCGGCTCAATGCCACCCTGACACCGCGAGCCCAAACCATCTACATGCAACATCGCAATCAAGCTTCATCCGCTGATGTTAGCCGGGAAACCACCTAGCTAGCACGAGGCGAGTGAACCTCATTGCCCGCTCCTCCGCGAAGCCCACAGAAGATGCAGGTAGCCAGGCGCCGTTATGATGCTCCTATGCTGACTTATGGGCGTGTTATCGGAGGCCACTACTTGAACGCCGCAGTTCAGCCAGCGGTCATCGGCAGTGACCTCGTTGTTCAGGCCGGCCTAAAACGGCGGAAGCTCGACGAAACGCAGGTTGCTGAGTGGGAAGAGGTCCTGTCGGACCAGAAGGCCGGAGTAGCAAACGCGGTCGGCCAAGCTATCACTGGAGCCGTCCTCCCTCGCCTGATCAGTAAGAACGCTTCCACCGCAGTCGGTGCGGCCATCGATTCCACGATGCGTCCCCCGCGAACGGTCCGCATCTCATGGGTTGATGGAAAGCAATCACTCATCAAACTGCCCGACAAGCTCTTCACCCACCTGGCCTTGGTTCTCGAGAGCCGTCAAGTCGAGACGGCAAAGACGCCCGTTCCGAAAGCAGAGCAAGTACTCGGAGCTCCTGGCGTCACCGAGCAAGCACTTACGCTTCTCTCTGGCTTCGTTAGAGACCGCACATCGCAAACAAGTGCCGGCGGACCAGAGGCCGCAGGGTCAGTGGTGACACCGCAGCCCGACATCGCAGATCAACTGGTCAAACTTGCCAGCCTGAGAGATGCGGGGATCCTGACTGAGGAAGAGTTCACATCCAAGAAGGCCGAGCTGCTCGAGCGAATCTAGGTGTCAGCTGGCGCGACGTCCGTGATGCCGGACCGCGCTCATTCCCGCTTATCACGACTGATATCCGGATAGCTGCACACCGTCGCCCGGCTCGCACCGATGACCTTCCGATTTCCGCCGGACTGAGCCCCTGGGCCTGCAACTCGCGGGGCGGGGGGGGCGTCTAACCTTCGCATGGTCAGCGGTCATCTCCCGCCGGCCGGCCCTCGCCCGTGCTCAGCAACCACTGCCATGCCTACCCTGGTTCGCCCGGCCGCTGTCACGCTCGAGCCGCGCGAACGCCAACACTGTGCCGCCCAGGACCAGGGCTCACATACGCTCCAGGTGCTGCCGGACCCGTTGATCCGCGCCGTTCACCAGTCCTGCCAGCTCGGTATCGTTCAGCGCCCCGATGACGGTGGTGCCGGTCCGCGCTTGGATCTCGCGCAGGAATCTCCTGGTGTACAGGTGGCTGCGGTCCACACCTTCGTACCCGAGAATGGACTGCGCGGCAGCTCTAGCAAGCCGTGGGTCGGAGACGAAAATCGTGCGCTCTGTGAGGCCCACTAGTTCGTCCTCTACCAGGGGGTTGGTTGAGGCGTCCAGCAGATCGCCCAGGGCCTGGCGACGGAACCACAGACGACGCAGTACATGGCGGCGGGGCGAACCAACATGCCGTGCTGCGATGCTCAGAGGGAACCGCGACGCCGCCGTTCCGGGAAGGACCGCCAGTCCGAGGAACCACCAGACCTCCATGGACGCTGCTTCCGCCGGGACGATGTCGAGGGTGTCCCACAGCACCGCGCTGATTCTGCGGTCGAACTCCGCGGATGCCTGGTTGGCGCCCAGCCCGTCCAACTCTGCAATGACCTCCGATGTCCTGGTCCGGAGGAGTTGCAGGTGTTGCTGGGTTACGGGAACTCCGCCTGTTGCCCTAGGGCTGGCGCTGACCAGGTCCACGGGGGTGGCAGGCGAGTCCGGAGGAAGGGGGCCTGCGGCTTGGAGCTCCTGGAGGCGTCGCTCTGCCTCGTGCTTGTTGATCCGGTGGTACAGCAACTGACCGGTATTCACTCTTGAGCTCCTCCGTAGTAGCCCACCGACTCCTCCAGCTCCAGCACGACGTTGGTGGGGGCGTGAGAGATCCGGCGTACAGTGGACAACAAACTGATTCCAAAATGGTGGCGGCAGAGTTGCTCAGCCACATGGCCCAGGCTTCCCTTCCCGCAGTCAGCGGCTCCTGCGAGGTCTGCGTCTCCGTCGGCTCTGGCTGACATCTGCAAAAGCAGCGCGAGAACCACGTCGCGGCGCACGCTGGCCAAAGCCCTTCTCCGCAATTCACCGCCGCCGGGTTGCATCAGCTCCTGGGCGACGGGGAGGTCGGAGTTGAGATAGAGCCGGGCGCATCGTCCGTAGGGAGCTTGGAGGTCGTCGACGTCGACCATGAACCGCCACGGCGATGCGTTCCACCCCTGCTCCTGAAAGCTGACCGGCGTGATCGGCAACTGATCAGGAGCGGTCGAGAGGTCGACCTGTTCGACTGGTCCCCTGGCCAGACGGGCTCCAGGAGTGCGTTCCGGATGTCCGTGCCGGAGTCCAGGGCCGACCAGGTGCGCGGACGCCACGAGCCGTCCGTCGACCCGGTTCCCGGGAACTGGAACAGTGAGCTCGGCTCCGAGGACGCCTTCGCTCAAAGAAAGCAGGGGGACAGAGACCGTGGAACGCCAGGCGCTCTCCCGGCACACCACCTCTCCGACTAGCTTGACGTCGACAGCTTCCGTGCGCCCAACCGCACGGACTATGGCGGACGCAGGGCACTCCACCGCGATCCGCAAGTGGAGGTCCACGGCGTAGTCCCACCGGTCTGCCACGGTGGAGAAGTCCAATCCTGACGGGTGCACGATCTCCCAGGGAGTCCATCCCAGCGCGCCAGGCGAGACGGTGATGTGGGGGAAGGCTACAATTTTCTGGCCAGCCATCAGAGAGTCTCTGCCCCGATCGCGAATGAGAGGTCATCGGGCAGGACCACGTCCACATAGGCCGGAGGTCGCGAACCTATCGCCCCGGATGCCACGACGGCGGTTGCCGAACCGGACACGATCCACTGCTGACCTTCTGCGAATGCAGGACCCCAGTGCAACTCCACCTTCTCGTCGGTCTCGAGGTCCAGACCGCCCTCAGCGGTAGCCACCCGGACCGACAGCATGAGCCTATCCCGGTCCCCCCACTTCCCTGCGAGGGTGAGGCCGATGCGCTGGCGCTGACGTCCGGCACCTTCCGCGCCGAGAAGACCGATCGACTCGATCTCCAAGGACCGCGACACGCCGCCCCTCTTGGTGCCGCCGCCCCCCGTGCCGCCCTTGCGTCTCACTTCGGGCTCTGCCGTAAACCCGCCCAGGTCCGACAACTCCGCAGACAAAGCCGCCGCCGAGCCCTCCGACACGGTCACCGGGGTTTCGCCGTATGACTTGAGCAGCGAACGGACTTCGGACCGGATCTCTCTGAGTGCCACTCTGACGAAGGTCTTCGCGTGGGACTTGGTCATGGATGTGGGGACCCAGTCGTCGTGTGCGGGGGTCTCAGACCGGGCGAAGGCATCGTCCATGGCGGGAATGGGCTTGAACACGGCAGTCCAGCACAGCTCTTGCGTCGCGATCGGTTCGCCCACGGGCAGGTACTTCACCACGAGCTCAGCCTGGTTGCGCATCAGGCACACGGCATCGACAGGCACCTTGACCTGCTGTCCGGCGTACTCTTTGGACGGGTCTTTTGCCACCGGTGCCGGTCCCACGTCCACACCGAGGTGACCCAGCAGTCTGCGTGGACTCCCGCACCAAATCTCCTTCGTGTGCGTTCCCGGCGAGATTGATGGCTCACCTGCCCCGACTACCGCCTGCACCTTGCGCACCGTCTCCAGGGCTGAGCGGTAGCCATCCATGCCTGGGATCAGGTCCAGGCTCTCGGCGTTCATCTCCTCCTCACCGACGAATATCCTCAAGGCCGGGACGCCCGAGAAGTCGAGCAGCTTCGGCCAGAGATTTTTCACCACCAGCTTTCTCAGACGGTCGTGGATGCCGCCGAGGACGCCGTGCGTGACGACTGCCAGATCGGACTCCTCGTTGTAGAGCAGAGTCGCCGGGTCGGGGTCCAGGACGAGCATCGAAGTTCCCGTTTCCCCGGGTTCGAACCTTCTGTCAAACAGAGCCTCCCCAATCTTTCGTGCCCGGGCTCCGCGCAACGGCTCTACCCTCGTCCGCTCGCCCTCTTGGGCCGCCTCGGGGATGTGTCCCCACCAGTGGCGACCTGTGTACCGCCTGCCGTCGTGGTCGAACGCGCGCCCCAGGCCGCTGACGATGAGCCGGTGCTCGAGATTCCCGTTTTCCGTCGCGCACACCGACCAGTAGACGACTGTTTTCGCTCGGCTCGCCTTGAATGCACTGCTCTTTCCGAAGCCGAAGGAGCCCCCGGTGCCTGCGCCCTTGTTTGCAGTGCCAACGTTGAACACCAAGTCGATGAAGTTGGTGGGGGTACCGGAAGGCACTGCGAGGTCGGAGCGGACCGGTCCGTTGAGCCCAGTGGTGCCCCGGTCCCAGATCTCCAGAGCGCCTGTGGACTGCCGTGCAAAGCTCTCATGGAGGTTCGTGAACCCGGTGCCCTGCGCGAACACCACCCTGCTGAGCATCTGCTCAGCCTCCCGGCTGAAGACCTTGCACTGGAGGCCAAACTCGGGCGTAGCCCCCGGCTCACGGGCGTCCCAGGAATTCTGTGCGGACTCGCGGATGAGCAGCTCGACGATCTCCACCTCCGGTTGCCCCAGCAGACGATCAGTTCCGGAGGCATCCATGCTGCCGACCCCGAACTCGAGCGGAAACCAATCCAGTGTTTCTTCGGGAACGCTCTCTTCCCCGTCCGTCTCTGGAGACCTCCGACGAGAGAACAGTGCATTCAAAGCGCTTCTCCCCCGTCAGCGGGCGGAGCGGGCACGTAGTCCTCTTCGTTGTCGTCTTCGACCACGAAGTCGACAACGACGTCGAGGTCCCCGTCGTCGAGGGTGGGGGTGACGGCGACGTACTCGACGTCTCCGTGCCCAGCGTCGGGCAGCACCAGTCCCAACCCGATGATGTGCTCATCGGCGTCCATGTTGCGCCGGTTCTTCGATGCCTTGCCGTAGTGGTCGGCCTGTGAGTCCTTGTCGATGGCGTAGAGCACCAGCAGGGGGACGTTGCCGTTCAGCTGGCGGAATCTTAGTTGCTCTTCGACGGTCTTCTGTTCCTTCGACCCGCCAGTGGTGCCAGCTCGGCGCTCCTGGATTTGGAGATCGATCAGAACGTCGTTGCCAGCCATGAGTGCCTTGATATTGGCACTGGCGGTGCATCCGGACTCCTGCAACGGGGGCCGCTGTGTCAGCGGGACGTCGGCCCCGTGCGCGTAGGAGTAGGTACCTCCGCTCTTCGATTCCGCGTTGCTCGAGGCCCGCAGCACGACGTTCCAGCCCCGGTCGGCGTGCTTCTCAATCCAGGGAACTGTTCTCTCAGGCTGTAGCGGCGTGTGATCTGGGTTGACGGCGTATCCGGAAAGGAAGGCCGCCACCAGAGAAGCTGGGACCTCACGGAGCATCACGGACCCGGTGAGCTTGTCCACGATAGGTGTGATGCCCCCTGCAAGGGCCCCCTGGACGAGCTCGTTAGCCTTTTCCTGGTTGCTTCTCAGAGTGGCGCCGTCGTGCTCCTCGAACCTGGTCGTCTGGTGGCGGTGGCCTCCCAGCGCCAGGGTTACCTTCTCGGTCATTGTCATCTTGTTGCGTGAGGTGATCTCGAGCCGTCCGGGGTGGGTCCTAACTGCGACTCCCACCTCACTGGGCGGGCTACCGGCCTGAGCCATCTGACGAACCTTGTCCCTGAGCTCTTCTTCGACGCCTGCGAGGAAGGCGTAGTCCACGGCGAGTTCCGCGGAAGTCCAGATGCGGAGGAGGTCTGCGTAGTCCGGTCGGTAGCCGAACCACCGTCCCATCTGCAACAACGTGTCGTAGGCAGACGCGCCGCGGACAAAGTAGGACGTGACGAGGCCTTCAAGGGTGAGGCCCCTGGCGAGGGTGTTGCCGCCCACAACAACCACCGTACGAGGACGTCCGTCAGGATATTTCACCCTGTAGCTGGATGCGCCGTTGTCCGCCAGCACCTCCAGGTCTGCGAGCACGTCCGCCACCATGGGTCGGATCTGGTCCCATGCGGGGTTGGCCTGGCCTTCAGGCTCGACCTGTGTGTTTTCAGCGCTGTAGAGCGCTTCAAGGCGCGTGCAGTCTCCAGATGCGACCGTTTCGCGCAGTTCGTGCACATACTCCTGCAGGACTGCCTGGAGGGCGAAGTGGGAGTCTTTCCACGCGGCTGTGTGGACGAGCATGGAGGAGTGGAAGTCTCCGTGGCCTCGGGATCGTCGCACCGCGGAGGCAATCACAAACCACTGCACCGCGGCCGCCAGCGAGGGCACTATTTCGGGGTCGTAGTACTCGCCAGTCTTCTCCTGCGCCTGCGGTGACTTGGGCACGATGATCTCGACTTCTTCCTCGGGAACGTACCGGACAATTCCCATTCCGTCGTCGGAGCCGTCCTCCGAGAACTCCCCAGAGACCCCAAAGACCTTCCTCGCACCGATGTAGGTTTCGGGTCGACTCAGGGGGTAGATGAAGTTAGCAGGGTAGAGCTCGCCGCCATCGTCGGGGTCCATGAAGATGTTCGCGAACGGAGTGGCCGTGTAGGCGACGTAGGATCCGGTCTCGACGAGTTCCCAGACCTGACGGACCAGATTGTTGATGCCCGAGTACTTCTCCTTCTTGGCCTCCGTGTTCGGTGTCGCCTGGTCGGACTCGTCGTCGATGATGAGGACCGGCGTCTTCGCCAGAGCGCCCAGTCTCCGGGCCGTTTTCAGGAAGTTCAAGAGGTTGGTGAGTCTGCTGGGATTCTTCTTGACGACGGCGGTCACGTAAAAGTTGGATTTCCCGAGGACCTGGGTGCCAGCCAGCGACGCGCTAATATCACCTGTGGCGTCCGTCAGGGGATACCAGGAAGCACGGGTGCTGAAGAGATCTCTGTCGAGACGCTCCTGTGTCTGCTGCCTGAGATTGTTGTGCATGCCAGCGAGGACGATCACCATCCGGTATCCCTCGTCGAGGGCCTTGGCCACCACTGCGGTGTAGTTGGCAGTCTTCCCGGACTGGACATAGCCGATTACGAGTCCTCTGACCTTGTCACCCTTAACCTTGGGGTTGGCCAGGCCCTTGACGATCAGACCCGATTCCTTGTCGATTATTGCCACTGCACCGGCAAGAGGTCCGGCTGACATCTTTTGTTCGATCTGGCCCCACACGAGTCCGGGGTCCTTGTTGTTGTCGTACCACCCTCCGCCGTCTTCTGCGGGCTTCCCGTCGACCACTTCCCCGCTGTTCTTCGCGTTGTACTGCTCGATGCCCTCTTCGTGCTCCTTCTTAATTTCCGCCAGGAGCTCGGCCACCCCGGGGAAAGCGCCCACCTGCTCCATGTAGAAGCCGATGGCTTCGTTGAACGAGTTACCCAGGAGCTTGTGGCCGTCAATCATCTTTTTCAAACCCGGCTTGTTCAGCACTTCGCATTGCTCCTTCATCGGCGGTGGAGAAAGGTCCTCATTAGATCTCACCCAATGAATTTCCCAATTGAATCCTATGCGCGGGGAGCGACACGACATGGAACCAGGACACGGGCGCGCAGCTAACAACACCGTTAGTGGAAGCCTTTCCGCCCGAACGGTTGCTATGTTGAGGGTGATCAAGACAGCCCTCGCCGAGGCCATCTGCCCGCAGATGGCCCATCACAGCTTCGCCGGATACCTCCTCACTCGCACTCGGGTTGGGTGGCTGTCCAGGCGTCCACGGGACGGAGCCCCATGTTCTACGACAACCTCGCCGAACTCATCCTGCGCGCCCCGCAGGATGGCACGAACCTCGATGTGGTGAGCGGGTACGCCTCACCGTCCGCCCTCTTGTGGTGCCTTTCAGACGGTGACCCCAGCAGAATGGTGTCATCCAGCCCCGAGCTGAAGATCACGCAGGTCATGCCCAAAATTCGACTGCTGATCGGCATGGCGGGGGCCTCCGGAGTCACTCGTGCCGAGCACGAAATGTACATGCGCCTCTGTGCCGGCTCCCAGGGCCACCTCGAGGTCCGTTACCCTCACCCGAACTTCCAGTCGGACATCCACACGAAGGCCTACCTTTGGAAGGACGAGATACTCCGCCCCCTGGCAGGGTTCTCGGGTTCGGCGAACATGACCAACGCCGGCATGGGAATCGGCAACCACGTCCAGGAGAACGTCATGAGCAATGTCGACCCTGTTGCAGTCTCCGTGTATTTCGAGCAGCGCTACAGTCTCGCTCTCGACTGCCTTTCACCCGGGGTCGAGGACCTCATTGACTTTCCGGTGCACCAGGACGACGTTCAGTTGCCAGCTGCTCCCACTGGCAAACCCGGACCTAGCCGACCCGATGCTGACGCCGGCAGGGTCAAGTTCTACCTGTACAAGAAACGGGAGGGCCAGGCCTACGAGCCCGGTGGCGGAATCAACTGGGGTCACAGGGGCACCAGAGACCGCAACGAGGCATATGCCGCAATCTCAGCCGCAGTCAGCCGATCTGATTTCCTGCCGCTGAAGAACACCCCCATCACGGTGCACTGCGACGACGGCGAGATCCTTGTGCTCAGGGGTGCCAGCGGGGACGAGAAGCAGCCGTCCGGAAAGGACCTCACCTCGATTCCCTCCAACGCGACCCTGGGCGCCTACCTGCGGGGGCGGATGGGTCTGCAGTCCGGTCAGTACGTGGGCATGGAAGAACTCTCTGACTACGGCCGGGCATATTTCACGCTGTCCCGCCTCCAGAGCGGTGACTACTACCTCGACTTCTCCGCACTCGGCCCCGGAGACTTCACAGGGTTGGAGGAGGCAGGCCTTCCTGATCTGGACGAGGGATGACGCCCTCCGGCTCGAGTAGCGCACCGTGGCACGGTCTTACTGGCGCCGGTTCTTCGATGGTCCGGGAGCTCTGCTCGACAGCTTCGCGGGTGTGGAGTACGAGTCCGTCGAGCCGTCGCTGGCCAATCTCATCCTTCAGGCATAAAGCCCTTTCAGGGGATGGGAAACTGCAGTCTGACCTGGTAGGCCCGGCTCAGGAGCGAGTCGCCTACCTTCACCGCATCGGCGAAGGTATGAAGACCTTCCACCATCAACGTCACCTATTCGTCCATCAGTCCCTCGGGCTGAAGTACGCTTTACTCCCAGCTAGCCCTCAGTCCGGGTCCTCCGCCCAGACGGCGCAGCTGAGACGGACTGGGCAGTGCCTGCAGACCTCAGCGTCATTCACCCCCGGGGGGAGGTACGCGCTACCAGAGGGAACGAGGATTTCTGGGGCCGGACTCTCCTCCTGCGACGCCATTCGGTAGGCCTGGCTAAGCAGGTCCTTCCCCTTCCAGCTACCCGAGAGAGTCAGGATCCAGGGCCCCTTTGCCGAGCGTCCAACCGGGTGGACTACGCGCTTTTCGCGGCTGCTGGCCCTCTGCCCTGGCGTGAAGTGGCGCCAGAAATCGTTGGCGGCCCTCAGCGCGTCGTCTCTGCTCATGAGCTTGAGTTTGACAAGTGCGCCGGCGACGTTCCCGTGCATCATCGCGTGGTGGTGCTCGGACTGGAAGGCGGGTGATTGGCCGAGAACCCACTGGAGGGCCAGCCGTCGGGCGCAGGCCACTGCCGAGGCGCTTGCGTAGGGATCGATCATTCCGACGGACTGAGCCACCTGCGCCGCCGGGACTGAGCGGAGAGCGGGCACGGGGCGCTGCGTGGTAGCTGGCATGTCCGCGGGGGACCTCACTGATTTCACCTGGAGCCCGCCTGCCCTGGCCTGCACCGCAGAGCCCTTCATTTCTGGGCGAGTGAGGAGCGAGAGAATCGAGGACGGACTGCGCAGTTCGCCTCCGATGTCGGATATCCAGCTGAGGGTGACTCTGCGGCCGCGCTCGACCCCGTCCAGGGCCAGCCACATCAGGTAGAGGTCGCTCAGGGCTGCGGTCTCCGACCGTGCTTTCAGGATTTCGACGGTGACGGGGTCGGCTGGGTCTGGGGCACCGACCATGTCGTCGGCGCGGAAGGGCCACCAGACTGCTGGGGCGGGTGAGGGGAAGGTCCCCTCGGCCAGGTTCGTCACGTGCAGGTCCTGGGCCAGCGGGTGGAGCCCGAGTGCGTCCAGTGCACGGAGCTCACCGATCGCACCGGTGCTGGTGTCCCGCTCACCGAGGGCATCGAACTCAGCCTTCCGGCCCAGGAGCATGGTCACCACGTCGACGAGGCCTTCGACGTCGATCTCGTCGTCAAGACCGACGGAGAAGCCGTCCACCTTGGCGGTGATCTCGAGCCGTTCCTCCTCGGGAAGCTCCCGCATGCCTTGCGCCAGCTTGCTCTTGAGGAAATGCATGTGGCCCTTCAGCGTGACACGTTCACGTGCGGCTATTTGATCCACCAAAGCCGCAGTGGAGGTGACCACTCGTACAACTCCGGCCGCCTCATCACGGCTCAGGTCCCCCCATGGCACCAGTCGCAAGGGGTTGTGGGCAGCGAGCCGGATCCTCTCTACATCCGTCACGCCGGGGTCCCTGCCCCCCAGAGGCTCCACCTCGGCGATGACCAGGCGATGGAGGTGTTGTGCCCGTTCCTTCCACTGGTCTCCGGTCACGCATCCGTGGAAGAAGGGCAGTGCGCGCCGCAGGGCACTGACATAGTCCGTGGTCGGCCTCTCCAGCCCCTGGGTCTCGAGGTAGCCGCTGGCCGCGATGTCCAGGACGGCCTCACTGCTCAGGACCACATCTGCGCCGCCGCCAGCGCGCGGCTGGATGCAGTCGTGCACGGCGAGGAGGAACGACCCGATCGGCAGCTGGGCCAGGTCCGTGGGGCCTGAGTCAGCGTCCCTGCCCAGCCGCCGGACGAACCGCTCGACCGACTCCGCATCCGCGGCGAACCGGCGGGAAAGGGGCCTCTCTCGGTCGGTGGTTTCGTCCCGCCAATGGCGCACGAGCTCCGCCGGGTTGCGGCACTCCAGAACGGTGAGGCTTTCTGCGAGACCGTCCGAAGCAACCGCTTCGCCGCTGAGCGCCTGGAGAAGTGCTTTCGCTCCAGGGCCGGGCCCCGTGACTCTCTGCTCACTCCCTGGCGGGAGGCGGACATCCATGGGCACCGGCATGTCCCACTCGTCCACGAAAAACCGCCGCCACGTCTCAAACGCGGGGTTGACGCCGTCGTCGTGGACTACGAAGAGCTGGTCCACATCGGGGATCCGCCGCAGCAGCTGGAACAGGGCCCACTGAGGCGGGGTGAAAAAGTAGAAGCCGTGGTGGACCACTACCCTTCTGCCTCGGGGGACGCCGAACGCGCGCTGCAGGGCCTCCTCGATCCGGGCGCGAAGATTCCGGGCGTGGGGGGTTGACTGCCTTTGGAAGTCGTCGAGATCGATCCAGAGGTCGTCCCGCAAGGCTGTCAGCGAGGGGATACCCTTCTCCAACTGGTTCCACGCGGCCACAGCGGCGCGGGGAAGCTCGCCGTCCACGGAGAGCTCGTCGGGATGGATGCCCGCGGCAATCAATCCATGTACGGTCCGGGAGAACTCACGCCGGGATCTGACCAGCAGCTCTTCTGCCACCTGACCGGGACATTCATCACGGCAGTACCGTCTCAGGGCGTCGTCGAACTGTATGCCCATTCTCAGCCTCCGGCCGGTGGCCCACTGCTGCCAGGTCGAGAGTGCTCGTCTGTAGGACGCAGGGCCTTCCCCGCCCAGCACGTCCGGTCCGGGGAACCTGTCGAGCGGCAAAGCCATGTCTGGCACGCCCGGAAGCACGATGAGGTCCGTGAGAGTCGCGATGGGCAGGCCAACGACTTGCGAATCCCTAATGCTCTTCGCCAGCGAGGTTGTAGCCGTGACGTGAGAGACGGTCTCCCAGCTGCTCCCGTGCGCGCTCAGGAGTGCCCGCAGGGACTGCTCGTCGACCTTGCCGCTGGACACGGCCTTCCATCCACCCACTGTCTACCTCCTGAGGGATATGAGATCAGCCCAAGACGCGTGCTGGACGTTTTGCCTGCTTCTGCCGTTCGGCAGGTAGACCCGTAGCTGGTCCTTGGCGCGTGTGAGTGCGACGTAGAGCAGTCGGGCTTCTTCGCGGGCAGTCTCCCAGTCGTCTTGGTCCCAGAGGTGCTTCTCCTCGGCAGAAACGTTGGAGAACCTGTGGCCATTCCCGTCGTTCCACTGCCATGCGAGGCGGGGTCGGCTGTCGCCTTCGTCGCGCAGTACTGAGACCCGTGTCTTCACGTGACTCGGTGTCTCGAACTTTGTCCAGGTGTTCGGCACCAGCACACGGTCGAACTCCAGCCCCTTGGCCTTGTGGACGGTGAGAGCGGTGGTCCTGCCCTGGAGGTCGCCCCATTCGGTCGGCTCGTCCTCAGCCCGGTTGGTGGCGATCTGCAGCTGGAGCCACGAGATGACCCTGTGCAGGGTCGCTGGTCCGTCCTTGAAGTTCGCATCCATGAGTATGACCAGGTGGTCGAAGCAACGGGCGTACCGGCGCCGTTCGGAACCATCGTCTACGGAGGGAAGCGCCGAGCCCTCGGGGACGAACGCCCGGGCGCACTCCACAATCCACGCCATCATCGGCAAGGTGTTGAGCAGTGTCCTTAGGGACTTGATCCGTTGTCGCATCGGCTCGAGGTCCGACCTGTCGTATGTATCCGACGACGCCAGTGACGCGATTCTGTCGTGCCATCCGTAGAGCGGCGGGGTGGGGGCTTCCCACGCCGCGCCGGACACCCCCTGCGGCGGTTGCCCGTGGAGGATGCCAGCGGCCCACCGCGTTTCGCAGAGCTGGAGCAGGGCGGCGTCGTCGGACGGTTGCGCCACAGCTTCGAGGAGGACATGGAGTTCCCTAACTGCTGGCGAGGTGAAGAAACTGCCCCCAACCAGCAGATTGCACGAAATTCCCAGCTTTTGGACCGCCGACCGCACCTGCATCGCGTGCCGGTTCCGGCGGCAGAGGATGGCGATCGTCGCATCTGGACTCTCTGAACGCCATTTCTGCACGTCTGCCGCGGCATACTGTGCGAACTCCTTGGACGGAACCTCCCGGAGGTCAATCGTCCTGCTGGTGTCCCGGCTCTGGACTTGGGGCCGCAGACGCTCTGACTCCCCGTAAACCAGCAGGTCGGCCACGCCCCACGCCGTGAAATGGGGGTGCAGGGAATTGAGAAGATGGGCACCGGAGCGAAAGTTCCGCGTCAGCGGGTATTCCTCCAAGCTGTCAAGCCTTCGAACTCGGACTCTGGACCGCAACTCTTCGAACGCGTTGCCTTCCGCCCCCCGGAACCGGTAGATGCCCTGCTTCGCATCACCGACTACGAACAGTCTGGCTCCGAGTCTGGTGCTGACTTCCAGGATGAGGTCCATCTGGAGGGCGTCCGTGTCCTGGAACTCGTCGACGAAGAGATACCGCGGCTCCCTGACACGCGGTCTATCCTTGCTCCTCATGGTGGCCAGTGCGAAGGAAACGAGCTCAGAGGCAGGGATCGATTGGTTCTGCAGGCACAGCTCCCGGAACCGGGCGGCCACCTCGTTCACCACGAGACGGGTCGCATCTTCCACGGCGGCCCGCAACCCGTCTGAACCCGTCGCTCCCCAGTCCACACGGGGAACCTCTCCGGAGCAGCCGGTGACAGGCATCATCTCCACACCGTTGTTCTCAAGGGCGTCCCACACAGCCTGGATGTGGTCCTGCCAGAGGTGAGACGCTGGCACATGCGCGTGGTGCCGGTCGATCAGCTCTGCAAGACGGGGTGACAGGGCCTCTTGGACGAGGGCCCGAAAATTCATGGTCTGACGGCTCACTGCCAGTCCCGGCCCGAGGCCGAGTACACCACCGCCCGACTGCACCAGGTGCTTCGCATAGGTGTGGATGGTGACGATCTCAGCGTTGCTGAGCTGCATCATCCACGCCAGCGCAGGAAGCACGCAACGGCGGCACAGCCTCTGCCGGAGCATGAGGGTGCGGCCGATCCTTTCTCGCATCTGGCGGGCTGCCTCGCGGGTGAAAGTCATCAGGACGATGTCGTCCGCGCGGAGGTCAAAGGGCCTGGAGATACCTGGTTCCTGCCTGTCCTCCGTGCCCTGGCACGTGGCCAGCAGGTAGACCACACGTTCCGACATCGTCTCCGTCTTGCCCGTGCCGGCTCCTGCGGTGACCAGCAGGTCGGAGTCCGAAGGAGCATGGACGATGCGGTACTGCCCGACGTTGATCCCGCCCACGTCGTCCGCGGCGCTGAAAGCCTGCGCCAGCCCTTCGGGAAGAGGAGTAGGAAGGGCGCCATCAACCACCCACGCACCGACCTCGTCGTCCAGGGCATTTCCGACAACCGCCCACTCCAGTAGGCGGCTGTCCTTGAACGCCTGCATCTCAGCCGGGTCCAGAGTGGTCTCAGCTTCAGTGCCGCTGACCAGGAACACACGGATTCCGTAGTGCAGAAGGCCGAGAAGACCGTCGACGTCCACGCCACCCAGGCCCACCCTGAGGACGGAGTACCGCGGAAGCGCCGGGATCCCCAGTGACCGGCGCAGGACATCCAGGCCCACCGCGGGATCGCTCTCCAGGATCGTCGCGGGGTCGGGCACAATAGGGGCTGCGTTGTCCGTTCCTTCTGCGCCTGTAGCCGGTCTGCGCTTTCTCAGCCTCCGCTCGAACGACTCCAGGTGTGCCGGCTCCAGGGCCTCGCGCATTCCCTCGGCTGGTAGCAGGTCCATCGGGGCAGCGTGGAGGTCCACACCAGGACCGGGGACGACCTCCATCGCCGCAACCGGCCAGATCCAGGCCGCGACTTCCTCACCTCCCCGCCCCAAGCGCAGGCCTTTCCGCCCCTGCTCGCGCAGTTCACGGACCTCCGCACGCATCCACCTTCCCGGGGACGTCGACGTGGGCGCCTCGAACAAGATCAGCCAGACCTTGCATCCGGTCTCCTTGACGACGTTGAGGTAGTCCCTGAGCGCTTCGTACGCGGTCCAGTGCACACGTTCGCCGGTCAGCGGGTCCACGTTGGGCCGACTCCGGAACTTGACCTCCCAGTACTCGCTGGTTCCAGCTTTTGTTGCAAGCAGGTCCGGCGCTCTCAAGTGCTTGCCGCCGGCTGCAATCAGAGGCGCCCTCGTCCCCGATGTATTGCCCACAGCTTCGCTGAGGTGCACAACGGTGTAGCGCTCGGACTGCAACCAGTCAGACCACGCTGTCTCACACCGGCGCCATGCGGCGTTCTCCTGCTCATGCTCTGGTCTCATCGCTCTTTTCCACCAAGGGTTGCGCGACCAAAGTTGGAGAGTGCAGGAACGACACGAGGGGGTTTTGTAGCGCTGCGAAGAGCGTCCCGCTCATGGGCGATCCGGAGCCGGTCTTCAGCCAGGGCATCCGCGGAACGCCCAACCTCATCCGGCCCGCTCTGCAACCTCTTGCACCACTCTTTGAACATGAGCTCCTGCATATCACGGGGAAGCGCGGCCGTCATGCCCCAGCGGGCCAGCAGCTCGGCCTCAACCGTGAACGTCGCGCGGAGAGACTCATACTTCCGCAACAACGCCTCGTCCTCTCCGGCCGGTGATGGAACCGTAGGAAAGACGGCATTGACCGTGACCTCCTGGGTCGGCTTCGCAGGAGGCAGCGGGGCCGGGCGTGATGTGTTGCGAGTCCGGCTTCGAACTGGTGCCCCGTCAAGCCGGGACTGATCCTGGTTTTCCAGCTGGGACTTGAGCAGCCGAGCTCTAGGGCTCTTGCGTAGCTCGAGCTCGGCAATCAAGCGCCGCGACACCTCCGGATTACCTTTTCCTGACCGGGCGAGTTCTTCCAACTGCCAAATCTTCAGTAGGGAGTACGGTCGTGCCGTCATGCCGTTCTCAACGGCTGTAAATTGGCCACCGTGAACACTTGGACCGCACTGTCTAGCACTCCGCTTCCCCCAGCCAGAAGATTTATTCGCTGTAGCAACCTATTCTGGTCACTCTAGAAGCTAGAGCTCAAAAGCATGTTGTGCTGCAGATTAACCACGCAGGTCGGA
The DNA here is from genome assembly GCF_048288285.1 of Arthrobacter sp. N1. NCBI lineage: Bacteria > Bacillati > Actinomycetota > Actinomycetes > Micrococcales > Micrococcaceae > Arthrobacter > Arthrobacter sp. N1. The sequence goes on along the minus strand of NZ_CP102608.1, from coordinate 703,137 downwards.
CGGAAGTACGCGAGGGCCACTGGCATCAGGTGAAGGAGAGCTGCCTGTCCCTGCAACGACGTCTCCTTCCATAGGGTCGTGGCGATAGCTGGAGCTTCGTCGCCGACGACCCAAGAGTGAACGATTCCCGACGGCATCAGGGTCGACGAATCGGGATCAGGGACGTCGGCGACAAATTCTCCGAAATGAATTGGAACTTCTTGACGCGGTGCGCGGCACGTGGACGGTGATAGGACTAAAAGGTCGGCCCCAAGGGGTTGCAACACCGGTTAGTGAATCAAGGATGGCTTTGAAAGCGCCCGCGCCACGCCATTGGGTTTAGATTCCCGCTTCGACCAGCGCCCGCACGAGTGCGGCACCTACGCGGACCCAATCCTCCGCGTCGATCAGTTCTCCATCAACTTCTGCCTGACGGACGGGGAGGAACCCCGCGCCTGTGGCGCCGTGCTCCCGACAAAGCGCGTGAAAGCGACTCGAGGCTTCGGTTTCCTGGGGCGCTGCCAGTTGGATACCTTTCTCGACGCACCGGATGCCGCCGCCGATCGGCGAGAGCTGAAGCCACCGCTGCGCCGTCTCGTAACCTCGCTTATGCCTGCTCCATTATCGATACGTACTCGCGCATAATCGTAGGTTGGCGGTGTGCCAGTCGCATGCGTACCGAGACGGTTCTCAACGCGATCGAGATGGCGAGGTGGAACCGCGGTGACCACCATGATGATTTGCGCTGTCATAGCGATGCGGGCAGCTAGTTCTCGTCGATTCGTTACGGCCAACGCCTCCCGGAGATCGGCGCTACGCCTTCGATGGGGGACTGTTGGCGACTCACATGACAGTGCTCTGGCCGAGACGGTGACGCAATCGACGTCGGGGTCGCGAGGCTGCGGAACAGCAGCTGCGCGGATAGGATGAGTCTCGTGACCATCGCAGCTGAACACCCCCAAAAGACCACCGCCGACACTCCCGCAAGTACCAAAACCAAGACATTTCGGTTCGGCGAGCTGTTCTCCGGTCCAGGCGGGCTCGGCCTGGCCGCGAAGCTGGCATCTCGACCCGGATACGAGATCGTCCACCAGTGGGCAACTGACTACGACGCGGACACCTGCCGCACCTACGCCCAAAACGTCTGCAACGACCCCGATGATAAGTCAGTGGTGCAGCACGACATCCGCACATTGGACTACGAGGTGCTCAAGCAACTTGGCGGAATCGACGGTCTAGCGTTCGGCTTCCCGTGCAACGACTTCAGCCTCGTAGGAGAGCGTAAGGGCTTTGACGGCAAGTTCGGCCCGCTCTACACCTACGGCGTCAAGGCTCTAGAGGAGTTCAAGCCCGACTGGTTTCTGGCCGAGAACGTCGGGGGCATTCGGGCCGACGGCGGGGTCGCACTGAAGCGCATCTTCTCCGATATGATCGCGGCCGGCTACCGCATCTACCCGCACTACTACCGCTTCGAGCAGTACGGTGTCCCGCAGGCTCGACACCGAATGATCGTCATCGGCATCAAGAAGGAGCTGGAGGTCGAATTCAAGGTGCCCAGCCCAAAGCCCTACGCTGATCGAGACGTGAGCGCCAGGACTGCTTTGGAAGGCATACCCACGTGGGCTACCAACCAGGAGCCAACAAAGCAGTCCGACACCGTCATTGAGCGCCTGGGATTCATACCGGCCGGTGGCAACGCCTGGCATGCAGACATCCCGGAGCACCTTCAGATCAAGACTAAGACGAAACTTTCCTCGATCTACAAGCGACTGCATCCGGAAAGGCCCGCTTACACGGTCACCGGCTCGGGCGGTGGCGGAACCCACATCTATCACTGGACGGAACCTCGTGCTCTAACCAACCGGGAGCGCGCGCGCCTTCAAACCTTTCCAGACCGCTTTATCTTCCACGGCTCGAAGGAGTCTGTGCGAAAGCAAATTGGTATGGCAGTGCCAGTCGAGGGCGCTCGTGTAATTTTCGAAGCTCTCCTAGACAGTTTCGCGGGCGTGGAGTATGAATCCGTGGAGCCGTCTTTGGCCAATCTTATTCCGAAGGAATAGACCCCTTTTCGTACCGTTTTGGATACCACGGCTTAGCGCCCCGGCCGGGAACCTGCAACGAGGACCGAGTGAACATCGGAGACGAAGCTGGCTTTCCTAGTACGCCTAAAATGCTTCACCACAATCGGCTAGACGCGATCCCGCACGTCGCCGGCCCACTCTTCGACCAATAGCCAATGCATCAAGGAATCACGTCCAGGAAAGGCACCGCCGACACTGCGTCAAAAGTGGTGGCGCTCATCAGCCTGATTGGACCACCACAACCAGAAGGTCATCGGCCTATACGGTTCTCCAACTTATCGCATCGGCTCTGAGAATTAATCCTGCAGAATGCATTGAAGACCGCCTTCCCACACAAAGGAAGTGTTCGTGAAAGACGATGAGTACCGGAGCTCGCTGGTCATTCCTCCCTTCCCCGCAGAAGCATGGGTGGATCCAGCTCTGTCCCTTCGTATGGCTCGTTACCCCAGGAGGGACACCGCTCCGGAGATGATTCTCCGCCGAGAACTCCACCGCCGGGGTCTGCGGTATCGGGTGGACGCTCCGCTCCCGGGCATTCCCCGCCGGCGAGCGGACATCCTATTTACGCGTGCCAAGGTGGCGGTATTCATCGATGGATGCTTTTGGCACGGGTGCCCCATGCACGGAACTCAGCCGAAGAACAATCAATCCTGGTGGCAACGCAAGCTTGATGGCAACCGGGCGCGAGACGCTGACACTAACGACCGGTTGCAGGTTGCAGGATGGACAGTTCTCAGATTTTGGGAGCACGGGGACTTATTGAACGCGGCCGACGCAGTTGAGACGGCGGCTCGGGCCCCGGCCCCAGCGCGCAATCCACCGGAATAGGCGGGAAGCCAGGACACCGTGTGCAGAACGCACTCTTCTTGAGGATTTCGCACTCTTCGGAGGGCCTGCGTGAAGCTGTTGAGCTTGTCGCACCCCTGGTGAGCGGGCAGACGGCATACGCCGGTGCCGATGGTCTGGCTCCGCTGATGGCGCAGTGGTTGGCCCGTTCCCGGCACACTACAAAAGGATCTCAACGCATGCTCGGCGCCACCGAACCGTCCTACCGCTACCGAATGTTCTCCCGACCCGCCCGGGAGTTGACGGTCGTTCCGCTGGAGCTCGCCCTCGTCGAGGAGGTCCTGGCGGAGGCCGAGTGGTTCGGGCAATGCAAAGTCCACGTGCGCTTCGAGGAGATGCTCGAACACGCAGAAATCAAGAGACCCGGCCGCAGGCGCGACGGGACTCGAGGCGGCCGGACCAACATGGCGTGGCTCATCTCCCTGGGGCTGGTGTTCAACCTAAAGAGGCACCCGGGGTGACGGACGGACCCGAGTCCCGACTCTTCCTGACGCTTGCAGATGAAGCACTTGCCCGGGGCGCGGACCCGGCGCCGGTGCTAACGCAGCAGGTCATGAAGCACCAGTTTCCCAGCGTCTCCCAAAACGGCCGCGACAGGCGCAGACTTATGGACCTGGCAGTTCGAGGTCCGTCCCTTCGTCCTCCAGCTGCTATACGACCCCCTCGTTGACGGACGTTTTGGCGCAGGACGCGGCGGCCAAGCTCGTCATCACCTACGGGGAGAGCAACCAGCAGGGGTGCATCAACGACGTCGCCGCCGGGATCCTCGCCTAGCGTGCCGCTGGCGACAATTCGCCGGATGACAGCTTCGACGGACATTTCAGCACGTTCTGGGCGGACAGCGGGGGCGGGAACCGGTTCAAGCATCTCCATGACATCGCCAACACTGTCTTCAAAGCGCATGCGCTTCTTGCCGTGGAACGCCGGCTCCTGTTCAAGCCAAAACCTCAATCAATCGAGATGGCCTCACTAGGGAGCAGCCACAAACCAGTGCCGTGGCGAAAGCGCTGAAAGACAAAGCAATGGCTCAAAAGGGCTTACCAAGTGAACCCGGGTAGGGCCCATAGCCATAGGGGAACGTCACGGTCATCCACAGAGAAAGCACCTTACACTGACTGGCGTGCCCCCTCCGTAACAGGACCGGTTCGTTCCGCTCGCGTCGCAACCGGAGCCGACCCAGGCATGTACCAGACGACAAAGAAGCCCCTACCGGCTTGGGCTGGCCTCATCTATCCCGGTGAAGTCGTCCAGGTCGTGAAGGGCGCTATGGTGAGAAATTGGGCAACCGTGCAGGTGCAGTGGTTGTGCACTCGAAATGCGTGGCCGTACCGTGCCGGATGGCTGAAGCATTGCTGAACGCCCGGGCAAGGCAGCTTTCCGCCGCAGCTGATCCTTCAGAGCGCTCATGAGTGGGCAGTCAATGATGAAGTTGCGAGCAAAGGGCCGGCATAAGGTGTTATCCAGGAGGAGCGCTGTTGACGGTAGCAGGGACGCACGAAAGATGCTGCGTTCTGGTTCGCTGGACGCGAGCCATCGACTCCAACGTTAGTGCTTAGGCTTGGCCTGGGCGAGGAGAATTTTTAGATACGGTTGCCGAATACTTATGACAGCGCTCAAAGTGAGAGTTGTTGCTCCTTGAATGGAAGTTTGGGAGCCACTGGAAGAATCGACCTTAGGAACTAAGTGACACGACATAAGCCAAGTACGGTCAAAGCCGCCCGAGAAGAATTGGCTCGAACATTCCCTGCTCGGCAGCAAGCGTCCCTCAAGCCTTACCGCGAACTGCAAGAACAAGCCAACATTGATGACTCTTTGAAATGGGAGCACGGTGCTGCTGACCACGGATTGAAGATGCTCGTTTCGATAGGTGCGGGTGCGGTCTGCATCGCCGCTTGGCTTGGGTTTTCGGGATCGGATCAATTCTTTCCTTTTCTGCTTTCCGCAACACCTTTCGTGGTTGTTTTGACCGCTTTTGCTTATGGCGCACACCCTCATGGCACTCAGAAGCAACGGGTTGATGCCGCAACTGCCATCCTCGTATATTTAGGTGTAATTGTGCTTTGGCTTGTGGTTCGCCAGTTCGTCGGGAATCAGGATCTTTCGAAGGCTCTTGATACCTTCGCAATCTTTGGACAATTGGCGTCGTTCATTGCTTCGGTGAAGGAGAGCGTGCTGGCCTGGATAGAGCCTTCTCAGTTCCGAAAGTTGAGCAAGGCTGGTACACAAGCTCGAAAGGCGCAACGAGAACTGAATAACTATGGCTGGGTTCCGGACGGTGCGAGCCGCACTGAATAGCGGTCGTCACCGACGAAGCTTCCAAATGGTCTTCAGATAATCAACTAGTGCCGCTTCATGACAGGGTCTAGCGTCACCGAGGAAATCGCGGTGGGATAGTCGCAGACGTACGCCCTCGTGGAGCCTGTGCATTGTCTGCGAGCCAGGTTGGTGGCCTTGGTCGGCGGCATGCCGAGCTGGTGAAGCTCAAGGAGTACGTCGGCTACATGTACGAAGTGGCCGAAAGCGGGGCATCTTCATCATTCGGACACTCCTGACAATGGACGTTCCCTGACGGTTGGCGCTGCAGGTGCGACGGAGGGCAAGGCGCGACGCCGTCCGAGAACTGCCCATATGGACGCCCCCCTTAGAAACAAGAAAATTTACCAGGACTCGACTTCGTGCAACCCGTCCCACGCACGTAGCTGTGTGATTATCGGAGTACAGATATCAGACGCAGATGCGGGGGCACAAAGCAGATGACAGGTAATGCTTGGCTGGTCTCAGCCATGGGGGACGTCCGGACCTACGGCGGAAACGACGGGTATGCCGACGAACCAGAGTCCCTGTACCGCTGGGACAGCAACGTCGCCCACAGTAGAGAGATCAAAGATGGCGATTACATCGTGGTTCGCAACAAGAAGATCAGTCTCGGATACTCCGTGATCGAAAGAGTCGTCCCCGAGGACGGCGTGAAAACACTGAGGTGGTGCAAGTTCTGCGGAGGTTCGAACATCAACTACCGGAAGACGCTTGGAAACTACCGGTGCGGAAGTTGCGAAAAAGGACGGGAGGGCTTTACCGACCCGACGTCGAGGGAGGTCGCGGTTACTCATTACACGGCGCTGTACTCCTTCGGGTGGAAGAACCTCACCACGGTCCCGAGCCAGGACCTCAGAGCTATGTGTCTTGGGAGTGAGGGAACGCAGCACAGCATCAGGCGGATCGACTGGAAGAAGTTCTCCGAGGCAGTAGTTGAGAGAACAGGTTCCGCTCCGCTCCAACAGGTTGTGAACCTGCAAAAGCAGATCGCCGGAGGGCACTCACTCGCAACTGTGCGTGTGCGCATAGGTCAGGCCGCGTTCCGGCAACGGTTGCTGGATAGGTACAAAGAGAATTGTGCAATCTCTGGCCCCTGTCCTAAAGAAGCTCTTGACGCCGCTCACTTGTACAGCTTCGCAACTAGTGGAGAGCACCACGAGGAAGGCGGTCTACTACTTCGAAAAGACCTGCACCAACTTTTCGACCTGGGGTGCCTGGCGGTAGAACCTACGACAATGCTCATCAGTCAGCGGGGCCTTGATGGGTTCCCGGAGTACGTAAGGCTTGATTCGCAGCCACTGCAGGTCACCCTGAGCCCCGGTCAGAGGAAGTGGTTGAAGCTTCACTGGCAACAACACCGGCAAGAGCTTGCGTAACCTCTATGAAACGTCGGTGACCTGAGGAGCAGCGGGCACGCCGGGGCGTGGCAAAAGCGCTTCTCCAAAAGCTACGCCGGCTACTCGGGAACCAGGCGCCGAACTTATTGCCCTTATGCCGGCGAGCCATGCCTGCTACGCCTTCCGCGATTGCTCGAGGTCGGCCTTCAGCTGCTTGAGTTCTGCTTCCAACCCGAAAACACACTCACCTATTCGTTGCGCTTTCTCGGCAACGCCACTTCCTGCTTCCACGTTGTCTGCCCCATGTCTCTGCTGAGTAAGCCTAGGAGAGCCCCGATGCCTGACTCTGAAGGAAAAAGTACAGGAATGCATCAGGATTTCAGGCTCCAGTGAACGAACCGTCACCGCCAACAGGACGGAGTAGATATAAGCGAATCGTCGGTGACTTCTACAGCCCGACTGACTCACATGAGGCTCCGCGGCGCTCAATCCAGAAGGAGCCGAAGACCACGGTCTGGCAATGCCGAAGATACCGGGTCTCAGCCGTAGATCCGCAGTGCAGCTCCGTACCCCAGCGGGAGACCGCTCCCTCGAAACCAGGAGATGAGCACCTCCACCACTGCTGCGAAAATGAGATTCTGTGCCTGGGTGGGGGCCGAGAAGGGCAGGTTTCCTGCATTGTCTGCCGCGACACCTAGTCCGATCCGCCAGTTACGCGTGATTCCGCCGTCCACCTGCGCAACCTCCACCAGGTACCCAGAACCGGTGTTCATCGCCTGCGCATACCGACGGGGCGCCTCTCCCCTGGTCTGTGCCGTGAACCAGTCACCCTCTCCGCCAATCATCTGGACGAGTCCCACCAGTTGACTGACCGATGTCAGCTCGTGCCAGCCCGTGTGGCGTCGGCCTAACTGGGCCCGCCATTCCAGGGATTCCTCCCACTGGAAACCAAGCATCAGTTCGAGGTGGGTATCGGTCAGTTCCGCTATTCCGAGCATTCAGTCTCCATCGCAACAGCTCCCATAAAGGACCATGGTCGGTGGCGGCACCGACATTTGGGCAAAGACAACAAGCTCCGGCGGCACGAATTGCGACGTCGTGGGCTTCAGTGGACCACCACCGGACCGGGAATCTGCCAGTCCGAAGAATGCGTCGAGTCGGCGGTGCCCGTGCCTATGCTGGGCTGGGTCGTGGGCGCCAGCGCCTCCATTCGTCGTCCACGCTGCCGTCGTCTGCACAGGAGCACGCATGACCTACGAACTCCGCACTTACACCGCCAACCCGGGCAGGATGGCTGCCCTGATGGCGCGCTTCCGGGACAACACGATCAATCTTCTCACCGAGCACAACATGAAGAGCCTCGGCGATTGGGCCCCCTAGGAACCGACGACGTCCTCGTCTACATCCTCGAGCACGACGGCGACCCGAAGGTGAACTGGGCAACCTTCCAGGCGGACCAGCGGTAGATTGATGCGAAGTCGGCGTCCGAGGTAGACGGCGCGCTGTCGGCGAAGATCGACTCGGTGATGCTCGAGGGCACCGACCTCTACCCGGTCGCCGCCGCCCGGTAGCCACCGCGCAGGCGACGGAAGGAGACCGGTAGCCCCGCGGCCGGAAAGCCTTGGGACTGCTCGCCTATCTGCTCCTCCAGCCCGCTCCCACACCGCGGAAGCAGCTCGCCGCGATGCGCGTGCCGTCCGCGCGGGCGATCCATGTTGTGCCGCGCGCCCCGGGCTCGCTCCCTTTCACACCCACGGATAAGTGAACAGCCGTCGTCATGAATTGCAACGGTGCCGTTCCTCAAGAAGCGGTATGCCACGTCCGGGCCGTTGCCGCCGTGGTGCGGGCCCGCGCCGGAGTCTGGGATGGTCTCCCAGACTCCGATCATCAGCGGGCAGTAGCTCCCAAGGCTTGGGAAACCAGAAGGCTACTGAATTGCTTGTGTGACCCGCGGCACTCCCCGTACCATTGGTACATCTTGTCCGTACTCCAAGTACGCACCCACCTCCGCGCACAGAGAGAAGATTCGCCATGGCAGCCGAATCGCTTCCAAAGTCCCGCATTCCCCTGTTCGACGGCATGAACCGCATCCCCGGCGGCCTCATGCTGATCCCCCTGATCCTCGGTTCGATCGTCGGGACGTTCGCTCCCGGCTTCCTCGAACTCGGCAGCTTCACCACCGCCCTGTTCGCCGAATCGGCCCTCCCGCTGATCGCCGTGCTGATCTTCGCCACCGGCATGCAGATCACCGCCAAGGCCTCCGGCCCCGTGCTCGCGACCACTGGCGTCGTCCTGCTGTTCAAGACGATCATCCCAGCCGCCCTCGTGGCAGGCCTCGGCCTCGTGGTGGGCATCGACGGCATCCTCGGGATCTCGATCCTCGCCCTCCTCGCGAGCTTCGACAACAGCAACGGTGGCCTCTGGCTCGCCTTCACCGGACGCTACGGCGACTACCGCGACCGCGGCGCCTACATGGCGTCCGCCGTCAACGACGGCCCCTTCTTCACACTCCTCTTCCTCGGCATCTCCGGCCTCGGAAACATTCCGTTCCTCACTTTGCTCGCCGCCGTCATCCCCCTGATCCTCGGCTTCATCGTCGGCAACCTCGACGCCAAGTGGACCGAGGTCATGCGGCCCGTGCCGAACATCGTGATCCCGTTCTTCGCCTTCGCCCTCGGCACCGGCATCGACCTCCGCAACGTCATCACTGGCGGCCTCAGCGGCATCTTCGTCGGCATCGCCGCCACCCTCATCACCGGCACCCTCGTCTACATCGGCTACCGGTTCATCCTCCGCCGCGGCATCAAGTCAGGCATCGGTATCGCCTCCGCGACCACGGCCGGCAATTCGATCGCGACCCCGGCGATCGTCGCAGCTGCCGACCCGACCTTCTCGCCGTTCGTGGAGGTCGCGACGGCGCAGGTCGCCTCGGCCGTCCTGGTCACCGCGATCTTCGCCCCGCTGCTGGCCACCTGGGTGCTCAAGCGCCAGGGCGGGCTGGACACGGACGACGCCGTCGCGGTCACCCCGACGTCCGCCTCCGAACTCCCACCTGCGGGTGATCCGTCCGCGCCCACCACCCGACGCCGCCGCACGCAGGACGACGACCAGTCGTGACACCGTCCGCACCCATCGTCGGCATCGCGGCCGACGACGTCACCGGCGCCACGGACTCCGTGGTCCAGTTCTCCCGCACCGGCTGGTCCTCCCGGCTGCTGCTGGGCGAACTGCTCCCGGATTCGGTGGCACCCGGCAGCGCCCTGGCGGTCAACACCGACGCCCGCGCCATGGATCCGACGACCGCCCGGCAGGCCACGGCGAGCGCCATCAGGAACCTCGTCACCGCCGGGGCCGACCGCCTGTACCTGAAGATCGACTCCACCATGCGCGGCAGCGTCCCGGCACAGGTGGCCGGGGCCCTCGACGCCTGGCAGGAGCGGCACCCCGGCTCCTTCGCCGTCGTTTGCCCGGCCTACCCGGCGATGGGGCGCACCGTCGAGGACGGCCTGCTGCGCGTGCACGGCAGACCGGTCGAGGACTCCCCCGCGGGCCGTGATCCGGTCACGCCGGTCCCGACGAGCGAGTTCTCGCAGCTCCTGCCCGGCAAGACGACGATCAGCCTCAGCGGCTCGGCCGACCGGGATGCACAGGCCCTTCGGGACGCGGCGGGTAGCGGCGTCGTCGTCGTCAATGCGGCCTCCGACGACGACCTCGGCACCCTCGCGGCCGCGCTCGTCGTCGCCGGTCCGACGGCGATCCCTGCCGGGTCAGCGGGTCTCGCCGCGGCGATGGCGGAAGCCTGGGCCGACGCCGCCAGGGAGCTGACTGCCCCGGAACCGGCGCCCGCGGCGCAGGGGCAGCGGATCGTCGTCGTCGTCAGTTCCTTGCACGACGTCGCCCGCGCGCAGACCGACCACCTGCGCGCCCACCTGGACGCGTCCGAGCTCCGCATCCTGCAGCCCGGGGACTCGCTGCTCGACCTGCCGAACGGCCTCGCGCAATGGGCCGCCGGGGAGTTGGAGTCACCGGAGTCCCTCCCGCGGGTGGTGGTCATCCTCTCCCCCGAGGCGATTGGTGGCTCCGAGACCCTCAGCGGCGCCGCCATCGCGAACAGCCTCGCGTCGGTGGTGCAGCAGACCCTGGCCCGCGCCTCCGTCGGAGCCCTCGTGCTCGTCGGCGGCGACGGAGCCCGCGCCGTGCTCGACGCCACGCGCGCCCAGGCGCTGCGCATCACCGGCGCCATCCAGGAGGGCATCCCGGTCGGCGTCGTCGAAGGCGGCACCGCCGCTGGAATGATTGTCGTCACGAAGGCCGGCGGCTTCGGGCCCGTCACCGCCCTGCTCGACACTGTCACCGAACTCACCCGAACCCTCACCACCCGCGAACATCCCACGGAGGCATCCACATGAGCATCCCCACCCTCGCCGTCACCCTCGGCGACGTCGCCGGCATCGGGCCGGAGATCACCGCGAAGTCCCTCCTCGGGCACGACGACGTCCGGCAGGAATGCGTGCCCGTCGTCATCGGCGACGAGGCCGCCATGCGCCAGGGCGTCACCAACGTGGGCGGCGACCCGGACACGGTCCGCGTGCTGTCCTCGATCGAGGACGCGACGAACGAGCCCGGCATCATCGAGCTTCTCCAGACCGGCCCGTCACTCGCAGACGTCAAGCTCGGCGAGCTCAGCCCCGCCGCGGGCGACGGCTCCTACCGCTTCGTCGTCGAGGCCTGTCGCCTGGCCCGCGAAGGCAAGGTCCAGGGCATCGTCACCGCACCGCTCAACAAGGCCGCGATGCACGCCGGCGGGCACAAATGGCCCGGCCACACCGAGCTGCTCGCGCACGAGTTCGGCGTGGAGAACTTCAGCCTCGTCCTCTCCGCGGGCGACCTCTACTTCTTCCACCTCACCACCCACGTCTCCCTGCGGCAGGCCATCGAGGACGTCACGCCGGAACGCACCACCAACGTGATCGAACTCGTCAGTGCGTTCACGAAGGCCCTCGGCAACCCGGACGAGCCGATCGGCCTCGCCGGACTCAACCCGCACGCCGGCGAGAACCGCCTGTTCGGCGACGAGGACGCCGACATCCTCGCCCCCGCCGTCGCCGCCGCCCGCGAGAACGGCATCAACGTGCATGGACCCATTCCCGCGGACGCGCTCATCCCCGCCGCGGTCAAGGGCAAGTGGAACATGGTCATCGCCTGCTACCACGACCAGGGCCACGCACCCTTCAAGGCGGTCTACGGCGACGACGGCGTGAACATCACCGTCGGCCTGCCTGTCGTCCGTGTCTCGGTGGACCACGGCACGGCGTTCGACATCGCCGGGCAGGGCATCGCCCGCGAGGCGAGCCTCGTGCTGTCGATGCGCCGGGCTGCTGCCCTGGCGCCAGGCTGGGACCACGTCTGGCGGACCGCGCAGAAGAAGTAGGTCTTCCCGCGGTGAACCACCGTGCCCGACGACCAGGAGAGGACAAGCCACCGACGCCGTCGCGGCTTGTCCTCTCCGGACGCCTAGGATCGGAATCATGACCAGCGACGAAGACCTCGACCCACCCATCCCCAGCTACCTCGAGGGCATCGAGCTCAAGCGGGTCCACGACGGCAAGGTCCTCGAAGAGCACGACGACGACAATCCGGCGCAGTCGGATGAGTCCGACTCTGCGTCCTGACGGCAGGGACAGTGGTCGAGATGGACACACCTGACACCCCTGGCCGCCTCCTCGACGCGGGGAGCAGCGAGCCGCTGCACCTGCAGCTCCGAGGGCATCTGCGGGCGCAGATCCTGAACCATTCACTGCCGCCGGGCACCTCGCTGCCCAGCGAGGCGCAGCTTCAGGTGCGCTACGGCGTGTCCCGGTCCGTGGTGCGCCAGGCCCTCGGTGCACTGACCGATGAAGGGCTGATCGAGCGCGGCCGCGGGCGCGGCAGCACCGTTGCCCCCCGGCGGGAACACCACCGGCTGGTGCACCGCACCTCAGGGCTATCGGCACAGCTGGGCAGTACCGGGGCGAGCGTCGGTACTGAAGTGCTGTCATTGTCCCTGCAGGACGCCGATCCATCGACCGCGGTCCTCGAGACGCCGCAGGTCCTCTTCCTCGAGCGGTTGCGGACGGCCGACGGCGTGCCCATCGCCGTCATCCACACGTGGCTACCGGCACCGACATTCGCCGACCTGACCGCGGAAGCCCTACACGATGCGTCCCTCCATGAGGTGCTCGGTGAGAAGTACGGAGTGCGCATCACCTCCGGCAAGCGGCAGATCCGGGCGGTTCCGGGCGACGGCGACCTGCTGCGGCTGCTGCAGCTGGAAGCGTCGTCACCCGTGCTGCTGCTGGAGGGGACGAGCTTCGATCAGGACGGTCGACCGGTCGAGGTGTTCTCGACCTGGCACCACCCGGACCACGTGGTGTTCGACATCGACATCCAGCGGGAGCCCGTCGCGCAGGTTCCGGCGGGCAGCCCGGCGCCGTCTGCTGTTGATACCGCTGAGGCGTTGGCCGACCGCGCCCGCCGGCTGGGCGCAGAGCTCATGCGCTTCGCGGATGGTCTCTCGACCACGGAGCGCTGATCGGCTTCAGCCCAGGCTGTACGAGCAAGATGTGCCTGATGGCGCCACGGCTCGGCGATTTTCCGGTACACCGACTCGCTGGCACGACCGGCGATGACAGCCGACGGCGGTGGAGGAAGAGTGCTCGACTCCTCCTCCACAAAGAGTCCGGGCCCACTGTAATAGTACGCGTGTTCGATAAAATGAGGCATGGACATCGCACCGCTCGAGCATTCCGAGGGACTTGGTACCTCCCTGGAGTCGATGCGGTCGGACTTGCTCGCTTTCGCGCGGGAACTGAAGGGGCGTCACCTCCTTCTCAGCAGGCACGACGTCGTGCGAGCACTCGTGGACATCGAAGAGCTCTCGAAGGTCATCGATCATCTCCAGATCGTTGCCGCTGGAGCTGCGCAGGAACACGGAGTCACCGGCGCCGGGGAGCAGGAGGCCGCTGGATCCCTCCGCGTGCGGGCGCAGCAAAGCCTGTCGACAGTGCAGGACGACGTCAACGACGGCGGCAGCACTTCAGCAGGCGCCGAACAGCGGAACGATGATGGGTTCCGCCCCGAATTCAGGACCTGTGCTGACTTCCTGCGGGCCCGGCTCGGCATCAGCCGCACTGAGGCGAACCGCCGATTGAGGCTCGCGGCAAGTCTCCTGCCCGGCGTCACTGCAATCGGCTCTGCCACTCCCGCGTCGATGAGCACCCTCGGTGCTGCAACGAGCGCGGGCCAGGTCAGCGGACGCGCTGCTTCGATCGTCCATGAGGCGGTGCAACGGGTGCGGTCCTTCGCAACGCCGGTGCAACTCGCTTCGATGGAGCAGCACCTCACGCGGCAAGCAGTCGAATCGGACGAAGACCTCCTGCGGGTCCTCGCGCGACGCTGGGAGGGCGTGCTCAACCAGGACGGGCTGGAACCCACCGAAAAGGTCCTCAAGGCACGGCAGGGTGTCTTCCTCAAGGGCAGACGCAACGGTCTGCATCTTCTGGAGATCGGCGCCACCGACGAGCAGTTCGAGCATCTGGTCACCGTCATGAACACCGCGACGAATCCGAGGAGGAATGTGATTACCCTTCAGAACACCGGGGACCCGATCATCGGTGGAGACAGAGCCGACATGATGGCCGCCGAGAACGAAGAGTGTGGCGTCGGTGGGAGCGCCACGGGCAGGCGCCAGAGCGAAGCCGGCGATGACGGCGTGGCCGACATCCGCGCGGGCGATACAGATCGGCCGACACGCCCGCAAAGCCTCCTCGACGGGCTGGTCGCAGCCTGCAGGATCGCTTTGTCGACCGACAGGCTTCCCGCAGCAGCCGGACACCGGCCCCAGGTCATGGTGACCATCAGCTATTCCGACCTCGTTGGCCAGATGGAGCGTGCCGGCCACGCTGTGTTCGGGCAGCAGATGAGCGCACGGAGCATCCGCACGCTGGCCTGTGATGCAGACATCATTCCGATGGTCCTCGGCGGACAAGGTCAGATCCTCGACATCGGGCGGGCACAACGCCTCTTCCCCGCCCATCTGCGACGGGCACTCGTTGCGAGAGACAAGGGCTGCGCGTTCCCGGACTGCTCCATTCCGGCAACCTGGTGCGAGGCCCACCACATAACGCCCTGGGCCAAAGGTGGCACAACGAGTATCAGCCAAGGCGTCCTCCTGTGCTCGCGGCATCATCATGTGATTCACGAAGGGAAGTGGAACGTCGAACCGAAGTACGGAATCCCTTGGTTCACTCCACCGGGATACCTTGACCCGAATCGGAGTCCCCGAAGAAATACCTACTGGCAGGTGGAGGACGCCGTCCACGAGCAGCTTCGTGGCGCCGAACGCGGACGGTCTGCTGCAAGCGCCCCGCTGCTGTACTCGACGACGGCCGCCCCAGCCACCTCCGCCGTCGTCGTCGGCTAGAACACTATGACGCTCCGGGCGCGCTCGCCGCGACGCATTGCGTCGGACGCCTCGTTGACCTCGTCGAGGCCGATGCGGTGCGAGATCAGCCGGTCCACGGGCAGCTTCCCCGCGAGGGACAGCGCGGCCAGGCGTGGGACCGACCGGACCCACTGAGAGGGGGTGCGCGGTCGAGACCTGACACAGGGCGGGACGCCAGTCCCGCCCTGTGTCGTACCAGGCACTACTGCTGAACGGCCTTGCCGTCCGCATCGAGGTAGTCGCGCCACGAACGCTTGGGCGTCCAGCCCAGCATCCGCTGTGCCTTCGCGCTCGAGATGCCTGAGGCGTCCGGCCGGCTCAGCTCACGGAGTTCGATCTGGTCGCCGTAGTACTGCGCGAGGACTTCGGCGAAGTCGTAGCCCCCCACGTTGTCGGGCGACGCGATGTAGAACACCTCGTGACCCGGCAGGTCCGATTCCGTGGCGAGCACGATGGCGTCGGCCAGGTCGTAGGCGTCGATGTAGCTCCACAGATTGGGGCTCAACACGGAACTGTCGCGGATCTGCGGGCCGAGGTTCAGTTCGTAGTTGCCCTCGAACTGCACCCAGCACGGGCGGATCGAGATGCACTGGATGTCCGACCGCCGAACGGCCGCGTCCATCAGCTGCTCACCGAAATGCTTTGATAGTGCGTACGGATCCTGGGGACGGATGGGGTGCTCCTCGTCCACGGGAGCGTAGTCGGGGAGGAAATCCCGCTCCGGAAAGAAGAAGCCCGGCACGGTCTCGCTCGAGATGTACACGAATCGCTTGATCCCGAAGCTGATGGCGGCCTCGAGGACGTTAAACGTCGCCATCAGATTGGTCTGGAAGACCACGTGGGGTGGGTTGCCGGTCGGCTCCGGGATAGCAGCGATGTGGACGACGGCGTCCACGCCGCGCACGACGGCATAAGCCTCGCCCGCGTCCGTCAGGTCGGCCATCGTGTACTTCGGGGCGCCCTCGGGCTTGCGGTCGAAGCCCGGGCGGGTCAGATCGGTGGTCATGACCTCGTGCCCGGCGTCGATCATCGCCTGGGTGGTGGCTCGGCCTACTTTGCCGTGTGCTCCGGTGATCAGGACTTTCATGAACTCTCCTTGAGGGTGACGGCTGTGACGAGCATCAGGCCACGGATGACCTCTGAACGTATGTCCTCACCTATACACGACGCCGCGGTCATCCACCCGACGGAGTCACCCTCGCAGCAGCTCCCGCACCACGGTGGCGATCTGCGCAGTCTCGGCCTCCCGGACACCCGGACGCCCCGCGACATGACCCAGGTCGGACACCAGCGGACGCAGCTCCCCATGCTGGAGAAGCTCCACCTCCCGCTCGCTGTCGGCCTGCGGGAAGTAGAGGTCGGTGCTGCCGGGCATCACGATCGCCCGGGCCGTGATGCTTCCCATTGCCCCCTCGAATCCACCGGGGTGGTGCTTCCCGACGTCGGCCCGTTGCCAGGTGCCGAGCATCGCGAGGAGGTCGTTCGCGTCCTCCCGCTCATGATCGGTGGCCCAGCCCTGGATCACCGCGTTCACTGACGCATACCCGAACTCTCGGTACATCCCGTCGCGGAAGAAGGCCTGCGAGTACGCCCACCCCGCGTAGACCGTGCCGAATGCGCGGAGCCCCTGCACCGGTGGTGCGGCGTAACGACCCGCCCGAAAGGCCGGATCGGCCAGCAGAGCCGACTTCACGCCCTCGAGGAAGACGAGATTGTGCGGTGAGCACCGTGCCGCCCCGGCGATCGGGAGGATCGCGTCCACCTGGTCCGGGTACCGCGCCGCCCACTCGTACGCCTGCAGGGCCCCCATCGACCAGCCAGCGATGAGGCGGATCCGCCTCACGCCCAGCTGGGTGAGGAGCCGGTGCTGGGCGATCACGTTGTCGGCGATGTCCACGTCGGGGAAGTCCGCCCCCGCGATGTCCGGATGGGCCAGCGAGGGCGACGTGGACACCCCGTTCCCGAAGAGGTTCACCGCGACGATGAACCAGTCCGCCGGATCGAACAGCCGGCCCGGGCCGATCCACCGTGCGTAACTGGAAGACGTGCCCGTGTAGTAGGAGGGCAGCAGAACGCAGTTGCTGCCGTCGTCGTTCAGGTTCCCGTGCGTCTCGTAGGCCAGGCGCGCCGAGGGCAGGTTCGAGCCGGAGACCAGCCCGAACCTGCCGAGGTCGACGTCAGCGAGCATGGCGACCTAGAAGAACTTCAGGTAGCGCTTGGTCTCCCACTCGGAGACGTGTGCCTGGTATTCGTCCCATTCCTGGCTCTTGTAGTCGATGTAGGCGTTGTACATCTTCTCGCCGAAGACCTCGCGGGACAGGCTGTCGGCCGCAAACTCCTCGATGGCCTCCCCCAAGCTGCGGGGCAGCAGGCCGAGGCCGTTGGAGATGATCTCCGTCTCGCTGTAGTTGTACATATTCTCGGTGTGCGGCTCCCCCGGGTCGAGGTTCTCGCGGATGCCCTCCAGTCCGGCGGCGAGGATGATCGCGGCACCCAGGTAGGGATTGCCGCTGATGTCCGCGGCACGGCACTCCACCCGGCCGCCCACGAGGGGCACCCGGATCATGTTGGTGCGGTTGTTGTTGCCGTAGCTCACGAACACCGGCGCCCACGTCGATCCGGACATGCTGCCCTTGCGGACCAGCCGCTTGTAGCTGTTCACCGTGGGGGCGATGACGGCGCAGATGGCGGGCGCGTGCTTGAGGACGCCAGCGATGAACTGGTAGCCGAGGGCGGAGATGCCGCAGCCGCGGGGGTCGTCGTTGGTCTCGAAGAGGTTTTCGCCGGTCTCGATGTCCGCGAGGGACATGTTGAAGTGCGCGCCGGATCCGCTGCGGTCGGCGAACGGCTTGGGCATGAAGGTGGCGAAGTAGCCGTGCTTCCGGACCATCTCGTTGGCCATCAGGCGGAAGAAGACGGCGCGGTCCGCCATGGTGAGGGCGTCGGCGTACGTGAAGTCGATCTCGAACTGGCCCTGGGCATCCTCATGGTCGAAGGAGTAGACGCCCCAGCCCATCTCGTTCATCGCCTCCACTATCTCGGTGAGCCACTCGAAGTTGTCCAGCGCGGCGGGCGCCGTGTAGCAGGGCTTGCTGAGGTTGTCCCGGTCGCTGACCTCCACGGGGCCGTCGGGGGTGTCCTTGAGGACGAAGAACTCGGTCTCGATGCCCAGGTTGAACGTGAATCCGAGCTCCTTGGCGGCCTCCAGCTGGCGCTTGAGGATGTTCCGCGACGCCGCCTCGAACGGCTGGCCCTCGTGGTACAGGTCGCTGGAGAAGTACGCGACCTCCTTGCGCCAGGGCAGCTGGACCGCACTGTCGAGATCGGGCCGCGCCGAGAGCTCCTCGTCGCTGATGTCCTGGGGAAGTCCATCGAGCGCGGCGCCGGTGAAGAGCTCCGATCCCGCGGCCATCTGCGGCAGGTGGGCCAAGGGGACGAACTTTGTCTTGATGTTCCCGTGGAGGTCCACGAAGCTCGACATCGCATACTTCACGCCCGCCTCCCGAAGCCTGCGCTGGACGGTCTCGACGGCTGCTTCTGCTGTTGTCACGCTCATGACGATCTCCTGTTCGGTTCCGGGACGCCCACCAGTGTTTCGATAAGCTATAGAAAGTCTGGCGGCGAGCAATTTCGATAGAGTGTCGATATTGTTACGGCGGCGTAAAACCCGGGCCGGGCGCACCTGCTCGACGGATCGGGGACATAGTCTGCCGTCGGGCCGCACGCCGGATGACACTAGGAGCAGGGATGGAAGCGATGAAGACCACCGGAGCGACGGCGGGCCGTCCCCGCCTGAGCGGATCGACCGGCGAATCCCCCCGCCAGGAGATCATCCGCGAGGCGACGGCACTGTTCGTCGCCAAAGGGTACGCCGAGACGACGATGAGCGAGATCGCCCGCAGCGCCGGGCTGCGGCAGTCGTCCGTCTACTACTGGTTCGCCCGCAAAGAGCACATCCTGCAGGCCCTCCTCGAGGAGAATCGCGGCTCCCTCCAGGTGGCAGAGGCGCTGGAACCCGCACCGGGCTCCGCAGCAGCCAGGCTCTATGCGGTACTCCACGCGGACGCCGTCCAGCTGTGCGCCTCTCCCCTGGACTTCTACGAGTTCGAACGCGTCGCACGCTCGCAACCGCAGAACTTCGGCGCCTTCTTCGAGGACTACGGTGATCTGCATCGGCTTGCCTCATCGATCATCCGGCAGGGCATGGACGCCGGCGAGCTGAGGGACGTCGACCCGGAGGCCGCCGCGACCGCCGCGTTGAGCCTCAACGAGGGCCTCCAGCGCCACTACCGCCAGCCACTACCCGGCCTGCGCACCTACACGTCCGACGACGTCTCCGCCCTGAGTGCCGACACCACGCTCGCGTCGCTCCTCCGGGCCCCCGACGATCTTCCCGCGGTCCAGACCGAGGCGGCAACCCTGTCCGCGGGCGTCGATCTGGCGACCGAGAGTTAACGCGGCCGTAACGATATCGATATGGCATCGAAAAGGCATGCCCCGAGCATTTAGATAGCGTATCGAAACGCTGCTACCTGCGGCCACCGCGGGGTGCCTGCTTCTAGCCGTCAGGGAGAATCGAATGGACACTGCTGCAATCGCGGGCAACACGGCGTGGGTTCTGACCGCCGTCGTCGCCGTCGCACTGATGCTTCCGGGGCTTGCCCTCTTCTACGGCGGGATGGTCAGCCGTCGGACCACCATGAACATGATGCTCATGGTGTTCGGCTCCTTCTGCGTCGTCGGAGTCCTGTGGGTGGCCTTCGGCTACTCCGCGGTCTTCGGTTCGTCCCTCGGCGGGCTGGGCCTGCTCGGCAACCCGCTCGAGTACGCCGGCCTGGGGCAGCTGCTCACGGCCCCCGACGACGCCGCGCTGCCTCCCCTCGCCCTCGCCGCCCTGCATCTCATGTTCGCCGGCCTCACCGCAGGCATCGTGGCCGGCGCCGCCGCAGACCGCATGAAGTTCAGCGCCTGGCTCGTCTTCACCGGCCTGTGGGCCACCCTCGTGTACTTCCCGGTGGCGCACTGGGTCTTCGCCTTCGATTCGGCGGACGGTGCTGTGCAAGGCGGCTGGATCGCCAACACGCTCGGCGCCATCGACTACGCCGGAAGCACAGCCATCCACGTCAACTCGGGCGTCGCCGCCCTCGCACTGGCGCTGGTCCTGGGCAAGCGCCGCACCTGGCCCGTCCAGCCGAAGGCACACAACCTACCCTTCACGCTGCTCGGCGTAGGGCTCCTGTTCACGGGCTGGATCGGCTTCGACGGCAGCGGCCTCGGTGCCGCCGACAACAACGCAGCCGTCGCGGCCTTCAACACGGTCGCCGCCACCTGTGCCGGCGTCTGTGTGTGGCTCCTGGTCGAGCGCCTCCGCGACGGACACGCCACCACTCTCGGCGCCTCCTCCGGCGCCATCGCCGCGCTGGTCGCGATCACGCCGTCGTGCGGTGCGGTCACGCCCCTCGGCGCCCTGGCCATCGGTGCCGCGGCGGGTGCCGTCTGCTACTTCGCCGTGTCGCTGAAGTACAAGCTGGGCTTCGATGACGCGCTCGACGTCACGGCCCTGCACTTCATCGGGGGCGTGGTGGGCGGCCTGCTGATCGGCCTCATCGCGACGCCGGAGGCCCCGAGCGGAGCGACGGGCCTGCTCCACGGTGGTGGCTTCGATCTCCTGGGCCGCCAGGCCATCGCCATCGTGGCCGTCTTCACCTACACCTTCACCGTCACCTGGGTGCTGGCGAAGGTCCTCGACAGGACCATGGGCATCCGGGTCCCGGCCGACGTCGAAGCACGCGGGCTCGATCTCGCGCTCCACGCCGAGAACGCCTACGAGAACGGCTCGGACAAGGCCCACTCACCCCGTGGCCACGCCGAGCAGTTGCATGAGCTGGAGGCCGACCCGCGCGTGGAGTCCGATGTCGCGGAGAACGTCGAGCCGCAGCGTCATCCGTGACGGCACCCGGGGCGCTGGTGCCGGTCAGGCCACCAGCGTCCCCAGGTGCGCGATGATCGCCGCCACCCCCACCTCGAAGCTGAGATCGGAGCGCGGCCCAGCCAGCGATGCATCGGCGAACGCGGCGTGCAGCGCGGGCTGAGCCTCGGCATCGGCGAGCCAGGCCGACTCGGGCGCAGCGACGTCCAGGGCTGATCCGAGCATGAAGTTGTCGAGCACCGTCACCGCGACCACCACGTCATTCGCGGAGAATCCCTGCTCGACGAAGAGCGCGGCGAGGTGCTCGTATATCTCGAGCGTCGCGTGGTCCGTCACGGCCTCACCGACGAGCAGCGGAATGCACTTCGCGTGCTGCCCCAGGGCCCTCCGGTAGCTCCGCGCCCACGCCGCTGCCCTGTCCCGCCAGTCGGCTCCCGCCGTGAAGAAGTCGCCCGACGCGAGGGCATCGGCGCCGATGACGGACCGGATCCCGTTGATGATCTCCGGCCGCCCCTGCACATGGTGGTAGATCGACGACGGACTGACCGAGAGCCGTTTCGCGAGCCCGGGCAACGTGAAGTCGCCGAACTCGTCCACCAGGTCCAGTGCAGCCCTATAGATCTTCTCCGGCGACAGAATCGCCTGGCGTGGCCGCCCCATGGTCCCCCTGACAGAAGCGGCCGAGCCGCCGAGTGATGTTACGGGTCGCGAGGCGGAAAACGCCGTCGTCGCCCGACAAGCCGTCGCTAGAAGACGATAACGCTCCGCGCGCGCTCCCCCCGCCGCATCGCCTCGAAGGCCTCGTTGACGTCGTCGAGCCCGATGCGGTCCGAGATGAGCCGGTCGACAGGCAGCCTACCGGCGAGGAACAGCTCCGCGAGCCGGGGGAAGTCCCGCCCCGGTACCGTGGACCCGTAGTTCGAGCCGATGAGCGACTTGCCACTCTCCGCGAGCGCCAGAGCGTCGATCGACACCGGGCTGTCCTCGGGCGGCAGCCCCACGATGACGGCCTTGCCACCCGCTGCGATCAGCGACGGGAGCGACTCGATGGTCTGCACCCGGCCGATCGCCTCGAACGCATAGGCCGCGCCTCCCCCCGTCAGCGTGCCGATCTCCTCCACCAGGTCCGCGGAGGGCACGAGCGTGTGGGTCGCCCCGAAGTCCCGGGCGGCAGTCAGCTTCTCCTCGCTGAGGTCGACGGCGATGATCGGGTTCGCGCCGACCAGCCGCAGCGCCATGATGATGGAGAGGCCCACTCCCCCGGTGCCGACGACGACGGCGGACGTGCCCGCCTCCACGCAGGCGTCGTTGACCACGGCGCCGAAGCCCGTGGCAACCGAGCACCCGATGAGGCTGGCGACGTCGAACGGGACGTCCTTCGGCACGCGGATCGCGCCGGCTTCGGGCACGACGGCATACTCGCTCATGGACCCGACGGTCAGGTAGGGGAACACGCGCTCGCCGTCGAGCGAGAGCGGGGTGCTGCCGTCCGGCAGGAGGCACTCCTCGGATCGGCTGCCGGAGCAGACGTAGGACTTCCCGGAGAGGCAGGCGGTGCAGCGCCGGCAGGGGTAGAACCACGAGAGGATCACGTGGTCGCCCACTTCGACGTCGGTGACGCCGTCGCCGATCGCCTCGACGGTTCCTGCGCCCTCGTGGCCCATGACCGTGGGCGAGGGCAGCGTCCAGTCGCCGTCGAGCACGTGCCGGTCGGACCCGCAGACACCCGAGGCACCCATGCGGACGAGGACGGTTCCGGGTACGGGATCGGCGACGTCGACGGTCGTCAGGTCGAGATCCGGCCTGCCGCTGCGGTGGACGGCTGCTCGGGACGTGCGGCTCATGAACGGCCCTCGACTTTCGTGGTGGTGGGAGCGTAGTCGCCGACGCCGCGGCCCACGTACAGGACGCGCGCGAGCACGAGGTAGACCAGCGCGCCGACGATCGCGGACGGGAACGACGCCGTGATGTAGCTGAAGACGGGCAGCGTGGTGAGGGTGACCGGGTTGTAGATCACGAGGTAGAAGGCAGCACCGACGACGACTGCCCCGAGCCCTGCCCAGTTGATCCCACCGGAGAAGTGATAGGCGCTCTGCTCTCGGTGCCGGTAGAGGTCCTCGAGCACCACCCGTTGGCGGCGCAGCAGGAAGTAGTCGGCGATGATCGCACCGCACATGGGCGCGAGGAAGGCTCCACTGAGCGTCACGAAGGTCATGAACCGCTGGTACATGAATCCCGGGAAGAAGGCGAGGATGGCCGGCAGCACGAAGAACGCGGCACAGAGCCATGCCCACCGGACCCGTGAGAGCAGGTTGCCGCTGGCTTGCCGGATGGCGAGGACGGTCGAGTAGACGATCGACGACGTACTGGTGATGTTGGCGAACGCGATGAACAGCAGGATGAACGCCCCGAGCACGGGTCCGCCGAAGGGCAGCATCCAGACGGTCGGGTCCGAGTCCCCGAGGGTCAGTGCTGCGGCCATCCCCACGACCTGCGCGATCAGCGTGGCGCCGAGCAGCCCGAGGTAGGAGGGCCAGAGGGCTGCTTTCGGGGTCTTGGTCAGCCGGGCGAGTGAACCCATGACGGGGTACCAGGAGACGCCGACGCCGGCATTGAACTCCACGGCGAGGGCGAAGTTGAGGCGGTCGTCCTCGAACGGGGCGAGCGGGGCGGCGGTGAGCAGGGTTTCCCAGGAGGTGTTGAGGACGAGGAAGATCATCAGGAAGACGGTCACCACGATCAGGCCAGGCGCGACGAACTTGTTGAACCGGCCGATCGTCACGGGGCCGCGCGACAGGATCCACCAGGACACGGCGATGGCGACGAGCGCGAAGAACGTGACCATCAGGCTCTCGGGGTCGAAGCCGGTGCCGAACGCCGAATTGGACACCTGGGTGACCGCTCGGCCCACCATGATGGCCAGCAGTGAGGACCAGCCCATCTCGGTGATCAGGATGACGGTGAAGACAAGGATGCCCACGCCGACGACCCCGAAGACCGGCCGGAGGATCGTGTACTGCTCCACGCCGTAGCGCTGGCTGGCGACGACGCTCGCGAGGACCATGAAGCCCAGCCCGATCGCGTTGCCGATGACCATCGCCGCGATGCCCTGCTGGAAGCCGACGAGCAGCGCCGTCGACCCGCCCACCAGGAACGCCCACGTCGCGATGGCGAGGCTGATGTTCACACCGGTGAAATCGGCGCCGTTCCAGATCCGCTCCTTCCGCAGCAGCGGAAGCGACCCGAGCGATCCACTGGAAGTGTCCGCCTCCACAGCCCCGTCCCTGCTGGTGCTGCCGCTCACAGCGCGAGGACCAGGAAGCCGATCACGGTGATCCCGAGGGTCACCGCGATGTAAAGGACGAGGTCCCTCGCCGAGAGCGCGGCGCGGGAGGGGTGCCCCTGCTCCTCGTGCGAGATCTCGGTGAGCCGACGGTGCAGACCGTCCTCGGGTACCGCATCTGCTGAGTCCATTGATACCGCCTCCAATAATCGAATGTCATTCGGTTCGGCTCAATCGTTGTGCCTATCATGAGGGCTGTCAATGGTTTTATCCCGGTTCATGTGGCCTGCACCACAGGTCCGGGGTCGTACCCGGAGGGACGGATCATGCCGGTTCTGGCAGTACTGCAGGTCACCGGGACCGCCGGTGCCGTCGAGGAGAATCTGCGCCGCATCGACGGCGCCGCCGCACGGGCTGCCGGGCAGGGGGTCCAGATCCTCGTCACCCCGGAACTGTTCGCGACGGGTTACGCCCCCGAGCGCGTGGCCGATTCGGACGGGCCGGGCATCCGCGCTGGGCTCTCCTCCATCGCGCGGCGCCACGGCATCGCCGTCGTCGGTTCGACTGTCGACGCCACAGCGCATGGTCGGTACATCAGCGCCTCCCTGTTCGACCACCGCGGAGCCGAACTCACCCGCTACCGGAAGGCGCACCTCTTCGGCGCCGAGGAACAGTCGGTCTTCCTCCCGGGAAGTGACATCCCGGAACTCGTGCCTCTCCTGGGCCTGACGGTGTCCCTCGGCATCTGCTACGACATCGAGTTCCCGGAGTACGCACGGAACACCGCGCAGCGTGGTGCCGATCTCCTCCTCATCCCGACGGCGGTCCCGGCCACGGGCGACGTCGGCCATCGCCCCGCACACGCCACCTACAACGCCGAGCGCATCTCGACCCTCCTGGTGCCGGCGCGGTCCCTCGAGAACGGCCTCTACATCGCCTACGCCAACCACACCGCTCCGGACTTCACCGGGATGAGCTGCATCACCAGTCCGTACGGCACCTTCCTGGGCCTCGCCGGGCAGGGTGACGAACTCCTGATCGCCGAGGTGTCCCGGGCCGAGGTCCTCCGCGCCCGGGAGCTCAACACCTACCTGACCTGCCGCCGCCCGGACCTCTACGCCTGATCGGGCGACGCCGTCGGCTCGATCCGACGCCGTCGACCTGACGATCCCGCTTCCACTTCGGGCACCGGTTATACCACCGAACCCGTGAACACAGGATGAACCAAGGTTGAACGGGTACCCTAGGGCACTGGTCTTGTCCACCCTTTGCGAGAGGTCGGACGTCAGTGGTGCCCGGCAGGCACCTGATGGTTGGAACGTGAGGTGTTGCCATGCAGTCCCGAATCCCCGGCGTGACCCGACGGGTCGGCGTCGTCGTCGGACGGCTGCTGGTCTACCTGCTCATCTGGGCCGGCCTCACCCTCCTCATCGCCGCCGCCGGCATCCGTTACTACTGGGGCGAGATCTCCGTCGGCCAGATGCGCCTCAACCTCGTGTCCGTCGAGACGGACGGCGGCGGTGACTTCCTGTGGCGGGGCGTCCTCGCCATCGGCGTCGCGCCCCTCCTCATCACTGGCAGCATCGCGCTCGTCCAGTTCCTCCGGCGTCGGAAGCGCCGCCAGGCGGACGACGGCGGACGCCCGTCCCGCGGGCCCCTCGTCAAGCGCGCGGTGTCCACCGCCCTGGTGGCGGCCGTCGTCGTCGGTGGCACGACGGCGTTCTCCACGACCGTGGGCGTCGCCGACTACATCCGGGCGTCGACCTCCGACTGGGACATCCAGGACTTCCACGCCGAGCCCGTCGTCACCAGCGACGAGGACAAGCGGAACCTCGTCCTGATCTACCTCGAGTCCGGTGAGCAGACCCTCGCCGACGACCAGCTCTTCGAGAAGGACGCCTTCGCTCCGCTGAAGGACGTCACGCAGGCCGCCGACGGATGGCAGACCATCGAGGACCTCCAGCAGTACCAGGGCGGCGGCTGGACCATGGCCGGCCTCGTCGGGACCCAGTGCGGCATCCCCCTCAAGGGCGGCAGCGCATCGGACGAGAGCAGCGGCCGCGCCGCCGTGCCGGAGAGCGACGTCGACACCTACCTCGGCGGCGCCACCTGCCTCGGCGACGTACTGGGCGAGCACGGCTACACCAGCACCTTCCTGGGCGGCGCGAACTCCTCGTTCGCCGCGAAGGACACTTTCCTCCGGGGCCACGGCTACTCCTCGATCAAGGGCCTCGCCCAGTGGCGCGCCGTCGGCGAGTCCGCCGCGGACTTCCGCCCGGACTGGGGCCTCAGCGACGAGCGCCTGCTCGCCAACGCCCGCGAGGAGCTCGATGCTTTGCACGCGGAGTCGGAGCAGACGGGCCAGCCGTTCAACCTCTCCGTCCTGACGCTCGACACCCACGAGCCGGTCCACGTGTACGACTACTGCTCGGTCGACACGGAGCAGGAGGTCACCTCGGTGTTCGCCTGCTCCATGGAGCTGGTGGCCGGCTTCGTCGACCACATGGAGGAACAGGGCTACCTCGAGGACACCGCCGTGGTGATCATGGGCGATCACCTCAAGCACATGAGCGCCGGCGACGCCTTCCACGAGCAGCTGGACCGCCACGAGAACCGCACCATCTTCAACCGCATCTGGATCCCGGGCGGCGCCGAGCTCACACCGCGCTCCGGCATCGACCAGCTGAACCTCTACCCGACGATGCTCGAGGCCGCGGGCCTGACGCTCCAGGACCGCGAGGCCGGCGTCGGCGTCTCGGCCTTCTCGCCGGACATCCCGGTGGATTCCGCGCAGGCGCTGGACGACAACTTCTACGCCGAGCTCCTGAATTCGAACTCGCCGTCCTTCTACTCCGACGCGTGGGCGGACGAAGCTGTGGCACCGTAGGCACGCTCCCGTGGCGGGAAAGTCCGGATGGCTGCGCACCGGATGCCTTCGTGTCACCTGCGGAGCTAACAGATGATTAACGACACTCGAACGGTTGTTGAACGAACGACGCAGCGCCACTAGGATCCGATGGTCCCCCGAGAGTTCTGCCACTGTGGCGAGCCGATGTCCGCGGACATATCGAAGAGGAGGTGGAGCGATGTCCTGGAGCATTCGACAGTCGGCCCGACCGATCGCTGTTGCCCTGGCCTACGCGCTGCTCTACCTCCTGCTGTGGGCGGGCCTCGTGCTGCTGATCGCCGGCCTCGGCATCCGCCACTACTGGGGCGACATCTCCGTCAGCCAGATGATGCTCAACCTCGTGTCCGTGGAGACCGAGGGCGGTGGCGGTTCCATCGTCTGGATAGGGATCTTCGGCATCGGTGTCGCCCCCATCCTGATCAGCGCGGCCATAGGATTCCTGCACTACCGGTGGCGCCACCCCCGTGATCTGCCCGGTCGCCACATGCGCCGGGCGGCGTCCGCCGCCAGGACCCGGGCTTTGGCCGTCGCCCTGGTGGGGGTCGTCGTCGTGAGCGGTACGACGGCGTTCGCCAACACCGTGGGCGTGGCCGACTACATCGCTGCGGCCAACTCCGACGCCGACCTCGGCGACTACTACGTGGAGCCGGTCGTCACCAGTGACGAGAATGCGCGGAACCTCGTAGTCGTCTACCTCGAATCGGGAGAGGCCACGCTCGAGGACGAGCGGTTGTTCGAGAAGGACGCCTTCGCTCCCATCAAGGAGGTGACCCAGCCGTCCGAGGGCTGGGTGAACACCGGATCCCTCCGGCAGTACCGCGGTGGCGGATGGACCATGTCCGGCATCGTCGCGTCCGAGTGCGGGGTACCGCTGAAGGCCACCGGCGCCGCCGCGAGCGAGCCCCTGACCAACGACCTCGGCACCGACACCCCCACCTATCTCGGCGGCCTGACCTGCTCGGGCGATGTGCTGAAGGATCACGGCTACACCAGCGTGTTCCTGACCGGCGCCAACGCCGCGTTCGCCGGCAAGGGGACCTACCTCCGGACGCACGGCTACACCGACGTGAAGGACCTCAACGACTGGCGTGCCTCCGACGAACCGCCCGAGGCCTTCCGTGAGGACTGGGGCCTGAGCGACGGCAGCCTGATGAACCAGGCCAAGCTGGAGGTCGACCGGCTGCACGCCGAGTCGGAACGGACCGGACAGCGGTTCAACCTCTCGATGCTGACGCTCGACACCCACGAGCCGTCCCACATCTACGACTACTGCCAGGTCGACACCGAGATCGACGTGCTCTCCGTGAACTCGTGCTCCGTGGCCCAGGTGGCAGGGCTCGTGAACCACATGAGGGACCAGGGTTATCTCGAGGACACCGCCGTGGTGATCGTGGGCGACCACCTCCGGCGATCACCCCCCACCGATCCGCTGCACGAGCAGCTGGACGGCAATCCCACACGCTCCATCTTCAACCGGATCTGGATCCCGGGCGGCAGCGGGCCCGTCCCGCTGCGCCAGAACGCGGACCAGTTCAGCCTGTACCCGACGCTCCTCGAGGCCGCCGGGCTGACGCTGCAGGACGGTGCGGCCGGGCTCGGCGTCTCGGTCTTCACACCGGAGATCCCGGCGAACTCGTCCCAGGCCCTGGCTCCGAAGGCCTACGACATCCTCCTGGATTCGCTCTCGCTCCCGTTCTACGCGAGGGCGTGGGCGGCCGAGGGCACGTCCTGATCCTCCGCCCCCGCTGACCTGCCGGCCGTAGTGACCGGCCGGGGAGAGCCGCCTCACCAGGTGAGCTCGTCGAGCCCCACCACTTCGGCATACTTGGCCTGCAGGTCGTACAGCGTGGCCCGCTGCACTGCGTCGTCCCGGTCGCCGACGGCATCGCGGACGACGATCGGCACGAAGTCGTGCTGAATCGCATCGACCGCCGTCGCCCGGACGCAGCCGCTCGTGCTGACGCCGATGATGATGACGGTGTCCACCCGTGCCTCGTGGAGGAGCGCTGCCAGGTCGGTGCCGAAGAAGGCGCTGGCCGACTGCTTGACCAGCACCGTCTCCCCTTCGAGCGGCGCGACGTCGGGCATGAGTTCGCCCAGGGGCGGCACCCCTCCCGGCTTCGGCCGGATGAGCAGCTGCAGCGCGGGCACCTTCCGGAGGAACACTCCCCCGTGCGCGGCGTCGTCGAAGCGCACCACCGTGTGGAAGACGGGATACCCGGCCGCGCGTGCGGCTGCCAGGACGGCTGCGGCTCCGTGGAGGCACGACGACGACGGCAGGCACAGCGGACTGGCGTCGTCGAAGTAGGCCCGCATGAGATCGACGGCGATGACCGCGCGGCGCGGCCCCGGTGTCAGCGTCCCGTCGAAGCCGGAGGAGAACCCGGAGGACGACCCGGCGGACGACCCGGCGGACGACCCGGCGGACGACCCGGCGGACGATACATCGCCGGCCCCCGCGGCGGGTGACCCCGAGAGCGAGCCCGACGGCGGCGACTCCCCAGACCCCGCAGGCGTGGAACCGGAGGGGTCGGCTGCAGCAGCCACTACACCGCCAGCGGTGGGGTCGGTGCCGGCAGCCCGGTCTCGACGAGGCTGTTGGCCAGGAGGTTCTCCATGGAATCGCCCCGGTTGAACAGCGGCAACGGCTCCTGACGACCCTCGCTCATCGAGGCGCGAAGCGAGGACGTTGCAGCAGCATCGAGGTCGCCGTCGTCATCGCACACCACTCCGTAGGTGCGGGCACCGGCCTGCGTGACGAGGCCGCGCCGTACCTCCTTGCAGACGAGCTCGGGGTCGCGGGCCAGCGGGTCGCCCCAGCCGCCCCCGCCCCACGTCACGAAGTGGAGGACGTCGTCCGTGCCGACGGCGACGTCGTGGACCTTGGACGCGAGCACCGCGCGACTGCCGTCCGCCCGGTCGATCCACTTGGTCCCGCGCGCGCCGGGCTCGCCGCCCTTCACGCCCCAGGGGTAGGTCAGCCAGCGGTCGTCGTGGATGGCGATGGTGCCGGCCTCCAGGAACCGGTAGGCGACGTCGACCCCGTTGCCCCCACGGTGCAGGCCCGCGCCGCCGCTGTCCGGGATGGTCTCCCAGCGGTCGATGATGAGCGGGTAGTAGCTCTCGAGGTACTCGCAGGGGATGTTGACGAACGAGGGCCAGAGCGAGTGGCCGTCGGGACCGTCGCCCACGGGACGGCCGGGGATCCCGCCGAACCCGATCGAGTAGAGCTGGAACCACTCCCCCTTCCGCTCGCCCTCGCTGTAGTTCCCCGAGTACATGAAGTGCGGTGATGAGGAGAAGCCGGCGGCGTTCAGCAGGTCCGGGTTGGCCTGGCCGAGGAGCCCGCCGAAGAGGTCGAACAGGCGGCCGATGCCGTGGTTGCGGCCGTTGAGCGCCGCCGGGTAGGCCGGCTTCCAGAACGAGTTCTCCGGGATCTCGACGTCCACGAGCGGGTAGAAGCCGTCGTTCCACAGGATCTGCGGGTCCGCGACGGTGATCATGTAGATGCCGAAGAACATCCGGATCAGGTTCTCGTTGATGTAGTAGTTGATGGGCCCCTGCGCCTGCGGGGCGCTGCCGGTGAGGTCGATCAGCACCTTGTCGCCGGTCCGCGTGATGGTCATCGTCAGCTCGTACGGACCGTAGCCGCGGCCGTCGTCGTCGATGTAGTCGGTGAAGGAGAGCGGCTTGCCCTCCTCGAACACCAGCGCCAGCAGCGCCTTCATGGCCCGGTAGTTCCGGTCCAGCAGGGCGTTCAGTGCGGACGTGTACGTGTCCACCCCGAACCGCGCGCACATCTCCTGCACCCGGCGCGACGCCGTCCGGCACGCCGCGACGATCCCGTTCAGGTCCGCCCGGTTCCAGTCCGGCTTCCGCACCTGGTTGAGGATGATGCCGAGCGCCGTGTCGTCCCGCTCGCCCTTCCGGTAGAGCTTGAAGGGCGGGATGATCACGCCCTCCTCGAAGATGGTCCGCGCGTCCGTGGGCATGGATGCCGGGGTCTTCCCGCCGACGTCGGTCATGTGCCCGAACTGCGACGCCCACCCGACGATCCGCCCCTCGAAGAAGATGGGCATGACCACGAGCCAGTCGTTCGCGTGGCTGATCGCCGCCCCGCACGAGTACGGGTCCGACGTCATGAGGACGTCCCCCTCCTCGATGGTGCCGCTGAAGTTCGCCAGGAAGTCGGGGATGGAGAGCCCGAACTGTCCCACGATCATCTTGCCCTCGGGATCGGCGATGAGCGGGAACTCGTCGTGCTGCTCGCGGATGCCCGGGGAGAGCGCGGTGCGGAAGAGGGTCTCGTCCATCTCGTAGCGGGCACTGCGGAGCGCGTTCTCGATGAGGTCGAGCGTCACCACGTCCACGTCCACCGCGGTGAGCTCCGAGGTGGCGGTCTCGATCAGCTGGGCCATGGGTCAGTCCTCACTCGTGGTTGCTGCTGCGTCGTTCTCGATCGGCCTGATCAGCAGGCTCCCGTGGTGATGCACCGTGGCCGCGTGCCCCGGGAGCACCAGCGTGGTGGAGTCCATCTCGGCGACGACCGCGGGACCGGTGATCACGTTCCCGGCCTTCAGGAGGTGCCGGTCGTAGATGGAGGCCTCGTGGTGCTCACCGCCCACGAAGATGGAGTGCGTGCTGCGAAGCGCCGGCAGCGGGTCGGCCGGTCCGGCGTCGAGCGTGACGCTCGCGACCTGCGGACGTGGTCCGCTCACCGTGGCGCGGGCCGTCACCAGCTCGTGCTCGTTGTCGAGGAGGAAGGCGAAGAGCCGCTCGTGCTCGGTGTCGAAGGAGGCCCGCAGCGCCGTCAGGCCGCCGTCGTCGCCGCTGTCCCGGAAGGTCCGGAGGTCCACCGGGATGGGGATCTCGAAACCCTGCCCGTGGTAGCGGAGGTCCGCCGAGTAGGTGACGGTCAGGTCCTCCTCCGCGAGGCCCGCGGCGAGGAGCGACTCCTTCGCCGTCGCCGCGAGGTCCTCCAGCACACCGCGCACCTGGGCATCGTCGAGCTCGCTGAAGCGCCGCACGAGGGTCCGGGCGGACTCGTCGCGGAGGCTCGTGGTCGCGTCACCGTAGGCGCACAGCACACCGGGCGACGGCGGGATGATCACCGGCCACGCACCCGTGAGCTTGCCGAGCGCGTTGGCGTGCAGCGGACCCGCACCGCCGAAGGCCACGAGCGCGAAGTCCCGCGGGTCGAAGCCCTGCTGCGTGGAGACGAGCTTCAGGGCGCCGTAGATGTTCTCGTTGACGATGTCGATGATGCCCTCGGCCGCGCTCTCGACGCCGTCGAGTCCGATCGCCTCCGCGATGGCCTTCACGGCAGTGCCGGCGGCCTCGACGTCGAGGCCGATCTCACCCCCGGCGAGCTGGGACGGCAGGAAACCGAGCACCACGTTCGCGTCCGTCACGGTGGGCTCGCTGCCGCCCTTGGCGTACGACGCCGGACCGGGCACCGCGCCCGCGGACTGCGGGCCCACCCGGAGCGCGCCCGTCAGCTGCGGGACGTGGGCGATCGAACCGCCGCCGGCGCCGACCGTCCGGACGTCCACCGACGTGGCGCGGACCGTCAGGTCACCGACCGTCGTCTCGCGGCCGATCCGCGGCGTGAGGTCCTGGACGAGCGCGACGTCGGTGGACGTACCGCCCATGTCGAAGGTGAGGAGATTCTTGAAGCCGGCCTGCTCGGCGGCCCAGACCGCGCCGGTCACGCCGCCCGCCGGGCCGGAGAGCAGCAGGGACACGGGGTTGTCGGCGGCGACCTTCCCGGAGACGAGTCCGCCGTCGCTCCTGAGGATGGAGAGGTGGCCCTCGATGCCGGCCGCCATGAGCTTGTCCTCGAGGTTGCCGACGTAGCGCGAGACCTGGCCCTGCACGTACGCGTTGGCGACGGTGGTGATGGTGCGCTCGTACTCGCGGAGCTCGGGCAGCACCACCGAGGAGACGGAGACGGGGACGCCGGGCAGTTCCTCGGCGGCGAGTTCGGCGATCCGCGCCTCGTGGCTGGCGTTCGCGTAGGAGTTGATCAGGCTGATGCTCAGGGCCTCGATGCCGCGCTTCCTGAGCTTCCGCAGCTGGGTGCGGACGTCGTCGTCGTCGAGCTCGATGCGCACCTCGCCACTGGTGGTGACGCGCTCGTTCACCTCGACCGTGTCCTCGAGGTCGGCGAGGGGCTCGGGCTTGGGCCAGATGATCCAGCCGGCCAAACCGCCGGGCACGAAGGACCGGGCGATCTGCAGCACCTGCCGGAAACCCTTGGTGGTCACGAGGCCCACGCGGGCACCCTTGTGCTCGAGGATCGCGTTCGTGGCCACGGTGGTGCCGTGGAGCACCTCCGTCACCTCCGACGTCGGGACCCCTGCGGCGCGGCAGGCCTGCTCGATGCCGTGGAGCACCCCGATGGACTGGTCCTCGGGCGTCGACGCCGTCTTGTACCGGTGGGTCTCGCCGGTGGCCTCATTGATGAGGAGGATGTCCGTGAACGTGCCGCCCACGTCTACGCCGAGCCGAAACGCCATCAGGTCTCCTCTGGGTGGGGGTGGATCAGGGTGCTGCCTGGACGGGGCCCTGGGCTGCGCGACGCGCCGGATGGGGGACGCGGCGCGTCGCGCAGGGCTGGTGGTGCACTCGCGGACGGGTGGTGTCGCTCGAACCCGTGCAGGAGAGGGGGGGGGCTCCGGCACGAAGTGGCGTGCGTCACGCCGTCCGCTGGTGAAAGCGTAGGAGCGCCGGGCGGGAGAGTCAATGGGTTGCATACAACTTCTTCGAAAAAGACGGATATCTCCTTGCTTTATCGTCCCTTTGATGCGAAGTTGTATACGTTCGGCCACCCTGTCCGGACATCCCGATGCCCCGGAGGCCTGCCGATGACCGCCAGTGAGACTCCCTCCCCCGACCAGCCTCCGGCGTCGACCGGGCCTCTCGCGGGCCTCCGCGTCGTCGAGCTGGGACAGCTGCTCGCCGGACCGTTCTGCGGCCAGATGCTGGGTGACCTCGGGGCCGACGTCGTGAAGATCGAGGACCCGGCCAAGGGTGATCCCCTTCGCCAGTGGGGCCGGCAGCTCCCCGAGGGGCAGTCCCTGTGGTGGTCCGTGGTGGGGCGGAACAAGCGGTCCGTGACCCTCAACCTGCGCGAGGCGGAGGGCCAGGACCTCGCACGGAAGCTGATCGCCGGCGCGGACATCCTGATCGAGAACTTCCGTCCCGGCACCATGGAGCGCTGGGGCCTCGGGTACGCCGACCTCGCCGCCCTGAATCCGGGCCTCATCATGGTGCGCGTCTCCGGGTTCGGCCAGGACGGACCCTACGCGCAGCGGGCCGGGTACGGTGCCATCGGTGAGGCCATGGGCGGCCTCCGCTACGTGGTCGGCGATCCCTCGACGCCGCCCTCGCGGGTCGGCATCTCGATCGGGGACACGCTGGCGGCCCTGTTCGCGACCATCGGGGCGCTCGCCGCGGTCCGCGAGCGCGAGGTGAGCGGCCGCGGGCAGATGGTCGACTCGGCGATCTACGAGGCGGTGCTCGGTGTCATGGAGTCCCTCGTCCCCGAGTGGCAGATCTCCGGCTACCAGCGCGAGCGGACCGGCGCCATCCTCCCGAACGTCGCGCCGAGCAACGTCTACCCGACCGCGGACGGCTCCTGGCTGCTGATCGCCGCCAACCAGGACACGGTGTTCGGGCGGCTCGCCGCAGCCATCGGGCAGCCGGATCTCGCCACGGATCCCCGGTACGCGACGCACGGCGCCCGCGGGGAACGGCAGGCCGAGCTCGACGCCCTGATCGGCGGCTACACCTCCACCCAGGACGCTGCCGTCCTCGAGGCCGCGCTCGAGGCGCACGGTGTCCCCGCCGGCAAGATCTTCCGCCCCGTCGACATGCTCACCGACCCGCAGTACCTGGCGCGGGAGTCCATCACCGAGGTGCAGCATCCCGTCCTCGGCCCCGTCGCGCAGCAGAACGTCTTCCCCCGGCTCAGCCGCACCACGGGTACGGTCCGCTGGCCCGGGCCGGCGCTCGGGGAGCACACGGCCGCGGTCCTCGCGGAGGTGGGGGTCGACGACGCCGCCCTCGCCTCCCTGCGCGGGCGGGGGCTCGCATGAGCACGTCACCGTCGGACCACCGGGCCACCGACGTCGGGATCGACGGCGCCATCCCCACCGCCCCGCGTACACCGTGGCTCGCATGAGTCTCCCGAGCCTGCCGTCCTCGATCCGGCTCGTGGAGGTGGGGCTGCGCGACGGCCTGCAGTCGGTGCCCGCGATGGTGCCGACGGCGGAGAAGGTGGAGCTGGTGCACATCCTCATCGATGCCGGGGTCCGCGAGATCGAGGCCGTCAGCTTCGCGCACCCGAAAGTCCTCCCGCAGCTCGCCGACGCCGCCGAGGTCATGGCCGCCGTCCCCAGGATGGACGGCGTCCGGTACCGCGGACTCGCGCCGAACTTCCGGGGCGCCGAACGGGCCGTGGACTGCGGACTGGACGAACTCGTCGTCGTCGTGTCCGCCGACGAGGAGGTGAGCCTCCGGAACCAGCGCCTCACCGTCGACCAGATCCTCGCCGACGTCGAGCGCATCGGGGCGCTCGCCGACCGGGCGGGCATCCGGTTCGTCGTCGCTGTCGCCTGCGCCTTCTTCGCTCCCGCGCGCGGACCCGTGACGCGGGAGGAACGACTGCGCGTCGTCCGTGCCGCCGTGGACGCCGGGGCCGACGGCGTGTATTTGGCGGCCACCTCGGGCGAGGAGGAGCCGGGCGAGATGTACGACGGCATCGCCGAGGTGCGGCGCCTCTACCCTGGGCTGGATGTCGGCGTGCACCTGCACAACCGCAACGGATTCGCGCCCGCCAACGCGCTCGCGGCGATGCTCGCAGGCGCCACCTGGCTCGAGGGATCTTTCGCCGGGCTCGGCGGGGACCTGTGGTTCCCGGGCGACCCATCGGTGCTGGGCAACGCCGCGCTGGAGGACCTCGTGCACCTGTGCGACGGGCTCGGCATCACCACGGGCATCGACCTCGACCGGTACATGCTGGCCTCGGAACGGATCGTCGAGCTCACCGGGCGGGCGTCGTCGTCCTTCGTGTCGAGGGGCGGTACCCGCGCCGCACTGGCCGCCGCGTCCTGGCCCGACGCGATAGCGTGACAGGCATGGAGACGACTGCCGCTGCCGCACCCGCTCCCCCCGCACCGCTGACGGACGCCCCGCGGGACGAGAGCGCGTACGGGCGGCTGCGGTCGATGATCGCCTCCGGGGAGCTGGCCGCCGGGTCATGGCTGCGCGAGGCGAACCTGGCGGAACGCATCGGGGTCAGCCGGACCCCCATCCGGGAGGCGCTCAGCCGGCTGGCGGCCGAGGGGCTCGTGGAACTCAGCCGCAACAAGGGCGCGCAGGTGGTCGACTTCTCGCCCGAGGACGTCGCCGGCCTGTACGACGTCCGCGCGGGCTTCGAGCCGCACGCCGTCCTGCTGTCCATACCGAACCTGACGGACGAGGACGTCGTCGAGCTCGCAGCGCTGTCGGCGCGCATGGAGGCCGTGGTCGCGAACGGCGGCGACATGGAGGGGCTCAGTGCCCTCAACGCGGCGTTCCACGGGATCTTCATCGAGCGGTGCGGCAACCGGCACGTCGCGACGGCGCTGCAGGCCGTCATGCGGCCCGCCGTCGTCGCGCACACGTTCCGCAAGTACAGCGGCGAGGCGCTACGGCGGTCCATGCAGCACCACGCGGAGCTCGTGGCCGCGGCGCAGGCGCGCGACGGCGAGTGGGCGGAGGCCGTGATGCGCACCCACATCCTCGCGGCGCGGAACGCGGCGGGCGCGAACCCCTCGACGCGGTAGGTCCCGCGCGTCCGAGGCTGCCTGGTCCGCAGTGCCGGCACACCGGCCCCGAGACCGAGGGCCGACGTGTCGATGGACTAGGGAACCTCCGGCCCGAACCCTTCAGGGAAGGGGAACAGGTGCCCGTTGCACAGCATCCCGGGGCTCGGGACCTGTGCCTTCAGGCCGGCCCTGACCAGCTGCCCGTAGGACTGGACCCGCCCGCCCTCGGGGAAGTCCGCGTCGGGTTCGTCATTCTGGCCCGAGTACGAACAGATGGAATTGGCGTGCGCGGGGCCTCGCTCCACCTGGCCCTGAGCCGACGCAGGAGCGGCTCCCGCACCTGCCAGTACGACGACGCACACGACGGCGCCGAACAGTGATGTCTTGTACATGACGTGCCTCGATCTCTGGAGAAGTGTCCTTGCTTCCAGGTCGCAGACACACGTCCAACAGTGGTCGCACACCACGACTCTGCCCAGCGCAGGTCTGCTCCCGACGAGCCCACGGGGGCCCGTGCGGCGAACTCTACTCAGCACGGACCACCGGGGGAAGGACGGGGGCCTCAGGCAACACTGCCGGGGCAGGGAGTCCCATCCTTCAGCGACCGGCTCGACGTAGAACTCCTTCTGCGACAGGATCGGGGGATGACCTACGAACTGCGCACCTACACCGCGACACCCGGCAGGATGGACGCGCTGATGGAGCGCTTCCGCTCCGTCACCATCGACCTTTTCACCGAGCACAACATGACGAGCCTCGGCTACTGGACGCCCGTCGACAATCCGGAGGTCCTCATCTACCTCCTCCGGCACGACGGCGACCCGAAGGCGAACTGGACGGCGTTCGGCACCGACCAGCGGTGGATCGATGCGAAGGCGGCGTCGGAGATCGACGGTTCGTTGACGGAGAAGATCGAGGCCGTCATGCTCGACGCGACCGATCTGGTGCCGGTGCTCCTCAAGCCGTAACCCTGACCGCATAGGCCATGTAGTTGCGCTCTGCAACCTCTTCCTGAGGCCAGCTGTCCCCGCCTCATGTGAGCAGCCGCCACCTGCGAACACCCCGGTCGCCCCGCCCGTGACGACGCCGACCGTGCCGCAGCAGATGGGCCAGATGCCCGTCGGTGGCGCTGACACCGGCGTCGCCCAGGCCCCGCAGGGCGACGACTCCGCGGCCCTCGCCCTCGGCGGCGGCCTCGTGCTGGCCGTCATCGGCGGCGCCTTCGTCGTCCGCCGCCGGATGGCCACGAACTGACCCATCCCCATTCATCGCGATGCCCGGCGCCTTCGGTGCCGGGCATCGTCGTGTCCGGGGCCACGGCGACGCAGGACCCGGACCCACACCACCGTCCACACCCCCGCGAGGCGCTGGAAGAACTACGGGCGGATCGACGTCGCCGCGGAGTTCGCAGTGCCGCAGCACGACGCACCATCGCGCCCTCTGCACCCTCGGGTTCGGTCTCGGCCGGTCCACGTCGCGGGTCAAGGATCAGGCGGTCGTGGCGTCACCCCGGGTCAGGCCCCGGAGGACCAGGAGCAGGACGCCGAGGAGGGCGAAGACGACGCCCGCTGCTGCCAGCAGGAGTCCGCTCGCCCCGGTCGACGCCAGTTCGCCCGTCGGACTGAACACCACGTCGTCGTCCGACCGGTCATCCGACCCGACGCTCCCGTTGTAGCCCATGTCCCCGAGCGTCAGGACAGCGGCCTGGCCCGAGGAGCTGACGGCCGGAACGACGGCGCCGCTGGCCGGGAGCGCGAGCAGGCCCGCGCCGCTGACGATGACGACCGCGAGCACGGCAGCTGCTCGCGCGGCGGTGCGGTGCATCGCCGCGCGCCGGGCGGTGATGCGAGAGGTGGAGGTGGGTGACGGCATGCTGCTCCCGGGTCAGGACGGACGGGTCCATCCCTGTCTACGAACCGAACATGGCGTCCGGGTGAACGCGCCTCGCCCTGCGTGTGACGATCGGAGGGATACCCCGGTCCCGCAGTCCCCGGCGGGACGTCCAGCCCCGGGATCAGGGCGTGATGGTGTCGATCAGACCGATGATGCGGTCGATCGTCGCAGGATCGGTCTCCGACGGCATGGCGCCCGTCCCGCTGAGCGAAGCGGTGAAGTAGATGCCGTCGCCGAGCAGCATCACCAGGTGCACCATGTCCTCGTCGCCGAGGGCCTGCAGCAGGACGTCGAACCACTGGACGCGGCACCAGGCGAGCAGCTCGTTGGCCCCGGAGTTGGAACCCTGTGCCAGCCGCGTCACCGCGACGTTGCAGCGCTCGAGGGGGCTCGAGATGTCGAGCGAACTCCTGATGTAGTACCGCGCGGCCTCGGCGGGAGCCGCGCGCATGATCCCGAGGTCCTCCTCGACGAGGAGGCGCAACCGGTCGAAGAGGGCTGCGGTCAGCTCGTCCTTCGAGCGGAAATGGTAGGTCAGCCCGCCCTTGGAGACGCCGGCGCGCTGCGCGATGGCATCGAGTGTCGCACCGCGCTCCCCCTCTGTCACCAGCAGGTCCTCGTAGGCGTCGAGCAGTCGCTGGGGGGTCCGTGGTGCGAGGCGCATGAGGGGAAGTCTAGGGGCTGGTCAGAAAACCGACTGGTCGGTATAGTGTGCTGCATCACGGTGTCGGAGGACCGACGCCGCCGAGGAGTCGAGGTCGCCATGCCGCTCAGCCCCGCCGACCACACCCTTTCGGGCGACCCCCACACCCAGGGCAAGGGGCTCGCCGCCGGGACACTCGGACTGTGGGGTTCGGTGGTGATCGGCCTGGCCTCGACAGCCCCGGTCTACTCGCTCGTCGCCACCCTCGGCTTCGTGGTCCTCGCCGTCGGCGCCCAGGCGCCGATCGCCTTCATCGTGGCGTTCATCCCCATGCTGTTCGTCGCCTTCGCCTACCGTGAACTCAACGAGGCCGTCCCGGACTGCGGGACGTCCTTCACCTGGGCGACGAAGGCCTTCGGCCCCTGGGCCGGCTGGATGGCCGGGTGGGGCGTCGCCGTCGCGGGGATCATCGTGCTGGCCAACCTCGCGCAGATCGGCGGCATCTACCTCTGGCTGCTCGTCGGGGACGGGTCACTCGCCGAGGATCCGCTCGTGGTCACGGCGACCGGCGTCGTGTTCATCGCCCTGATGACCTATGTGAGCTATCGCGGCGTGGAGATCGGTGCCCGCCTCCAGAACATCCTGTTGGCCGTGCAGTACCTCGCGCTGGCCCTCTTCGTGGTCTTCGCACTGGTGGGTGTGGCCAACGGAACCGCGGAGAACACGACGGCGCCGTCGGCGGACTGGTTCAACCCCTTCGCCTTCGAGAGCGTCGAGGGCTTCACCGAGGCGATCCTCCTGGCGCTCTTCATCTACTGGGGCTGGGACGCGTGCCTGGCCCTCAACGAGGAGACGAAGGACGCCCGGCGCATTCCGGGCCGCGCCGCCCTGATCTCGACCGTCCTGCTGCTGGTGACGTATGTCGGTGTCACCGTCGCGGCGATGATGTACGCGGGCGTGGGCGAGGACGGCGTGGGCCTCGGCAACGAAGCCAACGCCGACGACGTCTTCCTGGCACTCAAGGACGTGGTCCTCGGCCCGTGGTCCTGGCTGCTCGTGATCGCCGTGCTGGTCTCGGCCGTCTCCTCCACGCAGACCACCATCCTCCCGACGGCCCGCGGGACACTGTCGATGGCCGTGTACCGGGCCCTGCCCGAGCGCTTCGCCATCGTCCACCCCCGGTTCCGGACGCCGTCGTTCTCCACACTCGTCATGGGCATCGCCGCGATCGCGTACTACATCGTCATGACGATCATCAGCGAGAACATCCTCGCCGACTCGATCCTCTCGCTCGGCCTGGCCATCGCCTTCTACTACGCCATCACGGGCTATGCCTGCGTCTGGTACTTCCGCCGCGAGCTCTTCGACTCCCGGCACAACGTGGTCTTCCGCTTCCTGCTCCCCCTGCTCGGGGCCCTGATGCTCACCGCGGCTTTCATCAAGTCCGCCATCGACATGGCCGACGTCGACTACGGGTACAGCGTCCTGTTCGGCATCGGTGGGACGTTCGTGGTGGGCATCGGGTCCCTGGCCCTCGGGCTGGCCCTCATGCTGCTCTGGCGCACCCGCCCCTCCTCCCGCCCGTTCTTCGCCGGGAAGACCCTCACCGAGGACTCCCCCGTCCTGGTCCCCGATTCCCCTGACATCTACCGACGCTCCATCGACGGAGGACTCTCCTGATGCGCATCCTCATCATCGGCGCGGGCGGCGTGGGCTCGGCCGCCGCCCGGATCGCCGTCCGGCGGCCGTTCTTCGACGCCCTCGTGATCGCCGACTACGACCCCGCCCGCCCGCAGGCGCTCGTCGACGAACTCGGCGACCCCCGGCTGGTCTCCGCGGAGATCGATGCGTCGTCGTCGTCCGCCGTCGCCGCCGTGGTCCGCGAGCACGCCATCACGCACGTCCTCAACGCCGTGGACCCGCGCTTCGTGATGCCGATCTTCGAGGGCTGCTTCGAGGCGGGCGCCACGTACCTCGACATGGCGATGAGCCTGTCCACACCGCACCCGGACCACCCGCACGAGCAGACCGGGGTGATGCTCGGCGACGAGCAGTTCGCCGCGTCCACGCAATGGGAGGCCGCCGGCCGCCTCGCGCTCGTCGGTATGGGCGTGGAGCCGGGCCTCTCCGACGTCTTCGCCCGCTACGCGGAGGACCACCTCTTCTCCTCCATCGAGGAACTCGGCGTGCGCGACGGCGCCAACCTCACCGTCGAGGGGTACGACTTCGCGCCGTCGTTCTCCATCTGGACCACGATCGAGGAATGCCTGAACCCGCCCGTGATCTTCGAGCGGGACCGCGGCTGGTTCACCACCGCGCCGTTCAGCGAGCCGGAAGTGTTCGAGTTCCCCGAGGGGATCGGCCCGGTGGAATGCGTCAACGTGGAGCACGAGGAAGTGATCCTCATGCCGCGCTGGACGAAGGCCCGCCGGGTCACCTTCAAGTACGGGCTCGGCGAGGAATTCATCACGGTGCTCCGGACGCTGCACACCCTCGGGCTGGACTCGACCGCACCCCTCGACGTGAAGGGCGTGTCGGTGGCGCCACGCGACGTCGTGGCCGCCGCGCTGCCGGATCCGGCGACGCTCGGCAGCCGCATGAAGGGCAAGACCTGCGCCGGGGTCCACGTGACGGGTACCGGGACGGACGGCGCCCCCCGGGCCGTGTACCTCTACCACGTCGTGGACAACGCGTGGTCCATGGCGGAGTACAACTCGCAGGCCGTGGTCTGGCAGACCGCCGTCAACCCGGTGATCGCCCTGGAACTCCTGGCCTCCGGTACCTGGAGCGGATCGGGCGTCCTCGGCCCGGAGGCCTTCGACGCCCAGCCGTTCCTGGACCTGCTCGCCGCCGACGCCCCCGCCGGCTACGGCTCGCCGTGGGGCCTCGAGGAGCGCGACGCCGACGCGGCCTGACCCGGGGTGACGGCGGCGAGCGCTTCCGCCCGCGCCGCCGTCGGGATCCGACCGAGCGCGGACGTCAGCCCGCGTTGGGGAGCGACACCTCGACCTGGCCGGCGATCACCCGCGTCGCGAAGGAGTGCTGAGGAGAGGTCGCAGGACCCTGCACCACCTCACCGGTCTTCAGGGAGAACCCGCTGTTGTGCCACGGGCAGACGACGCACGGATCGCCGTCGTCGACCGTGACCTTGCCCTCGTTCAGCGGCCCGGAGAGATGGCTGCAGGTGTTGGAGAGCACCGAGACCTCGCTGCCCCGGCGGAAGACGACGAGCGGGATCTCGCCCAGCACGCGCTTCTCGAGCATGCCCTCCTGCAGTTCCTCGAGGGACCCGATGGAGTGCCAGCCGGCCTCGATGCGGTGCGGCACGTCCTCGTTGTGGTTGGCGCCGAGCGACTGCCGGTAGGACATGTGCCCACCGAGGAAGCCACCGGCCGAGACAACCACGAGGCCCGTGTAGGAGAGCAGCTTGCCGGACCTGCCGCGCAGCCGCTGGAGGAGCGAGCCGGTGTACAGGCCGACGGCGATCAGGTTGGCGGTCGCGT
This sequence comes from Arthrobacter sp. N1, assembly GCF_048288285.1. Classification (NCBI taxonomy): domain Bacteria; kingdom Bacillati; phylum Actinomycetota; class Actinomycetes; order Micrococcales; family Micrococcaceae; genus Arthrobacter; species Arthrobacter sp. N1. Next base: position 660,125 of record NZ_CP102608.1, on the reverse strand, counting down.
GCACGATCCCGACGCGCAGCTGCTGCTCGTGGCCTTCGGACCAGTCGGCCCAGCCGGCGAGCGCCGTGGGGGCAGCGCTGGCGACACCGGTGCCGATGAGGACGGCGGACGCCTTGTTGGATCCCGGGATCAGGTCCAGGACCGCCGCGGAGAGCCAGCTTCCGGTCGGGACGAGGATCATCAGGGGGTGCAGCGGGTGGCCGATGGGCACACCGTGCAGGACATCACGCAGGGCACCGGGCTTGAGCACGGCCTGCACCACGTCACGGACCCTGTTGGCCACCGGATCCAGTGCGGCAGCGTTCTCGAGCTTGTCGATGGACTGGAGGGGACGGAGTGTCTTCATGGAGTTCTCCCATATCGCAGGTCCGGGCGGCGAACACCACCAGCTGACATGGGAAGCATACTGACGAATACCGGCGGGTGGTGGGCTCTTGCCGGATCAGGCCGCGTACCCTAGGGCCGCGGACGGTTCCGCCCGGTCCGGCTCAGCCCAATCCGGCTCCGCCCGGTCCGGCTCAGGACCGCACGGTCCCGCCAGGCGCCCGTGGACCAGAGCGCCCAGAGAACGAGCGCGGGCTGGAAGAACAGCCGCGTCAGGCGTGCCGCGTCGGTGTCCAGGCCGAAAGCGCTCACACCCTCGACGTACTGGGCGATGTTGCCCGGGAAGATCGCGACGAAGAACGCGGCGACCACCCACCCGACGACGACCCGGTACCGCCCGAGCGCGACGAGCGCCGCACCGAGGAGCAGTTCGACGACGCCGGACGCGATCACCACGACCTCCGTGTCGAGCGGCAGCCAGGACGGCACCTGCGCGGCGAACTCGGACCGGGCGACGGTGAGATGGGCGGTCCCCGCGAACAGGAGGAACGCCCCGAGCACGAAGCGCGCGATGGTGCGGGGCAGCGAGGTGGGCGCCGTCGTCGTGCCGGGTCTCGTCCTGATCGCTGGTCTGGTTGCCATCCCGCGAACCTAGCACCGTCCCACCGGATGGCGCGGCCGGGTCCACGGCGTCGCCCCCGGATGTCGGGCCGTCATCCGGCGCCCCGGGGCGCACCGGGCGGGGTTCCTTCGATACTATCAATGTGCTGCCGTCCGCAGTCCTAGCACGCCGCGATCCGCCTGGGTAGGAGCATGCGCTCCGCAGATTCCTCACCGCGCGCGGGGACCCGCGGTCATGATGGACCGCAGCACGCCGTATGAACACCACGAAGGAGATCGTCATCGCCCCCCGGAACAGCACCAACGTCCGCCTGCGCACCACCCTCGCCCTGCTCGCCGAGCACCAGGACGCCGGGAACAGCGTCGCGCCCAGCGACGTGATGTCGCAGGCTGTGGCGGCAGTCCCCTTCGACGCCAAGGAGGCAGAGCTCCTCTCCGGCGGCGTCCCCCGCGGGTACAAGGCCCTGACGACGGCGACGGCCAAGCTCGTGAAGGCCGGCTGGCTGGTCAAGGGCCGCTCCGGCTGGACGGCGACCGACGAGGGCATCCGCGCGGTCCACGCGTTCGCCGATCCCGACCAGTTCATCAACGCCATGATCAGCGGCGCCCCCGTGCCCGAGCAGGCCCCGGCCGTCACGCACGCGCCGCAGTCCCCCGAGTCCCTCGGCGAGGACGCGCAGGCCGTCCAGGCCGACCCGGAGGCGGGCGTGACGGCGTCGGCTGAGGGATCGGAGCCGCCCGCGACAGCCGAGGAGTCGGACATCTCGGAGACCATGGCGGACCTCGCCCCCGCCGACGCCACGAACTCCGAGGACCCCACCCCGCCCGACGTCGCCCCGACCCTCGAGGTCTCCCCCGACGTCGCCACCGAGCAGGTACCGACCGGCACCCCGGCCGACGAGGCCTGGCAGGGTCAGCCGCAGTCCGTCGCACTCTCCGGCGACTTCGATCCGCTGTTCGGCGAGGCGGGCCACTGGAGCACGGACCTCCGCGAGCTGCAGTTCGTGTGGGAGCCGACCGAGAACCTCTGGAAGCAGACGCTGCAGCTGCCCGCCGGCACCTATCAGTTCAAGATCCTCGTGAACGGCGGCTGGGACGAGAACTACGGCCGGTTCGGCGTGCGCGACGGCGCCAACCACGAACTGCACCTGCTCTCGGACACGTCGGTCACGTTCCGCTTCGACTACGCCACGAGGGACATCACGACCTCCTAGGCCGATCCCGGCCGACGGCCCCGTCACCTGCCCGTGCGGCAGGAGGCGGGGCCGTCGTCGTTCCCGGGATCGCGCGGATCACTGCCGCACAGCAGGAGGCGGGGCCGACGTCGTTCCGCTCAGCCTTGCCGCAGCTTTGCCCAAGGACCCGCCCTGCCGTCCGCCCACGTCCACGACCTCCCTCAGCATGGGAGGGACAGGATGGGGGCTGCACATGGGTGCGATGGATCGGGACTGGTACCACGAGCGCAGGGACGGGGCCGGCAAGCTGCGGCGCTCACCCTCGGGCAGGGTCCCGCAGTGGGCGCTGGACGACGCCGTGGGCGTGGCGAGTGATCCTCACCCATGGCGCGCTCCTGCGACCGACTCCCGGCGGAGCAGGCGGGCCGGGCTCCGAGGATCACGACGGCGGGCGTCCCGAACCCGGTCCTCCACCGCCGCGATCGGGGTCGTCCTGCTCCTCGCCCTCCTGTACGCGACGCCGTCGCTGTTCGATCGCTTCGTCCTGCCGATCGCCCTGCCCTACCTGCCCGGAGCGAATGTGCCACCCCGGGGCGTCGAGGCACAGGACAGTCCGCTCGGCGTACCACCGCTCGTTCCGGCATCGGGCGCCTATCAGCTCCTCCCGTCGCCCACCGAGTCGCAGGACTGGGTGGCTGTCGACCCGTGCCGCCCGGTGCACTACGTCGTCCGCCCGGACAATGCGCCGCTGGGGACGGAAGGGCTCGTGCAGGAAGCCGTGGCGGAGGTGTCCGCGGCCACCGGGCTGCACTTCGTCGACGACGGATTGACGACGGAGGGGCCGTCCGAGGAACGCGACCTCTACCAGCCAGAGCTCTACGGCCGGACCTGGGCCCCCGTCCTCATCACCTGGACGAGCCCCGCGGAGATTCCCCAGCTCGCCGGCGACATCGCCGGACTGGGTGGCAGTGAGTACGCGTACGTCCCCGGAGAGCCGCTCGTCTATGTCGGTGGGCAGGTGCAGATCGACGCACCCGATGCGACCGGGATGCTGGCGTACCCCGCGGGAAGGGACCTCGTCCGCGCGACCCTCATGCACGAACTCGCCCATGTCGTCGGGCTCGACCACGTGGATGATCCGCGCGAGCTGATGTACGCGGCGAACACCGGGCTGGTGTCCTTCGGCCCGGGAGACCGGGCCGGCCTCGCGCTCCTCGGGTCCGGACCCTGCGCGCCCGGACACTGACCCCGCCCGCCGTCCGAGCCGCACGGACGCCGCTTCCGCGCGGTGTCAAGACCACCGGAGATCGTCCGCCGCCGGCGATTCCGCCGACCACTCCCGACCACGTAGATTTGGCCAATGAGCAATGATGCCCCCTCGACAGTCCTCCGTCCGTTCGATCCCGACGGAGGCGGCGACCAGCCCGCGGAAGCACTCGAAGCGCTCATCGCGAAGGTCGAGGGAGAGGTTGCCGAGCTCCAGTTCACCCGCTTCACCAACGACGACGCGGTGGCGCTCGGTCAGCTCCTCGTCCAGATGGGGGTCGGCCGGAACCTGCCGATCGCCATCGGCATCAGCAAACCGAACCACATCCTCTTCCGTGCCGCGCTCGACGGCGCCACACCCGACAACGACTTCTGGCTCGACGCCAAGAGCCGCACCGCTGCCCGCTACCTGGTGCCGTCACTGCTCGTCGGGTTGAGGGCACGGCGCAACGGCGGCAGCTTCGAGGGCAACCCGATGGTGGACCCGACGACCCACGCGGCCCACGGCGGCTCTTTCCCCCTGTACATCCGCGGGGTGGGACCGGTGGCCACCGTGACGGTGTCCGGCCTGCCGCAACTCGAGGACCACAAGCTCGTGGTCGAGGCGCTCCGCACCTTCCACGCCGCCGACGGGCTCTAACCGGGTTCCTCCCCGCCCGGGGTATGCCCTCGTGCGCACACTCCCAGCCGCCGCCGTCGTCCCGTCCGCCCGTCCGCCCGCCCCGAGTCAACCTCCGGGGTGCGCTCTCGCGCGCGGCCTCTCGGCCGCCGTCGTCGTCCCACCCGCCCCGAATCAGCCTCCGGGTGTGCCTTCGTGCACGCCTTTCGGTCGGTAGGCCGGTCCTTCGCGGCGTGTCGCGCCGTGACACGCGGTTCGGGGCGTGAAAGGCATGCACGAAGCAGCGGCGTCTACCCGCTGCGGCCTGCCCCGTCGCGACGCCAGTCACAGGGCAGCCAGGCCGGCTGATGCGGGAAGGACGCGGCGACCAAGCCCGGAACACACAGGCCCGGCACACGACGACGGCGCCGGACCAGGCCCGGCGCCGTCATCGTTCGGTGGTGCGCGCCCTAGATGGCTGCCTCGATCGCCTCGGCGATCGGCGTCGGACCGCTGTTGAACTGGATGGTCCGGTCCACCGTCCCGAGGTCCCCGAGCACGACGGCGGCCACGTGGGCCACGTCCTCGCGGGGCACCGAATCCTGCTGGGGCTTGTCGGACACCTCGATGGTGCCGGTCCCCGGATCTGTGGTCAGGGAGCCGGGACCGAGGATGGTCCAGGCAAGCTTCGAGTTGCGCAGGTGCTCGTCGGCGGCGGCCTTCGACTCGGCGTAGTGGAAGAAGCTGTTGTCCTCGGGCACGCCGTGGTCCTTGCCCGCCCCGAGGTAGGACACCATGACGTACCGGCCCACAGAGGCCTGCTCGGCGGCGTCCATCGACCGGATCGCGGCGTCGCGGTCGATGGTGTACGTGGCCTCGGGGCTGCTGCCACCGGATCCGGCGGACCAGACCACGGCGTCGTGCCCGCTGAAGACGTCCGCCATGTCCTGCACCGAGAGCTCCGCGAGGTCGGCGACGACGGGCGTGGCGCCTGCCTGCTCGACGTCGGCGGCGTGGTCCTGGTTGCGGAAGATCGAGCTGACCTGGTGGCCCTGGTCCGTGAGGATCTTCGTGAGGTGCAGCGCTACTTTGCCGTGCCCGCCGATGATGGCTACGCGTGACATGGGAACTCCTTCGATCGATTGATTGTCTGGTCCCGACGCTAGTCCCCACCCCGCGCCGAAGCCACCGCTTCCGGGGGGTTCAGCCCGGAGCGCACCCGTATCCCCATCACGCGGACGCCGTGCCTCCCGCGCCCGGGCTCTGGCACGGTGGGACGCGCGGTCCCCGGACGCAGCGCTCAGGAGGCGTCGATCGGCAGCAGGAGGTCCTTCACGCTCGGGTCCGTGGTGAGGAACTCCTGGACGGCAGGGTCGGCGAAGGCCTCGGTGAGCTTCTGGATGTTCTCCGTCTCCAGGTAGTCGGTGCCGACGGTCAGCTGCGAGGCGAACTCGTCCGGCGCCGCCGGCGCGAAGATCTGCTTCTCCAGGGGTACCTTCGCCGCGGTGTAGTACTCCGTGTAGCCGACGGCGGCATCGAGGTCCGGGAGCGCCCTCGACTGCGCCCCGAAGTCGAGGAGCGTGAAGGTGAGGTTCTTGGGGTTGGTCGCGATGTCGTCCTGGGTGGCCGCCCACTTGTCCACGCCGTCCTTCAGGGTGATCAGGCCGGCCCGCTCGAGCAGCCACAGCCCCTGGGCCTCGTTGGCGGGGTCGGAGTACAGCGAGATGGTGCCGCCGTCGGGGATCTGGTCGACGCTCGTGTACTTGTCCGACCAGATGCCGAAGCCCCAGCGGAACACCGGCGCCACCGCGGTCTCGCGGAAGTCCGGGTTGGCCTCGAGGACCTGCCCGAGCCACAGTTCGTGCTGGTAGACGGTCGCTGCCACCTCGCCCTCGCTCACCGCCCGGTTGATGGTGTTGCTGTCGCTGAGCCCCGTGAACTCGATGTCGATGCCGTACTTCGGTGCGACCTCGCGGTCGATGAACTCGATGAGCGCCTGCTCGGCGTGGTTCCCCTCGGCGGTGGCGACGAGGAGGGTGGCGCCCTCCGTCTCGGCTGCGGATTCCGCGGGATTCAGGAGCGGTACGGCGATGAAGGCACCGGCCGCGAGCACGACGACGGCGCCTCCCGCGATCCACGGGGCCCTGCGCCGTGTGCGGAGCGTGAAGCCGTGATCGGCCTCGGGGGTCGGTGTGCCGGCGGAGGGGGAAGGGGTGTTCTCGGACATGGTGGAGGCCTTTCTGGGCGCGCCGGAGGGCGCGGTGTCGGGTGGAGCAGGGGAACCGGGTGGCGGTGGAGCGGGATGGAGCCGACGACGCCGCGGCGTCAGGCGCGCTGGAGCCGTTTCTGCGGCGTGGTGAACCGGACCAGGCGGTCGCCGGCCACCTGCACGAGGGCGACGGTGACGACGAGGATCACGATCGTCGCGAGCATCACGGTGTTGTCGAACCGCTGGTAGCCGTAGGTGACGGCGACGTAGCCGATGCCCCCGGCACCGATGGTGCCCGCGATGGCCGAGTACTCGATCATCGCGATCACCTGGATGGTGAGGCCGCCGATCACCGCGGGGACGGCCTCCCCGAACTGCGCGGACCGCATGATCTGGAGGTGGGACCCGCCCGCGGCCCGTGCCACCTGAATGATGGACGGCGGCACCGAGCGCAGGGCGTTCTCGACGATACGCGTGAAGAAGGCGATGCCCGCGAGCGACATCGGCACGACCGCTGCGGCGATGCCGATGTTCGTACCCGTGACGAAGCGCGTGAACGGCACGATCGCCGCCATGAGGATGAGGAAGGGCAGCGACCGGCCGATGCTGATGATCCAGCTGAGCAGGGTGTGCAGTGCCGGGCGCTCGTGGAGCCCGCCGGGAGCCGCGTTGTGGAGCAGCACACCGAGGGGGGTCCCGATCACGAGGACCACGGCCATGACGATGCCCACCATGGTGACGGTCTGCCCGTAGGCGGGGAGCAGGAGGGCGGGCAGGTCCCCGAGGGGGACGTCGGCGCGCGGCAGGACGACGGCGCTCATGCCGCGTCCTCGAGGGCTCCGGCGAGGATCCGCTCGTCGGTCGGACCGAAGGATGCGGCGGAGTGGTCGGGAGTGCCGCTCAGTCCGCACCGGGCGAGCGCCGCCACGACGCGGGCGTCGTCGTCCGTTCCGATGCCGAGCGTCGCACTGCCCGTGTTGACGCCGTGCACGGTCTCGACCGACGCCCCCAGGAGGTGCACGCTCGCGCCGAGGTCGGCGGTCACGCGCTGGATCCAGTCGCCGGGCACGGTGGTGGAATCGTAGGTGACGAACCAGGTCCGCGTGCCGGCTTCCGGTCCCGCGTGGCCGCGACGGGGCTGCAGCGAGCGCCCGAGGCGGGAGCCGTGCGAGGTCAGCAGGTTCACGAGGCTGCCCTGCTCTACGATTCTCCCGTGGTCGAGCCGGGCGACGGTATCGGCGACCTGCCGCACCGTGTCCATCTCGTGGGTGATGAACACGACCGTGAGATCGAGGTCGTCGCGCAGTTCGCGGACGAGTCCGACGACGGAGCGCGTGGTGTCCGGGTCCAGCCCGGACGTGGCTTCGTCGGCCAGGAGGATGGAGGGACGCAGCGCGAGCGCCCGGGCGATGCCGACGCGCTGGGCCTGCCCGCCGGAGAGCTGGAACGGGTAGTGGCCCGCCTTGTCGGTGAGTCCCACGCGCTCCAGCAGTTCACCGACCCGGCTCCTCGTCTCCTGCGGAGTCACTCCGAGGAAGTCGAGGGGCAGGGCGATGTTCTCGGCGGCCGTGCGGCGGCTGAGCAGGCTCGAGGACTGGAAGACGGTGCCGATCCGGCGCCGGGCGTCGCGGAGGCGCTTCTCGGGCAGGCCGGAGAGGTCCTCACCGTTCACGACGACGGACCCCGACGTGGGGCGTTCGAGGAGGTTGATGCACTGCGCGAGGGTGCTCTTGCCGGCACCGCTCGGGCCGACCACGGCGGCGATCCGCCCGGTGGGCACCTCGAAGTCGAGGTGGTCGAGCACGGTGACGGCGGCGTCGCCGCGGCCGTAGGTCTTGGTCAGGTGTCTCAGCGAGATCATGGGGTTCCTCGGGAAGGTCGAGCGGGTCGGGATGGGCTGGAGTGCAAGCGTCGCGGGCGCCGTGGATGTGCGGTCGGACGGGTGCGCCAGGGGCGAGCGGGAGCGGGGTGTCGCGGAGGTGCGGCGGGACGGGTGCGTCAGGGGCGGGCGGGCTGGAGCCGGTAGCCTGCACCGCGGTGCTCGGCGGGAAGCCGGTCACCCTTGCCGAACAGCTTCTGGCGGAGCGTCCCCTCCGCGTAGGCCGTCGGATACGCGCCGCGCTTCTGCAGCTCGGGCACCACATGGGTGATGACATCCTCGAAGGAGCCCGGCGTGATGGCGTAGGCGAGGTTGAACCCGTCCACGTCCGTCTCCTCGACCCAGGACTGCAGCTCGTCGGCCACCTGCGCGCCGGACCCGACGACCCTCGGCCCCAGCCCGCCGATACCGGCCCACGCGGCGATGTCGCGGACGGTCCAGGGGAGGCCGTCGTCGTTCACTTTCTGGAAGTTCGCCACCGCGGACTGGATGGCATTGGACTGCACAGTGCCGATCGGCTCGTCGGGGTCGTAGACGCTGAGGTCGATGCCCAGCCAGCCGGAGAGCAGGACGAGCGCGCCCTCGTAGCTGACGTACTGCTGGTAGTCGGCGTGCTTGGCGTGCGCCTTCTCCTCGGTCTCGTCCGTGATGACGGTCAGCATCGTGTAGATGCGTACGGAGTAGCGGTCGCGCCCCTCGGCCTCGACGGCGTCGCGGATCCTGTGGACGGCGTCCTTCAGGAGGGCCTTCGTGGGCGAGCCGACGAAGACCGCTTCCGCGTTGCCTGCCGCGAAGGCGATACCCCGCGGGGAGGCCCCCGCCTGGTAGATGACGGGGGTGCGCTGGGGCGACGGTTCGCTGAGGTGGATGCCGGGAACGGTGAAGAACGTGCCGTCGTGCTGGATCTCGTGGACCTTCGCCGGATCGGTGAAGACGCCGGTCCTACGATCCCGGACCACGGCGTCGTCCTCCCAGGAGCCTTCGAGGAGCTTGTAGAGCACCTCGAGGTATTCGTCGGCGTGGTCGTAGCGCTGGTCGTGCTCCAGCTGGTCCTCGTGGCCCATGTTGCGGGCCGCGGAGGGTAGGTAGCCGGTGACGACGTTCCAGCCCACGCGGCCGTCGGTCAGGTGGTCGAGGGTGGAGAGGCGCCGCGCGAAGGGGTACGGGTGCTCGTAGGCAGTGCCGGCCGTGACGCCGAAGCCGAGGTGTTCCGTGACGAGGGCCATCGCGGAGACGAGCAGGAAAGGGTCGTTGACCGGCGTCTGCGTCCCCTGGCGCAGGGTCGCCTCGTTGGAGCCGCCGAAGACGTCGTAGGTGCCGAGGACGTCCGCGATGAAGATGCCGTCGAACAGGCCCTTCTCCAGGGTCTGCGCGAGGTCCGCCCAGTAGCGCAGGTCCTTGTAGCGCCAGGACTGGTCCTCAGGGTGCCGCCAGAGACCGGGCGACTGGTGGCCCCCGCAGTTCATGTCGAAGGCATTGAAGCGGATACGGCGGGGTGCAGAGGTCATGAAGGATCCTCGTGTCCGGGGCACTGCCGGAAGGAAGCGCCATACTTGCCCGCACGGTGCATGACGGGCCGAATCCTCACCTGGGGCACCCCGCTACAGCGAGAGGGTTGCCGTCCAACAAACCAGGGTTTTGCGTTGGAACTCTTGATTCTGCTCCCGAGCCTAAGGGCGAGGCCCTGCAGGCGTCCATCGGCCGTCGTCACAGAACGTCACGAGGCAATGTGGTGGACGGCCCGCCGGGCCGGCCTCACCTCAGGTAGGACGCCCCGTTGGCGTCCACCACGGTCCCGCTGACCCAGAGCGGCGCGTCGGTGGCGAGCCAGCCCACCGTCCGGGCGATGTCCTCCGGCGTCGCCACGCGGTTGAACGGGCTCTGCGCGCGCACCGCGTCCCCGCCCGGACCGTCGAGGACGGTCCTGCCCATGTCGGTCTCGACGAAGCCTGGCGCGACGGCGGCGGCGAGGATCCCGTGCGGCGCGAGGGCGACGGCGAGCGACTGCGTCAGTGCGTGCAGCCCCGCCTTGCTCGCACCGTACGCGGGCGTGGCGGGTTCACCGCGGTAGGCGCCCCGGGACCCGACGCTGATGAGGCGCCCGCCCTCCGGACCTGCGGGGCGTCCGACGAGGTGCTGCGCCACGAGCCACGCGAGGTTCGCCGGACCGAGCAGGTTCACGTCGAGGGTGCGGCGCCAGGCCTGTTGCCATTCCTCGAAGGACGTGCCGTCGACGGGATGCGCCTCGAAGATGCCCGCGTTGTTGACCAGCACGTCGATTCCGCCGAGGGAGTCGACGGCACTGTCGACGATGCGCCGGCAGGCGTCAGGATCACCGACATCGCCGACCACGACGGTGTGACCCGCTCCGGGGAGTCCGTCCCGGACGGCCTCCGCCGCCGCCGTGTCCCGCCCCGCGTGCACGGCGATGCGGTGCCCCCGCCCGGACAGGTCCAGGGCGATGGCTGCGCCGATACCTCGACTGGCCCCGGTCACCAGAATGCTCAGTGTCATGGACAGGAGGCTACAACCTGCACGGCCCCCGTACGGCGGAATGGGCACCTGTGGACGGTCGAAGCGATCCGGGGGTGCGTCTTGCTACGCTGGCTGATCAATGCCCCCAGCCGCCGATCGAAGGACTTCGATGGACCCGTTCACCGCGAACTTCGACCGCGGGATCCTGAGACTGCGCTGGCGACGCGGTGTCGAGATCACCCACCCGTACGCCGTCGCCGCGGCCGCGGCCCTCGCCGAGTTCCACGGACCGACGGCCCTGCCGCTCCTCGTCCACATGCACGGAATCACGGGCATCACGCCCGAGGCCCGGATCGGGATGAGCAGCTACCGCGGATTCTCCAGGGTGGCGCTGGTCGGCCAGGACGTCGTGGACGAAGTGATGTCGGGCTTCTCCCACCGCTCCCCCACCGCGACCCGGTACTTCACCTCGGAGACCGACGCCGTCGCCTGGCTCCTCGAATCGAGCTCGTCGCACGCTCCGGCCTAGCTCCCGGAGCCAGGGGAGGAGCCGCGCACGCCCAGCGTCGTGTCGTTGACCGCCTGTCGGCGCGGGTGCCAGAGTGACTCCATGAGCAGCGAGCATCCAGACGTGGCCGTCACCGACAACAAGGCGAAGAGCCGTTACGAGGCAGCACTCGACGGCGATCCGGCGGGCATCGCCGCCTACGAGCTCTCCGATGACACCATCGTCTTCACGCACACCGTGGTCGACGAGGACCTGGAGGGCCGTGGCGTCGGCAGCACCCTGATCCGCCACGCGCTCGACGACGCACGGGACCGGCGCCTGACGGTGGTGCCCGAGTGCGAGTTCGTCGCGGCGTTCATCGACGACCACCCCGAGTACCGCGACCTGGTCGGCTGATCAGCCGGCACGACGTGACGGGCGCATGAGCGCAGCGTCGACGAGCACCTCGGCAGCCCTCCGTGCATGGCCGGCGGCGTCGGAGGTGCGGGCGATCGCCGCCGTCGTCTGTGCACCCTCGGCCAGGATCGACAGCTGCGGGGCGAGATCCGACGGCGCTCCCGCGTCCGCTGCCAGGTGGCCGACGTAGACCTGGAAGGACTCCTTGTGCTTGCGGGCGTACTCGGCGACGTCGGGGCTCACGGCACCCAGCTCCGCGAAGCTGTTGATGAAGCCGCAGCCGCGGAACGAGTCCTGCCCGAACCACTCGGCGAGGTAGTCGAACATCGCCAGCAGCCGGTCCCGCGGTGCATCGGCCTGCCGTACCCGCGCGTCCAGCCCTTCGGTCCATGACGCGTGCCACCGCTCGAGGACGGCCATGACGATGCTGCTCTTCGAGGGGAACTCCTGGTAGAGCTTCTTGAGCGAGACCCCGGCGGCCGTCCGCAGTTCGTCCATGCCGACGGACTGGATGCCGCGCGCGTTGTAGAGGTCATCGGCGGTCGCGATGATGCGCGTCCGCACGTCGTCAGAAGTCATCCAGCCATTCTACTTGTTTTGAGAACGATCGTTCTATACGCTGTGAGCAGCAGGAGAGAACGACCGTTCTCACCGCTCGAGGAAAGGGATCGGATCATGGGTTTCATCAAGGTCGGCACCGAGAACAGCACGGACCTCCACCTCTACTACGAGGACCACGGCGCAGGCCAGCCGGTCGTCCTCATCCACGGCTACCCGCTGGACGGTGGTTCCTGGGAGAAGCAGACCGCGGCCCTCCTGAACGCCGGGTACCGCGTCATCACGTACGACCGCCGGGGCTTCGGCCAGTCCAGCAAACCCACCACCGGCTACGACTACGACACCTTCGCCGCCGATCTCAACACGGTGCTCGAGACCCTCGACCTCAACGACGCCGTACTCGTCGGATTCTCGATGGGCACCGGCGAGGTGGGCCGGTACATCGGGACCTACGGCGAGGCCCGTGTCGCCAAGGCCGTCTTCCTCGCCTCGCTCGAACCGTTCCTGCTGCAGACCGACGACAACCCCACGGGCGTCCCCTCGACCGTGTTCGACGGCATCCGCTCCGCCGCCATAGAGGACCGCTACGCCTGGTTCACGAACTTCTACAACGACTTCTTCAACACCGACACCTTCCTCGGCAACCGCCTGAGCGAGGAAGCCCTCCGCAACGCCTGGAACGTGGCCTCGGGCTCGTCCTGGTACGCGTCCTTCGCCGTCGTCGACTCCTGGCTGACGGACTTCCGCGCCGACATCGAGAAGATCACCGTCCCCACCCTGATCGCGCACGGCACCGACGACCGCATCCTGCCCATCGATGCGACGGGACGCGAGTTCACCAAGCGCCTGCCCGCCGCCGAGTACGTCGAGATCGAGGGTGCGCCCCACGGCATGCTCTGGACCCACGGTACGGAGATCAACGAGATCCTCCTCCCGTTCCTCGCCACGTAGGCCCTGACCGAGGGGGACGTGCGCCGGTCCCGTGACCGGCGCACGTCCCCCTCGGTGCCACGGCCAGGCCTGCTGATTCCGGTCCGGGCCACCGGAGTACCCCGCCCTGCATCCGTTCCGGTCTGCCCGTCGTGCTTCGTCAGAACTGGATGCCGCGGGTGAGGCCGCCGTCGATCAGGAGATTGGCGCCCGTGGTACGGCTGGACCGGGGACTGGCGAGGAAGACGACGGCGTCCGCCACCTCCTCCGGCGTGCCCATCCGGCCTGTGGGATTGAGGCCCATCGCGGTGGCGAAGAGTTCGGGGTTACCGCCCTCGATGCTCTCCCACACACCGCCCTCGTGGTAGGTGTTGCCGGGAGAGACGGTGTTCGCCCGGATGCCCTGCCCGGCGAGCTGGAAGGCGAGGCCCGCCATGTACGCGATCAGCGCCGACTTCACGGTGCCGTAGGGTCCGGAGGCGAAGTCCACCTCACGGCCGGACACACTCGAGATCGCCGTGATCGACGGCGTCGAACTCCTCGCCAGGTGCGGGAGGGCCGCCTTGACCAGGCGCACCGTCCCGAGCAGATCGACCCGGAGGCTCGCCTCCCAGTTCTCCTCCGTGTCCTCGATCGCGAGCGCGCTGACGTTGCTGACCACCGCGTCGATCCCCCCGAAGTCACCCGCCACGGCGTCCACCCAGGCGGCAACCGCCACCCCGTCGCCGACGTCGAGCACGGAGCCGCCGACGCGGCCCGACGACGACGCGAACGCCTGCTCGGTCGCCGCGACCTCCCCGGCGTCCCGTGCGCAGAACGCGACGTTCGCCCCCTCCTCGGCGAAGGACCGGACGATGGCCCTGCCGATGCCTTTCGTGCCTCCGGTCACGAGGGCGGTGGTGCCGGTCAGCTGCAGGTCCATGGTGCTCCTTCGGTCGGACTGGCGCCGGACGGGTGTCCGGGCGCGGGACGTCAGCGCAGGTCTGCGGCCTGGCGCCGGAGGTGTGCGTGCAGGCCCCCGTAGGCGTCGGCGGAGGGGAACAGTGCCTTGGGCGCCTTGACCACCACGCTGTAGTTCGCGTCGACGGCGTTGGCGATCGGCGCGAGGGCCGTCTGCGTCAGCAGCTGGTAGGCATCGAGCTGGTGCAGGCCGAAGAGATCACCGAACCAGCGCACCATCTCCACCTGCCCGATCCGCCACGAGTCCTCCATGGGACGCGAGGAGCCGACGGCGCCCCAGTGGTAGTCGGTCTCGATGCGCGGCCACGCCGGCGCACCGCCCTTGACGAGGTCCACGATGATGGTCGAATGCATGGCCCCCTCGACGGCCGTGCCGCACGCCTCACCCTCGCCCTGCCGGTAGTGGCCGTCGCCGATCGAGAACAGGGCACCCTCGACGTTCACGCCGAGGTACACCGTGGTGCCCGCCTTCACGTCCGGTGCGTCCATGTTGCCGCCGAACCGTTCCGGCACCAGGCTGGACCGCACCTCGCCTCCGGGAGGTGCCACCCCGACCGTCCCGAGCATCGGCTCGAGCGGGAGTGCGACCTCGAAATCCCCGCGTCGCGACTGGAAGCCCACCGTTCGCCGCTCGGTGTCCACGTGGTAGATCCACGTGATGTCCGGCAGCGGGTCCTGGAGCGTGGCGGTGCGGTCCGTGCTGGTCAGGCCGCCGAAGAACGGGATGGTGGCCGAGGCGCCGTAGGACCGGGCCGGCGTCAGATCGGCGATGTGGAGGGCCAGGGTGTCCCCCGGTTCCGCGCCCTCCACGTAGAACGGCCCCGTCTGCGGGTTGACGAAGTCGAGGTCCACCTTCTCCCCGCTGACGTCGTCGATCGAGGTGAGGGCGTTGTTGAAGGCGTCCTCGGACCAGAGCCGGAGGGCGGTACCCGGCTGCACCCTCAGCACGGGGGCGCTGCCGCCGAAGGTGTAGACGAGCTGGTCCCGCCGCGGGTGGTACTCGATGATCTCCATGACCGGATGCTACGGGGCGGCCCCGACCCCGACAAGGGTCCGGTGCGGGTATCGATCCCTGCATCCGGCGCCCCGGGCCGGGACACTCGACGGCGCTGCGGGTGCACAGCCGTCGAATGACCGGCGGTGGTGGCCGGGTCAGTTGGCGAAGACGTCCAGCAGGCGCAGGTCCGCGCTCCAGAGTCCGAGCGAGTCCCCGGTGTTGTTGAGCACCGAGGCGGGCAGTCCGTTGTAGTAGGCGGCAGCCGTGTCCGTCCCCGGCCCGGTGTACACGCGGAGTTCCGCGCCAGGCTGCAGCACGTACCCCTCGCCCACGCGGAGAATGGTGTTGGCCGCGTCCCGGAGGAAGTATCCGCTGACATCGACGGTTGTTCCGGAAACGTTCCGCAGCGACACGTACTCACCGTTCTCCGGCTGGACGTCGTCTCCCGGCGGGTTGTTCACGGCGCCGCTGATCTCCAGGCCCGCACCCGGGAAGACCGGGAGCCCGCGCAGGTAACGGCCGTTCTGGACGGGGAAGTCCGTGGTGACCGCGTCCACACCGAGATCGACCACGGCCTGGACGGCCTCCGGCGAATTGACGGTGTAGGCGCTCATGGCGAGGCCGGCCGCATGCACACGATCGACGTCGGCGCCGGTGAGCGTCCGGTAGTTGGCGCCGACCGAATCGACGAAGCCCGCCAGAGCAGCGAGCTCCGCGTCGCCGGGCACCGCTCCGGTGAGCTGCTGCAGCGGGATCTGCGGGGCGAGCTCCGCGAACCGGCGGTTGGAGGCGACGTCGAAGCCGATCACCTGCACCTTGTCCGCGGCGACGAGCTTCCGCCACGAAGGATCGGTCAGCAGCTGGTCAGCAACCAGCTGCTCGATGCCCGGGGACTTCGAGGGGCTCTTGATCTCGATGTAGACGCCCGTGGTGCGGGTGGCGACATCGACGGCATCGTCGAGGTGCGGGATGCGCTCGCCGACGAAGCGCTCGTCGAAGAACGAGCCGGCATCGAGCTGCTGGAGTTCGGCCCAGGTGAACGAGGTGATGGGGTCCGAAGCACGGCCGGGGAACACGTCCTCCACGTCCGTGGTGCGGGCGGGGGTGTCATCGTGGAAGAGGAAGGGCACGCCGTCGGCGCTGAGTTGGACGTCGATCTCGATGAAGTCCGCCTTCGAGGACCGTCCCTCCTTGAAGGCGGCGACGGTGTTCTCGGGAGCCGTGCCGCCGGCGCCGCGGTGGCCGACGAGGATGGGGCCCGCCGGCTGATGTCCGGGCGCGACCCGCTCTTCCCGCTGATGCGCGCTGGGTGCTGCCTGCGCGCCGGGGGCGGGCAGGGCGAGGAGCGAGAGGCCGACGACGGCGGCGGTGACCACTGCGGGGGTGGCACGGGTGGCACGGGTGGAACGGGTGGAACGGGTGGAACGGGTGGAACGGGAAGACATGGAGGACGTCCTTCGATCGGGAACAGGCACGGGAGCGGTCAGCGCCCCGGTCCGATCCAATCGCTCCCGTCGGACATGGCCCGCAACGCAGGATGAACGGGCGATGAAGCCCTGACGGGGACGCGCCCCGATGTACCCGGCGCGGGCCGTACCGGTCAGTAGGCTTGCAGCAGGCGGAGACGATCGGCCGGACGTGATCGAGGTGCGCTCAGCCCGTGGTCACACGACCCAGCGCCGCCGCAAGGAGGGACAGGATGATGCAGGGCCGTCCCGGAGGTCACGTCATCGCACGGCGGGGACCCTCGACCCGGGTCCGGCGGAGACGCACCCTGTGGGGAGCCACCGCCCTCACGCTCGCCACCGTGGCGGTCCTCGTGCCCCTCATCCGGTCGTCGGGCGACGATGGATCGGGCGTGCCGGAGCCGGTCGCCGCCCCCACCGCACCGGTGGCTGCCGCGCCGCCGTCGCTGGACCGGGACCTGGCAGCGATTCTCGACGAAGCGGGCGGGTACCGCGTCGGAGTAGCCCTTGCCGATGTCTCGGGCGGGGCCACGCGGACGTTCGGGGACCGCGATCCGTTCTTCGCCGCCAGTACGGCGAAGATCATCACCGCGGCCGCCTACTACCACCGGGTGGAGACAGGCGAAGCCCGCCTGGACGAATCACTCGGCGACTACGATGCCGCCTTCCAGCTCCAGGCCATGGTCAACACCAGCAGCAATGACGCGTGGCTCCTGCTCATGGACGCCGTCGGTCACTCCGAGCTCACGGCGTATGCCTCGTCGCTCGGTGTGGAGTACGACCCGGAGGAGAATCTGCTGACCGCCGCGGACATGGCCCTCGTGCTGCGTCGGCTCTCCGCGGGTGAACTCCTCGACGAGGAACACACCACGGAGCTGCTCGGCTACATGCAGGATACGAACGAGGAGGATCTCATCCCGGCCGGGTCCCGCCCCGACGTCCTGGTGCAGCACAAGTACGGGCAGGTCGCCGGCGAGCTCCACGACGCGGCACTCCTCACCTACCGCGGATCCACCGTCGCCCTCGTGGTCTACACGGAGGCACCCGAGGAGGGCAGCACGTCCGAGCAGACCGAGCTCATCCGCGCGGTGACCCGGACCGCCGAGGCCGCCCTGTTCCAGACGGGCAGCTGAGGATCGGCGAGGCACGAGCCTCGCCCCGGGCCTCCGGCCGGACGGGAGTCCTGGCCGGTGGCCACCGGCCTACTCCTGCCCGTGCGCCCGGTCATCGGTTCGGCCCTCGGGGTCCGTCGCCCGCCCGCGCGGTCCCACCGGACGCTCGGCGGCACGCCATTCCCTCCGGGTGAGGAGCTTCTCCCCCGCTGGCAGCTCGCGCCGGTACCTCCGGTAGGTCCTGCGGTCGGAGGACCCCCAATACGGGAAGGACTCGATCACCAACTCGAACACGATCCTGGCGACGAGTCCGATCACCTCGATCACCGCACGGCCCTGCCTGACTGCTTCCCCCTGGTCATGGCTGAAGCCTACGGCCCTGCTGCCGCCCTGGCCCTGTATCGGAGGAACGCCGGGCGTCGGTGGTTCCTAGGCGCGTCCGCGCAGGATGAGGTTCCAGTACACCTTCGGCAGCAGGACCCGCTCGGCGATGAAGGTGAGGCGCCGTTCACGCGCCAGGTTGTCCCAGCCCGGCACGGTCGGCATGGGCGCGTACTTGTCGTCGAACTCGGAGAACACCACGGTGTTCTTGCTGACCACGAACGGGCAGGCCGAGTACTGGTTGTACTGCGCGGTGGGCTTCTTGCCCTTCAGGACGGCTTTCAGGTTCTTCGCGAGAACCTTCGTCTGCATGCGGAGGGCGGCTCCGGACTTCGAGTTCAGGGTGGACGCGGCATCGCCGAGGGACCAGATGGCCGGGAAACGGGGGTGCCGGAGGATGAGGGGATCCACCTCGACGAAACCGCCGGGATTGCCGGGGGCCGGGAGGTCGGTGGTCTTCAACCATTCCGGAGCGGACTGCGGGGGAACGGCGTGCAGCACGTCGTAGGCGATGGTCTCGGATGCTCCGGTCTCGGTGTTCGTGAGCCCGACGGTGCGGCCCGACGGGTCGACGGACGCGAGTTCGGTGCTGTACCGGACCTCGATGCCGTATTCGTCGATCTTGCGATTCAGTTCCTCGTCGATGATGTCCATGCCGAAGATCGTGGGCGTGGCGACGGCGAGGACCACGCGGATGTCCCCGAGAACGCCCTGCCGGCGCCAGTGGTCGCAGGCGAGGTACATCGGCTTCTGGGCGGCGCCGTCACAGGATGCCGGACCCGGCGGCTGCGTGAACACGACGGTTCCGCGCTTCAGGTCCTTGAACAGCTTCCAGGCCTTCGGGGCCAGCTCGTACTCGTAGTTCGATCCGCCGTACGGTCCCTCCATCGCCTCCTTGAGTCCGGGGATGGAGGTCCAATCGTTCTGGATGCCGGGGCACACGACCAGGTGGTCGTAGGTGACGGCGGAACCGGACTCGAGCAGCACCGTGCTGGTGCCGGTGCTGACGTCCGTGGCCTTGTCCTGGATCCAGACCACGCCCTGGGGCATGACCGCCGACTGCAACCGCACGGCCTCGAACGCATCAGCCGTCCCGCCGGCAATGTGGGAGAACAGGGGCTGGTAGAGGTGGCGGCTGCGCGGCTCGACGACGGCGACGTCCTTCACGTGGTACCGCAGGAGGCGCCCGGCGAGGGACACACCCGCGTTGCCTCCGCCGATGATGAGGACCTGGTGGTGGCGCTTCTCCCCGGCGGTGGGCACCACGGGGACCGTGCGGCCCGCGGGCGCGGCGTTCGTCCTGGAACCGATGACAGCTACCTCTTCCGTTTCACCCTGCGCGGCCTGTCCTCCCGACAGTACCGCCCGTCACCGACACCGGGCAGGGAAGATCCGTCAGTGCGCAGGAAGGTCCCCGGACGGACCTTCTGCGTGTCCGACGACGCTCGGCCCGTGGGCGGGCCGGGCGCCGTTCTCGTCCGCCGGTGCGAGGGACAGCACGGTCAGCAGGAGGTAGAGGATCATCAGCCATACAGCGAGCCCGGTGCCGCGCCGACGTCCGACGACATGGAGGGTGCGCACGCTCCGACGTCGGGGCGCGGCGGGAACGACGACGGGGGCCGCAGCCGCGACGGAAGAGCCGGTGCCGGTGCCGGTGCCGGTGCCGGTGCCGTCAGGATGCGAACCGGACGATGGGGTGCTACCGGACGATGGGGTGCGCCCGGACGATGGGGTGCGCCCGGAGGATTTGGCGCTACCGGACGGTGTGGCCCGACCGGTTGCTCCGGGCCAGGCCAGGTGAGCTCCTCCGACGGGCTGCAACCGTGACCGCTCGAACCGATACAGCTCGACCTGGGCGTGGGTCAGTTCCCGGCGGAGGAACTCCGCGGTCTCGGCCGCGCGCCGGGCGCCTGGTTCGTCCATGGAAGAACGAGGGCGGTCGTCATCGCCCGGCATCACCGTGTCCCTGTCCCCATGGCATCAGTCTAGGAAGGGCCAGCCCCCGTGACCCGCAGTGTTCGCTCAGGATCACCGCAACGGGCGGTGGCACCGCCCGTCGTGACGCCTATCGGGAGCCCGCTTCCTCGGACAGGTCCCATGGCCGCGCTCCGTCCTCCCGGGCGCCGAGCGACTCGACGACCGATCGCGTCCGTTCCCGTGAGGCAGCCTCCCGCTCGGGCGACGAGCATTCCCCCGGCGGACGGTCCGGCGCCAGCGCACACCACCGGTAGGGGTCACGCTCGATCAGTGACGGTAGCCAGACGAGGTCCGAGACGGACCAGGCGCCGGCGTCGTCCCTGCTGAAACTCGCCCGGACGGTGATCCCCTCGTTGTTGACGTCGTACACGGGTGAGAGTTCGGTGACGCCGTTGCCCAGGCCGTACACGATCCACGTGCCGTTGTACTTCTCGATCGGCTGGACAGTGTGTGCATGGTGTCCGTAGAGGAGATCGAACTCTCCACTGTCGGCCAGTGCATGGGCGATCTCCACCTGCTGCGCGTTCGGCGTCGGCACGTACTCGTCGCCCGCGTGGACGGCGCCGAGCACGACGTCTGCCCCGGCTGCTCGGGCTGCTCGGGCCTTGGCGATCATGACGTCGGCGTCGAGCATGTCGACGCGCCATGGCTGGTCCGGCACGAGCCCGTTGAGGCCGTAGGTCGCCTCGATGACGGCGACACGCGCCTCGGGCTGGTCGAGGATGAGCACCTTCGCCGCGTCCTCCTCCGTGGCATAGGACCCGGTGTGCTCGAGCCCGGCAGCGTCGAGCGCCGCCAGGGTCCGCAGCAGCCCCTCGGTTCCCGCGTCGATCGAGTGGTTGCTCGCGGAGGTGCAGGCGTCGTAGCCGACGTCGGCCGCTGCCGTCAGGATCTGGGGCGGGACGTTGAACTGCGGATAGCCGCTGAAGGGGCCGTCGGGACCGGCGACCGGCGTCTCGAGATGGCAGATGGCGAGGTCCGCCGTCGCCAGGTAGGGCCGTTGGCCGGCGAGGAGTGGCTCGAAGTCCAGCGCGCCCTTCCCCGTGACGGCCGCATCGACGGCCGCCTGGTCCCACAGCTGCGGGTGCACCAGGAGATCACCGCTGACGACGACGTCGAGGCAGCCGTCGCAGGCGATCGCCGCCGGTGCATCAGCGGTTGGTCCGGCGGACACTGTCGCCGACGGGCTCGGCGCCGGACCGGCCGAGGCACGGGCGGACCCGGAGGACGATGGCGTGGCGGTCGTGGCGCCCGATGTCGGTTCATCGGTGCCGCTCGGCGGGGACGAGCAGCCGGCGAGCACCAGCGCCGCCACCAGGAGCGCCGAGGCCGGGGCCGTAGGGCCCACCCGCGACGGCCGGCGCTCTCCTGTCATCGGTCCGTATGTCACGCCACCACCTTCCAGGGTGCGGGCCCGGCGTCGACGCCGGGCCGGACCGGCCTCGATGCTCCGGGGATGAACGGCGGAGCCAGCCGGTCTGTTTCCGTAGCCGCCATTGAACACCATGGCGCCGTCACTTCGCATCGGACGGCCTCCGGCCGACCAGCGGCATCTGACCGGCTCCGGCTCCCGTCCCCGGCTCCCCGGCTCCCCGGCTCCCCGGCTCCCGATGCTCAGGAGATCCGCAGGATGCCGGAAAGACGGAGTCGATGCCTTGCCCGGGCTGTCGGATGACCCCTAGCGTGCGCGTGGGGGTTTCATCTGTGTCTCATTCTCGGTCCCGGTCTCGGCGTCCTTCGGTCTCGCCTGTCCTTCCAGCGCGCCCCCGATGGTTCTCGCGCCGGCCCCTGTCACCGACCCCCGACCCCGTCACCGGAAGGCGCACCGTCCCCGTGGACAAGCCGAAGCGACCGAAGCCCGACGCTGCCCGCTCGGGATCCCGTCGTCCCCTCGGCATCGTCGCAGCCGTGGTCGCACTCGTCATCGTCTCGGGCGGCTGGGGACCCGCTGCAGCCCAGCCACCCGGCCCGGCAGACGCGGTGTCCGCCCACCTGTCCGGGGAAGCCACGTCGCCACCCGAACCCGTCGAGGAGGCGGGCGTGATGGCGCCCGCCCCGCCGATTCCCGAGGGCTCCTCCGGTGTCGAGAGCCCGGCGGCCACGCCGACGTCCGGGCCGACGTCCGGACCACCGTCCGCAGAGCCGGAGCCGGAGCCGGACGAGTCCGTCGCTCCAGCGCCCGCCCCCTCACCGGAACCTGTGCCGGAACCCGCACCTGGCGCCGACCCCGGCATGGCTCCGGACGACAGCGCCGAAACCGCCGAAATCGACGAGCCTGCGCCGGGGGACAGCAAGGCGCCGTCGGGCGTGGCCCGCATGGAGTCCTTCGGGAGGTCCGCCGACGTCGGACTCCTGGCCGCCGGAGTACCCGAGTCCCCCCGCCCGGCGTGGATCGACACCTTCGAGCAGGGACTGACGAACGCTCCCAGCGGGATCACCGCTTATGCCGCGAATCGGTACACGATCTCGAGCGGGTGGGCGACCGGGACGAACTGCACGGGGATCCTCCTCAACTACGTAGCGCCCTACCCGAACACCGCGTTCTGCCCGTCCCAGACCACCGGAGGGTCGTCAGCAGCCCGGGAAGCCAGACGCATCGCGGACGTCCTCGGACAGGTCCAGGCCGGCGTACCCGGCGGCTCCGCCACCGCGGCGGCGAACGGTTCCACCGCCACCACACGGAGCAACCACGCGCTCGTGTCGCTGCCGTACACCACGGTCGCGGGCGGCACAACGGTCCTCCAGTCGACTGCAGGGATCGGTCTCGGCGCTCCGAACGCCCGCTACTACTCACTCGCGATGGATGCTGCGGGCACGCGGTGCGGCACGAGCAATGCCTCGCTCGCCTTGAACCTGGTCACCGGAGCCGCGACACCTGTCACTCTCCTGACCGGGTTCGCTGCCCCGGTCGTCCCCTGCGCCGGCACAGGCAATGTCTTCTACACATCACCGGCTCTCGCCCCGGTTGCCGGCGCCACCGATCCCGTGCTGACCGGTTCCGTTCGAGCGGCGACCTTCACCGGCACGAACACCGCGCTCCTGACGCCTGCGCAGATCTCCTCCGCGAGGGTGCAGCTCGTCAACTCCCAGGCTGGTACGGGCGGCGGTTTCGGTGTCGACGACGTCAGGGTGCTCGATGTCACGCCTGCGCTGGATGTCGCCTACGACCCAACGCCGACAACGGCGACGACGCCGACCATCCTGACCTACACGATCACCAACACCGCCGATCTCTACGCGAAGACCGACTGGGGTTTCGCCGCCACACTCCCGGCAGGGCTCAGGGTGGCAACGGCCCCGGCCATCGGAGGCACGTGCAGGGACATCGGGGGAACGGTATTCGCGGTCACCGCCGCGGCAGGGTCGGGAAGCATCACGTCCGTCGGCGGGGACCTCGCCGCCGGCAGCAGCTCGTGCACGATCCAGGTCGCCGTCGTCGCAGCGCAGCCGGGGACGTTCTCCAGCGGGACAGTGAGCGCCAGTGGACTCGTCCCCTCGGCGCCCATCGACCTCGTGGTCGATCCCCTGACGACCATCACGGTCCGCAAGAACCTCCCGACGCGGACGACGCCGGCCGATCAGTTCGTCCTGTCACTCCGGGAGGGGACGAGCACCCTGGCGTCGGCCACCACCACCGGAACGGCCACCGGGGTGCAGTCGGCGCAGATCACGCGCGCCACCGTGCGCCCGGGCGCCACCTATACGATCTCCGAGGCTTCGGCGAACAACGCGGGTCTCGGCTATTCCAACGCCTACGAGTGCACCCGCGCCGGCACCGTGATCGCCTCCGGGGCAGGAGCCGCGGGCACGATCACCATCCCTGCCGAGGCCGGGGCGGAGGTCACCTGCACCTTCACGAACACGGTGCAGACCCAGCGCCTCTTCTGCGACACCAACCGTTTCTACTCGATCACGGCCACCGGCACGCTGGAGCAGGCGGACATCGCCGCAGGAGGTGCTCCCGCGTCCATCGGAACCTGGGCGAGCGTCACATCGGCGAACGCACTCGGTGTCGGCGCGGGCGGCTCTCTCGCGTACGCGCTCGACAGGTCGGCAGACTCCACCGACGTCCTCTCGGTCCTCAAATGGACCCCGGGCGGCGGATTCGTGAAGCTCCCCACCACGTCGTACACCACCGTGGCCACGGGCGGCACAGTGGTTGACGGCGCGATCGTCGCCGGTGCCGTCGACCTCTCGAGTGGCCGCTATCTCTTCGGGAAGTTCAACAACAGCCGGTTCCACATCTGGAGCTTCACCGAGAGCAACCCGACCGCCACCCGCTTCGCGTACGTCGGCTCCTTCGCTGCTGCCAGTGCATCGGCGAACGGCGACATGGCTTTCGATGCCGTCGGCAACCTCTACGTGGTCGGAGCGCCTGCGAGCACCACCACGACGTCTGCGACGGTCTACACGATCTCCAGGGCGACGCTCGCCGCGGCGAACGGCGGCGCGCTGGCGGTCAGCCAATCGACGCCGAAACCGCTGACCGGCACGGACGCGCCCTTCGCCGCCGCCAATGGCGTCGCATTCTCGCCGCGCGGTACCCTCTACATCGGCAACGCGGGGAGTGCCTACGAGTTCGACGCCACCACGGGTGAGCGTGTCCCGGGTACACCGCGCGTCCTGGTCAACTCCACCGACCTCGCCGGCTGCACGACGCCCTCGACCCTCACGGTCCAGAAGAACGTGGTGGCACGTCAGGCCACGAGCGATCAGTTCACACTGACCGCGGCCACCGGGTCGCCGCTGTCGACCATCGCGTCGGCGACGACGTCCGGAGCCGCGACCGGGCGCCAGGCCGAGCAGCTCGGTCCCTTCCCTGCGGCGGCCGGCAGCACGATCACCATCTCCGAGACCATGGCCGCCGGCTCCGGCTCGGCACTCACCAGCTACAGGGCCTCCTACGACTGCTTCGCGGGCGGGGTGCGACTGACTGCCGGCAACGCCACCACGGGTACCGTCACGATGCCCAGTGGTCTGGGCGTCAACGTGGTCTGCACCTTCGTCAACTCTCCCGGCCCCGTCGCCGAGACGAGTGTACGGATCACGAAGACCATCCGGGAGGCCTCGGGCCTCACCCGCCCCGGGGTCGACTGGACCGTGGGGACGACCGCGACGGCGACCACGGGTAGCGCGACGGCCCTGCCGAGCGAGGTCCCCAGACAGCAGACCGACGCCGCAGGGCAGGCGACCTGGCAGGTGCTGTACGCGTCGACGGCGTCACGGGCAACCCTCGTGGTGTCGGAGGTCCAGCAGGAGGGCTTCGCCTTCGTCAGCGGCTCCTGCACGGTGAACGGTAGCGCCGTCCCGACCACGTTCGCGCCGGCCGACGCTGCCGCGGGGCAGACCGTCAGCGCCAGCCTCACGGGCATAGCTCCCGGTGCGGCGATCGACTGCGCCCTGGTGAACCGGCCCACGGCGTTCCTGACGCTCGTGAAGGAGGTGACGTTCGGCTCCGCGCTGCCGACCGACTGGACCCTCAGCGCCACGGGCCCCGCCGGCGCCCTGCCCGGCCCTTCCGGGCGCTCCGGATCGGGTGCGGCGTCGAATGTCCCGGTGACCCCGGGCACGGCCTACCGACTGGCCGAAGCAGGTGGTCCGCCCACCTACGTGCAGACCGGCACCTGGCGGTGCCGCACCCCAGCGGGTGCCAACGTCACCGTCACGGCGTCGGGAGACGTCACCCCGGCAGCCGGTGCCGCGATCACCTGCACCGTCACGAACGCGACGGCGGCCCTCACGATCCTCAAACAGGTGATCGACCCGCGGCCGGGGTTCCAGGCCGCGGACTGGAAGGTCACGGCGACCCCAGCCGCCCTGCCGGGTGCCACCCTCACGACGGAGACCCGGCCCGGCGCCGAGTACGTCGCATCCGGGAACCCCGCGAGCACCTTCGACGTGCGGCCGGGCCACGGCTACACGCTGTCGGAAGCCGCCACCGACCTCACCCGCAAGCTCGCCTACCAGGAACTTCGTCTCGAGCGCCTGTCCGGCTCGACCTGGGTCCCGGTGGCCGCACGAACCATTTCCGCTCCACCAGCGGGCCAGACGGCGGTCTACCGCTTCGTCAACGCCCCGGTGGCGCCGACCACGCTGCCGCTCACGGGCGGTACCAGCGCCGACGCGTTCTACATCGGAGGAGGAGCGCTGCTCGTCGCGGCCCTCGCCCTCATGGCGTGGAACAGCCGTCGACGGATGCGGGGCGCCTTCCGCTGATGCGCACACTCACTTTCCTGTCCGCTGTTCCTGCTCTTGATCCTGACCTTCAGTTCCTGGTCTCACCCTCGCATCACCTCACTCATAGGAGATATCTCGTGTCCATTCCCATCCTCCGGCGGCTCTCGGCCGCGCTCGGCGTGCTGGCGCTGAGCACGGCGGCAGCGTTCGTCGCCGTCTCCCCGGCGACCGCCGTCACCCAGGCGGGCAACATCAATCCCGATACGCCCCGAACCCTGACCATCCACAAGTTCGCGCTCGGCGCGGACAACGGCCAGAACATCGGCACCGGCCAGGAGGTCTCCGTCCCCGGCACGCCGCTTGCCGGCGCCACCTTCACCGCTGCACTGGTCCAGGGTGTCGATCTCACGACACCGGAGGGCTGGACGCAGGTCTCCTCGCTCACCCCGGCAACGGCAGCCTCGCGTGTTACCCTCCCCGACACCTTCACCGCGACCACCGGCACCAACGGTGTGGCGGTCTTCAACACCCTGCCCGTCGGGCTCTACCTCGTGACCGAGACCGTGCTGCCGACAGGCGCCACCAACCCGGCTGCACCGTTCCTCGTCACGCTGCCGTTCCCGACGGGGCCGGGTGGCGCGCCGTCGAACCAGTGGATCTACGACGTGCACGCCTATCCCAAGAACTCCGTGACCGATCTGACGAAGACCCGCGTCCCGGCACCTGCCAACTCGGTGGAGGCGAGGAACCCTGACCTCATCCGCTGGGCGATCAACTCGGGCATCCCGACCCTGGCCGCAGGTGACACCCTCGACGTCTTCACGCTCACCGACAGCCTCCCGGTGGAACTCGAATACCTGGAGTCAGGTCCGACAGGTATCGCCCCGACCAGCGTGCAGGTGACCAACGCAGCCGGCGTCGTCCAGAACTTCGCCGCCGGAACCGAGTACACGCTCACCTACGACCAGGCCACGCGCAATCTCACCGCCTCGTTCACCCCCGCCGGCCTCACCCGACTCAGGTCGCTGCCGAACGGCGACGTGACGCTCACCGTGCTGAGCCGCGCAGTGACGATCCCCGCCCGCGGCATCATCACCAACACGGCCACGAGCGTCGTGAACGGGAGCACCGAGACGGTCACCGGAAGCACCCCGATCGGCCAGCTCACCGTGTTCTCGTTCCAGAGCGAGAACGGGGTGCGGACACCCCTCGCAGGTGCCGTGTACCAGGTGTTCCTCAACCAGAACGACGCCAACCTGGGCCAGAATGCCGTGTTCATCGACGGCATCCAGAACTGGACGACCGGCGCGAACGGATTCGTCGCGATCCCGATCATCACGCCGGGCAACTACTACGTCCGTGAGATCACGCCGCCGGGCGGATTCCAGATCCCCGCTCCGAACCAGGTCCAGACGCAGGTCGTCGCCGGCCCGAGTTCGACCACCGCCCCTGTCCAGAACTACGTCGAATTCGAGCACGACCAGGTTCCGGCCTTCGCACTGCCCCTCACGGGTGGTGACGGTGCCCTCTGGTTCACGGTCGGTGGGACGGGCCTGCTCGCGCTCGCCCTGGGAACCGCGATCGTCGCCGCGCGGCGCCGCGCGTCCGTTGTGCCGGCCACGGCGTAACGTAGCAGCGTGAAGTCGAAGGCGGGGCGTCAGCAGGGCGCCCCGCCTTCCGACGTCCCGGGGAAGAACAGTGAGGCGTCCATCGACGCCACGAACTTCACGCGAGCGCGCCGTGCACGGGAACGTCGCCGGGGGTGGCGATTGCGACTGCTCCCCCTGCTGGTTGCCCTGGCTGTCATCGCCGGAGCGGCGCTTCTCCTCTACCCCACGGCGGCCGGCTGGTTCAGCTCCGTCGAGCAGTCGCGTGAGATCGACAAACTGACCCAGGGCATCAACGACCTCGGCGCCGAGACCCTCAGGGAGAGGCTTGCCGATGCGCGCAGGTACAACCAGAGCCTGGGCGGCAGCGGGGCCGACGTGGCCGCGAACGAGCGGCTCCCGCTGGCGCAGGATCCCCGTTCCGGCAACGAGGAGGACTACCGCTCGATGCTCAGGGGCGATTCCGAGGGCCTCATGGCGCGGATCAGGATTCCCTCGATCGCCGTGGACCTGCCGATCTACCACGGGACGAGCGACGACGTCCTCGAGCGCGGGATCGGCCACCTGGAGGGCACGGCGCTTCCTGTCGGCGGCCCTTCGACCCACTCCGTCATCACCGGGCACCGGGGCCTCGCGACCTCGGAGCTCTTCACGAACCTCGACGACGTCCAGGTGGGCGACACGTTCACCATCGAGGTCTTCGGCGAGACACTCGCCTACCGCGTCGTGGAGACCCTCGTCGTCGACCCCCGGGACACGGAGAGTCTCCTCATCCAACCCGGTGAGGATCTCATGACCCTCGTCACCTGCACGCCGCTGGGCATCAACAGCCACCGTATCCTCGTCACCGGCGAACGCATCTCACCGACCCCCCAGGCCGACATCGACGCCGCAGGGGACGCTCCCGACATCCCCGGCTTCCCGTGGTGGATGTACATCGCCGGCGGCGTCGTCGTCGCTACCACCACGTATGTGTGGGTATCGGGGCGGCCACCACGGCCGGTGCAGCTGCAGGTCCGCGGCCGTCGACCGTGAGTCGGAGCCGCCTCACCTGCGCGCGTACCGGCTGACGAACGCGCGGAGGATCGCCTCGGGCTGGTCGACGACGGTCGCGCGGGCACGCTCCATGTACTCGTCCGCCTGCTCCGGGGGGAAGTAGCCTGCGTGGCGGTAGGTGCTGATCCGTCCGACGAGCGCCTCGACGTCGAGTTCCGGGTGGAACTGCGTCGCGTACACGTTCTGTCCCACCCGGAACATCTGCACGGGACACGTGGGCGAGGAGGCCAGCAGCACGGCGGAGGACGGCAGCGCCGCGCACGCCTCCTTGTGTCCCACGTAGGCGGCGAACGACGGCGGCAGCCCGGCCAGCAGCGGATCCGCCGCGCCCCCGTCCGTCAGGGTGATCTCGACGGAGCCGATCGGCTCCGCGTAGGTGGTGTCGACGACGGCGCCCTGGTGCCGGCCGAGTGTACCGACGCCGTAGCAGGCTCCGAGGAACGGGAAGTCCTGAGGGACCACGCGGTCCAGCAGCGCCCCCAGTTCGTGTTCGACGCGCACTTGCACGGCGCTCTTCGACTCCTCCGAATCGGAGGAGTTGAACGGGCTCCCCCCGAGGAAGATGCCGGAGTAGTCCGCGAGGTCCAGCTCGGGCATCGGCCCGGACTCGAGACGGATGCGCCGGAGCTCGCCCTCCGCGAGCCCGCCGAACCGGAGGAAGCTGCGGTACTCGGCGTCGGCGGCGAAGTCCTCGGCGCGGGTGGCCAGGAGCAGGAAGGGTTTCACCCCTCGATGCTACTGGCCACCCCGCGAACCGCCGGCGCGGAGCCGGGCGTGGCCCCGGTGGGGGGACTCCTACCCCAGCTCCACGCTGCCGCCGTCGGACGCCACCTCCGCGGCACCCGCCCGTCGCGCCCGGAAGGCCACGCCCGGCGGACCCGAGACGCGATACCCGTCCTCGGAGCGGTACACGCGGAATTCCCCCGAGGACCCGTCCGGTGTGACCACGCGGACGGCGGTGCCGTCGGCCGCACCCGGGTAGACCGTGACGAGGGGATCCTCGAGGTAGTCGTAGTCGGGCCGGTCGGACGTGCTCCCCGTCACGAGGACCGCTCCCTCGCGCACCCAGAGCGGCAGCGTGTCGAAGCCGTGCACCTCGCGCCGCCACGCTCCCCCGGCGGCCACCTCACCGGTGAGCAGCTGGGTCCAGGTGCCCGCGGGCAGGTAGTACTCCACTTCCCCGGCCGCCGAGAACACCGGAGCCACGAGGACATCGGGACCCAGCATGTACTGGCGGTCCAGGTGCGCGACGGCGGGATCCTCGGGGAACGCGAGCTGCATCGGCCGCATGAACGGCGTACCCCGGGTGTGCGCTTCGAGCCCGACGGCGTACAGGTAGGGCATGAGGGACAGCTTCAGGCGCGCGAAGGTCCTCGTGACGTCCACGGCGCTCTGGCCCGCGGGCTCCTCGCCGGTGTCGAACGCCCACGGCACGCGGTAGCTCGTGGAGCCGTGCAGGCGGGAGTGGCTCGAGAGCAGCCCGAACGCCAGCCAGCGCTTGAACACCGCGGGGTCGGGGGAACCCTCGAACCCGCCGATGTCGTGGCTCCAGTACCCGAAGCCGCTGAGCGCCAGGGAGAGCCCACCGCGCAGGGTCTCGGCCATCGACTCGAAGGAGGAGGAGTTGTCGCCGCCCCAGTGGACGGGCATCTGCTGGCCGCCAGCGGTGGCGGAGCGGGCGAACAGCACTGCCTCGCCCGGCCCGCGCACCTCCTCGAGGACGCCGAAGACCGCCCTGTTGTAGAGCTGCGGGTAGAGGTTGTGCATGGTGCCGTCCGGTGTACCGTCATGCCAGCGGACGCCGAGCGGGATGCGCTCCCCGAAGTCCGTCTTGATGGCGTCGACGCCCTGCCCGAGCAGCGTGCGGATCTTGTCCTGGAACCAGGTGGTGGCGTCCGGGTTGGTGAAGTCCACCAGGCCCATGCCCGCCTGCCACAGGTCCCACTGCCACACCGTGCCGTCGTTGCGCCGGACCAGGTAGCCCGCCTGCGCCGCCTCGTCGAACAGGCGTGAGCGCTGCCCGATGTACGGGTTGATCCACGCGCTGATGCGCAGGCCCTTCTCGTGCAGGCGCCCGAGCATGCCCTCGGGATCGGGGAACACACGCGAGTCCCACTCGAAGTCCGACCAGTTGAACTCGCGCATCCAGAAGCAGTCGAAGTGGAAGACGCTCAGCGGCAGCCCGCGCTCGGCCATGCCGTCCACGAAGTGCGCGACGGTCTGCTCGTCGTAGTCGGTGGTGAAGCTCGTGGACAGCCAGAGCCCGTAGGACCACGCCGGCACCTGCGCGGGCCGGCCCGTGAGCCGCGTGTAGCGCTCGAGGATCTCCGCCGGCGTGGCCCCGTGGATCACGAAGTACTCGAGCGCCTCGCCGGGCACCGAGAACTGGACGCGCTCCACCGCCTCCGACCCCACTTCGAAGGACACGTGCTCGGGGTGGTTCACGAAGACGCCGTAGCCG
The DNA here is from genome assembly GCF_048288285.1 of Arthrobacter sp. N1. Classification (NCBI taxonomy): domain Bacteria; kingdom Bacillati; phylum Actinomycetota; class Actinomycetes; order Micrococcales; family Micrococcaceae; genus Arthrobacter; species Arthrobacter sp. N1. The sequence continues at coordinate 628,992 of NZ_CP102608.1, read as the reverse complement.
CGGTTGGTCAGGTAGAACGGGATGTTCTTGTAGGACTGCTCGCTGGACGTGCCGCCGTCGGCGTTCCAGATGTCCACTGTCTGGCCGTTCTTCACGAACGGCCCGAAGCGCTCCCCCAGGCCGTACACCAGTTCGCCGACGCCGAGCGAGAGCTGGGCGTGCAGGTAAGACGGCGACGGCGCGCGCCCGGTCTCCGTGACTCCCGCGACGCCCGCGGGCTCGGTGGTGACCGGAGCGTCCCTCCCGAGGCCCATGCGGCCGACCGACTTGTGCCCGCTCGAGGTGAGGACCCGGCCGTCCGCCTCGAAGGTGAGGTTCCAGGGCGCTCCGCGGGTGATGCGCGCGGCGAGCGGCCCGGCGGTCAGCACGCCGCCGTCGTCGTCCGCCGTCGCGGTGCCCGCACCCTGCTCCGCGCCCACGAGCTCGAAGCCGCGGTGCGGGGTGTCGCCGCGGTGGTTCTCGATGCGGACGCCGATCACGCCGTCGAGCGGGCTGCTCAGGGTCACGGTCAGCAGGGCGCGGTTCAGGGTGTCGCCCCGGCGCTCGATGACCTTGGTGGGTGCGGACACCACGAGGTGGTCGCCGACCGCCTCGACGTCGTAGGCCTCCTGTGCGTACTGCGCATCGACGCCGGGGCGGACATGCCAGAATCCGTCGGTGAATTTCATGGTTACTTGACTGCTCCTGCTGTGATGCCCCGGGTGAGGGTGCGCTGGAAGATGAGGAAGAAGATGAGCGTGGGGAGGAGCCCGAGCAGGGCCGAGGCGCTCGTGGTGGTGACGTCCATGAGGCGGTCGCCCTGGAGGACGGTGATGGCGACGGGGACGGTCTGGTTGTCGTTGCCCACGAGGAACGTCAGCGGGATCAGGAACTCGTTCCACGTCCAGATGAAGAAGAAGATGAGCAGCACGCTCAGCGTGGGTCGCGAGATCGGGAAGATCACGCGCCACAGGATCTGCCAGCGGCTCGCTCCGTCGAGCGAGGCCGCCTCGAGCAGTTCCTTCGGGAACGTCCCGTACACGGAGGCGAGGAGGTACGTGCCGAAGGCGCTCTGGATGACCGTGAAGATGATGATCACGGCCCACACGTTGTCGTAGAGGCCCACCTCGCGGAACATGAAGTAGAGCGGGTAGAGGAGCACCTCCTGCGGCAGCATGTTCGCGAGGAGGATCAGCAGCACCAGCCAGGTGCGGCCGCGCACCCGCCCGATCCCGAGCGCGAAGGCGTTGAACATCGAGATCCCGACGGCGACCACGGCGACGACGGCGCTGATGAAGAAGCTGTTCCAGAGCTTCCGCGGGAAGTCGACCCGCTCCCAGAACGCGGTGATGCCGTCGAAGGAGAGAGAGGTCGGCAGGGAGAGCGGCCCGCCGGTCGCGTAGTCCGCGGGGGACTTGAAGGAGTTGGCGAGGATGAGCAGGAACGGGACGGCGATGAGCAGCCCGATCAGGACGGCCACCAGCAGGATCAGCCAGTCGCCGGCCGTCTTCCGGGCCCGCCCGCCGCGCGGTCGCTGCCGGGGCGGTTGCTGCAGGGCTGCGCGGGCGGTCGTCCCGGCGGGGGTGTCGGTGATGGCCATCAGCGTGCCTCCTCACTGCGCTCGAACCTCGTCTGCACGAGGACGAAGATGATGCTGACGACGGCGATGACCACCGTCAGGGCGGTGGCAATGGTTGCTCCGTAACCCACCTGCTGGGACTGGAAGAACTCGCTGTACGCGTAGTACGCGGGCACGATCGTCGAGGTGCCCGGGCCGCCGCCGGTCAGGGCGTAGATGGGACCGAAGACCTTGAGCGCGGCGATCGCGCAGGTGAGGGTGACCACGAAGATCTCGGGCCGGATGATGCTCACCGTGATGGCGCGGAAGCGCTGGAGCCAGTTGGCGCCGTCGAGCTCCGCAGCCTCGTAGAGTCCGGGGTCCACGCGCTGCAGCGCGGCCATGAAGATCACCACGGGGTAGCCGAGCTGCACCCAGACCATGATCACCATGATGCTCGGCAGCGCGGTATCGGGATCGCCGAGCCAGTTGCCCTGCAGCCCGCCGAGCCCGACGGCTGCGAGCACCTGGTTGAGGGCGCCGTTCTCGGGGCGGAGGATCCAGCCGATCACGATCGCCGCGATCACGCCGGGCAGGATCTGCGGCAGGTAGTAGGTGGCGCGGAGGAAGCTCGCGAGGCGGCCCCCGAATTTCCGGCCGATCAGGTCGAACAGCATCGCGGCGAGGACGAGGCCCACCACCGTGGGCACCACCACCATCGCGATGATCATGGCGACGGAGTTCCGGAAGGAGGTCCAGAACGTGGTGTCGCCGAACAGCTCGACCCAGTTCTCGAGCCCGATGAACTCGGGGGGCCGGATGCCGCGATAGGAGGTGAAGGTCAGATAGACGTTCCACAGCAGCGGGATGACGATGATGAGGGTGAGCAGCGCGAGTCCCGGCACCAGGTAGGGCCAGAAGGAGCTGCGGCTCGAGCCGGGGATGAGACTGGTGGTCGGGCGCTTCGCGCGCTCCTTCGACCGGGTTGCGATCGCCATGGGCGTGCACCTTCCAGGGAGGGGGTTCTGCGGGGGCCGCCGTGCCTGCCGGACCGGTGAGGGTCCGGCAGGCGCGGCGGGGATGCGGGGTCAGCCGACGATGTCGTCGACACCGCCCTGGTACTGCTCGCCGACCTGCTCCTGGAACTCCTCCGGCGCGATGGTGCCGTTCATGAGCTCCTGGAGTCCTGCGTTCAGTTCGTCGTAGAAGGTGGGCGTGGGCCAGTCCGGGTAGAAGGCGATGCCGTCCTTCTCCGTGAGCTCGTTGAAGTTCGCGATCAGCTCGGAGCTCTTCTCGTCCGTGATGTCCGCCGGATCGGCGGCGACGGGTACGCCGCCGTTGTTGCCGATGAGGTTCTGGATCTCGGGACGCATGGTGATGTCGATGAACTCGTAGGCGAGCTCCTTGTTGGCGGCGTTCTCCGGCACGGCCCACATGTTGCCCGCGGACCCCGGGGCCAGCTCCGCCTCGGGGAAGAGGAAGGTGCCCCACTCGAAGCCGGTGGCCTCGGTGGTGAACCGGTTGTGCCACCAGCTGCCGGAGAAGAAGATCGGGTTGGTGCCGTTGATGAACGCGGTGCCCGCGTCCTCCGCCGTCGAGCCCGTGGCGTTCGGCGAGATGTAGCCCTTGTCCGTCCACTCCTTGACCGTCTCGGTGGCGAAGGAGACCTCCTCCCCCTGCCAGTCCACCGGGTTCTTGTACAGCTGGTAGTCCTCGACCCAGCCGCGATCGGCCTGGGTCAGTGCGAGCTGGTACCAGAGCTGGCCCAGCGGGTACTCGGCCGCGGATTCGGCCATCGGCGTGACGCCCTTGTCGGTGAAGGCCTGCAGCACGTCCTCGAACTCGTCGAGGGTCGTCGGGACCTCGAGGCCCGCCTCGGTGAACATGTCCTGGTTGTAGTAGACCTCCACGAACTCGCCGTAGTTGGGGACACCGAACCAGCTGCCGGAGCCCATGATGCCGCGCTCGTCGTACTTCGCGGTGGTCTGCAGGGACGGCGCGAGCTTGTCGTCCCAGCCGTACTCCGCCACCGCGTCGTCCAGGTTGGTCAGCAGGCCCTGGCTCGAGAGGAGCCCCGCCGTGGCGTTGCTCTTGTTGTACTCGAGGAGGTCCGGTGCCTCGTCGGAGTTCAGGACCTGGCTCGCGGTCGAGCGGATCTGCTCGAAGCTGCGTTCCTCGAACTCGACGGTGGCGCCGGTCTCCTCCTCGAAGACGCGAATGGCCTCGTCCCAGGCGATACCCATGGCGCTCGTGTCGCTCTCGAAGTGCCAGAGCTTGAGGGTGTCACCCTCGCCGCCCGATGCTCCCTCAGCACCGGAACCCGAGCCGGAGCATCCGGACAGGGCGAGTGCGGCGGCCGTGACTGCTGCACCGAGGATCAATCTGCTTCTGTTCATTGCCTACTCCCTTGTAGAGACCGCCGATCGTCGGCGATTTGGTCGAAACGTTTCGACAGCAGCTCGGTCGAGCCCTGATCGAGGTGGATCTGGTGGATGGACAGGAGCCCGGCGCTAGCCGCCCGGGCGGGGTGCCGCGACCGAACCGTGGTCGCGGTATTTCGGCGCGACGAGTTCGACGCGCGGTTCGATGGGACCCTCGAGCTGCTGGACAGCCAGCTCGACGGCGCGCAAGCAGGAATCCGCCGGGATCAACGGGATGACGTCGAGCGGCGGGGTGAAGGAGGAGGTGTCGAAGGTCGGCACCCCGGCGATGACGGAGAGGTCGGCGGGGATGGACAGGCCGCGGCCGGCGACGGCCTCGAGGATGGTCGTGTGGACACCCTCCTCGGCGTGCACCACGAGCCCGGTCACGGCGGGGTGGGCATCGAGGATCGCCGAGACCGCCTGGCGGATCTCCGGTGCGTCCTTCTCGACCATCGAGAAGGACGCCGCGACGCCGCGCTCCGCGGCCCGCCCGAGGAACCCGTCCCGGAACCGCACCGGGAAGTTGGAACCGCGCTCGTACACGGCCGAGGGGTGGCCCAGCAACGCCACGGAGGCGTGACCCGCATCGACGAGGCGATCGACGGCCAGGGCAGCCGCGGCCTCGAAGTCCAGGTCGACGCAGACCAGCCCCGCCGCGTCACCCGGCACGCCGATGAGGGCAGCCGGCACGCCGAGCGACCGCACGAGATCAGCCCGTTCATCCTCGACGGACACGTCGAGGACGATGATGCCGTCCACGAGGCGGCTCGAGGAGACGCGGCGCAACCCGTCGACGGCCTCATCCTCGGTCAGCAGGAGGACGTCGTAGTCGAAGGCGCGGGCGGCAGTGACGACGGCGAGCACGAAGGCCATGTGCGCGGGTGCGTAGGTGTCACTCCTGAGCGGGGCCGTCAGGGCGAAGATCCTGGTGCGCGTCCCGGCGAGCATGCGACCGGCGGCATTCGGCATGTAGTCCAGCTCGCGGACCGCCTCGTCGATCCGCAGGCGGGTCTTCTCGCCGATGGGCCGCTTCCCGCTCAGCGCATAGGAGACGGTGCTGATGGACACACCGGCGACGCGTGCTACGTCGTGGATGTTGGCCATGCTGACTCCGATGTCTGCGGGACGGATCGTTCAGGACCGGGTGGATCGTCTAAACGTTTCGACGGCCGGTGGGAAGTACGCTACGTCACATCCCCGGCGAGGACAAGGGGTTTTGTGGGGAAGGCGAACAAATGCGCGGGCCGGGACGGCGAGAGGCCACCGGGTCACCCCGATGGCCTCTCCGTCCACACTGCGGGCTAGCGCTCGGCGCCCGCTCGTGCCGACGATCCCGCTTCGAGTTCGGACAGCTCGCGCGCCACGCGGTCGACGTCGGACTTCAGGATCGCGACCGGCCCGGCGCTGTGCCGGCCGTGCGACGGCTGCACTGCCACGACATCGGCGTCCTCGGCCGTGGTCGCGCCGTCGCCGGACGACGTCCCCGTGATGTGGCCGGCGATGACCGGCGACACGGGACGGCCCGCTGCCGCGGTGGCCTGCGCCGTCACCGTGTCGGTCTGCGTCGTCGCGGTGTCGGCCTGCGTCGTCGCGGTGTCCGCCGAGCCGCCGGCGACGGCGGGCGTGGTGCCCGTGGCCGCAGGGGACATCGACGCCGCGGGACCTGCGGGGGCGGCCTGCGCGAAGTCGACGGTGCGGCGCAGCGGCGTCTCCCTGATGAACAGGACGCAGATGAGACCGAGGACCGCGATGACCGCCGTGATCGTGAAGATCAGCGCCGTGCTGTCCCCATAGGCCGCCCGGACGATCTCGGCGATCGGCGCAGGCAGGTCGACGAGGTCGAGCGAGCCGCCTGCCGCACCGCCCGTGCTGGGGACGCCCGCCGCGGCGAGTCCCTCCGTGGTCTTCGTGGTGACCTGCGTGCCGAGGACGGCACCGAGCACGGCGACTCCCGCCGCTCCACCCATGGAGCGGAAGAAGGCGACGGAGGCGCTGGCCGAGCCGATGTCCTTGACCGCCACGGTGTTCTGGACGGCGAGGACGAGGTTCTGCAGCATGAGGCCGAGGCCCAGGCCGAAGACGAAGGTGTAGATGCCCACGAGCCAGAGTTCCGTCAGGTGGTCGATGGTGCCGGCGAGGCCGAGACCGGCGATGAGGAACAGGGAACCCGCGACGAGGTAGCGCTTCCACTTGCCGTACTTGGTGACGAGCTGCCCGGCGCCGATGGAGCCGATCAGGTTGCCCGCGATCATGGGAAGGGTCAGCAGGCCCGCCTCGGTGGGGGTGGCCCCGCGGGCCACCTGGTAGTACTGGCCGAGATAGCTCGAGCTGGCGAACAGCGCGATCCCGACGGCGATCGAGGCGACGATGGCCAGGGCCGTGGTGCGCTCGGAGATGATCTTCAGCGGGATGATCGGCTCGGCCACCTTGGTCTCGACCACCATGAGGAGCGCGAGGAGGATCACGCTGCCGCCCACCATGAGGGCGGTCTCACGGGAGAACCACGCGTAGTAGCCCTCCTTGCCCGCGAACGACACCCAGATGAGGAGCAGGCTCACGCCGGCGGTCAGGAGGATGGATCCGAGCCAGTCGATCCGCGCCTTGCGGCGCGTGTCGGGGAGCTTGAGGGTCAGCTGCAGCAGCACGAGGGCGATGATCGCCAGGGGGACGCAGACGAAGAACGTCCAGCGCCAGCCCAGCGGCGAGTCGACGATGAATCCGCCGAGGAGCGGTCCGCCCGCCGTCGCGACAGCCATCACGCCACCCATGTAGCCGGAGTACCGGCCGCGCTCACGCGGGGCGATGATGGTGCCGATGATGGCCTGTGCCAGTGCTGTGAGCCCGCCCATCGCCACGCCCTGGATGACGCGGGCGGTGAGGAGCAACGGGATGGTCTGTGCGAAGCCCGCGAGCACCGAGCCGAGCACGAAGATCACGATGCTCACCTGCACGAGCATCTTCTTGTCGAACAGGTCGGCGAACTTGCCCCAGATGGGCGTGGTGGCCGCGTTGGCGAGCAGCGCAGCCGTGATGACCCAGGCGAAGTCCGTCTGCGAGCCGTTGAGGTCGCTCATGATCGTGGGCAGGGCGTTCGCGACGATCGTGCTGCTGAGGATCGCGGTGAACAGGCCCGCCAGCAGGCCGGTGAGGGCCTGCAGGATCTGCTTGTGGCTCATGGGCTCGGCGGCCTTGTGCTGGTGCGGCGCCGGTTGCGGTACGGCCTCTGCCGTTGGCGCCGTGGCGGAGTGGATGGCCATCAGTGATCTTCCTTCGTGCTCTCGGACGCGGGGTCCAGGTGGTGACGGCCGTCGTTGCCCGTGCTCGATTCGGTGGTGGTGCGGGGGAAGCGGCGGGGATCGGCGGTCGTTGCGTGCGCTCCCCCGCCGTGCTGCGCGGTCGCGGTCCGGAAAGCCTCGGTGAGGTGCTGGACCGAGGTCGACGCCGCTTCCGCCTCGCTCTCGGTCCAGTCGGCGAGGATCTCCCGCAGGGTCTCGGCCCGTCGCTCGTACGTGTCGGCGAGGTAGGTTTGGCCGTCCTCGGACAGCGAGAGCAGGCAGGCCCGGCCGTCCAGCGGATCCGGGCTGCGGACCACGAAGCCGAACTGCTCCAGGTCCGCGAGTTGCCTGCTGAGGGCGGACGGCCCGATGCCGAGGCGTGCTGCGAGCGCAGACGCCCTCAGCGGACCACCCTCCCCGATGAAGAACAGGACACCGGTGTGCGCCGGCCCCAGCTCCGAGTACTTCATGCCTGCCGTGGTGACACCCCGGAGGGCTCGCTGCAGGTCGAAGATGTTGTGCACCAGCTCTGCAGCGGTGTGCTGCGCTACCGACATCGCGGACTCCAGACCCTCTTATAGTTCGTTGCTCTAAGTAACGGTACTCCTCCCGTTTCGTTAGGTCAACTAAACAAATGGTGTCACGGACGGCGGAGAGCACGTCAAGCCATGGACAGGGGGCACCCCGAGGCTTGCGGCCTGCACCGCAACACTGTTAGGCCTGACGTACAAGCCCGACAAGCGAGGCAGGTCACCCCCCCCTGCCGAGGAAGGCCCCCGCCGGGGCCGCGGAGAAGGACGGTCGCCATGACGCGCAAGGAACCCGTGGTCGAGGAATTCGACGAGAAGGACCTCCGGGTCGGGAAACGGCCGAAGGAATGGGCCGCGGGAATCCCCGGTGTGTACCACTCCATGAAGCCGGCCATCGAGCACATGGGGGTGGAGCGGACCCTGAGGACCGTCCTGAAGATGAACCACAAGGACGGCTTCGACTGCCCGAGCTGCGCCTGGCCGGACCCGGACAAGCGCAAGACGTTCGAGTTCTGCGAGAACGGCGCCAAGGCCGTCACGTGGGAGGCCGCACCCGTCATCATCTCCTCCGAGTTCTGGGCCGAGCACTCGATCAGCGAGTTGCGGGAACGTTCGGAGTTCTGGCTCGGCATGCAGGGACGCCTCGTCGAACCCGTGTACAAGCCTGCCGGGGAGGACCACTACCGGCCGGTGAGCTGGGACGAGGCCTTCGAGATCGTCGGCAGCAAGCTCAAGAGCCTCGACTCCCCCGACGAGGCCGCCTTCTACACCAGTGGCCGCACCTCCAACGAGGCCGCGTTCCTCTACCAGTTGTTCGTCCGGGGTTTCGGCACCAACAACCTCCCCGACTGCTCCAACATGTGCCACGAGTCCTCCGGCTGGGCCATGGGGCAGACCATCGGCATCGGCAAGGCCACGGTCACGTTCGATGACTACGAGAACGCCGACCTCATCATCGTCATGGGCCAGAACCCCGGCACCAACCACCCGCGCATGCTCACCGAGCTCGAGAACTGCAAGCGCAACGGTGGACAGATCGTCGCCGTCAACCCGCTCCCGGAAGCGGCACTCAAGCGCTACAAGAACCCGCAGAAGGTCCGGGGGGTAGCCGGCAAGGGGACGGAGATCGCCGACCAGTTCCTGCAGGTACGGCTCGGTGGAGACATGGCGCTCCTGCAGGCCGTATCCAAGCGCGTCTTCGAGTCAGAGGCGAAGAACCCGGGCACCGTCCTCGACCACGCGTTCCTCGAGGAGCACTGCGAGGGGCTGGACGAGCTCCGCGACTACCTCCTGAAGCTCGACGAGACCGCGGTCCTCGAAGCCACGGGACTCCGCTCGGAGGAGATCGACGAGCTCGCCGCGCGCTACATCGCCGCGGAGAAGGTCATCATCACCTGGGCCATGGGCATCACGCAGCAGAAGAAGGGCGTGGCGACCATCAAGGAGATGATCAACCTCCTGCTGCTGCGCGGCAACATGGGCAAGCCCGGGGCAGGCGCCTCCCCCATCCGCGGGCACAGCAACGTGCAGGGTGATCGCACCATGGGCATCTGGGAGCAGATGCCGCCCACGTTCATGGATGCCCTCGGGAAGGAGTTCGGGTTCGAGCCACCGCGCGAGCACGGCGCCGACGCCGTCGAGACCATCAAGCGCATGCGCGACGGCGAGATCAAGGCCTTCGTGGCCCTCGGCGGCAACCTCGTCTCGGCCATCTCGGACACCCAGGTCGCTGAGAAGGCGTTCGAGAACACTGACATGACGGTCCAGATCTCCATCAAGCTCAACCGCTCCCACCTCATCACCGGCAAGGAGGCGCTCATCCTCCCCTGCAAGGGCCGCACGGAGATCGACCGCCAGGAGACCGGCGAGCAGTTCGTCTCGGTGGAGGACACGGTCTGCGCCGTCCACCCCTCGTGGGGCAGCGTCGAACCGGTCTCGGACAACCTCCTCTCCGAACCGGCGATCGTCAGCCGGCTCGCGCGCGCCACCATCGACGGGAAGATCGACGCCGACTGGGCGGGCTTCGAGAAGGACTACGACCTCATCCGCGACCACATCGCCCACGTGGTGGAGGGCTGCGAGGACTACAACCGGAAGATCCGCCAGGAGGGCGGCTTCATCCTGCCGAACGGTCCGCGCGACTCGCGCACGTTCAACACGCCGACCGGCAAGGCGGTGCTCACCGTCAACGACCTCGAGTACCTCGAACGCCCGGAGGGGACGCTGATCCTCCAGTCGCTGCGTGCCCACGACCAGTGGAACACCACCATCTACAGCCACAACGACCGCTACCGGGGCATCCACAAGGGCCGCCACGTGGTGTTCATCAACCCGGAGGACATCCGGGAACTGGGCCTGAAGGACGGCCAGAACGTCGACATCCGCGGCGTGTACGACGACGGCATAGACCGCGTGGTGCGGGCCTTCCGCGTGGTCTCGTACCCGACCGCGCGCGGCTGCGCCGCCGCGTACTACCCGGAGGCGAATGTCCTCGTGCCGCTCGACCGCGTGGCGCAGGGCAGCAACACCCCCATCTCCAAGCAGATCATCGTACGGTTCGAGCCCAGCTCCCACACGGCTCCCACCGAGCACGATGTCGCCGCCACCGCTCCGGCACCCCAGCCGGAGCCGGACGGCTTCACGGGCACTGACGCCACGCCCGCGAAGGTGGCGGAGGCGGCGAACGCCTGACCCGACCCGACCGCCGTCGGAGGTCCTTCAGGGGACCCGACGGCGGCCGGACGTCGTGCTCGCTGCGCCGGCTCTGCCGTGGCGGGCCGGGTAGGTCGGCGCTCCCGGATGTGCATGTCGGTGCGCCAGGTCTGCCGTGCCTGGCCTGGCCGGTCGGCGCTCCGATGCGCAGGCCGCCGTGCCGGCGCCGCTGCCGCAACGGGCCTTGTCGTCGCGGATAGACTGCTCCGGTCACGGCGACCAGGAGGAGCGGGCGGATGCGGCAGGACAACCGGCACGCTGACCGGCGGCACGACGATTCACCGGCGACGGCCCCCGGGGTCGATGTCGCCCAGCGGCATGTGGTCCGCGTCCTCGTCGTCGCCCAGATCCTCGGCGGACTCGGTGCGGGTGCCACGCTGTCCCTCGGCGCCCTCCTCGCCGCCGAGACGTCCGGATCGAGCGCGTGGTCCGGCATGGCTGCCACGATGGCGACACTCGGAGCCGCTGCGGCCGCCGTCCCCCTCGCCACCCTCGCCCAACGGCGGGGACGACGCGTCTCCCTCGCCACGGGCTCCCTCATCGCCTGCTGCGGGGCGCTGCTCGCGATCACCGCGGCGTACCTCTCCCTCTTCCCCCTGCTGCTCGTCGCACTGGTCCTGCTGGGTTCGGGATCCGCGACCGGCCTGCAGGCGCGGTTCGCGGCCACGGACCTCGCCACCGAATCGACGCGCGGGCGGAGCCTCTCGCTCGTGGTCTGGTCCACCACCATCGGCGCCGTCCTCGGTCCCAACCTGTTCGAGCCCGGCCAGGTGGTCGCCGGGTTCCTCGGGATCCCCGCGCTCAGCGGCGGATTCGTGTTCACCGTGGCCGCCCAGGTCGCGGCAGCCCTGGTGTACACGGTGGGGCTGCGGCCCGATCCCCTCCTGACCGCGCTCAGGCGCCAGGCGGCCGATCGTCGCGCCGATGCCCCGGCGCCCCTGAAGCGGCGGGGCTTCGCGGTCCTGACAGGTAACAGCGGCGCACGGTTCGCCGTCGTGACCCTGATGGTCAGCCATGCGGCGATGGTCTCCCTGATGTCCATGACGCCCGTCCATCTGCACGATCACGGCGCCGGCCTGTCCGTCGTCGGACTGACGATCAGCCTGCACGTCGCGGGGATGTACGCGCTGTCACCGGTGTTCGGCTGGATCGCGGACCGCGCCGGCGCGGCTCGCGGGATCCTCTGCGGGCAGATCCTCCTGCTGGCAGCCCTGCTGGTGGCCTGGCGGGGTGCGGAGTCGGAGGTGGCCGTGACGGTCAGCCTGATCCTCCTCGGCCTCGGCTGGTCGGCGAGCGTGGTGTCGGCGTCGGCACTGCTGGCGGGAGCGGTCGACGTCGGCGAGCGCGCGCCCGTCCAAGGCACCTCCGACCTGCTCATGAACCTCGCCGGTGCCACCGGTGGAGCCCTCGCCGGACCGGCGCTCGTCCTGATGGGCTACTCGGGGCTCGGGCTGGCCGCGGCCGTGCTGGTGGCTGTCCTGCTGGCCTGGACGCTCGCGCGCCTGCCACGGTCCCGATCGGCGGCGCCGGCCGGCGTCTGACCGGGGCCTCCCGCAGTAGGGCAGATCAGCGGTGCTGCCCGGCCTTCGCCGGCGCCAGGCCGACGAGCCGGAACCGCTCGAGGACGACGACGGTCCCGTCCGTCACGGTGAGCACGAGCACGACGTCGACGCCGAGCTTCGCCCCGGCCGCCGCGGTCAGCCTCGCATGGTTGCTCTGCGCCGCGCCGGTGGTGACGAGGACGTCCGCCCCGCGAGCCAGGGCCGTGCCGGCGGTCCATTCGAGCTTCCGGACCTTGTTGCCTCCACCACCCAAGCCGCTGAGGTCGTCGTGCTTGATCCACAGGTCGCCGGGATCCGGTCCGAGAGCGGCGGCCAGGCGGGGCGCTGGCTCGAGGGGCGTCGGCCAGGACCCGAGCCGGGCGCGGGTCGGTGTCTGCTCCGGCCGCTCCGCGGTCGTCACTGGGCGGAGCCCGTCCAGCCTTCCTCCTCGCTCGTCTCCTCGTCCTTCTCGATGACCGTCAGGACGGTCTTCGCGGCCTTCTCGACGGCGGCGCTCGTCTCGTCCCGGCCGTCCGTGGTCACGGTGCCCGCCGCGTAGCCGATCATGAAGGCACTGATGGCGCCGGCGTGGGGGGTCAGCAGGCGCGAGGATCGCTCGGCGACCTCGACGATCCTCGGGTGATCGACCTCGAGGTCCAGGACCTGCAGGGCCTGTGCCAGGGTCCGGCTCCACTCGCTGAGGCTGCGTTCTTCGTCGTCGGGCGCTGCCATGGTCTCTCCTCTGGTCGGGGCTGTCGACGTGCCGTCCGCGCCGGCGTCGCTCCTCCAAGCTCTACCACCGGCCGCGCACCCCTTCAACGATTGATCTCCTGCGGTGCTGTCGAGGCATTCCTTGACTTCACCACGCTCCGGGGATCTAATACCCTCACGGCCTAGTGACACGATTCACCACGCTCGCTTCGCCGCCCCGGCAGGACCACCTCGACGGAGAGGAACCGTTCAGCATGACCATCCCCCGCCCCACCAGGACCGGACGCACCCGGCTCGCAGCACTGCTCGGAGCATCCGTGCTCCTGGCCACCAGCACGGGAGCCACCGCGATCGCCGCCCCACCCACCACCCCCGCACAGGTACCGGCTCAGAGCACGCCGGTGACGGCGAAGAAGGCCCCGCCGTCGTCGGCACCCGATTTCGGCCCGAACGTGACGATCTTCGATCCGAGCATGCCGGTCAGCGAGATCCAGGCCGAGGTCGATGCCGTCAACGCCCGCCAGATCGACGACGAGATGGGTACCGGACGCGAGGCGCTCCTGTTCCTGCCCGGCACCTACGGCACCGACGCGGAGCCGCTGCAGTTCAAGGTCGGCTACTACACGGAGGTCGCGGGACTCGGCGCGTCACCGTCGGACGTGACCATCAACGGCAAGATCGAGGTCTACAACCGCTGCCTCGAGGACAACGGCACGAGCAACTGCATCGCGCTGAACAACTTCTGGCGCACGCTCTCCAACCTGACACTGCAGGTCAACGGGGCGGGCCAGGACGGCTGCCGGGCGACCGCGAACTTCTGGGCGGTGTCGCAGGCCGTCTCCCTGCGCCGCGTGAACGTCTCCGGCGGCACGCTATCCCTCATGGACTACTGCACGGCCGGTCCGCAGTTCGCGAGCGGTGGCTACCTCGCCGATTCGAAGGCCGGGGACATCGTCAACGGCTCCCAGCAGCAGTGGCTGACGCGCAACGCGGAGATCGACAGCTGGTCCAACGGTGTCTGGAACCAGGTGTTCTCGGGCACCGTGGGAGCGCCGACCGACGAGGGCTTCCCCACGCCCCCGTACACGACCCTCGACGAGACCCCGGTCAGCCGCGAGAAGCCCTACCTCTTCGCGGACGGCAGCGGCGCCTACAGCGTGCGCGTGCCCTCGGCCGAGACGAACTCCCGCGGCATCTCGTGGGGTGACGGCGTGACGCCGGGCCGCACCGTCCCGCTCTCCGAGTTCTTCGTCGCCCGCCCGGGCGACTCCGTGCAGGCCATCAACAACGCCCTGGCCCGCGGCAAGCATCTCCTCCTGACGCCGGGCGTCTACGACATCGCCGACACCATCCGGGTGAAGCGGGCCGACACCGTGGTGCTCGGCCTCGGGCACGCGACCCTGACCGCCGTGAACGGCGCCGTCCCCCTGCGCGTCGCCGATGTGCCGGGCGTGGTGATCGCCGGTGTCACGATCGACGGCGGCACCGTCAACTCCCCCGTCCTCCTGCAGATCGGGACGAAGAACGGCAACAACGGGGCGACGAAGAACGATCCGGCGAACCCGACGACGCTCAGCGACGTCTACTTCCGCATCGGCGGCCCGCACGTGGGCAAGGCCGACACCAGTCTCGAGGTCAACAGCGACAACGTGCTGATCGACCACATCTGGGTGTGGCGCGCGGACCACGGCAACGAGGGAGCGTTCGGCTGGGACGTCAGCACGGGCCGCAACGGCGTCATCATCAACGGCGACGACGTCACGGCCACGGGCCTGTTCGTGGAGCACTACCAGGAGTACAACACCATCTGGAACGGCGAGCGCGGCCGCACCGTGCTCTACCAGAACGAGCTGCCCTACGACCCGCCCAACCAGGCGGCGTGGCAGCACGACGGCGTCCTCGGCTGGGCGGGCTACAAGGTGGCCGACGGCGTGAAGCAGCACACCCTGTGGGGTGGCGGCTCGTACATCTTCACCAACGTGGACCCGACCATCCACGCCACCCGCGGGTTCGAGGTGCCGGACACGGCCGGCGTCGTCCTGAACCACGTGCTGACCGTCAACCTCGGTGCCGGCACGATCGACCACGTGGTGAACGACACCGGAGCACCCGTGAGCAACGCGAACACGGGCACCCCGAGCTACCTGGTGCGCTACCCGTAGCGCGTCGCACCACAGGAAGGGCCGGGCCATTGCGCCGGCCCTTCCTGTGTGTGGCATGCGTCCGCACCTGTCGGGAGTGGCGGCACACGTAGGTCGCCCTACCCGGCTACGTCACCCCCGGTACGCAGGGTCAGGCGGAATCCCGTTCCACGAGATGCAGGCCGTGGCCCGGAGGGCCCGGCTTCTCCGCCGCGCCGTCGAGGTCGGCCAGTACGAGGGCGGCCAGATACCGCGCCTGCACCTCGATGGACTGCGAGACCGTCGTCAGCGCAGGAGCAGCGAGCCGTGCGGCCGGAACGTCGTCGACGCCTACCACCGCGCAGTCGTCAGGACAGGACAGGCCCTCGGCCCGCATCCCGGCGAGGACCGCGAGGGCGACGTCGTCGTTGTAGGCCGCGATGCCGGTGATGCCGAGCCCGCGCCAGGCCCGGACGGCCTCGGCCGCGGACTCGACGTCGAGTCCGACGGGAAGGACGACGGGCTCGGGACGATCGAGCTCGGCGCAGATCCGCTGGACCCCGCGGAGGCGGTCACGGGCGAAGACCGCGAGACGTGCGTCGGCCGGCCAGGCGTACCCGAGCCGGGTCGCGCGGACCGTCAGGCACTCCGCCTGCAGGGCACCGATCCGCAGCTGGCTCTCGGACGGCAGATCGGGATCGGGCTGGCGGTCCTCGCCGAGCGTCCCGAGCACCTGGATGCCGGCCTGACGCATGGCCAGCAGATCGTCCTCCGCGAAGGGCGCGAAGCCGATCACGGCCCGCGGGGTCACGGCCCGCCAGAGGTCCGAGAGTGGCCGGGCGCCGCGTCCGTGGTGCACGAGCACGGAGAGACCGCGGCCGGAGAGCTCGTCCGCCAGTTCGTCGAGCAGGGTCTCGATGACGGGCCCCACGGGCCAGTCCGGCAGGATGCAGAGCACCAGGTCGCTCCGCCCGGTGCGCAGCGCCCGGGCTGCGGCCGACGGCGCGTACCCCAAGCGGGTGGCGGTCTCCCGGACCCGGCGGCGGGTCTCCTCCGAGATGTTGACGCCGTCGCGCCCTGTCAGGACATAGCTGACCGTGGTGCGGGAGACGCCGCTCTCGCGGGCCACGTCAGCGCTCGTGATCCCTGCCACCGCTCCCCCTTCCGGCCGTGAATCCTTGCCTGTCAGTGTAGGTGGGGGCCTCCGGGACTCCCGCGCTGCCCGCCCGCACACCACTCGGCGTCGTGCCGCACCACCGGCGGACGCACCGGGTCAGCGCCGACTGCTCCGACAGTCCCACGAGCCCCGCGACCTGCTGCAGCGGCAGGTCCGTGCGAGTGAGGAGCCGCAGCGCCGCGTCGCGGCGGGCGTCGTCGAGCAGGGACTCGAAGCTGGTGCCCTCGCCGGCCAGCCGGCGCTGGAGGGTCCGGGCGTGCATGCCGAGGAGCCGGGCGGCGGAGTCGATGCGCGGCGGCGAGCTGCCGAGCATGCGGTCGATGGCGTTCCTGACCCGGGGTGCGACCACGCGGCCCGGTTCGGGGAAGTGGCTGTGGAGGTAGTCGAGGGCGATCTCCCGCAGGGTGTCGTCGACGCCGGCGAGCGGGCGGTCGAGCAGGCTCCGCGGCACCCGCAGGAGCGAGGCGGCCTGACCGAAGCGCACCTCGGCGCCGAAGAACTCCGTGTAGCGGGAGGCGGGAGCCCTGGGCAGGTGCGAGAGGTGCACCGAATGCAGTCCGTACGGGCCGTCGAGGAGGAAACGGACCATGCGGTGCGAGAAGGCGAGGATCGCGTCCGTGGCCTGGCGCGGCGGCGTGCCCTCCGAGGATCCGTAGCAGAGGCCCACATCACCCGGCCGCCCCTCCGGATCCGCCACGAGGGTGAAGCGCAGCACGGGGCTGTGGAGGAACAGGAACTGCGACGCGCACTCGAGCGCCGCCCCCACGGTCGGTGAGTTCTGGACCGCGACGGCGAGCGGGCCGAGGATCCCGATGTCCTGGTACGCGGAGATGCGCAGGCCGAGGTCCGGGCACGGCAGCGCGCGCGCCGCCCCCTCCAGCAGGCGGGCCATCGCGACGTCGGACACGAGCACGTCGTCGCCGTCGAGCGCGTCCAGCGGCACCCCGAACTGCGCTGCGAGCGCTTCGGCATCGCCGCCGAACTGTTCGACGACGTCGCGGAAGCCGCGCATGCCGGCGGAGCGGATGACAGAGCCCATGTCGTCCAAGGGTAAATAGCTGTCGCACGAAGTCAAGCGGTGTGCAGCGTAAGACGGAAGGATGGAGGCATGGAAACAGAACTCGAGCACCTCGACGTCGTCATCGTGGGTGCCGGGCTCTCCGGTATCGGCGCCGCCTACCGCGTGGCCACCGGCCTGCCCGGCAAGAGCTTCACGGTCCTCGAGGCCCGGGGCGCGATCGGCGGCACGTGGGACCTCTTCCGCTATCCGGGCGTCCGCTCCGACAGCGACATGTTCACGCTCGGCTACCCCTTCCGCCCGTGGACCGAGGCCAAGGCGATCGCCGACGGCTCCTCGATCCTCTCCTACATCCGCGAGACCGCGGAGGATCCGCGCATCCGCGAGCGCATCCGCTTCCGCACGAAGCTGGTCGGGGCAGCCTGGTCCTCGGAGGACGCGCGCTGGACCCTCGACCTCGATGTCACGGACGACGACGGCGGCACGGAACGCCGGCAGCTCACCTGCGGCTTCCTCTACCTGTGCAGCGGCTACTACAACTACGACCGCGGCCACGAGCCGTCCTTCGCCGGCCTCGACTCCTTCACCGGCGAGATCGTCCGCCCGCAGTTCTGGCCCGAGGGCCTGGACTACGCGGGGAAGCGAGTCGTGGTGATCGGCAGCGGCGCCACCGCCGTCACCCTCGTCCCCTCCATGGCGAAGGAGGCCGCCCACGTCACCATGCTGCAGCGCTCCCCTACCTACGTCACCGCCGTGCCCAGCCGGGACACGTTCTCCGACGCCGTCCGCCGCCGTCTCCCCGCCGGCCCCGCGCACCACCTGGCCCGGGCCAAGAACGTCCTGTTCACGCAGGCCTTCTACCAGCTCTGCCGCCGCCGGCCCGAACTCGCCAAGAAGCTCATCCGCACCCAGACCGAGCGGATCCTCGGTGACGAGGCCTCGGTCCGCGAGAACTTCACCCCCGCCTACAACCCGTGGGACCAGCGCCTCTGCGTGGCGCCGAGTGCCGACCTCTTCAAGGCCCTGAAGTCCGGCTCGGCATCCGTGGTCACCGACACCATCGACACCTTCACCCCGACCGGCATCCGCCTCGCCTCGGGGCGGGAACTCGACGCGGACGTCGTCGTCACGGCCACCGGTCTCTCGATGCTGCCCCTCGGTGGCGCACGCTTCACGGTCGACGGCCGGCCGGTGCACCTCGGCGACTCCTGGGTGTACCGGGGGCTCATGGTCAGCGGCGTCCCGAACCTGGCGCTCTGCGTCGGCTACACCAACGCGTCCTGGACGCTGCGCGCCGACCTCAGCTCGCGCTACGTCTGCCGCCTCATCCGGTACCTGGACCGCCACGGCCACCGCTACGGCGCCCCGGCGGTCGACGGCGCGATGACGGCCCGGCCCATCCTCGACCTGACCTCGGGCTACGTGCAGCGCGCGGTGTCCGCCTTCCCGAAGCAGGGCGACCGCCAGCCGTGGATCATGCGGCAGAACTACCTGCTCGACGCCCCGACGGCCCTGCGCGGCAGACTCTCGAAGAACATGATGTTCGACACCCCCGTACCCCCCAGCGGCACCCCCGCCCCCGACCTCCAGGAGATCCACGCGTGAGCATCCAGCCCTTCCAGTTCACCGGCGCCACCGCCGTCGTCACCGGAGCAGCGGGAGGCATGGGCGAGCACCTCGCCCGCGGTCTCGCCGAACGCGGGAGCGTCCTGCTGCTCGTCGACCGGGACGCGGCGAAGCTCGACGCCGTCGCCTCCTCCATCCGCTCCACCTTCCCGGGCAGCAGCGTGCGGACGTTCGTGGCCGATCTCGCCGAGCGTGACGCCGTCGAGCGGGTGGCCGCTGACCTCCTCGCAGCGACGGAGCGCATCGACCTGCTGATCAACAACGCAGGCGTGGCCCTGGCCGGACGCTTCGACCAGATCAGCATGGACGACTTCGACTGGGTGCTGGCCATCAACTTCCATGCGCCCGTCCTGCTCACGCACCACCTGCTGCCGCGGATCAAGCCCGGCGGGCACATCGTCAACGTCTCCAGCCTGTTCGGCCTGGTGGGTCCCGCAGGCCAGACGGCCTACTCCGCCAGCAAGTTCGCCCTCCGTGGCTTCACCGAAGCCCTCCGCAACGAGCTGCTGCCCCGCGGCATCGGCATCACCTCCGTGCACCCGGGCGGCATCCGGACCGGCATCGCGCTGAACGCGCGGATCGGCGGGAACCTCAGCGACGTCGACGTGAGGAAGGCGAAGGACGAGTTCAACAAGCTCCTCACCTTCCCCGCCGACAAGGCCGCGGAGCTCATGCTCGAGGCCGTGAAGGCGCGGAAGCCCCGCCTGCTGATCGGCCTCAGCGCGAAGATCCCCGACGTCGTCGCCCGTGTGGCGCCCATGTCCTTCGGCACCCTGGAGCGCCGCGCCACGAAGCTCGCCCGGCTGGCCCGGAAGATCCGCCGGTGAGCGGGGCCCGCGTGGAGCGGTCCGCCACGCACGACGACGGCCTGCTGGTGGTCGACGGCGTGCGGGTGCGCTACCGGGACGACGGCGACCGCACCAGACCCCCCGTGCTGCTGATCCACGGGATCGGGCGGAGCCTCGAGGACTGGGAGGGGCTGTACGGACGGCTTGCCCCCGATCACCGCGTGATCAGCCTGGACCTGCCGGGGTTCGGTCTGTCCGAGCGGACGGAGGGCCGGTACTCCATGGAATCGATGGCCCGCTTCGTCATCGCCGGGCTCGACACCCTCGGAGAGCACCGGCCGCTGCACGTGGTGGGCAATTCGCTGGGCGGCGCCGTGGCCCTGAAGATCAGTGCCCTGGAACCGGCACGGGTCCGCAGCCTCGTCCTCGTGAACAGCGCCGGTTTCGGCAAGGAGGTCACCATCGCGCTGCGGCTGCTCGCCATCCGGCCCCTCGGCCGGCGGCTCATGCGGGACAAGTCCCGGAAGGCCGCCTACCGCACCGAGCGCGCCCTGTTCTTCGACAAGCGGTTCGTCACGGAGGAGCGCCTCGACCACGCCCAGCAGGTCGGCGGCAACCCCGTGCACGACGACGTCCTGCTCGCCGTCGCCCGCCACCTCGGCACGTTCCGCGGGGTGCGCCGCCGCTGGCGGACCGAGCTGCTGCGCACCGTCGCGGCCCAGCACAAGCCGACGCTCGTGGTGTGGGGCGACGAGGACCGCGTGCTGCCGGCCTCGCACCTCGATCACGCGCGCACGGCGTTCCCCCACGCGGAGTTCCACCTGTTCGAGCGCTGCGGTCACATGCCGCAGATCGAGCGGGAGGAGGAGTTCGACGCCCTGGTGCGCGAGTTCGTCGGACGGGTCCACGCCGCAGCGGCCTAGGCCGACGGCGGCCCACGCCCGCCCCGGCGCCGCTGTCCCTCCCACTCACCGGAGGGGTCGTCAGCCGGAAGGATGGACTGTTCCCACTGGGAGCGTCCGGTCGGTGGGAGGGAGCGCAGCCGGGCACGCCCGCCGGTGCAGGTTCATCACGGGTTCGGGCCGACCAGCGGCGAAGGGCAGCCCGGCGCCTGGCGACGCCTGGCCGTGGGTGCTGATCGTCGGAGCTGCGTGGTGCAATGACGCATGACCCGGATCATCTTCTCCACCGCCACCTCGATCAACGGCTTCATCGCGGACGAGCACGACTCGCTGGACTGGTTGTTCGCCGTGGAGCCCCCGCCGCCGGAACACCACGAGCGTTTCCTCGACTCCGTGGGTGTCCTGGTGGAGGGGTCGACGACCTACGCATGGGTGCTCGCCTTCGAGGGGCTGATCGAGGACCCCGGGAAGTGGCCGACGCTGTACGGCGAGCGCCCCACGTTCGTCTTCACCTCCCGGGACCTGCCGATCCCCGAGGGCGCCGACGTGCGGCTCGTCTCCGGTGACGTCCGCGCATCGATCGACCGGATCCGCGAAGCGGCAGGCGCGCGGGACATCTGGGTGGTCGGCGGCGGCGACCTGGCCGGCCAGTTCCTCTCCGCCGGGCTGCTGGACGAGATCCAGCTCGCCGTCGCACCCGCCGCGCTCGCCGGCGGGGCGCCGTTGCTGCCGCTCCGGGTCGGGGCGGACCGGCTCGTCCTGCGCACCGTGGAGCAGCAGGGACAGTTCGCCGTGCTGACCTACGACGTCGACCGCGGCGGTCGATGAAGGCGGGTCGGCGGACGGTCCCCTCCGCTTCTTGATGAAAACCCGAGTATTCCTGCGCCCCAGCTTCAAGTAGCCGCGCAAGACTGGGCATCCCGGTGGGGACCTGGACAAGGCCCTCCCGAGTCCTGTCCACCCGTCGGTCCGCACAGTTCGAAAGGACCCGAGATGCAGCCCATCATCGACACGGCAGCAGTCTCCCGGCTTGCTGCCGACATCGGTTCGCCGCGCGCAGCGGCGTCGTTCGTCTCGCGCTTCACCGATCTGCTCGACGAGCGCATCCTCGTCATCGAGCGCTCCTTCCGGAGTGCGAATCCCACCCAGTGGCACGACGCCGTCGCCGGGCTGCGGAGCGCCGCGGCGACCGCCGGCGCGGGGCGGGTCCAGGCGACGGCGGCACTGCTGCTCGCCGCTGACCTGGACGCCCGCACGGCGCTCGCCCTGATCGGGCAGCTGCGGTCCGACGCCCGGATCTTCACCCTGGCGCATTCGTCGCTGTGCGAGGAGCAGGCGTTCGCCGAACGCCTCGCGATGCGCCGCTTCGCCTGAGCCGCCGCCGTCGTCCGGCGTCACCTCACGACACGACCCACCCCCTCACCTGACCTCACCGCACGGAACGGCTCGCGGCAGGGAACGGATCACGGCGCGGTGCCGGCCTCCGGCACATACGTGTCCCGCCACCGCGCGAGCTCCGTGAAGAACTCCGAGCGGGCCGGCTCGGGCGAGAGCGCCAGGTCGTGGATGCCCCCACGGATCCGCACCAGCGTGACGTGGCGCCCGAGGCGCGGCGACCGGGCAGCGATGTGCGCGACATCGAGCACCACGTCCGTCGAGGAGATCCTGGCTGGCTCCTTCACCGGGTTCGACGTCGCGTCCGAACAGGCCACGAGGACCGGGCAGTCGACGGCGAGCCCGCGGTTGAGCTCGGCGTGGGCGCGTCGGACGGCGGCGAGCCACCCGGCCACCACGGGGAACCCGCCGTGCGGCTTCCACGCGAGGTCGTAGGTCCACTCCCCTCCGCTGCCGCTGTGGAGGTAGCGCCCGTACGCGGACCCGAGCGTGCCGACGACGGTGCGCGGCTTGAGCGCGCCGATCCGGTGGACCGCGGCGGTCCCGACGGTGCGCTGGAACACGCTCGCGTTGAGGTCGAACCAGGGGCTGTTGAGCACGAGCGCGTCGACGATCCCCCGGCCGCGCCGCCGGTGCGCCCACAGCGAGGTGATGAGGCCACCGGTCGAGTGCCCCATCACCACGAGGACGTCATGGCCCTCGTCCTCCCGGATGATGCGTGCAGCAGCGTCGAGTTCCTCGTCGTAGTGCTCGAGCGCGGTGATGTAGTTCGGCGTCTGGTGCTCGCGGAGCGACCGGCCGTACTTGCGCAGGTCCAGTGCGTAGACGTCGAACCCGGCCTCCAGCCAGGCATCGGCGAGGTTCGTCTGGAAGAAGTAGTCCACGAAGCCGTGCACGTACAGGACCGCCCGGCGCGAGGTCCCCGCGGCGCGACGCCGGACGAGGGTCGCCACCACCTCGCCCTCGTCGTCGCTCGCCAGCGGGAGCGTCCGCGCTTCGTATCCTGCGCCCAGGAGGTCCTCGCGGTACTCGTCCTGATGCTCCGGCGTCGTCGTCACTGATGGTCCTCCCTGACCTCGAGCGGGTGGGGGGACCGGTCCGCCGCCGGTCCTCGGCGGCGGACATCGGGCGTTCATCCGCCGCCATGTCCCGGTCACCAGTGTGTCATCGGTCACCGGTATGCTGACGCCACCGCACACCAACAGGAGCTGATTCACCGTGTCACACAGCCTCAACCGAGGGCACCGTCGCGCACTCACGGCCATCGCCGTGGGCTGCGCCGCCGCCCTCACCCTCGCACCCGCAGCGACCGCCGCACCCGGCGGAGGCAAGGGCGGACCCAAGGACAGCACGGTCTCGATCACCGTCATGGGCACCAGCGATCTCCACGGCTACATCGAGAACTGGGACTACTTCAAGAACGCCGACTACGACGACGCCGCCGGGAACGACGTCGGAATCGCCAAGATCTCGACGCTCGTGAACCAGGTCCGCGCAGACCGCGGCGCCGGGTCCACCCTGCTGATCGACAATGGCGACACCATCCAGGGAACGTCCCTCACGGACTACTACGCCACCACCCAGCCGGTGGACGAGACCGGCGAGATGCACCCCATGGCCGCCGCGATGAACGCCATGGGCTACGACTCCACCACGCTCGGCAACCACGAGTTCAACTACGGGCTGCCGCTCCTGCGCACCTACGAGGAGCAGCTCGACTTCCCGCTGCTCGGTGCCAACGTCAAGGACGCGACCACCGGCGGGGACGCCTTCACGCCCTACGTGATCAAGACGCTCAAGCTCAAGGGCCAGAAGCCCATCAAGGTGGGCATCCTCGGGCTGACCACGCCCGGTAGCGCCATCTGGGACAGGAACAACGTCGACGGGCAGCTCGAGTTCCTCGACATGGTGGAGCAGGCGAGGAAGTACGTTCCGGAGATGAAGTCCGCGGGAGCGGACGTCGTCGTGGTCAGCTCGCACTCCGGCCCCTCGGGCACGTCCTCCTACGGCGGCGACCTGCCGATCGAGAACGCGTCGACGCTGATCGCCGAGCAGGTGCCGGGCATCGATGCGATCCTCGCCGGTCACGAGCACCAGGAGATCCCGGAGCGGTTCGTCACCAACCGGCAGACCGGTGAGCAGGTCCTGCTCACCGAGCCGAAGAACTGGGGCATGCGCCTGTCCGTCATGGATTTCGAGCTCGTCAAGGTACGGGGCCAGTGGGACGTCGCGTCGGCGAACTCCGAGCTGCTGAACTCCAACACCGTGCCTGCCGACCCGAAGATCTCGGCGATCGCGGCCGAGCAGCACCGGACGACGATCGACCACGTCAACACGGCCATCGGTACGGCGACGGAGACCATGTCAGCGGCCGACTCGCGCTTCCGCGACACCGCCGTCATGGACTTCGTCAACGACGTCCAGGCCAGGGCCGTCGACACGGCCCTCGACGGGACCACGAACGCCGACCTGCCGGTCCTGTCCATCGTCGCGCCCTTCAACCGCGCGGCGGTGATCCCCGAGGGGCCCGTCACCATCCGCGACATGGCCGGCCTGTACGTCTTCCCGAACACCCTCTTCGGCGTCGAGATGACCGGCGCCCAGGTCAAGGACTACCTCGAGTACTCGGCCAAGTACTTCACCCAGACCGCCGTCGGCGCTCCGGTGGACCCGGCCACGCTGACCAATGCCGCGGGCACGCCGGACTACAACTACGACATGATGTCCGGCGTCAGCTATGACATCGACATCAGCCGGCCCGTGGGACAGCGCATCGTCGACCTGAGCTACGCCGGTGCGCCGATCGATCCCGCGCAGCGGTTCGCGGTGGCGACGAACAACTACCGGCAGTCCGGCGGCGGGAACTTCCCGCACATCGCCACGGCTCCGGTCCTCGTCAACCAGACCACGGAGATCCGTCAGCTGCTCATCGACTACCTGATCGCCGAGGGCACGATCGATCCGAGCACGTTCTTCGAGGAGAACTGGAAGCTCACCCGCGACGGCCTGCCCGTCGTCGAGTAGCCGCTCACGGCGGCGCCGCCCCCGGCGTTCCGGTGCCGTGCGTCCGCAGTACCGGGACGAATGGACCGGAACGAACGGAGCGGGACGAACGGCAGCAGGACGTGGACCCGGTGTCCGCGTCCTGCTGCCGTTCGTCCTAGATTTGGTGCATGAGCATCGACATCACGACGGCGACCGTCGCCGACGCGGCGGCCCTCGCCGTCTGCGCCGCCGTCACGTTCCCCCTGGCCTGCCCGCCCGATTCCCCACCGGAGGAGATCCAGCGGCACATCGAGACGCACCTCTCGGAAGAGCGCTTCGCCGAGGTGCTCGCCCGGCCGGGGCACACCGTCCTGTGCATCCGCCAGGGGCACCGGGTGATGGGCTGGAGCATGGTGGTCCTGGATCAGCCGTCGGACGCGGACGTGCTCGCGGCCCTCTCGCTCACTCCGACGGCGGAACTGAGCAAGTTCTACGTCCACCCCGACCTGCACGGCAGCGGCTCGTCATCGGCCCTGATGAAGGCCACGCTGCAGCACGCCGCCGGGTCCGGCCTCCCGGGCATCTGGCTCGGCGTGAACCAGGAGAACGCCCGCGCCCTCCGGTTCTACCGGAAGCACGGCTTCGACGTGGTGGGGACCAAGCGCTTCCGGCTGGGGGACCGCTTCGAGGACGATTTCATCATGGAGCAGGCCCTCCCCGCGGTGGCGCCCGACGCCGTCTGACGTCCGGGCGCTACTCGACCGTCAGCTCGCCCATGCGGCCCCAGCCCTCGGCGGCGATCCGCTCGCTGATGATCTCCGGCGTCTCGACGAGCGCCTGCGGCATGTCCTTCATGGCCTGCGAGAAGTGGTCGCTGTTGACGTGTGCCTCGGCCGCGTCGTCCTGGAACGCCTCGATGAGGATGAACTGGTTGGGGTCCTCGACGCTGCGTGACCAGTCGAACCAGAGGTTGCCCGGCTCGCGGCGGGTGGCCTCGGTGAAGTCACGCGTGAGGTCGATCCAGCGGTCGCTCCACTCGGGCTTCACGGTGAACTTGACGACGATGAAGATCATGGGATGGTGCCTTCCTGGTGGAGGAACTGCTCGGACATGCCCCTCCAACCTATAAGCTCCGGGCCGGCCGCCGCAGGCGGACGGCACACCTGTGGAGGACTGTTGTCAGATCGACAGGCTGGGGTGGAGCTTCTCCAGGGTCCACGAACGACGCCGGTGCGACGCGTACACGGAGAGGGCGGCGGCGAGGACGAAGACGATCAGCAGCTGGGCGACGGACGCCCAGACGATGCCGGTGTCGCCTCCCGCGATGAGGTGCCGCAGCCCGGTGACGGCGTGCGTCATGGGCAGCAGCGGGCTGAGGACCTGGAAGAAGCCGGGCTCCGTCGCGACGGGATAGGTGCCCCCGGCGGAGGTCAGCTGCAGCATCAGCAGGACGAGCGCCACGAGCCGCCCCACCCCGCCGAGCAGCCCGACGAGCGCCTGGTGGATCGCCGTGAACACGAGCGCCGTGAGGACGGTGAAGGCGATCAGGCCCACCGGGTGCGGCGTGGTCAGGCCGAGGCCGGCCAGCAGGATCGCGAGCAGGACCCCGGCCTGGAGCACGGCGA
Source organism: Arthrobacter sp. N1 (assembly GCF_048288285.1). NCBI lineage: Bacteria > Bacillati > Actinomycetota > Actinomycetes > Micrococcales > Micrococcaceae > Arthrobacter > Arthrobacter sp. N1. Next base: position 602,627 of record NZ_CP102608.1, on the reverse strand, counting down.
ACAGCGCGCCCTGCAGGTACCCGGCGGCGGACACGCGCCAGGATGCCGCCGAGGAGGCCAGGGCCCGTGGCGAGACGGCGCGGAGCACGGTGTAGGTCACGATCCCGCCGACCCAGAGCGCCAGGGGGATGAAGTAGGGCGCCATGCCCTCGCCGTAGGCGTCCACCGCGTTGGCGTGCGTCCGTTCGATCGAGACGGGTGAGGCGCCCACGGACGCGAGCTCGGCCCGCTCCGCGTCGTCGTGGTCCGGCACCTGGCCGGCGCCCTCGCCGAGCTGCGCCGCGAGGTCCTGTGAGCCCGTCGACAGGGAGCCCAGCCCGCCCTCGAGGCTCGTGGCGCCGTCATAGGCCTCGCCGGACCCGTCGGCCAGCACTGCTGCCCCGCCGGCGACGTCGCCCGCACCCGTGCTCAGCGTCGACGCTCCGGCAGCGAGCGTATCCGCACCGTCGGACGCCGCGACGATCCCGTCGCGGAGGGCCGGGGTGTTCCGGGCGAGCGTCGCGGTGCCGGCCTCGAGCTGCCCCGCTCCGTCGGCCAGGTCCGCCGCGCCCCGGGCGACCTGCGCGGCCCCAGCCGACGCGTCGGTGGCGCCGGCGGAGAGCTGCCCCGCGCCCGTCGCGAGGCTCCCCGCTCCGTCGGCGGCGGTGGACGCACCCGTGGCCGCGGCGTCCGCGCCGGCGGCGAGGTCCGACGCCGAGGACGCGAGGGTCCCGGCACCGGCGGCCACCTGCTCCGACCCGACTGCCGCGGCGTCCGCTCCTGCGGCGAGCTGCTGGAGTGCCGCCAGTCGCTCGGCGTCGGTGAGCGCGTCGAAGGTCTGCTGCAGACGGGCGAGCCCGTCCGCCACCGACCTCGACCCGGCGGCCGCCTGCTCGGCGCCGCCCTGGACCTGGCCGGCACCTGCGGACAGTGCCGAGGCACCCTGCCCCACCTGACCGACGCCGTCGGCGACCTGCCGGGTGCCGTCCGCGAGGGCGGAGGCGGACGGGGCGAGTGCCGTGGCGCCGTCGGCGACGGACTGCGCTCCGGTAGCCAGCTGTGCGGCGCCGTCGCGCAGGGTCGCCGCGCCGGCGGAGGCCGCGGCCGCACCGTCGGAGAGCTGCCGGGACTGCGGGACGAGGTCCGCCGTGGCGGCGTCGAGGCCGGCCAGGCCACCTGAGAGTTCACCGGACCCGGCCGCGAGGTCCGCGGCACCGGCGGCGACCTGCGCGCTGCCGGTGGACAGCTGCGCGGTCCCGTCCACGATGTCCCCCAGGCCGACGACGAGGGAAGCGGATCCCTCGTCCGCACTGCGGGCGCCGTCGGCGAGCTTGTCCGCGCCCTCGCCCGCCTCCACCAGTTTCCCGTGCAGGGACGAGAAGCCCAGGTAGATGCCGTCGAGGTAGTCCTCGGTGGCGCCCGACTGCACCTGGCGCTGCAGGGTGGCGGCCACGGTGTTGCCCACCTGGCCGACGATGAAGCTGTCGGCGTCGTCGGTGGTGATGTCGAGCATCGCCTGATCCGGTGAGTCACCACCGAGCGAGGCGAGGCGGGAGGAGAAGTCGGCCGGGATGTCGAGGGTTGCCGCGTAGGTCCCGTCCTGCAGGCCGTCCTCCGCCTCGGCCCGGGTCACCGCGACCCAGGTGAAGCCGGCGTCGCCGGAGGAGGTCAGCGAGGCGGCGAGGTCCTCGCCGGCCGAGACCGTGGTGTCCGAGCCGTCGGGTCCGGTGGCCGGTGCGGGCTGGTCCTCGTTCACGACCGCGGCCGTCAGGTGCTCGAGGTTGCCCGTCGGATCCCAGTTGGCCGCGAGGTAGAGCCCGCCGTAGAGGGCGGGGATGACGGCGATCACGATGAGCGCGGCCCTGGACAGCAGGGTGGTGCGGAAGCGGGAGAGTTCGGTGCGGATCAGGGAGAACACGCGTCACCTGGTTTCTGGGGTGGGTTCCGAGGGAGCGAGGGAGGCCGCTGGAGTGGGGGCGGGCGCTGCGGGAGTCGCCAGGACCTGCACGACGACGGGTCGAAGGGGCAGGGCGCTCACCCGATGCGTCGGGTCGAGGACGTCGTCGAGTTCACGCCGCTCCTGGCAGGTGGCGACGACGGTCAGGGCGCCCGAGCCGGCGCGGGCCGTGCGCTCGACGGTGAGCAGCGCTGCCCAGGCGGCCCGCCGCTCCCCGACGGTGCGGAGCTGGTCCACGTCGTCGACGACGAGCAGGTCGGGAGAGGGGATGAGCGCGAGGAGCAGGCTGAGGGTGAAACGCGCGATCGGCGCGGTGTCCCGGATCAGCTCGCCGCGATGGAGCCTGGCCTGGTGGAGGGACGCGGCAGCGGGATCATCGCCGAAGGCGTCCTCGAGCGCGCCGAGCAGGTCATTGGCCGCGGAGATCGTCCTGTCGACCTGCCGGGGTGAGGCGGCGGGCTTCCACCAGGGGCCGGCGAGCGTGAGTGCCTCGGCCACGTGGTGCCGCACGGTGAGGGTCTCGTCGAGCGGCGCCACCGTGGCGTTGGCTGCGATCCCGACCCGCTGCCGGACGGCACCGGCGCGGCGAGGGAGGGCGAGGCCGAGCACCGAGAGGCGGCCGCCGGAGGGCGCGAGCCGGCCGGCGAGTGCGAGCGCCAGGGCGGTCCTGCCCGTGCCGGACGGGCCGGCGAGGACCGCGAGGACACCGGCGGGAACGGTGAAGGAGATGCCCCCGAAGACGGTGCGCTTCCCTGCCTGCAGGGTGAGGCCGTCGACGACGACGGCCGGGGGCGCGTCCGCGGAGGGATCCGGCCGGTGCGCGAGCGGGAAGAGGGTCATGGCATCCTTCGACTTTCAATACTTTGGGTATTCAGTACCAATGGTATCGTCTTGGCAGGAGGGCAGATGACCACGCAGAAGGACATGCCGGACACCACGGCCGGACGACCACGCCGCCGGCCGCGCCGGGAGGACGTGCGTGCGGGACTGCTCGCGGCCGCGTTGGAGGTTTTCGAGGAGATCGGCTACGTCGCAGCCCGGCTCGACACCATCGCCGAGCGCGCCGGCTACACGAAGGGCGCCGTCTACTCGAACTTCGGGTCCAAGCAGGAGCTGTTCGCGACCCTCCTGGGCGAACGCCTCGCCGACACCGCCGCGGACGTCCTCAGCCAGCTCGACCACCTGACCTCGCTCGACGAGACGATCGCGCGGACAGCCCGTCATCTCGCCCGCGGCGTCCTGCGCGAACAGCGGTGGCATGCGCTCGTCGTCGAGTTCGCACTCCAGGCGGGTCGCGATCCCGACGTGGGCGCCGTGTTCAGGGAGCACCGGCGCAACCGCCGCTCACTGCTCGCCACGACCCTCGCGGAGCGGGCCGCACCGTTCGGCGCGCCGTCCGACCCGGAGCACTACACCGTCTTCGCGACGATCCTGCTGGCCACCATCAACGGCATGGCCGTGGAGTGCGCAGCCGATCCGGAGGCTGTCACGGAGGAGCAGATCACGGGCAGTATCTCCGCCGTCCTCCGCGCCGCCCTGGCGGCCTGAACCCGTGGACCGGCACGCCGTCCTGTCGGTCGTCGTCGCCCTGGTGCTGGCCTACGCCCTCTTCCTCGCCTGCCTCGCGGTCTACGCACGGCGACACCCGGACGTGCTCTCGCTGACCGACGCACTGCGCCTCGCCCCGGACATCCTCCGGCTCGTCCGGCGGCTCGCCGCGGACCGTGCACTGCCTCGGCGGAGCCGCCTGCTGCTCCTGGGGCTGCTCGCCTACCTCCTGCTGCCGATCGACCTCGTTCCGGACGTCCTGCCCGTCGTCGGGTACGCGGACGACCTCGTCCTGATCGCCGTCGTGCTCCGCGCGGTGGTGCGCTCCGCGGGCCCGGACGCACTGCGGCGCCACTGGCCGGGGTCCGACGGCGGCCTCCGCCTGGTGCGCGCGTTGGCCGGTCTCAGGGACCCGGGTGAGGATCGCAATACGGCGTAACGGAAACGCGGGCGCGTCTTTCGCCGAGGCGTAATCTCCTGCAGATGCAGCACACACCGGGGCAGATCCCCACACTCGACCTCAGCAGCGCACGCTCCACCGATGGCTCCTTCACCCCCGGCTTCATCGAGGAACTGCGCAACGCCGCCCACACCGTCGGCTTCTTCCACATCGTCAACTACGGCGCGGCGCCCGGGCAGGTCGACGACCTCTTCGACATCACCCGCCGCTTCTTCGCCCTGCCGCTCGAGGAACGCCTGACGATCCTCAACCGCACCTCACCGCACTTCCGCGGCTACGCCGGACTCGGCACCGAGATCACGCGCGGCCGACCGGACGCCCGGGAGCAGATCGACTTCTCCCCTGAACGCGAGCCCGTCACCGACCACCCCGCGGACGAGCCCTACTGGCTCCTGCAGGGCCCGAACCTGTGGCCGCGCGAGGCACTGCCGGAGCTCGAGGTCCGGGCCATGGAGTGGGCCGCCCTCATGTCCCGGGTCGGCGCTGAACTGCTCTCGGCCATCGCCGTCGCCCTCCACCTGCCGGAGGACTACTTCGCGGGGCCGTTCGAGGGCTCACCCGCGTGGATGGCGAAGCTCGTGCACTACGTGGGCGGCGTGGTCGAGGGCGCCGGTTCGCAGGGCGTCGGCTCCCACGCCGACTACGGCTTCGTGACGCTTCTGCTGCAGGACGCCGTCGGGGGCCTCGAGGTCCTCCCGCACGGGACCGGGCAGTGGGTCCCCGTCACGCCGATCCCGGGCGCCCTCGTGGTGAACCTCGGAGAGATGCTCGAGGTCGCCACCGAGGGCTACCTCGCAGCGACCGTCCACCGCGTCACCGCGCCCGCCCCCGGCGTCGACCGCTACGCCATCCCGTTCTTCTGGTCGCCCCGCCTGGATGCCGTGATCGAGCCGGTACCGCTGACGGCGGAACTGCGTGCCGCCGCCCGCGGCATCTCGGACGACCCCGAGAACCCCATGCTGTCCTCGTACGGCTCGAACGTCCTGAAGGGACGCGTCCGCGCGCACCCGGACGTCACCGAGCTCCACCATCCGGAGCTCGCCCGCCGGTAGGCCGGGCGTCGTCCGGAGGGAGGATCGACCCGCCACGGCACGGGGCACGGGAACGACGACGGCGGCACCCACGGGGGTGCCGCCGTCGTCGTCGTACTCCGGGAGGCTGTCAGGCCTCGCCCATCATGAGGCCCTCGATGGAGTGCTTCTGCGTGATCGGCGTCAGCTCGTCGACGACCGGGCACACCACGTGGCGCCGCACACGCTCCGGCAGTGCGTCGAAGAACGGCTTCGTCACGGCCATGGAGTGGTGTTCCGCGTTCCCGCCTCCCGGCGCGTCGACGCCGAGCACCAGGACCGGCCGGGACTTCTGCGACTCGTTCTTCGTGCCGCGGTGGATGGTCAGCGCGGAGCGCGCCGAGATGTCACCCATGCGCGGATACTTCCGCTCGGCGAGGGCCTCGTACCGCGGGTAGGCGGACTTCGGCGGGAACATCTCGTGGTCGAAGCCCTCCGGCAGGTCCCACTGCGTCCCCGGCGCAACCTCGAAGGGCCCCATGTCCTCCTCGGTGTCCACCGCGGTGAGGTTGAAGGCGAGCGAGGTGAGCCGCCCGTGCTCCCTGGTCTCCGCCGGCATGGGGAAGTCGCGGTGCCACGGCTGATTGACCGCCCCGGGCCCGGGGACGTCGAACCCGAGCTCCACGATCTCGTAGTCCGGGCCGAGCACTGCTTCGCTGACCATGCGGACCCACGGGTGGTCCACGAGATCCACCCAGCCGCGCAGCTGTTCCGGGTGGATCTCCACGTAGTGTCGCTTCGGGCCACGGCCCACGGCGCCGTCCGGCCGCGCGAGTGCCTCGGCGAGGGCGGCATCGGTGTCCTCGCGCATCCCCGCGGCCCACTCGCGCGTGAAGGCGCCCTGCTGCGCGATCACCCCGCGGGTGTAGAGCCCCTGCGCGGCGGCGGTCGCCTCCGGGGACGCGCCCTCCGGTACCGGGATCTCCCGGGGCGGCGTCCCTGCTGCGATGTCACTCATGCGCGTTCCCTCCAGGTCGGTCCCATGACGATCTTCCGGATCTCGGCCACCGGCAGCTTCGGCTTCCGGTTCTCGTCCGTCAGTCCGTTGGCTTCCTGCAGCGTGTCGGTCAACTGGGTGTAGCAGAAGCCCGAGAGGACCGGGCTGTCGTAGAGCGCGGAGAAGAGCGCCTGCAGGCGCCGGGCGAAGTCCTCGTCGGAGTCCGCCGTGGAGTAGCCCCACGTCTCGATGGGGCTGTTCGGCGCGTAGAGGATCCCGCCGAACTCGGACACCATCACGGGCTCCGTCCGGGGCAGGTCCGGCAGCACGCTCAGCCGGCGGCCCGCCGGTCCCACTCCCCGGGCCACGGCGTCGAACGCGGCAGCATCCCGGTAGCTCGCATGGAGGTCCTCGTAGGTGGTGGCGTAGTCGTGGACCGTGAAGAGGTCGGACTCCACGTGCTCCCAGCCGTCGTTGGAGATGACGGGTCGGGAGCCGTCGAGGGCCTTGGTGAGGTGGTACATGGCCTGGGCGAAGTGGCGCTGCTCGGCGCTGTGGGCGATCTGCTGCACCCCCCAGCTCTCGTTGAGCGGCACCCACGTGACGATGCAGGGGTGCGACCTGTCACGCTGGACCACGCTGACCCACTCGCGGGAGACCCGCTCCATGGCGGTGGGCGAGAACTCGAAGGTGCTGCCCATCTCGCCCCAGACGAGCAGGCCCAGCCGGTCCGCCCAGTACAGGAAGCGCGGGTCCTCGACCTTCTCGTGGAGGCGCGCCGCGTTGAAGCCGAGGTCCTTGATCAGCTGGACCTCCTCACGGAGGGCGTGCGCGTCGGGCGCCGCGAGGAGCGACTCCGGCCAGTAGCCCTGCTCCAGGACGGAGCGGACGTAGTAGGGGCGGTCGTTGAGCAGGAAGTGGCGCCCGGCGGTACCGACGCTGCGCAGGCCGAAGTAGGACCAGATCTCGTCGACGACGGACCCGTCGCCGTCGAGCAGGGCCACCGTCGCGTCGATGAGGCGGGGATCCTCCGGCGACCACAGCAGCGACTCGTAGGCCTGGCCGTTGGCCTGGTGCGGGATGACGCAGTCGAGGACGACACGGGGCTGCGCGGCCGATGCCGTGTAGCTGCCGAGCGGATGACCCGCATAGCTGAGGTCCACGCGCACGGTCCGGGCGGTGTGCCGCTGCGGCGAGAGTTCGAGCTCGAGGCGGACCGATCCCTTCGGGACGTCCGGCTCCCAGACGGCGCCCTCGATGAAGGCGGCCGGCACGGATTCGAGCCAGACCGGCTGCCAGATGCCCGTGGTGCGGTGGTACCAGATGACGTGGGGGTCCTCCAGCCAGTCCTGCTTGCCGCGGGGCTGGGCGACGTCGTGCGGATCATCCTCGGCGCGCACCACCAGGGACAGCTCGGCGGCGGCGGCCGCATGATCGGTGATGTCGAAGCTGAAAGGGCTCTGGCCGCCCTCGTGGGTCCCGACGAGGGCGCCGTTGATCCAGACCGTGGCCCGGTAGTCGACGGCACCGAAGTGCAGCAGCAGACGGTCGTCCGCTGCGGACCTCCCGCTCTCGACCAAGTCCGCCCGGGTGAGGGTCCGCCGGTACCAGACCACGGGATGGAAGGTCGTGTCGTTGACGCCGGAGCGGACGGACTCCGGCGGATACGGGACGGTGATGGTCAGGGGGAACGGCGTCGCCCCGGCGAACCAGTCGTCGGCGACGCCGGCATCCTCGTCGTCGTACCTGAAGTCCCACTCCCCCCCGAGATCCGCCCACCGGCGGCGGACGAGTTGAGGCCGGGGGTAGGTCCCGTCCTGGAGGCTGGCCGTCGACACATCTGGATTCCGCATGCCGATATCCTGCCGCAGATTTTCAGCGCTGTAAAGACAACCTCACGATGACAGGACGGCTGCCGCGACCGGGGCGCTCTCCCGCACGATCAGCGAGTGGGACACGATGCGGTGGCGGCCGATGCCCTGGTACCCGTCGATCCGCTCGCCCAGGAGCTGCAGGGCGGTTGCGGCCAGCTCACGCTTGTCCGGGGCGATCGACGTCAGGGTCGGCGTGGCCCAGCGTCCCAGCTCGGTGTCGTCCCAGCCGACGACGGCGACATCCTCCGGCACGCGCACGCCGGCGGTCCGGAGGGCGTAGAGCGCACCCGTGGCGAAGCGGTCGTCACGGCAGACCAGGCCGTCGAAGCCGAGTCCCGCCGCCAGTGCATCCCGGACCGCGCGGGCGCTCTCCTCGGGCGTGAAGTCGGTGACCGACAGGATCAACCGGGGATCGAGCGGCATGCGCGCGTCGACCAGGCCCTGCTGGTAGCCGAGGAGCCGCTGGTCCGTGGATCCGGTGACGTCGCCCTCGACCACGCCGAGGAAGGCGATCCGCCGCCTGCCCTGCGCCAGCAGGTGCGCCACGCCCTCCTGGGCCGCGACGACGTTGTCGATCATCACGTGGTCCGCGGTGACGGGCATGGTGGACTCACCGAGCAGCACCACCGGGACGTCCCGCTTGAGCCTCGCGACCTCCATCGAGTTCATGCTGACGGGGTGGAAGATGACGCCGTCCACCACCCCGGCCTCGCGGTCGTTCAGCACCGCGCGCTCCGCGGCAGGGTTGCTCAGGGTCTGCTCGACCAGCACCCGGTAGCCGCGTGCGCTCGCCTCCTCCGCGATGTACCGGGAGAGCTCCGAGAAGTAGGGGTGGTCGATCTCGGGGATGGCCAGGGCGATCATGCCGGTCTTCCCCGTCGCCAGGCGCCGCGCGGTGAGATTGGGCTTGTACCCGAGCTCGTCGATGGCCTGCTGGACCTTCCGCCGCATCTCGGGCGTCACGTGGGGGTAGTCGTGGACGACGTTCGACACCGTCTTCATCGATACGCCGGCGACCGCTGCCACATCGGCGAGTCGGACTTTTCTCATCTGCTGCTCCTCGGGCTCACCCCAAGTCTAGGACGGGTGGCAATCTGCCCCGTCGCCTCCGGAACAGGACCGGAAAGGGACTCTGGACAGTTTTTTTACAGCGCTGTAAGCTCGGTCACACGCCGCGCCACTCACTACGCGGCGTGCACGTTTTCAACGAGGAGGACACCATGATCCATACGAAGCGATCCCTGCGCGGGCGCCTGAGGGCTGCAACGGCCATCGGCGCCGTCGCGCTGCTCGGACTGACCGCATGCGGCGGCTCCGGTGGCGAAGAGGCCGCCAGCGAGTTCACCGGCGAATACACCGGACCCGCGGTGGAACTCTCCTTCTGGAACGGGTTCACGGGCGGCGACGGACCGTTCATGGAACAGATGATCGAGGACTTCAACGCCGAGCACGAGAACATCAAGGTCAGCTCGAACACCATGCAGTGGGCGGACTTCTACCAGCGCCTCCCGGCGGCCGTGACGGCCGGCGAGGGACCGGACGTCGGCGTCATGCACCTCGACCAGCTCTCCACGATGGCCGCGCGCAACGTGATCGTCCCGGTCGACGACCTCGCGGAGACGCTGGAACTGAGCGGCGACGACTTCACCAAGGAGGTCTGGGACGCAGGCGTCTACCAGGACGAGCGCTTCGGCATCCCCCTGGATGTCCACTCCCTGGCCATGTACTACAACACGGAGCACTTCGAGAAGGCCGGGATCACCGAGGCCCCCACCGACGCCGCGTCCTTCGAGGACGCGCTCACCAAGCTCCAGGCCGCCGGCTACGAGAACCCGTTCTGGATGCCGACCCTGTGGCCGAGCCACCTGATGAACCTCTCGCTCCAGTGGCAGTACGGCAACGAACCGTATGACGCCGAGGCATCCAAGGCCAACTTCGCCTCGCCGGAAGGCCTCGAGGCCATCGACTGGCAGCGGAGCATCGTCGAGGACGGCTACAGCCCCTCGTCCGTGGCGATCGACTCGCAGTACGTCGCGTTCAAGAACGGCGAGACGTCGATCACCTGGGACGGCATCTGGCAGGTCAACGACCTCGACGCGTCCGGCCTGCCGTACGCGGCGGCTCCCATCCCCACCATCGGGGACGAGCAGGCCGTCTGGGCCAACTCGCACAACTTCTTCCTCCCCCGCCAGGCGCAGCCGGACCCGGACAAGCAGAACGCCGCCAAGGTGTTCATCGCGTGGCTGAGCGAGAACTCGGCCGAATGGGCCGGTTCGGGCATGATCCCCGCCCGTGAGTCCGTCCGTGCCGCCGGCGCCCTCGAGGGCCTTCCCCAGGCCCCCATCGCCGAGCAGATCGACTCCATGCGGTTCCTCCCGGCCGTCCCCGGCATCGGGGCCGTGCAGACGGAGACCCTCGAGGTCGCCGTCAGCAAGGCCGTCCTCGGCGAGGAGTCGCCGGAGGACGCCATGACCGAGGCAGCGGACAACGCCTCGAAGCTCATGGAAGAGAACAAAGCGTCGTTCGGGGAGTAAGCACCATGACCACGCTGAGGGAACGAGAAGGGGGTGCCCCCGCACGCAAGGGGGCACCCCGCCCGTCGGGGACGGCGTCGCCGTCCCGTGAGATCCGCAAGCAGGCGGCAGCCACGCCCTGGCTCTTCCTGGCCCCGTACCTGGTCCTGTTCATCGCCTTCGTGCTCGTCCCGATCGTCTTCGGCGCCTGGATCAGCCTGCACACCTGGGACTACACGCGCCCGCTCAAGCCCTTCGTCGGCCTCGAGAACTATGCCGAGCTCTTCCGGTCCGGCAGCGGGCAGTTCACCAACTTCTGGGGATCGATGCGCGCCACCGGCATCTTCACCCTGTTCAGCGTGCCGCTCCTGCTCACCATCCCGCTCGCCGTGGCACTGCTCATGGCGAAGAAGTTCCCGGGCCGCAACTTCTTCCGCGCCATCTACTTCGCGCCCTACGTCCTGGGCGTCGCCGTCGTCGCCGTGATGTGGCGCTACCTGCTCGACAACAACATCGGCCTCGTCAACTACTACCTCGGCCTGATCGGCCTGCCGGACGACATCGCCTGGACCACCTCCACCCCGGCCGCCTGGGTGGCCCTCGTCGGGGTGACCGTGTGGTGGACCCTCGGCTTCAATGCCGTCATCTACCTGGCCGGCCTGCAGGACATCCCCTCGGAGCTCTACGAGGCCGCCCGCATGGACGGGGCCAGTCCGTGGCAGCAGTTCGTCAATGTGACGCTGCCAGGACTCCGGCCGGTGCTGTCCTTCGTGACCCTCACCACGCTGATCGCGTCGGTGAACATGTTCGGGCAGTCCTACCTGATCACCCAGGGCGGCCCGGGCAGGGAGACCCGCACCGCGATCTACCAGATCGCGGACACGGGCCTCCGTAACTTCCAGATGGGCAGCGCAGCCGCCATGAGCTACGTCCTGACCCTCTTCCTCATCTGCCTGAGCCTCGTGGTCTTCTGGCTGTTCCGCGAACGGAAGGACGCCCGATGAGCTCGAGTGTCGAGACACGCACCCCACGGGGCGCCGGCCCTGCGGAGAAGCCGCAGCGCAGGCTCCAGCCCCGGACCGTCCTGAAAATCGTCCTCCTCGCGCTGGTGGCGCTGATCTTCGTCAGCCCGCTCATCTTCATGATCGTGACGTCGTTCAAGACGCGGAGCGAGGCGACAGCGATCCCGCCGTCGTGGATCCCGAATCCCTTCTCGCTCGACGCGTACAAGGAGATCCTCGCGCCAGGGACCAACACGCCGGTCCTGCGGTGGTTCGCGAACAGCATGCTGGCCGCGATCATCCACTCCGCGCTCGTCGTGGTCACCGCGTCGCTGGCCGCGTACCCGCTGGCACGGATGAACTTCCGTGGGAAGAAGATCGTCTTCGCGGTCATCGTCGCCACCCTGCTGGTCCCCCCGGTGATCCTGGTCATCCCGAACTACCTGCTCGTCAGCGAACTCGGCTGGCTGAACTCGCTGATCGCGATCATCGTGCCCACGGCGGCCTCGGCGTTCGGTGTGTTCTTCATGCGGCAGTTCTTCATCTCGCTGCCGGACGACCTGGAGGAGGCGGCGCGGATCGACGGCGCCAACCGCTTCCAGATGTTCACCCGGATCATCCTGCCGCTCGCCAAGCCCGCCATGGCGACGCTCGCACTGCTGGCCTTCCTGGGCAACTGGAACGACTTCCTGTGGCCCGTCTACGTGCTCTTCACACCCGAGGTGCAGACGCTGCCCCCCGGCCTGTCGACGCTGCAGTCGGCGAACGCGGTCCGGTACGACCTCCTCATGGCCGGTGCCGTGATCGCCAGCCTTCCCGTCCTCGCGCTCTTCGTGTTCCTCCAGCGCTTCATCATCGAGGGCGTCTCACGGTCCGGGGTCAAGGGGTGATCCCTCCGCTCCTGCGCCGGGTCCTCGGCCTGCTGGCGGTCGGTGCGCTCGCCGCAGCGACCGCCGGCTGCTCGCCGTCGGACACTCCCGACGACGCCGCCCCGGCCGAGGAGGCGAACCCCACCCGGGTTCTCGACGAGGAGTTCGCGGACCCGGACATCCTCGAGGTGGACGGCGTCTATTACGCCTACGCCTCCGCCGGCAACCGGAAGAACGTCCAGGTCGCGACGTCGACCGATCTCCTCGAGTGGGAGATGCTCGACGACGACGCCCTGCCGGAGCTGCCGTCCTGGACCATCCCGGGCAAGACCTGGGCGCCCGAGGTGACCGAGGTGGCGGACGGGCAGTTCGTCCTGTACTTCACCACGACGAACTTCGAGCCCGCCCTCCAGTGCATCGGCGCGGCGACGTCCACCGATCCGGCGGGACCCTTCACGGTGGCCGGTGACCGGATGCTGGTGTGCCCGGAGGACGAGGGCGGCGCGATCGACGCCAGCACGTTCGCCACGGACACCGGCCTGAATCTCGTCTGGAAGAACGACGGCAACTGCTGCGACAAGGACACCTGGATCCAGGCGGCACCGCTCTCGGCCGACGGCCTGGCGCTGGCAGGACCGACCACGAAGCTCGTCAAGCAGACCCTGGACTGGGAGGGCCTGCTGGTCGAGGCGCCGACCGTGGTCCCGCGCGACGACGGCTTCGCCCTCCTGTACTCCAGCAACTTCTACGGGGACAGCTCGTACAACGTGGGGTATGCAACCGCCCCGGCACTGGAAGGCCCGTGGGAGAAGTCCCCCGAGCCCATCCTCTCCTCCGACTCGTTCGGCGGGGACCGCTACATCGGGCCGGGCGGGCAGGACCTCGCGACGGCACCCGACGGCACCACCTACCTGCTCTTCCACAGCTGGGACGCCGCGGTGACCTACCGGTCGATGCACGCCGAACCCGTCGAGTGGCAGGGCTCCGACCTGCAGTTCACGCAGGAGTGACACGGGCGATCCGGGTGGTGTCACGGCATGCACCGGGTCCGCCGGCCGCTGTGCCACGCGGCCGGCCCGCGTCAGGATGAGGACCGGGGGCGCACCCCGGGTTGCACGGCCGAGACCGATTCGGTGGGGACGGCGCCGGCTGCGACGGACCTCCCCCTGGGCGCCACCTCCCCCGCGCTCTGCGGAACCCTGGCCAGGACCCAGATGGGGGCGCCATGCTGTCCGGCGGCGCGGATACCGGCGTGGCCGGGGAGGCCTCGTCGAACACCACCGGCATGATCGCCCTGGGCGGCGGACTGGTCCTCGTGGCCGCGGCGGGCGGAACCTACGCCGTCCGCCGGAGCACGGCGAAGGCCTCGTAGCCGCATTTCGGCAGTGTGGCGGGAAGCCGCCGTCGGCGCCTACCGGTGCCGACGGCGGCTTCCGTACGTCCCGGCCGTCCCGCCGAGCGCCCGCCCGGGAAGGGTCACGCCGATCCGGGCGGGCCGACCCAGCGGATCCGGATGGGACCGCGGGCATCGCGGTCCACGCCCTCGCCGTGCTGCGTGACCTCCACCCGCCCCTCCGCGGCCAGGTCGAAGGCCAGCCGGCGGGCGGCCGGCATGAGGTCCCGCCACGTCCCGCCGCCGATACTCCGCGCCGCGTCCGACGGGCACAGCGTCTTCTCCGGCCCGCGCTGCTCCGCGATGCGGAGGATCTCCGCCCGGAGCTCGCTCTCGGACGGGTGATCAGGCATGCCCGGGATGTTGCGGGGCCGAACCGCCGTCGCGCTTCCCGGTCCGGCCCTGTGCGCGGCCCGGCTGCTTCGGAGGCTCGGCCCGCTCCGGGTGCTCACTGTGGTTCGACTGCTGGGCCCGATCCGCGCGATCCACCCGGTCGGCCGGCTCGGGCCGTTTCGGGTGCAGGGCATCGAGTTCCTCGAGGGCGGCGGTCCAGCGGGCCTCGCGCTCGGCCGCGGTCTGGTCCCACCAGGCGGTCCCGCGTTCGCCGAGTCCCTCCTTCGCGAGCTGCACGGTCCGCCGCGCGCGCGGCAGTGCTGCGCCGTCGTCACCCTTGGCACTGGTGCGGACGCCCGAGCGGCCGCGGCCGAGGTGGGACATCAGCCGGGCCCGCACATCCGCGGGAAGGCTGGGATCGGTCTTCCGCCAGCGCCGCCCGCTGTGGAGGAAGAAGCGTTCGTCGTCGGTGGTGTCCGCGAGATCCAGCATGCCGGCCTCAGCTCGACGAACCGGGCGGGCCGACGAGCAGCAGGACGGTGAAGACGACCGAGATCCCGACGATCGCGACGAGCAGGGCCACGAGCGGGCTCCGCAGCACCCAGGCCTGCACCTGCTCCGCGGGATTCCGGGGTGCCTCGGCACCCGGGGCCAGGCGCCACCCACCGCCCAGCCGGCCGCGGCGTTCGATCCACCGCTCGAAGGGGACGGTCGCGAAGGGGACGATCGCGGAAGCGAGGCCGAGCAGGCCCGTCATCACCGACCAGCGCTGGTTGATCCAGATGAAGACCGTGGTCACCACGAAGCAGAGGAACACGAAGCCGTGGACGGCACCCGCGGGTGGCACGAGGGCCTCCGTGGTGCGCGTGACGTACTTGAGGAACATGCCCAGCAGGAGGAAGGCCCAGGTCACCGCCTCGGCCACGGCGACGGTACGGAAGAGCGTGCGGGGATTCATGGTCTGCTCCTGGTTCAGGTGGGTACCGCCAATTCTTCCATCCCGCCCCGTCCGTGCCCGACGCCGGACACGGAGAAGCCCCGGAGCCGTCCACTCCGGGGCTTCAGCCGAACAGGATCAGGACTTGAAGGCGTCCTTGACGTTCGTCGCGGCGTCCTTCACGTTCTCGCCGGCCTGCTTGGTCGTCGCCGACGCCTGGTCCGCCTGGCCCTCGGCCTTCAGATCGTGGTTGTCGGTGGCGTCGCCCACGGCCTCCTTGGCCTTGCCCGACAGTTCCTCGGCCTTGTTCTTCGCCTTGTCGATGAAGCTCATGTGCGTGTCCTTCCGCTGGGTTGCTGGTGTTCTCCGATCCCGGGAAATCCCGGGACGGGCGTTACTGCGTAACGTTCCTGGTCCTCGACGTCGAGGTGCTGACGTCGACGATGATGGCGACGGTCCGGGGCATCGCCTCGAGCGATCCGGCGAGGCGTTCGACCGCGCCACCGCGGATGGAGCGTACCGTGTCGCCGATGGACGCACGGTGGTCCACCGTGGTGCGGATGGTGACGTCCGGCGCGGTGGAACTCCCCCGCAGCACGCTCCGCGACTTCTCCACGCCCGGCAGGCGCTCGATGTCCGCGTTGAGTGCTCCCTCGAGGACGGCCGGGTTGATCGTGACGAGCCCGTTGTCCTCGGCTCCGTGGAGCCGGTAGGTCCGGGTCCGACGACGCCTGGGGACCTGCGCCGCGAGCCAGGCCAGCCCCAGGAGGGCCAGCAGGACGCCGACGCCGGCGGCGCCACCGAGGACGGCGGGTGCCGCGGCGGTCGCCGCAGGGTCGACGGCGAGCAGTGGTGTCCCGTTCTCGGGAGCGGCCGCGCCGGGGATCACGGTGTCGAGGAGTCCTGCGGTGGCCACGACGAGTGCGGCGGCACCGAGCAGGAGCAGCACACCGATGATGGCGAGCCAGGATCGGTTGAGAGCGGCGGGTGACTGCCTCATGGCCGTGTCCTTTCCGAAGCGGTGGGTTGGGTGCGCAGATGAAGGTCGGTCGTCGGGTCAGTCATCGTGCTCCGTCCGGATGCTCGTTCGGACCCGTGGAGCGGATTCCAGACCCAGGTCGTCCACTGAAGACTGGACGGCGTTCCTGACCGTTTGCTGAAGATCACCTGTGGACAGGAGATAGGTCGTGACGGACAGCTTCAGCCGGGCGCCCCGGAGACTGCCCTTGGCCGACGAGACGCCATCGATCTGCTCCGCCCGTGCGACGGCGAAACGCTCCACCGCCGATCGGCTGAGTACCGTCGTCGTCCCCTCGGGTCCACCCCATGTGGATCCGGCCGTCAGGAGCGTGCGTCGCCCGGGTACCAGGGCCGCGAACAGCAGCACCAGCCCGAGGACCGCCAACACCGCGACGGTTGCGTAGAGGGCGGGCGAGCCCCAGGCGAGACCGGAACCCGCCGCGAGCGAGCCCTCGGCGAGGGTGGTGTCACCGGTCAGTCCCGCGATACCGGCCCACGCGAGCGCGGCCCCGCCGAGGACCAGGACCAGCGCCGTGACGGTGGCCGGGACGGTACGGCTGGGGCGGCGCCTCAGCGTCCGGGTGGGTGTGCTGCTCATTCGAGGCTCCTTCCCCTACCGGCCGTGCCGGTCTCGAGGGAGACGATGGTGACGTCGATACGGCCCACGTGGACCGCCGTCGTGCGCTCAAGGACCTCCGTGACGTGACTGCGCAGCTGCTCGGTACCCGCACGCAGCGGCGTGGGGTAGAGCATCGCGACGGTCAGCGAGACGAAGGCCGTGGTCCCGTCGAGGTCGACCTCGGCCTGCGGGCGGGCGTCGAGGTCGCCGGAGGCGCCGAGGCCGAGCAGTCCTCCGCTCCGTCCGCCGATGAACGGCAGTTCGGAGGCGGCCTGTCCGGCGATCTTCCGCAGGACCTTCTCCTTGGTGACGAGGGTTCCCCTCGTGGCGGGGTCGCCGTGCATGATTCCGGCAGGGTCGAGGACACCGGGCGCAGGGCCCGCGAGCGTACTCATGGCGCTCAGCCCTTCGAGCTGCGGCGGCTCAGCAGGTCCTGGACGTCGAGCCTGCCCTCGAGGTAACGGCCGATGAGCAGGCCCACCGCCGCGAAGAAGACGACGGCGATGAACTGGAGGAAACCGCCGAAGACGGCGACGATCCCCAGCAGGAGACCTGCGAATAATCCGATGGTGCTGCGCGACATGATGCTGTCCTGTCTGGTGGGCTGAGGGGGGTGTCGGTCCGTGCACCGTGCGGCGGGTACTCCCGCCGCACGGTCGGAGCCGCAGGTGCTACTCGAGTTCGGTGCCGCTCTTGGACGAGTCGTCCTCGTCGTCGTCACCCGGCAGGTGCACGTCGGTGACGTTCACGTTGACCTCGAGGACCTCGAGCCCCGTGGCGCGCTCCACCGAGTTGACGACGTTGCGACGGATGTTCTCGCTGACCTCGACGATCGAGCTGCCGTACTCCACGACGATGCTCACGTCGATCGCGGCCTGGCGCTCGCCCTTCTCGACGCTCACTCCGCCGCTGACGTTCGTCTGCGAGCCGGGGATGCGCTCGGTGATCTGGTTGAAGGCGCGGCGGGCTGCATTGCCCATCGCGAAGACGCCGGGCACCTCGCGGGTGGCGACACCGGCGAGCTTCTGCACGACGGTCTCGGCGATGGTGGTGCTGCCCTTGTCGGTCTGCAGGGGGCCCTTGCGGACGGGCGCTGCGGACTCGGAGCCGGTGGTGGACTTCTGGGCGGTAGCGGTCTCGACCATGATGCGTATCCTTTACTGTCGTTGCGTTCAGCTGCGTCGTACACAGGTAAGTCGTCCCATCTACCGCAATCCGCACGCACCAGTTCCGAGACCTGCGTCACAGAAGGTCGGAGGTGCGTGATCCACTGGCCGCTCCCGACGAAAGGACCCGGCGCATGTTCCTGCTCGACGCCGACGGCAGCTCCGACCGGCGGGACCTGGTGTTCTCGGCGACGGACCTCGTCACCGCCTCGGAGTGCGGCTACCGCCTGCTGCGCGTCCTCGACGAGAAGCTGGGGCGCGCCCCGCGGGCCTCCTGCGCCCCGGACGGGATGCTGCAGCGGGCCGCCGTCCTCGGCGACGTCCACGAGCACAGGATCCTCGACGAGCTCGTGGCCGACCACGGCATCTGGTCGCCGGGTAATCCGCGGGGCGTGTACGACGTCGAACCTGCGGACTCGATGGATCGCGCCACCCTCACGGCCAAGCACGAGGAGTCCCTGACCGCCCTCGGCTCAGGGGCGTCGGTGGTGTTCCAGGCGGCGTTCTTCGACGGCACGTTCCACGGCCGCTCCGATTTCCTGGTGCGCCAGGCGGACGGAGCGTACGCGGTCTGGGACACGAAGCTCGCCCGGCACGCGAAGGTGGGAGCGCTGCTGCAGCTCGCCGCCTACGGGGACCAGCTGCAGGCAGCCGGCATCCCGACGTCGCCGGAGGTGACACTCGTGCTCGGTGACCGGTCGAGGAGCACCCACAGCCTCACGGACCTGCTGCCCGTCTTCCGGGAGCGCCGGGCGCGCTTCCTCGACCTCGTCGAGGCGCACCGCAGCGGGTCAGCGCCGGTGGCATGGGGCGAAGGCGGGCACTCGGCCTGCGGTCGGTGCGACTACTGCGCCGAGCAGGTGGTCGCCGCGCGGGACCTGCTGCTCGTCGCCTCGATGACCGGCGACCGCCGGGCGCGGCTCCGGGGTGAGGGCATCACCACGATCGACCAGCTGGCGGCGATGCCCGCGAGACCGGACGACGCGTCCCTCACCCGGCTGCGGGACCAGGCACGGCTGCAGACCGGTGTGGGAGCCGTGGACGGCAGCGTCTCCTCCAGGGACGCTGAGGGGACGGAGCACTCCGTCTCCTACCGGATCCTGCCGGAGCACACCCTCGCCGCCCTCCCCGCGCCCAGCCCCGGGGACATCTTCTTCGACGTCGAGGGCGATCCCCTGTGGCAGGACCCGGCGGACGGGCGGTGGGGCCTCGAGTACCTGTTCGGCGTCGTCGAGCAGCCCGCCGCCGGGCCGGGCGCCTCCGCCGAACCACCCTTCCGGCCCTTCTGGGCCCACTCCCGGGCCGAGGAACGTACCGCCCTGATGCAGTTCCTCGACTACGTGGACGAGCGGCGCCGGCAGTATCCCGACCTGCACATCTACCACTACGCCGCTTATGAGAAGAGCGCCCTGCGCCGGCTCTCGCT
The DNA here is from genome assembly GCF_048288285.1 of Arthrobacter sp. N1. Lineage (NCBI taxonomy): Bacteria > Bacillati > Actinomycetota > Actinomycetes > Micrococcales > Micrococcaceae > Arthrobacter > Arthrobacter sp. N1. The sequence continues at coordinate 583,525 of NZ_CP102608.1, read as the reverse complement.
CCAGCACATCATCGGTGAGGACGCCGTGGACACGCTGCTGCGCGAGGGGGTCCTGGTGGATCTCTACGAGACCGTGCGGCACAGCCTCCGGATCTCCGAGCGGTCCTACAGCATCAAGAAGCTCGAACCCCTGTACATGGGGTCCACCCTCCGCGCGGGGGACGTGACGGACGCGGGCGCCTCCGTGGTCGCCTACGCCGCCTACTGCACCGCGCGCGACGCCGGTGACGCCGAGGAGGCTGCGGCGATCCTCGAGGACATCAGCGACTACAACCGCTACGACTGCCTCTCCACGCTGAAGCTGCGGGACTGGCTCCTCGGGCTCGCACCCGAGTCCGAGGAGGCGTCGCGGTCCGCGTCCGGTGCTGGTCCGGATTCACCCGGGATGGACCCCGCCGGCGGCAGCAGCACCGATGCTGCTGCCGATGCCGTTCCCCAGGCTCCACCCGAGGCCGAGGAGACGCAGCTCCAGGACTATCTCGCGGGCCTGACTCCGGCCGCTGCCATGGAGCCCGGTCCGCGTGCGGTGGCCCTGGTCGCCGCCGCCGTCGGCTATCACCGGCGTGAGCGGAAGCAGTTCTGGTGGGCCCACTTCGACCGCCTCGGAGCACCGACCTCGGAGTGGGAGCAGTCCAGGGAGGTGATGCCCTTCCGCACCGTCGACGTGATCAGCGACTGGGAGAAGCCCACGGCCCGGTCCAACCCCGTGCGCACCCTGTCGGTCACCGCACGGCTCGAGGCGGGCGCGGACTTCCGGGCCGGGGGCTCGTACTTCACCCTCTACGACGCCCCAGTCCCCGAGGACGCCGACAGCACGGACAGCACTGGTCCCGGCCGTGGCGGGTGGTTCGGGGTCGAGGTGGTGGAGCTCGCCGAGGACGGAACCGGCCTGACCACGGCTACCGTCCGGGAGAAACTGAGGCGCGGTGCACCGGAGCGCAGTGAGCTGCCGGTGGCACTGGCACCGGACCAGCCGATCATGACGGGGTCCATCCAGGCAGCTCTGCTCGACCTGGCCGCCCACGTGGGCCGCGCCCTGCCCGACATCCCCGCCGGACCCGCCCTGGACCTCCTGCGTCGCGTGCCACCCCGGCTCCTCGACGGCGGCCCTCTGCCCGCCGTCCGTCCCAGGGACGGTGGGTACGCCGAGGCGATCACGGCTGCCCTGCTGCGCCTGTCGGAGTCCTACCTCGCCGTCCAGGGGCCGCCCGGGACGGGCAAGACGCATGTCGGTGCGGACGTGATCTCCCGGCTGGTGGCGGACGGCTGGAAGATCGGCGTCGTCGCGCAGTCCCATGCGGTCGTCGAGAACCTGCTCTGCCGCGCCGTCGACGCCGGCGTCCCGCCCGGGCGTGTGGCGAAGAAGCCGAAGGACATGGATGCCGACCTCCCGTGGGGGCAGCGCTCGGACACGGACGTGGCACGCCTGGTGTCCGGTGACGGCGGGTGCCTCATCGGGGGGACGGCCTGGACGATGACCGGGAAGAATGTGCCGCCCGGATCGCTCGATCTCCTCGTCATCGACGAGGCCGGGCAGTTCTCGCTGGCGAACACGATGGCGGTCGCGCAGGCAGCCCGGCGGCTGCTGCTCCTCGGGGATCCGCAACAGCTTCCGCAGGTCACCCAGGGAACCCACCCCGAGCCGGTCGACGAATCGGCGCTCGGCTGGCTCTCCGACGGACACGCCACCCTGCCCGCCGATCTCGGCTACTTCCTCGCGGACACCTGGCGGATGCACCCGGCTCTGTGCCGTGCGGTCTCCACCTTCGCCTACGAGGGCCGGCTCTCCACGGCGCCGGCGGCGGGGTCGCGGCTGCTCGGCGGAGTGGCGCCGGGAGTCGGGTGTGTACTGGTCGAGCACACGGATCATGCGACGTCCTCCCCCGAGGAGGCGGCGGAGGTCGTCCGTCAGGTCGAGCTGCACCTCGGCCTGCCGTGGGTCGCTGACGCCGGGGCACCGGCCCGGCCGGTGGGCCAGGCAGACCTCCTGGTGGTCGCCGCCTACAACGCACAGGTGCAGCTCGTCCACGGGGCGCTGGCCGCTGCCGGGTACCCGCGGGTGAGGGTGGGGACGGTGGATCGGTTCCAGGGTCAGCAGGCCGTGGTGGTGATCGTCAGCATGGCCGCGTCGTCCGCCGCCGAGGCACCGCGGGGCATCGGTTTCCTGCTGAACCGGAACAGGATCAACGTGGCGGTCTCGCGCGGACAGTGGCGAGCCGTGATCGTGCGCTCACCCCGGCTGACCCACCACATGCCCTCGACCCCCGCCGCCCTGGAGGAGCTCGGTGCGTTCATCGGCCTGTGCGACGGAGCGGCCGGACCCGCGGATCGACGGTAGGTCGCCACGACCGGCGGTCGACGGAGAGGGCGTTAACGAAGAAGCAGGCCGGACCGGGGTCCGACCTGCTTCTCGCGAAAAGATCTAGTGGAAGATCCGAGCCTTAGAGGGGCTGGATGTTCGACGCCTGGGGACCCTTGGGGCCCTGCTCGGTGTCGAAGCTGACCTTCTGGTTCTCATCAAGCGAGCGGTAGCCGCTTGCGTTGATGGCGGAGAAGTGTGCGAACACATCTGCGCTTCCGTCGTCGGGAGCAATGAATCCAAAGCCCTTTTCAGCGTTGAACCACTTCACGGTACCTGTTGCCATTTTTGTTTTATCCTTCTGAAATTCAGACGCGCTCCGACTTTCGGAACGCCCCAGTCGCGGCGTGCTTGTCCGCTTTTTCAGAGACGCGGCTTGTCCCGCGAGGGCTAAACCGCGCGAAATACAAATGCGCAACACTACAACCGAGACCCACTTAACCAAACCTTGTAGGGTTCTGGCAAGCAGGGAGCTGAAGGTTTCTGTTTTCGGGACCTTCTGGTAGGCCTAGACCGCCACCGGATGCATGGCTCCGGCGAGCAGTTCGAAGGACCGCAACCACGTCTCGGTGGTGCCCGCCTGCGTGGCGACGATGAGTTCGTCGGCCTCCACCCGCGCGGAGAACTGCTCCAGGTAGTCCCGGACCACCCCGGGTGTCCCGACGGCGCTGTAGCGGGCCATCTCGCTCATCTGCTGTCCACCCGGGGACGCGAGGATCGCCTCCGACTCCTCGCGCGTGAAGGTCTGGCCGCGGCCGAGCAGGAGCGTGACCCGACGCAGCATCGCCTCGTGGAACTCATGGTGGGCATCCCCCTGGTTGTCCGCGGCGATGACGTTGACCCCCGCGATGAAGTGGGGCTTCTCCGCCTGCGCGGAGGGCTTGAACTCCCTGCGGTAGATCGCGGCAGCATCCAGCAGCGCCTGCGGGGCGAAGTGCGATGCGAAAGCGAACGGCAAGCCGAGGGCGGCCGCGAGCCGCGCCCCGAAGAGCGAGGACCCGAGGATGTACAGCGGCACGTCGGTCCCACGGCCGGGTGTCGCCTGCACTCCGGGAACGCGCGTGTCACCCGTGAGGTAGCCCTGCAGCTCCAGGACGTCCTGGGGAAAGCTGTCCGCGGACAGGGGGTCCCGGCGGAGGGCCCGCGCCGTGTTCTGGTCGCTCCCGGGTGCACGCCCGAGCCCCAGGTCGATCCGCCCCGGGTGGAGGCTCTCGAGGGTCCCGAACTGCTCCGCGATGGTCAGCGGCGAGTGGTTGGGCAGCATGACGCCGCCCGACCCGAGCCGGATGGTCGAGGTGTGCGCCGCCACGTGGGCGATCAGGACGCTCGTCGCCGAGGAGGCGATGCTCCCCATGTTGTGGTGCTCGGCGTACCAGACGCGGCGATAGCCCCACGCCTCGGCGTGCTGCGCGAGGAGGACGCTCGACGCGAACGTCTCCGCCGGCGTCGAGCCTTCGGCGACCTGGGCGAGGTCCAGGATGGACAGGGGAATGGTCATGGAGTGCCTCTCGATGCGTGCCGCCCAGGACGATGGGAGCCATGGGCCTGTGAAGGGAACGGTTGCCCGGGCACATCTATTTCCACGATGCAGCGCACGCGGGGCGCGTGGGGGCCTGGAGGAGCGTGCCGTCCGTGCCGCCGACCGCACTCTCGTCCGCGCCGTGTGCAGGAGGTCGACCTCACGAGCGTCCACTCCCGCTGCAACGACACTGCTGCAACGACGCTGCTGCAACGACGCCATCCCCCCTCCAGGCTCAGGGGAAGGACTCGGTCTCCTACTCCGCATCGACGGGCGGCGTGCTGTCCGTGAGCCGGGAACCGGGCGTCGGATTCGCCCGGCAGGGCATCCGCGTCGACGCGCTGTGCCCCGGGCCGGCCAACACCCCGCTGCTGAGGGAGCTGTTCGCGGGTGACGCCGAGAAGGCGTAGCGCCGGCTCGTGCACGTGCCGCTGGGCCGGTTCGCCGAGCCCGACTGGCCCGACGAGCGGCCGCGGCGAGGGCGCTCCTCGCCGCGGAGGATGCATCCTTCGTCACGGCAGGCCGGTTCAGGGTGGACGGCGGGATCACGGGAGCGCACGTCACACCGCTCCAGCCGCACCGCCGGCCATCTCGGCGCCAGGGGCGGGCCGTCTGCTTGACTGGAACCATGCCGACAAGCGACCAGCCGACCACAGACCAGCCGATGGACGAGACCGCACTGCGCGCGCGCCAGGACCTCCTGGTCCGCGAGCTGGCCGTCGAACAGAATACCGCCCGCCTGCAGGCCCTCAGCGACGAGCTCGAGGTCATCCAGCGGCGCCTGGAGCAGGCGCGCATCGCCTGACCCGGCGTCCGGAGCAGGCGCACCGCCTAGCCACCGGCGCTGCTCCTATCCCGTCCTGCCGGGCGTCTCGATCACCAGGACGCCCTCCGCGCCGTGCGGGGACGTGTAGGTGTGCGCCACGTCCCCGGCCCACGAGATCGACACTCCTGGCCCGATCTCCCGCTCCGAGCCCTTCTCCCCCGCCGACGCGGAGCCGCGGACGAGGCGGAGGTGCTCCACCGTGCCGCTGCGGTGCGGTGGGCTGATCCTCGTCCGTCCGGACGAGAGGGTGAGCCAGAAGACCTCCGTGGTGCCGCCGTCGTCGTGCGTGCGGACCGAGAGCAGGCGTGCGTCGACGACGCCGTCCGAGACGCTGTGCCCGGCTTCCTCCCCCACGAGGCCGGTCAGGGGGACCCCGAGCGGTCCGGCCAGCGCGTAGAGCGTCTCCAGGGTCGGGTTGCGCGTCCCGGCCTCGAGTTCCGAGAGCGTGCCCTTGCCGATCCCCGCCCGGGCCGCGAGCGCCGTCAGGGAGAGGCCCCGCTCCTGGCGGAGGGCGGTGATGCGGCGGGCCACGGCCGCTCTGGGCGACACATCCGCGCGGGGGTTGTCCTCGGGCATGCCAGCATCCTACGCTGGCTGTTCCATATACAGAACACCCGCCGGACAGGCCTTCCAGGCCCCGGTGCGGCGACAGGAGGCCCGGGTGCACACCGCGACGTCAGTGAGGTCCGGACTCGGCGAACCCGTGCTGGCCGGGATCGTGACGGCCCTCGTCGGCTTCACCTCGTCGTTCGCCGTCGTCCTCGCCGGGCTCAGGGCCACGGGCGCGAGCCCCGCCCAGGCGGCGTCCGGGCTCCTCGCACTGACCGCCGTCGTCGGCCTCGGCATCGTGCTGCTCAGCCTCCGCTACCGCATCCCGGTCACCCTCTCCTGGTCCACCCCCGGGGCGGCGCTGCTCGCGGGCGCGGCCGTCCCGGCGGGCGGGTGGCCGGCGGCCGTCGGCGCCTTCCTCGTGACGGGCGCGCTGATCGCCCTGACCGGCGCCGTCCCCTGGCTCGGGAGGCTGGTGGCGCGGATCCCGCAGCACCTCGCGCAGGCGATGCTCGCCGGGGTCCTGCTGCCCCTGTGCCTGGCTCCGTTCCGGTCGATCGGCACCATCCCGGTGCTGGTCCTGCCGGTCATCCTCGTGTGGCTCGCCGCCTCGGCGCTCGCGCCGAAGTGGGCGGTACCGCTGGCCCTCGTCGCGGCTCTCGCGGTGATCGGGGTGCAGATCGTGCGGGACGGCGTGGTCATCGCGCCCGAATCCCTGGTGCCGTCCCTCGCGTTCACCGTGCCGGTGCTGGACCCTGCCGCGATCATCGGCATCGCCCTGCCGCTGTACGTCGTGACCATGGCCTCGCAGAACCTGCCCGGCGTCGCCGTGCTCTCGTCCTTCGGCTACCGCGCGCCGTGGCGTCCCGCACTCGCCGTCACCGGCGTCGGGACCGCCGTCGTCGCACCCTTCGGTGGGCACGCCGTGAATCTCGCCGCGCTGTCCGCCGCGCTCTCGGCCGGGGACGGGGCCGGGGCCGATCGCGGGCGCCGGTGGGTGGCGGCCCTCACCGCCGGCATCACCTACCTGGTCCTTGCGGCTGTGTCGGGGGCACTCGTCGTGATCGTGGGCGCCGCACCGGCCGGACTCGTGGAGGCCGTCGCGGGGCTCGCCCTGATCGGCACCATGGCGACGGCGGTGACCTCCTCGTTCAGCGACCCGACCGGCCGGATGAGCGGCGCGGTGACCTTCCTGCTGGCCGCATCGGGCCTCTCGATCCTCGGCATCGGCGGCGCGTTCTGGGCCCTCCTCGCGGGCCTCGTGGTCCGGGCCGCACTGGAGCGCACCGCCTCCCGGCGATGAATCAGACGGGGGTGTTCGGCGCCTGCGCCTCGTCGCCCTGCTCCCGTGCCTTGCGCTGCCGCGCGCGGTCGAGGGCGTTGATGACGGGCGCGGCCGTGATGCCGTGGATGACGATCGAGATGACGATCACGAGCCCCCCGACGCGCCACAGCGTGCTCTCGTCGGCGCCGAACTCGCCCTTCGAGAGGGCGTAGCTGAGGTAGTAGACGGACCCGATGCCGCGCACCCCGAAGAAGGCGAGCGTGCGGCGCTCCCAGGGGCCGGTCTTGCCCCGGGCCAGGCTGATCCACGCCGTGACGGGCCGCACCAGCAGGATGAACGCGACGGCGACCACCACTTCCAGCGGTCGCAGGCCCTCGAACAGGCCTCGCGCCACGGCCCCGCCCAGCAGGACCAGCACCACGACGGTGAGCAGGCGTTCGAGCTGCTCGATGTAGCTGTGCAGCACACCGTGGTAGCCGTGGGTCTGCTCTCCGGCGCGGAGGGTGACGGCGCACACGAAGACCGCGATGAAGCCGTAGCCCTCCACCGACTCCGTGAGTCCGTAGGTGAGGAAGGTCGCCGCGAGGGCGACGAACCCCTCGGAGTAGTTGGCCAGGCGGACGCTCTTGATCGGCGTGCGGAAGAAGATGCGGCCGAGCAGCTTGCCCATCCCGAAGCCGAAGGCACAGCCGATGATCATGCGCCAGAGGACGTCGAGCAGGATCCACTCCACGCCCCACGCGGCCGGCGACATGCCCACCGTGCTCATCAGGATGGCGAGGTACACGAACGGGAAGGCGAGGCCGTCGTTGAGGCCGGCCTCGGAGGTCAGTCCGAACCGCACCTCGTCCTCCGCCTCCAGGTCCTCCTCGGATTCCGAGGGCTCCCCCACCTGCACCTCGGAGGCGAGGACGGGATCGGTCGGGGCGAGCGCCGCCGCGATCAGCAGCGCGGAGGCCAGCCCGAGGCCCAGCAGCCACAGGCCCATGAGCGTCAGGACGAGGATGCACAGGGGCATCGCGATGCCGAGGAGTCGCCAGGTCGTGGACCAGCGACGCCATCCCACCTTCCGGTCGAGGGCCAGGCCGGCGCCCATCAGCGAGATGATGACGCAGATCTCGCTCAGGTGGATCGTGACGTCGCTGTAGGCCACGGGGTCGGGGCTCGGGAGGTCCTTGCCGACACTGAAGACCAGGATCCCCGCGGCGAGGAACACCATCGGCATCGAGACGGGGGCCCGCATGAGCAGCCGTGGCAGGAGAGCTGCCGCGAGGACCGCCAGTCCTGCCGCTGCATAGATGATGCTCGCTGCCTCGAACACGTACGCCCTCTTCCGCCCACCCCGTTGATGATCAGTCCCCTCGCCAACAGTAGGGCAGCGCCGGCTCCGGTCGAGCCGCCCGACGCACCGCCGGTCCTGCCCCTGGTGAACAGGATGCCTCGTGGCCCGGGAGCGTCACCGCCACGTGAGAGCATGGAATTATGCCCAATTCCTCCCACCCCATGGTCGATGTCACCGACATCATCCGGATCGTGGGAGGCGCGGCCTTCCAGCGCGGGCAGACCTACGCGAAGGACGGCGCCGTCAGTTCCCTCGCCTGGGACGCCGACGCGAAGCTGCTCACCGGCAAGGTGCGCGGCTCGGCGCCCAACGACTACCGGACGAAGCTGCGGCTGGGGGTCAAGGGCGACGGCCGCTTCCGTCCGCTCGAGAACTTCTGCAGCTGCCCCGTCGGCGCCGACTGCAAGCACGTGGCGGCCACCGCGCTGCAGAGCAACACGGAGAACCTCCTGGCGCAGCACGAGCGTGAGCTCGGCGCCCGCCCGGCGTCCCGCCCCGGACCACCGGAGGGCTGGCAGGCCTCGCTCACGGACCTGCTCGACGCCGAGACCGAGGCCGCGCCGGGCGGCGCAGCCCCCCTGACGCAGCTCGGCCTGCAGTTCGAGCTCCGGACACCGGAGGTGGCCGTGCAGCGCTGGGGGTCCGCCGCGGAGCGCCAGGGCCAGCGCATGCTCAACACGCGCCTCGGTGTCCGGCCGGTCAGCCAGAACGGCAAGGGCAAGTGGATCAAGAACAACCTGTCCTGGGGCAGCATCAGCTACCAGACCTACGGACTGAAGCTCGACGCCGACCAGCACCGCTGGTTCTCGCAGTTCCCCGCGCTGCACCGCGGCACGGGTGTCAACTACTTCGGCAACAACGACTCCTGGCTGTACCTCGACGACTTCAGCAACCCGCTCCTCTGGCAGCTGCTGGACGAGGCGCAGCGTCTCGGCATCGCCTTCGTCGGCTCGAAGAAGTCGGTCTCGATCGAGCTCGCCGGACGGGCCACCCTCAAGCTGGACGCCACGAGAACGGAGGAGGGCGGCCTGCAGCTGTGCCCGGCCCTCGACATCGACGGACTGCCCCACCCCTCCGACACGGCCCATGTCATCAGCACGCACGGCATCTACACCGTCTCCCCCGGTGACGCGATCACGCTGGCCCCGACCTCACGTCGCCTGACGACGAAGGACATCGAGCTGCTGCAGCGCGGCCGGCCCGTCGTGGTACCGGAGGAGGAGACCTCCCTCTTCCTGCAGGAGTACTACCCGAAGCTCCGGCAGTCCATCCAGGTGGCCAGCAGCGACGGCACCGTGGACCTCCCTGAGATCCAGCCCCCCGTGCTCGTCCTGACCACCGCCTACGGCGACAACGGGACGGTGAGTCTCGGGTGGCACTTCGACTACCCGCTGGGCGACGCCGTGCAGCGCCGGCCCTTCCGCCGGGGCGGCCCCGGCAGTGACGACGGCTACCGCGACGCCGACGCCGAGGACGCCCTCGCGGGCGCCGCACGCGCCGCCCTGGGCGCCCTCCCACTCAAGGACCTGAGGCTCGAGGACATGCAGGCCGTCGAGTTCGCGGAGGAGGCCCTGCCGCGGCTGCTGCAGGTCGAGGGGATGCGCGTGGACGTGGTCGGCGAGAAGCCCGACTACCGCGAACTGACCGAGACCCCGACGCTGCGCATCAGCACGGTCGAGACCGACGACCGCGACTGGTTCGACCTCGGCGTCATGGTCACGGTGAGCGGCCGCACCATCCCCTTCGACTCGGTGTTCCGCGCCCTCGCGCAGGGCCGGAAGAAACTGAAGCTCGTCGACAACACCTACCTCTCCCTCGAGCAGCCCGTCTTCGACCAGCTGCGTGACCTGATCGAGGAGGCGCGGTCCCTCGCCGAGTGGGACCCGGACTCGGGCCTGCAGATCAGCCGCTACCAGGCCGGGCTCTGGGCGGACTTCGAGGACCTCGCGGAGGAGACGGAGCAGGCGCAGTCCTGGCGCGACGCCGTGAGCGGCCTGCTCACCCTCGAGGACGTCGCCGCCACCCCGCCGCCCGCCGGCCTGGTCGCCGAGATGCGCCCGTACCAGGCCGAGGGCTTCAGCTGGCTCGCCTTCCTGTGGCGGCACCAGCTCGGTGGCGTCCTCGCGGACGACATGGGTCTCGGCAAGACGCTCCAGGCACTGGCCCTGATGGTCCATGCGAAGGAGAGCACCGCGCCGGCGGAGCCGTTCCTCGTCGTCGCGCCCACCTCCGTGGTCCCGAACTGGTCCAACGAGACGCACCGGTTCGCGCCGGGGCTGAAGGTCGTGTCGATCACCGACACGCAGGGCGCCTCCGGCTCGACCATCCGCGACCAGGTCGGCGACGCCGACGTCGTCATCACGTCCTACACGCTCTTCCGGCTCGACTTCCCCGCATACCAGGAGCTCACGTGGTCCGGCCTGGTCCTGGACGAGGCGCAGTTCGTCAAGAACCGCGCGTCCAAGGTGCACCAGGCGGCGAAGGACTTCGACGCCCCCTTCAAGCTCGCGATCACCGGCACGCCCATGGAGAACAACCTCATGGAGCTGTGGTCCCTGTTCAACATCGTGGCACCGGGGCTGTTCCCCTCCCCGCGGAAGTTCACCGAGGACTACCGGACGCCGATCGAGAAGATCGGCGACAACCGCCCGCTCGTCCGGCTCCGCAAGCGCATCCGGCCACTCATGATGCGGCGCACCAAGGAGGCCGTGGCCTCGGACCTCCCGCCCAAGCAGGAGCAGGTCCTGGAGGTGGAGCTGCACCCGGAGCACCGGCACATCTACGAGACGTACCTCCAGCGCGAGCGGCAGAAACTCCTGGGCCTGATCGAGGACATGAACCGCAACCGGATGATCGTGTTCCGGTCGCTGACGCTGCTCCGCATGCTCAGCCTCGACGCTTCCCTGGTGGATCCCGAGCACGAGGGCGTCCCGTCCGCGAAGCTCGAGGTCCTCTTCGAGAACCTGGACGACATCATCGCCGAGGGGCACCGCGCCCTCGTCTTCAGCCAGTTCACGTCCTACCTGAAGAAGGCCGCCGAGCAGCTGGACGCCCGCGGTATCCCGTACGCCTACCTCGACGGTTCCACCCGCAGCCGCGGCGAGGTCATCGACTCCTTCAAGGAGGGGGACGCGCCTGTCTTCCTGATCAGTCTCAAGGCAGGCGGGTTCGGGCTGAACCTCACCGAGGCGGACTACTGCTTCCTGCTGGATCCCTGGTGGAACCCGGCGTCCGAGGCGCAGGCCGTGGACCGCACGCACCGGATCGGCCAGACCAAGAACGTCATGGTCTACCGCATGGTGTCCAAGGGCACCATCGAGGAGAAGGTCATGAAGCTCAAGGAGCAGAAGGCGAAGCTCTTCACCTCGGTGATGGACGACGACGCCGTGTTCAGTTCAGCGCTCACCGCGGAGGACATCCGGGGGCTGCTGGAGGCGTAGTCCTCCCACCCGAACCCGTCAGGGTTCGCCCTGCCTCCGCAGCCGGGGGTCGAGAAGTTCCGCGAAGGCGCGCGGCCGCGCGGCGATCCACCAGTGGCCACCGGGCACGGTGGTCACCGTGAGGTCCTCCACCCAGTCCTCCAGACCGTCCACAAGGTGCGGGGAGAGGAAAGGGTCGCCGAGCGGCACGACCACGTGCACGGGAAGCGTCACGCGGCGGCGCCGGGGCGGCCGCGCCCCACCGCCCATGTTCGTCCGGTAGAGGGCGAGTCCGCGCACCGGGTCCGCGCCCACGGTGCGTCGCGCGGCGAGCTCGTAGCGGCGCGTCATCACGTGCTTCCAGAACAGCTCGGGCAGGACGGGGAGCTGGAACGCGCCGACGTACCAGCTGCGCAGCACCTGGGCGAGACCCTGCGGGACCGTCCCGGCCTGCGCGAACCGGCTCCGGAGCCAGCGGGAGAAGTGGCGGAGGTCGGGCCCGGAGATGCTGGTGTAGTCGAGGACCACACCGTCGGCGCGTTCGTCCTGCACGACGGCCCAGCCCTGGATGGACCCCCAGTCATGGCCGACCAGCCGGATGCCCGACGGCGTCCCGAGCGCATCGAGGACGGCGAAGACGTCGTCGACGAGCTCCGCCAGGGTGAAGCCACCGTCCGCGACGGGGCGGGACCGGCCGGCGTTCCGCGTGTCGAAGGCGATGAGGTGGTGTGTGCGGGCCAGTTCCCGGAGGACCGGGAGGAACACGCGGTGGTCGTCGGGATACCCGTGGACCAGGAGGACGGAGGGCACGCCCTCCTGCGGGTCCAGCCCGTACTCGAAGACCGCGAGCTCCGCCCCGGCCGTCCTGATGGTCCGGTGTCTCTCCTGCAGAACGTCCATCCGTCCACCCTAGGCACAGTCCGGCTCCCGTGGGGCGGCCGGTTCTCGGACGGATCAGGAGCCCGGGTCCGGCCTGTCCTCCTGGATCAGGCCGGCCTCGAGCCGGAGGGTGCGGTGCGCGACGGCGGCGGAGAACGCGGCGTCGTGCGTCGCCATCACCACCGCACCGCCGCCCTGCGCGTGCTGGACCAGGAGGGCCGCGAGCCCCGTCCGCGCGGATTCGTCGAGGCCTCCCGTCGGCTCGTCCAGGACCCAGACGGACGGGCCCGCGGCGATGAGGGACGCGAGAGCCAGGAGCCGGCGCTGCACGAACGCCAGCTCGTACGGGTGGATGTCCGCGACCGCGGAGAGCCCCACGGCCTCCAGCGCGTCGGCGGCACGACGGAGCGCATCGACCCGTCGCAGGCCCGCCGCCCTGGGCCCGTAGGACACCTCGCGGAGGACCGTCCGCTCGAACAGCTGCTGGTCCGTGTCCTGGAAGAGATAGCCGACCACGCCGGCGAGGGTGCCGGTGGGCCGGCGCAGGATCGGCATCCCGTCCACGGTGACCCGCCCGCTCTCCGGGCGGCGGAGCCCGTTGAGCACCTGCAGGAGCGTCGTCTTGCCGGATCCGTTCGACCCGCGGACGGCGAGGATCTCACCCGCACGGACCTGGAGGCTGACGCCGTCGAGGACGGCGGGGGTGCGCCCGGGACCCGGCGGGCGCCGGCGGCCGCGGCGCTCCCCGCGCCCAGGTCCGCCTGGCTCGCCGGGTGACGGATAGCGGACCACGACGTCGTCCACCGTGACGAGGGTGCGTCCCGCGGTGGTCGGTGCCCCGCGCCTTCTGGCGGCGCCGATCCGCGGCGCGTCCCCGTCCGTCCCGATGCCGTAACGCCGCAGGCCCGCCCACCGCGCCTCGGCGAGCAGCCCGTCGAACACGGCGTGTCCGCCGTCGAGCGCGATGATCCGGGCGCCCTCGGGGGCGGTCCGTGGCAGCATCGGGGCGCAGACCACCACCCCGGTCCCGCCGGCGCGCAGGACGTCGATCGCCGCGGCCACGTCCGCGGCCGCCCCGGCGTCGAGGCCCTGGAACGGCTCGTCGAGCACCAGTACGCGGGGTCGCTGGACCACCGCTGCCGCGATGATGGTCCGCTGGAGCTGTCCACCCGAGAGCCGTCGCGGGTCGCGGTCGAGGAGCTCGGTCAGCTTCAGGGCCGCCGCCACGTCGTCGACCTCCCGACGCAGCCGCTCGTGCGGGACGCCGCGGTTGGAGGGCCCGAAGGCGATCTCCTCGCCCACGGTCGCCGACATCATGGACAGCTGGCCCCACGCGCCCTGGGCGACGAACGCGACCGAGGCACTCCACACCGCCGGGTCGATCCGCGGATCGGCGGGACCACCCTCGAAGTGGACGGTCTCGCCGTCGAGGGTGAGGGAGCCGCGGAAGACTGCGCCGGCATCGGACCCCACCGCGCCCGCGAGCAGGCGCGCGAGCGTCGTCTTGCCGGATCCGGAGCTGCCCGCGACAACGAGGTACTCCCCGGGCTCCACCGTGACGGTCACGCCCGAGAGCAGTGGCACGCCGTCGTCGTAGGCGAAGGACTTGCTCTGCACCCGGATCACGCGAGCACCCCGGATCCGAGCCAGAGCACCGAGAAGAAGCCGACGCCGACGACCATCGCACGGCGTGCGGCGCGCTGGCGGGGCGTGTCCGTGTCGGGCAGGTAGCTCGTGCGCGGGCCCGGCGAGGAGAAGCCGCGCGCCCCGAGCATGCGGTTCCGCTCCGAGGCGTCGACGAGGAGGCCGATGACCAGCGGCGTGGTCACCGTGAGCAGGGCCCGCACCCGCGCCACGGGGCCGCGCCCCAGGACGAGGCCGCGAGCCTGCTGTGCCCGCGTGATCTGCTGGGCACGGAGGGCGACGTGCGGGATGAGCCCGACGGCGGAACCCACCACGAACACGAGCTTCCGGTTCCACCGACGGTGCGTCATGGTGGCGAGGAGCTCGGGCACGTCGAGTGTCATGGCGGCCGTCAGCAGCACCCCGGTGAACACGCTCATGCGCAGTCCCATGACGGCGGCGAAGGCCAGTCCCTCCCGGGTGACGCGTGCGGGGCCGAGGTCGAGCAGGACCGTCCTCCCCTCGGGGAAGAACAGGCCGTGGAGGAGCAGCGAGGAGAGGAGCAGCGGACCGGCGATCAGGAGGACGGCGAGGCCGATCTGCCGCACCCTGCCGGAGGTCAGGACGGCGGGCACGACGACGAGCAGCAGCACCGCCAGGGAGAACTCCCACCGGTTCACCACGAGGACGAGCACCACCAGCAGGACCGCTGCGAGCAGCTCGGTCAGGGGATTGAGGATCCGGCGGCGCGGCATGGTCAGCGGACCGAGCCGGCTCCGGCCGTCGTCATGGCGCGCTGTCCGCTCCTGGCGCCCAGGACGCGGTGGGTCCGTGCGAACGGGAACTGCCGGACGGCGCGCTGCGGCAGGGCGTAGACGATCAGGGCGACGACGACGAACACCACGATCTTGTCGAGCGAGTCGGAGAGCAGTCCCTGCTTGGTGGCGGCGACCAGCAGCTTGTCCCCCATGGACCGGAAGACGGCGATGATGGCATTGGTGCCGAAGGTGCCCGCCGCGCCGAACATGAAGACCGCGACGGGAGCGGCCACGAGGCCTCCGATCGCGCCGACCACCAGGCCGGCGACGGGGGCCAGGTACACACGCCGGAACGCGCCGTGCTTGGCCGCCAGTCCCGCGAGCAGGCCGATGAGTGCGGCTCCCGCTGCGAAGGGCAGCGCGAAGGGATTGAAGAGCCCCCAGACGGCGTTGCTCAGCGCACCGGTCGCGGCACCCGCTGCGGGACCGGCGAGGACGGCGACGAGCACCGTGCCGATCGCGTCCAGGTAGATCTGCAGCCCGAGCGACCCTGCCACCTGGCCGATCGCGATGTTCAGGGCGATGCCGAGCGGCATGATGACGAGGGAGCTGGTGGTCAGCATCGGCAGGATCCCGCCGACCAGGAGGGCGCCGCCGCCGAGGAAGCCGAAGAGCGAGACGAGGGACGCCGCGCTGCCCATCCCGCCGGCGATCTCCGTCGGCTGGACGATCACGAGGAAGAGGTACGTCGCGACGATGAGGGCGCCGCCGAGCGCGAGGAGCAGGCGTCGGGGCCGCTCGGTCGTGCGATCGGCGGGGAGGGTCAGGGATGAGCTCACGATAATCCTTGGGCGCTACGGAGGAGGGGGAAGCACCTCATGTCACCTCGGCGCAGCCGGCGCAGCAGCGCCGGGCAGGTCCCAGTGTACCGGCCGGTGTGCGCTCCCCGCCGGGCTGCCGGGTCCTCGGGGCGCTCCTGCGGGCCTCTGAGCCGGTTGCCCTGCGAGGGGGGTCAGCCGTGCATCCTCGCCAGGTCCGCGAGCCGCCGGACCATCAGGTCGAACACCGCCTCGGGATCGTTGCCGGTCACGATCCGCGCATTCGGCGCACGCCGCCACATCCCCGCGAGGTCCGCGACCGTCTGGCCGATGGTCAGGGATGATTCCGTCTCGACGTCGACGGTGACGAGCCGCTCCTCGAAGGAGGCCTCACCCGCCGCGACCATGACGGCGAAGAGATCGTGCAGGTGCGCCACGTACCCCTGGTCGTAGAGCCGGTGGAACTCCATGTAGAACCTGAGGGCGTCGGACAGGCAGGCGACGACGGCGTTGCCGCTGCGGCTGCGTGTGCCCGGGGGTCCGTCCGCTTCGAGCACCTCCGGCCCGGCCCCGGCCGCCCGGGCGACGGCGTCGACGTGGGCGGGCGTGCACTCGATCCGCTCCGTGGTCTCGAGCGCGCAGACGATCGGCAGCTTCGCCTCGGGAAGGCCCTCGTAGGCGGCGTACACCTCCTTCGCGGCATGCGGGTCCACGTGGGTGTTCCATTCGGCCACGGGCGTCGTGTTGCCGGGGTAGTTGAAGGCGCCGCCCATGATCACGAGCCCCTTCAGGAGCATCGGGAGCTGCGGTTCCGCCCGGATGGCGAGGGCGAGGTTGGTCAGGGGCCCCGTGACCACGCCCGTGATCTGCCCGGGGTGGCATCGCACCGCCTCGAGCCAGACGTCGACGGCGTGCCGCCCGGAGATGTGCCCGCGCGGCGGCGGCAGTTCGGCGTACCCGATGCCCTGGTCGCCGTGCGTCTCCTCGGTGGTGACGAGGGGGATCTCCAGCGGCACCTCGCTCCCGATGGCCACCTCCACACCGGCGTGCCCGCAGAGCTCGAGGAGCGCGAGGTTGTTGAGGGCCACCTGGCGGGCGCCGACGTTGCCGGCGGTGCAGGTGATCGCCTCCACCGAGACACCGGGGGTGGCCAGGAGATACATCAGCGCCACGGCGTCGTCGATCCCGGTGTCGACGTCGAGCAGGAGGCGCTGTCGGGCAGGGCGCTGGTCGGGCACGGTCAGTCCGCCGCGGTGGTGCGCAGCAGCTGCAGCCGGAGGGTCCGCGCGGTCTCCATGTGCGATCGGGCGATCGACCGCGCGTCGTCGCTGCGGCGCTCCGCGATGGCACTGATCAGCGCCTCGTGCTCCAGCAGCACCTCCTGCCACCGGTGGCCGACCGACAGCGTGGACCGGGGGGTGTGGATCAGGTGCGTGGACAGCCGCTGCAGGAGGTCCATGAGGATGGGGTTGCGTGCGGCGGACCAGAGGGAGGTGTGGAATTCGAGGTTGTTGGTCACCTTGGTGGTGTCGTCCGGGTCGACGACGGCGCGGTCACGTTCCAGCAGCGCCTCCAGGCGCATGAGGTCGGCCGCTCCGCGGTTGAGGGCGGCCTGGCCGGCGGCCTCCTCCTCCAGCATGACGCGCAGGTCGTAGATCTGGATGACCTCCTGCGCATCGATCTGGGGAACCTGCAGCCCCCGTGCGGCGCGCTCCAGCAGGCGTTCGTGCTGCAGCCGGCTGAGGGCCTCACGGACGGGCGTGCGGGAGACGCCGAAGCGCTCCGAGATGACCACCTCTCGCAGGGCGGTCCCCGGTGGGTGGACGCCGGCGAGGATCTCGCTGCGGAGCACCCGGAAGATGGCGTCGCCGTCCACGCGCGCCGACAGTTCGACGGACTCGGCCATGGCGCCCCCTCGGGTCGGCTGGAAGGTTCGGATGGGAGTGGGGCCGAGGACACCGGCGGCCCTGCGGACGGCCCGGGCCGGGAGGACGACTCCCGGCCCGGGCCGCGCGGACGCTAGCTCGCGAGCTGGCGCAGCACGTACTGCAGGATGCCGCCGTTGCGGTAGTAGTCCGCCTCGCCCGGGGTGTCGATGCGCAGGACGGCGTCGAACTCGACGGCGCTGCCGCCCTCGGCCGGGGTGGCGGTCACGTGGAGCGTGCCCGGCGTGCGGCCCTCGTTGAGCTCGGTGACACCGGAGACGGCGAACGTCTCCGTGCCGGTGAGCCCCAGCGATGCGGCGTTCTGCCCCTCGGGGTACTGCAGGGGCAGCACACCCATGCCGATGAGGTTGGAGCGGTGGATGCGCTCGTAGCTCTCGGCGATGACGGCCTTGACGCCGAGCAGTGCGGTGCCCTTGGCCGCCCAGTCACGCGACGAACCGGAGCCGTACTCCTTGCCGGCGAGGACCACGAGCGGCGTACCCGCGGCGCGGTAGTTCTCCGCGGCGTCGTACACGGCGGCCTGCGGCGCATCGGCCTGCGAGAAGTCCCGCGTGAACCCGCCCTCGACGCCGTCGAGGAGCTGGTTCTTGATGCGGATGTTCGCGAACGTGCCGCGGATCATGACCTCGTGGTTGCCTCGGCGGGAGCCGTAGGAGTTGAAGTCCTTGCGCTGCACGCCCTTCTCGGTGAGGTAGCGCCCGGCCGGGGTGTCCGACTTGAACGAACCCGCCGGCGAGATGTGGTCGGTGGTGACCGAGTCGCCGAGCTTCAGGAGCACGCGGGCGCCGGCGATGTCCTCGACCGGGCTCGCCTCGCGCTGCATGCCCTCGAAGTACGGGGGCTTCCGCACGTACGTGGACTCGGGGTCCCAGGCGAAGGTGTCGCCGGCCGGTGTGGGCAGGGACTGCCAGCGCTCGTCGCCCTCGAAGATCGTGGCGTAGCTCGAGGTGAACATGTCCTCGTCGATCGACTCGTCGATCACCTTCTGGACCTCGACCGGGTTCGGCCAGATGTCCTTCAGGAACACGTCGGTACCGGACTCGTCCTGGCCGAGGGGCTCGTTGTCGAAGTCGAAGTCCATGGTGCCGGCCAGGGCGTAGGCGACCACCAGCGGCGGCGAGGCCAGGTAGTTCATCTTGACGTCCGGGTTGATGCGGCCCTCGAAGTTGCGGTTACCGGACAGGACGGCGGTGACGGCGAGGTCGTTGTCCTGGATGGCCTGCGAGATCTCGTCCTCGAGCGGACCCGAGTTGCCGATGCAGGTGGCGCAGCCGTAACCCACCGTGAAGAAACCGAGCTTCTCGAGGTACGGGATCAGGCCCGACTTCTCGTAGTAGTCGGTGACGACCTTGGACCCGGGGGCCACGGACGTCTTCACCCACGGCTTGGACACGAGGCCCTTCTCGACGGCGTTGCGCGCCAGCACCGCGGCGGCGAGCATGACCGACGGGTTGGACGTGTTGGTGCAGGAGGTGATCGACGCGATGCTGACGGCGCCGTGGTCCAGCTCGAACTCGCGGCCGTCCTTCATGGTGACCGCGACCTTCTTCGACGGCCGGGTCGACGGGGCACCCGCTCCGACGGTCTCGCGGGGTTCCTCGTTCTCGTCGGTGACGGACGACGTCGTTCCCGGGGTGAAGCTCGGCGAGTCCGACGCGGGGAAGCTCTCCTGCGAGGACTCGTCGACCGTACCGCCCGGGGCGAACGCCAGGTCGGGATCGTTGGAGTAGTTCCGCAGGTCCTCACGGAACTGGTCCTTCGACTTCGAGAGTTCCACGCGATCCTGTGGGCGCTTCGGTCCGGCGATCGAGGGCACGACCGTGGAGAGGTCCAGCTCGAGGTACTCGGAGAAACGGATCTCGCGCGAGGGATCGTGCCAGAGACCCTGTTCCTTGGCGTAGGCCTCCACCAGCGCGACGTTCTCCGCCGGACGGCCGGTGAGGCGCAGGTAGTCGAGGGTGACGTCGTCGATGGGGAACATGGCGGCGGTGGAGCCGAACTCCGGGCTCATGTTGCCGATGGTGGCGCGGTTCGCGAGCGGCACGGACGCGACGCCCTCGCCGTAGAACTCGACGAACTTGCCGACCACGCCGTGCTTGCGCAGCATCTGGGTGATGGTGAGGACCACGTCCGTGGCGGTGGCGCCGGCAGGGATCTCACCGGTGAGCCTGAAGCCGACGACGCGCGGGATGAGCATGGAGACGGGCTGGCCGAGCATCGCTGCCTCGGCCTCGATCCCGCCGACGCCCCAGCCGAGTACCCCGAGGCCGTTGACCATGGTGGTGTGCGAGTCGGTGCCGACGCAGGTGTCGGGGTACGCCCGGAGGACGCCGTCGATCTCGCGGGTCATGACCGTGCGGGCCAGGTACTCCAGGTTGACCTGGTGGACGATCCCCATGCCCGGCGGGACGACCTTGAAGTCGTCGAACGCCGTCTGGCCCCAGCGGAGGAACTGGTACCGCTCGCCGTTGCGCTGGTACTCGATCTCCATGTTGCGCTCGAGGGCGCCGGCGTTGCCGAAGGCGTCGATCTGCACGGAGTGGTCGATGACCATCTCGGCGGGAGCCAGCGGGTTGACCCGCTTGGGGTCTCCCCCGAGATCGGCGACGGCCTCGCGCATGGTCGCCAGGTCGACGACGCAGGGGACGCCGGTGAAGTCCTGCATGATGACGCGGGCGGGCGTGAACTGGATCTCGGTGCTCGGCTCCGCTGCCGCATCCCACTGCGCGAGGGCGCGGACGTGATCCGCGGTGATGTTCGCACCGTCCTCGGTGCGGAGCAGGTTCTCGAGAAGCACCTTGAGGCTGAACGGGAGGTTCTCGGCGCCCTCGACGGCACTGAGCCTGAAAATTTCGTAGTCAGCGCCGGCGACATCGAGTACGCCCTTCGCGCCGAATGAGTCCGCAGTCGTCATGACGTCGGCTCCCTTCAGAGAGATGGTGGAATACGTCCATCCTATTCCACGATCGGCGTCAATGTATACAGTCGTACACCGTGTCGCCCGGCCTCGCCTGCCCATCACGTCAGGCGCCGTGCGGGACGGCAGCAGGCGTCCCGGGAAGACGTCAGGCGTCGTGCGGGACGGCGTCGCTCCGCCGCGATGCCGCCTGGAGGCCGAGGAAGAGTTCGTCCTGATCGGGTGACTCGTCCCTGCTGTGATCCACGATCGGTCCCGTGCCGGCGATCTCGCGGATGAGTTCGATCCCCGCGATCGCCTCCTCCTTGGAGGCGTAGAAGGTGGAGACCGCGACGAGCGTCCCGTCAGGGGCCGTCAGCTTCACCCTGTACCCGTCGTCATGCGCATCAACCAGCTTGAAGTACCCAGCCATCGTTCTACCTCCCTGTACGGGGCTCGCCACTCTGCGAACCCCACTCCTCAGCATACTTACCGACCGTTCGGGTTCGAGCCCGGATCCCCGGCACCTCAGGGGCTGGACATCGGCGACACACTCCTGCACAGGGTGGCTTCCCTCACGTAGTGTTCCCGATGCCACCCACACTTCCGACGACCCGGGCGGACGCCCCGGCGAAGGGCGGTCCGCAGAAGGAGCATCATGACCGAGCCGAGCAGTTCCGCCGGACACCCCGACGGCGCAATCCTTCCCGCAGAGCATCCCCTCGGCCCTGCCGCCCCTGTCCCGCCGCGCGAGAAGGAGTCGGCGGCGCCGTCCCACACGGGCATCACCGAGCCGGGGAACGGCACCGGCGCACCGACGCAGGCCGACGACGCCGGATCCGGTGAAGGACCTGGTGAAGGACCTGGTGAAGGATCAGCCGGCAGCGGCTACGACGGCGGCGGCAACGACGGCCGACCCGACGCGGACCGGCGCGAGGCGGTGCTGGACCCGTCCGCGGGTGGGTCGGCGCATCGGTCGGCGAGTATCCGCGACGAGCAGGGAACGCACAGCGCCGGGACGGTACCGGCAGCGTTCAACGGCGACGGCACGCCGGACGACCCCGCCGAGGACGGCCACCCGGAGGACGCGGCGGCCGAGCCCGATCGGTGGGACAGCGGGGGCTCCGCGGGCTGAGCGGCCTGTCGGCTGCGCTACCGCCCTCGCTGCGCCAGCCGCGCGACGAGGGACGACGGCGCCACCTTCGCCAGGGTGGTGATGACCTTGTAGCGCGCGCTGGGGACGGAGACCGCCCTGCCGGCTTCCGCGTCCCGGATCCCCTCGCGGACCACGAGTCCGGCGTCGAGCCACAGGGGCCCGGGGACGCTGCTCTTGTCGGCGCCCATGCGCTGGTGGAACCGGGTGTGCACGAACCCTGGACAGACGGCCGTGACGCGGATCCCCTCGGGCCCGTAGGTCAGGTTCGCCCACCTGCTGAAGCTGATCATCGCGGCCTTCGCTGCGCCGTAGGTGCCCCTCGGCGTGAACCCGGCGACGCTGGCGACGGTGATGATGGTTCCCGCGCCCCGCGGGCGCATGGACTGCAGCGCTGCATGGGCGAGGGCGAGCGGCACTTCCACGTGGATGCGGAGGTGGCGCACCTCGTCGTCGAGCGGATTGTCGGCGAACGGGCGCACCAGTCCGTAGCCGGCGTTGTTGACCAGCACGGACACGGGAGCAGGGCCCTCGTCCTCGGCTGAGCCGGGATCCCGCCGCCCGGCCCCCAGCCGCGCCAGCACCCGGGCCAGGCCGTCGTCGTCGAGCAGGTCGGCGGCGATGGTCTCGACGTCGGCCCCCCATCGCGTGCGGAGCTCACGCGCGCTGTCCTCGAGGGGGCCGGAGGCGCGCGCGACGAGCACGAGGGCGCAGCCGCGCGCCGCGTACTGACGGGCGAACTCGGCCCCGATCCCCGAGGTGGCGCCGGTGATGAGCACGGTGTCGGTCATGCCTCCCACCCTCTCCCGGATGATCCGCGCGGACAAGGGGGCCGGCCCGCCGCACCGGCCGGGGAGCGCACCGGCCCATGCAACGTCCGTGCGACCCCCCGACGTGTAGGTTCGGCACTACCGGGTGCCGCGCGGCCCAGCGAGGCGAACGGTTCCGGCACCCGGGGTTCCGGGTGCACTGAGCACACCACGGAAGAAGGATGTTCCATGAGCGGTAACAGAGCTGTTGCGTACAAGGGACCAGGGAAGGTCGAGGTCATCGACATCGACTACCCCACATTCGAGCTGAAGGACGGACCGGGGGTGAATCCGGCCAATGTCGGACGCTCGGTGCACCACGGCGTGATCCTCAAGACCGTCACCACCAATATCTGCGGATCGGACCAGCACATGGTGCGCGGCCGCACCACGGCGCCCGCCGACCTCGTCCTGGGCCACGAGATCACGGGCGAGGTGGTCGAGGTGGGCCGTGATGTCGAATTCATCAAGAAGGGCGACATCTGTTCGGTCCCCTTCAACATCGCCTGCGGCCGGTGCCGCAACTGCAAGGAGCGGAAGACCGGTATCTGCCTCAACGTCAACCCGGACCGGCCGGGCAGCGCCTACGGCTACGTGGACATGGGCGGATGGGTCGGCGGCCAGGCGGAGTACGTCCTCGTGCCGTATGCGGACTGGAACCTGCTGAAGTTCCCGGACCGGGACCAGGCACTCGAGA
Source organism: Arthrobacter sp. N1 (assembly GCF_048288285.1). Taxonomy (NCBI): domain Bacteria; kingdom Bacillati; phylum Actinomycetota; class Actinomycetes; order Micrococcales; family Micrococcaceae; genus Arthrobacter; species Arthrobacter sp. N1. Next base: position 560,647 of record NZ_CP102608.1, on the reverse strand, counting down.
AGATCCTCGACCTGACGATGCTCTCCGACATCTTCCCCACCGGCTTCCACGGCGCCGTCACCGCGGGCGTCGGCGTCGGCTCCACCGTCTACGTCGCCGGGGCGGGGCCCGTGGGGCTGGCTGCCGCGGCATCGGCGCAGCTCCTCGGCGCCGCCGTCGTGATCGTCGGTGACCTCAACGAGGACCGGCTGGCACAGGCCCGCAGCTTCGGCTGCGAGACGGTCGACGTCTCCAAGGGCGACCCGCGGGACCAGATCGAGCAGCTGCTCGGCGTGCCGGAGGTGGACTGCGGCGTGGACGCCGTGGGCTTCGAGGCACGGGGACACGGCTCGGGGTCGTCCACCGAGGCTCCCGCGACGGTCCTGAACTCCCTCATGGACGTCACCGCGGCGGGCGGCGCCCTCGGCATCCCCGGCCTCTATGTCACCGGCGATCCGGGTGCGGTCGACGACGCCGCGAAGGTGGGCTCGCTGTCGATCAGTCTCGGCACGGGCTGGGCGAAGTCCCTGTCCTTCACCACGGGGCAGTGCCCGGTGATGAAGTACAACCGGGGCCTCATGATGGCCATCCTGCATGACCGCGTCTCGATCGCGAAGGCCGTCAACGCCAAGCCGATCGGCCTCGAGGAGGCACCCCGCGGCTACGAGGAGTTCGACGCCGGGGCCGCCACGAAGTACGTCCTCGATCCGCACGGCTACGTAGCGGCCTGACCAGCCGGGACGTCCCGTCCCCACTGGTTCCGGAGGGGCCCCGGATCACGGATCCGGGGCCTCTCCCCTGCCCCGCGGCGATGGAGGGGCCACAGTGTTACACAGGATCCTCACGAGGGCCAGTTTCTTTCCCTTATTTTGAACCGATGTCAAGCGCCACGCCGTACCGGTTTGGCAACGAATGAAAATTACTTTACGGTGGAGGGAGTTCCCCGTCCGGGGAAGCGAAAAAGCTGCCGAAAATCGAGCAGCGATCTATGCCCGGCGCCGCCCCTCCACCGCTCGTTGCTCAACAGGCGGCTGCCGAACCTGACCTCTATACAGTCAAGGTGAGCAGCGGCGCGAAGAAGTCCGGGGACGGACCTAGTGCGGGTGGCCTTTCGGAGCATCGTCACCCCATGAATACACACACCTTCAGCACCAGCGCCCGTCGTGGGCTCGCAGCAGTAGCACTCACCGGCCTCGGCCTCGGTGCAGCAGCCGGCGCAGCCAACGCCGCCCCCGCCAGCGACTGGGATGCGCTCGCGCAGTGCGAGAGCGGCGGCAACTGGGGCATCAACACCGGCAACGGTTTCTCCGGCGGACTGCAGTTCACCCCCTCCACCTGGGCAGCCTTCGGCGGCCAGGGTGCACCCCAGAACGCCTCACGCGAGCAGCAGATCGCCGTCGCCGAGAATGTCCTCGCAGGCCAGGGCTGGGGCGCATGGCCCTCCTGCTCGGCCCAGCTCGGTCTGAACAGTGGAGCCAACCCGGGCGGCATCCCGGCGCAGGCCGCTCCGGCCCCCGCCCCCGTCCAGCTCCAGCAGGCGCCCGTCGTCCAGGCCCCTGTTGCCCAGGCGCCCGTTGCCCAGGCACCGGTCGTCCAGGCACCCGTTGCCCAGGCACCGGTCGCGGCACCCGTTGCCCAGGCTCCGGTCGCGGCTCCCGTCGCCCTGAGCGGCGAGACCTACACCATCCAGTCCGGTGACACCCTCAGCACCATCGCCGACAAGCTCGGCGTCGAGGGCGGCTGGCAGGCACTCTTCGCCGCAAACACCGACACGGTCATCCACGCGGACCTGATCTTCACCGGTCACGTCCTGCAGCTCCCGGCCTAGTCCGGCCGACCGCCGCCGGGCGTCCATGCCATGGACGCCCGGCCCAGGTCGACGAGAAAGCCCCCGCTCCTCTGGAGTCGGGGGCTTTTCCGCGTTCCGGGCGTAGGTCAGCTGCAGGAGCTGGCGTCGACGTCGATCTTGAGGTTGTGGGCCACCGAGTAGTCGCGGTCGGGGGTGGAGAAGGCCACGAGGATGTTGTCCGCGCTGCCGTGGGTGACTCCCTCGGCGAGCTCGACCGTGACGATGATGTTGACGTGGGCATCGGGCTCGAACCGGTATCCGGCCGCAGGGACGGGCGGCCCGATCGGCTCCTGCGTGGCCGTCGGCTCCGGGGTCGCCGTGTGCTCCCCATGCGCCCCGCCGTCCGGGGACGGGTGATGGTGCCCCTCCCTGTTCGCGGTCTGCACCATCGACGAGAGGATGTTCAGGCCCTGGGGATCACCGAGCTTCATCTCCCCGAACGTGAACGTCTCGAGCGTCGGGTTGTGGAGCATCACCGTGTACCTCAGGCGGCTGTCGTCGGGCTGCACGCCGCACAGTTCCGCCCCGTCGATCCCCACGTTGAGCGGGTCGTCCCCGAGGTCGTTCAGCACGGGCGCGGCCTGCGCACCGTCGCCGGGCGTGCCCTGGTCCGCAGGGGCAGCCTGCCCCGCCGTCGGCGTATTGACGCCCAGCGGATTCTCCTCGACGCCCCCGCAGCCCGCGAGCGCCAGGGACGCGGTGAGGGCCACGGCGAACAGGGCCGTGCGGTGCCTGCGGGGTGGTGCAGTCAGGAGTTTCACGCTCAACCCATCCATGTCAGCCGAAGGCCGGACGTCATGCCTCCGGCGCTGGTAGCTGTGATTCGGCGCACACGCGGCTCCGGCTTGGTCCCGGCCGGGCTTTCCCCGCAGAGGTACTCACGTCAGGCGAGCGGCTTGCCCCCGGTCACCCCGAGGATCTCGCCGGAGACGTAACGGGCGTCGTTGGACGCGAGGAACACGTACGCTCCGGCGAGTTCGGCCGGCTGGCCCATGCGGCCGAGCGGCGTGCCCTCGCCGAACGATTCGAGTTTCTCGCTCGTGGTGGTCGCGGGCTGCAGCGGTGTCCAGATCGGACCCGGCGCCACCCCATTGACCCGGATCCCGCGCTCCCCCAGCAGGCCGGCGAGGCTGAAGGTCAGGTTGTTGAGCGCAGCCTTCGTGGCCGCGTAGTCCATCAGGCTGGTGGACGGGTGGTACCCCTGCACCGAGGTGGTGTTGATGATCGAGGCGCCCTCCGTGAGGTGCGGCAACGCCGCCTGGGTCAGCCAGACGGTGCCGTAGACGTTGGTCTCGAACGTCCGGCGCAGCTGGTCGGCATCGATGTCGGGCAGGCCGTTCGGCTGCGCGATGTGGAAGCCCGCATTGTTCACGAGGATGTCGAGACCCCCGAGGCCGGCCAGGACGGTATCGATCGCGGACGGTGCGTAGGCCTCGTCGCGCAGGTCACCGGGAACGGCGAGCGCGGTCCGGCCCTCCGCGCGGATGAGGTCGAGACAACTCGCGCCGTCCTCCTCCTCCTCGGGCAGATAGCCGATCGCGACGTCGGCGCCCTCGCGGGCGAAGGCGAGCGCGACGGCCCGCCCGATGCCGGAATCACCGCCGGTGATGAAGGCCCTGCGACCGGCGAGCCGCCCGTGCCCCGCGTAGCTGTCCTCCCCGTGGTCCGGGCGCGGATCCATGCGCTCCGTGAAGCCGGGGTACTCCTGCAGTTCCGTGGAGGCGTCCGTGACGGGGCCCCGCGGATCTTTCTGGTCGAGGGTGCCTGACGGATCGTTGCCCATGGTGCTCCTGACGATGGTGGCCGAGGTGAACACTAAGCCTACTGTCATTGAATTTGTCGCGTCAGTCCTCTAGTAATGGACCTATGACAGTGATCCTGAGATCCCTCGAAACCGCTGTACCCGACACGATCATGGTGCAGCCCGAGGTCCGCGACGTCTTCGCAGCCCAGCCCGGCCTCACCCGGCTGGGACAGCGCCTCGTCGGGGCCGCCTTCGACTCCTCGGGGATCGAGACCCGGTACACCGCGGTCAGGGAGCTCACGCTGGAGGAGACGTTCGAGGACCCGGTGTTCTTCGACCGGGAGGAGCTCCGCATCCTCAGCCCCAGCACCAAGACCCGCAACGAGGTCTACGCGACCGAGGGGACCAGACTCTTCGTCGAGGCCGCACGGAAGGCGCTCGACGCCGCCACCGGGATCGAGGCGTCGGACGTCACCCACGTGGTGACCGTTTCCTGCACCGGGTTCTTCGCACCGGGGCCGGATTACAAGGTGGTCCGCGCCCTCGACCTGAAGCCGTCCGTCCAGCGCTACCACCTCGGCTTCATGGGGTGCTACGCGGCCTTCCCTGCCCTCCGATCCGCCAAGGCCTTCTGCGAGGCGGATCCCGAGGCCGTGGTGCTGGTGATCTCCGCGGAACTGTGCTCACTGCATGTGCGGTCCTCCAACAACCCCGACACCATCGTGGGCTCCTCCCTCTTCGCGGACGGCGCGGCGGCCGCCATCATCTCCGCACGGGACCTCCCGCTCGACGGTCCGGCGCTCACCCTCGACCACTTCGAGACGGTCCTCACGCCCGTCGGAGAGGAATCGATGGCCTGGAACATCGGTGACGAGGGCTTCGAGATGGTGCTCGGCACCTATGTGCCGCACATCATCGACGAGCACATCGTCGGAGCCCTCGAGCCACTGCTGGCGCGCGATGCCTCGCTGCAGGGGCTCGACTACGCGGAGATCGAGCACTGGGCCATCCACCCCGGCGGCCGCAGCATCCTCGACAAGGTGGAGGCGAAGCTCGGCCTGTCGAAGCAGCAGCTCGTCCCCGCGCGCGAGACCCTGCGTGACTACGGCAACATGAGCAGCGCCACGGTGATGTTCGTCCTGAAGAACATCCTCGAGAAGCCCGCCTCGGACGGCAACAACCGCATCTGCTCCATGGCCTTCGGTCCGGGACTCACCGTCGAGACGGCCCTCCTCACGAGGATCGGCGCAACCCGCTCCGACGCGGGGACGGGCGCCGTGGCCGACGGCGCTTCGGTGGGCCTCGCACCCGACGACGCGGACGTCCCCGCCGACCTGGAACCGATCCTCACCCAAGCGGGCGCATGAACCGTCGCGGCTTCCTCGCGGAGCGGGACCCGCACGCCATCGAGGAGATGGACCGGCCCGACTGCGATCCGGCCATCCTCGATCGGACCTACGCGCAGTTCGGTGTCGTCAACGCGGCCGTCTCCGGCTGGCGCCGCACGTACACGCAGGTGCTGCGACCCGCCTTCGCGACGGAGCGGCCGAACACCCTGCTCGACATCGGCTCCGGCGGAGGTGACGTCCCCCGCGCGCTGGCGCGCTGGGCTGCGCTCGACGGCATCTCCCTCGAGGTGACCGCCATCGATCCCGACGCGCGTGCGCACGCCTATGCGACGTCGAGGCCGCCGATCCGCGGACTGTCCTTCCGCAGGGCCCTCAGCGACGAACTCGTCGCCGAGGGCGCTGTCTTCGACGCCGTCGTCTCCAACCACGTGCTGCACCACCTCGATCCGGCGCAGTTCCGGGGCCTGATCGACGACACCGAGCAGCTGACGCGGCGCGTGGCCATCCACAGCGACATCGCCCGGCATCCCGTGGGCTACGCCCTCTTCTCGGTGGGCACGCTCCCGCTGCCCGGCTCCTACATCCGGCAGGACGGGCTCACCTCCATCCGCCGGAGCTACACGCCGGAGGAGCTGCGCGCGGCCGTCGCGGACCGGCCGGCCTGGACCGTGCGGACCGCCGCCCCCTTCATCAACCGGCTCGTCCTCGACCGTCGTGCCACCACCCCCGGGGTGCGGCATGCATGACGTGATCGTCGTCGGAGGCGGACCGGTCGGTCTCTACACGGCGCTGCTCCTCCGGCAGGCAGGGCTCGACGCCGTCGTCCTCGAACGGCGCGCGGACCGCAGCAGCCACTCCCGCGCCATCGGCATCCATCCTCCCGCCCTCCGCGCCCTCGCTGCCGGCGGGATCGCCGAGGAGTTGCGGACACGGGGCGTGCTCATCCGGGACGGGGTGGCCAGGAGTGCCGGTCGCCATGTCGGGACCGTCTCCTTCTCGACCCTGCCCGGCGAGGAGAAGTACGTGCTGGCCGTCCCGCAGGCCGTCACGGAGGAGATCCTCGAGCGCAGGCTCCAGGAGGAGTTCCCCGGTACCGTGCGACGCGGCGTCGCCGTGCTCTCCTCGCGGGAGCACGGCGACCACGTCCGCACGGTCGTCCGCAGCCAGGGCGAGGACATCGTGCTCGAGGCGAGAATCATCGTCGCTGCGGACGGGGCGCGCAGCTCCGTCCGGGACGGCGCAGGCATCCGCGCGCCCTCCCGCCGCTACCCCGACTGCTATGTGATGGGGGACTTCCTCGACGGGACGGACGACGGCCACGACGCCGTGCTGTACCTCGAGACGGGAGGGATCGTCGAGTCCTTCCCCCTGCCCGGAGGCATCCGGCGCTGGGTGGTGCGCCTCGGGTCGCCGGTGGATCGTCCCACGGCGGAGCATCTGACGGCCCTGATCCGCGACCGGACGGGTGTGGCCGTCGACGCGACGACCAATTCGATGCTGAGCGCCTTCGAGGTGCAGTCCCGGCTTGCCGAGCGCTTCGTCGCGGGCCGCACGGTCCTGGTCGGAGATGCCGCACACGAGGTCTCCCCCATCGGCGGGCAGGGCATGAATCTCGGCTGGCTCGACGCGGTGCGGCTCGTCCCGATCATCGCGGCGTCGCTGAGGGACGGGGACGACGTCGGCGCGCGGCTCGCGGAGTACGAGAAGGAGCGCCGCGCCCAGGCCGCGCTCGCCCGACGGAAGGCACACCTCAACATGGCCCTCGGGCGTCCGCTGCCCAGGCCTCTCCTGCGCCCCCGGAATGCGGTCCTCGCCGCCCTCATCCGGAACGACGCCGTGCACACGGGCGTGGCGCGCGCCTTCACCATGCAGTAGGCGCCCGTGCGGCCGGAGGCATCACCGGCTGCCAGACGGCGAAACCCCCGCCACCAGCGACGAGCCCACCACGGGGTGGACGTCCAGGTGCGGGGGTTTCCGGTGTCCGGGACTACTTCTTCAGCAGGCCCTTCTTGACGTTCGTGGGGCGCTGCATCTCGCCCTGCTTCGCACCCATCACCACGACGATGCCGCTGATCAGGGGCAGCAGCCACTGGGTGGTCTTGAGCTGCGACTGGGCCTTGGCCAGTTCGTCACTGGCACCGGGACGGGGCTCGGTCGCGCCCTCACCGCCCTGCTCGGACAGTTCACCGACCTTCTTGCCGAGCATGCCGGAGTAGAGCGAGAGTGCCATGCCGGCGAGCGTGACGATCGACTTCCAGACCGTGTTGGATCCGACCGAGTCCTGCGACGCGACGCGGCCCTTGTTGCCGAGGATCAGGCCGATGCCGCCGACGGCGTGCACGGCGAACGCGGCGACCTGCACCGGGGTCCACTTGGCCCAGCCGAGGGCGGAGAGGCGTGTGCGCTCCTTGGGGTCCTTCGCCTTGCCCGTTGCACCGTTGAGTCCGACGGCGCCCATCAGGGTCCCGCCGAACCAGGCTGCGGCACCGAGATCGTGGGCGGATCGTGCCAAAAGGTTTCCTGCCATGATGTGAAGCTCCTTCGGTGTTGGTTCGACCTACCCTCTACATTTATCAGCATGCTTAGGAATAAGCTATCGGAAGCTCCCGAATAACGGCGGGGTGTGATCATTCTCCCGGAACTGCTACGGAAGGCGGACTGCTGATGGCTGACGACGCGAAGGACCTGGACGAGATCTGGCCGCAGTGGAAGGACGCGGTGAACATGAGCGCCTCGCAGCTGACGGCCTGGCTGGACACCGAGGAGTCCCAGGCGGTCGGCTACAAGGAATCGGGCGCCGGCGAATCGGTGGGGCACAAGTCCGGCAAGCGCATCATCGACATCCTGAACACGAAGCGCGACGACCTCACGACGGACGATGTCGAACACATGCACAAGGTGGTCGGCTACGTGCACCGGCATCTCGCGCAGGAGCCGTCCAAGAAGGACATCGAGTCCTCCAAGTGGCGCTACTCGCTGATGAACTGGGGCCACGATCCCCTGACGTGAGACACACGAGGGGGCTCCGCCGAAGCGGAGCCCCCTCGCGTGCGGCTGCCGGCTACTTCTTCGACAGCGCGCTTTCCTTGTGCGCGGCCTGCTTGCCGGACTTCGAGCTCTCCACCGTGTAGTAGGGCTCGTCCTTCGACGCCTTGAACTTCTGGTCGTCGAAGGTGAATTCCTCGTCGTGCTTCTCCACGACCTTGCCCTCGGTCTCGCCCTGCGACGTGTTCCAGGTGACCTTGTCGCCCTTGCTGAATGTCATAGCGTTCCTTCCTCGGGGCCGTGGTTCGAGCAGTGCCTCCGACACTGCCACCACCCGGCGGAAAAGGGAAGCCTACTGATCAAGATGCGTGGGTGCGAACAGCCGCATGAGCGTCTCCACGACCACGACGTTCGGCCCCTCGCCTGCGAGACTCGCGCGCAGCGCCTCGCCGATCCCCTCCGGACCCACTCGTCGCGCAGGCACCCCGAAGGACTCGGCGAGCGCCACGAAGTCCGGCCGCGCGAGTTCGGTGGCCGTCGCCTTGCCGAAAGCCCCCTCCATGTACTCGCGGAGGATCCCGTAGCCGCCGTCGTCGACGATCAGCCAGGTGACCGGGATGTCGTGCTGCCGCGCGGTGGCGAGTTCCGCGATGGAGTACATGGCGGACCCGTCACCGGATACCGCCAGGACGCGAGCGGGCAGGCCACGGGACTCCAGCCCCACGGCACCCCCGATCGCGCCGGGGAAGCCGAAGCCGAGACCGCCGGCACCCTGGGCCGAGTGGAACTGACCCTCACGCGCGTCCCAGCAGCTCCAGGCCCAGTACGCGGAGATGGTCATGTCCCAGAAGGTCTGCATCCCTGCAGGGACGGCCTCGCGGAGATCCCGCATGAAGGCGAGCTCCTTGCCGAGGTCCTGGCCCTCGAGCCGTGCGGCGACCCGGGCGAGGGTATCGGCCACCAGCGCGACGGCGTCGTACCCGGGCTCCCGGTCCCTGGGCAGCGGCTCGAGTGCCTCGTCGAGGGCCGCGAGCGCCTGCCCGGCGTCAGCCCTGATCCCGAGTGCCGGCCGGTTGGACTCCAGCACGCGGGGCTCGGCATCGATCTGGATGATGCGCCCGCGCGGCTCCAGGGTGAAGTAGTTCGACGTCACCTCGCCCAGGGACGAGCCGACCACCAGGAGGACGTCCGCGTCCTCGAGCACCTCGGTCACGTGGCGGTCCTCGACCCACGACTGCAGGGACAGCTCGTGCGTCCAGGGGAACGCGCCGTTGCCGCCGGGCGAGCACACCACGGGGGCGCCGAGCTTCTCGGCGATGGACAGCAGCCAGGACTCCGCCCTGCCACGGCGCGCGCCGCCGCCCGCGACGATGGCCGGGCGCCTGGATCCCCTGAGCCACGTCAGGGCCTCGCGGGTGAGCTCGATGCGCGGCGGGTTGTCGAACGGTTCCGCGAGCGCGTCCTCCACCCGTGGCACCATCACGGGGTCCAGCAGCACGTTCTGGGGGACCTCGATCCAGACGGGCCCCTGGGGGGAGGACACGGCCTCGGTCCAGGCGTCCTGGATCGCCGAGGGGATACCGGAGGCGTGCTGGATCAGCCGCTGGCTCTTGGTGACGTTCGCGGCGGACGCCTTCTGGTCGTCGAGCTGGTGCAGCATGCCCTTCCGTCGGGCCCCGAGACCCTCGAGGGGGATCTGGCTGGCGACGACGACCATCGGCACGCCGGTCGCGTAGGCCTCCTGCAGGCCCGCCAGCGAGGTGAGGGCGCCGGGTCCGGTCGAGAGGAAGAGGACACCGACGTCCCCCGTGGCCCGGGAGAAGCCGTCGGCCGCGAACGCCGAGTTGTTCTCGACGCGCGAGGAGACGAACCGGAGGTCGGAGCGCGAGAGGGCGTCGAAGAGCCCCAGCGCGTGCTGTCCTGGAATGCCGAAGACCGTCGTGGCGCCGAGGGCGGACAGGGTCTCGACGACGAGGTCCCCGCCGTTCCGCTGGCCGGTGAGGCGGGTGGGAGGCGCGGAGGCGGCGCCGTCGGTGATCTCCATCAGTGGTCCTCGGCAATCGGGGCGGGCGTGGCGGGGGTCAGGGTGTCGGCCATGAGGGTGACGAGATCGTAGGCGACGTGGGATGCGGCGACACCGGTGAGTTCGGCGTGGTCGTAGGCAGGGGCCACCTCGACGACGTCGGCGCCCACGAGGTTCAGCCCGCGGAGCCCGCGCAGGATCTCGAGGAGTTCCCGCGACGTGATACCGCCGGCCTCGGGGGTGCCCGTACCCGGCGCGTGCGCGGGATCGAGGACGTCGATGTCCACGGACACGTAGAGCGGGCGGTTCCCGATGCGCTGGCGCAGCTGGTCGACGATCTCGTCGACGCCCTTCCGGTAGACGTCCGAGGAGGTCACGATCCCGAAGCCGAAGCGCCGGTCGTCCTCGAGGTCGCGGACCCCGTAGAGCGGCCCGCGGGTGCCGACGTGCGAGATGGCCTCGGTGTCGAGGATGCCCTCCTCGACCGCCCGGCGGAACGGTGTACCGTGCGTGTACTCCGCCCCGAAGTAGGTGTCCCAGGTGTCCAGGTGGGCGTCGAAGTGCAGCATGGCCACGGGCGAACCCGCGCGCTCCGCGGCAGCCCTGAGGAGCGGCAGGGCGATGGTGTGGTCGCCGCCCAGCGTGACCAGGCGGGCGCCGTCGGCGGTGAGGTCCAGCGCGTTCTGCTGCACGGTCTCGATGGCCTCGCCGATGTTGAACGGGTTCACGGCCATGTCACCGGCATCGGCGACCTGCACGCGCTCGAAGGGCGAGACGTCGAGGGCGGGGTTGTAGGGCCGCAGGAGGCGCGAGGCCTCGCGGATGTGGTTGCCGCCGAAGCGGGCGCCGGGCCGGTACGAGACACCGGAGTCGAAGGGGACGCCGACGACGGCGATGTCCGTCCGGTCCACCTGGTCGAGCCGGGGCAGGCGGGCGAAGGTCGCCGCTCCCGCGTACCGGGGGATGCGGGAGGAGTCGATGGGTCCGAGCCGACCGCCTCCCGTGACGCGCAGTTCTTCCACAGTGTCCGTCCCATCCGGGCCCGCACCCGGCGGAGTTGCCCAATATGCATCAAAGGTTTTGCATAAGGCTATTGCTGGGCGGCACCGGCGGTCAAGGTATGCGGTCCGGATCAGGGCACGCATCCGCTCCCGGTGCGGTCAGCCGTTGTAGGTCAGGCTGGTGAACATCCCGCGGAGCCCGGCGTACTCCTCCGTGCCCAGCCAGGCCTCGGCGTCCGCGGGGGTGGGGAAGCGATCGGTACCGAACGTGGCGGTGAAGACGACGAGCCCGTTCTCCCCCAACGGGAGCAGACCGAGCGGCACGCCGTAGAGCCCGTCCTCGGGGACGGGGCCGAGATGGTACCGCGCGAGGTACACCCGTTCCCCGGTGACCGGATCCTGGTAGTGGTCGAACACGTAGCTCACCGGAAGCTCGACCTTGTCGACCTGCGCCGACAGCGCGGGGAGCTCCTCGGCGTCGAGCGGCACGTGTCCGGGACTGGGAAGGGCGGCACCATCACCCGGCACTCCGCCCGCGAAGACGGCCATCTCCCGGCCCTCGCCATCCAGGATGCTGTAGGCGGTCCTGCTGAGCGGGACACCGTAGTCGGGGGCGGTGCTCGGCTCGAGGGGCGTGGTGGTCCAGCCCGCCGGCAGCATGAAGGAATACAGTCCGTCCGACGTCGTGAACAGCGATGACGACGGGTCGGCCAGGGAGGGCCCGACCTCGGGCGCCGCCGTGGCGGAGGCAGCCCCTGTCCCGTCGTCCGCAGGGAGGGTCGGCGAGGACGACGCGGACGGCCCCGGCGACGCGGACGAGGCCGCGGAGGGGGTGGTCGAGGTCGCCGAGGAGGTGGACGAGGTCGCCGAGGAGGTGGTCGCCGTCGCCGAGGGGGTGGTCGCCGTCGCCGTCGTCCCCGGACCTGCCTCGGTGGCGGGCGCCGCGCACCCTGCGAGTCCGAGCGCTGCGGCCAGCGCGAGAGTGAGCAGGCTGGTGTTCTTCATGGTTGTCGTCCCCCGTGAGTCGCGCTCTGCGGACCCACGAGCGGCAGTCCGTCGATTCCACACCAGGGCCCGCTCCGGCGGCTCGATGCTCCTCCCGGTCCCGGCCCGGCACCAGTTCAATGACGATCCTGGTGCGGCCCCGAACTGCCACCGGGGGGACGGGGCGACGCACCGCACGACCGCTCCCGGACCCACCCGTTAAGGATCCATCAAGACGCCCCGATGAGCGCCCGCACGGGCCTACCGTGATGCAGTGAGCTCATCCGTACACCTCCAGACTCCCGCCCGCACCCGTGATCAGGGCCGGAAGAACCTCGAGCGCTGGCTCCTCAACGAGTCGAGCCAGCCCACCGCGCACCAACCCGAGACGGATCGCACGCAGCCCTGGTGGAAGGTGATGTGCCTGACCGGCGTCGACTACTTCTCGACCCTCGGGTACCAGCCGGCCATCGCGGCAGCTGCCGCCGGCGTCCTCTCCCCCCTGGCCACCCTGATCCTCGTGGCCGTGACCCTGTTCGGCGCCCTGCCCGTGTACAAGCGCGTCGCCTCGGAGAGCCCCCGCGGGGAGGGGTCGATCGCGATGCTCGAGAAGCTGCTGCCGAAGTGGCGCGGCAAGATCTTCGTGCTCGTGCTGCTCGGCTTCGCGGCGACGAGCTTCCTCATCACCATGACGCTCTCGGCGGCCGATGCCAGCGCCCACCTGGTCGAGAACCCGTTCGCCCCCTCATGGCTGCACGGCCAGGAGATCCTCATCACCGTGATCTTCCTCGTGCTGCTCTCGGCGGTCTTCCTCCGCGGCTTCCGCGAGGCCATCGGTATCGCCGTGGCGATCGTCGCGGTGTTCCTCGTCCTCAACCTGGTGGTCGTGATCGTCTCCGTCAGACAGATCATGGCGCAGGACGGCGTCGTGACCAACTGGTGGACGGCGCTCACCACCCAGCACGGCAACCCGCTGGTCATGGTCGGCCTCGCCGTCCTCATCTTCCCGCGGCTCGCCCTCGGCCTCTCGGGCTTCGAGACGGGCGTGGTCGTCATGCCCCAGATCGACGGCAGGCCCGGCGACACGGAGGAGGACCCGGCCGGTCGGATCGCCGGCGCACACAAGCTCCTCACATCCGCGGCGCTCATCATGAGCGGCTTCCTCATCGCCTCGAGCTTCGTCACGACCCTGCTCATCCCGGCCGCGGCGTTCGAGGAGGGCGGTCCGGCGAACGGCAGGGCCCTGGCCTACCTCGCGCACCTGTACCTCGGCGACGGCTTCGGCACCGCCTACGACATCTCGACGATCAGCATCCTCTGGTTCGCGGGCGCCTCCGCCATGACCGGCCTGCTGAACCTCGTCCCGCGCTACCTGCCGCGCTACGGGATGGCACCGGCCTGGGCCAAGGCCGTCCGCCCCCTCGTCCTGGTCATCACGCTCATCGCGATCATCGTCACGTTCTTCTTCCGGGCCGACGTCGAGGCGCAGGGCGGCGCGTACGCCACCGGCGTCCTGGCCCTCATCACCTCGGCCTCCGTGGCCGTGACGCTGTCCGCCCACCGCAAGCACCAGCGCGGCCTGACCCTCGGGTTCGGCATCGCCACCGTGGTCTTCGTCCTGACGACGGCGGTGAACATGATCGAACGGCCCGACGGCCTGAAGATCGCCCTGTTCTTCATCCTCGGGATCATCGTCATCTCGTTCGTCTCCCGGTCACGCCGCGCCTTCGAGCTGCGGGCCACGAGCATCAGGATGGACGAGGCCGCGCTCTCGTTCGTGAGTGCACAGGACGACGGCGACATCCTCCTGATCGCCCACGAACCGAAGCGGCTGAGCAGCGCGGCATACCGGCACAAGCTCCAGCACGCATGCGCGGTATCGCACTTCCCGGTGGCATCCAGGCCCCTGTTCATCGAGGTGACCGTCGACGACTCCTCCGACTTCGAGACCGAGCTGCGGGTGCGCGGCGTCGTCCGCCATGGCTACCGCATCCTGGAGGTGCACAGCTCGAACGTGCCCAACACGATCGCTGCCGTCATGCTGCACATCCGCGACGTCACCGGCCTCATGCCGCACGTTTACTTCCGATGGACGGAGGGCGATCCCGTGGCGAACCTCTTCAAGTTCCTCTTCACGGGCGAGGGCGAGATCGCTCCGGTGACTCGGGAGGTACTGCGCGGCGCCGAGCCGGATGTCACCAAGCGGCCCTGGGTGCATGTCGGCTGAGGCCGCTACGAGCCGGACGCCGCCGGCACGAGGGTCCAGAGCACCACGGCCTCGGTGTCGCCGGGATTGAGCCAGGAGTGCGGTTCGCGGCCGGGGAAGGTCACGGTGTCGCCCGCCTCGAGCTCATACCGCTCATTGGGGAAGATGAGGACGAACCGCCCCGAGACCACGTGAAGGGTCTCCACCTCACAGTCCACCGAGTACAGCTCGTCCTCGCCCCGGCCACGGGGTTCGACGACGGCGCGGATCATCTGCAGCCGCCGCTCCGACCGCGCCGTCATGAGGCGCTCGTTGATGCCCTGACCGCCGAGGCTGATGCGCGGGGCGTCGTCGAGCCTGGTCAGGTGCGTCTCCGGCACCAGGAACAGGTCCCCGATCGAGATGGACAGCACCTGGCAGAGGGTCACGAGGGAGGCGACCGAGGGCGAGGTCAGATCCCGCTCCACCCGGCTGAGGAATCCCTTGGTGAGGCCGGTGGCGTCCGCGACCTGCTCGATCGTCATCCGCTGCCCCTGCCGCGCGGCCCTGATGCGGGATCCGATGGCGACGGGCGCGTTGGTGGGCTCGACGGGCAGCGCCTTCATGCGGGTCCTCTTCTCGGGGCGATCGAGCATAGCCGTCACACGGCGGTCATCGTGATGTCACACGGCCCTGCGACGATTGACGCGTGACTCGCGTCACGAGTAGCTTACTGGGCATCATCGGTTGCCCAGCAGGCATCCCGCCCGGTCGATCGTCGAAGGACTCCCATGCAAGCACTCAACATCGCCATCGTGGTCGCCTACCTCGTCGCCATGCTCGGATTCGGCTGGTGGGGGAAGTCCCGGACGCGCAATGCCAGCGACTACCTCGTGGCGGGCCGCCGCCTCGGCCCCCTGCTCTACACCGGCACGATGGCCGCCGTCGTCCTGGGTGGAGCCTCGACGGTCGGGGGCGTGGGCCTCGGCTACCAGTACGGCATCTCCGGCATGTGGCTGGTCGTGGCGATCGGCACCGGCGTGCTGCTGCTCAGCCTCCTCTTCGCCCCCACCATCCAGAAGCTGAAGATCTACACGGTCTCGCAGATGCTCACGCTGCGCTACGGCCACCGTGCCACGCGCGTCTCGGGGATCGTCATGCTCGCCTACACCCTGATGCTCTGCGCCACGTCCACCGGCGCCTACGCCACCATCTTCGTGGTCCTCTTCGGCTGGGACCGTGCGCTGTCCATCGCCGTCGGCGGAGCCATCGTGCTGATCTACTCCACGATCGGCGGGATGTGGTCCATCACGCTCGCGGACATGGCGCAGTTCGTCATCAAGACCATCGGCGTCTTCGCCCTCATGCTGCCCTTCTCCCTTGCCGCCGCCGGTGGCTTCGACGGCATCCGTGACCGGGCGGGGGCGGAGTTCTTCAGCATCACCGGGATCGGCGCGCAGAGCATCATCACCTACTTCGTGGTCTACACGCTCGGGCTGCTGATCGGCCAGGACATCTGGCAGCGCGTGTTCACGTCGAGGACACCGGTGGTCGCCCGCTGGGGCGGTTCGGCCGCGGGCGTGTACTGCATCCTCTACGGCGTCGCGGGCGCCGTCATCGGCATGAGCGCGAGCGTCATCGTCCCCGCGATCGAGTCGCGCGACGACGTCTACGCGGACGTCGCCCTCAACGTCCTGCCGATCGGCGTGGGCGGACTGGTCCTCGCCGCGGCGGTCGCGGCCATGATGTCGACGGCGTCGGGAGCCCTGATCGCCGCGGCGACCGTCGCGCGCACCGACGTCGTGCCGTTCGTCGCCGGGTGGTCCGGCAGGGGCGCGACGGACCACGACGTCACCGGGGCCACCGGGGCCACCGGGGCCACCGGGGAGGGCACGACGGCGGAGCACGACGTCGCCTCGAGCCGCTGGTGGGTCCTCGGGCTGGGGATCGTCACGATCGCCCTCGCCGTGGTGGTGCAGGATGTCGTCGCCGCGCTGACCATCGCCTACGACATCCTCGTGGGCGGGCTGCTCGTCGCGATCCTCGGCGGACTCGTGTGGCGCCGCGGCAACGGTATCGGCGCGGGAGCGTCGATGGCTGCGGGCACCCTCGTCACCCTCGGGGTGATGACCTACCTGGAGATCACGGCGGAGGTCCGGTACGACGGTATCTACTCGAACTACCCGATCTACTACGGGCTCGGCGCCTCGCTCCTCGTGTACGCGGTGGTGTCCCTCGCGACCCGGCCGACGGACCCCCGGGTGATGGGGGCCTGGGACCGGCGCGTGGCCGGCGAGGTGCCGGAGGACGCCCCCGTGCCGGTCCGTTGACCTCGCCACCTGTGCTCCCGCACCGGGAACGTGGCGTCCGGACGCCGTCGGGTGCCGGTGTCGCCTTCCGGGCACCACGCACCCGACGACGAGGAAGGGCTCCCGACGGTGGTCGGAAGCCCTTCCTCGTTCGTGGATCCACCACGATCCGGTACGTGGCCGGAGCGGCCTGTCAGCCCGTCGGGGTCGACGAGCCTCCCCTGCGACCGCGCCGACCGCGCCGCCCGTCGACGCCTTCGCCCGCGGTCTCCCCGGTCGGGGTGCTCGCGTCGGGGGCGCCGGACGGACGTCCGTCAGGGGCACCGGCCGGGGTCGCAGAGGGTGCGCCGGCCGACGTGTGCGCGGCCGTCGCGGCGGGCGTCCCGGCCGAACCCGCGGTCGCGCTGCTGCCCGACGCGGGGGCATGCGGATCACCGGCCATGCCGCTCTCCGGCTCGTCGTCGCCGCCCTGACCCTCGACCCTGCGCTCGTGCGTCGCGGGCCTCTCGTCCGCCTCGTGCACGGCGATCCCCGCCTCCTCCTTCTTGCGGGCGTGCTCCTCCTTCGGCGTGGAACTCAGGCCATGACCGGTCTCGTCGAGGGCGGTCAGCTTCTCGGCCTCCTCGACCTCCTCGTCGGTGATGTTCTCGTCCTTCTCCTGGTTCCACGCCTTGATGGCGGCCCAGCCGACAGCGGCCACCGGGACAGACAGGATGGCGCCGATGATCCCGGCGAGGATGGTCCCGGCCGTCAGGGCGACCAGGATCACGAGGGCGTGCACCTGCAGGGTGCGCCCCATGACCACGGGCTGCAGGAAGTTGCCCTCGAGCTGGTTGACCACGATCACCGCGATGATCACCATGAGGGCCACGAACGGCCCATTGGCCACGAGGGCGATCAGCGCGGCGAGCACGCCGGCGAGGGTTGCCCCGACCAGCGGGATGAACGCCCCGATGAAGACGATCGCCGCCAGTGGCAGGGCGAGCGGTACCCCGAGGAGCAGCAGGGCCAGCCCGATGAAGACCGAGTCCACGAGCGCGACGATCGCCGTCCCGCGGACGTAGCCGCCGAGGACCAACATGCTGCTGTAGCCCACCCGCCGGGCCTTGACCAGGCGGCGGCCCTTGAAGGCCCGGAGCATGAAGGCCCAGATCTTCTCGCCGTCCTTGAGGAAGAAGAAGAGGATGACCACCATGAGCAGCGCCCCGGCGAAGAAGTTGCCGGCTGCGCTCAGCCCGGAGATGGCACCCGCGCCGACGGTGCTCGAGGTCGCGAAGTCCACCACCCAGTCACGGGCCTGCTGGATCTGCGCGTCGTCGATGGGGATGGGGCCGTTCTGCGCGAAGGCGTAGAGCTGGTCGAAGCCTTCGGTGGCACTGGAGACGAGCTCACCGGCCTGACCCATCACGGCGAAGACGATGCCCGTGATGAGTCCGCCGAAGAGCAGCAGGAGCAGCAGGAAGGAGACGGCTGTGGCCAGGGAGGCGCCCCAGCCCTTGCGCCGGAGCCAGTTGACGAAGGGCCCGATCGCGGCGGCCAGGATGAGCGCCAGCAGCATCGGGATGACCACGAGCCGCACCTGGATCAGGGCGTAGATCGCCACGACGGCGAGCACCAGGAGGATGAGCACCTGGCCCGCACGGATGCTGGCGTTGCCGAGGCTGTCGCGCCACGGACCTCTCGGGGCGGGCGTCCCCGCCCGGGCTTGCGTGTGCTGGGTCATCGACTGTCACTTCCTTCGGCACGGGGGCCATCGTTGAGCAATTGGGTGCGCACCTCGCGCCGGAGGACCTTGCCGATCAGGGATCGGGGCAGGTCCTCGGCCTGCACGATGGTGCGGGGGACCTTGTAGGCCGCGAGCGCGCCACGGCAGTGGGAGCGAAGGCTCTCGACGTCGAGTGCGGCACCGTCGGCGAGCACGACGACGGCGGCCACGTCCTCGCCGCCGCCCTCGCGGGGCAGTCCGACGACGGCGGCGTCGGTGACGTCCGGATGCGCCCGGAGGGCGTCCTCCACCTCGGAGGGGGCGACATTGAAGCCGCCCGTGATGATCAGCTCCTTGATGCGGTCGACGATCGTGATGAAGCAGTCCTCGTCCATCCGGACGATGTCCCCCGTCCGGAACCAGCCGCCGTCGAGGAGCGCGGCGTGCGTCTCGTCGGGTTTGCGCCAGTAGCCCTGGAACACCTGCGGTCCACGGAGGAGGAGCTCGCCCGCCTCACCGGGCCCGCGGTCGGCGCCGGGATCGTCGGGGTCGACGATGCGCACGTCGGTGCCCGGGAACGGGACGCCGACGGTACCCGGACGGCGGGTCGGGCCGATCGGGTTGCCGGCGGCCACGGGGGAGGTCTCGGTGAGTCCGTAGCCCTCGATGAGGTAGCCGCCGGTTGCCGCCTCCCAGGTCTCCACGGTGGAATCGGGGAGATTCATGGCACCGGAGATCGCGAAGCGGATGCTGCGCAGGTCGGCGCCACGGGCGGCCGCTCCTGCTGCCAGCCGCTCGTAGATGGGCGGGACGGCGGGCAGGAAGGTGGGCGGGCTCTTCCTCGCTGCGGCCAGGACGAGGTCGACGTCGAACCGGGGGAACAGGACGAGCTTCGCGCCGATGCTCATCGCGAAGGTCAGGCAGAGCGTGAGCCCGTACGCATGGAACATGGGGAGCACGGCGTAGACCGTCTCGCGCCCTGCCTCGAGACCGGGGACCCAGGCCCGGCCCTGGGCCGCGTTGGCGAGGAGGTTCCGGTGCGTCAGGACGGCGCCCTTGGGCACCCCGGTCGTCCCGCTGGTGTACTGCAGGACGGCGGTGTCCGTCGCGGACGGACGCGGATGCTTGTGCGGGAGGGGTCGGTGGCGGAGCAGTTCGCCCCAGCCGAGGACCTTCCGGGGACCGGTGGGCCTGTTCGTCGTCGTCAGCGCCCTCCGCGCCTCACGGGCCCGGCGGATGGGCAGGCGCAGGGCCAGCCGTCGCGACACGGGCATGGCGCTGACGAGGTCCACCGTCACCAGCGCGGTCACCGGGATGTCGGCCGGCAGCTGCTGGATCTGCCGTGCCACCCGGTCCCAGACGATCGCCACGGTGGCACCGTGGTCCTCGAACTGGTGGCGCAGCTCGCGGTCGGTGTAGAGCGGGTTGTGTTCGACGACGATCGCCCCGAGGCGCAGGACGGCGTAGAAGGCGATGATGTGCTGCGGGCAGTTGGGCAGTACCAGGGCCACCCGGTCACCCGCGCGGATGCCGAGGGCCCGCAGGCCTGCCGCGGCGCGGTCGACGGCGTCGCCCAGCTCGCGGTAGCTCGTCGCCGCACCGAAGAACTCGAGGGCCGTCCCCGTGCGGTAGGTGCGCACCGACGTCTCGAGCAGGTCGGTGAGCGTGCCCTCGGGAACATCGAACGTCGGGGGCACGCCGGGTGCGTAGCTCGCCACCCAGGGCCGGGCTGCCAGATCCATAAGCCTGCTTCCTGTTCTAACTCCGACTGTATCGCGGCTCGTCGAGCCACGGTACCCGAACCTCCCGACCCTACCGGGCCCACCGCGGTCGCGGTGTCGCTGGCGTCCGTGCCGTCCGTGCCGTCCGTACCGTCCGTGTCGTCCGTGGCGCCCGCGGCACTCGCGCCACTCGCGGCCGACGGCCCCCGGACAGGCCGGGCGCGGACGCAGCAGGTGACGCTCGGGTAGGATGGTCGGTCGAAGGGGAGTAGCTCCGCGTCCGCGAGGATGTGCGGCCTGTCGACATACTGGCGCCAACGGCGCCCGGCTATCCACCGGTTCATCCGGCGAGCGAGACCTTCGGCCGAACCGACGCCCCTGCGTACCCGGCCGAAGCCTCCCGCTCCGGCCGACGTGCGCACGCACCCGAGAATCCGGAGCACCGCGTGACATCCCCTGACCACTCCCCCTCCCGCGACGACATCCGACGCTGGCGGCAGTACCTCGCCGACGAACGTGGCGAGGCCGCGACCTACCGGGACCTCGCCCGCCGCAGGACCGGCGAGGAGCGCGAGATCCTCCTCGGGCTCGCCGACGCCGAGGGCCGGCACGAGGCGCACTGGCTCGCACTGCTGGGCCACGAGGTGGGCCGGCCCCTCCGACCGTCCCTGCGCAACCGGATCCTCGGGGTGCTCGCTCGGCGCTTCGGCTCCGTGTTCGTCCTCGCGCTGGCCCAGCGCGCCGAGGGCCGCTCCCCCTACGCCACGGACCCCTCGGCCACCAGCGCGATGGTGGCGGACGAGCAGATCCACGAGGAGGTGGTCCGCGGGCTGGCGACCCGCGGCCGCAACAGGCTCTCCGGCAACTTCCGGGCTGCGGTCTTCGGCGCCAACGACGGCCTCGTCAGCAATCTCGCCCTCATCATGGGTATCGGTGCCACCGGCGCGTCCACCGCGTTCATCCTGGTCAGCGGACTGGCAGGGCTCCTGGCCGGCGCACTCTCGATGGGCGCCGGGGAGTACGTCTCCGTGCGGTCCCAGCGGGAGCTGCTCTCCGCCACCCGTCCCACGCAGATCACGCTGACCGCCGCGAAGGAACTCGATATCGCGGCCAACGAGCTGGCACTGGTGTACCGGGCCCGCGGGATGACGCCCGCCGCGGCGGAGCACCGCGCGGCGGAGCGCCTCGGCCTCTACAGCTGCGACTGCGACCCCAGCTTCTCGCTCCGGCCCGAGGCCGAGGACGACGTCGACGAGCACGAGGCGGTGGGCACCGGGCTGGGGGCGGCGGCGTCGAGCTTCTGCTTCTTCGCCTCGGGCGCCATCATCCCGGTGCTGCCCTACCTCGTGGGCCTGGCCGGGCCGACCGCCGTCGTCGTCGCCTGCGTGCTGGTGGGACTCGCGCTGCTGGCCACCGGCGCCGTGGTCGCCCTGCTGTCCGGAGCCTCGCCGCTGCGGCTGGCGCTGCGGCAACTGGCGATCGGACTGGGCGCGGCGGGCGTCACCTATCTCCTCGGGCTGCTCTTCGGCACGTCGATCGCCTAGAGGGCCGGCCCCGTAGCCCTGCCGGGAACGCGGCCCGCGTGGGCATCAGGCCGCGTCCCGCTCTTGCAGAACATGGTCCTCGAGGAGTCCGAGCGTGGCCTCGATACTGGCCGGGTGGCGCCGGGTGAAGCCCGTGAGGCGGAAGACGAAACGCCACCTCACGGCCCTGCCGTCCCACTCCTCCCGCACGAGCGTGGACGTACCGCGCGGCTCCAGCGTGTAGCGCCACACGTGCGCGGAGAAATGCCGCCACGCGATGCGGCGCCCCTCCTCGAACTCCACCACCCGGTTGAGGATCTTGTAGGAGGCCCCCATGCGCATGTCCATCCCGAATCTCGCGCCCAGGGACAGCCGGGCCGGACCGTTGGGCTGCTCCCCGCGCACCGTTCCCGAACCGTCGATCACGCTGTGCAGGGCCGGCGTCGCCAGCACCTCGAAGATGCGGTCCGCAGGGGCGTCGATGAGCCGCTCGCGCGAGATCAGGTAGGGCGTGGGTGTCATGCCCCCATTCTGCCCGGTCGCCGGGTCGGGGCACGCCGTCGGACGGAGGGGACCGGCGGACAGTGGGCCCGCGCGCCGTCCGACGACGACGGAGGGCCCGTCCACGGACGGGCCCTCCGGTGGATCGTGCGGGTCAGGGCTTGAGCAGCACCTTGATGGCGCGCCGCTCGTCCATGGCCCGGTACGCCTCCGCGGCGTCCTCGAGCGGCATCTCGACGTCGAACACGCGGCCGGGGTTGATGGTCCCGGCCAGGACGTCCTTCAGCAGTTCGGGGATGTAGGTGTGCGCGGGGGCCATGCCGCCACCTACCGTGATGTTCTTCGCGAAGAGCACACCGATGGGGAGCTCCGGACCACCGGCGGGGACGCCGACGAACCCGAGGTGGCCGCCCGGCCGCGTGCTGCGCAGCGCCTGGTCCATCGATTCCTTGGTCCCGACGCACTCCAGCACCGAGTCGGCGAGCACTCCGCCGAGCAGTTCGCGGACCTTCGCCACGCCCTCGTCGCCCCGCTCGGCCACGATGTCCGTCGCGCCGAACTCGCGCGCGAGGGCCTGCCGGTCCGCGTGCCGCGACATGGCGATGATGCGCTCCGCGCCGAGGCGCTTGGCCGCGAGGACCCCGCACAGTCCCACGGCGCCGTCACCGACGACGACGACGGTGCTGCCCGGTCCCACGTTCGCCGAGACGGCGGCGTGGTGGCCCGTGGACATGACGTCGGAGAGGGTGAGGAGGCTCGCGGTCAGGGCCGCGTCGGGCTCGGTGACGCCGTCGACCCTGCGCAGCGTCCCGTCCGCCTGCGGGACACGCACGGCCTCCCCCTGGCCACCCTGGAGGAAGTCACCGTGTTCGTCGGTGCTGCCCCAGCCGGCGAGGTGGTCGCAGGCGACGGTGACCCCGTTGAGGCACTGGGGGCACGTCCCGCAGCTGTCGACGAAGGGCGCGATCACGAAGTCGCCGACGGCGAGGTCGCGGACGTCGTCGCCCACCGACTCGACGACGCCGACGAACTCGTGGCCGATGGCCTTCGGCTCCTTCGTGGGGCGGACGCCGCGGTAGGGCCACAGGTCCGACCCGCAGACACAGGACGCGGTGACCCTGACGACGGCGTCCGTCGACCGGATGATCGTCGGGTAGTCGCGGTCCTCGACGCGGATGTCGCCGGGCCCGTGGATGATGGTGGCGCGCATGATGTCCTCCTGGAAGCTTGCCTGACGCAATCGGTGGTCCCCCGTCGCCACACTACAAGCCACGGGCGGCTCGCCCTATCGCACGGAGCTGCCCGCGTCCTCCTTGAACCGGCGCTCGATCTCCTCCAGGGTGCGTCCCCGCGTCTCGGGGATGTAGCGCCGGGCGAAGACGATCGCCGCGACACCCAGGACCACGAACACGAAGAACGTGTTCGAGATGGTGATGGCATCCATGAGGATCGGGAAGCTGAGGCTGACGGCGAAGTTGACCATCCACAGCACGAACACCGCGACTCCCATCCCGAGCCCGCGCAGCCGCATCGGGAAGATCTCCGACAGCATGAGCCACGTGACCGGCGAGATGGCGCCCTGCTGGAAGGCCAGGAAGGTCACGGTGAGCGCAAGGACGAGGAACCCCCGTGCGGTTCCCTCCGGCACCAGCAGCGAGACGAGCCCGATGGCCAGGAGTGCCGCCGTCGTCCCGATCTGGCCGACCAGCAGCATGGGTCGGCGCCCCACCCTGCCGAGCAGCCAGATGCCGACGAAGGTCGCGGCGACGGAGATGACGCCGTTCGCGATGTTGGCGGTCAGCGCCGCCTGGGTACCGAAGCCCGCGACCACCAGGATCTGCGTGCCGTAGTACATGATCGAGTTGACGCCGGTGATCTGCTGGATGACGGCGAGGCCGAGCCCGACCACGACGATGCGTCGCAGCCACGGCTCGCGCAGATCACGGATCCCGGCCTTGTCCTTCTCGCGGTCCTCCAGGGCGAGGGCCTTCACCTCCTCGTACTCGATGCGGGCGGCAGCCGGCGGGCGGAGTCGCTGCAGCGCCCTCAGGGCGAACCCGAAGGCCCCGTGCGCCGCGAGCCAGCGCGGGCTCTCCGGGACGAAGTACATGCCGATCCACAGGCCGATCGCGGGGAGGGTCGCCAGGACCAGCATCCACCGCCAGATCCCGTGGCTGTCCCCGAACACGGTGCCGAGGAAGGCGCTCGTGCTGAAGGCGATCAGCTGGCCCGTGACGATCATGAGCTCGTTCCGGGTGACGGTCTGCCCACGGCGCGCGGCCGGCGAGAGCTCCGCGAGGAAGATCGGCACCATCACGGACGCGCCACCCACCGCCAGTCCGAGCACCAGCCGCGAGGTGACCATGACCGTGACGTCCGGCGCGAGGGCCGTGCCGAGCGTCCCGACGAGGAACACCACGGCGAGCATGATGATCATCCTCCTGCGCCCGTAGGCATCCGCGAGGCGTCCGCCGGCGAGCGCGCCGAACGCGGCGCCGAACACGAGCGAGCTGGCCACGAGCCCCTCGGTCACCGGGGTCAGGCGGAGGTCGTCCACCATGAAGGGCAGCGCGCCGTTGATCACGCCCGTGTCGAAACCGAACAGCAGGCCGCCCAGGGTGGCCACCCAGGTGACGCGGCGCAGGTACCTCCGCTGCCGGCCGCCGCCGGCCTCCGCCGCGTCGACCGCCCTGCTCCTCGTCGCGCCGCTCATCGTCCGTGCATCTCCTGCGTGTGTCGTGGTGGTGTGTGCTGCCGCCTGAAGCCGTGAGGGCTGCGCGCCCTGCGTGCCCACGCTAGTTCCTGCACGCCCGGTCTGCAGCCGCGAGGAGCCCTGGATCCACGTTGACACCGGCGGACGCCTGAGCCACCGCCCCGGCCCCTGCGCGTGCTCCTGCACGTGTCCCTGCCCCGAACCTGCCCCGAACCTGCCCCTGCCCACGCGCGTGCTCCTGCACGTGCACCTGCCCCGAACCTGCACCGAACCTGCACCGAACCTGCCCTGAACGCGAAGCAGCCTCCCCCGCGGGTGTGCGGGGGAGGCTGCCGGACGAGCATGGATCAGAGGGTCGCGTAGACCTCGCGGAGGAGCTTGGCGGTCTCGGACGGCGTCTTGCCGACCTTCACCCCTGCTGCTTCGAGCGCTTCCTTCTTGGCCTGCGCAGTTCCCGCGGAGCCGGAGACGATCGCGCCGGCGTGGCCCATCGTCTTGCCCTCGGGTGCCGTGAAGCCGGCCACGTAGCCGACGACCGGCTTGGTGACGTTGGCCTTGATGAACTCGGCGGCGCGCTCCTCGGCGTCCCCGCCGATCTCGCCGATCATGACGATGGCCTTGGTCTCGGGATCGGCTTCGAACGCGGCGAGGGCGTCGATGTGGGTGGTCCCGACGACGGGGTCACCGCCGATGCCGATCGCCGTGGAGAAGCCGAGATCGCGCAGCTCGAACATCATCTGGTAGGTCAGGGTGCCGGACTTCGAGACGAGGCCCACGCCGCCCTTGCCGGTGATGTTCGCCGGGGTGATACCCACGAGGGACTCCCCGGGTGTGATGATGCCGGGGCAGTTCGGGCCGATGATGCGCGTCACCTGGTTGCCGTCGGCGTCGACCTTCGACTGGGCGAGCGCCCAGAAGGAGGCCGAGTCCTGCACCGGGACACCCTCGGTGATGACGACGACGAGGCCGATACCGGCCTCGATCGCCTCGACGACCGCGTCCTTCGTGAAGGCGGGCGGGACGAAGACGATCGACACGTCGGCGCCGGTCTCCTTCATCGCTTCCTCGACCGTGCCGTACACCGGCAGCGTGACGTCGCCGTGCGTGACACTGGTCCCGGCCTTGCGGGCGTTGACGCCGCCGACGACCTGCGTGCCGGCCTTCAGCATGAGGGCGGTGTGCTTGGTTCCCTCACCGCCAGTGATGCCCTGCACGATGACCCTGGAGTCCTTGTTGAGGTAGATAGACACGGGTGTTCCCTTACTTTCCGTAGGCCAGCGCGGCGGCCTTGTCGGCGCCTTCGTCCATGGTGTCGGCGAGGGTCACCAGCGGGTGGTTCGCCTCGGCGAGGATCCGGCGTCCCTCGTCGACGTTGTTGCCGTCGAGGCGCACGACGAGAGGCTTGTTGGCCTCGTCGCCCAGCATCTCGAGGGCCTTGACGATCCCGTTCGCCACGGCGTCGCAGGCGGTGATCCCGCCGAAGACGTTGACGAAGACACTCTTCACCTGCGAGTCGTTGAGGATCACGTCGAGGCCGGCGGCCATGACCTCGGCGGACGCTCCACCTCCGATGTCGAGGAAGTTCGCGGGCCGCACGTTGCCGTGGGCCTCGCCGGCGTAGGCGACGACGTCGAGCGTGGACATGACCAGCCCGGCACCGTTCCCGATGATGCCGACCTCGCCGTCGAGCTTGACGTAGTTGAGGTCGTTCTCCTTGGCCTTGGCCTCGAGGGGATCGGCGGCGTCCTTGTCCTCGAGCGCGGCGTGGTCCGCGTGGCGGAACTCGGCGTTCTCGTCGATGGTGACCTTGCCGTCGAGGGCGAGGATGTCCCCTGCGCCCGTCTTGACGAGCGGATTGACCTCCACCAGCGTGGCGTCCTCCTTCACGAAGACGTCCCAGAGCTTGAGGATCGTGTGGACGACATCCTCACGCAGCTCGGGCGCGAACCCGGCGGCGTCGACGATCTCCTCGGCCTTGGCCTGGTCGATGCCGGTCGCGGGGTCGACGGCGATGCGCGCGAGCGCCTCGGGCCGCTCGACGGCGAGCTGCTCGATCTCCATGCCGCCCTCCACCGAGCACATGGCCAGGTAGTTGCGGTTGGACCGGTCGAGCAGGACGGAGAAGTAGTACTCCTCGGCGATGTCCGCGCCCTGCGCGATCATTACCTTGTGGACCGTGTGCCCCTTGATGTCCATCCCGAGGATGTCAGAAGCGTAGGAGAAGGCCTCGTCGGGGGTCTTCGCGACCTTGACGCCGCCGGCCTTGCCGCGGCCACCGACCTTGACCTGGGCCTTCACTACGACGACGCCGCCGATCTTCTCGGCTGCCGCCTTTGCTTCTTCTGGGGTGTGCGCAACGATTCCGGCGAGCACGGGAACTCCGTGTGCCTCGAAGAGATCGCGCGCCTGATATTCGAACAGGTCCACGGGCTAGAGTCCTTCTACGTCGAAGTAGGTTTACAAGAGGGAACTTTAGCCCCCTCGACCCGAGGGCCTTTTCCAGACTATCGGTTTAGTGAGTAAGGCCACACTTCTATCTTTTGTAGAATTCGGGCTTGTTCTGGTATCCCCGAAAAGGACGGGATTCCGGGGATCAGGCCACCTTCGTCAGGGGCGCGTAGCGCAGCAGCAGCCTCTTCTCGCCGGCGTCGAAGCGCACCTTCGCGACCGTCTTGTCACCCGCGCCCTCGACCGCGAGCACCGTCCCGTTGCCGAAGCTCGCGTGGTTGACGTGGTCCCCCACGGCGACCGAGACGACCTCCTTCTGGGGCTGGACGCGGCCGATCGCCTTCGCAGGGGCGACGCTCCCGCCGGCGAAGCCTCCTCCGCTCGCTCCCCAGTAGGAGCCGCTGAACCGCGGACCGCTCGTGCTCCCGCCGGACGAACCCCACGACTGCTTCGCGGCACCCTCCCGCTTCCAGTGGATCAGCTCCTCGGGGATCTCGCCGACGAACTGGCTGGCCGGGTTGTACTGGCTCTGGCCCCACATGCTGCGGACCTCGGAGCGGGTGATGTAGAGGCGCTGGCGCGCACGGGTGAGACCCACGTAGGCGAGCCGGCGTTCCTCGGCCAGCTCCTTCGGATCCGTGGCCGAGCGCTGGTGCGGGAAGATCCCCTGCTCCATGCCGGTCAGGAAGACCACGGGGAACTCGAGCCCCTTCGCCGTGTGCAGGGTCATGAGGGTGACCACCCCCTGCCGGCGGGCCTCCTCGACCGCACGCTGGACGTCGGCCGCGGACCCGTCGGGGGCGTCGGGGATCTGGTCGGCGTCCGCGACGAGTGACACCTGCTCGAGGAAGTCCCCCAGGGTGCCCTCCGGGTTGTCGCGTTCGAACTCCCGCACCACCGCGACGAGCTCCGCGAGGTTCTCGACGCGCGACTCGTCCTGGGGGTCGCTGCTGGTCCTCAGCTGCTCGAGGTAGCCGGTCTGCTCGAGAACGGCCTCGAGGGCCGCCGACGCGCCCGAGCCGGCGGCCACCTCCGCGAGGTCGTCGATGAGCTTGACGAACCCGGTCACGGCGTTGACCGATCGCGTCGCCATGCCGGGCGCCTGGTCGGCGCGCCGCAGCGCCTCCATGAAACTGATCCGCTCCCGTTCGCTGAGGGCGGCGATGGCGTACTCGGCGCGATCGCCGATGCCGCGCTTCGGCTCGTTGAGCACGCGGCGCAGGTTGACGACGTCGTCCTGGTTGACGAGGACGCGGAGGTACGCGAGCGCGTCCTTGATCTCCTTGCGCTCGTAGAAGCGGGTGCCGCCCACCACCTTGTAGGGCAGCCCGACCCGCAACAGGATCTCCTCGATGGACCGCGACTGCGCATTGGTGCGGTAGAAGACCGCCACGTCACCGGGGCGCAGGTCGTCCTCGTCCTGGAGGCGGTCGATCTCCTCGGCGATGAAGCGTGCTTCCTCGTGCTCGTTCTCGCCGACGTAGCCGACGATCTTCTCGCCGCTGCCCTCGGCGGTCCACAGGCGCTTCTCGGGCCGGTTCGGGTTGCGCGAGATGACGGCGTTCGCCGCACTGAGGATGTTCTGCGTGGAGCGGTAGTTCTGCTCGAGAAGGATCGTGCGGGCGCTCGGGTAGTCGTTCTCGAACTCGACGATGTTGCGCACGTCCGCCCCGCGGAACGCGTAGATGGACTGGTCGGAGTCGCCCACCACGGTGAGCTCCGCGGGATCGTCGGTGGACTCGCCGGGTACCCCCACGATCTCCCGCACCAGCGCATACTGCGCGTGGTTGGTGTCCTGGTACTCGTCCACGAGGACGTGGCGGAAGCGGCGCCGGTAGTAGTCCGCGACGCCGGGGAAGGCCCTGAACATGTAGACGGTCTGGGCGATGAGGTCGTCGAAGTCCATGGCGTTGGCCTGGCGCATGCGCTGCGCGTATCCCGTGTACACCTCGGCGACGGCCTGCTCGAACGGATCCGCGAGGTTCACCGTCGAGGCGAACGACTCCTCGTCCACCAGTTCGTTCTTCAGGGCGGAGATCTTGTGCTGGATGGCTTTGGGCGGAACCTTCTTCGGGTCCAGGTCCAGCCCCTTGGCCACGAGCGTGATGAGGCGCAGGGTGTCCGCGGAGTCGTAGATGGAGAAGTTGGAGTTCAGTCCCACGGAAGCCGCCTCGCGGCGCAGGATGCGGACGCAGGAGGAGTGGAAGGTGGAGATCCACATGCGCTTCGCCACGTCCCCGATGAGCCCCTCGATGCGCTCCCGCATCTCCGCCGCGGCCTTGTTGGTGAAGGTGATGGCGAGGATCTGGCCGGGATGCGAACGGCCCGTGGCCAGGAGGTAGGCGATCCGGTGGCTCAGCACGCGGGTCTTGCCGGACCCGGCACCCGCGACGATGAGCAGGGGTGAGCCGCCGTGCTTGACGGCTTCCTCCTGCTGCGGATTCATGCCCAGCAGGAGCTCGTGCGCGCGCTGCTCGTCCACTCCCGCGCGCGCCGGCACGTGGTCCGCGGCAGGGTCTCCCGAGGCCGGACCCGTCCCCGCACGCGGCACCGCGGTGGCCATCGCGGCCTCGCGTGCCCGCTTCTTCTCGGCAGGGGTGGGAGGGGAGACGTAGGGATCGAAGAGCATGTCCATGATGCCTCCAAGTCTAGGCCGTGACCCCGACAGTCCGCCCGGCCCGGCAGGCCCCGCACGCGGCACCGCCCCCGCCGGGAGACCCTGCGGGGGCGGTGCGTACAGCGGGCGGAGGGGCTATTTCTCCGCCCGGAGCTCGTCCTTCTCGATCCCGAGGATGAGGAGCTTGCCACTCTTGCGGTCCGCGAGGTACTCCCGCATCTCCCGCTTGATCACGGGGAGCAGGAAGTAGACGCCGAGCAGGTTCACGAAGGCACAGACGAACAGTGCGGCATCGGCGAAGCTGATGACCTGGCTGAACGTGAGTACGCAGCCGGCGACCGTGAAGAACAGGAACACGATCTTGTAGGTGATCTCCGCCGTCTTGCCCCGGCCGAAGAGGAACTCCCAGGCCTTCAGTCCGTAGTAGGACCACGTGATCAGGGTCGAGTAGGCGAAGAGGACGACGGCGATGGCGAGGACGATGGGGAACCACGGCAGCACGGTGGCGAAGGCGTCCGAGGTCAGGATGACGCCGTCGGGCGTGTCTCCCCCGCTCTGCACCTGATCGATGCCCGCCTGCAGGCTCGGCGCACCGGCGATGACGATCGCGAGGGCCGTCATGGTGCAGATGAGCACGGTGTCGACGAGCGGCTCGAACAGGGCCACGAAGCCCTCGCTCACAGGACGGCGGGTCTTGACGGCGGAGTGGGCGATGGCGGCGGAACCGACGCCTGCCTCGTTGGAGAACGAGGCCCGCTGGAATCCGACGATCAGGACACCGAGGATGCCTCCGGCGATTCCCTGGGGATTGAAGGCACCGGTGATGATCGCCCCGAAGGCGCCGGGCACCTGGTCGATGTTCGCGATGATCACGAAGAGGCAGGCGAGGACGTAGATGCCGCCCATCGCGGGCACCAGGCGCGACGTCGTGGCGCCGATGGACTTGATGCCGCCGAGGATGACGATCGCCACGAAGAAGGCGAGGACCAGCCCGAAGATGAGGGCCGCGCCGGCGCTGCCGAGGAAGCCGTCCGCACCGCCCGTGACATTCTGCACCTGGGCGAAGGTCTGGTTGGCCTGGAACATGTTGCCGCCGGCGATGCCGAAGATGAGGATCGCGACCGCGAAGATCCCCGTGAGGATCTTGGCCGGGATGCGACCGAGCTTCTGGAAGGCGATGGGCAGGTACTTGAACGGACCGCCGCTCACGGTGCCGTCCTCATGGACCTCGCGGTACTTCACGCCGAGCGTGCACTCGGCGAACTTGGTCGCCATGCCGATCAGGCCGGCGCAGATCATCCAGAACGTGGCGCCCGGGCCACCGAGGGCCATGGCCGCACCGACGCCCGCGATGTTGCCGAGCCCGACCGTCCCGGAGAGGGCCGAGGTGAGCGCCTGGAAGTGCGGCACCTCGCCCGGATCGTCCTTGGAGGAGTAACGCCCACGCACGACTTCGTAGCCGACCTTGAGGCCGCGGAGCTGGGGCACCCCGAAGTAGATCGTGAAGATGATCCCGGCAAGGATGAGCCAGGCGACGACGGCGGGGAAGCTGACGTCGCCGATCGTGATTGGGAAGAACACGATGCTGGAGAAGATCTCGGTGGGTCTCGCGAAGGCGTTGTTGATCGCCTCGTCGATGGCGGCGAGCCATCCGACGTCCTCGGTGACCGTCGCCATGGGGAGTGCGGAGTGAATATGCATCCCACCAATGAACCGCTTTTCCGGTGTGAAGGCAATCACAACGAGCTCCCGGCGGGGGAACGTCATCCGATCGCAACGCAGTTCACATGGTGTTCACAGCCCGGCGTGGTTGTCCTCCGGCGTCGCCCATACTGGGACGGTGGCGAAGACCAGGGCGCAGATAGCACGCAAGCATGCGACCGGCACTCCTGTGCCGGTGGCTCCCCCGAGCGGCGGGAGCCGGAAGGACAACGGCTCGCTCGTCCTCGTCGCAGCCGCCGTGGCCTCCCTGTTCCTCTTCTGGTACCTCCACCTGCTCACGCTGGGCCAGATGACGCAGCTCTCCGACGGCCTCACCATGCCGGACATGCTCGTGGGTGGGTACGACGCGGGCTACGTGGAGCGCCTGCGCGGGGCGATGGACGACGACGCCCGGGGCCAGCTGAGCTACCTGCACAGAACGGCCGGCACGCTCTTCCCCCTGATCTTCGCGTTCGCCTGGCTCCTGCTCGTCCAGCTCAATGTCGGGCGGCGGTGGCTCCGGTGGCTGCTGTGGTCGCCCGTGATCCTGTTCACCGTGGCCGACCTCTGGGAGAACGTCGCGATCGACACGGTGCTGGCCCAGGCCGTCCCCGAACCCGGCGCCGTCGCGCTGGCCTCGGTGCTGACGGTGTCCCGGTGGATCCTGCTGGCCCTCAGCCTCATGGCGGGGGCGGCTGCGGTGTTCCTGCCGCGGCGGCTGCGGGGTGTCCCCGGCGCGGACACGACCGCGCGGACCGGGTAAGCTGGGACCGCCGGATCGGTGCTCCACCGATCCCGCGCCTCTGTAGCTCAGTAGGATAGAGCGTCCCTCTCCTAAAGGGAAGGTCGTCGGTTCGATTCCGGCCAGGGGCACCACCACGACCGAGGACGGGCTTCCCTGCCCGTCCTCGCTCTGCGTCGAAGGGACCCGCGGTGCACGTCATGCCCGTCATCACGGTCACGGCCCTCTGCCTCCTGGACGCCCACGGGCGCCTGCTGCTGGTCCGCAAGCGTGGGACGTCCGTGTTCATGCAGCCGGGCGGGAAGCCCGAGCCGGACGAGACGCCCGCCCGGACGGGCTCCCGTGAACTGCAGGAGGAACTGGGACTGACCGTGCGCCCGGAGGAGCTGACACTCCTCGGGACATGGTCGGGGCCCGCCGCCAACGAGGCGGACACCCGCCTGGTCGCCACGGTCTTCCTGTGCCCCCTGGCCGGCGAGCCGCGGCCTGCGGCCGAGATCGAGGAGCTGGACTGGCTCGACCTCGGTGCAGCGGGACTCCGGGGCGACCTCGCCCCGCTGCTCACCGACTACGTGGTCCCCGCCCTCCTGTCACTGCGGGGATGACCGTCAGACGCCGGTGAGAGCCTCGGGCTCCTCCTCCGCCGCCACGTTCTTCTGCACGGCGAACTGCGTCCGGTGCAGCTCCTCGTACCGGCCTCCCTGCGCCAGCAGTTCGTCGTGCGAGCCCCGCTCCACGATCGTGCCGTCCTCGACCACGAGGATCAGGTCCGCACTGCGGATCGTCGAGAGCCGGTGCGCGATCACCATCGCGGTGCGCCCCTCGAGGGCCTCGCTGAGGGCAGCCTGCACTGCCGCCTCCGACGTCGAGTCGAGAGCCGCCGTCGCCTCGTCGAGGATGACGACGCGCGGTTGGGCGAGGAGCAGGCGGGCGATGGTCATGCGCTGGCGCTCACCGCCGGACAGCCGGTAGCCGCGCTCCCCCACCATCGTGTCCAGCTGGTCGGGCAGCGATCGGATGAGCGGTTCGAGGCGGGCGCGGCGGACGGCGTCCCACACCTCGCCCTCCGTGGCCTCGGGGCGTGCCAGGCGGAGGTTGGACAGGATGGTCTCGTGGAAGAGGTGCCCGTCCTGCGTCACCATGCCGAGCGTGTGCCGCATGGACGCGAACGTCACGTCCCGCACGTCCGTGCCGCCGAGCCGCACGGCACCGCTGTCGACGTCGTACAGGCGGGACAGGAGCTGCGCGATGGTCGACTTCCCGGCTCCCGAGGTGCCCACGAGCGCGACCGTCTGGCCGGGCTCGATACGGAAGGAGATCCCGTGGAGCACCTCCTCCCCGCCGCGGGTATCGAGCGTCGAGACCTCCTCGAGCGAGGCCAGCGACACCTTGTCCGCGGACGGGTAGGCGAAGCGGACGTCGTCGAACTCGACGGCGACCGGACCGGCGGGCACGCCGATGGCGTCGGGCTTCTCCTGGATCAGCGGCTCGAGGTCGAGGACCTCGAACACGCGCTCGAAGCTGACGATGGCGCTCATGATCTCCACGCGGGCGTTCGCCAGGCTGGTGAGCGGCGCGTAGAGGCGCGTCAGCAGGAGCGCGAGCGTGACGACCTCACCGGTGTCGAGCTGCCCCTGGAGGGCCAGGAAGCCGCCCAGACCGTAGACGAGCGCGAGCGCCAGGGCGGACACCAGCATGAGGGCCGTGAAGAACACGAACTGCAGCATCGCGGTCCGCACGCCGATGTCCCGCACGCGGGCCGCGCGGACGCGGAACTCCTCGGCCTCCTCGTCCGGCCTGCCGAACAGCTTCACCAGCGTGGCACCGGGGGCGGAGAAGCGCTCCGTCATCTGCGTGCTCATGGCCGAGTTGTGGTCCGCGGCCTCGCGCCGGAGGGCTGCGAGGCGGCTGCCCATGCGACGCGCGGGGACGAGGAAGATGGGCAGCATGACGACGGCGAGCACCGTGACGAGCCAGGACGTGCTCAGCATCACCGCGAGCGTGAGGATCAGCGCCACGAGGTTCGTCACCACACCGGACAGGGTCCCGCTGAACGCCTGCTGCGCGCCGATCACGTCGTTGTTGAGGCGGCTCACGAGGGCACCGGTGCGGGTGCGCGTGAAGAAGGCGATCGGCATCTTCTGCACATGGTTGAACACCGCTGTGCGGAGATCCAGGATGACGCCCTCGCCGATCCGGGACGAGTACCAGCGCGTGACGAGGGATACGGCGGCATCCGCCACGGCGACGATCGCGATGACGACGGCGAGCCACACCACGGTGCGGACCTCACCCTGCGCGACGATGACGTCCACCACCTGCCCGGCGAGTACCGGCGTCGCGACGGCGAGGAAGGCCCCGGCGACCGACAGGACGATGAAGATGATCAGCTTCGAGCGGTAGGGCACGGCGAAGGTCAGGATGCGCCGGACCGACTCCTTCGAGAATCCGTGCCGGCCGTCCTTCGCCGTGGAGATCTTGTAGAGCGAGCTCCAGGCCGCGCCTTCCATGCTCATAGCCATTCCTTCCAAGGATGCCAGTCCCGGCTCCGGTCCCAGGTTCCTGGACCCCCGCCGCAATACTTCGGAACAATAAGTGCGTGCCCCGGTGTTGACCCCAGTAGTGTTCGACTCCGGTCCCGGCCGGGTGGAGCGGACGTACGTAGGGTTCAAGCCTTCGTCGGTCCCCACCATTCCCTACCGCCGTGATCGCCTCACCAGATCGAAGGAATCCCATGAAGAACCGCCTGTCCGTCCTCGGCGCCACTGCAGCGCTCACCCTCGCCCTCGCAGGATGCGGCTCGTCGTCGACCCCTGCATCCGACGGCGGGGCGAGCGAGTCCGCCGCACCCTCCTCGCTGCAGGAGATCCAGGACTCCGGCGTCCTCACCGTCGGGACCGAGGGGACCTACCGGCCCTTCAGCTTCCATGAGGGCGGCAGCGGCGACCTCACGGGATACGACGTCGAGGTCATCACCGCCGTCGCGGAGAAGATGGGTGTGGAGGCTGAATTCCAGGAGACCCAGTGGGACGCGATCTTCGCGGGCCTCGAGGCGGGTCGCTTCGACGTCATCGCCAACCAGGTCTCCATCACGGACGAGCGCAAGGAGACCTACGACTTCTCCGAGCCCTACACGGTGAGCGCCGGCGTGATCGTCACGACCGCGGACAACGGCGACATCTCCTCCTTCGAGGACCTGGCCGGGAAGACCACGGCGCAGTCCCTGACGAGCAACTGGAACGACCTGGCGAAGGAGAGCGGCGCGAACGTGGAGCCCGTCGAAGGCTGGGCGCAGTCCATCACGCTCCTCGAGCAGGGCCGCGTGGATGCGACCATCAACGACGAGCTGACCTACCTGGACTACCAGAAGACCGACAGCAACGAGAACATCAAGATCGCGGCCACCACCGAGGAGACCTCGGAGAGCGCCGTGGCCGTCCGCAAGGGCAGCACCGAGCTCGTGGACGCGATCGATACCGCGCTCGAGGAGCTGCGCGCCGACGGCACGCTCGCCGAGATCTCGGAGAAGTACTTCGGCTCCGACGTCAGCGAGTGATGCCGGCGCACGGCCCGTGGCGGCGATCGTCAGCGCGACGCGGAGGGGCTGACTGATGGACTGGGAGCTGCTGCGCACGTCCTTCTGGCCCATGCTCTCCGGCGGACTGACGGGCACCATCCCGCTGTCCCTCGCCTCGTTCGCGCTCGGGCTGGCCCTGGCCCTCGTCGTCGCCCTCATGCGGATCAGCGGGCAACCCGTCCTCTCGGCGATCGCCCGTTTGTACGTCTCGGTCATCCGTGGCACGCCGCTGCTGGTTCAGCTGTTCGTGATCTTCTACGGCCTGCCGTCCATCGGCCTGACGATCAACCCCTGGCCGAGTGCCATCATCGCCTTCTCGCTGAACGTCGCAGGCTATGCGGCGGAGATCGTGCGTGCGGCGATCCTCTCGGTGCCGAAGGGCCAGTGGGAGGCCGGGCACACCATCGGGATGTCCCGGAACCTGACCCTGCGGCGGATCATCCTGCCGCAGGCCGCGCGGGTCTCCGTGCCGCCGCTGTCCAACACGTTCATCAGCCTCGTCAAGGACACCTCCCTGGCCTCGCTGATCCTCGTGACGGAGCTGTTCCGCGAAGCCCAGCAGATCGCCTCCTTCTCGCAGGAGTTCCTCCTGCTCTACATGGAGGCCGCAGCGATCTACTGGGTGTTCTGCCTCGTCCTGTCCAGCGGCCAGTCCGCCCTCGAGAAGAGATTGGACCGCTATGTCGCCCACTGATGCCCTGCTGACGGTCACCGGCCTGCAGAAGTCCTTCGGCGGCAACCAGGTGCTGAAATCCATCGACCTCGACCTGGCGGACGGGCAGGTGAC
Source organism: Arthrobacter sp. N1 (assembly GCF_048288285.1). Classification (NCBI taxonomy): domain Bacteria; kingdom Bacillati; phylum Actinomycetota; class Actinomycetes; order Micrococcales; family Micrococcaceae; genus Arthrobacter; species Arthrobacter sp. N1. The sequence goes on along the minus strand of NZ_CP102608.1, from coordinate 524,204 downwards.
AGCGCTCGTGGGACCGTCCGGGTCCGGCAAGACCACCGTGCTGCGGTGCCTCAACGGACTCGAGACGCCCGACGGCGGCACGGTCGCCTTCCGCGACGGGCCGTCGGTGGACTTCGGCGCGAAGGTGTCACGGAAGGAGGCCCTCTCGCTCCGCGATCGCAGTGCCATGGTCTTCCAGACCTACAACCTCTTCCCGCACATGACGGTGCTCGAGAACATCATCGAGGGTCCGGTCCGGGTACAGAAGCGTGCCCGCAAGGACGCCGTCGCGGACGCCGAACGGCTCCTGGACCGCGTGGGCCTCGCCGACAAGCGGAACGACCATCCCTTCAACCTGTCCGGCGGACAGCAGCAGCGCGTCGGGATCGTTCGCGCCCTCGCCCTGCAGCCGGACCTGCTGCTCTTCGACGAGCCGACGTCCGCCCTGGATCCGGAGCTGGTGGGTGAGGTGCTGACGGTCATCAAGGAGCTCGCGGAGGAGAAGTGGACCATGGTGATCGTGACGCACGAGCTGGCCTTCGCCCGCGAGGTCGCGGACGAGGTGGTGTTCATGGACGGCGGCGTCGTCGTCGAGCACGGCCATCCCGACCAGGTGCTCCGCACCCCGCGTGAGGAACGGACGCGGCGCTTCGTGCAGCGCCTGCTGAACCCGTTCTAGGCGGCCGAGGCCGGCCTCCCCGCGGCGGGGCCGGCCGGATCCCTGCGCGATGCCCTGCACGATGCCCTGCACCCGTCGGGCCGACACGGGCCCGTCGGGCGGCGGGCGGCCCGGTCAGGCCGAGATGCGCTCCGGGTGCGAGTAGCAGTTCAGCGACGTCCCGCGGCTGAAGCCCACGAGCGTCAGTCCGGCGTCGTCGGCCAGGTCCGCGGCGAGGGACGACGGCGCACTGACGGCAGCGAGCACCGGGATGCCCGCGAGCTGCGCCTTCTGGACGAGTTCGAAGGACGCCCGGCCCGAGACCTGCAGGACGGTGCCCCGCAGCGGCAGCATGCCTTCGCGGAGCGCCCAGCCCACCACCTTGTCGACGGCGTTGTGGCGTCCCACGTCCTCGCGCAGGCACAGGAGCTCGCCCTCGGCGGTGAAGAGTCCGGCGGCGTGCACGCCTCCGGTACGGTCGAACAGCTTCTGGTTCTCCCGCAGGCGGTCGGGCAGCGACGCGAGGATCCCGAGGTCCACGGGCGCGGTGTCCTCGTGCAGGTCGAACCGCGAGGACTTCCGGACGGCGTCGATCGACGCCGTCCCACAGATGCCGCAGGAGCTGGAGGTGTAGACATGGCGTTCCATCGCCGTGTCCGGGAGCTCCACGCCGGGACGCAGCTGCGCCTCGACCACGTTGAAGGTCTGCCGGCCGTCGTCGTCCACGCCCGCGCAGTACCGCAGGCTGGGCAGCTGGCCCGGCTCCCAGACCACGCCCTCGGAGACCAGGAAGCCGGCCACGAGGTCGAAGTCGTCCCCCGGGGTCCGCATGGTGACGGTGAAGGCGCTGCCCCCGAGTCTGATCTCCAGGGGTTCCTCCCCGGCGAGGACATCCTCGCGGCGACCGGTCGGTGCCCCGATGCGGAACTTCGTGATGCGGCGGCGCTGTGTGACCCGGTTCATTCGGCTCTCCTTACCTCGGCCCTATGATGAGGTTAGTTGACCCCAGACACCACATGGTGTGTCGACGACGACACGAGGATGTGCACACGTGGCAACAAAGGCCCCGAAGGACAATATCGACGAGTCCCAGCTGACCGTGGGAGCTCGGAAGACGCGGGCGGTGGGACTGCCCGCCGTCATCAACTCCCTCAAGATCTCGATGGACCAGATGGGGCCGGTGCGCAGCGCGCAGACCCTTCTCGCGGTGAACCAGGTCAAGGGCTTCGACTGCATGGGCTGCGCCTGGCCGGAGGGCGACAAGCGGCACACCGCCGAGTTCTGCGAGAACGGGGCCAAGGCCGTCGCCGAGGAGGCGACGCGCCGCACCGTCCCGCCGACGTTCTTCGCCGAGCACTCCGTCGAGGACCTCATGACGCGGGACGACTACTGGCTCGGCCAGCAGGGGCGCCTCACGCACCCCATGCTGCTCGACGACGGCGGCACCCACTACCGCGCCGTGTCCTGGGACGAGGCGAACCAGGTCATCGTCGACGAGCTCGCGGCGCTCGACAGCCCGGACGAGGCCGTCTTCTACACCTCCGGACGTACCTCGAACGAGGCAGCCTTCGTGTACCAGTTGCTGGTCCGCGGCATCGGTACCAACAACCTGCCCGACTGCTCGAACATGTGCCACGAATCCTCGGGCTCCGCGCTCAACGAGACGCTCGGCGTCGGCAAGGGCACGGTGTCCCTGCTGGACCTCGACACGGCGCCGCTGATCATCATCGCCGGGCAGAATCCCGGCACCAACCACCCCCGCATGCTCACGTCGCTGGAGAAGGCCAAGAAGAACGGCGGGGCGATCGTCGCGATCAATCCCCTCCCCGAAGCCGGCCTGATGCGCTTCGAGAACCCCCAGAACCCCATGGGGCTGCTCGGCACGCGCTTCGGCGGCGGCACGGCCCTGGCGGACGACTTCCTGCAGATCCGCATCGGCGGCGACCAGGCGCTGTTCCGTGGCCTCGGCAAGCACCTCCTCGAGCGCGAGGAGGCGACCGGCACGGTGTTCGACCATGCCTTCATCGCCGAGCACACGCTGGGGCTGGAGGACTACCTGACAAGCCTCCGGGAGACCAGCTGGGAGGAGATCACGACGGCGAGCGGCATCTCCAGGGCCGAGATCACGAAGGTCGGCGACCGCATGATCGCCTCACCCGGCACCATCGTCTGCTGGGCCATGGGCCTGACACAGCACAAGCACTCGGTGTCCACGCTGCGCGACGTCGTCAACGTGCTGCTGCTGCAGGGCAACGTCGGCAAGCCCGGAGCCGGGGTCTGCCCGGTCCGCGGCCACTCCAACGTACAGGGCGACCGCACCATGGGGATCTTCGAGCGCATGCCCGAGGCGTTCCACGACGCCCTCGACAAGCGCTTCCACTTCGCCTCCCCGCGCCGGCACGGGTTCGACACCGTGGCCGCGATCCGGGCGATGCGCGACGGCAAGGCACGGGTCTTCATGGGCATGGGCGGCAACTTCGTCCGGGCGACCCCGGACACCAACGTCACGGAACAGGCGCTGCGGAACACACGGCTCACCGTGCAGGTCTCCACCAAGCTGAACCGCTCGCACCTCGTGACCGGCACCCGGGCCCTCATCCTCCCGGCTCTCGGCCGCACGGACCGGGACACCCAGTCGGGTGGCGACCAGCGGGTCACCGTCGAGGACTCCATGAGTGCGGTCCATGCGTCGACGGGCCGCCTGAAGCCCTCGAGTTCCGAGATGCGGTCGGAGATCGCCATCGTCTGCGAGTTGGGCGACCGCCTGTTCGCCCGCGAGGACAGCCCGTTCCGCGACAACGCCCCGCAGCTGGACTGGCAGGCCGCGCAGGCCGACTACCGCGTCATCCGGCAGCACATCAGCGCCGTGGTGCCCGGCTTCGACGACTTCGAGGACCGCATCGACAAGCCCGGTGGCTTCGTGCTGCCGAACGGTCCCCGCGACAGCCGCACCTTCACCACCGCCACGGGCAAGGCCAACTTCACCGCGAACCTGCTGGAGTACCCGAAGGTACCCGCGGGCAGGCTCATCCTGCAGACGCTGCGCTCGCACGACCAGTACAACACCACGATCTACGGCAAGGACGACCGCTACCGCGGCATCCACAACGGGCGCCGCGTCGTGTTCCTGAGCCCACAGGACATCGCGGAGGCCGGGCTCGACGACGGCGACATGGTGCACCTCGTCTCCGAGTGGTCGGACGGCGTGGAACGGCGTGCGGAGGACTTCCGCGTGGTGGCCTACTCGACGCCGAAGGGGTGCGCGGCGGCGTACTATCCGGAGACGAACGTCCTCGTCCCGCTGGACTCGACCGCGGACATCAGCGGGACGCCGACGTCCAAATCCGTGATCATCCGGGTCGAGAAGGCCGCCTGACGGGCGGGTCGGACCGGGGCGGGCGGCCCCGGTCCGACCTCGTCCCGGCCTGACCGCCGCGGCCCCGGTCCGGCCTCAGGCCAGCCAGGGCAGGGACAGGGCGGGGACGGCGTCGCCCGCCGAGCAACCCTCCGCAGGCACCACGAGGACGCCGTCGGCCGCGGCGAGTCCGCGCAGCATGCCCGAGCGCTGGTGTGTGCTCGGCACCGCGCGGCCGCCCTCGAGCCGGTACGGCACGAGGCGGCTCCTGCCCCGCAGGGGTCCGAAGGCGTCGGCACTGGTCACCGTGACCGGCTCTTCCAGGGGCGAGCCCCGCAGGCCTGCGAGCAACGGTCCGGCCACGGTGAGCATGGCCATCATCGCGGCGAGCGGATTGCCCGGCAGCCCCACGAGGAAACGGCCGTCCGGCAGGCGTGCGAGGAGCGTCGGGTGGCCTGGACGCATCGCGATGCCGTCGATGATCAGCTCGGCGCCCAGCTCGGTGAGGGCACGGCGGATGTGGTCCGCGGAGGAGCTCCCGGTCCCACCGGTGGTGATGAGTACGTCCCCGGAAGCACGTGCGAGGGAGAACTCGTCGGTCGCCTCGGCGCTGATGGCGGCGATGACGTCGTCGAGGTCGTCCTTCGCGCGGCCCGCCACGTCGACATGGCCGCCCAGCATCGCGACGAAGCCGGGCAGCTGGGGCCCGAAGGTGTCGCGTACCTGTCCGGCGTGCGGCAGGCCGTGCTCGATGACCTCATCGCCCGTCATGAGCAGGGACACCCGCGGCGCCCGGAGCACCGCGAGCGTGTCATGCCCGCACACCGCGGCGAGGGCGATCTGCGCCGGGTTGAGGACCACCCCCGCGGGGATGGCCTCGGAGCCCGCCTCGGCCTCCTCCCCCGCCGGCCGGACGTGCTCGTACTGCGAGGGCTCGTCGGCACGCGCGGCCTCGTTGCGGTCCAGGACGTCACCGCGGATGGATCCATGCTCCGTGCGGAGGATACCCCGCGCGTTCTGCGGCACCACACCCCCCGTCAGGATGAAGGTCGCCTCGCCCGGCGCCAGGGACACCTCCCCGGAATCCGCGTGCGGTGCGGGCCTGCCGCGGGGGTGCTCCTCGGGAACCGCGTGGCTGACCAGCGTCCAGGGGGCGTCGCCGTTCACGGCCCAGCCGTCCATGGCGGAGGACGCGTAGTGCGGGATGGCCTGGAGCGCATGGACGGGTTCGGCCAGCGTCTGCCCGAGGGCGTCCGCGAGGGGGACCGTCTGGAACGGCAGCGGCATCCCGGCACCGTGCGCCAGGCGACGTGCCTCCGTCCAGTCGACGTCGTGTGCTCCGGCGGCCTCGCTCATGCGGTCCCGCCGTCGGCAGCCGCATCCGTGCAGAGCGAGTCGGCCACCGCCATCGCGGAGCTGATGGCCAGCTGCTCCTCGGCCTGCCCGCTCCCCACGGCCAGGCCTGCTGCGTACCCCACCACGAAGGTCGTCAACGGAGCTGCGGGACGGACCACGCCGTGGGCCGCCTTGCCGGCGAGCTCCAGGACGGCGTCGATGTCGACGTGCGTCCCCTCGATCTCGAACGCGGCGAGCAGCGTCTCCGTCCATTCCTGCAGCAGTCTCTGGCGATCGTCCATCAGCCCTCCGGGCGGTTCAGGGGACATCGACGCCCAGCGCTCGTGCATCACTCCAGGTGTCGACGTCGTGCGTCGTGCCCGGCGGAACCGGGACCGGTCTGGTCCTCACACTAGCAAGGAGGCTGCGCATCGAGAGATCCTGCGCAGTTCCGTACGCCAGCACGCCGTCGATCGCTGCCGCAAGGTCCGCGCTCCGGTAGACGGCGGCGAGCGGCTGGTCGCGGCCGCCGTCGAGCGCGACGAGGGAAGCTTGCCCGTCTTCTGCCCGTGCCTCGGCCAGCAGGATCGTGAGGAGGTCCGCGACCCTCGGCATGTCACACGCGACGACGACGCACCAGGGCGCTCGCGGCGCCCGCCACGAGGTGAAACCGGCCACGAGTCCCGCGGCCGGCCCCGCGAAGGGCGGATCCTCCCGGACGATGGTCGGCGCACCGGCCAGGGCACCGGGCTCCGTGTCCGGGCCGACGACGACCAGGTGGTCCGCGTCGACCAGCGCCGAGCAGGTGTGCTCGAGCAGGGTCCGGCCGCCCAGGAGCAGTCCGGCCTTCGCCACGCCGCCCAGGCGGGAGGACCTGCCGCCGGCGAGGACGATCGCGTCGAACCGCACGGGAGCGGGCGTCATGCGGCCCGCTGGGACAGGAACTCGTTCCACTGCGGGGCCGGCTTCTCCAGCTCGCGGATCTGCCACTGCGGCCCCCGCGGCGGGAGGGGGACGATCCGCAGGCTCCAGCCCAGGCTGGAGAGGGTCTTGTCACCCTTGGCGTTGTTGCAGGTGAGGCAGCAGGCCACGAGGTTCTCCCACGTGTCCTGGCCCCCGCGCGAGCGCGGCATCACGTGGTCTATCGTCGATGCCGGCCGCGCGCAGTAGGCGCAGAGGTGGTTGTCGCGACGGAGGACCCCCCGCCGCGTGGCCGAGACGTCGTACCGGTACGGGACCTTCACGTATCGGTTGAGCAGGATCACGGAGGGCCGTCCGAGGATCTCCGTGGGGCCCACGATCGGCTCGTCGTCCTCGGCCACCACGCTGGCCTTCCCTGTGAGCACGAGCACCAGCGCCCGGCGGAAGGTGACCACCGCCAGTGGTTCATACCCTGCATTCAGAACAAGAGTGCGCATGGCACGTTCCTCTTTGCTGACCTGTTCCCCGCAACCGGGTGCCATCCCGGGGTACGGGAGAAGAGCTTCGGATTGACACTGCAAGGGTAAGCCGGGCGCAGGACGGGGGCTAATCGGCGCCGATCGGGACGTGACGTGTCGCGAGCTGGTGGTCCCGGCAGTCCTGTGCCGGATGCACGGAAGGACCGGCGCGATGCGCCGGTCCTTCCGTCCTGCTCGGTGGCCGATCAGCCGCCGACGCGGATGTACACGCCGCCCGAGCCGAGCTCGGCGGGCGCGATCACCGTGGTGTTGCCGTTGAATCCGCCGTGGACGGCCTGACCGCCACCGATGTACACGGCGATGTGGGCCATGCCCATGCCGCCGTCGGCGTAGTAGATGAGGTCACCCGGGATGGCCTCGCCGGCACTGACCGTGCGGCCGAGGGACAGGTACCCGGCCGGCCAGCCGTGGAAGTTGATGCCGGCGGCGGCGAGGGCATTGCTCGCCAGGCGGGTGCAGTCCTGCATGACGCCGAGCTGGCCCTTCGCAGCTTCGGCGATGGTCGCGGCGACACCGGAGGACACCGCGGGTGCCGGAGCGGGGGCGGTGACGGGCGCCGGTGCAGGTGCAGGTGCCGCGACGGGAGCCGGGGCGACGGCGGGAGCGGCGACGGCCGCAGCCTGGGGAGCCTGCGCAACGGCCGCCGGGGCGGCGACGGCGGGGGCGGCGGGAGCTGCCGCGGTGACCGGTGCTGCCTCGACGACGGGTGCGGTCTCGACGACGGGGACGGCGACCTGCTCGACGACGGGAGCCACGACGACGGGGGCCTTCGGGGTCTTGACGACGGGCTTGGCCTTGACCTTGACCGGCGTCATGTTGAAGGACACGACGGACGAGTTCGAGGCGACGACGGCCGCGCGAACCGACGAGACCGAGACGTTGGAGGTGGCTACCTCACGCTGCGGCTGCAGGTCGGCGGCGTTGGCCGCGACACCGCTGGTGAGGACGAGGCCTGAGGCCGCGACGATGACGGCGGCCTGGCGGCCGATGCCGCCGGCGTTGGTGGTGACTGCTGCGGCGAGGGCGGAGAAGCCGGCAGTGGTCTGCGCTTCTGAGCGGTGGCGGGCGATCGTGGTGCGTGAAGTCATAAGGGATTCTCCGTGTGTGGTGATCAGCGGACGCGGACGAAGCTTGCGCCGGGAAGGTCTGACAGGTTGTGGATGTCGGTGTTCATGCCGTTGAGGCCACCGCTGATGACCTGGCCGTTGCCGACGTAGATCGCGACATGGCCGCCGGTGATGACGAGATCGCCCGCGGCGGGCGTGCCGACGACGTCACCGAACTGGAAGAACTGGCCCGGGGCCAGGTCTCCGACGGACTTGCCGACGGAGCGCAGGGCGGTCTCGACCATGGCGGTGCAGTCCTGCGCGACGCCGATCTGACCGTAGGCGGAGGCCACGAGTCCGGCGGCGACACCGGATGCCGGAGCGGGCTGCTCCACGGGGGCTGCGGGCGCCGGAGCGGCAGGAGCAGGTGCGGCGGCTGCAGGCGCTGCGGCGACCGGGGCGCTGGGCGCGGCGACCGGCGCGGCGACGGCGGCCACGGGTGCTGCTGCGACCGTAACCTCCACAGCGGGAACGACCGGTGCTGGTGCCTCGACGGCGGCGACGGGTGCGGGGGCCGCGACGACGGGATCGGGGGCTTCCTCGACGACGGGGGCTTCCTCGATGGGCTCGGGGGCGGGGGTGACCTCGACGGCGACCCGCTCGAACGTGACCTTCGCCGTGGCCGGGACCGTGACCTCGGCGGAGACGACGCGGCTGATGGTCAGGGCTGCGGAGGACTGGACCTCACGGTCCGCGATGGTGACGCCGTGGGCCGGCAGGCCGGCCGTGAGGACCAGGCCCGAGGCGGCGACGATGACGGCTGCCTGGCGGCCGACGGAACCGGCGTTGGATGTGACTGCTGTCGACAGGGTGGTCAGCGGGCTGACCGTCTTGGGCGCGCGGTGGCGGCCCAGCGAAGAGCTGGTGGACACGGTGGATTGCCTCTCCCAACGCCTGCGAGGTGAGCTGTCGGATTCGGATGGGAGTCACCCGGCCGCTGCGTGAGCAAGCGACTTAACCCCAAGGATTTCTGTGCAGAAACCCGAAATTGGTTCCCCCGCCTCTGCCATGCGATGGTGCGGACGGACCTCCGGCAATGGCAGAGCTAGGCGATTTGCAGGAGGGTGCCGGATCTAGAGCGAATTTGGCACGAGATGAAGGCTACAACAGAAAGCACCCTATGTCACGTTCCGGTCACGGAACGGTATGTTCTTGGTGACGGCGACCATCCGAGGCCCGCCCGGGCGCGAAGAAACCGCCGTGCCGGCGCCGTGACGGTCCGGGGCCAAGCACCGTCAGGGACCCGCGGTGGAGCCGTCAGGGACCCGCGGTGGAGCCGTCAGGGACCCGCGGTGGAGCCGTCAGGGACCGGTGGTGGAGCCGTCAGGGACCGGTGGTGGAGCCGTCAGGGACCGGTGGTGGAGCCGTCAGGGACCGGTGGTGGAGCCGTCAGGCGGCGACGGACACGAAGACGTGCGACGCGACCTCGGGGGGCAGCTCGAGGGCTCCCTCGACGCCCGGGACACGCACGGAGACGTACCCGCCCACGGACTCCAGCGCGAGGTCCGCACCGGGGCGCAATCCGCCCTCGTCCAGCTGGGTGAGGAGTTCGGGATCGACCTGGATGGGCTCGGCGAGACGGACGAGCGTCACCCGCTTGTCGGGTGAGTAGGTACCCATGGCCGAGAGCAGGGTGACGACGCCGTCCGTGAACAGCTCCGACCGGATGCCGCCGATGGCCTCGAGACCGGGGATCGGATTGCCGTAGGGCGACTCCGAGGGCTGGCCGAGCAGTTCGTACAGCCGCCGCTCGACACGCTCGCTCATGACATGCTCCCAGCGGCAGGCCTCGTCATGGACGTACGCCCAGTCGAGGCCGATCACGTCGCTGAGCAGGCGCTCGGCCAGGCGGTGCTTCCGCATCACGCCGGTGGCCCGGTGCCGCCCGAGTTCGGTGAGTTCGAGGTGGCGGTCACCGGAGACGACCACGAGGCCGTCTCGCTCCATCCGCCCGATGGTCTGGGAGACGGTCGGACCGGAGTGGCGCAGCCGTTCGGCGATCCTCGCACGGAGCGCCACGATGTTCTCCTCCTCGAGCTCGAGAATGGTCCGCAGATACATCTCGGTGGTGTCGATGAGGTCCGTCATGCGGGTCAGCTCCTTGGTGCGGTGCGGGTGCGCGGCTGGAATGCCTCACGCGGGTGGGGCACCGCGGCCGCCACAGCCGGTTCCGCCCCATGCCTCCCAAGGTTAACCCATGCGACCGCTCCGGGGATTCCCGCCGAGGGGGTCGCCGGCGGGCGCGGAGGGGCCCCGGGCATCCGTTCACAAATGGAGGGCAACCCGCTGCTGGGGCAGAATGAGGGCGATACCCCCGCCGATCAGCTGGAGCACCCCATGAGCGAAGCGCCCCGCATCCCCGACCACCTCCTGCCCGCCGACGGCCGCTTCGGTGCCGGTCCGTCGAAGGTGCGGAGCGGCCAGATCGATGCGCTCGTCGCCGCCGGACCAACGCTCCTCGGCACCTCGCACCGCCAGGCGCCGGTGCGCGACCTGGTCGGGCGTGTGCGCGAAGGACTGTCCTCCTTCTTCGGCGCCCCGGACGGCTACGAGGTGGTCCTCGGCGTCGGCGGTTCGACGGCGTTCTGGGACGTGGCGACGTTCGGCCTGGTCGACGCGAGGGCGCAGCACCTCTCCTTCGGGGAATTCGGGTCGAAGTTCGCCTCGGCCACCACCCGGGCACCGTTCCTGCAGGAATCGAGTGTCATCACGTCCGCGCCGGGCAGCCGTCCCGATCCCGTGGCCGAGGCCGGCGTGGACACCTACGCGTGGCCGCAGAACGAGACCTCCACGGGCGTGGCCGCACCCGTCCGCCGGGTGGCGGGAGCGGACGACGGCGCACTCGTGGTCGTCGACGCCACGTCCGCGGCCGGGGGGCTCGACGTCGACGTCTCGCAGGCGGACGTCTACTACTTCGCCCCGCAGAAGAACTTCGCCTCGGACGGCGGACTCTGGCTCGGGCTCTTCTCCCCCGCCGCCCTGGAGCGCGCCGCACGCATCGCGGCGGGCGACCGCTGGGTCCCGGACTTCCTGAACCTGCAGACGGCCATCGACAACTCGCGGCTGAACCAGACGTACAACACGCCGTCCCTCTCGACCCTCGTGACGCTCGACGCCCAGGTGGCGTGGCTGAACGGCCAGGGCGGCCTGCCCTTCGCTGCGGCCCGCACCGCGGACTCAGCCGGCCGGCTCTACGCCTGGGCGGAGGCCTCCCCGATCGCCGAGCCCTATGTCGCCCGGGCCGAGGACCGCTCGAACGTCATCGTGACCGTGGACTTCGACGACGCGGTCGATGCGTCGAGGATCGCAGCGATCCTCCGCGCCAACGGCGTCGTCGACGTCGAGCCCTACCGGAAGCTGGGCCGGAACCAGCTGCGCATCGCCACCTTCGTCTCGATCGAGCCCGACGACGTCTCCGCGCTGATCGCGTGCATCGACCACGTCGTGGAGCACCTCCTCTAGACCGGCAGGACCGCCTCTCCAGCCGTCGTGGAGCACCTCCTCCGGACCGCCGGTGCCGCGCCTCCGGCAGCTGCCGGACGAAGCATGCAGGACACTGGCGGGAACTCTCCGCCTACGCCCCGGAGTCCGCAGCGCCCGCCTCGTGGTCGAGACGCAGGCGCCGGGGTGCCGAGCGGTCGTACCGCAACCGCACCTCGTGGTAGCGCCAGGCCCAGAAGATGCCCACCCCGGCGGCCAACAGGCCGGATGCAGCGGCCACGCCGAGGCTCCAGCGGGGCCCGAACATGTCGGACACCCAGCCGACCACGGGCGCCCCGAGCGGCGTGCCACCGAGGAAGATCGCGAAGTACAGGGCCATGACGCGCCCCCGCATGCCGGGGTCCGTGGTCGTCTGGACATAGGCGTTGGCACTGGTCATCAGGGTCAGCGCGAACAGTCCCACCGGCACCAGTGCCAGCCCGAAGAGCCAGAGGTTCGGGGCCAGGGCCGCCAGCACGCAGGCCAGGCCGAAGGCCGCAGAGGCCCCGAAGACGAACCTGAGCCGCGGCCGTTCCCGCCGGGCGGAGAGCAGGGCGCCGGCCACCGAACCGACGGCCATCACCGACGAGAGGACCCCGAACACACCGGCGTCCTGCCCGAATTCGGTCCTCGCCATCGCTGCGATGAACACGGCGAAATTGAGCCCGAAGGTGCCGACGATGAAGATCGCCAGCATCACGATCATCAGGTCCGGGCGGCGCCGCACATAACGGAAGCCCTCGCGGATCCGGCCCTTGCCGGGCGCCTGCCGCGGCTGGCTGTTGAGCTCGGAGGCGCGCATCACCAGGAGGACGTAGACCATCGCTCCGAACGTCAGGGCGTTGATCATGAAGACCCAGCCCGGTCCGACCCCCGCCGTGAGCAGCCCGGCGACGGCGGGGCCGATGAGGCGGGCGCCGTTGAAGGATGCGCTGTTGAGGGCGACGGCGTTCGGGAGGTAGTCGTCACGCACCAGGTCCGAGACGAACGCCTGCCGTGCGGGGGCGTCGAAGGCGGAGACGACGCCGAGCGCCAGCGCGAACGCGTACACGTGCCAGAGGACGGCGACGTCGAGGAGGACCATGAGGCCGAGCCCGATGCCGAGCAGCGCCATGGCGATCTGCGTGGTGGCGAGGAGCTTCCTGCGGTCGACGGTATCGGCGATCAGTCCGGCCCACGGCGCGATGACGAGCTGCGGCCCCAGCTGGAGGGCCATCACGATCCCGAGCGCCGAGGCGTTCTGCGGTGTGAGGATGTCGTAGACCAGCCAGTCCTGGGCGGTCCGCTGCATCCAGGTACCGATGTTGGAGATCAGCGCGCCGATGAACCAGAGCCTGTAGTTGTGGATGCCGAGCGAGCGGAAGGTGCTCATGCTCCTTCCTCCCCGCCCCGGCGACCCACGGCGGTCACTCGTCGTCGGGCTGTCCCGTGGAGGCGGCGGATCCGTCCTCCGTGGCCGAGGGTTCTCCGGCTGCGGTGTCGGTCGGTGCGGGTCCCACCCCGGAGACGACGTCGTCGTCCCCGCGCTGGGCCGACGGCGCAGGACCCGATGCACCAGGGGCCCCGCCCGCGGAATCCTCCGCTGCCCCGTCCGTACCGGCTACGCCCTCCAGCGGCGCCGCGTTGGGAGTTGCTCCCTCCGGCAGGCCGGCGTCATCCGTCGCGGAATCCTCCGGACGCACGCGCTCGGACCAGGGCAGCCACTCGGGCGCCAGGAGCGACGCCGCGGACGGCAGCAGGCCCACCTCGCACACGGTGACGTCCTTGCTCCTCGCCACGCGTGCCACACTCGCGTACCACTGCCACCCGCCGTATCCCGGCATGAACGCCTCGAAGCGGTGGGTGACGAGGCGCTCGCCCTCGATCACGGCGGACACGTGCCGGCCGATCTGGGACTCCGGGGCCACCTCGAGCACAGCCGCACGGGCACGCTCGACCGCGGCCTCGAGCACGGCGTCGGACTTCGGGATGCGACGAGATGCACGCGGCTTCTTCGGCGCCTCCACGGGCACCTGGAGGACGGCGTCGCCGTCGTCGGGCATCGTGGTGTCGCCGGCCGGGGCGTCGCCGCCGGCGGTGTCCGGGTTGGTCGTGGTCATGGTCGAAGCCTACGCGTCGAGGTCGTCGGCCACCGCTCGGAGAACCGCGGCCACCTTCGTCGCGTGGGCCTTCTCCGGGTAGCGCCCCTTGCGGAGTCCGTTGGACACGGCGTCGAGCAGCTTGATGAGGTCCTCGGTGATGACCGCCATGTCATCCGCGCTCTTGCGGGTCGCCTTCACGACGGACGGGGCCTGCTCCAGGATCCGAGCGGAGAGCGCCTGCAGTCCGCGGCGGCCGTCGGCGACGCCGAACTCGAGCTTGGTGCCGACCTTCACCTCGCTGACGCCGGCGGGCAGGGCCGAGGCGTGCAGGAATACTTCCTTGCCGTCATCCGTGGCCACGAAACCGAAGCCCTTGTCCACGTCGAACCACTTGACTTTGCCGATGGGCACGTCGTCTACCTCTTCTTAGCTGAACCGGGCGGCCAGCGCCTGCGGTGGTGGTCCCGGGTCCGTGCACCGCCTGGTGCCGGGGCGGGCTGCCGCCGCCGGGGAAGTCTGTGTCTCCTAGGATATAGCTTCTCCGGCAGCTCCCCGGCCGTGGTTCTTGTAGTCTTGGACGGCTATGATCCCTGATGAACCAGCCCAGGACGCCCCCGCGCGGCGGTCGGTCGGCGTCCCTGCCGAGCGCGACGGCGAGGTTCCCGGCGGACCCGCCGGTCGTGGACGACTGGTCCTCTCCGTGGCCGCCGTCGCCTGCGCCGTGATCGGCCTCATCGCGCTCGCGGCGATCCTCCTCACCGCCTTCCTCGGCGGGACGGTATGGCCCGGCTTCGTCCTGGCGTCCTACTTCTGCCTGCCCATCGCGTTCCTCCTCATGGCCACCCTCGTGGTGCTGTCCGCCCTGGCGCGGCGCCGGTCCTGACGCCGGCTCCGGCGCCGGTCCCCCTCACGGCGTCCTGCACGCAGCGGGCGTGCTGCCCGCGCCCAGCTCTGTCGGGGGCGCCGGGTAGCCTTGGAGGGATGTCCGCAATCCGAGCACTGGCCGATCAGCTGGCGCGCCGGAGCGATGACGACCTGCGCCGACTGCTCACACGCCGGCCCGACCTCATCCTTCCCGCGGTGCCCGACTTCGCCGCGCTCGCGGCACGGGCCTCCACGCGTGCCAGCCTGCAGCGTGCCCTCGACAACGTCGACCGGCCGGAGCTACAGGTCCTCGAGACCGTCACGGTCCTCAGCGAGGACGCCGGCGGAGGCGTCGACCGCGACGCCCTGGCCGCCGCGCTGCCCGGCTCCGACGGCGACGCGCTGGAGGCCATCCTGTCCGGGCTGGTGGAACGCGCCCTCCTGGCCGTGGCTCCCGAGGGCGGGCTGCTCCCGGTGGGCGCCCTGGCGGACGCCCTCGGCCCGTACCCGGCAGGGCTCGGACGCCCGTTCCGCACCCTCGCCCGTACCGTCCCCCGCTTCGGTCCGGCGCTCGTCGGCGCCGTGCCGTTGCTCGCACCCGACTCCCCGAGCGAGGACCTGACGTCGGCCGCCGCGGCACGGATCATCGACAGCATCACAGCGCAGCCCGCGGCCTGGCAGGATGTCCTCGCCGACGCACCGGAAGGAGCCTCCGCGCTGCTGGTCAGACTTCGGGATGCGCCGGTGGGTTCGACGGCGACCGACACCACCCCGAACGGCGGGGCCACGCCGGCCGTGCGGTGGCTGCTGGATCGCTGCCTCCTCGCGCCCCTGGATGCACTGCACGTCGAACTGCCGCGCGGGGTGGGGATCGCCCTGCGGGGCCACACCGTCTTCACCACTCTCGACGTCGCACCACCCCTCGAGGTCGAGCGCACCACCCGGCCGGCGCTCCGGGACAACGCCTCCTTCGGGGCCATCGCCGAGACGCTCCGGCTCATGACCGCGCTCCTCGGCTCGGTGGCAACCACCCCCGTCACCACCCTCCGGTCCGGTGGGGTCGGCGTCCGCGAACTGCGCCGGGTGCGGGACGCCCTGCGCGCGGGCGAAGCGGACGCCGCATGGCTGCTGGAACTCGCTGCCGCCGTCGGTCTCCTGACACTGGACCCGGACGACTCGAGATGGAAGGCGTCACGGCTCGACGCCTGGGAGGCGCTCGGACGGGACGAGCAGTGGCTCCTGCTGGTCGAGGGGTGGCTCGCCGTCGACCGCGCCCCGGCCCTCGTCGGATCCCGGCTGCCGGACGGCACGGGCATCAACACGCTCGCCGCCGAGGCGTCGCGGCCCGATGCGCCGATGGTGCGCCAGCGACTGCTGTCCGCGGCCACCGAGCTGTCGGTGGCCGGCGGCGCGGAACCGTCCGCCCCCCGGCTGCCCGTGCTCACGGACCAAGCCGTCATCGCCCTCGCGACCTGGCACCAGCCCCGCCTGCAGCGCCGGTTCACCCGCCTTCTTCCCGGCATGCTCGCCGAGGCGCAGTCGCTCGGCCTCACCGGCGACGGCGCACTCACGGACGCCGGTCGGCTCGTCGCGGAGGGCCGGCTCGAGGAGGCCGCCCGGGCCGTGCGCGAGGCCCTGCCCACCCCTGTCTCCCACGTGGTCCTGCAGGCCGACCTCACCGCGGTCGCGCCCGGCTACCTGGAGCCCGAGGTCGCGCGAGGGCTCCTGCGGATGTCCACCGCGGAGGGTCAGGGGCCGGCCACCACCTACCGCTTCTCCGCCGACTCCATCCGCGGAGCACTCGACGCCGGTGAGGACGCACCCTCCATCCTCGCCTTCCTCGCCCTGCACTCGGCCACCGAGATCCCGCAGGCGCTGACCTATCTCGTCGAGGACACCGCCTCCCGGTACGGGAGCCTCCGGGTCGGGCGTGCCGGCAGCTACGTGAGGACCGAGGACGACGCCGTCGCGGCCACCGTCCTTGCCGATCCCCGCGCCGCGGTGCTGGGGATCGTACAGATCGCCCCGACCGTGCTGGTCTCGGCCGCGTCACCGCAGGAACTGGTCGCACTCCTGCGTGATCTCGGCTTCTCCCCCGCCACCGATGCCACCGGTTCCGCGGCCACCACCGCCCCGCGGACCGATACCGACCGGGAGCCCGGCCAGTTCCGTATGCCCCCGGAGCAGCTGCGTTCGCGACTCAACCCCTGGTCGGTCGCCGAGGAGGAGATCTCCGCACAGCTGGCGACGCTCCGTTCGGCCCGGCCGGGAGCCGCGGACCACGCGGCGGCGTCGGACAGCGAGACACTGCTCGGCCTGGAGACGCTGCGGGCCGCCATCAGGTCCCGCAGCCGTATCCGGCTCGGCACGGCGGACAGCGAGGGGAATCACGTGCGCCAGATCCTCGTTCCCCTGTCCGTCTCGGGAGGCCGCCTGCGCGTGTTCGATCCCGAGAACCAGGTGGAGAAAGTCGTATCCGTACACCGCGTCATGGACGTGGAGATCCTCGAAGGGAGCCCATCCGATGGTTGACGGCCCGCTGATCGTCCAGAGTGACAAGACCATCCTGCTCGAGGTGGACCACGAGCAGGCCACCGAGGCGCGCCATGCGATCGCCGCCTTCGCGGAACTGGAGCGCGCGCCCGAGCACGTGCACAGCTACCGCCTCACCCCGCTCGGCCTGTGGAACGCCCGGGCGGCCGGACTCGATGCCGAACGCGTGCTCGACACCCTGCTGAAGTACTCGCGCTTCCCGGTCCCCCATGCCCTCCTCATCGACATCGAGGACACGATGTCGCGCTACGGCCGCCTGCGCCTCGAGAAGGACCCCCAGCACGGGCTGGTCCTGCGCACCACGGACTACCCCGTTCTCGAGGAGGTGCTGCACGCGAAGAAGATCCAGCCGCTGCTCGGTCCGCGCATCGACGGCGAGACCGTCGTCGTGCACTCCTCCCAGCGCGGCCAGCTGAAGCAGTTGCTGCTCAAGCTGGGCTGGCCGGCCGAGGACTTCGCGGGCTACGTCGACGGCACGCCGCACCCGATCGTCCTGGCCGAGGACGGCTGGACGCTCCGCCCCTACCAGAAGCTCGCGGTCGAGAACTTCTGGTCGGGCGGGTCGGGCGTCGTCGTCCTGCCGTGCGGTGCCGGCAAGACCCTCGTCGGCGCCGCCGCGATGGCCACGAGCCAGACCACCACCCTCATCCTGGTCACCAACACCGTCTCCGCGCGGCAGTGGAAGGACGAGCTGCTCAAGCGGACGTCCCTGACGGAAGAGGAGATCGGCGAGTACTCCGGCGCCGTCAAGGAGGTCCGACCCGTCACGATCGCCACCTACCAGGTGCTCACGACGAAGCGGGGCGGGCTGTACCCGCATCTCGAGCTCCTCGACGCCAACGACTGGGGGCTGATCGTGTACGACGAGGTCCACCTCCTGCCCGCACCGATCTTCAAGATGACTGCGGATCTGCAGGCCCGCCGCCGGCTGGGCCTCACCGCCACGCTCGTGCGCGAGGACGGCCGGGAGGGAGAGGTCTTCTCACTCATCGGGCCGAAGCGCTACGACGCGCCGTGGAAGGACATCGAGGCCCAGGGCTACATCGCACCCGCCGACTGCGTGGAGGTCCGGGTGGACCTGCCGCGCGACGAGCGCGTCGCCTACGCGATGGCGGAGGACGGCGACAAGTACAGACTGTGCGCGACGTCGGACACGAAGTCCGACGTCGTGGAGCGCCTCGTCGCCGCGCACGAGGGTGAGCAGCTGCTCGTGATCGGGCAGTACATCGACCAGCTGGACGACCTCGGCGCACGCCTCGACGCGCCCGTGATCAAGGGCGAGACCACCGTCAAGGAGCGGCAGCGGTTGTTCGACGCCTTCCGGTCCGGGGAGATTCATGTGCTCGTCGTGTCCAAGGTCGCGAACTTCTCCATCGACCTCCCCGAGGCGTCGGTCGCCATCCAGGTCTCGGGGTCCTTCGGCTCCCGGCAGGAGGAGGCCCAGCGGCTCGGGCGGCTCCTGCGGCCTAAGGCGGACGGGCGCGCGGCCCGGTTCTACACCGTCGTCGCCCGCGACACCCTCGACCAGGATTTCGCCGCGAAGCGCCAGCGTTTCCTGGCGGAGCAGGGCTATGCCTATCGCATCCTCGATGCGGCGTCGATCGGTGACACCAAGCCCAGTGAGTGAGCAGGTTGCTCGCAGGATGGGTCCAGACAACTCACAGGGAACCTGCGGATACTGTGTGCGTGAAGAAAACTGGCCCCGAAGCGAAACTGCTGGTCGTCGACGACGAACCGAACATCCGCGAACTCCTCTCGACCTCCCTGCGGTTCGCGGGTTTCGAGGTCGTCGCCGCCGGTAATGGCCGCGATGCCCTCGCCGCCGCCGAACTGCACAACCCGGACCTCGCCGTCCTCGACGTCATGCTGCCCGACATGGACGGCTTCACCGTCACGCGGCGCCTGCGCGCCGCCGGCCGGCACTTCCCCGTGGTCTTCCTGACCGCGCGCGACGACACCGAGGACAAGGTCACCGGGCTGACGGTCGGCGGTGACGACTACGTGACCAAGCCCTTCAGCCTGGACGAGGTCGTCGCCCGCATCCGCGCCGTCCTGCGCCGGACGCATCCCCTCGAGGACGACGACGCCGTGATCCGCGTCGACGATCTCGAACTCGACGACGACGCGCACGAGGTCAGGCGCGGAGGCGAAGTCATCGACCTCTCCCCCACCGAGTTCAAACTGCTGCGCTATCTCATGATGAACCCGAACCGTGTCCTGTCGAAGGCGCAGATCCTCGACCACGTCTGGGAGTACGACTTCAACGGCGACGCCTCGATCGTCGAGTCCTACATCTCGTACCTGCGCCGCAAGATCGACAGGAACCCGGACGCCGTCGCCCTGATCCAGACCAAGCGCGGCGTGGGCTACCTGCTCCGCAACGCCGACAAGCGGTAGCGCTGCCCCTTGGGTAAGCGGTGGAGCGCGGCGTCGCTCAGATCCCAGCTGGTGGCGATCATCATGCTGCTCATGATCGTCACGGTGGGCATCACGGGCCTCGCCACGGTGTCCCTCCTCCGTGACGGGCTGGTGAACCGCCTCGACCAGGAACTCGGGAATAACATCCGGCTCGTCACCGCCCAGCTCTACCTGCCCGAGCAGACGTCGGACGGCGCCGTGCTGCGGTACTACGGCGCGCTGCTCGACGCGGACGGTCAGGTCATCGCGGAGAACCAGCCGGACGTCAGCGGCGACCTGCCCGATCTCACCGGCCTGACCAGGGAGCGCATCGCCGACCTCGACCAGGACGGCTTCGACGTCCCGAGCACCGAACAGGGGAGCCAGGACTGGCGCGTGCGCGTCATCCCCTTCAGCAATGCGGACAACTACGTCGCGATCGCCACGCGCCTGAACACGGTCAACGACTCCCTGCAGGAGGCCACCGAGATCATCTTCACCTCCGGCCTCGTCACGACGGCCCTTGCCTCCCTGATCGCGTTCGTCGCGGTGACCCGCCAGTTCGCCCCGTTGGCGCGCGTCGAGCGCACGGCGGCGGCCATCGCGGCCGGGGATCTCTCGCGGCGCGTCGCCGTCGAGCGGCCCGCCACGGAGATCGGCCGCCTCTCCCGTTCCCTGAACGCCATGCTCTCCCACATCGAGCGGGCCTTCGCCGCACGCACGGCGTCGGAGACGAAGATGCGGCGTTTCGTCTCCGACGCGTCCCACGAACTGCGCACGCCCCTCGTGACGATCCGCGGCTACTCGGAGCTGTACCGGCACGGCGCCCTGCAGAAGGACGAGGACATCGCCGCGGCGATGGGCCGGATCGAGAGCGAGGCCATCCGCATGGGCCAACTCGTGGAAGACCTCCTCACCCTCGCGCGGATCGACGAGCAGCGCCCCCTGGAGGTCAGGCCCGTGGATCTCAAGGTGCTCGCCCACGACGCCGCCTTCGATGCACGTGCCACGGCCCACGACCGTTCCATCACGGTGATCGGGCTCGACGGCGGTACCCCCCGATCGGCCCCGACCGCAGGTGACGAGGCCCGCCTGCGCCAGGTGATCGCCAATCTGATGACCAACGCGCTGCGCTACACGCCGGAGGAATCACCGATCGAGATCGCCGTCGGCGTGGCGCCCGTCCTGCACGGACACAGCGACTCCGTCATCGAGGTGCGCGACCACGGTCCGGGCATCTCCGAGGATGACGCCGCGAAGGTCTTCGAACGCTTCTACCGCGCCGATTCCTCGCGGTACAGGGAGACGGGCGGGACGGGCCTCGGGCTCGCCATCGTCGCGGCCCTGGTCGCGCAGCACGACGGGACGGTGCGGTTGGAGGAGACGGCCGGCGGCGGCGCCACGCTGAGCATCCGGCTGCCCCACACACCAGCCGGTCCCACCGGGGACCACGGGCAGGAACTCCCCGGTGGTACGGCGGTCAGCGGGCCCCTGGCCGGCGCCTCGGAGGCACCCGCCGAGCGGCACGCCTTCTCTCCTCCACAGGAGCCGCCCGTCGGACCGGTTGTCCACAAGAGGCCTGAGGGCCCCTGATCCCGGAGCGTCCTGCCCTAGCGTCATGGGGGTCAAGGAAGCGCGAGCACACGGGAGCACAGCATGGCATTCTTCAACGTAGACACCGACAGCCTGGCCGCGAAGAGCAGCCAGGTCCAGGGCACCATCTCCAGGCTTCAGGCAGAGGTCAACTCCATGCAGGCGGGCCTGCGGGAACTCGAGGGCCTCTGGACGGGCCAGGCCGCCACCAACTTCCAGCACCTGATCGTGCAGTGGCGGGCCACACAGCAGCAGGTCGAGGAATCCCTCACCGGGATCAACGAGGCGCTGAACGTTGCGACGCAGCAGTACGTGGAGGCGGAACTGAGCAATGCCCGGATGTTCATGAGCTGACGCCCTCCCTTCCACGCGGGAGCACGACGCCGCGGCACCGGCAACGAGAAAGGGCGGCACCCCCTTCCGGGAGTGCCGCCCTCTCGTGCTGCGCAGGTGCGATCAGCGGTGGGTGGGGGCTAGAAGCCGCCCATCCCGCCCATGCCGCCCATGTCGTCGCCGCCGCCGGCAGGAGCTGCCTTCTCCGGCTTGTCGGCCACGACGGCCTCGGTCGTGAGGAACAGGCCTGCGATCGACGCTGCATTCTGCAGGGCCGAGCGGGTGACCTTCACAGGGTCGTTGACCCCGGCG
The DNA here is from genome assembly GCF_048288285.1 of Arthrobacter sp. N1. NCBI lineage: Bacteria > Bacillati > Actinomycetota > Actinomycetes > Micrococcales > Micrococcaceae > Arthrobacter > Arthrobacter sp. N1. The sequence goes on along the minus strand of NZ_CP102608.1, from coordinate 502,698 downwards.
GCCAGCAGGTCCTCGTACTCGCCGGTCGCGGCGTTGAGACCGTGACCTGCGGGCAGTCCGCGGACCTTGTCGACCACGACGCCGGGCTCGAGGCCGGCATTGAAGGCGATCTGCTTGAGCGGGGCGTCGATGGCCACGCGGACGATGTTCGCACCGGTCGCCTCGTCGCCCGTGAGCTCGAGGGTGGCGAACGCCTTGGCGCCGGCCTGGATGAGGGCCACGCCGCCACCGGCGACGATGCCTTCCTCGACGGCTGCCTTCGCGTTGCGGACAGCGTCCTCGATGCGGTGCTTGCGCTCCTTGAGCTCGACCTCCGTTGCGGCTCCGGCCTTGATGACGGCAACGCCGCCGGCCAGCTTGGCCAGGCGCTCCTGCAGCTTCTCGCGGTCGTAGTCGGAGTCGGAGTTCTCGATCTCGGCGCGGATCTGGGCCACGCGGCCGGCGATGGCGTCGGCGTCGCCGGCACCCTCGACGATGGTGGTCTCGTCCTTGGTCACGACGACCTTGCGCGCGGTACCGAGCAGATCGAGCGTGGCGGTCTCGAGCTTGAGGCCGACCTCCTCGGCGATGACCTGGCCACCGGTGAGGATGGCGATGTCTGCCAGCTGGGCCTTGCGGCGGTCACCGAAGCCCGGGGCCTTGACGGCGACGGACTTGAAGGTGCCGCGGATCTTGTTGACCACGAGGGTCGCGAGGGCTTCGCCTTCGATGTCCTCGGCGATGATCAGCAGCGGCTTGCCGGACTGCATGACCTTCTCGAGGACCGCGACGAGGTCCTTCACGTTGCTGATCTTCGAGTTGACGATCAGGATGTAGGGGTCTTCGAGGACCGTCTCCTGGCGCTCTGCGTCGGTGACGAAGTAGCCCGAGATGTAGCCCTTGTCGAAGCGCATGCCCTCGGTGAGCTCGAGCTCGAGGCCGAAGGTGTTCGACTCCTCGACGGTGATGACGCCTTCCTTGCCCACCTTGTCGAGCGCCTCGGCGATCAGGTCACCGATCTGCTTGTCACCGGCCGAGATGGAGGCGGTGGCGGCGATCTGCTCCTTGGTCTCGATCTCCTTGGCGGAGGCGAGGAGCTCATCGGTGACGGCCTTGACAGCCTTCTCGATGCCGCGCTTGAGGCTCAGTGGGTCCGCTCCGGCTGCGACGTTGCGCAGGCCTTCCTTGACGAGTGCCTGGGCGAGCACCGTGGCGGTGGTGGTTCCGTCGCCGGCGACGTCGTCCGTCTTCTTGGCAACTTCCTTGACGAGCTCTGCGCCGATCTTCTCGAACGGATCGTCGAGTTCGATCTCCTTGGCGATGGAGACGCCGTCGTTCGTGATGGTGGGGGCGCCCCACTTCTTCTCGAGGACGACGTTGCGGCCACGGGGGCCGAGCGTTACCTTGACGGCATCAGCGAGGATGTTGAGGCCTCGCTCGAGGCCGCGGCGGGCCTCTTCATCAAAAGAAATGATCTTGGCCATAATGGCGTAGGTCCTTTCGGGGACGGTTGCATTTCAGCACATGAATGCTTGCCTGCGTGTGGTGCCCGCGACGGCCGGGCAGTACTCGGACGATCTCTTTCACGCCCGGGGCACCACCCCCACCACAGAGGTTTGCCTGCTTCACCCACCACGCGCATCCTTAGCAGTCTGCGCGCGCGAGTGCTAACTCAATAATTAGCACTCCCACCCCCCGAGTGCAACCTGTCGGGACGCCCGCACAGGGCCTCCCGGACGCCTCCGCGCCGCCCGGTCGAGCCGGTGGCAGCGCCTGCCGTAGCGCGGATTCCCCTCAGGGCATAGGTTGGGCGGACAACAAGCCATGGGAGGCATCGTGTCGACGTCAGCAACCGGCCCGGACAACGGGGAGCACAACGAGCAGGGCGCAGGAAGCACGGGTCGCGAGCCTGCAGGCGTGCCGGCCCCGGCAGATCCGTATACGCCGCCCTACCCCGGCTACGGCCAGAGCGATGATGTCCGGCCGGCCTACGACGGCGGCGCCACCTCGCCCGGCTATGGCCAGTCCGGTGACGCGCGGCCAACCTACGACGGCGGCACCACCTCGCCCGGCTACGGCCAGGCCCCGTCACCGTACCCGCCCGCGCAGCAGCAGCAGGGACCCTATCCCCAGGGCCAGTACCAGCAGGCGCCCTACGCGCAGGCACCCTACGGCCAGGGCGGCTACAACCAGGGGCCGTTCGGCCAGCCCTACGCACCGCAGAAGTCCCGCGTGGTGGCAGGCGTGCTCGGCATCCTCCTCGGGTCGCTCGGGATCCACCGCTTCTATCTCGGCTTCACGACGATCGGCGTCATCCAGATCCTGATGTCCACCGTCGGGGCCCTGTTCACCTTCGGGCTCAGTGCCATCGCCGCGGGGATCTGGGGACTCATCGAAGGCATCATGATCCTGGTCGGCTCCGAGCAGTTCCGCCGGGACGCGCAGGGCATCCCGCTGAAGGACTGACCCTCACGGCTCCGGGCGGCGCAGCCGCTCGGAGCGGGTGGTCCCGACGACGAACCCGTCGTCCACGGCACCCCGGACCACGCGAGCGTGCCTGGAGCGGACCCTCGAGGTTCCCCGGTGGATCTACCGGAACTCGGGGCCGAGCACCACGGAGACGTCCGGCGAGACGTCGGCGCTGTCGACGAGATCCGTGATCCCCAGGTCCTCCGCCACGGCTTCGGCGGCGATCCGCTGCTCTTCGCCGTTGTAGAAGACGACGGACGAGTCCACGGGGGCTCCCGCCCAGTTCCCGGGGAGGACCGAGCCCCACCCCTCCTCGGCCAGGCGTCCGGCGGCGACCGAGGCGAGTCCCGGTGAGCCGGTGCCATTGAGGACGTTGACGGTCCGGGTCCGGTCGACGCCGTCTTCGTCGTCGTCCGACGGGGAGGTCGATGCGCCGTCGGCCTCCGTCGGTGGGTTGCCGTCCGCGGCACCGTCGGCGGGCGTTGTGGAACCCGACGGGGCGACTGCCGGCTCCTGTGAGGGGCTCGTGGCGGCTGCCGGAGTTCCCGCAGCATCGCCACCGACGAGCCCGAGTCTCGGCAGGATGAGATAGGCGCCGAGGCCGATCAGCAGGGCCAGGATCCCGACGGTGATCTTCAGGGCGAGACCGCCCGACCCGGCGGGGATTAGCCGTTCACGATGAACACCCTGGCGCTCCGAGGTCTCCGGGACCCTGTCGAACTCGTCGCGCGGGTGCTCTGTCATGGGCGGGAGGGTCCTTCGCTCGTGGAGACCGGTGTGGTCTAGATGTCCGCGCCCAGGCGGCGTGCCGACCGGGTCTTCTGGCGGGTCGACCGCAGGCGGCGGAGCCGCTTCACGAGCATCGGATCGTGGGCCAACGCGGCCTCGGTGTCGATGAGCGCGTTGAGCAGCTGGTAGTAGTGCGTGGCGGACATGGTGAAGAGGTCGCGGATGGCCTGCTCCTTGGCTCCGGCGTACTTCCACCATTCGCGTTCGAGGGCGAGCATGCGCTGCTCGCGATCCCCCAGTTCGAGTGTGCGGCCCTCGGTCGGCCCGTCATCGACGTGCCGCTGCGGCTCGGCCATGTCTGCTACCGCCTTCCGTCACAGTGCCCATGCATCACCCCATGGTAGTGGGGAATTACACCCGTGTCATTCGAGCGGGAGGCACCGGTCGGGCGGGCCAGAATGGACCCATGACCCACGACGACGGCACCTTGTTCGACCTCCCTCCCGTGGATCCGGCCCCCCGCCGCGACCGTCGGACGGGGCCGGCCGCGCCCGCGCACTCCCCCGCCCCCTCCCCCCACGAGGCCGCCTTCCCCTTCGGGGCCCCCACGCCGGTCCGGGAGCTCGTGGACCCCGGGTGGGCCGCGGCGCTCGAACCCGTGGAGCCGGTACTCCACGCACTCGCGACCTCCCTCGCCGCCGATCTCGACGCGGGGCAGCGCGTCCTGCCGGAACCAGGGGACATCCTCCGGGCCTTCAGCACCCCACTCGACGCCGTCCGTGTGGTCATCGTGGGCCAGGACCCCTACCCGACGGCAGGGCACGCCGTCGGCCTGAGCTTCGCCGTCGATCCTGCGACGCGGCCGATCCCGCGCAGTCTCGTCAACATCTACCGCGAGCTCTCCGCCGATACCGGAGCCCGCGTGCCGGCGTCCGGGGACCTCTCGGGGTGGGCCGAGCAGGGAGTGCTCCTGCTGAACCGCGTCCTGACCGTCCGCGCGGGTGAACCGGCCTCCCACCGGGGGCTCGGCTGGGAACAGGTGACGGACGCCGCCGTCCGTGCCCTCGCCGCGCGGGGCGGTCCACTGGTGGCGATCCTGTGGGGTAAGGACGCGCTCCGGCTGAAGCCCCTGCTGGGCGCGACGCCGACGGTCGAGTCCGCGCACCCGAGCCCGCTCTCGGCGTCGCGCGGCTTCTTCGGCTCCCGGCCCTTCACCCGCGCCAACGAGCTCCTGACGCAGCAGGGCGCCGGTCCCGTCGACTGGTCCCGCACCACGGGGACCCGCAGCGGGATCTGAAGGGCGAGGGAGAACCGCTCAGCGCCGCCGGTTCCGCTGCCGTTCGGTGGACCCGAGCTTGCGCGTGAAGGGACGCGCCAGGTTGTCGCCGAGGACCACGCCGGCCGCGATCGCGAGCACCACGGTGAGGGCGTTGAAGAGTCCGAGGGCGCCGTCGTTGACCACGTCGGCGTCCAGCGTGAGCATGTACATGGACCGGAAGATGGTCAGCCCGGGATACAGGAACAGGACGGCAGGGACGGCCACCACCAGCTGCGGCGCCCCGAGCCGGAGCGCGACGACGCGCGAGAGCGCCCCGATGACCACGGCGGCGAGTGCGGGGGCGAGCCGGTACCCGACACCTGCGGACGTCGCCCCGATGAGCAGGAGGTAACCGGCGACCGCCACGAGCGAGGTCGGGATCACGAGCTTGACGTCCGTCTGCTCGGCGATGCAGATCATCGCCACCGCCACGAAGATCAGGACCGCCACCACGGGCCAGGGGTATTGCGAGCCGGAGGATTCGAGGACTTCGAGCGGGGGGATCCCCAGGGCGCTCCCGGCGACGAGCGCGACGGCGATCCCGGCGACGAGGGCCGCGAACACGAGGACGGCCGAGAGGAACCGGCCGGCAGCCGTGACGGGGAACCCGTTGATGGCGTCCTGGGTGGCGGAGACGAGCCGGCCCGTCGGCAGGAGCAGCAGAATGCCTCCCACCACCACGAACGCCGGGGCGATGGGAACCTGCAGCCACCAGAACAGCATGGCGATGAGCGTCACGAGCGCCGAGGACGTGGCGACCGAGAAGAACTCGGGCACACGCCACTCGCCGAGTCTGCGACTGACGAGATCGACCAGGATGCAACTGACGAAGCCGACGAGGGAGCCCAGGAGCGTACCGCCCACGAACGCGACGATGGCTGCGGAGAAGATGCCGAAGGCGGCCGTCACCATCCAGCGGGGGAACGGCTTGGGCCGGTGCGTGATCTCGTCGAGGCGCTGGGCGGCCTCGGTGCGGGAGACACCGCCGTCCGCGATGTCGGACACGAGCCGGTGGATGGCTGTCAGCCCCGCGTAGTTGTTGGTCCAGGACCTGACCACGCGCAGCACGGTGGTGGGCGTCTGGCCCTCGGCGGAGTAGTTGAGCACCACCGACTGGTTGGTGATGTCCACTTCGATGTTGTCCAGGCCGAAGGTGGCCGTCACCGCGATGATGCTGGTCTCGACCTCGAGCGCTCCCGCCCCGTAGCGGAACATGGTCTCGGCCAGGTTGAGCGCGAAGTCCAGAGCCTTCCGCGCGCTCGCATCCGGGCCGCCGGCCTGGATCATCGGGTTCGCGTACGGACTCCCGGCCAGGCGCTCGACGATGCTCATGGCCTGGGTGGGCGGGGCCTCGCCCTGCACCAGTCGGCGCAGCATGCTGCGGGCAGCGGCGTTCGACCGGCTCGACGGCGGAAGGGTCTGGGGCGTGGTGGGGAGTGCGTCCGTGGGACGGGTGGCCGGCGGACGCTGGCGCCCCTGCCGACCGGTCCTGCCGTCCGACGGTGCGCGCGTCCGACCCTTGACGCCCTTGGAACCGCCGTCCTGCGACGTCCGCTGCACCGACCCCGGTGAACCTGCTGCCGCAGCCTCTCCGGCCGCACGACCCAGCTTCCGCTTCTCCTCGTCCGTCGGGTCGAAGGGGCGCCGGATCACGGGCAGGGCCTCCGCCACGGGCGAAGGATTGGTGGCCGGCGATCGGCCGTCCCCGGGGGTGGAACCGTCTTTCACGGCCGCCTTTCATGCATGCTGTGCCGCGGTGGTCCGCGGGACTCCTCAGTAGAAGGGTTGGTGGGTGCGGCGCCAGTGGATCTGGCGGGCCGCGCGCTCCGCGATCGTGTTCCACACACGATACTTCCAGCCGCTGACCACCAGGTCGTAGCAGCCGGCGTAGTCGGTGACCGTCTTGGTGAAGCTCGTCTTGAAGAGCCCCAGTCCGTGGTGCGGGTGGGTCGTGTCCTTGAGCCGGTCGCTCGGCGGCGTGCCGCAGAAGTCGTACTCGACGATCCCGTGCTCGTCCTTGAGGTCGTTGATCGCGGTCCACTGGACGAGGTGCGAGTCACCGTACTGCGTCCGGCCGGGGCGTGATCCGCCGTCCTTGTAGGTGCCCTTCGAGCCGTAGTTGATGACGAAGGCTCCCACCGAGGGTTCGCCGTCCTCGTGGACGAAGTAGAAGCGGCCCTGCCCGGCATCCACGAAGTTCTGCCAGAACCGGCTGTAGTACTCGAAGGACCGCATGCGCGCGGCCGACCTGTCCTCGACGTGCGACATGAGGGAGTACATGGCCCGGAAGGTGTCCTCCGTGGGCTCCATGCGCTGCACCTCGACGCCCTCGCGCAGTGCCCGGCGCACCGCGTTGCGCCCGCGTGAATGCAGGTTCCTGAGCAGCTGGTTGGACTCCGGTGATGTGTCGAGGACGGCGGTGCTGTCATTGGGCTGCAGGTTGAAGGTCTTCACGAGCCCGGCGGACCGGAAGGTCTCCCGCAGCTCAGGGCCGTCGACGAGGTCCGGCTCCACCTTGAGCGCGAAGACGGGGTGCTTCTCGCGGCGCGCCAGATCGGCGACAGCCCGTGCCGCCGCCGGGACGTGCTCCGGCTGCGTCACCGCGGGACCCTTGATGAGGTACCAGAGCGCCCCGACGATCGGCACCCTCTTCTCCAGGACGAGGACGTGGCTCGTGGAGCCGGCCCCGTCGATGACCACGAAGCGAGGCCGCCACCCGTGGTGCGATTTCACCTCCGCGAACGCCATGGACTGCAGCATGTTGCCCCCGCCCGGGTTCGCCGTGACGAGGGAATCCCAGTCCTGCTGCTCTGCTCCGGTGGCGAAGCGGGCGCTGAAGTCTGCCAAGATTCCTCATTCACGGTGGGCGGCTAGCAAAGGACGGCCCCAAGTCTACCGGCTGGGATCGTTGCGTCCCCGTCACGTGACGAGAAGTTGCCTCGGTAAACGGTCAAGCCTGTACGGCGGGTGATCAGGGTGGTTAGCATCAGGACCATGGACTTCAGATACCTCGGAAACAGCGGCTTCAAGATCTCGGAAATCACGTACGGCAACTGGCTCACGCACGGCTCGCAGGTGGAGAACGACGTCGCGACGCAGTGCGTGCGCGCCGCGCTCGACGTCGGCATCACCACCTTCGACACCGCGGACGTGTACGCCAACACGGCTGCGGAGACCGTGCTCGGCGAGGCACTGAAGGGCGAGCGGCGCCAGTCCCTCGAGATCTTCACCAAGGTCTGGGGGCCCACCGGACCGAAGGGCCACAACGACGTCGGACTCTCGCGCAAGCACATCATGGAGTCGATCGACGGTTCGCTGCAGCGCCTGCAGACGGACTACGTGGACCTCTACCAGGCCCACCGCTACGACTACGAGACCCCCCTCGAGGAGACGATGCAGGCGTTCGCGGACATCGTCCGGCAGGGCAAGGCCCTCTACATCGGCGTCAGCGAATGGAATGCGCAGCAGCTGCGCGACGGACACGCCCTCGCGAAGGACCTCGGCTTCCAGCTCATCTCGAACCAGCCCCAGTACTCGATGCTGTGGCGCGTCATCGAGGGCGAGGTCGTCCCGACGTCCGAGGAGCTCGGCATCTCGCAGATCGTCTGGTCCCCCGTGGCCCAGGGCGTCCTCACCGGCAAGTACCAGCCCGGCCGGCAGCCCGAGCAGGGCACCCGCGCCTCGGACGACAAGGGCGGCGCCGACATGATCAAGCGCTGGATGAGCGACGAGGTCCTCACGGGCGTGCAGAAGCTGGCCCCGATCGCCGACGGCGTGGGTCTGACGATGGCGCAGCTCGCGATCGCCTGGGTGCTGCAGAACACGAACGTCGCCTCCGCGATCATCGGCGCGTCGCGTCCCGAGCAGGTCGAATCGAACGCGGTCGCCGCAGGCGTGAAGCTGGAGGACGACGTCCTCAAGGCCATCGACGAGGCCATCGGCGGCCTCGCGGAGAGCGACGTCGCCAGGACGCAGTCACCCGAGACCAGGCCGGTCTGATGGCGCCCCTCACGGTCGCCGTCACCGGGTCCAACGGCAAGCTCGGGCGCAGCGTGGTGCGTGGCCTCCGCGAGGCCGGGCACACCGTCGTCGAACTGGACCAGCACGGGGAGCGCAGCCCGTCCTTCCTCCGGATCGACCTGCGCGACTACGGGCAGGTCGCCGATGCCCTCCAGGGGGTCGACGACAAGTACGACGCACTGGATGCCGTGGTCCACCTCGGCGCGATCCCTGCACCCGGCCTGCAGGCGGACGCCGCCACGTTCCACAACAACATGACGTCCACGTACAACGTCTTCCAGGCGTGCCGGCGCGCCGGCATCAAGCGGATCGTCTATGCCTCCAGCGAGACCGTGCTCGGACTGCCGTTCGACACCCCTCCTCCGTACATCCCGGTCGACGAGGAGTACCCGGCCCGCCCCGAGAGCACCTACTCCCTCGTCAAGCACCTGGAGGAACAGCTCGCCATCGAACTGACGCGCTGGGACCCTGCGCTCAGCATCACGGCCCTGCGGTTCTCCAACGTGATGGATCCCGAGGACTATGCCGAGTTCCCGTCCTTCGACGCGGACCCGTCGAGCCGGAAGTGGAACCTCTGGGGGTACATCGACGGCCGTGACGGCGCGCAGGCGGTGCAGAGGGCACTCGAGAATGCGGCGCCGGGCTTCGACCGCTTCATCATCGCGGCCGCGGACACCGTGATGGGACGGCCGAGCGCCGACCTCGCCGCCGAGGTCTTCCCCGGCGTCGAGGTGACCCGGGAGGTGGGCGGCAACGAGACGCTCCTGTCGATCGACAAGGCCCGGCGGATCCTGGGATACGCCCCACGGCACAGCTGGCGCGATCACGCCTGAAGCCGCACCGGAGGTCCGGGCTGCGGCACCAACTGTCGCCCGGACCACTTCATCAGTAGGCTGACAATCGAACGATGCGCAGCACCGACGAAAGGCGAAGAAGATGACAGAGAACCTTCCCGATGAGGAACTGACCATCGTGGGCGAAGAGCCCGAGGTGCCGAACGATTCGCTGGCGCCCGAGGCTTTCGACCCGGTCCTCGAGGGCCAGCCAGACGCCTACCAGGATGCGGCGGAGCTGAACCCGGACCGCTGGCAGGAGGATCCCCTCCTGCAGGACGAGCCCGGGGTCACGGAGTCCAGCGCCGACGAGAACGGCGTGGCCGGAGTGGGCGAGGAGGGCGCGCTCAGCGACCAGACGCTGCGCGAGGAGACCGCCGAGGCACGCTACGAGCACGGGGACGAGCAGTACCCGCCGGAGGAGCCCCTGCTCGGCGAGGCAGCGGCGGATGTCGACTTCGGCATGATGGAGGACGACGACGTCGATGCGAGCGACGACCCCGCCAACCGCGGCGGTTCACCGCTCAACGCGATGGACCAGGAGGACCTCCGCTAGCGGACGGTCCCGTCGCACCAGCACCAGCACCACGCACGAAGCCCCGGACAGGACACCTGTCCGGGGCTTCGTCGTCCGGCATGGGGCCGGCATCCGGGTCGGGATGGGCGTCAGCTCCCGCTGCCGCCCGGATGTCCGGTGTGCAGGGCGGCAGGGGCGGCCGGCGGTCCGTCCACGGCGCAGTGGCTCGGATGCTCGGTCTCCGGGGTGTGCGTGTTCCGGATGGTGAGCGCCGCGAGGACACCGCCTGCGACGAGCACCACGGCACCGATGATGCAGGCGGTGTCGAATCCCGCCTCGAAGACGGCAGGGTTGCTGTAGGCGTCGCCGGTCAGGCCGGCGGCGGCGGGCAGGACGGCGATCGCGATCAGGCCGGCGGCCCGGGCGACGGCGTTGTTCACGCCGGAGGCGAGGCCTGCCTGGCGTTCCGGCACTGCGGAGAGTGCCGTGGACGTCAGGGGGGCCACGAGGAGCGACAGCCCGAGTCCCAGGACGAGGACCGGGGGCAGGACGTCCACGAGGTAGGACGCCCCGGGACCGATCCGCACCATGAGCACGAGTGCGACCGCGCACACCAGCGGCCCGACCGCCATCGGTATCCGCGGTCCGATGCGTGAGCCGAGCTCCCCGGCGCGCGGCGAGAGCACCAGCATCAGCGCCGTGATGGGCAGCATCGCCGTCCCCGATGCGACCGGGCTGAATCCGGCGACGACCTGCAGATGGACCACGAGCAGGAAGAAGATCCCGCCGAACACCGCGTAGATGAGGAACGTGACCGCGTTGGCTGCGCTGAACTGCCGGTTGGCGAAGATGCGCAGCGGCAGCATGGGGTGCTCGGCACGCCATTCGACGACGAGGAACGCGGCGGCGGCGACGAGCCCCAGCACGCCCGAGCCGAGGACCGCCGGAGCGCCTGCTCCCTGTGCGGGCGCCTCGATCAGGGCATACGTGGTCCCTGCGAGCGCGAGCGCACCGAGCACCGCCCCGGCCGCGTCGAGACCGCCGGTCGCGTCGGCGTCGCGCGTCTCCGGCACGTGGCGTGCGGCGATCCACACGACCGCCGCCGCGATGGGCACGTTGATGAGGAAGATCCAGCGCCAGGACACGCTCTCGACGAGCCAGCCACCGAGGAACGGACCGATCGCCGTCGCAACCCCGCCGAGGCCCGACCACGCTCCGATGGCCCGCGCCCGGTCCTCACCCGAGAAGCTCGCCTGGATGATGGCGAGGCTGCCCGGGGTGAGCAGGGCGCCGCCCACCCCCTGCAGCGCCCGGGCAGCGATGAGCAGGCCGGCGTCGGGCGCCAGCCCGCAGAGCAGGGAGGCGACGGCGAACCAGATGACCCCGACGACGAAGATGCGCCGGCGCCCGAACCTGTCCCCGAGGGATCCGCCGAGCAGGATGAACGAGGCGAGCGTCAGCGTATAGCCCGTCACGATCCACTGCAGGGCGGCGAAGTCCGTGCCGAGTTCGGCGCCGATGGTCGGGAGCGCGACGTTGACGACCGTCGCGTCGATGCCGGCGATGCCGGACCCGAGCACCGTGGCGAGCAGGATCCACCGACCCGCCGCAGTCTTCATCCGGATCTCACTCATGCCGCATCAACGCCTCATCGACCTCATGTCCCGCCGGGCCGCGGGAACACGCACAGTGTCGCACCGTCGTCGCCCCGGCACCATCACCCCTCCGCCGGTCGGACGGCCGGGGCCGGGGAGTCCCGCCCGCACCTCCGTGACACGCACCACAGATGGAATAGCACCAGGCGAAGCCCGGTTACCGACGGGTAGGACACCCCCCCCACGCAGAAAGCAGGACCCGTGAAGCTGTTCTCCCCGCTCACCCTCGGCACGCTCGAACTCCCCAACCGCGTCGTCATGGCACCGCTGACCCGCGTCCGCTCGGGCGACGCCGGGATCCCCGGCGACATCGTCGTCGAGCACTACCGCCAGCGTGCCTCGCTGGGACTCATCGTCAGCGAGGGCACCTACCCCAGCCACGCCGGCCAGGGCTTCCCCGGCCAGCCCGGCCTCGTCGAGGACGAGCAGCTCGCCGGGTGGCGGCGCGTCACCGACGCCGTCCATGCCGACGGCGGCCGCATCGTGGCCCAGGTCATGCACGCCGGCCGCGTCACCCACCCCGACACGAACGGCGGGTACGAGGTGGTCGCGCCGAGCGCGATCGCCATCGAGGGCACCACGCGCACGAGCACCGGCAAGCAGCCCTACCCCGTCCCCCACGCCCTGACCACCGGGGAGCTTCCCGACATCATCGAGGAGTTCGTGACCGCATCCCGGCAGGCGATCGAGGTCGCAGGGTTCGACGGCGTCGAACTGCACGGCGCCAACGGCTACCTCCTGCACGAATTCCTCTCACCCGGATCGAACCAGCGGGACGACGCCTTCGGCGGCTCGCCGGAGAAGCGGGCGCAGTTCGTCATCGACCTCGTCACCGCGGTCGCCGAGGCGGTCGGCGCCGAGAGGGTGGGCCTGCGCATCTCGCCGGAGCACAACATCCAGGACGCCCTGGAGACGGAGGCCGCCGACGTGCATGCGACCTACGGGACGCTCGTCGACGCGCTCGCCCCACTCGGCCTGGCCTATCTCAGCATCCTGCACGCCGAGCCCACCGGTGCGTTCGTCCAGGACCTGCGGACGCGCTTCGGTGGTCCGTTCCTCATCAACAGCGGATTCGGCGTCATCACGAACCGCGAGGAGGCGATCTCCATCCTCGAGGACGGCATCGGTGACGCCGTCGTCGTCGGTCGTCCCGCGATCGCCAACCCGGACCTCGCCCGGCGCTGGCGGGAGAACCTGCCGGAGAACGAGCCCGACCCCTCGACGTTCTACTCGACGGGCGCCGAGGGCTACACCGACTACCCGTTCTACGACGGTTCGGTGAACGCCAACTAGGCATCTGCAGGGCGATCCTCACGGAGGGTTGCAGGCATCTTCGCTGCAACTCTCGGTGACGGCGCGATCAGGACGAGGCGCTCCCGCCCGCGGCGGGTGCGCCTCCTGCCTATGGTCACCGCTGCCGGGTGGACGTCCGCTGCCGGAACCAGGCACCGATGGCCCGGTGACGCAGGACCAACCAGCCCACGAGCAGGGCTGCCGCCAGATGGGTGTGCAGCAGGAGCATCACCTCCGGAGAATGGCCACCGGGACCCCCGGCCCCCACCGGCACATCGGCTCCGTGATGATCAGCCGGTCCCGCGACGGTCGAGGAGGGCGCGACCGCGAGCCCCCCGAGCAGCCAGTGCAGGACCTGCTGGCCGGCTCCTAGCAGGAGCAGCACGGCCCAGCCCGGGAGGCGCCCGAGCACCACGAGGGTGGCAGCCAGCACCGCGAGCGACGTCAGCCCGGCGAGGATGGAAGGACTCGGCAGGACGCCGTCGGACACGGAATGCGCCACGATCCCGAGGGCGACGGAGCCGAGCCCTGCGGCTGCGCCTCCCGCGATCCGGCTGCGACGGTGCACCATGCCGGGGGCATCGGCGGTCCGCGATCCGGCCGCCCCGGCGGTCGTTCCCGCGGTCGGCGGCCCCGCAGCCCCACCGCTGGCCCCTCCGCCCTCCGTGCCGATGACCACGTCGGTGTCCGTGGCGGTGTTCGACTCCATGGTTCGATCGTAAGCATGCTGACCACATTCCGCCATGGAGTTCCTGCCGGTGATGCCCGTTCGCACAGGTCCGTACACTGGCGGTGAGGGAGCTGATCTTCCCCCGAACCGAGAGGACGAATGCATGTCAGAGAAGCCGAGCGACGACGACCGCATCCACAACGAAGCACCTGCCGAGGGCGACCCGGACGCCGATACGGCAGACATCCGCGTGCATTCCGAGGAGCCCGCCGAGGGCGCGGACACCGACGAGAAGACCGGCGGGGGCAGCTAGAGGCTCCCGCGACGAACAGCGGACGAAGGAAGCGCCGGTCATCGACCGGCGCTTCCTTCATTGTGGGCTCAGCGGCAGTCCCCGGGCCCACTGTGCCGGCCTGGGCCTCTGCGCCCGGAACCCTGCTGTCAGCGGGTCCCGACGACGATCTCGCCGAACGGGATCTCCTTGGACGTCTCGGCGCCGCGGTCGACAGCCTGGTCGCTGATGAGGATGCCGTGCTTGCCCTCCGCGACGGACTGCTTCATGACCATCAGCACGGTCTCGGCGAAGCCCTCGTCCTGGGCCTCGAGGAAGCGGATGTAGGCGGGCGGGAAATTCTCGGGAACGGTCAGCATGTCCTCCACGCTACCCGCCACCACCCACGCGTGCCGAGGCAATTTCAAGCCCCTCCGAGGACGAATCGACCCTTCTCACCGCTCGGACGGAGTGATAGACCATAAGTGTCCTTAGTATTTCCGGCGCTCGGCCGCCGGCCCGATACCGACACGACAGGGGACCTTCGTGACGCACGTACTCAAAGACCATGCCCAGCTGTTCGAACTGCCCGGTCCCTGGACCACCATCTATGTGGACGGCAGCACCGGAACTGTGGACGGCCTGGCGAACGACGAGATCCTTCCCCGCAGCATCGCCCAGGAGATGAAGGCTGCGGGAGCACCCTCCGAGGACATCGACGCCGCCGTCGCCGCACTCGGCACGACGGCGAAGGGACTGCCGGACCCGGTGACGCGCTACCTCCTCGTCAACGGCGGGAAAGCCGTCGTCGACGAGTTCCTGCCCGGCGACCTCGTCGGCCTCACGGTGACCGACACCGGCCCCGTACCCGACCTCACGCCGCTCGTCCGCCACACCCCCGAGGACTTCGCCTACCTGGTGGCGGAGGTGGGGCACCACGGCGGCGAGATCTACCTGCGGTACGCCGACGGCGACGAGCAGCACATCACCTCCGGGGCCCCCGCCTCCGAGGTCGAGGGTGACACGATGCACACCCGCAAGCTGGGGAGCGGAGGCTGGGGGCACCGCCGCATGCAGCAGCATGCGGAGAAGGTCTGGAAGATGAACTCCCGCGAGGTCGCCGCCGAGATCGATCGGATCGCCGCGGAGCACGATGCACAGTTGATCGTGGTGGCCGGTGACATCCGGGCACGCCAACTGGTGGCCGACGAGGTGTCGCAGGAGTCCGCCGCGAAGCTCGGCGTCATCGAGAGCAACACCCGCGCGGACGGAGCCGACGAGGAGACCTTCCTCGAGCAGGTCCAGCAGCTCGTGGCACGCACCATGGCGGATCAGCAGCACTCGCTCCTCGAACGCCTCGCCGAGAAAGAGGGCCAGGGGACACGGACGTCCGCCGTCGGCCGCGGGGCCGTGATCACGGCCCTGCAGCAGGCGCAGGTCGAAGTCCTCCTCCTCGAGACCACGGCCTGGGACGGCGAGACCCTCCTCGCACTCGACGCAGCACCCTGGGTCGCGACCTCCGAGGCCGACACCGCCGGAGCGGGCGTGCTGGGCGAGGTGCCGGCGGTCGCCGGGCTCCTCCGGGCCGCCGCGCTCACCGATGCGCAGGTGACGATGTACCCGTCCGGTGCGCTCGAGGAGAAGCCCATCGCTGCGCTCCTGCGCTGGCCCACCGGACCCGCCGCACCGACAGCGGCCTGACACCATGGCGGATACTTCCTCACAGCGGGCCGGGACGGAGACGTCCGGGTCGGTCGCCGACCTCGTGGTGCGCCGACTCGGGGACTGGCACGTCGACAGGATCTTCGGCTACAGCGGAGACGGTATCAATCCCCTGCTCGGCGCACTGCGCCGGGCAGGGGGCCCCGCCTTCGTCCAGGCCCGCCACGAGGAGGCGGCCGCCTTCATGGCTGTGGCGCACGCGAAGTACACCGGCCGGGTGGGCGTCGTCACCGCGACGCAGGGACCGGGGGCGGTGCATCTGCTCAACGGCCTGTACGACGCCCGGATGGACAGCGTTCCCGTCGTCGCACTGGTCGGCCAGCAGAGCCGCACCGTCCTCGGCTCGGCCTACCAGCAGGAGATCGACCTGCCCAGCCTGTTCAAGGACGTCGCCTCGGACTTCCTCCAGCAGGTCACGGACGCCGAGCAGCTGCCCATGGTCCTCGACCGTGCGTTCAAGGCCGCGCTCGCCACCCGGTCACCCGCCGTCGTGATCCTGCCGCACGACCTCCAGCAGGAGGCAGCGCCGTCCACGCCGCACGAGCACGGCGTGGTCCCGTCGTCGCCGGTGTGGTCCCTCGGGTGCGTCGCGCCGCGCGAGGCGGACCTGCTCGACGCCGCCGCCGTCCTGAACGCCGGCCGGAGGATCGCGCTCCTGGTGGGGCAGGGGGCCGCGCATGCACAGCAGGAGGTGGTCGCCGTCGCCGAACGCCTCGGCGCGGGCATCACCACGAGCCTCCTCGGCAAGCCCTTCGTCGACGAGTCGCTCCCGTTCGTGACCGGCACGATGGGCCATCTCGGCACCACGGCGAGCGCGCACCTCATGGATACGTGCGACACCCTGCTCATCATCGGCTCCAACGACCCCTGGACGGAGTACTACCCTGCCCCGGGGCAGGCACGCGCGGTCCAGATCGACATCGACCCGAAGGCGATCGGGAACCGCTACCCGGTGGAGGTGGCGCTCCACGGGGACGCGGCCGAGACACTCGGGGCCCTGCTGATCCTCCTGCACGGCCAGCAGGACCACTCCTACCGTGCCGAGGTCGAGGAGCAGGTGGAGAGGTGGCACCGGATAGCGCTCGAACGCGCCCTGACCCCTGCCCGGCCCGTCAACCCGGAGCGCGTCGTGCGCGAGCTCAGCGATGCACTGCCCGGCGATGCGCAGGTGGCGGTCGACGTCGGCAGTTGCGTCTACTGGTACGCGCGCCAGCTGCGCCTCCCCCGCGGCGTGCCCGCACATCTGTCGAGCACCCTCGGCTGCATGGGTGCGGGCATGCCGTACGGTATCGCCGCGAAGCTCGCACGCCCCGAGCGCCCCGTTGTGGTGCTCCTCGGCGACGGCGCGCTGCAGATGGCGGGGCTGGCCGAACTCGTCACCGTCGCGCGGTTGTGGCGCGGCTGGGCGGACCCGCGCTTCGTCGTGTGCGTGCTCTCGAACCGGGATCTCTCGGAGGTCTCGTGGGAACAGCGCGAGATGGAAGCTGAACCCCGCTTCGAGGACAGCCAGGCCCTGCCCGCCGTCGACGCCGCCGCGCACGCGAAGCTGCTGGGACTCGACGGCGTGCGGGTCGAGGATCCGGCGGACCTCGCTGAGGCGTGGCACCGGGCCTTCGCCGCGGACCAGCCCTTCGTCATCGACGTCGTGACGGATCCGGACGTCCCCCTGCTGCCGCCGTTCCCGGCAGGCGCGGCGAAGCTCGCGTCCATGCACCGGGCGGTCGACGCCGAACCCGGTGGCGGCGCCGCTGCCCTCCTCCGTCGCTACGCCGAGATCGAGGGCGTCGCGGACAATTACTAAGGTTGCTGTGCATCAGTGGCTTGGGTAGCGTCGAGAGCGGACGTGGGAGCCGGCAGGGCATCCCCGCTGCCCGAAACGACCAGAGTCCGCTGTGAGGAGAACCCCATGACCGATGTCGCCGGCCAGCCACCCGCCGAGGGCGATGACCGTGCCGTCCTGACGAACCGCCAGGGCCACCAGGTCTACGACAACCAGAACTCCCGCACGGTGGGCGAGCGGGGCCCCGCCACCCTCGAGAACTACCAGTTCCTCGAAAAGATCAGCCACTTCGACCGCGAGCGCATCCCGGAGCGGGTGGTCCATGCCCGCGGCGCCGTCGCCTTCGGTGAGTTCGAGGCCACCGGCCGGTGGGGAGACGAGCCGATCGCCGCCTACACCCGCGCGAAGCTCTTCTCCGAGCCGGGCAAGAAGACCGAGGTCGCCGTCCGCTTCTCCACCGTCATCGGTGGCCGTGACTCCTCGGAAGCCGCGCGGGACCCCCGCGGGTTCGCGGTCAAGTTCTACACCGAGGACGGCAACTGGGATCTGGTGGGCAACAACCTCGCCGTGTTCTTCATCCGCGACGCCATCAAGTTCCCGGACGTCATCCACGCGCTGAAGCCGGACCCCGTCACCTTCCGGCAGGAGCCGGGCCGCATCTTCGACTTCATGTCGCAGACCCCGGAGTCCATGCACATGCTCGTCAACCTCTTCAGCCCGCGCGGCATCCCCGCGGACTACCGCCACATGCAGGGATTCGGTGTCAACACGTACAAGTGGGTGGACGCCGGGGGCGGGACGAAGCTCGTGAAGTACACCTGGCAGCCGCACCAGGGCGTGAAGAGCCTCACCGAGGAGGACGCCGCCACCATCCAGGCCACCGATCTCGGACATGCGTCGAAGGACCTCTACGAAGCCATCGAGCGTGGCGAGTACCCGACGTGGGACCTGTACGTCCAGCTCATGGACGACGGCGACCACCCGGAACTCGACTTCGACCCGCTCGACGACACCAAGACCTGGCCGGAGCAGGATTTCGAGCCGAAGCTCGTGGGCACCATGACGCTCAACCGGAACGTGGCCGATCACCACAACGAGAACGAGCAGCTGTCCTTCGGCACCGGCGTGCTGGTCGACGGACTCGATTTCTCCGACGACAAGATGCTCGTGGGGCGGACCTTCAGCTACAGCGATGCCCAGCGATACCGTGTGGGACCGAACTACCTCCAGCTGCCCGTGAACTCCGCCAAGAACGCAGCGGTGCACACGAACCAGCGCGGTGGCCAGATGTCCTACGGGACGGACCTCGGGCCCGGCCAGAATCCGCACGTCACCTACGAGCCCTCGATCACCGGTGGACTCCGCGAGGGCGAGTACCCCACGCACGACGACCAGGGCCCCGAGATCACCGGTCGGCTGACGCGCAGGCGGATACCGCTGACCAACGACTACCTGCAGGCCGGTCAGCGCTACCAACTGCTCGAGCAGTGGGAGAAGGATGACCTGGTCGGGAACTTCGTGACCCTGATCGGGCAGGCCGCGCGCGCCGTGCAGGAACGCATGGTGTGGCACTTCCACCTGGTGGACGACGAACTGGGTGCCCGCGTCGGGGAAGGGCTCGGCATCGGCCTGGACGAGGTGAAGGACCTGCCTCCGCTCGCGGGCCAGACCCTCTCGGAGGACGAGCTCGCCCGCCTGGAGAACCTCGGGAACAACGGGCCCCGTGACGTCACGGGGCTGACCATGACCCATTGCGTCCCCAACGAGCACGTGGTGGTGAGCCGCTGACGGTCATCCGTGACATGGGCGGGCACCGCGCGGAGGAAGGCGTCGGCGCATCCTGCCGGCGCCTTTCTGTTGCTGCGCGGGCGGATGGTACGGGACCGCAACGGCGAGACCAGCCGAGGGCGGGTGGCCCGCCCTTCAGCGTCGTCGGGCGGCCTCGCCGGCAGTGCGCCGCAGCCGGGGGAACCAGCGCCACCCCCCCGGTCACGCCGGTGGAGTGACGATCCGGATTGAACACAGTGCCGTCCGAGACGGGGGCCGCGTCCCGCGTGAGCGCGAGGGCAGGGTAGGCGCGGGCCACGACGGCCTGGTACGCCGCGGGGGCGAGGGCACGGGCGTGGACGAACAACGACTGCACCCGACCCACCTGGGTCAGCCGGCGTGGTGCGTGCGAGACCCGCACGATCGCCCGTGCCACCCGGAGTGGATCGGTGACCGGGGGGAGCGGCCGGACGGCCCGGCCGGTATGGTTCGCGGCATGTTGGTGAATCGGCGTGTCGATGGTTGCGGGGAGTACGGCGCAGACATGGATGTCAGGTGCGCTCGCCAGTTCCATCCGCAGCACCTCGAGGAAGCCGAGCAGGCCGAACTTGCTGGTGACGTAGGGGCTGACGAGCGGCGACGTGATCCTCGAGTAGACGGAGGCCACCGAGACCAGCACTCCGTGCTCCTGGCGCCGGAAGACGCGCAGCGCTGCCCGCGCCCCGTACACCTGTCCGGAGAGGTTGACGGACAGGAGCCGGTCGAAAACTTCGGGCGGTGTCTGCTCGAACGTACCGAAGCTGTACAGGGAGGCATTACCCACCCAGACGTCGATTCCGCCGAACCGTTCGACAGCCGCGTCGGCAAGGCGGTCGACCTCCTCGGCGGAGGAGACGTCCGTGCGGAGGGTGATCGCCGTCGCCCCCAAGCTGCGGCACTCGGCCGCGACGTCCTCGAGCGTCGAGGCGTCACGTCCGGCGAGGACCAGCCGGGCATCCTCCTCCGCGAACAGACGGGCGGTTGCCCGCCCGATCCCGCTAGATGCCCCGGTGATGACCACGCGCAGCGTATCGGTCATGAATCTTCCCTCCCGATGGTCGGCTCAGTGGCCGCGCCGATCCTTGTCCGTCGACACATCGGGGTCCAGCGCGTCGGCCTCCTGGCTGTGAAGGGTGACCTTCTCACGCAGCCCGTCGGCATCGGCCTGTCGCTCCTGCGCCTGCTGCCGCAGCCGTTCCGCCTCGACCTCGGCGCGCTGCGCCTCGGCCTCCGCCATCGACGCCCTGGCCCCGCGCTCACGGGCGTCCAATTCCGTGGCCTTCGCCTGCTCGCGCATCTCGGCCGCCCTGTGGCGGTCCTTGTCCTGCTGCCGCGTCCGCTCGGCATCCCCCCGCTTCCGCGCCAGAACGGCGACGACGGCGATGATCGCCAGAAGGACCACGATCGCGACGATGATCCATACCGCTTGTCCTGTTTCCATCACTGTCTCCCTGCCTCGTGGCGGTGACGGTTCACCGCGCCGACCTGGCCCCCGAAACCGCCGAGACCCGGGATCTTGCCCAGCAGGTCCGTCGGGTTGATGCCGAACCTGGCGAGCAGGTCCGCGTGCTGTTCCGGGTCCACCTGATCCGGCAGCTCGGACTGTGCCTGATCGGCGTGGTCGTCCTCGCCCTGGCTCTTCAGCAGGTCGATGATCTGCTGTTTGTCGATCCGCATGGTCTGCCTCCTCGTGGTCCGGACCGTGATTAGTAAGCGTGCTTACGGAAGCTTGCCATAGGGTCCCCGGCTTGTCACGGGTGCCTGAGTGCCGGATTCCGCGGCAGACTTGGCACCATGGTCCTCCGCCTGACGCTCCTCGCCGACACCCACCTGCCGAAGCGGGCCAGGGTGCTGCCTGACGAGGTGTGGGACGCCGTCGACTCGGCCGACGTCGTCGTCCATGCAGGGGACTGGACCGGGACGGGGCTGCTGGACGAGCTGGAGGAGAGGGCCCGGCGACTCATCGCCTGCTACGGCAACAACGACGGCGCCGACCTCCGCTCGCGCCTCCCCCTCGTCGCCCGGGCGGAGCTCGAGGGCGTGCGGCTCGCCGTCGTCCATGAGACCGGCCAGAGCCAGGGCCGGGAAGCCCGCATGGCGGCGCTCCATCCGGACACCGATGTCCTGGTGTTCGGCCACAGCCACATCCCGTGGGACACCACGGCGCCGGGCGGTCTCCGGCTCCTCAACCCGGGCTCGCCCACCGACCGCCGTCGCCAACCGTTCTGCACCTACATGACCGCCGTCGTCGATGACGGCGCAGTCAGCGTGACGACGCACCGCCTGCCACCGCGCTGACCAGCTTTTCGGCCCTTGCGATCTGCGCTCACCGCAGCTGTTCGCCGGGCCGACCGCGCGCCCGCGCGGTGTCTGTGACCCGACCAACGCCTCCGTGCTCGCGTTGCACCACTACGGCCACAGGGCGGCGACGGCGGCGGCAGTCATCGGCGTTCTGCAGTCCGGCGTGGCCGGTCTCGTCAGCCCCTTCGTCGGCCTGCTCGGCGGAGACCAGGTGGCGATGATGTGCGTCATGCTCGCCGCAGCGGCCCTCACCCTGCTGGTCCTGGCCACCGGGACCGAAAAGCGCGAGGCCGAGCAGGTCCAGGCGCAGGGCCCCGATCAGCGCAGCTGATCCTCCCTCGGCGTCCGGTATCCACCGCCGGGGGTGGCGACCTGACAGTCCGGCGCCACTCTGGGACAATGGAGCACCCGCGACGAAGCGACGCCCGCTGTCCGATGACGAGAGGAGCATGATGACTGTCCTGCAGATCGCCCTCCTCGTCGCCGCCGGTGCCGCCGTATGGCTTCTCGCCACCGTCGTCATCGTCGTCTGGGTTATGGGCATGAGCCGCAACACAGCCGTGGACGAGGAGAAGTTCCGGCGGGACCTCGGCGACGCGAGGCGCAGGACCGCGCGCCGGTCGGTGGAGAAGACCGACAGGACATCGGCCTGACCTCTGTCGTCCGGATCGGCAACGGATTACACTGGGCTCTCGCGGGCCCGGACGGGTCCCTCGGGAACGACAGGAGGTGGGTCATGGAGAACGTCACTGTCGGCGCGTCGACCACCGCCCCCACCCCCCTCGTCGTCACCTCCCCGGTTCCTGCGCTCCAGCCCTGAGGCCAGCCGCGCCCGGGGAGCTTCCCCGGAGGATCTCCGTTGAACCCTCTTCAGCAGTACGGCTACACGGACCGTGTCGCCCGCCTCTTCTCCCTCCATCTCCCGTCCACAGCTGCACCGGCCGCCTCCCCCGCCCGGGTGGTCCGCGCGGACCGCACCCGCCTGCTCCTCGCCACTGAACAGGGCCTGCTCGGGGTGCAGGCGCACGAGTCCCTCGTGACCGGCGACTGGGTCGCCGTCTCCGGCGGTGAGGATCCGCGCGTCGTCGGCGTCCTTCCGCGCTGGGCGGTCCTGCAGCGCAAACGCGCCCACGATCCGCTCGCGGAGGCGCAACTGCTCGGCGCCAATGTCGATCTGGTGGGTGTCGTCGTCCCGTTGGACCGGGCGCTGTCGGCGAACCGTCTGGAGCGGACGCTGGTCGCAGCCTGGGATTCTGGCGCCGTCCCCCTCGTGGTGCTCACCAAGGCCGACCTCAGCTCCCGTTTCGATGCCGTCGTCGCGGACACGGTGGAGCGTGCGCGGGGCGCGGAGGTCTTCACCACGTCCGCCGAGGACGGAGACGGCCTCGATGACCTGCGAGCCCGCGTCGGTGCGGGGCGCACCCTCGCCCTCCTCGGGCCATCGGGTGCCGGCAAGTCGAGCCTCGTCAATGCGCTCGTCGGCCGGGATGTGCAGGACACGGGTCGGGTCAGGCTGGGCGATGGCCGCGGCAGGCACACGACGACGGCGAGGGAGCTGGTACCGATCGGCGACGGCGCCGTCCTCATGGACACACCAGGGCTCCGGGGGTTCGCCCTCTGGGACGCCGAGGACGGACTGGCCGAGGTCTTCGGCGAGATCGAGGACCTGTTCGCCTCCTGCAGGTTCCGAGACTGCGCGCACGATGCCGAACCCGGGTGCGCCGTCCAGCTCGCCCTCCTGTCCGGGGCACTCGAGGAGCGGCGGTGGCGGAGCTACCGGAAGATGCAGCGCGAACTCGACAGCCTCCACCGCCGGCAGAACCCGCCCGAGCGACGATCCCATGACCGGTCCCTCGAGCGTGCAGTCCGCGACGCCGTTCGGGGCAAGGAGCACCGGCAGGGCTGGGGTGAGCGCCGGCGGCGTTCCGCGCATCGGGCGTGTTCGCGGGAGGAACAGCAGGCGGGTGTGGAGCCTCCTGTCGGATTCGAACCGACGACCCCCGCTTTACAAGAGCGGTGCTCTGGCCAACTGAGCTAAGGAGGCGAACTGGCCGGGCCAGCGGGCGCCGTCACCCCTGGCTGGAGGGCAGTCGAGCGCTCAACAAGGGTAGCCCAGGCCCGCCACCGCCGGAAATCAGCTGCGGGCGTCCAGTTCCTCCTGGACCGTCGTCTCGAAGTCCTCGACGGCGTTCGGGACCGCGGCACCGTTGACGAACACCGTCGGCGTGCCGCCGACGGCAGCCGCCTGAGCCGCAGCCGTGGCGAACTTCGTCCATGGGCGGAAGGTCCCCTCCTCCACGCACGCGGAGATGTCCCCCGCGCCTGCGTCCGCGGCGAGCGCCACGAGGCCGTCGTCGTCGAGCTCTCCCTGCTCGTAGTGCGCGAACAGGCGCTGGTTGACGTCGAAGTACGCCTCGGGCGCGGAGTCGGCCACACAGGCGACGGCGTTCGCGGCGCGGGAGGAGTACTCGGTGCTGCTGTTGCGGTCGAGGTAGGCCACGGTGCGGTACTCGAACGTGATCTCGCCGGCGTCCAGCCACGAGAGGATCTGCTCGGAATGCCGTGCCTCGAAGTCCGCGCAGTGCACGCAGTTGATGTCCACGTACGCCACCACCTGCAGGGGACCGTTGGTGACGGACGTGATGCCCTCGGGGATGGCTCCCTCCGCTGCGGGCTCGGCGGGGAGAGTCGCGACGTCCACCGTGTCGGTCCCCGTCGGCGCCGTGTCGGTGCTCGACAGGAGCGTGATGCCACCTTGGGCATTGCCGCCCTGGGGCGCCGGCCCGGCGTCGGGGATCCGGCCGCGCACAGTGTTGATGACCACCACCGCGATGAGGGCGACGACGATCAGTCCCGCGACCACCACACCCCACTTGGCGAGCATCCCGTTGCGGCGGTCCTTCCGCTGCTGCTCCTCCGCAGCCACCCGCTCCCGCTCACGGGTTGCGGCGGCGCGCTGGGCTTTGGTCGGCTTGTGTCCGGGTGCGGGCGCCATCGGTCCTCTTCGTCGGTGTGCTGGGAGGCCATGCTATCGACCGCACCTGAGCGCTTCCGCCCAGCTCACGTCCCCGGCCGACTCCTGCCCGACCCGATAGAGTCGGGCGGGAGATCCCCCTTCTGCGATGGAGCCAGTTTTGAGCGCAGCACAACCGTCCACGACACCTGGCGTGAAGCCCTCTTTCCCGACCGACGGCCGGTTCGGGGACTTCGACTTCATCGTCGTCTCGAACAGGCTCGCCGTGGATCGCGTGGTGGACGAGCACGGGGAGAGCTCCTGGCGCCGGTCCCCCGGAGGCCTGGTGACGGCACTGGCGCCCGTCATGGCGAAGGCCGACGGCGCCTGGGTCGGCTGGCACGGCGCGTCCGACGAGACGCTCGAGCCCTTCGACGAGGCGAATATGCGCCTCGTCCCCGTGCCGCTCAGCGCCGAGGAGGTCGAGCTCTACTACGAGGGCTTCTCGAACGCCACGCTGTGGCCGCTCTACCACGACGTCATCGCCTCGCCGGAGTTCCACCGCACTTGGTGGGACTCCTACCGGAAGGTGAACGAGCGCTTCGCTGCGGCGACGGCGTCCGTCGCGGCCGAGGGCGCCACCGTCTGGGTCCAGGACTACCAGCTGCAGCTCGTGCCCAAGATGCTGAGGCAGGCCCGGCCGGACCTCAAGATCGGCTTCTTCAACCACATCCCCTTCCCCCCCCTCGAGATCTACGCGCAGCTCCCGTGGCGCCGCCAGGTGATCGAGGGTCTCCTCGGCGCCGACCTCATCGGCTTCCAGCGTCCCAGCGACGCGAGCAACTTCCTGCGGTGCGTCCGCCGCTTCAAGGGCCACACCATCAAGGCCCAGCAGGTACAGGTCCCCGAGGGCGACGACGGCACCCCTGCCTACGTCTCCCGCGCGGAGGCGTTCCCCATCTCGATCGACACGGCGTCGATCACGGAACTCGCGCAGCGGCCCGACGTGATCGAGCGCTCCCGCGAGATCCGGCGCGAGCTCGGCGACCCGCAGCACATCCTCCTCGGCGTGGACCGCCTCGACTACACCAAGGGCATCGGCCATCGCCTGAAGGCGTACGGCGAGCTGCTCGAGGACGGCGCGATCACGGTCGAGGACGCCGCCCTCATCCAGGTCGCGAGCCCCAGCCGCGAGCGGGTGGAGCAGTACCGGATCCTCCGCGAGGACATCGAGGGCGCCGTCGGCCGCATCAACGGCACCCACGACACCATGAAGAACACCGCCATCCGCTATCTGCACCACAGCTATCCCGTCGAGGAGATGGTGGCCCTGTACCTCGCCGCCGACGTCATGCTGGTGACCGCCCTGCGGGACGGCATGAACCTCGTCGCCAAGGAATACGTGGCGGCGCGCACGAACAACACCGGCATGCTGGTGCTCAGCGAATTCGCGGGCGCCGCGGATACGCTCCGCCAGGCCATCCTCGTGAATCCGCACGACATCGACGGCCTGAAGACCGCCATCGTCACGGCGATCTCCATGCCGAAGACGGAGGCCATGCGGCGCATGCGGCTGATGCGCCGCCAGGTGGTCCACAACGACGTCGAGCGCTGGTCTCAGGCCTTCCTCAACGCCCTGCACGCGGGAAGTGCGGGTCATGGCGCTTGAGCCGGAGCTGCTCTCCGCCCTCGCGTCGCTCGCCGCCACGCCCCGGCTGCTCGTCGCCCTCGACTTCGACGGGACCCTCGCACCCCTGGTCGAGAGGGCGGAGGACGCACGCGCCCTCCCGGCGTCGGCCGCTGCGCTGCGAGCGCTGGCTGGGCTGCCGGGCACGACGACGGCGCTGATCTCGGGCCGAGCCCTCGACAGCCTGCGCGTGGTGGCAGAACCGTCCGAGGACATGCTGCTGATCGGCAGCCACGGGGCGGAGACGTGGACGGGGCCCGACGGCGTGGCCCTCGCCCTGACCGCGGATCAGGCCGGGCTTCTCGCCCGGGCCGTCGACGTCGTCGAACGCACTGTCGCAACGCATCCGGGTACCCGCATCGAGTTCAAGCCCGCCGGGGTCGTCCTCCACACGAGAACAGCGGCCGACGACGTCGCCGATGCTGCCGTGACAGCTGCCCGTGCCGGCCTCGCGCCGCTCGGGGACATCAGCGTCACCGACGGCAAGCGCGTGCTCGAGGTCTCGGTCATCAGAGCGGACAAGGGCCAGGGGCTGGCTCTGCTCCGGGAGACCACGGGAGCGACCGCACTCCTGTTCGCCGGCGACGACGTCACGGACGAGCACGCCCAACTCACCCTCCGCCCGGGCGACGTCGGCATCAGGATCGGCCCGGGCCGGACGTCCGCGCCGTTCACCGTCGCGACGCCCGAGGACTTCTCCGAGGTGCTCGAGGAACTGGTGTCCTTGCGCACATGCCGTGCACCGATCAGCTGAACGTGTCATACTGCTCCAAGCGTGACCAACGTCACCGGTACTGCTGGCGGGTCGCGCACCACAACTGAATACTCTTCCATTCACTACGGATCGTCGGGCACGTACCTGCCCGTGAAAAGGAACCACCACCATGGCAACGGTAACGTTTGACCAGGCAACGCGCCTGTACCCGGGCACAGAGAAGCCCGCCGTCGACAAGCTGGACATCGACATCGCCGACGGCGAATTCCTCGTCCTCGTCGGCCCCTCCGGTTGCGGGAAGTCCACCTCGCTGCGCATGCTCGCCGGCCTCGAGGACGTGAACTCCGGACGCATCCTCATCGGCGACCGTGACGTCACCGACGTCCCCCCGAAGGATCGCGACATCGCGATGGTCTTCCAGAACTACGCGCTCTACCCCCACATGTCGGTCGCCGACAACATGGGCTTCGCCCTGAAGATCGCGGGCGTCTCTAAGGAGGAGCGTGCCGAGCGCGTCCGCGAGGCCGCCAAGCTCCTCGACCTCGAGGACTACCTGGACCGCAAGCCGAAGGCCCTCTCCGGTGGCCAGCGGCAGCGTGTCGCCATGGGCCGCGCCATCGTGCGTAACCCGCAGGTGTTCCTCATGGACGAGCCCCTCTCCAACCTCGACGCCAAGCTCCGCGTGCAGACCCGTACGCAGATCGCGTCGCTCACCCGCCGCCTCGGCGTCACCACGGTCTACGTCACGCACGACCAGGTCGAGGCCATGACCATGGGAGACCGCGTCGCCGTGCTGAAGGACGGCATCCTGCAGCAGGTCGACACCCCGCGCAACCTCTACGAGCGTCCCAAGAACGTCTTCGTGGCCGGCTTCATCGGCTCTCCCGCGATGAACCTCCTCGAGCTGCCCGTGGCCGACGGTGGCGTCATCTTCGGCGGCATCGTCTACCCGGTTCCCGGCAGCGTCCTGGACGCCGCGGCAGGGAACACCGTCACGCTGGGTGTCCGTCCCGAGGACCTCGTCGTGTCCGCGACCGGTGAGGGACTGCCCGTCGAGGTCGACGTCGTCGAGGAACTCGGCGCCGACGCCTACATCTACGGTCACACCACGCTCGACGGCAAGAACCACGACATGGTCGTGCGCGTCGACGGTCGCCGCCCGCCGATGAAGGGTGACAGCGTGTTCGTCCGCCCCGAGCAGGGCCATGTACACCTGTTCGACACGAGCAGCGGCCTCCGCCTGGCCGAGACGGTCTAGTCCTCCGCGGACCAGCCGACCAGTACGACGACGGTGGCGTCCGCCGGGTACCCTCTGGGGCTCGGTGGACGCCATCGTCGCGTCGGTGGCAACTACGCTTGACGCAGGCCCCTTCCCGCCCCGACCCGGAGGCAACACCATGACCGAGACCTCGAACGCCCAGTGGCATGACGAGCCGACCGACTACGATCAGGCCGGCAAGCTCCCGAGGCTCCGCCCGGCGTCGTCGGAGAGCCCGAGCCTCGGGTCCCTCAACATCACGGCCGCTGCGACGGATCCCGAACTGCTCGACCTGCCCTGGCACATCGCCCTGGAGCAGTGGCCCGCCAGCGCACTCGCAGCCCTCCCCCGTGGCATCTCCCGGCACATCGTGCGCTTCGCACATCTGGGCGGATCGGTGATCGCCGTCAAGGAGACGAGCGAGCACATCGCCCGGCACGAATATCACATGCTCCGCAAGCTGCAGCGGCTGGATGTTCCCTGCGTGGAGCCCGTCGCCGTCATCTCGGGCCGGACCACTCCCGACGGCGACGAACTCGATCCCGTCCTCGTCACACGGCACCTGAAGTTCTCGCTGCCCTACCGCGCGCTGTTCTCCCAGACGCTCCGCCGCGATACCCTCACGCGTCTCATCGACGCCCAGGCGCTCCTCCTCGTCCGCCTGCACCTCATCGGCTTCTACTGGGGGGACGTCTCGCTGTCCAACACCCTGTTCCGCCGCGACGCGGGATCCTTCGCCGCGTACCTGGTCGACGCGGAGACCGGCGAACTGTATCCCGAACTGTCGACGGGTCAACGCGAATACGACCTCGAGATCGCCCGCGTCAACATCGCCGGTGAACTGATGGACCTCGCCGAGGGCGGACTGATCGAGGAGAAGGTGGATCCGCTGGCGACGAGCGAGCTGATCATGGACAGCTACCGCCGCCTGTGGACCGAGCTCACCGAGAAGGAGTCCTTCGAGCTCGGGGAGCGCTGGCGCGTAGGTGCCCGCATCCGGCGCCTCAACGAGCTCGGCTTCGACGTCGAGGAATATGCCATCAAGACGGCCGTCAACGGGACGCAGATCCAGCTGCAGCCCAAGGTCGTGGACGCCGGGCACCACAGTCGCAGGCTGCTGCGGCTGACCGGCCTCGACGCGCAGGAGAACCAGGCACGGCGCCTGCTCAACGACATGGACGCCTACCGGGCGGACAACAATCCGACCCTCGACGAGGAATTCAGCGCCCACCTCTGGGTCAACGAGGTCTTCGAGCCGATCGTCCGGGCGGTTCCGCGGGAGCTGGGCGGGAAGCTCGAGCCCGCGGAGGTGGTGCACGAGGTCCTGGAGCACCGCTGGTACATGTCGGAGCGCGAGGACCGCAACGTCCCGATGGCGGAGGCCGTGCAGTCCTACCTCGATGACGAGCTACGGCACCGTCGTGACGAGGCGGAGATCATGCTGACCGCCGACGCCCGCACCATCGGCATCGATGAGGACTCCGAGTACCGGGACAACTAGGCTGCAACGAGGAAGGGCCGGCAGCCATCGGCTGCCGGCCCTTCCTCATAAATCGATCAGGGGCAGGTCGTCGTCGTCCCCTGGAACTCGACCTGGGTTCCACTGGGGACGCCCTGGCACAGTTCGGCCAACTCGGTGAAAGCGGGAATCAGAGCGATGAACCCGATGATGAGGACGGCCAGTCCGATCGTGAAAAGAATGCCGATGATGATGCCGGCGAGGGCGAACCCGTTGCCCATCTTGGCCCTCCGTGATTTCACGAACGCCACGATGCTGATGATCAGGCCGACCGGCGCGATCAGGATCGCGAGGATGAAGCCCACGATGCCGAGCGTCCTGCCCGGGTTCTCGGTGACCTGCCCCTGGTAGCCCTGCTGCCCCGGGTAGTTGTTCCCACCCTGCTGGCCGTAGGGTGACTGACCCTGTTGCTGCCCGTAGGCAGTGGGAGTCTGTTCACCGTACTGCGGCGCGTTGTGGCCGTACTGCGGGGCGTTCTGGCCGTACTGCGGCTGGTTCTGACCGTACTGTGGCTGGTTCTGCTGACCGTAGGGCGAGTTGCCCTGCGATCCTGGATTGTTGTCAGACATGCTGCTCCCCGTGGCGCGATGAAAGTGACGGTGTGTTCCACCGATTTCCTGAACAGTATCATCGCGTCCGGGCGTCCCTCGGGCAGCCCGAGGCAACGATCAGGAGACGATCGCCTTTCCCGGATTCAGGATGCCGAGAGGATCGAAGACCTGTTTGATCCGCGCCTGGAGCGCGAGGATCTCCGGCGCCTGCTCCCAGGCGAGCCACCGTCGCTTGTACTGTCCCACGCCGTGCTCCCCGGTGATCGTGCCGCCCAGGTCCAGTGCGCAACGGACCGATTCGTCCAGCGCCGACTCCAGCCGTTCCTGCGCCTGAGGCCCCTCCCGTCGTTCCACCCAGAAGGTGGGATGCAGGTTTCCGTCCCCGGCGTGCGCCACGACCTTCAACTGCACCTGATGACGTGATGCCATCGCCTCCAGTGCGGCGACGTAGCCGACCAGCTGCGATTTGGGCACGGCGACGTCCTCCCCCACCCTGTACAGGTCGTCGACCTCGTCGCCCCTGCTGTGCCGCCGGAGATCCACCAGCCGGTCCGCTTCCTCGGAGCCTTCGTCGCTCACGCGTGCACCCAGCCCGAGAAGTACTGCGCGGATCTGCTCCGCCTCCGCGGCCGCCCCGTACCCATCCGTCCTCGCGAGGAGCAGGGAACCCCCACGACGGCGAAGGTCGGACCCGTGGGCGCCGTCGAGCGCCTCGAGAGTGTTGCCGTCGAGGAGTTCCAGGATCGCCGGTTGCACTCTGGCCCGTCCGATGGCGAGCACCCCGGCCGCAGCGCTCGTGAAGTCTTCGAAGAAAGCCGCCACGGTGTGGACGGACGTCGGCAGGTAGCGGAGCCGGACGGTGATCCCGACGATCACCCCGAGCGTGCCTTCCGAGCCCGTCATCAATGCCGTCAGATCGTAGCCTGCAACACCCTTGAACGTCCTGTGTCCGGTCCTGACCAGCGTCCCGTCCGCCAGGACGACGTCGAGTGCGAGGACCGAGTCACGCGTCACCCCGTACTTGGCGCATCGCAGGCCACCGGCGTTGGTGGCGACATTCCCGCCGATCGTCGACCATCGATAGCTGGCCGGATCCGGGGCATACATCAGCCCATGGCCGGCTACGGCGTCGTTCAGGGCGGCGTTGACCACGCCCGGTTCGACGACGGCGGTCTCGTCATCGGGATTGATCTCGAGGATGCGCGTCATGAGCTCCAGTGACAGGATGACACTCCCTGTCGTCGCGTGGGCGCCGCCTGACACGCCCGACCCGGCTCCACGGCTGACGACCGGGACCCTGTGGCGAGTGGCCCACCGCAGCACCTCCTGCACATCGGCCACGGATTCTGCCCGGACCACCGCGACGGGAAGCGCCGGCTCGAGCACCGGCCCCTGATCACGCGAGTAGCTCGTCAGATCGGCGGACGAGGTGGAGACGCGCCCGGGAAGGATGACCTCGAGATCTCCCAGCGCTGATGCATCGGTCATGATCCCCCCATGAAGCGGCGGTACCGCGCCAGGGCTTCGGGCCAGAACTGACGGTAGAAAACGTAGAGGTCATGCGGATCGGCGCGCGTCCATCCACTGTGGGTCAGGTCCAGCGTTGTCTCGACAGGTCCATCCGCCTCCGCCTGGTCG
Organism: Arthrobacter sp. N1; assembly: GCF_048288285.1. Lineage (NCBI taxonomy): Bacteria > Bacillati > Actinomycetota > Actinomycetes > Micrococcales > Micrococcaceae > Arthrobacter > Arthrobacter sp. N1. Next base: position 471,014 of record NZ_CP102608.1, on the reverse strand, counting down.
ACGACCTCGGCTCCGCCGGACCCGGATATGTCCCCAGCGGCTGCCTCGGAACGCGCCCGCTGGAGGACACCGGCGTCCTCCCTGACACCCAGGCGCAGGTCCGTGGTCGTGGTCGATCCGGCAGCGCGCCATCTGAGCAGCATCCACTCCCCGGAAGCACTGTCCGTCACCTCGCCCCAGACATTCTCGTCATCCTCCGCCGACGTCTCGACGAGCGCATTGTCCTCGAGGTCGAAGAAGCTGTCGGTTCCCCACCGGCTCAGGAGATCCGCCGGCCACCAAAGGTGCAGGTGCTCGACGAGTCCCGCCCAGGCATGGTCGGCGGAGGCGGGCACGGAGACCGTCGTCCGGATGTCCGGGCGGTCCGAGGGCGCATCTCCGTCGGCGGAGGCGTGCGAGAACAATCCACTCATGCCCCGACCCTACCGCCGCTTGGTGACCTCGACCGCACCTCCCCGCGGCACAGCATTGCCCGGGTGGGATCGGGTGCCGCATCCTGCGCGGCTCGGCGGCATGGACTTTGCCGGGTCAGCCGGCCGTGGGCCTTTGGGCCTGGCCGTGTTGGTGCTGCCCGGCTGTGGGCCTTCGAACCTGGCCTGGCCGGGCTGGTGCCGGGCTGCTGGGTGTTGGGGTTGTGGGGGTGTGGGGTTAATGGGGTGAGGCCCCGCACCTGGTGGTGTGGGGCCTCAGCCTGTGAAGTGTTGTCCGGCGGTGTCCTACTCTCCCACACTCTCTCGGGTGCAGTACCATCGGCGCTGTGGGTCTTAGCTTCCGGGTTCGGAATGGGACCGGGCGTTTCCCCCACGCTATGACCGCCGTAACTTTGTTTACCGTGTCCGTCCAGTGTCCTGCCCGGGGTCCGTGTCACCCCCTTTGGTGCCCGTGAGGGGTGTGGGGTGGTGTGGTCCGGGTGGTGTTGGTGGTGGTAAGTCTGTGGTTACAACTGTGACAACTGTGCTGTATGGAGTTGTGGTGGTGGTTCCTGTTGTTGGTTGGGAACCGCATAGTGGACGCGTAGCATGTTTGATCTTCACTCACCCCCTTGGTCATCCTGTGATCATTGCTGGTCACGGGGTGGGGGGTGGGTGTGTGGTGTAAGTTGTCGGCTTATTAGTACCGGTCAGCTTCACAGGTCTGTAGTCCCTGCTTCCACATCCGGCCTATCAACCCAGTGGTCTGGCTGGGGGCCTCTCACACTCTAGGTGTATGGAAATCTCATCTTGAAGCAGGCTTCCCGCTTAGATGCTTTCAGCGGTTATCCCATCCGAACGTAGCTAATCAGCGGTGCACTTGGCAGTACAACTGACACACCAGAGGTTCGTCCGTCCCGGTCCTCTCGTACTAAGGACAGCCCTTCTCAAATTTCCTGCGCGCGCAGCGGATAGGGACCGAACTGTCTCACGACGTTCTAAACCCAGCTCGCGTACCGCTTTAATGGGCGAACAGCCCAACCCTTGGGACCTACTCCAGCCCCAGGATGCGACGAGCCGACATCGAGGTGCCAAACCATGCCGTCGATATGGACTCTTGGGCAAGATCAGCCTGTTATCCCCGAGGTACCTTTTATCCGTTGAGCGACGGCCATTCCACAATGTGCCGCCGGATCACTAGTCCCGACTTTCGTCCCTGCTCGAGATGTCTCTCTCACAGTCAAGCTCCCTTGTGCACTTACACTCGCCACCTGATTGCCAACCAGGCTGAGGGAACCTTTGGGCGCCTCCGTTACTTTTTAGGAGGCAACCGCCCCAGTTAAACTACCCATCAGGCACTGTCCCTGACCCGGATTACGGGCCGAAGTTAGATATCCAGAGTGACCAGAGTGGTATTTCAACGATGACTCCACGTGAACTGGCGTCCACGCTTCACAGTCTCCCACCTATCCTACACAAGCCACACCGAACACCAATACCAAACTATAGTGAAGGTCTCGGGGTCTTTCCGTCCTGCTGCGCGTAACGAGCATCTTTACTCGTACTGCAATTTCGCCGAGTTTATGGTTGAGACAGCGGGGAAGTCGTTACTCCATTCGTGCAGGTCGGAACTTACCCGACAAGGAATTTCGCTACCTTAGGATGGTTATAGTTACCACCGCCGTTTACTGGGGCTTAAATTCCCAGCTTCGTCCCACGCAAGCGTGAAACTAACCGGTCCTCTTAACCTTCCAGCACCGGGCAGGAGTCAGTCCGTATACATCGTCTTGCGACTTCGCACGGACCTGTGTTTTTAGTAAACAGTCGCTTCCCCCTGGTCTCTGCGGCCCTGATCCGCTCCGGTGAGCTAGTCACCATCACAGTTGGGGCCCCCCTTCTCCCGAAGTTACGGGGGCATTTTGCCGAGTTCCTTAACCATAATTCTCTCGATCGCCTTAGTATTCTCTACCTGATCACCTGTGTCGGTTTGGGGTACGGGCGGCTAGAACCTCGCGCCGATGCTTTTCTAGGCAGCATAGGATCACCGAATTCCCCCATACGGGGGTCCCATCAGATCTCAAGCACGGTATCTAAACCAGAACCACGGATTTGCCTATGGTTCGCCCTACATCCTTAGACCGGGACTACCATCGCCCGGCTCGGCTACCTTCCTGCGTCACACCTGTTAATACGCTTACCTCCCGAGATCAGGTCCCGCGATCCACAAAAAACCACGTCACCACAAGGGTGGGCGGTCATGCTTCTGGCGGTTAGTATCCCTCGATCAGTATTGGCGGTTCTTCGCCGGTACGGGAATATCAACCCGTTGTCCATCGACTACGCCTGTCGGCCTCGCCTTAGGTCCCGACTTACCCAGGGCAGATTAGCTTGACCCTGGAACCCTTGATCATTCGGCGGACGGGTTTCTCACCCGTCTTTCGCTACTCATGCCTGCATTCTCACTCGTGTAGGCTCCACCGCTGGTTTACACCGCGACTTCACTGCCCACACGACGCTCCCCTACCCATCCACACCCTTGAACCAAGAGAACAAGTCTCCGGCTTGGGATATATGTGAATGCCACAACTTCGGCGGTGTACTTGAGCCCCGCTACATTGTCGGCGCGGAATCACTTGACCAGTGAGCTATTACGCACTCTTTCAAGGGTGGCTGCTTCTAAGCCAACCTCCTGGTTGTCTGGGCAACTCCACATCCTTTCCCACTTAGCACACGCTTAGGGGCCTTAGTTGGTGGTCTGGGCTGTTTCCCTCTCGACTATGAAGCTTATCCCCCACAGTCTCACTGCTGCGCTCTCACTTACCGGCATTCGGAGTTTGGCTGACGTCAGTAACCTTGTAGGGCCCATTAGCCATCCAGTAGCTCTACCTCCGATAAGAAACACGCAACAGCGCACCTAAATGCATTTCGGGGAGAACCAGCTATCACGAAGTTTGATTGGCCTTTCACCCCTACCCACAGCTCATCCCCTCCATTTTCAACTGAAGTGGGTTCGGTCCTCCACGACGTCTTACCGTCGCTTCAACCTGGCCATGGGTAGATCACTTCGCTTCGGGTCTAGATCACGCCACTCTGGTCGCCCTATTCAGACTCGCTTTCGCTACGGCTTCCCCACACGGGTTAACCTCGCGACGTAACACTAACTCGCAGGCTCATTCTTCAAAAGGCACGCCGTCACAGAAACAAGTCTGCTCCGACGGTTTGTAGGCACACGGTTTCAGGTACTATTTCACTCCCTCCCGGGGTACTTTTCACCTTTCCCTCACGGTACTGGTCCGCTATCGGTCATCAGGGAGTATTTAGGCTTACCAGGTGGTCCTGGCAGATTCGCACGGGATTTCTCGGGCCCCGTGCTACTTGGGATCCTCTCCAAACGGCATCACGCATTACGGTTACGGGACTAACACCCTCTCCGGCCGGGCTTTCAAACCCGTTCACCTATACGCATGCACTCATTTCACCAGTCCGGCAGAACTGGAACGGAAAGTCCCACAACCCCAGTGATGCAACGCCCGCCGGCTATCACACACCACTGGTTTAGCCTGTTCCGCGTTCGCTCGCCACTACTAACGGAATCACTATTGTTTTCTCTTCCTGTGGGTACTGAGATGTTTCACTTCCCCACGTTCCCTCCACGTACCCTATGTGTTCAGATACGGGTCACCCGGTCACTCGCGCGCCGGGCGGGGTTTCCCCATTCGGACATCCTGGGATCAAAGTTCGGTTATCAACTCCCCCAGGCTTATCGCAGATTCCCACGTCCTTCTTCGGCTCCTGATGCCAAGGCATCCACCGTGTGCCCTTAAAAACTTGACCACTAAGATCAAAAACATATCGAGAAAACCAGGCCCGAACACACACGCACCCTCCCCCAAAAGGAAAGACCACGCATCCACTCGAAACCAGATTTATCTTAGAAATTGCTTCTTTTTAAGATGCTCGCGTCCACTATGCAGTTCTCAACCAACAACCCCAACACACCCACACCCACCCCAACCAAGGGACAAGCACGGCATGCGCAGGAAAACCAGAAACAACCAAACCCCCACCCGCCGGCACCACACCCCCCACCAGACACACCCCCAGCAACCAGCCACCCACACACACCGAAGCGCATACAGACAACCACCACCAAGGCCACGCCCACCAAAGGACACAACACCACGACAGATAAGAGCCCTGTTATCTCAGGACCCAACAGTGTGCCAAACGATCAACCCGATACCACCCACCAACCTGAGCTTTCCACAACCAGAACACCCACGAACCCCACCCCGAAGCCGAAACCCCAGAACAAGACCATGAACGAACCAATCCGTACTCACCAGCTAAGCAGGCACCACCAGGCACCTATCCGTTGATATTCCACCCATGAGCACCCACCGCGGAACAAACGCCCGCGCTATGGGCTGACTCCTGCGAACACCACCCCCACCACACAGGACGAGGACGGACATTCGAGGCGCTCCTTAGAAAGGAGGTGATCCAGCCGCACCTTCCGGTACGGCTACCTTGTTACGACTTAGTCCCAATCGCCGGTCCCACCTTCGACGGCTCCCTCCCACAAGGGGTTAGGCCACCGGCTTCGGGTGTTACCAACTTTCGTGACTTGACGGGCGGTGTGTACAAGGCCCGGGAACGTATTCACCGCGACGTTGCTGATCTGCGATTACTAGCGACTCCAACTTCATGAGGTCGAGTTGCAGACCTCAATCCGAACTGAGACCGGCTTTTTGGGATTAGCTCCACCTCACAGTATCGCAACCCTTTGTACCGGCCATTGTAGCATGCGTGAAGCCCAAGACATAAGGGGCATGATGATTTGACGTCGTCCCCACCTTCCTCCGAGTTGACCCCGGCAGTCTCCCATGAGTCCCCGGCATAACCCGCTGGCAACATGGAACGAGGGTTGCGCTCGTTGCGGGACTTAACCCAACATCTCACGACACGAGCTGACGACAACCATGCACCACCTGTAAACCGGCCACAAGTGGCTGACACATCTCTGCATCATTCCGGTTCATGTCAAGCCTTGGTAAGGTTCTTCGCGTTGCATCGAATTAATCCGCATGCTCCGCCGCTTGTGCGGGCCCCCGTCAATTCCTTTGAGTTTTAGCCTTGCGGCCGTACTCCCCAGGCGGGGCACTTAATGCGTTAGCTACGGCGCGGAAAACGTGGAATGTCCCCCACACCTAGTGCCCAACGTTTACGGCATGGACTACCAGGGTATCTAATCCTGTTCGCTCCCCATGCTTTCGCTCCTCAGCGTCAGTTACAGCCCAGAGACCTGCCTTCGCCATCGGTGTTCCTCCTGATATCTGCGCATTTCACCGCTACACCAGGAATTCCAGTCTCCCCTACTGCACTCTAGTCTGCCCGTACCCACCGCAGATCCGGAGTTAAGCCCCGGACTTTCACGGCAGACGCGACAAACCGCCTACGAGCTCTTTACGCCCAATAATTCCGGATAACGCTTGCGCCCTACGTATTACCGCGGTCGCTGGCACGTAGTTAGCCGGCGCTTCTTCTGCAGGTACCGTCACCAACCCCGAAAGGCCAGCTTCTTCCCTACTGAAAGAGGTTTACAACCCGAAGGCCTTCATCCCTCACGCGGCGTCGGCGCATCAGGCTTGCGCCCATTGTGCAATATTCCCCACTGCTGCCTCCCGTAGGAGTCTGGGCCGTGTCTCAGTCCCAGTGTGGCCGGTCACCCTCTCAGGCCGGCTACCCGTCGTCGCCTTGGTAGGCCATTACCCCACCAACAAGCTGATAGGCCGCGAGTCCATCCAAAACCACAAAAGCTTTCCACCAACATGGCATGCGCCAGAAGGTCGTATCCAGTATTAGACCCGGTTTCCCAGGCTTATCCCAGAGTCAAGGGCAGGTTACTCACGTGTTACTCACCCGTTCGCCACTAATCCCCCCACAAGTGAGGTTCATCGTTCGACTTGCATGTGTTAAGCACGCCGCCAGCGTTCATCCTGAGCCAGGATCAAACTCTCCGTAAATGATTCACAGACACAACACGGAACCCCGGGAAAACGAGGAACCACGCTGCACAAAATTCGAAACCAGCCAAAAAAACCAGCCACCACACACGGAATGCGCGACAACCAGCAAATTCAACCAATCAAAAAACAATCGGTATCAACAAACTTGGCACACTATTGAGTTCTCAAACAACAGGAACGTACGATTACTTGCGAGATATACCGTTTCCGGCCTCTATCCGCTTTCCTTCGCCGTTGTGTTCACAGCCTATTTCATTCTCTTTTCCCTTGTCAAATCCTTCGCTTTGGCTTATTGCCTGCAAATACGGATATGACTCGGCAATCCCATGACAAATAGTGATCGAATTCGTTCTCCATTTGGAGCGCGCGAACCGACCGCACATTTTGTAGGGGTTGATTGCCCTCACCGGGGCAACTCATGAAACATTACACGCCGTCCGGCAGTCGAGCAAACCGGGTTGGGGTTAGCTGCATCACGGACTCAAGGACTCAAGGACTCAAGGACTCAAGGGCTCCCTCGGCCAGGGGTACCCGATGACCAGCCACCAGGAGTGGGCAGTGGAGTGCCTTCGTCCCACTGATCGCTAGCGGACGCATTCCCAGCCGGCTCCGGCTTGGGACCACGACCGAGACTTCTGCGCCTTTTGTCGAGGTTCAGCCGCCCACGAGTCAGGCTCTGAGAGCGTATGCGATCGATCCTGTGTGACGACTAACCACCCTTGGTCCAGGGGCACGTCGTCCCGTCATCATTTTCGGAGATGATGCTCGATACCGCAGACCCCGTCGTCCCGCCGACATCAGGTGTGGGCGCCGGCTGCGCAAGGGGCGCCTATCCGGAGGCAGAGGCGAGTGTTCACCTGCCTCCGTTGTCGCAGCGGAGCAGCACTGTGGCCGCAGCTCGGATCGCCAAGGGCGCGTCGAGGGCACCACGGAGCGCTGCGTCGACGTGCGTCGGATGGTGCGGCACGATCGCTTGCGCGCCATCGTTGCCCGAGCATCCGCATCAGTCTCGACCTCTTGGGAGATCGCAGGACGAAGAACTGCCGCACTCCGTACTGGAGGGTTGTCCGAGCTGAGTCAGGTCTCGTCCGATGTGCCGCAGATGCGCCCACTCCTCCTCCTCGTCCTGGATGTCCCGAAGACGATCGCCGGCTGTCGGGATCCACGAATCGTCACCCCGCGGGTTGCTCAGCTCCTCGTCGAGCACCCCGGCCGCAGCTGGCGCGAGGAATTCCGTGATCTGTCGTTGTCGATCAGATCTGACATCGGGCACCTCCTCGTAGGTCGGCTCCCCGTCGCCAAGGGTCGACATGTCGAGACCTGATTCCTCCGCTCCCGCGAACATCAGTTCGATCTCGCGAGATGGTTGATCGACGCCGAGGACGCTCTTACGAAGCCCAGGCATCGCTGGCCAGGATCAGATGACGCACGGTCTCAGCGAGTGAACATTCTTCCTGCACATGCGCGTCGACCCTGCACTGCGGCGTATCGGTCATCATCACTCGCCCAGGAGGTATGACTGCACCAGCCGTCCTGCAACCCTCCAGGCCTCCGAGCCTTCTGGAGTTCACGCTCGAGGAACTTCTAATGCAGATCTGCGGCGACCAACGGCGCGACGTCGACCCCACTCACCATGAGTCGTTTGAAGAACAGGTCATCGCTGTCGATGGCGAGCCCGTCGAGGTCGACTCCCAGCACGAGCATGCTTCTCGCGTCCGAGGAGCGAAGCGTAGCGCCCCTGAAACCCACATCCAGGCGTTCTGAGCCTTCGAATTGCGCCATGGCGTCGTGGGGTCGTCGTCGCCCCAGGATGCGCGCTGGTTGTTCGATGTCGAGCTGACCCTTGACGATGGGCCTCGCCGTCCACACCCCCGAATCTGCATCACGCTACGAGGGAAAGCAGATGATGTTGCGGTGGCATTGCAGGCGATCGAACGCCACGTTCGCCCTCGCCCCGCGGCGAGGGCGTACGGGCCTATGCCCCGGGTCTTCCTGGCAACACGACATGAGGAAGAGCTCGTCGCAACATTGAGGACTGTCGTCCGGGCTCCTCGAGGATGCTGCCATGTCCGACGGCCTACCTTTGAGCATGGACGGTGAGCGCCAACACAGCCTGTGGATTCCGAACGGCGCTCGATCGGCTTGCGGGCCGGCTCGGCGCCTGGTGACGTCGTCTGTCGACTTCTGCCCACGTCTCCCAGGATCAGGACGCTGCGACGGGGCTCGATGCTGACGATAGCCGGCTGTGCCGGCTGCGCAAGCCAAAGGTCGACTGTTCCTCCCGAGCGTTGGCGCCATAAGTGTAGTGCTGCCTTCGACGGCTGGACGTGGACAGGTTGTAGCTCAGCGGCGACGAACACGGGCTGGAGGGTAGTACCGGCACTGCGGGTAGGCGCAAGGTCTGGAGCATGGCTGTGCCTCGGTGCTGATCGGTGCTTGCCGGCATCAATGAGCGCCAGGTACCTCTGGAGCTCCGCTGAACAGTGAGCAGTCCGCGCAGTTGAGGTCTGCCCGCACGCTGGCCGAGCGGTGGTGACCTGTGGTGACACCGCGCTTGGCCGCACTCCTGCCCGGGCTATGAGCCGCCGTCTGCGCGCCTACGCTCACGACAAATCCCCGGCTCGAGCGAGGAGCGGCTGGGCACCAGCAGCGGGTCGACCGAGTGCTTCGCCTACCGCCGCTTGGTGACCTCGGACCGCATCTCCCGACGGGGAACGGGCCGGCTGGTCCGGACTGGGGCGGCCTCCTATGGATCGTCAGTCCACTCCTGGTTCGACGCTGTCGGCCTCCCGCCGGTTGGTCGGGTCTGGCTCGGCACCCTGCGGATCGTCAGTGCTGTCACTCGACGGGCGAGCGATGGGGCCGGCAGGCGGCCGGGCGGGTAGTGGTGGTGTCGTCGTCGTGCGTCAGGGCATGGCCGCGTCGGGGCGATCGGTTGCGCCTGTGCCCGGGTCGATCGGTTGCGCCTGTGCCCGGGGCGATCGGTTGCGCCTGTGCCCGGGTCGGCCGGCCAGGCTGGCTGGCTGTGGGCCTTCGAACCTGGCCTGGCCGGGTGGGTGTTGGGGTTGTGGGGGTGTGGGGTTAATGGGGTGAGGCCCCGCACCTGGTGGTGTGGGGCCTCAGCCTGTGAAGTGTTGTCCGGCGGTGTCCTACTCTCCCACACTCTCTCGGGTGCAGTACCATCGGCGCTGTGGGTCTTAGCTTCCGGGTTCGGAATGGGACCGGGCGTTTCCCCCACGCTATGACCGCCGTAACTTTGTTTACCGTGTCCGTCCAGTGTCCTGCCCGGGGTCCGTGTCACCCCCTTTGGTGCCCGTGAGGGGTGTGGGGTGGTGTGGTCCGGGTGGTGTTGGTGGTGGTAAGTCTGTGGTTACAACTGTGACAACTGTGCTGTATGGAGTTGTGGTGGTGGTTCCTGTTGTTGGTTGGGAACCGCATAGTGGACGCGTAGCATGTTTGATCTTCACTCACCCCCTTGGTCATCCTGTGATCATTGCTGGTCACGGGGTGGGGGGGTGTGTGGTGTAAGTTGTCGGCTTATTAGTACCGGTCAGCTTCACAGGTCTGTAGTCCCTGCTTCCACATCCGGCCTATCAACCCAGTGGTCTGGCTGGGGGCCTCTCACACTCTAGGTGTATGGAAATCTCATCTTGAAGCAGGCTTCCCGCTTAGATGCTTTCAGCGGTTATCCCATCCGAACGTAGCTAATCAGCGGTGCACTTGGCAGTACAACTGACACACCAGAGGTTCGTCCGTCCCGGTCCTCTCGTACTAAGGACAGCCCTTCTCAAATTTCCTGCGCGCGCGGCGATAGGGACCGAACTGTCTCACGACGTTCTAAACCCAGCTCGCGTACCGCTTTAATGGGCGAACAGCCCAACCCTTGGGACCTACTCCAGCCCCAGGATGCGACGAGCCGACATCGAGGTGCCAAACCATGCCGTCGATATGGACTCTTGGGCAAGATCAGCCTGTTATCCCCGGGGGGGGGGGGGGGGGGGGGGGGGGGGGGGGGGGGGGGGGGGGGGGGGGGGGGGGGGGGGGGGGGGGGGGGGGGGGGGGGGGGGGGGGGGGGGGGGGGGGGGGGGGGGGGGGGGGGGGGGGAGGTACCTTTTATCCGTTGAGCGACGGCCATTCCACAATGTGCCGCCGGATCACTAGTCCCGACTTTCGTCCCTGCTCGAGATGTCTCTCTCACAGTCAAGCTCCCTTGTGCACTTACACTCGCCACCTGATTGCCAACCAGGCTGAGGGAACCTTTGGGCGCCTCCGTTACTTTTTAGGAGGCAACCGCCCCAGTTAAACTACCCATCAGGCACTGTCCCTGACCCGGATTACGGGCCGAAGTTAGATATCCAGAGTGACCAGAGTGGTATTTCAACGATGACTCCACGTGAACTGGCGTCCACGCTTCACAGTCTCCCACCTATCCTACACAAGCCACACCGAACACCAATACCAAACTATAGTGAAGGTCTCGGGGTCTTTCCGTCCTGCTGCGCGTAACGAGCATCTTTACTCGTACTGCAATTTCGCCGAGTTTATGGTTGAGACAGCGGGGAAGTCGTTACTCCATTCGTGCAGGTCGGAACTTACCCGACAAGGAATTTCGCTACCTTAGGATGGTTATAGTTACCACCGCCGTTTACTGGGGCTTAAATTCCCAGCTTCGTCCCACGCAAGCGTGAAACTAACCGGTCCTCTTAACCTTCCAGCACCGGGCAGGAGTCAGTCCGTATACATCGTCTTGCGACTTCGCACGGACCTGTGTTTTTAGTAAACAGTCGCTTCCCCCTGGTCTCTGCGGCCCTGATCCGCTCCGGTGAGCTAGTCACCATCACAGTTGGGGCCCCCCTTCTCCCGAAGTTACGGGGGCATTTTGCCGAGTTCCTTAACCATAATTCTCTCGATCGCCTTAGTATTCTCTACCTGATCACCTGTGTCGGTTTGGGGTACGGGCGGCTAGAACCTCGCGCCGATGCTTTTCTAGGCAAAGATAGGATCACCGAATTCCCCCATACGGGGGTCCCATCAGATCTCAAGCACGGTATCTAAACCAGAACCACGGATTTGCCTATGGTTCGCCCTACATCCTTAGACCGGGACTACCATCGCCCGGCTCGGCTACCTTCCTGCGTCACACCTGTTAATACGCTTACCTCCCGAGATCAGGTCCCGCGATCCACAAAAAACCACGTCACCACAAGGGTGGGCGGTCATGCTTCTGGCGGTTAGTATCCCTCGATCAGTATTGGCGGTTCTTCGCCGGTACGGGAATATCAACCCGTTGTCCATCGACTACGCCTGTCGGCCTCGCCTTAGGTCCCGACTTACCCAGGGCAGATTAGCTTGACCCTGGAACCCTTGATCATTCGGCGGACGGGTTTCTCACCCGTCTTTCGCTACTCATGCCTGCATTCTCACTCGTGTAGGCTCCACCGCTGGTTTACACCGCGACTTCACTGCCCACACGACGCTCCCCTACCCATCCACACCCTTGAACCAAGAGAACAAGTCTCCGGCTTGGGATATATGTGAATGCCACAACTTCGGCGGTGTACTTGAGCCCCGCTACATTGTCGGCGCGGAATCACTTGACCAGTGAGCTATTACGCACTCTTTCAAGGGTGGCTGCTTCTAAGCCAACCTCCTGGTTGTCTGGGCAACTCCACATCCTTTCCCACTTAGCACACGCTTAGGGGCCTTAGTTGGTGGTCTGGGCTGTTTCCCTCTCGACTATGAAGCTTATCCCCCACAGTCTCACTGCTGCGCTCTCACTTACCGGCATTCGGAGTTTGGCTGACGTCAGTAACCTTGTAGGGCCCATTAGCCATCCAGTAGCTCTACCTCCGATAAGAAACACGCAACGCTGCACCTAAATGCATTTCGGGGAGAACCAGCTATCACGAAGTTTGATTGGCCTTTCACCCCTACCCACAGCTCATCCCCTCCATTTTCAACTGAAGTGGGTTCGGTCCTCCACGACGTCTTACCGTCGCTTCAACCTGGCCATGGGTAGATCACTTCGCTTCGGGTCTAGATCACGCCACTCTGGTCGCCCTATTCAGACTCGCTTTCGCTACGGCTTCCCCACACGGGTTAACCTCGCGACGTAACACTAACTCGCAGGCTCATTCTTCAAAAGGCACGCCGTCACAGAAACAAGTCTGCTCCGACGGTTTGTAGGCACACGGTTTCAGGTACTATTTCACTCCCCTCCCGGGGTACTTTTCACCTTTCCCTCACGGTACTGGTCCGCTATCGGTCATCAGGGAGTATTTAGGCTTACCAGGTGGTCCTGGCAGATTCGCACGGGATTTCTCGGGCCCCGTGCTACTTGGGATCCTCTCCAAACGGCATCACGCATTACGGTTACGGGACTAACACCCTCTCCGGCCGGGCTTTCAAACCCGTTCACCTATACGCATGCACTCATTTCACCAGTCCGGCAGAACTGGAACGGAAAGTCCCACAACCCCAGTGATGCAACGCCCGCCGGCTATCACACACCACTGGTTTAGCCTGTTCCGCGTTCGCTCGCCACTACTAACGGAATCACTATTGTTTTCTCTTCCTGTGGGTACTGAGATGTTTCACTTCCCCACGTTCCCTCCACGTACCCTATGTGTTCAGATACGGGTCACCCGGTCACTCGCGCGCCGGGCGGGGTTTCCCCATTCGGACATCCTGGGATCAAAGTTCGGTTATCAACTCCCCCAGGCTTATCGCAGATTCCCACGTCCTTCTTCGGCTCCTGATGCCAAGGCATCCACCGTGTGCCCTTAAAAACTTGACCACTAAGATCAAAAACATATCGAGAAAACCAGGCCCGAACACACACGCACCCTCCCCCAAAAGGAAAGACCACGCATCCACTCGAAACCAGATTTATCTTAGAAATTGCTTCTTTTTAAGATGCTCGCGTCCACTATGCAGTTCTCAACCAACAACCCCAACACACCCACACCCACCCCAACCAAGGGACAAGCACGGCATGCGCAGGAAAACCAGAAACAACCAAACCCCCACCCGCCGGCACCACACCCCCCACCAGACACACCCCCAGCAACCAGCCACCCACACACACCGAAGCGCATACAGACAACCACCACCAAGGCCACGCCCACCAAAGGACACAACACCACGACAGATAAGAGCCCTGTTATCTCAGGACCCAACAGTGTGCCAAACGATCAACCCGATACCACCCACCAACCTGAGCTTTCCACAACCAGAACACCCACGAACCCCACCCCGAAGCCGAAACCCCAGAACAAGACCATGAACGAACCAATCCGTACTCACCAGCTAAGCAGGCACCACCAGGCACCTATCCGTTGATATTCCACCCATGAGCACCCACCGCGGAACAAACGCCCGCGCTATGGGCTGACTCCTGCGAACACCACCCCCACCACACAGGACGAGGACGGACATTCGAGGCGCTCCTTAGAAAGGAGGTGATCCAGCCGCACCTTCCGGTACGGCTACCTTGTTACGACTTAGTCCCAATCGCCGGTCCCACCTTCGACGGCTCCCTCCCACAAGGGGTTAGGCCACCGGCTTCGGGTGTTACCAACTTTCGTGACTTGACGGGCGGTGTGTACAAGGCCCGGGAACGTATTCACCGCAGCGTTGCTGATCTGCGATTACTAGCGACTCCAACTTCATGAGGTCGAGTTGCAGACCTCAATCCGAACTGAGACCGGCTTTTTGGGATTAGCTCCACCTCACAGTATCGCAACCCTTTGTACCGGCCATTGTAGCATGCGTGAAGCCCAAGACATAAGGGGCATGATGATTTGACGTCGTCCCCACCTTCCTCCGAGTTGACCCCGGCAGTCTCCCATGAGTCCCCGGCATAACCCGCTGGCAACATGGAACGAGGGTTGCGCTCGTTGCGGGACTTAACCCAACATCTCACGACACGAGCTGACGACAACCATGCACCACCTGTAAACCGGCCACAAGTGGCTGACACATCTCTGCATCATTCCGGTTCATGTCAAGCCTTGGTAAGGTTCTTCGCGTTGCATCGAATTAATCCGCATGCTCCGCCGCTTGTGCGGGCCCCCGTCAATTCCTTTGAGTTTTAGCCTTGCGGCCGTACTCCCCAGGCGGGGCACTTAATGCGTTAGCTACGGCGCGGAAAACGTGGAATGTCCCCCACACCTAGTGCCCAACGTTTACGGCATGGACTACCAGGGTATCTAATCCTGTTCGCTCCCCATGCTTTCGCTCCTCAGCGTCAGTTACAGCCCAGAGACCTGCCTTCGCCATCGGTGTTCCTCCTGATATCTGCGCATTTCACCGCTACACCAGGAATTCCAGTCTCCCCTACTGCACTCTAGTCTGCCCGTACCCACCGCAGATCCGGAGTTAAGCCCCGGACTTTCACGGCAGACGCGACAAACCGCCTACGAGCTCTTTACGCCCAATAATTCCGGATAACGCTTGCGCCCTACGTATTACCGCGGCTGCTGGCACGTAGTTAGCCGGCGCTTCTTCTGCAGGTACCGTCACCAACCCCGAAAGGCCAGCTTCTTCCCTACTGAAAGAGGTTTACAACCCGAAGGCCTTCATCCCTCACGCGGCGTCGCTGCATCAGGCTTGCGCCCATTGTGCAATATTCCCCACTCTTTCGCCTCCCGTAGGAGTCTGGGCCGTGTCTCAGTCCCAGTGTGGCCGGTCACCCTCTCAGGCCGGCTACCCGTCGTCGCCTTGGTAGGCCATTACCCCACCAACAAGCTGATAGGCCGCGAGTCCATCCAAAACCACAAAAGCTTTCCACCAACATGGCATGCGCCAGAAGGTCGTATCCAGTATTAGACCCGGTTTCCCAGGCTTATCCCAGAGTCAAGGGCAGGTTACTCACGTGTTACTCACCCGTTCGCCACTAATCCCCCCACAAGTGAGGTTCATCGTTCGACTTGCATGTGTTAAGCACGCCGCCAGCGTTCATCCTGAGCCAGGATCAAACTCTCCGTAAATGATTCACAGACACAACACGGAACCCCGGGAAAACGAGGAACCACGCTGCACAAAATTCGAAACCAGCCAAAAAAACCAGCCACCACACACGGAATGCGCGACAACCAGCAAATTCAACCAATCAAAAAACAATCGGTATCAACAAACTTGGCACACTATTGAGTTCTCAAACAACAGGAGCTACCGGCACCAAACACAACCAAACCGCTGCATTATCGCTCCGAAGCAACTTTTCAAGCTTACCCACACCGCTTCCGTTTCTCCAAATCGGCCGGTTCCCGTTTTCCCCGCGTCCCTGGTCCATTCCATGCGGAAAGAACGAGATCCTCGGTTCTGTGGTTGTCGGCCGACCAGATGACTTCATCAGCGCGGATATAAACACTAACACCGGATCGTCAGGAAGTACAACAGCGGCGGATCGTCTCCCTCGAGATGATCCGCCGCTGCCCTGCCGAACCCCGGTTAGGCGGTGGCCGGCTTCAGGTACAGCACTCCGAGCGGCGGCACGCGGACGTCTCCGTACGCCGGCTGGCCGTTGTGGGCACCCTCGTGCGCGGTGACGGAGCCGTCGTTCCCGACGCCCGATCCGCCGAACTCCTCCGAGTCGGTGTTGAGGACCTCGGTCCACTCCCCCGCCCAGGGCAGCCCCACGCGGAACCCCTCGTGCGGACCCCCGGCGAAGTTCGCTACGCACACCAGCGGATTGCCCTGATGGTCCCAGCGGATGAAGGACAGGGTGTTGTGCTCGCCGTCGTTCTCGTCGATCCACTGGAAACCGGCCGGCTCGTTGTCGCGTGCGTACAGTGCCGGGGTGTCCTTGTAGACCGTGTTGAGCGATCGCACGAGTTCCTGGACACCCTTGTGGGACGGCGTCTCCGTCAGCCACCAGTCGAGGCTGTGATGCTCGGCCCATTCGGCTTCCTGGGCGAACTCGGAGCCCATGAAGATCAGCTGCTTGCCGGGGTGCGCCCACTGGAAGGCGAGGTAGGCGCGAACATTGGCGAGCTGCTGCCAGCGGTCGCCCGGCATCTTGCGCAGGAGCGAGCCCTTTCCGTGCACCACCTCGTCGTGACTGATGGGCAGCATGAAGTTCTCGGTGTAGGCGTAGACCATCGAGAACGTGGCCTTGCCATGGTGGTGCACCCGATTGATCGGGTCCTCGGAGATGTACTGGAGGGTGTCGTGCATCCAGCCCATGTTCCACTTGATCCCGAAGCCGAGTCCGCCGCTGCTGGTGGGACGGGTGACCCCGTCGAACGCCGTCGATTCCTCGGCGACCATGACGATGCCGGGGGCCCGCTTGTAGGCCGTGGCGTTGACCTCCTGCAGGAAGGAGATGGCCTCGAGGTTCTCGCGGCCCCCGAACTTGTTCGGACGCCACTGCCCTTCCTCGCGGGAGTAGTCCAGGTAGAGCATGGAGGCGACCGCGTCCACGCGCAGACCGTCGATGTGGAACTCCTCGAGCCAATAGAGGGCGTTGGCGACGAGGAAGTTGCGGACCTCGCGACGACCGAAGTCGAAGATCAGGGTCCCCCAGTCCTGGTGCTCTCCGAGGAACGGATCGCCGTGCTCGTAGAGGGTGCCGCCGTCGAACTTCGCGAGCGCCCACGCATCCTTCGGGAAGTGCGCCGGGACCCAGTCCATGATGACGCCGATACCGGCCTGGTGCAGCGCATCGATCAGGTACTTGAAGTCGTCGGGCGAGCCGAAGCGCGAGGTCGGGGCGAAGTAGGAGGTGACCTGGTAGCCCCAGGAACCGCCGAAGGGGTGCTCCGCCACCGGCATGAGCTCCACGTGCGTGAAGCCCTGCCAGGTCACGTACTCCACCAGCTGCTTCGCGAGCTCGCGGTAGCTCAGGCCCTGGCGCCAGGACCCGAGGTGCACCTCGTAGACGCTCATCGGGCCGTTGTGGGGATCGTTCGCCGCACGGGCCGTCATCCACTCGTCGTCGCCGAAGCTGTAGGTCGACTCGACCACCTTGGACCCGGTGAGCGGCGGGATCTCGGTGCCGCGCGCCATGGGGTCCGCCTTCTCGCGCCACTGCCCGTCGCTGCCGAGGATGTGGAACTTGTAGCAGGTACCCGCACCGGCCCCGGGGATGAAGATCTCCCAGATCCCCGAACTCCCGAGGGCGCGCATGGCGTTGACGCTGCCGTCCCAACCGTTGAAATCACCCATCACCTGCACCGATCGGGCATTCGGCGCCCAGACGGCGAACGACACGCCCTCGATGTCGCCCAGCACCGACGAGTAGTGGCGGACATGGGCGCCGAGCGCGGTCCACAGCGTCTCGTGGCGGCCTTCGCCGATGAGGTGCATGTCGATCTCGCCCAGGGTGGGCAGGAAACGGTAGGGGTCGTCGACCGTGACCGGCTCGCCCTCGTAGGTGACCTCGAGCCGGTAGTCCGGCACGTGGCCCGGGTTCTCCGCGGGCAGGGCGCCGACCCAGATGCCGTTGTGCTCATGGGTCAGTTCCGTGCGTCCCGTGCCGGTGACGACGACGACGGAGCGGGCGAGACGCCGCAGTGTCCGGATGGTGACGACGCCGTCCTCGCTGAGGTGCGCGCCGAGGACGGCGTGAGGCTGGTGGTGGACACCCTCCGACACCTGCTGGAGGGTGGCGGTATCGACACCCACGGGCTCGACGACCGCCGGTGGAGCGCCGGCGGCAGGCGAGGATGGCGTGGATGGCGTGTTGCCGGACTCCTTCGCCTTCTCGGCGATACCCGCCGTCGCATCCTTGGCCTTGTCCGCGACGGCCTTCGCGGTGCCGGCGACGGCCTCCGCGGCCTTGGCGGCCTTCGCGGCCAGGTTCTTGCCACCGGCGCCCTTCTCGGGGCCTGTCTTCTTCGAGGATTTCATGTCAGCTGCTTTCGTAGCGTCCGCGCCGGGCTGTGCACCCAGGGCGCGTCGGACGTCGCGGACGGGCATCTCGACCCAGTCCGGCCTGTTGCGGATTTCGTAGACCACTTCGTAGAGGGCCTTGTCAAGCCAGAGTGCTCGGAACAGGGGGCCGTCGGTCTCGACGGGCGCACCGCTCTCCAGCGCATACCCCTCGAGGAAGGCGTGCCGTGCGGCGTAGGACCACTGCTCGGTCTCGAGCGCTTCGGGGGACCCGACGGGGGCCGCCCCGCGGGAGGCGGCCGCGTACTCGAGTGAGCGCACCATGCCGACGACGTCGCGGATCGGCACGTCGGGGACGCTCCGCTCGGCGGTCGGCCGCAGGGGCTCACCCTCGAAGTCGATCACGAGCCACGTGCCGTCCGGAGCCTGGAGCACCTGGCCGAGGTGGAGATCGGCGTGGATGCGCTGGAGGGGCGGGATGTCCGAGAGGTTCCGGACGTCGCGGATGACGGCGTCGACCTCGGCAGCCAGCGGTCCGACGGCGTCGCCCGCCTCGTCCCAGGCCCAGCGGATCCGCTGCACGAGGGCGTCCTTGAACTCCTGCTCCTCGGTGGGGGTGGCGGTGCGGCTGCCGAAGGCGCTGTCGAGCTGGCGGTGGATGCGGGCGACGGCCTGGCCCAGGCCGCGCGCCTCCGCCGAGAAGTCGGCGGCCTCGGCCGCCGCGAGCGAGGCGGTCCGCCAGGCGTCGGTGCTGCCCTCCACGAAATCCCGGAGGACACTGACATGACCCGTGACGTGGCGGCCGGGCTCGCCGTGCGCCTTCTGCCACGTCCCCGTGACCCACCCGAAGGTGTCCGGGGTGTCCGTGGATCCGCCGGCGGTGAGCTGTGCGCTGATCTGCACATCCGGGCTCTCGCCGGCGGCCAGGACCCGGAAGAACTTGACGATCATGGAGCCGGCGCCGGAGCCGTAGACCACCGACGTGTTGGACTGCTCACCCTGGAGCACCTTCACCGGCTGGGCGACCCCGGGTTCCTGGTGCTCGGGCGCCTTGACGACGACGCCGTCGAGGCGCCCGTCGGGCGTCGAGCGCGAGGCCAGGATGAAGTCGACCCAGAGCCGGACGAAGTCCGCGTCGTGGGTGGCGTCGTAGGCCCAGCGGGTCCCGAGGGCGGGGTGCTCCACCTGGCCGATGAGCCCGGCGGCGGCATCGTCCAGCGGCGTGGCGCGGTAGCTGATCGGCACGCTGACGACGTCGGTGCGGGGGCCGGACTCGACCGCGAAGAAGTGCACCTCGAACCCGGCGTCGCCGGACGGGTCCTCCAGCACGGTACCGCCGACGACGGTCACCTCGACGGACCGCCCCTTCGCGGGGAACCACCGCTGGGACGGGAGCCACTCGGTCAGGATCTCCGGGATGAAGGGGGTGTGCGTCGTCATGAGCGGATGGCCTCCGGGAGGGGGATGACAGGCATCGCCTGCGTGTGCGGCGAGGAGGTGTTGGAGTGTGCCGACCGGACACGCAGCCAGAAGAAGTCGTGGCTGCCGAGCGTCAGGGTGATCTCCCCGTCCTCGGCGAAGGCCGGGAAGATCGCTCCGCCGAAGAGATCGCGCAGGCCGCGGCCGGCGAACTCGGGCAGGCGCATCCGGGCAGCGACCGGGTGCTGCGACAGGTTGAAGATGCAGAGCACGGCTTCTGCGGGCTCGCCCTCCGCGTTCGGCTCCTCGACCTCGCGGAGGAAGGCGAGCACGTTCTCCGACTCAACGGGCACGTTGCGGTACCCGCCGAGGCCGAAGGCGGGGTGGGCCTTCCTGACGGCGAGCATCTGCCGGACCCAATGGAGCAGCGAACTGGATGTGGCCATCTGCGCTTCGACGTTCACGTGGTTGTAGTGGTAGACGAGGGACTGCACCACGGGAAGGTAGAGCTTTCCGGGGTCCACCGGGGAGAAACCGGCGTTGCGGTCCGGGTTCCACTGCATCGGTGTGCGGGAGGCGTCCCGGTCCTCGAGCCAGATGTTGTCCCCCATGCCGATCTCGTCCCCGTAGTACAGGAACGGACTTCCCGGCAGCGAGAGGAGCAGCGAGTGGATGAGCTCGACCTCCGCCCGCGAGTTGTCCAGCAGCGGGGACAGCCGACGACGGATGCCCACATTCGCCCGCATGCGGGGGTCCGGCGCGTACCAGCCGAGCATCGCCTCGCGCTCCTCGTTGGTCACCATCTCGAGCGTCAGCTCGTCGTGGTTCCTGAGGAAGGTACCCCACTGGGCACCCGCCGGGATGTCCGGGGTGTCCCGCATCGTCTCGATGATGGGCGCTGCCTTCTGGTCGCGCAGGGCGTAGAAGAGCCTCGGCATGATCGGGAAGTGGAAGGACATGTGGCACTCGGGGCCGTCCTCGTCACCGAAGTACTCCACGACCTCGTCCGGCATCTGGTTCGCCTCCGCGATGATGACCCGGCCGGGGTAGTTCTCGTCGACCATGGCGCGGAGGCGCTTCAGGAACTCGTGCGTCTTCGGGAGGTTCTCGCAGTTGGTGCCCTCCTCCTCGAAGAGGTAGGGGATGGCATCCGCACGGAAGCCGTCGATGCCCTGGTCCAGCCAGAACTTGACGACGTCGAAGATGGCTTCCTGCACCTTGGGGTTCTCGAAGTTGAGGTCCGGCTGGTGGCTGAAGAAGCGGTGCCAGAAGAACTGGCGGCGCACGGGGTCGAACGTCCAGTTCGACTCCTCGGTGTCCACGAAGATGATGCGGGCGTCCTCGTACTTCTCGTCCGTGTCGCTCCAGACGTAGAAGTCGCCGTACGGTCCCTCGGGGTCGCTGCGCGATTCCTGGAACCAGTGGTGCTGGTCCGAGGTGTGGTTGACGGGCAGGTCGATGATGACGCGGACGCCGCGCGCGTGCGCCTCGGCGACGAGTCGCTTGAAGTCGCTGAGCGAGCCGAACTCGTCGAGGACGTCGTAGTAGTCCGAGATGTCGTACCCGCCGTCCCGCAGCGGGGACTTGAAGAACGGGGGCAGCCAGAGGCAGTCGACGCCGAGCCACTGGAGGTAGTCCAGCTTCTCGATCAGGCCGGAGAGGTCACCGGAGCCGTCCCCGTTCGCGTCGGCGAACCCGCGGACCAGGACCTCGTAGAAGACCGCCTTGCGGTACCAGTGGGGGTCGTGGGCCAGTCCCGGTGCGTTGAGCTGGAAGGGGTTGGGCACTAGCGCTGCCTCCTGATCGAGAGAATGTGTGCGGGCTCCACGTGCGCATCGAGGCGGACGTAGTTGTGCTCGCCCCAGGCGAAGGTCTGTCCCGTGATGAGGTCGTCCACCAGGAACGTGCCGTTCACGTCGAGGTCCGCGGCGTCGAGCTCGAGCTTCGCGAGATCGAGCGACACGGTACTCTCCCGCGTGCTGTGGGGGTCCACGTTCACGACGACGACGATCGTGTCCTTGCCCTCCGCCGTGCGCTTGTGCTTGACGAACACGAGGGTGGCCGGGTCGGTGCTGCGGTGGATGGTGAGGTTCTCGAGGTCACCGAGCGCGGGGTGCGAGCGCCGGATGGCGTTCAGGCGCGTGATGAACGGTGCGAGCGAGCGGCCCTCCGCCTCGGCGGCAGCGTAGTCACGGGGGCGGAACTGGAACTTCTCGTTGTCGATGTACTCCTCGGCGCCCGGGCGGGCCACGTGCTCGAACAGCTCGTACCCCGAGTACACCCCCCAGAGGGGGCTGGCCATCGATGCGAGCACGGCGCGGATCTTGAATCCGGCCGGTCCGCCGTACTGGAGGTACTCCGTGAGGATGTCCGGGGTGTTGACGAAGAAGTTGGGCCGGAAGTAGGCGGGCGAGACGTGGCTGATCTCGGTGAAGTACTCCTCGAGCTCCTCCTTGGTGTTGCGCCAGGTGAAGTAGGAGTAGGACTGCTGGAAGCCTGCCCGTCCCAGGGCATGCATCATCGCGGGGCGTGTGAAGGCCTCGGCGAGGAAGATGACGTCCGGGTGCTTCCTGTTCACCTTCGCGATCAGCCACTCCCAGAACTGGACAGGCTTGGTGTGGGGGTTGTCCACCCGGAAGATCTTCACGCCGTGCTCGATCCACATGAGCACGATCCGCAGCACCTCCTTCGACAGGCCCTTCGGGTCGTTGTCGAAGTTGATGGGATAGATGTCCTGGTACTTCTTCGGGGGGTTCTCGGCGTAGGCGATGGATCCGTCCACCCGCGTGGTGAACCACTCGGGGTGGCTCTGCACCCAGGGGTGGTCGGGTGAGGCCTGCAGTGCCAGGTCGAGGGCGATCTCGAGGTCCAGTTCCCTGGCGCGTGCCACGAAGGCGTCGAAGTCCTCGAAGGTGCCGAGATCCGGGTGGATGGCGTCGTGGCCGCCCTCGGGGGACCCGATGGCCCAGGGCGAACCGGGATCGGCGGGACCGGCGGTGAGGGTGTTGTTCGGCCCCTTGCGGTGCGCGCGGCCGATCGGGTGGATCGGGGGCAGGTAGACGACGTCGAAGTTCATCGCGGCCACGGCGTCGAGGCGCCTGGTCGCGTCGCGGAACGTCCCGGACGTCCACTCGGCGGTCTCGGGGTCGTAGGTGGCACCCTCGGACCGGGGGAAGAACTCGTACCAGGCGGCGCGGCCGGCGAGTTCCCGCTCCACGTTCAGGGGGTAGGGGGTGGAGGCGGTCACCAGGTCGCGGATGGGCTGGCGGGCGATCGCCTCGTGGATCTGTGGCGAGAGTCCGGCGGCCAGGCGCGCCTCGACTCCCTGCGTGGTGTCGGACAGTGCGTCGGCGGTCCGACGGAACAGTGCGGCGTCCTTCGCCGGGCGGTCGGCCGCCGCGCGGGTGAAGAGGGCAGCACCCTCCGCCAGCATGAGTTGGACGTCGACACCGGCCGCGATCTTGATCGTCGCGTCGTGCTCCCAGGTACCGAAGAGGTCGGACCAGCCCTCGATCGTGAAGGTGTGTAGCCCCTTGGTGCGCGGGGTCAGGGTTCCGGCCCAGCGGTCGAGCCCCGCCCCGACGGGCGTCATGCGGACGCGCTGCACCTCCTTGCCCCGGGGGTCGTGGAGGACGGCGGACACGCCCAGCTGGTCGTGTCCCTCCCTGAAGACCGTGGCACCCACGGAGACGTCCGACCCGGGGATGGCCTTCGCCGGGAAACGGCCGTCCTCGACGACCGGGCTGACCGCCGTGATGGGGATACGGCCAAACCGCAGTCCCTCCGGATACTGGGCATTTCGGTTCTGCTCGCTAGTGGTCGTCACGGGTACGACGTTAGCGAGTAATGGCCCGAATTGCTAAGGGAGCTTGGCGTAACATGCGCGCCATCGAGTATGACGCAAGCGTTTACGCCCAACCCTCCCCACCGCTTGGCAAGTGCGCTAGCGTAACCGGGGTGAAGGCAATCCGCAGATTTACCGTCCGTACCGTCCTCCCCGAGAAGATCGCGCCGCTCGGCAAACTCGCCGGAAATCTGCGGTGGTCGTGGCACCTGCCGACCTCGCGGCTCTTCGAGGAGATCGACCCTGCAGCCTGGGCGGAGAGCGGCCACGATCCCGTTTCCTTCCTCGGTTCGGTCACCCGCGAGAAGCTCGAGCAGCTCGCCGGCGACGACGCCCTGGTGCAGCGGATCCAGGCGGTCGGCGCCGACCTCGAGAACTACCTGACCGAGCCGCGCTGGTACCAGTCCCTCGGCGACGACGCGCCCCGCAGCATCGCCTATTTCTCCCCGGAGTACGGGATCAGTGCCGTCCTCCCCCAGTACTCCGGCGGCCTCGGCATCCTCGCCGGTGACCATCTGAAGTCCGCGTCCGATCTCGGCGTCCCCCTGGTCGGGGTGGGGCTGCTCTACCAGGCCGGCTACTTCAAGCAGTCGCTCTCGCGTGACGCATGGCAGCAGGAGACCTACCCCGTGCTCGACCCGGACGGGCTCCCGCTGACCCTGCTCCGAGAGGAGGACGGTTCCGCGGCGACCGTCGTCCTGCCCCTGCCCAACGGACGCCAGCTCTCCGCGCACATCTGGCGCGCCGACGTCGGCCGCGTCCCCCTCCTCCTGCTCGACTCGAACGTCGCCGGGAACGACGAGGCCGCCCGGAACGTCACCGACCGCCTCTACGGCGGCGGCGGGGACCAGCGCCTGCAGCAGGAGCTGCTGCTCGGCATGGGCGGGGTGAAGGCCCTGCGCATCTTCCAGCGCCTGACCGGCATGCCCGCTCCCGAGGTCTTCCACACCAACGAGGGCCATGCCGGCTTCCTCGGCATCGAGCGCATCCGCGAACTGATGGACCCGGCCAACGAGTCCCCGATGAGCTGGGAGGAGGCCCTCACCGCGGGCCGTGCCTCGACCGTGTTCACGACGCACACCCCGGTCCCCGCCGGGATCGACCGCTTCGACCGCTCGCAGATCGAGCACTTCTTCCACGCCGGCCTGGCTCCTGCCGTCCCGACGGACCGGGTGCTCGCGCTCGGTGCGGAGAACTACGCCGACGGCGATCCCGCCAAGTTCAACATGGCCGTCATGGGGCTGCGCCTGGCCCAGCGGGCCAACGGTGTGGCGAAGCTGCACGGGGAGGTCTCGCGCGGCATGTTCTCGGGCCTGTGGCCGGGCTTCGACACCCGCGAGGTGCCCATCTCCTCCGTCACCAATGGCGTGCACGTGCCGAGCTGGGTCGACCCCGAGATCGCCGACTTCGCCCGCTCCACCTTCGGTGCCGAGTCGATCCTCGATCCGCAGTGGAACAAGGTGTACGACGTCCCGGACACCGACATCTGGGCGTTGCGCCGCAGTTTGCGCTCCAACCTGGTGGACGACGTCCGCCAGCGCCTGCGGTCCTCCTGGAAGAAGCGCGGGGCCGCCGATGCGGAGCTCACCTGGACCGACTCCGTCCTGGACCCCGACGTGCTGACCATCGGCTTCGCCCGGCGCGTGCCGACCTACAAGCGCCTCACGCTCATGCTGCGGAACCCGGCCCGGCTGAAGGCCCTGCTCCTGCACCCCGAGCACCCCATCCAGCTCGTGATCGCCGGCAAGTCGCATCCCGCCGACGAGCAGGGCAAGCGCATGATCCAGGACCTCGTCCGGTTCACCGACGATCCCGAGGTGCGCCACCGCATCGTCTTCCTGCCCAACTACGACATCGCGATGGCCCGGACCCTCTTCCCCGGCTGCGACGTCTGGCTGAACAACCCGCTGCGTCCGCTCGAGGCATGCGGCACCTCCGGCATGAAGGCCGCCATCAACGGTGGGCTGAACCTGTCCGTCCTCGACGGCTGGTGGGACGAGATGTACGACGGCGACAACGGCTGGGCCATCCCGACCGCCAACAACGGCGCCTCCGCGGACGAGCGCGACGACATCGAGGCCGCCGCCCTGTACGACCTCCTCGAGACCCAGGTGGGACCGCGCTTCTACTCGCTCGTCCCGGCCGAGGGAGCAGGAGCGGCAGGCCCGTCCGAGCCCTCCCGCGACGGCGTCCCGCACGCGTGGATCGCCATGATCAAGCACACCATGGCCACTCTCGGGCCGGCCGTGTCCGCGGAACGCATGCTGCAGGACTACGTGGAGAAGCTGTACCGGCCGGCCTGGCGGGCGGGCCAGGAAGCCGCCGCCGACCAGTTCTCGCTCGCCAAGCGGACCGCCGCCTGGCGCTCCCGCGTCCAGGGCAGCTGGCCCGCTGTGCAGGTGGAGCACGTCGATTCGACGGGCGTGTCCGAAGACCCGCAGATCGGCGATTCGCTCACCGTCAACGCGTACGTCTCGCTCGGTGGACTCGACCCCGACGACGTCGCGGTCGAGGTGGCCTACGGCCGCGCACTGGACAGCGACGAGCTGAGCGATGTCACGGTCGAGGACCTCGACGTCGCCGAGAACCTCGGCAGCGGACGCTACCTGTTCACGGGTGGGATCCGGATCGACCACTCCGGGTCCTTCGGCTACACCGTGCGGGTGCTGCCCAAGCACACGACCCTGGCCACGAAGGCGGAACTGGGGCTCGTCGTCAACGCCTGACCGGCGTCCTGCCGGCGGCCAGGAACGACGAAGCCCGGGACCTCTGGTCCCGGGCTTCGTCGTTTCCGGCAGCGTCGTCAGGTGTCCCGTCGCGTACCGACGCGTCCGGGCCGGTCAGCAGCGGTAGATGCGGACCGAATCGGCGGCGACGACATCGGCCTCGCCCGAGCGGAGACGGCCGTCGACACCGCCACCGACACCGCCACCGGTGCCACCGCCGGCCCCGGCACCGTGCACCCGCGGGTCATCGCCACCGGCGGAGTCGAAGGTACGGCTGAACCAGCGCGGCTGCTCCCCCTCCACACCCTGGCCCTGCAGGATCCAGGCCGACGGCAGGTGGATGCGCGCCGGCTCGAGCGACCCGTTGATGACCACCAGGCCGTTGATCGTGCCGCCCGTCGATCCGAGGAGGAGCTGCACGGTCCGGGTGGAGGGGTCGTTCCACTCGTGCGGCGTCATCGGCAGTCCGGCGGCGTTGAACCACAGCAGCGTCGACTGGTCGCCCCGGGACGGGAACGTCGGGGGCTGGCAGGCCAGGAAGTCCCGCCGGATGGCGAGCAGGGTCCGGGTGGCGTCCAGCATGCGGCGGGAGGCGGCGTCATCGGGCCAGTGCACCCATGCGAGCTCCGTGTCCTGGCAGTAGGCATTGTTGTTGCCGCCCTGTGTCCGTCCGAACTCGTCGCCGGCGGTGAGCATCGGCACCCCGAGGGAGATGAGCAGCGACGCCATGATGTTGCGGGCGCTGCGCTCACGGGCTGCGAGGATGCCCTCGTCCTCCGTGCGCCCCTCCGCACCGTGGTTGTAG
Organism: Arthrobacter sp. N1; assembly: GCF_048288285.1. Classification (NCBI taxonomy): domain Bacteria; kingdom Bacillati; phylum Actinomycetota; class Actinomycetes; order Micrococcales; family Micrococcaceae; genus Arthrobacter; species Arthrobacter sp. N1. Next base: position 443,946 of record NZ_CP102608.1, on the reverse strand, counting down.
CTGCGGTTGTCGTTGTGGCCGTCCCGGTTGCCCTCGCCGTTGGCTCCGTTGTGCTTGCGCTCGTAGGCCGTCAGGTCGGCGAGCGTGAAGCCGTCGTGCGCGGTAACGAAGTTCACGGAGGCGAGGGGACTCCTGCCGGACGCACCGAAGGTGTCGGCCGATCCGGCGAGGCACCCTGCGAGCCGTCCGGGTGAGGAGGCCGCCCCGCCACCCGTCAGGGATGCGATGTCCCGCAACCAGAAGTCGCGGACCGTGTCGCGGAAGCCGTCGTTCCAGTCCGCCCAGCCGACCGGGAAGCGCCCGGTCTGCCACCCGTCGGGACCGATGTCCCAGGGTTCGGTGATCAGTTTCGTCCCGCGCAGCACCGTCGACGCCCCGGCGGCGACGAGGAAGGGATGCCGCGGGGTGAAGGCGTTGCGCTCGTCCCGTGCGAGGGTGACCGCGAGGTCGAACCGGAAGCCGTCGATGCGGCACTCCTCCGCCCAGTACCGCAGGGAGTCGAGGGCGAACTCGACGACGCGCGGCTGGGAGAAGTCGAGGGTGTTCCCGCAGCCGGTGGTGTCCAGGTAGCGTCCGGCGTCGTCGTGCCGGTAGTAGTCGCGGTCCCCGAGGCCGCGCCAGCACAGGGCGGGCCGGTGCTGCTCACCCTCCGCGGTGTGGTTGTAGACGACGTCGAGGATGACCTCGAGGCCGCCCTCGTGGAGCGCCTTCACCATGCCCTTGAACTCGTCGAGCACGGCAGCGGGGCCGGCGGTCCGGGCCGCCGCCGTCGCGTAGTCGGTGTGCGCGGCGAAGAAACCCAGGGTGTTGTAGCCCCAGTAGTTGCTGAGGCCGAGCGGCTCGAGGTGCGGCTCGTCGATGTGGAAGTGCACCGGCAGGAGTTCGACGGCGGTGACCCCGAGCTCGCGCAGGTAGGTGACCATCGCCGGATGGGCCAGCCCGGCGTAGGTGCCGCGGAGTTCCTCGGGGACGTCGGGGTGCAGCTTCGTGAGGCCCTTGACGTGCGCCTCGTAGACGACGGTGTCCCGCCAGGCCGTGTTCGGGCGCTCGCTCGTACCCCAGTCGAACGCGTGCTCGAGGAACACCGAGTAGTAGGCACGCGAGTCGGCTTCCCCGGCCGCGTCGGTGCCGGGCGCCCCGACGGTGTCGATCGTCTCGATGGCCCGCCCGTAGGGATCGAGGAGCAGCTGCGCCTCGCCGATGGCGCCGGGCAGGTCCTCGCCCGTGGGCCAGAACGCGTACAGGGCACCCGGATCCACCGGCCCCACCACGCCGTGGTGCACGCCGCCGTCGAGCCCCACCAGCGTCTCGGACGTCCACGACCCGTCGCCACGGCGCCAGTGCACGTCCATGGACGGGATACCGGGGGCCCAGACGGCCGCGTTGGCGTGGGCATCACGCTGCTCCCCCCGCCTGATGGCGTGGAGCCCGAGGGGGAACTCGCGGGAGGCGCGCGGAAGCTGCTGTGCCGGCTGGATCATCGTCGGGCGATCAGGACGAACGCTGGCGTGACACCTCGTACAGCGTGATGCCCACCGCCATCGACGCGTTGAGCGACTCCATGGCGGAATCGATGGGGATGGAGACGATCTGGTCGCAGTTCTCGCGCACGAGGCGCGAGAGGCCCTTGCCCTCTGATCCGACGACGATGCAGATCGGGTCGCGGCCGAGGGACAGCTGGGGCAGGGACACGTCGCCGTCGCCGTCGAGACCCAGGACGAAGATGCCCTTGCCCTTCATGCTCTTCAGGGCGGCATTCAGGTTGCCGACGCGCGCGACCGGCACCCGTACCGCGGCCCCCGCACTCGTCTTCCACGCCGATGCGGTCACGCCGACCGAGCGGCGTTCGGGGACGATGACCCCGTGGCTGCTGAAGGCGGAGGCGGAACGGATGATCGCGCCGAGGTTGCGGGGATCGGTGATGCCGTCGAGGGCCACGAACAGCGGCGCGTTGCCGATGTGTCCGCGGCGGTACTTCTCGATGGTCTCGTCCACCAGGTCGAGGGCGTCGGCGTACTCGTAGGGCGGGATCTGCAGCATGAGGCCCTGGTGCACCGCGCCGTCGGTCATGCGGTCGAGCTCCGGCTTGCCGGTCTCCATCACGGGGATGCCCCGCTCGGCGGCCATCTTCAGCGAGTCCCGGACGCGGTCGTCCATCTCGATCCGGATGGCGACGTGGAGGGCCTTCGCGGGGATGCCGGCACGCAGCGCCTCGACCACCGAGTTGCGGCCGGTGACGGCTTCTTCGGCCGCCTTGCCCTTGGTCCGCCCGGTCCCGGCGCCCTTGCCGCCCGCGCGCTTGGCGGCGGACCGCTCGGCGAGCTCCTTGCTCTTGTAGGCCTTGTGGTACGGGCGGTCCTCCGCCTTCGGCGTGGGGCCCTTGCCCTCGAGGGACTTGCGCCCGTGTCCGCCGGTGCCGACGGAAGGGCCCTTTTTCGACTTGCGCACCGCGCCTGGACGTCCGTGACTGACCATGGAACAACACCTTTAAATAGAGGAAGAATCGCCTCCAGTTTACCGGGCGGCGGCGCCTTCCCTCTGCGCGCGGCCGGGCGGTGGACACGACTCCGGCGCGAGGCGCCCCGGAACGGCGGCCCCGGCTCCGCCGACGTCCTCCGGTCAGTCCTCCGGCCGGTCCTCCGCCAGGGACCAGCGCGCCCCGTCCGCCGTGTCCTCCAGGACGATCCCGGCGCCCGAGAGCGCCTCGCGGATGGCGTCCGCGCGCGCCCAGTCCCGCGCCGACCGGGCGTCGAGGCGTTCGGCGATGCGGTCCCCGACAAGCGCATCGAGGGCCTTCGTGAGCGCGGCGTCCGCCCCGCCCGCGCGGGCATCCCCGGCGTCGTCGAGCCCGAGCACCCCGGTCATGGCGACGACGGCGGAGAGGGCCGCCTCCACCGCGGCGTCATCACCCGAGGCCAGCGCGGTGTTACCGCCGCGCACGGTCGTGTGGAGGACGGCGAGGGCCTGCGGCACGTTGAGGTCGTCATCCATGGCGTCGGCGAAGGCCGCGGGCAGGTCCGCCGCCCGGACCTGCTGCACGGCGGGCGCGCCGACCCGGGCAGAGGCCTTGCCGATGAATCCGTCGATCCTGGCGACCGCCGCGGCAGCCTCCTGCAGCGACGTCTCGCGGTAGTCCAGCACGGAGCGGTAGTGCGCCTGCCCGAGGTAGTAGCGCACCACGCGGGGGCCAGCTGCGTCGATCATCTCCTGCGGACTCACGGTGTTGCCGAGGGACTTGGACATCTTCTCCCCCTCGAAGGTGACCATCCCGTTGTGCATCCAGAACCGGGCGAAGGCGTGCCCCGCGGCCTGCGACTGAGCCATCTCGTTCTCGTGGTGGGGGAAGCGGAGATCCAGTCCGCCGCCGTGGATGTCGAACTCCGTGCCGAGGTACTTCGTGACCATGCTGGAGCACTCGAGGTGCCAGCCGGGCCGCCCCACCCCCCACGGACTGGCCCAGGACGCCGTCACCGGATCCGACTCCTTGGCGCCCTTCCACAGCGCGAAGTCGCGAGGATCCCGCTTGCCGCGCGGATCGGCGTCGGGCGCGGCCTGCATCTCGTCGATGTCCTGGCGCGTGAGGCTGCCGTAGGCCGGCCAGGAGCGGACGTCGAAGTAGACGTCCCCCGATCCGTCCGGCGCCGGGTAGGCATGGCCGCGGTCGATCAGGAGCTGGATCAGCGCATGCATCTCGGGGATGTGGCCCGTGGCGCGCGGCTCGTAGGTCGGCGGCCGGACACCGAGTGCGGCGTAGGCACGCTGGAACTCCTGCTCGAAACGGTAGGCCAGGGCCCACCACGGCTCGTCCTGGACGACGGCCGGATCGGCATCGGCGGCGCCCTCGCGGAAGGAGTCCCGGGACTTGGCGAGGATCTTGTCGTCGATGTCCGTCACGTTCCGGACCACGGTGACGCGCAGGCCGCGGGCCTCGAGCCACCGGGTGAGCTGGTCGAAGGCGATCGCGGACCGCACGTGCCCCACGTGGGGCATGCCCTGCACGGTGGCGCCGCAGTAGTAGAGGCTCGCCCTGCCCGGTTCGAGGGGTTCGAAGGGACGCACCTCGGCGCGGGCGGTGTCATGGAATCGCAGGCTCACCGGTCCAGATTACCCGCCGGACCCCTCAGGCCCCCGCGGTGTCGCCGGGCACCCGGCCACCGGACCGCACGACGACGGCGGTCGCGATCGCGGCGATCCCCTCGCTCCGTCCGGTGAGGCCGAGCCCGTCGGTGGTGGTCGCCGAGATGCTGACCGACGCCTGCGCGGCGTCGGACATGGCCGCTTCCGCCTCGGCGCGGCGCGGCGCGAACTTCGGCCGGTTGCCGACGAGCTGGACGGCGATGTTGCCGATGTCGAAGCCCGCCGCCCGGACGATCCGCGCAGCCTCGGAAAGCAGCGCGTGCCCGGAAGCGTCGGCGTACTCGGGCCGGTCCGTGCCGAAGTGGCTTCCGAGGTCACCGACGCCGGCAGCCGAGAACAGGGCGTCCGCAGCCGCGTGCGCCACGACGTCCCCGTCGGAGTGGCCGCTCAGCCCCCGTTCGCCCTCCCAGAGGAGGCCGGCGACCCACAGCGGCGCCGGCGCGTCCTCGGGGGCGAACGCGTGGACATCCACGCCGATCCCGGTGCGGGGAAGGTGGAGGTGCTCACTCAGGTACATCGGTACTCCTGCCGGATGGGGAAGGGTCTGCTGCACCGCGGCCGTCACGCCTGAGCGCCAGGACGGCCTCGGCCACAGTGAGGTCCAGGGGGGTGGTCACCTTGAACGCGAGGGGGTCGCCGTCGACCACGCGGACCGGCACGCCGAGTGCCTCCATGAGCATGGCGTCGTCCGTGATGCCCGGATCCGCGGCGGCGGATCCGTTGTGCGCCGAGCGCAGGGAGGCTGCGGCGAAACCCTGCGGTGTCTGCACCGCGCGCAGGCCGGCGCGGTCGGGGGTGGACTCGACGACGTCCGCGCGGACGACCTTGATGGTGTCCGCCACCGGCACCACGGGGATCACTGCGGGGGCGCCCGCGCGGACCGCGGCCGCGACGCGCTGGAAGACCGCAGGAGGAGTGAGGGCGCGGGCGGCGTCGTGCACCAGCACGATCTCCGCCGCCGGCGGGAGTGCAGCCAGTCCCGCGCGGACGGAGGCGACCCGCGACGCGCCACCGGGGACCGAGGTGATCCAGCAGCCCCGTGGTGCGGCGCCGGCTGCTGCCTCCACGACGGCGGCCAGAACGGTGTCCCCGGGCGGCAGGACCACCACCACGGCGGCGGCCACGCCCGAGGCGGACACGGCGTCCAGCGCGTGCTCGAGCAGCGTGCGCCCACCGCACAGCACGCGGGCCTTGGGGATGCCGTGCCCGAGGCGCTGGCCGGTCCCAGCTGCGACGACGATCAGGCCGACGACGGGCGGGGCGGGCTGCTGCAGGTTCGGTGGCACTCCGTCACCCTATGACAGGGCAAAGAAAAAGAGGGACCCGGGGGTCCCTCTTCGACGATCAGTCCCGCTCCTAGGAGGCGAGGACCTCGTCGAGGACGCTGGCGGCCTTCTCTTCATCGGTCTTCTCCGCGAGTGCGAGCTCGGAGATGAGGATCTGCCGCGCTTTCGCGAGCATCCTCTTCTCACCGGCCGACAGTCCGCGGTCGTGGTCGCGACGCCAGAGGTCCCGGACTACTTCGGCGACCTTGATGACGTCGCCGGAGGCGAGCTTCTCGAGGTTCGCCTTGTACCGGCGCGACCAGTTGGTCGGCTCTTCCGTGAATTCGGCCCGCAGGACATCGAACACATGCTCGAGGCCTTCCTTGCCCACCACGTCGCGGACCCCTACGAGGTCGACGTTCTCTGCTGGTACTTCTATGGTCAGATCACCCTGTGCCACCTTGAGCTTGAGATACATCTTCTCTTCGCCCTTGATGACGCGCATCTTGATCTCCTCGATCTTCGCTGCGCCGTGGTGAGGGTAAACAACTGTTTCGCCAACCTCAAAAACCATGTGGACTTTCCCCTTTCCCGCCAGTCAGTTTATCACGGCAACGACACGCCGATGGCGCGTTTTCGCAGGTCAGACGGCTTGAACAGGGCGAATTGACTATCATTCGCCTCTTGACGGAAGGGGCTTTTGGTGCTGCTGCAGCATTCGGGCGGCCGCAACGGACACCACGGTTGATGCTCGTAGCCGATAGTCTGTCCTGTAGGTCCGCATCGGATTCCGTCCCTGTCCCACCTGTTGAGCCCCCAGGAGTTTGTGCCGTGAAGAGTGCACCGAAGAACCGAGTGCAGCGGTCAGTCGCTGCCGGCGCCGTGTTGCTGATGCTGGGGGTCTCCGGCTGCAGCTTCACCGCTGAGCAGTCGACGACGACGCAGTACGCCGCATCGGACGGCATCGTGAAGGATCTCGGGCCCGTGCTCATGCGCAACATCCTGATCGTCGGCCGCGATGACGAGACGGCGGGCCGCCTCGTGGGCACGATCTTCAATTCGGGCGACGACCCCGTGAACCTCTCGATCAGCGCCGGCGGTGCCTCCACGAGCTTCACGATCGAGGGCCAGGGCCAGATCAAGCTCGAGGACGAGACCTCGGACGACGCCTCGCTCGAGGGTGTCGACGACATCCCGGGCTCCCTCGTCGACGTCGACTTCGAGGTGAACGGCGACCAGGCGACGTTCGAGGTGCCCGTGCTCGACGGGACGCTCGAGGAGTACCGCGAGTTCGTCCCCGGCGGCTACACGCCGCGCCCGAGCGAGCCTGCGGCCACCGAGGAAGCGTCCGAAGGCGAGTAGGCGGATCCTGCCGACGACACTGCTGCCCGCCTCCGGACCATCGGAGGCGGGCAGTTCTGCGTCGTGCCCCCTCAGGGCTCGTACTTGTACCCGAGTCCCCTGACGGTGATCAGGTAGCGCGGATTCGAGGGGTCGGGCTCCACCTTCCCGCGCAGGCGCTTCACGTGCACGTCGAGCGTCTTCGTGTCCCCGACGTAGTCGGAACCCCACACGCGATCGATCAGCTGGCCACGGGTGAGCACCCGGCCGGAGTTGCGCAGCAGCATCTCGAGGAGCTCGAACTCCTTGAGCGGCAGCGCCACCTGCTCGCCGTCGACGCTCACCACGTGCCGTTCGATGTCCATCCGGACGGGGCCCGCCTGGATGGTGTTCGAGATCAGTTCCTCGGGCTCACCCTGCCGCCGCAGGACCGCACGGATGCGGGCGACCAGCTCGCGGGACGAGTAGGGCTTGGTGACGTAGTCATCGGCACCGAGCTCCAGGCCCACCACCTTGTCGATCTCGGCGTCCTTGGCGGTCAGCATGATGACCGGGACGCTCGAACGCTGGCGCAGCTGGCGGCAGACCTCCGTCCCGGACAGCCCCGGCAGCTGGAGGTCCAGCAGCACGAGGTCGGCACCGGAGCGGTCGAACTCCGTGATGGCGTCGAGGCCGTTGTCCACGACCGACACCTCGAAGCCCTCCTTGCCCAGGAGGTAGGACAGCGGGTCGCTGAAGGACTCCTCGTCCTCGACGATCAGAATGCGGCTCAAGCCTTGACTCCCTGCTCATGGGCAGCAGCGCTGCCCCTCTTGCCCGACGTCGTGTCGGAAATCTGGACGCCCGGGGCATCGGTGCCCGACGTCGTCCCGTGGCCGGGTGCACCGCCGTCCTCCGGGTTGACCTCCATCTCGGGCAGCCGGACCGTGAACGTGCTGCCCTGACCGGCCTGGGACCACACGGTGACCTCTCCGCCATGATTCGCGACCACGTGCTTCACGATGCTGAGGCCGAGGCCGGTCCCTCCGGTCTGGCGGGACCGCGCGGCGTCGATGCGGTAGAAACGCTCGAAGATGCGCTCCTGCTCCTCGGGCGTGATGCCCGTGCCCTGGTCCGTGACCGAGACCTGCACCAGTCCGTCGCGCGACCGCACGCCCACGCCGACCCGCGTGCCCTCGGGCGAGTAGCGGATGGCGTTGTCGATCAGGTTGCGGAACGCCGTCATCAGCAGGTCGCGGTCGCCGTACACGGGCGCCTGGACGGTCCCGCCGACGACGATGTCGATCTGCTTGCTCTCCGCGGGCAGCTTGTTGCGGTCCACCGCCTCGGCGATCACCGCGTTGACGTCCACGGGCTTGCCGCGGCGGACGACGTCGGCGCCCTGCAGACGGGAGAGTTCGATGATGTCCTGGACGAGCGCCGAGAGCCGGCCGGACTCCTTGTGCATGCGCTGCGCGAACCGGCGCACGGCGACCTCGTCCTCGGCGGCGTCGTCGATCGCCTCGGCGAGCAGCGAGATGGCACCGACGGGGGTCTTCAGTTCGTGGGAGACGTTCGCGACGAAGTCGTTGCGGATCTCCTCGCTGCGGGTGATCTCCGTCCGGTCATCGGCGAGGATCAGGATGTACTCCGCGCCGAGGGCCGCGACGCGCACCTGGACCACGATGGTCCCCTGCCCCAGCGGACCCCGCGGGAGCTCGAGCTGCTCCTGCTCGATCACGCCGTCGCGCCGCACCCTGGAGGTGAGGTCCAGCAGCTCCGAGTGCACCACGGTGTGCCCGCGGACCAGGCCGAAGGCGTAGGCTGCGGGGCTGGCCCGGACGACGCCGTCGATCGCGTCCACGATGACATAGGCGCGGCCGATGATGGAGAGGACCTCGGCGGCGCCGTCGGGCAGCGAGGGCTCGTCCTCGTAGAGCAGCCTGAGCCGCTGGGCCTCGCTCGCACGGAAGGCCGCCATGCCGCTCACACCGAGGGCTAGGCCGACCAGCCCGGCCACGAGCGTCAGGAGAAGGGGGTCCACGGACACAGCTTATGCCGTTCACTTTCCGGGCCGGCCTCATCCGGTGGCAATGGCTGAGGGGTTCAACTAACGTTCACACAATGCGGGGAAACAGTTCACCGACGGCTGGAAGGCTCGGCGGCAGAACTGTGGATACGGTTGCAGTGCAAACTTCCAGGGAGGGACCCCTACGTGCGTAAGGTTTTTCAGGCCGAGCTCCACCAGATCGGCGAGGAGCTGATCGAGATCTCGCAACTGGTGTCCGAGGCCATCCGGAAGGCCAACAGCGCTTTCCAGGGAGCGGACACCGAACTGGCTCAGGAGGTCATCGCGGCGGACGCGCGGATCGACTTCCTGCAGAACGATCTCGACGAGCGCGCGATCGACATCCTGGCCCTGCAGGGCCCCGTGGCCTCCGATCTCCGCATGATCGTGGGAGCCCTGCGCATGAGCGCCTCCCTTGAGCGCATGGGTGACCTCGCCCGCCATGTGGCGCAGCTCGCCCGCCTGCGCTTCCCCGCGAACGTCATCCCCGAGAGCATCCGCGCCACCTTCGACGAGCTCGCCGACCTCGACGTGCAGATCGCGGACAAGGTGACCGAGCTGCTCGAGACGCGGAACCTGGAGCTGAGCAACGAGATCAACGCGGCCAACGCGCGCGTCAACGAGCTGCACGCGAGCGTCTTCCGCGCCGTGGCTGCCGAGGACTGGGCCGAGACCGCACCCACCACCGTGGACGTCACCCTCGCCAGCCGCTACTACGAGCGCTTCGCCGACCACGGTGTCTCCGTGGCGCGGAAGGTCACCTACCTGGTCACCGGCGAATGGCAGCCGAGCGCTCCGCTGACCTGATCCGCATCCGGCAGGACAGGACGACGGCGGCCCCCGCAGGGACCGCCGTCGTTCTGGTTCTGCGACGACCGGTGGGAGTCGCGCTCCCCGCGGCTAGTGCTTGCCCTGGTTCGCGACGGCCTCGATGGCGGCAGCAGCCGCATCGGCGTCGAGGTAGGTGCCACCGGCCTTGACGGGCGTGAGGTCCTCGTCCAGCTCGTACACCAGCGGGATCCCCGTAGGGATGTTGAGTGCTGCGATGTCCTTGTCACTGATGCCGTCGAGGTGCTTCACGAGGGCGCGCAGCGAGTTGCCGTGCGCCGCGATGAGGACGGTCTTCCCGGCCCGGATGTCGACGGTGATGTCGGACTCCCAGTACGGCAGGAAGCGGTCGAGGACGTCCTTCAGGCATTCGGTGCGGGGGACGTCGTCGCCGAGGTCCGCGTAGCGGGGATCGCCGACCTGCGAGTACTCGCTGGAGTCCTCGAGCGCGGGCGGCGGGGTGTCGTAGGACCGACGCCACTCCATGAACTGCTCCTCACCGAATTCGGCGAGCGTCTGGGCCTTGTCCTTGCCCTGCAGTGCACCGTAGTGGCGCTCGTTCAGGCGCCAGTTCCGCTTGACGTCGATCCAGCTGCGGTCCGCGGCCTCGAGCGCGAGGTTGGCGGTGATGATGGCGCGCTTCTGCCGGGACGTGTAGACGACGTCCGGGAGGATACCGGCCTCGGTCAGCAGGTGGCCACCGCGGGTGGCCTCCTCGCGTCCCTTCTCCGTGAGGGCGACGTCCACCCACCCGGTGAAGAGGTTCTTCTCGTTCCATTCGCTCTGCCCGTGGCGCAGCAGGATCAGTGTGTAGGTCATGTCTCCTAGTCTGCCGTATCCACGTCAGCCGGGTCATGCCGGGAGCGGCCTGTTCCGCGAGTGTTGAGGCCGTGGCCTAGCCTTGACGGGTGCCACCGAGACGACCGCCGACCAGACCCCTCGGGACCATCACGCGCGGCACCACCAACCCGAACCGCCTGCGCCGGGTGGACCGCTGGCTCGCCGGCCCGCAGTCCTCCCGCCTGCGCCGGGCCGCTGATCCGCTCGTCGTCGACCTCGGCTACGGGGCTGCTCCCGTGACGGCCGTCGAGCTCTTCGCACGCCTGCGGGCGGTGCGCGACGACGTCGAGGTGATGGGCGTCGAGATCGACCCGGCGCGGGTGGCGGCGGCGGAACCGCTCGCGCGGCCGGGACTCAGCTTCCGGCAGGGCGGCTTCGAGCTTCCCCTCGACGGACGCCGACCCGTGGTTGTGCGGGCCTTCAACGTGCTGCGCCAGTACGGGGAGGACGAGTACGCCGCCTACTGGGACGAGGTGCGGGGCCGGCTCGCGCCGGGAGGACTTCTCGTCGACGGGACGTGCGACGAGATCGGCCGGCGCGCCACCTGGGCTGCGGTCGAGGCCGACGGGCCGAGCACGCTGAGCATCTCGCTCAGGTTCGGCGCCTTCACCCTGCCCTCGGACGTCGCCGAGCGCCTCCCGAAGGCACTGATCCACCGGAACGTCGAGGGCGAGCGGGTGCACGCCTACCTGCGGGCGCTCGACAAGGCGTGGCTCGACGCGGCGGCGCTCGCGTCCTTCGGCCAGGCGCAGCGATGGCGGTCCATGTGCGCGTCCCTGAGGAGCGCGGGCTGGCCGCTGGTGGACGGTCCGGCGCGCTGGCGCCTGGGCGAGGTCACCGTGGCGTGGGACGCCGTCAAGCCCGGCTGAGACGGACGGTGGACCGGGCCCGCCCTCCGCGTTCGGCCTTTCGGCCGGGAGACGCGATCGATCAGGGGAAGCTGTTCCCTACCAGGGGCCGTAGGGGCCGGAGTTGCCGCCGCGTCCGGAGGTCTGGCTGACAGCGGGCTTCACGTCCGCCAGGTACACGCACGCCGCGATGATCGCGACCAGCTGGAAGAGGTTGAAGCCCCCACGGCCGCCCAGGGCGGAGAGGAGGCCGACCACGACGGCGCCACCGGTGAGCGCGAGCCAGAAGCCCTTGGTGCGCTTGAAGGCGGCCTCGAAGGCCGTGCCGGGACGACGCACGCAGTCGGAGAGGGCCCACACCTCGATGCCCAGGGCGACGAAGCCGAGCGCGAGGTACAGGAAGTACTGGGTCTGGAGTACGAGGTCCACGCCCTCAGCTTAGCGGGCCGCCCCGTCCGTGGCGCACCGGCGACACCGACAGACACCGACAGGCACCGACCGACACCGGCGCGTGCTGCGGATCAGACGACGGCGGACACCGGCGGACACCGGCGGACACCGGCGGACACCGGCGGACACCGGCGGACACCGGCAGACACCGGCAGACACCGACAGACACCGGCGCGTGCTGCGGACCCGACGACGGCTGGTCCGGTCAGAGGCCGCCGTCACGCCCGCCCGTGGCCCGGCGGAGTGCCTGCTCGAGGTCGACCCACAGGTCCTCGGGGTTCTCGATGCCGACGGACAGCCGGACGAGGGCCTCGGGCACGGTCGCCGGCTCGGCGGGCTGGCGACGGCGGCGCTCCACGAGGGACTCCACGCCACCGAGGGAGGTCGCCGGGAGCCAGAGCCGCACCGCCTCCACCACGGCGTCCGCGGTGGCGACGTCGTCGAGCTCGATGCTGACGATCCCGCCGAAGCCGTTGAACTGGGCGGCGGCGCGCTCGTGTCCGGGATCCGAGGCGAGACCGGGATAGCGCACCCGGCGGACGGCCGGGTGGTCGGCGAGGTGCAGCGCGAGGAAGGCCGCCGTCGACTGGCTCCGCTCCATGCGCAGGGCGAGCGTCCGGAGTCCGCGGAGGGCCAGCCAGACCTCGAACGGCCCGGCGATCGCCCCGTGGAGGGTGCGGTGCGCCAGCAACCTCCCGCGCAGCGCCGCGTCGGACGTGGCGAGCGCCCCGAGGACGACGTCGGAGTGGCCCGCCAGCCACTTGGTCACCGAGTGCAGGACGACGTCGACCCCCGCTTCCAGCGGCCGGTGCACCATGGGCGTGTTGAAGGTGTTGTCCGCGACGACGAGGGCGCCGTGGGCGTGTGCCGCGTCCGTCAGGACGGCCAGCTCCGCGACCTCGAGCATGGGGTTGGTGGGACTCTCGAGCCAGAGCATCACCTGGCCTGCTTCGAAGCGGTGCGCGAGCGCGTCGAGCGTACCGAGCACCGCGTCCGTGTCCGCGATGTCCACGGCCAGCAACTCGAAGCGGCCCTGTGCCGCGAGGTCGCCGGCGAGGCTGATGGAGCCGGCGTAGGCGTGCCGCGGCATGACCACAGCTCCTCCGGTCGGCACGAGGGAGAGGGCTGCGGCAGCTGCGCCCAGTCCGGAGCCGAAGACGAGGGCCGGCAGGTCGGCTCCCTCGAGCGCCCCCAGGGCCTCCTCGAACGGATCCCAGGTGGGGTTGGAGCCCCGCGCGTAGATGCGGTCGCCGGGTTGCGGCGCCCGGGTCTCGTGGTAGGTCGTGGAGAGGACGATCGGCACGTTGACGGGTGCGTCGTGCTCCCGCGGCGGTCGTCCCGCCGCGACGGTCAGGGTGTCCGGGGCGAGGTCGGGGTGGTCGGTGGCCATGGACCCGAGCCTAGCGCCGCTCCGGTTCACCCCGGCACGCGTGACCCCGCCCGAAGGGTCGCTGCCACTCGGTAGGCTTGGCGCGTGACCTATCCCCTCCCGCACGGCCTGCCCGGCCTCTTCGTCGCGTTCGAGGGCGGCGACGGCGCCGGCAAGTCGACGCAGGCCTCGCTCCTCTGCACGGCGCTCGAGGAGGGCGGCCGGACCGTGGTCCGGACCCGCGAACCCGGCGGCACCCCGATCGGGGAGGAACTGCGGTCGCTGGTGCTCGAGCACGGCCACGGGGACATCGACGCGCGGACCGAGGCACTCATGTTCGCCGCATCCCGCGCCGCCCACGTGCAGCAGGTGATCGTGCCCGCCCTGGGCCGCGGCGACGTCGTCGTCTGCGACCGCTACATCGATTCCTCCGTCGCGTACCAGGGCGTGGGCCGGGGCCTCGGCGCCGATTCCGTCCTGGACCTGAATCTCTGGGCCACCGACGGCCTCCGCCCCGACCTCACGGTCCTCCTCGACGTGGATCCCGCGGAGGGACGCAGCCGGCGCACCGCCGGCACCGTCGCCGAGGACCGGCTCGAATCGGAGCCCGACGGCTTCCACGCCGCCATTCGCGACGCGTTCCTCGACCTCGCCCGCCAGGATCCCGGACGCTACCTGGTGCTGGCCGCCGCTGCTCGACCGGCGGACCTGCACGCGGCAGTCCTCGCTGCCCTCCCCCGGGCGGCGGCATGACCGCCGTGGCACACGCCCTGCCCTCGACCGGCGTCTGGGCGGAGCTGCGCGGCCAGGAACAGGTGGTGGAGCAGCTCCGCCGGGCCGCGCAGTCCGGAGCGCCCACCCACGCATGGCTCTTCACGGGGCCCCCCGGCTCCGGCCGGTCGAACGCCGCACGGGCCTTCGCCGCCGCTCTGCTGTGCGAGCGTGACCTGTTGGCCGAGCGCGGGTGCGGTACCTGCAAGGCGTGCCGCACGGTCCTGTCCGGGGCGCACGCCGACCTCACCAACGTCACGACGGAGAAGGTCACCATCAGCATCGACGAGGCCCGCGAACTCGTCCGGAAGGCGCAGGACAAGCCCTCCACCGGCCGGTGGCGGATCATCATCGTCGAGGACGCCGACCGCATGCAGGAGCGCAGCACCAACGTGCTCCTCAAGGCCATCGAAGAGCCGCCGCCGCGCACCATCTGGCTGCTGTGCGCGCCGAGTCCGGGCGACGTGCTCGTCACCATCCGCTCACGCTGCCGTTCCGTGGGTCTCCGGCTGCCACCCGTGCAGGACGTCGCGGAGTTGCTCGTGGCCCGGGACGGGATCGATCCCGTGATCGCCGAAGCAGCCGCGCGGGCCGCGCAGAGCCACATCGGGGTCGCCAAGCGGCTGGCGACGGACGACGGGGCGCGCGAGCGCCGCAACCAGATCGTCCGCCTTCCGCTGACGCTGCGCTCGGTCTCCGGCGCCATGCGGGCGGCCGCGGACCTCGTGCGCCTCGCCGAGGCGGAGGCGCAGAGCTCCTTCGAACAGCGCGACGCCGAGGAGCGGGCCTCGCTCCTCGCGACCCTGGGCGCTCCCGAATCAGGAACGCTGCCACCCTCGATGCGCGCACAGATCCGGCGCCTCGAGGAGGACCAGACGCGGCGGGCGAAGCGGTCGAAGAACGACTACTTCGACCGGGCCCTCACCGACCTCATCTCGTTCTACCGCGACGTCCTGATGCTGCAGGTCTCCAGCGGGCAGATGCTCGTCAACGAGCCCCTGCGCCCGGAACTGGAGGACTTCGCCCGGCGTGAAGGCCCCGAGGACACCCTCCAGCGACTCGAGGCGATCAACGAGGTGCGGACGCGACTGGTCAGCACGAACGTCTCACCCCTCCTCGCCATCGAGGCCATGACGGTGAGCCTCCTGTCCCGGAAGGACCTCGACCGATGACCCAGGATCCATCCCTGACCCGGCCCGTGACCTCGCCCGTGACCCCGCGCGGAATCGCGCCCGTGAGCCCTCCCGCCCGGCGCCGCCCGCCGTTCGCCCTCCTCGCCGGAGCCGCCGTCGTCCTAGGGCTGGCCGGCTGCACGCTGTCCTCCCCCTCCGAGACGTCCGCGGACGGCTCGGTCAGTGTCGAGACCGCCGATCCCGCCGCCATCGGGGACGTCCCCGAGGACCTGCTCAGCTTCTACGAGCAGGAGGTGCGCTGGGAGGACTGCGAGGAGGAGTTCTCCTGCGCGACCATCGAGGTCCCGCTCGACTACGCGGACCCGGGACGCGCGAGCATCGACATCTCGGCCATCCGCGCGGACGCGACGGGTGACGCCCAGGGCACGCTCCTCGTCAACCCGGGTGGACCCGGGGGATCAGGCGTGGCCATCGTCCGGGATTCCCTGGACTACGTGGCGAGCGAGCGGCTGCGGGAGGACTACGACATCCTCGGCTTCGATCCCCGCGGCGTGGGCCGCTCGACCCCCGTGCGCTGCTACGACGCCGCCGAGCAGGACGCAGCCCGCCAGGAGTCCTACCCGGCCGACGCCTCGGACGACGAACTACTCGCACTGCTCACCGCCGAGGCGAAGGAGTTCGCCGACCTCTGCGCCGAGCGGACGGGCGAGGTGCTCGGCCACGTCGACACCGGGTCGGCCGCACGCGACATGGACATCCTGCGCGCCCTCGTCAGCGATCCGACACTGACCTACCTCGGCTTCTCCTACGGGACCCAGCTCGGTGCCACCTACGCCGAGCTCTTCCCCGGGCGCGCAGGGCGGCTGGTGCTCGACGGGGCCATCGACCCCTCGCTCAGCAACGAGGAGATCACGCTCGGTCAGGCCGACGGCTTCGAGAAGACGGTCCGCGCCTACGTGGCGGACTGCCAGCAGGGCGCGGAGTGCCCCTACAGCGGGTCGGTGGACGACGGCGTCCGGCAGATCCAGGAGTTGTTCGCCGCCGTGGAGCGGGAGCCCATGACGGCGGACGACGGACGGCTGGTACCGGTCTCGACGTTCGTCCAGGGCTTCATCCTGCCGCTGTACGACAACGGGAACTGGCCGACGCTCACGCAGGCCGTGACCGACGCCCTCGACGGCGACCCCTCCGCCATGCTGTATCTGGCGGATCTGTCCGCGGAGCGACGCCCGGACGGCACCTACGCCTCGAACTCCACCGCGGCGTTCCTCGCCGTGAACTGCCTCGACTACCCCATGACGAGCGACCCCGCGGAGATGAAGGCCGACGAGCAGCGGCTCATCGAGGCGTCCCCGACCTTCGGCCGCTTCCTGGCCTACGGTGGCGTCACCTGTGCGCCCTGGACGTACCCGCCCGTCGCCGAACCCGCCCCTCTCAGGGCTCCCGGCGCCGATCCGATCCTCGTCATCGGCACCACCGGCGATCCGGCGACGCCCTACGCGTGGTCCACGGCCCTCGCGGACCAGCTCGAATCCGGCGTTCACGTCACCTGGGAGGGTGAGGGCCACACCGCCTACGGCAGGTCGAACGACTGCATCCTCGATCTCGTGGACGACTACTTCATCGACGGGACGGTGCCGGCGGACGGTGCGCGGTGCTGATCGGAGGCTGCCGCACCACCTGACTGCAGCCACTGCGGCAGCCCGCACATGGAGGGCAGGACGGCGTCGGCGCCCGCCCGGCGCAGCTCCGGCTCGCTGTGCGCGCCCGTGAGGACACCGATGACCGCACCGGCGCCGGCGCGCCTGCCGGCGATCAGGTCCGACGTCGTGTCCCCCGCCACCAGGACCGACCGGACGTCCTCGATGTCGAGGGCGAGCACCGCCGTGAGGATGATGTCGGGATAGGGCCGTCCGCGGCCGGCGTCGGAGGGGCAGAGGCTGAGATCGGCGAGTCCCATCCAGCCCAGCGACGCCAGGATCATGTTCTGCGTATGGCGTCCGAAACCGGTGGCCAGGCAGATCTTCAGGCCCGCGTCACGCAGGGCGAGGATCGCCTCCTCGGCGCCCGGGATGGGCTGCACCCCGTGCCGGGCCAGCAGGGTGTCGTACACCTGCTCGAAGGTCCGGTTGACGTCGAGTGCCGTGGGCGTGTCGGCGAAGAGGTGGCGGAAGACGAGTTCCTTCGAGGTGCCCATGGTGCGGCGGGCATACGCCGTCATCGAGGTGAAGGCTTCCGTGCCCTGGGCGACACCGTGGGAGGTCAGGGCCCGGGTGAACGCCTCCTCCTGCAGGGCGCCCTCGTCGACGGTGGTCCCCGCCATGTCGATCACTGCGAGGGTGAATGGGCGGTCCTGCGTCATGCGGCGTCCCCTTTGCCGGCCGAGCCCGTTCCGGTCTCGGTGACGGGTAGGAGCCACGCTTCGCGACAGGGCTGGCCCGCCAGGAAACGGGAAGCGGCGCAGGCGTGAACGGGAGACGAATTCGCGTCAGGTCCGGCCATTTTGACCACGAGCGGGACCTGCCTATAAAGTTGTGGCTTGTGGATCGGCGTCGGGCTCAGCCCCGGACCGGGAAGCATTGCCTCCTTAGCTCAGTCGGTAGAGCGTCTCACTCGTAATGAGAAGGTCGCCAGTTCGACTCTGGCAGGAGGCTCCAGCAGAAGCCCCGGACGGTTCGCCGCCGGGGCTTTTCCGTGTCCCGTGGCCGTTCGGAGCCCGGGGTCCGATGACGACGACGGCGGACACCGAAGCAGCCGCTGTCGTCCTCGTCCCGTAAGGGGTCGGCATCAAGGGCCTCCCCGAGGTCGATCAGCTCATGGCGGGGCCCGACTCGGAGGACGTGGTGAGCTCCCCGAGGAACCGATGGCACGTCGCGGCGCGCTCGGAGTCCTGGGCCATGACCTGCTCGAAGAACTCGGCGATGTCGTCGCGGCCGGCGTTGCGGGCGTCACGGACGTACTGGCCGTAGTCATGCCCCGCCTTCAACGAGTGGTACTGCAGCGAGATCAGGTCGAACGAGACGTCGTCGAATCCGGTTTCTCCGGTAGCCATCGGGCACCTCCATGTAGGGGATGAACAGGTGCAGGAAACGCTAGGT
Source organism: Arthrobacter sp. N1 (assembly GCF_048288285.1). Classification (NCBI taxonomy): domain Bacteria; kingdom Bacillati; phylum Actinomycetota; class Actinomycetes; order Micrococcales; family Micrococcaceae; genus Arthrobacter; species Arthrobacter sp. N1. The sequence goes on along the minus strand of NZ_CP102608.1, from coordinate 425,819 downwards.
CGCGCTCCGTGGGGGCGGCAACGACGATTCGCGGGCCCACGGGTCTCGCCTGCGCGGGAGCGGTCTGCTAAGGGCGCCGCGGCGTCACACCCGCGGCCCGGAACGACGAGAGCCGCCCGGCGCTGCCGGGCGGCTCTGAAGATCCTGCCAGGATCCCGAGTGGGGATCAGGCGAAGTCGGACGTCGCGGGGTCGGCTCCGATGCGGCCTTCCGCACCCTTGTCGAGGGCGTTGATGGCCTCGACGTCCTCGTCCTCGAGCGTCACGTCGAGGGACTCCCAGTTCTCGATGATGCGCGACTCGGTCACCGACTTGGGGATGACCACGTTCCCGAGCGCGAGGTGCCAGGCGAGGACCACCTGGGCGGGGGAGGCGTTGCGCTTCTGCGCGATGTCCTGCAGGACGGCGTCGTCGAGCAGTCCCTTACCGGAACCGATGGGCGACCACGACTCGTGGAGGATGCCCTTCTCGGCCTCGAACGCGCGCAGCTCCGCCTGGTTGAGGTAGGGGTGCGTCTCCACCTGGTTGATGACGGGCACCACGCCGGTGGCGTCGATGATCTCGGTGAGGGCCTCGACCGTGAAGTTCGAGACACCGATGCTCTTCACACGACCCTGCTTCTGCAGTTCGATGAAGGCCTTCCAGGTGTCGAGGTACTTGCCCTGCTGGGGCTGAAGCCAGTGGATGAGGTAGAGGTCCAGCGTCTCGAGGCCGAGGCGCTCCATGGACGCGTCGAACGCCTTGAGCGTGCTGTCGTAGCCCTGATCCGCGTTCCACAGCTTGGTGGTGATGAACATGTCGTCGTGGCTGAGCCCCGATGCCGCGATCGCACGGCCCACGCCGGCTTCGTTCCCGTAGATCTTCGCCGTGTCGATGTGGCGGTAGCCGGCCTTGAAGGCCTTGCCCACGACGTCCTCGGCGACGTTGTCCTCGACCTGCCATACGCCGTAGCCGAGCTGCGGGATGGTGTGGCCGTCGTTGAACGTAAGGTGTGGTGATGTAGTCATACAGGCGGGAACCACCCGCTGCGCCGGATTATTTCTGTTTCACCTGACAACTATCAGTCTGCGTGGCATGTCGTCGCTCGCGGCCGGGGCGCAGGCGGCCGGACGACGGGGGTGGATCTGCTGGACGAGACGTCCCTGCACGACGCCGCCTACCGCTACGCCTTCCGTCGCTCGCTCTCGGTGCGCCTTGCCTCGGCGGCCGCCCACGAGGCCACCGGTCACCTCCCGCCGCCGTCGCCCGGGTGGCCTGCGCTCCCGGCGCCTCGCGTGCTGCCGGACGTGGACGACGGACGGGACGACCGACGGGGCGACGTGCTGGGCGACGTCCTGGTCGCGGCGAGGTCGGCACTGGAACGCTTCCTTCCGCCTGACCTGCCGCCCCGCGTCCCGGACGATCCGGACCTGAGGTCCGCCCTGTCGGCGCTCCGGCCGGACGAGCGGGAGTTCCTCCTGCTCCGGCACTGGGACGGCCTCGAACCCGCCGAGGCTGCGCGTGCCACCGGTCAGGCCGTCGACCAGCTGCGGATCGTCGAGGACGCCGTCGCGCGGCGGTTGGCCGGCACGGAGGAGCCCCACCCTGCGGAAGGGCTCCCGGCTGTGGGGAACGACCGTCCGGGACCGCGACGGGGTACGGGTGGGACCGACGGACCGGGCGCTGCGCCGGATACTCCGCTGCACACGGCCCGGCCCGGCCCTGATCCGCTCACCGAGCGGTTACGGCGGGCTGATCCTGCAACGACCGTCACCGAGGCGCAGCTCGACGCGAGCCGGCCCCTGCCCGCACCACGGACGCCCCCGCCCGGCCCGTCAGCAGGCCGGGGCGTCCCACCTGCCGGACACGACCTCCGCGAGCGGCCGGAGCAGTCCGGCAGCGAACCTCGCCGCCACGACGTCGACGACGAGGACGGGCTGTTCACCGCCCGGGACACCCGCGTCGGTGTCCCGAGGCCCGGAGTGCACGGCGCCCGGGCCGGCCGGGTGCCGACCGCCGTCGGTGCGGCGTGCCTGCTCGCGCTCGTCGCGGTCCTCGCCAGCGTGATCGTTCCGCGCCCTCCCTCCGGTCCGTCGGAAGGCGTCGAGCGCCTGTACGGCCTGGCGGACGTCGTCGCGATCGTCTCCGACGCGGCGGTCGAACCGACCACGGTGGACGGCGACGTGCGGATCCTCCAGGCCTCCGTGGTGGTGCAGATCGTCAAGGGCGAGGCCGACGGCGACGTCCTGACCGTCGACGTGACCGGACGGAGCACCCTCGAGCGCCCCTACAGCAGGAACTTCTTCCCTCCGCACCAGCTCCTCTTCCTGGTGCGCGACGGCGACGGGGTGCTCTCCCCGATCGAGGGGGAGGGCTCGGTGCTGACCCTCGTCGATCGGCGGTCGCCCGAGGCCACGACGGTCTCCGGGGACCCTGCACCGCTGCCGCCGGAACTGCGCGATGCCATCGACACGCTCCCCGCGCCGGAGCTTGCCCTGGCGACGAGCGGCGTGGAGCCGGGTGGGCTCGATCCCGCGGACATCGTCGGCATCCTTCCCGCGGAGGGGCGCTCTGCGCAGAATCTGCCCGCGAACCAGCTGGGGACGTTCCGGATGGCTGCCAACGGCGGCAGGGCCTGCGTGTGGTTCGAGTTCAACGGTCGCTCAGTGGTGCTCCGCTGGCCCGAGGGCTTCTCCGCGTACGAGCGCGAGGAGGTTCTGTCCTACCCCGACGGCGATCCGCGGGTCGGGCGGCGCGTCCTGACCGTCCTCAACGAGCGCGGCTACCCGTACGTGGACGAGAACAGGCCGACCCCGTACATCCGCGGTGTGGCCACCGGTGAACGGGCCACGTGCGGCGGCAAGGAGCTCGATGTGTGGGACATAGCGGCCGGACCGGGCAGCACGCTGCTCTTCTACTGAGCGGCGGGACCATGCGCAGTGCGGGGGGACGGACCGCCTAGCAACCGTCCGGCATCGACCGCTCGGCCTCCTCGACATCATCGGCCACCAATTGGGCCCGCCGGCGGACGTTGTCGAGGCCGGCGGACGCGACGCCCCACCGTTCGCCGTCGAGCCGTGTCATCGCGGCGGCCTCCGCCGTGGTCGCGAGCGTGTTGCCCGCCCTCGAGAGCGCCCGGTGCACCTGGAGCAGGGCGCCCGGGATGTCCAGGCCCGTGCTCGGGGAGGACGACTGCGCACGGACGCACACGGACCGCACCCGCGGCAGCATGGCGCCGAGCTCGTTGGCGACGGTGACCAGTTCGTTGTAGACGTCGTCGTCCTCGATGCCCTCGAGGATCTGGTGGTAACGGTCGAGGCCACGCCGGAAGCGATCGTGGGCGCGACGCCACACGCCCGTACCGAGTTCGGCGTCGTCCTTCCGTCCCTGCCGCGCCGCCGCGAAGAATGCCACCCAGGCGCTACAGGTACTGGCCGGGGCCGTGGGTGTCCGCGGACGCCTGGGCCGGGCGGGCGGGCGGGGTGCGGCGCGGCTCGCCGTCCTCCCCGACGACGACGCCGGGCGCGATCACCGTGCCGGCGGGGAGCTGTCGCAGCTGGAGGCGGGCGGCGAGCTGCTGGTTCGCCATCTGCTGCGCCGCGAGGGCCGTCTGGATCCCGTGGAACAGGCCCTCCAGCCAGCCCACGAGCTGCGCCTGCGCGACCCGCAGCTCAGCGTCGGTGGGCACCGAATCCTCGTCGAACGGCAGGTTGATGCGGTGGAGTTCCTCGACGAGCTCGGGTGCGAGACCGTCCTCGAGCTCCGTGACCGAACGCTCGTGGATGGACGCCAGCCGCGTGCGGCCGGCGTCGTCGAGGGGCGCGCTGCGGACCTCCTCGAGGAGCTGCTTGAGCATCGTGCCGATGCGCATGACCTTCGCCGGCTCGTCGACGAGCTCGGCGAGGGTCGCGGGACGTCCGTCCTGCGACCCCTGGGCACCCTGTGCAGCATCGAGCTGCTCCGGTGTGCCGATGGTGCCCGTCTGCGGCTCGTCCGGAGTGCCCGAACCGGTCGCGGGGGCGGTCCGGAAAGGGCCTGCGGGCTGCTGTTCCGTCATGACGCTATGCTCCCACAACCGTCGGGAGCCGGGCACGTCAGATCCAGCCTTGCTCCCATGCCCTGGCCGCGGCCGCGTGGCGCGACGGTGCGTCCAGCTTGGCCATCGCGGAGGAGACGTAGTTGCGCACCGTCCCGGGGGCCAGATGCAGCTCTCGGGCGATGGTCTGGAGGCTCGCTCCCTGGTGCCCGTGCCGGAGCACGTCGAGCTCGCGCGCCGTCAGGGGGCAGGACTCCCCCGTGAGCGCGCTCGCGGCGATGTCCGGGTCCACGTAGCGACGTCCGGCGGCGACATCGCGGATGACCTCGGCCAGCTGGTCCGCCGGCGTGGACTTCGGGACGAAGCCTGACACCCTGCTCGTCAGCGCCCGCCGCAGGACACCCGGCCGCGCGTGGCGCGTGACGATGACGACGCGCGTCGCGACACTCCGGAGGATCTCCTCCGCGGCGTAGATCCCGTCCGTGGGCGGCATCTCGAGGTCGAGCACGCAGACGTCCGGGACGTGCAGCTGCGCGAGCCGCACGGCATCCGTCCCGTTGTCGGCGCTCGCCACGACCTCGAGGTCCTCCTCCAGCCCGAGCAACGCCTCCAGCGCCCCGCGGATCAGGTGCTCGTCATCGGCGAGGACGATCCTGATCATGGCCGGCCCCGGTCGCCAGCCGTCGACGAGGGCGCCGGGACCGCCGTGCCGGCGGGTGCTCCGGCCGCCGTCATCGCCGGAGCGGGAGCAGTACCGGCAGGTGCTTCGGCCGTCAGGACGAACGATCCGCCGTCGCCCCCGGCCGTGACGCGCCCGCCGATCACCTCGAACCGGCGCCGCAACCCGTCGATCCCCGACCCGCCCGCGCGACCACCGCCGGTACCGAGGACGCCGTCGTTCCGCACCACCAGGACGCGCCGGGCGTCGGAGCACTCCAGCCTCAGCTGCACCGCGCCTGCTTCGCTGTGCCGGAGGATGTTCGTCGTCGCCTCCCGGATGACCAGGCCGAAGAGGGTGCGGAGCTCGGCCGGCAACCCCTCGCCGTCGACGTCCACTGAGCAGGAGATTCCCGCCGCGCCGAGCACCTCCGCCGCGTTCGCCGCCTCGGCGGCCAGCGAGACCGCCCGGTAGCCGTGGACGAGGGCCCGGGTGTCCTCGAGCGCCGTCCGCGCGAGCTGCTGGGCCTCGGTGATCTGGACCCGCGCGGCTTCCGGGTCGGTGTCGAGCAGGCGCCCGGCGAGCTCGGTCTTGAGGGCGATCACCTGGAGGTGGTGGCCCTGGATGTCGTGGAGGTCCGCGGCGAAGCGCAACCGCTCCTGCACGACCGCCAGCTCACCGGAGGTCCGGCGGCTGTCGTCGAGCCGCACCACGATCTCCCACCACCAGATGCTCCCGACGAACAGCAGGGGGGTCATGAGTGCCCACAGCGCGACCGACGCGAACCCCCCGGTGTCCGCGACCGCGCTCTGCCCGCTGTTCCCGAGGAGCATGCCGAGCATCCCGTGCAGCACCAGGACGGGCACCGTGAGGGCGAGCACCCGTGTGCGCTCACGCCGGGTGACGACGACGGCCACCGCGTTCGCGGCGAACCAAAGCGGCAGGGCTGCCACCCACAGCGTGTGGGACTGCAGCAGCCCGAGCACGTACAGCGCCCCCGCGGGGAGGAGGAGCCACAGCGTGTACCTCCGGGCGGGAAGCCCCCCACCCAACCCGTTGCGGAAGAACCAGCAGTAGCGCACGAGAGCAGCGAGGGAGGTGACGGCGAGCAGGACCAGCGCGACATCGAGGAACTGCAGGCCGTAGGAACCGCCGCTGAGGAGCAGGAGGGTGTTCACGAGGCCGACGACGACGACGTAGAACACGATCGAGGCGATCGTGTACCGCCAGGTGGCGCGAACCCCGCGGCCCGCTTCGAGGGCCGTCACCACCGCGTCGACCGCCTCCGTCCCCTCGTCCGGGGGACGTGATCGATCCGTGAAGAGCGCCATGCCGTCCATCGTAGGACCATGACATCTGTCATGGTCCGGGCGTGCGGACCTGCACGGGCACGCGTGACGCCCGGGCACTGACCCTGCCGCCCCGGGCTCGGAAGGATGGAGGCATGACCACGACTCCCAGCTCCCAGTCCACGTCCACCCGGCCCGTCGAACCCGACACCATCGCGGTCGCCGCCTCGGGCCTGCGCTGCTCCTACGGTTCGTACGAGGCCGTCCACGGGATCGACCTCAGTATCCGCAACGGCGAGTTCTTCGCCCTCCTCGGGACCAACGGTGCCGGGAAGACGACGACGATGGAGACCCTCGAGGGGCACCGCCCGGCGAGCTCGGGGACCGTCTCCGTCCTCGGTGGTGACCCGTACCGCGACAAGGCGTCGATCCGGCCACGCATCGGCATCATGCTGCAGGAGGCCGGCTTCGCGGACGACCTCACGGTCGAGGAGACGTGCCGGCTCTGGCTCCGCCTCTCCTCCGCCGATCCGCGGGGCCGCGCCGCCGCCGAGGTGATCACCCACGGCCTCGACGTGCTGGACCTGGCCGGCAAGGCCTCCACCCGGGTGAAGATGCTCTCCGGCGGCCAGCACCGTCGCCTCGACCTGCTGCTCGCCACGGCCGCCGAACCGGACGTCCTGTTCCTCGACGAGCCCACCACGGGCCTGGACCCCGAGTCCCGCGAGCGCACGTGGGACCTGGTCAGCGCGCTCAACGACGACGGGACCACCGTGGTGCTCACCACCCACTACCTCGAGGAGGCGGAGATGTACGCGGACCGCCTGGCGATCATGCACGACGGCGCGATCGCCGTCGAGGGAACGCTCGCCGACGTGCTGACCCGCGAACCCGCGGTCATCGCCTTCGAGGTCGACGCCGCGGTCGACGTCCTGCCGCTGTCGGCCCTCGGCCTGGAGCCGGACTTCTCCCCGACACTGTCCACCACCCGGGTGACCCTGCCCACGGGGGACCTGCAGGGCGATCTCTGGAAAGTGCTGTCCTGGGCCGACTCGCACCGGCTGCACCTGGACCGTCTCTCCGCGTCGGAGGCCTCCCTCGCCGCTGTCTTCCGCCGGGTCAGCCTCGGCGCCTCCGCCTGATCCATCCCCTCCGATCCCCGACACCTGGAGACCTTCATGACCACCCTCACCCCTGCCTCGACCCGGGGCCCGTCCGCCGCACAGCGCGTACTCGCGATCGCCCTCATGGAACTGCGGATCATCGTCCGCAACAAGACCGTGCTGACCGGCGCGGTGATCATGCCCGTCGGCATGGCCGCCTACCTGTACTTCATCGGCGCCGACCAGCTCGCCGAGCCGTCCGGCGCGGCCGTCCTGGGAGGTCTGACCCTCATGCTCGTGGCCCTGCTCGGTGTCTACCTGACAGCGACCACCACGCTCGCCACCCGGAGGCAGGAGCTCTTCCTCAAGCGCCTGCGGAGCGGGGAGTCCTCGGACACGGTCATCTGGCTGGGTATGCTCACGCCCATCGTCGTGCTCGTCGCGGCGCAGCTCGCGGTGATCACGGCGGGCTTCGGGATCGCCGGTGTCGATGCGCCGGCCCAGCCGCTCGTCGTCCTCGGCGCTGTCCTCGGCTTCCTGGCCCTGTGCGCCACGGCCGGCATGCTCACGAGCATCTACACGCCGTCGGCGGCGGCCGCGCAGATCACCACCCTGCCGTTCATCGCCGCCGTGGTCGGCTCGTTCTTCTGGACCGCCTTCGACGACGGCTTCGAGTTCGCCTCACGCCTCACCCCGGGCGGGGCCCTGCAGAACCTGCTCATGACCGGCTGGGGCGTCGAGCCCCTCGGTGCGTCCACGGCAGGTGCCGCCGTCGTGCTCCTCGCCTGGACCGTGCTGCCCTACCAGGTGGCCGCCCGGCGCTTCCGCTGGGAGAAGCGCTGAGCCCGGACACGGTGAAGCCCGGTCCTCGCGGAGGACCGGGCTTCACCGGTGGAACGGGCGTCGCTAGCAGCAGCGCCCTTCGGGGTTGGCATCCTGCCGGTCGGTCCGGTCGCGCCAGAACTCGCGCTCCGTCATCGGGTCGCCGCCCGCGTGGGAGCGCTCGTGGTGGTCGAGGTACGTCTGGTACGCGTTCTCGCCCATCACGCCCTTGAACAGCCAGGCCAGTTCACGGGCGGTGTCACGTGCCCGCTGCAGGACATCGGGGACGGTCATCAGTGGCCCGACCGGGCGGGCCGCTTGCCGGGTTCGAGGGCGGACCACTGCGCCTCGAGGTCCTTCTCGGCCGGCGTGGCCACGAGGCCCGCCGGAGCGAAGATGCGCGACGCCGTCGGGGCGTCCTCCGCCCCCGGGCCACCGCCCTGGCGGTAGGCCTTGATCGTCGCGAGGATCGCCGTGGCGATCACGATGATCGAGAGCACCACGAACACGATGGACAGCGTGCCCTGGATGAAGGTGTTGCGGACCACCGCCTCCATGGCGGCGACGGTCTTCGCGGTCCCGAAGCTCTCCTCGCCCGCGTCGAGGGCGTTCCTGAAGGCCGTGTGCTGCGCCCAGTACCCGATGGCCGGGGTGGGCGAGAAGATCTTCAGGAACGATGCGGTGATGGTGACGACGGCGGCGAAGGCCAGCGGGAGCGCGGGGATCCACAGGAATTTGAAGAGCCCGCGCTTGGCGCAGATGGCCATGCAGACCGCGAGCGCGATCGCCGCGAGGAGCTGGTTCGCGATGCCGAACAGTGGGAAGAGCGTGTTGATGCCGCCGAGCGGATCGGTGACGCCCATGATGAGGATCGCCCCCCAGCCCGCCACCATGATGGCGGTGCAGATCCACGCGCCGGTCCGCCACGAGGTGTCGCGGAAGCGGGGCACGAAGTTGCCGATGCTGTCCTGCAGCATGAAACGGGCCACGCGGGTCCCGGCGTCGACCGCCGTGAGGATGAACAGCGCCTCGAACATGATGGCGAAGTGGTACCAGAACGCCATCATGCCCGCACCGCCGAAGACACCCTGCATGATCTGGGCGATCCCGACGGCGAGGGTCGGAGCGCCGCCGGTGCGGGACACGATCGACTCCTCGCCGACGTTCGTCGCCATGGTGCTGAGCGCCTCCTGCGTCAGGTTGACGCCGGTGAGTCCGAGCCCGTTGACGAACGCGACGGCACCCTCGATGGTGCCGCCCGTCGCAGCGGCCGAGGAGTTCATCGCGAAGTAGATGCCGCGGTCGATCGACAGGGCTGCGACGAGCGCCATGATGGCCACGAAGGACTCCATGAGCATGCCGCCGTACCCGATGAAGCGGGTCTGGCGCTCCTTCTCGATCATCTTCGGCGTGGTGCCGGAAGCGATCAGCGCGTGGAACCCGGAGAGGGCGCCGCAGGCGATGGTGACGAAGAGGAACGGGAAGAGCGTTCCGGCGACCACGGGGCCCGCGCCGGTGGTGGCGTACTCCGTGACGGCAGGGACGCTGATCTCGGGGCGGGTGACGACGATCGCGACGGCGAGCATGACGATCGTGCCGATCTTCATGAAGGTCGAGAGGTAGTCGCGCGGTGCGAGCAGGAGCCAGACGGGCAGGACCGCGGCGATGAAGCCGTAGATGATGATGCCCCAGGCGATGGTGATGCGGTCCAGCGTGAAGAGCTCGACGCCCCAGGCAGTCTCCGAGATCCAGCCGCCGCCGATGATCGCGAGCAGGAGCAGGACGAAGCCGATCAGGGACACCTCGGTGACCTTGCCGGGCCTCAGGTAGCGCAGGTAGACACCCATGAAGAGGGCGATCGGGATGGTCATCGAGACGGAGAAGACGCCCCAGGGGCTCTCGCCGAGGGCGTTGACGACGACGAGCGCGAGGATCGCGACGATGATGATCATGATGGTAAGGGTGGCGACGAGCGCCGCCGTCCCGCCGATGACGCCCAGTTCCTCCCGGGCCATCTGGCCGAGCGACCGGCCTCCGCGGCGCATGGAGAAGAACATCACGAGGTAGTCCTGGACGGCGCCGGCGAAAATGACGCCGATGATGATCCAGAGCGTGCCGGGCAGGTAGCCCATCTGCGCGGCCAGCACGGGTCCTACCAGGGGCCCGGCACCGGCGATGGCGGCGAAGTGGTGCCCGAACAGGACGCGGCGGTCGGTGGCGGCGTAGTCCTTGCCGTCGGCCTTGTACTCCGCCGGTGTCGCCCGGCGGTCGTCCGGCTTCAGCAGGTTGCGCTCGATGAACTTCGAGTAGAACCGATAGGCGATCAGGTAGGTGCAGACCGCCGCGAACACGAACCAGATGGCGTTCACGGTCTCGCCGCGCACGATGGCGAGGATGGTCCAGGAAACACCACCGAGGAGGGCGATGCCCACCCACAGCGCGATCTTCGCCGGTGTCCACCGGCGGTCCTCTGCTTCGGCCTGCTCCGGGTCGACGGCGACCGGCGGCAGGTCCGGATCCGTCACCAGCACGTCGGCGTGCCGGTGGGATCCGCTCTGCTTGTTACTCATGATGCTCCTCGAGTGCGAGAGTGTGGTGCACACGAAGGTAGCAACGTAGTGAGGCGTGCGTCACATGGCAAGCCTGCCGTCGGGCGGCGAGCGCCGAACGCGCGTGGGTGTGCGCCGAACGGCTCGGCGGCGGCCCGGCCGCTCCCGTGCCTCCACCCATGGGCGGGACCACGCGAGCGGCTGCCACTGCTCAGGTCCTACCGGCGCGCGTCGTCCCGCACCGCAGGGGGTTCGTCGTCGTCGTTCGCGTTGAGGCCCTCGCTGATGCTCGAGTGCGTCCTCGTGCGCCCGTCCGCCGGCTCGTCCGCGTCGTCGGTGGGACCGTTGTCGACGCCGTCGGGCACCTGGTCGCCGAGGTTCTCCGCGAAGCTGTCGGCCGCCTGCTCCAGCCCGCCCTCGTGCCCGTCGTGCCCGTCTTCGCTCGTACCCATGGCTGTGCTCCTTCCGTCGGTCGTCGATCCAGCCTCGCACAGCGCCGGCCGAATCGGAAGCATGCTGATGATCGTGCTGCGCCGACCCACTTCGTGCGCTCCACCGGCGCCTGCGCAGCTCCTACCCGAGCGCCAGCAGGACCTTCCCCGTGTGCTCGCCCGAGTCGAAGTAGGCGTGGGCCTGCGCCACCTCGGCGAGCGGGAAGATCCGGTCGACGAACGGCTTGACCGCACCCGAGGAGACCAGCGGCCAGACGTTCTCCTCGAGGGCCGCCATGATCATCGCCTTCTCCTCCGCCGGCCGGGCCCGCAGGGTGGTCCCCGCGACACTCGCGCGCTTGCCCATGAGCATGCCGAGGTCCAGCTCGGCCGTCGAGCCACCCTGCAGCCCGATGACCACCAGCCGTCCGCCCGTGGCCAGCGCCTCGAGGTTGCGCGACAGGTACTTCGCCCCGACGACGTCGAGGATCACGTCCACGCCCCGACCGCCCGTCGCGGCGAGGACCTCCGCCACGAAGTCCTGCCTCCGGTAGTCGATGAGGGTCCGCACCCCGAGGCCCCGGGCGACGTCGAGCTTGGCCGGCGACCCGGCGGTCACGTGGGGCACGGCCCCGAGGGCCAGGGCCACCTGGATCGCCATGACGCCGATCCCTCCGGATGCGCCGTGGATGAGGACGTGCTCGCCCCTGCGCAGGCCGGCCTGCAGCACGAGGTTCGACCAGACGGTCGCTGCGGTCTCGGGCAGGCCGGCGGCGTGGGTGAGGTCCACCCCCTTCGGCGCGCGCACCACCTGACCGGCGGGCACCGCCACCCGTTCGGCGTAGCCCCCACCCGAGAGGAGCGCGACGACGGCCTCCCCCCGCGCGAGATCCGAGGTCCCCGGCTCGGCGATCCGCCCGGACACCTCGAGGCCGGGCACGGTGGACGCGCCGGGAGGTGGCGGGTACAGCCCGCGCCGCTGCTGGACGTCGGCCCGGTTGAGCCCGGCGGCGACGACGTCGATCAGGACCTCGCCATCGCCCGCCACGGGGTCCTGGACCTCCTGCACGGACAGCACCTCCGGCCCTCCGGCACCCTCGATCACCACTGCGCGCATGCCCGGCTCTCCCGTCCCTCGATGGTTGGGCGTCCCACGCCCTTTCGTGAAACACTATCGGCGGGAAGGTTGTCCGAGCGGCCGAAGGAGCTGGTCTTGAAAACCAGTGGGCGGTCACCCCGTCTCAAGGGTTCGAATCCCTTACCTTCCGCTCCCGAGGAGGCTCCGCAGTGCGGGGCCTCCTCTTCTCGTGGTCGACGTGCCGGATCCACGTCCGGTGGTCCGCCCGGATCGTGGTGCGGTCCGTCGCCGTCCGGTACTGTCCCGAGGAGCAACAGCCGTGCCGCGGTGGACGCGGCTGACGACGGGGTCTCGATGCGTACTGGGAACATCAGTGGAACGAACGAGCGCCGGAGCGCCGGGTCGGTCAGGCGCCGTGCGGTGGCCGTCTCGCTCCTGGCCCTGATGGCGTCCTCGGGGTGCAGCCTCCTGCCGACCCCGGAGCCGGACCGGGACGCCCAGGGCACGGTCACCGCCGAGGCGGGGACGGACGCGCTCCCGATCGCCGTGGGTGACTGCATCGACGACCCGGGCATGACCGACGTCTCCGACATCACCGTCCTGCCGTGCGCGGAGCCGCACACGTTCGAAGCCTTCGCGACGACCACCATGCCCGACGGCGACTACCCCGGCGAGGCCGCCGCGAACACCGCGGCGGGCGAGTTCTGCGCCGGCGAGTTCACGGGGTTCGTGGGTGTGGAGCACGACGCCTCCGTGCTCGAGCTGCTCGTCTTCTACCCGGTGGAGGAACGCTGGGATACCGAGGCGGACCGCCGGATCCTCTGCTTCGTCGCCGAAGCCGGCGAGACCCCTGTGACCGGTTCGCTAGAGAACGCCGGCCGATAGGCCCCTTTCGTCCACGGATCACCGCCATCGGCACCCGTTCTTCCGGTGCCACTGGCTTTTTGGTAACCCATTGTTAACGATGTTCTGGTTGGCTACTCCCGGGGATAGGAATGTCACCTGCGTCACATATGGTGCACATGCCAACGCGCCCACCCCTCCAGCGGGTCGGCGGGCTTCACTCGCGGCCGTCACGGCCATCGTCAAGGAGAGTACGAACGAATGGGTAATTCGTCATGGAAGGGAGCGCTCGGTGCGGCGCTGTCGGTAGGGCTCATGGCCTCGCCGATGATCGCACTGCCGGCGAGCGCGGTGGAGACACCGCCGGCCACCGCGTCCGTCACAGGAGACGGCGTCATCATCAACGAGGCCTATGTCTCGGGCGGGTCCGCCGGGACGCCGTTCACCAACAAGTTCGTGGAGCTCTACAACCCGACCGACGCGCCGGTGAGCCTCGACGGCTGGTCGCTGCAGTACCGCGGAGCGACGTCCACCGCCGCACCTACGGCCACCGCACTCCGGGGCACCATCCCGGCGAAGGGCTACTTCCTGGTCCAGGGAGGCAGCAACGGCACGGCCGGAGCAGCACTCCCGACTCCCGACCTCACCGCCCCCGGCCTCAACGTCGGAGCGCCCGGTGGCGTGATCGTCCTGTCGAACCAGGCCGCCACCGTCGGCGCCCTGCCGTCCGGCAGCATCGTCGGAACGCCCGGCGTCGTCGACGCGCTCGGCTACGGCAGCGCGAACGCCTTCGAGGGTTCGGTCGCCACCACGCCCGGTTCCGGCAGCACCAGGTCCACCGCCCGCACCGCGTTCTCCGACACGGATGTCAACGGCGCCGACTTCAGCCTCCAGGAGGCCACGCCCACCAGCAGCGCCGCCACCCCGGGCGGCCCGACCCCCACACCGACACCCACGCCGACGCCGACCCCGACGCCGGGCGTCGTCACGCCCATCCGCGACATCCAGGGAACGGGCAGCGCGACGCCGCTCTCCGGCCGGACCGTCACCACACGCGGCAAGGTCACCGCGGCGTACCCCACGGGCGGATTCGCCGGGTTCTACCTCCAGACCGCGGGAAGCTCGGCGACAGCCGACCAGACCGCCTCGGACGCCGTCTTCGTCTACTCCCCCGCGACGGTCGCCTCCGTCGCCGTGGGTGACTACGTGGAGGTCACCGGGACCGCCGGTGAATTCGCGGGCCTGACGCAGATCACCGTCGCGGCCGGCGGCACCACCGAGCTCACCGAAGCGGCCGAGGAGCCCAAGGCCTCCGCCATCGCACTGCCTGCCACCGAGACTGCGCGTGAGGCAGTCGAGGGCATGCTCCTCCAGCCCGCCGACACCTTCACCGTCGCCGACAACTACACGCTCAACCAGTACGGCGAGGTCACCCTCGCCGCCGGTACGGAGCGCCTCCTCCAGCCGACCGATGTCGCCCGCCCCGGTACGCCCGAGAACGCGGCGGTCATCGCCGACAACGCGGCGCGCGGCATCCGGCTCGACGACGGCGCGTCGACGAACTTCTTCGCGCAGGCGAACCGCGGCAAGGTGCTCCCGTACCTCACCACCGCGCAGTCCGTCCGCGTGGGCTCCACCGCGCAGTTCACCTCGCCGGTGGTCCTCGACTACCGCAACAGTGCCTGGAAGTTCCAGCCTCTCGCCGAGCTCGACGGCGCCAACCCCGGTGGCGTCCAGCCCGTGCAGTTCACGGGCGAGCGCCCGGCGGCACCGGCCGAGGTCGGTGGAGACGTGAAAATCGCGTCCTTCAACGTCCTCAACTACTTCCCGACCACCGGTGACGACCTCGCCGGCTGCATCTTCTTCACCGACCGCGCCGGCAACCCGATCACCATCAACGGTGGCTGTGACGCCCGTGGCGCGGCGGACAAGGAGAACTTCGAGCGCCAGGAGGCGAAGATCGTCGCGGCGATCACCGCCCTCGACGCCGACGTCGTGACCCTCATGGAGATCGAGAACTCCGCCAAGTTCGGCAAGGACCGCGACGCCGCGCTGGCCACCCTCGTGGAGGCACTGAACGAGAAGGCGCCGGGCACGTGGGACTACGTCCGCTCCCCTGCGGCCGTCCCGGCCCTCGCGGACGAGGACGTCATCCGCACCGCCCTCATCTACAAGAAGGCCGTCGCGGAGCCGGTCGGCGAATCCGTCATCCTCGACGACGACGTCGCGTTCTCGAATGCGCGGAAGCCGCTCGCCCAGGCCTTCAAGCCTGTCGGCGGCTCCGACGCCGAGACGTTCGTCGCGATCGTCAACCACTTCAAGTCGAAGGGCTCCGGACCCAGTTCGGGCGCGGACGCCGACAGCGGCGACGGCCAGGGCGCCTGGAACGCGGCTCGCGTCGCCCAGGCACGCGCCCTCGTGGCCTTCGCGGACTCGGTGAAGGCCACGGCGAAGACCGACCGCGTGTTCCTCACGGGCGACTTCAACTCGTACACGCAGGAGGACCCCATGCAGGTCCTCTACGAGGCGGGCTACGTCAACCAGGGCGAGAAGGACGGGAACTACTCCTACGTCTTCTCCGGCCTGAGCGGCTCCCTCGACCACATCCTGGCCTCTCCCGCGGTCGATGCCACGGTCTCCGGCGTGGACACCTGGAACATCAACTCGGTGGAGTCCGTCGCGCTGGAGTACAGCCGGTTCAACAACAACGTCACCGACTACTACGTGGCGGATCCGTACCGCGCCAGCGACCACGATCCCGTGATCGTCGGATTCGACCTCGCCGCCGCGGACACGACCACGGACGTCAACCTCCTCAACATCAACGACTTCCACGGCCGCATCGATGCCAACACGGTGCGGTTCGCGGGCACTGTCGAGAAGCTCCGCGCCGAGTTCGGCGAGGACGGCACCGCGTTCCTGTCCGCAGGTGACAACATCGGCGCTTCCCTCTTCGCCTCGTCCCTGCAGGACGACGAGCCCACCCTCGACGTCCTGGACGCCCTGGGCCTGGAGGCCTCGGCCGTGGGCAACCACGAGTTCGACAAGGGCTTCGACGACCTCACCGGTCGCGTCAGCGACTCTGCGGGCTTCCCCTACCTCGGCGCGAACGTCTACACCAAGGGCACCACCGATCCCGCGCTCGACGAATACACGATCATCGACGTCGACGGCATCGATGTCGCCGTGATCGGCGTCGTCACCGAGGAGACGGCGACGCTGGTCAGCCCGGGCGGCATCGAGAACGTCGACTTCGGCGATCCCGTGGCGGCCGTGAACCGCGTCGCTGCGCAGATCGAGGAGCAGGATCTCGCGGACGTCATCGTCGCCGAGTACCACGAGGGCGCCGGTGACGGTGTCGTCGAGGGTGCGACCATCGAGGAGGAGATCGCCGCGGGAGGCACCTTCGCCCGCATCGTGAACGAGACCACGCCCCTCGTGGACGCGATCTTCACCGGCCACACCCACAAGCAGTACGCGTGGGACGCTCCGGTCCCCGGTGCAACCGGCACGACCCGCCCCATCCTGCAGACCGGTTCCTACGGCGAATTCATCGGCCAGATCACCCTGACGGTGGACACCGCCACGGGAGACGTGCAGTCCTACACCGCCCGGAACGTCGCGCGCACCACGGACACCGACGCCACCCTCGTCAGTACCTTCCCGAGGGTCGCCGAGGTCAAGACCATCGTCGACGCGGCGCTCGCGCAGGCGGCGATCATCGGCAACCAGCCGGTCGGCTCGGTCACCCAGGACATCACGACGGCGTTCACGGGCACGACGCGTGACGATCGCGCCTCCGAGTCCACGCTGGGCAACCTGGTGGCCGACTCGCTCCGAGCGAGCCTCTCACCCGCCGAACGCGGCGGAGCGCAGATCGGCGTCGTCAACCCCGGCGGACTCCGCAATGAGCTCTACTTCGCACCGGACGGGGTCGTGACCTTCGCAGAGGCCAATGCGGTCCTGCCCTTCGTCAACGACCTCTGGACCACCACGCTCACGGGCGCGGAGTTCAAGGCCGTCCTCGAGCAGCAGTGGCAGCCGGAAGGTAGTTCACGCTCCTTCCTGGCGCTCGGCCTCTCGGACAACGTGAGCGTGACCTACGATCCGGCTCTTGCACGCGGCTCGCGGATCACCTCGGTCCTCGTCGACGGACAGCCGCTCGACCCGGCGAAGGACTACCGCATCGGTACCTTCAGCTTCCTCGCACAGGGCGGCGACAACTTCACCGCCTTCCGCGAGGGAGCCGACACGCGTGAGTCGGGCCTGGTGGACCGCGATGCCTGGATCGACTACATCCGTGCCAACAGTCCGCTGTCGCCGTCGTTCGATCGCCGCAGCGTCCAGGTCCAGGGAGCTCCGACCACGGTGAAGGCCGGCGCAGCCGTCTCCTTCGCCGTCTCGAAGCTGGACCTCACCTCGCTGGGCAGCCCGATCAACACCACCCTCGCTGCGAGCTACGTTGCAGCGGACGGGACGAGCACCGAGCTCGGCACCTTCCCCGTCACCGGGGGGAGCGCCACGGTCGAGCTGACCATCCCGGCGGCGGCCGGCGGCCAGGGCCGCATCATCCTGACCGCAGCACCGAGCGGAACGACCGTCACCCTGCCGGTGACGGTGGAAGCTGTCGCCGAGCCCGAGGTCCCCGTCAAGCCGGGCAAGCCCGAGAAGCCCGTCAAGCCGGAGAAGCCGGTCAAGCCCGGTAAGCCCGAGAAGCCGGAAAAGCCCGTCAAGCCGGGCAAGCCGATCAAGCCCGAGAAGCCGGGCAAGCCTGCCTGACACGCTCCACCACGACTCCGGTCGTCCTGAAGGACGAGAGGGACCTCCACCGCCACGGTGGGGGTCCCTCTCCTGTGTCACGGGAAGCACTGAACCAGGGTCCGGCCCGTCGCAGCCCCGCTGACCAGGCGCTGGGCTCAGCTCAGGAGGAGGTGGATGCCGTGCTCGAGGTATGGACTGCCGCGCCAGTGGAAGCAGCAGTGGAAGCAGAAGTGGCAGCAGCAGTGATGGCACCGGCGATCGCATCAGCGTCCAGGAGCGTCCTGGCTCCCGCTCCGAGCGGGGCTCCGGCCTCGGCCGCGATGGCCGTGCCCCACTGGACCGATGCCAGCTGCAGCCCGATCACGAACAGGGATTCCTGCTCCCGTCCCGTGTTGTCCACGGCGCGGTACGGCGGTGCGGTGACGTCGAGTCCGGCGGAGGTCACCGGGACGCCGTCCTCCGCCATGAAGGTGCGTGGACGCACCGTCCCTTTCGCCAGCAGGTCCCGCATCAGCGGGGAGAGACTCGTGGACACGCGGTTCGCCGGCATCATCGCCTCGACGAGGTAGCGGGCGGTGAACGCCTCCCCCCTCACCCAGGGCGAGGCCGCACGGAACAGTCCTTCGTCCGGGTCGAAGCCGAAAGCCGGGTTCGGCCCGACGAAGCGGACGATCCCCGCACGCACCAGCGCCGCAAGCTGCGCGATCCGCAGCGGCGGCGGCCCGCTCGCCAGCCCCTCCACGAGGGGCTCGAACCAGCCGCGCAACTCCGCGTTCCACGACGCACCGGAGATCCCGCCGTCGGCCACGGCCTCCTTGATCACCGACCGGCCCGCGTTCATCGCGCCGATCGCCATCTTGAGGGGATCGTCCTCGCCCCTGGCCGAGCCCGCAGCATCCTCGTCGAGATACACCAGGACCGCCGCGGAGAATTCCTCGCCGTCGTCGAACCGACGTCCCGCGAAGGGATGCGCGAGGCTCTCGACGTCGATGCGTCGGTCCGCCGGAACGAGCGCGCCGATCGCCGCCGCGGCCGCGGCCTCCCACGCCGGGCCATCGAGATTCAGCGCCGCGTCGAGCTCGCCGAGCAGCACCTCGGGCGTACCCGTCAGGCAGTGCGGTTCCACCCGGCAGAGCGTGGAGTAGTACGCCCAGAGGGTGTCGCGATGCAGCAGGGGCCAGAGGTCGTGGTCGAAGCCAGGCTGGATCCCGGATCGGCGGAAGGCCAGGACGCGTTCCACGGTGCAGAACCTCAGCCTGACGCTCCGAGGGATGTAGGACTCGAGGGACGCCTTGGCCCGGTAGGGCACACCCCGGCGGGACGCGGCCACGAGGCGTGGCTCCTTCCCGGACGGCGTGTACTCGAGCCGGCCGTCCCCGGCGCTCGAGAAGCGGCCGCCCCTCCCCTCCGTCATCTGGATCATGGCGTCGAAGAAGTTGAGCCCCAGGCCCCGGATCAGGACGGTCTTGCCGGCGGGCAGCCGGTTCCACGCCACGTCGGCCGGTACGGCGGGCGGCCAGTACTGGAGACCGTGCCTGGCTGCCGCGTCCTGGAGCTTCTCCTGCTCGGGTGTCAGGGTCGCCGGGAGATGCCCGACGGCGAGCACTACGTCGTCGACCCGGAGGACCTGGCCGTCGTCGAGCCCGATGTCCCACCCCTGCCCGGCTGCACGGTCTGCACGGTCGAGACTGACCGCCTCCTTGCGGTGATGGACGATCGAGACCCCGGAAGGGGCGAGGCGCACCACCTCGCCGAACACCCAGGCGAGGTACCGGCCGTAGAGGGCCCGGCTGGGGAAGCCACTGGAGGTGAGCGTCGTGCACTCCGTGCGATCGTCGACGGTCAGGCCACTGATCAGTCCATCCACGGCACGCCTGCGCCACGCATCGAAGGACAGTGCGACGGGTGGCGCCGCCATCCGGTCCGCGGCGTCGCCGACGGGCACCACGGTCGGGTACAGGCAGGGGGTGTTCATGAGGAACAGCCGGGACTGGTCCGTGCGCCAGATGTGGCCGGGCCCCGGATCATGGGGCTCGACGACATGGATGACGAGGTCCGGAGCAGCATCACCGCGATGCCGGTGACCCGCGACGAGCCGCTCCACCACCGACGTGCCGCGGGGCCCGCCGCCGATGACGGCTACCTGCCGCGCCTCCCTGTTGTCCACGCGTCAAGAGTATCCAACGCGTCCGGCCGACCCCGCCGTACCCGCCGCCCGCGACGGCACCCCCTCCGGAGGCCTGCATAGGATGGGCGCATGACGCAGCCCACGGAGTCGTCCGCGACCACAGAGACCACCGATGACCCGTTCCTCTGGCTCGAGGACATCTACGGGGAGAGGCCGCTGGCCTGGGTGCGCGGCGAGAACGCAGTGACCGAGCAGGCCCTCGTGACGCCGGGCTTCGAGGACAGCGAGCAGCGCATCCTCGAGGTCCTCGACTCCACCGACCGGATCCCGATGGCCGGGAAGCACGGCGACTTCTACTACAACTTCTGGCGGGACGCCGAACACCGCCAGGGCGTCTGGCGCCGCACCACCTGGGAGAGCTACACCGCGGCGGACCCGGACTGGGACGTCCTCCTCGACGTCGACGCCCTGAGCGCGGCTGAAGGGACGGAATGGGTGTGGTCGGGCGCCCTGTTCCTCCGTCCCGAGGAGGGCAGGCCACACCGGAGGGTCCTCGTGGTCGTCTCACCCGACGGTGGGGACGCGGCCCGCTACCGTGAATTCGACCTCGGCACCCGCTCCTTCGTCGACGGCGGCTTCGACGTCCCGACGGCGAAGAGCCGCATCAGCTGGGCCGGACCGGATGCCCTCTACGTCGGCACGGACTTCGGCCCCGGCTCCATGACCTCCAGTTCCTACCCGCGCACGGTGCGGATCCTCACCCGCGGGGAGGACCTCGCGAGGGCCGAGCCGTACTTCGAGGTGGACGAGGACCACATGGTGGCCATGGTGCTGCACGATCCGACCCCGGGCTTCGAGCGGGACCTCGCCGTGGACACCCTCGACTTCTACACCCGGCGCAGCTACCTCCGGGAGGACGGGGCCTGGCGGCTGATCGAGGTGCCGGAGGACGCCTCCATCTCGCTGCACCGCGAGTGGCTGGTGGTCCGCCCGCGCTCCGACTGGGCGGTCGAGGGCACCACGTTCGGGGCGGGCGCCCTGCTCGTCATCGGGTTGCGAACCTTCCTCGACGGCGACCGCTCCTTCGAGGTGGTCTTCGAACCGGATTCCGCCACCTCCCTCCAGTCCTGGAGCTGGACCCGCAACCACCTGCTGCTCAACCTCCTGCACGACGTCTCGTCGGAGATCCGCATCCTCGACCCGTCGGACGGCTGGAAGGCGGAGCTGCTCGATGCCTGTCCGCCGCTCCACTCCGTGGACGCCTATGCCGTCGACGACGAGGACGATCTCGCGGGTGACGACTACTGGCTCATCGCGACCGGGTTCCTGACGCCGTCGACCCTGTACCGGGGCACGATCGGAGGAGGGCACTCGGTGGTGAAGGCGTCGCCGTCCTCCTTCGACGAGGACCTCTTCACGGTCGAGCAGCATTTCGCGATCTCGAGCGACGGCACGCGCGTGCCCTACTTCCAGATCGCCGCACATGGACTCCAGCTCGACGGCGGCAATCCCACGCTGCTGTCCGGGTACGGGGGATTCGAGCACTCCCTGACCCCCGCCTACAGCGGCGTCATCGGGCGGGGCTGGCTCGAGCGGACGACGCCCGAGGGACGACACGGTGTCTACGTGCTGGCGAACATCCGCGGCGGTGGTGAATACGGGCCGCAGTGGCACCACGCCGCCCTCCACGCCGACCGTCATCGGGCCTATGAGGACTTCGCGGCCATCGCGGCCGACCTCGTGGAGCGCGGGGTGACCCGGCCCTCCCTCCTGGGCTGCACCGGCCGGAGCAACGGGGGGCTGCTGGTCGGCAACATGCTCACCACGTATCCCGAGCTGTTCGGTGCCATCTCCTGCGGCGTCCCGCTGCTGGACATGCGGCGCTACTCGAAGCTCTCCGCGGGCTACTCGTGGATCGCCGAGTACGGCGATCCGGACAAGCCCGAGGAGTGGGAGTACGTGCGGACCTTCTCGCCGTACCACCTCCTGCGTGACGACGTCGAGTACCCGAAGACGCTCATCTGGACGGCGACGAGCGATGACCGCGTCGGCCCGGTGCAGGCGCGCAAGATGGCCGCGAGGATGAAGGAGATGGGAATCGGGGACGTCTGGTTCCACGAAGCCCTCGAGGGCGGTCACGCCGGCGCCGCCGACAACCGCCAGGCGGCCCGGATGCACGCCCTGAGCTTCGAGTTCCTGTGGCGAGCGCTGACGGGCTCCCTCTGAGGGGATCGCCAGGACGGGATCGCTTCGAGCGGCCCTCGAGGGCCGCAGCCGACGCCCGACCGGCGGTTTTGCTCTTGCCGACCCCTTCTGGGTAATCTTGGGAGGCTAGAGATAGCCGATGGAGACGTGCCAGAGCGGCCGAATGGGCTTCACTGCTAATGAAGTGTGGGCCTAAAGCCTACCGGGGGTTCAAATCCCCCCGTCTCCGCTGAAAAGCCCCCGTGTGAACGGGGGCTTTTTCGCTGTCCGGCTGTCTACGCCTTCAGGGCGAGGGCGAACGGCAGCACGCCGTCGGCGCCGGCCGCGCGAAGTGCCCGGCCGGCCTCGGTGATGGTCCAGCGGCTGTCGGCGAAGTCATCGACGAGCAGCACCGGGCCGGGATTCGCCGCGAACCACGCCGCACCCTCCTCGGGAACGGCGAAGTGGTCCCATACCTGGGCGAGGCGGAAGGCGCTGTTGCCACCCGGCTGTCCCTGCGGGAAACCGTGGGGCGTGCTCAGCTGCCCGAGGTAGGGGATGCGGCCCACCCCGGCGAGTGCCGTCGCCAGGGAGCCGATGAGCTGGGGACGCCGACGCGACGGGACGCTCACGACGGCGACGGGCCGCTCGGCCCAGCCCCACTGCGCCAGCACCCGCACGACGGCCTCGACGACGGCGGGATCCAGCGGTGCGTCCGGCGTGGAGTCCGCCATGAGTTCCCGCAGCCTGTTGCCCCAGCCGAGATCCGTCAGTCGCGCCAGGGCCCGCCCGGGGAGGCTCGTCTCCCCGGGCTTGAGCTTCCCCTTGAGCGTCACACCGAGCTTGTCCATGCCGCTCGGCCACTGCCCTCTGGGCTCCAGCTCGACGCCCACGCGGCTGAGGGCCTGGTTCGCGGAGTCCGACGCCTCATGGGCCACCTCGTCCGAGTACCAGGGCCCGGCGCAGTTGTCACAGCGACCGCAGGCCGTGGCCGCCGGATCGTCCAGCGACCTCGACAGGAACTCCATGCGGCACCCGCTGGTGTTCTCGTAGTCGAACATGGCCCGCTGCTCCACGATGCGCGCCTCGCTGATGCGCCGGTACCGGTCGGCATCGTACGTCCACGGCGTGCCGGTGCTCTCCCATCCGCCCGTGACCTTGCGGACGGCGCCGTCGACGTCGAGCACCTTGAGCAGGAGTTCGAGGGGCGAGCGCTTCAGGTTCACGCGGGTCTCGAGCGCCGGCGTGGACAGGACGACGCCGGGCTCCAGCGCGTCGAGCACCCGGACGGCCGCGTCCTCGGACGGCATGGAAGCGGTGGCGAAGTACTCCCAGATGTCGCGGTCCTCGGCACCCGGCAGCAGGAGGACGTCGGCGTTGGGTGTCCCGCGGCCGGCGCGGCCCACCTGCTGGTAGTAGGCGACAGGCGACGATGGCGCGCCGAGGTGCACCACGAAGCCGAGATCCGGCTTGTCGAATCCCATGCCGAGCGCGCTCGTGGCGACGAGAGCCTTGACCTCGTTGTTCTTCAGTGCAGCCTCGGCCGCCTCCCGGTCGGCGGGGTCGGTGCGTCCGGTATAGGCCCGGACCGCGTGGCCGTTCTCCCGCAGGAGCCGGGCGGTGTCCTCGGCGGCGGACACGGTGAGCGCGTAGATGATGCCGCTGCCCGGCAGGTCGGACAGGTGGGTGAGGAGCCACGCGAGGCGCGAGCGCGGGCTCGGCAATCGGAGTACGCCGAGCCGGAGGGACTTCCGTGCGAGCTCGCCGCGCAGGGTGAAGACGTCGGTACCGCCGGCACCGAGCTGCTCCTCGACGTCCTCCACGACCCGGGAGTTGGCCGTGGCGGTGGTCGCGAGGACGGGGACGCCCTGCGGTAGTCCCATGATGAGGTCGCGGAGCCTGCGGTAGTCGGGGCGGAAGTCATGCCCCCAGTCGGAGATGCAGTGGGCCTCGTCGATCACGAGCAGACCCGTCCGCCGCATCAGTTCGGGGAGGTACAGCTCCCGGAACGACGGGTTGTTCAGGCGCTCGGGCGAGACCAGCAGGACATCCACCTCGTCCGCCTGAAGCTTCGCCGTGATGTCCTGCCACTCGGTCTGGTTCGCCGAGTTGATGGCGACGGCACGCACACCGGCGCGTGCTGCAGCGGCCACCTGGTCCCGCATCAGTGCGAGCAGGGGCGAGACGATGAGCGTCGGGCCGGCCCCCCGCGAGCGCAGCAGCAGGCTCGCCACGAAGTACACCGCGGACTTGCCCCATCCGGTCCGTTGCACCACGAGCGCGCGCCTGCCACTCTCGACGAGCGCCTCGATGGCCTCGAACTGTCCGTCGTGGAACCGTGCCTCGGGTGAGCCCACGAGGGTGTGCAGGATGGCGGTGGCTTGCTCGTTCAGGGTGGTGGTGGGCGACATGCCCCCAGTATCCCAGCCACCTCCCCCACTCGCCCCGGGCTCCTCCGCCCTGTGGGCAACGGACGTCATGACACCACCCGATACACTTCCAAGCGTGATCAAACTCCTCGACCTCTCTGCATCCTTCAAGGCCTATGACGTGCGCGGGATCGTCGGCGAGACCATCACCGTCGACTCCGTCCGGGCCGTCGGAGCAGCCTTCGTGGATTCCCTGGACCTCGCGGGCGAGACCATCCTGGTCGGAGGGGACATGCGCCCGTCGTCGCCCGAATTCTCGAAGGCCTTCTCCGAGGGAGCCACCCGCCGCGGCGCGAACGTCCTCTTCCTCGACCTCATCTCCACCGACGAGCTCTACTACGCGAGCGGAACGCTCGACGCCGCCGGCGTGACCTTCACGGCCAGCCACAACCCGGCCGAGTACAACGGCATGAAGATGACGCGCCCCGGCGCGGTCCCGGTGTCTTCCGAGACCGGCCTCGCCGACGTGCAGGAGCGCGCGGAGCGCTACCTCGCCGATGGCAGCATCCCGACGGTGGAGGTCCAGGGCGGAACCAGCGTCCGTGACGTCCTCGAGGAGTACTCGCGCTTCCTGCGCGGCCAGGTGGACCTCTCGTCGTCGCGCCCGCTCAAGATCGTGGTCGACGCCGGCAACGGCATGGCCGGCCTGACCACTCCCGCGGTGCTCGGCGACCGCCTGCTGCCGGCCCTGCCCTTCGAGATCGTGCCCCTGTACTTCGAGCTCGACGGCTCGTTCCCCAACCACCCCGCCAACCCGCTGGAGCCGGAGAACCTGCGTGACCTTCAGGCCGCCGTCGTGGAGCACGGCGCGGACATCGGGATCGCGTTCGACGGCGACGCCGACCGCTGCTTCATCATCGACGAGCAGGGCCAACCGGTCTCGCCGAGCGCCATCACCGCGATGGTCGCCCGCCGCGAGATCGCCCGCGCGCAGGCGGCCGGCGAGGCCGAGCCGGTGATCATCCACAACCTCATCACCTCCCGCGCGGTCCCGGAACTGATCAGGAACGACGGCGGCCGCCCCGTCCGCACCCGTGTGGGCCACTCGTTCATCAAGGCGGTCATGGCGAAGGAGGGCGCGGTGTTCGGAGGCGAGCACTCGGCGCACTACTACTTCCGCGACTTCTGGAACGCGGACACGGGCATGCTGGCGGCCATGCACGTCCTGGCCGCGCTCGGCGAGCAGGACGGCCCGCTGTCGGAGCTCGGCCGCGAGTACGAGCCCTACTTCTCCTCCGGCGAGGTCAACTCGAAGGTCGCCGACCTCCAGGCGTCCATCGGGCGCGCCCGCACCGAGTTCGACCAGGACGGCGTGGTGGTGGACGACCTCGACGGCCTCACCTTTACGCCCGACCACGGGGACTGGTGGTTCAACCTCCGGCCCTCGAACACCGAACCGTATCTCCGCCTGAACGCCGAGGCCGTCGACCCGCAGACCCTCGAGGACCTGGTGCAGCGCGTCCTCGCCGTGATCCGCGACTAGCGGAGCCGCCACCGGACGTACAACCGGCACTACCGGCACTACCGGCACCACCGGCACCACCGGCACCACCGGCACCACCGGCACCACCGACGACGAAAGGCCCCCTCCATCGGAAGGGGCCTTTCGTGCGAGCAACCGTCAGGCGTTGCTGAAACGCTGCTTGAGCTCGTCGAGCTGACCCCTGAGCTCGGCGGGCAGGGACTCCCCGAAGCGGTCGAACCACTGCCCGATCCCCTCGAGTTCCTCGGCCCATTCGACGGCGTCCACGTGCACGGCCGCCTCGACCTCGGCAGGCGTCATGTCGAGCCCGCTCACGTCCAGGGCCTCACCCGTGGGGACGTACCCGATGGGCGTCTCGACGGCGTCCGCCGTGCCCTCGAGCCGCTCGACGACCCACTTGAGGACGCGGGAGTTGTCGCCGAAGCCCGGCCAGGCGAAACCGCCGGACGCCGTCCGGCGGAACCAGTTCACGAGGAAGATCTTCGGCAGGCGGGCCTGGTCCGCGCCGGCGCTGAGGGTGAGCCAGTGGCGCAGGTAGTCGCCGGCGTCGTACCCGATGAAGGGAAGCATCGCCATCGGGTCACGCCGCACGCGCCCGATCTCGCCGGCGGCCGCGGCCGTCGTCTCGGACGAGAGCGTGGAGCCCATGAAGATCCCGTTGGCCCAGCTGCGGGACTGGGTGACGAGGGGGACGGTCGTCTTCCGGCGTCCGCCGAAGAGGATCGCGGAGAGCTCGACGCCGTCGGGCCTGTTGAACTCCTCGGCGAGCATGTCGATCTGGTCGATAGGCGTGCAGAACCGGGCGTTCGGGTGCGCGGCGGGATGGTCCATCCCGGCGGTCCAGTCACGGCCCTGCCAGTCGGTGAGGTGCGCGGGCACCTCCTCCGTCATTCCCTCCCACCAGACACCGCCGTCGTCGGTGAGGGCCACGTTGGTGAACACCGAGTTGCCCTTGGCGATGGCACGCATCGCGTTCGGGTTCGTGTGCCAGCCCGTGCCGGGTGCGACGCCGAAGAGACCGGCCTCGGGATTGACCGCCCGCAGCTCGCCCTCCTTGCCGAAGCGCATCCAGGTGATGTCGTCGCCGAGGGTCTCGACCTTCCAGCCGTCGATCGTGGGATCGAGCAGGGCGAGGTTGGTCTTGCCGCAGGCCGACGGGAAGGCAGCCGAGAGGTAGTAGGTCTTGTCCTGCGGCGAGGTGAGCTTGAGGATCAGCATGTGCTCGGCGAGCCAGCCCTCGTCCCGCGCCATGACGGATGCTATCCGCAGGGCGTAGCACTTCTTGCCGAGCAGGGCGTTGCCGCCGTATCCGGAGCCGTAGGACCAGATGGAGCGTTCCTCGGGGAAGTGCACGATCCACTTCTCCTCGTTGCACGGCCAGGGCACGTCGGCCTGGCCGGGTTCGAGCGGGGCCCCGAGCGAGTGCAGCGCGGGCACGAAGGGCGCGTCCAGCTCCGTCATGCGATCCAGGACGGCGCTCCCGATGGTGGCCATGATGCGCATCGAGGTGACCACATAGGCGCTGTCGGTGATCTCGACCCCGAACTTCGGGTCCTCGGCGTCGAGGTGTCCCATGACGAACGGGATGACGTACATGGTGCGCCCGCGCATCGACCCGGTGAACAGGCCGGTGAGCTTGGCCTTCATCTCACCGGGATCCATCCAGTTGTTCGTGAACCCGGCTTCCCGCTCGTCCGTGGAGCAGATGAAGGTCTGCTCCTCCACGCGCGCAACATCCTTCGGGTCCGAGAACGCGGCGAAGGAGTTGGGAAAGGTCTCGGGGTTCAGCCGGACGAAGGTCCCTGCGTCGACGAGCTCGTCGGTCAGCCGCGTGTTCTCCGCCTCGGAGCCGTCGACCCAGACCACGTCGGCGGGCTGCGTGAGCTCGCGGACCTCCTCGACCCAGGCAAGGAGGCCCGGGTGCGTGGTCGGTGCTGCTCCTGGCGCGGACGCGCGCCGGGCGCCGTCCTCGGTGGTCGTGGTGCCGGGTGCGGACTGCCGTACGGGATCGCCCATGGATCTTCCCTTCGTCGGGTGCTCGATGTGTACCGATGCTAGGGGCGCCGTGTTTCCGTTCCGGGGCGGATGCGCGAAACATCGGGAGTACGCTGGGCTCGATCCGCGCAGCAGCAGTGATGTCGAGCGCTTACGTTCCAGGCTTCTGTGACGAAGGTCACGTAGACCGGTATAGTCGAAGACCAACGAGCGGGCTGATTAGGCGTCACGCACGATCCACGCTAAAGTTGTCTACGGCCAAACGGCCCGCTTGTAGGACGGATTCGCAGTGCGGATCGACGACTTACGGATGCGTGCGTAGCTCAACGGATAGAGCATCTGACTACGGATCAGAAGGTTGGGGGTTCGAATCCCTTCGCGCGCACCACGGTTCTGACGGACCATAGGAAGGCCCCGACTCAGGTCGGGGCCTTCTTCATGTGGTTGCCCACCTGCCGGGTCGGTGGAAGGCTCTGCCTATGAGCGAATCGAAGACCACGGATGTCATCATCATCGGCGCCGGCGCAGTGGGCGAGAACGTCGCGGGGCGGGTGGTGCAGAAGGGCCTGACCGCCGTGCTGGTCGAGTCCGATCTCGTGGGCGGCGAATGCTCCTACTGGGCCTGCATGCCCTCCAAGGCCCTCCTCCGCCCCGGTACGGTCCTGAGCGCGGCGCGCGCCGTCGCCGGTGCGCGCGAGGCCGTCACCGGCACCATCGACCCGCAGCAGGTCCTCGCCCGCCGCACGTCCTTCACCTCCCACTGGGACGACGCGTCGCAGGAGGAGTGGGTCGCCTCCGCCGGGATCACGCTCGAGCGCGGCTGGGCCACCGTCACCGGCGAACGCGAGGTGAGCATCAGCCACAAGGACGGGTCGGAGAGCCGGTACCGCGCCGCGCACGCCGTCGTGCTGGCCACGGGATCGACGCCGACCATCCCTCCCATCGACGGGCTCGCGGATCTCGACTACTGGACCACGCGTGAGGCGACGTCGGCCGAGACGGTCCCGGCGAGCCTCGCGGTCCTCGGCGGCGGTGTCGCGGGGGTCGAACTGGCCCAGGCCTATGCCCGTCTCGGGGCCGAGGTGACCGTGATCGCCCGGAGCGGCATCCTCGGCGCCTATCCCGCAGAGGCGTCCGGGCTCGTGCTCGCAGCCCTCCGCGGCGAGGGCATCACCGTTCATACCGACACTGCGACGAATGCCGTGCGGACGGTGGACGGGATGTTCGTGCTGGACGTCGGCGACGGCGACACCGTCACCGCCGAGCGCCTTCTCGTCTCCACCGGACGCCACCCCCACACCACCGGGCTGGGGCTCGAGGAACTCGGACTCGACCCGAAGAAGATCCGTGGCGACGCCACGGGCCTGGTGCCCGACGCCGGGGGCTGGCTCTACGCCGTCGGCGACGCCGGCGGGAGGGTGCAGCTGACGCACCAGGGCAAGTACGAGGCCCGGATGACCGGGGATGCGATCGCGGCCCGGGCCGCGGGCACGCTCGGCGCGACCGCCGAGGACTGGAGCCCCTACGCCGCGACTGCGGACGACGTCGCCGTCCCCCAGGTGGTCTTCACCGATCCCGAGATCGCGATGGTCGGCCGCACGCTCGAGCAGGCCCGCAAGGACGGGGTCAACGCGTCGGAGACCTCGCTGCCGATCGCCGTCGCCGGCTCCTCGCTGCACGGCGACGACTACACCGGCTGGGCGCAGATCGTGGTCGACGAGGACCGCAAGGTCCTGGTCGGGGTGACCTTCGCCGGCCCGGAGGTCTCGGAGCTGTTGCACTCGGCGACGATCGCCGTCGTGGGTGAAGTGCCCCTGCACCGCCTGTGGCACGCCGTCCCCGCCTACCCGACCGTGAGCGAGGTCTGGCTCCGGCTGCTCGAGAAGTACGGGATGTAGCGGCCGGGGCTACCGGAGGCTGGAGGCCCGCCGGACCACGAAGTCCGTCACGTCGGCGTCGCGCCCGTCGAGCTCGGCCCACTCGCCGTCGTACGTCAGCACGGTGAGGCCCGCCGTCGGGTAGTCCGTGGCCAGGTCCATCACGGCACGCTCGTCCGAGTTCACGGAGGCCAGGCGCATGGCGAGTTCCTGGACGCCCGGGTTGTGGGCGATCACGAGCAGACTGGTGACGGTCGGCGGCACGTGGTTGATGAGCGCGAGCATCTCGGACGGGCGGGCCGCGTACAGCTCGTCCTCGAGCTTCGGTGTCGGAGCCTTGTCCCTCAGCTCCTTGCAGATCCAGGTGCAGGTCTGCCGTGTCCGCAGCGCGGAGGAGACGAGGATGGAGTCCGGGACGGAATCGTGCTCGACCATCCACCGGCCGATCAGTGGCGCATCAGCGTGGCCGCGAGAGCTCAGGGAACGCTCGTGGTCGGACACGCCCTCCTGGAACTCTGCCTTCGCATGGCGCAGGAGCATGAGCTTCTTCAGGTGGTGGGAGGCCATTCCCGCAGTCTATGGCTTCCCGTGGCCCTGCAGCAGGCTAGATCGAGTACTCCGGAGCGGCCCAGACGACCACCTCGGGGTGGTCGTAGAAGCGGTAGCCCTGGCCCCGGACGGTGCGGACCGTGTTGGCGAGCCGGCCGAGCTTCGAGCGGAGGCGGCGGATGTGCACGTCGATGGTGCGTTCGTTGGGCACCTCGTCCGCATTCCGCCACAGGCCGCTGAGGAGCTCCTCGCGCCCCACGGTCCGGGTGGCGTTCTCGACGAGGTAGTTGAGGAGCTCGAACTCCTTGAAGGTGAGGTTCAGCGTCTCGCCGTCGAGGTGGACCTCACGGCGCGAGAGGTCGATGAGCACGCCGGTGGGCCGGGCGGGCTGCGGCTGGGACTGGGGCGCCGTCACCTCGGCCCGCGGTCGCCGGGCGACCGTGGGATCGCCGAGCGCCGCACGCACGACGTCGATGTCCGAGCCCGGAGCATCGGCGGGCGCCAGCGCCACGGCCGCGTGGCTCTCCGCCGTCGGGACCAGGGAGCGGACGTAGGCCCGGACGTCCTGCGCGAGCTTCGAGAACGTGGTCCCGGCCTCCGCCGCAGTGGCCTCGTCGAGCGCGACGTACAGCACGAAGCCGCGAGCGGTCGTGTCGCCCGTCACCGCCTGGGGGCCGGGGACACCGTTGGGTGCGACGACGGGGACGGGAGCGCTCATCGGCTGCGTGTCCGTGCCGGGCACCGCCTGGAGCCGGTGCGGTCCCTGGGCGTGCGGCTGGAAGGCCGGCGCGAACTGCTGCCGGATCTGCCGGCCCTGCGGCGAGCGGAGGGAGATGTGGACGTAGCCTGGATTCACTGACATGGAAGCAACCTCGTGAAGTGTGCCGTCATCACGGCTCGAATGCGGGATGTGCCCGGTCGGGATGAAGAATGATGCCCGCCGTTGGGCTTGACGTGCGTGGATCGGGTGTGATCGTTACGCGTGCATTCGATAGCAGCGGAGAGCCGTCCGGGACAGGGTGTCCAGGGAGGGAACAGCGGCTGCAGATGCGTGTGAGGTGGTGGTCACGTGACGAATTATTGCACGTAACAATCGCCTACGCGCAAGTAACAATGGCCGAAAGTCCAGCATGCGGTCACCGGTCCCTGATGGACGGGAGGGCTGGGCGTCAGGGGGAACATGCCCTGAGGATCCGCTCCGTCCATCAGGACGGGCGCAGAACTCTCATTTGTCCGGAGGAAGCCCCCGAACGATGCTGGCCTGCGCCGTCCAGCTGCGCACGGCAGACACGTGGGAGGCAAAGGGCCGCGCCTGGAGGTCCGCCATGCGGACAGCCGATCGCGGCGCTGGGGAACGACGCGCCCGAACCTAGCCGACAACGCCGTACAGGCGGTCGCCGGCATCGCCGAGGCCGGGGACGATGTAGGACTTCTCGTTGAGCTTCTCGTCGATGGACGCCAGAACGATGGTGACGTTGCGGCCGTCGAGCTCCTCCTGCAGCGTCGCGAGCCCCTCGGGGGCAGCGAGCAGGCAGATGCACGTGATGTCCGCGGCGCCGCGTGCGAACAGGAACTTGATCGCCTCGCGCAGGGTGCCGCCCGTGGCCAGCATCGGATCGAGGACGAAGACCTGGCGGCCCGTCAGATCGTCGGGAAGGCGTTCGGCGTAGGTGATGGCCTCGAGGGTCTCCTCGTTGCGAGCCATACCCAGGAACCCGACCTCGGCGGTCGGAACGAGGCGCGTCATGCCTTCGAGCATGCCGAGTCCGGCGCGGAGGATGGGGACCACCAGCGGCGTGGGCTTCACCAGGCCGGTTCCCTCGGTCTTCGTGACGGGGGTCTCGATGTGCACCGTCTCGACACGGACGTCACGCGTGGCCTCGTAGGCCAGGAGGGTGACGAGCTCCTCGGTGAGGAGGCGGAACACCGGCGACGACGTCTCCTTATCCCGGAGGACCGTGAGTTTGTGGGCTACCAGGGGGTGGTCGACTACCAGTACGCGCATGGGTCAAAAGTACCATTGGAGCCATGCCCTGCTCCCTTGCGCCCGCCGACGCCCGGCATCGGTCCTGGATGGGAACGGCCCTCGAAGCGGCCGGGAAGACGCGGGCCGGCGGGGACGTCCCGATCGGCGCCGTCGTCGTCGGACCCGACGGCTCCGTGCTCGGCACGGGCTGGAACCAGCGCGAGGAGCTCGGGGACCCGACGGCGCACGCCGAGGTGCAGGCCATCCGCGCCGCCGCTGCTGCGACGGGTGCCTGGCGGCTCGAGGGCTGCACCCTCGTGGTGACGCTGGAGCCGTGCGCCATGTGCGCCGGCGCGTCCGTCCTGGCGCGCATCCCCCGCGTGGTGTTCGGCGCCTGGGACGGGAAGGCCGGAGCATCGGGATCGGTGTTCGACGTGCTCCGCGAGCCCCGGCTCAACCACTGGACCGAGGTGTTCCCGGGCGTCCGCGAGGAGGAGTGCGCGCACTTGCTGAGGGA
The DNA here is from genome assembly GCF_048288285.1 of Arthrobacter sp. N1. NCBI lineage: Bacteria > Bacillati > Actinomycetota > Actinomycetes > Micrococcales > Micrococcaceae > Arthrobacter > Arthrobacter sp. N1. Next base: position 393,143 of record NZ_CP102608.1, on the reverse strand, counting down.
GTTCTTCGTCACTCGACGGAACGGTCCCGCGAATACTGCGTAGGCTGAGGAAATCCGCAGTATCCCTCTCGAAGGAGCAGACGTGGCAGATCAGCAGGACGGTTTGAAGGAAGTACAGGACATCCTCGGCAAGGCAGACATCGCGATCCTCACCACGGTGAACCTCGACGGCCAGCTCGTGAGCCGGCCGCTGGCTCTCCAGGCGAAGGACTTCGACGGCGACCTCTGGTTCTTCACGGAGGACCCTTCCCCCAAGGCGGAGGAGATCCGCGCCAACCCGCAGGTGAACGTCTCGGCGAGCACGGGCAAGGGCTATGTCTCTATCGCCGGCACGGCGACGCTCACCAAGGACCAGGCGAAGATCGATGAACTCTGGGGGCCGTCGGTCTCCGCGTGGTTCGAGGACGGCCGTGACGATCCCTCCGTCGCCCTCATCCACGTCGACGCCCACACCGCCGAGTACTGGTCGATGGACGCACCCCGTGTGGTCTCGGCCGTCAAGATGGTCAAGGGACTCGTGACGGGAAGCAAGCCGAGCTCAGGTAAGAACGACGTCGTCGAGCTCCCCTAGCCCTCACCGATCCCGTTTTGGGACTCGGGCGCTGCACCCGGTAAAGTAGCGGCGTTGGTGACGTGTCCGAGCGGCCGAAGGTGCAACACTCGAAATGTTGTTTGGTGTAAAAGCCAACGTGGGTTCAAATCCCACCGTCACCGCCACCTGAGAAGGCCCCGGTTCCCCTGCAGGCAGGGGAACCGGGGCCTTCTTGCTGCGCGGAACGGGACGAAGCAGCGCTGGACGCCCAGCAGGCACGCGCTCGCGTCAGTGGACGACGTCGTAGACGGCCTTCACCACGCCATTGGGGTAGGCCTCGGACTCGCGCAGATGCAGGTGCTGCCGGTTCCTGTCCACCGTACTGAAGAGTCCCTTGCCTGCACCCAGCAGGACGGGGAACACCAGGAGGTTGTACCGGTCGATGAGATCGGCCTCGGCCAGAGCCCGCGCGAGCTCGGCGCTCCCGTGCACGAAGATCGCACCGCCGTCGCCCTGCTTGAGTGCGGCGACGTCCTCGACGGAGCGCAGGATCGCCGTCGGACCCCACCCGTCGACAAGCGCGTGCTCCTCCAGACCGGTCGAGACCACGTACTTGGGGAGGTCCTTGTACGCCGCGTGGTCCTCGGAGCCGACCCAGACCGGGGCGAACGCCTCATAGCTCCGGCGCCCGAACATGAGCGCCGTCGTCTCCTCCAACTCCTCACCCTTGAGGGCGAAGGCCTCGGGCAGGAACTCGGTACTGAGCACCCATCCGCCACCGCGGTGCCCCTCTTCGACACCGCCCGGTGAATCGACGACTCCGTCCAGCGACATGAATCCCGTCCATACCAGTTCCCGTGACATCGGATACCTCCATTGCGTTGTTCGATCGTCTACCCGTCCACGGTAGACGCGGCAGGCAGCAGGAACTCATTGGTTGCTCCTGATCATCGCGAAGGCCCTCCGGGACTACCCATGGCTCACGGAGCCAGGGAAGCACCTGTCCAAGAGCGTGCAGGTCACCCGGAACACGGTCGTCGAATCGCTGGCGGCCCTCTACAACCCGGCGCAGCTCGACGTCCTGTCGCGCGCAAGCGCTCTCGCCGGCGTAGCTCTCGCGGAGGAGCAGGTCACCGCCGGAAATCAGACGTCATGACATCGGTGACGGAAGCGTCCGCGAGCGGCACACCCGACACCCGGCCTCCGCCGTCCGGCGCGGCCGGACCATCAACCCTCGCCGGGGGACCCGCGGAGCGGACGCCGGGCTCCCCGGCGAGTCCGCCCGGAGAGGACCGGACTCACAGCGCGGCGTCCTGGCCCGTCTTCGACAGTGTGAAGATGCCGTAGCGCATCGCACCCGTGCGGTAGGCCAGGATCAGGCGGGGAAGGCTCAGCATGAAGACGCGGTTGCGTCCGCGGGCGGCGAGGTGACGCGTCTCGCGATCGACGAGCAGGGTCTCGAGGAACCGGCCGACGCAGATCGTCCAGGTGCGTGCGACCCTGCGGCTGACGTCCTCGTAGCCGATCACCGTGAAGCCGGCCGCCTCCGCCAGCGCCTCGTACTCCTCGCGCGTACCCATGGAGGGCAGGCGGCCCTCCCTGCAGATCGGCTCGAGGAGATGCCGCACCTTCCACCCGCCGGCGCCGGTCTCGGCCAGCCAGGCGCAGACGACGAAGCGGCCATCGGGAGCGAGCACGCGGTATGCCTCGCCGAAGAACCCGGCTTTGTCCTCCATGTGCTCGCTCGACTCGATGGCCCACGCAGCGTCGGCGGAGGCTCCGGCCAACCCGTTGGCGAGCCAGTCACCGAGCCGCACGTCGACGCCGTCCATGGGACGCGATGCGGCATACTCCGCCTGCCCGGCCGAGAGCGTGAAGCCGGTCACCCGGACGCCGCGGGAGGCCGCGAGTTGCCGGGCCGTCGATCCGTAGCCGCAGCCGATGTCGACGCACTCCTCCCCGGGCCGGAGGTGCAGTCGATCGGCGACCGTCTCACTGAGCGCGTCGACGGCCTGGGCCGGTGACTCGCGACCCGTGGTCCAGAGCCCGTGGTGAACGTGCTCACCCCATACCCTGCGGTAGATCGGATCGAGCTCGTCGTAGTGATCCGCGACCGCCGCGGTGGTCTGGGAACTGGCTGGGATGATCACGCCGTCACGCTACCGCCCCGATCCGTACCACCGGAAGGGGCGGGCACGACGACGATCGACGCCCGGCCCGGCGCCCACCGGCTCGCGTCCCCGGCCAGGAGTGCCGGCGTCAGTCCCCGTCGCCGGCCGCGGCAGCCTTGATGGCGTCCTTCTCGGCGCGCAGGGTCTCCGTCTCGTGCTGCTCCTCGGCCTTCTCCTGCCGGATGACCACCGCGAACAGCTTCTCCATCTCCTTGGCGACGCCCGCTGCCGACGCCGGGTTCTGGCCGGTCACCAGGCGGTCGTCGACCACGACCTTCTCCTCGAAGACCTCCGCCGACACGTGGGTGGCGCCCTGCTCCTCGAGTCGGTCCGCCAGGAAGAAGGGGATGACCGTGTCCTTGCCCGCGGCGACCTCCTCGTCGTTGGTGAAGGCGGCCACCTTCCGGCCCTCGACCAGGCGGAACCCGTTGTCCAGCTCCACGTTCACCAGCCCGGCCGGCCCGTGGCAGACCGCACCGACCAGGCCGCCTGCGTCGTAGACGCTCGCCACCAGCTTCTGGAGACCTTCGCTGTCCGGGAAGTCCCACATGGTCCCGTGCCCGCCCACGAGGTAGACGGCGTCGTACTGGGCGGGGTCGACGACGTCGACGCGGGCCGTGTTGTAGAGACCGGCACGCGCGGTCTCGTCCTCCGTGAAGGCGACCTGCACGGGATCCGAGGTGTCCACCTCGTCGCGCGGAGGCTGTCCGCCCTGGATCGATGCGAAATCGACGAAGTGCCCGGAGTCCGTGAAGACCTTCCAGGGATGGGCGGCCTCGGCCACGTTGTAGCCGGTCTTCTCCCCGGTGTCGCCGATCTCGGAAACGCTGGTCAGAACCATGAGGATCTTCTTCATGGGGTGCTCCTCTCGTCAGCCTCCCACCCTACGCCCGGCCCCGCCGCACGCCATCCGGCGCCGTCGTCGTCGTCGGCCGATGGCGCACCATCACGGCCGTCCGCGCACCCCGAGTCCTGCCGCCGGGGCGCCCGCGATAGCCTGAACGCATGGCAATACGGGTGCTCGCAGTGGGCCGCAAGCACGAGAGCTGGGTGTCCGAGGGGATCGAGCGGTACGCGAAGCGGCTGAAGAAGCCCTTCGATCTCTCCTGGCAGCTGATCTCCCACTCGGCGCGCGAGAACGACGCCGCCCGCAAGGAGGAGTCCGAGCGGCTGCTCGGCAGGCTCGGCTCGGACTTCGTGATCCTGCTCGACGAACGCGGTACGGCCGTCGACTCGCCCGCACTGTCCCGAACCCTCCTCGCACCGCTCGAGTCCTCCCGCGGTGTCACGATCATCATCGGCGGTGCCTACGGTGTCGACCGGCCGGTGCACCAGCGGGCCGACTTCGTCTGGTCCCTCTCCCCGCTCGTCTTCCCGCACCAGCTCGTCCGGTTGATCCTCGCGGAGCAGGTGTACCGCGCGCAGGAAATCGCAGGCGGACGGTCCTACCACCACGAATGAAGGCCGGTCCGGTAACAATCGCACCACGCCCCGCCCGCGCCCTCGGCGGCTGCCGCACCCGGACGTAGGGTGAGGAAATGACTACTCTGCTGGGGAGCAAGCGTTGGATCGCGGCCGTGATGGCCGCCGGGGCACTGGCGGCGGTGACCGGCTGCACCGCCTCCGGATCCGACGGCGGGACGGCGGCGACGTCCGCCGGAACCGCAGGCGCGTCCGCCATCCCCTCGGCCGCCCCGACCACTGCACCGTCCACAGCCCCATCCGCCGCCCCCTCCGCCGCACCGGGTCCCACGGGGACCGCACCCGCCTCCGCGACGCCGTCGGCGTCTGCTGCCCCGGGCGACGCCCCGTCGCCGTCCGCCTCACCGAGCCCCTCGGTCGCCGTGCCGACCGCCGGTGGTCCCTGCACGGCGGCGCAGCTGACCGGTGCGGTGGAGGACCAGCTCGGTGGCGGTGCCGCGGGCAGCGTCTACCGCACACTCGTCCTCACCAATGCCTCCGACCGGGAGTGCACCGTCCAGGGGTACCCGGGCGTCTCCTACGTGGACGCGGCGGGCACGCAGATCGGAGCTCCCGCGGAGCGCGACGGGACGGCGGCGGCCGCCGTCACCCTCGCGCCGGGAGCCTCCGCGAGCACCACCCTCCAGCAGACCAACGCCGAGAACTACGGGGCGGACTGCGGCATCACGCAGGCCGCGGGTGTACGCGTGTACCCCCCGGGCGCGATCGACTCGCTCGTCCTGCCGCAGGACATCCCGGCGTGCTCGGCAGCGTCGATCGTGCTCATGCGGGTGGGAACACTGCAGCCCGCGTCCTAGCTGCTGCAGGAGGGCCGCCCCGGGGCCGGTTCGACGGCTGCTGCCGGCCCGTCTCCCGCAGGCGCCATGCCGCGAAGCCGATGAGCGCGGCGGTCGACAGGGCGAGGACCAGCGTCAGCCACGGCCGGTCGGCGACGATCGACGCGAGCCCGAGGACGGCTGTGGCCACCCCGGCGGTCACCATGACGCGCCCCCGCTCCAGCAGCCCGTACATCGCGAGGCCGATCCCCAGGACCACCCACGCACCCAGGCCGTGGAACGCCGCCACGGCCCCGCCGAGCAGCGCCCCGAGCTCGACCACGACGGCAAGGACCAGGTAGGCGCCCGTCCGGGCGCTGATCGCCGGCGGGTGACGGATGAGCCAGGGGGCCGTCACGAGGACGAGCACGAGCGTGCTCACGACGAAATAGGCCGCGATCCGGCCGGTGTCGCCGTCGACCAGGACCGCGGCGACCGCCCCGCCGAGGAAGAGCACGCCGATCGCGGCCACTGGCACCCAGTTGTTGGACACGTGTCCGGCATCTCCCGGTCGCTGCGCCCTGCCTGCTCCGGCCGTCATGCCCTGCTCCCGTCAGCCGTTCCGTCCAGCCCTTCGTCGAAACCTACTGCGCGCCATTCCCGTTCCGCGGCAGCCCCGCGGTGCGGCGGACGGCGCATCCGCGGAAGGCCCGAGTGTCGGTGCGCTGGGGCATGATGATGGGGTGACGACGCCGGTGCTGACGAGGTTCACCCCCGCGACCCATGAGTGGTTCGCCGGGGCCTTCGCCGAGCCCACGCCGGCGCAGGAGGGCGCGTGGTCCGCGATCTCCGCGGGCTCCAACGCCCTCGTCGTCGCCCCGACCGGCTCGGGCAAGACCCTCGCGGCGTTCCTTTGGGCCCTCGATCGGCTCATCGCCTCGGGCGAGGGGAGTGGCGATGCCGACGAGGACGCCCCCGAGGTACCGGCGAAGGGCCGGAAGGCCCCACCGAAGAAGCCGAAGCGCACCACGCGCGTCCTCTACATCTCACCCCTGAAAGCGCTCGGCGTCGACGTCGAGCGGAATCTCCGCGCGCCCCTGATCGGCATCACGCAGACCGCGAAGCGCCTCGGGCTGCCCGCCCCGAGCATCACGGTGGGCGTCCGTTCGGGCGACACGCCGCAGGCCGAGCGGCGGGCCATGCTGACGCGTCCGCCGGACATCCTCATCACCACGCCCGAATCACTGTTCCTGATGCTCACGTCGAAGGCGCGGGAGACGCTGATGGAGGTGGACACCGTCATCATCGACGAGGTCCATGCCGTCGCCGGCACCAAGCGCGGCGCGCACCTCGCCGTATCCCTCGCCCGCCTCGACGCCCTGCTGGACAAGCCCGTGCAGCGCATCGGCCTGTCCGCCACCGTGGAGCCGAGGGAGACGGTGGCGCGCTTCCTCTCGGGGAACGCACCGGTGGAGATCGTCGCTCCGCCGTCGAAGAAGCAGTGGGACCTGACGGTCACGGTGCCGGTGGAGGACATGACGGAACTCGGCGGGGCCGTGGCCACGGGGGACGACGACGGCGACTCCGTGCCCCAGGCCAGCATCTGGCCGCACGTCGAGGAGAAGATCGTCGACCTGATCGGCCAGAACCGGTCCACGATCGTGTTCGCCAACTCGCGGCGGCTCGCCGAGCGGCTCACCGCGCGGCTCAACGAGATCCACGCGGAGCGCCTCGAGCGTGATGCCGTGTGGGCGGCCGGCGGTGACCCCGACGCCCCCGACGCGACGGCGGCGTCCTCCTCCGCCCAGCCCTATGCCCATACGACCGCGACACCCGCGCAGATGATGGCGCAGGCCGGCCAGAGCACCGGTGCCGAACCGCTGCTGGCGCGCGCCCACCACGGCTCGGTGTCGAAGGACCAGCGTGCCCTCATCGAGGACGACCTCAAGTCGGGGCGCCTGCGCTGCGTGGTCGCGACGAGTTCCCTGGAACTCGGGATCGACATGGGCGCGGTGGACCTCGTGGTGCAGGTCGAATCGCCGCACTCCGTGGCGAGCGGACTGCAGCGCGTCGGGCGCGCGGGGCACCAGGTGGGCGAGGTGTCGCAGGGCGTCCTGTTCCCCAAGCACCGTGGGGACCTCGTCAACACGACCGTGACGGTGGAGCGCATGCTCGCCGGGCAGATCGAGCCCCTGTACATCCCCACCAATCCCCTGGACATCCTGGCCCAGCAGACCGTCGCGGCAGCAGCGCTGGGCACCATCGACGTCGAGGAGTGGTTCGACGTCGTCCGCGCATCGGCCCCGTTCGCCACCCTTCCGCGCTCGGCCTTCGACGCGACCCTCGACCTCCTCGCCGGTCGGTACCCCTCCGACGAGTTCGCCGAGCTCCGGCCCCGCATCATCTGGGACCGCGTCGAGGGGACCATCACGGGCAAGCCCGGAGCGCAGCGCCTCGCCGTCACGTCCGGCGGCACCATCCCCGACCGCGGGCTCTTCGGCGTCTTCCTCGTGGGCTCCGAGGGCGAGGGCCCCCGCGCGGGCGGGCGCCGCGTCGGTGAACTCGACGAGGAGATGGTCTACGAGTCCCGCGTGGGAGACGTCTTCGCGCTCGGCGCCACGAGCTGGCGTATCGAGGAGATCACGCACGACCGCGTGCTCGTGTCCCCGGCGTTCGGCCAGCCGGGCAAACTGCCCTTCTGGAAGGGCGACTCCCTCGGCCGGCCGGTGGAACTGGGCCGCGCCCTCGGCGCCTTCAACCGGGAGATGTCCGGGAGCACGCCCGAGAAGGCGCAGGAACGGTGCGAGAGGATCGGTCTCGACGCCTGGGCGGCGGGGAACCTCATCACGTACCTGACCGAGCAGCGCGAGGCCACCGAGGTGGTCCCGAACGACCGCACGCTCGTCGTCGAGCGTTTCCACGACGAACTCGGCGACTGGCGCGTGGTGCTCCACAGCCCGTTCGGCATGCCCGTGCACGCCCCCTGGGCCCTCGCCGTCGGCGCACGGCTCGAGCAGCGGTACGGCATGGACGGGTCCGCCATGGCCTCCGACGACGGCATCGTGCTGCGGGTGCCGCTCATGGACGACGAACCACCGGGCGCCGATCTCTTCCTGTTCGACGCGGAGGAACTGGACGGGATCGTGACCGCAGAGGTGGGCGGCTCCGCACTCTTCGCCTCGCGGTTCAGGGAGTGTGCCGCGCGGGCCCTGCTCCTGCCGCGCCAGAACCCGAGCAAGCGCACCCCGCTGTGGCAGCAGCGCCAGCGTTCCGCCCAGCTGCTCGACGTCGCCAAGAAGTACCCGACCTTCCCGATCGTGCTCGAGACCGTGCGTGAGTGCCTGCAGGACGTCTACGACCTCCCGGCGCTGAAGGACCTCGCCGCATCGCTGGAGCGCCGGGAACTCCGGATCGTCGAGGTCACCACGCAGCAGCCCTCGCCGTTCGCCCGGTCCATGCTGTTCGGGTACGTCGCCTCGTTCCTCTACGAGGGAGACTCGCCGCTGGCCGAACGCCGGGCCGCGGCACTGTCCCTCGACCCGACCCTCCTCAACGAACTGCTGGGCCGCGCGGAACTGCGCGAGCTGCTCGACGCCCGGGTCATCGCCGAGACGGAGCTGGAGCTGCAGCGCCTGAAGGCGGACCGGCGGGCCCGCGGGCTCGAGGGCGTCGCCGACCTGATCCGCATCCTCGGGCCCCTCACCGTCGGGGAGATCGCCGAGCGGCTCGACGCACCCGCCGGCACCACGGCGCCGGCCGAGGGTGCCGGAGCCACGCCGATTCATGACGACGTCGGCGCCGGGGACGCCACCGCCGGGGACGCCACCACGGCGGGTGACCCGGGCGAGGACGCACCGCTCCGCGGTACCGCGTCGGTGGACCTCGTCCGGCAGCACGTCGCCGTCCTCGTCAAGGCCAACCGCGCGCTCACCGTGAACATCGCCGGAGTAGAGCGGATCTCCGCCGTCGAGGACGCCGCCCGCCTGCGCGACGCCATCGGCGTCCCCCTGCCGATGGGCATCCCGCTGGCGTTCATCGAGCCGGTCGCGGATCCGCTCGGCGACCTCGTGGGCCGCTATGCGCGCACGCACGGTCCCTTCACCGCCGCCGAGGCGGCGGCCCAGCTGGGCCTCGGTGTCGCCGTCGTCACGGGATCCCTGCAGCGCCTCGCCGGCGCCGGGCGCGTGGTCGAGGGGGAGTTCCGGCCCGCGGAATCGGTCCCCGTCCTCGACATCTCCGCGGACTCGGGTGCCGCTCCGGGCACCATCACCCTCCACGCGCCGGCCTCCAGCGAGTGGTGCGACGTCGAGGTGCTGCGGCGGCTGCGCCGCCGTTCGCTCGCGGCGCTGCGCCAGGAGGTCGAGCCCGTCGACCCGACCGCCTACGGCAGGTTCCTCCCCGCCTGGCAGCACATCGGGTCGGGCCTGCGGGGACTCGACGGCGTGGTCACCGTGATCGACCAGCTCTCCGGCGTCCCGATCCCCGCCTCGGCCTGGGAGCCCCTGATCCTCGCCCAGCGCGTGGCGAACTACACCCCGGCCATGCTCGACGAGCTGACCGCGACGGGCGAGGTCGTCTGGTCGGGGGCCGGGTCGCTCGCCGGGAACGACGGCTGGATCGCCCTGCACCTGGCCGAGAACGCACCCCTCACGCTGCGCCCCGACCCGGCCTTCGAGCCCACGTCGCTGCACTCCGCGCTGCTGGATCTGCTGGCCGGCGGTGGTGGCTACTTCCTCCGGCAGCTGACCAACCTGCTCGATGTCCAGGAGGCCACCTCGGACACCGCCGTCGTCACCGCGCTGTGGGACCTCGTGTGGGCGGGCCGCATCAGCAATGACACCTTCACGCCGGTGCGCTCGCTGCTGGCCAACGGGAAGACGGCCCACAAGCAGCGCCCCGTCCCGGCACGCGCCCGCACCTCGCGGGCGGGGCGGCTCGGCCGCGCCCCGGGGAAGTCCCTGACCGGCGCCTCCATGCGCCTCAGTGCGGCAGCCGAGGACGGCGGGGCGGGCGGCTACCAGCGGCCCACGCCTCCCCTGGCCGCGGGCCGCTGGAACATGCTGCCCGCGGTGGAGGCCGAGACGACGCTCCACGCGCATGCCACCGCCGAGCTCCTGCTCGACCGCTACGGCGTGGTCACGCGCGGCGCCGTGGGCAACGAGGGCATCCCGGGCGGATTCGGCCTCATGTACAAGGTGCTGGCGCGGCTCGAGGAGATGGGCCGGTGCCGACGCGGCTACTTCATCGAGCACCTCGGTGCGGCGCAGTTCGCCGTACCGGCGACGGTGGACCGCCTGCGGTCCTTCAGCGCCGACAACCAGCTGCCCACGGCCCAGGACGTGCTGGGCGGTGAGGCCGCGCCCCTGAACGCCGTCGCCCTGGCCGCCACGGATCCCGCGAACCCCTACGGGGCGGCCCTCAGCTGGCCGCAGGCGGACGGCGGGCACCGTGCCGGGCGGAAGGCCGGCGCACTGGTGGTACTCGTGGACGGAGCCCTGGCCCTCTACGTCGAACGGGGCGGCAAGACCCTCCTGACGTTCACCGAGGATGCCCTGGTCCTCCGTGCCGCGGCGCTGGCCCTCGTGCTGATCATCCGGCGCGGCGCCGCGGACAAGATGGCACTCGAGAAGGTGAACGGCGGCGAGATCCTCGACACGGACATCGGGCGCGCGCTCGCCGACGCCGGTTTCTACACCACACCGAAGGGACTGAGGATCCGTGCCTGAGGGGGACACCGTCTGGCGGGCGGCCCGTGAACTGCACCGGGCACTCGCGGGCCGGGTGCTGACGCGCTGCGACGTCCGCGTGCCGAAGTTCGCCACCGTCGACTTCACGGGGGACACCGTCCAGGAGGCCGTGTCCCGCGGGAAGCACCTGCTGATCCGTGGCGGCGGGGACGACGGCTGGGACATCCACTCCCACCTGAAGATGGAGGGGCTCTGGCACGTCTACGCTCACGGCGAGAAGTGGCGGCGCCCCGCCTTCAAGGCGCGGTGCATCCTCGAGACGGAGGACGCCGTCGTCGTCGGCTTCGAACTCGGCTTCCTGCGGGTGATCTCGCGTGCGGAGGAGGACGACGCCGTCGGGTACCTCGGACCGGACCTCCTGGGGCCGGACTGGGATCCGGACGAAGCGCTTCGGCGGCTCCGCGACCAGCCCGAGCGGCCCATCGGGCTCGCCCTGCTCGACCAGCGGAACCTCGCCGGGATCGGCAACGTGTACCGGTGCGAGCTGTGCTTCCTCGCCGGGGTGCATCCGCTGACCCCCGTGGGCGAGGTACCCAATCTGCCGCGCATGGTCGAGCTGTCCAAGAAGCTGCTGGAGGCGAACAAGGCCCGCAGCACCCGGGCGACCACGGGCCAGCTCCGCGGCAACACGCTCTGGGTCTACGGCCGGTCCCGCCGCGGCTGCCTGCGCTGCGGTACGCCCGTGGCGCTGGAGCAGCTCGGGGACAGGGAGACCGAACTCCGCGAGCTCTACTACTGCCCGCACTGCCAGCCCCGGGTGGAAGCACCCGCGGGAGCGGCACTACCCTGACGGGATGAGTCACCACCGGATGGACCACCACGGGCAGGTCACGCCCTGATGGCGATGCGCTCTCCCCTGCCCGTGCGCAACGGCGTCAATGCCACGCGGCTGCGGCTCCCGGCGGAGGGCCCGTGGGAGACGGCCCTCGACTACATCCTCGACCGCTTCGACCACGTCGACCCCGACGGCATCGGCGAGCGCTTCGACCGCGGCGAGGTCGTGGCGCTCGGAGGCGAGGTGCTGACGCGCACCACCCCGCTCGGCGAGCACACGTTCGTCTGGTACTACCGCGAACTGCCCGTCGAGGAACGGCTCCCGGTCGAGCTGTCGATCCTCCACCAGGACGAGCGGCTGCTCGTCGTCGACAAACCACACTTCCTGCCGACCACTCCGGGCGGCATGTACGTGGCGGAATCGGCCCTGGTCCGCCTCCGGGTGGAGCTCGGCCTGCCGGACCTGATCCCCATGCACCGCCTGGACAGGATGACGGCGGGCGTCCTGATGTTCGCCGTCGACCCCGCGACGCGGGGCGCCTACCAGTTGCTGTTCGAGAACCGGCGCATCAGCAAGGAATACCGGGCCGTCGCGCCCGTCCGCCCGGAGCTGGGCCTGGACACGGCCCCGCTGGACGTCCGGAGCAGGATCGTGAAGTCGCGCACCTACCTCCTGGCGCAGGAGGTGGAGGGACCCGCGAACACGCACACGACCGTCAGCCTCCTGGACGAGCGGGCGGGGCGCGGGCTGTACCGCCTACAGCCGCACACGGGCAAGACGCACCAGCTCCGGCTGCACATGGCCTCTCTCGGGCTGGGGATCATCAACGACCCGTTCTACCCCGTGCTGCATCCGCAGGCTCCGGACGACTACGCGCGGCCCCTGCAACTCCTCGCCCACAGCATCGCGTTCACCGATCCGGTGGACGGCACCGAGCGGGCCTATGCCTCACGACTGGGCCTCGCCGAGTTCGCCCGATAGCCACGGACCGGGCGCGAGACGGCGGTCCACACAGGGGTGCTGGGCGGTAGATTTACAGGGTGGACCTGCCCGGCACGGACATCCCATCACCGCTCTACCTCCTCGTCATGTTCGCCGTGATCGTCGTGGACGTGATCATCCCCGTCGTGCCCTCGGAACTCCTCGTCATCGGCGCCGGCACCATGTCGGCGCACGGCCTGCTCTTCCTCCCGTTCGCGGTCGTCGTGGCCTTCGCCGGGAGCTGGGTGGGCGACGTCGCCCTCTTCCTGCTCTTCCGCCGCAGGCTGACGCACTTCCTCGACCGGTTCCGCTGGGGACGATCCATCCACCGCGGGCTGCGCAACGTCATCGAGAAGGCCGGCAGCTCCCCCACGTACGCGGCCGTCGTCGCGGTCCGGTTCCTCCCGGGCGGCCGCACGGCCAGCGTGGCGGTCGCCGGGATCGCCGAGCTGCCCCTGCGCCCGTTCATGCTCGCTGCCGCCGGCGGCAGCGTGCTGTGGACGGCATGGCTCGTAGGCCTGGGGTTCGTGGCAGGAGCGTCCACGGGCCTGCCCGCAGGGGTGAGCGCCCTGCTCGGAATGGCGGTCGGTACGCTGGTGGGAGCCATCACGGCGGCAATCCTCGCCCTGAAGAAACACCGGAAGGCCAAAACGACGCATGAGCACCCCGAGAAACCCGGGTCCGACGCTCCCTGAGAAGCCGGCGGGGCCGCCGAGGATCGTGCAGGAGAGCCCCGCGCCCGAGCTGCCCTCGGACACCGCGAGCGTCCTCGAACGGCTCAAGGCAGCGCAGCCCCGGGTTGTTCCCGCGACGAGCGACGATTCCGCGGCTCCACGGTCCGCCGGCTCCGATCCTGCGAAGGGCACATCGGCGACCACCGGCGCAGGAACCCCGGAGTCCACGCGCTCCGGCTCCGACACCGCCTCCGTTGCCGCCACGGACGCCGGCTTTGCCAGGACGGACCGCACCGCTGCCACTGCCGACGGCGCCGACAAGGACGACAAGGCCGACAAGGACGACAGGCCCGGCAGGCCCGACAGGCCCGGCAGGCCCGGCAGGCCCGGCAGGCCCGACGAGGCCGGCAAGTCCGGCAAGTCCGACAAGGGGAAGGCGCGGATCCCGGCGGACACGAGCGCCACGGACGGCACGTCCTCCACGGCCGCCGGCGAACGGCGGCGGGTGGCGGCAGAGGCGGCACGGGTCGCGGCGGTGGGGGCCCGCCGTGCCGCAGGGGTGACCGGACGGACGATCGGTCGCAGCGGTGTCGCTACCGGTAAGGCGATCAGCCAGGGCAGCGCCACGGCCGGCAAGGCCATCGGTCGCGGCAGCAGCGCCGCAGGAATGGCGATCGCCGGAGGCAGCAGCACCGCGGGGAAGGCGATCCGCCGCGGCAGCACAGCGACGATCCGGCACATCGGCGCCTGGGACGCCGACGTCGTCCGGCAGGCAGCCGTGACGCTCTGCGCGATCGCCTGCATCCTGGGTTCGGCGGCCGGGGTCGGCGCCTTCGGCGGCCCGTCGATCAGGGATGCGGCAGGAGGCCTGTTCTCCCCCGACGCGACGCTCCTGGCGCCGTCGTCGTCGGCCTTCTCGATCTGGAGCGTGATCTACGCGGGGCTCGTGGCCTACACGGTGTTCCAGTGGTTCCCGTCGCAGCGGCGCACCGGACGCCAACGGCGTCTCGGCTGGACCGTTGCGGCCTCGATGCTGCTGAACCTCGCATGGATCCTGAGTGCCCAGGCCGGCGGGCTCACGGTGAGCCTCGTCGTCATCATGCTGCTGTTCTTCACGCTCCTGGCAGCCGTGCGCACCCTGAACTCCCATCCCACCCAGACACGGGTGGAGGGAGCGCTCGTGGATGCGCCGATCGGCCTGTATCTCGGCTGGGTGCTGCTGGCGGCCGGAGCGAATGCAGCGGCGTTCTTCACCGCCGGACGGTTCGACCTCTTCGAGTGGCAGGGCACCACCTGGGCGATCGTCGGTATCGCCGCGATCCTCCTGACGGCGGCCGTCATCTGCTCCACCGATCGCGGCCGGCTGTCGGTCGCCGCGGCCACGTCATGGGGTCTGCTGTGGATCGCCGTCGAGCGGGCACTGGCTGAGCCGCCCTCGCTGGCCGTGGCACTCGCCGCGGCCCTCGCGATCTTCCTGCTCCTCATCACCGCCGGTTCCCGCCGGCACCGCGTCGATCACGCCTACCGACGCTGGTTGCGGGCCGAGGAGGACGCCCTCCGCGACCCGATCGACCTGCTGGGCGACGACGACTACGAGGACTCACGCTCCTAGGACGCGAGCCCTCCCGCTTGTTGAGCACCCCCACGCCGGCGTGCTGTGACCGGCCGCGTCCGACCAGTCCCACGAGCTCGCGCCCTGCGAGGGACAGGCGATCCCGGCACACCTGAGGCGCCGCCCCGACGGGTGCGACGCCTCGACAGGCTGCCTCGGGATGCCGGCGCGCCTACCCCTGGCCCTGCTCACCGACGGTGACGGCGATCTTGCCGCGGATGTGGCCGTCCATGCTGCTGCGGAAGGCATCGGCGGCCCGCTCCAGCGGGAAGCTCTCCGCGAGCACCGGCGTGACGCTGCCCGCCTCGACGAGTTCCGTCAGGGCGAGGAGATCCGCCGGGTTCGGGCGGACGAAGATGTAGCGCCCGCCCCGGTCCTTGACCTCGGCGTCGGCGACGGAGGCGATCCGCTCCGGGGACTTCAGGTGCTCCAGGGAAGCGACCCAGTCCTCGCCGCCCACGAAGTCGACGACGGCGTCGAGCCCTTCCGGCGCTGCCTCGGCGAGGCGCTCCGCGAGCCCTTTCCCGTAGGTCAACGGCTCCGCACCCAGGGAACGCAGGAACTCGTGGTTCTTCTCGGACGCGGTGGCCAGTACCCGGGCGCCCCACGCCGTCGCGATCTGGATGGCATAGGTCCCCACGCCACCGGCTCCGTTGTGCACCAGGACGGTCTCACCCTCACCGACACCGACGGCCTGCAGCGACTGATAGGCGGTGAGCCCGGCCAGCGGCATGGTCGCCGCCTTCGCCCAGGAGATGTTCCGCGGTTTGCGGGCGAGCGTTCGCACCGGAGCGGCGACCTGCTCGGCGAAGGTGCCGAGCCCCACGGTGTCCATGCGGACGTACCCGATCACCTCGTCACCGGCCTCGAACTCGGTGACGGACGGTCCGGGCTGCACCACGACGCCGGCCACGTCCCACCCCGGGATCACGGGGAAGGAGGTGGGCAGGGCCGCATCCAGATACCCGGCGGTGATCTTCCAGTCCACGGGGTTCACGGATGAGGCCCGCACGTCGACGAGCACCGAGTCCGGCCCCACCTTCGGGTCCGGCTGCTCGCCGTACTGCAGGACGTCGGGATCGCCGTACTTCTCGTAAAAGACTGCCTTCATGGTGCTCCTCCTGCTCGTCCGGTCGCTGCCGGCGGTGTTCGGGTTCCGAAGGCGGCAACCGACCACTCCCGGCCGCTATTCCGTCGAGCACGCTGTGCCGGTCGACGAGCACGGGAGGAACCAGGGACGCGGAGGCACCGATAGAGGGGCCCGCACCGGGCGCGTAGGCGCCGGCAGAGGGGCACGAGCCGGGTACGCAGGACGCCCACCCACCGGCAGAACCCCGCCGAGCCGGGTCAGCCCGTGTTGCGCATCCCCGCGGCCACACCGTTGATGGTGATGAGCATGGCCCGCTGGAGCCGACCATCGGGCTGTCCGCCGTCGGCCTCCGCCCGCACGCGGCGCAGCAGCTCGACCTGGAGGTAGGAGATCGGGTCGAGGTACTGGTCCCGCACGGCGAGGGACCGCTTGAGCACCGGCTGGTCGTCGAGGAGCTCCTGCTCCCCCGTGAGGTGCCGGATCTCGGCGAGCGTCAGCTCGTACTCCGCCCGGATCACGCCGAAGAGGTGCTGGAGTTCCGCCGGGACCAGCGCCTCCACGTAGTGCGCGGCGATCTCCAGGTCGGTCTTCGCGAGGGTCATCTCGACGTTGGAGACCACGGTGCGGAAGAAGTGCCAGCGCTCCAGCATCTCGGACAGCAGGCCCTCGTGGCCCGCCTCGCGGGCGGCACGCAGCCCGGACCCGACGCCGAACCAGCCCGGGACGATCTGCCGGGACTGCGTCCAGCCGAATACCCACGGGATGGCGCGGAGGCCGCCGAGGCCGCTGCCCGAATCGGGGCGCTTCGACGGACGAGAGCCGATGTTCAGCGAACCCAGTTGCTCCACCGGCGTCGAGGCGAGGAAGTAGGCGGGCAGGTCCTGATGGTCGATCAGCGAGCGGTACCGCGAGAACGCGGCATCCGACACGGTCTCCATGACCTCCGCCCAGCGCCCGCGATCATCCTCGGACGTGCGTGGTGTCCGGTGCAGCGCCGAGCCCTGCATCACGGCGGCGAGGGAGAGTTCGAGGTTCTCGCGGGCCAGTGCCGGCAGCGAGTACTTGTCGCTGATGACCTCGCCCTGCTCGGTGAACTTGATCTCCCCCTCGAGGACGCCGTTGGGCTGCGCGAGGATGGCGTCGTACGTGGGACCGCCCCCGCGGCCCACCGATCCGCCTCGCCCGTGGAAGAGCCGGAGGCGGACGCCGTGCTTGGCTGCGACGTCGCGCAGGCGCCGCTGCGTCTTGTGGATCTCCCAGAGGCTGGTCAGCACCCCGGACTCCTTGTTGGAATCGGAGTACCCGAGCATGACCTCCTGCAGGTCACCCCGCAGGCGGACCACCTCGCGGTAGGTCGGATCGGACAGCAGGGTGTCCACGATCTCGGCGGAGACGCGCAGCTCGTCCACGGTCTCCAGCAGCGGCGCGAAGCCGATCTTCGCGAACGCGCCCGAGTCCGGTCCGCCGGATCCGTCCCCGACGACGTCGACCAGTCCTGCCTCGCGTGCGAGCACCACGGGCGCCAGGACGTCGTCCGCCCCACGGGTCATGGACACGATGTAGGTCTCGATGACGTCGGGGCCATAGGTGCGCAGGGCCGAGGCGATCTCACGGAAGACGTCGAAGGTACGGCGTGCGCCGTCGTCGAGCGGTGGGTTGACCGTCGCGAGCGGGCGCCGGGAGGCGAGTTCACGGGACAGTGCCCGGAGGCGGCCCTCGCGGTCGAGCTCCAGATAGGGCACGTCCAGTTCGCCAAGCCGGTCGGTCAGCTGCGCGACGACGTCGTGGTGCATGTCGGCGTGCTCACGGATGTCGAGTGTGGCGAGGTGGAGACCCACCGAGGAGATGACGCGCGACGCCGTCGCGAGGGCGCCGTCGGCCGCGAGGCCCGCCGCGTGCTGCCGCAGCGAGTCCCCCACGAGCGCGAGGTCCGCGAGGATCTGCGCGGCGTCGAGGTAGTCGCGCCCCGGTTCGTGCGCCGTCTGGTTCTGCACCCGGGCCGCGGTGTTGAGCAGCTTCGCCTTCACGCAGGTGAGCTTCAGCCGGTAGGGCTCCTGCGCGTTCAGTTCCAGGACGCGCTTGTCGAGCCGCGGGAGGTTCGCGAGGTCGCGCTCGATCGACGCGGTCAGTTCCCCGGACGCCCCGACGATCGCCGTGGACGAGGACAGCGACGAGATGAGCCGGTCGATGAAATGGATGGAGATACGGACGGCCTGCTGGTTCTGGATTTGGAGGATCTCGCGGGTCACCGCGGCCGTGACGTTCGGATTGCCGTCGCGGTCCCCACCGATCCACGAGCCGAATCGCAGCGGCGCCCCAGCGGCCGGCAGGGTGACCCCGTGCTGCGCCAGGAGGTCAGAGAGGTCCTCGAGCAGTTCGGGCATGGAGGTCGTGAGGATGTCCCCCAGGTAGTACATGGCGTTGCGCGCCTCGTCGATGGGCGTGGGCCGCACCTGCCGCAGCTCGTCGGTCTGCCAGATCAGGTCGATCACCTCGGCGAGCCGCCGGTCCTGCCGCCGGCGCTGCTGCGATCCCTCCGCACCGGTCTCCGCGAGGACGTCGGAGAGGCGCCGGAGCTTGTCGAGCACGGAGCGGCGCGAGGCCTCGGTGGGGTGTGCCGTGAAGACGGGGCGGACGTCCAGTTCCTGCACGACGGCGGCGAGCGCTTCCGGGCCGGCGTCGGAGGCGATGCGCGAGACCGTCTGCGCCAGCCACCCGTCTTCCTCCGACCGCGTGCGGAGTCCCCGTACACGGTGCACCTGCTCGGCCGCGTTGGCGAGGTGGAAGTAGGCGGCGAAGGCGCGCACCAGCTCCGTTGCCCGGTCGATCGGCAGGGCCGCGAGGAGGTCGCGTACCTGCCCGGCGAGCGCGGCCCGCTCCCCGGCGTCGCCCACGGTGCCCGATTCCTTCGACTGCTTGGTGAGCAGCCGGACGCGCTCCACGAGATCGAGCAGCTCCTGGCCGTGCTGCCGGACGAGCGATTCGCCGAGCAGGGTACTGACCCGGCGCACGTCGGCGCGGAGATCGTGGCTGATGTCGCCGTCGGACGCACCGGACGGAGCGGTGGCACGCACGGAGGACACTTCGAGGGGCACTGTCACGACAGCCTGCTTTCAGGGCACGGAAAACGAGGCGTATGCGGCACTGGATACGACGGATTGCTGTTGGGATACTACCCAGTCATGTGGCGTGCGCCTCACCGCGTCCGTCATGTGACCTCCGGGCCGCCCTGCCGCCGCTTCGTGCACGGGGTCCGCTGACGGGCCCGGCTACGTCAGGCGAAGGCCGAGATGCCGGTCAGCGCCCGCCCGACGATCAGGCTGTTGATCTCGTAGGAGCCCTCGTAGGTGTAGACGGCCTCGGCATCCGCGAAGATCTTCGCCATCCCGTAGTCCGTCACGATCCCGTTCCCGCCGAGGATCCCTCGCCCGAGGGCCACGGTCTCCCGCATGCGCCCCGTCGTGAAGGACTTGGCGAAGGCGGCCTGGGGCATGTCCGATGCGCCCTGCTCCTGCAGCTGGGCGATGCGCGCCATGACACCGAGGCAGGCGGTCGTGTTGCCCATCATGGTGACGAGCTGGTCCTGGACGAGCTGGAAGCCCGCGATCGGCCTGCCGAACTGGTGGCGCTCCACGGCGTACTGCCGGGCGACGTCGAACGCGGCCAGTTGCTGGCCCACGGCCTGCCAGCCGACGAGGATGCGGGAGCCGAGCAGGAGCTGCCGGGTGTCGTTGAAGGTCTCGATGCCGGCGAAGCGGTCGGACTCGCCGACGCGCACGTCGGTGAGGGTGATGTCGGCGTTCTGGACGGTGCGCAGGGCGGTCTTGTTGGCGATCGTGGTGCGGGTGACGCCGGGCAGGGTGGCGTCGAGGATGAAGCCGCGTACTCCCCCGGTCTCCGTGTCCCGGGCCCAGAGCAGCATGTAGTCGCAGAACGTGCCGTTGCCGATCCACCGCTTGGCGCCGTTGAGGATCCAGGAGTCGCCGTCGCGGGTGGCCGTGGTCGCCATGCCGCCGGCGACGTCGGACCCGTGCAGGGGTTCCGTCAGGGCGAACGCGCCGGTGATTTTCAGGTCCATGGCGTCCTGCAGCAGCCGGGCCTTCTGCTCCTCGCTGCCGAACATGTGCAGGGCTTCGACGAAGAGATCGTGGTGCACCATGAAGAACGTGGCGATCGAGGTGTCGGCCCGCGTCATCTCGGCGATCACGAGCCCACTGAACAGGTGGCTGTAGCCCTGCTGCACCGGTGTGCTGAGGTTCAGGCCCGCGAGCTTCGGCAGGATCTCGTGCGGGAACTCGGCCCTGTTCCACCATTCGGCGCATCGCGGAGCCACCTCCTTGGCCAGGAAGTCACGGACGTCCTGGAGCTTCTCGCGCTCGTGACCGGCGAGGAGGGATTCGAAACCGAGGAAATCGGCGGTGGGAAGCTGGCTCTCCATCGAGCCGTCCTTTCAATCGAGCTGAGACCGGGAGGACCTGGTGCGGCTACTTCGGCGCCATGCGGATGGCACCGTCGAGGCGGATCGTCTCGCCGTTGAGCATCTGGTTCTCGATGATGTGTGCTGCAAGCGCCGCGTACTCGACGGGCTTGCCGAGACGGGACGGGTGCGGCACCTGGGCGCCCAATGAATCCTGGGCCTCCTGGGGCAGGCCCGCCATCATGGGCGTCTCGAAGATGCCGGGGGCGATGGTGACCACGCGGATGAGCGACCGCGCGAGTTCACGCGCGATCGGGAGCGTCATGGCTGCGACCCCGCCCTTCGACGCGGCGTAGGCGGGCTGGCCGATCTGCCCGTCGAAGGCGGCGACCGACGCGGTGTTGATGATGACCCCTCGCTCGTCGGAGCCGCCGGCACCGGTGACCGTCGCCGTCCGGGCCATGGCATCCGCGGCGAGCCGGATGACGTTGAAGGTGCCCACGAGGTTGACGGTGATGACGCGGGTGAACTGCTCGAGCGGCAGGACGCCGTCGCGCCCGAGGACCTTGCCCGGCGTCGCGATTCCCGCGCAGTTGACCACGATGCGCAGCGGGCCGAGGTCCACGGCGACGTCGACGGCCGCCTGCACCTGAGCGGCGTCGGCGACATCTGCGGGGATGAACCTGACCCGCTCGCCCGAGGGGTCGAGGGTACGCGCTGCGTCGGCTCCGGCGGACTGCGGGAGGTCCACGAGGACCACCGAGGCGCCGTCGTCGACCAGCCGCCGGGCGGTGGCGAGGCCGAGTCCCGACGCACCTCCGGTGACGAGTGCCACCGATCCCCTGATGTCCATGCCGACCCTTCCGCCCGGGTGGACCGCCGTTGGTCCGTCCTCGCGCCCAGCGTACTGTGACGTGGCCCACTGCGCACCCGGCAGGGAATCCATTGCGCATCCTGCCCAATGCCGGGTGACGCCGACGTGGCTAGGGTGGTCACATGCCCATCCCCGACGACGCAGCTTCGATCACCGCGGCCGGCGTGCGGCAGCTCTTCGCGCGGCGCAGCCTGCACGTCCCCGGTACCCGGCTCGGATCCATCGCCTTCCCGCCGCCGACGAGCGCCCGCAGCCACTGGCACTACTGGTGGCAGGCCCACTTCCTGGACTGCCTCCTCGACGAGCACCTCCGAACCTCCGGCGCGGGCGAAGGCGGCGGCGCAGGCGACGGGACCGGCGCGCTGCCCGAGGCTCGCAAGCTGGCGCGCGGCATCTGGCTCCGCAACGGCGGCCGCTGGCGGAACTCCTACTACGACGACATGGCATGGCTGGCGCTCGCTCTCCAGCGCCTCGACGCCGTCGAGGGGCGACGCCGGCCACGGCGCCGGGTGCGGATCCTCGGCGCCGCACTGCGCTCGGCCCACACCGCCGAGCTCGGCGGCGGGGTCTACTGGAACACCACGCGGGACTACAAGAACACGCCCAGCACCGCGCCCGCGGCGGTGTTCTTCGCCCGCGCCGGAGAGACCGCGCGGGCGCAGGACCTGCTCGACTGGCTCCGCGACCGCCTGTTCGACGAGGATAGTGGGCTCTTCCTGGACGGGATCAAGGCCGACGGGCGTGTGGACCGGGGCCTCCACACCTACAACCAGGGCACGGTGCTCGGCGCGCTGGTCGAGGTCGGAGGGGCGGACAACCTCTCCGCCGCCGCCGATCTCGTCGGCGCCATCGCGCGGGAAGTCGCCGACGACGACGGCGTGCTGCCGCTGGCCGCGGGCGGCGATGCCGGCCTGTTCACCGGCATCCTCGCCCGGTACCTCGCCGGGGCGGCGGTCGCCGGCATCGGCCCCGCCGCCTCGGCGACGGCCCGGCGGCTGCTCGACGCGACGGCGCACCACCTGTGGGACGGCCGGCGGACCGCAGGGGGGACGCTCGTCCTCCCGCCGGTGCAGGACGGCCCGGTCAGCCTGTCGTCCCAGCTGCAGGCGTGGATGGTGCTCGAGGCTCGGTCCAGGGCCGGGTCCACCGGAACCGCCGGGGACTGACCGGCTGCGTCCCGGCCCCGGCGGTGCAAGACTGCAGGGATGGAGACCTCAGCGCGCGCCCATGACCTCGTCCTCTTCGGTGCTACCGGCTTCGTCGGCGAACTGATCGCCGGCTACCTCGCCGACCACGCCCCGGCGGACCTGCGGGTGGGACTGGCCGGCAGGTCGAGGGAGAAACTCGAGGCCGTGCGGTCGAGGCTGCCCGCTGCCGCGCACGACTGGTCTCTCATCGAGGCCGATACGGAGCACCCCGACTCGCTCGCGGCGCTGGCCGAGGGGACCAGCGTCCTCTTCACCACGGTGGGCCCCTATGCGAAGTACGGGCTGCCGGTCGTCGAGGCCTGCGCCCACGCCGGCACCCACTACGGGGACCTCACGGGAGAGGTGTCCTTCGTCCGCGAGGCCATCGACCGGTACGGCGAGCGCGCGAGAACGACCGGCGCGCGGATCGTCCATGCCTGCGGGTACGATTCCGTCCCCTCCGATCTCGCGGTACTCCTCCTGCATCAGGCTGCCGAGGCGGACGGCGCGGGCGGCCTGACCGAGGTGCAGCTCGTCGCGACCGCCAAGGGCGGCTTCAGCGGGGGCACGGTCGACTCGATGCGCGGACAGCTGGACGGCATGCGGTCGGACCCCGTGCAGCGGTCGCTGGCGGCGGACCCCTATTCCCTCAGCCCGGACCGGTCCGCCGAGCCTTCGACCCGGCAGCCGCGGGACCTGGGCTGGGTCGGCCGGGCGGCGGACGGGCGGCGGACGGCGCCCTTCGTCATGGCATCCGCGAACACGCGGATCGTGCGCCGCAGCAATGCGCTGCAGGGCTGGGCGTACGGTCGGTCCCTGCGCTACGGCGAGGTCATGGGGACGGGGCGCGGAGTGAGGGGCGCGGTGATGGCCGGGGCGACGGCGCTCGGCCTGCGGGCGTTCGGTGCCGCGCTCGCCCTCCCACCCACGCGGAAGATCCTCGACCGGGTCCTTCCGGCGCCAGGATCCGGACCGGGTGTGGCTGCGCGGCAGGCGGGCTGGTTCCGCTCCCAGGTGACCGCGGCCACGGAGAGTGGCCGGCGTTACCAGGCCACCGCCTCGGGCCCCGGCGACCCGGGATATGCCGCCACCGCGGTGATGGCCGGCGAGACGGCGCTCTCACTGGCCCTCGACGGCGACAGCCTGCCCGTTGCCGCCGGTTCCCTGACCCCGGCGTCCGCCCTCGGGACCGTCCTGGTGGAACGGCTGAGGGCAGCCGGGCACACCTACGAGGTCACAGCCCTGGACTGACCCGACGGGGGTCGCCCTGCACGGCGCCCGTGGGAACCGACGGAACGGGGACGGCCACGCCGTCATGCCGGTCCCGAGCCAGCACCGCCGGCGTCACGGGTCCGTCCCTCTCCTGAGAACCGCGGCCTGGGGAGCTGATGCGACCGGACCCGGCTGGCTACGCTGACCACAGGCCTACCCGCCGCCGCGCGTCCGGCCGCTCTGGGGATAGATCGTCTCGCCGCGCGCGAGCATCGCGACGAACTTCGCGATGTTCCGCTCCCTCGCCGCCTGCGTCTTCAGCTGGGAGATCCGGAAGATCATGGCGTACCGGTTCTGGGAGGACAGCGTGCCGAACATCGCGAGCGCGGCAGGGTCAGCGTCGATCGCCGCCGCGAGTTCGGCGGGGACCTCCGCCGTCGCCGGGCCCGCGTAGGCCCTGTCCCATCTGCCGTCCGCCTGTGCTGCGGCCACCGCCTGCTCCCCCGCCTCGCGCATCCGGCCCTCACTCCTGAGTCGGTCCACGTAGGTGCGGTTGCGGATCGACCAGATGCTGCGCGGCCCGCGCGGGGTGAAGCGCTGGAAGTAGCTGCCCTCGTCCCGGGACCGGGCCTGGCCGTCGATCCAGCCGAAGCACAGGGCCTCGTCCAGAGCCTGTGCGTAGGTGAGCAGGGTCGTCGTGCCGCCCTTCTTGTGCTCGATGAGCCACACGCCGGGCGAGGTCCGGTGGTTGTCCTCCAGCCACCGTCGCCAGGCGGCAGCGTCCGGCAGCAGGAGTTCGGGGGGCTCGGGCTTCATGCGTCAACCGTACGCCGGAGGCAGCCGTCATCATACTAGTTTGCTAGTATCCGGGCATGCCCGACCCGGCGAAAGTGCAGTTCAACGTCTACCTCCCCCCGGACCTCGTCCGCGAGGTCAAGCACCGCAGCATCGATGAGGCCCTCAGCCTCTCGGCGTTCGTCGAGCAGGCGCTCCGTGCCTACCTGGAGGAGAACTGATGCTCCGCGTCCGGCCCCTCGTGTACACAGCGGACCTCGCCCGGGGAACCCGCTTCCTCACGGCACTCGGGCTCACTCCCGCCCGGGACCGCGAGCCGGACGACTCCTGCGCCGTGTTCGATGCCGGGAGCGGCAGGGTCGCGCTGCACGCCTGCACCCCGGGAAGCGAGGAGCACGGCACGACGGCGCTCGCGTTCGAGGTCGGTGACGTGCACGAGTTCGCTCGCCGGACCGCCGAGGCGGGCACCGCCGTCGAACTCACCGCGGAGGGCCACGGGCCGGCGGCCCGCATCACGGCGCCCGACGGCCTGAGCTTCCTGGCCCACGCCGGACCGCGGGACACCGGGGCCCCGGCGTCACCCCTCGCTGTCCTCGCGCTCTGGTACACCACCGACGACGCCGCCGCAGCGCGCGTCCTCGCGGATCTCGGCGCTAAGCCGCGCATCGGATCACCTGCCGGCACCCTGCACGCCTTCCGGGCGAAGAACGGGGGCCTCGTCGCCGCTATCACCGGGCCCGCCGCCGGCTGCGGACTGGCCTTCGACTACGAGGGTGACGTCCGGGACCTCGTCCCCCGCGTGTCCGGCGCCGGTTTCGACCACGACGTGGTGGAGGAGAGCCACGGACGCTCGCTCCGTACGGCCGCACCGTGGGGCGCAGAGGTCGTCGTCCATGAGGCGCAGCGTGACGTCGAGAACCCCACGGCGCCCTGATCCGCGCCCTGTCCGCACCCTGCCCGTCGCTGCGCCGGATTCAGCCACGGGCCGAAGAACCGCGCGCCGTCTCCGCCGGGGCCGGGGTCTGCGCTAGAACTGGGGTATGAACGTACGCACCCCTGACCCCAATCCGGGCTGGCTCTCCGAGGATGATCTCTACGAGGCTCGCCGCCGCCTGCCGATGGTCTACGTCGAAGCGATCCCCGTGCGGTGCGACACCCTCGGGTACGTCAACGAGGTGGGACTGCTCCTACAGGCCAATGAGCAGGGCGAGATGGTGCGGACCTTCGTCTCCGGCCGGGTCATGTACCGGGAGACCATCCGCGCTGCCCTGCTGCGGCACCTCGAGAAGGACCTCGGCCCGATGGCCCTTCCGCAGCTGGCGCCGTCGCCGCTGCCGTTCACGATCGCCGAGTACTTCCCCTCGCCCTCGGAGACGGGACTGACCGATGACCGTCAGCACGCCGTCGCCCTCGCCTACCTCATCCCCGTCACCGGCGAGTGCAACCCCCGCCAGGATGCGCTCGAGCTCTCCTGGCTGACACCCGCCGAGGCCCTCAGCCCCTCCATCCAGGCCGAGTTCTCGGGCGGTCGAGCAGATCTGCTCCGCCAGGCGCTCGCGCATGCCGGATGGGGCCGCTAGCCGCGACGGGGCTCCGGACCGGACGCCCGGTTCCCGTATCGTGAGACGGGCGCTGGGGAGCAGAGGATCGTCCGGGGGCTATTGGCAGAGGTTGGCAGGACGCACATGATGGTGAACAGGATGGACAGGACCGGGTTGCGCGCGGTTCCGGCGGAAGTCGTGGTGGCGAGTGACGTCCTCGCACTGCCCGACGGCGACGCGACGGCGGAGGTGACGGGAATCGCCGTCGTGAACGACGATTTCGGCGTACCCGCCCTCGTGGTCGCGACGCTGGCCGACGGTCGGCAGGTCAGGATCGCCACCGGCTCCATGGCCTACCTCGTACCCGTCGACTCCGAGCTCGGCGTCTCCGCCGTCGCCGCGGACCACGGCTCTCCCGAGGAACTCGTGGCGCAGATCGCTCAGGCGCACCCGGACAGCGACACCCTGCAGGGTGTCGCCGCGAGGCTGGCCCGCGGCATCAACCTGAAGTCCGGCAGCAACCTGCAGGACCTGCACCAGTTCGCGCTCACCCTCCTCGTGGACGAGGGGGACACGGCGTCCGCCCTCTCCGTCGCGGACCTCCTCGCCGGACTGCCGTTCGACGGCAACTTCGGCCGGTGGAAGTGGATCGAGGGCGGCCTGGCGATCGCCGCGTACCTCACGCGCCACGACGACGCCCGCTCCGCCCGGTACTCCGCCGCCCTTCGCGCGGCCGACGACGCCGAGACGGACCCGCTCCGTGCCAAGACCGCCGCCATGTACCGGCAGCGGCAGCTCAACGAGCCCAACGTCTACGATCCGGAGATCCTCCGCGCGTCGGCCGCGGGCCGGACCGACGTCGAGCGGGACTGGCGGGTCCTGCGCATCGGCGTGCTGCTGTACCTGCGGGCACACGGCGGATCGGAGACGCTGAGCCGGGACGTCCTGGAACGGCGTATCGCCGCCGAGCTCGCAGCCGTCACCGCCCTGGACGGCCGGCTGACCGGCAGGTAGGCGGCCCCGCATCACGTCCGGGCGTTCGTCGTCGGGCTGGCAAAATGGGATGGTGCATCCACAGTCCCAGCAGTCCTCGTTCTCCTTCGCCGTCCACCACCGGATCGAGGAGACCACACCGGGAGCGGGCGGACCGGGACCGCGGCACGGGCGCACCGGGACCATCACCACGCCGCACGGCGAGATCCGCACACCGGCCTTCATCCCCGTGGGCACCAAGGCCTCGGTCAAGGCCGTCCTGCCCGGAGCCATGGCCGAGCTCGGCGCCCAGGCACTCCTCGCCAACGCCTACCACCTCTACCTGCAGCCCGGGGCGGACATCCTCGACGAGGCCGGCGGGCTCGGTGCCTTCATGAACTGGCCCGGCCCCACGTTCACCGACTCGGGCGGGTTCCAGGTCATGAGCCTCGGTTCCGGGTTCAAGAAGGTCATCACCATGGATGTGCCGGTGGACGCCGAGGCGGCGGGGGCGGACGACCGCGTGGCCGTCGGCAAGGAGCGTCTCGCCCACATCGACGACGACGGCGTCTGGTTCAAGTCCCACCTCAACGGCGACCGGCACCGCTTCACGCCGGAGATCTCCATGCAGGTGCAGCACCGGTTGGGCGCGGACATCATGTTCGCCTTCGACGAGCTGACCACCCTCATGAACTCGCGCGGCTACCAGGAGGAATCGCTCGAACGCACCCGCCTGTGGGCCGAGCGGTGCATCGTCGAGCACCAGCGGCTCACCGCGGAGCGCAGCCATCGCCCGTACCAGGCACTGTTCGGCGTCATCCAGGGGGCCCAGTACGAGGACCTGCGGCGGAAGGCCTCGGCGGATCTCGGGGCCATGGACTTCGACGGCTACGGCATCGGCGGCGCCCTGGAGAAGGAGAACCTCGGGACCATTCTCGGGTGGTGCAGCGACGAGCTCCCCGAGGACAGGCCGCGCCACCTGCTCGGCATCTCCGAACCGGACGACCTCTTCACCGGGATCGAGAACGGGGCGGACACCTTCGACTGCGTCTCCCCCACCCGGGTGGCCCGCAACTCGGCGTTCTACACGCCGGACGGCCGGTGGAACCTCTCCAACGCCCGGTTCAAGCGGGACTTCACGCCGCTGGTCGAGGGCTGCGACTGCTACACCTGCACGCACTACACGCGCGCCTACATCCACCACCTGTTCAAGGCGAAGGAGATGGTTTCGGCGACGCTGATCTCCATCCACAACGAGCGCTTCGTGGTGCGGATGGTCGACGACGCCCGCGCGGCCCTCGAGGAGGGCACGTTCTACGACCTGAAGGCAGAGGTGCTCGGCCGCTACTACGCCTGATCGCCGGGCGCCGGAGGCGGACCCTTCGTCGGGAGACCGGGCCTAGGCCATTCATTGAACGTGTTCAAAAAGGGCGTACCCTTCGAATTGAACAGGTTCAAGAAGGAGTCCGATGCCGACGTCGACGGCCAAGAGCGAAGCCACCAGGGAGCTGCTGGTGTCCACCGCACTGCGGCTGTTCCGCGAGATCGGCTACGAGAAGACGACCATGCGAGCCATCGCCACTGCCGCGAGCGTCTCCACGGGCAGCGCCTACTACTACTTCGCCTCCAAGGACGACCTCGTGCACGAGCTGTACCGCAGCCTGCAGGAGGAGCACCGCACCCGCGCACTGCCGCTCCTGCGTGAGGGCCAGAATCTCGGCGAACTCCTGAAGATCGTGCTGAACACGGGGATCGACGTCATGGGCTCGTACCACGACTTCGGCTCGAACTTCATCGGCATCGTCATCAAGCCCTCCGCGACCACGAGCCCGTTCGGCAGCGAATCGGCCGTGGCCCGGGCCCGCGCCATCTCCCTCTTCCGGCAGGCAGTGCTGATGTCCCGTCCGCAGCCACCGCTGGCCATCCGGGACGACCTCCCCGAACTGCTCTGGTACGCCTCCATGGGGGTCACGCTCTTCTGGGTGTACGACTCCTCGCCGGGCCAGGCCCGGACCCGCCGCCTCATCGACCAGGCCGCACCGCTCATGTCGAAGCTGGTGATCCTGTCCCGGCTGCCCGTGGTCCGCAAGATCGTCGAGGACATCGTCCAGCTCATCCGCGGGACACGGCAGTGATCCCGCCACGTGGCCCCGGCGAACCGGTCGACGGCACGGGCCGTGGCAGCGCGGCGGACGACGACGAAGGCACCCTGGCGGACGCATTCGCCCTGGCCGACGACGGACGGACGCCCTCCCGGCACCACGTGACCTTCGGGGTCGGCGCCGTGGTGGTCGGTTTCCTGGTCGGCGTGGTCACCCTCGCCCTGGTCTTCGCGCTGCGGTGGGGTTCCGGCGGCCTCGGCATCTTCGTGATCGCCCTCTGGTACGGCCTCGGCATCGGGTTGGTGACCGGCCTGCCCCTCGGCGTCGTCGTCGGATACCTCCTGCGGCCGGTCCGCAACCAGTGGATCCATGTCGGCGTCTTCTTCGCCGTCTTCGCGGTGGCCGCCTTCGTGGTCGCCGCCCTGCTGTCCCCGTCGACGGCCCTCGGGGACGGTCTCCCCACGGCGCTCGTCATCGGAGGTGCGGGCGCCCTGGCCCGCGCCAGTGTCTGGAGGCTGGTCCGCACGCGATGACCGTCGTCCCGAACACCGTGCAGACGGCCGTCATCGCCGGTGCGTCCGGCTTCATCGGGACGCACCTCGTCCGGCGCTTCACCGAGGCCGGGGTGGAGGTGCGCACCATCGGCCGCAGCGGGTCCGCCGTCTGGGGGGACACAGCGGCCCTCGCGAGCGTGCTCGACGGAGCCGATGCCCTCGTCAACCTCGCCGGCCGGAGCGTCGACTGCCGCTACGGCAAGCGGAACGCGGACGCGATCTTCTCCTCCCGGGTCGACACCACCGAGGAGCTCGGGCGTGCCCTCGCCCTGTGCAGGGAGAGTGGTGGAACGCCGCCGCGGGTGTGGATGAACTCCAGCACCGGCACCATCTACCGGCATGCCATGGACCGGCCGCAGACCGAGGACGACGGCGACCTCGGCACCGGATTCTCCGTCGCGGTGGCACGGGCGTGGGAGCAGGCCCTCGCCGACGCCGCCACGCCCGGCGTGCGGAAGGTCGCCCTGCGCATCGCGATCGTCCTGGGCCCCGGCAGCGTCATGACGCCCCCCTCCACGCTGGCGCGGGCAGGTCTGGGCGGCCGGATGGGGCCGGGCACGCAGAAGTTCAGCTGGATCCACCTCGACGACCTGTACCGCGCCGTCGTCCTCATCGCTGCGACCCCGGCCCTCGAGGGTCCCGTCAACCTCGCAGCCCCCGGTGTGGTGACCAATGCCGAGCTGATGGCCGCCGTCCGCGAGCGCCTCCACGTCCCGGCCGGCCTGCCGACGCCGGCCTGGCTCCTCGAACTCGGCGGCGTGATCATCCGCACCGAGGCCGAGCTGGTCCTCAAGAGCCGGTGGGTCTCCCCGGGCAAACTCCTCGACGCCGGGTTCACGTTCGACCACCCCACCCTGGGCCCGGCGCTCCAGGAGATCCTCACCCCCGGCGGGGTGGAAGCGCCCGCACCGGTTCGGGCACACTAGGGGCATGCCCGATACCCAGACCCGCCCTGCCCCCGCCATCACCCTGACGATCGCCGGGTCCGAGGCGACCGGTGGCGCCGGTGCGCAGGCCGACCTCAAGACCTTCCAGGAGCTCGGTGTGTACGGCATCGTGGCGCTGACCTGCATCGTCTCCTTCGACCCGAAGAGGGACTGGCAGCACCGCTTCGTCCCCGTGGACCAGCAGGTCATCGCGGACCAGCTCGAGGCCATCCAGTCCTGCTACCCGCTCAGGACCGTGAAGCTCGGCATGCTCGGCACACCTGCCACCATCGACACCGTCGCCACCGCGCTCGGGAGCCAGGAGTGGGACCACGTGGTCCTCGACCCCGTGCTGATCTGCAAGGGCCAGGAGCCCGGCGCCGCGCTGGACACGGATCAGGCCCTGAAGGCGAACATCCTGCCGCTGGCCACCTTCGTCACGCCGAACCACTTCGAGGCCGAATCACTCTCGGGCATCTCCATCGACGATCTCGAGGACCTGAAGGAGGCCGCGCGGATCATCCACCGGCAGAGCGGCGCGGTGGTCCTCGCCAAGGGCGGCGTGCGCATCGAGGGCCCCGACGCCGTCGACGTCTACTTCGACGGCGAGACCCTCGAGGTGCTGTCCGAGCCGAAGGTCGGCGAGGTCGCCGTCAGTGGCGCGGGCTGCACGCTCGCCGCCGCCATCGCTGCGGAGCTCTCCAAGGGCGCGGCTCCGCTCGACGCCGCGCGGACGGCCAAGGCCTTCGTCACGGAGGGCATCCGCAACCGGGTGGCGTCCAACGCACCGTTCGACGCCGTCTGGCAGGGCGGCGCGCGGGCCTGACGGACCCTCCGCGCGGAGGATGCGTCCCGGATGAGGAGCCCGGAGGAGGACGACGGCCGGGGCGAGAGCAGCAACCAGCGCCTGGACCGCAACTGGCAGGAGATGCTGCAGGAGCTGCGCGTGATGCAGACCGGCATCCAGATCCTGACGGGCTTCCTCCTGACGCTGCCCTTCCAGAGCCGCTTCACCGAACTCGATGACGTCCAGGTCACCGTGTATCTCTGCCTGGTCTGTCTGTCCGCCCTGATCACGGCACTCGTGCTGACCTCGGTCAACCTGCACCGCGTCCTCTTCGGCCTCCGGGTGAAGGCGACGCTCGTCCGCCGCACCGCGGCCCTCATCCGGACGACGATCGCCCTCGTGGGGCTGGTGCTCGCCGGTACGGCGTGGCTGGTCTTCGACCTGGTGGTGAACCGTGCGGCGGGGCTGACCGTCGGCGCGTCCGTGCTCGCCGTCGTGCTGGTCCTCTGGGTCGTGTACCCCCTCGGTGTCCGGCGCGCAGCCCTGCGACGGCGGGCCTGACGCCCACGCCTGCTAGGGAGCGGCGGGAGTCGGGGCGGGCGTCTCGTCCCCACCGGCGCACCTGAGCGCCGCGGGGGTGATGTCGACGCCCTCCGGGGGCACGATGCCCGTATAGGAGGACCCGACGATCACGTCCACCGTCCGGTCCTCGCGATCGTCGGCCACATAGAGCGAATCGGGGATCGTCCGCTGCACGGTGAACGCGTTGGCTCGTCCGCCCTCGCCCGAGACGATGATCGCCGTCATCCCGGTGGATCCGACCTGCCTGTTGCCGATGTCCCGCACCGCGAAGGCGCGCCCGCGCAGCTGGTCGGCCGCCGTCGTCGCCAGGCCGTCGATCGTGGTGCTGTTGAAGACGTTGACGGTGATCGCGCTCGGGTCCTGGTAGTCGAACGGCCCGGCCGGGCAGGTGGACGTCGGTTCGGGGGAGGCCTCGGCCGCACCGACGCTGATGTCACCCCGGGCGATCCCGAGCGCCACGTACACGGCGGCGGCGAGCAGGCCGATCAGGACGACCAGCACCACTCCGTGGCGGATGCGCCGCATCGAGGCACGACGTCGACGGGCGGCGTCGTCCTCCTGGAACACCGCGCCGAGATCCGTCTCCGTGACGATCCTGTGCCCGTGCCACTCGGTGGGATCCCGCTTCGCCTGCGCCCGCTGACGGCGCGGCGAGTCCTCCTCAGTCATTGAGGACGAGGACCCTCGCGTGCAGGATGGTCCGCTGGTGCAGCGCGGTCCGCACGGCGCGGTGCAGGCCGTCCTCCAGGTACATGGTCTCGTTCCACTGCACCACATGGGGGAACAGGTCGCCGAAGAAGGTCGAGTCCTCGGCCAGCAGCGCCTCGAGGTCGAGCGTCGTCTTGGTGGTCACGAGTTCGTCGAGCCGGACCTGCCGCGGGGGCACCTCGGCCCAGTCCTTGGGGGTCACGTGTCCGTGGTCGGGGTACGGCCGGCCGTCACTGACTGCTTTGAAGATCACTGCTACAGCCTAGGTAATTGCGCGGGGCAATGGAACGCGGTCGCCCGGAAGCAGGCATCTCGTGGCCCAAAGGTTACCCCCGGGCACGGAACGCACACGTCAGAAGTCGACGCCGCACTGCAGGACGACGTTGGCGTAGGGAGTGGCCTCTCCGGTCCGGATGATGAGCCGCGCCTCGGACAGGAGTGCCTTCAGGTCCTCGTGGGAGATCCGTGTGGGCTGCAGGCCCCTGTCCTCGAGCCAGGCGTCCACGGCCGACCCCCGGGCCTCCGCGGCGGCCGTACTGCCCTCCACCACGATCTCGGCGAGCACCGCGTCCAGCACCTGGGTGAAGGACGGGATTCCGCGCACCAGCGCCAGGTCCAGGACGGACGCCGAATCCGGCAGCGGGAGTCCGCAGTCGGCGATGACCACGAGGTGGCCGTGGCCGAGCGTCGCCAGAGCCCGGCTGAGGGGTGCGTTGATGATGCCTGACTTCTTCACGGACTCGATTCCTGCTGGGGACCCGCGATGCGCGGGTGCTGTGGTTCGGGCAGCTCGTCATCGAGCGTGGGGTAGGAGGGCTGGGCTCCCGGGTGCTGGACGGCGTAGGAGCCGACGCGGACGGCGAAGTGCACGGCATCGTCGAGGGTGCTCCCGGCGGCGAGCCGGGCCGCGAGCGCGCCCACGAAGGCGTCCCCCGCACCCGTGGTGTCCACCGCGGAGACCGTGGGCGCCGGGACCGGACGCACGGCGGCGCCGTCGGACAGCAGCGCTCCCGCGCCGCCGAGCGTCATCACCACGGAGGCGAAGCCGCAGGCGAGGAGCGCCTCGACCACGGAGCCGTGGCCGCCCGTCGCGGCTCCGCCGAGCTGCTCGAGGACCAGGGCTCCCTCGTGCTCGTTGACCACGAGCGGATCTGCCCGGAGCAGGACGTCGCGCTCGATCCCGATGACGGGCGCCAGGTTGACGACGACGCGCCCGGTAGCGGCCCGCACAGCGGCCTCGATGGATGCTGCCGGCAGTTCGCCCTGGACGATGACGACGGCAGCGCCGCGGATCGCCTCCGCGGACGCCGCAACGAGGTCCGCCGTGACCTGCTTGTTGGCACCGGGCAGCACCACGATGGTGTTCTCCCCGTCGTCGGACACCTCGACGACGGCGACGCCGGTCCCGCCGTCGAGCCTGCTGACCGCGCCGAGGTCGACGCCCGCGGCCGACAGTGCGGACAACGCGACGTCCGCGTAGGCGTCCGATCCCACGGCACCGATCATCGCGACGTCCGCGCCCAGCAGCGCGGCCGCCACCGCCTGGTTGGCGCCCTTGCCGCCGGGCAGCACCGTCATCGAGCGCCCGAGCACGGTCTCACCAGGGTGCGGGTGCCGTGCGAGGGTGACCACGAGGTCCGCGTTGATGGACCCGACGACGACGATGCCCGGCGACAGTGTGCTCATCTAGGCGAAGTCCGCGACATTCTCGGTGGTGACGGTCGTGACGGGGACCGGGATGGCTTCCTCGACGGCCTCCTCATCGAGCAGCTGCACGAGGACCTCGACGGAGCGCTTGCCCAGCTCGGCGGGCTGCTGCGCGATCGTCGCGGTGAGCGTGCCGGCCTCGATGGCGGCCAGGCCGTCGGCCGTGCCGTCGAACCCGACGACCTTCACGTCCTCGCCGGCCCGGGCGCCGAGGGCCTGGATGGCACCGAGGGCCATCTCGTCGTTCTCGGCGAAGAGACCGGTGACCCCCGGATTCGCCTGCAGGAGATTGGTGGCCACGTTGAGGGCCTCGGCACGATCGAAGTTGGCGGTCTGCTGGGCGACGATCTCGATGCCGGGGTAGGCCTCCATGCCTTCGGCGAAGCCGGCTCCCCGGTCGCGGCTGGCGGAGGTCCCGGCGACACCCTGGAGGACGATCACCGTGCCCTGCTCCCCCATCGCCTTCGCGAGCTCGTCCGCGGCCTGCTTGCCGCCGGCCACGTTGTCGCTGGAGACGAGGGACTGGACCTCGGCGCCGTTGACAGCGCGGTCCACGGCGACGATCGGCGTGCTGTTCGACACGAGGGGGGCCACCGACGCTGCTGCGGCGTCGGAGTCCACGGGATTGATGATCACGCCGTCGGTGCCGCTGGTCGCCGCGGTGGCGAGCTGGTTGGTCTGGGTGGCGGAATCGTTCTGGGCATCGACCACTTCGAGGTCGACGCCTGCTGCGTCCGCCGCTTCCTGGGCGCCGTCGCGCAGTTCGACGAAGAACGGGTTGTTCAGCGTGGAGACGGAGAGCGTGACGCTCCGGCTGTCCGCGGCGGCGTCGTCACCGCCGCGGTTGCACGCCGTGGTGCCGAGGAGCAGTGCGAGCGACATGGTGACGGCCGCGGCCTTGAGGGGTGTGGAGGAGTTCATCATCGGATCCTTCTGGAGTGGGGGTGGTGTTTCGGACGGGACGGTGCTGCGGGGTGGGGCTAGTGGCCGGTCTTCCGGCGGAGGGAGTCGATGCCGACGGCGAGGGCGATGACCACGCCGATCACCACCTGCTGCCAGAAGGAGGACACGTTGAGCAGGTTCAGGCCGTTGCGGATGACCACGAGCACCAGCGCGCCGATCAGGGTGCCGCTGATCCGGCCGACGCCCCCGGCGAGGGAGGCTCCGCCGATGACCACGGCGGCGATGGCGTCGAGCTCGTAGCCCGCCGCGGCCTGGGGCTGTGCGGAGTCCAGGCGACCGGAGAGCAGCAGCCCCGCGAGGGCTGCGAACAGGCCGGACAGCGCGAAGACCGTGACGAGGACCCGGCGCACGGGGATGCCCGAGAGGCGGGCTGCCTCCGTGTTGCCGCCGACCGCGTACATGTAGCGGCCGATCACGGTGTAGTTGAGGATCAGGGCGGCCACGATCCCGGCGATCACGAGGATCACGATCGGCATGGGGACGGGACCCACGTTGCCGCCGAGGAAGGACACGGCGGGCGCCGTCGCGATGGGCCTGCCGTCGGAGAGCACGAGCGTGAGTCCGCGGGCCACACTGAGCATCGCGAGGGTCGCGATGAAGGAGGGCAGCCTGCCGAAGGCGACCGCGAATCCGCTGACGGCGCCGGCGAGCGTCCCGACGAGGAGTCCGCCGATCAGTGCCAGCCATCCCGGCAGGGCCGCGGTGCTGAACATGTAGGCGGACCCCATGGCGCTGAGCGCGGCGACGGAGCCCACCGAGAGGTCGATCCCGCCGGCCACGATCACGAAGGTCAGACCGAAGGCGAGGACGGCGATGACCGACGCCTGGATCCCGATGTTCAGGAGGTTCGGCCCGGTCAGGAAGTCCGGCGTCGCGATGAAGAGCGCGAGCCCGAGGACCACGAGACCCACGAGAGCGCCGTTCTCCGCGACGAACGTCCTGACCCGGGTGGCGCCCGTACCGGGCTTCCGTACGGCTGGTCGGCTTGCGATGCTCATGCCTCGTCCTTCATCTGCTGGTCTTCGAGGTCCCTCTGCACGTCACGGACGGCGAGGGACATGACGGCGTCCTGGGTTGCGGTGGTGGCGTCGAGTTCGCCCGAGATGTGGCCGCCGCTCATCACGAGGATGCGGTCCGCCATCCCGAGGACCTCGGGGAGTTCGCTGGAGACCATCACGACGGCGCCTCCGGCAGCCGTGATGGCGTTGATCAACTCGTAGATCTCGACCTTCGCCCCGACGTCGACGCCGCGTGTCGGTTCGTCCAGCAGCAGGACCGAGGATTCGGCGAGGATCCACCGCGCGAAGACGGCTTTCTGCTGGTTGCCTCCGGACAGGCTGCCCACGGGCTGATCGAGATCACGCATCCGGATGCGCAGGGTGTCCGCCACGCCCTGCGCGCGGGCGCGCTGGCCGGCGAAGTCGACGACTCCCGCCTTCGCCGTCGAGGCCAGGGTCGCGTAGCCGATGTTGTCGTTGACGCTCGCTCCCAGCACGAGGCCCTGCACCTTCCGGTCCTCGGGAACGTGGCCCACGCCGGCGCGGATGGCTGCCCCGACGTCGAGCCTCGGCAGCTCCCTGCCGCGGACGGCGACGGAACCCGTGAGGTAGGGATCGACGCCCGCGATGGCCCGCACCACTTCGGTGCGTCCCGCCCCGACGAGCCCGGCGAGGGCCACGACCTCCCCGGCGTGCACCTCGAAGGAGACGTCGTTGACCATTCCCTTCGTGGAGAGGTTCCGGACCGACAGGAGCGTCTCGGGGACGCCGTCGAACTCACGGCGGCGCGGGAACTGCTGCGCGATGTCGCGGCCCACCATCAGGCGGACGAGCTCGTCCTCGTCGGTGGTCGCGGGGACCTCGGCGATGAAGGTACCGTCCCGGAGGACGGACACGGAATCCCCGATCGCGGCGATCTCGTCGAGGTGGTGGGAGATGAAGACCATGCCGACGCCGCGGGCCCGGAGGTCGTCGACGACGCCGAACAGGGCTGCGATCTCGCGCTTGGTCAGTGCCGCCGTGGGTTCGTCGAGGATGAGCATGCGGGCATCCATGCTCAGCGCCTTCGCGATCTCGACGAGCTGCTGCCGGGCGATGCCGAGTTCACCGACGTGCTGGTCCACATCGAGGTCCAGGCCGATCAGGGCGAGGGCCGCGCGGGCGTCCTCCTTCATCCTCCGCCGATCCACGAGTCCGAAGCGCTTCGGCAGGCGTCCCAGCGAGATGTTCTCGGCGATGCTCATGGAGCCCACGAGGTTGAGTTCCTGGTGGATGGTGGCGATGCCGAGTGCCTCGGAGGCCTTCGTGTCCGGCAGGGTGACCTCGCGGCCGTCGACGAGGATCCGACCGCCGTCGGGCTGGTACACCCCCGCCATCATCTTGATGAGCGTCGACTTCCCGGCGCCGTTCTCCCCCAGGAGTACCTGGACCCTGCCGGGGTGGACGTCCACGGAGACGCCGTCGATGACGGTGACCGATCCGAAGGACTTCGTCACGCGCTCGAGGGACAGGATGGGCGTGCTCATGCGGAGGGTCCTTTCGGGGAATCCATGGTGGAACCGCGGACGATCAGCCGGCTCGGCAGGACCCGGGACTCCGCCGCTTCGCCGGCGATCACGGCCACGAGCATCTCGACCGCACCCCGTCCCATCGCATCGACGTCGTGTGCGATCACGGTGAGGGCCGGGTTCAGCAGCGCGAAGGCCTCGATGTCGTCGTAGCCCACGAAGGCCAGGTCCGCGCCGATGGCGACTCCGCGCTTGTTGCAGACGCCGATGGCCCCGATGGACATGAGGCTGTCGGCCGCGAGGACGGCCGTCGGCGGGTCGGCCAGGTCGAGCAGCGCATGCGCGCCGGCAGCGCCGCTCGCCGCCTGGAAGTCGCCGACGTGGACCAGGTCGCCGTCGTCGTCCGCGGCGGTTCCGCTGATCGCTTCCTGGTACGCCCGGAGCCGCTCGCGGCCCGTGGACGTGCTCTGTGGCCCGGCGATGTAGCCGATGCGCCGGTGTCCCAGCCCGAGCAGGTGTTCCACGGCCTCATGGATGCCGGTCCGGTTGTCGGGGCTGATGCTCGGCACGTCGGCGCCGTCGATCACCCGGTCCACGAAGACCGTGGGCAGCCCGCTGCCGAGGATACCGGCGAGGCTCGCCCTGTCACCCTGGGGAGCAGCGATCAGCCCGTCCACGCGCTGCGAGAGCATGACGTCGAAGTAGCGGTCCTGCTGCTCCACGCTCTCGTTCGCGTTGCCGAACAGCGTGAGGTAGCCGAAGTCGCGTGCACGCTGCTCGACGGCATGCGCGAGGTCGGCGAAGAAGGGATTGCGGATGTCGGGCAGGAGGAGCCCGAGAGTCTGGGTCGTCGTCCTGCGGAGCGACCTCGCCTGCGCATTGGGGCGGAACCCGAGGTCGGCGACGGCCTGCTCGACGGCGGTCCGTGCCGCGGGGGACGTACTGGGATGACCGGACAGGACGCGGGACGCCGTCGCGGTGGAGACGCCCGCCCTCCCGGCGACATCCTTGATCGTCACTGACCGCACGCTGCTCCCTACGCCGTTGTGGAATCGATTCCATGGAATCGATTCCACGAGTATGTTGCAGATCACGTCGGCTGTCAAACAGCCGCGGATGGAAGGGCGGCCCGGGCGGGAACATAATGGGGACATGCCTACGGATGCCCCACTCGACCTCCTGCCCGACGCCCCCGCACTGCCCATCGCAGCTTCGGGGCAGCCCACGGTGGGACTCCTGCTCGATGTCGACGGGCCCGTCGCCAGTCCGGTGACGCGCACCGTCCCGGCAGGCATCATCGCGGATCTGCTCACCCTCGCCGCCGCGGGCTGGCCCGTCGTCTTCAACACAGGCCGCTCGGACGCCTTCATCCGGGAGCAGGTGATGGCGCCCATGATGGCGGCCGGCATCCCGGTCGGCGTCACCTTCCACGCCGTCTGCGAGAAGGGTGCCACCTGGTTCTCGTTCACGGCCGACGGCGCCGGGGAGGTCTTCGTGGACCGCGACCTCGCCCTGCCGGTGAGTTTCGCCGACGACGTGCGCGATCTCGTGGAGGAGAAGTACGCCGACCTCATGTTCTTCGACCAGACCAAGCTCGCCATGGTCTCGGTGGAGCAGCTGCTCACCGCGACCAACGCGGACTACCTGGTGGGGCAGCAGGGGTTCGACGACGACGCGATGGACATCCTGCACAGCCACGACATGGGTGCGTCCCGCCTCGACCGCGAGGAACCGGACAGCAACGGCCACATCGACTACCGCGTGGACCCGACCATCATCTCGACCGACATCGAATCGGTGCGGACGGGCAAGGACGTGGGTGCCGAACGGGCCCTCACGCTCGTCGCACCCTTCATGGACCCTCCGCGCGCCTGGCGGACCGTGGGCGACTCCCGGACCGACTACGCCATGGCCGACTACCTGCACGAGCAGGGGTTCGACGTCGCACACGTGGACGTCCGGCCCGCGGACGGCGTCCCGGCGAAGCCCTACGAGGTCATCACCGAAGGTGCCCTCATCCACGAGGAGGCGGGCGCCGCCTTCCTCGCCCGGTGCGTGGCCTCGCTCGGCTAGGATCCCTGGGCGCCGGCGCCCACTGGCCGGTGCACGAGGGTTGCTGCCGGGGGCGTCCGGCTCAGGCCGCCTGGGCTTCCAGGACCTTCTCGATGGCGGCGACGACCTCGGGGGCGTCCGGCTCCACCGTGGGCGCGAAGCGTGCGACGATCTCGCCGTCGCGGTTGACGAGGAACTTCTCGAAGTTCCACTTCACGAGGCCCGGCAAGACACCGTTCTTGAAGGTCGTCAGCTGCTGGTAGAGCGGGTGCTGGTCCTTCCCGCGGACATCGCCCTTGGCCATCAGCGGGAACGTCACGCCGAACGTGGTGGAGCAGAACTCGGCGATCTCGCCGTCGTTCAGGGGTTCCTGCCCCATGAACTGGTTGCAGGGCATGCCGAGGACCACGAGGCCCTGCTCGGAGTACCTGCTGTACAGCGCCTCCAGCCCCGCGTACTGGGGCGTGAAACCACACTTGGACGCGACGTTGACCACCAGGACGGGCCGGCCGCGGAAGTCGCCGAACGACCTCGGCGTGCCGTCGTTCATGGTGAGATCGATCCCGTACAGGTCCGTCGAGGACATGGCTGCTCCCTGGTAGGTGGTGTGCTCCTGCTTCGTTCCACCCTGCCATGCGGATGGGCACCACCGCGGTCCCCGGAGCAAACCGGGGCGGGAGGACGTTGGAAGGCTGACGGCCCTCCAGGCCGCGGAAGCACCGACAGGACGGATCGCCGCATGGGAATCATCGCCACGTGGAAGACGCAACTCCGCACCACCTTCACCGACGGCGATCCCACCATCCCGCAGTGGCAGTTCGAGTTCGAGAAGGGCGACGATCCCGGCTACTTCCCGGTTGGATCCGCGGTGTGGACCGTCCACAGCTCCATCACCCCGACCGTCGCGGGCATCCGCGCCCTCCTGCTCCAGGCCCTGCATCCCGGCGCGATGGCGGGCGTGCACGCGCACTCCAGCTTCCGCGAGGAGCCGCTCGGGCGCCTGGCCAACACCATCCGCTGGATCTACACCGTCACCTACGGCTCGAGGGTCGCCGCGCAGGAGGGCTCCGCCTTCGTGCAGCGGCTCCACACGAGGGTGCACGGCACCTACGTCGACAGCCGCGGGACCGAGAAGGCCTACTCGGCAGCGGATCCGGACCTCATCCGGTGGGTGCACCTGGCCTTCACCGACGCCTTCGTGGCGGCGCACCGGGCGTACGGCGGGCCCATCCCCGGCGGTGTCGACGAGTACGTCCGCGAGTGGGCGGCCGCGGGCGAGCTGATGGGCCTCGACGACCCGCCGCGGTCCGAGGCGGAACTCCGGGCCCAGCTGGCAGCCTTCGACGACGAGCTGACCGGGAGCGACCAGGTGCAGGAGGCGCTCGCGTACATCCGGCACCCGCCCCTGCCACGGTCCCAGCGCCTCGGCTACCAGATCCTCCTGGCGGGCGCGGTGGCGACGCTCGAGCCGCGGCACCGCGAGATGCTCGGGCTGCGCGTCCCGTCGCTCGGCCCCCTCCCGCTGCCCATCCGTCCGGCGGTGCGGCTCGTCCTCGGCGTCATCCGGCTCGGGCTCGGGCCCGAGGGTCCCGCCGAGGCGGCCGCGAAGACCCGCATCCGCAGGATCGGCGGCGGCTCGCCCGCATAGACAGCAGGACCCCGGCACGGATGCCGGGGTCCTGCTGATTGCTATGAGCGGAGGATGGGGGATTTGAACCCCCGAGGGCGTGAACCCAACACGCGTTCCAGGCGTGCGCCATAGGCCGCTAGGCGAATCCTCCTCGTTCGGAGCAGATACCAGAATACCCATACAAGCGGATCCTGCCGAATCGCGCCCCGTTCCGGGCCCCGCCGTCGATTCGGGAGCGGCGCTGTCAGCTGTGTAGACTATTTCCCGGCCCCTCATGTGGTGTCATCCTGTGAACTCCCCCAGGACCGGAAGGTAGCAAGGGTAAGCGGGCTCTGGCAGGTGCATGGGGGGTCTTCACTTTTAAGCGAGTCCAGCCGAGGAGGGTGCACGGTGGCAGACACGGGCGCCGGTCGCTTCGCACCCAGCCCCTCCGGCCGGCTGCACGTCGGCAATCTCCGGACCGCCGTCGTCGCCTGGTTGTTCGCCCGGTCCACCGGGCGCCGTTTCCTCCTCCGGGTCGAGGACCTCGACCGCGTCCGGGCAGGTGCCGAGGCGGATCAGCTGGCGGAACTCGCCGCTCTGGGGATCACCTCCGACTCCCCCGTCCTCCGACAGAGCGACCGCACCGATCTCTACTCCGGGGCCCTCCGCACGCTGATCGAGCGGGACCTCGCCTATGAGTGCTTCTGCACGCGCCGCGATGTCGCCGAAGCGGCCGGCGCACCGCATGCGCGTCCGGGCTTCTACCCCGGCACGTGCCGTGACCTCACCACGGAGGACCGGGCACGACGGCGCCGCGAGCGCCCGCCGGCGCTCCGGTTGAGATCCGCGGTGGACACCTGGACCGTCGACGACGTCCTCGCCGGGAGTGTGACAGCGCCGGTCGACGACGTCGTGCTGCGGCGGAACGACGGGGTGATCGCCTACAACCTCGCCGTCGTCGTCGACGACGCCGCGCAGGGCGTCGACCAGGTGGTGCGCGGGGACGACCTGCTCACGTCCGCGCCGCGCCAGGCCTACCTCGCCTCCCTGCTCGGCCTGCCCGCCCCGGCATACGCGCACGTCCCCCTGGCGGTCACGGCCGAGGGGCGCCGCCTCGCCAAACGGGATGGAGCCGTGACACTGGAGGACCTCGCCGTTCAGGGGCGGACGCCCGGTGCGGTCCTCGCGCTCCTGCTGTCCTCCCTCGGGCTTCCGGAGGGATCGCTCCAGGCCGCGCTCGGGGCGTTCGACCCGGCGCGCCTCCCGCGGCAGCCGTGGGTCGTGGACCCCTCGGACCTGTTCTCCACCCCCGCCGGCCCGGCATGCAAACCGTCAGCATCAACCGATAAGGTTCTTCCGTGAGTACAGCCCTCTACCGTCGCTACCGTCCGGAGACCTTTGCGGACGTCATCGGTCAGGAGCATGTCACCGACCCCCTGATGGCAGCGATCGACAAGGATCGCATCAACCACGCCTATCTGTTCTCCGGGCCGCGCGGCTGCGGCAAGACCACCTCCGCGCGCATCCTCGCCCGATGCCTGAACTGCGCGCAGGGGCCCACCTCCACGCCCTGCGGCGTCTGCGACAGTTGCGTGGAACTCGCCCGCAACGGTTCCGGGAGCCTCGACGTCATCGAGATCGACGCCGCGAGCCACGGTGGCGTGGACGACGCCCGGGACCTCCGTGAGCGCGCCACGTTCGCGCCCGTCCGCGACCGCTTCAAGATCTTCATCATCGACGAGGCCCACATGGTCACGTCCGCCGGGTTCAACGCCCTCCTGAAGATCGTGGAGGAGCCACCGGAGCACATCCTCTTCATCTTCGCGACCACCGAACCGGACAAGGTCATCGGCACCATCCGCTCGCGGACGCACCACTACCCCTTCCGGCTCGTTCCGCCGGAGCCCCTCATGGGGTACCTCGAACTGCTGTGCCGGCAGGAGAACGTGCCGGTGGCGCCGGGCGTCCTGTCGCTCGTCATCCGAGCGGGCGGCGGCTCCGTCCGCGACTCTCTCTCCGTGCTCGACCAGCTCATGGCAGGCGCCGGCGAAGCAGGCCTCGACTACGAGCTCGCGGTCTCCCTCCTCGGGTAC
The DNA here is from genome assembly GCF_048288285.1 of Arthrobacter sp. N1. Lineage (NCBI taxonomy): Bacteria > Bacillati > Actinomycetota > Actinomycetes > Micrococcales > Micrococcaceae > Arthrobacter > Arthrobacter sp. N1. Next base: position 349,734 of record NZ_CP102608.1, on the reverse strand, counting down.
ACGCACGCCACCCTGCTCGACGACGTCGTCGAGTCGATCGCGGCAGGAGACGCCGGGACGGTGTTCGACGCCGTGGACCGCGTCATCCAGACCGGTCACGATCCGCGGCGTTTCGTCGAGGACCTGCTCGAGCGCTTCAGGGACCTGATCGTCATCAATGCGGTACCCGAGGGTGCCTCCTCGATCCTCCGGGGTGTCCCGGACGACCAGCTGAACCGCATGCGGACGCAGGCGACGCAGCTCGGCGCCGGGGAGCTGTCCCGCTCGGCTGACATCACCAACACGGCGCTGACCGAGATGACCGGCGCCACCTCGCCACGACTGCACCTCGAACTCCTGTGCGCGCGGCTCCTGCTGCCCGCCGCCGACACATCGGTCCGGGGGACCCTCGCCCGCGTGGACCGCATCGAGCGGCGCCTCGAGTACGCCGGCGGCGCCCCGGCCACGGCGTCACCCACTGCATCACCCGAGGCGTCACCCGAGACGGAATCCGATGCAGCGCCAGCGCGCCCGGCGCGGCCGCGGCTGGACGTCCCACGCAACGCCGAAGAAGCGGCGGCGCGCTGGTCGCTTCCCGCAGCCGATCCCGCCGCTCCGGCCATCCCCGCAGCAGTACGGTCGGCCGATTCCCCCGCCGTGCCGGCCGTCCCTGCAGCCGCGCGCGCCGATCGTGCCGGGCAGGGCTCCGCGCCGGCGGACTCGTCACCCGACTGGGGTGGCGCTTGGGGCGTCTCCACCGATTCGGCCTTCAACGACGGGCCGGCGGACCGGAGGGCCTCCGGCGATGGTGCGGCTCCTGTTTCATCCGGAGCCGGGACCGATCCAGGTGCCGCCGGTGCCGCAGCCGGCGCGGGTGCCGGCGCCGGTGCCGGTGCCGGTCCCACGTCAGGCGGCACGGGTTCTGCTCCAGCTGCAACCGCAGCCGCAGCCGAGGAACCGTCCGGGCCTATCGCAGCCGGTCCCGCCGCATCCGGCCCTACCCCTTCCCGCCCCGCTTCGTCCGTCGCACCGAGCGACGCGCACCCCGGCACCTCGTCATCCGATCGCGGCGCACAGGGTGCTGCGGAGGACAGGCAGTCGACGCAACCTGCGGTGTCCCGCGGTGACGCCCAGGGACGCCGTCCCGAGCAGGACGACGGCGGTCCAGCCCCCCGTCCAGCGGACGTCCACGGTTCTGGTCCGGAAGCCCGGCCGACCCCCACTGCCGAGCCCGGCGCATCTGCAGGTGCGCAGGGTGCTCCGCCAACGGCCCGCGGTGGCGGGAATGTGGAGATGGTGCGGCGGGCTTGGCCGGAGATCATGGACGAGGTGGCCAAGATCAAGCGGGCCACCTGGCTGATCGTGAACGTGTCCGCGAAACCGCACTCCTTCGAGGGCAACCAACTGGTCCTCGCTTTCGCCAACCAGGGAACGGCCATCGGGTTCCAGCGCGGTCAGCACATGGACAACGTGAAGCAGGCCATCCACAAGGTCCTCGGATTGACCTGTTCCATCGAAGCGGTCCATGACGCCGACGGGGCGGGTGAGTCGGGCCCAAAAGTACCGGCTAGCCAGAACGGTCCGGGGAGCCCGGACCCGGGCTTCACCGTGCCCACTCCTGGGCCTGCAGAGCGGCCCACGAGCGTCGGCGCTGCTGCTGCAGCCGGCCCTCCCGCACCGCCCGCCGAGAGCCCCTCGTCCGGCGCCGCCGGATCCCGCCCTGGTGGAACGCCGGGCGTCGGTGCACCCGCTGCTCCAGGCCCTGCTGCTTCCACCGCACCGGGCCCCGCTGCACCCTCGTCCGACAGCGCCTCCTCGTACACTGCTGCCGCACCCGGCCCCGTCGCACCCTCGTCCGACAGCGCCTCCTCGCCCGCTGCTGCCGCACCCGGCCCCGTCGCACCCTCGTCCGACAGCGCCTCCTCGCACGCTGCTGCCGCACCCCGCCGCGGTGGGACGCCGGTCGTCAGTGCACCTGCCGCAGCTGCTGAGCCCGGCCCGGCTGGATCTTCGGCCGATAGGGTCCCCACGCCAGCTGGGACGGCATCCCCGAGGGATGACGCAGACGCCCCAGGAACCGTCGCATCCCCACCCTCGGCCACGCCGCCCGGGACGGGTGCGGAGGCTCCACGACGTGGTCCTGCCAGCACCGGCCCGGCGCCCGATGCCGCATTTGCCTCATCGGGCACGCCAGCGTCCCGCAACGCCGCAGCCGGCAGAGGCGCTCTCACCGATCACCAGGGTCGACCTGCCGCACAGCACCCGAAGGGCACGACCGGACCGGGCACCCGTGACGAGACTCGGCAGGAGGCGGTCGGCGCCTGGGATCCGTCCATGTCCGACGATTCCTGGGCTCTGGTGGAACCACCGGAGGAAGCCTTCGACCCCGGCCCCGGCTGGGGATCCGTCCCCGCGGATCCCTACGACCGTCGATCGCCGTCGCCCGGCGTCGACCAGGCCTCCCGCCCGGACCGTGGCGGCGGACAGCGGGGCGGACGTGCAGCGCAGCCGAGTGCCAGCCATCCGCCCGAGCGGTCCGGCTCACACGCCGCCGCCGGAGGAGTGGGCCAGCGGTCAGGTGGTCCTGTCCGCCCGGGCCCCCGCACCTCAGGACACTCCGGCAGTGCCGATCCAACGGCCCAGGCCCCGCGCGCACCGGGCTCCGCTCCGTCCGGACAAGCCGATCAGCACAGCCTCCCGCCCGACGGCGGATCATCTCGGCAGGCGCCCGCCCCGGCGGGACGAGCCGATCAGCAGGCGTCCGAGCGGACCGCATCACGCAGTGTCGTGTGGAGCCCTCCCGCCCCTACGCCGGACCGATCGCCCGACCGATCGCCGGACGGCGACGCAAGGACCGCCGACCGGGCCGATCCCGGGGACGGACTGTCGCCGCAGGTGCAGCCTGCCCAGCGCCCACCCGAGGCCGGTGGACCGGACGCATCGCCTCAGGCCGATGGGCCGCGGGCATCACCTGCCGGCGCACGTCCCGCCGGCCCCGTCATTCCGAGCTTCATCCGCAGGGACGCTCCTGCGGTGGACAGCAGTTCCGGTTCCGCGCCCGCCGCCCAGGGCCCACCCGCACCGGCACCGATGGCAGGAGGATCCGCTGCCGTCGTCGCGCCCGGCGACGCAGCGGAGAGGGTCGGCTCACCGTCCGACCGACCGGCCGATCCCGGCAACGCGCAGCGCAAGCCGGTCAGCCGCTACCAGAAACTGCTCGACGAGGCCGAGCGGAAACGGGCTGAGGAAGCAGCCGCTGTGCGCAGTACGGTCGACCTCCGCTTCGTCGAGGACGAGCCGAGCGCCGATGACGAGACGATCGAGGAGTCCGGCCTCGTGGGCAGGACCGCGATCGAGCGGATCCTCAACGGGCGGCTCGTCGAGGAGCGGAGCCTCGACGGTCAGTAGGCTGCCCGCTCCCGCCAGGACGGCGTCGCCCGCTGCCGGGTGGAGTCGATGGGGGCGCGCGATTCTGGACGCCAGGCGCCCCCACAGGGCGGACAATGGAAGCAGTGCCGGGTCCTCGTGTGGCGGCCGGCCTGGACGGCGGCGCACGGACACCGCGGCGCCGACGCCGGCCACTCCATCACCGGAGGCAGCCGCCGTCGACCGGCGCCCGCACGACCACCACCGAAGCAGTGCAGAGAGGGAACAGCGTGTACGAAGGAGCAGTGCAGGAGCTGATCGACGAGCTCGGACGCCTGCCCGGGGTGGGGCCGAAGTCCGCCCAACGCCTCGCGTTCCACATCCTCGAGGCGGACAGTGACGACATGAAACGGCTCGTCACGGCCATCACGACCGTCAAGGAACGGGTGAAGTTCTGCATCGTCTGCGGCAACGTGGCGGAGCAGGACAAGTGCGCCATCTGCCGCGACACGCGCCGAGATCCGACCATGATCTGCGTGGTCGAGGAGTCCAAGGACGTCATCGCCGTCGAGCGGACCCGGTCCTTCCGGGGCCGGTACCACGTCCTCGGAGGTGCCATCAATCCGATCGCCGGTGTCGGTCCGGACCAGCTGCGCATCCGGGAACTGCTCGCGCGCCTCTCGGACGATCAGATCCAGGAGATCATCATCGCCACGGACCCGAACCTCGAGGGTGAGGCGACGGCGACCTACCTGGTGCGCATGCTCAAGACCATCGGCATCCCGGTGACCAGGCTCGCCTCGGGCCTGCCGGTCGGCGGGGACCTCGAGTACGCGGACGAGGTCACCCTCGGCCGCGCCTTCGAGGGTCGCCGCGTCATGTCCTGAGCCCCGCACACCTGCGTCAGGCGATGCGCGTCCCCTGCGTCAGCCGTCTGGCCGGCATGGTCAGTCTCCGCCGGCCGATCAGGAGGAGTCCGCCCGCCAGCAGGAGCTGGATCCCCAGCCCGAGCGGCCAGATCGGCACCCCCTGCGGGAGTGGCTGCATGCCGCCCATCGACTCCTCGCACGTCACCTCGAGGTCCGGGCCCGCCTGGGCAGAGCGGACTCCCTGACTGATGGTCTCCATGACGCCGGGTGTGTAGAACGGGCCGGTGGAGTACCCCATCGGCTGACCGCCGGTACTGCCGGGTTCGGGCAGGGTGTACGGGACGGCGTCGGCGACCACCACGAACGGATTGGCCGCGAGGATCCAGGTGATGTACTGCGTGTCCGGCAGGTCGGTGGTGTACGTCTGGGCCACGCATTCCATCTCGGCGTCCGGAGCGGGAACTCCGAGGCTGTCGATGCTGCTCTCCGGATAGGTGTAGTACGAGGACCGCACCGTCCGCTCCTCCATCACCAGCAGGGTGCTCAGCCCGAAGACGATCACCGTGCCGACGGCGAGCAGCGCCACCAGCATGTAGGTGCTCACGATGGAGAAGAGCGGACGGGTAGCGAGCGAGGAGACGCCCACACCGATGGCGCAGGCCACCCCGAGCTCGACGGCGAGCATCACCAGCGAGACCAGGGCCTCCGGCAGGTTGACGCCCCCGAGGGCCAGTGCCCAGAAGATGAACGGGCAGCTGAGGACGAGGAACGCGAGGGACCCCACCCAGGACGCGAGCCACTTGCCGGCCAGGAGCTGCCCCGGGGTGATGAGGGTGACCTGCAGGATGGCGAGCGTACCGCCCGCGCGGTCCCCGTTGACGGCGTTCGCGGACAGACCGGGGGCGACGAGCAGGCCGAACAGCAGCACGAATCCGACGATCAGGTCGAACAGGATGCCGCCCTGGTTGTCCATGGTGCCGATCACCCCCGTTCCGAGGACGAAGATGAAGCCGATCACCACGAACCCGATACCGAGCATCCAGTACCAGCCCTTGCCGCGGAGCCGCTGCTTCATCTCCAGGACGAAGATGGTGCGGACGGCGGACCGGAAGGGGAGGGCCACCGTGCGGACGGGCTGCGGGCTCGAGGGTTCAGTCACGGTGCTCATCGTCGATCCGTATCCAGGCTCATGTAGGTCTCCTCGAGCGCGCCGCCGGCGGGCGCGAAAGCGGTGACGACGACGTCGCTCATCACCAGGGTGCGCAGCAGCCAGGACGCTTCCGCGGTGCTGCCGAGTTGGACGAGGAACTCCTCGCGCCGCGAGTCACCGCGCGTCTCGAACCGCACGCCGTAACTCTGCAATGCCTCGGCGAGGGCGGACATGGGCTCGGCCTGGACGTAGTAGCGGCGCGTCTGGCTGCCGGCTTCGTCGAGCGTCTGGCTCTTCACCGACTGTCCGCGGCTCACGAACACCGCCCGGTCGGCGATCTCGTCGAGTTCCGAGAGGACATGGCTGGAGACGACGACGGTCTTGCCGTCGGCGGCCAGGGAGCGCAGGAGCGACCGGAGTTCCACCCTGGACCCGGGATCCAGGCCCGAGGCCGGCTCGTCGAGCAGCAGCACCGCGGGGTCGTGGATGAGCGCCCGCGCGAGGCTGAGCCGTTGCTGCTGACCGCGGGACAGGACGCGGGCGGGCTGCCGACCGAACTCGGTGAGGTTCACGGAGACCAGGAGTTCCTCCGCCCGCCGGGCAGAGTCGGCCGCGCTCATCCCGTAGAGCGCCCCGAGCGTCTTCAGCACCTCGAGCGAGGTGAGCGAATCCCAGACGCCGAGGGTGTCCGGCATCCAGCCGACGCGGCTCCGCACCTCGGCCGGGTGGCTGACGGGATCGAATCCTGCCACCCGGACCGTGCCGAGATCGGGAGCCAGGAGGCTCGCGAGGATCAGCATCAGTGTGGTCTTGCCGGAACCGTTGGGACCGATCAGTGCGGTCACTTCTCCGGGCGGAGCTTCGAAATCGATGTCGCGGATCGCCTGCACGGTGCCGAAACGCCGCGCAACCCCCTCGACAACTATTCCCCCATAGTCGTTGGTCATGGTATGAGGGTATGCGACGGGACTCCGTCTGCACCGGTAGGGGTCCCTACTTATTCGGACCCAGACTTTGGGAGCGCAAAGAGGGCGCCGCTACACTTGCACCGGCGCCGGGCCCACGCCCGCCGCCCGCCGAGGCGCCGATGCTGCCGCCCCTTTCGCAACCATCCGTGCGGCCGGGTCCACCGCCGTCGTCCGCCCTTCACCAGTGAGCGAGTGCATGAGCCTCATAGTCCAGAAATTCGGCGGGTCCTCGGTCGCCGACGCCGAGGGCATCAAGCGGGTGGCCCGGCGTGTCGTCGACACCCAGTCCGCAGGCCATCAGGTGGTGGTCGTCGTCTCCGCGATGGGCGACAGCACGGACGAGTTGCTGGACCTCGCCGGCCAGGTGAGTCCCGCGGCGTCCGACGCGCGCGAGATGGACATGCTCCTCAGTGCCGGCGAGCGCATCTCGATGGCCCTGCTCGCGATGGCCATCCACGGCATCGGAGCGTCCGCCCAATCCTTCACCGGCAGCCAGGCCGGCATGATCACCGACGCCATCCACGGCAAGGCCCGCATCATCGACGTCTCCCCGCACCGCATCCGGACGGCCATCGAGAAGGGCGACGTCGCGATCGTGGCCGGGTTCCAGGGCATGAGCCGGGACAGCAACGACATCACGACGCTCGGCCGCGGCGGTTCGGACACCACCGCCGTCGCCCTCGCGGCAGCGCTCGACGCCGACGTCTGCGAGATCTACACCGACGTCGACGGCGTCTACACGGCGGATCCGCGCGTGGTCCCGTCCGCGCAGAAGATCGACACCATCTCCAGCGAGGAGATGCTGGAGATGGCCGCGTCCGGCGCGAAGATCCTGCACCTGCGCTGTGTCGAGTACGCACGGCGTTTCGGGGTACCCCTCCACGTCCGCTCATCGTTCAGCCACAACGAAGGCACCTGGGTGCTGCCCAGTCCCGACGACCAGATCAAGATTCAAGAGGGAGAACCCTTGGAACAGCCCATCATCTCCGGCGTTGCACACGACCGCTCCGAGGCGAAGGTCACGGTGGTCGGGGTACCCGACATCCCCGGCAAGGCCGCGGAGATCTTCGGCATCGTCGCGGGTGCCAACACGAACATCGACATGATCGTGCAGAACGTCTCGACGCACGGCTCCGGCCGCACCGACATCTCCTTCACGCTGCCCATCGTCGACGGCGCGGATGCGCTCGCCGCCCTGGGCGCGGCGCAGGACCGCGTGGGCTTCGAGACGGTCGAGTACGACGAGAAGATCGGCAAGCTCTCCCTGATCGGTGCGGGCATGCGCTCCAATCCGGGCGTCTCCTACCGTTTCTTCCGGGCCCTGTCCGACGCCGGCGTGAACATCGACATGATCTCCACCTCGGAGATCCGCATCTCCGTCGTCACCGGCGCCGAGTTGCTCGACACCGCGGTCCGGGCCGTCCACGCGGCCTTCGAGCTCGACGGCGACACCACCGCCACGGTCTACGCCGGCAGCGGGCGCTGACCTGCCGGATCCACCTGCAGCGCGATCGCCCCGGCGGAGCAGTGGCTGCGGAGGTGACGGCTGTCGGGCGGGCGTCCGACGTCGCCCCTCCCACCGACGACCTCCGCAGGGTGGACAGGAGCGGACATTCCCGCGGATGGGGTCCGGTCGGTGGGAGGGAAGCCCGCCCCGATCGGGCCGGGACGCGAAGAAGGCCGGCGGATCAGGATCCGCCGGCCTTCTTCGTGTCGTCGATCAGTCAGGCATGGCCTACTTGTTGCCCGTGGGGGTGATCGCCTCGCGGGGACCGGTCACGAGCTTGTCCGCAGGACTGACGGAGGGGAGCTCGGCCGCCGGTGCGACCGCGACCTCGCCCGCTCCGCCGACCGCGACACTCACATACGTGATGGCCGAGGATCCTGCGTAGCTGACGCGGCCCACGTAGGCGCCGGCGGTGAGGCCGGTCCAGTTGAGGGTCACGGCGCCCGTGGTGCCGTTCGCCAGTGCGAGCGGGTTCGGGGTGAGGGTCGCGTTGTCCTCGTTCGCGCCGAGGGCCACACCTTCGATGGTGCCGGAGGTGGCCCTGTTGTCGACGCTCGAGTACAGGTTCGCGATGATGCGGTAGGTGCCGGGAGCCGGATCCTCGAGGACGAACGTCTCACTGGCGTCGGAGGTCGCGACCTGCTCGACCGTCCCGGCGGGCGTGATCAGGAACATGTCGAAGTCAGCCGTGGGATCGTCCGAGCGCACCGAGAACCTTGCGGCCGTCGCGCCTTCGGGGACGACGACGTCCTTCACGGCGTTGCTCGCGTTGTTCGCGTTGGCGGAGCCACCGGGCACGAGCTCGATGTCCGCGGTCTCCGCCTTCGAGAGGCCCTCGAGCGTCATCTGGATGGGGGTGTTGGTCCCCGAGATGACGTCGTAGCTGCCGGACCCGTCAGGGCCCGCCGAGGTGAACGCGGCGTCGGCGGGAGCGTTCAGGGCCTGGGGGCGGACCGCCACCGGGGAGGTGACCTTCTTGCCCTGGCCGGACCAGGTGAGCGAACCGGCGGCGAAGGACCCGAAGGGCGCGCTCTGGTTCTCGAAGGAGACCTTGAACGTCCGGGTCTCGCCCGCCTTGCTGAAGTTGAGGATCGACGGCGTGACCGTGACCTTCACTCCGGGCACGTTGGACGTGGCGCGGTAGATGCCGGGCGTGACCGCGGTGACCGTTCGGGTCACTTCGGTGCGGCCGGTGAGGTTGCCGAGCGCGAAGGACGGCACGTTGGTGTCCTTCGCGGCGACGGGCTCGATGCCGTCGATACCGAGCGCGACGCCGGTTCCCTCGATGAAGCTGAGGTAGTCGTCCTCGTTCTGGTCGTAGACCAGGCCCGGGCTGAGGACGGTGGCCGGGTTGATGTGGCCGGCGCCCACGGCGAGGACGTCGGTCTCGACGCCGCCGGTGGCGGTCTTCAGCGGGTAGGCGGTGGTCATCATGGCCGACTTGACGGCTGCGGGCGACCACGTGGGGTTCTTGCCGAGCACGAGCGCTCCGAGACCCGCCACGTGGGGCGATGCCATCGAGGTGCCGGACAGGAAACCGAACTGTGCGCCATTGGAACCGACGGTGGAGACGCCCGCGAGGACGGCGACACCGGGAGCCGTGATGTCCGGCTTCAGCAGGTCGGAATCGGTGGCGAGCAGCGGACCGCGCGAGGAGAATCCTGCGATCTGCGGGGTGGGAGGCAGGGGCTTGCCCGTGGTGTCCGTGGCCTTCAGTGCGACGGTGATGGCCGGGTTGGCGGCGACCTTCGCCTTGAGCTCGAGCGCCTCGGGGGCGTTCACGTGCACGGTGGGGATGGCGTGCTGGTCCGTGTCCGTGGAGGAATCGACCAGGTTCACGAGGATCATGCCCACGCCGCCGCCGCGTGCAACCTCTGCACTCTTGGCGGTGCGGTCGACGACGCCGCGGTCACAGACCACGATCTTGCCGGCGACCTTCGCGGGATCCAGGGTGTTGGGGCCGCACAGGTTCGGGTTGGTGGCACCGGCTGCTGCTGCGTTCACGGCCAGTACGACGGGGCTCGCCGCAACGCCGTTGCGCATGATCGACGCGCCACGGTACTTGGTGCCGTCGGAGAACTCGGCGGTGCCCTGCAGTTCGTAGTTGAACGTGCTGGCGGCGACCGTCGTCATCCACGGAGCACCGTGGTTGACGGTGCTGGCGGTGGGGCCGGAGTTGCCCGCCGAAGCGGCCACGAAGATCCCGGCCGAGGTGGCCGAGAGGAAGGCCAGGGACACGGGGTCCGTCGTCGTCGTCGCGCTGCCGGAGATCGAGTAGTTCAGGACGTCGACGCCGTCGAGGATCGCCTTGTTGATCGCATCGATGGCGGCCGAGGAGTAGCAACCGCCGGTCTCGGGATCGTTGTCCTCCCAGCAGGTCTTGTAGACGGAGATCTTGGCGGCGGGGGCGACGCCGGAGGAGACGCCGAAGTCGCGGCCGTCCACCCGCTGGGTCACACCGGCGTTGCCGGCGGCGGTGCTCGCGGTGTGCGTACCGTGGTTGTCGATATCGACCGGGGAGATGACTTCCTGGGGTGCACGGTCCGCTTCTCCGACACTGTCGAGGAAGGTGTCGGCGAAGTACTGGGCGGAGAGGACCTTCGAGTTGCAGAGGCTGCCGTCGAAGTCCTCGCCGACCTGGCATTCACCGATGAAGGTGCTGCCGTCGGTCTTCAGCATCGCGATCTTACCTGCGGCGTTCAGGTAGGGCTCGCCCACCTTGGGCTTCGAGTTGCCCTTGAGCGGCTTGACAAGTGATCCGGCGAAGAAGGGGTTGTCGGGGGCGTAGCCGGTGTCGATCACGCCGACCACCGTGCCCTTGCCGGCATTCTTCTCTCCGCCGAACTGGGTCTTCCAGGACCCCTTGTTGCCGTTGAGGCCGAGGAAGTCGATGCTCGAGTAGTCGGGTGCGTTCTCGACGTCCGGAGCGACGAACAGGACGTCGTCGCTCTTGGCGAGCTCCACGGCCTGGTCGGTGCTGAGGTCGGCGGCGAAGCCGTTGATCGCAGCGGTGTAGGTGCGCTTGATCTCGACGTCACCCTCTGCTGCGACCTCCTGCTGCTTGGTCTCGAGGAACTCCGAGTACTGCTGGACGTTCCCGGCGGTGGCGTCCAGCTTGGCGCCTTCCTCGGGCTTGGTCGGGGCGATTCCCTCGACGCCGCCCTCGTACGTGGCCACCGGCTTGTCGGCGAGTACGACGATGTACTTGCCGTCCGGGTACTGCGCGGGGTCGAGCTCCTTGGCGGGTGCCTTCTGGGGTGAGACCGTGGTGGCGGGCAGGGGCGCTGCGAAGGCAGCAGGCGCCACGGCCGTCGACGTCACCAGTAGCGGCAGACCCAGAACGATAGCCGTGGCAGTGCGCAGGGTGCTGCGCCCCTGCCCGGCTTTTCTCCGTTGTGTCATAGGAAGGTAGTGCCTCTCGTAAAAGTGCGGGCCGGCCACAGCCGTTCCCCCGGTGCCGCGGTCTCCTGGATAGGACCCCCGACCTGTGATGATGCTCACAGACGCCACGGCGTGCACAAACTTACCCGAGGCAACACACGCTTGCCACCGCATCGGGGCCGCGTCACGCAGAATTTACACAGGGTATTTACCAATTCCGGTCGGGGTGATAATGGGTCAATGCCTGCCGCCCTCCTGACCCACCGCACAGAAGCGGACTGGCAGGACGAGGCGCACCGTCACCACGAGCGGGTGTCCCGATTCTCCGACCCCTACCTCGAGCGCCGGTCGCGTGGGGCCAAGCACCCCGTGGAGGACTTCCTCTTCACCTACTACAACCAGAAGCCCGGCCGGCTGCTGCGGTGGCACCCGGGTGCGGGCGTGCTCCTCGAAGGCCCGGCGGCCCGGGAGCGGGCGGACTGGAAGTACTACGTCGTCGAGGGTGACGGCGTCCGCGTGGACGCCCGCCGGTTCGCTGAGGAGCGGCGTGAGGCGATCGACTTCGCCCGCCTCATCCTCGCCAGGACCGCCGCGCGCCCCGCGCAGTTCGGCTGCTTCGGCCTCCACGAGTGGGCCATGGCGTACCGCTCCGCCGTCAACGGCATCCGCCACGAGTACCTCCACCTCAGGCTCGGCGCCGCGGGCACGGACGACGTCGTCGAGGCCGCCCGCATCCGCTGCACGCACTTCGACGCCTTCCGCTTCTACACGCCGGAAGCCGTCCCGCTGAACGAACTCACGCCCACGCGTGAGACGCAGCGCGACCTGGAGCAGCCCGGGTGCCTGCACGCCAACATGGACCTGTACAAGTGGGCGTACAAGCTCACGCCGCTGCTGCCCAGCGGGATCGTCATGGACTGCTTCGAACTGTCCTGGCGCATCCGCACCATGGACATGCGTGCTTCCCCCTATGACCTCGCCGAGTGGGGGTACGAGCCCATCGAGATCGAGTCGGCGCAGGGCAAGGCCGAGTACGTCCGGCTGCAGCGGGGCTTCGCCGAGGAGTCGCAGATCCTCCGCGCCCGCCTCCTGGAGCACCTCGGGCGCGCGCTCGCTGACACCTGAACCGTCCGGGCACGACGGCGGGACGTGCCGCCGTCGTCCTTCGTTGTCCTTCGACCAGCGGTTACGCTGGTGAGCCAGCCGAGGGGGACGCCATGAACATGATCGGTCCGACGACCGCACCGCACGGACCGCGCCGAAGGATCGTGGCGCTCGTTCCGCCCCTCGTCGCGTTGTCCCTCGCCCTGACGGCATGCAGCCAGGGCGGTCCGGCCGCAGAACCGACCCAGCAGGAGACCACCGTGCAGTCAGCCACTCCCCAGCCCTCGCCGTCGTCCGGAGCGCCGGAGCCGACGCCCGCGCCGTCCGCCCCCGCCACGGGTCCGACGACTCCGCCCACCCGTCCGGCGACGGCGCCGGCCACCACGGCCTCGGGCACCAACGCCAGGCTGACCATCTCCTTCAAGCAGGACGCAGCGGCCGAACCCGTGCAGTACGTACTCGAGTGCGTCGACGGCACCCCCGGGCCGGCGTCGACCCTGCCCGATGCGGAGGCAGCCTGCTCGCGCCTGGGAGAACTCGGCGCGCAGTTCTTCACCGCCCGCCCGAACAAGGACGTCATCTGCACCCAGCAGTACGGCGGCCCGCAGACCGCGAGCATCACCGGCGACATCGACGGGACCTCCGTGGTCGCGGCGTTCGCGCTGACCGACGGCTGCGAGATCTCGCGCTGGGACCGGGTGAAGGACATCCTGGGCACGCCCGGCGCGCAGTAGCGGCGCTGCGTCATCGCGCGGCGGTGCGCGCACCGGCGGCCCAGGGCGCCCTCCGGTTCCCGGTAGACTTGTCGGGCAAGCTCGCGGAGCGCCGGTGTCATCCCGGACAGTCCTCAGGACGGTCCCTCGGACACGGCGTGAGACGGCACTTCCGGGCTCCTGCATTCAATGCTGGAACCCCCAGCACTTGCCGCTCACGCACAGGAGTTGCCGGATGCCCCGGATCGTTGTCGACGTCATGCCCAAGCCCGAGATCCTCGACCCGCAGGGTAAGGCGATCGCGGGAGCCCTTCCCCGGATCGGCCTTACCGGCTTCGCCGGCGTCCGCCAGGGCAAGCGCTTCGAACTGACCGTCGACGGCGAGGTGACCGAAGAGGTCCTCGAGCAGGCGCGCCACGCCGCGACGACGCTGCTGTCCAACCCGGTCATCGAGGATGTCACCCGCGTGGAGGTCATCGAGGAGGACGGCCAGTGACCGCCGCAGGCCTCGAGACGCCCCTCATCGGCGGGCCGCAGCCCGTCGCCTCGACCAATGGTGACAGCCCGCTGAACGGCGTGACCGTCGGTGTGGTCACCTTCCCGGGCTCGCTCGACGACCGCGACGCCGTCCGGGCCGTCCGCCTCGCGGGCGGCAGCGCCATCCACCTCTGGCACGGCGACCACGACCTCCGGAACGTGGACGCCGTCATCATCCCCGGTGGTTTCTCCTACGGCGACTACCTCCGCGCCGGCGCGATCTCCCGCTTCGCCCCGCTGATGGAGCAGATCACCTCTGCTGCCTCCGGCGGCGCCGACGCCCTGCCCGTGCTCGGCATCTGCAACGGATTCCAGGTCCTCACCGAGGCGCACCTGCTGCCCGGTTCCATGATCAAGAACAACCACCTCCACTTCATCTGCCGGGACCAGCGACTGCGCGTCGAGAACGCCGGTACCTTCTGGACCTCCGACTACGGCCAGGGTGAGGAGATCGTCATCCCGCTGAAGAACCAGGACGGGCAGTTCGTGGCCGACAACCGCACGCTCGACGAGCTCGAGGGCGAGGGCCGCGTGGTGTTCCGGTACGTCGACGGCAATCCGAACGGCTCGCGCCGCGACATCGCCGGCATCTCGAACGCGGCAGGCAACGTCGTCGGCCTCATGCCGCACCCCGAGCACGCCGTCGAGGCGGGCTTCGGCCCCGACTCCTCCGCACGCGGCGAGGTCGGCGTCCGCGGGGGCACCGACGGGCTCGGCATCTTCACCTCGGTACTCAAGAAACTGGTGGGCTAAGTGACTGCAGAGACGTCCCGTAGGTTCAACATCGACACCGTCGCGAACGCCGAGGCCACGCCCGGCCAGGCGCTCCCGTGGGCCGAGCTCGGCCTGAAGGAGAACGAGTACCAGCGGGTCGAGGAGATCCTCGGCCGCCGTCCCACCGGCGCCGAACTCGCCATGTACTCGGTGATGTGGAGCGAGCACTGCTCCTACAAGTCCTCCAAGGTGCACCTGCGGCAGTTCGGGGAGAAGGTCACCGACGCCATGAAGGAGCACCTCCTCGTGGGCATCGGCGAGAACGCCGGCGTGGTGGACATCGGTGACGGCTGGGCCGTGACGTTCAAGGTGGAGAGCCACAACCACCCCTCCTTCGTGGAGCCCTACCAGGGTGCGGCCACCGGGGTCGGCGGGATCGTCCGCGACATCATCTCGATGGGCGCCCGCCCGGTCGCCGTCATGGATCCGCTGCGCTTCGGCGCGATCGACCACCCGGACACCGCGCGCCTCGTCCACGGGATCGTCGCGGGCATCGGCGGCTACGGCAACTCCCTCGGCCTGCCGAACATCGGCGGCGAAGTGGTCTTCGACTCCGTCTACCAGGGCAACCCGCTGGTCAACGCCCTTGCCGTCGGCGTCCTGCGGCACGAAGACATCCGCCTCGCCAACGCCTCCGGCGCCGGCAACAGGGTGGTCCTCTTCGGCGCCCGCACCGGCGGCGACGGGATCGGTGGCGCCTCCGTGCTCGCGTCGGAGTCCTTCGACTCCTCGAAGCCGTCCAAGCGCCCGGCCGTGCAGGTGGGCGATCCGTTCGCCGAGAAGGTGCTGATCGAGTGCTGCCTCGAGCTGTTCAAGGCCTCCGTGGTCGAGGGCATCCAGGACCTCGGCGCCGCGGGGATCTCCTGCGCGACGTCCGAGCTGGCCTCCAACGGCGACGGCGGCATGCATGTCGAGCTCACCAACGTGCTACTGCGTGACCCCTCCCTGACCCCCGGCGAGATCCTCATGTCGGAGTCGCAGGAGCGCATGATGGCCGTCGTCACGCCCGGGAACGTCGCGGACTTCGAGGCCATCATGGACAAGTGGGCCGTCGAGTACTCCTGGCTCGGCGAGGTCACCGACACGGGCCGCCTCATCATCGAGTGGGACGGCGAGAAGATCGTCGACGTCGATCCCCGCACCGTGGCCCACGAGGGTCCCGTCTACGAGCGGCCCTACCACCGCCCCGAGTGGCTCGACGGCGTCCAGGCGAACGGCTTCGCCGCCGAGCGGCCCACGGACCTCCGCGCGGCCGTCCTCGAACTCATGGCATCACCGAACATGTGCTCGAAGGACTGGGTGACCGACCAGTACGACCGCTACGTGCAGGGCAACACGGCTCTCGCCATGCCCGACGACGCGGGCGTGGTCCGGGTCGACGAGGAGACCGGCCTGGGCGTCGCGATCTCCACGGACGCCAACGGACGCTACTCCTACCTCAACCCCTACGAGGGAGCGCGCCTGGCCCTCGCGGAGGCGTACCGCAACGTGGCGACGTCGGGCGCCGAGCCCCTCGCCGTCACCGACTGCCTGAACTTCGGGTCCCCCGAGGACCCCGAGGTCATGTGGCAGTTCGCCGAGACGGTCCGCGGCCTCGCCGACGCCTGCCAGGAACTCGGCGTCCCGGTGACCGGCGGGAACGTCTCGCTGTACAACCAGACCGGCGGCATCGCCATCCACCCCACCCCGGTGGTGGGCGTGCTCGGCGTGTTCGACGACGTCGCCCGCCGCACGCCCTCCGGCTGGCGTGAGGACGGCCAGGCCGTCTACCTGCTGGGGACGACGGCGGACGAGCTCGACGGCTCCGAGTGGGCCAACCTGCGCGGGCACCTCGGCGGACAGCCGCCGGTGGTGGACCTCGCGGCGGAGAAGACCCTCGCCGCGATCCTCGTGAACTGCTCACGCGACGGCATGATCGACGGCGCCCACGACCTCTCCGAGGGCGGGCTCGCGGCAGGACTGAGCGAGATGGCGCTGCGCTTCGGCGTCGGCGCGCGGATCGGCCTCGACGAACTGTGCGAGCGCGACGGGATCGATGCCTTCACGGCACTGTTCAGCGAGAGCCAGGCACGCGCGGTCGTCGCGGTCCCCCGCTCGGAGGAGGTCCGCTTCAACGACATGTGCACAGCGCGGAACTTCCCGACCATCCGGATCGGCGTGGTGGACACCGAGAACCAGGCGCTCGACGTGCAGGGCTACTTCAACCTGCCGATCGACCAGCTCCGCGAGGCGCACGAGGGCACACTGCCGAAGCACTTCGGCTAGGGTCCCGGCCGGCGGGGAGTCCCGCCGGCCGCCCCGGAGGTGGCCCGCCGAGCCGGACGACGACCGGTGCGGGAGCCGTCGAAGGCGTCGAAGGCGTCGAAGGAGTGGAGGTGGCTGTCGGCGTAACCGGCGCGTAACGCGAGCGCGGCGCTCCGGAAACGCGGCCCTGCTGGGATGACAGGACTGCTCGGAGCGCTCCCACAGCGTCGTTCCGGGCCGGATCCATCACTCCGACAGAGGACACCAGAATGCCCTTCACGATCCCCTCCGCACGGCCCCGTACCCGGCGCGTCACCGCAGGCCTCGCCACCGGGCTGCTCGCCGCCGCCGTCGTCGCGGGACCCGGTCCGGCGGTCGCCGCGCCGAAGCCGCTTCCCCTCGACCTCAGCACCGCCGGTGTCGCCGAGGTGCAGGCAGGACTCGCGGCGCGCAGCTTCACGTCCGAGACGCTGACCCAGGCCTACCTCGACCGGATCCAGGCCCTCAGCATCGACGGCCCGCACCTCAACTCCGTGCGGTCGATCAACCCCTCCGCCCTGGCGGAAGCCAAGGCCCTCGACCAGGAGCGCAAGAAGGGCACCGTGCGCGGCCCCCTGCACGGGGTGCCCGTCCTCGTGAAGGACAACATCGACGTCGCCGGCATGCCGACCACCGCGGGATCGGTCGCCCTCGCGAACTCCTATCCGGCTGCGGACGCCCCGCTGGTCACGGAATTGAGGAAGGCCGGTGCCATCATCATCGGCAAGACGAACCTCACCGAGTTCGCGAACTTCATGACCAGCGGGATGCCCGCCGGGTACAGCTCCCTCGGCGGCCAGGTCCTCAACCCCTACGACGTGAGCCAGACGCCGAGCGGCTCGAGCGCCGGATCGGGCTCGGCAGGCGCCACCGGCCTGGCCACCCTGACCATCGGCACGGAGACCTCCGGCTCGATCCTCAGTCCCGCTCGCGCCAACTCGCTGGTCGGCGTCAAACCGACCGTCGGCATCGCCAGCAGGACCGGCATCATCCCGATCTCGGCGACGCAGGACACCGCGGGACCCATGACCAGGTCCGTGTACGACGCCGCGGCCCTCCTGACGGCCATGACCAGCATCGATCCCGAGGACCCCGCGACGGCGGCGAACCCGAGCGACGACGTCGACTTCACGGGGGCCCTCAGCGACACCGCGCTCGAGGGTCGGCGGCTCGGTTACGTCGCGAGCACCACCGACCCCGTCTACACCGCTGCGCTGGACCAGCTCCGGGCGCAGGGTGCCACCCTGGTACCCGTGACGGTCGGCGGCAGCGCGGCACCCAGCATCCTCACCCTGGAGTTCGAACGTGACCTGAACGCCTACCTGGCGCGCCTCCCCGAGGATGCTCCGATGGACACGCTGAGCGACATCATCGCGTACAACACCGCGAATGCTCCGGCGGCGCTGAAGTTCGGGCAGACGCTGCTCACCGCCTCCGAGGCCGTGGACCTGGACGACCCGGTGCAGGAGTCGCAGTACGTCGCGGCGAGGGACACAGGACTGGCAGAGAGCCGCGCGGCGATCGACACGCTCCTCACCACGAACGACCTCGACGCGATCGTCTCCAACTCGGCGACCGTGGGGGTCGGCGCGCGGGCCGGCTACCCGTCGGTGATCGTGCCGTCCGGCTACACCGAGGCCAACCGGCGCCCCTCCGGCGTCGTCTTCCTCGGGACCGCATGGAGCGAGGAGGACCTGCTGGGCTTCGCCTACGACTTCGAGCAGGCCGTCAAGGCCTGGCAGTCGCCCCAGAACCTCAACCCGTCGTTGTTCCGGTGCACCTCGGTGGTTCCGGTGACAGAGTGGGACGCCTCGTGCACGACGACAGCGGTCAAGCCGGGCAAGGGCAGGAAGTAGGCACGCACCGGGTGAGCACAGGAGGCCCCCACCCTTCGCGGGTGGGGGCCTCCTCCGTGCCGGGGAGAATCCTGTCAGGCAGCTTTCGGCATGGCCGTGACCACGACGTTCTTGCCCCAGGGGTCCTCGGTGTAGCAGCTGATGAGCACCACCCGATTGGGCACGATGTTCCAGATATCGCTGTCCTTCAGGGTGTCCTTGTCGTGGGTGATGACCGAGTCCACCACGTAGGTCATGCTGCCTGTCTGCGTGGCGAGCGTGAACTCCTGGCCCACGAGCGACTCGTCGCTGAGCCGGTTGAAGGGTGCGTCCTTGCCGTCCCAGCTGTGGCCGGCGATGTACGTGGTGTTGACCGATCCGGCACCCGGGACACCGTATGAGCTGATCCAGTAGGCGTCGGTCGTCAGCGGCGGCACGAGGCTCTGGGACGAGAGGTCCTCCTCGCTCGGGGTGAGCGGGAGAACGGCCATGTCGATCGCGGCTGCAGGGAAGGACAGGCCGGTAGGCTGGGCGGCCGCCGGTCCAGGATCGACGGCAGGAGGTGACGTCTCGACGGGGGCCGGCGCGGGAACGATGGCCGATGGCGCTGCCGATGCCGATGCCGAGAGGGAAGGAGCGGCCGTGGACGACGCCGCTGCGGTCGGGGCTCCGGCGGATTCCGGGGGCATGACCGAGACGGCGATCGCCAGGCCGGCAGCCGCGACGAGCGGCAGGGCGAGCCAGCGCTTCCCGAACGTCCGCCTGGCGGGTTCCGGTGCGGGGGCGCCGGGCTCGTCACCGGGGGCTACGTCGGGACTGCGGTGCTGGACCATGTGCTGCGCTGTCCTCGGGTTGGAAGAGGGAGGGTGCACTGTCCCGGTGCGGGAGGCGCGGTCGGAAGACCGCGACCCGCACCGGGACAGCCAGTGTACTAGCGCTGTGCGCGCTCCAGACGACGCATGCGGGCCGCGGTCGCCACGGGAACCGCGACACCGACCGCCAGCAGTGCCGCGATGAGTGCGACAGCCGGGCTGTTGTCCTCGGTAGTGACGGCGGTCTGCACGTTGAGGCCCTTGTTGGTGCCGGTAGGACCCTTGACGCCGGGAGCCGAGGTGGTGGGCGCGGACACGCCGACCGGGGCGACCGGGGCGACCGGGGTGACGCCGATGGCACCGGCGTCACAGGCAGCGAGGAACGCCTTGAACAGTTCGACGAGCTCCGCCGCAACGGCCGGATCGCTGCTCAGCTGAAGCGCGAGGCGCTCGGCTTCGGCGCTGGCTGCTTCGAGGTTCGCCTCCGCGGCGAGCAACGACGAGTCGTTCAGCGCGGCGTCCGCTGCAGCAGCAGCGACGATCGCGGCCTCGACGGCGGCGGTCTCCGCAGTTGCTGCCGCGTCGAGCGCGACGCCGGCTTCGGCAAGAGCGGTGCCGGTCGTGACGACTGCGCTATCAGCGTCGACGACTGCAGCGTCAGCAGTGACGAGCGCGGCCTCGGCGGTTTCGAGGTCGGCGCGGGCAGCGATGACCGCGGGGTCCGTCGCCACATCCGGGTAGGCCACCGGATCGGATGCGTCGATCGCAACACCGACAGCAGTCACTGCGGCATCGACATCGGCCTGGGCGTCGCCGGCGGCCACGAGTGCGGCGGCGGCGGCAGCCGACGCAGCGTCTGCGGCGATCTGCGCTTCCGAGACGGCGACCTGTGCGAGCTCGACGGCGACCTGTGCGTCCTCGGCAGCGATGTTCGTCGTCTCGGCATCCGCGAGCAGGGCGTCGATGTTGAGGGACAGGGCGATGGCTTCGTACTCCGCCGCCGTGGTCACGACGGCGGCCGTCGCGGCTTCGAACTGGTTGACGAAGGTGACGTCGATCCCGGCGAGGCCGAGAGCAGCGTTGAACTGCGTGGACGCCTGCAGGCAGGCGGCATCACCGGGTGCGGCTGCTGCCATCGGAGCGCCGAGGAACAGTCCACCGGCGAGAAGGGTGGCCGTCGATCCGGCAGCAACCCATTTTTTTGCAACGATCATGTGTGCGCGTCTCCTGAAAACACGTAGATTCCCCCGGGCCATTCCCGACGGCGCAGCCTGCGGCGCCACAAGCAGGCGGCGTCCTCCGGGGAGGGCGCCGCCTGCAGAAAACCGTGGTCCGCCGATCGGGTGGTCCTGCCCCAAGCCCAGAGGTTCCTGAGGATGGGCTGGGCGATCGCTGTACTTTTCAACCTAGGCGTGATCGGTGCCGTGGGCAATGGACCGGGTGGTCCTGGATGTAACGGTTTGGCATCGGGCGTAACGTCGGCCGATTCCGTTGCAGCGCGGCACGCCGGAGGGACAGGGGTACCGCCCTCCGGCGCCTCCCGTCGTGCCTCCGGTGTCAGCCGAAGTGCGCCTTCGCGATCAGTCCGTGGACGCCGACGGTGCGGTCGACCACCTGCGAGATGGCGAAGTCCGCCGCGGCGGACAGGTACGCGTAGGCGATGGCCCGGTCCATGCCGCGATCGTGCTCGAGGAAGTCCAGGGCATTCACGACGGCGCGGCGCATCGCGACGTCCAGGTCGCTCGACACTCCTCCGCCGGCGAGACCGTCCGGATCGGACAGGCCGATCGGGATCCACGCGTCCTTGGTCTCCGCGAAGGGATAGGAGTAGGCGACGGACGGCGCATCGCCCGAGCCCGGCTTGCAGACCGTCAGGCGGAAGGTCCCGCGGAGGGACCCTTCCATCGCAGTGAGGGCCACCTCGCCGTCGCCCATGCCCATGTGCGGATCCCCGACGTAGAAGAGTCCGCCCGGGGCCCGCACCGGAAGGTAGAAAGTGGAGCCTGCACCGAGGTGCCGGATGTCGATGTTCCCCCCGCCGAGGGTGGGGGGAACCGAATTGGCCTCGGGGGCCGTCAGTCCCTCGGCCTCGGCGAAGGCGACGCCCATCATCCCCATGAAGGGCCGCAGGGGGAACCGGACCTCCATGTCCCCGCTCGTCATCACACCCTTGCCCTTCTCGATCCTGGTGAACACCGAGACGTTCCCGTAGTCGGTCGGCACACCCGATGCGCGGTTGTCGGTCGCCACCGGTGGCATGACCTCGTCGAGGGTGATGCCGGCGGGTGCGGCGGGGCCCGGGAGTGATGCCAGGCCGCCCTTGCCGTGCCGGCTGGAGACCACGCCGTACGGGACGCGTGGCACCACGTCCAGGGTCTCGATCTTCAGCACGTCCCCCGGTTCGGCACCTTCGACGGCGATCGGACCCGTCACGATGTGCGGCCCGTCCACGTCGAACCGCCGCTGGGTCCGCCGGTAGCCCGCCGCGATCTCGACGGCGTCCGTCAGCACGGAGGATCTGTCCACGCCCAGCGACCCGAAGTACTCGAGCGGATCCCGCCCTTGGTCCTCGAGGATCCCCTCGTGCGAGAGCGCGTCGATGGTCACGGTCCTCCCGGACCGGATGGTCATCACCGGCGTGGCGTGCACCGTGGGCACGTACCCCCACAGCACCTCGTCCGGCGTGGACGAGAGGTAGCTGTCCCCCGTGATCCGCCCCCGTCCGGGCTGCAGGACGTCGGCGCCGGGCCCACCCTTGCCGGGCGGCTTCCCCGGGGCGTCAGGAGCCTTGGCAGGCACGACGACGCCGCCTCCGGGAGCGGTTGCGAGCGCAGAGGGTGCCCCCGCGACCGACGCCGCGGACAGGGTGCCGAGCGCCGCCACCACCCCCATGAATCTCCGCCTGCCCAATCCGTCGGCGAGTACCTCGGCCGCTTGCTGCCCCACTGCGTCATCCATGCTGAACCTCTTCCGGGTCGTGGAGCTTCACAAGCTATGCGCCGGTGGTTACGTTCCCGTTTCGGATCCGATTCGGCCAGAAGTCCTGCGCCTCCGCCCGCTCGAAGGCCGATCAGGCCACGTACGCTCTGACGCATGGAACCCCTGCCGCTCCCGCCCCTGACCGCCGTGGCCGCCGTCGCCGCCGCGCTCGTCCACGTCCTGATCTTCGTCCTGGAGTCGGTCCGCTGGCGGCTGGAGCGGACGTGGCGCGTCTTCGGGATCGCGAGCCAGGAGGATGCGGAGACCACGCAGCCGCTCGCCTTCAACCAGGGCTTCTACAATCTGTTCCTCGCGGTCGGCGCGCTGGCCGGCGTCGTCCTCATGCTCCTCGGCGGAGTGACAGCCGCGGCGATCGGGCTCGGGTTCATCGTCCTGTCCACGGGCTCCATGCTCGCTGCGGCGCTCGTGCTGATCCTCGGCAACAGGAAGCTCGCCCGCCCGGCGGCGATCCAGGGCCTGCCTCCCCTGATCGCCCTGCTCGGGCTCCTCGTCCTGGTGTGATTGCGGCCCGGCCGCCGGACGGGTTGCCGGACAAGCCCTGGGCAGGTCCGGCCTAGCCGAGACGGGCCAGTGCCCGTGCCGCCGCGACGTAGCGCGAGAGGACGTAGCGCTGCGTCAGACGGGTGACCGGCGCGGCGAGCCGGAACAGGGGGCCGGCCGGGACACTGTAGGCGGAGCAGATGAACAGCAACCGGTTGTCCGCCGTCAGTTCGGCGTAGAAACCCTCCTCGCCCCGCACGGGGTGGCCCGGCAGCGTTCCGTACCCGAAGCCGCCCCGCTGGCCGGGTACCGCCCTGCCGGCGCCGTCGAGCTGGGGTGCCCTGGACCAGATCACGCGGCACGGTGCCTTGATGCGCGCTCGCCCGAGGCCGAATCCGGAGATGACGTGCGCCCCGGGCTCGGCCCGTTCGACGGGCGAATCCATAGTGAGCCCGGCACCCCGGTGCAGTTCCCACGCCAGGATGCCCTCGGTCAGCGCGATGAACGATGCGGACGGATCGTCGGTGGCGATCTCGCGGGACTCGACCATCACGGTGTACCCGGAGGGCCAGCCGCCCTCCAGCGAGTCGGGGAACGGCCGATCGGTCGCGCCGCGCTCCTCGTACGTGAACTGCTCCATGGCATCCTCTTCCGTCGGTGTGCGGTGCCGTGCCGGCCGCCGCCCCGGACCCAACCTAGTGGACCACCGCGCCGGTCGCGGGCCGGACGGCCCGGGGGCGGACCACCCGCCGTGGCTCCCCATCCCGGGGAAGCAGTGGCAGGATGAGGTCCGGACCGGCGGGACTCATCCGAGACATCCCCCGCCGCGCCACCAGGAAGGCGGGACCACCATGGCATCAGGGACGACGTCGGGCAGGAGCGCGGGGGGCGGGAACGGTGACGCGATGGACCGGGCCTCGGACGCCGCGGAGGAAGCAGCCGACTCGAAGGGCTTCGAACTCGCGGCCCGCGCCGGCTACGTCGCTGCGGGGATCCTGCACGTCGTCATCGGCGTGATCGCGCTGGGACTCGCGGCGGGCGGATCGGGGAGCGCCGACCAGAGCGGAGCCATCGGCCAGCTCGCCGGCAGTCCCGGGGGCACCGCACTGCTGTGGTTCTGCTTCCTGGGCTGCATCGCGCTCGCCCTCTTCTTCCTCAGCGAGATCTTCTTCGGTGTCCGCGCGCTCAGCGGGAAGGAGAAGCTGACGGCCCGCGCGAAGAACGGTGGCCAGGCCGTGGTGTACGCGGTCATCGGTGCGACCTTCGGGCAGTTCGCGCTTGGCGGGTCGAGCGACAGCAGCAGCTCCAGCAGTTCACTCAGTGCGTCCCTCATGGCGCAGCCGGCCGGCGTGGCGCTCCTCTTCGCGGTCGGTGTCGGTATCCTCGTCGTCGGCGGCTATTTCATCTACAGCGGGGCGACGCGCCGTTTCCGCAGGAAGCTCTCCGGCCTGCCCACCGGAGGGATCGGCACCGCGGTCACAGCGCTCGGCACCGTGGGCTATGTGGCGAAGGGTTTCGCGCTCGGGGTCCTCGGCGTGCTGATCCTCGTCGCCACGGTCACGAACAACCCGGAGCAGTCCACCGGGTTGGACGGCGCACTGAAGTCCCTGCGGGACCAGCCCTTCGGGACGTGGCTGCTCGGCGCCGTCGCACTCGGGCTCATGGCCTACGGCGTGTTCATGGTGGTGCGCTCGAAGTACCAGCGCATGTGAGTCAGGGGCGCTACAGCCCCAGGGCGGGGGCCTCCATGACGGGGCAGGTGTCCATGACGACCTCGAGCCCGGCGTCCGCGGCCCGACGGGCGGCGTCCTCGTCGATGACCCCCAGCTGCAGCCACACCGCACGCGCCCCCACGGCGATCGCCTGATCGACGACCGCGCCGACCCGGCTCGAGTTCACGAAGCAGTCGACGACATCGATGCTTCCCGGGACGTCAGCGAGGCGCGTATAGCCCTTCTGCCCGTGGACGTCGTCGCCCTTGAGGCTCACCGGGACCACCTCCATCCCGAGCCTGTCCATCAGGAACCTCGACACCCCGACGGCAGCCCTCCGCGGATTGTTCGACAGCCCGACGACGGCCCACCGCCCGTGCTCGCCCAGGAGCCTGCCGATCACGGCTGGATCGTTCCGGTGTGCCATGTGCCTCTTTCCGATGCGTCGAGCCCGCGCGGGGATTGTTACAGCCTTTGTTACATGCCCTATTTTGCTCCTGCCGTGCCGCGGGCGTTTCATGGGAGTGACCATCCCGAGCGGCCGAGAGACCTGGATCAGTGAAGCCGCAGCAACCCTGGTCGTCGTGCATCCCCCGGACGCGCGGCGATAGCGAGGTCCGAGCCCTGGGAACCACCGCTCCGCGGTGGCGAAGGCCCGGTCCGTAGGGTGCTACCGCCAGGACCGATGGAGACACCATGACTGCAGTTCTGGCACCCGGCACCACCCGCACCACCTCCAAGCAGGCCCTCGGCGTGCACTTCTCCGGCCTGGGTCGGAGTTTCGGTGCCGCAGGCAGCCGCCGCGCGGTCCTCCGGGACGTGTCGGTGGAGGTGGAGCCGGGCGAGATCCTGGCCATCCTCGGCACGAGCGGCTGCGGCAAGTCCACGCTCCTGCGGGCCGCCGCGGGACTCGACGTGCCGGACAGCGGCGAGGTCCTCATCGACGGCACGCCCGTCTCCGGGATCGACGAACGCTGCGCCGTGGCCTTCCAGGAACCGCGCCTGCTGCCGTGGCACACACTGCAGGCCAACGTGGCGATCGGACTGCCCAAGTCCTCGAGTGCCAGCGCGGGCAAGGCGAAGGTCCTCGAACTGCTGAAGCTCGTGGGCCTCGACGCCTTCGCGAAGCACCGTCCACGGGAAGTCTCCGGCGGCATGGCGCAGCGCACCTCCCTGGCACGGGCCCTCGCCCGCAATCCCGGCGTCCTGCTGCTGGACGAACCGTTCGGGGCACTCGACGCGCTGACGCGCCTCCGGATGCAGGACCTCCTCCTCGACATCCACAGCGCGCAGCCCACCACGGTGCTGCTCGTGACGCACGACGTCGACGAGGCCCTCCAGCTCGCGGACCGCATCCTGGTCCTCGGGCGCGACGACGACGGCCACGACGACGCACGCGAGGGCTCCACGATCACGGAGCTCGTCACCGTCCCGGGCGCCCGGCCACGGGACCGCAACTCCGCGGATCTCGGCGCGCTCCGCAGCTCGCTGCTCTCCCTGCTCGGCGTCACCGGGCACTAGCCCGCCCTCCGCCGCACTGCCCGCCGGGTCCCGCCGGGGACTTCCCTGGCGCCCTCGCTCCCTTTCCGCACCTCCCTTTCGATGAAGGACCACCATGAACCGCCGCGCCCTCCTGCCCACCCTCGCCCTCGCCTCCGCGCTCTCGCTCAGCCTGAGCGGGTGCCTCGCAGGTGAGAACGCCTCCGATACCGCCCCTGCCGCAGCGGACGGCGGCACGCAGGGCGGCACCCTGAACATCGACTTCGCCACGTACAACCCCCTGAGCCTCATCATCAAGGAGCAGGGCTGGCTCGAGGAGGAACTCGCCGACCAGGACATCACCGTCACCTGGGTGCAGTCCGCGGGCTCCAACAAGGCGAACGAGGCCCTGCGCGCCGGAGCGATCGACGTCGGCTCCACGGCGGGATCGGCAGCGCTCCTCGCCCGGTCCAACGGGTCCCCCATCAAGGCCATCGACATCTACTCGCAGCCCGAGTGGTCCGCCCTGGTGACGCTGCCGGACTCGGGCATCACGAGCGTGGAGGACCTGCGCGGCAAGTCCATCGCTGCGACCAGGGGTACCGACCCCTACTTCTTCCTCCTGCAGGCGCTCGAGGCGGCGGGCGTGGACCAGTCCGAGGTGACCATCGAGAACCTGCAGCACGCGGACGGCCGCGCGGCACTCGCGAGCGGCGCCGTCGACGCGTGGGCCGGCCTCGATCCGATCATGGCCGCGGCGGAGCAGGACGGCGCGCAGCTGTTCTTCCGCGACATCGACTTCAACAGCTACGGGTTCCTCAACGCGACGGAGGACTTCCTCGCGGAGAAGCCCGACGTCGCCCAGACCGTGGTGAACGCCTACGAGAAGGCGCGGGAGTGGGCCAAGGAGAACCCCGAGGAGACGGCAGCCATCCTCGCGGAGGTCGCTGCCATCGACCCGGCGGTCGCGAACTCCGTCATCATCGAGCGCACCAACCTCGACGTCGACCCGGCCCCGGGTGACGCGCAGCGCGCCGTGCTCGAGAAGATCGGCCCCGTGTTCGTCGAGACCGGCGACGTCCAGTCGCAGGAGCAGATCGACGAGGCCCTCGGGTCCCTCCTCGATCCCTCGCTGGTCGAGAAGGCCGATCCCGCCTCGATCGGCGCCGGCTCATGAGCTCCGAGGTGGGGCAGCGGGCCGTCCCGATCAGCCGGGCCGGGTTGGCGGCCATCGGCTCTCCCGTCACAGCCGAGGACGCCGTCGGCCGGGGCGATGTCCCGGCAGGGTCCGGCAGCGGTGCCCGGCGCAGCACGGGACGCCGCATCGGCATCATCCTCCTCGGCCTGATCGTCCCCGCCCTCCTGCTGCTCGGCTGGCACCTCAGCACGGCGTCGGGCTTCTTCAAGCCGTCGCAGCTGCCCTCCCCCGCCTCGGTCCTCGCGGCCGCCGTCGATCTCGTGGACCGCGGCCAGCTCGCCACGCACATCCTCATCTCCACCCAGCGCGTGGTCCTCGGCTTCCTGATCGGGTCCGTGCTCGGCGTGGTGGCTGGCGCGGTCCTCGGCCTCTCCCGCGTCGCGGACATCCTGCTCACCCCGACGGTCGGCGCCCTGCGCGCCGTCCCGTCGCTGGCCTGGGTGCCGCTCCTGGTCCTGTGGATCGGCATCAACGAGGACTCGAAGGTCACCCTGATCACCATCGGCGCCTTCTTCCCCGTCTTCACGACGCTCTACCTCGGACTGCGCCACGTGGACCGGAACCTCGTCGAGGCGGCCCGGGCCTTCGGGGTCAACGGCCTGCGCCTGCTGACCACGGTGCAGCTCCCCGCCGTCGTGCCCGCCCTGTTCTCCGGCCTGCGGCTGGCGCTCGCCCAGTCGTGGCTGTTCCTCGTCGCGGCGGAGCTCATCGCCTCGTCGATGGGGCTCGGCTTCCTGCTCGTCGACTCCCAGCAGAACGGGCGCGTGGACCGCATCCTCCTCGCCATCATCCTGCTGGCGATCATCGGCAAGACCACGGACGCCCTGCTCGGGATCGCCGAGCGCTGGGCGGTGCGCCGGTGGGCCTAGGCACGACGACGCACGCCGCGGCACCCGCGCAGGACGAGGCGGCGCGCCTGGCCTTCTGGGCCGAGCAGGCGGCCCGGCTCGAATGGACCGGACCCTGGGACACACTGCACTCCTTCGCGAAGGCAGAGCCCCGGGCGGACGGGACGCTGAGCGTCCCCGTCATCGAATGGTTCGCCGGCGGAACTCTGAACGTCGCCGTCAACTGCGCGGACCGGCATGTCCGTGCCGGTCGCGGGGACCGCGTGGCCCTGCACTTCGAGGGTGAACCCGGTGACCGCCGGACGGTGACCTACGCGGACCTGCAGGACGAGGTGTGCCGTGCGGCGAATGCGCTGCTCGCCCTCGGGATCGGGAAGGGCGACCGCGTGGTCGTGTATCTCCCGGTCCTCGTCGAGACCGTCGTCATCACCCTCGCGTGCGCGCGGATCGGCGCGGTCCACTCGCTCGTCTTCGGCGGGTTCTCCGCCGAGGCGCTGCGCTTCCGCGTGGAGGACACCGGAGCCAGACTCCTCGTCACCACGGACGGCCAGTACCGCCGCGGAACGGCCGTGCCGGTCAAGGCGAACGCGGACGCCGCCGTGGCGGGCAGCAGCAGCATCGAGCACGTCCTCGTGATCCGGCGCACCGGCTCGGACGTCCCGTGGACGGACGGCCGCGACGTCTGGTGGCACGACGCCGTCGACGCCGCGCCCAGCGACCACGAGCCGGAGGCGTTCGACGCCGAGACGCCCCTGTTCATCATGTACACCTCGGGGACCACGGGCAGGCCGAAGGGTCTGGTCCACACCGCGGGCGGTTACCTCACGCAGGCGTCGTGGAGCTTCGAGCACCTGTTCAGCCACCCCGATCCGGCGCAGCGCGACGACGACGTGCACTGGTGCACCGCCGATCTCGCCTGGGTGACGGCACACACCTACGAGATCTACGGTCCGCTCTCCAACGGCGCCACGCAGGTGATCTTCGAAGGCACACCCGACACGCCCCACCCCGGCCGCCACTTCGAGATCATCGAACGCTACGGCGTGACGAGCTACTACACGGCGCCCACCCTGGTCCGTTCCCTCATGGGCTGGTTCCCGGACGGTGTCCCGTCCACCTGGGACCTCTCGAGCCTCCGCGTCCTCGGGACGGTCGGCGAGGCCGTGAACCCCGAAGCCTGGCGCTGGTTCCGCCGGAACCTCGGCCGCGACGAGCTCCCCGTCGTCGACACGTGGTGGCAGTCCGAGACCGGCGCCACGATCCTCTCCCCCAGCCCCACGGACTCCTCGTTCAAGCCGGGCTGCGCGGCGCGGGCCCTGCCGGGGGTCTCCACGCGGATCGTCGACCGGCACGGCGCGGCGGTGCCGGCGGGCGAGCAGGGCCTGATCGTCGTCGACCGTCACGGCCCTGCGATGGCCCGGACCGTCTGGGGCGATCCCCAGCGCTACCTCGACTCCTACTGGCGGATGTTCGCTGCCGAGGGGTGGTTCCTCGCCGGCGACGGCGCGCGGTACGACGACGACGGCGACACCTGGATCCTCGGGCGCGTGGACGACGTGATCAACGTGTCCGGTCACCGGCTGTCGACGATCGAGATCGAGTCGGCCCTCGTCGCCCACCCGCTCGTCGTCGAGGCGGGCGTGTGCCCGATCGCCCATCCGGTGACGGGCCATGCCATCGCGGCCTTCGTGGTGCTGGCCACCGGTACCGATCCGTCGATCGACGTCTCCGGGACGCTGCGGGCCCAGGTCGCCGAGGCGATCGGCCCGATCGCACGCCCCTCGGCCGTCGTGGTCGTCGAGGACGTGCCGAAGACGCGCTCCGGCAAGATCATGCGGCGCCTGCTCACTCAGCTCTTCGAGGGCACGGAGCTGGGGGACACGACATCCCTGCAGAACGAGGGGTGCATCCCCGGGATCCAGGACGTCCTCCGCCTCAGCGTCCGAGGCGCCACTCCGACAGGTCTGCACCGCGGTTAAACGAAGGAGACGGCAGGCGCCCCGTCCAAGCGCCTGCCGTCTCCCGTGCGTGGTCCGTCCGGTATTAGCCCACCCGGACGAAGGATGCTCCCGGAAGATCCGAGAGAGGGTGCTGCATGGTGGCGTTGATGCCGTTCATGCCGCTGCTGATGACCTGGCCGCCGCCGACGTAGACGGCCACGTGGCCGCCCGTGATGACGAGGTCACCGGGAGCGGGGGTGGACACCTGGGCGCCGAACTGGAAGAACTGCGAGGGGCCGAGATCTCCGACGGAGATACCTGCCGCGCGCAGGGCCTTCTCGACCAGCACGGTGCAGTCCTGCACGGCACCGGCAGCGAGCTGCGCCCGGGCGGAGCCGAGGATGGCGCCCGCGGCGTTGCCCGAGGGAGCGGTCTCGGCGGCGACCGGGGTGATCGCTGCCGAGGCCAGGTAGACACCCGATCCGGCTTCCGTGGACACGGCCGGAGCCGGAGCGATTGCGGCGGCCTGCTGGACGGCAGGAGCAGCTGGTGCTGCGGCGACCGGGGCGGACACCGTCTGGGCCGGCGCCGCGACAGCAGCACCGGCGGCGGGGATGACGATCGTCTGTCCGGGGAAGATGACCGATGCGAGCGA
Organism: Arthrobacter sp. N1; assembly: GCF_048288285.1. Lineage (NCBI taxonomy): Bacteria > Bacillati > Actinomycetota > Actinomycetes > Micrococcales > Micrococcaceae > Arthrobacter > Arthrobacter sp. N1. The sequence continues at coordinate 319,144 of NZ_CP102608.1, read as the reverse complement.
GAGGCCGTTGGCGGTCAGGACCGTGGTGAGCTCGACGCCGTAGCGGGCCGAGATGGCACCCAGGGTGTCGCCGGCGGCGACGGTGTGGGCGGTGCCCGCGGCGCTTGCTGCGGCAGCGGGGGCGACCGCGGCGGTCTGAGCCGTCGTGCCCTCGGCGGTGTAGGTGCCGGCGTGTGCGGTGCCGACGGCGCTGAGGGCGAGGCCCGACGTCACGGCGACGATGGCGACCGGGCGGCCCACGGCGGTGGCTCCGCTCTTCGCGGCGCGGGACAGGCCCTGCAGCGCGAGGTTTCCGTCGACGTCCGCGCGGTGGCGTGCCGGTGAAGTGATTCGTGACATGGTTCTATACCTCTCCCATGCCTGCGGGGTGAGCTGTCGGGTTCGGATGGGAGTCACCCGGCCGCGGGCACCGCCGGTGGGCGGTGCGGTGCGACTTAACCCCGAGGACGCGTGCAGGGATCCTGCGCGTCCGGTGGAACTGATGGTTCCCCCGTCCCTGCCTTCGGTGTATGCGGACGTATCCCGATCGGCGGCAGGGCTCGGCAATCCGTGCGGGAGCGCCCCACGTGGACGGGAGCACCGACTGAGAGTACCCAGCGCTCCGGGCGTTTGTCACATTTCTGTAACGGGGCGTATCCTGCCCTTCCCGCCGGTCACCGATCGCCCTGCGGCGTGCGCTCCCGGCGCGATCCCGCGGAACGCCACCGGCGGAAGGCGAGCACGGTCCCCGTCGCGCTGAGGATCAGCAGGCCGCACTGCTGCACGAAGAACCACACTCCGACGGATGTCCCGCCGATACTCGATGCCGTCACGATGCTGCCGCCCAGGACGAGCGTGAGGACGGCACCGACCCAGCACAGGGTGTTCCACAGGAGGCGCTCCTGCTCGCGCGTAGCAGCCCTCCACTCCTCGGTTCCGCCGTGATCCATGCACCAACCCTAGGCGTACGGACCAGGACTCCGCCCTGACATCCGGCACCACGCAGAACGACACATTGTTTGGATTGTCGCGACCCCGATGTCACACTCGTGCTTGACCATCCCGAGCGGCCGAGAGATCTGGCTCATTGACGCCGCAGCAACCCTGGCCCCCGTGCACCACGGGGACAGTAGGGTGCTACTGCCAGAACGATGGAGGAAGTCATGAGCGTCGCCGACCTGTCCACTCCCCTGAAGTTCGCCTACTGGGTCCCCAACGTCAGTGGTGGTCTCGTGGTCTCGACCATCGAGCAGCGCACCAGCTGGGACTTCGACTACAACCGCAAGCTCGCCCGGATCGCGGAGGACGCCGGTTTCGAGTACGCCCTCTCGCAGACGCGGTACGCCGCCTCGTACGGCGCGGACAAGCAGCACGAGGCCACGAGCTTCTCGCTCGCCCTCCTCGCCGCGACCGAGAGACTCAAGGTGATCGCCGCCGTCCACCCCGGGATGTGGCACCCGGGCGTGCTGGCCAAGTTCATCATCACGGCCGACCACATCTCGAACGGCCGCGCGGCCGTGAACATCGTCTCCGGCTGGCTGAAGGACGAGTTCGTGAACTTCGGCCTCGAGTGGCTCGAGCACGACGAGCGCTATGTCCGCACGGAGGAGTTCATCCGCGTGCTCAGGGGCCTGTGGACCGAACAGGGCTACAGCCAGTCGGGGAAGTACTACGACATCACGGACTTCACACTGAGCCCCCCGCCCGTCGACGTCCCCGGCCGCCCGCACCCGGAAGTCTTCTTCGGCGGCAATTCGACGGCGGCGCAGGCCACTGCCGGCCGGGTCGCCGACTGGTACTTCTCGAACGGGAAGGACCTCGACGGCTTCAGGGAGAACATCGCCGGGGTGCAGGCCTCGGCCACCGCCGCCGGGCGCCGTCCCCGGTACGGGCTGAACGGCTTCGTCATCGCCCGCGACTCCGAGAAGGAGGCGCGTGACACGCTCCGTGAGATCGTGGCCAAGGCCCACCGTCCCGCGGTCGAGGGCTTCCGCGACGCCGTGCAGGAAGCGGGCGCCTCCACGAAGGACGGCAAGGGCATGTGGGCCGATTCCTCCTTCGAGGACCTCATCCAGTACAACGACGGCTTCCGGACGCAGCTGATCGGCACTCCGGAGCAGATCGCCGAGCGGATCGTCGAGTACAAGAAGATCGGCGTCAACCTCTTCCTGACCTGCTACCTGCACTTCCAGGAGGAGGTCGCCGCCTTCGGGACGGACATCCTCCCGATCGTGCGCGAGCTCGAGGCGGATGCGGCCCGCAGGGCCGGCGTCGACTTCGATCCGGACGAGACCCTCGCCGGAACCCATCCCAGCAAGGCAGGTGTCTGATGGCAGAACGTTCCTTCGGTTTCCGCACGCGTGCGCTCCACGCCGGCGGAACCCCCGACGCGACGCACGGCGCGCGGGCCGTCCCGATCTACCAGACCACGTCCTTCGTGTTCAAGGACACGAACGACGCCGCGAACCTCTTCGCGCTGCAGAAGTACGGCAACATCTACTCGCGCATCGGCAACCCCACCGTCGCGGCCTTCGAGGAGCGCATCGCCTCCCTCGAGGGCGGGATCGGCGCAGTGGCGACGGCGTCGGGCATGAGTGCCGAGTTCATCACCTTCGCGGCCCTGTGCCAGGCGGGCGATCACATCGTCGCCGCCTCCCAGTTGTACGGCGGGACGGTGACCCAGCTCGACGTCACGCTGCGCCGCTTCGGCATCGAGACCACCTTCGTGCCGGGCACCGACCCGGCGGACTACGCAGCGGCCATCCGCGAGAACACGAAGGCCGTCTACGCCGAGGTGATCGCGAACCCGTCCGGTGAGATCTCCGACCTCGCGGGACTCGCGAAGGTGGCGCACGACGCCGGCATCCCCTTCATCGTCGACTCCACACTGAGCACCCCCTACCTCGTGCGGCCCATCGAGCACGGCGCCGACATCGTCATCCACTCGGCCACCAAGTTCATCGGCGGCCACGGCACCACCCTCGGCGGCGTGATCGTCGAGAGCGGCCGGTTCGACTGGGGCAACGGCAAGTTCCCCATGATGACCGAGCCGGTGCCCTCCTACGGCAACATCCAGTGGTGGGCGAACTTCGGTGAGTACGGGTTCCTCACCAAGCTCCGCACCGAGCAGCTCCGCGACATCGGCCCGTCCCTCTCGCCGACGTCGGCCTTCCAGCTCCTGCAGGGCGTCGAGACGCTCGCCCAGCGCCTCGACGAGCACCTCGAGAACGCCCTCGCCGTAGCGCAGTGGCTCCAGGCCGATCCCCGCGTGGAGTACGTCAACTACGCAGGCCTGCCCACCCACCCGCACCATGAGCGCGCGAGGACCTACCTCCCGCAGGGGCCGGGGTCCGTGTTCAGCTTCGGCATCCGGGGCGGGCGGAAAGCGGGCCAGAAGTTCATCGAGTCGCTGCAGCTCGCCTCGCACCTCGCGAACGTCGGCGACTCCCGGACGCTCGTGATCCACCCGGGCTCGACGACGCACCAGCAGCTCTCCACCGAACAGCTGGTCGCGGCGGGCGTTCCCGAGGACCTCGTCCGCATCTCCGTGGGCCTGGAGGACCTGGCCGACATCCTGTGGGACATCGACCAGGCACTCGCCCTCGCGGTCGATGCGACGGACGAGGCCTTCGACGACCTCCCGCAGGAAGCGGCGGGCGGGAACGACGACGACGCGTCGGCGACGCGCGCAGTGGGAGTGGGAGCATGAGCGGCACGGAAGCAGCACCTCGCACGTGGGAGGGGCCCTCGGCGCCCGAGCGGCTCGCCCTGCTCCGGAGCGCCCGGTCCGTCGCGATCGTCGGCGCCTCCGACAAGCCGTCGCGGGCGTCCTACTTCGTGGCGACCTACCTGCAGTCGTCCTCGCCCTACCGCCTGTACTTCGTCAATCCGGTGGCCGGCCGGATCCTCGGGCAGCCCGCCTACGCGTCGCTCAAGGATCTCCCCGAGGTCCCCGACGTGGTCGACGTGTTCCGGAAGCACGACGACCTGCCGTCCGTGCTGGAGGAGACCCTCGAGGTCGGAGCGAAGACGCTGTGGCTGCAGCTCGGCTCCTGGCACGAGGACGTGGCGCGTTCCGCGGAGGCGGCGGGCCTGGACGTCGTGATGGACCGCTGCATCAAGATCGAGCACGCGCGCTTCCACGGCGGACTCAACCTTGCGGGCTTCAACACCGGAGTCATCTCCTCGAAGCGGCAGATCACGTCCTAGCCGGCCGGCGCTGCAGCGCTGTCCTCCGTCGGGGTGTCGCCTGCGTGGGCCGGGGCGCCATCGTCCGCGTCGTCGTCTCCCGCGTCGGCATCGTCCGCGGCGGAAACGTCCGCGGCGGAAACGACGCCCGGGACACTAGGGGTCGTCACTCCGGTGCCGGCCGGTACCGGCACGGGGCCGTCACTGCTGGGCGCCATGGCAGGTCCCGTCAGCGTGCCGCCGTCGGAGGTCGACACGGAACCCGACCCGGAGGTCTCGGCCTCCGGCGCCGTGATCGCTGCGTCTGCTGATCCGTCGTCCGGCGCGGCAGGGTCGACCGGACCGGGAGCCGCGCCGTCGACGGATACCGCTCCGCCCGTGTTCCCGGCCGGGGCGACGCCCGCTGAAGCATCGACCTGAGCGTCGGGCACAGCAGTCACCCCAGGCACCGGGGCGTCGACGGGACCGTGGTGGAGTGTCCCGTCGCGCACCGGGGCTTCCTCCGGCGCAGCTGCAGGATCGACCGGCACCGGAGCATCCGCGGGGAGGCTCCACCAGGTCCCGTCATCGATTCCCGGGTCGGCGACGAACGTGTACAGCCACGGATCCTCCTCCCACAGCGGGGCGGACAGGACCGGCGCGTCCCATGGCTCGACGGGCGCCATCAGCAGGAAGCGGTGCTGCGGACCGGGCATCGGCGCGGCGTGCGGCGACGTCGGAGCACCATCGGGATGGACCGCGTGGGTGGACCCCCGGAGCCCGGGATCGCCGATGCGCCGAGCCTGCTCGCGGACAGCCTTCGTGCCGGCGTTCGTGTCCCGGGGACCGGCCGGGACGCCGGGCGTGGCCTTGCCCGGACCCGGCGCCGGGCGCTCCTGACGGGGACCGGGGGCACCCGGTGGCCGGCCCGGCGCGGTGGTCGTCCCGGGCGCGGGCGCGGGCACGGGCGCCCGGGTTGCGGGTACGCGGTTCGCTCCCGCCGTCGTCGGACTGCCCGGCGAGGTGGCGGTCGGCGCAGCCGCGGTCGGCATCGGGTACGAGGGGGCGACGACGGACCGCACGGCGGGAACCGACGCCGCGGCGGGAGCAGCACCCGACACCGAGGCGGGCACGCTCGTCGGAGCTCCTGCACCACCGGGGGATGCACCGGGAGCCCTGTCGCGTGGGGCGGGCGCTCCGCCGGGCAGGGCGTCACCCGCTCCCGGCCCGGCTGCAGGACCACCGGGGGCCGGGGCCGCGGCAGGTGCCGGCGGTGGTGCGGCCGGAAGCGTCAGGGGCGCGCCGCCGGCCGGACCGGACGGCGCCCTGCCGGCACCGGCCTGGACCAGCGGGGCAGGGCCGAGCTCGGCGCGATCAGCGCTGTCGCGGATGGAGAAGCGGGTGATCGACTCGACGGCGTCACCGATCCCCTGGGGGAAGTGGACCGTGCCCGCGGCGACGCCGGATATCCCGACTCCCATCGAGACGGCGAGTGCACCGCCGATGAAGGTGATGCGGCGCTTGTGGCGCCGCCCCTGCCCTGCCTTGCCGCCGTCGGCCATGAGCTGTGCCAGGGCTGCGGACGCATCGGGCGCGGGGCCCGCGGCGAGGTCCCGGACGATCCCGACGGCGCGGACGAGGGCCGGGTCCTCGGGGATGCCGGACTCCTGGAGGAGAGGCAGCACGGGGTCCGGCGACGGGGTGTCATGACCAGTCATAGCGCGTCCGATTCGTTGGGGTGTACGAGTTCCTTCAGCTTGAGCAGTCCCCGCCGCTGCAACTGCTTGACCGATCCCGCCGATCTCCCCAGGATCCCGGCCACCTGGTCGATCGGCAGTTCGGCGACGATGCGGAGCAGGAGCACATCACGCTGATCGTCATTGAGCTGGGCGAGCATGGTTCCCGCACCTCCGAGGTCGAGCTGCCCGAGGGCCACGGTCTCGGCGGAGTCCGTCAGCCGCGTGTCACCGTCCGCCTCGTAGCCGACGACCACGGGTGTCCGGGCCCTCCTCCGCACCTCGTCCACGTAGCGGGCGTGCGCGACGGAGAACGTGAAGGTCCGGAGTCCGGCGAGCCCCCCTGCCACGGTGTCGAGTTTCGAGAAGACGGTGAGGAACACCTCCTGGGTCAGGGCTTCCGGATCCTCGGAGCCGCGCCCCGCGAAGTATCCCAGCACTGCCGGACCGAGCGCCTGGTAGAGGAGGGAGAAGGCCGCGGGTTCGCCTGCTTGAGCGCGGGTGAGCGCATCCTCAGGCAGCGGTGTGACCACGGTCTATTCCTTGTTCGGGCGGGGCGGCGACACCATCGTAACCGCTCTGTCCCACCCGCAGGCTCCGGCCTCGAAGGCCTGCGGCAAAGAAAAGGCCGCACCGAGGCCCGTTGGGGGATAAGCCTCGGTGCGGCGCTTACATACTCGTAATCGACGGGCGGGACGGGAAGGTTACGCCCTCTCCGGTTTTTTCTTCCCGCCTACTTCAGGGCGCTGGATGCGCGGCGCTTGTTGAAGACGTCGAAGCCGACGGCGAGCAGCAGCACCATGCCCTTGATGAACTGCTGGTAGTCGATGCCGACGCCCAGCAGGGACATGCCGTTGTTGAGCACGCCCATGATGAGGCCGCCGGTGATGGCACCGATGACCGTTCCCACCCCGCCCGTCACGGCCGCCCCGCCGATGAACGCCGCCGCGATGGCGTCGAGCTCGAAGAGGTTGCCCGCACCCGGGCCGGCGGAGTTGAGCCGGCCGGTGAAGATCAGTCCTGCCAGTGCCGCGAGCACGCCCATGTTCACGAAGAGCATGAAGTCGATCCGCTTGGTGTTGACGCCGGAGAGCTGGGCCGCCTGGAGGTTGCCACCACGGGCGTAGACGTGGCGACCGAACACGCTGTTGCTCATGACGAGGCTGTAGGCGACGATCAGGATCCCGAGCACCACCAGCACGATCGGTGTCCCGCTGCGGGAACCGGCCAGCAGGTAGGTCAGTCCCAGGATGAGGACGGCGATGAACGCCAGCTTGGTGAAGAACCACGCCGCGGGCTCGTCCTCGAGGGCGAGGCGGGCGCGCGTGGCCCGCCCCCGGAGCTGGCTGACCACGAGCAGGACGACGGCGATCACGCCGAGGCCCACCGTGGTCCAGTCGAGGATGTTGGTCTCCGCCGGGAAGAGTCCGGGGAACAGGAAGCCCCCACCGAGCTGGCGGTACTCCTCGGGGAATCCGGTGATGCGCTGGTTCTCGAGGACGATCTGCGTGAGCCCGCGGAAGACGAGCATGCCCGCGAGGGTCACGATGAAGGCCGGGATACCGACGTAGGCCACCCAGAAACCCTGCCAGGCGCCCACGAGGCCGCCGATGACGAGGGAGACGATGAAGGCCAGCCACCAGGGGAAGGACCAGTCCTGCACCATGATCCCGGACATGGCACCGACGAAGGCCGCCACCGATCCGACGGACAGGTCGATGTGCCCGGCGACGATGATCATGACCATGCCGATGGCCAGGAGCAGGATGTAGCTGTTCTGGACGATGATGTTCGAGACGTTGTCCGGCATCAGCAGCGCGCCGCCGGTCAGCACCTGGAACAGGGCGACGATGACGATGAGGGCGACGAAGATGCCGATCTGCCGCAGCCGGCTCGTGAGGAAGGCCAGCCCGTGCTTCACGGGAGGCGGCGGCGCGGTCACCGCGGGGTCCTTGACGGTGGTAGCCATGGAGTCAGTCCTTTTCCTTGGTCATGTACTGCATGAGGAGTTCGGGGGTCGCCTGCCCGATGGGCACTTCCGCGGTGATGCGGCCTTCGGCGAGGGTGTAGATGCGGTCGCAGATGCCGAGCAGCTCGGGCAGCTCGGAGGAGATCACGATGACGGCCTTTCCCTCGGCGGCGAGGCGGTTGATGATCGTGTAGATCTCGTACTTGGCGCCGACGTCGATCCCGCGGGTGGGCTCGTCGAGAATCAGGACGTCGGGGTCCGAGAACATCCACTTGGAGAGCACCACCTTCTGCTGGTTCCCACCCGAGAGCTTGCCGGTGATGGCCGTGACCGTCGGGGCCTTGATGTTCATGGACCGCCGGTAGTCGCCGGCGACGACGGCTTCACGGCCGCTGTCGACCCAGCCGCGCTTCGCGAGCTTGCCGAGGGCGGCACCGGACACGTTGCGCTTGATGTCGTCGATCAGGTTGAGGCCGTACTTCTTGCGGTCCTCCGTGGCGTACGCGATGCCGTGCCGGATCGCCTCGCCGACGGTGCGCGCCGTGATCGGAGCACCGTTCTTGTAGAGCGTCCCGGTGATGTTCGAGCCGTAGCTGCGGCCGAAGATGCTCATGGCGAGTTCGGTGCGGCCTGCACCCATGAGGCCGGCGATGCCGACCACCTCGCCGGCACGCACGGAGAGGTTGGCCGCATCGACGACCACGCGGGCCGACTCCTGCGGGTGGTGCACCGTCCAGTCCTCGACGCGGAGCACCTCCTCGCCGATCACCGGTGTGCGGTCGGGGTAGCGGCTTGCCATGTCCCGGCCGACCATCCCCTTGATGATGCGTTCCTCCGTGACGGAGCCGTCGTGCAGGCTCAGCGTCTCGATGGTGCGGCCGTCACGGAGGATCGTCACGGAGTCCGCGATCGCCCTGATCTCGTTGAGCTTGTGGCTGATGATGATGCTCGTGATGCCCTCCTTGCGGAGTCCTTTCACGAGCCCGAGGAGGTGCGCGGAATCCTCGTCGTTCAGGGCTGCGGTGGGCTCGTCGAGGATCAGCAGCTTGACGTTCTTGGACAGCGCCTTCGCGATCTCCACGAGCTGCTGCTTCCCCACGCCGATGTCACCGGCACGGACCACGGGATTGAGGTCGAGCCCCACGCGGCGGAGGAGCTTGGCCGCCTCCAGGTTGGTCTCGTTCCAGTCGATGAACCCGCGCTTCTCGCGCTCGTTGCCGAGGAAGATGTTCTCGGCGACGGAGAGGAACGGGGACAGGGCCAGTTCCTGGTGGATGATGACGATCCCGTCGCGTTCGCTGTCGCGGATGTCCTTGAATTCGACGACCCCGCCCTCGAACTCGATGTCGCCGTCGTACGTGCCGTGGGGGTAGACCCCGGACAGCACCTTCATGAGGGTCGACTTGCCGGCCCCGTTCTCCCCGCAGATCGCGTGGACTTCTCCGCGCGCGACGTCGAGGTTGACGTCCTGCAGTGCCTTCACGCCAGGGAAGGTCTTGGTGATGCGGTGCATCCTGAGGATGTTCTCCGCCATGGTCGAGCCTCGCTTACTTGAGTGGAAGTCCCGGCAGGGGCCGGGCGAGGTACAGCGCCTGTGGCTCCGGACCAGGGTCGGTCCGGAGCCACAGGCATCATGGGTGCTGCGGGACGGCTACTTGAGCTCGTCCTCGGTGTAGTAGCCGGTCTCGACGAGCGCGGCCTCGTAGTTGTCGACCGTGACGATCTGCGACTCGAGCAGGTAGGACGGGACGATCTTCTCGCCGTTGTCGTACGTCTCGGTGTCGTTGACCTCGGGCTCCTCGCCCTTCATGAGGGCGTCCACCATGGTGACGGCCTGCTTGCCGAGCTCGCGGACGTCCTTGAAGATCGTCGAGTACTGCTCGTCGGCGATGATCGACTTCACGGAGCCGACCTCGGCGTCCTGGCCGGTGACGACCGGGAGGTCGTCCGCGGAGTAGCCGCCGGAGGTCAGGGCCGAGATGATGCCGATGGACAGGCCGTCGTAGGGCGACAGGACGCCCTCGAGCTGCTCACCGCCACCGACCGTGAGGAGGTCCTCCATGCGGTCCTGCGCGGTGTCGGGGAGCCAGCGGAGGATCGCGGCCTGCTCGAACTCGGTCTGGCCGCTGGGCACGCGCAGCACGCCGCTGTCGAGGTAGGGCTGGAGGGTCTTCATTGCGCCGTCCCAGAAGAAGGTGGCGTTGTTGTCGTCCGGGCTGCCGGCGAAGAGCTCGACGTCGAACGGCCCTTCCTCGCCGGTCTCGGCGCCCTCGGCGTCGAGGATCCCGAGGCCCGTCAGGAGGGAGGTGGCCTGCTGGACGCCGACCTCCTCGTTGTCGAAGGTGGTGTAGTAGTCCACGGTGTCGGAGCCGTTGATGAGGCGGTCGTAGGCGATGACGGGGATGTCCTGCTCCTCCGCCTGGTCCAGCACGCTCGTCAGCGTGGTGCCGTCGATCGAGGCGACGACCAGGGCCTTCACGCCGCCGTTGATCATGTTCTCGATCTGGCTGACCTGGGTGGGGATGTCGTCGTTGGCGTACTGGAGGTCGACCTCGTAGCCGAGGTCCTCCAGCTGGCTCTTGACGTTCTCGCCGTCGGCGATCCATCGCTCCGACTGCTGCGTGGGCATGGCCACACCGATCTTGGCGCCCTCGTTGGAGCCGCCCTCCGCAGCGGCGTCGTCGCCGCCGCCCCTGCTTCCACCGCAGGCGGTGAGGCTGAGGGTCAGGATGCTGGCGGCCGCGATGCCGGCCAGGTATTTCCGATTCATGGTGGAACTTTCTTGTGAGTGGTTTCCGGCGGCAGTGCCGGCTTTCGGGGAGTGGCTTCTACAGTTTCTGCGCGAGCCGATAGTACGCGGCGTTCCAGCGCAGCTCGCGCTGGAAGTCCCGCAGCTTCGTGTCGGCGTCGATCCGCAGCAGTTCGACCTCGGCGATGTCCGCGAAGTCCTCGAAGACCTCGAGGCCCACCGCGGTGGTGAGGACGGTGTGGTGCGCGGCGCCGGCGCTCAGCCAGGCCGCCGCGGACGTCTCGAGGCTCGGCTCCGGCTTCCAGACTGCGCGCGCGACCGGCAGGTTGGGCAGCGGGGCGTCCGGCGGGACGACCTCGACGGCGTTGGCCGTGAGGCGGAAGCGGTCCCGCATGTCGGACATCGCGACGACGACGCCGGCTCCGGCGTCCGTGTCGAACACCAGCCGCACCGGATCCTCCTTGCCGCCGATCCCGAGCGGGTGCACCTCGAGGGAGGGCTTCGACGTGGTGAGGGTGGGGCAGATCTCGAGCATGTGCGCGCCGAGGATCTTCTCCTCCCCCGGCGTCAGGTGGTACGTGTAGTCCTCCATGAGGGAGGCGCCGCCGGGGAGTCCGGAGCCCATGACCTTCGCGGCACGGACGAGGACGGCGGTCTTCCAGTCGCCTTCGGCCCCGAAGCCGTAGCCACGGGCCATGAGCCGCTGCACGGCGAGGCCGGGCAGCTGCCGGAGCGCGCCGAGGTCCTCGAAGTTGGTGGTGAACGCACCGAAACCGCCCTCCTCGAGGAAGGACAGCAGGCCGAGTTCCTGGCGGGCACCATAGCGCAGCGACTCGTGGCGGTCACCTCCCCGGCGCAGTTCCGGGACCACGTCGTAGGTCTCCTCGTACTCGGCCACGAGGGCGTCGACGTCGTCGTCCGACTGTGCCTCGACCGCCGCGACGAGGTCGTTGACGCCCCACGTGTTGATGGAGACGCCGAAGCGGAGCTCGGCCTCGGTCTTGTCCCCCTCGGTGACGGCGACGTTGCGCATGTTGTCGCCGAAGCGGGCCACCTTGAGCTCGTGGACGGCGGCCCAGCCGGCGGCGGCGCGCTGCCACGAGGCGACCTTCGCGCAGACGTCGGGACTGCTGACGTGTCCGACGACGGTCTTCCGCGGCACTCCGAGGCGCGACTGGATGTACCCGAACTCGCGGTCGCCGTGCGCGGCCTGGTTGAGGTTCATGAAGTCGAAGTCGATCTCGGCCCACGGCAGCGCCACGTTGATCTGCGTGTGCAGGTGCAGCAACGGCTTGCGGAGGGCGTCGAGGCCCGCGATCCACATCTTGGCGGGGCTGAAGGTGTGCATCCAGGCGATCACGCCGATCGCGTGGTCCGCCGCGTTGGCCTCGAGCGCCATGCGGCGGATCGAGGCGGAGTCCTTAAGGGTCGGCTTCCACACGACCTTCACGGGGAGCCCCGAGTCCGCGAGCATCCGCACGATCTCCTGGGACTGCTCCGCGACCTGCTGCAGGGTCTCCTCGCCGTAGAGGTCCTGGCTGCCGGTGAGGAACCAGACTTCGTAGGTGTCGAGGGTGGTGCTGAGCGGGCTCATGCTGGGGCTCCTGGGGTCGAGGGCTGACCGTACACGTTCTGGTACCGGTCGAAGAGTGAGTCGATGTGCTCGGACTGGATCCCGGCGGGCGCACCGAGCTGGCGGGAGATGTGGACGGTCCGTGCCACGTCCTCGAGCATGACGGCCGCCTTGACGGCATCCTTCGCGTCCCTGCCGATGGTGAAGGGCCCGTGGCTCTTCATGAGCACGCCGCGTGAGCGGTGGCCGGTGAGGGTGTCCACGATGCCGCGGCCGATCGAATCGTCACCGATGATCGCGAACGGACCTACCGGGATCTCCCCGCCGAACTCGTCCGCCATGGCCGTGATCACGCAGGGGATCGGCTCGCCGCGGGCGGCCCAGGCGACGGCGTAGGTGGAGTGCGTGTGCACCACGCCGCCGACGTCGGGCATGTGGCGGTAGACGTACGCGTGGGCGGCGGTGTCGCTCGAGGGCGACCGCTCGGATCCGGGAGTGCCGTCGACGACGTTGCCGTCGAGGTCGCAGAGGATCTGGTTCTCCGGCGCCAGCTCGTCGTAGCTGACGCCGGAGGGCTTGATGACGAACAGGTCGGCGCCCGGCACGCGGCCGGAGACGTTCCCGCCCGTCCAGACGACGAGTCCGTAGCGCACGAGTTCGGCGTGGAGGGCGGCGACGTCCTCCCGGACGGCGAGGATCGCCGCCTCGACCTCGGGGCTGAAGGTCGCGGGGGTCGAGGTGCTCATGCCGACACCGCCTGCGGGGCAGCGGCGGTGCGGGCCGCACGGCGCAGGGCTTTGAGCCGGTGCATGACGTCGTTGGTGCCGCGGCCGAAGTAGTCGTGCAGGTCGGTGTATTCGCGGTACAGGGCGTCGTACGCGTCGGCCCTCTCCGGGTCAGGGGTGTAGGCGGCGCGGTCCAGGTGGCCCATCGCCGCGGCTGCCGCGTGGATGTCCTCGTACGCACCGGCGGCGACGGCGGCATGGATGGCGGAGCCGAGGGCGGGGCCCTGCGCGCTGCCGATCACGGAGATGGGCATGTTCAGGACGTCCGCGTAGACCTGCATGAGGAACGGGTTCCGGATGAGCCCGCCGGCGGCGACGAACTCCGTCACCGGGACGCCGGACGCGTTGAAGGTCTCGACGATCTTCCGGGTGCCGAACGCCGTGGACTCCAGCAGCGCACGGTAGACCTCGTGCGGCTTGGTCGCGAGGGTGAGGCCCACGATCGTCCCGGACAGCTCGTGGTCCACCAGGACGGACCGGTTGCCGGAGTGCCAGTCGAGGGCCACCAGGCCGTGGGCGCCGACGGGTTCCCCCTGCGCCTGCCCGGTGAGGTACTCGTGCACGCTGAGTCCCTCTGCCGCAGCGGCATCCCGGATCTCCCCCGGCACCTGGTTCGCGACGAACCACGCGAAGATGTCGCCGACGCCGGACTGGCCGGCCTCGTAGCCGTAGAAGCCCGCCACGATCCCGCCGTCGACGACGCCGCACATGCCCGGTACCTCGCTCAGGCGGTCGGAGTTCATGACGTGGCAGGTGGAGGTACCCATGATGGCCACCATCTGGCCCGGGTCCGTGGCCTGCGCCGCGGGAGCGGTGACGTGGGCGTCCACGTTCCCGACGGCGACGGCGATGCCCGCGGGCAGGCCCGTCCAGGCGGCGGCCTCCTCGGAGAGGGATCCCGCCCTCGACGCCAGGGCGCCGATGGTGTGCTCCACCTTGTCGCGGGCGAAGCTGGCGAAGTCGGGGTTGAGTGCGGCGAGGAACTCCTCGGACGGATAGGCGCCGCCCTGGTAGATGCCCTTGTAGCCCGCGGTGCACGCGTTCCGCACGTACTCCCCCGTGAGCTGCCAGACGATCCAGTCGGCAGCCTCGACCCAGTGCTCCATGACGTCGTACAGCTCGCGGTCCTCCTCGAGCAGCTGGAGGCCCTTGGCGAACTCCCACTCGCTGGAGATGAGCCCGCCGTAGCGGGGCAGCCACGCCTCGCCGCGTGCGGCCGCGAGCTCGTTGATGCGGTTGGCCTGCGCCTGGGCCGCGTGGTGCTTCCACAGCTTCACGTAGGCGTGGGGGCGGCCCTCGTAGCCCGGCACCTCGTTGAGGGGGGTGCCGTCCGCGAGGGTGGGCACCATGGTGCACGCGGTGAAGTCGGTCGCGATGCCGACGACGTCCTGCGGGTCGATGCCCGCCTCGCGGACGGCGGCGGGGACCGCGGAGCGGAGGACGTCGACGTAGTCGGAGGGCACCTGCAGGGCCCACTCGGGCGGCAGCTGCGCACCCGTGGCCGCGAGCGTGGTGTCCATGACGGCGTGGGGGTACTCGAGCGTCGCGGCACCGAGTTCGGCACCGTCGGAGACGCGGACGACGACGGCACGGCCGGACAGGGTGCCGTAGTCGACGCCGATCACGTAGGTAGCGCCGCCGGCACCGGCCGGAGTCGTCGCGGAGCCCGGGGTGGAGTCACTCAAGGGAAGGACCTCTTTGTTCTTCTCGAGACCGCGAAGCGATGCTCTGGTGGATCGGAGAGCTGTACGTGATCGGCCATGTGACCGTTCACATCAACGGCTAACAGTGTAGGTCCTTCCGGGTGGGCTGTGTCAACGGTCACGCCCGGGGGACGACCGGCCGAGCTGTCGTCCCGCCCCGGAACCGGCCCGCGCGAGGGCAGCCGGAGCATGGTTCCACGAGCGAGGCGCCCGCACGCCCTGCGGGTGGGACGGCGCCTCGGGCGTCCCGGTGCCGCAGGGGTCAGGAGGGCGGACGCGCCGTCGAACCCCTCGGCACGAGTTCCGTGCGGACCTCGGGGGCGGCGTCCCCGCCCCGATGGGGCTCCGCCTCACCGATGAGCCCGAGCAGCCGCGCGACACACCGCCGGCCCAGCTCGGGGAAGTCCTGCCGCACCGTCGTGAGCGGTGGCTGGTAGTGGGCGGCCTCGGGGACGTCGTCGAACCCGACCACGCTCATGTCCTCCGGCACGCTCCGTCCCCCCTCACGCAGGGCATGGAGCAGGCCGAGGGCCATCTGGTCGTTCGAGGAGAAGACCGCCGTCACGCCCCGGGAGGAGGCCCCGGCGAGCAGGGTGTGGCCGGCGCGGTAGCCGGAGTCGGCCGTCCAGGTGCCCGCGAGGAGCGGCTCCGGGTCGAGGCCCGCGTCCCGCATCGCGCGGCGGTATCCGCGGATGCGCGCCTCCGTCTCGAGCCACCCGTCGGGCCCGGCGACGTGCGCTATCCGCCGGTGGCCGAGGTCGATGAGGTGCCGCGTGGCGAGCGCCGCCCCGCCCGACTGGTCGACCGAGAGCCGGTGGTCGTCGTGGCCCTGCGCGGAGTGCACCGTCACGAAGGGCAGGGTGATGGACAGGTGCTCGATCTCCGCCAGCGTCCGGGTCTGCGGCGCGAGGATGATGAGGCCGTCCACCCCGTGCGCGAGCAGGCGGTCGAGGGCGGACCGGATGGAACCGTCGTCGACGTCGTCGAGGTGTGCCACGTCCACCCCGTACCCCGCCTCCCGGGCCGCGCTGTCGATCGCCTGGAGGCTGGCTGCGGGCCCGTACTCGAAGCCCTTGCTCACGAGCACACCGATGGTGGTGGAGCGGCTCGTCACCAGCGCGCGGGCAGCACGGTTGGGCCGGAAGCTCAGCTCCTCCATGGCCGCGAGCACGCGGTCACGCGTCTCGGCGCGGAGGCTCGGGTGACCGTTGAGGACCCGCGACACCGTCTGGTGCGAGACCCCGGCGAGTCGGGCGACGTCGCGGATGTTCGGGGCTCGCGGCGGCGCCGGGCCGTCCGAAGCCGTCACCGCGTCAGTGGGAGTCGACAATGGTGTCGTTCCGGGCGAAGCGCCTGTTGCGGAGTACCGGCAGGAACTCGCGGACGTCGTCGACCCGGCGGCGCGTGACCTCGGTGGTGACGACGCCGCGCTCCTCGTCCTCGAGGTACACCTGCGGGATGCCCATGGGATCGATGATGGCCGAGTGCCCGATGGTGTGGCCGCCGGAGGTACCCGCCGCCGCGACCCACAGCGTGTTCTCGATGGCCCGCGCCTTCAGCAGCGTCTCCCAGTGGTCGATCTTGTGCTCGCCCTTGAACCAGGCCGCCGGCACGCAGATGAGGTCCGCGCCGGCGTCGGCCAGGGCTCTCGCCTGCTCCGGGAAGCGGACGTCGTAGCAAGTCATCAGTCCCACCCGCACGCCCCCGAGCTCCGCGACCTTGATGCCGCCGTCGCCCGGCTTGATGCGCGTGGACTCCTGGTAGCTGAAGGCGTCGTAGAGGTGCAGCTTGCGGTAGGTGTCCACGATCCGCCCCGTGGCGTCGATGAGGACGAGCGTGTTGAACGGCCGCTCCTCGCCGCTGGACTCGTACCCGCCCGCGACCACCGCGATGGACTGCTCCGCCGCGAGGAAGGACAGCTGCTGGACGAAGGACGTCCAGTTCTCCTCCACCGCCTGCTGGAGCGAACCCTCGACCCTGCCGATCGAGAACATCGACTCCTCGGGGAAGACGATCAGTTCCGCGCCCTCGGATGTGGCCTCGGCGGCCAGCTCCCGCATGACCGCGAGGTTCGCCGTCGCCTCCCCGCCGGGTCTGAACTGGCCAACGCTGACTTTCATGCTGAACCTCACGTGTAGGCGGTATGGTGCGTCCAGCGTACAGACTCACGCCCAGCCTCCCGGAGTAGCCTCGTGGCATGAGGAACCCGATGAAGAACAAGCGCGTCACGCCCGGACCCGGCCAGGAGTCCGTCTGGGACTACCCGCGGCCCCCGCGCGTCGAGGCCTCGCCCGCCACCATCGAGGTCCGCTTCGGCGGGCAGGTGATCGTCCGGACCACCCGGGCGGTTCGGGTCCTCGAGACCAGCCACCCGCCCGTGTACTACCTGCCCCTGGACGACTTCGCACCCGGTGTGCTGGTCCCGGTCGAGGGCACCACGCACTGCGAGTTCAAGGGCGCGGCGAGCTACTTCGACGTGGTCGCCGGCAGTGCCCGGAACACCCGCGGCGCGTGGACCTACCCCGCCCCCGTCCCCGGGTACGGGGAGCTGTCCACCCGCGCCGCCATCTATCCGTCGCAGATGGACTCCTGCACGGTCGACGGAGAGACGGTGCAGGCGCAGGAGGGCGACTTCTACGGTGGCTGGATCACGGGGTCGATCGTCGGGCCGTTCAAGGGTGGCGCCGGCACCTGGGGCTGGTGATGCGGGAGCAGCGGCCCCAGGGACCCCCGCTCCGCCGCAGCCCTGCAACCAGCGGACCGCCGGCGCTCACGCCGCCGCCTGTCACCCGCGGTTGCTACAGTGGCACGCTGACCCGGACCACGAGGTGAGGACAAGGACCATGGCCTTCGGAGCCACAGCACGGAAGAGGCAGCTGCTCGCTGCCGTGTTCATCGGGGCGGCGGCAGTACTGACCGCCTGCAGCGGCGATGGCGGGACCGCGGACAGCGCCCCCGCGTCGAGCGCCGCGAGCGACCCGGCGACGGGCACCGCGGAATCGGCCCCTGCCCTGCCGGAGCCGGACCTCGAGGGCCTGCCCGACGTCGTCGCCGTGGTCAACGGGACCGAGATCAGCCGCGACACCTTCACCACCACGTACACGAGCCAGTTCCAGCAGGCCGCCGCCTCGGCCCAGGCCGGCGGGCAGGAACTCGATCAGGACCTGCTGAAGACCACCGTTGCGGACAACCTCGTGAGCACCGAGCTGCTCCGGCAGGAGGCGGACGCCCGGGGCATCGAGGCCACCGACGAGGCCCGCGCCGCGGCGATCAGCGACCTCCTGGAGACCAGCGGTCTGGGGTCCGAGGAGGAACTGCGCGCAGCCTTCGCGGAGCAGGGCCTCGACGAGGGCGCCTTCGACCAGCAGCTCTCGGACCAGGTGAAGCTGGACGCGCTGCTCGCCGAGGAGGCCGGCGACACCGCCCCCAGCGACCAGGAGATCCAGGACACCTACGATTCCGCCGTTGCGCAGCAGGAGGCCAGCGGCGAGACGAGCACGCCGATCCCCCCGCTGGAGGACGTGCGTGAGCAGATCGAGGAGCAGCTCTCCGGCGAGAAGCTGTCCACGGCGACGCAGACCCTGATCGCGCAGCTGCGCGAGGATGCGGACATCACCGTCAACCTGTGATCCATGCGCGATCGGAACGGCGACGGCACCCCGCAGCGCGGGGTGCCGCCCGTGTCTGCGGCCGGGTTCGGGCCGGCCGGGCTCAGTCGCCGATAAGGTCGTTGATCACGATGGTCTGGTCCCGGTCCGGCCCCACGCCGATCGCGGAGAACCGCGTGCCGGACAGCTTCTCGAGGGCCCGCACGTAGGTCTGCGCGTTGTCCGGCAGGTCCTCGATGGTCCGCGCTCCCGTGATGTCCTCGGTCCAGCCGTCGAAGTACTCGAAGATCGGCTTCGCGTGGTGGAAGTCGGTCTGCGTCATGGGCATCTCGTCGTGGCGCACACCGTCGACGTCGTACGCCACGCACACGGGGATGGTCTCGATGCCCGTGAGGACGTCGAGCTTCGTGACGAAGTAGTCGGTGAAGCCGTTGACCCGCGAGGCGTGGCGCGCCAG
This sequence comes from Arthrobacter sp. N1, assembly GCF_048288285.1. Classification (NCBI taxonomy): domain Bacteria; kingdom Bacillati; phylum Actinomycetota; class Actinomycetes; order Micrococcales; family Micrococcaceae; genus Arthrobacter; species Arthrobacter sp. N1. The sequence goes on along the minus strand of NZ_CP102608.1, from coordinate 300,418 downwards.
CACGGCGTCGTACCAGCCGCAACGGCGTGGACGCCCGGTGTTGACGCCGAACTCACCGCCGGTCTTCTGCAGGTACAGGCCCATCTCGTCGAAGAGTTCGGTCGGGAAGGGACCGGCGCCCACGCGCGTGGTGTACGCCTTGATGATGCCGATCGAGCGGGAGATGCGCGTGGGACCGATCCCGGATCCGACGGACGCGCCGCCCGCGGTGGGGTTCGACGACGTCACGAACGGGTAGGTGCCGTGGTCGACGTCGAGGAAGGTGGCCTGGCCGCCCTCCATGAGGACCACCTTGCCGGCGTCGAGCGCCTCGTTGAGCACGAAGGTGGAGTCGATGACGAGGGGCTTGAGCCGCTCGGCGAAGGACAGGAAGTACTCGACGACCTCCTCGACCTCGACGTCGCGGCGGTTGTAGACCTTCACCAGCAGCTCGTTCTTCTGCTTGAGGGAGCCCTCGACCTTCTGGCGGAGGATGGACTCGTCGAAGACGTCCTGCACCCGCAGGCCGAGCCGGGCCACCTTGTCCATGTAGGCCGGACCGATCCCGCGGCCCGTGGTGCCGATGGCGCGCTTGCCGAGGAAACGCTCGGTGACCTTGTCGAGCACCTGGTGGTACGGCGCCACGAGGTGGGCGTTGGCGGAGATGCGCAGCTTCGACGTGTCCGCCCCGCGGGCCTGGAGTCCGTCGATCTCGTCGAAGAGTGCCTCGAGGTTGATGACGCAGCCGTTGCCGATGATCGGGACGGCATTGGGGCTGAGGATGCCCGCGGGAAGGAGCTTCAGCTCGTACTTCTCGCCATTGACGACGACGGTGTGCCCGGCGTTGTTGCCGCCGTTCGGCTTCACGACGTAGTCGACCCGGCCGCCCAGCAGGTCAGTGGCCTTGCCCTTACCCTCGTCGCCCCACTGGGCGCCGACGATGACGATTGCTGGCATGGGATCCTCCCCCATTCGGTACGGGTCCTCCCCGCGCGACCGCGGTGGAGTTCGCCGTGCATCAGAACGCCCCAACCGGCCGCACGGAGCGCGGCCACTGGGGCTCTTACCGTCCGAGTTTAGCCGAGGCGCTCACGGGCCGTCGAAAGGCGTCGGGGATGACGGGGGCGGGACCGGCCGGTGTGACACCGGCGTCCACCCGCGCCGGGGCGTGGAGAATGGGCCCATGGACCGCTTCGAAGGACACATCGCCGGGATCGGCACCGCCTCGGGTACGCGACTGGTGATCGGGAGGTGGGACGCGTCTCCGTTCGGCGCCTTCACCGACGTCATGATGGAGGACTCGGCCGGCGTGCGCACCCTGCTCGCGCCGAGCCGGGAGATCGCTGACTACGTGGGGGCGACCTACACCTTCGACGACGTCGTCCTCCTCGAGATCGTCTCGTCGCTGGACTCGTCCCGCCTCCTCGTCGATGCCGGGGACCTGCAGGTCCAGGCCGAGGTCGGTCCGGTGACGCTGCTCGGGCGGCTGCTCGGCGTCCTCCCCTCGCGCCTGGCCACCCATCCCCGCTGGCTGGCACTGATCAACCCCGTGGCATCGCTCCTGGTCAAGGGGGTCGCGACGGCGGGCTCCGCGGGCAACGGCCGGACCGAGTACTACGGCGTGACATCCGCCCGCTCCCTCACGGGGGCGACGGCGTCCTGGCGCGGCTCGGACCTCGGCACGCTGGCCGCCGTCAGCCCGCCCGTCCGCTTCGGGTTCAGTTCGGCGCCACCGCGCCCCCAGCTGGTCACCGTGACGACGACGATCAGGCGCCCCGGGGCCTGACCTGCCGGGCCTGGCCCATGCGTCCGCGCCGGGTCGCGGGGCGCCGCCACGACCTCCCCCTGCTACCGGCCCATCCGATCGCGCGCCACCCGGTAGTGCGGCCAGTGGCGGAGCCGGTCCGGGAGCAGGGGCACGACGACGCGCGCGGCGCGCCGGATGACGGCGAACGCCAGCCGTTCCCGGCGTCGCCAGGGCAACCCGTAGGCCTGCCGCAGGGTCTCGGGGAGGACTGCCGCAGCCAGGACGGACGGGACGGGGCGCAGCGGCCGGGCAACGATCGGCGGTTCCGGCGCGAGGATCTGCCCGGCGATCAGCCGGGCGGTGGGGCCGACGTCGAGCACGTCGCGTACCTGCTCGTCGACGTAGCGCTCGAGGCCCGGGTAGTCCTCGGGCAGGAGCGCCTCGGGAACCCCGAAGACCCGGCCCAGTTGCTTCATGTCGCGGTAGTAGTCCGTCCGCTCCCCGGGCCCGAGCGGGCGCAGGAACCCGTCCGTCACCTCGATCGCCGTCCAGACGAGAGTCGAGAAGACCCAGAGGGCCAGACCCGGATCGAAGGCACTGTAGGCGGTACCGGCGGGCATGGACGCGGCGTCGTCGGGCAGTGTGCCATGGACGGGACGGTGCTTCCCCGCGACCTCCCGTGCCGCGTCCCTGACCTGGCCGTGGTCCCCGAACGTGACGGTCAGGACGGCGTCGAGCGTCCCGCGCAGTCGTTGCAGCGGATCGGAGGCGAAGCCGCTGTGGGCGCGCACGCCCTCGGCGACGAGCGGGTGGGCCACCTGCAGCAGGAGGGCTGCCGGGCCGCCCGCCACGATCAGCCGCTCGCGGGCCACACGCCAGGCCGTGGAGTCGGGACCGAAGAGGCCCGCATCGCCGGGCAGGCCGGGCGCCGGGGCCCCGGGGAAGAACCGGGTCAGGCCCTTCATGCAGGATCCTCGTCCGAGGGGACGCCGCCGGACGCGGAGTCGTCCTCGTCGGTCCACTCCAGCAGGTCGCCGGGCTGGCAGTCGAGCACCCTGCACATCGCTTCGAGCGTGCTGAAGCGGACGGCCTTCGCGCGGCCGTTCTTCAGCACGGCGACATTGGCGGGCGTCAGGCCGATGCGCTCGGCGAACTCCCCGACGCTCATCTTCCGGCGCGCGAGTTCGACGTCGATCCGCACGATGATCGCCATCAGATGACCTCGTCGAGTTCGGTGCGCAGCTGGCGTGCCTCGAGGTCGGTGCGGACGGCCTGCACGAGCAGCGCCCGCAGCACGAGGACGATCAGCGCCACCGCACCGATCATCACCGCCACGCCGCCGATGAGCAGGACGACGCCGGGGGCCACCGCCTCCCCGGGGGCGAGGGCCACGCCGAGTCCGAAGGCCAGCAGGCTCGCGGCGGTGAAGGCCCCGATCACGATGTCCACCAGGCGGAAGGCATCCGTCGAGAAGACCGTGCCGCGCCGCACCATGGTCAGCAGCCCCCACACACAGACGACAACGACCTGCAGGGCGAGGATGCCGAGCACCGTGAGGACGACCAGCGGTGTCCTGATGAGGGCCACGTCGGGGTCGGCGGTCGAGACGTCGAGGGTCAGCAACGAGAGCATCACGACCTGGATGACGACCGAACCGGCGAAGATGAGGCCCAGCACGATGCGCAGGGCCACGACGGTGATGTGGTGCATGACAGCTCCTTCTACTGATGGTCAGCATAAAGCTATCGTTCATCGATCGATATCACAAGCCTAACGACAGACGGATTATGCCCGGCACCGCTCGTGCCGCCGCAGTCCATCAGGTCCTCTCCGGGGACGGGCCGGAGTGGGCCTCCACCCTCAAATCGAGTAGTCGGACCCGCGGTTCGTGGAGTCGATGTAGTCGCGCACCGCGCTCTGCGGCACCCGGTAGGACCTGCCGAACCTGATGCTCTGGATGGTCCCCGATTGCACCAGCCGGTAGACGGTCATCTTCGAGACCCGCATCATCGCCGCTACTTCCGCGACCGTGTACAACTGTCCCGTGGTCACACCTGTCGACATATCCAGCACCGCTCCCGATTCGCCTCACCACGCTCTGTGGAGCCTTTAACTCTGGCCGCACGCGTAACAGCTGCACAAGGAAATGCACTACTCGTTAATGGTTCCGGGCATCACGATTCGGAGTGTGTTAGGACCTGCTTGGCCCAGGGCGCCCGGACAGCAGGACGGGCGGGGGCTCGCGCCGCTCCGCCCGTCCTGAGATCCATGGTCGCCGTCAGTTCGCGAGCTGGGCGCTCGCTTCCGGATCCGATTCCCTGAGGAACACCGCGATCCGCTCGGCCTCCTCGATCTCGCCGATCGACGCCGCGGCACGTCCCAGCGCGTACAGGGCGCGCAGGAAGCCACGGTTCGGTTCGTGCGAGTACGGGACGGGACCCGTACCCCGCCAGCCGTTGCGCCGCAGCGCATCCAGCCCGCGGTGGTAGCCGGTGCGGGCGTAGGCGTAGGACTCGATGGTGCGTCCCTCGCCGTAGGCCTCGTCGGCGAGGATCGCCCAGACCAGCGACGACGTCGGGTGCCTGGCCGCGAGATCCACGGCCTCGTCACCTGCGGCGAGGCGCTCGACGACGTCGGTCTCCTCGGGCAGCAGCGTCGGCTCCGGACCCAGCAGGTTCCTGCGGAACTCGTCCGACACGGGTCAGAGCTTCTTTCCGGCGGACCCGAGCGACGTCGCGGCGGCCACGACGCGGGCCGCGAGGCCGGCCTCGGCGGAGGCGCCCCAGACGCGGGGGTCGTACGTCTTCTTGTTGCCGACCTCGCCGTCGACCTTGAGGACGCCGTCGTAGTTGCGCAGCATGTGGTCCGCGACGGGGCGTGTGAAGGCGTACTGGGTGTCCGTGTCGATGTTCATCTTGATGACGCCGTAGGAGACGGCATCCGCGATCTCCTGGTCGGAGGAACCGGATCCGCCGTGGAAGACGAGGTCGAAGGGCTTGTCCTTGCCGAGCTTCTGCCCCACCTGGTCCTGGATCTCCTTGAGGATCTCCGGCCGCAGCTTCACGCCGCCCGGCTTGTACACGCCGTGCACGTTGCCGAAGGTCAACGCCGTGATGTAGCGGCCGTGCTCGCCTGCGCCGAGGGCATCGATGGTCGCGAGGGCGTCCTCGACCGTGGTGTAGAGCTTGTCGTTGATGGCGTGCTCGACGCCGTCCTCCTCGCCTCCCACGGTGCCGATCTCGACCTCGAGGATGATCTTCGCGGCGGCGGCGCGGGGCAGGATCTCCCGGGCGATGCGCAGGTTCTCCTCGAGCGTCTCCGCGGAGCCGTCCCACATGTGCGAGTTGAAGATGGGGTCGCGGCCGTTCTTCACGGCCTCCTCGGACGCGGCGAGCAGCGGCAGCACGAAGTCGTCCAGCTTGTCCTTGGGGCAGTGGTCGGTGTGCAGGGCGATGTTGACGTCGTACTTCCTGGCCACCTCCTTCGCGAAGGCGGCGAAGCCCAGCGAACCGGCGACCATGTCCTTGACGCTCGCGCCGGACCAGTAGGCGGCGCCGCCCGTCGAGACCTGCACGATGCCGTCCGAGCCGGCCTCGGCGAAGCCGCGCATCGCGGCGTTCAGGGTCTGCGAGGAGGTCACGTTCACTGCCGGGAATGCGAACCCGCCCGCCTTCGCGCGGTCGATCATCTCGGCGTAAACATCAGGGGTTGCTATAGGCATGCTGAGGACTCCTTCGTGGTGGTGAGTGCTTGCCTCATCCTAGCGAGCGGGTCTTCCGGGCGCAGAAGAAGTCGGCCCGGACGGCCCGTTCAGGCGTGCTGGCCGAATACATGGCGCCGCACCCAGCCGTGCATCGCGATGGCGGCCGCGGCGGAGGCGTTGATGGAGCGGGTCGAGCCGAACTGGGCGATCGACAGCGTCGCCTCCGCCGCCTCGTGCACCTCGGGCGTCAGGCCCGGGCCCTCCTGTCCGAAGACGAGGACGCAGCGCTCGGGCAGGTCGTACGTCTCGAGCGGCACCGAGTCGGGGAAGTTGTCGATCCCGATCACCGCGAGGCCCTCCCCTGCCGCCCAGGCGGTGAAGTCCGCGACCGTCGGGTGGTGCCGTACGTGCTGGTAGCGGTCCGTCACCATCGCCCCACGCCGGTTCCACCGTCGTCGTCCGATGATGTGCACCTCCTGGGCGAGGAAGGCGTTGGCCGTGCGCACCACCGAGCCGATGTTGAGATCGTGCTGCCAGTTCTCGATGGCGACGTGGAAGCCGTGCCTGCGTCCGTCGAGGTCCGCGACGATGGCCTCGTGGGTCCAGTAGCGGTACCTGTCCACGACGTTCCGGGTGTCCCCCGCCGCCAGCAGCTCGCGGTCCCAGTGGTCGCCGTCGGGCCACGCGCCCGCCCAGGGACCGACCCCGACCGGGGGCGCACCGGGCGCGCCGTCCCGAGCCGCCGCCGGGTCGTCGTCGGTGCGTCCGGGCTCAGGCAGGGTTTCTTCCACCGTCCCAGCGTAGACGGCGGCAAAGGTGGAAGACTGGCAGCGGACGGCCCACCCCGGAAGGACGAACATGCGCGAGAACGAACACATCGAGTGCTGGCTCACCGACATGGACGGGGTCCTGGTGCACGAGAACCACGCCATCCCCGGCGCGGCCGAACTGATCGACCGATGGGTCGCCACGTCCAAGCGGTTCCTGGTGCTGACGAACAACTCGATCTACACGCCTCGCGACCTCGCGGCCCGCCTGAAGGCATCGGGCCTCGAGATCCCCGAGGAGAACCTCTGGACGTCCGCGCTCGCCACCGCGCAGTTCCTGCGGGACCAGCTGCCGGGCGGCCGCGCCTACGTGATCGGCGAGGCCGGACTGACGACGGCGCTGCACGAGGCAGGCTTCGTCCTCACGGATACGAACCCGGACTACGTGGTGCTCGGCGAGACGCGCACGTACTCGTTCGAGGCGATCACCAAGGCCGTGCGCCTCATCCTCGACGGTGCACGGTTCATCGCGACCAATCCGGACGTCACCGGTCCGTCCAAGGAGGGCCCGCTCCCCGCGACGGGCGCGATCGCCGCGATGATCACGGCGGCGACGAGCCGCGACCCCTACATCGTCGGCAAGCCGAACCCCATGATGTTCCGCTCGGCGATGAACCAGATCGACGCGCACTCCGAGACCACGGCGATGATCGGCGACCGGATGGACACCGACATCATCGCGGGCATGGAGGCCGGGCTGCACACCGTGCTCGTCCTGAGCGGGATCACGCAGCCGGCCGACATCGAGGCCTATCCCTTTCGCCCGGCGCAGATCGTCGACTCCGTCGCGGACCTGATCGACCAGGTCTGACGCGAGCGGACACGGTCGGACCCGCCTCAGAAGTAGCGCTTCCACCCGCCGCCGCCGGGAGCCGGGACGTACGCGTCCTGCACCGCGGTGACGATCGACTGGTAGATACCGGGGTTCCACTGGGGGCTGGCGTGGGCCGGAAGCGCACCCCCGGTGACATAGTCCGTCGCCACCACGTTGTCGGGCAGTGCCCGCGCCCAGCCCGTCCGCGCCGTCGCGTAGTCGACGACGCCGTCGTCCGGGTTGCCGGCGAACACCACCTTCGTGTCCCCGAGGGACAGGCTGAAGCGCGAGACGTCGAAGTGGTAGATGTACGAGGACTCGGACTGGATGAGTTCGCTGCTGGGAGCCAGGGGCGAGACCTGCTCGAGGGTCTGGTCGACGATCTGGCTCCAGGTCCGCTCGTTCTTGTGGACGATCCGCTCGCCGAGCTCGTACGTGCCGCGCAGGCTGATCGGCACGCGGACACCGGCTTCGTAGAGCAGCACCACGCCGTCGAACATGCGCTGGTCCCGCACGTCGAACCGGCTGGACGGGGAGGAATCGAGGAGGACCAGTTCCACGGGGATGCCGCGGTCCCGCAGGCGGGCGGCCACCTCGACCGCCACCATCCCGCCGAAGCTGTGGCCGTAGAAGTACAGCTTCTCGAGCCGGAAGTTGTCGACGTAGCGGTTCATGGTGGCGACCACGTTGTTGATGTCCAAGCCCCTGTTCGAGTACCCCATGACGGCCATCTGTGCACGCCGTGCCAGGGCCGGCCGGAGGGAGTTGAGGATCCAGAGCCCCTCCTCCCAGCTGGTCTTGTACCCGGGGAACAGCACCCAGCGGTCGTTCGGGAAGCGGGCGCGCGCCGCGTCGTCGTCGAGCGGCAGGATCCGCGTCTGCTCGCGCTGGGACTGGATGACCCGCGTGAACGCGAGGTCGGTGCCGACCACAGCGGCGAGCGCCGAGCCGATGAGGAAGGACCGGCGGGAGGACTCGCGGAAGTCGCGGGCACGCTGCAGAGAGAGTGCGTCGTCGTCCACCCGCCGCTCGACTCCGTCCGCGCTGCCGGAGGTGCCCGTCAGGCGAGGCCCAGCTCTTCCTTGCCGAAGGCGAAGAGGTAGGGCACCCCGGCCTCGGACTCGATCCGCTCCTTGGACCCCGTGGTCCTGTCCACGATCACGGCGACCGCCCGGACGTCACCGCCGGCACGGCGCACGCCCTCGACCGCGGTCAGGGCGGAACCGCCCGTGGTGGAGGTGTCCTCGAGGACGACGACGGGACGGCCGGACACGTCCGGCCCCTCGACCTGGCGGCCCATCCCGTGCGTCTTCTGGGTCTTGCGGACCACGAAGGCGTCGATGGGCCGGCCGGCCTGCGCGGCGGCGTGCATGACGGCGTTACCCACCGGATCGGCGCCCATGGTCAGACCGCCGGCAGCCTCGAACGCGATGCCGGCGTCGTCGAGCAGCGCGAGCATGACCCGGCCCACGAGCACCGACGCCTCGTGGTGGAGGGTGATCCGCCGGAGGTCGATGTAGTAGTCCGCCTCGACGCCGCTGGAGAGCGTCACGCGCTCGTGCACCACGGCGAGGTCCTTGATCAGCTCCAGGAGCCGGGAGCGGTCGGAGGTCTGCACGGAGGTCTCGGCGGTCATGCGGCCAGTCTATCGAGAGCGCGTGTCACGCTGCGCACGGGCCAGCGGCGATCGCTGGTCTCAGCCCGGGATCGTCTCCCCGAGGCCGAGGACCATGTCGTCGATCCGCTGGGGGGACATCGCGTCATGGATGGCCAGCATGCTCGCGCCCAGGACGCCCGCATCGATCCCGGAGGACGACTGCACGATCTGCAGGTGCTGCGTGGCGAGGGGGACCGTGCGCGAGTAGACGACCTCACGGATACCGGCGATGAAATGCTCGCCCGTGAGCGCCATCGACCCGCCGATGACGATGACCGACGGATTCATCAGGCTCACGCACGCCGAGAGGACCTCTCCCACATCACGACCGGCCTGGCGCACTGCATGGACCGCGTCCTTGTTCCCGCTTCCCACGAGACGGACGACATCCTCGGCAGTACGGGCGTCCAGCCCGAGCGCACGGAGCTTCGCGGCGACGGCCGGGCCGGAGGCGACGGCCTCGAGGCAGTCCAGGTTTCCGCAGTGGCAGGGGACGCCCGTGCCGTCGTGCACGCGGATGTGCCCGATATCGCCGGCGACACCGTCCGCCCCACGCTGCAGCATGCCGTTGGAGACGATGCCCGAGCCGATGCCCGTGGCGACCTTCACGTAGATCAGCTCACCGGTGTCCGGCCACGCCGCGTTCCGCTCCCCGACGGCCATGACGTTGACATCGTTGTCCACGAGGACCGGGACGTGGAAGTGGTCCTGCAGGTAGCCCGGGACGTCGAAGCGGTTCCAGCCGGGCATGATCGGCGGGTTGATGGGCATGCCCGTCCTGTGCTCCACGGGCCCCGGCACACCGACCCCGATCGCCAGCAGATCCGCGAGGTCGCGGTCCGAGTCCGCCAGCAGTTCGGAGGCCATCTCCACCACCGCATCGAGGACCGCGGTCGGGCCGATGGCCACCTCAATCGAACGAGCGGCTTCACGCAGCTGGTGACCCGTGAGGTCGGTCAGTGCCACGCGCAGGTGCGACGCCCCGATGTCCACACCCAGGACCACCTTGCTCCCCGCCTTGAGGGCGATCCGCGAGGACGGCCGCCCGCCCGTGGAGACGGCATCGTCGACGAAACCGACCAGGCCCAGCTCCATCAGGGATTCGATGCGCAGCGTCACCGTGGAGCGCGCGAGTCCCATCTGGGCGGCGAGCTCGGATCGGGTGCGGGGCCGTCCGTCGCGCAGGATCTGGAAGAGCTCGCTGGCTCCGGAGGAGCCGAGGCCGTTGAAGCTACTTACGTCACGCATCGACTCATTACAGCATGGAAACCGACGGAACAAGGGTCGCCTGGGACGGTGCGTGATCCACCCCTGGTACGCCGCTCCACGGTGATCAGTTCGCCGCCGCCGCGTCCGTGCGGACCGCGTTCTTCAGGCGTCTGCGCGGCCCCTGCGCGGCGAATCGCTGCTGCAGGAGGACGGCCCCCACGAGGATGAGGGCCCGGGCCAGCGCCTGGATGGAGGTGTCGAGGTTGTTCTGGGTGAAGACGTTGATGAGGGTACTGAAGATCAGCACCCCGAGCACGGTGCCCATGATCGTGCCCCGGCCCCCGACGAGCAGGGTCCCGCCGACGACGACGGCGGCGATGACGTCGAGTTCGACGAGCAGCCCGTGCGTGGAGGTACCGGCCGTGGTGCGGCCGAGGTACATGATGCCGCCGATACCCGCCGTGAACCCCGCGAGGACGTAGAGGTACACCAGGTGGCGCCTCACCTTGATGCCGGCCAGCCGGGATGCCTCGAGGTTCCCGCCGATGGCGATGGTGCGCCGACCGAAGGTGGTGCGGTTCAGGAGGAACCAGCCGCCCGCGGCGACCACGGCGAAGATCCAGACCAGGATGGGGACGCCGAGCAGGTCGGCGCGCAGGACCTCGAGGAAGTCACGGTTGCTGACCACCTGCGTCCTGCGGCCCGAGATGAGCTCCGCGAGGCCACGTGCACCGATGAGCATCGCCAGGGTGGCGATGAAGGCCACCACTTTGCCGTACGCGATCAGGACGCCGTTGACGAGCCCGGCAGCGGCACCGACGGCGAGGGCGACGATCACCATGAGGAGCCATGAGGACTGCGCGGCCGCCATCTGCACGCTGGTGAGGCTCGCCACGACCGTCGTCAGGCCGATCACCGACCCGACGGACAGGTCGATCCCGCCGGCGGTGATGACGAAGGTCACGCCGATGCTCACCACACCGATGATCGATGCGTACCGGAGGATCGTGAGCATGTTCTCGAGGTTCAGGAAGCGGTCCCCACTGGTGATCGCTCCCACGACGAGGAGCAGGGCGAGCGCGATGACCAGTCCGAGGTTGCGCCCTGCCGAACCCCGCAGGAAGGCGTGCAGCGGATTGGCCCGCACGGGCCGTCCGTGCTCCGTCGCACGGGGGTTCGGCTCGGCCACCTTCGTGTTCTGCTCGCTCACGCGGCACTTCCCTTCATGATGAGGTCGAGCACGCCGTGCTCGTCCAGGTCGCTGGCGTTCGTCTGGGTGAGGACCCTGCCGTCGTCGATGACGAGCACCGTGTCCGCGAGTCCCAGGACTTCTTCGATCTCACTCGAGATGACGATGATGGCGGTGCCGGCGACGGCGAGCGCACGGATGAGCTCGTAGATCTCGGCCCTCGCTCCGACGTCGACGCCGCGCGTCGGTTCGTCGAGCAGGAGCACCGAGGTGCCGTGCACGAGCCACCGGCCCAGCAGGATCTTCTGCTGATTGCCGCCGGAGAGGGTCCGGGCCGGGCGGTCGGGATCGGCGGGACGCAATTCCAGCGCCGCGATCTGCTCGCGTGCAGCCTGCCGCTCGGCCGCCTCGTCCAGATACCCGGCTCGGGCGAACCGCCCGAAGGTGGACAGCGTGACGTTCTTGAAGACGGGTTCGTCCAGGATGAGTCCCTGGCTCTTGCGCTCCTCCGGGGACAGGCCGATACCGGCATCGACGGCCGCGGTGACGGAGCCCGGGCGAAGGACCTTCCCGTGGACGGTGACCGTCCCCGAGGACGCCTTGCGCGCTCCGTAGATGGTCTCGATGATCTCCGAGCGCTTCGAGCCCACCAGTCCGGCGAGCCCCAGGACCTCACCGGCGCGCAGGGTGAAGCTCAGCCTGTCGAAGTGGCCGTCGAGCTCGAGGTCCTCCACCGTCAGCACGACCGGCGCGTCAGCAGCCGGGGGCCGCCGCTCGGGGAACACGTTCTCGATGTCCCGGCCGGTCATGAGGCGGATCAGCTCGGCTCGCGGGGTGTCCCGGACGTCGAGGCCCGTCGCGGTGCTCCGACCGTCCTTGATGACGGAGATGCGATCACCGATCTGCCTGATCTCCTCCAGCCGGTGGGAGATGTAGACCACGGCGATCCCCTGCGTGGTGAGCTCACGCACCACCCGGAACAGATTGGCGACCTCGCCCGAGTCCAGGATGGCGCTCGGCTCGTCCATGATGATGAGCTTCGTGTCCCGCGACAGCGCGCGAGCCAGGCTGACGATCTGTTTGTTGGCCGCCGACAGCGCCCCGACTTCCGTCGACGGCGACAGCCGACCATGACCGAGACGGTCGAGCAGTGCCCGCGTCAGCCCGTGGGCCTTCCGGACGCGGAGCACTCCCCCGCTGGACACCTCGTGCCCGAGGAAGATGTTCTCGGCGATCGACAGTCCGTCGACCACATCGAGCTCCTGGTACATCGTGGCGATCCCGAGGGCGAGCGCCGCGGTCGGACCGGGCAGGGAGATCGCCTCGCCCTCCCAGTAGATCTGCCCGCCGTCGGGCTGATGGACACCGGACAGCGTCTTGATGAGCGTCGACTTGCCGGCACCGTTCTGGCCCATGACGCAGTGCACCTCCCCCCGGCGCACCTGCAGGTCCACCCCCTTGAGGGCCTGGACCCCGGCGAAGTGCTTGGTGATCCCGCGGACTTCCAGCAGGGGCAGGGACTGATCGTCATCGAACATGTGACGAAGGTAACACGTTATGTCGATTATCGGTGGAAAGCCGTCGATTCCTTCCATGCTTCTGTTACTGTGAGGCAAGTCACGCTGAGTTGCCCCACTCGGGCGAGGATCGCGGCTCTGCCAAGTTCATTACTCAAAGAGGAGAAACCATGCTTGCAGTTCCTGTGAACCGGAGAGTGCTCGTCACGACCGGGGCCTTCATCTCCATCGGCGCCCTCCTGACCGGATGCACACCGGGTGACGACGCGACGAACACCCAGCCGACCAACGCCTCCGCCGAAGGGAACCAGGCCGAGGGGGACACCGTGGTGATCGGCTTCTCGGGGCCGGCGGCGGACCACGGATGGCTCGGTGCCATCAACGCGGCGGCGCTCGCCACGGCCGAGGAGTTCCCCGACATCGACCTGCGCGTGGCGGAGGGGACCAACGACGCCAATCTGCAGATCAGCCAGGTGGAACAGTTCATCAACGACGGCGTCGACGCCATCGTGCTGCTTCCGACCGACGGCGCGGCGCTGACACCCGTCGCCACCCAGGCCATGGAGGCGGGCATCCCCGTCATCAACGTCGACCGCGAGTTCTCCAGCTCCTTCGCAGCACGTGCCACGGTCCTGGGCGACAACTACGGGATGGGCGTCAGCGCCGGGACCTACATCTGCGAGAAGCTCGGCGGGAACGAGGACGCGGTCGTCGCGGAGATCGCGGGCATCGACTCCCTGCCGCTGACGCAGGACCGTAGTCAGGGCTTCGCCGATGCGCTCGAGTCCTGCGGACTCGACGTGGACAACCGGGTCGCCGCCGACTTCACGGTCCAGGGCGGCGAGGCGACGACGTCGCAGCTCCTCTCCGCGGCACCGAAGATCGACGCCATCTGGAACCACGACGACGATCAGGGGATCGGCGTCCTCGCCGCCATCGACAATGCCGGGCGGGACGAGTTCTTCATGGTCGGCGGAGCCGGCTCAGCCAACGCCATGCGCGAGATCCAGTCCGGCGAGAGCGTGCTCGAAGCAACGGTGATCTACCCGTCCACCCAGGCAGCCGACGGCATCCGCATGGCACGCCTGATCGCCCAGGACAAGGCCATGAGCGACCTCGTGGAAGTCGAGGTGCCCAAGCGCGTCGTCCTGAACGCCCCGGTGGTGACGAGCGACAACGTCGACCGCTACCTGCCCACCGCCTTCGAATCCTAGGCCCGGGGGATCGAGGGGGCATCCCGGTCTTCACGGACCGGGGTGCCCTGACCCCGCGCCGACCCACTGCGTCCGCCATGAGATAGAGGAACTATGCCCCACGACGTCGCGCCCCTGAAGATCGCCCTGATCGGGCACGGTTTCATGGGAGCCGCACACTCCCAGGGATGGCGGGTCGCACCGCGGTTCCACGACCTGCCCGTCCGGCCCGAGATGACGCTGCTCGTGGGGCGGAACGCCGGGGCGGTGGATGCAGCAGCCGGGAAATGGGGCTGGCAGGAGACCGCCACGGATTGGCGGGAGGCCGTCGACCGTGACGACATCGACGTCATCGACATCGTCACGCCGGGTGGCTCCCACGCCGAGATCGCCATCGCGGCGCTCGCGGCGGGGAAACATGTCCTGTGCGAGAAGCCCCTGGCCAACACCCTGGCGGAAGCCGAGGCGATGGCGGATGCGGCCGACCGCGCCGGCACCGACGTCTTCGCGATGGTCGGCTTCACCTACCGGCGGGTCCCCGCAGCGGCCTTCGCACGGGATCTCGTCCTCTCCGGCGCCATCGGCGACGTGCGCCAGGTCCGGGCCAGCTACCTGCAGGACTGGCTGGTTGATCCGGAGGCACCGCTCACCTGGCGCCTCAAGAAGGATCAGGCAGGATCAGGCGCACTCGGAGACCTGGGAGCGCACGCGGTCGACCTGGCACAGTTCATCACCGGCCAGAAGGTGACCGGGGTGAGCGGCCTGCTCACCACGTTCGTGCACGAGCGTCCGATCCCCCTCGACGCAGTCGGGCTCGGAGGCACGCCCGGCCTGGACCGCGGGCAGGTCACCGTCGACGACCTCGCGCTGTTCACCGGCCGGTTCGACGGCGGAGCGGTCGGTTCGTTCGAGGCGACGCGGATGTCCACCGGGCGGAAGAACGCGCTGCGCCTGGAGGTGGCAGGCACCACGGGAGCGATCTCCTTCGACCTGGAGAGCATGAATTCGCTGGGATTCTACGACGCGACGGCACCGCAGACGCGGCAGGGATTCACCGAGATCATGGTGACGGAACCGGATCATCCCTACCTCTCCGCGTGGTGGCCTGCGGGCCACGCCCTCGGATACGAGCACGGCTTCGTCCACCAGGCGAAGGACTTCATCGAGGCCGTCGCGGAGAAGCGCCAGCCGGCCCCCTCCTTCGCCGACGGACTCCAGGTCCAGAGGGTCCTCGCCGGCGTGGAGCGCAGCGCGGTCAGCGACAGCATCTGGACCAGCATCATCTAGCGGCACCGCCCCCGACCACACTCTTCCAAGGAGCCCGAATGTCCCGCAAATTCACCCTGTTCACCGGCCAGTGGGCCGATCTCCCCTTCGAGAAGGTCGCCCAACTGGCCGGCCAGTGGGGCTACGACGGACTCGAGATCGCCGTCTCGGGCGACCACCTCGACGCCTGGCGCTGGGACGACGACGCCTACATCCAGGACCGCCTCGACATCCTCGAGCGCAACGGCCTCAAGGTGTGGACCATCTCGAACCACCTGAAGGGCCAGGCCGTCTGCGACGACCCGATCGACTTCCGCCACCAGGCGATCGTCGGCCCGAGGGTGTGGGGCGACGGCGACCCGGAGGGCGTCCGGCAGCGCGCCGCCGAGGAGATGAAGCTGACCGCGAGGCTCGCGAAGAAGCTCGGCGTGGACACCGTGGTGGGCTTCACCGGCTCCTCCATCTGGCAGTACGTCGCGATGTTCCCACCGGTTCCGGCGTCCACGATCGAGGCCGGGTACCAGGACTTCGCCGACCGCTGGAACCCCATCCTCGACGTCTTCGACGAGTGCGGTGTCCGCTTCGCCCACGAGGTCCACCCCTCGGAGATCGCCTACGACTACTGGTCCACCCAGCGCACCCTCGAGGCCATCGGCCACCGCCCCGCGTTCGGCCTCAACTGGGACCCGAGCCACTTCATGTGGCAGCAGATCGACCCGGTGGCGTTCATCTCCGACTTCAAGGACCGGATCTACCACGTGGACTGCAAGGACACGAAGATGCGCATGGGCGGTGGGCGCAACGGCATCATGTCCTCGCACCTGCCCTGGGGGGACCCGCGTCGCGGGTGGGACTTCGTCTCGACGGGCCGCGGCGACGTGCCCTGGGAGGACAGCTTCAGGGCGCTCACCGCGATCGGCTACACCGGCCCCATCTCGGTGGAGTGGGAGGACGCCGGCATGGACCGGCTGCAGGGCGCTCCCGAGGCGCTCGCCTTCCTGAAGCGCTTCGACTTCTCGCCGTCGGACACCTCCTTCGACGCGGCGTTCAGCCAGTAGCCCGGGGCGGAGCACGCCGGGTGCACACCCGACCGGCGTGCTGGACCCGCAGGAGCGCACGCGGGTCCGGCAGCCCGGTGCGGTCCGCCGACCCCGCTCCGACATCCCCCAGATTTCGTAACCTTGTAGAAATGGAACGGGAGTAGCCTTGGGGCATGCGTGAAATCCAGGCTCAGATCATCGCGGAGATGGGCGTCGAGCCCACCATCGACCCGGCGGCGGAGGTGCGCCGCCGGGTCGGATTCCTGAAGGAGTACGTCCGGTCCACGGGCACCCGGGGCTTCGTCCTCGGTATCAGCGGTGGGCTCGACTCGACGCTCGCCGGCAGGCTCGCCCAGCTCGCCGTGGACGAACTGCGCTCCGAGGGAGCGGACGCCGACTTCATCGCCCTGCGCCTGCCCTACAACGTGCAGAAGGACGAGGAGGACGCGCAGGCCGCGCTCGCCTTCATCGAACCCCGCACCGCGAAGGTCTTCAACGTGGCCCCCGCCGTGGACGGCATCCAGCAGGAGTACGCGGACGCCCTCGGCGAGCGGGTCACCGACTTCACCAAGGGCAACACCAAGGCCCGTGCCCGGATGGTGGCCCAGTACGCGATCGCGGGCCAGCACAACCTGCTGGTGATCGGCACGGACCACGGTGCGGAATCCGTGACGGGCTTCTTCACCAAGTTCGGTGACGGCGGGGCGGACATCCTGCCGCTGTTCGGCCTGAACAAGCGCCAGAACCGGGCACTGCTGCAGGAGCTCGGCGCACCCGCCGCCCTGTACAACAAGATCCCGACGGCGGACCTGCTCGACGACCTGCCGGGCCAGGCCGACGAGCACGAGCTCGGCCTGACGTACGAGCAGATCGACGACTACCTCGAGGGTCGCGACGTGGACCCCGACGCAGCGAAGGCCATCGAGCACCGCTACTCCATCACGCGGCACAAGCGCACCGTACCCGTGACCATCTTCGACTCCTGGTGGCGGGAGTAAACAGCGCCGTTGGTAACGTAGGGACCGTGAAGATCGCCACCTGGAACGTCAACTCCCTCCGTGCCCGCGCCGACCGCGTCGAAGCCTGGCTCAACCGGTCCGACGTCGACGTGGTCGCGCTGCAGGAGACGAAGTGCAAGGACGACAACTTCCCCTGGGACCTGTTCGAGAACAGCGGATTCGAGGTGGCGCACTTCGGCCTGAGCCAGTGGAACGGCGTCGCGATCGCCTCCCGCGTGGGCCTCGACGACGTCGAGCGCACCTTCCCCGACCAGCCCACCTTCGGCAAGCCGGGCACCGAAGCCGTGCAGGAGGCCCGCGCCATCGCGGCGACCTGTGGCGGGGTCCGCGTGTGGAGCCTGTACGTCCCGAACGGGCGTGCCCTCGATGATCCGCACATGCCCTACAAGATCGACTGGCTGGACACCCTTCGCGGCCACGCCGCCCAGTGGATCACCGAGGACCCGGAGGCGCAGATCGCGCTCATGGGTGACTGGAACATCGCCCCGCAGGACGAGGACGTGTGGGACATCGATCTCTTCGTCGACGGCGGCTACACCCATGTGAGCCCGGCCGAGCGCGCCGCCTTCCAGGCCTTCCTGGACACGGGCTTCGCCGATCTCGCCCGGCCGTTCACCCCCGGCCCGGGCCTCTACACCTACTGGGACTACAAGCAGCTGCGGTTCCCCAAGAAGGAGGGCATGCGCATCGACTTCGTGCTCGGCTCCCCCGCCCTGGCGGGACGCGCCACCCATGCCTTCGTGGACCGTGAGGAACGCAAGGGCAAGGGCGCCTCGGACCACGCCCCCGTCATCGTGGAACTCAGCGGGCCGTGAGCCGCGGGGGCGCTCACGCCCGGCCCTTCCCGTACGTCTCCTACCTCCGCGTCTACGAGCCCCTCGACGCCTTCTCCGACGCGCAGCAGCTCGTGATCCTGCAGCAGCGCTCCCGTGGGCGCGGACTGACGGAGTCGATGGAGCAGGAGCAGTCGCTGCGCCGGGCGATGCGTCCGGTCTCCGATCCGTTCCCCCACCACGAGCCCGAGCTCGTCAGGGTGACGCACTTCCCCGGCGTGAACGGCGCGACGGCGCCCTACTACTGCCCCAACCAGCTGGCCGTCCGCACCACCCTGGCCGCCGAATCGCTCGACCAGAGCCTGCGCGGTCCCTTGATCGATGTCCTCGTCCCCGAGGTGGCACGCGAGGCCCATCAGGCCCGGCTCGATCCCGACACGTTCGCGGACTCCGTGGCCAAGCTGCACACGCGGTCGGCGACGTGGGGAGTGCCGTTCGCCTGGTTCGCCCTGATCCACGAGGACGACCTCACGGAGGTCGTCGAGGACGACGGCCGTGTCACCACCGTCCGCGTCACGGCGAGGATCGGCGACTGCATCGACCGCGGACGCCGTTCGGTCGCCCAGCTCGCCATCGGCGCCCCGGAGATGGACCTCCTCGACGAACTCACGGAGATCGTCGAGTGGCTCGAGGTGTTCCGCCGTGATGCGGTGGTCGAGGTGGACTACGGTCCCGTCGCCGATCGCGTCTTCCCCGACGACTCGCCGATGGACGTGCGCCTCGGCATCGAGAGCCTCGCCGAGGCGGACATGATGGGCGCCGCGGCGTCCTACCGACGGCTCGCCTCACGCTGGATCCCCATCCGGCAGCTCGCCCGCTCCTCCTGAGCACGCGGCCGCCGGCCCGCACCGCCGGAAGCCGCCGGAAGCCGCCCGAGGTCCGCACCGCGGGAACGGGCGCGCGGTGCCGCTCCCCGCCCGGCACGACGACGGCGGATCAGGGCCTGACCGGCCCCGTCGTCCAGCGCTCGACGAGGGTGTGCGGTCGCGACGGCGGGTAGTCTGCCGGCTGGTTGCGCAGCAGCTCGCCGAGCAGGAGGTCCGCGGCGAAGGCGCCCTGGTCCTCGGGGTCCTGGCGGATGGTGGTCAGGCCCATCGGCTCCGCGAACTCGTGGTCGTCGATGCCGATGACGGACAGCTCCCCCGGTACGTCGATGCCCAGTTCCGCCGCGGCCTTCAGCACACCGAACGCCATCTCGTCGGACGAGCAGAACACCGCCGTCGGCCGGTCCTCCGGATCCTCGAGGAGCGTGAGGGCCGAAGCCCGCGACGTCGCGAACCGGAAGTCGCCGAAGGCGGACCAGTCCTCCCGCACACCCAGACCGTGCGCGGCCATCGTGTCCTGGAACGCCTGCTCGCGGATGCGCGGCACCTCGAAGTCGATGTCGAAGGACCCCCCGCCGCGCATGTGGGCGATCCTCGTGTGGCCGAGGCCGATGAGGTGCTCGACGGCGTCGCGTGCCGCCGCGGCGTCGTCGATGCCCACGTGCCGCACCCCCTCCACGGCCCCGCCGACCACGATGCTGGGGTACTCCAGCTGCTGCACGGCCTTCCGCTCCTCCTCCGTCAGGTGCATGCACATGACCAATAGGGCATCGATGCGCTTGCGGAGGATGGAGCGGTGGAACACCCGGTCACGGTTCACGCCGGCCCCGCCGAGGCTGAAGACGATCAGGTCGTAGCCGGCGGCGCGCAGCTGCCGGTCCACGCCCTCGAGGACGGCGGAGAAGTACCAGCGATCGATCACCGGGACCAGGACGCCCAGGGCCATGGTGCGCCCGGAGGCGAGCCCGGAGGCGGCCGACGACGGCACGTACCCGAGCTCCTTCGCCGTCGCGGTGACCCGCGCACGGGTCTCCTCCGCCACCCCGGGGAGACCCCGCAGTGCCCGGGAGACGGTGGCCGTGGACACCCCGAGGGACGCCGCGACGTCGTCGATGCTCGTCACGATCAGCCCTTCAGGCCGCCTGCCAGCAGCCCTCGGACGAAGTACCGCTGCAGTCCGAAGAAGACGGCGAGGGGCACGATGATCGAGACGAAGGCACCGGCGGTGAGGCGCTGCCACTCGCCGCCGCGCGAGCCCTGGAGTTCCGCGAGCCGCTGGGTGATCGGGGCGACGTCGGCCCCGCCGCCCGAGAAGACGAGGGCCACCAGGAGGTCGTTCCACAGCCACAGGAACTGGAAGATGCCGAACGAGGCGAGCGCCGGCGTCGCCAGCGGGACGATGATGCGCCAGAAGATGGTGCTGTGTCCGGCACCGTCCACCCGCGCCGCCTCGATGACCTCACCGGGGATCTCGGCGATGAAGTTGTGCAGCAGGAAGATCGCCAAGGGCAGCCCGAAGATGGTGTGGGCCACCCAGAGCTGGGCGTAGGTGCCGCTCGGCAGGAGCTGGAAGTCACCGAACGTGAGGACCTGCGTGAACAGCTGCAGCAGCGGGATCAGGGCCATCTGGAGGGGGACGATCTGCAGGGCGAAGACGAAGATGAACAGGCTGTCCTTGCCCTTGAAGCGCCCCCACGCGAACATGTAGGCCGCCATGGCCCCGAGGACCAGCGTGAAGATGGTCCCGGGGACCACGATCGCGAGCGAGTTCACGAAGTAGGACAGCAGGTTCGGGGACTGGCTGCCGCCGGGGCTGAGGACGTCCGCGTAGTTCTCGAGCGTGAACTGGCGGTCCGTGATGACGTTCCACCAGCCGTTGCCCTTGATGTTGTCCTCCGGGCGGAAGGACGAGATCAGCAGGCCGAAGGTCGGAATGGTCCAGATGACGGCGATGATCACCGCAGCAGCCGTGGCGGTCCGCGAGGTGAGTCGCTGCTTCACCCGGCGCTGCATGGTGGGGCGGCCCTGCGTGGCGTCGTCGGCGACGTCCGGCAGGAGGTTCTTCTTGTTCTCCAGGGGAACGGTGCTCATCGGATTTCCTTCTGCTTGCGGAGCAGCCGGGCGTTGTAGACGACCACGGGCAGCACCATCAGGAACAGGACCAGGGCGAGTGCGGCACCCCGTCCGGGTTCACCCGCCCTGAACGCCTGGGTGTACATCTCATTGGCCACGACGGAGGTCTCGTACTGGCCGGCGGTCATCGTCCTGACGATGTCGAAGACCTTCAGCGTGCCGATCGTGATGGTGGTGACCACGACGATGAGCGAGCCGCGGATCGTCGGGATGGTGACGTTCCGGAACTGCTGCCATGCACTGGCGCCGTCGAGTCTCGCCGCCTCGACGATCTCGGTCGGGATGCCCTTGATGGCCGCGGAGAGCACCACCATGGCGAATCCCGTCTGGATCCAGATCATGACGGCGATGAGGAAGAGGGTGTTCTCGGGGGCGTCGAGCAGGAACTGCTTCGGTTCCTGGCCGAACCACACGAGGATCTGGTTGAACAGCCCGATCTGGTCCTGCTCCGGGCCCTTGTAGGCGTAGACGAAGCGCCAGATGACGCCGGCGCCGACGAAGGAGATGGCCATCGGCATGAACACCAGTGCCTTCAGGGCCTTCTCTCCGCGGGCCCGGTCGATGAACACCGCGTAGGCCAGACCGATCGACGATGCCAGCAGCGGCACGAGGACCACCCAGATGACGGTGTTCCTGAGGGTGACGAGCGCCTCCGGCTGGGTGAACATCCAGACGAAGTTGTCCAGTCCCACGAACTCACCGTTGCGGTCCGTCAGGGAGAGGTACGAGGTCTGGAGGGCCGGGTACACGAGGCCCACCGCCAGCAGGACGAGTGCCGGCGCCAGGAATCCGGCGATCTGCACCTTCTCGCGGCCCGACTTGGGGGCGCGATCCACGAGCAGCATGATCAATCCGATGATGGCTGCGAAGACGGCGAGCCCCACCACCACCTGTAGCCCTTTTTCTGCAATATCTTCCACAGCACAGCCTCCTTGGTGCGCATGACGTGATGGGGGGAGGGTCGGCAGCACCGGGTACACCGCGGCGAGCGTGGTGTACCCGGTGCCGTCGACGACGCCCGGTGCCGACCTGCGGGCCGGCACCGGGCGTCAGCGCATCAGGAGCTGGGCCAGCTGTCCTCGACGGACTGCGTGACTTCCTCGGTGGAGGAGCCGTTGATCCAGTTGACGATGCCGCTCCAGAAGGAGTTGGCGCCCACGGCGCCGGGCATCAGGTCGGAACCGTCGAAGCGGAAGACCGTCTCGGGGTCCTGCAGCAGCTCGATCGACTGGCGGTCGAGGTCCGACTGCGCGACCTCCGGGTCGAGTCCCTTGTTCGCGCTGATCGCACCGCCCTGGGAGACGCGGGCGTTGGCGAACTCGGCGCTCGCGAGGTACGTCTGCAGCGCCTGCACCTCGGGCCGGTCGGCGTAGGCGCCGATGAGCTCGCCTCCACCGGTGATCGCAGTGCCCTGGGAGGCGTCGATCGGCGGCGTCATGAAGGCCCAGACGTCGCCGTCCTCCGCCACGGTGGTGCCCTCCGGCCAGTTGGCGGCCTGGAAGGACGCCTGGTGGTGCATGGCGCACTGGCCGTCGAGCACCGGCTGCCCGGCTTCGGCGAACGGCGTGGAGAGGATGGACCGGACGTCGCCGAAGCCACCGTTGACGTTGCTGTCGTCCTTCAGGATCTCGCCGACCCGGTCGAAGGACGCGACGATCTGGGGATCGTTGAAGGGGATCTCGTGCGTGACCCACTGGTCGTAGACCTCAGGGCCGTGCTCGCGGAGTACCGCGTCCTCGACCCAGTCCGTGCCCGGCCAGCCGGTGGCCTCACCGGACTCGAAACCTGCGCACCAGGGCTTGACGTCGCCGCCCTCGTCCGCGATCTGCTCCGTCAGCTCGGTCATCTCGTCCCATGTGGTGGGGACCTCCCAGCCGTTCTCCTCGAAAGTGGCCGGGACGTACCAGACGTAGCCCTTGACGTTCGCGAGCATGGGAGCGGCGTAGAACGTGCCGTCCACCGTGCCGTACTTCTTCCAGTCCTC
The DNA here is from genome assembly GCF_048288285.1 of Arthrobacter sp. N1. Classification (NCBI taxonomy): domain Bacteria; kingdom Bacillati; phylum Actinomycetota; class Actinomycetes; order Micrococcales; family Micrococcaceae; genus Arthrobacter; species Arthrobacter sp. N1. The sequence goes on along the minus strand of NZ_CP102608.1, from coordinate 277,484 downwards.
GGACCAGTTCTCATCCACGAGGTCCGAGACGGCCTGGGGGGCGGCCACGAGGTTCGAGGCCTGGTCGGCCAGCAGGCCGGGCTGCGGGAAGATCGCCAGGTCCGGAGCGGTACCGCCCTGGGCGCGGACGCCGATCTGCGTCTCGAACTCCTTGGACCCCTCGTAGGCCACCTCGATGCCGGTGCACTCGGCGAAATCCGCCCAGGAGTTCTCGAGCAGCTCGGCCTCGAGGTCGACGATGGTCGAGTAGACGCTGACCTCGGCGCCGTCGAAGGTGCCGTAGGTCTCGTAGTCGGCGCAGTCCGCGTCACCGGAACCGGCGCTGTCGTTGCCTCCTGATCCGCATCCTGCGAGCGCGAGGAGGGAAACACTGAGTGCCGCGACGGGCACCATCAACCTGCGTGAGCGAAGTATCGCCATGGAAAAGACTCCTTTGTCCTGCGGACCGCGAGGGTGCCTCGGCAACCTGGTTGCCCGCCTCGACTGCGCCGCCTCACTGATGTGTACCTGAACAGTAAGCGCTTACATGACCACTCACAAGTGGGTCGGCCGGGTCCGGGATTTCGATACCGAAACGTGACGCGCGTCGCACCCCTGCGCATCGGCGGCGGTTCCAGGACATCACCAGGACATCGCCAGGACATCGCCGGGATGAGCGGAGAAGAACTAGTCGACGCGCTCGGTGCGCATGAAGCGTGCGCGGGCACCCGAGGTGATGCTGATGAGCACCGGCGTGCGGTACCCCGTGACGGCGTCCAGCGCCTCGACCAGGCGGGAGACCTCCTCGGCGACCGCATAGGGAGGGACGCCCTTCCGCGGGAACACCCTGACCTTCAGGCCCGGGACGCCGCGGATCTCCCAGGTGCTCACGGACGCACCGGCGAGGTCCGACCGCTCCAGCAGCGCGGCCTTCAGCGCCTGCTCCGCGGCGGCGGCGGTGATGGTCACCGTCCCGCGGACGCTCCCGTCGTCGTCGCCCGACGAGGCGGTCGCCCTCCGCCCGCGACGTCCGTCCACGGAGGCGAACAGGCCCGTGCGCCCCCGCCCCTGCGCGGCGATCCACAGGAGGAGCAGGACGATCACGACCACGAGCACGGCGGCCAGGGCGATCCACAGCCAGGTGTCGGCCTGGCCTTCGAGCGTCGTCCCGGTCCGGACGTCGGCGATACGGTCCCCGATCCGCGGTGCCGTCCGGTTCCACCACGGCGCGACGCCTGGCAGCACCAGGAGCGCGAGCCCGAAGGCGCCGGCCGCGAGGGCGATGAGCCCGACGACGGCGAGGAGGAGTCGGTTGAGCAGGCGCGGCGTGGTGTTCACTGGCCGATCACCCCCGTCTCGGCCACGACGACGGAGATCCGCGGTGCGGGTTCCACGCTGGAGCGGCGCAGGTCGTCGGCCACCGCGGCGCGGACCGCGTCGGCGTCGACGGGCATCCCGGACGTGGGACGGATCTGCACGGTCACGGATGACCGCCCCACCGTCACGAGGACCTGCTCGGGAGCCACGCCGGCTGCCGTCCTAGCTCGGCGGGCGAGCGAGGACGCCACGACCTCGGCGTCGACCACGACGGCGGCGCGACCGTTCGGGATGGTGTAGCGGGCACGGCGGCCCGGCACCAGGGCGAGCAGGAGGAGCAGGAGCCCGAGCACGAGCAGCAGGAAGGAGCCCGCACCGAGGAGCGACGCCGGGACCCCGGCCGGGACAGCCCCGATCCACGCGGCCGCGGCGTCGAGGTCCACGAGGAACGGGCGGTCCCCCACCGCCTGCAGCACCGCCTCGAACAGCAGCACGAGGCACGCCAGCACCAGGACCACCGCGGTCACCACGGAGGACACGGCACGGGAGGAGTGCATCTCGCGCCGGACGAGGCGCGCCGTCCCGGCGGCCGTGGAGCGGTCGAGCGGATCGTCGGTCACAGGACCCTCGCCCCACGGGTGACGGTGCTGCCGATGATGCGGATGTCGACCCGGCTGAGCCGCGCACCGGTCAGGTGCTGGACGCGGTCGAGGATCTGCCCGCGCGCGGCATCGGCCCGGGACCACAGGGGTCCGCCGAAGGAGTCGACGACGGACGGATCCTCGGCCACCCGCGTGAGCGCCGGTACCGGCAGGGGCAGGGCGAGCTGGAGGGCCAGGAGACCGGCGTCATCCGTGAAGGACGCCTTCACCTGGGCGGGTGCGACGCCGAGCACCTCGGCGGTCGCGGCGCGCGCGGTGCTGGTGAGGGCCTGCGTGGTGATGCGGTTGTGGCCCTCGCGGGGGCGGGCATCGGGACGTGCACCCTCGGCGTCCCGCGGACCTGCGATGAGTACCGGGCCGATGCGCGGGGGCCGGACGGGCGCATCGGCTGGAGGTACCTCTCCGGTCACGAGGACGAGCGACGGCCGGCCAGGGCGTCCAGGACGCCGCGGAGATCGAGCTTCCCCTCGGCGATCCGCCCCAGGACGGCGCCGCCCAGCATGAGGACGAGGGTGAGGAGGAAGCCCCAGAACCCGAAGATGAGCGCCGCGAAGGCGAGGACGGCGCCGGCGGCCATGCCGATGGTGGTGGGTGTCAGCATCGCGTCACTCGCCCGCCTGCTCGAGCTGGGTGGCGCCGGTCGGGCGGAGGCGTCCGGCCGACCCGGACCCGACCCGCCGGGTCTCTGTGGTCGCCGACACCGTGGCCCTCGACTCGGTCCTCGACTCCGCGGGCGGGGGCAGGTGCACGTCGAGGACCTCGATGTTGACCTCGATGACCTCGAGCCCCACCAGGTCCGTGAGGGCGTCGTACACCGCGGCGCGCACCGCGTCGGCGAGCGCGTTGAGGGCGAACCCGTAGTCGGCGACGAGGCTGATGTCCACGGCGAGCTGCGTCTGCCCGATCTCCACCTTCACCCCGTGCGAGAGGTCGTTCGCGCCGACGGCGTCGCGGAGGGCACCGAGCGCCCGTCCCGTCCCCGGGCCCAGGGCGTGCACGCCGGGAACCGCCCGGGCGGCGATCGCCGCGATCTTCATGGCGGCCGGATCCCCGATCACGGTCCTGCCGGCTGGTGCGTCCTGCAGGACGGGCAGAGGCCGCCCCATGGATTGCTCGGTCATCGACGTCCCTTTCGCTCGTGCCCCAGCCTAAGCCACGGGGCGCAGCCCGCGGGACGCGAGCGCGTCGTCGTCGCACGTCAGCGGCTTGCGCTGCCGTGCTCCGTCGGGACGGACCCGGGTGGGGGTCAGGAACGGTCGCAGTGCCGGCCGAGCCAGTCCTGCACGGGCGTCATCGCCCGGCGGAACGCCTCCTCGTCGAAGGTGCCGGAGCCCTCGGGCGGCGCCTCGACCGAGGTGGCGAGCCGCGTGAAGTCGTCGTGGAGTTCGGCGGGCACCTTGTCGCGGAGCACGAGGAGCTGGTCCTCGAGGGTTGCGAGGTCCTCCGCATCGGCCGAGGACCGCAGGCTCAGGGGTGCGAGCATCGCCGTCGTCATCCCGCCGGCCACGATCACGCAGTGGGGCGACGGATCGGTGGCCGCGGAACCGGTGGCCCCGCCGTCCTCGGGAGGGAGGGCATCCGACGCCGGCGTCCCGCCCGGAACCGGCTCGGCATACGGGCTGGCGGGCATGGTGAGCAGGGTTCCGGTCGGCGACGGATCACCCTGACTGCACCCGGCCAGGCCCAGCGCGAGGGCACAGAGTCCGACGACGGACGGCGGGATTCTCACAGGTGCCCTTTCGTCTCGGTACGGTGCCGGAGGTTCAACGCGTGAAGCCTCGACAATGATCCCAGGTGGTTCCCCCGGGCAATCGATGGGCCGCGCCGTTCGGACGGAGACCCAACGGAAACCCACCGGACGGGCAGCCGTCCCGGTGATGGTACGGTGCCAAACCCCGGTTTGGCTGGGAGGACGGAGGGCTCCGCCGCATCGCGACGGAGCCCTCCTGCGGTGGCCGGGCCTGCGGTCGGCCTCGGGTCAGCGCTTCCCGCCCTGCGCGCGGGAGGGCAGCACCTTCACCTTCACGACGGCGCCGACGTTGCCCGCGGCGTCGACGGCCCGGACGTACACGGTGGCCGCCCGGTCACCGACCGCGATCGGGCCACCGTACTCCGAGAAGGAGCCGTTGTTGCGGTTCACCGAGTACTCGATCCGGGAGATACCGGTCCCGTCCTCGGCCTCGACCACCACGGTGCGGGTCGCGGCATCGAGGGCTGCAGATACGGTCGGTGCCGTGGTGTCGGCGCCGAACGCCTCGCGTACCTGGTCGGAGTGGAGGCCGAAGGAGTCCGCGATCCGGGGCACCCAGCAGTCATCGTTGTGCCGGCCCCCGGGGTAGACGGCGGAGGTGTGGTCGATCCCCTTCGCGTCGAGCAGCGTGTCGAGTGACCGCACCGCGTTGTCGAACCGGTAGTCGTCCTCCTCGCATGCGTCGTAGAAGAAGGCGTAGCGCGAGAGCTGCTCGGTGCTGCGGGCGGCGACGTCGGCCAGCGGCGAGGCGGACTGCCCCGCCGGCCCGCCGGGCGAGGTGACGCCGACGAGGGCGGGCGCCAGGCTCAGCGCGCCCATGTGGGAGGCGAGGGACGAGAACAGCTCGGGGTGCGCCAGCCCGATCGAGTAGGCGCCGAAGCCACCCATCGAGACGCCGGACAGACCGCGGAACTCACGGCCCGCGAGCGTGCGGTACTCGGCGTCCACCTGCGGGATCAACTCGTCGACGAACATGCTGCGCCAGGGCGTTCCGCCCTCGTTGTCCACGTACCACAGCGATTCGCCGTCGGGCATGATGACGATCGACTCCTCGAGGCCGCCGGTGGTGTACAGCTCGTCGAGCCGCGCCCCGAAGTCGCGGGGCTCCCACTCGCGGCTGCCGCCGTTGACGCCGTGCAGGAGGTACACCACCGGGTACTCGCGGTTCGGGTTCTCCAGGTACGACGGCGGCAGGTAGGTCACGTACTCGCGGCGCGCGTCCTCGAGCCCCGACTCGACGAAGTCACGGAAGAAGCGGGACTGGTTGCCGCTCTCGGTCCGCGTCGCGGCGTCGAGGGTGAGGAACTCCTGGGTCCGCGGCTGGAACGCGAAGGGCGCCCCGTCCCGCGTGCCGGAGATGGTGCGGTTCGTGTCGACGAGCAGGCGGTCGTCATCGGACCGGATGATCTCCACGCCGCCGTCGTCGACCGTCAGGGTGCCGGACTCCGCGAGCCAGCCGCGGATCTCTCGCTCGCGCCGCTCACGGTCGCGCCCGTCGTGGAAGTAGTCGTCGGAGAGGGTGGCGAGGTAGGCGTCGGCATCGCCCGCCGCGAGGGCCGCGGCCTGGCGTCCGAGGAGGTCCGTGACCCATGCCGTGGTGGCCGCATCGGCCGGCGAGCCGCTGATCCCGTAGACCTGCTCACGGAGCGCGTCCTTCGAGAAGAGGCCCACGGGACCCTGGTACCAGCCACCGCCACCTGACATGTCGAAGAGCCGGACGGCCAGCGTGTTGGTCCCACCGAAGACGGGCGCCTCGGCCGGGACCGGATACAGGCGCTGCTCGAACCACTGGCTCTGGGCGTTCGGCGGCATGGAGCCGGAGCCGCCGATCTTCACCCCGTTGAGGAACGCCTCGTCGACGTCGTCGAGGAACCCGAGGGACGCCACGAGGTTCTGGCCCTCGGCGCCGGCCGGCAGCTCGAAGGTGAGGCGGTACCAGCCGTAGCCGTCGTAGTCCGCGAACTCCGGTGCGCCGTCGGTCTGGGGGACCTGCAGATCGGTCCAGGCGGAATCGTCGAAACCGGGCGCGGCGTACGCCGGATCGTCGCCCGTGGCGAACTTCCAGGTACCCGAGAGGTCGAGGTCCACCGCGGCGGCGGCTGACGGAGCCTCGGCGGAGGTGCCGGCGGCCGGGCCGGGTGCGGCGGAAGCCGGCAGGGCCGGCGAGAGGGCGACGGCGGCGATCGCGAGGGAGGCGACCAGCCGTCGGGTGAACGTGGGGAGGTACTGCTGCGCCATGCGCGTGCTCCAACTTCGTCGTTGAACAGGGACATCCCGAACTTACTGGGAACGTTCACAGAATGCGAGCAGTCGATCTCCCGCCGCCGTCGGGGCGCAGCCCGGCGACGTCGATGCCGGGTGGGGGACGCCGTGGTGTCGGATGCGCGACGAGGTGGGGTCGGGCCTGCTCCGGTCATCCGGACAAAAGAAAAACCCCCGGGTATCCGGGGGTTTTCAGCGGTGGCTCCGACCGGCGTCGATCCGGTGACCTTTCGATTTTCAGTCGAACGCTCTACCAACTGAGCTACAGAGCCTTGCGACCATCTTCGCGATGATCACCGTATCCAGCCGGGCGGGACTCCCCGAGGGGATCCAGCCGCCTGAGCGACCCTGACGGGACTTGAACCCGCGACCTCCGCCGTGACAGGGCGGCGCGCTAACCAACTGCGCTACAGGGCCTTGCTAACTTCACTTGCCGATTTGCAAGAGTTCCAGCCTACCAGCACTTTTCGCTCCGGTTGACCGCCCGCGAGGGCTGCTCATGCGTACCCCCAACGGGATTCGAACCCGTGTCGCCGCCGTGAAAGGGCGGTGTCCTAGGCCACTAGACGATGGGGGCCAGAACCACAGTTCGGGTTCCTGCGACCTTCCGGAACACGGTGCATTTCCGGCGGATCATTCCCTGTCGTGGACCTATAAAACTATAGGGGCACCGTCCCGAATCCACAAAATCACCACCCGGCACGCAGGACCGGGCCGGTCACCGACGCAGGCCCCGTGTCGGTACGATCGGGGCGTGCCGTTCGAGATCACCCGCCAGGAGTTCGAGGAAGCCGTCGACGACGCGATCGATCGTATCCCCGACGACCTCGCCCAAGCCATGGACAACGTGGCGATCTTCGTCGTGGAGGAGTACGAGCCCGGCCCCGGCGAAGCGCCGGACACCGAACTGCTCGGCCTGTACGAGGGCACACCGCTCACCGAGCGCGACGGCTGGTGGGAGGCCGGCTCCCTGCCGGATCGGATCAGCATCTTCCGTCAGCCACTCATGCGCCTGTGCACGTCGCGCGAGGAACTGGTCGAGGAGATCCTCGTGACCGTCGTGCACGAGGTAGCGCACCACTTCGGCATCGATGATGCCCGATTGCACGAACTCGGATGGGGCTGACGCGACACGCGGTCGAGTTCCACCCAAATGACACGGATGTTGTTTACGATTCGCAAGGGACGCCTGTTGTCAAAGTGACTCAAGGCGCCCTATCGTCGTGACTGTTGTGTGACCTATCACCACCAGGCGTGACGAGAGAGCGACAGAACGTGCAGTCATCGAGCAGTACGAGCCACTCTTTCCGCCGCAGCATCGCAGCCCTCACGGCCGCCGTCCTGCTCGGCGGATCGGTCATCTCCCCCGCACTCGCCGCTCCCCCGGTCGCGACATTGCGGTCCACGGACATCCCCTCGCTCGAGGAGATCGACCGCGCCCAGGACGACGCCGCAGCGACCGCGGGCCTGGTGGAGGACATCGAGGACGTCATCGCGGCGGCCGGCACCCAGCTCCAGGAGGCGCAGCTCTCGGCGTTCCAGATGCAGAACGCCTACACCACGGCCCTCGCCGTCCTCGAGGAACGGCGCACAGCAACGGATCTGGCGGAACAGCGCGCGGAAGAGGCCGCCCGTCGGCACGCTGCCGCCACCGACCAGGTGGGCAGGCTGGCCGGTGACCTGTACCGCTCGGGCGGGATGAACCCGGGGATCGAGAGTGTGCTCGACGGCAGCGATCCGGACGAGGTCATGTACCGGGCGTCCACCCTCTACGGGCTCTCGAGCAACAGCACGCGGACCCTCGACGATGCGGCGGCGGCCTCCGAGGCATGGACCTCCCTGACCGAGGACGCGGCGGCAGCGCGCCAGGCCGCACAGGACGCCGCCGACGACGCGGAGGCCGCAGGGAAGGAAGCCCGGACCGCCGCCGACGACGCCCAGCGCCTCGTCGTCGAGAAGGCGACGGAGCGGGCGACCCTCGTCGGACAGCTCGCCACCCTGCGCAATACGACGGCGGAGCTGGAGGACAGACGGATCACGGGTCTCGAGCAGGCCCGGCGCGAGCGGGATCTCGCCCGCACGATCGCCGCATCGGCGGCAGCAGCGGCAGCAGCTGTCGCCGGACCTGCGCCCGCACCGGTCACGTCGCCACCCCTGCGCGACCCGGCACCGATCGATTCCGCTGGACCGCCGCCCACCACGGCCTCCGCGCACCCGCTCCCGCCCTCTCCGAGACTCCTGCACCGGCCCCCGTGCGCCCCGCGCCTGCCGCCCCTGCTCCCGCGGCTCCCGTCCGCCCCGCACCGGCTCCCGTCCACCCTGCCCCGGCTCCCCCTGCCACTCCTGTCCCCGTACCTCCGACTCCCGTGCAGCCCGCACCCGCACCGCCTGCTCCGGTGCAGCCCGCACCCCCGGCTCCTGTGCCGCCCGTGCCCGCACCGCCGGCTCCGGTGCCGGCTCCGGCACCGCCGTCGCCGCCGTCGCCGCCGTCGCCACCCTCGAGCAGCGGTGCCGGCGCCGTCGCCATGAGCTACGCCCTGTCGAAGACAGGCGCGCCGTACTTCTACTCCTGGGGAGGCAACGGGCCGCTGGGGTACGACTGCTCGGGACTCACGCAGCAGGCCTTCGCCTCCGCCGGCGTATCGCTGCCGAGGACCGCCGCCCAGCAGTACTTCGCCGTGCAGCACGTCCCGCTGTCGCAGCTGCGGCCGGGTGACCTCGTGTTCTGGGGTGAGGGTGCCGCCATCTGGCACGTCGCGATCTACATCGGTGACGGCACGGTGGTCAACGCACTGAACCCGGACCAGGGCATCCTCACCACGCGACTGGCGGACATGGCGGGCATGGGTGCCCTGAACCCCTCGGCCGGGCGCGTCTGATCACCGGCCTCCACGCGACAGCGGTCGGACGCCCAGCCGGAGCGGTCCCCCGGAGCATCCAGCCGTAGCGGTCCGTCGAGGCGCTCGGCACCCGCGGTCCACCGGCGTACCCGGCCGCCGGGTCCCGGCCGGAACGCCCAGCGACAGCCCCTGCTGCAGCGTTCCGGCGACAGGGCGCGCAGCGCCGTCCGCGCTAGCGCGCGGGCGCGACCATCGGGCCGAAGGAGCTGCGGTTCTCGAGCCGCGGATCGGCCTTGTCGGGCACCACGAGGACGGGACCGCGGGCATGGTGCAGGACTCCCTGGCTGGTCGAACCCATGAGCATGCCGGCGAAGCCACCGCGGCCCCGCGTGCCCACCACGAGGAGCTCCGCCGTCGCCGATGCCGCGATCAGGACCTCTGCGGGCGGTCCGTCCACCAGGTCCACCGTGATGTCGACGTCCGGGTAGTGGCTCTGCAGCCAGTCACGACCGGCGGCGAGCTGGAGGGCGAGGTCCGCGTGCAGGGCCTCGCGGTCCACAGGTGCCGGCACCCAGGCCAGGGACCCGTTGAACGGCGCGACGGAACAGATCACGCGCAGGGCGAGTCCCCGTGAGCGGGCCTCCTCCCCTGCGGCGAGGGATGCCATCCGGGCCTGCTCAGACCCGTCGACGCCGACCACCACGACCGGTTCGACAGCGAGGGCGGGCTTGTCCCGGTCGCGCCCCTGTTTCCGTCCGAGCTCCGGGTGCCCCAGGCGCGCGCCGGTGCAGACGGGGATGACCGCCGTCGGGCACTTGGCATGAGCGGGGAGGGCGCTGCTGACGGAGCCGAGCAGGCGGCCGACGAACCCGCCGCGACCCCGCGAGCCCACCACCATGAGTTCGGCCTGCTCCGAGAGGTCCAGGAGCACCCCGGCGGCGTCACCCGTCTCGATGCGGGGATGGACATCGACCTGCAGACCGGCCAGGTGCGTCAGCGACTCCTGCAGGACGGACTGTGCGCTCTCCCGGATGACCTCGTCGTCCACGGTGGCGTAGCCGGCGTCCATGCTGGACGCCGCGAAGACCGGCACCGTGTAGGCGGTCACCACGTAGAGCGGCGCCTTCCGTCGCTCGGCCTCCTGGGCGGCCCAGAGCAGGGCGCACGTGCTCTGGTCCGAGCCGTCGACACCGACGACGATCCCGTGCTGCGCCAGCTCTTCCGATGAACCCTCTGTGTGCTCGCTGCCCACGGCAGGCCTCCCTCGGTCGCGTGTCCCGGCCACCGTCGGCGGCCGGTCAACCATTTGTAGCGCACCTCCCGGGGGACGGTCTATCCACGGTCTGAAAAGTTATATAGGCTTCGAGCACCCGTTGCGGGGCTGCCCCCTGGGCAACTCATCCCTGCACGCAGTGCTCTTGGATGACCCGTTCGCAGCCAAGAGTCCGTACGGCCCGGAAGAGGCGCCGGGCCGTACGGGACCAATGCTTCGTGTGGAGGTAACCCGGTGAATTCCTTGCCGCTCGACCCGGTCCGCTCAGCGTCCGCGACGCCCGCGTCCGCGGAGCATACGAGCACCGTGGTGATCGGCTCAGGACTGTCCGGCCTCGCCGTCGCGAGCGAACTGAGCCGCCGCGGTATCGATTCGATCGTCGTCGAGAGCCTCGAGTGCTTCGACTCCGGTGCCATGCGCACCGTGATGACCGACTCCGTCTCGCTGTCCGAGCGGACAGAACTGATGCGCCTCCTGCGCGGGTACGCAGCCGCCCACCAGCTGGACGTGAGGCAGAGCACCGTGGCGGAACAACTGAGCATCATCGGCCACCCCACACTCCTCAAGGCATCCGTGGGGCGGAAGAAGTGGGCCGTACAGACAGCCGACGGCGTCCTCCTCGCCGACCACGTGGTCCTCACCAAGTACCCGCAGAACGAACTCCGGAGATTCCTCCGCTCGATGGGCATCGCGATCGGACGGGACTTCAAGGCGGCGCTGCGGGCGATCGGCCTGCACCTCGTGGGCGTCGGCGAACTGCTCACGCCCACGACGAGGGAGATCGTCCGCCAGGCCAAGCTCGTGAGCGACGCCATCCAGGCCCAGGGTCCCGCGGCGCTGAACCGCATCTCGCCGCCGCGCGCCGCCATCTCCCCGCTGGGCGCGTAGCCGGCGGGACGCCGGCGGCGGTTCCGCGTCCTACCTGTTCGCGCCGAGCCTCCTGCGGGCCGTGAGGGCCAGGGCCACGGCGATGGCCACGAGGGCGGCGATCATCAGGATGACGCTCCACGGGAAGTCACTGACGCCTGCCGCCTGCGTCTCGTTGGTGGCGTCATCCTGCGTGTCCATCGGCCCTGCCGTCGTCGCCGCGTCCGGCACCGTCGTCCCGCCCTGCTGCGTGGTGAAGGCGAACGTCCCCTCGATGGGGTGTGAATCCGAGCTGACGACGCGCCAGTTGACGGTGTACTCGCCGGCCGGCGCCCCGGCGCGCAGCGCCTGCGTCGCCGTGCGGTCCACGATCTCCACGGGGCCCTCGGCCCAGTCCTCGCCTGCCTCGTCGAGCACCTGCACCTGCGATCCGATCCCCGACGGCACGCTCGAGAAGGCGAGTTCGAGCGTGGGGGGAAGGACGGCGATGGTGGTGCCCTCGGCCGGGGTGGTGCCGACCAGCTCGTCATGGGCGCTGGCCGCACCGCCGGCGCCGACGAGCGCGGCAAGGGCCAGGAGGACCGCGAGAAGGCCGGCGGCGGTGGCCCGGAACGGGTGCTTCCGCCGTCCGGATGAGGTCACCGGGCGAAGGGAGGGAGTCTGGAGGAGGGCAGCCATGCTGCAACCCTACGCGGAGACCCTGACCGGGTGCTGGGACGCGTGCCGCCCGCCGGCCGGCGTCATGAACCACCGGGACCGACGGGGCGCCGGGATAGAATCTTCGCGACCGCTCCCGCCCCTTCCGCCCTAGGATCCCCCATGCTCAAAACTGGTTCCGTGCTGGACCGCTATTTCGACATCACGCAGCGGGGGTCGACGTTCTCCCGGGAGATCCGTGGAGGCCTCGCCACCTTCTTCGCCATGAGCTACATCGTGGTGCTCAACCCGCTCATCCTGGCCGGCGCGGATTCCGCCGGCACCGAGCTGGGGTTCGAGCGCGTCGCGGCCGTCACCGCGCTCGTCGCGGGCATCCTGACCATCGCCATGGGTGCGTGGGCCAAGTATCCGTTCGCCCTGGCCACCGGACTCGGCGTCAACGCGTTCGTGGCGATCACCGTCGCCACCAACCCCGGCCTCACCTGGCCGGACATCATGGGGCTCGTGATGCTGGCGGGCCTCACCATGCTCGTCCTGGTCCTGACGGGATTCAGGACGGCGGTGTTCAACGCGGTGCCGGAGAGCCTGAAGACGGCCATCGTCGTCGGCATCGGCCTGTTCATCGCCCTGATCGGGCTCGTCAACGCGGGCTTCGTGCGCCGCGTCCCCGACGTCGCCGGCACCACCGTGCCCGTGGGCCTCGGCTTCGGCGGCGTCCTGATCGGCTGGCCCACGCTGGTCTTCGTCTTCGGCCTCATCCTCACCATCGCCCTCGTGGTCCGCCGGGTGCGCGGCGCCATCCTCATCGGCGTCCTCGCCGCGACGGTGCTCGCCGTGGTCCTCGAAGCCGTGTTCGACGTCGGCCCGAGCTTCATCCCCGGGCAGGACGCCAACCCGGCCGGGTGGTCGCTCGTGGTGCCGGAACTGCCGGCGGGCTCATGGGTGGGACTGCCCGACCTCGGACTGATCGGCAACGTGAGCCTGTTCGGTGCGTTCGGACACCTCGGCGGCACCGCTGCGCTCCTGCTGACCTTCACCATCCTGCTGAGCATCTTCTTCGATGCCATGGGCACCATGGTGGGCCTCGCGAACGAGGCGAAGCTCGTGGACTCCAAGGGGAACATCCCGGGCGTCAACCGCGTGCTGGTCGTCGACGCGCTCGGCGCTGTGGCGGGCGGCGCCGGTTCGGTCTCCTCCAACCAGATCTACGTCGAGTCCGGCGCCGGCATCGGTGAGGGCGCCCGGACCGGTCTCGCCAACGTGGTGACCGGACTGCTGTTCCTGCTCGCTATGTTCTTCACCCCGCTCATCAGCCTCGTACCGTTCGAGGCCGTGGCGCCCGCGCTCGTGGTGGTCGGCTTCATGATGGTGGCGCAGGTGGGCCGCATCGACTTCGATGACTGGGGCATCGCCATCCCGGCGTTCCTGACCTTCATCCTCATGCCGTTCACCTACTCGATCGCGAACGGCCTGGGCGCCGGGTTCATCGCCTTCGTGTTGATCCGCGCCATCCAGGGCCGCGGCCGTGAAGTTCATCCCCTCATGTGGGCCGTCGCCGCCGCCTTCGTGGTGTTCTTCGGCATCGGCCCGATCGAGGAGATCCTGGGCATCTGACCACCGGGAGAAGGAGCGACGACGGCGGATGGGGGACCGCCGTCGTCGCCGGTTCGTGGACCGGACGCCGCGTCAGCGGGCGGACCAGCCGCCGTCCATGACGTAGGACGAGCCCGTCACCATCCCTGCGTCGTCGCCCGCGAGCCAGGCGACGAGCGAGGCGACCTCCGCGGGCTCCACGAGCCGCTTGATGGCGGATTCCGTGAGCATGATCTGCGAGAGCACCTGCTCCTCCGTGATGGCGTGGACGCGGGCCTGGTCCGCGAGCTGGTTCTCGACCAGCGGCGTGCGCACGTAGCCGGGGTTGACGCAGTTGCTCGTCACGCCGTGCGCGCCGCCCTCGAGCGCCGTGACCTTGGAGAGGCCCTCGAGCCCGTGCTTCGCGGTCACGTAGGCGGATTTGTAGGGCGAGGCCCGCAGTCCGTGGACCGAGGAGATGTTGATGATCCTGCCGAAGCCGCGCTCGTACATGCCCGGCAGCGCGGCCCTGATGAGGAGGAACGGCGCCTCGACCATCAGCTTCTGGATGCGGCGGAAGTCCGCCGGCCCGAAGTCCTCGATCGGGCTGACCACCTGGATGCCGGCGTTGTTGACGAGGATGTCCGCCTCCAGGGCGGGCTCCTCCAGCGCGGTGGTATCGAGGAGGTCCACGGCCCACGCCTCACCGCCCAGTTCGTCGGCGAGCGCCGCCGCACCGTCCCCGTCCCGATCGGCGACCACGACGTACGCGCCGAGGCCGGCGAGCGCCCGCGCACACGCCGCTCCGATGCCGCTCGCACCGCCGGTGATCACCGCGCGTCGTCCCTCGAGCGGACCCGCGGAACCACCCGCACCTGGTCGAGCTGCCACTCCGTCGGGGCCCATCGTGTTCCTTCCGCGCCGGGCGGGATGACCCCGCATTCCCCCTGAGTATTCCTGCAGGGTGCAGGAGGACCAATGACCAGTTCGGCAGGCTCCCTCTGCGATACTGCACACATGGTCGCCCCGAACGCACAGGATCTCCTCGTCCTGAGGGCCGTCGCGCAGACGGGACGCTTCACCACGGCGGCGGAGACGCTCGGCCTGAACCACACCACGGTCTCCCGGCGCATCGCCGCGCTCGAGAAGGCGCTCGGCGGCCACGTCCTCTCCCGTGGTGCGGGGGGATGGGAACTCACGGATCTCGGCCGACGTGCCGCCGACGCGGCCGAGACCGTCGCCGCCGCTGTCGACCTGCTGGGAGACGACGACCTCGGGGCACTCTCCGGCGTCGTCCGGATGAGTGCCACCGACGGCTTCAGCGCGTTCATCGCGGCACCGGCCTTCGCCCGGCTGCGGAACGGCAATCCGCGGCTGAGGATCGAGATCGTCGCGGCGACCCGGCGGGCCTCCCAGACCCGCACCGGGCTCGACTTCGAAGTGGTGGTCGGTGAGCCGCAGGTCCACCGCGCCGAGGCGACGCGGCTCGGCACCTACGTGCTGGGGCTGTACGCCTCCCGGCGCTATCTCGCGGAGCACGGCACGCCGTCGGACCTCGCGGGCGTGGTGGCTCACCCCCTCGTCTACTTCATCGACTCGATGCTGCAGGTGGACAGTCTCGACGCGCCGCGGCGCCTCCTGCCCGCCATGCGGGATGCCCTGAGCTCCACGAACGTCTTCGTGCACGTCGAGGCGACGCGGGCCGGTGCGGGCCTCGGACTCCTGCCCTGCTTCATGGCGGACCGCCACCCGGATCTCGTCCGGATCCTCCCGGAGCTCGTCGCCGAGCGGCTGGACTACTGGCTCGTCGTGCGGCCCGACGCCCTGCGGCAGCCCGCCGTCGCCGCCGTCGTCGAGGCCCTCCGGGAGGCGACACGCGCGCTCGAACCGGATCTCCTCGGCCGGCGGGACCGCTCCGCCCGGTAGCTGAGGCGGCCTGCCGCACCGTCAGTGCGCCGCACCGCCGTGGGGCCGCAGCCGCGTCTCCTCGACGTCGAGGATCCGCTGCGCCCTCGCGAGGGCGCGGGACGAGTAGGTCCCGCTCGCACGGGCGGCCAGCAGTGCCGCCCGCTCAGCCTCGAGGACGGCGAGCCGGAGGTCGCGGTACTGCCGGTGCGGTGAACGCACGAGCTTCTGCTCCGGCAGGCGTGCCTTCTCCCACTCGAATTCCGACCGCATGCCGGTGTCCGCCCGGACGCGGTCCAGGACGTCCTGGTCCACCATGACGCCCTCGCCGATGATCGATCCCGGATCGGCGAGGACCCGCAGCCCCTCGGTCCGCAGTTCGTCGAAGAGGGTGGCCGACTCCTCGCGGTCCGATCCGACGTCGACCCCCTCGATGCGCAGCACCCGGATGAGCCAGGGCAGCGTGCTGCCCTGCACCAGGAGCGTGGTGACCGCCACGGTGAAGGCGATGAGGACCAGCTGCTCGCGGTACGCGAACGACGACGGCAGCGACTGCGCCGCGGCGAGGGTCACGACGCCCCGCATCCCGGACCAGCCGAGCACCGTGGCGCCCTTCCACCCGAAGCCCTCACGCCGCTCCAGCTCGAGGTCGGCCTGCCTCCGTGCGTACATCCGGGTCAGCGCCCGCTTGCGCCGTTCCTGCCGGGCGTCGAGCGCGGGCAGGCGCTTCAGCCGGTTCAGCCCGCGGCGCAGCTGCAGCGAGCGGCGGGCGGCCCGGCTCGGCAGCCACCGCATGAGCAGGACCAGGGGGAACACCCACAGGAAGCGCAGTGCGATCAGTGCGAGGGTCGCGAGGAGGCCGATCGTGACGGTCTGGCCGACGGTCAGTAACGACTCGTCGATGTTCTGCAGGAGGCTGCGGACCTCGAGGCCGATCAGCAGGAAGACGCCGTTCTCGAGGAGGAACTGCACCGTCCGCCAGTTGACGTTGTCGCTGATGCGGGCGCGGGCGTCGAGGTGGCTCGCGCTCCGGTGCCCGGTGTAGATCCCGGCCACGACGACCGCCAGCACGCCCGAGGCGCCCAGCTCCTCGGCCGGGATGAACGCGATGAACGGCACGGCGAAGGAGATCGCCGTGTCCAGCACCGGGTCGTCGAGCTTCGACCGCACGAACACCGTGACCACGCCCACCGCGTAGCCGACCACCACCGCGACGACGACGGCGAAGGCGAAGTCCGCAGCCGCCGCGCCGAACCCGGCGAGCGCCCCGGCCGAGGCCGCGATGGCACTGCGGAGCAGTACGAGGGCCGTCGCGTCGTTCACCAGGCCCTCCCCCTCGAGGACCGTGAGCAGGCGGGGCGGAAGGCCGAGCCGGCGTCCGATCGAGGTGGCGGCGACGGCGTCGGGCGGACTGATGACCGCGCCCAGGGCGATCGCCGCGGCGAGTCCGAGACCCGGCAGCAGCAGGTGCAGCACGAATCCCACGGCGAACGCGGAGACGACCACGAGTGCCACCGACAGGCTCGCGATGGGCGTGAAGTTGCGGCGGAAGTCCATCACCGGGGTCTTGATCGCGGCCGCGTACAGCAGGGGCGGCAGGATCCCGGTGAGGATCCACTCGTCCGGGATCCTGAAGGACGGCACACCGGGGACGAACGAGAGTCCGATGCCGACGACGACCAGCAGCAGCGGGGCGGCGACACGCACGCGCTGCGAGAGCACGGCGACGGCCACGAGGACGGCGATTCCGATGATGCCCAGCAAGCCCAGTTCCACCGTGCAAGCCTAGTGGGGCGCGAGCCCCGCCGTCCGCTCCGGTCACGCCCGGGTGAGCACGCGGCGTCCCACCCGGCGGTGCCGTGGAGCGCGCCGCGGTCAGTCCGCGATGACCTGCGCCCCGGCGGCGAAGGTGCGAACCCGTTCGTCCTGCCAGAGCTGCGCCGGAACACCGCCGCCCAGCAGCTCGCGCGCCAGTCCCGGAGCGGCCCCGAGCGGGGCGTCGCTGCCCGCGATGATCACGTTGCCGTAGCGCCGCCCCTTGAGCATCGCGGGGTCGGCGATGATCGCGGTGTGGCCGAACTCGCCCCCGATGGTCGCCGCCTCACGCCGGGCCATGGCGAGGTTCGGGCTGTCGCCGCAGTTGACCACGTAGACGCCGCCCGGCCCGAGCACGCGTTTGACGGCGCGCGTGAACTCCTGCGTGGTCAGGGGCGCGGGCGTCACGGCGCCGGCGAAGACGTCACGGATCACGAGATCCCGGCTGCCCTCGCTCAGCGACTCCGTCACCGCCCGGGCCTCGCCGACGCGCAGGCGCATGAGCGGCGCGCGTGGGAGGTCGAACCATGCACGGACCAGTTCCGCCAGGCGGCCGTCGAGTTCGACGACGACCTGCCGCGCCTGCGGGTGCGACGCGGCGAAGCGCCGCGCGAGCGAGCAGGCCCCGCCGCCGAGGTGCAGTGCACGGAGCCGCTCCGTCGCAGGGAAGCGTGCGTCGACGAGGGAGGCGATCCAGCGCATGTACTCGAAGTCGAGCCGCAGCGGGTCGTCGAGGTCGATGTGCGAGCTGGGTACGCCGTTGATGCGCAGCACCCATCCGTTGGTGCTGTAGGGGTCGGGTTCGAGTTCGCAGGTGCCCGTGTCGATCGGGAACTCGCCGATCTGCGGCTGCGGGCCGGAGGGCTTCGCCATCAGGCGCGGTCCGGACGCCCGGCGACGGACGCGAGGGCGCCGTCGGACACGGTCGGACGCTCGGAGGAGGGCATGGTTCCCATGCTAGCCGCGGGCCGGACCCGCTTCAGCGGCCTGGTCGGGGCGGTGCATGCGGAACATCGGCCGATGGTGCCAGGTGGGCCCGCAGAGCATCGACGTGCCGTCCGGCCCGAATCCGTTCCGCACATAGAAGCGCTCGGCGCGCGGGTTGTCGTTCAGGATCCACAGGTAGGCGGCACGTCCGCCGATGGCCGTGTCCAGCAGGCGCTGCCCGAGGCCGGTGCCGTGCGTGGAGCGCAGCGTGTAGATGTGGTGCAGCTCGAAGTCGGGTCGGTCGTCGTCGCGCCCCGGACCGGACGTCGCGATGCCGACCGGCTCGCCCTCGTCGTCGAATGCCAGCCAGCTGCGCGCGCCGCCGGGCGTCCGTCCGGCCTCCGCGAAGGCCGCACTGCGGCGCTCGATGAGGGCGGGCAGCTCGGCGTCGTAGTACTCGTGGTATTCGCGCGGCATGATGTGCTCGTACGTCTCGTGCAGGCCGGCGACATGGGTGCGTGCGTAGGCCTCGGCGTCGTCGACCGTCGCGGGCCGGATGACGTAGGGCAACGTGAGCGGGGGGTGGGTCACGGGACCAGTTTAGTGGCCTGGGGCTACCGAGTGGCGCCCGGATCCGGCCGGATCAGGAATGGCCCTCGAACTGCTCCTGCTCGGCGAGCGCGGCCTCGAGGCGGTCGAGCTTGCCGGTGAGCTCACCCGTCCGTCCCGGCCTGATGTCGGCCTTCAGCACGAGCGACACGCGGCTGCCGTACCGGCCCACCGCCTCGGTGGCGTGCTTCACGACCGCCATCACCTCGTCCCATTCACCCTCGATGGTGGTGAACATCGAGTCGGTGTGGTTCGGCAGCCCTGACTCGCGGACCACGGCGACCGCCGCGGCGACGGCGTCGTGCACCGACCCTTCGGGATTCTCGCGGGAGAGGTCGGAGGAACCGGACGGGGCGACGCTGAAGGCTATGAGCATGGACCCCAGTCTGGCACGCACCGGGCCCGCCGGTCAGGCCCCGGTGACCGCCTTAACGAGCTCGTTCACGCCGAGCACCAGGAAGACGACGGTCGTGATGACCAGGAAAACGTTCGAGAGCCAGCGGTTCCGCCACTCCTTCGCCAGCCGCGTGCTGTTCAGCAGGACCAGGAGGGTGATGGCCAGGAACGGCATGAAGAGCGAGCCGAGAACGCCGTAGAGCAGGATCAGGAAGAACGGTCGGCCGAGCAGGAGGAGCAGCATCGGCGGGATGGTCAGCCAGAGCATGTAGGCACGGGCGGGGACGCTGTGCGAGCCGGGGGCGTCGTCGTCCGAGAGGTCGTCCGCCTTCTTGCGGAAGTTCGCCCAGAAGTCCGCGAACATGAGGCTCACACCGTGCCAGACCCCGAGGAGCGAGGAGAACGACGACGCCCAGAAGCCGACGAGGAAGACCTTCGCCCACACCACGCCGTACCGGTCCTCGAGGACGACGCCCATGTCCAGGAGCCCGCGATCGCCGCTCTGCAGCGAGATGTTCGCGCTGTAGAGGAGCTCGGCGCCGAGGATGAGCATGCAGACCACGAAGATGCCGGTCATGGTGTAGGCCACGGTGTTGTCCACCCGCATGACCTTCATCCACTTGGGCTTGTTCCAGCCCTTCTCCCGCAGCCAGTAGCCGTACGCCGCCAGGGTGATGGTGCCGCCCACACCGCCGGCGAGGCCGAGCACGTAGAACACCGACCCGCCGGGCAGGGTGGGGACGAGGCCGCCCAGCATGGCGGGGATGTTCGGCAGTGCGAGGACCGCGGATCCGACGACGGAGATGAACATGATGCCGACCATCACGGTCATGATCTTCTCGAACAGGCCGTACCGCCCGAACCAGACGAGGGCCAGTCCGATCAGTCCCGAGGCGACCGCGAAGACGTTGAGCGGTATCGCGGGGAACAGGGCCTGCAGCGGGAGCGCCGTCGAACTCATCGCCGTCGCGCCGTACACGAAGCCCCAGATGATGATGTAGGGGCCGAAGTACCAGCTGGTCCACGCACCGAGGGTGCGCCAGCCCTGGAAGATGGTCTTGCCGGTCGCGAGGTACCAGCGACCCACACCCTCCACGAGGACGATCTTCAGGACACAGCCGATCACCGCCGCCCACAGGAGCACGTAGCCGTAGCGGCTACCGGCGATCAGGGTGGCCACGAGGTCGCCGGCGCCGACACCGGTGGCAGCCGCCAGCAGGCCCGGCCCGACGAGCCGCCACTTCGGTTTCTCGAGTCCGTCGACGTCCGTGCGTGCGGTATCGGCCACAGCCTGCTCCTTTGAAGTCGTGATTCCTGCTGCGAGCCTAGCAAGGGGCCTGATCATCCCTGCCCCGCCGCCCGGACCCGCGTCAGCGTGTCAGACCGGTGTGGGCCCCGCGGACCCGACACCCCGGCCCGCGTGTCCACCCGAAAGGTTCGGGGGGGAGGGATTGCCACGGGACGGAGGACGCATGCTGGGACTGCTGGGCGGGTTCGCCGTCGTCGGAGCCGTGATCCTCGTCGGCTACATCGCAGGTCGGCTCGTGATCGGCGGACCGCAGGCGGGGTTCGCGCTCAACCAGGTGGCGTTCTTCGTGACCAACCCGGCCCTCCTGTTCACCGTCCTCGCCGACGCCGATCTCGCGGCGGTGTTCTCCGAGTACGTGCCGATCGCCCTCATCTCGTCCGTGGCCATCGCCGGGCTCTACGTCCTTGTCAGCCGGTTCCTGTTCCGCCGCCCGGCCGCGGAGACGGCGATCGGCGCGATGGCCAGCTCCTACGTCAACGCCAACAACATCGGGATCCCCATCACGGTCTACGCACTCGGCGACGCGACGCTGATCGCCCCCGTGCTGCTCGTCCAGCTCCTGGTCCTCGCGCCGCTCTATCTGACGATCCTCGACCTGACCTCCAGCCGGAAGCCCTCCGTCCGAGCCATCCTCACGCAGCCGTTCCGGAATCCGATGATCATCGCGTCGCTGCTCGGCGTCGCCGTCGCGGCAACGGGGGTGCGGCCCCCGGGGCCCGCCTGGGATTCGATCGCGCTCATCGGCGGAGCCGCGGTGCCGATGGTCCTGATCTCCTTCGGCATGTCACTACCCGACAGCAGGCCGCTGAAACCCAGCCCCGACCGGCTGCAGGTCCTCATCGCGACGCTGTTCAAGACGGCGCTCATGCCCGTGGCCGCCTACCTCGTCGCGCACCATGTCTTCGGGCTGACGGGCGATCGCCTGCTCGGTGCCGTCGTCGTCTCGGCGCTCCCGACCGCACAGAACGTGTTCATGTTCGCCAGCCGCTACGCGCGCGGGATCCCGCTGTCACGCGACACCGTGCTGCTCTCCTCGATCCTCGCCATCCCCGCACTGATCGGTGTCGCCGCCCTGCTCGCCTGAGCGAGCACCCCGAGCGTGCCACCCGGAGGAGCTCAGGGACGGCACATTCCAGCCCTCGTGCGTCGACTCGCCGGTGCTCAGCAGACTGCTTGCTCCGGTACCCGGACGGGGTCTAGCCTTCACCCGATCACCGCGCGAGGCGCGGACGGCAGATGGAGCGGACATGAAGAGCAGGATCTCCCCCGACGAGCCCTTCCCGGCGAGACTCGAGCGTCTCCGGGACGAGGACGTCGAGGTCCTCAACAGCAAGGTGCACCGGGAGATCGAGCACGAGTTCTCGACCGACGGTGAGGTCGACGCCGAGACGGCCGCCCGGAAGGACGAGCTCGCCGACGAACTCGACGAGCGCGATGCGGGCCCCCGCCTCAGCCTCGTGCCGCCGCGGGAGGACGACGACGCGGAGCGCGGCTCCACCTCCGCCGGGCACGACAGCGCAACCCAGGCAGGCGACCCGGGTGCATCCGCGGGCCTCTCGGCACGCGCACGCGGCGGGTCGTGGGCGGACGCGCAACGCGGCTGACGCACGGGGGCTGCCGCGGTCCGCAACCCGCCGGACCGTGACGCGGACGACCACGGCGAGGGTGACGCGCGTGGCGACCCGGACGGCGGGCGACGGCAGGCGACGGCGACGGCGGGCGACGGCGACACGAAGGACGATGCGGAATGTCACGGGGGCGAGCGGTGTTAGCGCAGGGGTCGGGGCCTCGCTAGCCTTGACCGCAGCACGCCCTCCGGAATCCAACGGCGCACCCGGGGCGCTTTCCCCGACCGGAACCCATGATTGGTGCCCCTTGTCCGTCTCCTCACCGCCCGTGAACGGCACCGCGCCGTTCCCGTACCTGGGGCTCCTGTCCCTCGCCGGCGCCATCTTCGTCTCCGTGACCAGTGAGTTCCTCCCCACGGGCCTGCTGCCCGCGATGGCGCGCGATCTCGATGTCGGCATCTCGACCGCCGGGTACCTCGTGACGATCTTCGCAGGGACCGTCGTCGTGGCCACGACGCCCCTCGCCGCGATCACGCAGCGCTTCTCCCGCAAGTCGCTGATCGTCGTCGTCCTCTCGGTGATCGCCGTCGCCAACGTGCTCGCGGCCATCGCCCCCACCTACGCCGTGCTGGTCGCTGCGCGGATCCTCGGCGGGCTCGCGCACGGGCTGTTCTGGGCCGTGGTCGCCGCGTACTCCGCGCACCTGGTCCCGGCACACCAGCTCGGCAAGGCCGTGGCGATCACGGCCGGCGGCGGTACGGCGGCCTTCGTCCTCGGTGTCCCCGTGGGCACGGCGATCGGCAACGCGTTCGGCTGGCGCACCGCGTTCACCATCATCGGGGTGGTCGTGGCGCTCCTGGCGCTCGTGATCGTGAAGTTCCTGCCGCCCGTGAACCACCACGTGGAGCGGAAGGCGGGCGAGGAACGCGTTCCCCTGACCCGGGATCCGAGCTTCAGGGGCGTCCTCCTGCTCTGCACGGTCATCCTCATCCTCCTGACCGGTCAGAACACCTTCTACACGTACATCGCCCCCTGGCTGACCGACGTCTCGTCCTTCGAACCGGGATCGATCGCCCTCGTCCTGTTCCTCTACGGCGGCGCCGGGATCATCGGCCTGTTCGGTGCCGGCTACGCCGCCGACCGGTTCCCGCGGAAGGCGTTCATCGGCGTCGTCCTCGTGGTCATGGCGGCCGTCCTCACCCTGGCCCTCGCCACCACGAACACCGTCGTGGTGCTGATCGCGGTCATCGTCTGGGGCGCAGCCTTCGGTGGCATCCCGGCCATGCTCCAGACGCGCATGCTGCGCACGGCGTCCTTCCGCACCCGCGACCTCTCGGCCGCCCTGCAGACGACGGCGTTCAACATCGGCATCGGCGGTGGTGCGCTGCTCGGCGGGCTCCTCCTCGACGGGGTGGGGCTCGGGATCCTCCCGTTCGTGATGATCGTCCTCGTGGCCGCGGGGCTCGGGCTGAGCCTCACCACCGACGTCCGCGGGGACCGCAGGGAGCGCCACCGACTCCGCGAGGACTGAGCTCGTCCGCCGGGATCTTCCCCTGCGATCCGGTGCCTCAGGTGGGTGCTTGGTCACAATCCAGCGGTCGATCCGGGCCACGCGCGTCGGTCCCGCCGCGGTATCGCAGCGGGGGCCGTCCGCCCCGTGCGCAGCCGGGCTCGGCGTCGCGGTCGGAGGGACGGATCGCCGCAGCCGCGCGGATGCAGGGGTGTTGTCCGCCGTACACCCCGCCCGGCGACAGCGCGCAGCGAAGCGGTCGGAGCGTGCCACGAGGGCGCCACCCCAGGGGGCGTGCGGACACCGCCGGCCCCTGACCGGACCGGCGCGCCGCGCGTACCCTGAGGCGTATGTCTAATTCCACCGAGCCCATTCAAGGATCACCGCCCAGCGAGGACACGCCGTTCGAGGCGCCTCCAGGAGAGGCTCCCGCGAAGGCCCCGCTGGACAGGCCCGTCCTCTTCGTCTCCCTCTCGATCGTCATCCTGCTCATGCTCGTGGCGGTCGTCTTCCCGGCCGGATTCTCGGCGATCACCACGTCCGTGCTCAACGGACTCGTCGCGAACTTCGGCTGGGCGTTCGTCCTCACGGCCACGGGTTTCGTGGTGTTCGCCCTGTTCCTCGCCTTCAGCAAGTACGGGCGGATCCCGCTCGGCCAGGACGGTGAGAAGCCCGAGTACAGCAGGGCCTCCTGGATCGCCATGATGTTCAGCGCCGGCATGGGGATCGGCCTGATGTTCTACGGCGTCACCGAGCCGATCTCCCACTACCTCACCCCGCCCGTCGACGGCATCACGCCCGGCACGCCCGAGGCCGCGCGCCAGGCGATGAACTACACCCTGTTCCACTGGGCCATCCACCCCTGGGCCATCTACGCGGTGGTCGGCCTGGCCCTCGCCTACTCGGCCTTCCGCAAGGGCCGCGGCGCGGGCTTCAGCGGCGCCTTCACCGCTCTCTTCCGCGGCCGTCCGACCCCCCGGGGCCTGCGGGCCATCGACGTCTTCGCCATCTTCGCCACCCTGTTCGGTTCCGCGACGTCCCTCGGGCTCGGCGTGCTGCAGATCAACGGTGGACTCACGGAGGTGTTCGGCGTGGGCAGCAGCCTGCCCCTGCAGATCACCCTGATCGCCGTGCTCACCGTCTGCTTCATCATCTCCGCCGTGAGCGGTGTCAGCCGCGGCATCAAGTGGCTGTCCAACGGCAACATGATCCTGGCCCTGGCCCTGCTGTTCTTCCTCTTCGTGGTCGGGCCGACGGTCTTCATCCTGGAGCTCATCCCGGCCTCCGCGGGCAACTACCTCATCGGCCTGCCGCAGATGGCGTCCCGGACGGGCGCCTTTGGGGGCCACGAGTGGCTCGCCGCGTGGACCATCTTCTACTGGGCCTGGTGGGTCTCCTGGACCCCCTTCGTGGGCTCCTTCCTCGCGAAGATCTCGCGGGGCCGCACCATCCGCGAGTTCATCATCGGCGTCGTCGCCGTCCCCAGCGTCATCAGCGTCATCTGGTTCGGCGTCTGGGGCGGCTCGGCCCTCAATCTGCAGGACAACGGCGTGGACATCGCGGCGGCCAACGCGGAGAGCCAGGAGTCCGCGATGTTCGCCCTCCTCGCCGAGTACCCGCTGGCATCCGTGACCTCGATCCTCGTCGTCATCCTCGTGGCCGTGTTCTTCATCTCCGGGGCCGATGCGTCATCGATCGTCCTCGGTTCGCTGTCCTCCTTCGGCGCGGCCGTGCCGAGGAAGTGGCTGACCATCCTCTGGGGCGCGCTGACCGGTGGCGTGGCCGCCGTCCTGCTGTCGGTCGGGAGTCTGGAAGCCCTGCAGACGCTCACCATCATCGCGGCCGCACCGTTCCTCCTGGTGATGATCGGCCTGTGCGTGGCGCTGATGATGGACCTGGCGAAGGATCCGATGATCACGGGAGCACGCAGGACCGGCGCCCGCGTCGGACGCAAGGCTGTTCGTCCCGAAAGCTGATGCGGTCCTGACCGCCACCTCCCGGGTGGCCGGCTCTCCGGGCGGAGCGCCCGCGGGGCAGAATGGTGCAATGCGCGCTGTCTGCTTCGACGGGTTCTCCGCCCGCCCTGTCCTCCGGGACGTCCCCGAGCCCACGGCCTCCCCTGCGGGCGTCGTCGTCCGGGTGGAGGCGACCGGTCTGTGCCGCAGCGACGTGCACGGCTGGCTGGGGCACGACGACGGCATCACGCTCCCGCACGTGCCCGGCCACGAGCTCGTGGGAACCATCGAGGCGGTGGGGGACGAGGTCCGGCGCTTCGCCGTCGGCGACCGCGTGACCACGCCCTTCGTCTGCGCGTGCGGAACCTGCCCCGAGTGCCTCTCCGGCAACGGCCAGGTGTGCCGGAACCAGACGCAGCCCGGCTTCACGCACTGGGGCTCGTTCGCGGACCTCGTGGCACTGCACCACGCGGACACCAACCTGATCCCGGTCCCGGCGACCCTCGACGCCGGTGCCGCCGCGCTGCTCGGCTGCCGCTTCGCGACCTCGTACCGCGGCCTCGTCCACCAGGCGCGGCTCGCCGCCGGGGAGACCCTCGTGGTGGTCGGCTGCGGCGGAGTGGGGCTGAGCGCAGTGATGATCGGCGCAGCGCTCGGTGCGCGGGTCCTCGCCGTGGACATCGACGGCGACGCTCTGGCGCGTGCCGCCCGGTGCGGCGCCGAGACCACCGTCGATTCCTCGGGCCGGTCCCGCGAGGAGGTGCCGGCAGCGCTCCGGGACGCCGCTCCGGACGGTGTGGATGTCTCCGTCGACGCCCTCGGCCGGGAGGAGACCGCTGCGGTCGGCATCCTTTCGCTCCGGCCGCGCGGCCGGCACGTGCAGATCGGGCTCTTCCCCGCCGACCCGGTCCTGCCCCTGGGCGCGGTGATCGGCAGGGAGCTCTCGATCCTCGGCAGCCACGGCATGCCCGCGCAGGACTACCCCGGGCTCATGGCGCTGGTCGCGGAGGGACGGCTGCGCCCGCAGGACCTCATCGAACGCCGCATCACCCTCGCTGACGTTCCGGACGCCCTCGTCGCCATGGCGGGCGATCGCTCGGCGGGCGGGGTGACCGTCATCGACGTCGGCCGCTGACGGCGACGGCCTACCGCTCGATCACGTCCCGTGGTGATACTGGTGAATGAACGAACCCTCGCCCGCCGTCGACACGCTCCTCGAACGGTCGGACCACCCGCTCCGGACCACGATCATGTTCCTGCGGACCTCGATCCTCGCCCTGCCCCTGCCGCTCGGCGAGCACGTGAAGTGGAACGCCCCCAGCTACACCCACGAGGGCGAGGACCGCGTCACGTTCAACCTCCGTCCGGTGGACCGGGTGCAGCTCGTCCTGCATCGGGGTGCGGCGGTGCGCGACGACGTCGGCACATTCGTCTTCGCCGACCCGTCGGGCCTGTTGGCCCCGATCACCGCCGACCGCGGGACCGTGGGTTTCACCGACCTCGACGACGCCCGCGCCAAGCAGGAGCGGTTCGATGCCCTGCTGCTCGCCTGGCTGCAGGCGTGAAGGCTGGATCATGGACACCATGAGCACCCCGCCGAACGCCGTCACCCTCCGCTTCCTCGCCTCTCCCACGGACCTCGGGCACAGCGGCTCCGTGGACGCCGGGACCGTCCTCGAGTGGGTGGACAAGGCGGCGTACGCGGCGGCCGTCGGGTGGGCCAAGACCTACTGCGTCACGGCGTACGTGGGCAACATCCACTTCGCCGATCCCGTGGTGGTCGGCGACCTCGTGGAGGTCGAGGCGACGATCGTGCACACCGGCACGTCCTCCATGCACATCCGCACGGTCGTGTCCTCCGGCCCGGTCTCCGGAGAGGGCGGCGGCAGGCGCAGCGAGTGCCTCGTCGTCTTCGTGGCGGTCGGTCCGGACGGCGCGCCCGTCCCCGTGCCGGCCTTCGAGCCCCGCACGGCGGCGGAGCGGAGGGAGAGCGAGCACGCGGAGGCGCGGATCGGCGTCCGCAGGGAGATCGTCGAGGAGATGCGGCGGCAGGAGTACACGGCGGCGGGCACCGCCGAGCGGACGGTCCTGCGGTTCCTGGCCGCGCCCACCGACGTCAACTGGGGCGGCAAGGTGCACGGCGGCACGGTGATGGACTGGATCGACGAGGCGGCCTACGTGTGCTCCGCCCGGCACTGCGGGCTGGACACGGTGGCCGTGTTCTCGGGCGGCGTCCGGTTCCTGAAGCCACTGCACATCGGCGATGTCGTCGAGGTGGAGGCGCGCCTCGTCTACACGGGGAACAAGGGCATGCACGTCGCCGTGCACGTGCGCTCCGGCAGCCCGCGCTCCCGCGAGATGGACCTGACCACCACGTGCCTGACTGTCATGGTGGCGCGCGACGCCGAGGGTTCCGCAGTACCGGTGCCGCCCTGGGTGCCGCGCTCGGAGGAGGACCGCCGGCTGCACCAGCACGCCCTGGACCTCCTCCACATCCGCAGCCGTGCGCCGGGCAGCGTGCTGCCCACCCACCTGCGCGCGCATCCGTCCGGCGTGGCGGAGGGCCTCGGGGACGGCGTCGGGCTCGCGGCACCGCTGCCGTAGCGGGAGCCCGGCGTCAGGGTGTCCTGGTCCCGGCGATCCGGTAGGACTCCTCGATCAGTTCGGTCAGCTCGCCGCCGCCGATGCGGCCGAGGCGCACCAGGACGAGCGAGGGATACCGCTCGTGGTGCGGGTGGACGAAGAACGCACCGGGCTGCCCGGCGAGCAACGCGTCCCGCTCACCGGTCTTGACGGTCAGCACGGTGTCGTCCCACATGCGGGCGAACAGCGTGCGCGCGAACCAGGCGGGCCTGCTCCAGCTCAGCCGCTCGGTGGCGCCCGGCAGTGCGAGGCACGCGGACCGGACGTCGTGTTCGCTGACCATGGACCCACCATGGCACCGGACGTGCCACCGGTCCAGGGAATGTCGCGTCAGCCGCGGAAGAGGCGCTCCAGGAGGTCCACGGCGATCGCCAGGGCGTCCTCGTCGAGGTCGAACCGCCGGTGGTGGTGGGGCGCGGGGTTGGCGGCCCCGACGAAGACGTACGTGCCCAGTCCGCCCGCACGCTGGACGTCGTCGATGAGCAGGTGGGCATCGTCGCTCCCTCCTCCCGAGGCGCCGGCCGGCGTGAAGGTGGTGATCGCCGGAACCCCCTCCGCGGCGCGTCCCACGTCCTCCACCAGGACGGCGTCGGGCTGGGACACCGCGGCGCGGCCGTAGGCCTTCGTGCCCGCCTCGACCCCGTACATCCGCGCGGCACCCTGCACGGCGGCCTCGGCACGGCGGTTCAGCTCCTCCAGCACGGTATTCGACGTGGACCGTGTCTCGTAGGTGATGGTGGCGAGGGCAGGGATGATGTTCGCGCTCCCGGCCGCGTGGAAGGTCCCGACATTGACGCGTGTGTCCGCCTCGGCGAACCGGGTGAGCCCGAGGATCGCGAGGGTGGCCTGCGCGGCTGCCGCGAGTGCGTGCCTGCCCTTCTCGGGAGCTGCGGCGGCGTGAGCGGCCTCGCCCTCGAAGCGGGCGGTCCACTTGGTGGTGGCCATCGCGTCGGTGACCCCGCCGAGCACGGTGCCGGTGGGCAGGTCACCGCCGAGGTGCACGGCGAGCATACGGTCCACACCGCGGGTCACCCCGGCGTCGATCATGGGCTGCGCCCCCCGCACCCCCTCCTCGGCGGGCTGGAACATGATGCGTACTCGGCCTGGGAAATCGCCGTCGCGGAGGCGGTCGGCGAGGGCGAGGCCGATCGCGGCGTGCCCGTCGTGCCCGCAGGCGTGCATGTACGGCGTCGTGGACCGGAACCCGCCCGCCACCGGCGCATGGTCCGCCGCCGTCTCCTCGTCCACGGGCAGGGCGTCGATGTCCACCCGGAGGCCCCAGGTGGGACCGGGGCGGTTGCCCTCGAGCTCGGCGATGACCGCGGTGCCGTGCTGCCGGAGCCAGGCGACGTCGTCGGCCTGCGCCCCGGCTTCCACGGCGCGTCGCGCCCACTCCTCCTGCTCCGCCTCGGTGGGCGGCAGCGCGATGCTCCCCAGGGCGATGGCGTCCGTGCCCGTCGTGGTGCGGACACCCATCGCGCGGAGCTCACCGAGGATGACGGACGCCGTCCGGTACTCGAGGAAGCCCGGCTCGGCGTGGGCGTGGAACTGGCGGCGGAGGGCGATGATCGCATCGGGCTGCATCCTCCGACCCTATGCACTGCGGCGCGGCCCGGGCTACCCGGGCAGCATGCTCTGGTGGTCGAGCACGGCGTCGTACTGCCCCGTGGCCTCCGCGAACCGCAGGTACTTCACGCGCTCGACGAGGATCTGCCGGGCCTCCGGTCCGGCTGCCAGCAGCGCCATGGTCTCGTCGAGGAACTCCTCCAGCGGCATGCCGTGCTCATTGTCCTGGTTACCCATGAGCGTGGTGCGCACGAGCGGCGGGGCCAGCTCGATGACCTGGACGGCGGTGTCCCCGAGGTGCACGCGCAGGCTGTCGGTCCAGGAGTGCAGCGCCGCCTTCGTGGCGCTGTAGGTCGGTGCGACCGGCAGGGGCACGTAGGCGAGGCCCGAGGTGACCGTGATGATCGCCGCATCCTCCCGGCTCTCGAGGTGCTGCACGAAGGCGCTGACCAGGCGGAGGGGGCCGAGCAGGTTCGTGGTCACGGTCCGCTCGGCGGTGGCGAGCGACGACGGGTCCCGGAGGTCCTCGGGCTCCATGATCCCGGCCATCGCGACGACGACGTCCAGGTCCGGGTGGGAGACGAGCAGGGCATCCCGCAGCGAGGAGATCGAGTCCGGATCCGCGATGTCCAGGACGGCGGTGTCGATCCCGGGATGGTCCGTGGCGATCCGCTGCAGGATCTCCTCGCGGCGGCCTGCCACGATCACGCGGTTGCCTGCGGCATGCAGGCGGAGGGCGAGCCCCCGTCCGATGCCCGAGGTTCCGCCGGCCATGAGGATGGTCTTTCCGGTGAGCTGCATGATGGTCCTTCCGAGGGGCTGAGTGCTGATGCCTCGACAGTGCCCCGTTCCGCCGACGGGCGGGAGAGGAGGGCTCATCCACGGATCGGTGGTCCCTGTCTCCACCCCCGGCGGGGGGCCATGATGGAGCCATGAAGCGCGATGACCTGGCCGAGTTCCTCCGCAAGCGCCGTGAGTCCCTCCAGCCCGGCGACGTCGGGCTGGCGCCGGGAGTGCGACGCCGGACGGCCGGCCTGCGCCGCGAGGAAGTGGCCGTGCTGTGCGGCATGTCGACCGACTACTACACGCGCCTGGAGCAGCGCCGCGGCCCGCAGCCCTCGGACCAGATGCTGCTGGCGATCACGCGTGGCCTCCGGCTGAGCCTCGACGAACGCGACCACCTCTTCCTCCTCGCCGGTCAGCGTCCGCCCGCGCGCTCGCAGCCCTCCGAGCATGTGGGCCCGGCCCTCATGCGGGTGTTCGACCGGCTCGAGGACACTCCCGCCCTGGTGCTCTCGGAGCTCGCGGAGACCCTCGTGCAGAACAGGCTCGCGGTGGCACTGCTCGGGGACGACCTCCGCCACCGGGGGCTCGCCCGCAGCTCCTACTACCGGTGGTTCACCGATCCCGCGGAACGCCGGTTCTACCCCGGGCGGGACCACGCGCACCAGTCGCGCGTGCGGGCCGCGGCCCTGCGGGCAGCCCTGGGAACGGGTACCTCCACCCGTGGCAGGCGGATCGTCGACGCCCTGCTGGCGGAGAGCGAGGAGTTCGCCGAGGTGTGGAGCGGATACGAGATCCGCAGCCGGTTCGACGACCACAAGACCCTCGTGCACCCCGAGCTCGGCGAGATCGAGGTGGACTGCCAGGTGCTCTTCACGGAGAACCAGGCGCAGTCGCTCCTGGTCCTCACCGCGCCGCCGGGCTCGGAGGGCTTCGAGAAGCTGCAGCTCCTCAGCATCCTCGCCGCCCGCCAGCCGATCTCCTGAGGTCGGGCGACCGGGCCGTTACCTCGACGGTGAGCCCTTGCGCGGCGCAGGGCCGGCGCCTCCTGCTCCACCGGTCGTCCTCGGCCGCGGGTCGGTCCTTGATGCTGCCCTTCGCTCGTCGGCCCGGGCCGCTCCGGCGCGTGCCCCTCCAGCAGTCCGTGCGGCTCGCCGTGCACCACCCTCGGAGCCGCACGGGAAGCCTTTCGGCCTGATCCCGGTTACCGCCAGTAGACGCGCCAGCCTGGCGCCCGATCGGGAGGACTTGCCATGACCATCGTCATCACCGGAGCCACGGGGCACCTGGGCCGCCAGGTCGTCGAGCAGCTGCTGGCCCGGGGCGTGGATCCGTCCACCGTCGTCGCCGGGGGCCGCAACGAGGAAGCCCTCGCCGCACTGGCGGCGCACGGTGTCCGGACCGCTCGCATCGACTACGCGGATCCCGCCACCCTGGACGACGCCTTCGCCGGCGCAGAGAAGGTGCTGCTGATCTCCGGCAGCGAGGTGGGCAAGCGGTCGGTGCAGCACAAGGCCGTGATCGACGCCGCCCGGAAGGTGGACGCATCCCTCGTGTACACGAGCGCGCCGAAGGCCTCGACGTCGGCCCTCGTCCTCGCACCCGAGCACAAGGCCACCGAGGGCCTGCTCGAGGGGTCCGGCCTCACCTACACCGTGCTGCGCAACAACTGGTACACGGAGAACTACGACGACACGATCCGCCAGGCCGCTTCCACCGGCAGCATCCTGACGAGCGCGGGGCACGGCAGGGTGGCCAGCGCGACGCGCCGCGACTACGCGGAGGCGGCCGCCGTCGTCCTGCTGTCCGACGAGTACGCGGGCGAGATCCTCGAGCTCGGCGGCGACGAGCCGTGGTCCGTCGACGAGCTCGCATCGGTGGTCGCCGACGTGCGGGGGGACGACGTCGCGGTGGAACAGGTCTCCACCGACCAGCACGTCGCCGCGCTCCAGGGCTTCGGGCTCGACGAGGGGACGGCGGGCTTCGTCGCCGCGATCGACGCGAACATCGCCGACGGCCTCCTGGCCGAGAGCGACGGGACGCTGTCCCGCATCATCGGCCGACCCACCACGCCCCTCAGGCAGTACGTCGCGGAGTTGCTCGGGTAGCCGGCAGGCCGCCGCGGGCCGGCCGCCGCTACGCTGGCACGACGCATCCACGCATCACGGAGACCGGAGGGGAGACACGTGCCGAACGACCAGGACCTCTCGGTGGGGCAGCTCGCGTCCCGCAGCGGCATGACGGTGTCCGCCCTGCACTTCTACGAGCGCCAGGGCCTGATCCGGAGCCACCGCACGTCGGGCAACCAGCGTCGCTTCGACCGGTCCGTCCTGCGCCGCGTCGCCGTCATCCGGGCGGCGCAGCGCGCGGGCATCCCCCTCGCGTCCGTCGGCACGGCCTTCGCCGAACTGCCGACGGACGGGGTCCCGGACCAGGAGGACTGGCAGCGGTTGTCGGCGGCCTGGCGGCAGGAGATCGAGCAGCGGATCGCCCAGCTGGAGCACCTGCGGGACCGTCTGGGTGGATGCATCGGCTGCGGTTGCCTCTCGCTCGCGACGTGCGGTTTCGTCAACCCGGACGACGACGCCGGGCGCCGCGGTGTGCCGTCGACCCTCCTCGATCCGTGATCCCCCGATTTGACCTCAACCTTTGTCGAGGTTCTAGCGTGGAGGGTATGACAGCCTCGACGGACCACGCGGTCCCCACCGCCGATCTCTTCAAGGACGCCTTCCGCGCCCATCCGGCGGGTATCGCGGTCATCACGGCGCAGGGGCCGGAGGGTCCGGTGGGACTGACGGCGTCGTCCGTCTCGTCCGTGTCGGCCGAGCCGCCGGTCCTCGCGTTCTCCGTCTCGACGGCATCGCCGTCCGCCGCCGCCCTGGTCCACGCCGGGACGATGGTGGTGCACCTGCTCGGAGCCGGCCAGCTCGGTCTGGCCCAGCTCTTCTCGACGCGCGGTGCGGACCGCTTCGGCCCGGCCACGGTCTGGCGCACCCTGCCGACGGGAGAGCCGCTCCTTAATGACGCGCCCTGGGCACTGCGCTGCCGGATCCTGCACCGCCTGCCCGTGGGCGGTTCGATGATCCTCGCCGCGGAAGTGCTGGGGATCGAACAGGCAGCGGACGACGGCGGGAGCGCACCGCTCGTCTACCACAACCGTTCCTACCACCGGCTGGGCGACCAGTCGCTGCTGGACTGAACGACCGAACGACGACCACCCCACCACCGAGGAGGACTACGTGAGCGACTACGTACTGCCGGATCTTGACTACGACTACGCGGCCCTGGAGCCGCACATCTCGGGCCGGATCATGGAGCTGCATCATTCCAAGCACCAGGCCACCTATGTGAAGGGCGCCAATGATGCCCTGGCCCAGTTGGCCGAGGCCCGTGAGAAGGGCGAGTTCGGGACGATCCCGAAGCTCTCCAAGGATCTGGCGTTCCATGTGGGTGGTGTGATCAACCACAGCATCTTCTGGAAGAACATGTCGCCCGAGGGCGGGGACAAGCCCGAGGGTGAGCTCGCCGCGGCGCTGGATGACGCGTTCGGGTCCTTCGACGCGTTCCGGGCGCACTTCACCGCCGCTGCGACGTCGCTGCAGGGGTCGGGGTGGGCGGTGCTGGCGTATGAGCCGCTGGGGAAGAACATCGTGATCGAGCAGCTCTACGACCAGCAGGGCAACGTGCCCGTAGGCACCGTCCCGCTGCTGATGCTGGACATGTGGGAGCACGCGTTCTACCTGGATTACGTGAACGCGAAGCCCGAGTACGTGAAGGCGTGGTGGAACCTGGTGAACTGGGCCGATGTCCAGGCCCGTTTCCAGGCCGCGAGGACCGGGGCGTCGAGCCTGATCACCCCCGGCCACTAGCCATCCGACCGCGCACCATCCGGCGCGCTTCGACCTCCGGAAGGGCCACCCGTCAGGGGTGGCCCTTCCGCCGCGTCGACCCCCATTAGTTGCTTAGGCAGCCTAAGTGTAAGATGGATCGTCGGCACCGGAGGGAGGACATGTGCGAGCAGCACTGTGGCGACTCGGCTCCTTCACCCTCGTCGGTACGGTGGCCTTCGTCGTCGACATCTCGGTGTTCAACATCCTCGCGTCCGGGCTCGGCATCGGGCCCATCTCGTCGAAGATCGTCTCCGTGGTCCTCGCCACCGGCGTCTCCTGGGTCGGCAGCCACTACCTGACCTTCCGGATGTTCGCCGGGCGGCCGAAGCGCGAGGAAGCACTGCTGTTCGGACTCACCAACCTCATCGGGCTCGGCATCGCGGCTGCCTGCCTCGTCGTATCCCACTACGTCCTGGGTCTCACGAGTCCGCTCGCCGACAACATCTCCGCGAACGTGATCGGGGTCCTGCTCGGCAACGTGTTCCGCTACGGGGCCTACCGCTTCTTCGTCTTCCGCCCGGCGACCCTCCCGGCCTCGCCACAGCCCTCCGTGACCGGTCCGTAGGCAGGTCCGGCGCCGAAGCACCATCGGCGATGGGCGGCGCACTCCTCTGGGAAGCTCCGCCCGTCCCGCGTACGATTGACCCAGATCCTCAGCATGCTTCTGAAGCTGCTGTCCGCCCGCGTCCCGAAGAGTTCCCATGCGCGTCCGTCACGCCATCACCTCCCTGACCCTCAGCTGCGGCCTCCTGATCGCCCTCCCGGGGGTCGCCGTCGCACAGACCGTATCGCCGGCACCCGCCTCCCCGAACCGGACCGATGCGTCGGCGCGGCACCAGGGACCGGTGTTGCTACCCCCAGCCAACGCGACGCTGCCGCCGGTTCCGGTGCCCGCCGTCGAACCCGGGCCTCCGACGGCCCCCGGCGAGACGCCGATCGTGCCTCCGGATCCCGGCCAGCCGGCACCGCCGGACACCGGCCCCACCGACCCGGCAGCGCCCGCTCCCCCGACTTCCGACCCAGCCGTGGTTCCCGCCCCGGAGCCCTCGGCGCCGGCGGCGGATCCCGCACCGACCGCCGACCCTGCGAGCAGTCCGCCCGCACCGGCCGGGACCCCGCCCGATGAGAGCGCGAGTCCGGCCCCCACTCCCTCGGAGGATGCCGCGACGGCGCCCGCGACGGATTCCGCCGAGGGAGCCGCCGGGGCCGGAGGGCCTGTGAGGAACGTCGGCAATGACACCGGAGGCATGGGCGCTCCCGCGTCCGGAGCCCGAACCGCACGCACCACGTCGGCCGCCCCGGCTACCTCGGCCGCATCGGCCGAGACGACGCCCGAGGACCAGCCGGCCGGTGATGCCGTGGTCGAGGCCGCCACCCCCTTGGGCTCGGATCCCGCCCGCTACATCGCTGCAGGCGTCCTCAGTATCGTCGCCGTCGCCCTGGCCCTGGCGATCGCCGTCGTCGCCCAGCCTCGCCGCCCGCGCCGCACGCACTAGGCCACGCAGGTAGAAGGAGCCGGGAGGCGTGTCCCCGACTCCTTCTGTGTCCGCGCGGCGGACCGCGGCGGAACCGGCGCGACGTCACCGGAAGGGCACTGCGCGAGGTGAGGTCGGTGGACCCCTGCAACCTGAACCGGTTCATCGGGTAGTGCTGCTCGCAGACTAGAGTGCCGGCGGCATATTTCGGGTAGAAGAGCGCCGTTTCCGAGAAGTCCCTGTGAACCAGAATCTAAGGAGACTTGGTTTTCTTTCTGCCCGCCGTGGTGCAGGGACACCCGTGGTGCATGGCGGCTCAGGAGCCTCCGCCCGTGGTGCGTTTCTCCGCCAGGTCCTCCCATCCGCACCACGCAAGAGGAACACCTTGATCACGAAGACACTCACGCGCCGCAACCGGACGGCCCTCGCCGTCACGTCCGGCGCCCTGGCCCTTGCCGTCACCGCCGGCGTCGGGCTCCCCGCCGTAGCCGCACCACCCGCAGACTCCCCCTCGCGGTCGGAGAACAACAACGGCGCCGGCCGCGGAGCCCAGCAGGACGCCCGCGAGAAGGCCCTGCGCAACGGGTCGGGCCGCAAGACCACCGTCGCACCGGTCGACGGAGCCTGGATGAACACCCGGCTCTCCTCGGACAGCCGGGCAGACCTCCTCCTCGCCCAGATGACGCTCGAGGAGAAGGTCTCGCGCCTGCACGGCGAGTTCAGTGGCGAGACCGCGTTCTACATCGCGCCGCTCGAGCGGCTCGGCATCCCCGCCCTGCTCCTGACCGACGCCGGAGCGGGCGTCCGCGTCACGAACCAGGACACCAATGACGGCAGAGCCACGGCCCTCCCTGCACCACTCGCACTCGGTGCGACCTGGGACACCTCACTGGCCGCCGAGTACGGGGACATCCTCGGCGCGGAGACGCGTGCATCCGGCCAGAACGGATTGCTCGGTCCTACCGGGGACCTCGTGCGCGACGCCCGCTGGGGGCGCGCCTTCGAGAGCCTGGGCGAGGATCCCCGCCTGACCTCGCGTCTCCTCGAGGCCCAGGTCAAGGCCGTCCAGGCGCACGACGTCGTCGCGACCGTCAAGCACCCTGCCGCCTACTCGCAGGAGGAGTCGCGTCTGGCCGGTGGCAACGTCGCCATCAGTGAGCGGGCCCTGCGCGAGGTGTACCTCGCGCCCATCGAAGCCGCCATCAAGGCCGGCGTCGGGTCCGCCATGTGCTCGTTCAACAAGGTCAACGACGTCTACGCCTGCGAGAGCTCCGAGGTCTTCGACATCCTCAAGGAGGACTACGGCTTCAAGGGCTTCATCCAGACGGACTACGGCGCAACCCACAGCACGGTCGACGCCGCCAACGCCGGGCTCGATGTCGAATTCCCGGCCGCCGTGTACTTCGGGCAACCGCTCATCGACGCCGTGAACCGGGGCGAGGTCAGCACTGCCACGATCGACGACAAGGTGCACCGTATCCTCCGCACCATGTTCGAGTTCGGCAGCTTCGACACCCCGGTCGCGGTCACGCCGATCGACGTCGCGGCCGGCAACGCCGTCGCACGCGAGGTGGCCGAGAGCTCCGCCGTCCTGCTGAAGAACGACGCCCCGGCCGGTTCGCCGTCGGCCGCCCTCCCGATCGACGCCGCCTCGATCTCCTCCCTGGCAGTCATCGGGGCGGACGCGGACGCCCTCGCCACCGGGGGCGGCAGCTCCGTGGTGAAGCCGACCAGCACCTCCACCCCCCTCGACGCGCTCACGGCCCGTGCCGGCGCCGGCGTCGAGGTCACCTACGCCGAGGGCACCGACGCAGTCGGACCGGCGCACTCGCTCAGCGGTGCGGCGGTCCCGTCCTCCGTCCTCGCGCCTGCAGGTCAGCCGATGGCGACCGGCATCACAGCCGAGTACTGGTTCAACGGCGCCGACACGGCGGGCACTCCGACGGTGACACGCGTCGAGGACCAGGTCGCCATGAGCGCCGGGTTCCTCGCCCTCGACGGGCTGTACGGCTCGTCGGTCCCGAAGATCCCGGGCTACCCGTTCGGCGGCCCGCTGACCGCACGCTGGTCCGGCACCATCACGGCTCCCGCCACCGGCGAATACACCCTCTCGCTGACCGGCTTCGGCAGCGCGCGGCTGTTCCTGGACGGCGAAGAGGTCATCGATGCCTCCGATCCCCACGCCGTCCGCACTGATTCCAGCCTCGCACTGCAGCTCGACGCGGGCGAAGCCCGCGACCTGCGCGTCGAGTACTCCAACAACGCGAGTGATCCCGACCAGGAATCCGCCGCCGACCTCGTCATGACCTGGGAGCACCCGGAGGACGTGGTGACCCCGGCGGTCGCGGAGGCCGTCGCTGCCGCCGAGGCATCGGACGTCGCCGTCGTCTTCGCCCGGGACTACGTGGGCGAGGGCCGCGACAAGAACACGCTGACGCTCGCCAACGAGCAGGATGCCCTGATCGACGCCGTCTCGGCCGCGAATCCGCGCACCGTCGTCGTCCTGACGACCGCCGGTTCGGTCACCATGCCGTGGCTCGACCGCGTGCCGTCGGTGCTCGAGGCCTGGTACGGCGGCCAGGAGCAGGGCGCGGCGATCGCGCGCGTCCTCTTCGGGGACGTCAACCCGTCCGGCAAGCTGCCGGTCACCTTCGCCACCGGAGACGCCGCGACTCCGACGGCCGCGCCGGCCCTCTTCCCGGGTATCGGCAGGACGGCCTCCTTCGCCGACGACGTGAACATCGGCTACCGCGGTTACCTCGCCGCAGGCATCACCCCGCAGTTCGCCTTCGGTCACGGCCTGAGCTACACCGACTTCGGGTACTCGAAGCTCAAGGTGAATTCCTCGGGCAAGCCCGTGAAGAACGGCGGCACGGCGAACGTCAAGGTCACCGTCGACGTCGCCAACACCGGCGCCCGCGCCGGCAGGGAGACCGTGCAGGTCTACGTCGGCTCGCTCCCGACGACGGCGGTCGCCACGCCGGCACGTCAGCTCGCCGGCTTCGCGAAGGTGGACGTTCCGGCCGGACGGACGTCTAAGGTCACGATCGATCTCGACCCGCGTGCGTTCTCCTCCTGGGATTCGGCGACCGACGCCTGGGTGACGCCGACCGGCAATGTCCCGGTCTACGTCGGCACGTCCTCCGCTGAGGCCACGCTGCAGGGTACCGCCAGCATCCGCTGACAGCGCGGCGCCACGTCCGCACACGGAAGGAGCCGGGACGCGTGTCCCGGCTCCTTCCGTGCGTGCGGGCGGGTGCCCGCGGCGGACTAGCGGACCTGCAGGGTCAGCATGCCTGTCGGGTTGGACTGCACGACCTCGATCTTCGTCCCCGTCCCGGCGACGACGACGGACCCCTGCGGGTTCGTGACGTCATAGTAAGCGTTCGGGTCGGTGTCGTCGAAGACGGCGACACCGGGCTGCGACGGAGCCGTGACCGTGCTCGAGCCCGCTGCGGTCTCGCGGTGCAGGCTCAGCGCGTCCGTGGCCTGCTTGCCGAAGGTGGCGTCGAAGCTCTGGATGCGGTTGCGGACCACGGTGCCGTCCGACCAGGTGAGCGCCTTGGGATGCGCATCGACCGGGAGTGCCAGGCCGGCCCCGGGGTGCTGGCGCGTGTTGTTGTTGCTCTGCGCGGTGTTCCAGTAGGTGATGCTCAGGCCGTCCTGGTACGCGTAGTGCTCCACGGTGTCGGGGGCGGTGACGCCCCAGCCGAAGTTGTACGGACCGGTGGCCAGCGTCGCGTCGTAGCCGGCGTAGATTCGGTTCTCGGCGATGTAGAAGCGGTCCTTGCCGGCGGCGTCCTTCGGCAGGTTCACGACGACGGCCTGCGGGGCCTTCGTGGCGTGGAAGGACGGCCCGATCTTGTGGGTCGACTTCACACCGGCCTTGGCCACGTCGTAGTCCAGCCAGCCGAGCTGCAGCTTCTCCCAGGCGCCCATGTGGTTCGGGGTGGTGCCGATGGAGCCGTCACCGTGGCCGAGCCAGGAGCCGGAGCTCATGAGGGTCCAGAAGCCCGTGCCGTTCTCGCCACCGCTCGTGTCGTACAGATCGGGAAGGCCGAGGTCGTGTCCGTACTCGTGCGCGAAGACGCCGAGGCCGCCGTTCTCGGGCTCGGTGGTGTAGTCGCGGATCCAGACGTCCGAATCACCGATCCTGATGCCACCGAAGGGGTTGGCTGCCGGGCCGGCCGTGCCGCGTCCCGCCTGGCCCACGGACCAGCGGTGGGACCAGATGGCCGACGACGCCGCCCCGGCCTCCTCGCCCTCGCCGGCGTGGATGGCCTGGAAGTGGTCGATGTAGCCGTCGGCCTCGTCGAAGTCGCCGTCCTTGTCGAAGTCGTAGCGGTCCCACTGGTCGAAGGTCGCGAGGTAGGCGTCGATCTCCGCCGGCGTCGTGCCGTCGGCGATCTGGGCGTCGTACCAGGCGTCCGCGGTGTCCTGCACGAAGCGCGTCATGTCGGCCTGGCTCTCGGTCTCGCCGTAGCTCGCCGAGGTGTAGGGGACGGTCACCCAGTCGCTGACGTCGCCGTCGACCGTGTAGCGGCCGCTCGACATCTCCTCGTAGACGCCCTTCAGCGATTCGCCCTCCTCGCTGAAGAACATGTCGAGGTAGTGCTCGCGGTCGAAGGTGCCGGACCAGTAGGTGGAGTTGTCCACCGCGCGGTCGGGCTCCTTGATGGCGCCGCTGACGGGGCCGGCGGTCGAGCCGGGGAAGCGGGGGTCCACCGTGTCGCCGAACTGGACGAGGAAGGAGAGGATCTGGTCGCTGTCCTGCAGTCCGTACTGCGCCCACTGGCCCGGGGCCACCTTGACCGCCCTGGACCCTCCGCGGTCCTCGACCTTCGCCGCAC
This sequence comes from Arthrobacter sp. N1, assembly GCF_048288285.1. Lineage (NCBI taxonomy): Bacteria > Bacillati > Actinomycetota > Actinomycetes > Micrococcales > Micrococcaceae > Arthrobacter > Arthrobacter sp. N1. The sequence goes on along the minus strand of NZ_CP102608.1, from coordinate 237,104 downwards.
CGGAGATGACCTTCGCCACGCCCTGCTGGTTGCGGTCGCGGCGCTCCTCCGCCGCGGGGTCGGAACGGTCGTGGAGCTTCTCGGCGGCGCCGTCGACGGTGGGCGAGGAGGTGAAGGACGACGACGTCGCGGTCGGTGCGTCTGCTGTGGCACCGGCGGTGGCCTGCGCGCTCACCGGGGCGAGGACGACGGCGCTGGTCACGGCGAGCGCCATCGCGCACCGCAGCCTCCGGGTACGAGGAATGGAATTCAAGGGTTCTCCTTCATGAAATGTCCCAGCTGGTGTGTTGCATCTGCAGGCTGAGTACCTGGTGTGGCAGAACATGTTGCCTAGGTCACACGTTCTGCTGGGCACGCTAGCACCGCGCCAGGACACTTCGGAAGATCGTTGCCTACTGTGAACCATCGGCGTGTCCCCCTCTGGCGGAGGAGGGCGAGGCGACGTATACTGCCGCGCCGACCGGCTGGCGGAAGGCGCCCGCCTACCTGAAGGACGCGAGCACTCCGGCCGCCTCGCCGAACACCTCGGAGCGGGTGGTCGCGTGCACGGAGAGGCGGATCCGGTCCTCGCCGTGGACCGTCGTCGAGATGCCCGCGGCCGTGAGGGCGGCCTGCGCCTCGGCAGCGCGGCCGGGGACCTGCGCGACCACGATGCCCGCCCGCTCCGCACGGTCGCGCGGCGAGAGGACCGGCACGCCGGCGTCGTCCAGCTGCGCGATGAGCGCCTGCGCGTGCGTCGACACGATGCCCTCGATCGCGGGAACACCCACCGACTCGATCAGCTCGAGGGCTTCCGCGAAGGCGCCGCTCGCGTAGGGCGAGAGGTTCGAGATCGAGAACCGCCCGGCACCCGGCAGCGGCGGGTGCTCCTCGCCGTCGTACCGTCGCGACTCGGTGACGCCCGTCCAGCCGGTGAGCAGCGGTTCGATCCGCTCCACGCCCCGCTGCGACACGGCGATCCCGGCCACGCCCCAGGCGCCGCGGACCCATTTCTGGGCGCCGGCGATCAGGACGTCGGCGAGCGTCCAGGCGTTGTCCACGACGCCGAATCCCTGGATTCCGTCGACGACGAGGAGCCGATCAGGGCCGATCACGTCCCGGATGCCGGGGAGATCCGCGCGGTAGCCGGTCCGGAAGTCGACGGCGCTGACGCTCACCGCCACGGTGTCGTCGGTCAGTCCGCGCGCGACGACGTCCGGCGTCATCTGCGTCCCGGGTTCGCCGATGAGCTCGACGCGGGCCCGGCCGGCATCGCTGGTGCGCAGCCAGGGGTACATGTTGGACGGGAACTCGCCGGCGCCGACCAGCACCGTGCCGCCGGTCAGGCCGAAGGCCACCTGGAACAGCCCGAGCGACGTGCTGCCCGTCAGCCCCACCTGCTCGAGGGGGAAACCGGTGAGCCTCGCGAACGCGGACCGGGCCCGCAGGTCCTCACCGTGCAGCTGGTCCGCTGCGCGCGCGTCGCCGTCACCGGCGATCTGCAGCAGGTGCGCCACGCGGTCCGTGACCCGGCCCGACGGCGGACCGTAGCTGGCGAAGTTCAGGTACCCGGGCGCCTCGGAAAAGTCGGCCTGATAGTCGGCGAAGGCTGCGGCGTCGTTCCCGGTGTCTCCCATGCTGCCAACCCTACGGTCGCCCAGCGATCAGCGCCCCGGTCAGCGCCGCCTCTTCCCGCCCTTCATGAGCGGGTTCGCCCTCGATCCGGTGGTCGAAGGGCTCCCTGAACCCGTCCGGGTGCGGTCGCGGGCGGAGGACGTGCGGTCGCGGGTCGAGGAGGTGCGCCCTCGGCTGGTCGGCGCGTCGTCGACGTCGGCGGCATCGACGCCACCGGCGCTGCCCTCGACGCTGCCTGAGACAGTGCCTGAGACAGTGCCGGCGACAGTGCTGGCGATCCGCTCCTTGCGGACCTCCTCACGCACCGTCGCCCTGCCGTCCCCCTCGACCGTTCTCATCCGCACGCGTTCGAGGGCCACCGTCTCCTTGCCCACGACGGCGACTTCCTCCCGTGCCACGAGTTCCACGGACTGCTCCTGGAACGGTGCGTCGTCACCGTCGAGGTTGGATGCCGACGTGACGGGTTCCACCTCGATCCGCAACTCCTCGCGCTTCAGGGAAACGCTCACCATGGCCTCTTCGGTGACGACGTACTTCCGCAGGCGCACACGGGCAGCGTCGACCCGCTCGGTGCCCACACGGAGCCGCTCCTCGGACCGGACGACCCACGGGGTGCCGCCCTCGTCGTGGGTCTGCGCGGCGCCCCCGTCGGGTCTGCGTGTGCCGACCGCGTCCTCTGGGCCTGTTCCTGCAGCGCCGAGCGCGCGCGTGCGGCCGTCGTCGTGGGTCTGCGGGGCGCCCTCGTCGGGTCTGCGTGTGCCGACCGCGTCCTCTGGGCCTGTTCCTGCAGCGCCGAGCGCGCGCGTGCGGCCGTCGTCGAGCGGTCGCGTACCGCCGTCGTCGGGCATGCGCATTCCACCGTCGCCGGGAACAGCCGGGCCCTCCGGCTGCAGCGTCACCGCCACCGGGGTGGCTGGGGCCGACGACGTCGCGGGCGGCGCGACCCGATCCAGACCGTAGTGCCGGTACAGCTCGGCCTCCTCCTCGGGACCGAGGTGGCCGTCCCGATCGATCGACGGAGCATGCCTGATGAGATCGCGCGGGTAGGCGACCACGAGCTTCTGTCCCTGCACCGACGCCCCCTGCAGCGGCACGAAGGATTCCCGCGTGCCGAAGAGTCCCGTGTGCACGGTCACCCAGGTGGGTGTTTCGTCGGCATCGTCGAGATAGACGACACCGATCGGACCCAGCCTGTCGCCGTCACCCGACTGCACTGCGCTGCGGCGTCGGATCAACGGATCGAGGTCGGTCATCGAGAGCATGCGGAGTCCTGTCGTCGGGAGCGGCCATGGAAGCGGCGGCTGAACCTCAGGGTAGGGCCGCCCGGCCGGATATAGCAAGCATGCTTACTAATGGTCCGGGGAGACAGGCAGGGATGGGCGGCACTGACGGGGGGCACCGCCTGCCGCGTGTGATGCATCGTACGCCCGGCTTATTTTGAGTAAATCATAATAAGAACTAGCCTGGGAGTACGGCCGCAGCCAGGACGGCGCGGGTCCTCCCCGATGCACTCCCCGTGCTGTGCCGCGCCCCGAATCAGCCTGCCCGACACCCCGGGCGGCCCCACCGACGTGAGGACGCACCCATGACGATCATCGACCGCCCCCGCTACGCCCGCCACTCCGCCGCAACCACCCACCAGCCGGCAGCCGACACCCCGGACCTGCCGGGTGGCTCCTACGTCACCGCCACCACGCCGCGGCCCGGCACGGAGGGCACCTACGTCTCGACGGCAGCCCGAGCCACCGACCAGGCCCGTCCCCTGCAGCGGGGCACCTACGTGACGTCCGTCCTCCCGTCGGTACAGCGCGGGGGCACCTACACCTACGCGGGCTGAACCGGCCCGGCACTTCAGCGGAACAGGTCCGCCAGGAGTTGGTCCGAGTTTGCCTGGCCCTCGAGGTCGTAGGCCCCGCCACTGACCAGCAACTCGTCCGCCCCGGTACGCGCCTGCAGGTCGACGAGCGAACGCTCCACCTCGGGTGGTGTGCCATGGACGGCGGAGCGGAGTGACTCCTCGAGGTACCCGGACTCACGATCCGTCAGGCCCTCCCCCGTCTCGGCCCGAAGCGGCGGGAACGAGCCCTTCGTCCGCGAGGAGGCCAGGGCCCGCGCCTCCGGCAGCAGGAGCCGCCGCGCCGCCGCCGCGGTTTCGGCGACGGCCACGTTCAGGGACGCGAGGACGAACGGACGGTCCCACCAGCGGGAGGGCCGGAAGGACTCGCGGTACAGCTCCAGGGCACCACCGGCCTTCTTGGCGAGCGCGGGGCCACCCACGACGACGGCCAGACCGGCCCGCGCGGCGACCTCCACGCCGTGCCCGGTCGCGAGCACGAACACCGGTGTCCGCCCCGCGTCCGCGGGCCTGGCGGTGACCGGTGCCGAACCGTCGAGGAAGGCGAGCAGATCGTCGACGTCCTCGCCGAACCGGGCGGACTCGTCCTTGCCCGTCCGCAGCGCCGACCGCACGGCCTGCGTGAATCCGAGCGATCGCCCGATCCCCAGGTCGAAGCGGCCCCCGAACAGCGCACCCAGCGTGGCAGCCTGCTCGGCGACGACCAGCGGTTGGTGATTGGGCAGCATGATGCCGCCGCTCCCCACACGGATCGTCGATGTCCTCGATGCCACTGCTGCGGCGAGCACGGCGGGCGCCGATCCAGCGATCCCCGGTACGCCGTGGTGCTCCGCCACCCAGAACCGCCGGTAGCCCAGCTCCTCGGCGCGTTGCGCACGCGCGATCACGTGGTGCAGGCTCTCCGCCTCGGGCGAGCCCTGGCGTGACTGCGCTCGGTCGAGGATGGACACGGCAGCGAAGGGGAGGGGCATACCGGTGGGAACCACGGGCGTCCCGGCCCCATTCCGTGCGTGGCGCGTCGCGTCACGCCGTCCGTCGGCAGCGGGCCGGTGCATCCGGGAGGTGCACCCCGGGAGACCGCTGCGGATAATGACCGTGCCACCGGGCAGGATGGGAGATCGCCGCCGGCCGCCATCCCGCGCCGGCGTGGTCTCTGCCGAAAGGACTCCCGCCATGATGGGCGCCCACCATGCTGCCTGCGGCGCTGCCGCCTGGGTCGCTGCCACCACCCGGATCGAGGTCCACCCGGCCCTGCTCGTCCCGGCCCTCCCCGACTCGGTGACCCTCGGCCTCGGGCTGCTGGATGTCAGCCCGGTCGGCGTGGTCACCGGAGCGCTCGTCACGGCGGGCGCGGCCCTCCTGCCGGACGCCGACCACCACAGCGCCACGATCGCCCACTCACTCCCGCCGCTGTCCAACCTCTTCTGCGCCGGCGTCGGCATGATCTCGGGCGGCCACCGCCGCGGCACCCATTCGCTGCTCGGTGTGGCAGCCTTCGTCGCCGTCGCCTTCCTCGCCGGCCTCTGGACGGTGGAGACCGCCCGGTTCGGTACCGTCTACCCGGGCGCCGGGCTGCTCACTGTCCTGCTCGTCTCCTTCGCGGCGAAGGCACTGAAGATCATCCCGGACGGCATGCGGAGATCACCCTGGGCCGTCGGGCTGACGGCCGGGGCCTTCGTCACGGCGTTCGCCCCGGAGGAGCAGTTCTGGTTCCCGCTATCCGTGGGCATCGGGGTCGTGGTGCACATCCTCGGCGACATGCTGACGACCGGCGGCTGCAATCCGGTCTACCCCCTGCGGCTGCGGAGACCACGACGCCTCACCGGCGTTCCAGTGATCGCGCAGGTGTGGCGGCCGAACGGCAACATCGCCGTGCCCCTGCTCGGCAACGCGGGTTCGATCCGCGAGTGGTGCCTGCTGGTTCCGGTCTCGCTCTACGCCGTCGGCGGCATCGGGTGGGCCGTGACGCGGATCGGCGACGGCGGCGTGATCACCCGCGCGTCGGGCCTCGGCTGACCGCTGCCGGGCGTTCGAAAACAGCTGGAAACACGACCGGGATACCGTCGGGTCCGAGCAGAGAGCGCAAGGAGGACCATGGAGCGCAACGGATTGTTCTTCGACCCCCTGCAGGGCGAGGGCCGACGGCCGGAGGAGAACCTGCCGGAGCAGGACGACGACGGACGGGAGCCACCCGCCGCACCGCGACGCCGCCCGTTGGACCCGGACGAGGTGCAGGTCCAGCGGCGGCGCGAGATGGACCGCGTGCAGGAGGAACTGAGGAAGATGGCCAGTGGGATACCCGTCATCATCTCGCCGTCCCGCCGTGATCGCGCCGGGGCCCGATCCGGTCAGGCGTCCGACGAGGGCCGATCGATGTGATGTGGCGGGCGGCGCCGGCTGTTCAGCACCCGTCGGGGCCGCAGGCCGGTCCGTCGGCCGACGGCGTCAGCGACACCAGCGGATGCGCCTCCTGCCAGGCTTGATCCAGGGCCTGCCGGAACAGCTCGGTGGGCTGGGCTCCGGAAATACCGTACTTCCGGTCGATGACGAAGAACGGGACGCCCTGGACGCCGATGGTGCGCGCTTCCTCGATGTCGCGGCGGACGTCCTCGGCGAATCGGTCCCCGGCGACGGTGGACCGGATCTCGTCCTCCGCCAGCCCGATCCCCGCGCCGAGCGGGACCAGGACATCGACGTCGGACGTGTCGAGGCCCTGTTCGAAGTGCGCGGACATGACGGCCTCCTTGGCGGCATCGCCCAGGCCGTGGGCTTTGGCGAGATGCAGGAATCGGTGGGCGGTGAAGCTGTTCCCCACCACGATCCGGTCGAAGTCGAAGGCGAGGCCTTCGCCCTCCGCCTGCTGGGCGAGGTGCTGCCACATCTGCCGGACCTGGTCCGGATCGATCCCCTTGCGCTCCGCGAGGTACTGCTGCTCCGTGCCGTCGTAGTGGTCGGGGAGGTCCGGATCGAGCTGGTAGCTCTTCCATGTCACTTCCACGCCGTCCCTGTGCGGGAAGTCGGCGAGGGCCTTCTCGAAACGGCGCTTGCCCACGAAGCACCACGGACACTTGACGTCGGACCAGATCTCGATCTTCATACCGGGGACAACCGCGACGGGCTCGGGCCCTATTCCCCGGGGGTCGGGGCCCGAGCGCCGGTGCTACCGCCGGTTGAGGAGGTTGCGGAGGATTCCGCCCGCCTTGCCGGACGGCACCGGTGTTCCGCGCCGTCCGCCCGACACGCCTCCGGCGGGACGGCCCGACGTCGTGCCGGTGCCGGACCGGCCGAGGTAGCGGCTCGCTGCATTCTTGACCATAGTGCTGATACCCATCGGATCTCCTTCGGTCGTGCGCCTCACACCCGAAATCATCAGGTGGCTTAGCAGTTTACCCGTCCCGCACCGAAGGGGCCAGCAACCGCCGGCGTGGATCGCCGACGTGTATCCCCCGAATGACGGGGCAGAAACGGCCGCCGCCGCCAGCACGTGCCGAACCGGTCCGCCTAGCCCTTCACGGAGCCGTCACTCAGCCCGGCGACGAGGTACTTCTGGGCGATGAAGGAGATGGCGATCACCGGAAGGGTCAGGAGCATGGCTGCCGCGCCTGCCTGCTGGAGCATGGGGAGGGTCTGGCCCAGCTGGGTGGTGATGAAGACCGGCACCGTCTTGGAGGCAGTGTCGGTGAGCACCAGCGCCGTGAGGTACTCCTGGAAGGCGAAGAGGAAGACGAAGACACCGGCGGTGAGGATGCCCGGTCGAATCAGCGGGATCATGATGCGGCGCAGCGTACCCCACCGGGTGCAGCCGTCGATCATCGCCGCCTCGTCCAGTTCCTTGGGGATCTCGGCGAAGAAATTGCGGAGCAGCCAGATGCTGAAGGGCTGGTTGATGGCCACGAGCGCTGCGGCCAGCGCGAAATTGGTGTCGTAGATCCCGAGCGCCCGGCTGATGTCGTACATGGGCAGCACCACGGCGAAGCGCGGCAGGGACCTGAAGACCAGGGCGAGGAGCAGCAGGATCGCCGAGACGTACCCGGGGAAGCGGGAGAGCGCGTAGGCGGCGGGGATACCCAGCACCAGGGCGACGACCGTGGAGATGACCGCCACCACGGCAGTGTTGACCAGGTATTCCGCGAAGTACGTGGTCTCCCACAGGTTCTTGAATGCCTCGAGGGTGGGCGTGTAGCCGCTGAGTACCGGCGGGTTCGCGAAGGCGACGTCGGTGGGCTTGGTGACCGACAGCGCCGTCCAGATGAAGGGCGCCAGCATGACGACGGCCAGCAGGATCAGCAGGATGGCGGCGGTCGGGTTCGTCCGTCGGCGGCGGCGCTTCGGGGCCGGCCCCACGACCTTCGTGGCCGGTGCGGTGGCGGTACTGGGGATCATGCTTTGGCCTTCGCTTCCTTGAGGAGGTCCCGGATGAAGGGGAAGAGGCAGATCAGGATGAGGAGGATCGAGAGCACGTTGACCGCACTGCCGAGTCCCAGCTGCTGCGAGCCGTCCCGGAACGCATTGTCGAAGACATAGAACATGATGGATTCGTTGCCGATCGCATCCGCCTGGGGCGAGAGCGGGATCAGGCTGTCGAAGGTGCGGAGCACGTCCATGATGGTGATCAGGCAGACGAAGCCGATGATGCCGCGCATGGTCGGGATGATCACCCAGAGGTGCATCTTCAGCGCATTGGCGCCGTCGATCCTGGCCGCCTCGCGCAGCTCCTTCGGCACGCCCTGGAGGCCGGCAAGGATCATGAGCACCGAGAACGGCAGCAGGTGCCAGACGGTGTGCGCGATGATCATGACGCGGTTGGGCCAGGTGTCGGTGAACCACAGGAGTTCCTGCCCGGTCAGCCGCTCGATCACGAGGTTCAGCACCCCGCCGAAGTTCGAGTTGAAGAGCCAGGAGAAGCTCACCGCCCCGACGACGCCGGGAAGCACATAGGCCACGAGCATGGAACCGAGGATGTAGGGGCGGAGCTTCCCCAGACCGTTGACACCGATGGCCACGAGGTACCCGACGACCACGATGAGCGCCGTGACGATGGCGGTGAGCAGCAGGGTGAAGAAGACGGCGCGGCCGAACCGGGGGTCGCCGAGGGCCTGCGCGTAGTTGGACAGCCCGATGAAGGTTCCCGCCTGCCCGTAGTTGACCTCCTGGAAGCTCCACTGGACGGTGCGGATCAGGGGGAGGACGAGCAGGCCCACCATGACGAGCAGGCTGGGGCCGATGAAGCTGGCGAATTCACGACGACGCACAAGGTACTCCTGGCTTCGGAAGAGACAAGGAACGAGGGAGTGAGCGCCGGTGGGGCGCTCACTCCCGGAGGCGTCAGCTTCCCGAGACGGTCTCCTCGGCGAGGCGCTGCATCTCCTGCATGCCGTCCTCGACCTCGGTCTGGCCGAGGAGCACCTCGACGAGGACCGGGCGGATCGCGTTGGTCACGGGCGCGCTGAACGGGTCGTTCGGGGCGGGCATCGTGGCCGCGATCGTCTCGTTGGCGGCGACCGCGTACGCGGAGCTCTCGTCGGTGACGATCCCCTCACGCGCCGGGTAGGCGGCGGGCACGGACGCGTTCGAGGCGTCCTCCCCCACGGAGGAGGCGATCATCTGGAAGAGCATGTCCTTGTCGAGCTGCGTGTTCTCGGGGATCGCCCACCCGTCCACCGACAGGCGGCTGAACAGGTACGGGGCATCGGCGGCGAGCGACGGCGGAGCGGCGAATCCGAACTTGTCGAAGTTGGGCGAGTTCGATTCCAGCGTGAGGTCGTTCATGCGCCCCGAGAACATGATGGCCATGGCCGCATTCCCGTTGAACATCTGCTGCTGGACCGACGGCTGGTCGAAGGTTGTGACCTCCGGGTCCATGTACGGCAGGAGCGACTTCAGGCCTTCGAGCGCCTCGCGCGAGCCGTCCGAGGTGAACTGCGGCTCCCCCGCGTCGAGGAAGTCCGTGCCCGTCGAGTTCATGGCGGCCTGGTAGATCGTGGAGATGTCCGCGGTGGCGCTCATGGGGAGGGCGATCGGGTACTCGATGTCGCCCTGCTCGCGGATGGCCTCGGCCGCCGCGATCATGTCCTCGAAGCTCTCGGGGGCGGTGAGGTCCAGCTCGTCGAAGATGTCCTGGCGGTAGGCCATGACGTACATCTGCGCCTGCATCGGCAGTGCGTACAGCTTGCCGTCGTAGGACAGCGCGGAGCGCATGCCCTCGTTCAGGGCGTCCAGTTCGTACTTCTCCCCGTACTCGGCCACGAAGTCGTCCAGCGGGACGATGCTGCCGGCGGAGGCGATCTCGGGGACGGCGAAGCCGTAGGTCTCGAGGATGTCGTAGCTGCCGGTATCGCTGGAGAGCGTCGCCGTGGTCTTGGTGACCTGTCCGCTGAAGTCGATCGGGTCGTGCTTGAGCGTCACGTTCTCGCGTGTGCAGCTCTTGACCATGGTGTTCGTGAACGGATCGATCGCCGACGAGTTGTAGGCGAGCACGTTCACGGTGGTCTCGCCCTCGGGCATCGTGTAGTCGCACTCGACGGCGGTCGCGTCCTCGGCCCCGGTCCGCGAACCGGCACCACAGGCGGTGAGGGACGTGAGGCTGGCGGCGATGACCATCGCGGTGATGCCGGTACGGATCTGTGTGCGGTTTCGCATCATGGGTCCTCTTCTGGTGTCGGGAGGGGAAGCGCATCGTGCATCCCGTGGGGTCGCGGAAGTGGCCCGGGCAACGGCAGGCCGTTGTGCCAGGACGTGATCTGTCCGCGCTGCGTACACTCGCCGTGGGCGGGTCACCAGGTGAACCCGAAGTGGCCATGGAGCCATGGCCTGGCGCGGTGGATCCCCGGTCCCGTCCCCAACATCAGTCGCTCCCCAACGGTTGCGACACCTGCGGTTCCGAACGGATCTCCACCTGATTCAGAGTGTAGGCGGCAGCACCGACGCCCGAACAGCGTTTGCCCCACCCTCACTCCTGCTGTAGGGGGGACCCGAGGACTCCGGTCCCGGACACGTCGGTGGATGACGCCGGCGTGTCAGGGCGCGCGCACCAGCCAGGCGCCGGCGTCAGGAGGGAGCAGCCCATCGCCGGTCAGGGGCGCCGTGGCGAGGAGGAGGTCACCGGCGGGCAGCCGGGCGGGCTGGTCCCCCATCGCCATGACTGCGAGGAACCGGCCCCCTCGCGCGCACACCAGCAGGCCGCCGTCCTCCACCCGGAAGCCGGCCTCCCGCGCGGGGACCAGCGTCCCGTCGGCGACCAGGGAGGTCCGCAGTGCGAGCGCCGTCGTCACGAAGGTCAGCATCGAGTCCCGGTCCTTCCATTGGTCCTCGATCGAGTACCTCCCCCAGAACGACGGCGTGGGCAGCCAGGGTGCGTCCGTCCCCGCCGGCGAGAAGCCGAAGGACCCCTCCTCCGCCGTCGTCCAGGGCAGCGGGATGCGGGCGCCGTCGCGGGAGATGCCGCCGCGCAGCCACATCGGGTCGACGCGGTCCCCGACGGGCACGTCGACCTCCGGCAGGCCCAGTTCCTGTCCCTGGTAGAGGTACGCTCCGCCGGGCAGGGCGAGCACGGTGAGCAGGGCCGCCCGCGCCCGGGCCTGCCCCCTCGCCCCGCCGCCGTAGCGGGTCACGGCCCGGACCACGTCGTGGTTCTCCACGGACCACGCCGGAGCCGCGCCGTGGGCGGCGTGTGCCGCGGTGAGCGCGCCGGCGGCCGAGGCCCAGGTGGCGGCATCCCAGGGCACCTTGACGAAGGGGTAGGCGAACGCCTGGTGCATCTCGTCCGGCCGGACGAGCCGAGCCGCCCGGTCGGCGTCGAGGTTCACCTCGCCCACTAGGACCCGCGCGGGCGAGTATCCGTCCGCGATCACACGCCACCGCCGGTAGACCCCGTGCAGCTCCTCCTGGTCCGTGAGGTGCGGATTGAAGCGCAGGCCCCGCGCGACGGCGGCCGGGTCCTCGGCGTGCGGCAGGCCCTCGCTCTTGAAGAGCCCGTGCGCGACGTCCACCCGTAAGCCGTCCACCCCGCGGTCGAACCAGAAGCGGATGACGTCCTCGAAGAAGTCGCCGACGGCCGGGTTCCGCCAGTTCCAGTCCGGCTGGGCGGAGGAGAAGATGTGCAGGTACCACTGCTGGTCGGTGTCCGAGCCGGGGTGCGCACGCGTCCAGGACCGGTCGCCGAAGGAGGAGATCCAGTTGTTCGGCGGGGTGTCGCCGTCGGGCCCGTCCGCGAAGTGGAAGAGGTCCCGTTCGGGTGAGCCGGGTCCGGCGGCGAGGGCGGCCTGGAACAGCGGGTGCTCGGACGAGCAGTGGTTCGGGGCGATGTCCATGAGGACGCGCAGGCCCAGGCCGTGGGCGGCGTCGAGCACGTCGTCGAAGTCCGCCAGGGTCCCGAACAGGGGGTCCACGCCGCAGTAGTCGCTCACGTCGTACCCCTGGTCGACGTGCGGCGACGGCTGGAAGGGGGTGATCCAGAGGCCGTCGACGCCGAGGTCCGCGATGTACGGCAGGCGGGCGGTGAGGCCGGGGAGATCGCCGACCCCGTCGCCGTCGTGGTCGGCGAAGGAGCGCGGATAGACCTGGTAGACGACGGCGTCCCGCCACCACTCCGCCTGCGGGTCGGTCCCCGTCATGGGGCGCCGTCCGAGGATGCGGGCACGGGTCGACGCGGATTTCGGCACATGATGCGAGCCTACGATGCCCTCGGCCCCGGCGCACCGCGGCCATCGCCTGGCAGTGCCACGGCAGCACCTCCCCCGGACGGCACCGCCTCGCCGGTGCCACCCGTCCCGCCACGGCGGGAGGGGCCGGCCCGCCCCGTCCGGGGGAGGGCCGCGCCCTTCCCACCCGGTGTCAGGACGCGGCGATGTCCGCACCGGTCAGCAGCGTGACGAGCTCACGGCCCGTGGTCTCCGAGGCCCTCCGCTTGGCGATGGCCCGCCCCTGCCGCATGACCCAGATGACATCGGCGAGTCCCATGACCTCCTCGAAGTTGTGGCTGATGAGGATCACCGTGATGCCCTGCTCGCGCAGCGAGGCGATGAGGCGGTGCACCTCGGCACTCTCGTTCGGTCCGAGGGCCGCGGTGGGCTCGTCGAAGATGACCGTCCTGGCGCCCCAGGCGACCGCCCGGCAGATTGCGACGGCCTGGCGCTGGCCGCCGGACATGCCGCCCACCTCCTGCGTGAGCGAGAGGGTGGTGTTGCCGATGCGCGCGAGCATCTCCTTGGCACCGGCCTTCATCTTCCGCTGGTTGAGGAGCCGGAAGGGCCACACCCCGGTCCGGATCTCGCGCGACAGGTAGAGGTTCTGCATCACGTTGAGCGTGTCGATCACCGCGAGGTCCTGGTAGACCGTCTCGATGCCGAGGTCCCGGGACGCCTGCGGTGAGGAGATCGAGGCTGGTTCGCCGTTGACCAGGATCTGTCCCGTGGTGGGCTCGTGGATACCGGAGAGGCACTTGATGAGCGTGCTCTTCCCGGCGCCGTTGTCACCGATGATGGCGGTGACCTGGCCTGCCGGCACCTGCATGGAGACCCCGCGGAGGGCGTGCACACCGCCGAAGTACTTCTCGACGTCGATCAGTTCAATCATGTTTTCAGCCATGGGAGGGTTCCGGCTCTTTCAGGGAAGGGATGGAGGGGGCTTCCTGGGTGTCGTCCAGGGCCAGCCGGTCCGTGGACGCGAGGTAGGAGGTCTGCTTGCCGCAGACGATCCGCCCGGCCCGGTCGGCGAAGACCAGAGCGTCGTGGAAGGAGTGTCCGGCGGCGAGCGCCGCGACGAAGCCCCCGAGGAAGGAGTCACCGGCACCGATGGTGTTGACCACCCGTGCCGAGACGCCGCGGATGCGGCCCCGGGTGCCGGCGTCGTCGACGTAGGCCGCACCGTGTGCGCCGAGCGTGATGACGGCAGCCCGTGCCCCGGCCGCGCGCAGCGCTGCAAGGAGTGCGGGCGGATCCTGCTCCTCCGGGAGATCGAGGACCAGCCGTGCCTCGTCGGCGTTCAGCACGACGACGTCCGCGAGGGCGAGGAGCGTACGGGCGCCCTCCTGGACCGGTGAGGCGTTGAGGATCACCGAGGCGCCGGCTGCACGGAAGGACCGTGCGGCGTGCAGGACCGTCGGCAGCGGCACCTCGAGGTTCAGCACCGCGAGGTGCGGCGCTGCGTTGCCGTCCAGGTAGGCGTCGATGTCCTCGCGTGAGAATCCGTCGTTCGCGCCGGGTACCACCACGGTGTCGTACTCGCCCGCCGCGCTCACCCGGACGTGGCCCACTCCGGTGCCTCGGGCGTCGTCGACCACGATGCCCTCGGTTCCCACCCGGGCCGCCCCGAGTGTCCGCCCGACGAAGACGCCGAAGTCGTCGTCACCGATCCTGCCGATCAGGTCCACGGGCAGGAGCGAGGCGATGGTCATGGCCGTGTTGAGGCTCTTCCCACCCGCGGACATCTGGAAACCACGCCCCCCGGAGTACCGGGCGGCCTCCGGGGCGTCGTCGACATAGGCGATCAGGTCCACGTTGATGGACCCCGCTACGCAGATACGGCGGTGTTCCATTTCTCCCCCATGACTGTCCCCCACAGGATCGGCGTCGATTCCAGGGCATGGCCCGTCGGCAGGTCGGGGTGGTCCCTGACGAGGCTGCGGGCCATGTCGATGATGGCACCCATGCGCGAGATATTCATCCCGCACTCCTCGACGGGGTTCTCCCGGACCGGGTCCGTGTCGAAGTAGTAGGTGCCGGCATAGCCCTCGCGCACGAGGTAGTAGGCCAGTTCGATGGTCTCCGAGAGGTGGATGCTCCCGACCATGAGGCCGTCGTCCGCGACACCGTGGGAGTCGTTGAGCTGCAGCCCGAACAGCTTGCCGGACTGCAGGCACATCGCCGCGGACTGCGCCGGGTTCTCGCGGGCCATGAGCAGGTGGCCGAAGTCGAGCGTCACGCCGACGTTGTCCCGGCCGCAGTCGTTCACCAGGTTCATGACGGCGCCCGTGGTGTTGAGGATGGTCCGGCCCCGCGGGTCGGCCGGCTTGTACTCGATGGAGACGCGGATGGCCGGATCGTGATCGGCCACGGACCGGAGGCTCTCGACCATCCAGGCCCAGGACTTCGTGTAGTCCATCTGCAGCGGGTACTCGTAGCCGTCGTGGGCGGGCCAGAGGAGGACGTGGTCGGCCCCGAAATCGGCGCACAGGTCCATGGCCTCCGTGACCATCCGGACGGCCTCGGCGCGGATCTCCGGATCCGCGTTGGTGAACGCACCGTCGGCGAAGCGCGGCGAGGGCCAGCGGAGCTGGATCGCCGGGACGTCGAGGCCGGCCCGGGCGACGGCGGCCTTGATTTCCTCGACCGAGTCCCGCCTGAAGTGTTCGGGGTAGTTCAGTTCGAGTGAGGTCAGGCCGGGAACGGTGCCGGCCGTCGCGATGAGGTCAAGGACCGGTTCGTCGCCGGTGGGCAGCTTCTTGCCCTTGCCGAGCGCGAAGGAGTTCAGGCGGGTGGAGTACTTCACGGGGTGCATTAGCGCTTCGCTTTCGTTCGGGAGGCCGCCCGGTCCACGAGGACCGCGAGGAGGATGATGAGGCCCGTGATGACGAGCTGGAAGAAGGGATTGACGTTGAGCAGGGTCAGCCCGGTTCTGATCGAGCCGAGGAGCAGCGCCCCGAGCACGGTGCCGACGATCGAGGCGCGCCCGCCCATGAGGCTCGTGCCGCCCACGACGACGGCGGCGATCACCGTGAGCTCGTAGCCGGTGCCCGAGATCGGTTCCGCGGCACCGATCCGGCTGATCAGGAGGACGGAGGCGAGCCCGGCCAGGCCGCCGGCGATCACGAAGGCCGAGACCTTGACGCGCTTGACGGCGATGCCGCTCTTCAGGGAGGCGTCGGCGTTGGTGCCGACGGCCTTGAGGTGGACGCCCAGCTTGGAGCGGTTGAGGATCAGGTAGCAGATGACGGTGACGGCCACCAGCAGGACGATCGGGTTGGGGATGGTGCCGACGGTCCCGCTGAGGATGTTCCTGAAGCCCTGGTCCAGTCCGAAGATGGGCAACCCGTCGGTGTAGAGGAAGGCCAGCCCGCGGTACACGTTGAGCGTGGCGAGGGTGACCACGAAGGATTCGAGCGAGAACACGGCGGAGAGGCTGCCGTTGACGAATCCGAGGACCGCGCCGAGCAGGATCCCCGCGATGATCGTCGGTACCGCGCCCCAGGTCTCGAGGTTCGCGGCGCAGATCACGCTGACAAGGCCGACGATCGAACCGACCGACAGGTCGATCCCGCCCGTGACGATCACCAGCGTCATGCCGAGCGCGATGATGGCGATGATCGCCGACTGCACGCCCATCTCGAGGAGGTTGGCGACGCTGAGGAAGGACGGCACGAGGGCGGTGAAGATGGCGAACGTGATGACCAGGGCGATGATGACGCCGAGGACGCGGTTGTTGGCGAAGTCCGGCATGCGCCGGGGGCTCCCGGCGGGCGGGGGCGACGCCGGCCGGGCCGCCTGCGCTGCGGGTGCGGGTTGCTTGATGGGAAGTGTCACTGCGGGACTTTCTCGTGGGGGACGGGTGGGGTCGACGCAGTGCGTCAGTCGAGCGTGGGGGGAGCGTCGTCGACGTTCTCGGTAGTGATCAGGGCCTGGGGCGTGTAGACCGCACGCGGTACGTCCTGGCCGCCGAGGATGCGCAGCGCGACGTTCACGGACACCTGGCCGGTGAGGTACGGGTAGGAGTCCACGGTGGCGGTGAGGTCGCCGGCGCGGATGGCGTCGTAGGCGGCTTCCACGCCGTCGGTGCCGATCACCATGATCTGGCCCTTCTTCCCTGCCGCGTTCACGGCCTCGGCCACACCGAGGGCCATGCCGTCATTGTTCGCGTAGATGGCCTTGAGGTCGGGGTACTGGCCGATGATCGTGGTGGCGGCGTCGCGCGCCTTCGCGATGTCCCAGTCGCCGGGGACGCTCGCGACGACCTCCAGTCCACCCTCCTCGGCCGTGGTGGTGAAGCCGGCGGTGCGCTGCTTCGCGGCGTACACGCCGGCCTGGCCCTCGATCACCGCGACCTGGTCGCCCTCCTGCGCCGATTCGAGGACGAACTCGGCGGCGGTGATCCCGTTCTGGATCTGGTTGGGTCCGACCCACTGCTTCGCGCCGGGGAGGACGGCGTCGTTGACGTTGATCACGAGCAGGTCCTGCTGCTCGGCCTTCTCCACGGCGGGGCAGAGATTGGTGTCGGTCTGGGGGGAGACGAGCATCGTGTACTTCTTCTGCAGCATCGTCTCCGCGGCGTTCAGCTGGCCGACCTGGTCGGACTCGGTGGCCGCCGCCTGGACGTCCACGCCCACGCCGTACTCCTCGGCTGCAGCGGTCTGGCCCTCGGAGAGCGCCACCCAGTACTGGTTCCCGAGGAACTTCATGATGGAGCCGATCTCGGTCCCCTCGGGAGCGTCGGGGACGGCTCCGAGGGTGCTTTCGAGGGCGTCGTACTCGACGCTGTCCTCGGCGTCGTCGGTGCTGAACGGCTCGCCGTCCACCGAGCACGACGTCGTCGCAGCGGGATCGGCGGCGGACGCCTCGCCGGGGGCCGACTCGGCGGGACCGCAGCCGGCGAGCGCCAGGGCGAGGACGGACAGCAGTCCTGCGGTCTTGAGGGCGGATGGTGCAGTCGTCGATGACTTCATGGTTCTCTCCCGGGACGGGTGGATCAGTGGAGAAATTTCCTCACGGAACTTCGGCTCTGAAGCTGGATGGGTGCTCGGAGTCTATGAGCGGAATCACACGGCGACAGGCCCTCGGCGCAATCGGTTGTAACGATTCGTGACCGATGAATAGGCATTCAGGTGCGCCCCGGGCAGTACCGCGAATCACGTCTGCATATATATTCAGAGCCCGCCCTCCGCCGTCGAAAGGTCCCGGTTCATGACACCGCCGAACGAGCCGACATCCCTCTCCACGGCGACTCCCGACCAGCTCCGGCTCCTGACCAAGATCGCCGTGCTCTACCACGAGGAGGGACTGGCCCAGGGGGAGATCTCCACCAGGCTCAACCTCTCGCAGGCGAGGGTGTCGAGATGCCTGAAGCTGGCCGCCGAACTCGGGATCGTACGGACCTCGGTGGTGCAGCCCGCCGGCATCTACGTGGGCCTGGAGAAGGCGCTCGAGGAGAAGTACGGGCTGCGGGAGGTGGTGGTCGCCGACATGGTGGACGACGCCTCGCTCGGCATGCGCCTGGGCTCCTGCGCTGCCACGTACCTCGAGACGACCATCGAGGTGAACGACGTCGTCGGCATCTCGTCGTGGAGCACCACGCTGCTCCAGACCGTGGAGGCCATGCGGTCCAGGCCCCGGAAGATCCTCAGCGAGGTCATTCAGATGATCGGAGGGGTCGGCAGCCCGCAGGCGCAGGTGCAGGCCACCCGTCTGGTCTCGCACCTCGCCGAGCTGACGTCCGCGCGCCCGGCCTACATGGCGGCCCCGGGGCTGGTCGCCAACCACGGGATTCGGCAGGCGTTCCTCGACGATCCCGCGGTGGCCAGCACCGCCGGTGCGTGGGACCGCGTCACCACCTCCCTCGTCGGGATCGGCACCTTCCCGGCGTCGCCGCTGTGGCGGGCCAGCGGCAACGCGCTGACCCCCGCCGAGGAGAAGGAACTGCTCGATTCCGGCGCCGTCGGGGAGATCTGCCTGCGCTACTTCGACATCGACGGCGTCCCGATGAACCCGGCCGTCGAAGAGCGCATGATCTCGATGACCTCGGAGGCGATGCTGCGGATCCCCCGGCGGATCGGCGTGGCCGGGGGCATGCGGAAGCTCGCCGCCATCCGCGGCGCGATCAACGGCGGGTGGATCAACGTGCTCATCACGGACTCCGACGTGGCCCGCCAGCTGCTCGAACCACCGAGGCTCGACGCCGGACCGCCCCGCGTCAGGTGACCGGCTTGTTGCGGTAGCGCCCCACGAGTTCCGGTGCCGCCGCCTGCAGCCGGACGGGTGGAAGGCCGCGCGACATCAGGACGAGGTCATCCACCACCATGTCCCCGATGCTGTGGAACGCCTGGGGGATGCCGCCCGCGCGGTGGGGTGAGAGCACCACGTTGGGCAGGTCCCGGAACGGGCTGGTGGCGGGGAGCGGCTCCTCGGGCCACACGTCGATCGCCGCGAGGAACCGGCCGGCGCGCAGCCGGTCGAGGAGTGCGTCGTAGTCGACGACCGCGGCGCGGCTGACGAGGACGACCCGCGCGCCGTCGGGCAGCAGGTCCAGCGCGTCGCCGTCGAGCAGGTGCGCGTTGTCCGCGGTCGCCGTCGCGAAGACGAACAGGAAACGGCTGGTCCGCAGGGTCTCCTCGAGGCCGGCCGCCTGCGCGCCGGTGTCCTCGATGACGGCGTCCGGAAGCCACGGATCGTGGATGCGGACCGTCGCGTGGAAGGGCTGCAGCAGGCGGTGGAAGCTTCGGCCGAGGTTCCCGTACCCCAGGATCCCGACACTGGAGCGGTGCAGCAGCACGGCGTCGGACGAGGAGCCCCCCACGTACTGCTCGGTACCGGCGCGCATCGCACCGTCCTGGCCGCTGATCCCCCGCGCGAGGTCGAGGGCCAGTCCCAGCGAGAACTCCGCGACGGCCTGCGAGTACGCGGATCCGCAGCCGAGCACCCGCACGCCCTGCGCGAAGGCGGCCCGGTAGTCCACATTGGGGAAGAAGTTCCCCTCGACGTTCACGACGGCCCGGAGACTCCGGGCCCGTTCCAGGCGTCCGGCGTCGAGGTCGGGTTGCCCCACGACGGCGAAGGCGTCCGGAAGATACTGCTCCAGCACGGCCTCACCGGGAGTGTCCTCGAGGTCGACGACGGTGAAGGCGGCCCGGAGCCGCGCCAGGGCCTCCGGCGTGAAGATCCTGTCCCTCTTCTGGGGTGCGGGGGCGAGCAGGACGACGGGCTTCGCGTCGGTCATGGCGGGTCCTTCGATTCGGAGGGGTGAGGCGGATCCGGCTCACAGGTGGGTGCGGAGGTCGGCGGCGAGGGCAGCGCGTGGATTGTGGGAGTGGCGGACGCCCACGGTGAACGCCCCTGCGGACCGACCGAGTCCGAGATAGGTGTCGCTGTCCTCGAGGACCACGCACGGCCGGAGGCACACCTCCCGGAAGAGTGTCTCCTTGTCCCGCCCCGGCTCCCGCCGGGCCACACGGACATGACCGGCCAGGCCCCAGCGCTCCAGCAGCGCTTCGATCAGGTCCGGGTCGCCGTTCGAGACGACCACCTGCTCGGCCGCCGTCCCGTCGAGCGCGGGCATCAGGGCGGCCGCGAGCCAGGAGGGCCGGAGGTCTGCGAGTGCGGCTTCCGCCACCACCGCACCACGCTCCCGGTGGAGCGCCGCGATCTCGTCCGCGCCGGCAGGGAACCCTTCGCGGATGACGCGCTCCCAGATCCATTGCTCGGTGTGGCCCACGAGGTCGTCGAAGAAGTCCTCCGCGAAGACATGGCCGCGCCGCTCGGCGAGGACCCGATAGCTGGCCTCGTGGAGCGGCTCGGTATGAGCCACCACACCGTCGAAGTCCCAGATCACCCGGCCGTCCCGGGCCCGGTCGAGGATCTCGCGGACGAGGTCCGGGTGTGCGGCGTCGCCGATCGGCATGCGGGACCCTTCGGTGGATCGGACGGGGCGGAGGTGCCGGTCCCGATGTCGGCCATCGTAGGGTCGCAGGCGCGGGTGGGCCAATCCTCCGAGGCGCAAGCGCGTCATCCACGGGGCGGACCCGGGACGCGCCCGGCGGCACGCGGCGTACCGTGGACGGATGAGCGTACCCCTCCGGTCCAGAGTCACCCTCGACGGTCGCTTCGCGCAGGAGCTCCCCGAGATGGCGGCCGCCTGGCAGGCGGATCCCACGCCCGGGCCCCGGCTCCTCGCCCTGAACGAGGGACTCGCCGCGGAACTGGGCCTCGACGCCGCTTTCCTCCGCTCGCCCGACGGGCTGGCCCTCCTGACGGGGACCGCCGTCCCCGAGGGTGCGACACCCGTGGCGCAGGCCTACTCCGGCCACCAGTTCGGGAGCTTCAACCCCCGCCTCGGTGACGGCCGCGCACTGCTCCTCGGCGAGCTCACCGACCACACCGGCGCCCTGCGGGACATCCACCTCAAGGGCTCCGGCCGCACGCCCTTCGCCCGCGGCGGCGACGGGCTCGCCGTCGTCGGGCCCATGCTGCGCGAGTACGTCGTCAGCGAGGCCATGCACGCCCTCGGGGTGCCGACCACCCGGTCCCTCGCCGTCGTCGCGACGGGCCGTGACGTCCGGCGCGAGACGATGCTGCCGGGGGCCCTGCTCACCCGCGTGGCGAGCAGCCACCTGCGCGTCGGCAGCTTCCAGTACGCCGCAGCCAGTGGGAACCAGGACCTGCTGCGTCGCCTCGCCGACCACGCGATCGGGCGGCACCACCCGTCGGCGGCGGATGCCGTGAATCCTCCCCTCGCCCTGTTCGAGCACGTGGTCAGCGCGCAGGCACGGCTCGTGGCCCAGTGGATGCTCGCGGGGTTCATCCACGGGGTCATGAACACCGACAACATGACCATCTCCGGGGAGACCATCGACTACGGGCCCTGCGCCTTCATGGACGTCTTCGACTACGCCACGGTCTACAGCTCCATCGACCACGCGGGCCGGTACGCCTACGCCAACCAGCCGCTGATCGCCGAGTGGAACCTCGCCCGGCTCGCCGAGGCCCTGCTGCCGCTCATCGGGGAGGACCAGGAGGAGGCCGTCACGACGGCCGTGGCAGCGCTCGAGGTGTTCCGCCCCCAGTACGGCGCGGCGTGGCTCGCCGGGATGCGTGCGAAGCTCGGACTGCCCGACGGCGTCCCCGACGACGTCGCCTCACCGCTCGTCAACGATGCCCTCAGCCTCCTGCAGGAGAACCACGTGGACTACACGTCGTTCTTCCGGGGGCTCTCCTCGGTGGTGCGCGGGGACCCGCGGCCCGCCCGGGACAGGGTGCTCGACGTCGACGCCTTCGACGCCTGGGCGGAGCGGTGGCTGGCGCTCGGGCCCGACGCCGACGCCATGGATGCCGTGAATCCCGTGTACATCCCGCGGAACCACCTCGTCGAGGAGGCGCTGGAGGCCGCGACCGCCGGCGACCTCGGCCCGCTGGACCGGCTCGTCGACGTCGTCCGCCGTCCGTTCGAGGAGCGCCCCGGGCTGGAGCGCTACGCGGCCGGACCGCCGGAGGACTTCGGGAGGTACACCACCTACTGCGGGACCTGAGGGAGCGGACCGGCCCGACGCACGTCCCCCTACACTGCTAACGTGACCTGGCTCTACTACTGCTCCGCCGCAGGGGCCGCACTCGGCCTCTTCCTGGTGTGGCGGATGCCGCTGCCCGTGGTGGTCCGGAGTGCGGCCGCGGCGTTCTTCGTCCTCCTCGCAGGCCTCTTCCTCGCGAGCGCCGTCCTGCCGTCCGGTGACACCCTCGCCGCCCTCACCTTCGACACCCTGGCCATCGGGTCCATGATCGCGCTGTTCCTGATCGTGCGCTCCTGGCTCTCGGACCGCGCCGAGATCAGCCGCCTGCGCAGCATCGCGCAGCGCAACGCGGACCAGATCTCCGTGGTGAGCCATGAGATCCGTACCCCCCTCGCGCTGATCCGCGGCGCGGCGGACCTCCTCGGCGAGCGCTCGCCGGGTCCGCTGACCGACAGCCAGGCCCGGTTCGTCACGACCATCAGCGGCAACTGCCACGCGGTGATCGCCCTCGCCGAGGACCTGCTGACCCAGGCGCGCATCGACGCCGGGATGTTCGAACTCCACCTCCACCGGGTCAACCTGCGCACGCTGGCCTCCACCGTGATCGCCGAGCTGCGCCAGCTCCATCCGATCCAGTTCGCACTGGACTGCCCGGGCGCCCCACCGAGGGCATGGGCCGACGACGCCCTGATCCGGCAGGCCATGACCAACCTGATCAACAACGCGGTGGCCCACGCCGCCAACGCCAGCCTCATCACCGTGCGGATCGTCCGGGCCGACGACCAGGTGCTCATTTCCGTCAGTGACGACGGCGAGGGCATGGCGGAGGCCCAGCGACGGGAGCTGTTCACCCGCTTCGCCAGCGGCCGCCCCCTCCAGGACGGCACGGGACTCGGGCTGGTGATCACGCGGCAGATCGTCCAGATGCACGGGGGCGACGTCTTCGTCGACAGCACGCCGGGGCGCGGGACCACCATGCTGTTCAGCCTGCCGGAGCGGACGCCGGGCACGGCCCTCCCCCGGCCGGTGGCGGCCGCCCGGTGATGGAGCACCCACACCTCGCCCTGGTGGTCGACGACGAACCGCAGATGCTGGACATCGTCACGTTCGCCCTCGAGACCCAGGGCTTCGCGAGCGTCTCCGCGAAGGACGCCGAGTCCGCGTGGGGCCTCTTCCGGAACCGCCGGTTCGATCTCGTGGTGCTGGACGTCATGCTCCCGCAGTCCTCCGGTCTCTCGCTGTGCCGCCGCATCCGGGAGGTGAGCGCGGTGCCCGTCCTCCTGCTCACGGCGAAGAGCGGTGTGCAGGACCGGATCGCCGGGCTCGAGGCCGGGGCGGACGATTACGTGACCAAGCCCTTCCACCCGCGCGAGCTCGCCCTGCGCGCCGAGGCGATCGTCCGCCGCACCGCCGTCGCGCCCGCGCCGGTGGAACTGGTGCACGGGCCGCTGCGCGTGGGGCAGGACGCCGCGACCGTCCACGGACGCTACCTGCACCTCTCCGCCCTGGAGCTCAGGCTCCTGCGGCGGCTCGCGAGCGCCCAGGGCCAACCCGTCTCCTTCCGCGACCTCCTCCTGTCCGGGTGGCAGATCGACGAGGGCCCGGGAGGCCGCGAGATGCTGAAGACGGCGCTGTACCGCGTGCGCAAGGCGCTGCATGGCGAGGGGATGCCGCGGGCCATCCGGGCCGTCCGGGGTGTCGGTTACGAGCTTCCCCACCCTGGCCGCGACTGAGGCGTAGCCGGGGGTGAAGGTCACAGGGCTGTGACCGAGCGTGACCGTCGTCACCGTTGCGGCCCCTGGCCGGTCGATACGGTGAACGTGCATCCTCCACCCGGCTTCCGGGTGACCGACGGGCAGCGACGACGCTTCCCCCCACGAAAGGCAAGCCCATGAAGCGCACCGCAGCGCTCACCGCGGCCCTCCTCGGTTCCGCCACCCTCGGACTCTCCGGCTGCGTGGTCGACGACACCCAGCAGGCATCGGCGGACGGCGAACTCGGCGGCACGCTCACCGTGGCCTGTGGGGCCATGGAGGACTGGTGCCAGGCCATGACCACCGCCTTCACCGAGAAGACGGGTGTCCAGACGGACTTCGTCCGGCTCTCCTCCGGCGAGACGGTGGCCCGCCTCGAGGCGGCCAAGGACTCACCCGAGTTCGACGTGTGGCACGGCGGTCCCGCCGACGGCTACGGCACGGCTTCCGCCGCCGGGCTGCTGGAGCAGTACGAGTCCCCCAACGCGGCCCAGATCCCCGAGAAGTACCGGGACGAGGACGACTACTGGACAGGCGTCTATGTCGGAGCCCTCGGCTTCTGCTCCAACCAGGCGAAGCTCGACGCCCTCGGCGTCGACGTGCCGACGGCGTGGTCGGACCTGCTGGTCCCCGAGCTCAAGGGCCAGGTGTCGACGGCCCACCCCTCGACCTCGGGCACCGCGTTCACCACCCTGTGGACACAGGTCACCCTGGCCGGGGGCGACGAGGACGCCGCGTTCGACTACATGCGCGGACTCCACAACAACGTCCTGCAGTACTCCAAGAGCGGCACTGCACCCGGCCAGGCGGCCGGACGCGGTGAGGTGGCGGTGGGCCTGGTGTTCACCCACGACTGCGTCAAGTACAAGGAAGCGGGCATGAACGACCTCGAGGTCTCCCTGCCCGAGGAGGGCACCGGCTACGAGGTGGGCGGCGTGGGGATCGTGAAGGGCACGGACAACCTCGCGGCGGCGAAGGCCTACATCGACTGGTCGCTCACCCCCGAGGCCCAGGACATCGGCCCCACGGTGGGCTCCTACCAGGTGCTCACCAATCCCGAGTCGGTGCAGGACGACCGCATGATCGATCTCGAGACCACCAACCTCGTGGACTACGACTTCGAGGCCGCTGCCGCCGCCAAGAAGGAACTCACCACGCGCTTCGACGAGGAGATCGCGGCCCAGCCCCGCGAGTAGCCGGCACCCTCCCGCCGACCGCAACCCTCCCCCGCCCGAAGGAGTTCCCCGTGAGCCTCGACACGCTCCCCGCCGCCGCCCTGCCGGCCGCCCCGCCACCCCGCAGAGGGTCCCGCCAGGGCGGGGCGAGGATGGACACCGTCACCAAGCTGGTGATCACCGCCGTCGTCCTCATCCTCGCGATCCTCATCGGCTATCCGCTGGTGCGGATCCTGACCCAGGCGTTCGGCGCGGAGGGCCTCGAGACGCTGCGGAACATCGCCACCTCATCGGCCAACCGGGCGGTGCTGCTGAACACCGTGGTGCTGGGCGTGCTCGTGGGCGCGGTCGGCACGGCGATCGGTTTCGCCTTCGCCTACGCGCAGGCCAGGCTCGACTTCCGGGGCAAGAAGCTGCTCCACCTGATCGCGCTCCTGCCCATCGTCTCGCCGCCCTTCGCGGTCGCCACCGCCGTCATCACCCTCTTCGGGCGGAGCGGGCTCGTCACCAACAAGATGCTGGGCCTGGACTACAACATCTACGGGCTCACCGGCCTGACCCTGGTGCTGTCCCTGTCCTTCTTCCCGGTGGCGTACATGAACCTCCTCGGCATGCTGCGCAGCCTGGACCCCGCCACGGACGAGGCCGCGTCCAGCCTCGGCGCCAACCGCTGGAAGATCTTCCGCAGCGTCACCATCCCCATGCTGATCCCGGGATTCGCGAGCTGCTTCCTGCTGCTCTTCGTCGAGGCGATCGCCGACCTGGCGAACCCCCTCGTGATCGGCGGCGACTTCACGGTCCTGTCATCCCGCGCCTACATCGCCATCACGGGCGAGTACGACGTCGCGAGCGGCGCGGCGTACTCCCTGGTCCTCCTGCTGCCGGGGCTCCTCGTCTTCCTCGTGCAGCGCTACTGGGCCGAGCGGCGCAGCGTGGTGTCGGTGACCGGCAAACCGTCCGGCAACATCACCCTGCTGCGCTCGCCCCTGGCCCGGATCCCACTGCTCACGGTGGTCCTCGCGATCGCGGCCCTGATCGTGGCCATCTACGTCACCGTCTTCGTGGGTGCCTTCACCGCGATCCTCGGGGTCAACAACACGTTCACGCTCGCGAACTACCGGTACGTGCTCTCGGGCATCGGGTCGGACGCCATGTTCACCACCACCATCCTCGCGCTGATCGCCACCCCGGTGGCCGGTGTCCTCGGGATGGTCCTGGCCTGGCTCGTGGTCCGGAAGGTCCGGCGGGGCCGCGGCGCCCTGGACTTCCTGGGCATGCTGGGCCTGGCCGTGCCGGGCACCGTGCTCGGCATCGGGTACGCCCTGGCCTTCAACAAGCCCTTCATCATCGGCAACATCCAGCTGCTGCCGGCACTGGCCGGGGGCGGCGCCATCTTCGGCGGCGCCCTGGCCATCGTGATGGTCTACGTCATCCGCTCCATGCCGTCCGGGCAGCGCTCGGGGATCGCCGCGCTGCAGCAGATCGATCCGGCGATCGACGAGGCGTCCACCTCCCTGGGGGCATCCGGCCTGCGGACCTTCCGCAGCATCACCCTGCCGCTGATCCGCCCCGCACTGCTCTCCGGGCTGACCTACGCCTTCGCCCGGGCCATGACCACCCTCTCCCCGATCATCTTCATCACCACGCCGCAGACGAAGATCATGACCTCGCAGATCCTGTCCGAGGTCGATTCCGGCCGGTTCGGCAACGCCTTCGCCTACTGCACCATCCTCATCGCGATCGTGCTCGGGGTGATCGGGCTGATGAACCTCCTGATCCGGGACCGCCGCGCTCCCGCGCGCGTCAACTGACTCCTCCCACCTGCCGTAGAACACGGAGAACCCCCATGGCAACCACCACCAGCACCAGTTCCAGCAGCGGCACCCCCGTGCAGGCGCGTCCCTCGGGCAGCCTGCACCTCGACAACCTCGTGAAGCAGTACCCCGGCGGCGTCAGCGCCGAGCCGGCGGTCGCCGGTATCGACCTCGACATCCGGCCGGGCGAGTTCCTCACCCTGCTCGGTCCGTCCGGGTGCGGTAAGACCACCACCCTGCGCATGATCGCGGGCTTCGAGACGCCCTCCCACGGATCGCTGACCCTCGACGGCGAGGACATGGTGTCGCTCACCCCGGACAAGCGGCCCATGGCGATGGTGTTCCAGTCCTACGCCCTGTTCCCGCACATGAGCGTCTTCGACAACGTGGCCTACGGCCTGCGCCTGCAGAAGCTGCCCAGGAAGCGGGTCCAGGAGGAGGTGGAGTTCGCACTGGCTTCCATGAGCCTGACCAAACTCGCGGACCGGGCTCCCAACCAGCTCTCCGGCGGCCAGCAGCAGCGGGTGGCCCTCGCCCGCGCCATGGTGATGAAGCCCAAGGTCCTGCTGTTCGACGAACCGCTGTCCAACCTCGACGCCAAGCTCCGCGTCCAGATGCGCACCGAGATCCGGGCGCTCCAGCACAAGCTCGGGATCACCAGCGTCTACGTCACGCACGACCAGGACGAGGCGATGAGCCTCTCCGACCGGATCGTCGTGATGCGCCAGGGCCGGATCGAGCAGGTGGCCACGCCGGAGACCGTGTACCGGAAGCCGGCGTCGGTGTTCGTCGCCGACTTCATCGGCCGCGCGAACTTCCTCGACACGTCGATCGAGCAGCTGACCAGGGAGGCCGACGGCGCCCGCGCCACGGTCCGGGCCCTCGGTGCCACCTACACGGTCCCCGCCCATGACGGGATCGGACCCGGCAGCCCCGTCTGCCTGATGGTCCGGCCCGAGTCCGTCGTCCTGGCCCCGGCACCGGACGCCCGCGAGGTGTCCGGCAAGGACGGACGCGTCCTCAAGTCCGTCTTCTACGGGGCCTGGGTCGAGTACGAGATCGAGACCGTCGGCGGCAATGTCACGGCCGTGATCTACGACCCCGCACCGGGGGACATCCTGGACCCCGGCACCTTCGTCCGCGTGTCCTTCGAACAGGACCGCGCCTGGCTGCTCCCGGCCGAGGACTGACCACCCCGCACCGCCCCACGCCTGCACCACTCGCGCAGCATCACCGAAAGACAGGAACCATGACGCGATCCACGACCAGTGGCACCTGGGCCGACAAGGGACTCATGAGGTTCCTCGCCGCGCCCCCACCCGCCGAACGCCTCGACGACACCACCGTCGCGAAGCGCTACCCGAAGCTCCGCCTCCAGGTGTTCCTGGGCATCTTCATCGGGTACGCCGGCTACTACCTCGTCCGCAACAACGTCCCGCTCGTCGCGACGATCCTGCGCGACGAGGAAGGCTTCACCACCCTGGGCCTCGGCATCATCACCAACGCGGTCCTCGTGGCCTACGGCCTGAGCAAGTTCCTGAGCGCGATCGTCAGCGACCGCAGCAGCGCGCGGCTCTTCCTGCCCATCGGCCTGGCCCTCTCCGCGGTCGCCAACCTCTTCATCGGGTTCATGCCGGGGATCGGCGCGAGCGTCGCGTTCTTCGCCGTCGTCATGATCTTCAACGGCTTCGTGCAGGGGATGGGGTGGCCTCCCTCCGGGCGCACCCTCGTCCACTGGTTCTCGACGTCGGAGCGCGGCTCCAAGACGGCGCTCTGGAATGTCGCCCACAACATCGGCGGTGCCGGCTCCGGCGCCCTCGCGGGCCTGGCCCTGGCCACCTTCGGCAACTGGCAGGCCGCCTTCTGGTTCCCCGGCATCGTCTGCCTCGTGATCGCGGGCATCGCCTTCGTCCTCCTGCGCGACACCCCGGAGTCCGAGGGCCTGCCGCCCATCGAGGAGTTCAGGAACGATCCCGCGCCGGTGGAGTCCGACGCCGCCGACGAGAGCGCCTCGACCTGGGAGACCGTCAACCGCTACGTCATCCGGAACGCCACCATGGTGAAGCTCGCGCTGGCCAATGTCTTCGTCTACACGCTGCGGTACGGCGTACTCGTGTGGGCCCCGGTGTACCTCGCGGACGAGCGCGGCGCGAGCCTCGGCGAGGGGATCGCCGGTTTCTCCCTCTTCGAACTCGCGGGCATCCCGGGCACCCTCCTGTGCGGCTACATCAGTGACCGGGTGTTCCGCGGCCGCCGCTCCCCCGCGGGCATCACCTTCCTGATCGGCGTCTTCCTGGCCGTCCTGGTGTACTGGCTGTCACCGGTCGAGTGGCCCATCGGGGTCTCCTACGCCGCACTGGTGGTCATCGGCGGGCTCATCTACGGACCGGTGATGCTCATCGGCCTGCAGGCCCTCGACCTCAGCCCGCGCAAGGTGGCGGGAACGGCCGCAGGCTTCACGGGTCTCTTCGGCTACGTCCTCGGGGCCACGCTGGCCTCCACGGGCATCGGCCTGTCGGTGCACAACTTCGGGTGGGACACCACGTTCGTCCTCATCCTGGCGTGCGTCCTGCTCGCCATCGCCTTCATGTACTCGGTGGGGCGCGACGAGAAGGCCATGCGCGAGCGGAAGCTCGCCGAACGGGTCTGACCCTCGCACGAAAGCCCCGATCCGCCGGTCGTCACCCGCGGGTCGGGGCTTTCGCGTGTCGGCCCGAGGACGGGCACGACGACGCCGGCCGGGCTAGGCTCGGGGAGCGCGGGGGCCGGCTTCGCCGTCGGGCGCCCACCCTCCGCTACCGACCCTCCCAAGGAGCCACCATGCCGGTCCACCCCGATGCGCAGCGATTCCTCGATCTGCTCGTCGACGCCCCTCCCCTCGACACGCAGACCGCCGAGCAGAATCGGGCCGATCTCGTCAACGCCCTCCCCCTGACCGGGGACAAGGCGGAGCTGGCCTCCGTCGTCGATGCGACGCTCGCGGGCGTGCCGGTGCGTGTCTACACTCCGTCCGTCGGTGAGGGCGGACAGCCGGCGGTCGTGTACCTCCACGGCGGCGGGTGGGTCCTCGGCGACGTCGAGATCGCGGACAGCACGTGCCGGGCCCTTGCCGTCCACGCCCAGGCGGTGGTCATCAGCGTCGACTACCGCCGGGCCCCGGAGGTCCCCTTCCCCGGCGCCCTCGAGGACACGCTGGCCGTGACCCGGGCCCTGCTCACCGGGCAATCGCCCTGGGCCATCGACCCGCGGCGGGTGGCTGTCGCGGGCGACAGCGCAGGCGGCAACCTCGCCGCGGTGACCGCCCAGCAGCTCCGCGACCACACACCGCGCCTGGTGCACCAGGTGCTCATCTACCCCGTGACCGACCTCCTCGCCGGAGATTCGGGCAGCTACCGGGAGTTCGCCGACGGCCACTTCCTCACCACGCGCGATCTCGGGTACTTCTACAGCCAGTACGCCGGTACCGCCGACCGCACCGATCCGCGGCTCTCACCCGCACACGCCACGGACCTGGCCGGCCTGCCGTCCGCCACCGTGGTCACCGCCGAGTGCGACCCGCTGCGCGATCAGGGCGAGGAGTACGCGCGGGCCATGGCGGCGGCCGGCACGAGGGTGACGACGGTCCGCTTCGCCGGCCAGGTGCACCCCTTCGTGTTCATGGGCGGGATCATCGAGGACGCGCACGCCGCCCGGCGCTTCATCGGGGCGCAACTCCGCGCGGCCTTCTCGGCGGGCAAGGCCTGATCCGCCCGGCGGTTCACTCCCCCTCGGGCACCAGGACCGTCACGCCCGCGGCGTCCAGCGCCGCGGCCAGTCCGGACGACGGCGCCCGGTCGGTCACCAGGTAGTCGGCCCCCTCGAGCGGGACGATCTGCGCGAAGAGCCGCCGGTCGAGCTTCGTGGAGTCGGCGAGGATGGCCGTCCGCTCGGCCCGGCTGATCATCTCGGCCATCATGGCGGCGTCGCCGAGGTTCGAGGTCGAGCAGCCCGATCCGTCCACCGCGCCGACGGCGATCAGCGCCATGTCGCAGCGGATGTCCACCTCGGGCGTGCTGCCGCTCATCCCGAGGGTGACCGGGCCGGTCGTCGCCTGGGTGAGCGTGCGCACGGCTCCGCCGAACATGTAGAGGTCACGGAACACCGTCGGTGAGATCTCCGCGGGGATGCGCAGGTTGTTGGTGGCGATCGTCAGGTTGCGGTGGTTCCGGAGTGCCCGGGCCACGGCGAGGCTCGTGGTCCCCGCATTGATCATGAGGACGGACCCGTCCGTCACCAGGTCGACCGCCAACTGCGCGATCGCCTCCTTCTCGGCCGCCTGCATGCTCAGGCGCACATCGATCTCCCGGTCCCGCCCGGCCCGCTCCGATGTGCTGACCGCACCGCCGTGGGTCCGGATGAGGATGTTCTCGCGGTCCAGCTGGTCGAGGTCCCGGCGGATGGTGTCGATGGAGACGTTGAAGTGGGCTGCGAGGTCGGCGACGGTCACGCGGCCCACCTCGTCCACGTAGGACGCAAGATCGGCCTTCCGCCCAGCAGGGAGCTGGCGGACGCGCTGCAGTTCTTGCGATGTCATGTCTTCATCTGTAACACATCGGGGCCCCGACGGCACGGGAAACAGCACATAACAGCACATCCTTGCGGCAAATCTGCCGGTGGGTCTGCCGTTTAACGCGTCTTTCTCCCGGAAACTCTTGACGGCGCCGTGTGACAGCGCGCACACTCAAGAAGGAAACAGCAAGAAACGGCAGAATCAAGCGAAATATCGCACCATCTCAACGAGGAGACCTGATGTCCACCCATCGGCGCACGCGTTCCCGCGCAACACTGCTCACCGGCATTGCCACCACCGCCGCCTCGATCATCGCACTCACGGCCTGCGGTTCGGGCGGATCGGCGTCCGAGGAGGCCGGCGGCGACGTCACCATCGAGTTCGCCCAGTGGTGGGAGCCCGAGCTTCCCGACGGCGAGTTCCGCTCCCTGATCGACACGTTCGAGGAGGAGAACCCCGGTATCACCGTGGACCTCGTCAGCGGCCCCTACGCCTCCACGAAGGAGCAGCTCTTCGCCGGTGCGGCCTCGGGCACCATGCCCGACGTCGTCGGCCTGGACGGCGCGTGGGTCAGCGACTTCGCCGAGCAGGGCGTCATCGCCGATCTCACCCCCCTCCTCGAGGACGCCGGATTCGACGACAGCCAGCTCGTGAGCCAGGTGAAGGTCGACGACAGCACGTACATGGTCCCCGTGGTCAACTTCGTCTACCCGATGTTCACCAATGACGACCTCCTGTCCCAGGCGGGCGTCAGCGCACCCCCGGAGACCCGCACGGAGTTCTCCGATGCCGCCAAGAGCATCTCCGACCTCGACGGCGACGCCTCCGGCTGGGTCCTCCCCCTCTCCCTGGAAGCACCCAACGGCGTCCAGAACGACGTCATGTCCTGGGCCTGGGCCTCGGGCGGCACCATGCTGAAGGACGGCCAGCCGGACCTCACCAATGACGACGTCACCTCCGCGGTCGACTTCATCGGCGGCATGTGGGACGACGGCGTGATCGCCCCGGGCAGCTTCACCATGAAGGAACAGGACAAGGTGGAGGAGTTCACCAACGGCCGCGTCGGCATGATGATCGACTCCCTCGCCCACATCAACCTGATCCGGGAGACCAACCCGGACCTGAAGTTCTCCATCTCCGCGGTCCCCGCCGCCGACGACTACACCGGCGAGCGCGGCATCCCCTACGCCTCGTGGGGCATCGGCGTCGCCGAGAACTCCGAGAACAAGGACGCCGCCGCCAAGCTGGTCTCCTTCCTCATGAGCGAGGACACGAACTCCGAGCTCTCCACCATGGCGAACGCCTTCCCCGGCAACACCGGCTCCGTCCCCGAGTTCGTCGAGGACGACGAGCTGTTCAAGACCGCCTTCGACATCTACCAGGCGGGCTACCCCGCCAACGAGTTCGTCGGGCTCCCCGTGGCAGAGGAGCTGATGCGCCAGCTCGGCGCCCAGCTGCAGTCCGCCTTCGACGGCCAGCAGTCCCTCTCCGAAGCGCTCGAGAAGGCGCAGACGGAATGGGAAGGCGAGTTCTAGGTCCTCCCCCGAACCGGATCGGGCACCGCTGCCCCCGCGCGGTGCCCGATCCCCCACAAAGGTCACTCCCATGAGCCTCCGCACCGTCACCCCACCCGATCCCCAGACGCTCCTCCAGGGAGCTCCTCCCCGCAAGCGCCGCCAGCTGCGCCGCGCCGGCGAGTCCTACGGCTTCCTCGCCCCCACTCTGATCCTGCTGTTCGTCCTCATGATCGTCCCGATCGTGATGGTGATCGGCTACTCCTTCCAGGACAACGTGATCCTGAAGTCGTCCTCCGAGTTCGCCGGCGCGGACAACTACGTCACGGTGCTGACGGATCCGGCCTTCTGGAAGGCCACCGGGAACACCGTCTTCTTCTCCACCGTCAGCGTCGCCGTGCACCTGGTGCTCGGCCTCACCTTCGCGATGCTGCTGAACAGCCCACTGATCAGCGTCACCTCCCGCGCCATCTTCCGGGCCCTGTACGTGCTGCCCTGGCTGTTCACCGCGGCCGTCATCGCCGTCCTGTGGCGCATGCTCCTGTCCCCCAACGGGATCGTGAACTTCCTGCTGAACACGGACGTGGAGTGGCTCGCCGATCCGCAGCTCGCCCTCGGCACGGTGACCTTCATCAACATCTGGGCCGGCTACCCGTTCTTCATGGTCAGCCTCCTGGCGGGCCTGCAGGGCATCCCCCAGGACCTCCACGAAGCGGCGAGCATCGACGGCGCCAGCCAGGTGCAGCGCTTCTGGAACGTGACCATCCCCCAGCTCCGCCCCATCATCATCAGTCTCCTGCTCCTGGACCTGATCTGGACCTCCCAGCAGTTCGCGCTGATCTGGCTGACCACCGGCGGCGGTCCCATCGACGTCACCGAGATGCTCAGCACCTACACCTACAAGCTCGCCTTCGCCAACTACGACTTCTCCCTCGCCGCGACCGCCGCGGTGCTGATCCTGCTGATGTCGCTGGTCCTGGCCGTCCTCTACGTCCGCCACCAGAAAGCAAGGGATTGACATGGCGATCACCACGCAACGCCGCACCCTCCTGGCGAAGTCCGGGGTCCTGGCGGGACTCGTCCTCGGAGCCGTCTTCGCCGCGGGTCCCGTGCTCTGGATGCTGTCCAGCTCGTTCAAGTCCAACACCGAGATCTTCGAGCTGCCACCCCGGCTCATCACGGACACGTTCTCGTTCGACGCCTACGCCGCGATCCTCACCAACTCCGAGACGCTGCGGTTCTTCTTCAACAGCTACCTCGTGGCCGGCGCCGTCACCATCCTGACGCTGCTGGTGGCCATCCACGCCGCCTACGCGTTCAGCCGCTTCGAGTTCCGCGGCAAGCGCGTGCTGAACGTGGTGATCATCAGCGTGCAGGCCGTCCCGCCCATCACCCTGCTCATCCCGTACTTCGGCCTGGTGGTGGCCCTCGGCCTCTACAACACCTACCCGGGGCTGATCTTCACCTACATGGTGTTCACGCTGCCCTACGCGATCATCATGATGACCGGCTACATGAACACGCTGCCCCGCGAGCTGGACGAGGCCGTCCGGGTGGATGGCGCCGGGTCGCTCACCGCCCTGTGGCGCGTGCTGGTCCCCATCTCGATCCCCGGGATCGTCTCGGTCGGCATCTACACGTTCATGATCGCCTGGAACGAGTACCTCTTCGCCCTCACGCTCACCCGCACCACGGAGATGCGCACCGTCCCGATCGGTATCCAGCTGCTCATGGGCCAGCACTCGTACGAGTGGAACCAGATCATGGCGATGAGCATCCTCGGGTCCATCCCGGTGCTGATCCTCTTCCTGGTCCTGCAGCGCTTCTTCATCAGCGGCCTGACCGCCGGCTCCGTCAAGAGCTGACCCCACACCACCCCTCGCACGTCATCTAAACAAGGAGAATCACAGTGCTGTACACCGGTAGGTCCATCCTCGACATCGCCAACGAACACACCTTCGCCATCCCCGCGTTCAACATCAGCGACTGGGCCATGTTCAACGGCGTCATGGACATCAGCGAGGAGAAGGAGGCGCCGGTCATCATCGCCATCCACCCGGACGAGGTCTCCCACATCCGCACCGACCTCGTGGCCGCCATGCGCAGCCGCGCCCACCGCTCCAGCGTCCCGGTGGCCATCCACTGGGACCACGGTGGAACCTACGAGCAGATGATCACGGCCATCCAGGCCGGCTTCACCTCCGTGATGATCGACGCCTCACTGCTCCCCTTCGACGAGAACGTGGCCCTGACCCGCAAGGTCGTCGAGGCAGCGCACGCCGTGGGCATCCAGGTGGAGGGCGAGCTCGGCACCATCGGCGCCAATGACAGCTACGGCGAGTCCGGTGCGGCGGAGATCATCTACACGAACACCGACGACGCCGTCCGCTTCGTCAAGGAGACCGGCGTGGACAGCCTGGCGATCGCCATCGGCACCTCCCACGGCCTGTACCCGGCGGAGAAGAACCCGGAGCTGCGGCACGACCTCCTCGAGGAGATCAAGGCCGCCGTGGGCATCCCCCTCGTGCTCCACGGTGGGTCGGCGAACCCGGACAGCGAGCTGTCGCGTGCGGTGAGCCTCGGCATCAACAAGATCAACATCTCCAGCGACATCAAGGTCTCCTACCACAAAGCCATGCGGCGCATCCTGGGCACGGACGAGCGCCTCCGCGAGCCGAACGCCATCCAGCCCGAGGCCATCGCCGCCCTGAAGGTCACGGCAGCCGAGAAGATCGACCTCTTCGGCGCGGACGGCAAGGCCAAGCTGTACTGAGGCCTGCCCGCGGGACCATGCTGGCAGGAGGCAGACAGAGGTCAGACAGAGGTGACGGACGCCGGCGCAGGTCGGCAGGAAAGGATCGGTGCCATGGGAACCACGCTCGTCCTCGGACTCGGCGGAACCGTCGACTACGAGGTGCGCTGGGACGCGGAGGTCCTCGGCGCGCTGGCCGTGCAGTACGGCATCCGGCGCGCGGAGCTCACCACCATGGCACCGATCGTGGACGAACGCTCCCTGGTGGTCACCATCCTCGCCTTCGTGCTCGACGGCGCCGGTGGCGAGCGCTTCGTGGAGTCCTCCGAGGTGGTCAAGCAGTTCGCGGACCGCTTCACCACGGAGATCACGCTGGGCGGCACGGGGGTCCGGGCCGGGATAGCCCTGGACCGGCTCGGCATCCCCAGCGTCCAGCACCTCGTCAGCATCGACGACCACGTGCGCCGGCTCATGCCGGCGTCCATCTCCTGGGTCAGCTCGGCCACCGGGGACACCCTGGACCCGCATCTGATCGTGCAGTACCCATCCGGCACCGTCATCCGGTTCGACGACGGCGAGATCGTCTCGCCGTCGTCGAACCGCCTGATCTTCGCCAATGATCCGCCGAACCGCAGCATGGCCATCGCCCCCGAACTGGGGGACGCCCTCACCGAGGCGAGGGCCTTCCTGGTCTCGGGGTTCAACACCATGCAGGACGAGGCCCTGCTCGAACGCCGGCTCACCGACCTCGACGCCGCCCTGGAGCACCTGCCGGCGGACGCCCTCGTGTACTACGAGGACGCGGGTTTCTACGTGAGGCGGTTCGCCGAACGCATCTGGGCGCACCTGCTCCAGCGCATCGACGTGTACGGGATGAACGAGGACGAACTGCAGGAGTACGTGGACCGACCCGTGGACCTGCTGGACCCGGCCGATGTCGCCGCCGCGCTCCTCGCGGCGCATCGCCTCATCCCGGTCCCTGCCCTGCTGGTGCACACGCAGCACTGGGCCATCGCCGTGGGCCCGGCCGCCGCCGGGCACCGCGACGCGGTGGCCAGCGCCGTGCAGATGGCGGCCACCCGCTTCCGCCTGGGCGACGGCTTCACGGAGTCCGACTTCGAGGCGACGGCGCTCCTCTCGCGCAGCGCGCGCGGCGAGGACGTGGTGGAGGGCGTGGAACGGATGATCACCGGAGCGGCGGGAGTGCCCGCCTACCGCATCGACACCGCGACGCCCACCACCATCGGGCTCGGTGACAGCTTCGTGGGTGGCTTCCTGGTGGTCCACGCACCCGTGCGGGAACCGCAACCATGATCGAACGGCTGCCGTCCAACCGCCCGCCCGAGCGCTTCTACCGCGGCGGGGCGCAGATCTCGTCCTTCCGCGGCGAGGCGTCGGACGCAGCATTCGAGCCGGAGGACTGGATCGGGTCCACCACCACGATCTTCGGTGAGCAGGGCCTCGGCCTGACGCGCCTCGCCGACGGCCGGCTCCTGCGGGACGCCGTCACGGCCGATCCCGGATATTGGCTGGGATCGGATCACGCGGCGCGCTGGGGCGCGGACGTGCGGCTCCTGGTCAAACTGCTCGACGCCGGTCAGCGGCTCCCGGTCCACGCGCATCCCGACGATGCCTTCGCGGCGGAGCACCTCGGCCACCGCCACGGCAAGGCCGAGGCCTGGTACATCCTCACCGGCGGCACCGTGCACCTCGGACTGGTGCGGAGCGTCGGTGACGACGAGCTGGCGGCACTCGTGGAGGCTCAGGACGTCGATGCGCTCCTCGGCCTGCTGCACCAGGTGGACGTGGCCCCCGGCGATGTGGTGTTCGTCCCGCCGGGGGTGCTGCATGCCATCGGAGAGGGCGTTCTGCTGCTCGAACTGCAGCAGCCGGAGGACCTCTCGATCCTGCTGGAATGGCGGGACTTCGCCCTCGACGGAACGGCGGACGGGCATCTGGGGCTCGGCTTCGGCGTGGCCCTGACGGCGGTCGACCGGACGGCGCTGCCCCGCGAAGCGCTCGGCGGGCTGGTGCGCCCGTCACCGCCGTCGGGCTCCGCCTTCCCGTCCGGCGCGGACGCGTTCTTCCGGCTGGAGCGCCGGCCCGTGGACGGCCCGGCCCGGCTCGATCCGGGCTTCGCGGTTCTGGTGGTCAGTGACGGACCGGTGACCCTGTCCGGCCGGGAAGCCCCGCGCGGCAGCACGTGGCTGGTACCGGCGGGGGAGGGCCCGCTCGACCTCGACGGCACCGGCGAGCTCCTCGTCGCGCGGCCTCCGGCCCCCTGACCTCGGCGCGAGCGGGGGCTGCCCTGACGTGAGGAAGGGGCCCTGCGCGGAGTGCGCAGGGCCCCTTCGGCGATCTAGTGGTTCACGCCGCGTCTCGGTGGACGCATCAGGATCACGGCGACCGCGAGGACCGCGGTCACGCCTCCCAGGATCATGGCCAACCAGGCCTGGTAGGGCTCATGCGGCCCGAAGACCGCCGGGAGCGAAAGTACCAGGGCGGCGCCCGAGAGGGACAGGCAGATCACCAGGCCGAGCAGCATCCGGTTCGTCGTGTTCCGCATAGTCTCCTCCGTCGTCGCATCAGCAATACCGAGAGCTTCGCGGCGGTGCATCTCGGCGTGTGGCCGCGGACTCCGGTGACGTCAGTTCGAGCACTTCACGCTAGCGAGTCGTCGTAACGACCACAACCCCCGGCTACAGCGCCCGAAACCAGCATCGGGCTCCGGGACGTTCTGTCCCGGAGCCCTCCCTGCGTGTCAGCGGGTGCGACGCTGCTCGAAGAAGTCCCACATGAGGTCGTTGGCGCTGATCTCCGTCGTCGTCACGCCCGCTCCCGGGAACGCGGCAGCATTGCCGCCGGGCCAGGTGTGCCCTCCCCCGGCGATGACGTACTGGCGGACTGCGGCGTTGCCGGGGCAGCCGCGGTGGTCGGTCAGCGTGACGTTCTCACTGACGCGTGATTCCTTCACCGTGTGGCACCCGTTGAGGTCCGCCCAGCGCTCGGACGCCGCAAGTGCCCCGTACCCCCAGTACGCCGCTCCTCCCCCGACGAACGGGTTGACCGGGTCGGCGGTGCCGTTGAACGTGATGACCGGGACGCCGTCGCCCGGCGCGCAGGTTGCCGGATCGGGCGCGAGACCGCCGTCGACGGCGAGCGGGGCACCCGCCCGCAGGCCGGCGACGGGCGCGATCGCCGCCACGGCTGTCGGGTTGTCACACGCGAACTGGGACACCATGCGCCCGCCGCCCGAATAGCCTGCCGCGTACACGCGGCGCTCGTCCACGCAGCCCGCGTCGACGAGCGTGTCGATGACGTCCTGGAGAAAGGCCTCGTCGTCGGGCGCTCCCGCGACGTCCGTCGCGGTGTTCGGCACGTTCCAGACGAAGCCCGCCGCTGCCGGGAGGGCGCCCTGCGGTGCGGCGACGATGAAGCCCTCGCGGTCCGCCGTGCGGTCCAGCTGCGACCGCGTCAGCTGCTCCGCCGGTGTGCTGTTGCTGCCGTGGAGATCGAGGACCAGGGGCGCTGCCCGCGTGCCCGCGGACTCCGGGACATGCACGACGACGGTGCGGTCCAGTCCGCCCGACGGGATGGTCAGCGTGGTGCGCCCGTCGTCAAGGGCGCAAGTCGACGCCGGCGAGGGCGCTCTCCCCTGTCCCGGTGCGGCGTGGGCGGGTGCGACCGCCGCGAGCGAGGCGGTGAGGACAAGACCGGCGAGGGCTAGGACAGGCAGGGTGCGGGGCATCGTTGCTCTCTTCGTCGAGGGTGATCCGCCCAGTATGCCAAGCAGCAGGGCTCGCGCCCCCATGAATGTGCCATGCCGGCAGGAAACAGAAACGCCCCCGAGCTCTCGGCTCGGGGGCGCTCCTCGTGAGGGCTCCGCTAGAACGTCAGCACCAACCGGCCGCGGACGCCGCCCGCCTCGAGGCGCCGGTGGGCCTCAGGCGCCTGCTCGGCGGGGAGGGTGCCTGCCACGCGCGGGGTGAGCACGCCGTCCTCGACGGCCTGCCGCAGGGAGTCGAGCTTCGCCTGCGAGTGGTACTCGTCGAACACCCACGCAGCCTCGAAGCGGATGTCGCGGGTCGGTTCACCCTTCCAGCCGCGCACGGAGATGAAGACCCCACCGTCGCGGAGGGCCGGCACGACGTCGTCGTGCATCAGCGCTGTGTCGGCGATCGCGTCGACGCCGTCCGGGAAAACCTCCCGGACGCGACCGGCGATGTTCTGACCGCGGTCGAGGATGTGATCGGCGCCGAGGCTCTGCACCAACTCGCGATCCTTGGGTGCCGCGTCCGCGATGACCGTCAGGCCCTGCTGCTTGGCGAGCTGGATCGTGTAATTGCCGAGCGTCCCGGCTGCGCCCGTGA
Organism: Arthrobacter sp. N1; assembly: GCF_048288285.1. Lineage (NCBI taxonomy): Bacteria > Bacillati > Actinomycetota > Actinomycetes > Micrococcales > Micrococcaceae > Arthrobacter > Arthrobacter sp. N1. The sequence continues at coordinate 197,502 of NZ_CP102608.1, read as the reverse complement.
CGGCGATGACCTGCCCGGGCGTGAGAGCGGCGAACTCGAGGACCTGTACGGCAGTGAGCCCGTTCATGGGAATGGTGGCTGCCTCCTCGAGCGTGCTGGTGGCAGGGATCCGAGCGATCGAATCATCGGCAGCCACGAGGTGTTCGGCGTACGCACCGCCGTGCTCCCCCAGAGGCAGCGCGATGGCCATGACCTCGTCACCGACCTTCCACGCACTGCCGGGCCCTACTTCATCGATGACGCCGGCAGCATCCATGCCGGGTAGGTAGGGCGGCTCGGACTGGCTCATGTCATAGGCGCCCGTGCGGACATTCGTGTCCGTCGGGCTGACCGCGGCTGCCCTTACGCGGATGCGAACCTCCTTCTCGCCCGGGTGCGGCTCGGGAAGGTTGTGGACGGTCAGGGCGTCCGGTCCGCCGAATTCGGTGACTCCGATTGCTTTGATAGCGCATCAACTCCAGGTTGCGGTGTTCGGTGCTGCCGGGGACGGTGTGGTCCCGGCGATCAAGACGAGAGGGTGGCTCCGTCGGTGCGATTGCCTACCACCTTCAGGCGGTCGGCGCCCGCGCCGTCGAGCTCAAACCTCTGCTCTCCAGAACCGGGATCCGGCACGAAGAATTCCACCTAGATCACGCGAGACGTCCCGGTCCCTGCATCAGGGACCGGGACGTCTCGTCATGGAGCGGGGTTACTTCCGGCTGGTTGCCGTGCTCTTGTCGTCGTCGCGCCCGGACTCGATGTCCGTGCCCTCGGCGTCGGCGGCGATGACGGGCTCGCCCTCGACCTCGTCGCGGTCCTTCTTCGCCGCGTCGCCCCGGGTCTTGATGAGGCTCGCGATGGTGGCCACGGTGATGGTCGCCAGGATGAAGAGCAGCGACACGGAGATGGGGATCTCGGGCACCCAGAGGAGCGGCTCGCCGCCGTTGATGAAGGGCAGTTCGTTGACGTGCAGGGCGTGGAACACGAGCTTCACGCCGATGAAGGCGAGGATCACGGCGAGGCCCTGCGCCAGGTAGACGAGGCGTTCCAGCAGGCCGCCGATGAGGAAGTACAGCTGGCGGAGGCCCATGAGGGCGAAGGCGTTGGCCGTGAACACGATGTACGCCTGCTCGGTGAGGCCGTAGATCGCGGGAATGGAGTCGACGGCGAAGATCAGGTCCACGAAGCCGATCGCGATGATGGTGAGCAGCATCGGGGTGACCCAGCGCTTGCCGTCCTTCTTCACGGTGAGCTTGTCCTCGTGGTACTCGTCCGTGACGGGGAGCACGCGGCGGACCAGCTGCATGAACTTGCCGTCGGCCGGGTTGGAGTCGTGGCTGCCGAAGGCCTGCTTGTAGGCGAGGAAGAGGAGCAGCGCGCCGAAGATGTAGAAGATCCAGGAGAAGTTCTCGATCAGGCCGGCGCCGATCGCGATGAACGCTCCGCGGAGGATCAGCGCGATGATGATGCCGATCATCAGCACCTTCTGCTGGTACTTCTTCGGAACCGCGAAGCCGGTCATGACGATCAAGAACACGAAGAGGTTGTCGATCGAGAGTGCCTTCTCGGTCAGGTACCCGGCGTAGTACTCACCGCCGAAGTCCCAGCCCCACACCTGGCCGATCACCACACCGAAGAGGAGGGCAAGGCCTATGTAGAAGGCGGACCAGCGGGCTGATTCACCGATGGTCGGTTCGTGGGGCGTGCGCACGTGCGCGAAGAATTCATAGACGAAGAAGGCGATGGTCACCGCGATGGTGATCAGCCAGATTGTGGGAGAGATGTCCACGGAGGTACTCCAAAGGGGGTCGGCGTCGGATGGTCGCCAAGGTCTCCTCCGCCCGGACGAACCGGAACCGACGGGCCCGGGATGCTTCAGTGCATCCGTATTGACGGGCCGATCACAGACGGGAGTACTCCCCTTGATACATCGATGCTAACGCATGAAGTGGGGTGCCTGTTCCCCGAGCCGGCTGAGCAGCTCAATACCCGGCGCCACCCTCACTGGCCTGCAGATGACCCGGACGCCAACGACCGGCGACACCTGTCCCAGTTAGGGCACCTTCATCGGGCATTTTCTCGGGCGGGTCTTACGGGAATCGACCACGTCAGGCTCTACGCGGAACGTGTCTAGTCGATTCTCCTGACGGCAGGCGTCCCAGTGGAGGACCGGCTTGCGGACGACCTCTTCCACAGGCATCCACCTCTTATTCGGCGACTAGCTGCACTGATTTGCCGTGCTTGTTGGGCGAGCGATGACGGCGACTACACAGACAACAGCAACTCGGACAACGAAGAACTGCCCGTTCGACCACCGCGCTACCCCAATTCTGGCTAGAACTCAGGCTGACCATTTCGAGAATGTCCGAGGTCTCGGCCATACTCGGATCAGTCCACTCGTTGGTGGAGGGGTGTTTGACCATCGAGGAGTGATCGGAGCAAATTGACCGACGAGAATGAGACGCGCGAACCTGGCCAATACCTGCTTGCACAGGTGCGCGAGGCATTCGGGCGAGTGGCTTATAGCCACAAGACTCACGAGAAGCAGGCGGATATTTGCTTCACGAAGCACCGCTGGCAGCAGGGCGTGCTCATCGCGCTGACAGCGATCAGTTCCGGCACGTTCCTGGTCGCCGTCGTCAGCCCGATCGCGAGTACAACGGTGACAAGCCTGGTGACTTCGACCATCGCTGTCTTGGTCACCTGGGTCACGCTTGGCTCAAAGACGTTCCGGTTCCATGAGGAAGCCGAGGCTCACCGGGACATCGCTTCGCGGTTGTGGGATGTGCGCGAGTCCTTCGTCTCGCTTATAGCCGATCTGATGTCCGCCACCATCGCTGACTCCGACGCCCGGATGCGCCGAGACGAGTTGCAGGAGACCACCCGCGAGGTCTACTTGTCTTCTCCGCGCACCACCGCGAAGGCGTATGACCGCGCCAAAAAGGGACTAAAGGACAACGAGGAGTTGACCTTCTCCTCCCGTGAGCTCGACCTCCTGCTTCCTGAAAAGTTACGACTGAACGAAGGTGAAGGCTAAGAATGGAGACCTCCGAGATCTTTGACGGGCTGCTGGCGAACCTCAAGGTGGGAGAGAAGGTAGCGACGATCCGATCCCGTCGGGATGAGATCACCAAATCCCTCAATAAGAACTTCCGAGATAAGGATGGTTGCCTTGACTACAGGCTGATGATCGGTTCTTTCGGACGACACACAGCGATTAAGTCCATCTCCGACCTCGATATGATCTTCATCCTGCCGCCGGCTCTGCGAGACGACTACAACGACCCCAATGGTCCTCGTCGGATCCTTGAGCGTGTGCGCGACGTGCTTAAGGCGCGATATAAGAACACAGACATCCGCGTCGACCAATGCGTCGTCCGCGTACAGTTCACGTCCGATAAGTTCAAGTTCGAGGTTCAGCCAGCGTTCGACAATACCGACGGTAGCTTCGACTATCCAGACACGAAGTCGGAGTCCTGGAGGACCACGAAGCCGCGCGCGGAGATTATCGCGACGAAGGAGTGCAATGACCGCACTTCGACGAATATGCGTCACCTCTCCCGGATGGTTCGTTCCTGGAAGAACGCGAACGGCGTGAACCTCGGCGGCCTGGTCATTGACACTTTGGTATACAACTTCTTTGCGCAAACCAACGAGTACGATTCCGCGGAGACCAGCTCGTTTGACCTGATGTCACGGGATTTCTTTTCGTTTTTGGTCGACGAGCCGGAGAAGGACTACTACTTAGCGCTCGGTAGCCGGCAGCGCGTCTACGTTAAGGCGAAGTTCCAGGCCAAGGCCAAGAAGGCCTACAAGCGATGTGTCTCTGCGATCGAGACCGAGGGCAAGACCATCTCGATCAAAAAGTGGCGGGAGATCTTTGGCACCAACGTCCCGCTCACGGTCACCGACAACGTCATCGAGGCCTCGGCTAGCAATATGCCCAAGCGCACGGAGGAGTTCATCGAGGATCGGTACCCGGTCGACATCACCGGCAGTGTGTCTATCGACTGCGAGGTCACGCAGAACGGTTGGCGCCCGTGGCGGCTGCGCGAGATGGGACGTGCCGGAGTGCCGCTCATCGCTGGTAAGCGTCTGAAATTTGAGGTCACCGGCTGCACGGTCCCCGAGCCATACACGCTGAAATGGAAGGTGCTTAATCAGGGACCGGAGGCGGAGCGTCGCCGCATGATACGCGGCGACATCGTCGGCTCGACAGAGCCCGGCATCCGGAGGGAGAGCTCAACTTTTCGAGGTGAGCACATCGTGGAGTGCTACTTAATCAGGGACGGAATCGTGGTCGCCCGGGACCGCATCGACGTACCCATCACAACTACCTCAGACACTTGACCCGACTCGACCGCCGCCGTAGGAACCCGTCTCGGGGTTGCCCGATGGAGGATCCTCCATGGTTCCTCACGATGATGGTCACTTTGGATCACGAGGGTTACGGCCTCGCTCCTTCCAATAGTCGCCGCGCTGTCTCCGGACGGCTCTGACCAGGTAGACCACGACCGTGACGACTGCGATCGCTTGGATGACTACGCCCACCCAGACCCAAGGACTGTCGCCGTCAACGAGAGCTCTCAAGAACAATGACGCGATAAGGAGGCACAGCACGGCCACCAGACCAGCAGCCTGCGTTCTCTTTCGCTGTGACGCATCACCACCCACGACGCCCCCTTCCTCGACCTACCTGATTCGGCGGACTCTAACCCAAGCACAAATGTTCTAGTTAGCGATCGCCAACTGCGCCGGGGTGAGCGCTGGTGCTGCGCAGATCAGCGCCGAAAAATCCTGCGTCCAGCCCCAGGTTTGGCGGGTATGTCGGTCGTAGGATGCGAGTCATGATGGCGGGGGAGAACTCAGGTCGGGTCCGATGATGCTCGAGATTTTAGGACTGGTAGCGCGAGTCGCTTTCGAGGTGCTGCTCGAAGTGATCTGGTTCTGGTGGCCCGCCGACCGCCATGAGTACAACGCCTACGTCGATGCGGTGCCGCCGGGGGAAAAGCCGCTGTCCAGGCGCAAGTGGAAGGCAGCGGGCGAGCCCAGCCACCCGGAGATGACGACCCACCCGGAGACGACGACGAAAACAGCTGGGGAATGAGCGGCCTCGCCGATCTGCTCGACAACCCGAACACCGATCGGCCTACGGACGTTGTCCCCGCGTCATGCTGAGGTGTTCAAAGAGTTGAGGCTGGCGCAAAAGCGGTTCATTTCCTCCGAGCCAATGACTTCGCTCAGAGGTTCCTGAAACCACTTCAGCCAAATTGCGTCTACTTCGTCGCTACTGACTGATCCTTCCTTGAGCAGCAAATCAACCAAGGGATTCACTTCGAGCTCGTACTCATCCTGGGGTGCACCCTCTGCGGTGCCCGGTTCCAAGCCGTACGGATCCAGGTCGTTGAGTAGCGCTGTGACGGAGGTAGCCAGGTCTCTCCACTTTTGCGCACCAGCTTGCATCTTCACAGGATGCACCACGGATGACCCGGTCTACGATCCCCAACGAGCGCCCATGAGGTACGTTCTCAGAAGCGGTCATGAATAATGTGAGGCTAAGGGGATCTAACGAATGACAACGGTTGACTGGATTTTGACTGTGGCAGCGGCCCTACTGATAGTGCCCGCCTTCCTCCTGCTGTATCGCACGACTATTCCCCGAACGACACACCAGCTAGGCGTCATCGACTACAGGCCGGTGCCTGGGTCTTGATCGCAGTAATGTTCGTTCTCTTGTTCCTGGTCATCAAGTATTGATGGGTCGGTGTTCGCATGAGGCTCCATTCGCGTGTGGGGGTGGAGTTCCACCCGCAGCTCATTGATCGCAGGACTGCCTCTTGGCGGCTTTCTGTCGGCGGCGTCGCTTCATCAGTGGGACGAGGATGAAGATTGCGAGCAGGATGCCGCCGAGTCCGTACGGTCCGCTTTCCATGAACTTCCGGCCGAAGTCAGCCCAGAACCCGCCTTCCGATTCCGCCGGCAGGATAAATGAGAGGACGATTGGGCCAACGACGCCGTAGGCCAGCATCAGCACCAACCACAATCTGCCTTTGCCGGTCCCCACGAGCCAGTCCAAGATCCACTTTGCGTTCGACCACAGGCTTTCCTCTGGCTTCCCAGCCATCACCCACACCGTTCTGATCCTTGTGCTCGCTTACAGCGAGCTCAATGAGGCCCACCGCAGCGCCCCGACAGGGACCGACGGCACGCTGTGCATGCACAACCGTATAGCCAGCGCTGCAAGCGATCCGATTTAGACACCCAGTCCTCAGCCTCCTCCGTATGCATCAGCAATCGAGAGTTGCAACGGTGGCCTGAACCTTTGAGGGATCGGCTTACGGCTACCTCCGACGGTGATCGCGGTAGATGATGACGTAACCCCTAAGCTCGCGATATGGCTCAAACGGTTTGGATCGTGTGTCAGGACGAAACGCCCCACAACACCGTCTTTAGGAGTGTTCGCGACAGAAGCGGAGGCAAGGAGCCTGGCGGACGACATCCAGGACCGGTTCCCGAACGGGGTGATTCACTTCAGCTGGGTAGTCGGAACACGGTACGACCAAGGAACTCGCTACTCATCTTGAACTCCAGCGACTCTCTACTAAGACTGCCCGCTGAGGGATCCCGTACCGTTGCGAGCACGCCCCGCGGATGGGTTGTGGCTCTAGTCGTGTCCAGGGTGCAGCGTCGCATCTGCATTGGTTCCGACCCATCGGGTGAAGGTGGTAGTGAGGTTGGCCCGAGTGGGAGAGGCGCAGAAGGGGCCCGCTTCGGCGCTCGCGGTTTCGTCAAGAGGGGCGACGCGGACGAGCCGGAAAGGCTCATTTCCAGCGCGGGCTCTGATGGTGACAGCGTTACCAGCCCTGCTGAGGCGCACTGTGATCTCCCGATCGATCCACTCAGGGACAGGTGCTACTGACCAGTCCGAGACCCCATGTGTGACGACGGCCCCAACCTGTGGGATCCCGTCGGACACCTCTACACCGGCTTTGATCCAGACGGATTCCGAAACGTGAAGATAGATCCCTGCCTGGTCGAACTGCTCGGTGTAATCCAAAAGGAACGAGACCTCCATCGCCCCTTCTGCGGGTAGCGGTGCCAGCAGGACATGCGCGCTGTCATGGACGAAGCCATACGAGGTGTGCCTCCAGGCGTCACTGTTCTCGGCTGCGGTTACCTGCAGGGTCGTACCATTGACGACCACACCTACGGGCGGGTTGCGCCACGTTCCCCGGCCCCAGTCATCAGGAGCTTCTCCGCTTGCTGGTGTCATGTCGCATCCCCTGGCTCGATCGCTCAATTCGTAAGCTCCATTCAAGCAGTGTCACACCCGGCACGACGGCGAGGGTCCGCTGACCGCGCGGCGTACGGGCAGTCAAGTCAGGCGCAGGCAGCTTTGGGGTCACTATTGTGAGCACATGGCCGAATTGAAGTACGCGCGAGACGTAAAGCGACTCCTTGAGCCCATTTTCGAGTCGATGCTCAACGTCGCAGAGCTGGAATCGTTGACGTTTCGGCTGCAGAGGGTCGCCGACGGAGCGAATGGCAGAGGCCTCCCCGCCGACACCATCATCAGGACGAACGACACTTGGGCCAGGTGGCAGGTGCTTGGCGAAGAGGGCGGATCTGGCAGTCTCCGCCTTAACGATGGCGTAGACGCGCTCATTCGTTTTATGCAAGGCGAGCTTCAAGACTTTATTGCCGAAAGTCATTTCGGGTGGGGAGAGCTTCGAGTCCCCCGCAACCTGCCCTAGCCAGCTACGTTCTGACCGCACGCCGATCCTCGAGCGGGACGAAGCTACTACGGGCAACTCACTCGATCGCTGAAAAGACCACGCTGACGTCAGATGGTTCTGCTGGATCATCTACGTAGACTTCCAGCCTGAGCCGGCGAGGCACACGATGTTCGACGAGTTCTTCGAGGTGAGTGTCCTTGATGGTGAGGACACCCGAGGGTACTGACAGCGCCTGAGCGTGAATCAGGTGATTGCCCACCCTAACGCCGGGAGACGCTGAGCGGTCCAGAATGCGAAGCGATGTCGGGCCGTTGGCACCATGCCGGGTGCCGACAGCGATGCTCGAACTAGTGGCCGACACTGGTCCGCTCGCTAGCGCCGCTGGTAGCTCTCCACCGTCGCGGCATTCAACGAAGACCAAGGCATTCGGGATAAGAAATGACGCTTCATGCTCGCTCATGGACTGATCCTAGAAGGATCCACATAACCGAAGTGTCCGGTGATGGATCCTCATATGGGACAGCCGTCGAGGAGGGCGAAACCCGTTCGCCGCAAACAGCCTTGTACTTGGCGCCTCGTGCGATGGTCTTCGCCCTAGCTCTGAAAGCCTCGGACCAGACGAGCACGAGACCCTGGTAGCCCATCTCCGACCCGCACCGGCAACCCACCGCCTGCCGGAGGCGGGCCCCTAGACTGTCCGTGAGCGGGACCCCACGGCCGGCCCGCGCCACCGTCGATGCAGGGGAGCAATCATGACGAACCACCGCGCAGCCGTCGCCACCGCGAGCGTCTCCCTCCTGTTGATCGCCCTCACGGGCTGCGGTGCTGGCGCCACAGCAGCGGTTCCGGAGCCCCCGGCTGACGGCAATGTGCTCGACGCAGCGGACGTCCTGACCGCTGCTCAGGAGCAGGAGCTCAATGCACTCATCGATGAGCAGAACGCCCGCACCGACGCCGCACGCGTAGCCATCCTGACCGTGGAGGACGCGAGTGGCTCCATCGAGGACTACGCCCGGTCCGTCGCTACGGAGTGGGGTGTGGGCGACGACGGCGAAGACAACGGCGTGCTCGTGGTCGCGGACACCGGGGAGCGCGAACTGCGCATCGAGACCGCCGACGGTGCCCGCGAGACCTTCTCCGACGACAACGCCGAGCAGGTCATCGAGGACGTCCTCGAACCGGCCTTCGCCGACGAGGAGTACGCCCGGGGCATGACGGAGGCCGTCGGCCAGATCTACGGCTACGCCCAGGGCCAGGATCCGGTGAAGGAGCCGTTCGACTGGGGTCTCCTCGCAGCAGTGGCCGGTGGTGTGGCCGTTTTCATCGGAGCCTTGATGTGGTGGGGGGTCGCAAACTCCCGACGCCGTCGCCGCGAGGCCGACGAGGAGATCCGCGCGGCCGAGGACGCCGACCCGGACCTGCGCCTGACCGAGGAGCAGCGCGATGCATACCGAAAATACCGGTACAGCCACCGCGGTGACGACGCCGTCTCCAACCCGGCCATATGGCTTCCCCTCTACGCCGCCAACCCGGCGCTCTACTCCGGTGGCAGCGGGACCAACGCCTCAGGGTCGTCCTTCAACGGGGGCGGGGGCTTCAGCGGCGGCGGGTCATCGGGGAGCTATTGACCCGGCGGCCCCGATCGGGAGGCCAACCCACACATGGTGGAGGTGCAGGCGAGGGTGGGCAACGCTGATGCAGATCCGGGCAGAGGCCCGTCGGTCAGCCCAGGCGTGCCGCGGTGCTCTCCCGCACCACGAGCCGTGTCGGCACGAGGTCAAGCCCCGGTTCCGTCGAGTTCTCCCGCATCTGCTTCAGCACCTTGTCCACGCAGCGCCGGCCCACCTCCGCGAAGTCCTGGTGCACGGTGGTCAGGGGCGGGCTGAAGGAGGTGCTGTCCGGGATGTCGTCGAAGCCGACGATCGAGACGTCCTCCGGCACGCGGATGCCCTTCTCGTGGAAGGCCCGCAGCACTCCCAGTGCCATCTGGTCATTTGCGACGAACACCGCGGTGCAGTCGGAGCCCGCCAACGTCAGGCCCGCGAGGTAGCCCGAGTCCGCCGACCAGTCTCCGCGCAGCAATGCAGGCTCGGCGCACCCCCGGGATGAGAGCACCGACCGCCACGCGTTCACGCGCCGCTCCGATGCGAAGGACGCCGACGGCCCGGCCACGTGCCACACCGTCGAGTGCCCCAGGTCCAGCAGGTGCTCCACGGCCTTCCGGGCGCCGTCGGCCTGGTCCGTGTCGATCACGCTGAAGCCGTCACTGGCATCGGAGTCCACCACCACGGCGTGGACGCCCGGCGGCAGGGACACCGTGGCGGCGTCGAGCAGGTGGACCTCCATGATCACGATGATGCCGTCCACCGCCAGCTCGTTCAGCCGCGAGAACGCACCCCGCACGCCGGCCTGCGTGGGCGCGGCCACGGGGATCAGCGTGATGGCGTAGTCCTCCTCCGCGGCCCGGGCCGCGATGGCCTCGAGCGTGCGGACGTTCCCGGTGGTCGAGAGCGTGAACAGGATGACGCCGATGGTCCGGAAGCTTCCCCGCTTCAGGGCCCGCGCCGCACTGTTGGGCCGGTAGCCGAGCTCGTTCATGGCCGCGATGACCTGCTGCCGCGTCGCGTCGATGACCCCCGCGCTGCCGTTGGACACCCGCGACACGGTCTGCGCCGAGACACCGGCCAGCCGGGCGACGTCGGACATGGACACACGCCGGTCATCCCGGATGGAGTGTTGACGCGGCGTGGTGGACATGTGACCATCGTAACAACAATGTTTGCGTAAACATCGAGAAGGGCGCACGCTGGTGTTTACGCAAACATCGATCGAGGACAAGGACCAACATGACGACGGCGTCACCCCCACCCGCCGCGCTCGGCACGCAGCCGAAGCCCGCGAAACGAGCGCAGAAGCGCGGCCAGAAGAGCTCCTGGTCCGGCTGGCTGTTCATCGGCCCGTTCATGGCGGTCTTCGCGCTCGTGTTCCTCGCACCCATCGCCTACTCGATCTACCTGAGCTTCTTCCGCAACCAGCTGGTGGGCGGCAACGGCTTCGTGGGCCTCGCCAACTACGCCCAGGTGCTGCAGGACTCGCAGTTCTGGTCCTCGCTCATCCGGGTGGTCCTGTTCCTCGCGGTGCAGGTCCCGGTGATGCTCCTGATCGCCATGCTGGTGGCCCTGGCCCTGGACAGCGGCCGCCTGTACGGCAAATCCTTCTTCCGCATCTCGATCTTCCTGCCCTACGCGGTCCCGGCGGTCGTCGCCAGCCTCATGTGGGGCTTCATGTACGGCACGCGGTTCGGTCTGGTGGGCAACATCAACGAGGCGCTCGGCACCAACATCCCCAACCCGCTGAACCCGGACCTGATCCTCGCCTCGATCGGCAACATCGTCACGTGGGAGTTCATCGGCTACAACATGCTGATCTTCTACTCGGCGCTCAGCGTCATCCCGAAGTCCCTCTACGAGGCCGCGGAGATCGACGGCGCCAGCCAGTTCCGCCTCGTCACCGCCATCAAGCTGCCCGCCATCCGCGGTGCCATGGTGGTGGCCGCCATCTTCTCGGTGATCGGCAGCTTCCAGCTCTTCAACGAGCCCGCGATCCTGCAGAGCCTCGCGCCGAACTCCATCTCCACGTACTTCACCCCCAACCTGTACGCCTACTCGCTGAGCTTCTCCGGCCAGCAGTACAACTACTCCGCCACCGTGGCGATCGTCATGGGCATCATCACCATGGTCATCGCCTACGCCGTGCAGCTGCGCGGCATGCGGAAGGAGGGCTGACCATGAGCGTCGCCGTCGAACCCACCCGCCCCCGCAGCGACAAGCGGACCACCAGGCCCGGCTACGTGCGCATGAAGAGCTCGCGCCGCAGCGTGGACATCCCGAAGCGCAGCGTCCTGCTGACGGTCCTCACCGGGATCGTCCTCGTCTACAGCCTCGTCCCGCTCGTCTGGCTCGTCATCAACTCCTCGAAGACGCAGGAGAGCCTGTTCAGCTCCTTCGGCCTCTGGTTCAGCGGGGACTTCGCCCTGTTCAGCAACATCGGCGACACCGTCACGTACGACGACGGCATCTTCGGCCGCTGGTTCCTCAACACCGTGCTGTACGTGGTGGCGGGCGCCGGCGGGGCCACCTTCCTCGCCGTCCTCGGCGGGTACGCCCTCGCGAAGTTCACGTTCCCCGGCAAGAAGGCCGTGTTCGCCGTCGTCCTCGGCGCGGTGGCCGTCCCCGGCACCGCCCTGGCGGTCCCCACCTTCCTGATGTTCAGCCAGATGGGCCTGACGAACACGCCGTGGGCAGTGATCATCCCCTCACTGATCTCCCCGTTCGGCCTGTACCTGATGTGGACGTTCGCCTCCGAGGCCATCCCCACCGAGCTGCTGGAATCGGCGCGCATGGACGGCGCCGGCGAGTTCCGCACGTTCTTCCAGATCTCCCTGCCGCTGCTGGGCCCGGGCATCGTCACGGTGCTGCTGTTCACCATGGTGGCCACCTGGAACAACTACTTCCTGCCGCTGATCATGCTGAAGGACCCGGACTGGTACCCGCTGACCCTGGGCCTGAACGCCTGGAACAACCAGGCGTCCACCGCCGGCGGCGAGGCGATCTTCAACCTCGTGATCACCGGCTCCCTCCTCACCATCATTCCGCTGATCGCGGCGTTCCTGCTGCTGCAGCGCTTCTGGCAGTCCGGCCTGAGCGCCGGCGCGGTCAAAGAGTAGAACCCCTCCCGAACACCCCCTTCCGAAAACGATGAAGTGAAAAGGAACCCCATGAAGAGCAGAATCTCCCCGGCCGTGCTCCGCGGCTCGGCCCTGGCCCTCGCGGCCGCCCTGACCCTCTCCGCCTGCGGTGGCGGCGGCGGCAACGACGCCGGCGGCGCAGCACCCGAAGAGGTCAGCGCGGACGACGTCCAGGCAGCTCTCGAGACCGGTGGCGACCTCACCGTCTGGGCCTGGGAGCCCACCCTCGAGAAGGTTGTGGAGGACTTCGAGGCGGAGTACCCGAACGTCAACATCGACCTCGTGAACGCCGGCACCGGCAACGACCAGTACACGGCGCTGCAGAATGCGATCGCCGCCGGCTCGGGCGTGCCCGACGTCGCGCAGGTCGAGTACTATGCACTCCCCCAGTTCGCCCTGGCCGAGTCCGTGAAGGACCTCACCGGCTACGGCGCCGGCGATCTCCAGGACACCTTCAGCCCCGGCCCGTGGAGTTCCGTCCAGGCCAACGAGGGCATCTACGGCCTGCCCATGGATTCCGGGCCCATGGCCCTCTTCTACAACACGGACGTGTTCGAGAAGTACGGCGTCGAGGTTCCCACCACGTGGGAGGAGTACGTCGAGGCCGCCCGCACGCTGCACGAGGCGGACCCCAACGTGTACATCGCCAATGACACGGGAGACGCCGGCTTCGCCACCAGCCTCATCTGGCAGGCCGGCGGCCAGCCCTACCAGGTGGACGGCACGGACGTCACCGTCAACTTCTCCGACGAGGGCTCCACCAAGTTCGCGGAGACCTGGCAGCAGCTCCTCGACGAGGACCTCCTGGCCCCCATCAGCTCCTGGAGCGACGAGTGGTACCAGGGCCTCGGCAACGGCACCATCGCCACCCTCTCCACCGGCGCCTGGATGCCCGGCAACTTCACCTCCGGCATCCCCCAGGCCGCAGGCCAGTGGCGTGCCGCGCCGCTCCCCCAGTGGGAAGAGGGCCAGACCGCGAGCGCGGAGAACGGCGGCTCCTCGCTGACCATCCCCGCGGCCAGTGAGCAGGGCGCCCTCGCGTACGCCTTCCTCGACTACGCCAACGTGGGCGACGGCGTCCAGACCAGGATCGACGGCGGCGCCTTCCCGGCGACGTCCGCGCAGCTCCAGTCCGAGGAGTTCCTCAACACCGAGTTCGAGTACTTCGGCGGCCAGAAGGCCAACGAGATCTTCGCCGAATCCGCGCAGAACGTCCCCGAGGGCTGGTCCTACCTGCCCTTCCAGGTCTACGCGAACAGCATCTTCAACGACACCGCCGGCCAGGCGTACGTCTCGGACACCCCGCTGTCCGAGGGCCTGAAGAACTGGCAGGACGCCAGCGTCAAGTACGGCAACGAGCAGGGCTTCACCGTCTCGGAGTAGTCCCCGCCCCATCGGACCCGGGCCGGGCGGGAGCTCGCGCGCACCCGCCCGGTCCGTTCCACCCCTGCTCATCCCCGCTGGACCCGCCGTCGTCGTCCCCCGCCCCTCCGTCAGGGGATGGGCACGACGACGGCGGCAGCACGACCCGCGCGCCACACGTCTCGAGAATCACCCAAGGAGCTTCACCGTGTCGACACCCACCACCCACCGCTGGCTGCGCTGGCCGTCCGAGCCCGCCCGCCCCCGCATGGCGTACGGCGCCGACTACAACCCGGAGCAGTGGCCGCGCGAGACATGGGACGAGGACGTCCGCCTCATGCGCGAAGCCGGCGTCAACGTGGTGTCGCTGGCGATCTTCTCCTGGGCCCGACTGCAGCCCGAGCGCGACGAATGGAACTTCGCCTGGCTGGACGAGGTCATCGACCTCCTGCACGCGAACGGGATCGCCGTCGACCTCGCCACCGCGACCGCCTCCCCGCCGCCGTGGCTCGCCACCGAGCACCCCGAGATCCTCCCCGTCACGGTCGACGGCAGCACCCTCTGGCCCGGCGCCCGCCAGCACTGGCGCCCCACCAGCCCCGTGTTCCGCGAGCACGCCCTCAAGCTCGTCACGGCGATGGCCGAGCGCTACGGCGACCACCCCGCCGTCTGCGCGTGGCACGTCTCCAACGAGCTCGGCTGCCACAACATCTACGACTACTCCGACGACGCCGCCGGCGCCTTCCGTACCTGGCTCACCGACCGCTACGGCAGCATCGACGCCCTCAATGACGCCTGGGGCACCGACTTCTGGTCCCAGCGCTACACGCGGTTCGAGCAGATCCTGCCCCCGCGCCAGGCCGCCTCGCACCCGAACCCCACGCAGCAGCTCGACTTCAAGCGCTTCTCCTCCGACGCCCTCAAGCAGTACCTGCGCGCCGAACGCGACATCCTGAACCGCATCACGCCGGACATCCCCGTCACCACCAACTTCATGGTCATGGGCGAGACCAAGGGCATGGACTACGCCGACTGGGCCGCCGAGGTGGACTTCGTCGCCAACGACCACTACTTCGTGCCCGACCCCCAGGCCGTGGACGAGCTCTCCTTCTCCGCGAACCTCACCGGCAACATCGCCGGCGGGAAGCCCTGGTTCCTCATGGAGCACTCCACCAGCGCGGTGAACTGGCAGCCCGTCAACACCCCGAAGAAGTCCGGCGCCCTCCGCCGCGATTCGCTCACCCACGTGGCCCACGGCGCGGACGCCGTCTGCTACTTCCAGTGGCGGCAGTCCAAGGCCGGCGCCGAGAAGTTCCACTCCGCGATGGTCCCCCACGCCGGCGAGGACAGCCCCATCTTCCGCGACGTCGTCGCCCTCGGCCGCGAGCTCGGCGCATTGTCCGGCGTCGTCGGCTCCCGCCGCAGCCAGGCACCCGCGGCCATCCTCTTCGACTGGGACTCCTGGTGGGCCTCCGAGCAGGACTCCCACCCCTCCGACCGCCTGCGCTACCGGCAGGAGGCCCTGGACTGGTACTCGGCGTTCCTCGCCCTCGGCATCCGCGCCGACGTCATCCCCGCCGCGACGGACCTCACCGGCTACGGGCTCGTCGTCGCCCCCGTCCTCCACGTGGTCCCGGCCGCCCTGAAGACGCGCCTCGAGGACTACGTGGCCGGCGGCGGGCACCTCGTGGCGAGCTACTTCAGCGGCATCACGGACGAGAACGACCACATCTGGCTCGGCGGCTACCCCGGGGCCCTCGCGGACCTGCTCGGCATCCGCATCGACGAGTTCGGCCCCCTGCTCGACGGCGAGTCCGTCGCCCTGGACAACGGCACCACCGCGACCCTGTGGGCGGACCGCGTACTCCCCCGCGTCGACGGCGTGGAGGTCCTCTCCCGCTACACGACCGGCGACCACGCGGGAGACGCCGCCGTGACGCGGCGCGCCGCCGGCCGGGGCAGCGCGGCGTACGTCGGTGCACGCCTCGGCGCCGACGGTCTCGAGCCCGTCCTCGCGGACCTCGCGGCCCGCGCCGGCGTGACCAGCGAGCTGCCCGCGGAACTCCGCGGCGCCGTCGAGCAGGTCATCCGCACCGGCGACGACGCCGACCACGTCTTCCTCATCAACCGCACCGACGCACCCGTGGACATCACGGGCGTCGACGGCGACACCCTCACCGGCGAGGAGTCCAAGCTGGCTCCCCGCTCCGTCGCCGTCCTCACGAGGAAGGCCCGCACCACCGTCTCGTAAGACCTGCACCACCCCTCGCTGGAAGGAACCACGTTCAATGACGAATCGATCCAGGCGCGCCGCCACACGAGCTGCCGCGACAGGGGTTGCCGCCGTCCTGGCGGCAGCCTCCCTCATGGGAGGTGCGGCGCAGGCCGCACCTCCGGCCCCACCCGCACCGCCCGCGGCACCCGAGGGCGCACTGACCCTCACCCCGGACCCCTCCTACCAGGGGGAGGAGTTCGAGGGCTGGGGGACCAGCCTCGTCTGGTTCGCCAACGCCACCGGCGACTACCCGGACGAGATCCGGAACCGCCTCGCCGACCTGGTCTTCGGGCCCGACGGCCTGAACCTGAACATCGCCCGCTACAACATCGGCGGTGGCAACGCCCCGGACGTGAAGGACTACCTGCGGCCCGGCGGCGCCGTCGAGGGCTGGTGGAACGCCCCCGAGGGCACCACGCGCGAGGACACCGACTGGTGGTCCCCCGAGGACCCCGCGGACTGGAACCTCGAGGCGGACGCCACGCAGCGCTGGTGGATCGACCGCATCAAGCAGGACATCACCCACTGGGAGACGTTCAGCAACTCCCCGCCGTGGTTCCAGACCGTCAGCGGCTACACGTCCGGCGGGTTCAACTCCACCGCCGACCAGCTGAAGCCCGGGAGCATCTCCGACTTCAACGCCTACCTGGTGCGCGTCACCGAGGAGCTGGAGAAGGCCCACGGCATCGAGGTGGACACCCTCGATCCGTTCAACGAGCCGAACACCAACTACTGGAGCACGCAGCTCGACGCCGCCGGCGAACCGACCGGCGGCCGCCAGGAGGGCGCCCACATGGGCCCGCAGCTGCAGCAGCAGGTCCTCCGCGACCTCGCCGCCCAGCTGCAGGACGCCGACACGGACGCCACCATCTCCGCGATGGACGAGACCAACCCCGGCACCTTCGCCACGAACTGGAACTCCTACCCCGAGGACGTCCGAGCCCTCGTGGACCAGCTGAACGTGCACACCTACGGCACCGGGCAGCGCACCACCGTCCGGGACATCGCCAAGGCCGAGGACAAGCCCCTGTGGATGAGCGAGGTCGAGGGCTCCTGGGGTGACGGCCAGAGCTTCACCAGCATGGAGCCGGGCCTCGGCATGGCCAAGCGCATCACCGACGACCTCCGCGAGCTGGAGCCCAGCGCCTGGGTGTTCTGGCAGCCCGTCGAGGACTACGACAACATGGCACCCGGCGGCGAGTCCGCCGCCGGCGCCAACTGGGGCAGCATCCAGATGCCCTTCGACTGCACCGACGTGGACACCCTCGAGACGTGCCCCATCTACACGAACACCAAATTCAACACCGTGCGGAACTACACCCACTACATCCAGCCCGGGGACCGCCTGGTGCAGGTGGACGACGAGGACACCACCGCCGCGATCACCGACTCCGGTGCCGCCGTCGTGCACATCAACGAGGACGCCGAGGACAAGTCCGTGGTCCTGGACTTCTCGAAGTTCGGTTCCGTCGCCAGGGGTGCCACGGTGACCCCCGTGGTCAGCGACGTGGACGGCGCCCTCGTCGAGGGTGAACCGGTCGCGATCGAGGGCGGCAGCGCCCTCGTCACCGCACCGGCCGAGTCCGTCACGACCTTCGTGGTCGACGGCGTCTCGGGCATCGCCGGGGACGCGGCAGCCCTCCAGGACGGGCACGTGTACCGGCTGCAGGGCGTGCAGAGCGGCAAGTCCATCGAGACCGCCGGCGGCACCGCCGTCATCAGCGCCACCGACCCCGCCGACGCGCAGCAGCTGTTCCGCGTCACCAGCCTCGGCGAGGACAACACCAACCGCGAGCGCTATGCGATCACCACCCTCGACGGCGCCGCGCAGCTCGCCGACGAGGGCGGCGCCGCCGTCGTCGCTCCCGCCGGTGGCAACCCGCGGGCCGAGTGGATCGCCTCCACGACCGGGGACGGCACCTACACCTTCGTCAACGCCGAGACCGACCTCCTGCTCGAGGTCGGTGGCGGATCGACCGCCGAGGGCGCAGCGGTCACGCTGTACCTCGCGAACTCGGGTGCGAACCAGCGCTGGACACTGGTCGACGAGACCGTCCTCGGCGTCGAACCGGCCACCGCCTTCACCGTTCCCGGCACCGCACCCGTGCTGCCGGACACCGTGACGCCGGTGTACCGCGACGGCGCCCGCGGAGCCATCCCCGTCGAGTGGAAGATCCCGAACGAGAACCGCTGGAAGAAGGCCGGGACCGTCAAGGTCAAGGGCACCGCGACGGACGTCACCGGCGCGCAGTTCCCCGCCGAACTGACCGTCACGGTCGACACCCTCGTCTCCACGCAGCCGGCACGCGCCAAGGCCGTCGTCGGAGCCGTTCCCGCCCTGCCTCCGACCGTCACGGCCGTGGGCCGCCTCGGCGGCACCGTGGACCGCGACGTCACCTGGGACACCGCCGTCAGCTACCCCGCCCCCGGCGTGTACGAGCTCGCCGGCCGGGCGGACGACGGCGCGGGCGGCACGCTCCCGGCGACCGTCCGCATCCAGGTCACCGAAGGCACGCTCGACAACGTGGCCGACGACGGCGGCACCACCGCCACGGCCACGTTCACCGAGCCGGGCTACGGCACGGCCGGGCTGTTCAACGGCGATCTCCGCGACAAGGCCTGGTCCAACTGGAAGTCCAGCGCGAAGAACACCTCGGACACCCTGACGGTCACCCTGCCGTCGGCCCGGCCGCTGGGCGGCGTCGTGGTGAACTTCTTCCGCGACGGCACCACGGACAGCTACGCGCAGAACCTCCAGCTGCAGGTGCAGGGCGCCGACGGCGTCTGGACCTCGGCCGGCGCGCCGGTGGCCGTCCCCTCGGGCGCTCCGGCTCCCGCGGTGACCCTGCCGCTCACCGGGGTGACGGCGCAGTCCGTGCGGGTGGTCATGACGGCCCGGCCCAACACGCACATGGTGGTCAGCGAGATCCAGGTGCTCGGGGCCGTTCCCGCGGTGTCCTCGGACGCCACGCTCTCCTCGATCAGCGTGGGCGCTACGCCGATCGCCGGCTTCGACCCGGCGGTCACCACCTACGCGGTGCCGGTCAAGGGCAAGCTGCCCGCCGTGTCCGCCGCAGCGGCGGATCCCTACGCCACGGTCTCCGTGACGCAGCCGAAGGGCAGTGACCGGACCGCCGTCATCACGGTGACGAGCGAGGACGGCACGGCGACGGGCACCTACCGGGTGACGCTGACCCGCTAGGCACCCTCCCTCCATCCGACCGACGGGGCGTCCGCACGAGCGGGCGCCCCGTCGTCGTTGCGGGATCCCGCAGCAGCCTCAGGGTGCCGACGGGCCGAGCTGATCGATCGTCTCCTCCGCCTGCGGGCCCGTCTCCTTCAACTCGATGAAGTACGCATGGGTCGCCGTATCGCCGATGTTCTCGCCGTGGTGGTCCTGCGCGGGAAGCCAGCGGACCGCACCGTCCGGGAGGTCCACCTCCATGCTGGCGCCCCGGGCGTGGAGGCGACGCCGGAAGGAACTCGCAGTGATCATGACGCTGTCGGGGTGGTGGTGCTCGACGCTCGTGTGACCGGGCTCGTCCGTGTACTCCAGGACGCGGACCCTGTCATTCTCGAGAACCACGCGGTAGTTGCCTGGATTGCTCTGCACCGGGTCCTCTGCCATGGCCGGACTGTACGCCCGCGGAGCCTCGATGACCAGAGGCCCCGGACCCGGCCCACGGCTGCGCTGACATACCGGCCCCTCGGGTCTGCCGCAGGAATTCGGTCCGGGGTTATCCGATCAAGGGGAGACCGCCTGATTGCCTACCATTGACGGGACGAAAAGGACACGGTTCCCAATCGTTATCGAACGGGCCGCGATGTCCTCCCTGGGTATGACTCCGTGGACGATTCCAGGCAATAGCATCCTCACTATTGCCATATGGAGGAAGAGGACCCGTGCGACTGTCATCCCGCGCCATCACTGCCCTGACCACGACGATGTGTGCTTCGGCCCTGCTCGCGGGTTGCGCGTCGCCGGAGGAAGCTCCCGCCGCCGAGAAGGAATCCCCGCTGTCCGCTTTCTTCGCCTCCGCCTATGGCGGGGACCTGAGCCAGGAGGAGCAGGAGAAGAAATTCGCGGAGGACGAGCGCGAGCGGGAGGAACTCGTGGCGCAATGCATGTCGGAGGAGGGATTCGAATATTCACCGAATCTGCAGTCCGCCTCGATGTCCATGCCGGTGAGCGGTGATGAATGGGATCCGGATTCCCGCGAATGGGTGGCTCAGTACGGGTACGGGATAATCAACTACCCCGGGCGCGACGACATGGAGTCCGGCGGGGAGGGCGAATACGTCGACGCCAATGCCGATTATGTCGCGAGCCTCTCGGAGTCGGAGCAGCAGGCATTCAACGAGGCCCTGCACGGGCCCATGCCGGATCCGGAGGACATGCCCGCCGAGGGTGAGCCGATGGAGTGGGACTGGACCACGGCCGGCTGCTACGGGTGGGCGGAGAACGAGCGGGGCACCGCGGAGGACCCCTCCACCTCGGACGAGCACAAGCCCCTCATGGACGCGATGAACACGTTCTACGAGACCATGATGACCTCGCCGGAGCTCACCGGGATCGATGCGGAGTGGTCCTCCTGCATGGCGGACGCGGGCCACCCCGGGTTCTCCGCCCAGATGGACGCCCAGACCAGCATCAACGAGGAGATGAACAAGCTCTACGAGAGCACCGGTGAGATCGGCACGACGGATGACACGGCGATGACGGGTGGGATGGGCATGCCGAACCAGGCGGAGATGGACGCCCTCGGCGAGAAGGAGATCGAGCTCGCCCTGGTGGACCTCGACTGCCGTGAGGAGACCGACTACCGGCAGAAGCAGCAGGAGGTGCAGTTCGCCCAGGAGCAGCAGTTCGTGGACGACCACAAGACCGAGCTCGAGGCCTTCCGCGCCGATCTCGAGCAGGGAAGCTGAGTGGCACGGTTCCGGCGAGCCCGAACCGCTGAAGCCACGGGGGAGACCCGGAGCCTCGACGAGATCCTGACTCCTGCCCCGGACGAGGGGGACGGCCCGCGTCGCGCATCCGGGGCCGGGGTGGCCGCCGTCTTCCGCCGCAACCGCACCCTGTGGATCGTGGCCGTCGCCGCCGTCCTCAGCCTGGTCGCCGGGCTACTGCTCGGCCGGTTCCTCGTCTCCCCCGCCGACGCCGCGTCGACGGCGGAGCCGCCGGCACCCGGCCTCGTGACCGTCCCCGTCGAGTTCGGGCGCCTCAGCAACGACGTGACCATCCGGGGCGAGGTGGCGTACGCCGATCCGGTGGAGGTCCGCATCGACACGTCGTCCATCTCTGGTGCGGCGGTCGTCACGGGTCAGGTACCGGAGGAGGGGGCGGAACTGAAGGCGCTCTCGATCGCCCTCGAGGTGGCCGGACGTCCGGTGATCGTCCTGCCCGGTGAGCTGCCGGCGTACCGGACCCTGCAGATCGGGGTGTCCGGTCCCGACGTCGTGCAGTTCAAGACCGCGCTCCGGACGATCGGCATCGACGCCGGCGATCCCGCGGACCCGGTCTTCGGCGTCGAGGCGGCCAACGCCGTCGCGACCCTCTACACGGACGCCGGCTACAGCGCCCCCGCCTCGGAGGAGGGCAGCGAGGAGAGCCTCCGGGCCGCCCAGGAGGCCGTCCGTTCCGCGGAGCAGGGCCTCATCACGGCCCAGAACGACCTCGCGGCCACGCCGGTCGGAGCCACCGCCGTCGAGATCCTCGAAGCCGACAACGCCGTGGCGGGCGCCCGCCGTGAACTCGCCGCCGCCCAGGAGGCGGACCCGCAGGATCCCCTGCAGATCGGCACCGCGGCCGATGCACTGAAGCTCGCGGAACTGCGACGGCAGCAGGTCGGGTCCGACCGCACCGACGCACCGCAGCGTGCCGCCGTCGACGCAGCGACCGCGCAGCTGATCGCGGCGCAGGAGGAGCTGGCGCGCGCCGACGTGGCCGCCCTGCCCGCGCTGCCCGCGGGCGAGGTGCTCTACCTCACCGAACTGCCCCGCCGCGTCGATGCCGTGGCCGCACAGCGCGGCAGCGTCCTCGACGGCCCTGCCATGACCGTCTCGGGTGCGACCGTCGGCCTGTCCGGATCCGCCGCCGAGGGCGACGCCCGGCTCCTGAAGGTCGAGGACACGGCGTCCTTCGAACTGCCGGACGGCACGCCCCACCCGGCCACCATCACGGCGGTGACGCCGGGCGAGGGCGATTCCCAGCGGTGGACCATCGAGCTGACGCCCGACCCGCTCAGCCCGGAGCAGATCAGGGAGCTGCAGGGCTCGAACGTCCGGGTCTCCATCGCGGTGGGCGCCACCGACGGCGACGTCCTCTCGGTCCCGTACGCCGCTCTGACGGCAGGGCCCGGCGGCGAGACGCGCGTGGAGGTCACCGAGGGTGACCCGCGGGCGGGTGAGGAGACGACGACGCGCCTGGTGGTGGTCCGCAGCGGGCTGGCGACGCCGGGCGCCGTGGAGGTGACGCCCCTCGAGGGCGAGCTGGAGCAGGGCGATCTCGTGGTGGTGGGGCGATGAGCACACCGCTCGTCGAGCTGCGGGACGTCACCCGGTCCTTTCCCGGCCCGCCGGAGGTGCAGGCCCTGAAGGGCATCAACCTGACCGTGCACGACGGCGACTACGTCTCGATCGTCGGTCCCAGCGGGTCCGGCAAGTCCACCATGCTGAACATCCTGGGCCTGCTCGACCGGCCCAGCGTCGGCGAGTACCGGCTGGCCGGCCACCTCACGGGCGCCCTCGACGAGGACACGCGCGCCGCGGTCCGGGCCCAGCGCATCGGGTTCGTGTTCCAGGCCTTCCACCTCATGCCACGACGCTCGGTGCTGGAGAACGTCATGATGCCCATGCTGTACAGCGGGACACCGCGGGACGAACGGGAGGACCGGGCGAGGCAGGCCCTCGAACGCGTGGGGCTCGGGCACCGCCTCGGGTTCCTGCCCGGCACGCTCTCCGGCGGTGAACGCCAGCGCGTGGCCGTCGCCCGCGCCGTCGTCACCAGGCCCAGCCTGCTCCTCGCGGACGAGCCCACGGGCAACCTCGACGGGGTGACGTCCACGGACGTCATGGAACTCTTCGAGGAGCTGGTCTCCGACGGCCTGGCGCTCGTCATCATCACCCACGACGCCGCGGTGGCCCGCCGCGCACCCCGCAGCGTCGGCATCGCCGACGGGCGGGTGACGAGCGCCCCGTGACACGACACCTCGCCCCCGACCTCCCGCCTGCCACACCGGACGACGCCACAGATGACACGACAGATGACACGACGGATGGAACGACCGATGGCATAGCGGATGGCATCAGCGACGAGTCCGCCGACGGCCTGCCGGACCTGCTCCACCCCGTGCCCGCCGCGGACCGCTTCGGCGTCACCGATCTCCTCATCGAGGCGACGTCGGATCTCGGGACCCGCCCCGGCCGCCTCCTGATGACCCTCGCGGGGACCATCCTCGGCATCGGCGCCCTCGTGGCCACGATCGGCTTCGCCCAGACGACGGCGGGGCAGCTCAGCAAGCAGTTCGACGCCTTCGCCGCCACGCAGATCGTGGCCTCACCCGCCCAGGCGCATACCGCCGACGGCGACAGCGTGAACACCAGCGCACTGCCCTGGGACGCGGTGCAGCGCATGGAGCGCCTCGCCGGGATCGAGCAGGCAGCGCTCATCAGCGAGGTGAGCCTGCCCGAGGGCACCGTCACGGCGGTTCCCGTCAACGATCCCTCGGCTCCCGGGACCGTGCCACCGCGGATCTTCGCGGCGTCCGCAGGCCTCGTCGACGCGCTGGAGGGCACCGTCCGCTACGGCCGCCTGTTCGATGCCGGCCACGACCAGCGCCAGGACCGCGTGGCCGTCCTCGGCGAGCGGCTCGCCGGACGCCTCGGCATCACCCGCGTGGACTCGCAACCCTCCATCTTCGTCAACGGCATCCCCTACGCGGTGGTCGGTGTCTTCGGCGACGTGCAGCAACGCGCCGAACTCCTCGACAGCGTGGTCATCCCGACCGGTGCGGCCCGGAAGGACTTCGGCCTGACCGCCCCCGGGGAGGTGCAGGCACGGATCGTCATCGGCGCCGGTCCGCAGGTCGCGGAGCAGGCGGCCCTCGCGCTCTCACCCGATGCTCCCGAGGCCGTCACCGTCGCAGCGCCGCAGGGACGCTCGGATCTCGCGGAGTCCGTCCAGGCGGACGTGAACCTGATCTTCGTCGTCCTGTCCGTCGTCGTGCTGCTCGCCGGCGGCGTGGGGATCGCGAATGTCACCATGCTCTCGGTGATGGAACGAACAGGTGAGATCGGCCTGCGACGTGCCATCGGGGCGACGCGGCGGCAGATCGCTGCGCAGTTCGTCACGGAGTCCGTGATCATCGGACTGCTCGGCGGGCTGCTCGGTGCCACCACAGGGGTGTTCGCCGTGATCGCCATCTCGATGGCGCAGCAGTGGACACCCGTCACGCATCCACTGGTCGCCGTCGGCGGCGCCCTCCTCGGCGCGATCGTCGGTCTCGCAGCGGGGAGCCTGCCCGCACGGAGGGCGACGCGCATCGAGCCCGTCGTAGCCCTCCGCGGCACCTGATGCCGCCGTCCCTTCGCCGGACGGCTTCCGCCGCCTAGGGTGGCGGTATGGACCTGACCGGGCAGTTCGAGGCGGAGCGGCCGCGCCTCGTGCGGATCGCCGCCGGGGTGCTCGACGACCGCGCGGAGGGCGAGGACATGGTGCAGCAGGCCTGGCTCCGCCTGCACGGCACCACGGCCGTCATCGGGAACCTGCCGGCCTGGCTCACGGTCGTCACCACGCGCCTGTGCCTCGACCGGCTGCGCGCACGGGTCCCCGAACCGGTCGAGACCCGGGTCGACGTCGGCCCCTCCTCCCCCGATCCGGCGGACGGCGTGATCCGGGCGGCAGCGGTCGGGGTCGCGCTGCGGATCGTCCTCGACCGGCTCACGCCGACCGAGCGCGTCGCCTTCGTGCTGCACGACACCTTCGGCGTGGAGTTCCGCACCGTGGCGGCCGTCCTCGATGTGTCAGCCGATGCCGCACGGAAACTCGCGTCACGCGCCCGCTCTAAGGTCGCGGTGGCGGTGCCGGCGGAAGCGCCCGCCGACTGGGAGGTGGTCGATGCCTTCCTCGAGGCCTCCCGCGGCGGCAGCTTCGCACGTCTGCTGCACCTGCTGGCGCCGGACGCCGTCGTCCGCGCCGATGCCGCCGCGATCGCCGCCGGGACCCCCGAGATGCTCTCCGGACGCGAGGCCGTCGCCTCGATGTTCGACGGCGCCGCGAAAGCCGCCTTGCCCGTCGTCGTCGACGGCCGTCCCGGAGCTGCCTGGTACCACCGGGGTGAGGCCCGCGTCCTCTTCGACTTCACCGTGGAGGACGGCCTGGTGCAGGCCATCACCTTCCGGGCGGAGCCGCAGGTCCTCGCCTCCCTCGTGCGTCGGACGGGTGCGGAGCAGAAATGACGCGGCAAATGTCACATCCGGCTGCTCGCCGTCGTCGTACAGGTAGGGCACCGCTCCGGGTCGCCCGCAATCACAGGAGGAACACCCCATGAAGACCATGACCTGCAAGCAGCTCGGCGGCCCCTGCGACCTCGCCCTCACCGGTGACTCCGCGGACATCATCATCCAGGCCCAGGACCAGCACCTGAAGGACGCCGTCGCCGCCGGTGACACCGCACACCAGCCGGCGCGCGACGCCATGAAGGGCCGCTGGAAGAACCCGATCAAGGGGCTCGGCTGGTACAACGGCACCAAGAAGACGTTCGCGGCGCTCCCGGAGGACTGAAGGGGGGCGCCTTCGGGGTCCGCACCTTCGCGGTCAGATACCCGAAAGCACGATCAGCACGGCGAGGCCGTTGTTCACGGCGTGCAGGAGGATCGGCGCCCAGAGGTTCCCGTGGAACCGTCGCAGAAGGGCCAGCGCGACGCCGAGCGCGAAGAGATAGGCGAACCCGACCACCACGAGGTGCACGGCGGCGAACAGGGCGGCGGACAGCAGCACGGCGAGCGCGGGGCGGAAGCGGCGGCCGAGCCCGTCGAGGAACGCGCCGCGGAAGAGAGCCTCCTCCCAGAGCGGCGTGAGGACCGCGACCACGAGCGCCACGAACAGGACGACCGGGACGGGGAGACCGGCCAGGTCCGCCAGCGGATCGTTGGTCGTGGGGGCAGCGCCGATGTCGAACCCCGTCAGACCGAGGACGGCGAGGAACACGCCCTGGAGCACGAGGGCGCCCAGGATGGCCGCGGGGATCTGCCAGAGGAGGTGGGCCATCCGTGGGCCCGGGCGGCGGAAGCCCAGCTGGGCCGGCGTGAGGTGGTTGCGGCGGACGAGGTGGACGGACAGCGCTGCGAGCGCCGCCGCGGTGACGGTTCCCAGCAGCACGGGCACGAGGAGTTCCAGCGTGAAGTCGACGAGGCCTGTGAGCCCGAGGACCAGAATGACCCCGCACGCCGCCGCCACGTACAGCACCACGAACATCAGGGCCCAGCCCGCCTGCTGCAGTGTCACCACCGGCCCGGCATCGGCGCCATACATGCGATGGTTCTGGGGGACGTAGGGGGCCGGCCCGACACCGCCGGGGAACGGGCTCACGGCGTGCTGCCCTCGGTCGCCCCACGGGACGCATCGCCGTCGGGCGCCTCGGCGGTACATCCCCTCGCCACCGCGCCCGCCCCCGCGGCGAGGAGGACCCAGCCGGCGGCGATCACCGTGCGGTACGCCGGGGACGTGCCCAGCCAGTCGAGCAGCAGCGACCGCCCCCCGAAGACCAGTGCCGCCGCCACGAAGCATCCTCCCGCGACGACGAACCAGACGTACTTCTTCCCGGACATCATGGACCCCCCAGCATGGTGAGCTCCCAGCCTACGGGGCGCGGCGGGATGGACCGATCCCGACGGAGCCGCGGGCTGCCGCCGTCGTGATGATTCCGCCGGTGCCGCCGATCAGCGTGGTTATGGCAACCCCCACCGCAGAAAAGCAAGGGTGGTTGTGGGGTCGACTTTTCGGGACGAGTGTGGAAATTGAGTGGCATTCTGCCGCTCCCTGAGGAGGTCCCATGTTCTTCCACGTCCAGCAGCTCATCAACGAGATCATCCCCGACGAGCCGGATCCCGCCGCAGCCAACGCCCTGCAGGAGGGCCTCGGCGGACAATTCGGCGAGATGCGCACCATGATGCAGTACCTGTTCCAGAGCATGAACTTCCGCGGCGCGGCCGCTAAGCCCTACCGCGACCTGATCCAGGGCATTGGCACGGAGGAGATCAGCCATGTCGAACTGATCGGCACGACCATCTCCCGGCTCCTCGATGGCTCACCCCGCTACCAGGGCACGCTCGACGATCCGCTGGACACCCCCGGCGCCGGCGGCGCGATCCCGCTGAACCTCGCCCTGTCCCAGGGCAACATCCACCACTACCTCGTGGGAGCGCAGGGTGCCATGCCGGTGGACTCGGCCGGCAATCCCTGGAGCGGAAGCTACGTCTACAACTCGGGCAACCTGCCGCTGGACCTCCTGTACAACCTGATGCTCGAGGCGACCGGCCGGCTCCAGAAGTGCCGTATGTACGAGATGACGGACAACAAGACCGCCCGCTCCACCATCGCCTACCTGATCGTCCGCGACCAGGCGCACGAGAACGGCTACGCGAAGGCGCTCGAGACGCTCGGTGTGAAGTGGCAATCACTGCTGCCCATCCCCAAGACCAACGCCGAGCAGTTCCCGGAGGTCAAGAAGCTCCTCGACCTCGGGCTGCAGAGCAAGCAGTACACCTTCGACCTCAAGGGGCAGTCGGAGGCCGGGAAGATCTACCAGGGGCTGTCCCCGTCGAACGACGGCACCCAGCTGGACGCCAGCGAGCAGGCCCCGCAGGGTGTGCCGTCGGAGATCGCGCCCGAGCGCCTGGAGGAGTTCGCCCCCGGGCTGGACCCCGCGCTGCTCGAGCTCATCCAGGCGACGGCGGACCTGGAGATGGCGGACATCGATGCGATGTTCGGACCGGTCGAGAAGTAGTCCTGCCCGAACGACGGAAGGGGCGCCCGCTGCTGCGGGCGCCCCTTCTGCGTCTACCCCGTCCAGCCGTGCCGCTACGTCGGCCCGGCCGGAGCGGGTCAGCTGTTCTCGGTGCGCACCGGGCTGTCGGTCTCCTCGAGGGGTGAGCCCTCCTCGGCCTCGTCGGCCAGTTCCTTATGTCCCTCCAGGGACTCGGACAGCTGCTGGTCGGCGCTCGGATCGTGCTGGGGCTTCTCGTCGTGAGTACTGATGGGACGTCCTTCCGGTGGGATGGTGCCTGGTCGGTCCGACGCGGCAGCGGTGCTCGTCCGACGTCGTCCCGTCAGCCTACGCCTATCATCAGCAGGCTTGGTATCCTCCGACGGCGGCGCGACGGCGGCGCCCCCGCCCCGCATCCGGCGGGTCAGCGCTCCGTGGTCGTGTGGTGCCGGCCGAGCGGGAGCATGAGCGGCCTGTTCGACGTCGGATCCACGACCACGCGGCTGTCCAGCCCGAACACCGCCCGGATGGTGTCCTCGGTCAGCACCTCGGCCGGGGTGCCGAGCGCATGGACCCGTCCGTCGGTGAGGGCGATGAGGTGGTCCGCGTAGCGCGCGGCGAGATTCAGGTCGTGGAGCACGATCACGATGGTGGTCCCGCGGGACCGGTTGAGGTCCGTGAGGAGATCGAGCACCTCGAGCTGGTGGCTGACGTCGAGGAACGTGGTGGGTTCGTCCAACAGCAGGATGTCCGTCTGCTGCGCCAGGGCCATCGCGATCCACACGCGCTGCCGCTGCCCGCCGGAGAGCTCGTCCACCGGCCGGTCCGCGAGCGCAGCCGTCTCGGTGGCGGTGAGGGCGTCCGCCACGGCCTGGTCGTCGGCTGGCGTCCACCGGGAGAACAGGCCCTGGTGCGGATGCCGCCCGCGGCCCACGAGGTCCGCGACCGTGATGCCCTCGGGTGCGGTGGGCGACTGCGGCAGGAGCCCCAGTGTCCGTGCCAGCTCCTTGGCCGGTGTCTGGTGCACCGCCCGCCCATCGAGGACCACCTGCCCTCCGCGGGGTGCGAGGAGCCGGGACATGGCGCGCAGCAGGGTGGACTTCCCGCAGGCGTTGGCCCCGACGATCACCGAGATGCCGCCCATGGGCACCTGCAGATCGAGGCCCTCCACGACGGTCCGGTCCCCGTACCCGACCGTCAGGTCCAGGGCGTTCAGCGTATGGGCAGTGGTCACAGCGAGCCTCCCGAGCGGTTGGTCCGCACGATCAGATAGACGAGGTAGGGCGCGCCCAGCACACCGGTGATGACGCCGACCGGGTAGCGGACGTCGAAGGCGTACTGGCCGAGGAAGTCGGCCGTCACCACCAGCAGGCTGCCCACCAGGGCGGAGGGGATGAGCAGCGACGCGCCGGGGCCGACGATCCGCGCCGCGATGGGCCCCGAGAGGAAGGCGACGAACGCGATCGGCCCGGCAGCCGCCGTCGCGAACGCGATGAGGCCGACGGCGGCGATGATCACGATGATGCGCGTGCGCTCGACACGGACACCGAGGGCCGCCGCGGCGTCGTCGCCCAGCTGGGACGTGGACAGGTTCCGGGACTGGGTCAGGAGGACGGGCGCGAGCACCGCGAGGGCGATGGCCACGGGCACCACCTCGGACCAGCGGGCCCCGTTCAGGCTGCCGGTCAGCCAGCGCGAGGCCTCCTGCAGGTCCCACTGCGCGGCCTTGCTCAGGACGTACGCCGTGAGGCTGTCCAGCATGGCGGCGATCCCGATGCCGATCAGGATCAGGCGCGTCCCGACGACGCCGCCCTTGAAGGACAGCCCGTAGACCAGGAGGGCGATCCCGAGACCGGCGATGATGGCGAAGATCGAGACCTGCGTGGCGCCGAGTCCGAGCGTGATGATGGCGAAGGCCGCCGCGGCGCTCGCACCCGCGCTGATCCCGATGATGTCCGGGCTCGCGAGCGGGTTCCGCAGCATGGTCTGGAACGTCACGCCACCGATCCCGAAGCAGAGGCCCGCGATGACCGCGAGGGTGGCGCGCGGGAGCCGGAGGCGCCCCACGGTGAAGCTCGCGCCGTCGATGTCCTGCCCCAGGACCACCCCGAGGACCTCGCGGGGGGAGTAGGTGGTCTGCCCGACACACAGGGAGACGATGAAGGCGACGACGATCAGGGCGGCGAGGACACCGACCACGAGGCGTCGCCGAGCCGTGCGGCGCCGTCGCCCCTGCGCGA
The DNA here is from genome assembly GCF_048288285.1 of Arthrobacter sp. N1. Taxonomy (NCBI): domain Bacteria; kingdom Bacillati; phylum Actinomycetota; class Actinomycetes; order Micrococcales; family Micrococcaceae; genus Arthrobacter; species Arthrobacter sp. N1. The sequence goes on along the minus strand of NZ_CP102608.1, from coordinate 167,176 downwards.
TCTCACCGGCGGTGATGCCGACGCGCGGTGGTGCCTGCAGCGCTGTCACAGTTCACGCACCTTCTGCCGTCGGACGATGTAGATGAAGAAGGGGGCACCCACGAGCGCGGTGATGATGCCGACGTCGATCTCCTCGGGGCGCGCCACGATCCGCCCGAGGACGTCGGTGGACGTGAGGAGGATGGCCCCGAGGACGGCGGAGAGGGGCAGCAGCCAGCGGTGGTCCACGCCGATCAGCAGGCGGCAGGCGTGCGGGACCACGAGGCCCACAAAGCCGATGGGCCCGGTCACGGCGGTCACCGCCCCACACAGGAGGACGGCGCCGAAGGCGGCGAGCCCCCGCGCCACGGCCACGCGTTCGCCGAGCCCGGCCGCCAGCTCGTCGCCGAGGGCCAGGGAGTTGAGCGAGCGGGCGGAGAGGAGGCTGAGGAGGAGGCCGACGGCGAGGAACGGGAGCACCTGGAAGATGCTCGAGAAGGTGCCTCCGCCCACACCACCGATCAGCCAGGACCGCACGCTACCCGAGATGTCACCGCGTGGGAGCACGACGGCGCTGATGAGCGAGGTCAGCGCGGCAGAGGTGGCGGCACCGGCCAGCGCGAGCTTCAGGGGCGTCGCTCCGCCGCGACCGAGCGAGCCCACCACGTAGACGAACACGGCGGTGACCGAGGCTCCGGCGATGGCCACCCAGATGTAGCCCGTCGCCGAGCTCAGGCCCACGGTCGCGATCGCGGTGACGACGGCGAGGGAGGCTCCGGTGTTGACCCCGAGGATCCCGGGATCAGCGAGCGGGTTGCGGGTGACGCCCTGCATGACCGCCCCGGAGAGGCCGAGGGCCGCACCGGCGAGCACCGCGAGCAGGGTCCGCGGGATCCGCTTGGCCACCGCCGCCTCGTTGAAGCCGTCCGTCGATCCGCCCAGGGCCGCGATCACCTCGGCGAGCGACACGTCGCGTGAGCCGATGCCCACGGACGCGAAGGCCACCACCCCCAGCACGGCGAGGGCGATGACGAGCCAGAGCGGCCGGAGCCGCCGCAGTCCCCGCGCGGTGGCGGGGGCTGCGACGGCCGGCGGGGCGGACGGGGGCACTAGGCGTTGTCTGCGGCGTCCGAGAGGAGCGTGAGGTAGTCCTCGAGCACCCACGAGATGGACAGCGGCGTGGGGTTGGCCGCGGTGCCCACGGGCGTGGTGCCGGGAAGATTCACAACAGCCTTGTTGGCGACGGCGGGGATCTGCGAGAGCAGCGGGTCGGCCTCGAGCGTGGAGACCAGTTCGTCGTCGCCGTAGGTGACGATGATGTCGACGTCGTCCAGCACGTCGGCCTGCTCGGTGCTGATGGTCCCGGAGAAGAGGTCGGTCTCCGCGGATGCGGTGGCGACGCTCGCCGGTGTGGCGAGGCCGAGGTCCTCGAAGAACATGGCCCGGGTGTCGTGCGTGGTGTAGTAGCTGACCTCGCTGAGGTCCGTGGGGTCAACGTGCGTCATGAACATGGTCTTCTTGCCGGCGATGCCCGGGAATTCCGCGGTGGCGTCGCTGATCTGCTGGTCGAGGTCCGCGATCAGCTCCTTGCCCTCCTCGGCCATGCCCATGCCGGCGCTGTTGAGCTCGATCATCTCGCGCCACGGGGTGCCCCAGGCGGTCTCGGGGAAGGCGACGACGGGGGCGATCTCGCTGAGGGTGTCGTAGTCCTCCTGCGTCAGGCCCGAGTAGGCCGCGAGGATGACGTCCGGCGCGGTATCCGCGACGGCCTCGAAGTCGATGCCGTCGGTCTCGTCGAACAGCACGGGCGTCTCGCCGCCGAGCTCCTCGAGCTTCTCGGTCACCCAGGGGAGGACGCCGTCGCCGTCGTCGTCACCGAAGGTGGCGGCCGCCATGCCGACGGGGACGACGCCGAGCGCGAGGGGCACCTCCTGGTTGGCCCAGGCCACGGTCGCCACGCGCTCCGGCTTCTCCTCGATGGTGGTGGTCCCGAAGCCGTGCTCGATGGTGATGGGCTCGAAGCCGGCGCTGGAGGGTGCCTCGGCGGCGGACTCGGCGGCCGGCGTGGAGCAGGCAGCGAGCGCGACGGTCATGGCTGCGGCGGCAGCGAGGGCGAGGAGTTTCGGGGCGCGGAGCATGGGGGCCTTCCAGGGGTGACGACAATGACGGGTACCGGCGTGCTACCGGTCGGATCGACCCTCGGAGCATCAGGTAAGGATTACCTTAGCAGGGATTAGCGCACGCGAGTGTGACGTTATTCCGACGCCGCGTTCGGCCGTACCGCCCGGCCCGCCGACAGCCATGCGGACACTCCTTGACCGCGAGGACGTGCACCCGGTGCAGTCGGGGAGCACGATCCGGTCATGACTCTGCGCTGGTACTCCACCGTCATCGAATCCACCGATCACCGTGCGCTGGCGCGCTGGTGGGCCGAGGCACTCGGGTGGGAGGTCATGTTCGACACCGACGAGGAAGCCGTCCTCGTACCGCCCTGGGCTCGCGATCTCAGCTCGAAGCTGGCCTTCGAGCAGGTGCCGCCCGGACTCGTGTTCGTGCCGGTGGAGCACGCCAAGGAGGGGAAGAACCGCCTGCACCTCGACTTCGCGCCGCACACGAGCCAGGATCGGGACGCCGAGATCGAGCGCCTCGTGGGCCTCGGGGCGACGCGCACCGACGTGGGCCAGGGTCCGGACGTAAGCTGGGAAGTCCTCGCCGACCCGGACGGCAACGAGTTCTGCGTGCTGTCCTCGCGGGAGTACTGATCCCCGGCCCGATTCCGATCCAACGGGAGGCGCGACCCGCCCGGTCATGACGAAGGACCGCCGGACGGCAGCTCCGACGGTCCTTCATCGCATCCTTCGGGTGGAGCCGCTCGGCCCCGCCCGTCCTCCGTCAGAGCTCGATGCGCTCCGTCTCGATGACTTCCTTGCGGACCTGGCCGCCCACCGTCTCGTCGTGGGTGTGCGCCTCACGGCTGACACGCACCCGCTCGATGGGCACCACGTCCATCTCGACGCGGGGCTTCTCCTCGTACAGGACCAGTTCGACGACGTCGCCGCTGAAGGCCGTCTCCACCGCCGAGTACAGGCGCTCGCGCTCGGCCTTGCTGAAGGTGCCCGAGCCGTCGTCGTAGAGGGGCTTGCCGTCGCTGACCGGGACGCGCTCGACGACGAGCTCCTCGCGCCGGATCTGGACGGTCATGGTGACGTCCTCGGTGACCACGCGCTTGACCAGGCGCACCCGTTCCGTCTCCCGGAGTTCGGTGCCGACCCTCAGCTGCTCCTCGGAGCGCGTCATGGCCAGATCGCCGTCGTCGTCAGTCCCACCCGGGCCGGCACCGCGTCGCAGTCCCTGGTCGCGGCGCGGCTGCTCGGCACGCCCCGCGAAGGCGTCGGTGCGTGAGGACCGGTTGCCGCCAGTGGCGGGAGTCTCGGTGAGCGTCTCGTCCTTCGGCGCCATCAGGCCGTAGTAGCGCAGCAGGTGCTGCTCCTCCTCCGGGCTGAGGTGCCCGTCCTGGGACATCTTCGGTGACGAATGGACGGTGCCGTGCGGGTACGGCAGGCGGACGTCGTTCCCGTCGAGGACCGCATCGCGCAGCGGTGCGAAGGACTCCGGCTCGCCCGACGCGTGGGTGGTGATCGTGACCCAGCTGGGTTCGCCGGTGGCATCGTCGACGTAGAGGTGCCCCATCGGCCCGAGGAACGCCCCGTCCTCGCTCAGCACGTTGCCGCCGGCGTTCATCGAGTCCTTCATCTGGTCGAGCGTGATCATGGTGGCCCTTTCGACGTGGATCGTTCCTCCTCACCGTAGGGGCCGATCGACCTGATAGCAAGCATGCTTAGTACCGAACGTAGTTGCCGTCGGCACCGAAGCTCGGCGATCCGCTGATCCAGCCCTCCTCGCCTCCGCACGCGGCGCATCCACCACTCCGCCGCGCACCGGACGGAGCGCTACGGACGGGTGGTCATCCTGGCGCTCGGTGCAAAGATCGTCGCGATCGCTGTCGATGCGACCCAGGAACCGGTCAGCGTCCAGATCCTCCTCGGCGCGGTCGTCGGCGTCGCGCTCTCGGTGTGTCTGTGGTGGCTGCACTTCGACGTCACGTCCATCGCCGTCGAACACCGCGTGCGGCTTTCTGGCACCGGGTCGGTGACGGCGCGATCAGCCGGTGCGATCAGCCGGTGAAGGCCCTGATGACCAGGAAGACCACGGGCAGGTAGAGGACGCCCGCCACGGTCTGCAGGGTGATGATCGAGGCCATGAGCCGGGAATCACCGCCGAGCGCCCTCGCCATGACGTAGGCCGAGGACGCGGTGGGCAGGGAGAGGAAGAGGATCACCGTTGCCGCCGGTTCGCCGGTGAGGCCCACCAGCAGGCAACCCGCGAGACCGAGTCCTGGCATCACCACGAACTTGACGGCGGTCGCGAGGCCCACCGCGCCGAGATTGCGTCCCATGCTGCGCAGTTCCAGGGCAGCCCCGACGCACAGCAGGCCGAGCGGCAGGGACGCGGCACCGAGCGTCCGCACCAGGCCCTCGACGCCCGGGGGCAGCCCGATCCCCGTGACATTCAGGCCGATGCCGATCACGCAGCCGAGGATCAGCGGGTTCGTGGCGATGCTGCGAACCGTCCCTCCGACCGTGAGCCGCTCCGCCCCGTACCGCGCGAAACCGAGCGTGCAGACGACGTTGACAAGCGGCACGAGGATGGTGTTCGCGATCGCGGCGAGCGCCACGCCGTCGGGCCCGAACAGGGCGAGGGCGATGGAGAGGCCGAGGTAGTTGTTGAAGCGGATGCTCCCCTGCAGCACGGAGGTGAACGCGGGCCCGTCCAGGTCCAGCCACCGCTGCGCCACGACGAGTCCCAGGGCTGTCAGGACCACCGGGCCGGCGAGTACCGGTGCCATGAGGGCGATCGGCAACCCGCCGAGGTCCGCGGTCGCCGTGCCGTTGATGAACAGAGCGGGAAGCAGGACGAAATAGCACAGCCGCTCCGCGGGGGGCCAGAACGACGGCGCGAGGAACGCCCGTGCACGGATGCCGTAGCCGAGCGCGATCAGCCCGATCACCGGGCCGAGCGCCACGATGGTCTGCAGCATCACCGGGCGGCACCCCTGCCGGGGGTCAGGATCGGCGCGATCACCAGCCCCGGGCCTGCAGCCACTCGCTCGCCAGCCGGCTCCACTGGCCGGCGGCACCCTGCCCGTCCGCGAGGCCCAGACCGTGCTCACCCTCCTCGAAGACATGCAGGGCATGCGGGACCCGGTGTGCGGCGAGCGCCTGCGCGAGCCGGTATGCGTGCTCGACCGGGACGGCCTCATCCGCCGCGGTGTGCCAGATGAAGAACGGCGACGCATCGGCGGTGACGAGACGGTCCAGGGAGGTCGAGGCGCGGAGCGCGTTCCCGGCGTCGGGCCCGAGGAGTTCGTCCTGCGAACCGCGATGTGTCGCGAGTTCCATGGACACGACCGGGTAGCCGAGCACCGCGGCGTCCACGCGCTCGGCCGGCTCGCCGGAGGGGGCCAAGGCTGCCTGCCCAGCAAGGTGTCCGCCGGCGGAGAAGCCCAGGAGGGCCACCCGGGCAGCGCCTGCCGCGCGGACGCGCCGGACCTCGGAGCGGACGGCGTCGAGCGGTCCTGGGTGCCGGGTCTGCACGGGGTAGTCGAAGACGCTCGCGGACAGGCCGAACGAGCGCAGGCGCTCCGCGACCACCTCCGCCTCGTTGTCGGACAGCATGGTGTAGCCGCCGCCGGGCAGCACGATCACGTGGGAGGAATCCATCCCATCACCGTACTGGGCGGCCGCCTGCGTCACGATCGCGTGACGGTTCGACACGGCCCTGTCCCCCGCGCGTCGACGGGTGGAGGATCTGGACCGTGGGAGATACCGGGAGGGATGGCGGGGGACGCCGAACTCGGGTGCACCTCAGCCTCCGCGCGGCCGTCGTGGCAGTGCTGCTGTGCAGTACAGCCTGCGGGAACGGCCCGGGAGGCTTCCTCCGGCAGCCCGCCTGCATGCCCCCGCCGTACGTCATCACCCCCGATCAGGTACGTGCCGGCGGAACGGTGGGCATCGACGCGGGCGAGGCGGACTGCGACTCGACGTACGGCGACGCGGCGCAGGTCGAGGTGTTCGTCACCACGGTCGACGGCGGGCGCATCCTCCGGGAGCTCGCACCCATGACCGACGCGGGTGGCTTCTCCACCGAGGTCGTGGTGCCCCTGGGGACGCCACCCGGCGACTACCTCGTGTCCGCGTACCCGTACGACGTCGACTGGTGCGACGACACCGGGGTCAACAACCGCCTGTCCCGCGGTGCGGGGGACGGCCTGGTCCGGGTGTCCTGCGCCGCGGCGGGCCTGCCGCTCGTCGTCCTGCCCTGACCTGCAGCGGCGCCCGGCCGGACCTGTGGACGAAGAAAGCCCCCGGCCATCGGGCCAGGGGCTTTGCGTACGTCCGGAGGGGTGTCAGCCTTCGCACTCAGTGCAGTACTTCTCGCCGTTCTTCTCACGGGCGAGCTGGCTGCGGTGGTGCACCAGGAAGCAGGACATGCAGGTGAATTCGTCCTCCTGCTGCGGGATGACCTGGATGAGGAGTTCCTCGTGGGAGAGGTCGGCCCCGGGGAGGTCGATGCCTTCAGCGGTCTCGCCGTCCTCGACGTCGATCAGTGCGGTCTGCGTGGTCGCACTCCGCTGTGCCTGGATCGCTTCGAGGGACTCGTTGGCCGGCTGGTCTTCCGGGCGAACGCGTGGCTCGTCGTAGTCGGTTGCCATAGGGGTAGATCTCCTTCTATGGGCGGGAATGACGCCCAGATGCCACTCTCAACCTCGGGGGAGGTGGAAGTATTCCATATACCGGGAGCAATATACCTGCTGGCGCTGAGGTTTTTCTCCACCCGTCACCAGCGCATCGAACCGCACTTCATTGTGACGCGATGGCTCCGGCGTGATAGGTGTCGCCAGGCCCCCGCTCCGTGTCCAGCATCACGTTCGCCCGGTCCGTCGCGGCGGGGCGGAGGGACCCCGCGACCATCCCCGCGCCGTCGTCGTAGGGTGTATCCGAGACCCGCCGAACGCTGAAGGAGCTTCCCATGGCACTGGCACTCGACCTCAGCGGCAGGACCGCCCTGGTCACCGGATCGACGCAGGGCATCGGGCTGGCCATCGCCCTGAGACTCGCTTCCGCCGGTGCCCGCGTGGGCGTCAACGGCCGCAGCAACCGCAGCGTCGCCCGCGCCATGGAAACCATCCACGGGGACGTACCCGATGCCGACCTCATTGCCGTCCCCGCCGACGTCACCACGGACGACGGCGTCGCGAAGGCCCTCGGCGTCCTGCCCGCCGTCGACGTCCTGGTCAACAACCTCGGCATCTTCGGCGCACAGCCGGCCCTGGAGATCGACGACGACGAGTGGCGCCGCTACTTCGAGGTCAACGTGCTCACCGCGATCCGCCTCACGCGCGCCTACCTCCCGGGGATGATCGGTGCGGGCTGGGGCCGCGTGCAGTACATCGCGAGTGACTCCGCCGTCGCCATCCCGGCCGAGATGATCCACTACGGCGTCTCCAAGACCGCGCTGCTCGCTGTCTCCCGCGGCTTCGCGAAGGAGGCCGCGGGGACGGGCGTGACCGTGAACTCGATCATCGCCGGGCCCACCCACACCGGCGGCGTCGAGGACTTCGTCTACCAGCTGGTGGACAAGGACCTTCCGTGGGAGGACGCCCAGAAGCAGTTCATGAAGGACCACCGGCCGCAGTCCCTGCTGCAGCGCCTGATCGAACCCGAGGAGATCGCGAACATGGTCGCCTACCTCGCGTCGCCGCTCGCCTCGGCGACCACAGGGGCGGCGGTGCGGGTGGACGGCGGATACGTGGACTCCATCCTCCCGTGACGCGCAGCGCGGTCCTGACGCCGCACGGCGCCCTGGAGCCCGGCCCCATGGCCGCGATCCTCGCCAACCACGCCGTCCCGGAATGCGAGGTGACGGACCGGGACGGCCGGCGGCACACCCGGCTGCTCACGACGCCGGGCGGCCCGCGCCGGGTGACCGTCACCGTCCGGCCGGGCGACGTCGAACTCACCGCCGACACGGACGACGACGGCGAGTTCGCGCACCTCGTCACGACGACCCGCGCCTGGCTGGACCTCGACACGGACACGGAGGCGATCGCCCGCGCGTTCGACGCCGACCCACTCCTCGGCCCCCTGGTCCGCGAGCGCCCGGGTCTGCGCGCCGTCGGCTACCCCGAGCCGTTCGAGGCCGCGATCATGACGGTGCTCGGCCAGCAGGTGTCGGTGGCGGCCGGCGGGACGTTCGGTGGCAGGCTGGCCGCCGCCTACGGGACGCCGTCGCCGTCGGGCCTCACCGTGTTCCCCACGCCGGAAGCGATCGCGGCGGCGCCGCCCGAGGAGCTGCGTGCCGCCGTCGGGGTGACCCGCAGCCGGGCGGCCACGGTGCAGAACGTGGCGCGCGCCGTCGTCGGCGGGTTGTCCCTCGATCCCCTGGCAGAGCCTGTGCGCCTGAGGCGGGAACTCCTGGCCATCCCGGGCATCGGCCCGTGGTCGGCGGACTACCTCTCCGTCCGCGTGCTCCGCGACGCCGACGCCTTCACCCCGGGGGACCTGGTGGCACGCCGAGCCATGGGCAACCCGAGCATCCGGGACGCCGAGCGGAGATCCGAGGCATGGCGGCCCTACCGCGCCTACGCGCTGTTCCACCTCTGGACGTCCGCGACCTATCGCGGCGGCTGACCCGTCCTAGGCGGACGGGGCGGGCGTCCTGCGGACGCTCCGCAGGGCGATCTCCAGCTCGAAGCGGATCTTCGGGTCCCGAAGGTCGTCGCCGAAGAGTTCCCGCAGCTGCAGCACGCGGTACCCGACGGTCTGCCCGTGGATCCCCAGCTCCTCGGCGATCGGCGACCGCTGGCCCCAGTGCCGGAGCCACGCCAGGAGGGTGTCCTCGAGCTTCTGCCGCTGGTTCTCCGGCAGCTCCGCGAGCGGTGCGAGTCGACGGCGCGAGAGTTCACCGACCGCCGACGGTTCCGCCGCGAGCACCACCTCGGTCAGGTGCTCGTCCGCCCACACGGGCGGCTCGTCGTCGCCCTCGCGGGGCGGGAGCATGGACGCGGCGAGGATGGCCAGACGCAGGGACTCCGCGACCTGGTGCAGCTCCCCTGCGGGGCCGACGGCCGCGCTCCGTCCGGTCAGCGTCCGGTGGAGCTCAGCGCGGGACACCGCACCGCGCTCGGGCACCAGGGCGACGGCGTCGGAATCGCGCTCGATGACGATCGCCCCGGGCGCGAGCCGCTGCCGGAGTCCCTGGGCGCGGTCGAGCGGGAGGGTGACGACGACGACCTGCGCCGGCACGGTCCAGTCCGCCAGCTGCGCGGCCTGCCGCAGCGCCGTCTCGTCGGCCTTGCCGAGGAGCAGCAGCTCCAGGAGTTCGGCGCGCCGCCGGTCCACAGCACCGGCCCGTTCCGACTGCTCGAACGCGTAGGCCTCCGCACTCACGGCCGAGAGCTCGTCGATGTACGCCATGATCGACTCCCCGAGATCCACCACCACAGCCGAGCCGAGTCCCGCGTCCATCGAGCGGCGGGACATCTCCCGGAACGTCACCCGCGCCCCCATCCTGTAGGCGCCGAGCAACGAATCCATGCTGCGCCCCTGACGGAATTCGCCGCGGCCCAGTCCCGCCACCAACTGGCGGCTCTGGTCGGAGAGGGCGGGCAGCCTCGTGCCCGGCAAGTCGAGAAACCGCTCCAGGGCGGCAGCCACTCCCATCCGCAGTCCGCGGCCGAAGCTCCCCTCGATGGGCCGGGCGTAGGCGGGGACCAGCTGGGGGACCGCCTCGATGATGGCCTCCACCAAGTCCGCGTTGAGCGGCCGCAGCAGGTCGCTCACACCGGGCGGGAGAGCCAGCCACGGCGGTTCCGGTGGAGCGACGGCTACCTCGTCGGAACCCATATGGACGACCCCCATCTATTTCTCCGTGACAGTTCTTCTCCCCCAACTGTATGCCCGGGATGAAGATCTTTAGCGGCAGAGGCTATATCGTTAGGACAATGATCCGGTTCACGAAGCTGGCGCGTGCAGCATCCGCGCTGACCACCCCGCTCGCACCGGAAGACTTCCTCGCGCTGTTCAACCCGGTGTACTCCTCACGCCAGCTGCGCGGCGTCGTCACCCGTGTGGTCCACGAGACCGAGGACTCGGCCACCATCTACTTCCGCCCCGGCCACGGCTGGCATGCCCACAAGGCCGGCCAGTGGGCCCGCATCGGCGTGGAGCTCAACGGGGTACGCCAGTGGCGCTCCTACTCCCTCAGCAACGCCGCCGGCCATGATCCCGCCATCACCGTGAAGGACGCCGGATCCGTCTCGCACGTCCTGGTCCGCGACACCAAGCCCGGCGACGTCCTGTTCCTCGCACCTCCGCAGGGCGACTTCGTGCTCCCCGAGCACCCGCGGTCGCTGCTCATGCTCACCGCGGGCAGTGGCATCACCCCGGTGATGTCGATGATCCGCACGCTGATCCCGCGCCGCCCCGACGCCGACGTGGTCCTCATCAACTCCAACAGCACCCCCGAGAAGAGCCTGTTCCGGGAGGAACTCGACGAGCTCGCCGACCAGTTCTCCAACCTGACGGTCCGGCACTGGTTCACGAGTGCCCGCGGCCGCCTCGAGTTCACCGCGAAGACCATCGCCGACCTGTGCCCCGACTGGCGCGGCCGCGCGGCTTACGCCTGTGGCCCGGAAGGCTTCCTGAACGACGCCGAGGACCTGTGGCAGCGCGAGGCGACGCTGGAGACGGCGCGCACCGTCCCGAACGTCGCCGCGGGCGCATCCGGCGGCGCCACGCTGACCATCGAGCGGTTCAGCACGGACCTGACGGCCGGCGCCGGGCACGACGGCGGCCTCGTCACCTTCGAGCAGTCGGACCGCGAGGTCCAGGCCGACGGCGACACCCCCCTGCTGGACATCGGCGAGGACGCCGGAGTCCTGATGCCGAGCGGCTGCCGCATGGGTATCTGCCACAGCTGCCTCATCCCGCTCCGCTCCGGCCAGGTCCGTGACCTGCGGACCGGTGAACTGCACAACGAGCCCGGCCAGCTCATCCAGACCTGTGTCTCGGCAGCCGCCGGGCCCGTGAACCTCGACCTGTAGATCCCCCCACCAGAGGAGTCCCCCATGACCACCACGCTGACCCGCCCGGGCGCCCTCGCGGCGTCGGGCCACCCCCTGGTCCGTCCCGATGCAGCCAAGCACCTGACGGACGAGCAGGTCGAGGAACTGGGCCGCGAGCTCGACGCCGTCCGCGACGAGATCCTCGCCAAGCGCGGCGCCACCGACGCCGCGTACATCCGCCGCATCATCCGGATCCAGCGCTCACTGGAGTTCGCCGGACGCGGCACCCTGCTGTTCAGCAAGTACAAGCCCGCCTGGTTCGCCGGGACCGCGATGCTGAGCGTCGCGAAGATCCTGGAGAACATGGAGATCGGGCACAACGTGCTGCACGGCCAGTGGGACTGGATGCGGGATCCCGACATCCACTCCACCACCTGGGAGTGGGACTTCGTGACGCCGGCGCGCTCCTGGCAGCACACCCACAACGATCTCCACCACCGCTGGACCAACGTCATCGGCAAGGACCGGGACATCGGATACAACCTGCTGCGCATGGACCCCGACCAGCCGTGGCGCCCCTTCAACCTGGGCAACCCGCTGTACAACGCGATCCTCGCGCCGGTCTTCGAGTGGGGTATCGCCCTGTACGACCTCGAGATCCCGGAGTACAAGGAGGGCCTGAAGACCAAGGAGGCCATGAACCGCGACCTCAAGGCCGTGGGCGTCAAGGTGCTCAAGCAGTTCTCCAAAGACTATGCCGCGACGCCCGCCGTCGCGATGCTCACCGGCTCCGGCAAGCAGGCCCTCTACGGGACGCTCGCGGCCAACGCCATCCGCAACTTCTGGGCGCACGCCATCATCTTCTGCGGCCACTTCCCCGACGGGACGGACACGTTCACGGAGGAGGAGGTGGACGGCGAGACCCGCGGTGACTGGTACGTCCGCCAGATGATCGGCTCTGCCAATATCTCCGGCTCCAAGTTCATGCACCTGATGTCCGGGAACCTGTCCCACCAGATCGAGCACCACTGCTTCCCCGATCTGCCCTCCAACCGGTACGCCGAGGTCGCCGTGAAGGTCCGCGAGATCTGCACGCGCTACAAGCTGCCCTACACCACGGGCCCCCTGCCCAAGCAGGTCGGCTCCACGTGGGCCAAGATCTTCAAGCTGGCCCTGCCCCCGCGCAAGCAGAAGGCCGCCACGGCCTAGCCCGCGCGGCGGTTCCCCCGCTCCACCTCGTCGAAACGACAGAATTGACCGCCGAAGAGCCTCTTCGGCGGTCATTTCTGTCCTCTCGGGCGCCTGGTCGGAGGAACGACCCGGCTCAGACCGGAGCGTCCTCCGCCAGCAGCGCATCGACCTGGCCGAGCGCCTCGCGCACGCCCTCCTCCATGCCCATCGCAGCCATCTGCTCGAGCTGCTCCAGCGACTGGAAGGCCGTCGTCATCGTCATGCGCGTGCGTCCGCCGAGATCCTCGAGCGTGACGGTCGCCGTCGTCTCCCCCATGTCCGGCACGGGATCACCGTTCTCGTCCGCGAAGCCGTCCACGAAGGTCAGCAGGCGGTGGGGCTCGACGGCGGTGATCCGCCACCAGCCTCGCGCCTTCTCGCCGTCGGGCCCGGTCATGAAGTAGGCGGCGCGCCCGCCCTCCTCGAACTCGTACGTCTCGAAGGTCGCCGGCCAGGTGGGCGGTCCCCACCAGCGCTGCAGCTGGGTCCGGTCCGCCCAGATCCGCCACACGCGTTCGGTGCCGGCGTCGAACTCCGCGACGAGCCGGAAGTGGAGAGCGTCGGTGTCCTTCTCGGTGCTGATGACTGCCATGATGCTGCCTTCCTAGTCCTGATCCGATGCATCCTCGGCGAGGAGGTCGCCGATCCTGTCGATCCGCTGCCGCCAGATGTGCTCGTACTCGTCGAGGAGGCGGCGGGCCCGCTGCACTGCGTCCACCCGTCCCCGCACGATCTGCTCCCGTCCGCGCTTCTCCTTGATGACGAGCGAAGCCCGCTCCAGGACGGCCACGTGTTTCTGCACTGCGGCGAAACTCATGGCGTACTGCTTCGCCAAGCCGGAGACCGAGTACTCGGCGACCAGGACGCGGGACACGATGTCCCTCCGGGTCGCGTCGGCGAGCGCCTGGAACAGGCGGTCCACCTCGTCCTCACCCATCTGAACTACAACCATACGGTTGTACGTTACGCGGGGTGCGGACGACGGTCAAGGGTGGCAGCCGGCCCTGGTCCAGCCACCCCGCCGAACGGACAGACATGACGCGTCACAGGGCCTCCGGGCGGTCTTTTGTGTCCTCTCGGCGTCCGCGCGGACACCCACCAGGACGTGACACCCGTTATGGCACGCGTCCGGGGAGCCTGCGAGACTGGCCCCATGACCCGCGGAATATATGTGAGCGCCATGACCAACGGCTCCGGCAAGTCCCTGATCTCCCTGGGCCTCGCCGACATGCTGCACCGCCACGCCGACCGCGTGGGCTTCTTCCGGCCCATCGTCGAGGGCAGCGACCCCTCGGCGGATCCGATGGTGCGCCTCATGCAGCGCGCCTTCGACCTCCCCGAGAGCCGTGCCCGGGGCGGCCTGACCCGCGCCGAGGCACGGGCACTCCTGGTCACGGGCGATCGCGCCGAGATCGACGCACGGTGCGTCGCCATCTACAGCGAGATCGCCGCGGAGTGCGACGTCGTCATCGTCGAGGGCACCGATCTCTCCGGCAACGACGCCGCCGTCGAGTTCGACCTCAACGCCCGCCTCGCGAACAACCTCGGTGCCATGGTGCTCGCCGTCGTGAGCGCGAAGGACATGTCCGTGGAGGAGGCGGCGGACACGGTCGACGTCGCGCGCCGCGAACTCGACGCCGCGAAGGTGTCCCTCCTGGCCATGATGGTCAACCGGGCGGCGGACGACGCCGTCACCGCCATCAGCGAGCAGGTGCGGCCCGGGCGGTCCGGGCGGCCCGTCTACGTCATCCCTGAACTGACCGAGATCTCCCAGCCCACGGTGTCCGAGGTGTCGGCAGAGCTCGGTGCGCGGCAGATCGCCGGCAACTCGAACCTGGAGCGCGACGTCACGAGCGTGCGTGTCGCCGCCATGAACGTCGGCAACTTCCTGCACCTGCTCACGGACGGCGCGCTGGTGATCGTGCCCGGCGACCGCGCGGACGTGCTCGTGGCGACCCTGGCGTCGTCGTTCTCGCCCGAGTTCCCGGTGCCCTCGGGTATGTTCCTCACCGGCGGCCTCGCCCCGGATCCCAACATCCTCGCCCTTCTCGCGCAGGCGCCGTTCCCCGTCTTCGCGCTCGACGACGACACCTACACCGCGGCGCGGCGGGTCAGCGAGGTGCGCGGGGAGATCGCCAGCGGACTGCGGCGGAAGGCCGCCGCTGCGCTCGGCGCCTGGTCACGGCAGGTCGACGAGAACGAGCTGCTCGAGCGCCTCGAACTGCCGCGGCCCGTGAGCATGACCCCGCTGCGCTTCCTGCACGAGCTGATCCAGCGTGCGCGGGCCGAGCGGAAGCACATCGTGCTGCCCGAGGGCGAGGACGTCCGCGTGCTGAAGGCGGCGGAGATCCTGCGCCGCCGGGACGTCTGCGATCTGACGGTCCTCGGGCCGGAGGCTCGCATCCGCGAGATCGCGTCCGGCCAGGGTATCGACCTCACGGGCATCACGCTGATCGACCCCGCCACGTCGGACCTCCTGGAGGAGTTCGCCGCCGAGTACGCCCGCCTCCGCGCCCACAAGAACGTCTCGCTCGACCAGGCCCGTGAAAGGATGCTCGAAGGAGCATACTTCGGGACCATGATGGTGCAGCTCGGGAAGCTCGACGGCATGGTGTCCGGCGCGGCCCATACGACGGCGAACACCATCCGCCCCGCGCTCGAGTTCGTGAAGACGAAGGACGGCGTGAAGATCGTGTCCTCGGTCTTCCTCATGCTCCTGCAGGACCGCGTGCTCGTCTACGGCGACTGCGCCGTGAACCCGGATCCGAACGACGAGCAGCTCGCGGACATCGCCGTGGCCTCGGCGGAGACCGCCGAGCAGTTCGGCGTGCAGCCGCGGGTCGCCATGCTGTCCTACTCCACCGGGGAGTCGGGGTCCGGCGGCGCGGTGGACGAGGTCCGGCGCGCCACCGAGCTGGTGCGGAAGCTCCGCCCGGACCTCGCCGTGGAGGGCCCCATCCAGTACGACGCGGCCGTCGACGCCTCGGTCGCGGCCTCCAAGCTGCCCGGATCGTCCGTTGCGGGTCAGGCGACGGTGTTCATCTTCCCCGACCTCAACACCGGCAACAACACCTACAAGGCCGTACAGCAGTCGGCCGGCGCGGTCGCCGTCGGACCCGTCCTCCAGGGCCTCCGGAAGCCTGTCAACGACCTCTCACGCGGCTGCACCGTGGAGGACATCGTCAATACGGTGGCCATCACCGCCGTCCAGGCGCAGCAGCCCACCTCCTAGCCGTTCCCATCGATCCCGCTCCAGGACAGGACCCCATGATCATCCTCGTCATCAACTCCGGCTCCTCCTCGCTCAAGTACCAGGTGCGCGAGGGCGACGACGTCCTGGCGGAAGGCCTGGTCGAGCGCATCGGCGAGGCGGAGGTCCCCGACCACGCCGCCGCCCTCGACCGTGTGGATCACGAGGTGGCGGAGGCACTCGGCGAGCGCACGATCGACGCCGTCGGGCACCGCGTGGTGCACGGCGGCGAGCGGTTCAGCGAGCCGGTCCTGATCGACAACGAGATCACCCGCGCGATCGAGCGCCTCAACCCGCTCGCCCCCCTGCACAATCCCGCGGCCGTCACGGGGATCCGGGCCATCACCGAGAAGTGGCCGGACCTGCCGCAGGTGGCCGTGTTCGACACCGCTTTCCACCGCACCCTGCCCGAGCACGCCTGGCGGTACGCCGTGCCGGACGAGCTGTACCGAAAGCACGGCATCCGCCGCTACGGGTTCCACGGCACCTCGCACGCCTACGTGGCGCGTGGTGCGGCCGAGCTCCTCGGGACGGACGCGTTCACGGGAGTCATCGCGCATCTCGGCAACGGCGCCTCGGTCACGGCCGTGCGTGACGGCGAGAGCATCGACACCTCCATGGGCTTCACGCCCCTCGAAGGGCTCGTGATGGGGACGCGGTCCGGGGACATCGACCCGTCCATCCTGCTGTTCCTGCTGCGCGAGGGATACAGCGAGAAGGACCTCGACACGCTGCTCAACCGGAACAGCGGATTGAAGGGCCTCGCCGGTACGAACGACATGCGCTCCGTCGCGGAATCCGCGGACTCCGGCGACGAGCGCGCGAAGCTCGCGGTCGAGGTGGCGTCCTACCGGCTGGCGAAGTACGTGGGCGGTTACCACGTCGCCGTCGGCGGTGCCGATGCCCTCGTGTTCACCGCGGGCATCGGGGAGAACGCGGCCGACTTCCGCGCCGCCGTCGTCGCCAAACTCGGGGCCCTCGGCCTCGAGCTCGACGAGAGCCTCAACTCCGAGCGCAGCAAGCAGGCGCGCGTGATCAGCACGCCGTCGTCCGCGTTCCCCGTCCTGGTGGTGCCCACGGACGAGGAGGCGGCCATCGCACAGGCCACGGCCGCCGTCGTCGCCGGGTCCTGACCGCAGGGCCCACCCTTTTGACGCGGCGCCGCCTCCCCGTCGTCGTCGGTGCACCCGAGGCACGCACCTGAGGCGTGCACCCGAGGCACGCCGCCGCAGTAGGGCTCCGGCAGACTGAGGCCATGACGATCATCCGCATGGCCCTCCTGTTCGTCCTCGCCGCGGGCGCCGAGATCGGCGGGGCCTGGCTCATCTGGCAGGCGGTCCGGGAGGGCAGGCCGTGGTGGTGGGCCGGGCTCGGCATCATGGCGCTCGGCGCCTACGGCTTCGTCGCGACCCTCCAGCCCGACCCGAACTTCGGGCGGATCCTCGCGGCGTACGGCGGTGTCTTCGTGGCAGGATCGCTGGCGTGGGGCATGCTCATCGACGGCTTCCGCCCCGACCGCTGGGACATCCTGGGGTCGGCGGTCTGCCTGGTCGGCGTCGCGCTGATCATGGTCGGTCCACGCTCGACGAGCTGACCCTGCACGGCAGTCCGCCCTGCGCCGGCGGACGTGCAAATGCTCCCACTGACCGAACCGGATCAGTGGGCACAAGCGCTCGTTCCCACGGACCGGGCGCGATCAGTGGGCAGAACGCCCCGGACAGGGCGCGCGCCCCCGCTGGGGGCTCACCCCGCGCCGAGCAGCCTCGCCACACCGGCCGCCACCGCCCCGACAGCCACGACCACCAGGAACGGCGCCCGCAGCCAGAGGGCGACGGCGGCCACCAGCAGCGCGACCACCCGCGCGTCGACGGCGAGCTCCTGGCCGGATGCGAAGGTGTTCACGGCCGTCAGCGCCGCGAGCAGCCCGATCGTCAGCGATCCGGCCACCCGGAGCATTCTCGGATTGTCGAGCAGCTTCGCCGGGACCAGGAACCCGAGGAACTTCGTGGCGATGGAGATGGCGCACGCCAGCAGGATCCAGGCCCAGAGGTTCATGCGTCCGTCCGTCCCCCGGGCGGCTGTGACGCCCCGGTCTGCCGAGCGATGCCGGACCGCCGTAGGACCCCGAACTGCCGTGGGACGCCGGGCTGCTGTGTCGCTCCGATCTGCCGACGGCCCCGGGTCTGCCGAGCGACGCCGAATTCCCCGGTCTCCCGAACGATTCGGGGCCCTTCGGCGCCTTCGGACCGCCCGGCGTCGGGCTCCCCGGCAACACCATCGGGGTACGGATCGACATCGGGCTCCAGGCCTTCCGTCGCCGGGCCCAACCCCGAGAGCCCGAGCACGGCGGCGACCACCGCGGCGATGAGGATCGGGACACCGGGCGGCACGAGCGGCACCGCGATCAGGGTGACCACGGCGCAGACGACGGCGATAGCCGCGGGCTCCCGCGCGCGGATCCGCGGCCAGAGCAGGCCGAGGAAGGCGGCCACGGCGGCTCCGTCGAGCCCCCACCGGGCCGGATCGCCGAGGGCGTTGCCGGCGAGCGCCCCCACGAGCGTGAAGAGGTTCCACAGGACGAAGACGCCGATCCCCGCGGCCCAGAACCCGCGGCGCTGCTCCTGCGGATCCGTCTGGCCCGTCGCCGTCGCCACGGATTCGTCGATCGTGAGGTGCGCCATCGGCAGCTTCCGCCAGCGGGGAGGCCTGAGCAGGACATTGACCTGCATCCCGTACACGCCGTTCCTGATGCCGAGCAGGGCGGCTGCGGACATCGCCGAGAGCCCGCTGCCACCGCCCGCGACGACACCGATGAATGCGAACTGCGATCCGCCGCTGAACAGCAGCAGGCTCAGGGCCATGGTCTGCAGGAGGTCGAGTCCCGCGGCGACGGACAGGGCACCGAAGGACAAGCCGTAGAGGCCGGTGGCGATGGCCACGGAGAGGGCGATCCTGACCGCCGGTGACTGGAGGAGCTGCACCTGATAAGGCTAGGCGAGCCGCCGCCCCGGCTTCCCATTCGGGTCCACATGGTGAAGAGTGGGAAACGAAGCATACTTACTACCCGGAGGAGTGCGACATGAAAGCCGTGACATGGCAGGGCAAGCGCAACATCAGCGTGGAGAACGTGCCCGATCCCACGATCCAGGAACCGACCGACGCGATCGTCCGGATCACCTCGACAGCGATCTGCGGCTCCGATCTGCACCTCTACGAGGTCCTCGGCCCGTACATGCACAAGGGAGACATCCTGGGGCACGAGCCCATGGGGATCGTCGAGGAAGTCGGCGCGGACGTGACCCACCTGAAGGTCGGCGACCGCGTCGTCATCCCCTTCAACATCTCCTGTGGCTACTGCTTCATGTGCACCCGAGGCCTGCAGTCCCAGTGCGAGACCACCCAGGTGCACGAGCAGGGATCCGGCGCTGCCCTTTTTGGGTTCTCCGAGCTGTACGGCTCCGTCCCCGGAGGACAGGCGGAGTTCCTGCGGGTGCCGTTCGCCGACTACGGACCGGTGAAAGTCGGGCACGACCTGCCGGACGAGCGCTACCTCTACCTCTCGGACATCCTCCCCACCGCCTGGCAGGGCGTGCAGTATGCGGACGTCCCGAAGGACGGAGTGCTCACGGTGTACGGCCTGGGCCCCGTCGGCCAGTTCGCCGCCCGCATCGGCAAGTATCTCGGACACCGCGTCATCGCTGTCGAGCCCATCGCCGAGCGACGCGAGATGGCCAAGCGCCACGGCATCGAGACCATCGACTTCACGAAGGACACCGCCGAGGAGCTCCGCAGCATGACGAACGGCCGCGGCCCCGACGCGATCGTTGACGCCGTCGGCATGGAGGCACACGGCTCGCCGGTCGGTGCGTTCGCGCAGAATGCCGTGGGGATCCTGCCGGACAGGCTGGCGCAGAAGGTCATGGAGACCGGTGGCAGCGATCGCGTCTCGGTCCTGCACTCGGCGATCGACGCCGTCCGCCGGGGCGGCACGCTGTCCCTCAGTGGCGTCTACGGCGGGTCCGCGACCCCCATGCCGCTGCTGACCATGTTCGACAAGCAGGTCCAGTTCCGCATGGGCCAGTGCAACGTGCGGCGCTGGACGGACCAGCTCCTGCCGATCGTGGAGGAAGCATCGGATCCGCTGGGCGTCACCGATCTCATGACGCACGAGGTCTCGATCGACGAAGCGCCGGCCGCCTACAAGAATTTCCAGAAGAAGACGGACGGCACCATCAAGGTGGTGCTCAAGCCCCAGGGCGTCACGGTCTGACGCCGCGGCGTCGGACCAGCGCACGACGACGCCGGCCCGGATCGCACCGGGCCGGCGAACCTCGGGCCAGAGCCACACCGAGCCGGCGCACGTCAGGCCGGAATCGCGCAGGGGCAAGGACGGCCCGAGGGACCCGCATCACCCGCGCGGCGAGAGCCGGAGATCAGTCGGTCTCCGGCTCTTCGCGCGCGAGCGACTCGTGCGGATTCGTCTCGCCGCGAGCCATCTGCAGCGCGTCGGCCGCACGCACGAGGGCCAGGTGGGAGAAGGCCTGCGGGTAGTTGCCCGCCATCCGGCCGTTCTCGGCGTCGTACTCCTCCGAGAGCAGGCCCAGCTCGTTCGAGTAACCCACCAGCTGGTCCATGAGGCGTGTGGCGTCATCCAACCGGCCGCTGTGCGCGTACTGCTCGACGAGCCAGAACGAGCAGGCGAGGAACGGGTGCTCCCCCGGCTCGAGACCGTCGTCGGACTCGCCCGTGCGGTACCGCAGCAGGAGCCCGTGGGGATCCAGGAGGTGCTGTTCGATCCGCTCGACCGTGCCCAGCATCATCGGGTCGTCGTAGTCGAGGAACCCCACCTGAGGGAGCTGCAGGAGGGAGGCGTCCACCTCGCCGCCGTCGTAGACCTGCGTGAAGGAGTTCAGCCCGTGGTCGAAGCCGCGCTCGAGGATCTCGGTGCGCAGCCCGTCCCGCAGGCCGATCCAGTGGTCGAGTGGCCCGCTGAGCCCGTGGTCCCGGACCGCGCGGACGGCGCAGTCGAAGGCCGCCCACATCATGACCCGCGAGTGGGTGAAGTGCTGCAGCTCTCCGCGCATCTCCCAGATCCCGTGATCGCGATCGTCCAGGTGGTTCTCCGCGAAGGTGAGCAGCGCACGCTGCAGGGGCCACGAGAAGCTGTCCTCGGTGATGCCGTGACCGCGCAGCTTCTCGAGCGCCACCATCACCTCGCCGACGACGTCGGCCTGGTACTGGCCCACGGCGCCGTTGCCCACCCGCACGGGCGTCGATCCGGCGTAGCCGGGCAGGTACCCCAGCTCGCGTTCGGGCAGCCTGCGCTCACCGGCGAGCCCGTACATGATCTGGAGGTCCTCGGGATCACCCGCGACCGCCCGCAGCAGCCAGTTGCGCCACTCGAGGGCCTCGTCGGCGAACCCGTGCGTCATCATGGCCTCGAGCGTCAGCGCCGCGTCACGCAGCCAGCAGAAGCGGTAGTCCCAGTTGCGCGCGCCGCCGAACTGCTCCGGCAGCGAGGTGGTGGGAGCGGCGACGATCCCGCCGGTGTCCTCGTGCGTGAGCGCCCGCAGCACCAGCAGCGAGCGCCGCACGGCGTCGGTGTAGCGTCCGTCGTCGACGCAGCTGGCGGCCCAGGCGCGCCAGTAGGTGATGGTGGTGTCCAGTGCGTCGTCGATGTCCAGAGCCGACGGCGTCTCCCGGTGGGACGGGTACCAGACGAGCTCGAGGTCGACGACGGCACCCGTGGCCACCGGGAACGTCCCCTCATGGCGGTGGTCGGCCGCCCTGAGGCGCGGTCCGCGGAGCAGGAGGGCATCGGGCCCGGCGATGGCCAGCAGGACCGGGACGCCGTCCTCGATCCCCTGGCTGACCCATGGCAGGATCTCCCCGTAGCCGAAGCGGATCTGCACCTCCTGCCGCATGGTGACGGTGCCGACGAGCCCCTGGATGCGCCGCACCACATTGGCCCGCCGATCCGTGACCGGCATGAACTCGGTCACCAGCACCTCACCCTCGTCGGTCTTCCAGTGGGTCTGCAGGACGAAGGTCGAATGGATGTAGGTGCGGCTGACGACGGCGGCGGTGGGCGACTCCGGCGCGAGGAGCCAGCGCCCGTGATCGGGCGTACCGAGCATGGCGGCGAACACCGATTCGGAGTCGAAGCGCGGCATGCAGAGCCAGTCCACGCTGCCGTCACGGGAGATCAGCGCACCCGTGTGCAGGTCGGAGACGAGCGCGTAGTCCTTGATCGGTGATTGCATCCTCCCACTCAACCACAGGCGTGCAGCCGGGCCGAGGGGTCAGGGCGTCGCGCTCTCCAGTGCGAGCCGTATCCGCGCCGGCACGTCGGTGGTCAGCTCCTGCACGCCGAGGCCGGCGAGGTACAAGGCGTCCTCCTCGGTGTTGACGGTCCACACCCGGACCCTCGTGCCCTCGTCGATCCACCGACGGACCCGCTCGGGGTGGGCCCGGACATACTGGACGCCCGGGCCCGCCATGCCGACCTCCTGCCGGTCGATCAGCTCCTCGCCCTCCTTCAGCGCCCTCCGCATCACGTTGATGAGCGCGCCCTCGGCGATCGAACCGAACCGCAGGGCGTCCCGCACCTCCTGCGGCTCCACATCGGCGACCAGCTGGCACAGCAGGTGGTGCGGCGCAGTCTCGGCGAGCTGATGCATCGAATCCGGGTTGAAGCTCATGAAGCTCACCTCGAGGAGGCCCAGGGTGGACGATTCCGGGTCCCAGCCCTCGTCCATGAGGAACGCGATCAGGGACTCCTCGAGCCGCAGGCCGAACGGGCTCGGATGCTTCAGTTCGATCGCCAGCTTCAGGGGCCGCCCCGTCGAGCGCAGGAGAGCCAGCAGGTCGGCGAGGCTGAGCACCTGGTCCCCGATCTCGCCGAAGCCGGCGGGGAGGTCCACGCCCTTCCAGGACGAGGCGTCCAGCGCCCTCAGCTCTGCCAGCGTGTGGTCCGCGACGTCGCCGGTGCCGTTCGTGGTCCGCTCCAGCGTGGTGTCGTGGAAGCACACGAGCTGACCGTCGCGGGTCAGGTGCACGTCGCACTCGACGCCGTCGGCTCCGTCCTCGAGGGCCTGCAGATACGCCGCCCGGGTGTGCTCCGCGTAGGTGCCGCTGCTGCCACGGTGGGCGAAGATGACGGGAGTCACGGGGCAACCTCTCGGTGTGGTCGGGGGTCCGGCTCCCACCGTACGTGACCGCTTCGCCGGTTGCCCATCGCCACCGCCCACCGAGGAGAGCCGGACCGCGTCGATAGACTCGGGAGGGTGAATGACCTGATGACCTCCTCGGACGCGGAGCGGGCGGCCGCCCTCCGCCGCATGAAGACCGTGGCGACCGGACTGCTGGCCGTCATGGCCGTCATCTTCGTGGTGGCCTTCGCGCTCCAGGACTCCTACCCCTGGCTGCAGTACGTCCGCGCGGCTGCCGAAGGCGGCATGGTGGGCGCCCTGGCCGACTGGTTCGCGGTGACTGCGCTGTTCAAGCATCCGATGGGCCTGAGGATCCCCCACACGGCGATCATCCCCCGGAAGAAGGACCAGATCGGCGAATCACTGGGCCAGTTCGTGGAGGAGAACTTCCTCTCCGAGGACGTGGTGCGCGCCAAGCTCGACTCCGCCCGCATCGCCCAGAAGGCGGGCGCGTGGCTGGAGAAGCCGGAGAGTGCCGACCGTGTGGCGGTGGAGGGCGCGGCGCTGATCCGCGGCATGTTCACGGTACTGAACGACGACGTCGTCCAGGGTGTCATCGAGTCCATGGTCCGGAAGCACCTGCTCGATCCGCCGTGGGGACCACCCGTGGGCAGCATCGCGGAGAGGATCTTCGCCGAGGGCCACCACCACCAGCTCGTGGACCTGCTGGTGGACCGCGCTGCGGACTGGGTGGACGCGAACTATTCGGTGGTCACGAGGGTTGTCGCGCAGCGGTCCCCCACCTGGGTCCCACGCCTCGTCGACGGGGTGGTCGGCGACCGCGTCCACGCGGAACTCTCCAAGTTCATCCGCGCGGTGCAGGACGACCCAGAGCACGACGTCCGCATCTCCATCGACACGTACCTGCGTGATCTGGCCCAGGATCTGCAGCACAAGCCCGAGACCATCGCGAAGGCGGAGGAGATCAAGGGCCAGCTCCTCGACGATCCTCACGTCCGCGACCTGACGGCCCGCACGTGGTCCACCATCAAGAACGCCCTGCTCGATGCCGTCAACGACCCCGAGAGCGAACTGACGACGAAGTTCACGGCGGCCGTGCGGGACTTCGGCTCACGCCTGGCGAATGACGCCGACCTCGCGGCCAAGGTGAACCACTGGATCGCCGACGCCGCGTCCTACGCGGTCCGCACCTACCGCAGTGAGATCGCGGGGGTCATCTCGGAGACCGTGGGCCGCTGGGACGCCGAGGAGACCTCCCGCAAGATCGAACTGCAGGTCGGCAAGGACCTGCAGTTCATCCGCATCAACGGCACGGTGGTCGGTTCGCTGGCGGGACTGTTGATCTTCACCCTCGCCCACGCGATCTTCGGTTAGGCCCGTTTCGTCGGCCCGCCCGTCAGGCCTGCTTCTTCCCGGCATCCTGCCGAGTCAGCTCGAGCACGTCGGCGAGTTCTCCGGGGATGGTCTGGGGCAGGGGCCCGAACGCCTCACGCGTGGTCTTGATGACCCCCTTGCCCATCAGGTGGTTGCCCGTTCCGCCGATCACCGCGCCCGCACCGAACGGCAGGGCGCGACCGAGCATGAAGCCACCCTGCTTCGCCAGGAACTTCTTGAGGAAGCGCCGCTGGATCGACCGCGTCACGGTCCTGACCATCGAGGCCGGGGCGGCCTTGTTGACGAGCTGGCCCCAGTACTGCGGAGCGCCCTGGCCCGCCGAAGCACCCAGGATGGAGCGGATCAGCGCCGTGCCCTCCTCCCCCATGAGGATCGCCATGACCATCGCGCGTGAACGTTCGGGGTCCTCGGTGCTGACGCCGTGCAGTTCCGCGATGGACTCCGCGAAGAGCGCCGTCGCCTCGAGGAACCCGACGGTCGCCGCGGCGGAGAGTCCGAGGGAGGCCAGCGTCCCGACGGCCGGCACCGCTGCTGTGGCGCCGACGGCCGCTCCCGCCACCGTCGTCGCGCGCAGGTAGTCACGCTCGAGCAGCCGGGCGAGCTCCGCCGGCGAAGCCTCGGGGTGGCGCTTCCTCAGCCGCTCGAGGTTGGACAGGACGAACGGGCGCTGGACGTCGAGGGCGCGCTCCACGGCGCGAAGGATGGCCGGCTTCGGGTTGCCGTCCTTGTCGAACAGCGTTCCGTTGGCGGCCTTGACTGCCGGGTTCTCCTTGGTGCGGCCAAACATGGTGGTCCCTCCGATGGTTCGTGTGCCCCTGGTTCGAGTGTAGGTGCGGCATCGCCCTGCCCGCCCGGGGTTCTGGCTGCGGCGCAGGAGCGGATCCGGATGCCCGCCTGTAACAGCGAAGGGCGCCACCGGTCCGGTGACGCCCTTCGTCAGCTGTTCCCCCACGGTTCAGCCGGTGGTGCAGATCAGACGCGCGAGCCCTTGCGACCGGTGATGAGGCCGTAGATGAAGAGCACGATCAGTGCGCCGAGGACGGCGAAGAGGATCGACGGCAGGGAGAACGTGCTGCCCATGTTGATGCCGAGGATGCTGCCGCCGATGAACCCGCCGAGGAAGGCTCCGACGACACCCAGGATCATGGTGACGATGATGCCGCCGCCCTGCTTGCCGGGCATGATCAGCTTGGCGAGGGCGCCGGCGAGAAGGCCGAGGATAAGGAATGCGATGAAACTCATGTGGTGCTCCTTGAGTGATGAGGCATCCTGTCCGGGGACGGGATGCTGTCGAGTTATACGGTGCATCGAAGTGCAACTGGCTGCAACTGGCTGCAACTGTACTTCATCAGCATGCTTAGGGTGCAATCGTAGCACCACGCTAATCCTGCTTAGCAAGAGGCCGGGGGGAACATTCTCCGAATCGATACGGGGCGGGCCGCTGCGGCGCGGTGCCACCAGCCACCCCGGTTTTCCGGCGATCCACCCGTATGATGAGCGCAGGCGGGCCGCCCCCGGGAGTAAGCGGCACAGTCAGTGAAACCGCTGGGGAATTCTCTCGAATCTGCCATTAGCGCCACACCGGAGGAGTTTTTTCATGCGAATCGGTTCGTCAATCTTTCTTATTGCACTCGGTGCAATTCTTGCTTTCGCCGTGCAGGTCCAGGTCAGCTTCGTGGACCTGGCACTCGTCGGCTACATCCTGATGGCGGTGGGCGTGATCGGTCTCATCGCCTCCCTCGTCCTGGCGGCCCCCCGCCGTCAGGCACGTGTCTCCGAGTCCCGCTCGGTCGTGGATCCGAACACGGGCGAGACCATCACGCGCAGGGAGTCCCGCGACACCGGCCTCTGATCCGGGAGCACGCACTCACGAGGAGCAACGGAAGGCCGGGACATCGTCCCGGCCTTCCGTTTTCTGCGTTTACCCCCGAGTGAGGACAAAAAGTGCTTGACGTCACAGGAAATCCGGGTCTAGAGTCACTCAAACAAAGATAAAGCCACACGGTCGGGGTTGCCCGACCCATGACGACGGGGTCCTCATGTTCGCGGAAGAGCGGTACCGGCAGATCAGCACCATGGTCCTCGCCGATGGCCGCGTCACGGTGTCCGCGCTCTCCTCCCGCTTCGGGATCACCAAGGAGACCGTGCGGCGGGACCTCGCCCTGCTCGAGAACGACGGCGTCCTGCGCCGAGTACACGGCGGGGCGATCGCGGGCAGCGGTGCCACCACCAACGAGCCGAGCCTCAGCAGCCGGTCCGCCCAGCGCTCCCCCGAGAAGAAGCGCATCGCCGGGGCCGCCCTCACCCTCGCACCGCTCGCCGGTGCCGTCGTCGTCGACGCCGGCAGTACCACCGGCGCCCTGGCCGAGCTCCTCGTCACCGAGGCGCGGACGGGCCTGGCGGTCATCACGCACTCCGTCCCCGTCGCCGCCATGATCTCGGGCGCGGGGCTGAGCGTCGAGCTGGTGGGAGGGCGCGTCCGTGCCCTCACCAGCGCGGCCGTCGGCAGCAGCACGGTGGCGCACTTCGAACGCCTGCGGGCGGACGTCGCGTTCATCGGGACGAACGGCCTCGCCGCCGGCTTCGGACTGAGCACGCCGGACGTCGACGAGGCCGCCGTCAAGACCGCCATCCTCCGTTCCGCCCGGCGTGTGGTGCTGCTGGCGGATTCGTCGAAGTTCGACGAGGAGACCCTGATCAGTTTCGCCACCCTGGAGGACATCGATGTACTCATCACCGACCGCGCGCCCCGGGGCGCCCTCGCCGAGGCCCTCGCCGCTGCCGATGTGGAGGTGACGGTCGCGTGATCCTCACCCTCACCGCGAACCCCAGTATCGACCGCACCGTCGAGCTCACGGAGCCCCTGGCGCGCGGCGCCGTGCAGCGGGCCGCCCGCGTGGTCCAGGAAGCCGGCGGCAAGGGCGTTAACGTCAGCCGGGCCCTCGCGATGTCCGGGACGCGGACCCTCGCGGTCCTGCCCGGGGACGACGACGACCCTGTGCTCGCGGGCCTGACCGCGCTCGGGGTCCCGTTCCGCAACCTGCCCGTCGGAGCGGGCCTGCGCACCAATACCGCGATCACCGAGCCGGACGGCACGACGACGAAGATCAACGAGCCCGGCCCCGAGCTCTCGTCCAGGCTGATCGACCGTCTCGTCGCCGTCGTCGTCGAGGAGAGCGACGGCGCCGACTGGCTCGTCCTGGCCGGGTCCCTGCCGCCGGGCGTCCCCGCGACCTTCTACACGACGGTGACCGCAGCGGTCCGCGGGGCCTACGGGCTGTCCGCTCCCCTCATCGCCATCGACTCCTCCGGCGAGCCGCTCATCGAGGCGGCGGCCGGGGTCCCAGCACCCGATCTGCTGAAGCCGAATGCCGAGGAGCTCAGCGAGCTCACCGGCATCGGCACGGGTGACCAGCTCGAGCACGATCACGAACTGGCCGCGAAGGCCTGCGCGGTGCTCATCACCGCGGGGGTGGGTGCGGTTCTGGCGACCCTTGGTTCCAAGGGCGCCCTGCTCGTGACGAACGCGGGGGCCTGGCACGCCGTGCACCCGCCGGTCACGGCGCGTTCCACGGTCGGCGCGGGAGATTCCGCACTGGCCGGTTACCTGCTGGCGCACAGCGCAGGCGAACTCCCCGAGAACTGCCTGCGCCAGGCTGTCGCTCACGGATCGGCGGCTGCCGCCCTTCCTGGTTCCACCGTCCCATCGCTCGACCTGACGACGCCCGGCGCCGTCACCGTCACCCCCCTCAAGGTCACCCTTCCCGTGATCGAACCAAGCGCTACAGGGTCCATCGACGGACCCAAAGCACAGGAGGAATTCTGATGTCCGAACTCATCACCCCGGAGCTCGTCTCCCTGGACGAGGACCTGGGGGCCGAGCGTCGCTCGGTGATCCGGTACCTCGCGGAGCAGGTCGCCGCGCAGGGGCGCTCCACGGAGGTCGACGCCCTGTACGCCGACGCCCTCGCCCGGGAGGAGAAGACCTCCACCGGCGTCCCCGGCGGCATCGCCATCCCGCACTGCCGCTCGAAGGCCGTCTCGGAGGCGACGCTGGCCATGGCCCGCCTGTCCCCGGCCGTCGACTTCGGTGCCAAGGACGGCCCCGCCGACCTCGTGTTCTTCATCGCGGCTCCGGACGGCGCGGACCAGGAGCACCTAAAGCTCCTCTCGAAGCTCGCCCGATCCCTGATCAGGAAGGACTTCACCGCCTCGCTGCGGTCCGCGCAGACCCCGGCGGATGTCGTCGCGCTGGTCAACGGCGCGCTCGGGATCGGTGAGCCGGCCACGACCGGCGACGGCGCCCATGCGGCCGGCACCGCCCGCGGCGACCGCTCGAGCGAGGCAGCCGCGACCCTCGGAACGTCGCCGGCGGGCACCGACACCACGGGTCCCGCCGTCGAGCACGGACGGTCCACGGACACGAAGGTCCGGCGCCTCGTCGCGGTCACCGCGTGCCCCACGGGGATCGCCCACACCTACATGGCTGCAGACTCGCTCGTCGCCGCCGCCAAGGAGCGCGGGATCGACCTCCAGGTCGAGACGCAGGGCTCCTCGGGAGCGACTCCGCTGGACCCCGCGGTGATCGCGGCGGCCGACGCCGTGATCTTCGCCGTCGACGTCGACGTCCGCGACAAGCAGCGCTTCGCCGGCCTCCCCGTGATCAGCGCCCCCGTGAAGCGAGGGATCGACGAGCCCGGCGAGATGGTCGAGGAAGCCCTCGCGGCCGCCTCGAACCCCAACGCCCGCAGGGTCACCGGAACCGCCGGCGGCGAGCAGACCGACGACGACGGCGGCCGGGACGGCATCGGCAGCACGCTGAAGCGCGCCCTGCTCACGGGCGTCAGCTACATGATCCCGTTCGTGGCGGGCGGTGGCCTGCTGATTGCGCTCGGCTTCCTGCTCGGTGGGTACCTCATCACCGACACCGCGGACGCGATCGTGCTGGAGAACACCTTCGGCAACCTGCCCGAGGGCGGCCTGGCGACGTACCTCGGCGCGGTCGCCTTCAAGATCGGCCAGCTCTCCCTCGGGTTCCTCGTCCCGGCACTCGCCGGCTACATCGCCTACGCCCTGGCGGACCGGCCCGGCATCGCGCCCGGCTTCGTCGCAGGCGCCGTCGCCGGCTTCATGGGAGCGGGTTTCCTCGGCGGGATCGTCGGTGGCCTGCTCGCCGGGTACGTCGCTTTGATGATCGGGCGCCTCGCGGTGCCGCGCTGGCTGCGGAGCCTCATGCCGGTCGTCATCATCCCGCTGCTGGCATCCATCGTGGCCTCCGGCCTCATGTTCCTCGTGCTCGGCGGGCCCATCGCCGCCATCACCGACGGCCTCAACAACTGGCTCTCCGGCCTCACCGGCACGGCCGCCGTCGGCCTGGGCCTCATCCTGGGCCTCATGATGGCCGTCGATCTCGGTGGACCGGTCAACAAGGTGGCCTACTCCTTCGCCGTCGCCGGCCTGGGCGCCGGGTCCATCGACAACCAGGCACCCTGGCAGATCATGGCTGCCGTCATGGCTGCCGGCATGGTTCCTCCGCTGGCCATGGCCCTGGCCACGGTGATCGACCGCCGCCGGTTCACGGTCGCCGAACGCGAGAACGGGAAGGCTGCCTGGCTCCTGGGCGCCGCCTTCATCTCCGAGGGGGCCATCCCGTTCGCCGCCGCCGATCCGCTCCGCGTCATCCCCGCCTCGCTGCTCGGTTCCGCCGTCACCGGAGCGATCGTCATGGGGACGGGCGTCACATCCCAGGCACCGCACGGTGGGATCTTCGTCTTCTTCGCCATCGGGAACGTCGCCATGTTCGTGGTCGCGATCATCGTCGGGACCATCATCTCCGCCCTTGCGGTGATCGGCCTCAAGCGCTACGCCACCAGCAAGAAGGACGCCCCGGTCGCCGAGCCGGTTGCAGCCTGACCGCTGGTCCGGTTGGCTGTACCTGAACCCACCTACACAGAGGAGCACAACATGGCAGAACGCAAGGCAACAGTGGCGAGCCGGGTCGGCCTGCACGCCCGACCCGCGTCCATCTTCGCGGAGGCCGCAGGCGAGCTTCCCCTCGAGGTCACCATCGCCATGGACGGCGAGCCCGCGGAGGAGGCGATGGATGCCTCGAGCATCCTCTCGCTCATGAGCCTCGGTGCGTCGCACGGCGACGTGATCGTCCTCCGCGCCGAGGGCGACGGCGCCGAGGACGCACTCGAAAGCCTCGCCAGGATCATCGAGACGGACCACGACGCCGAGTAGCACCCCACACGTAAGGGCACCATCCGCCCCTGATACCTGGCGGATGGTGCCCTTCGCTGTGCCCCAGCACGGGTGGTCGGGTAGGTGGGTCCACCCGTTCTCATGGACTCACCCACCCGCCTCGCAACGATCCGCTGACCCCCCACGGACAGCGGCAGTTACATAATCATTATTTTTACACACGATCATGAAAACGTGAATGCACCGAGGACACGATTGCGTCACGCTTGGCGCGGCGCCTAGGCGAGCTTGTTCGCTCGACGGCGGGTCCGTCCGTTCACGATGTGGCTGGCCCAGATCAGGCACAGCCCGACGACGGTCAGGAGGATGGCCGAGAACGGCAGGATGATGTCCCAGACCGACAGGTCGAGTGGTGTGAGGCGGAGGGCGACGAAGACGACGACGAGGGAGAAACCGCAGGCGAGGAAGCCACAGGCCACGCGATGGATCGTCCTCGCGTGACGGTCGAGCGCCGAGGTCGCGGCCGGCACGACCAGGCACGCGGCCACATATCCGGGATACAGCCGACCCACGGCCGCATACTGCTGCACCGAGTCCTGGTTCTCGAAAGCGTGCAGGCCCGTGGAGCTGCCGGCCAGCTCGCTCGCCACGAAGAAGTAGAGCGTGGCAAGGACGGTCAGCGCGAGGATCGCCAGGCCGAACCGCCCGACGACGAGCCTTCGGGCAAGGGGCGAGTCGAAGGCTGCCGCCATCCGCAGAGCGAGCAGCAGGAAGACCGCATACAGGGCCAGGCGGAGGAGAAGGTTCGCGAGGTTGATCCCGCCGAGCAGGCCGTCCACTGCGCCGTAGATCGGGGCGATGGAGAGCCCGACGCACACAGAGAGCAGCACGAGCGCGCTGAAGATCACCCGCCCTGCTCCTCTCCTCGCGGCGGGAACACGCACGGCAGCCCCGACGATGCACAGTCCGAGCACGATCCATTGAAGTGTCACGACTGTCATCCGAGGTTCTCCCACAGGGCGCGGTCCTTGCCGTCGTCGAGCTCGGCCCTGCGGATCTGCTTGCCGAGCACGTCGAGGCGGTCACGGGCGAGGAACACGAGGTCGAGATCGGGCATGGCGCAGAGGGCTCTCGCCCTGCCGTCCGGGGGCCAGCCGCCCTCCTCCTGCGTCAGGAGGCCCGTGACCACCAGGCCGCTGGTCAGCGAGACCCCGGAGATCCGGGCGGCTTCGAGCGCGATCTCGGGCGCCAGACGCCCCGCCGTGAGCTGCGCGGACAGATTCTGCCGGGCCACTCCCGTGCGGGCGGCCAGCTGTTGCCGGAGATCCCCCGGGTCGATGGCCTCGATCCACGCACGGACGGAATTCCTGTGCGGGAAGGGGGCGAGGTTCAGCTGCAGGTCGCTCCCCGCGCATTCCTGGTCCTCGCTGCGCGCGACCAGCAGCCGGAGGATGTCGATGTGCGAGACCTGGCTCACGAGTTCGGCGTCCGTCGGGGTGCGGACCCCGGCCGGGACGTCGGTGAACCCCTCGAAGACGGCCAGCGAGTCGACGGGCGGAAGCCCGTAGCCCCGGGCGATCGAGACGATGGTGGGGACGGAGACCTTGCCCCGCACGAGCTGCTGCGCGAGGGTGGAACGCTTGATCCCGGCCACCCTGCACACGTCCGAGACGGTGTCCTGCGGTGCGATACGGGAACGCCACAGCTGGAATGCCTTGGCTGTGACGGCCATCATCACCTTTCGATTGGACTTTGCGCTCTCCTGTCGAAGTATACTGAGATCGCTGGCTCCGATTTCTGCGATTCCCCCATACGCAGAACTCGGAGCCAGCTCCACTTTAACTCAGTGGGAGCCACCCGGCAGCGTGCCCGGGGAGGGCCTCACCAGCGGACTTTCTTCTCCTTCTTGCCCTGCTTGCTGCTCTCGTTGGCGGCCTTCTGGTGGGCCGCACCCGTTGCCGCGGTGGGGTTGGCGCCGTGGTTCTTCCGAGCGAGCGCGAGCTTGGCCCGCGGATCGTCCTGGACGCTGCGACGCTGGGCGCCTCCGGCCTCGGCGGGCGGTGAATCCTCCGCTTCCGGCGGCGGGACGGCGGCGGAAGCGGCCGCGGACGCGTCGTTCTGGGGCGTGGTGGTCATGGTGTTCCTTTCTGGGGTGGCGCCACGAGATGCGTCGGAACACGTCATCGCCACCGCAGGGAGTACCCGCGGGAACGCTGGGGGTCGGACGGATTTCAGGGGCGCCTGTGGAGGGGTGTCATCGACACATGACGCGGATCGCGGCCGGAGCCGGATCGCCTACTGAAAAAGAATCGTCCTCATGCCTCCGACGGTACACCCCGCCCGCGCGGCGGGACAAGGCCTAGCGCGGCCTGCCACCGCTGAGCGTGACATCGACGAAGACCAGCCGATGATCACTCGTCGGGAAGGGGAAGATCCCCGTCAGCTCCGCACCGGGACTGCCTGCCCGGGGCCAGAACACCCCTGCGGCAGCCACCTTGAGCGTGCGCGACGGCAGCACGTAGTCGGCCCTGATGTTGCCGGCATCCCTGTCCTCGAAGTCCGCCGTGTCGAACCGCGGATCACTCCTGTGCCTGGCGTTGGCACCGCCCTGCAGGGCGGACGCCTCGACAGCTCCGTTCGACGACGACAGCGGATCTTGGACGAGCTTGTTGCCCAGTAACTGGTCGATCGACCCTGCCCGTGAATCCCCGTCCAGGGGATCGCTGTTCTGATCACCCATGACGACGAACCGCTCGCCTCGGTTCAGGCCGCCGGTACCGCCGTCGTCGTCGTAGATGTAGGACGCGCCGGGACCGCCGGTCACGTAGTCGGACCAGAAGCGGATCTCGTCGCTGTTGCGCCTGCCGTTCCGATCCTCCTGCCCGTCGAACACCGGTGGCGTCGGATGGCTGGCGAGGACGTGCACGGTCCTGCCGCCGACCTCGACGGGGACGTCCCAGTGCGACTTGCTGGACAGCGGGAGCGCTGCCAGTTCATCCGTCGAGTACCAGTCGTCGGCCGCCTCCGTTGCCGGGTTGTCGGGCAGCAACGCTCCGGGCATGTCCTTCCACAGGAAGTCCTGGAAGGTCCTGACGGCCTCGGTGCGGATGGGATACCTCGAGTACACCACCATGCCGTACTGGCCCTCGAAGGCGCCGAAGCCCAGTGCGTCGTCGGCGCCTCCGACGCGCCCGTCGTTGTTGAGGTCGAACCCGCTGGGCACGCCGGTGTTCGAGGGCACCGTGTACACGTAGGGGTAGTCGATCGGGGCCTTGCCGTTCTGGCCGACCCGGAGATAGTTCTGACTGAAGAGATCAGCGGCGCGGCCGCCCGCGACGTAGTCGAATTCGTTCAGGAGCACGACGTCCGGCCGGTTGATCTGGATGACCTCCGCGATCGCCCTCGCCTGCGTATTGGCCGGGGTACTCAGATCGCGGACGAGGTCGCCCGGCGCCGCTCGGTTCAGGCTGGCGTTGTAGGTCGCGAACCGCACATCCTGTTTCCCGGCGCGGGTCCCGGCGATCACGGACCGTGAATCGTCGTACGCGACGGCGGAACCGGCGGGAGCTCCGACGACGACGAGCGCGGCGGCGAGCAGGGCTGCCGAGCATGCGGTCGGGATACGCACAGGTCCCTCCTCAGGTCATGGAGCGGCGCCGCTGAAGGCGTGCGCCACCGTCGTCGAACGCTCCGGTAGATCGAGCCTAACCGGGTCCGGGGGGCCGCAACGGGCCGGCGGATAACGATTCAAACTCATCCACGTCGGAAGGATGCCCCGACGAGGGCAGCCGTGTGGAGATCACCCGGAGGGTGCCCGTGGCACGATCCGCCCTCCACTCGCCCGGTGGTTCCCGGCCACGTCGCGATCCCCGGCCTTCCCCGTCAAGCCCCGGTTCCGCCACCGGGTGCCTCCGCACGCGGGCGGTTCCATGGCAAGCTGGGCCGGATTCATCTCGTGGTGCCGTGGGCACCGGAAGGAGCGGCTCCCGTGCCACTGTGGCTGCAGGCATTCGGGTGGGGTTTGATCGCAGGAGGGGCGCTGGTCCTCGGAGCGGCGATCGCGTGGAGGTGGACCGTGCCACCCCGGATCGTCTCCTTCGTGATGGCGTTCGGGGCGGGAGTGCTCATCTCCGCCCTCGCCTTCGAACTCGTCGGAGAGGCCCAGGAGGCGGGCGGGCTCGTGCCGACAGCTGGAGGCTTCCTCGTCGGAGCCGTGACCTATGTGGGAGCCAACGCGATCCTCGCCCGCAAGGGGGCGCAGCACCGCAAGCGGTCGGGCGGGCAGCAGCCGTCGGAGTCCGACGCCGCCGGGAGCGGCAACGCCATTGCACTCGGCGCCCTGCTCGACGGCATCCCGGAGTCGGTGGTCCTGGGGCTCGGCCTCGTGGCGGGAGGCACGGTGAATCCGGCGGTCCTCGTCGCGATCTTCATCTCCAACGTGCCCGAAGGACTCTCGAGCACCGCCGGCATGAAGAACGCGGGCCGCAGCAGCCGCTATGTGTTCGCGCTGTGGGGCGGCATCGCCCTCGCCTCGGGACTGGCGGCCCTCATCGGGTACTCGTTGCTGGCGGATGCCTCCGGCGTCACCGTCGCGTTCATCACGGCGATCGCCGCCGGCGCCATCCTCGCGATGGTCGCGGACACCATGATCCCCGAGGCCTTCGAGCGCCAGCACATGTTCACGGGACTGATCGCCGCCCTCGGGTTCCTCGCGGCGTTCGTGGTGCACACGGTCTCCGCATGAGCAGCACCTCGCACCGACGACGAAGGACCCCGGAACTGGTCCGGGGTCCTTCCCTCACGCGGTAGGCCCTGTGGGGCTCGAACCCACGACCCACGGATTAAAAGTCCGTTGCTCTAGCCAACTGAGCTAAGGGCCCGCCCATCACCACCCCGGGGACCCGCAGGTCCGCCGTGCGGCGATGACCCGCCCACTTTATCGCAATCACCCACGCCCCGAAGACGGGTCCGAGGCCCTGCCGACCGGCCGCGACGACCGCAGGAGTATCCTCGTTCCATGGACGGCGACTACACGAACAAGAGCCCGCGGCCGCACAAGCCGAAGCCTTTCGCCCCGGCCGATTTCGAGGTCTTCGCGGGGGGCGTCGACCCGTCCCGGGTCTCCGAGGCCGCCCACATGGCGGCCCACGCCCTGGTGCACCACGGGCGGGACGCCGACGATCCCGACGTGACCCGCCGCCTCGTCGAACTCGCCGACCGGCAGGGCCTCGAGGCCATCGCCGAGATGTGGGCCGAGAGTCCTGCGAGATCCCTGCCAGGGGCCCTGTGGCGGCTCTACGCGCTGCGTGCCGCGACCCAGCAGAACCCCGAGCGGATCGCCGCCTACTTCGCCTCCGGCAAGGAGATCGCCCAGGTCTCGAAGGTCGTGGCGGGCGTGGCCGAACCGCCCGGCGCCGCAGAGATGACCACCATGGCGGACACCATCCTCTCGGGCGCCTTCGACGGCGACTTCGACGTCGCCCTCGAACGGTTCGCCGCGTTCTGCCGCGTCGTCGCCCTCGGCCAGGCCAACCACGCGGACGACCGGGAGGTGGCCAGCGGGTCCCACGCCTCGAAGCTCACGCGCAATTCCCACCAGCTGATCAAGACCGCTGAGGACCTCGAGCACGCCGCCGCCTCCTGGCGGCGCGGCGACCTCGACTGAGCGGCCCGTCACAGGCGATGTTGACAGCCGCTCCGGGGAGGGCAAGACTTAACCCGGCGTCGGACCGTGGAACCCCCGGGCTTCAACACTCAGCCGCTTCGAGCGGCCTTCCGCCGAGAGGCGCTCCCGGTTCGACGCCACTACTCTGCCCAGAGGCATGCGCGTCGGTGGCAGCACCGCCGACGCCCACCCACCCTCCGAGGAAGACTCCGTGAAACTACGCCTCTTCCCGCAGGAGAACGCCGGGCTCGAGCTCCTCGCCCGCATGGCGAACCAGCTGGTGCTCGGCGTCGGCACCATGTCCGCCATCCTCGGAGCGTCCGTCCAGGAGTACGACCGCCTGTCCGAGGAGCTGCACCAGCACGAGTCGGCCTCGACGGACCTCCACTTCGCGCTCCTCACCTCCATGCGGACGTCCTTCATCAACCCGCTGCCCCGTGAGGACCTCTACGTGCTCTCGCGCCTGCTCAACGAGGCCATCGAGAAGCTCGACGGAGCGGGTGAGCTGATCGCGCTGTACAAGCTGAGTAAGGTGAGCCAGCGGGCGGCCGACCAGCTGGAGGTCATCAATCGGCAGGCCGAGCTCACCGCCGTCGCGATGCAGCGCCTCACCTCCATGGAGGACCTCGAGGAGTACTGGATCGAGATCCTGCGCCTCGCACGGCGGGCCGAGCGCACGCACCGCAGCTGGTGCGCCGAGCTCCTCGACGACCACAAGCCGCTCGTCTACGCCCGCCACCGGGACGTGGCGAACCAGCTGGTCGAGGTCACCAAGGACATCCGTCGGGTCGCCACGCAGGTGGGCAGCATCCTCGTCAAGGAATCGTAGGTGGAGGCCCTCCTCCTCGGAGCGGTGATCGTCACCGCGGGCGGCTTCGCCTTCCTCAACGGTTTCCACGACGTCTCGAACTCGGTGGCGACGGCGGTGCGGACGAGGGCGCTGACACCCACCGTCGCCGTCCTCCTCGCGGCACTCTTCAACCTGGTGGGTGCGTTGCTCAGCACCTCCCTCGCCCTGTTCTTCACCGACGCCGGGATCGGCCTGCCCGAGGGCTCCACCGGCCTCGGGATCCTGATGGCAGCCCTTCTCGCGGCCTGCCTGTGGGGCATCCTCACCTGGTACCGCGGCAAGCCGTCGTCGTCCACCCATGCCCTGCTCGGCGGCGTCATCGGCGCGGGTGGTGCGTCGCAGCTGACCAGCGGGCCGGCGATGAGCGGCGCCGGGGAGACACTGCTCCTCCAGATCGTCCTGCCCCTCCTCCTGTCACCCGTCATCGCCTACCTCCTGGCCTACCTGGCCGTGTTCCCGGCCACCTGGCTGCTTCGGCACGGCTCGCCCGCGCGGGTGAACCGCGGGAACCGGATGGCGCAGTCCGTGCTGGCGGGAACCTTCGCGCTCGGGCACGGGCTGCAGGACGGCCAGCGGACGATGGCGGTGATCCTCCTCGCACTGGTGGGTTCCGGCTACGCCACGGGCACGGACATCCCCGTATGGGTGCAGGTGTTCGCCGCGGTCCTGCTGACGGCCGGATCGCTGTTCGGCGGCTGGCGCATCACGCACACCCTCGGGAACCGCCTGGTGCACATGGATCCCCTGCGGGGCATGACGGCCCAGGGCGTCAGCTCCGCCATGCTATTCATCGGCGCCATCTCGCTGCACCTCCCCCTCTCCAGCACCCACACCATGACCTCGGCGATCGTGGGGGCGGGGGCGAACCAGCGCTTCGCGTCCGTGCAGCGTCCGCGCGTGATCCGCATCCTGCTCGTCTGGCTCGCGACGGCACCGGCCACGGCGCTGGTGGGTGCGGTCTTCTTCCTGGCGCTCAGCCCGCTCCTGTAGGACCCCTGCCGGACGAGCGACGGCGGCCCCGCCCTGGGAGCCGCCGTCGTGCGTGGACCGCCGTCGACCTATCCGAAGCGACCGGAGACGTAGTCCTCCGTGGCCTTGATGGTCGGCTTGTTGAAGATCGTCGTCGTGTCGTCGTACTCGATGAGCTTGCCCGGCTTGCCGGTACCGGCGATGTTGAAGAAGGCGGTCTTGTCCGAGACACGGGCCGCCTGCTGCATGTTGTGCGTCACGATCACCACGGT
This sequence comes from Arthrobacter sp. N1, assembly GCF_048288285.1. Classification (NCBI taxonomy): domain Bacteria; kingdom Bacillati; phylum Actinomycetota; class Actinomycetes; order Micrococcales; family Micrococcaceae; genus Arthrobacter; species Arthrobacter sp. N1. Next base: position 129,065 of record NZ_CP102608.1, on the reverse strand, counting down.
GTAGTCGGCCTTGAGCTCGTTGATGAGATCCTCGATGGCCAGGGTGGAGATGGGATCCAGCGCCGAGCACGGCTCGTCCATCAGGATCACCTGCGGTGACACGGCGATGGCCCGGGCGATGCAGAGGCGCTGCTGCTGGCCGCCGGAGAGCCCGGACCCCGGGCGTCCGAGGCGGTCCTTGACCTCGTTCCAGAGGTTGGCGCCCTGCAGCGACTTCTCCACGAGGTCGTCCGCATCGGATTTGCTGATGCGCTTGTTGTTGAGCTTCACCCCGGCCAGCACGTTGTCACGGATGGACATGGTGGGGAACGGGTTGGGGCGCTGGAAGACCATCCCGATCTGCCCGCGCACGGTCACGGGGTCGACGGCGGAGTCGTACAGGTTGTCGCCGTCGAGCAGCACCTCGCCCTCGACGCGGGCGCCGGGGATGACCTCGTGCATGCGGTTCAGGGTGCGCAGGAACGTCGACTTGCCGCAGCCCGACGGGCCGATGAAGGCCGTGACGGAGCGGGCTTCGATGTTGATGTTGACGTCCTCCACGGCAAGGAACTTGCTGTAGTAGACATTGAGGTCCTTGACGTCGATTCGCTTGGACATGGCTTCCTTATCGGTCGGTACCGCGAGTGCTCAGCGGCTGGTCTTGGGGGCGAAGATCTGGGCGACGAAGCGGGCCACGAGGTTCAGCAGCATCACCATGAGGATGAGCAGGAGCGCAGCCGCCCAGGCGCGCTGGGTACTCGGGTCGGGCGACGTCGGGGACGTCGGGGTGAGGATCTGGTAGTAGATGAAGGTGGGCAGCGTGCTCATCCAGCCGCTGAACACGTTCCAGTTGATGGAGCTCGCGAATCCGGCCGTCACGAGGATGGGCGCCGTCTCGCCGATCACGCGGGCGATGGAGAGCGTGACGCCGGACGCGATGCCCGAGATCGCCGTCGGGATGACCACCTTCGTGATGGTGCGCCACTTCCGCACCCCCAGCGCGTAGGCCGCCTCGCGGAGCTCGTTCGGCACGATCTTCAGCATCTCCTCGGTGGAGCGCACCACCACCGGGATCATCAGCACCGAGAGCGCGACGGCGGCGACGAAACCGGTCCGGGTCCCGGGGCCGAAGAGCAGGGTGAAGAGCGCTGCCGCGAACAGTCCGGCCACGATCGAGGGGATACCCGTCATGACGTCCACGAAGAACGTGATCGCCTTCGTGAGGTTCTTGCCTGCCCCGTACTCGACCAGGTAGACGGCGGTGAGGAGGCCGATCGGCACGGAGATCAGGGTGGCCCAGAGCGTGATCTGCAGGGTTCCGAGCACCGCGTGGTAGGCACCGCCGAGAACAGGGGTCCCGCCCTCGACCGCCTGGTTGTCCACGGCCCCCGTGACCCCGTTCATCGAGGTGAAGAGGAAGTTGTAGCTCAGGCCCGGGACACCCCGCTCCAGGACCGTCCAGAGGACGGAGACGAGAGGGATCAGCGCGATGAGGAAGGCGCCGTACACGAGGAACGTGACGAGCCTGTCCTTCGCCTTCCGCTCACCCTCGGCGACGGCCGTGACGATGGTCGCCGCGAGGACGAACACGATCGCCGTGATGATGGCCCACCCCACGACGCTGAAACCGACGAGGGAGGAGATCGCTGCACCCAGGATCAGGGAGGCGGCCACGACCACCCAGATGGCATAGGACGGCAGGCGTCCTCGGGTGAGCTGGGACTGGCGACGCTGGAGCGTCTGGTTCGCTGCCATTAGTTAGCTCCCGAGAATTCTTTGTGCCGGGTGATGATGAAGCGGGCGATCATGTTCACGATCAGTGTGATGACGAAGAGGACGAGTCCGGCAGCGATCAGCTCGTTGAGTCGGAGGCCGAAGGCTTCAGGGAAGTTCAGGGCGATCTCCGCCGCGATCGTCTGGTTGCCCGTCTTGATGAGGCTCGCGCCGAGGGCGCCCGGGGAGAGCACCAGCGCGACTGCCATCGTCTCGCCGAGCGCCCGGCCCAGACCCAGCATCGTCGCGCTGATGATGCCGGGACGGGCGAACGGCAGCACGGCCATCCGCACCATCTCCCAGCGGGTCGCGCCCATCGCGAGGGCTGCTTCCTCATGGAGGTTGGGGGTCTGCAGGAAGATCTCCCGGCTCAGCGAGGTGATGATCGGGATGACCATCACCGCGAGCACCACGCCGGCCGTGAACATGGTCTTGCCGGTCTGGCTGGCCGGACCGGCGAAGAGGGGGATCCAGCCCAGGTTCTCGGCGAGCCAGGCATAGCCCTTCGCGAGCTGCGGGGCCAGGATGATGTACCCCCACGCACCGTAGATGACGGACGGGATCGCTGCGAGCAGGTCGATGACGTACCCGAAGGCCCGAGCAAGGCGGCGTGGCGCGTAGTGGGAGATGAAGAGGGCGACGGCGATACCGACCGGTGTCGCGATGATCAGGGCGATCGCGGCCGCGACGACGGTGCCGATGACGATCGGCAGGATGTAGGCCGCGAATCCCTCACCTCCCGTGACCTCGGCGGGATCCGCGGAGAGGATCGGCGCGGCCTGCACCATCAGGAAGACGGCGACACTGAACAGGACTGCCAGGATCAGCACGCCCGCGGCGAGCGAGATGCCGGAGAAGATCTTGTCGCCGGCACGGCCTCGATCTGTCGATGCCTTCAGCGAATTGAGTGACACGTTCTTGCCTTCCAGGCGGTCTGTTCAGGTGTGGTGACGGCTTCCGGCGCCGGGCGGGGAGGGAAGGGCACTGCTGATCCCGGCCGTAAACGGCGGATGGTCCCGTCCGGTCTCCATTAGACCAGACGGGACCGGACGGGCCTCCGCTAGGAAGCGACCTTGATGGAGTCGATCGCCATCTGGGCTTTCTCACTCAGTGTGGCCGAGAGGGGGGCGTTCCCGGCCGAGGCCTCGGCCTCGGCCTGCCCGTCCTCGCTGATGACATAGGAGCCGAAGGCCTTCACGAGGTCGACGGTCTCCTGGCTGTCGTAGGTGGTGCAGTAGACGTGGTAGCTGACGAGGACGACGGGGTAGGCACCGGATTCGGTGGTGTCGCGCTCCAACTCGAGCGACATGTCCAGCTCGGGCCGGCCCTCGACCGGCGTGGCGACCTCGACGGCCTTCGCGGCCGCGTCCGAGCTGATCTCGGTGTACTCCTCGCCGACCTTGACCTTGGCCTTGCCCAGGTCGCCGACCGCTGAGGCATCGGCATAGGTGATGGCGCCGTCGGTCGAGGTGACCGTCTGGACGACACCGGAGGTTCCCTTGGCATTCTCGGACTGCAGGTCGGCGGGCCAGGCGCCGTCCACCTCGTACGTCCACACCTCGGGTGCGGCAGCCGACAGGTAGTCGACGAAGTTCTCGGTGGTGCCCGACTCGTCCGAGCGGTGCACGACGGTGATGGGGGTGTCGGGCAGCTCGACCCCCTCGTTCTGGTCGGCGATCGCCGGATCGTTCCAGGTGGTGATCGCCTTCGTGAAGATCTTGGCGATGGTGGGGGCGTCGAGGTTCAGCTCGGTGACGTCACCGAGGTTGAAGGCGATCGCGATCGGGGAGATGTACGCGGGGATGTTGAGCGCACCATCGGGACCACAGACCTCCATGGCCTGGGTCATCTCGTCGTCCTTGAGGTAGGCATCCGAACCGGCGAACTGCGCTCCCCCGCTGAGGAAGGCCTTGCGTCCGGCCCCTGATCCGTCCGGCGAGTACTGGACCATGGCGTCCTGGTTCATGGCCTCGAAGCCGGCCTTCCAGGCCTCCATCGCCGAGTTCTGCGAGGAGGCGCCGATCCCGGTGAGGGTTCCTGACACGGCGACGCCGGTGGCGGACGGGGCGGCCCCCTCGGCTGCGGGGGTGTCACCGGTGGCGTTGTCGGAACCGCATGCGGTCAGCGCCAGCGCGGCCACGGAGATTACTGCCGCAGCGCGGCCAAAGCGAAGAGCCTTCACTAGATCTTTACCCCTTCCAGGGATGTGTTCATCGGTGCGCGAGTGGCACTCGGTCGACCTGTACGTGTTCTCGTACCGTCCGAAGCTAGGCACTGCAGGTGAAGAGACTGGCCGAGCGACCTTAACGGAAGGTGAACAGCGCCGGTCCATTGGCCGGTAGGGCCGATCCGCCCCGGCGCATGGGGCGGAGGTCTCCTGCGGCCCGACCTCCTACACTGGGCCTATGCCGCCGCGCCAGGGAATCACCAGGGCCCTCGCCTTCCTGCGCAAGCGCTCGCGGACCGGCTTCAGGCGCAGCTCGAACTCGATCGTCACCGCCCTGCAGATGACGGTGTGCGCGGTGGGCGCCTACGCCTTCGCCGAGGAGGTCCTCGGCCACAACGGTCCGCTGTTCGCGGCGACCTCGTCCATGATCTCGCTGGGCTTCTCGCGGGACCCCCGGATCCGGCGGGTGCTCGAAGTGGCGATCGGGTGCACGCTCGGCATCTCGGTGGGCGACCTCCTGCTCACGTTCTTCGGCAACGGCATCTGGCAGGCCGCCGTCGTCCTCTTCATCTCGATCCTGCTGGCCCGGTTCCTCGACAGCGGCACCATCTTCACCACGCAGCTCGGGCTGCAGTCCCTCCTGGTCGTGCTGCTCCCGGCACCGGAGGGCGGCCCGTTCACGCGGAGCGTGGACGCCGTCGTCGGTGGCCTGTTCGCGCTCGTGGTGACCATGCTCCTGCCGCGCGATCCGCGGGGGGAGCCGAAGACGAACGTCCGCGGTCTGCTGGAGGAGCTGTCCGGCGTCCTGCGCGAGAGCGCCTCGGCGCTGCGGCAGAGCGACTCCACCCTCGCCTGGCACGCACTCGTGCGCGCACGGAACTGCCAGTCGCAGCTCGACGGCCTCACCGGGAGCGTGCGGGCAGCGCAGGAGGTCGCGCGGATCTCACCCGCCTACCGGCGCCACCGGGACGAGCTCGGCTCGCTGCGGAGCTCGGTCGGGTCGATCGACCTCGCGATCCGCAACAGTCGGGTCTTCGCCCGCCGCCTCACCTCGGCCATCAACCACGCGGCCCTCACCGACGACGCGATCGAGAGCCTGGGCCAGGCACTGGCGGACACGGCCGACGCCGTCGACGTCCTCAGCCGGTCCCTCTCGGCACGCGACTCCGCAGAACGCCGCCTCAACCAGCGCCAGGCCCGCGACGAACTCGCCGCCGTCGCGACGGATCTGCACCCGGAGACGCTCGGCATCCAGCGGCTCGAGGGCGAGGGACTGGTCCTGCTCCTGCGGCCCCTCGTCGTCGACCTGCTCGAGGCGACCGGGCTCTCGCACGAGGATGCCGCGGACTACCTGCCTCGCCTCTGACCACGTCCGGCCACGGACGACCCTCGGTGTCGGTGACCGCAGGTAGCCTCGTTCCATGGCCACCAAGACCTCCACCGCCGCGCGTACGGGTCGCGGCAACACCCCGAACTTCCGCTGTGCTGAGTGCGGCTGGACCACGGCGAAGTGGGTGGGCCGCTGCGGCGAGTGCCAGGCCTGGGGCACCGTCGAGGAGACCGGGCAGGTGGTCGCGCGCACGACGGCGGCGGCCGCTGTGACCACGCCTGCCCGCCGCATCGCGGACGTCGACGCCACGCTCTCCGGATTCCAGCCGACGAAGATCGACGAGCTGGACCGTGTGCTCGGCGGCGGCCTCGTCCCGGGCGCGGTGATCCTGCTCGCCGGGGAGCCGGGCGTGGGGAAGTCCACCCTCCTGCTCGACGTCGCCGCTCGGGTGGCCCGCCTCGGCAAGGACGTCCTCTACGTCACCGGGGAGGAGTCCGCCGCCCAGGTCAAGCTCCGCGCCGATCGCATCGACGCGGTCGCGGACTCCCTCTATCTCAGCGCCGAGACGGACCTCGGCCAGGCACTCGGCCAGGTGGAGAAGCTCGATCCCGCGCTGCTCGTCGTCGACTCCGTGCAGACCCTCAGCAGTGCGGCCGTGGACGGCAGCGCGGGCGGCGTGACCCAGGTCCGCGAGGTGGCCGCCTCCCTCATCGGCGCCGCCAAGTCCCGCGGGATGACGACCCTGCTGGTCGGCCACGTCACGAAGGACGGGTCGATCGCCGGCCCCCGCCTGCTGGAGCACCTCGTCGATGTCGTCTGCCAGTTCGAGGGCGAACGCCACTCCCGCCTGCGCCTCCTGCGCGCGGTGAAGAACAGGTACGGCCCCACGGACGAGGTGGGGTGCTTCGACCTGACCGACGGGGGCATCGAGGGGCTCGCCGATCCCAGTGGACTGTTCGTCTCGCGGACGAAGGACCCGGTGTCCGGCACCTGCATCACCGTGACCCTCGAGGGACGGCGCCCGCTGCTGGCGGAGGTGCAGGCGCTGCTCGCCGAATCCCCCAACTCCCAGCCGCGGCGCGCCACGAGCGGCCTCGACAGCTCACGCGTCGCGATGCTGCTCGCCGTCCTCCAGAGCCGCGCCTCGGTGAGCCTGCACAAGGACGACAGCTACGTGGCGACGGTGGGCGGTGTACGCCTGACCGAACCGGCCACGGATCTCGCGGTAGCCCTCGCCATCGCCTCCGCGAAGACGGATCACCCCCTCCCGGCGCGGCTCATCGCCTTCGGTGAGGTGGGACTCGCGGGCGAGGTCCGTCCCGTCCCCGGCATCGGGCGGCGGATCCAGGAAGCGGAGCGCCTCGGCTTCACCCACGCCATCGTTCCTGCCTCGCCGGGAGGCACGGGTCCGGTGCCGAAGGGTTTCTCGGTCCGTGAGGTCTCCACGCTTGCGGAAGCGCTCGCCCTGCTGTTCTGAGGCCGGCGGCCCAGCGGGCGGCACAGCAGTGTTACCGATCTGCGACGGCAGGCCGTACCGCGGGTTTCGCGCGCGCCAGTAGTATTACTCTCGGCTGCGCGGGCACACCCGCGGGCCCTGCCCGCCGTCGGAGGTTCGACGGCGTAGCCCGTCCGCGCCGGGCTATCGACAGCGCGGCGGCGAAAGGATAGGCCCATGGTTCGCAGTCCGGAGGACTCGCTGAAAGCCACCCTCGCCAGAGTAGCCCCCGGGACGCATCTCCGCGACGGTCTTGAGCGAATCCTGCGGGGGCGGACAGGAGCACTGATCGTCCTCGGTTTCGACCGCACGGTGGATTCGATCTGCTCGGGCGGATTCGACATCGGTATCGAGTTCTCGCCCACCCGCCTGCGGGAACTCGCGAAGATGGACGGGGCGATCGTGTGCGACAAGGACGCAAGCCGTATCCTCCGGGCCGCGGTCCAGCTCGTCCCGGACCACACCATCGAGACGCAGGAGTCCGGCACACGCCACCGCACGGCGGAGCGGGTGGCGAAGCAGACCGGGCTGCCCGTCATCAGCGTGAGCCAGTCGATGCAGATCATCGCCCTCTACATCGACGGCCTCCGCCATGTCCTCGAGGGCTCCGAGCCGGTGCTCGCCCGCGCGAACCAGGCCCTGGCCACGCTCGAGCGGTACCGTGCACGCCTCGACCAGGTGACCAACTCGCTCTCGGCCCTGGAGATCGAGGCCATGGTCACGGTGCGCGACGTCGCGGTCACCCTCCAGCGCCAGGAGATGGTCCGGAGGATCTCGGAGGAGATCTCGCAGTACGTCCTGGAACTCGGCGTCGACGGCCGGCTGCTCTCGTTGCAGGTCGAGGAGCTGACCACGGGGCTGGGACCGGGCAGCGAGATGGTGCTGCGCGACTACATGGACCTCGGCAACAGCACCGCGCCGCTCGACGAGCGCGTGGCGACCCTCCAGGGATTCAGCTCGACGGACCTGATCGACCTCGGGACGATCGCGAGCGTGCTCGGCTTCAACCCGTCCGTCGACTCGCTCGAAGCGGTGATCCAGCCGAAGGGGTATCGGCTGCTCTCGGGCATCAAGGCGGTCCCGCCGGCAGTCGCTAACCGCCTCGTGGACCATTTCGACGGTCTGCAGAACCTCATGGCCGCGAACATCGAGGATCTCATGGCGGTCGACGGCATCGGCGAGCAGCGTGCACGGACCGTGCGCGAGGGACTCTCCCGCATCGCCGAGACGAGTCTCCTCGACCGGTTCATGTAGGAGATCGCGCCACCCACCAGCCCTCCCGGCTGATCGTCCGCCGCGCGGACGGGCGGTGGGACGACGGCCCTACTGCAGGGTGAACTCCACGGACTGACTGCTCCTGGCGCCGAGCCGCGTGATCAGGGTGTAGTCGCCCGCACCCGGCTCCTCGTCCACGACGGTGCACCCAGGGACCGTCCGGTTCCTCGTCCACTCGAAGGTCGCCCGCTCCTCGCCGCCCGGCGCGATGGTGCGCTCGAGATCCTGGGAGCCCTGCTGGCAGTCCGTGGACGAGAAGATCCGCTCGCCACCGGAGGTGATCTCGAAGGCCATCTGCGACGTTCCGACGTTGACGGTGCACGGTTCCTCCCCCTCGTTGCGCACCACCAGAGCGAGGACGGGACTCTCGCCGGAGCCGTAGGATTCCCGGTCCGTCTCAGCAGACACCACGACCCGCGCGGCGTCACACGCGTCCGACGGCGTCGGTTCCGGAGACGCGGCGGTCGGGTCTGCCGAGGGAGTGGGGGTCGGCGTCGCGGTCGGCACTGCTGTGGGTGGGGCGGAGGGAGCCGCAGCGCTGGGCGCGGGAGTCGCCGCCCCGGGCGTCCCGGCTGCGGCGGTCGGCGCCTCCGGGCTCGTCGATGCTCCTGCGGCCGCGTCGTCCGTGCGTCCCAGCGTCCCGGCAAGTGCCATGCCGCCGATCGCGAGCACGGCGACCACGAGGACGGCCAGGATCAGGACGGCCAGCCGCCGCCGCCGGTACACGGCCGGGCTCGCCCGACGACCGCCCCGCCGCGCACTGCCCTGATCGTCCGTATGTGCCATCCGTCAAGGCTAGGGAGGCGGGCGCCGATTCCAGGGGGCACCACGCCGGTGGATAGAGTATCCACGACGATGACCTCGAGGAGCACCACGATGAATCCGGGCAGCGGAAGCGCCGCGGCACCCCCCACCGCTGCCGGCGATGCACAGAGCACGCCCCCGAGCCTCGGCGCGCTCCACGCGCGGGTCACCGAGTGGTTCTCGGACGAGGCCCGCGACCTGCCGTGGCGCGATCCCGCCTGCACCCCCTGGGGCATCTTCGTGAGCGAGGTCATGCTGCAGCAGACGCCCGTGGTCCGCGTCCTCCCGGTGTGGCACGACTGGCTCCAGCGGTGGCCTGCCCCTGCCGACCTGGCAGCCGAACCATCCGGCGCGGCCGTGCGCCACTGGGGCCGGCTCGGCTACCCGCGCCGCGCGCTGCGGCTGCATGCAGCCGCGTCCGCCATGGTCGCCGATCACGACGGCGGGGTCCCGACGACGCACGACGAACTACTGGCTCTTCCCGGGGTCGGCGCCTACACCGCCGCCGCCGTGGCGGCTTTCGCCTTCGGACGGCGCGAGACGGTGGTGGACACGAACATCCGGCGCGTCCACGCCCGCCTCGTCGGTGGAAAGGCCCTCCCGGCCCCCGCACTCACAGCAGCAGAGATGAAGCGGGCGGTGGCCCTCATGCCCGGGGACGCGCGATCGTCGGTCGCGTGGAATGCGGCCGTCATGGAACTGGGGGCGGTCGTCTGCACGGCGCGGGCTCCGCGCTGTGTCGCGTGCCCCGTCCTGGACGCCTGCGCCTGGGTGGCGGCAGGACGCCCGGCACCGGACTACGTCCCGAAAGGACAGGCCTGGGCGGGAACCGACCGCCAGGTCCGCGGTGCGATCGTCGCCGTCCTCCGGCACGCCGAGGGCGACGTGCCGCGCTCGGTTCTCCTGGACGCGCCGGTGGACCTGCTGCGGGGAGGCTCGTCGACCGTGGCGCCGACGCCCGGTCCCCTGGCCGCGCTGTACGGCCTGCAAGCTCCGTCGGAGCAGCTCGAGCGCGCCCTCACCGGCCTCCTCGCCGACGGGCTGGTGGAGGAGTCCGGGGGGCTCGTCCGCCTGCCCGGATGATCCGCCGATCGGGCGCGCGAGGCGGCCGGACACGGCACCACCGGCTGCACCGGTAACGACCGGCCTCCTGGACCAGCCCGGACACACCACCGGCAGCCCGGTACCGACCGGTCTCCGCGCTACCTCCGATCAGGACGGTTCGCCGAAGCCGGACTCCACCGCCTGCGCCACGAAGTCGACGGCGGCCTGCGCGTCCGGCCCCGAGGCCTCGACGTCGACCGTCCGTCCCTGGCCGAGCCCGAGGCTCATGAGCAGCATGACGGACGTGCCGTCGACGCCGTTCACCGTCACCTCCGCGTCGAGCTCGAGCAGACCGGTGGCGAGTGTCGCAGCCGGCCGGGCGTGCAGTCCCATCTGGTTCGGCAGGACGAAGGACCCGGCGGCCACCGGGCCCGCCGCGGACCCGGCGGCTCCCGGCCCCTCCGGCCGGGCTTCCTCCCGGCCCGGCGCCGCTGCAGCGTGCGAGACGAAGGGTTCGAGCTCCTCGGGTCGGATGGAGACGACGGCGTTCTCGGCCGCCCGCAGCACCTCGTCGAGGGACGAGCCACCCTGCGCCTGGACCGCGGCGGCGACGGCACCCTCCACGAGGGCCGCCTCCGCCAGCCGCACCCCGTCACGGGCCTCAGGCTCCAGGAACTCGAGCACCATCTCTGCGGTCATCACCGCGGAACCCAGGTCCGTCAGGATCACGACCCCGTCACCGCCCGAGGCCTTGTCGATCCCCTCCTGCACACGCTCGAAGCTCGTGCCGATCCGGGACCGTCCTTCGCCGTCGTCCGCTCCCCCGGCGGCGACGAGGACGACGTCGGGAGCCATCTGCGCCGCGAGTTCGACGACGCCCTCGGCGATCTTCCGGCTGTGCGAGACGATGACCAGCCCGACGCTCACGCGACCTCTCCACCGGCTGCCTCGGCGGCGGCCCGCAGGATGAGGGCCGTCGAGACCGCCCCCGGATCCTGGTGGCCCGCGCTCCGCTCGCCGAGGTAGCTGGCCCTGCCCTTCCGGGCGATCAGCGGTTCCGTGGCCACGGCGCCGGCGTGCGCGGCGTTGGCCGCGGCGGCGAGCACCTCGGGGGCCGTGGCTCCGGCCTGCGCCGCCGTCTCCGCCGCTTCGGACGCCGGCGTCCACGCATCGACCATGGTCTTGTCCCCCACCTCCGCCTTCCCGCGCGCGACGATGCCGTCCCGAGCGGCCGCGATCATCCCGGCCACTCCTGTCGGATCGACGGTGCCGGTGTCACCCAGCGACGTCGCCGCGCGGATGAACGCCGTCCCGTACAGCGGGCCGGCCGCTCCTCCGACGGTGGACATGAGCGTCATCGCCACGAGCTTGAGGACGGCGGCGGGTGTCTCCGGTGCGTCGCCGTCGAGCTTGAGCACCACGGCGCCGAATCCCCGGTCGAGGTTCTCGCCGTGGTCGGCATCACCGATGGCGCGGTCGAGGTCGATCAGGAGGGCTCGGTTCTCGGCGACGACCTGCGCCGTGCCGCGCATCCATCGGACGGCCCAGGCGGCGTCGAGTGGTCCGGTGGCGTCGGCCACGCTCATGCTCCCCAGCGCAGCGCGGCAGTATGCACCGGTGCGTCCCACAGGTCGAGCATCTCGTCGTCGGCGCGGAGGATCGTGAGGGAGGCGCCCTGCATCTCGAGGGCCGTGATGTAGTTGCCCACCAGCGAACGGTCGATGCTCACGCCCAGGTCCCCGAGGAGTTGCGCCACCTTGCGGAACACGATGTACAGCTCGCTCGCGGGTGTCCCGCCCATCCCGTTGACCATGACGATGGTGCGGTCGCCCGAGGTCAGGGACAGATCCGCGACGATGGAGTCGAGCAGACGCTGCGTGATGCCGTCTGCGTCCTCCATGGCGATGCGGTGCCGGCCCGGCTCGCCGTGGATGCCGATGCCGATCTCGATCTCGTCCTCTGCGAGCTCGAAGCTGGGCACGCCCGCATGGGGTACGGTGCAGGCCGCGAGGGCCACGCCCATGGAGCGCACGCCGTCGATCACGCGCTGCGCGATCGCCGTCACGGCGTCGAGGTCGTCGCCCCGCTCCGCCGCTGCTCCCGCGATGCGCTCCACGAGGACGGTACCGCCCACGCCGCGGCGCCCGGCCGTGTAGAGCGAGTCCTCGACGGCGACGTCGTCGTTCACGAGGACCGAGCGGACGGAGATGCCGTCCGCCTCCGCCATCTCGGCCGCGGTCTCGAAGTTGAGGACGTCCCCGGTGTAGTTCTTGACGATGTGCAGCACCCCGGCGCCGCCGTCGACGGCCGCGGTGGCGGGGATGATCTGGTCGGGGGTCGGCGAGGTGAAGACCGCCCCCGGCACCGCGGCATCGAGCATCCCGCGGCCCACGAACCCTGCATGCAGCGGCTCGTGTCCGCTTCCACCACCGGAGACGAGGCCGACCTTCCCCTGGACGGGCGCATCCTTGCGGGTGATGAACAGCGGCTCCGGATGGACGGTCACGAGGTCGGCGTGGGCGATACCGAATCCCTCGACCGACTCGTTGACCACGGCTCTGGGGTCATTGATGAGCTTCTTCACGACGGCGGCTCCTAGCCTGCGAACGGACGGATGACAGCCTGCAGCCCGCCTCACGTGGACCACCCCGGCCATGGGTGACACGTTACCGCCCGTTCCCCGGCCTGCCTATAGCCCGGCCGCTCCGTGCAATCGACGCCCGACGCCGGAGGGAGGGGCCCTGGATCAGGCCCCTCCCTCCGGTTCTCAGGCCACCCGATGAAGGATGAGCCCCGGTTCGATCAGTCGCGCTTGAACGCGTCCTTGACGTTCTCGCCGGCGTCCTTCAGGCTCGAACTCGCCTGGTCCTTGTGGCCCTCGGCTTCAGTGTCCTTGTCGCCGGTCGCCTTTCCGAGACCTTCCTTGAGCTTGCCGCCCAAGTCCTGGCCCTTGTTCCCGATCTTGTCATCCAGTCCCATGATGCGGACCTCCTTCAGTCGGTGTGCAGCCACCGGTTCCGGTGGCGTCCCGGCATCCCCCGGAGGGAATGCTAAGTAGTCTTACCTTATCGTCGTGGCGCCGCTGATGCCAGCCCCAGGGACGAAGCAGGTCAGAGCTGCCTGATCATGCGGGTGTTCCCGAGCGTGTTCGGCTTCACCCGGGCGAGATCGAGGAACTCGGCGACCCCCTCGTCGTGCGAGCGGAGCAGCTCGGAGTAGATCCGCGGATCGACGGCCGACTGGTCCGCCATCACCTCGAAGCCGTGCCGGCGGAAGAAGTCGACCTCGAAGGTCAGGCAGAAGACGCGGCTGACCCCGAACCCTCGTGCCTCCTCCAGCAACTCCTCGACGAGGGCATGCCCCACACCACGTCCGCGGGCGGCGGGGGCCGTCGCCAGGGTACGCACCTCCGCGAGGTCCTCCCACATGATGTGCAGCGCGCCGCAGCCCAGCACCTCGCCGTCGTCGGACTCGGCGATGCGGAACTCGGGGAGGCCCTCGTAGTAGGCCACGGTCTCCTTCGCCATCAGGATGCGCTCCTCGGCGAGCGGCTCGACGAGGGCCTTGATAGCGGGGACGTCCGATGTGCGGGCGCGGCGGAGGCTGAAGGTCGGGCTCATCCTGCCCACTCTAGCGATCGCCCACGACTGCGGCCCGCCTACAGGCCGAGTTCGCGGGGCAGTTCCCGCTCCTCCCCGAGGACGTTCGAGGCCAGGAACGCCTCCACCACCGAGTACCAGATCTTCGCGTGCTGCGGCTTCAGGATCCAGTGGTTCTCGTCCGGGAAGTAGAGGAACCGGTGGGGCGTGACGCCGTGCCCGTCCGCAGGGAGCTTCGAGGCGGACAGGAGGTCGTACCAGAGGCGCAGTCCCTCGCCGATCGGCACGCGGTAGTCCTTGTCCCCGTGGATGACCAGCATGGGTGTATCGATGTTCCCGACGTGCGCGTGGGGGGAGTTCTCGAGCATCGCCTCCGGGGTCATCTCACGCGCCCAGTAGTACGCTGCATCCGTGGTGCCGCCGAACTGGTCCAGCGCCCAGAGACTCGCGTGCGTGACGATCGCCGCGAAGCGGTCCGTGTGTCCCGCGACCCAGTTCGCCATGTACCCGCCGAAGCTCCCGCCCATCGCTGCGACGCGCGTCCCGTCGATGTCGTCGCGGGCCACGAGGTCGTCCGTTGCGGCCATCAGGTCGGTGTAGGGAGCTGCGCCCCAGGAACCCCAGCCGCGGTCGACCATGTGCTGGCCGTACCCGGTGGAGAGCGCGGGATCCGGCAGCAGGACCGCGTAGCCGCGGGCTGCCATGACCCAGGGGGACCAGCGCCAGGTCCAGGCGTTCCACGAGCCGATCGGGCCGCCGTGAATCCACAGGAGCGCCGGCACGGGGGCATCCGCGGACGCCCCTTCCGGGAGCACGAGCCAGGACTTCACGGCCTGCCCGTCCTCACCGACCGACGCCACCCGCTCGAGCGTGCCGGGCAGCTCCGGACGTTCGGCAGGGTTCTGCAGACGGTCGGTGGCCCCCGTGGCGAGGTCGATGCGCACCACTTCTGCCGGGAAGAGGTAGGAACTGCGGACGGCGTAGGCCGTCCTGCCGTCCGGGGAGACCTGGACGTCGGAGTAGGCAGCAGTGTCCTCCGTCACCCGCCGCACCGCACCGGTCGCCACGTCGATGACGACGACGGGTGCCCCGCCGTCGTCGTCCGCCGTGGCCACGAGCGACGAGCCGTCCGGCAGCCAGGCCTCCGGCGACGGCCAACGGTCCCAGTCCGCCGCCAGCTGCCGGGGCTCTCCCCCGTCGAGCGGGAACAGCAGGAGGCTCGACTGCGGCGCCAGCTCGGCCGTGGTCCGGCGGTCACGTGTGACGGCGAGATATCTGCCGTCGGGGCTGACCGGGCCGGGAGTGTAGTCGTTCTCCCGATCGTCGAGCAGGACGCTGAGTTCCCTGGTGGCCAGGTCCACGCGCACGAGGACCGAGCGCTGCGAGCCGAGCTCCTCGGGCACGGTCAGCGAACTGAACAGCACGCGTCCGTCCGGGCTGAGCACGGCATGGGCGTTCCGCAGCCCGCCCCGCGCGGAGGGAAGGATGTCGTCGAGGGTCGGTCGCCCGTCGCCGTCGACATCGGTCACCTCGAGGTATCGCGGCTCGTCGGGGCCGAGGTCCGCGTCCCAGTAACGCACCGGGTAGCCCGCGTGCAGGATGGCTGCGACGCCGGAGTCCTTCCGCGCCTTCCGCCGCTCGGCGTCGTCCTCCTCGCCGGTCGAACCGGCGAGCGCGTCGGCCGTCAGGACGACGACGTCGGCCTCGGCGGCGGTCAGCACGCCGGACACCCCACCCTCACGCGTCACGAGGAGCAATGCCTCGCCTCCGGTCGCGGGCAGCCGCCAGAGCGACGGACGCTTCTCGCCGTCGGCATCCTCGGGATCGGGGCGGGCGGAGGTGAAGAGGAGGTCGCCGCCGGCGAGGAACGCCGCACCGGACTCCCCGGCGGAACTGCGGGTCAGCCGACGCGCGGGCTGTGCGCCCGAGGGGTCGATCTCCCAGAGCGCGCTCTGGTAGGCGGTCTTCTTCGGATCGAGGGTGGCGACGGACGTGACGAGTCGCGTGCCCTCCCTGTTGAGCACGAGTCCGCTGAGGCGCGGCAGGGCGACGAAATCCTCGAGGGAGGAGAAGGGCGTGGTCATGCCTCATCTCTACCACCGGTGTGTGCGTCGTCACAGGGAGTTCACTCAGGGATGAATTCCGTTGCCGCGGGCACCGATCGACTCGGCAGGAAACGACGGAGCCCGCCCCGGTGATCCGGGACGGGCTCCGTCGTCGTGCTGGCAGGGACCTCGCCTACTCCGGGACGCTCGCCTCGAGCGCAGCCGGTGAGTCCTCGATCTCCTTGGGTGCACCGTGGGGGGTGAAGGTGAAGATCGCGTCCACACCCTCGCCCTCGACGTCGACGGCCACGCGCTCGCCCGACTTGATCTCCCCGAAGAGGATCTTCTCGGACAGCTGGTCCTCGATCTCGCGCTGGATGGTGCGGCGCAGCGGCCTGGCACCCATCGCGGGATCGTAACCGCGGGTCGCGAGGAGCACCTTCGCCGCAGGCGTGAGCTCGATCGTCATGCCCTTGTCGGCCATGCGGCCACTCAGACGCTCGAGGAACAGGTCCACGATCTCGACGATCTCGTCCTGCGTGAGCTGCGGGAACACCACGGTGTCGTCGACACGGTTGAGGAACTCGGGCCGGAAGTGCTGCTTGAGCTCCTCCTGCACCTTGGCCTTCATCCGGTTGTAGCTCGTCGTGGTGTCGGAGCCGGACTGGAAGCCCGTCATGACGCCCTTCGAGATGTCCCGGGTCCCGAGGTTGGTGGTCATGATGATCACCGTGTTCTTGAAGTCCACCATGCGGCCCTGACTGTCGGTCAGGCGACCGTCCTCCAGGATCTGGAGGAGCGAGTTGAAGAGGTCGGCGTGGGCCTTCTCCACCTCGTCGAAGAGCACCACGGAGAACGGCTTGCGGCGGACCTTCTCGGTCAGCTGGCCGCCCTCCTCGTAGCCCACGTACCCGGGAGGGGCACCGAAGAGCCGCGAGACGGTGTGCTTCTCCGAGTACTCGGACATGTCCAGGGTGATGAGGGCGTCCTCCTCACCGAACAGGAACTCGGCAAGAGCCTTGGCCAGCTCCGTCTTACCGACACCCGTGGGGCCGGCGAAGATGAAGGAGCCGCCCGGACGCTTCGGGTCCTTGAGGCCGGCGCGCGTGCGGCGGATGGCCTGGGAGATGGCCTTGATGGCCTCGTTCTGCCCGATGACCCGCTTGTGCAGCTCGGCCTCCATGTTGAGCAGTCGCGAGGACTCGGCCTCGGTCAGCTTGAACACGGGGATTCCCGTGGAGTTGGCCAGCACCTCGGCGATGAGCTCCTCGTCCACCTCGGCGATGTCGTCCAGTCCGCCGGACTTCCAGCGGCGCTCCTTGTCGCTCCGCTCGTCATGGAGCTTCTGCTCCTTGTCGCGCAGTGCGGCGGCACCCTCGAAGTCCTGGGAGTCGATGGCCGACTCCTTCTCGCGCTTGACGTCCGCGATGCGCTCGTCGATCTCCTTGAGCTCCGGCGGGGCCGTCATCCGACGGATGCGCAGCCGCGCGCCCGCCTCGTCGATGAGGTCGATCGCCTTGTCCGGCAGGAACCGGTCGGAGATGTAGCGCTCGGCGAGCGTCGCAGCACTCGTCAGCGCACCGTCGGTGATCGAGACGCGGTGGTGCGCCTCGTAGCGGTCCCGCAGGCCCTTGAGGATCTCGATCGCGTGGGCCACGGAGGGCTCGGCGACCTGGATCGGCTGGAAGCGGCGCTCCAGCGCTGCATCCTTTTCGATGTGCTTGCGGTACTCGTCCAGCGTGGTGGCGCCGATCGTCTGGAGTTCGCCACGCGCGAGCATGGGCTTCAGGATCGACGCGGCATCGATGGCACCCTCGGCGGCACCCGCGCCGACGAGCGTGTGGATCTCGTCGATGAACAGGATGATGTCGCCGCGCGTGCGGATCTCCTTGAGGACCTTCTTCAGTCGCTCCTCGAAGTCACCGCGGTAGCGTGAGCCGGCGACCAGGGACCCGAGGTCCAGGGTGTACAGCTGCTTGTCCTTGATGGTCTCCGGGACGTCCCCGCGCACGATCGCCTGAGCGAGACCCTCGACGACGGCGGTCTTGCCGACGCCGGGCTCGCCGATGAGCACCGGGTTGTTCTTGGTGCGGCGGGAGAGGACCTGCATGACGCGTTCCATCTCCTGCTCGCGCCCGATCACGGGATCGAGCTTGGACTCCCGAGCAGCCTGGGTCAGGTTGCGCCCGAACTGGTCCAGCACCACCGAACCCGCCGGGGTGCCCTCCTGCTGGGGGCCGCCGGCAGCTGCCGGCTCCTTGCCCTGGTAGCCCGAGAGCAGCTGGATGACCTGCTGGCGGACGCGGTTGAGATCGGCCCCGAGCTTGACGAGGACCTGCGCGGCGACGCCCTCACCCTCGCGGATGAGACCGAGCAGGATGTGCTCGGTGCCGATGTAGTTGTGGCCGAGCTGAAGGGCCTCCCGGAGGGAGAGCTCTAGCACCTTCTTGGCCCGGGGGGTGAAGGGGATGTGACCGGACGGG
Source organism: Arthrobacter sp. N1 (assembly GCF_048288285.1). NCBI lineage: Bacteria > Bacillati > Actinomycetota > Actinomycetes > Micrococcales > Micrococcaceae > Arthrobacter > Arthrobacter sp. N1. The sequence continues at coordinate 111,071 of NZ_CP102608.1, read as the reverse complement.
GCCTGCTGGCCCTGGCCGATGATCTCCTGCACCTGTTCCCGTACGGCACCGAGGGAGATGCTGAGTGACTCGAGGGCCTTGGCGGCAACACCCTCACCCTCGTGGATCAGGCCAAGCAGGATGTGCTCGGTGCCGATGTAATTGTGGTTGAGCATGCGGGCCTCTTCTTGGGCCAGCACAACAACTCGACGGGCACGATCTGTAAATCTCTCGAACATCAGACACACTCCTAGCTAACGCGTATTTCGATGCTACGGGCACGGGGTGTGCTTTGGGCGCGTGTTCGCCACAGGCGAGATAAGCCGGGAGGGGCTTCCGCTCCGACGCCCGGAGGGGATGGTCAGCGCTGAGCTGCGCGGTACGCCTCCACGATCTCGCTGTTCACGCGACCGCGGGAGGAGACGCTGTACCCGTTCTCCTTGGCCCACTCGCGGATCTGCGCGGCTTCCTGGTTCCGCGAGGCGGACGGAGCGCTTGCGGAACCCGACCGCTGCTTCGTCTGGTTGCTGCGGCGGGCGGCCCCGACGTAGGCGGCGAGGGCCTCGCGGAGTTCGGACGCGTGCGCCTCGGAGAGGTCGATCTCGTACTGGACGCCATCGAGACCGAAGCGCACCGTCTCGTCGGCTTCTCCGCCGTCGATGTCGTCGATGAGGATGATCTTTACCTTCTGCGCCACAATGTCTCCTAATGGTTACTCGATAGAGATGCCCCCGAGAAAGAGTATGGGCCACGCATCTATTGAGGTCAAAGAAAGAGATTACGCGTGGGGGTCGATTTCCTGGTCGTCATTCTTTTTCTCCCGTGATTCCGCGACCCGGGCGTCCTCGGCGTCCTGCATTTCCTCCGCGATTTCCTCCGCGCGGGCCATGGCCTCACGCTCGGAGCGGTCGACATTGAATATGGCCTTGATCACGAAGTAGAAAAGAACTGCCAAGCAGACTGACGGTAGGAGGACGGCGATATATTCCACGGCTACTGACCGGCCTCGGGCTTGAGAATGGGGAACAGGATCGACTCGCGAATTCCGACGTCGGTGAAAAGCATGACGAGGCGGTCGATACCGAGACCGATACCTCCCATGGGCGGTGCACCGTACTCCAGTGCGCGCAGGAAGTCCTCGTCGAGCTGCATGGCCTCGTCGTCGCCCGCGGCGGCCTGGCGCGACTGCTCGGTCAGGCGCCGGCGCTGGACGACCGGGTCGATGAGCTCGGAGAAGGCCGTACCCCGCTCCATCCCGCCGATGATGAGGTCCCACGCCTCGATGAGCCGGGAGTCCTCGCGGTGCGGGCGCGCCAGGGGCTGCGCCGAGGGCGGGTAGTCGTAGACGAAGGTGGGCTGGATCAGGGTCGGCTCCACGATCTCGGAGAACAGCTCCAGCACCACCTTCTCGGCGCCCCAGGCAGGATCGAGCGACACCTCGTGACGCTCGGCGACGGACCGCAGCTCCTCGATCCCCGTGTCGGGGGTGACGTCCTGGCCCACCGCGGCGGACAGGCCCGGGTAGACGCCGAGCCATGCCCACTCGCCGTCGAGCTCCACCGTCCCCTTCGACGTCTCGAGGGTCCGGGACCCCAGCAGGTCGGCGCACGCGAGGATCATCTCCTTCATGCGGTCCGCCATGACGAACTGGTCGGCGTAGGCCTCGTAGCACTCGAGCATCGTGAACTCAGGGCTGTGCGTGGAGTCGACCCCCTCGTTGCGGAAGATCCGGCCGATCTCGTAGACGCGGTCGATCCCGCCCACCACGGCGCGCTTGAGGTACAGCTCGAGGGCGATCCGCAGCGTCATCTTCTGGTCGAAGGCATTGAGATGCGTCTCGAAAGGCCGGGCGGTCGCCCCTCCGTGGACGAGCTGCAGGATCGGCGTCTCCACCTCGACGTAGTCGTGGGCATGGAGGGTGTCGCGAAGGGTTCGGGTGATGGCCGCGCGGGTGCGCACCATGCTGCGCGCTTCCTCACGCACCATGAGGTCGACGTACCGCTGGCGGACGCGCGTCTCCTCGTTGAGTCCTGCGTGCAGGGTGGGGAGCGGGCGCAGCGCCTTGGACGCCATGGTCCAGGCCTTCGCCATGACCGAGAGCTCACCACGCCGGGAGCTGATGACCTCGCCGTGCACCTGCACGTGGTCGCCGAGGTCCACGAGGGACTTCCACCGGGCGAGGCTGTCGTCGCCGATCTCGGCGAGGCTCAGCATGAGCTGGAGCCTCGTGCCGTTGCCCTCCTGCAGGGTCGCGAAGCACAGCTTGCCGGAGTTCCTGATGAAGACCACGCGCCCGACGACGGCGACCTCCTGCCCGCTGGACTCGCCCGTCTCGAGATCCGCGAACCGCTCGCGGATCTCGGTCAGCGAATGCGTCCGCTCGGGCTTGACGGGGTAGGGCTCCATCCCGGCGTCGAGCAGCGCGGCCCGCTTCTGCAGGCGGAAGCGCATCTGCTCGTTGAGGTCGTCGGCGGGAGCGGTGTCGTCGTGGGTCACGGAAGACAAGTTTACGGCTCCGTGCCGGGGCACGGGCGCCGGGGACGGACGGTGTGGGTCAGCCCACAGCGGGCAGGAGCATGTTGTCGATGAGGCGGACGGCACCGACGCGGGCGGCGACGACGACGAGTACGGGCGCAGTGGTCGGGGCGCCCTCCCCGACGGGGGCGAACGACGCCGGATCGATGGCCTCGAGGTAGTCCAGGTCCACCCAGGGCTCGGCGGACACCGCGGTGCGCGCGGCGTCGAGGTCCGGCGCGCGCCCGCTCCGGACGTCCTCGGCGAGGCCGTGCAGGACCCTCGACAGCACGAGCGCGGCCCGCCGTTCCTCTGCACCGAGGAACCTGTTGCGGCTCGAGAGGGCGAGGCCGTCGTCGTCGCGCACGATCGCGACGCCCTCGATGGCGACCGGGATGTTCAGGTCGAGCACCATGCGGCGGATGATCGCCAGCTGCTGCGCGTCCTTCTCGCCGAAGTACGCGCGGTACTCCGCCGCGGTTCCCGGCAGGCCGAGGTTCAGGAGCTTGGACACGACGGTCAGCATGCCGTCGAAATGGCCGGGACGGGAGGCACCCTCGAGGACCTCCCCCATGCGTCCGGCACTGAGCCGTACCAGCGGTTCGCCGCCCGGGTACATGTCCGCGACCGAGGGGGCGAAGACGATGTCGACGCCGACCCCGCCGAGGAGGCGGAGGTCGTCGTCCAGGGTGCGGGGATACCGCTCGAGATCGGCGGGGTCGCCGAACTGCAGGGGGTTCACGAACACGGAGGCGACCACGACGTCGTTCGCCTCCCGCGCGGCGCGCGCGAGGGACGCGTGTCCGGCGTGCAGCCCGCCCATCGTGGGCACGAGGCCGAGCGACGGCCGTGTCCCCGCCGGGCGCTGCGCGCGCACCTGCTCCAGCAGGGCGGCCGTGGCGGCTCGGAGGTCTGCGGGAGTCGAGACGAGGAGCGGCACGGTGTCGGCGCCGGCAGAGCTGTCGACGGTCATGGAGGGTCCTTCCGGGGGTGGGAGCGCGGGCGGTGCGGCAGGCTGCGTCGGCGTTGCGCTGGGTTCTGGTCGAACTGATCGGATCCGTCGGGTCCGGCAGATCCGTCGGATCCGGGTCGGCGTCGGATCAGGTGGGGGCGATCGGACGGGGGCGCAGCGGGATCGGTGCCGTCAGGTCAGCCCGGTCAATCGCCGGTGTCCGATCCCGGGCCCGGAGGATCGCCCGTCCCGGGGTCGTCGGCGAGGGCGGCGAGGATCGATTCCCCCTGCGCCGGGGTCAGGACGCCGCGTTCGAGGGCACGCAGTGCCGTGGCGCGGGCCATACCGAGGTAGGCCTGGCGCGTGTCCGGGGCGTCGTGCGCCTCGAGGGCCGCCCGGTGGATCCGGACAGTGCCCGCGTCACCGCGCGCCACCGGACCGGTGAGCGCGCCCTCGCCCGCGGAGAGGGCGTTCTCGAGCGAGGCCTTCATGAGCGGACCGAGCATGCGGTCGGGGTGCTGCACCCCGAGGTCGGCCAGGAGCTGTGCGGACTGGGCGGCGATGGTGACGAGGTGGTTCGAGGCATGCGCGAGGGCCGCGTGGTACAGCGCCCGTGATTCCTCCTCGATGACCACCGGCTCAGCCCCCATCTCGACGACGAGCGCCTGGGCGATGGGAAGGACGGCCGACGGCGCCGTGATGCCGAACGTGGTGTCCGGCAGGCGCCCGAGGTCGAGGCTGAGCCCGGTGAAGGTCATGGCCGGGTGGAGGGCGAGCGGGATGGCCCCGGCGGCACGTGCCGGGGCGAGCACCGCGGTGCCGTACCGGCCGGAGGTGTGCACCACCAGCTGCCCCGCCTGCCACACGCCGAGCTGCGCGAGGCCCTCGACCAGCGTGGCCAGGGCGTCGTCGGGCACGGCCAGGAGCACCAGTTCCGCACGCTCGATGATGTCCGGCACCTCCAGCACGGGCACGCCCGGCAGCAGGTTCTCGGCGCGTTCCCGGCTGGCTTCGGACACGGCGGACACCCCGACGACGGCGTGACCGGCCGAGCGCAGTGCAGCACCGAGGACGGCACCCACCTTGCCGGCGCCGACGATGCCGACCCCGAGCCTGCCCGGGCGGCGGGACGCATCAGCGCCGGCCATCGGGCGCCTCCTCGAGCGACGGGGACGCCTGCGGGGCCGCCGGTTCGTACCGGGGAACCTCGGGCATGACGGCGGCCTGCTCCGGCGCAGCGGGCCGGTCGACCGCGCCATCGGTGGCTCCGGACGGGCCCACCGGCCCACCCGGTGATCCACCGGACGTCGACGGGCCACCGTCCACCACCGCGGACCGCGTCGCTGCGTCATCCACCGGCCGATCCCCGTCGGCGACGTGGACGCCGACGGGCTGTCCGGGCAGAGGGACGGCTGCGGTCCGCCCGGAGTCCCCCGGTGCCGCGTCCGGGACGCCCGGCCCGGTCGTCGCACGGACCTCGACGTGGCGGTCCGGCCCGTCGACGGTCTGCGCCACGGGCAGGCTGACGGGCTTCATCCACTGCTCCGGACCGCTGCGGCGTCGTGCCTCGGCGGCCCGCACCGACTGACCGTGGAACAGGTCCCAGGCCGCATCGGCATCGGCGAGGAGGACGCGTGGGCTGACAGGACCCGGTGTCGTCTGGAACTGCAGGTTCGCCACCCGGACGCGGCGGTCCACGGGCCCCTGGTCGATCGACAGCGACTGGGTCCGCTCGTGCGGCACCACGACGAGCTGGCGCCACAGCACACCGGAGCGCAGCAGCAGCGCCGTGCCGGTCACGGTGAACCCGTTGCGCCGCCACGCGAGCGGGGCCAGCCATCGCGCCCGGCGCGGCGTCGTGACGTACCCCTCCCCGCCGTCGCGCCCGGTCATGCCGGCACCGAACACCTCGACGGGCCGCGGGGTGCCGGGATCCGGGAGGACCAGGGCGAGGATCTGCAGGACCTCGTCGCGCGTGCCGACGGGCAGGAGGGTGGCCCGGGCCTGGCCTTCGTTGGACGCCGACGCCCCGTAGCCCGCGACATTCACCGTGACGCGGTACCAGCCCTTCAGTCGCCAGAGCGGGGACTGCACGATCCCGAGGGCCTGCACGCGACCGGGGGGAACCGTCTGGGAGCGCGTGTCGAGCAGGCCGTAGCGCATGCGGATGCCGTCCGGTGACGTGGCGGCACGGAAGTTGTAGCCGGTGCTCAGGGCGGACCAGTACGCACCCACCACGCCGATCAGCAGCGGGATGAAGGAGGTGGCGATGAACGGCGTGTCCAGGGTGATGCCGAGGGTGATGATGACCGCCGCCGCCACCACGAGCGCGACCGTGGTGCCGGAGAGCAGCGCGGCTCCGACGACGCGGCCGGGAGGGATCACCACCACCTCCCGCTCGGGGGCCTCGGGGACCTCCTCCGGGTGGTCGGGGTCCGGCTCGACCCCCGCTGCCCGGGCGAGGATCGTGGCGCGGAGCTTCTTCGCGTCGTCGAGCTTGAGGAAGGCGAGCCGGACGGCCGATTCCCCCGCGTCCGCCACCTCGAACTTCAGTTCGGCCAGCCCGAAGATCCTGGCGAGGAACGGCTGCACGATGTCGATGGCCTGGACCCGGTCCAGCCGCGCCTGCCGCTGTTGCCGGAAGACGACACCGGAGTGCACCCGGACGTGCTCGGCGGTCACCTGGTAGCGGGTGAAGTACCAGGACACGAGGAAGACGGCCGCGATGACGACGACGACGCCGAGCACCACGCCGCCCGCGAGCAGCAGGCCGACCCCCTCGGGCAGCGGCCCCCGACCCCTTGAGTCGGCATCGAAGAGGCCCTCGAACCAGTCCCTGCCCGCGAAGTAGAGGATGGCCACGAGCGCGATCCAGCCGCGCACGAGCGGGGAGATGACATGGACGCGGCGCCACTCGTCCGCCGACTGCGGTGCGACGGCCTCTCCGTCGGTCACAGTCCGGCCAGCCTGGCTTCTCCCCGCGCGGACAGCTGCTCGCGCAGCCGGGCGCCCTCCCCGGTCGGCAGACCGGGGATGAAGGCGTTCGTCGCGGGGGACGCCGTGTGGAGCTTCAGCGTGCAGATGCCGAAGGCACGCTCGATCGGACCGACGGCGACGTCGACGTACTGCATGCGGCCGTAGGGAACCACCATGGTGCGCTGGAAGAACACGCCCTGGCGGACCAGGAGGTCGTCGTCGCGCTCCGCGTACCCGATGGCCCGCACCTGGCGGGGCAGGAGGATCCCGCGCCAGACGGCGCTGACCAGCACCACGGCCGGGAGGGCCCAGGCGAGCCACACGGGCGGGAAGGAGTCCCAGACACCGGTCAGGCGCAGCACGAGCGGCACGGACGCGAGCAGGATCCACACGAGAGACCCGATGAGCCAGCCGAGCAGGCGGACCCTGAGGTACTTCGGGGACACCCTCGTCCACTCGAGACCGGACGGATCGATCGGTTCCCTACGCATATTCCCCCTCGGTGTGGCCCGGAGCCCCGGTGCCGTCGTCGTCGGGCGGCAGCCTGCAGAAGTTCTCGACGACCAGTCCCACCATAATCATGACGGTCCCGCCCGCCATCAGCGCCACAGAACCCCAGACCGGCAGGCTGGTGGAGCGGACGGACGCCAGGGCCACCTGGTCCACGAGGATGCCCGCGTGCCAGCCGAGGTTGAGGGCCCCCGCATAGGCGCAGGCCTGCGCGAGCACCAGGGTACGCAGGGCGAGAAGGGGATCGAGGGGACGGTCCCGCCTGCCGTTCCGCCAACGGAGCACGCGACGCCCGAAGACCAGGGTGATGGCGATGATCGCCGCCGTGGTGACGAGGGACGTCAGCGGGAGGGCCGGCGTCCCGTACCCGTTGCGGGTGGCGAACCAGTTGACCAGCCAGCCGGCAAGCCCGGCCACCAGGCCCACGAGGGCCAGCCACCGGAACCGAAGGGTGCTCACAACGTCCTAGACTCCCTCGAAGGGCACCAGGCCCGCAAGGTCCTCCGCCTCCGCGGCCAGCTCGGCGACCGGCCGGCCGGCCAGCCGGGCCCCGGCATCCATCCACGCCCACGGCTGCAGCACGAACGCACGCGACGCCGCCCGCGGATGCGGGATGGTCAGTGCCTCGTCGTCGGAGACCAGCGAGCCGTACGTGATGATGTCGATGTCCAGGGTGCGGGGACCCCACCGGACGAGGCGCTTGCGGTGGTACTTCTCCTCCACCGCCTGGCAGTGCGCGAGGAGCTCGTACGGGTCAAGATCCGTCTCGACCTCGATCACCATGTTGAGGTAGTCCGGCTGCTCCGGTCCGCCCACCGGCTTCGTGCGCACCACGGGTGAGACGGCGTGCAGCCGGACGTTGTCCGGTTCGACGAGGTCCGCGACGGCACGCGCCAGGGTGTCGCTGCTCGCGCCGAGGTTGCTGCCGAGCGCGAGCACGGAGCGCACGGTACCGCTCACGGCCGGCTCCTGCGCAGCGTGACCGCCACGTCGCCGAAGGGCACCTCGATGGGCGCTTTCGGCTTGTGCACCGTCACGTCGACGGCGGCCACCGGAAACGCGGCGAGGACCGCCGAGGCGATGGTCTCGGCCAGCGCCTCGATCAGGTCGAACGGCTCACCGCCGATGATTCCGTGCACCAGGCCGGCGAGCTCGCCGTAGTGGGCGGTCCGCGCCAGTTCGTCGCTCGTCCCGGCCGGCTGCAGGTCGAGGTGAAGGACGATGTCGACCACGAACGGCTGGCCCTCGCGGCGCTCGTGGTCGAAGACGCCGTGGTAGCCGTTCGCGGAGATGCCGCGCAGCACCACCGAGTCGAGGGCACCGGAGGGGGAACCTGCCAGCCCGGGGACGTGGCCGGAGGTGGCCCTCAGGGACTGCCCGGGTGACACTCCCCCGGCGTCGGCGGCCGCGTACCGGGACGCGCCGTCGGACGTGGCGCCGTGGACCTCACTCACGGGCGCGGACCGATGGCGGCTGCGACCTTGACGGCGTCGAGCGTGGTGACGGGATCGTGGACACGGACGCCCCAGACGCCCGACGAGGCGGCCAGGGTGGCGACGGCGAGCGAGGCGTGGTCACGCTCGCCCGGCGTCGCGGCCTTGCCCGCCGAGGTGAGCAGGGTACCGAGGAACCGCTTGCGCGAGGCCCCGACCAGGACGCGGTGGCCCAGTGAGGTGAAGGCATCGAGGTGGCGCAGGAGCAGCCAGTTGTGTTCGTCCGTCTTCGCGAAGCCGAGGCCGGGATCGAGGATGATGCGCTCGGCGGCCACGCCCGCCGCCACGAACCGGTCACGGAGCTCGGCGAGTTCCCCGGTGACCTCCGCGACGACGTCGTGGTACTCGGCGAGGGAGGTCATGGTGGTCGCCGATCCGCGCCTGTGGGTCAGGATGTACGGCACGCCCCGCTCGGCCACGAGGGCCGGCATGGCCGGATCGAACTCGACGCCCGAGATGTCGTTGATGATCGACGCGCCCGCGTCGAGGGCCTGGCGGGCCGTCTCGGCGTGCATGGTGTCGATGCTCACCAGGGCGCCGGCCTTGACAAGCGCCCGGACGACGGGCAGCACCCGCTGCAGTTCCTCCTCGACCGGCACGGCCCGGGCCCCGGGACGCGTCGACTCACCTCCGACGTCGATGATGTCCGCCCCGCCGTAGTGCATGCGGAGGCCGTGGCCGATGGCGTCGTCGGTGCCGGCGAACCTGCCGCCGTCGCTGAACGAGTCCGGCGTGACGTTGAGGATACCCATGACCACCGCGCGGTCCGTGGGCAGGTCACCGAAGGTCCTGGCGGAACGGACCGGTCGGATGACGGGCAGCGGCGAGGTCGCCGGCCCTGTTCCGGGCGCTGCGGCGAGTGAATCCATGAAAGCGGGGCTCCTACCTTCCGAGAATGAGGCTCATGGCCTCGGCGCGCGTTGCCGTCTCGCGGATCTGGCCGCGCACGGCGGACGTGACGGTCTTGGCTCCGGGCTTCCGGACCCCGCGCATCGACATGCACATGTGCTCGCACTCGATGACGACGATCGCGCCTTTGGGCTTCAGGTGTTCCATCATCGCATCCACGATCTGCGTGGTCAGCCGCTCCTGCACCTGGGGACGCCGGGCGTACACCTCCACGAGGCGAGCGAGCTTGCTCAGGCCGGTCACGCGTCCGTCAGCGGAGGGGATGTAACCGATGTGCGCCGTGCCATGGAACGGCACGAGGTGGTGCTCGCACGTCGAGTAGAAGGGGATGTCCTTCACCAGCACGAGCTCCTGGTGGTTGATGTCGAAGGAGGTGGAGAGGACTTCGGCCGCATCCTGGTGGAGTCCCGCGAACATCTCGGCGTACGCCTTCGCGACCCGCTTCGGGGTCTCCAGCAGGCCGTCCCGGTCGGGATCCTCGCCGATGGCGGCCAGGATCTCGCGGACGGCCCTGGCGATCCGCTCCTGGTCCACGGGCGACCCGGTGGCCATCAGCGCGGCGTCCACCACTTCGTCGTCGAAATCTGTCATCGGGTCGTCTCCCCTTCTTCGGGCACTGCCCACCGGCCCCATGACCGCTGGTCTGTCGCTACAGGACTACGCGTCCCGCCTGTCGCCGGGGCCGTCGCCCGTCTCGGGCGACGGGAGGTCGGATCCGGCGACGTCGAAGCCGCTGGGGATGTCGGCGTCGGCGATCTGGTCCTGGGGGGCGACGGATTCCGGCGCAGGCTGACCGCTCTCCAGCGCTTCCGCGCGCTCCTTCTTCGAGACGACCGGCGGCAGGGAGTGCACGGGCCGGGTCTGCTTGGACAGCCACACCTCGCGCAGGCCGCGCTTCCGGACCGAGGTGAAGACCTCGGCGATCTCGGCCTGGTTGAGGGTCTCGCGCTCGAGCAGCTCAAGGGCGAGCTGATCGAGGACGTCGCGGTTCTCCGTGAGGATCTGGTACGCCTCGTCGTGCGCGTTGTCGATGAGACGGCGCACCTCCTCGTCCACGACGAGCGCGATCTGGTCCGAGTAGTCGCGGTCGCTGCCCATGTCGCGTCCCAGGAACGGTTCGCCCGCACCCTGGCCGAGCTTCACGGCGCCGATGCGCTCACTCATGCCGTACTGGGTCACCATCTTGCGGGCCGTGCCGGTGGCCTTCTCGATGTCGTTCGACGCACCCGTCGAGGGATCGTGGAAGACGATCTCCTCGGCCACGCGACCACCCATGGCATAGGCCAGCTGGTCGAGCAGCTCGTTCCTCGTCACCGAGTACTTGTCATCGCTCGGCATGACCATCGTGTAGCCCAGGGCACGGCCGCGCGGGAGGATGGTCACCTTCGTCACCGGATCCGTGTTGCGCAGCGCGGCAGCCACGAGTGCGTGCCCGCCCTCGTGGTAGGCGGTGATCTTCCGCTCGAGCTCCTTCATCACGCGGCTGCGCTTCTGGGGCCCCGCGATGACGCGGTCGATCGCCTCGTCGAGGGCGCGATCGTCGATGAGCTGCGCGTTGGAACGCGCCGTGAGCAGCGCGGCCTCGTTGAGGACGTTCGCGAGGTCGGCACCGGTGAAGCCCGGCGTCTTCTTCGCCACGCCCTTGAGGTCGACGCCGCCTGCCATCGGCTTGCCCTTCGAATGGACCGACAGGATGTGCTCGCGGCCCTTCATGTCCGGGGCCTCGACGCCGATCTGGCGGTCGAACCGGCCCGGGCGCAGGAGCGCGGGGTCCAGGACGTCCGGGCGGTTGGTGGCGGCGATCAGGATCACGTTCGTGGTGGCGTCGAAGCCGTCCATCTCGACCAGGAGCTGGTTGAGCGTCTGCTCGCGCTCGTCGTTGCCACCGCCGACACCCGCACCGCGATGACGGCCGACGGCGTCGATCTCGTCGACGAAGATGATGGCGGGCGAGTTGTTCTTGGCCTGCTCGAAGAGATCGCGGACGCGGGACGCGCCCACGCCGACGAACATCTCCACGAAGTCCGAGCCGGAGATCGAGTAGAAGGGGACGCCGGCCTCACCGGCGACCGCCCGGGCCAGGAGGGTCTTGCCCGTCCCGGGAGGCCCGTAGAGGAGCACGCCCTTCGGGATCTTGGCGCCGAGGGCCTGGAACTTCGCGGGTTCCTGCAGGAACTCCTTGATCTCCAGCAGTTCCTCGACAGCCTCGTCCGCGCCGGCGACGTCGTTGAACGTCACCTGCGGCATGTCCTTGGAGATGAGCTTCGCCTTGGACTTGCCGAACTGCATCACCTTGGATCCCCCGCCCTGCATACGGCTGAGGAGGAACCAGAAGATGACGCCGAGGATCAGGATGGGGAAGATCAGGCCGGCGAGGCTGAGGAGCCAGTTGCTCTCGGCGGGCTGGTCGGTGAAGCCGTCCGCGCTGGAATCGTTGATGGCCTCGACCACGCTCTCGGCCCGCGCCGTGCTGTAGAAGAACTGGACGTTCTCGCCCTTGTCCTCGTACGGCTCACTGAGCGTGAGGTCGACCCGCTGCTCGCCGTCGTAGATCTTGGCCTGCTCGACGGTCTGGCCGCGGAGCAGTTCCAGGCCCACGTTGGTGTCCACGCGGTTGGCACCCGTGCCGAACAGGGACGGAAGCACCAGCAGGAGCGCCACGACCGCCAGGACGATCCAGAAGATGGGCCCCTTGAAGATGTTCTTGAATTTCATTCGTCTCAGGGCAGCAAGCCCTGTCCCTCCTGCTGATGCACGTCAGAATGTACGGGCGCACTGCCGAGTGGGTGCGCTTTAAGCACCTCAACATATACACCGTCCGAGATTCTCCACGCGCGGATCGTGCCGATAGTTCCCTCTCGGCGTACCGGTCACGGGCCCTCCGGTGAAGGCCTATTCGTAGACGTGGGGCGCCAGGGTCCCGATGAAATCGAGGTTGCGGTACTTCTCCGCGAAGTCCAGTCCGTAGCCCACCACGAATTCGTTGGGGATGTCGTAGCCGACGTATTTCACGTCGATCTCGACCTTCGCGGCGGCCGGCTTGCGCAGCAGCGTGCAGATCTCGACGGACGCCGGCCCGCGGGACAGCAGGTTGGCCTTCAGCCAGGAGAGGGTCAGGCCGGAGTCGATGATGTCCTCGGCGATCAGGACGTGCTTGCCCATGAGGTCCGTCTCGAGGTCCTTGAGGATGCGGACCACGCCGGAGGACTGGGTACCGGACCCGTAGGAGGAGACGGCCATCCAGTCCATGGTGATGTGCGAGTGCAGTGCGCGGGCCAGATCCGCCATGACCATCACCGCACCCTTGAGGACGCCCACGAGGAGGATGTCCCGTCCCGCGTAGTCCGCATCGATCTGCTGCGCCAGTTCGTTGATCCGCTGCTGGATCTCCTCCTTGGTGTAGAGGACGTGCTTGAGATCTGACTGGACGTCGTTGGAATCCACCGGTTACTCCTGGGTTGGACGGCGCGACTGCTGCACACCGGGGCCGTTGTTGCTGCCATTGCTGCTGAGGACAAGATTGCCATAGCTTGCATCCCCGCGAAGAACCGCCCGCCCGCGGACCTGCCGGTGGACGCTCACCTTCCCGCCCAGCTGCACCGGACCGGCGGACCCCCTGCGGTCGAGGAGCGACTCGGCGGCGCGGAGTCGCTCGGAGCTGGGCTGGAACGCCCCGAGGTCGAGTGCCGCAAGGGCGAGCACGCGCTGCCGCAGCGCCGCGGGCAGGGCCCTGAGAGCGTCCTCCGGGAGGAGGATCTCGCCGTCGTCGCCCTCGGTCCTCAGCCCGGCGTAGGCCTCCGAACTGAGCTGCTCCAGCAGGTCGGCGTCCTGACCGAGGATCCTGGCGGTCCGGGCGAGAGCCTGCGCGATCCCGGGCCCCAGCTGGTCCTCGAGGAACGGCAGGACCTCCCGCCGCACCCGGGACCGGGCGAAGGCCCGGTCCTCGTTGGTGGGGTCATGCCAGGGCTCCAGCCCGTAGAAGGCGCAGATGGCCTCGGTATCGGCCCGGCGCAGTTCGAGGAACGGCCGCAGGTAGAGTCCACGCCGACCGGGCATGCCGGCGAGCGACCGGGTGCCCGAGCCGCGCGCGAGGCCGAGCATGACCTGTTCGGCCTGGTCGTCGAGCGTGTGGCCGAGCAAGACGGCGGCGGCTCCGTGCGCTGCCGCGGCGTCGTCCAGCGCCGAGTAGCGGGCGGTGCGGGCCGCGGCTTCGGGGCCCATGCCCGTCCGGTCCACCGCGACGGTCCGCACCTCCACGGGGTCCAGCCCGAGCCCTCGGGCGGCCTCGGCGGCTCGGGCAGCGACGTCGGCGCTCCCGGGCTGCAGCCCGTGGTCGACGACGACTGCGCCGACACGGCACCGTCCGGTGTGCGCCGCATGCGCCGCCACTGCCGCGAGAGCGAGGGAATCGGGACCGCCGCTGCACGCGACCAGGACGAGGGGCAGGGTCGGGGACCCCGTCGGAGCCTCGTCCGCGATCCCCTCGAGGCCGGCCGCCAGCAGGTTGCGGGCGGTACCGACCGCCGGCAGGAGGCGCGGGCGCCTAGCCATGGCGGCGCAGGCTCATCCTGTCGATCCACTCGTCCGGTGCGTGGATCTCGCGCTCGGTGGGGAGATGGTCGGCCGCTTCCCACACGGCGTTGAAGCCGTCCATCCCCGTCTGGCCGACCACCCTCCGCACGAACTTCGAGCCGTCGCTGTACTGGCGCATCTTCGCGTCCAGGCCCATGAGCTGGCGGATGACCTTCTCGAGGGGGCCCCGGGACTTCCCGCGGGCATTGAACCGGCGGCGGATGGTCTTCACGGACGGGACGATCCGGCCGTCCACCCCGTCCATCACCACGTTCGCGTGTCCCTCGAGCAGGCTCATGACGGCGGTGAGGTGGGACAGGCGCGCCTTGTCGTCCGGGTCCTGCAGGATCGACAGCACACCGACGTCCTGCGTCGGCACGCCCGCGGTGCCGCCGGCGATCCTAGACCGCGTGCCGGCGAGGTTCTTCACCGCCGCACCGAGCCGTTCCGACAGGGAGTCCGCCTTGTCCATCAGCCCGGACGTGAGCTCGCCGATGTGTCCGGTCATGTGGTCCTTGAGCCACGGGGCTGCCGCGAACTGCACGCGGTGCGTCTGCTCGTGGAGGCACACCCACAGGCGGAAGTCCGACGGGTCCACATTCAGTTCCCGCTCCACGGCGATGATGTTCGGGGCCACGAGCATGAGCCGGCCGCCCTGGCCGTTCCGCGAGGGGACGAAGGGATCGTACTGCCCGAGCACCTTGCTCGAGAGGAAGGCGAGGATGGCACCGAGCTGCGCACCGGTGACGCTCCCACCGAGGGTCAGCGAGGCGGACTTCAGCAGATCCGGACGTGTGGCAGCGAGCTGGTCGAGCGCCGGGTCCATCAGGGTGCGGAAGCTCTGCGCATTGGCCTTGGCCCAGGACGCCCGATCGACGATCAGCAGCTCCGAGTCACGGAGGTCACGGGCGGCGTCGAGCCGCGAGATGGCGTGGACATGGCTGACCGATGCATCCGCGAGCTCTCGCATGTTCTGGACGGCCCGGGCGATGTCGGCGGGATTCATGGTGGGGCCCGCAGGGGTCAGGGAGGCTGCGGTCGACGCCGCGATATCCCAGTTGACCAGCTGCGGGCGGGGCGTTGCGGACTCGTTCCTGGGCATGGGCCTATTCGATCACACCCTGCTGACGGCGAGCCGAGGCACTCGTGGAGCAGGCGTGGGTTCGTCTGTCGGCGAACGGGTCAGCGGCATCCGCAGGCAGCCAGCAGCGCGGCCGCGTGGTCGGCCGAGGACCTCGCCTCGACCGTGTTGCCGTCCAGCCCGGTTGCGAGGAAGGAGAACACCAGGAGCCGCCCATCGACGGTCACCACGTGCCCGGAGAGCGCCGTGACCGCGTTCAGCGTGCCCGTCTTCGCGCGCACGGTCCCGGCGCCGGGCCGTGCATCAGGATCCTCCGGGGTGAACCGCGGGGCCAGCGTGCCGGTCAGCCCGGCGATGGGCAGCGATGCGGCCACGGCGGCGATCCCGGGATCGGCCGACGTGGTGGTGGCGCGGACGAGTGCGGCCACCTGCGCCGGCGAGACGGCGTTCCGGGCGGAGAGTCCTGCCGCATCACCGAAGGCGAGGCCTTCCCCGGCCACGCCCGCACGCGTCGCAGCCGCGGCGAGGGCCTCGGTCGCGCCGCCGAAGGAGGCGGGACGTCCGCTCTCCCGTGCCGCGATCCGGGCGAGTGCCTCGGCGAGGTAGTTGTCCGAGACCTCCAGCATGCGGGCCACCTGCGCCGCGCGCGGAGCCGATTCCACGGCCGCCAGCGCGACGGCGTCCTCCGGGCTGGTCCGCCGCTGCACGTCGGGCTGGACGGTGATGCTCCGGTCCGCGGCGGCGGCGGCGAGCGCCGTGGTGAAGACGTTCGCTGCGTCGAGTCCGGCATCCTGCGAGCGCGGGCCCCCGGTGCGCCCCTCCTCGAGCCAGGACGAATTGACGGCCAGCGCGTGCACGGGAGCGACCTCACCGGCCTCGATGTCACCCTGCGCCCAGGTGGGATTCACGCTGGCACCGGCGAAGAGGCTGTCATCGAGGAACACGGTGTACGGCCCCGATCCAGCGGGCAGCGCCGCGGCCGTCTCTGCGGCGAGTGTGCCGAGCCCGGCGTGCCCGACGACGGCGTCGGGTACCGAGGGCCCCGACGCGAGGAGGACATCGCCGCCGCCGTGGAGGAAGAGCGCTCCGCCGGCCGACGGCGAGGACAGCACCGAGGTCTGCAGCCGTGCGTCCGGGCGTCCGAAGGTCAGGGCGGCGACCGCCGTGAACAGCTTGACGGTGGACGCCGGCGGCTGCGGGCGGTCGGCGTCCCTCGCGTAGAGCACGGTGCCGTCCGCCGAGTCCACCACCGTGCCGGCGAACGAGCCCGGCCCCGACAGGGCCAGCGCGGCGTCGAGCGCGGGTCCCAGTGCGGCGGGATCCGGGGACGGCGCGGCGGGTGAGAGCGGGGTGACGACGTCGGGCACGGCGGCGGAGGTGGGCGGGACCTGCGGCGCGGGGGTGACGGGCGGGTCCGCGGGTGGCGGCGGATCGACCGCGGCGAGGACGGCGGGAGCGACGTGCGAGGCGACGGGGACCGCGATCGCCGCCATGACCAGGAGCAGGAGCAGTCCGGTCAGCAGGCGGAAGGATCGCGTCATGGTGTCCTTTCGCGGTCTGCGCGGCACGCGCCGTGGCGGTGCGTCACGGCGGAAAAATGCCTCGGTAGCGGTGAGCGACCGATATGTTAGGGCTGACGATCAACAGTAGACCGGCCGGCAGCCGCTCCCCGTGAGGGCGCGGCAGCGGCCGGCAGTCACCATCGACCCAGCACAGGAGTTGCCATGAAGCTCGACGTCACCATCGAGATCCCGAAGGGCTCGCGCGTCAAGTACGAGATCGACCACGAGACGCACCGCCTGCGCCTGGACCGCGTGCTGTTCACGGCCATGCAGTACCCCACGCACTACGGCTACTTCGAGAACACCCTGGGCGAGGACGGCGATCCGCTCGACGCCCTGGTGATGCTGCAGGACTTCGACCTGATCCCGGGTGTCCTCGTCGAGTCGCGCCCCATCGGCGTGTTCAACATGGTCGACGACGGCGGCGGGGACGCGAAGGTCCTCTGCGTCCCGGTGGACCCGCGGTTCGACGACATCAAGGAGCTGTCCGACGTCTCGGACTTCCTGCTCGACGAGATCAAGCACTTCTTCACCAAGTACAAGGACCTGGAGCCCGGCAAGTGGGTCGAGGCCGCCGATTGGGCCGGCCGGGAGGCGGCCGAGGCCGAGATCGAGGCATCACTGCGGCGCTTCCAGGAGGCCGGCGACGCGAGCGCCCAGGACGAGCCGCAGGGCCGCGCCGTCGATGTCGAAGCGAAGAACGCGACCGAGACGCCTGAGGGACGCTAGGCCCCTGCCCCACCCTCCGGGCCCGTGCCCCGTACCGACGAAGCCCCCGCCAGCGCATCCCGCCGGCGGGGGCTTCTTCTATTCCCGCGCCGGCATACAACCGCGTTCGGTTGTCCGCGCACCTGAGCCGCCATACTGGAGCCATGCACTACGTCCTCACGATCAACCAGCGCGACTCGCGGGATGTCGGCGACATGGTGGGCGACCTCCTGCGGGCCCTGCGCCACCTGCCCACGGTCGTCCCCTTCCAGCGCACCGTCGGGGACGAGGTGCAGGGTGTCGTCGAGGACGCGACGACGGCGGTCGACGCGGCGCTCCGGGCCCTCCGCTACCGGCGGTGGCACGTCGGCCTCGGGGTCGGCGGCCTCACGCCTCCGCTGCCCGAGCGCATCGTCGACGGTCAGGGCTACGGGCTGGTGTACGCGCGACGCGCGGTGAACCGGGCGATGAAGACCGGCGAGCGGATCCCCCTGGCCGTGGAGGGACCCGACGCCGGGATCGCCGCGGAGGCCGAGGCCGTGCTGCGCCTCCTCGGGCAGATCGTCCACACGCGCACCGACGCGGAATGGGCAGTCCTCGATCTCCTGACACCCGGAGCCCGCGGACAGCAGAAGTACGTCGCGCAGGAGCTCGGCATCACCGCGCAGGCCGTCAGCCGCGCCGTGGTCCGTTCGCACTGGATGGAGGAGTGGGCCACCCGGCCCGCCGCCGCGCGCCTGCTCGACCTCGTGTACGGTCCTGCATCCCTGCCCGAGGCGAGCCTGGCCTACTGAAGCCCTCGGGCTCTCTTCCCCGGTCCGCCGCCCCGACCGGCGACGGCGGCCGCCGGCCCCGGGCAGCGCACGGTTCGGCGACGATGGGCCGGCAGGCACAGGACAGTCGAGCGGCCGTCGTCCCCCCGTGCGTCCACGACAGGTCAGACGAGCGAGCGGAGGACCTTCGCGGCGCCGTCGTCGTACACGCTGCCCGTCACCTCGGAGGCGGCCGACCTCACCTCGTCGGGTGCCTGGCCCATCGCGACGCCGCGCCCCGCCCACTGCAGCATCTCGATGTCGTTCCGGCCGTCGCCGACGGCGACCGTCATGGCGGGATCCGTGCCGAGGCGGCGGCGCAGCACCTCGAGCGCGGTGGCTTTCGTGACGCCCGAGGCCGCGATGTCCAGCCATGCGGTCCAGCCGACCGAGTAGGTGACGCCATGGAGGCCGATGGATGCGACGGCGGCCCCGAACTCCTCGGCCGAGCTATCCGTGCTGAAGACCACCACGCGGACCGCCCGGCTCCCGAGCATCTCCTCGAAGCCCACGCTCTCGGCCTCCGAGCCGAAGCTCGCGTCCTGGAAGCTCTCGGTGGAGAGGAACCGTCCGCGGTCGTCCTCCAGCGCATATTTCGCGGAGGGCAGCCGTTCCCGCAGCGCCGTGAGCGCGGGCCTCGGGTCGAAGGTCACGCGGTCGAGGACCTCGAAGCCCTGGTCCAGGGTCGCGTCGACCCTCAGGGTCACGCCTCCGTTGGAACAGACGGCGTAGCCACGCGTGATCCCCAGGAGCCGGATGACCGGCAGGGTGGCCCCGAGGGACCTGCCGGTGGCGATGATGACCTCGTGCCCGGCGTCGATGACGGCCCGGGTGGCGTCCCGCACCTCCTCCGTCATGGCTCCCTCGTGGTCCACGAGGGTGCCGTCGACGTCCAGGGCGATCAGGTGGTGTGTGCGGTTCTCCTGCCGGTCATCGATGCCGGCACTGGTCAAAGTGCTCATGCTTCAGTGAACCAGACCGCACCGACACCGGGGTAGGAGAATCCTCACAGGACCGGGAGGGTTTCCAAACCGTTCATGTAGGGTCGCAGCGCCGCCGGGACCGTGACCGAGCCGTCGGGGTTCTGGTGGTGCTCGAGGATGGCGACGATCCAGCGCGTCGTCGCGAGCGTGCCGTTGAGGGTCGCGACGGCGCGGGTCCCCTTCTGGCCCTCCCCCTCCGGGCGCTCGCGGATGTTCAGGCGGCGGGCCTGGAAGGTGGTGCAGTTCGAGGTGGAGGTCAGTTCCCGGTAGTCGCCCTGCGTGGGGACCCATGCCTCGCAGTCGAACTTGCGGGCGGCGGACATGCCGAGGTCACCCGCAGCGGTGTCGATGACGCGGTAGGGCAGTTCGACCTTGGCGAGCATCTGCTCCTCCCAGGCCAGCATCCGCTCGTGCTCCGCCGCGGCTTCCTCGACGGTCGTGTACGTGAACATCTCCACCTTATTGAACTGGTGCACGCGGATGATCCCGCGGGTGTCCTTACCGTGCGAGCCGGCCTCGCGCCGGTAGCAGGAGGACCAGCCCGCGTACCGGACGGGCCCCGCACCGAGATCGATGATCTCGTCGGAGTGATACCCGGCGAGCGCCACCTCCGAGGTCCCGACGAGGTAGAGGTCGTCCTCCTCCAGCCGGTAGATCTCGGCGTCGTGCGCTATGTCGAAGCCCGTCCCCTGCATGGTCTCGGGACGGACGAGCGTGGGCGTGATCATCGGCGTGAACCCGGCGTCCATGGCCTGGTCCAGGGCCATGCGCAGCAGCGCGATCTCGAGCCGGGCACCGACACCCTTCAGGAAGTAGAAGCGTGACCCGGAGACCTTGGCGCCGCGCTCCATGTCGATGGCACCGATCAGCTCGCCGATCTCGAGGTGGTCCCGGGGCTCGAACCCGTCGGCCGCGAAATCCCTCGGGGTGCCGACCGTCCTGAGCACCACGTAGTCGTCCTCGCCGCCCTCGGGGACGCCGTCCTGCACGAGGTTCGGCAGCTTCCGCAGCAGCGCCTCCTGCTCGGCCTTGGCTTCCTCGGAGGTCGCGGAGGCGGCCTTCACGGCCGTGGCGAGCTGCTTGACCTCCGCGAGGAGGGCCTGCTTCTCCTCACCCTTGGCCTGGGCGACGCGCTTGCCGAAGGCGTTCTGCTCGGCGCGGAGCGTCTCGTAGGCGGTGACCGACTCACGGCGCCGCGCATCCGCCGCGAGGACCGCGTCGACCAGCGACTCGTCCGCCCTGCGTGCGCGCTGCGATGCTCGGAACTGCTCGGGATTCAGGCGGAGGTCGTTGACGTCGATCACAGCGTCAAGACTACCCAAACCCCCGCCGGCCACGGATCGCCCGGCCTCGCCGCTATTGTGGATGACCATGCGCCGCAAACTCCTCGCCGGGACCGCCGCGGCTTCCGCCGCCGTCGCCTCCGTGCAGACCTACTGGTCCGTGCGTCGGCTGCAGCAGACCCGGACCCCCACGGCCTCGGTGCACGAGCCGGTGCCAGCGCCCGTGGGTCCGCAGCGCGTGGCCCTCGTCCTCAACCCGACCAAGCTGCAGGCCGGGGTGACCCGCGAACTCGTGGAACAGGCCTGCTCCGATGCGGGCTGGGAGCGGCCGCTGATCCTCGAGACCACCGTCGAGGACCCGGGCACGGGGCAGGCGCAGCGGGCCCTCGACGCGGGCGCCGACCTCGTCATCGCCGCGGGCGGCGACGGCACCGTGCGCGCCGTCGCACAGGCCCTCGCCCACCGGCCCGCGGCGCTGGGGCTGCTGCCCCTCGGTACCGGCAACCTGCTGGTGCGGAACCTCGGGCTGCCGTACCACGACATCGCCGGGTGCCTGCGGATCGCGCTGCACGGCTACGAGCGGCGCATCGACGCCGCACGGATCATCCTGCGTAACGACCGCACGCACACGAGTTCCGAGCACCCGTTCCTCGTCATGGGCGGGGTGGGATTCGACGCCAGCGTGGTGGCGGACGCGAAGCAGGACCTGAAGGACAAGCTGGGCTGGCTCGCCTACAGCGAGGCGGGCGTACGCCACCTCCCCGGGCGCCGCCGTCGGATCTCCATCAGCCTCGACGGCCAGCCGCCGCAGAGCCGCAAGGTGCGCAGCCTGCTCGTGGCGAACTGCGGGAAGCTGCCGGCGGGCGTGGACTTCGTGCCGGATGCCATGATCGACGACGGCTACCTCGACGTGGTGGTCCTCAGCCCCCGCAGCCTGATCGGCTGGACGCTGATGGCCGCGAAGATCCTGCTGCGACACCGCGGGGCGACGCCGGTGATCAGCTACTACCGCGCCCGTGAGGTGACCGTGTGGTCCGCGGAACCGATCGCGACCCAGCTGGACGGCGATGCCTCCGGCTCGACGACGTCGGTGACGGCACGGGTGGACCCGGACGCGCTGATGGTCCGGGTGCCTGCTCCGGCTCCCGGACCATCGGGGTCCTCCGTGCTGCCGCTCACCGACTTCCAGAAAGGGTGGCGGCGGCTGCTGCGCCGCTCCTAGCGCTCGCGGTCCGTGTACTCGCCCTGGCCCTCGGGCGCGTCGACGAGGGGCTTGTCCTTGTCGGTGTACTCGCCCTCCTCCGCGGCGTCCTGGGACGACGTGTATCCGCCGGAGGCTCCTGCCGGCTCGGTGCTCGTGTAGTGGCCCTCCTGCTCGGCGGCCGCGACGGCCTCCGAGGGATCGCGGTCGGCGCGATCGGCCTGCTCGTTGATCAGGGCCTGCTCCTCTGCGAAGCGCAGGTCGTTACCCTGGTCCCCGATGTCACCCTGCCAGTTGGGATCCGACGTCGAGCCGTCACCCTCGTTGGGGTTCACGATGTGTCCACCATGGGCGTTCTCGGTCATGATGCTGCCTTTCGTCGAAGGATGCGCTCCTCGTTGGGCGCCCGGTGCCAGCGTACTGACCGACGGGATGGTTTGAAACGGGCGCTGGTGCGCTCAGTCGCGCAGCAGCTCCTGCACGGCCTTCTCCGAGGCCGAGTAGGTACCGATGGGGATGACCTCACCGCTCATGAAGCGGTCCACGAGCCGCGGGTCCACGTAGGAGGTGCGGGCAACCGTCGGCGTGTTGCCGAGGTGCTCCGCCACGGCCTTCATGGTGGCGCTCACCGCCTTCTGGCGGGCCGTCCGGGTGGTCGCCCCGAGGTCCTCCTTCGCGAGTGCCATCGCGGCGACGACCGTGGCCTGCCAGGTCCGGAAGTCCTTCGCGGTGAAGGGGCCGCCCGTGACCTGGCGGAGGAATTCGTTGAGCTGGGAGCCGTCCACGTGGTGCCACACGCCGTTCTCCGACTGGTAGGCCAGGACCGTGTCGGCCTCCTCACGCTCCACCATGGGCCGCAGCGCCTCGGCCAGGTCCTCGTCCTCGAGGCGCGTGTCCCAGTGCTGGCCGCTCTTGCCGGGGAAGTCGAAGACGATCAGGCCGCCGTCGATGGTGCAGTGCTCCACCAGCAGCGTGGTCACCCCGAAGGATCCGTTGGTCTCCGCGTACTGCGCGGAGCCGATCCTGAGCGCACCGGAGTCGACGATCCGCAGGGCTGCTGCGAAGGCCCGCTCCCGGCTGACGCCGTCGCTCCGCAGGTGCTGCGTGATGGCGCGACGGGCGCTCGGCAGCTTCGCGCCGAAATCGAGTGCGCGGTCGAACTTCTCGCGGTCCTTCTGCTCCCGCCAGGCCGGGTGGTACATGTACTGGCGCCGTCCGGCATCGTCCGTGCCGATCGCCTGGACGTGCCCGTTCGGGTACGGCGCGATCCACACGTCCTTCCAGGCCGGCGGGATCACGAGCTCCTTGATCCGCTCGAGCTCGGCGCGGTCCTGCAGCAGCTCGCCGCTGGGCGCTCGGTAGCTGAAACCCTTGCCGTGCCGGCGGCGGGAGATACCGGGCCTGCGCGTGTTGCTGCGGCGCAATCGAGCCATCAGGAGAACCAGCCTTCGAGTGGGGGACCGTCGATGGTAAGCCTACTGTGTAATGGGCCGCAGGAACGCGCCTACCTCGGTCGGCCCCCGAGGATCCCCCCGAGCCAGTGGTCCGCCGACGCGAAGGCGTCATCCGAGGTGTGGCGCTCGACGGCGGGGGTCCGGTGATCGGCCCGCGCGTAGGACCCGAGGAAGCGGAGGCCCGGGCTGATCCGGTGCAGGCCCTTGAGCGCGTCCGCCACCCGCGCGTCCTCCACATGGCCGTCCGCGTCCACGCTGAAGAAGTAGTCGCCGAGGAACTGCCCGGTGGGCCGCGATTCGATCCGGCTGAGATTGACCCCGCGCGCGGCGAACTGGTCGAGGATCTGCATCAGCGCCCCGGGGTGGTCCCTGGGAAGCGGTATCACCAGCGTGGTCTTGTCCGCCCCGGTCCGGGGCGGGAGCGCGTCCGGTCGGCCGACGAGCACGAACCGCGTGACGGCGTCGGCCACGTCCCCGATGTCCTCCGCGAGCACGGCCAGCCCGAGCCGCTGGGCCACGAGGGGCGAACAGATGGCGCCGTCATAGGAGTCGTCACCGTCGACGAGCCCGTAGGCGGCAGCAGCGGTCGACGACGACGGGAAGTATTCCGCATCGGCGATGGTGGCGTCCACCCAGGCACGGCACTGCGCCCAGGCGTGCCCGTGGGTCGCGATCCGCCGGACGGCCCCGAGTGCGGTTCCGGCCCGCGCGGCGAGCACGAAGGTGATGGGCACGAGTTCCTCACGCAGGATCCGCAGGGGCTCGCCGACCGCGATGGCGTCCAGCGTCGCGCTGACACCTCCCTCGACCGAGTTCTCGATGGGCACCATCGCGGCGTCCACCGCCTTCGACCGTACGGCGTCGAGCGCCGCCGCAACGGTGGACGCCGGTACGCGGCGTGACTCTCCGGCTCCCGGCACCTGCAGGAGTGCGGCCTCGGTGAAGGTACCCTCAGGCCCCAGGTAGGTGTACGAGGACGGCTGCGTCACAGGACCGCGGGCTCGCTGCCCGTCTCGGAGACCATCGGCTTGCCGGCGTCGGCCCAGGCACCCATGCCGCCGCTCACGTTGATCGCCGTGTAGCCGTTGCCCTCGAGCCACTCCGCAGCGCGCTGCGAGCGCCCGCCGGCACGGCAGATGACATGCAGGTCCTCGTCGGGATCCAGCTCGCCGAACCGCGCGGGCAGCTGGTCGAGCGGGATGTGGACGGCGCCGTCCACGTGGCCCGCCTCCCACTCGTAGTCCTCACGGACATCGAGGATGCGCGCGTCGCTGGGCACTGCCGTCACCGGTACGTTCTGGAGATCGCTCATGCGCCTACCTTTCCACGCACCGGCAGGGGACGCCATTGCTACGGACCCCTGCGGGCCGGCTCCTATAGTGGGAGGATCCCCGCCTTCCCTGGAGTGCCCATGAGCGAACTGCACGACCTGCCCGCCCTCACGCTCCGTGACGCGCTCGCCCGCGGCGCCGTCAGTGCCCGGGAGGTGACCGAGCATTTCCTCCGGCGCATCGACGCCCTGAATCCGGACCTCGGCTCGTTCGTCACGGTCACGCACGACGACGCGCTGCGCGCCGCCGACCACGCCGACCGGCTGCACGCCTCGGGCGTCACTCTCGGGCCGCTGCACGGCGTGCCGATCGCCCACAAGGACCTCACCGACGTCGCCGGTGTCCGGACCACGCTGGGCACGGCCGCCCTCGATCACGCCGTCGCCGAGAAGGATGCGCCGCTGGCGTCCGTCCTCCGGCGGGCCGGCGCCATCAGCCTCGGCAAGACGCAGGTCCCGGAGTTCGGTCTGAGCTGCTACAGCGAGAACCGCATCGCCCCGCCGGCCCGCAATCCCCTGGACCCCCGGCTCAGCCCCGCAGGATCGAGCGGCGGGAGTGCGGCCGCCGTCGCCGCGCGCATGGTCCCCTTCGCGCCCGGGACCGACGGCGGCGGTTCCGTCCGCATCCCTGCGGCGGCCACCGGTCTCGTCGGGCTCAAGCCGAACCGTGGCCGGGTGCCCTCGGGATCGGCGCAGGCGGACCTCGGACAGCTGGTGGTCGCCGGTCCACTCGCCCATACGGCCGCGGATGCCGGGCTGCTCCTCGATGTCCTGGTCCAGGAACCGAACTACCGGCCCACCAGCGCCGCCTCCCGCTATCCCGGCTCCTTCCTCGACGCGGCGCTGCGGGCGGAAGGGCGCTTCAGGATCGGCGTCAGCACCGCCTCCCCCTTCGCCGGAGCCGGCGACGTCCTGGGCGACCTCGGGCTGGACAGTGCCGCGACCGACGCGCTCCACGCCGGTATCGGGATGCTGCAGCGGGCCGGACACGACGTCGTCGAGACCGCCCTGACCTACGACCGTCGCTACCACGACGCCTTCCAGCTGGTGTGGACCGCGGGACTGGCCACCGCCCCCCTCCCCGCGGACCGCGAGGACCGGCTGACGGACATCACCCGCGTGCTCCGCCGCCGCGCGCTGGGCCGCAGCGCCGCGGACCTCGCGGCCGCCGTCGACGTGCTGCGGCAGTTCGAGCACGAGACGATCCGCCAGTACTCCGACCACGACATGATCCTGACTCCCGCCGTGGCGATGACACCGCGCCCGATCGGGTGGTACACCGACGCCGACGGCGACACCGACTACCTCCGCCAGTGCCGATACTCTCCCTACACCTCCATGGTGAACGTCTGCGGCCTGCCTGCCGTGACGGTCCCCACGCTCCGCCTGCCGGACGGCCTGTCCATGAGCGTGCAGCTCATCGGGCGGCCCGGTGAGGAGGCGCAGCTGCTCGCCGCAACGGCACAGATCGAGGCCGTGCGGTATGCCGATGGTGATTTCCCAGCTCTCGTGGCCAGTGGCACCATGGAGTAGATGAGCACTTCCCAGCGCACCGCCCGCACCGGCGGGTCGACCTTCCTCGGACACCCGCGCATGCTGGCGAACCTGTTCAGCGTGGAGCTGTGGGAGCGGTTCTCCTTCTACGGCATGCAGGCGCTGCTGCTCTACTACATGACCTACACGCTCGCCGAGGGCGGCCTCGGCTTCGACGAGGTGACTGCTGCAGGACTCGTCGGGGCCTACGGCGGCGGGGTCTACCTCTCCACCATCCTGGGCGCCTGGCTCGCCGACCGCGTCTTCGGCTCCGAGCGCGTGCTCTTCGTCTCGGCGATCATCATCATGGGCGGGCACATCGCCCTCGCGCTGCTCCCCGGTGTCGTGGGCCTCGCCGTCGGGCTGGTCCTGGTAGGCGTGGGCTCGGGCGGCCTGAAGGCGAACGCGTCGTCACTCGTCGGCACGCTGTACGCGCCCGGCGACGACCGCCGCGACGCGGGCTTCTCCATCTTCTACATGGGCATCAACATCGGTGCCCTCGTGGGACCGCTGCTCACCAATCTGGCGTGGGACGCCTACGGGTTCCATGTGGGCTTCGGCCTCGCGGCGGTCGGCATGGCCGCGGGCCTCGTGCAGTACGCGCTCGCCCGGAAGAACCTGCCGGTCACCGCGCACGAGGTCGAGAATCCCCTCCCGCGTGCCGAGTACCGCCGCTGGATCATCATCACCGCCGCCGTCCTCGTGCTCCTGGGCGTGGTCGTGAGCACAGGCCTCCTGAACGCGGAGAACCTCGCCGACGTGATGGCCTTCGCCGCCATCGTCGCGACCGTCGCCTATTTCGCGGTGATCCTGCTCAGCCGCAAGGTCACCGCCGTCGAGCGGCGCCGCGTCTACTCCTTCATGCCGCTCTTCGTCGCGAGCGCTGCCTTCTGGTCGCTGTTCCAGCAGCAGTTCACCGTCGTCGCCCTGTACTCCGAGAGCCGCCTGGACCGGGATCTCTTCGGCTGGGAGATGCCGCCGGGCATGGTGCAGTCGATCAACCCCGTCTTCATCATCGTCTTCGCCGGTGTGTTCGCGGCCCTGTGGACGCGCCTCGGGAGTCGCCAGCCGTCGTCGCCCGTGAAGTTCTCCTTCGGACTCATGGTGATGGGCCTGGCGTTCCTCGCCTTCATCCCCTTCGCCGGTGGTGGACCGAACAGCACGCCGCTGCTCGGGCTCGCCGCGATCCTCCTGCTGTTCACCTGGGCGGAGCTGTTCATCTCCCCGATCGGTCTGTCCGTGACCACCAAGCTCGCCCCCGAGGCGTTCCGCACGCAGATGCTGGCCCTCTTCTTCCTGTCCATCTCCCTCGGGACCACGGTGTCCGGCATCCTCGCCGGGTTCTACTCCGAGGAGACCGAGGTGCCCTACTTCGCCTTCAGCGGCATCACGGCGATCGTGCTCGGCGGCGCCCTCCTCGCAGGAGCACCCGCCATCCGGAAGGCCATGAGCGGCGTCCGCTAGGCTCCGGCGGGCCCTGTTGCGCGGCCGCCCCTGATCCCACAGACTTCTACCCACCGGTAACATCCGTACCGGGAGCACCGGAACGGACACCGTACGTGCGGCGTGCGGCCGGCCCGGCAGTCGTCGAAGGATCAAAGGAGATCGCGTGTCGAACCTCGCCAACAATCTTGTCGCCACCGCAACGAGGAGCCCCGCGGCGGTGGCCATCAAGCTCGACGACGTCGAAGTCACCTTCGGAGCCCTCGAAGTACTCAGCCAGAAGGTCGCGACCCTCCTCGCCGGCCATGGTGTCCGGCGCGGTGACCGCGTCGCCCTGATCATGCCGAACATCCCTCAGATGGCCTTCGTCTACTACGGCATCCTGCGCGTCGGGGCCGTCGTCGTGCCGCTGAACCCGCTGCTCAAGGGACGCGAGGTCGCCTACCACCTGACGGACTCGGGGGCCCGGCTGGTCTTCGCCTGGGAGGGCATCATCGCGGAGGCGCAGTCCGGGGCGGAGGCATCGGGAACGGAGCGCGGCGACGAGGTCACGGTGGTCACCGTGGACAGCGGTGCCTTCATGCAGAGCGTCTCCGCGGCCGAGCCCACCCCCGGCGTCGTCGACCTCGACGGCGAGGACACCGCCGTCGTCCTCTACACCTCGGGGACCACGGGACGGCCGAAGGGCGCGACGCTCTCGCACACCAACCTCTCGCGGAACACCGAGATCTCCCGCGACCTGATGGGCACGGCCGAGGGCGAGGTGCTGTTCGGCGGCCTGCCGTTCTTCCACATCTTCGGCCAGACCTGCGCCCTGAACGCCGCCGTGCTGACCGGCGCGACGGTCACGCTGCTGCCGCGCTTCGAACCCGGCAAGGCGCTGGAGATCATCGCCCGGGACCGCGTCACCATCTTCGAGGGCGTGCCCACCATGTACATCGCGATGCTGCGGCATCCGGCGGTCCAGGACACCGACCTCTCCTCCGTGCGGGTCGCCGTCTCCGGCGGCTCGGCCCTGCCCGTCGAGGTACTGCACGAGTTCGAGCGCGTGTTCAAGGCCGATCTCCTCGAGGGGTACGGGCTGTCCGAGACGTCGCCGATCGTCAGCTTCAACCGCGTGGGTGCGTTGCGCAAGCCCGGCTCCATCGGCACCCCGGTCGAGGGTGTGGACGTACGCATCATCGATCCCGACGGCGCCGAGCTGCCGCAGGGCGAGGTGGGCGAGATCGCCGTGCGCGGCCACTGCGTCATGAAGGGCTACTGGAAGAATCCGGACGCGACCTCCGCGGCCATCCCCGACGGCTGGTTCCGCACCGGAGACCTCGCCCGCGTCGACGAGGACGGCCTGCTGTTCATCGTCGACCGCAAGAAGGACGTGATCCTCCGCGGCGGGTATAACGTCTATCCGCGCGAGATCGAGGAAGTGCTCTACGAGCACCCCGCCGTCGCCGAGGCCGCCGTGATCGGCGTGCCCGACCCGCTGCACGGCGAGGAGATCGTCGCCGTGATCGGCCTCAAGGCCGGGTACGCCCCGGCCGACAACGCCGCGAAGGAGACCCTCGCCGCGGAGGTCGTCGAGTTCGCGAAGGAGCGCGTCGCGGCCTACAAGTACCCGCGCCGGGTGGTGCTCGTGGACGCCCTGCCGAAGGGCCCCACCGGCAAGATCCTGAAGCGGGAGATCTCGGTCTAGGTCCGCGCCGCACCGAACACGCCGTACACGTGCGCGGCGGCCCCCTCCATGAGCGCCCCGGCGTCCTGCATCAGCTCCTCGAGCCGCACCGGACCCGTCGCCAGGGAGAAGGCCGCCGCCAGCCCGGCGTCCTGGACCTCCGCGGGCGTGAGCTGAACCCGTCCCGCGATCGCGACGACGGCGCAGCCGGCCGGGGCGTTCGCGACGACGGCCTGGACCACCTTGCCGCCGAGGGACTGCGCATCGAAGGAACCCTCCCCGGTCAGCACGAGGTCGGCGTCGGCGAGAGCGGCCCCGAGGCCGACGGCGTCCGCGACCAGCGCGGACCCCGGGACGATCTCCGCGCCGAGCAGCGCCACGAGCACGGCGGGCAGTCCCCCGGCCGCCCCGGCGCCCGGCAGCTCCAGCACGTCGACGCCCGTCAGATCGCGCAGGATGCGTGCAAGGTGCGCCAGGCCGTGGTCGAGCACGGCGACGTCGTCCGGCGACGCGCCCTTCTGCGGACCGAAGACCGCTGCGGCACCGCGGGGCCCGCACAGGGGGTTGTCGACGTCGACGGCGATGCGCCACCGTGCAGCGCGGGCCCGCGGATGGAGTCCGTCCAGCTCGATCGAGGCGAGGGTCGCCAGTGCGCCGCCGCCGGGCGGGAGCGGGTCGCCGTCCGCGTCGAGGAAACGTGCGCCGAGGGCGGAGAGGAGTCCCGTGCCGCCGTCGGTGGTCGCGGAGCCGCCGATGCACAGCAGGATCTCCTCCGCCCCGTCGCAGAGTAGTGCCGCCGCGATCTCGCCCACCCCGAAGCTCGTGGCCGTCAGGGCATCCAGCGGCAGGTCCGCGACCAGGGGCAGGCCGTTGGCCTCGGCGGCCTCGAGGACACCGCGCACCGCATCATCCGCTGCGTCGTCCGCGGCACCGGCAGCGCCATCCGCGGCAG
Source organism: Arthrobacter sp. N1 (assembly GCF_048288285.1). NCBI lineage: Bacteria > Bacillati > Actinomycetota > Actinomycetes > Micrococcales > Micrococcaceae > Arthrobacter > Arthrobacter sp. N1. Next base: position 81,155 of record NZ_CP102608.1, on the reverse strand, counting down.
TGGAGCCGCTTCCCCCGGTGGTGATGCCGTACCGGGCGGCGCAGGCCCGGCCGGCGGCGTCATGGCAGGCGACCGTCCGGGGCTCGACGCCCCAGGCCGCGAGCAGCGCGTCCAGTGTCCCCTCCCCACCGTCGGCGAGGGGGGCGAGGACGACGTCAGGCGCCGGGTGTCCGAGACGGGCCGCGGCGGAGGTGACGCCCCGCGACATGGCGAGGGCAGCCTCCGCTGCGGGGAGGCTGCCCTTGAGGGAGTCGGGAGCGAGGACGATCCTGAGCGGGCGGGGCTGCGCGGGCGTGATCACCCGTCCACCCTAACCGCGGGCCCTGCGACGCGTCGGACCATGTCGGCCGCCGTCCGGCGCGGTCACACGGCTCCGGGCGTCGCCGCCCCCATCGGCGTCAGCCGGTGGGACCGCTGCCGTTGTCCGCCTCGAAGTCCGGGGCCACCTCGTCCTCCGTGCCTGGTCCGCCGTAACCACCGGCGAGCTGCTCGTCGAGGTTGCCGGCCTTCTCGGCGCCCTGCTCCTCGGGATCGCCGGTGGGGGTGTCGCTGGGACCGTCGCTCATGGTGCTTCCTTCCGTTCGCGTCTCCACCCTGGCCGGGTGCTGATCCTCAGCTTACTGACGATCAGCGACACCGGGTGTAATCGGCCGCGTTCTTTGAGATGCTGGGGCCATGGCTAACCGAGCGGGCACAGTGGCCCTCCCCTCCGACCTCGTCGACGTGACCAAACTGCTCGACGCGTACTTCGACGTCGAACCCGATCTCGGGGACCCCGCGCAGCGCGTGGCCTTCGGGACCTCCGGGCACCGCGGGTCCTCCCTCAAGTCCTCCTTCAACGAGGGGCACATCGCGGCGATCACGCAGGCGATCGTCGAGTACCGCGCGGGGCAGGGGATCACCGGGCCCCTGTTCATGGGCAAGGACACCCATGCGCTGTCCGAGCCCGCGCAGAACACGGCCCTCGAGGTCCTCGCGGCCAACCACGTGGCCGTCCTCGTCGACGCCCGCGGCGCCTACACCCCCACCCCGGCCGTCTCGCACGCCATCCTCAGGTACAACGCGACGCGCACGGAGCAGGCCGACGGGATCGTCATCACCCCCTCGCACAATCCCCCGGCCGATGGCGGTTTCAAGTACAACCCACCGCACGGAGGCCCCGCCGACTCCGATGCCACCACGTGGATCGCGAACCGCGCCAACGACCTCCTCGAGGGCGGCCTCCGCGATGTCCGGCGCATGCCCATCGCCCAGGCGCGGACCGCCGAGGGCATCAGCACCTACGACTTCCTGCAGCACTACGTCGACGACCTCCCCTCGGTCCTGGATCTCGACGCCATCCGCTCCGCGAACGTGCACATCGGCGCCGATCCCATGGGCGGCGCCGCCGTGGACTACTGGGGCGCGATCGGCGAGCGCCACAACCTGAACCTCACCGTGGTCAACCCGACGGTCGACCCCCAGTGGGCGTTCATGACGCTCGACTGGGACGAGAAGATCCGGATGGACTGCTCCTCCCCGTACGCCATGGCCTCGCTCATCAAGCAGGCGGACACGTTCGACATCGCGACGGGGAACGACGCCGATGCCGACCGCCACGGCATCGTCACCCCCGACGCCGGACTCATGAACCCCAACCACTACCTCGCCGTCGCCATCCAGTACCTGTACGCGAACCGGCCCAACTGGCGTCCCGACGCCGTGATCGGCAAGACCCTCGTCTCGTCCTCGATCATCGACCGTGTCGCCGCCGATCTCGGCCGCGTGCTGCAGGAGGTCCCGGTGGGCTTCAAGTGGTTCGTCCCCGGCCTGCTCAGCGGAGAACTGGCGTTCGGCGGCGAGGAGTCCGCCGGAGCGTCCTTCCTGCGCCTCGACGGGTCACCGTGGAGCACGGACAAGGACGGCATCCTGCTGGCGCTGCTCGCCTCGGAGATCACTGCCGTGACGGGGAAGACGCCGTCACAGCACTACGGCGCGCTGACCGAACGCTTCGGCGCGCCGGTCTACGCGCGCATCGACGCCGCAGCGACGCGCGAGCAGAAGGCCGCCCTCGGCAAGCTCTCGCCGTCGGACGTCACTGCCACGACCCTCGCGGGCGAGGAGATCACCGCCCGCCTGACGGAGGCGCCCGGCAACGGTGCCCCCGTGGGCGGCCTGAAGGTGACCACGGAGAACGCCTGGTTCGCGGCCCGCCCGTCCGGGACGGAGGACGTCTACAAGATCTACGCCGAGTCCTTCCGCGGCGAGGAGCACCTCAAGCAGGTCCAGGCCGAGGCGAAGGCCCTCGTGGACGGCGTCATCAGCTGACCCGGCGGGCCCTGCGCCGGCCCTAGAGGAGCCGGCGCAGCAGGGCCCGCTTGACCGGCCCGAAGGGTGGGTAGGCGAGGCGCAGGGTGTCCAGTCCCGACGGCTTCGAGAACACGGGCTGCAGGTGGCTGAAGGTCACGAAGGACTGCCGGCCGTGGTAGCTGCCCGTGCCGCTGGCTCCGACGCCACCGAAGGGCAGGCCGGGGACCGCGAGCTGGATGGTGCAGACATTGTGCCCCAGCCCGCCTGCCTGGACCTGCTGGGTGAACGCCGCCAGGTGATCGTCGCGATCGCTGAAGAGGTAGGCGGCCAGCGGGTGGGGTCGTGCACCGATGAAGCGGATCGCGGCCTGGAGGTCCTCCACCTCGAGGATGGGCAGCAGCGGGCCGAAGATCTCCTCCTGCATGAGCGGTGACGCCGGATCAACGTCCCGCAGCACCGTGGGCTCGATGTACCGATCGGCGCGGTCGTGGCGGCCGCCGGAGACGACCCTCCCGCCGTCGAGGAGCCCGACGATCCTGTCGAAGTGGTGCTCGTTGATGATGCGGCCGTAGTCCCCCGACATCCGCGGATCCTTGCCGTAGAAGTCCCGGATCGCATCGCCCAGGGCGTCGGCCAGGGCCGGGGCCGCGGCCGGCGTGGTCAGGATGTAGTCGGGAGCCACGCACGTCTGCGCCGCATTCATGAATTTGCCGTAGGCGATACGCCTCGCCGCAGCGCGCAGGTCGCCGCCGACGACGACGGCCGGGGACTTCCCGCCGAGCTCGAGCGTGACGGGCGTGAGGTGTTCCGCAGCGGCCTTCATCACGATCTTCCCCACCCGCTCGCCCCCCGTGTAGAACACGTGGTCGAAGGGCTGCGCGAGGAGATCGGTACTGGCCTCCACCCCGCCCTCCACCACGGACACCGCTTCGGCATCGAGGTACAGCGGCACGAGGCGGGAGAGCACGGCGGAGGTCGCGGTGGCCAGTTCACTGGGTTTCAGCACCGCCGTGTTGCCCGCCGCGAGCGCACCGACCAGGGGGGCCAGGACCAGCTGCAGCGGATAGTTCCACGGCCCGATGATCAGCACGACCCCGAGCGGGCGCGCCTGCGTCCACGCGCGCCCGGGGCGCAGGCCGCCCGGCACGGGGATCTTCTCCGGCGCCATCCACCGGTCGAGGTGCTTGAGGGCGAAGTCCAGTTCGGCCCGCACGACGGCGATCTCCGAGAGGAACGCCTCCGTGCGGCTCTTGCCGAGGTCCGCCTCGAGGGCGGCCGTGAAGTCCTCCTCGCGGTCGACGAGCAGGCGGCGGAGGGCCTCGAGCTGCCCGCGCCGCCAGGTCGCGGGCCGTGTGGCACCGGTGTCGAAGTACCGGCGTCGGCCGTCGAGGAGTGCAGTGGCGTTCATGGCGTGTCCTTCGTCTCGGAGGCGGGGCCGTCCTGGCGCCCGGTGAAGTGGTCCATGGAGCTGTAGATCCTGAGGACGCGGCCCGCGACGACGTCCCAGACGGGTTGCGGCAGCACAGCGCGGAGCGTGCCCGCGAGCTGCACGGTCCAGGGCAGCTGGACCCGGGCGCGTCCGCCGAGCATGCCGTTCCAGGCCCGGTCCACCACGTACTCCGGCTCCATGAGCGGGGTCATGAACGGGCCTCGGGCACCCTCGAACATGCCGGTCCTGATGTAGCTGGGAATCAGGGTGGTGACGGCGATGGGATGACGCGCGGCCCGCAGCTCGAGGCGCAGTGAATCGCTCCAGCCGATCACGGCCCACTTGGACGCCGCGTAGACGCTCATCCGCGGGACGGACAGGGTGCCGGACGCCGATGCAACGTTCAGGATCCTGCCTGCACGTCCCTGCCCGATCATCGCCGGCAGGAAGGCCCGTGCGACGTGCATGGGACCGGCGGCGTTGACGCGCAGGGTCAGGTCGATGTCCGCGAGGTGGTCGTGCTCCCAGAAGTACGCGCCGCGCACGATCCCGGCGTTGTTGACCAGGACGTCGGGGACACCGACGTCGTTCAGGACCGCGGCGGCAGCTGCCCGGATCGACTCCACGGATCCGACGTCCACCATGTAGCTGTGGACGGTGGCGCCGTGCGGGGCGAGGTGCGCCACCACGTCCTCGAGCGCCCGTGCATCGATGTCCCACAGCACGACGGCGCCCGCCCCGTCCCGCGCGGCCCGCTCGGCGTACAGCCTGCCCATGCCCATGCCTGCACCCGTGACCAGCACGGTGCGTCCGCGGACCGTGAATGCCATGTCTGCCCCTTTGCTCGCTGACAAGCAACGTAACACCCCCGTCACGCGCTGCCGATAGGATTTGCCGGAACCCCCGACCCACCCGGAAGGCACCCCCATGAGCACACGAGGTATCGGTTGGACCCTGCACGGGGACGGCAGGAACGTCACCCCCGGCGGCTTCGTCGCTCCCGACGAGCGCCTCTCCTGGCCCCGGACCGTCGGCATCGGCGCGCAGCACGTGGTCGCGATGTTCGGCGCGACGTTCCTGGTGCCGCTGATCACGGGTTTCCCGCCGTCCACCACCCTGCTGTTCTCGGGCATCGGCACCCTCCTGTTCCTCGTCATCACCGCGAACCGCATACCGAGCTACCTCGGCTCGAGCTTCGCGTTCATCGCGCCCATCGCCGCGGCGCAGTCGCAGCACGGGCCCGCCGGGGCGCTGGGCGGGATCATCATGGCCGGTGCCGCACTGGCGATCATCGGGTTCATCGTGCACACTGCGGGGGCGCGCTGGATCCAGGTGGCCATGCCGCCGATCGTCACGGGCGCCATCGTGGCCCTGATCGGATTGAACCTTGCGCCGACGGCGAAGGCCAGCTTCGAGCAGGCGCCCGTCACGGCGCTCGTCACCGTGATCGCCATCCTCCTCGTGACGGTCCTCTTCAAAGGCATCCTGGGGCGGCTCTCCATCCTGGTCGGCGTCCTCGCCGGGTACGCCGTCGCCCTCCTCCGGGGTGAGGTGGACCTCGCGGCGATCAACGACGCCGCGTGGGTCGGTCTCCCCGACTTCGCGGCGCCCGAGTTCCACCTGTCCGTCGTCGGACTGTTCATCCCCGTGGTGCTCGTGCTCGTCGCGGAGAACATCGGTCACGTGAAGTCCGTGGCCGCCATGACGGACCGGGACCTCGACCCGATGACCGGCCGGGCCCTCATGGCGGACGGCCTCGCCACGATGATCGCCGGAGCAGGTGGCGGCTCCGGCACCACCACGTACGCCGAGAACATCGGCGTGATGGCGGCATCACGCGTCTACTCGACGGCGGCCTACTGGGTGGCGGGGGTCGTCGCGATCCTCCTCAGCCTGTTCCCCAAGTTCGGGGCGCTCATCGCCACCGTGCCGCCCGGAGTCCTCGGCGGCGCCGGTGTGGTGCTGTACGGGATGATCGGCATCCTCGGGGTCCGCATCTGGGTGCAGAACCGCGTGGACTTCTCCAATCCGATCAACCTCTCCACGGCGGGGGTCGCCCTCGTGATCGGGATCGCCGACTTCACCTGGGTCATGGGGGACCTCACCTTCGCGGGCATCGCCCTGGGAACCGCTGCGGCGCTCGTCATCTTCCACGGCATGACGGCGGTCGCCCGGGTGCGCGGCAGCGAGCACGTCGCCGGGCCGGAGGAGCTCGAATCGCGCGACCACGGCAGCAGGCCCTCCAAGCTCGGCTGAACCCGCACCGGATGGCAGAATCACAGGCATGAACAATCCGCGTGCCGTCTGGGCCTCGCCGGAATGGCGGCAGCAGGCGGACCAGTGGATCGACCTCGTCCTCGGGTCCTTCGGCGTCACGCGCCTCGGGCCCACGGAGCAGCCGCGCATCCGGTTCTGGTCCACCCAGCTGACCGTACCCACCGACCACGGCAGGCTGTGGTTCAAGGAGAACAACCTCGGCCAGTTCGCGGAGGCCTCCATCATGTCGCTCCTCGGCGAACTGGCCCCGGACCACGTGGCGGCGCCCCTCGCCATCGAACCGTCACGCGGTTGGCTGCTGACGGCCGACCACGGGGCCACGCTGGACAGCGTCGGGTCCGACGACGCGTCCGTGTGGGCACGGATCACCGGTGACTTCGCGGGCCTCCAGCAGGCTGTCGCCCCGCACGGGGAGCGGCTGTCCCAGGCGGGCCTCGTCGTCATGAACCCGGACGTCGCCTCGAACTTCGTGGAGAACCAGCTCCTCCTCCACACCGGCCTGCCGCCCGAGCACCCCCTGTACCTCGGACCGGAGGAGGCCGACGACGTCGTGCGCCGGCTGCCCGCCATCGAGGAGGCGGTCGAGGTACTGCGCGGCGTCGGCGTCCCGCTCTCCCTCGACCACAACGACCTGCACGCGAGGAACTGCTTCCTGCCCGGATCCAGCACCGACCCCCTGCGGTTCTTCGACTTCGCGGACGCCTACTGGGCGCATCCCTTCAGTGCCCTGCTGGTCCCCGTCACGCAGATGCGGGAGCAGTGGAGCACGACGGCGGACGACCCCCGGATCCTCGCCGTCATCGATGCGTACCTCGACCACTGGACGTCCTACGCCCCCCTGTCCGAGCTGCGCACCGCCGTCGAACCCGCGCTCAGACTGGGCCGCGTGCATCGCTACGGTTCCTGGCTCCGCCTGCTCGTGTACGCCGACGACGACTCGATGCGCGCCTATGCCCCCGCCGCGCTCCATTACCTGCGGACGCTGACGGACCCGGTCCTCACGACCTGATCAGCGGACAGGAGGAGGGGGCCGCTCCCTCCCGTCCTCGGCATTGGATCCTTGACTGCCAGCACCAGCTCGTGGCACTGTTCTACAACGATGTAGACAACGATGTAAACGGGCCGCGGACCGTCGGGCCCGTCCTCTCCCCGTCGAAAGGACCACGTGATGATGGCGTCACGTCCCGCACTCTGGTCGCGCCCCGCCAGTATCGTCGCCGTTCTGGCGCTCGCCCTGGCCGGCGCCGCGATGCCCGCCTCCGCAGGCCCCGAAGATCCTCCCGCCCCCGCCTCGCTCACCCGGCAGTCGGCCGCGGGCAGCCTCGATGACCTCGTGGGCGGCAAGTCCGTGGTCGGTGAGACCTCCCCCATCCACGACCCCGCCCTGATCATCGACGAGGACGGCACCTGGTACGTCTACTCCACCGGCCTGCTGGCCCGCGAGAACGGCGGCACCATCCAGATGTGGTCCTCGAAGGACGAGGGCACCACCTGGGAGTACCGCGGCACGGTGTGGGACGAGATCCCGGCCTGGATCGACGAGCGCTACGCAGGCGGTGTGCTCCCGGAGAACCTGTGGGCTCCGGAGATCTACGAGAACGACGGCACCTTCTACCTGTACTACTCGGCGTCACAGTTCGGCGGGAACAACTCCCTCACCGCCCTGGCGACGAACACCACCCTCGACCCAGAGGACCCGGACTACGAGTGGGTGGACCAGGGCCTCGTGGTCGATTCGCCGGTGGAGGGACTCGATCCCGCCAACCCGGACAAGACCTTCAACGCCATCGACGCGGGGATCGTCGAGGACGCCGACGGCAAGCCCTTCATGTCCATCGGCTCCTTCTGGTACGGCATCTTCCTGGTCCCGCTCGAGTGGCCGAGCGGCAAGCCCGTGGAGGACTGGCAGTCGCTGACGGTCAACCTCGCGGATCGCTTCATCCCCGGCAACCCGATCGAAGCGCCGTACATCACGCACCGCGACGGCTACTACTACCTCTTCACCTCCTTCGACTTCTGCTGCCGTGGGGCCGACTCCACCTACAAGATCGCCGTGGGCCGCTCGGAGTCCATCACGGGGCCCTACCTGGACAGGGAGGGCCGGGACATGGCCGGCGGGGGTGGCACCATCCTGATGGAATCGCACGGCGCCATGAACGGACTCGGCGGCCAGTCCGTGTTCGAGGACTACCTCGCCTTCCACTACTACGACCGGAACAACGCGGCGGCACCCTACATCCCGACGCTCGGGCTGCAGAAGATGGGCTGGGAGGACGGCTGGCCCACGGTGGATCAGACCGTCGAGGTGCCGGAGCTCGCGTCCCTGCCGGTCGACGTCACCGTGCGCGACGGCCACAAGGCCCGGCTCACGGCGAGCGCCGTGGGCACGCCCGAACCGGTGGCCGTCTGGGAGAGCTCCGACGACGACGGCGTGACGTGGCAGCCGGCGGACGTCACGCAGCGCGCGGAACGCGACGACGACGGCACCTACACCTCGACGGCCGAGGTGAAGAAGGCGCGCACCGCCGACGACGGACGCCTGTTCCGGGCGACCTTCTCGAACGCCCATGGAACGGCCACCACCGAGCCCGTGGAACTGAGCGTCGACGCAAAGCCCGGCAAGGGCCGAACCTAGACTCCTGCGGCGCCCGCGCGACGGGCGCCGCAGGCACCAGGCTCGGTGCATCGGCGGTGGGCGCGATACCCCGCTGATGCACCGATACCGAGGGAGCCCGGTTGCGGGAGTGGCCGCGACCGGGCTCCCGCATGTCGCCCCCTTACCTCCCGGAGGGTCAGCGCGTCCTGCGCTCCCGCACCCGCCGGACGTGCGCTGCGACGGAAGGTGCAGCAGCCACGGTGGCTCTCGGGTCGGGCTGCTACGGGAGCCCGGCGTCGGGCGCTGTCGCGGCCGGCGGCCACGAGGAGCGGGCATCCAGGCAGGCCGCGAGGACGTCGGCGGCATCGGACACCAGCCCGTCGACGCCGAGGTCCAGCAGCCGGTCCATGTCCTCCCGACCGTTGATCGTCCAGACATGCACCTGCAGGCCGGCGGCGTGGCACGCCGCGACGAACCGGCGGGTCACCACGCGGATGCCCCGGTAGGTCTCCGGGACCTGGAGCGCCTGCACCCCGGCACGGCGCGCGACCATCCCGACGAGCCCGACCGGCGCCAGCAGCTTCACCAGCACATTCACGAGCATGCCCGCGGAGGACGCCGTCGGCCTGGCGAGGAGCCGCAGCACACGCCGGCGGCGGCGGTCGGAGAAGGACGCCACGAGGATGCGGTCGTGGGCGTCCAGGCGATCGACGAGCTCGGCGAGGGGGCGGATGCAGTCGTCGCTCTTGACGTCGATGTTCAGGCGGAGCTGCGGCCAGCGCGCGAGGACCTCCTCGAGCGCGGGGATGCCCCCGTGTCCCTGGACCTGGAGCTGCCGGAGCTCCTCGGCCGTGCGGTCCGCGATCGGCCCGTGGGCGCCGGTCACCCGGTCCAGGTGCTCGTCGTGGAAGACCATGACCACGCCGTCCCGCGACGCCCGGACGTCGATCTCGAGGTGGGCGAATCCCAGGGCGACGGACCGCTCGAAGGCAGCGAGCGTGTTCTCGCCGCCGTCGGGCGCGAAGCCGCGGTGCGAGAGGGCGATCGGCCGGGGCCGTCCGGAGGGTCCGGGCGGAGTGTCGAGGTAGGGGTAGCGGCGGGTCTCAGGCCGTCCGGAGTGCCGCAAGCCTCTCCTCCAGCACCTGGGCCACGCCGTCCTCGTCGAACGGTGGTGCCACCAGGTTGGCCGCCGCCAGCGCATCCGGGTGCCCGGAGGCCATGGCATAGCCGGACCCTGCCCAGTCGAGCATCTGGATGTCGTTGGGCATGTCCCCGAACGCGACGACGTCCGCCGCGTCGATGCCGCGCTCGGCCGCGTACCGGGCGAGCGTGACGGACTTGTTGATCTCGGGTACGGCCATCTCGAGCAGGGCGACGGTGGGCGCGGAGTGCGTCGTCGAGACCAGGTGGGCGACGGCCGGCCGGACTGCGGCGAGGAAGGCGTCCGGTGAGATGTCCTTCTCGCGGGCCAGGAACTTCACGATCTGCTCGCCCGGCAGCGACTCCTCGAAGGGCTGGGCGGTGATACCGCCGAGGAGCTCCGAGGTGGCCTCGTCCGCGAAGCCCGTCTCCACCTTGAAGCCGGAGACGGTCTCCGCGGCGAAGGTCGCGGCGGGGAAGAGCCCGCGGATGATGTCCCGCGCGGCGTAGATGTCCTCCGGGTCCAGCAGGGTCGCCTCGAGGACGCACTCGCCCTCGAGATCGTAGGTGAGCGCGCCATTCGAGCAGATCACGGTCCCCGTGTGACCTAGCTGGTCCTTGAGGGGCTGCAGCCACCGGGGCGGCCGACCGGTCACGAAGACGACGTCGACGCCGGACTCCGCGCAGGCCCGGAACGCCCGGATGGTGCGTTCGCTCATTCTGCCGTCGTTCCCCACGACGGTACCGTCCATATCGCTCGCCACGAGGCGCATCGGTGACTCCTTCGGTTCTGCTCCCACCCTACCGGCGCGGAAGGGGCCCTTCCCCGGCCGTTCGACGGGGTGGCGCCCGACGGACGGGACGGCCGCTCCCGGCGTCGTCCCCGCTCCTCGGGGAGGACGGCTGCTACTGCTCGAACGTGCCGACCAGCCGGGCACGACCGATGGCGTGCGAGAACAGGGTGAAGCCGAGGTACGCCGGCGTCGCGTCGGCGGCGATCTCGAGCGTCTCGACGTCCACCGCGTGCACCACCACGTGGTAGTGGTGCGGGCCGTGCCCGGCAGGAGGTGCGGCACCCACGAAGCCGGCGAACCCGCCGTCGTTCCGCAACTGCACGGCGCCCTCGGGCAGCAGGCCGGATCCGTCCGTGCCGGCACCGGCCGGGAGGGATGTGGTGCTCAGGGGCAGGTTGGCCACTGCCCAGTGCCAGAAACCGCTGGCGGTCGGGGCGTCGGGATCGTAGACGGTGACGGCGAAGCTCTTCGTGCCGTCGGGGAAGCCGCTCCAGCTGAGCTGCGGGGACCGGTCCTCGCCGCCTGCGCCCATCATGCCGGATGCCTGCGCCGCGTCGAGGGGCGCGTCGTGCGTGATGTCCTCGCTCGTGAGCTCGAACTCGGGGATCTGCGGAAGGTCTGCGTACGGGTCGCGGGTCATCGCTGTGCTCCTCTGGTGATCGGTCGGGTAGGGGGCCGCCTCCGGCTCAGGGCTGCGCCATCTCGTGCCGCGACGGCGGGTTGGCGCCCGCTCGCGACACGGTGATCGCAGCGGCCCGCGCCGCGTACTGCAGCATGCCGGTGAGCTGCCCGAGGTTCATTCGTCGCAGCTCGTCCCGGCGATGGGCGCCGTCGAGCTCGAGGTCCACGAGCGCCCCGAGCAGCGCCGCCATGAAGGAATCCCCCGCGCCCACGCTGTCCACCACGCTCGTCGACGGCGCCGGCACCGAGACCTCGCCGGCGCGGCACACGCCCCACGGTCCCTTCGAGCCCCGGGTCACGACGACGACGGCGGCGCCGGTCTCCAGCCAGGCCCGGGCCGATGCCTCGGGCGTCCGGCCGGGATAGAGCCAGGCGAGGTCCTCGTCGGACGCCTTCACGACGTCGGCGAGCGCCACGAAGGTCTCGGCCTGCTCGCGCGCGACGACGGCGTCGCGGATGATGGTCGGCCTGCAGTTGGGGTCGTAGGTGACCGTGACCAGCGGGTGCGCCGCGGTGACCAGTGCCAGGACGTCCGTGGCCCCGGGCGCGAGCATCGTGGCGATGGAGCCGGTGTGCAGCAGGCTCGTCCCGTCGAGCAGGCTGTCCTTCCGGTCCGCGAGTCCCGGCAGGTCCCAGATGAGCTGGAAGTCGTAGGATGCACCGCCCGCCGGATCGAGCCGGGCGGTGGCGACGCTGGTGGGGTGGGCATCCGGGCCGACAGGGAAGGGCACCGAGTTGTCGCGGAGGTGCTGCTGGATCATCCGGCCGTACTCGTCGTCGCCGAATCGCCCCACGAACTGGGCGGGGTGACCGAGCCGGGCGAGGCCCACGGCCACGTTCATCGGACTGCCGCCGACGTGCGCGCGCATGGAGGCGGTGTCGCTGACGACTTCGTCGATGAGGGTTTCCCCGATCACGGTGAGCACGGGTTCAACGTACCAGCCACGGCATGCCCACTGCCCGGAGTTCCTGAATCACCCGTGGAACCTCCCGGACCCGGCCCCTGATCCTTGGCACCCTGGAACATCGCCGTGGTCACGGGGATGAGGCCGGTGATCGGCGCACCGCTGCCCTTCATCTCCTACGGCGGCTCCTCGGTGGGGCTAGTCCGTCCTGGCCCGCAGGACCCGCTGGGTCGCCGGGACCGGCTTCCCGCGGAACCGCCGCACGCTGTAGGCGATGAGCGCGAGGGCGATCACGGAGGACACGACGAGGCTGATGCCCGTCCCCGATCCACCGAACAGCCACCACTTGTCCTCGAAGAACCACCATCCCGGGACGGGGACCTGAAGGATCCACACGATGCCGAGGCTCATGATCACGAGGGCACTGGCGCAGCTGGCCGCGATGCGGGGGATGGTCTTCACGCCCAGCGCTGCGGCGTGGAACGCGTTGGCCTTCAGCGGCTTCAGGTAGCGGCGAGCCCAGTGGTACTGCTGCGACAGGACGGCGAGGCCCGCGGCGAGGAGCAGCAGACCCGGCCCGGGCAGGACGAGCGCGGCGATCCCGAGTACCACGAGGGTCCAGCCGACCACCTCGATCACGGTGCGGCGGACCCAGCCCGGGACCCGCTCTTTCGCTGCCATGGACACAGGATGACACAGGTAGCTGGGCACTGACGACGGACAGCAGGCTGCCTAACCGGCACCACCCCCGCCGGGCGAACAGCACGGGAACAATCGGCGAGATACATGTGTTTGCATGGACATACCGGCGCACGTCGACCGGCCCGAACCAAGGAGGACAGTGTGACTGCTCGAACCGAAGGCCTTCACCACGTCACCGCGATCGCCGGTGACCCGCAGAAGAACATCGACTTCTACATCAGGGGGCTGGGGCTGCGGCTGGTCAAGAAGACCGTCAACTTCGACGATCCCGGCACCTACCACCTCTACTACGGCGACGAGTCCGGCAGGCCCGGTTCGCTCCTCACGTTCTTCCCCTGGCAGGGGATCCGCAGCGGACGCGTGGGCAGCGGGCAGTCGACCACCACGGCGTTCTCCGTGCCGCAGGGCACACTCGGCTGGTGGCAGGAGCACTTCAAGGCCATCGACGTCGAGTCGACCATCTCGCGGGCCTCGTCCGAGGAGGAGCGCCTCTCCCTGCGTGACCCGGACGGCCTCCAGATCGACCTCGTCGCCTCCTCCCTCGCGGATCCGCGCGATCCCTGGGACTCGAAGTCCGTCCCGGCCGAGTACGCCGTGCGCGGCCAGCACTCGTCGGTCCTGACCGTGCAGGACCCCACGGGCACGCTCGAGACGCTCACGCATGACCTCGGGATGAGGATCCTGTCCGAGAAGGACGGCCGCTACCGCCTCAGCACCCACGACGGCGAACCCGGGACCGTCGTCGACGTCGTCACCGATACCCGCGGCGAGCGCGGCCTCGTGGCCGGCGGCACCGTCCACCACATCGCCTTCCGTGTTCCCGACCAGGCGACGCAGGAGATGTGGCGCCAGGAGCTGGCCGAGCGCGGCTACGGCGTGACGGCCATCCTCGACCGCCAGTACTTCACCTCGATCTACTTCCGCGAACCCGGGGGGACGCTGCTGGAGATCGCCACCGACACACCGGGGTTCGACATCGACGAACCGCTGCTGGAACTGGGACGCTCCCTCAAGCTCCCGCCGTGGCTCGAGCCCAACCGCGCGGCCATCTCGCACGCCGTCGCGAAGATCGACGTGCCCGGCGAGAACAACCCCGCCGTCCAGGCCTTCTTCAAGTAGGGGGATCCATGACCACGACCCACACCTGGCCGCACCTGTTCCACGAGGGAGCGGCAGACACCCCGGTGCTGCTGCTCCTGCACGGAACGGGCGGCACGGAACACGATCTCCTGCCCCTCGCCGAGCGCCTCGCGCCCGGCGCGGGATACCTCGCCCCGCGCGGACCCGTCCGGGAACACGGCATGAACCGGTGGTTCCGCCGCTTCGGCGAAGGGGTCTTCGACGTCGACGACGTCGTGCTGCGCGCCGGCGAGCTCGCAGCGTTCATCGGCTGGGCCCGCGAGCACTACGCGCTCGGGGACCGCCGGCTCATCGCCGTCGGCTTCTCGAACGGCGCGAACATCGCGCTCGCCACGGCCCTGCTCCACCCGGGAATGGTGGCCGACGCCGTCGCGTTCTCAGGGATGTACCCGCTGGAGGGACGCAGCATCGACACGGACCTGTCCGGGTCGTCGATCGCCCTCTTCAACGGCTCGGCAGACGCCATGGCGCCCCTGGACAGTGCGGTCCGCGTGGGATCGATCCTCGAGAGCCGCGGCGCCGAAGTACGCCGGAACGTCCGCGAAGGCGGGCACGGCATCCACCCCACCGAGGTCGACGGCGCAGCCGCCTGGATCACCTCGCTCACCCGGAAGGTCACCCATGACTGAAGCACCCAGCGCCCTGTCCGCCAAGGCCACAGCACTCGCCAGCCTGCACTCCGCCCCCGAGATCCTGCAGGTGGTCAACGTGTGGGACGTGATCAGCGCGAAGACCATCGCGGACATCCCGGGAACCACGGCCCTGGCGACGGCCAGCCACTCCATCGCGGCCTCGCTCGGCTACGAGGACGGCGAGAACATCCCCGTGGAGGAGATGATCGCCGCCGTCGGCCGGATCGCCGCCGCCACCGACCTGCCGGTCTCGGCGGACCTGGAATCGGGGTACGGCGATCCCGGGGACACCGTCCGCCGGGCGATCGGCGTCGGGATCGTGGGCGCGAACATCGAGGACCAGATGCGTCCCCTCGCCGACGCCGTCGCGCAGATGGAAGCCGTCATCGCAGCCGGCCGCGCCGAGGGCATCGACTTCGTGCTGAACGCCCGCACCGATGCCTTCGTGAAGGCCGGCGACCGCGACCCTGCCGAGGTCCTGGCCGACGCGGTCGAGCGCGGCAAGGCCTACCTCGCGGTCGGTGCCACGAACGTCTTCGTGCCCGGGCTCCTTGACGAGCACGCCGTGACGACGCTCGTGGAGGCCTTCGGACCCCAGCGGCTCAGCGTCATCAACGTGCCGGGCAGCCTCGCGCCGTCACGCCTGCAGGAGCTCGGTGTCGCCCGGATCTCCTACGGTCCGTGGACGCAGCGCGTCGCGCTGACCGCCCTCGCGAACTCCGCGCGCGAGCTGCTCGCCGACGGTCAGCTGCCCGAGGGCACGCTGCCGCTCAACTAGGGCGCAGGTCCCACAGGACCCCGGTCCGCCTCCACCGGCGGGCCGGGGTCCTTCCGTCCCTCAGGTCCGCGGCAGCTGCGCGACGACGGCGTCCCACGCCTTTGAGCCCGGCGTGATGATCGCGAAGTGGTCCCCTGGCACCATGACGAGGTCCGCGGTGCCGCCCGCCGCCGTCGCCGCCCGGACATAGGCCTCCGACTGACTGGACGGTACCGTGGTGTCCTTCCTGCCGTGGACGGCGACCACGGGCACGGGAAGCGGGACCGCCGACATCGGATCGGCGAGGCGGTAGCGCTCCGTGTCCTCCGGCTCGCCGAGCAGGTTCTCGACGGCGCCGTCGCTGAGCCCGAGGTCCCGAGCTGCGGCGAGGTCGAGCACCCCGGCCTGGCTGACGACGGCGGTGAGCGGGACCGTCGGTGTCCCCGCGCCGGGCGCACCCGCGGGAAGTCCCGCACGCCCGGCCGCCCACACCGCGAGGTGGCCGCCGGCGGAGTGGCCGAGGGCCGTCGTGGAGCCCAGGTCCAGGCCGTGCTCCGAAGCGGCGACCGCGAGATGGTCGATCCCCGCCGCGACGTCGTCGAACGTCTCCGGCCAGCCACCGCCGTTGCCCGCGCGGCGGTACTCCAGGTTCCAGCAGGCGTAGCCGCGGGTCACCAGGTCCTGGGCCAGCGGCTCGCCCAGCTCGGCGCCGTAGGTGGAACGCCAGTATCCACCGTGGATGATGACGATCACCCCGGTCACCGTGGCACCGTCAGCCGGGAGGTAGAGGTCGGCGAACTGGCTCGGATCACTCCCGTACGCGAAGCGCTGCGCAGTGACCGGTGGGATCTTCGGCCCGTTCCTGATGCCGCAGGCGGCGAGGACGCCCGCGGCGGCGGCCGCGAGGAGGGCGAGGACGGAGCGACGCCCCACAGGGTCAACCGGATGCACAGGCGACAGCGTAACGGTCGGCCGGGTTGGCTACGATGAAGGCTCTCCTCGGAAAGGCATGGTGCATGGGCGCATGGGATGATCTCGACGAGCGGCTGCGGCCCGGGGTCGAGGCGCATACGCGCGAGTTCGAACGCGTGCGGCCAGCCCTGGACCGGGTCACCACCGCCATGCGGGACAGCATCGCGGCCATCTTCGAGGGCACCGACCTCAAGCCGCTGTTCGTCACGGCGCGCACCAAGACGGTCGAGTCCTTCCGCGACAAGGCCTCGCGCACCCTGCCCTCCACCGAGGTCGGCGCACCGCCGACCCTGGTTTTCCCGGATCCGATGCGCAACCTCACGGACCTCGTGGGCGTGCGGATCATCACCACGCTCCCGCACGAGGTGGACCTCGCCGCGAACCTGCTCAAGCGCCAGCGCAACGAGTTCGACTGCCGCGGTGACCGGGAGAAGGACATCGGCTCCATCGAGTCAGGCACCTACGGGTACTCGAGCCGCCACCTCATCATGCGCACCATCCACAATGACGTGGTGCGGGCCTTCCAGCAGGCCGTGGACCCCGAGACGAAGGCCGCCGGCAGCTACCTCTTCGAGGTGCAGGTCCGCACGGTCCTGGCCCACGCCTGGTCCGAGATCGAGCACGACATCCGCTTCAAGGCCTCCAACCCGAAGGCGTGGAGCCCCTACTTCGACCGGCAGTTCACCGGCACGGCGGCCATGCTCGAGACCGTGGAGTCCGCGTTCGCGGAGCTGCACGAGCGCTACGAGACGGTGACCGGGTTCTGGGACGAGGACGGTGAGGGCAGCGCACCCCTGACCCCGAACCGGATCCGTGACATCTGGCAGACCCTGCTCCCCCACGTGGACCGGAAATCGGACGACAACTGGGGGTGGGCGGCAGAACTCCTGGCCGCGCACGGGCTGCGCACCACGCTGGAACTCGTCGCGCTGCTGCAGGCGGACACCATCACGACGGTGCGGAAGGCCCTCGACCACCGGTACTCCCCGGGCCCGGACCGCCTCCTGGACGACATGCTGCTGTGGCACTACGGCGAACGCCACATCGAGCTCACCGCGGAACCGAAGGATGCCGAGAGCACCTCCCGCCGCGACAGCCTGCAGCGCAGGCACCGCCAGATGGAGATCTACCGGGCCCAGCACCCGGGCGGTTAGGACCCTGCCGTCGCAGGGGTCGGATGACGGTCAGCCGCCCCCTGCCCTGTACTTCCCGGCCCGCCGGCCCAGCCGGTCCTCCGTGGGCAGGCCCCTGACCCGCGCGAGCTCGTACTCGATCGCCCTGGCCATCCGCTCGCAGAATGCCCGGCCCTCCTCGGCCGCGTCCGGCCGCTCGTCCACCACGTGATCGACGACGCCCCGCTCCACGAGGACCGCGACCTTCACGCCCTGCGCCTCCGCCATCTCGGGAGCACGGTCCACCGTGCGGTGGACGATGGCGCTGGCCCCCTCGGGCGGCAGCGGCGAGAGCCAGGCGTGCTGGGCGGCGATGGTGCTGTCCGCGGGCAGCAGCGCGAGCGCCCCACCACCGGCTCCCTGGCCGAGGAGCACCGAGACCGAGGGTGAGGCGAGGCCGATGAGGTCGTGGAGGGACCGCGCGATCTCCCCGGCGAGTCCGCCCTCCTCCGCCTCCCTCGAGAGATCGGCGCCGGCGGTGTCGATGACCGTGAGCAGGGGCAGCCCGAGTTCCTCGGCGAGCTTCATGCCGCGGCGCGCTTCCCGGAGCGACGCCGGACCCATGGCCGACTCGCCCTCCCGGCGCGGCCGCTGGTGCCCGAGGACGATGCAGGGCTGCTCGCCGAAGCGTGCCAGCGCCAGCAGCAGGCCCGGATCCTTCTCGCCCTGACCCGTGCCGTTGAGCGGGAGGACGTCCCGCGCTCCGTAGGCGAGCAGGCGGCGGAGATCCGGGCGCCGCCGGTTCCGCGAGATGAGGATGGACTCCCAGGCGGACTGCGCGCCGGGGCGGACGGACGCCGTCGACGGCACGGCGGGAACCGCCGACGAGTCCGCGAGCAGCACGGTCAGGGCCGAATCCACGATGCCCGCGAGTTGTCCGGGCGGCACGACGGCGTCGATCAGTCCCTTGTCGAACAGGTTCTCCGCGGTCTGCACGTCCGGCGGGAACGGGGCGCCGTACAGTGCCTCGTACACGCGCGGTCCGAGGAAGCCGAGGAGCGCCCCGGGCTCGGCGACGGTGACGTGACCGAGCGATCCCCAGGACGCCATCACGCCGCCCGTCGTCGGATGCCGGAGGTAGACGAGGTAGGGCAGGCCCGCCTGGCGGTGGGCACGGACCGCACCGGTGATGTCCACCATCGAGAGGAACGCGGGGGTCCCCTCCTGCATGCGCGTCCCGCCCGAAGCGGGACCCGCGAGCAGCGGCAGGCCCTCCGCCGTCGCCCGCTGCACGGCAGCCGTGATGCGGTGTGCGGCCGCGCTCCCGATCGACCCGGCGAGGAAGGTGAACTCGGAGACGATGACGGCGACGCGCCGGCCGTGGATCAGCCCCTCCCCCGTGAGGACCGACTCGTCCGCGCCGCTCTTCTCGCGCGCCCGCCGCAGCTCCTCCGCGTAGCCCGCTCCCGCTCCCGGTGGGGGTCCCGTCACCGGCGCGTCCCAGGAGGTGAAGGATCCGGCGTCGAGCACCGCATCGATCAGTTCCCGCGCCGTGAGATGCGGTCGTCGGGTCTCCCCGCTCACGCCCGTGCGTCCTCCGCGACGGGGCGTGCGAGCCAGGCGCGGATCGCCTCGCCGTCGCCGTCGAGCAGTGGCGGTGCCGCGTGCTCCGTGAGCGTGGTCTCGACCGGTCCGTCGAAGAACCGCAGTGGCGCCCCGGGCAGGTCGATGTCCCCGAGCACGGGGTGCTGCACGGTGGTGAGGAGGCCCTGCGAGTGGACCTGCTCCCACGCGTACACCTCGTCGAGCGTGCGGACCTTCCCTGCGGGGATCCCCGCCGCGTTCAGCTTCTCGAGCAGCGGCTCCGCCTCGTAGGCGGAGAAGGCGTCCTCGATGACGCCGATCAGGAGGTCCCGGTGGCCCACGCGGTCCGCATTCGTCGCGAAGTCCGGCCTGGTGGCGTCGATGCCGAAGGCCGTGGTGAACGCCGCCCACAGCTTCTCGCTCCCCACGCTGATCTGCACCTTGCCGCCGCGGCAGCTGAAGAGTCCGTAGGGGGCGATCGACGGATGATGGTTGCCCTGTGCCTGCGGGACCTCGCCGGCCACGGTGGTCCGCGTGCCCTGGAAGGCGTGGACGCCGATGATCGAGGCGAGCAGTGACGTGCGCACCACCTGGCCACGGCCCGTCCGCTCGCGTTCGAGGAGGGCGGCGACCGCCCCGTACGCCCCGTACATGCCGGAGAGCAGGTCGGCGATGGGCACGCCGACCCGCTGCGGGTTCTCCGGGTCCGCCCCCGTGAGGGACATGAGCCCGGCCTCGCCCTGGACGATCTGGTCGTAGCCGCTGCGCTTCGCCTCCGGACCGTCATGACCGAATCCGGTGATCGAGAGGATCACGAGGCCCGGGTTGAGCTCGAGCATCGCGTCCGTCGAGAACCCCAGACGGTCGAGCACTCCCGTCCGGAAGTTCTCGATCACCACATCGGCGCGCCGCAGCAGTTCCGTCAGGACCCCGCGTCCGTCGTCGCTCTTGAGGTCCAGCGCGATGGACTCCTTGTTGCGGTTGCAGGACAGGAAGTAGGTGGACTGGCGGTCGTCCTCGGGACCGACGAAGGGCGGGCCCCAGCCCCGGGTGTCGTCGCCGGTTCCCGGCGTCTCGACCTTGATGACGCGTGCCCCGAGGTCGCCGAGCATCATGCCCGCGTGCGGTCCGGCGAGGGCCCGGCTGAGATCGACGACGAGGCGGCCGGCCAGGGGTCCGCCCCGCCCGGCGGCGTCGTGGGTGGTTGGGTCGGCGCTCATGGGAACCTCCGGGTCGGGGACGGGACGTGGACGGCGATGATCAGAGCCAGCCGGGCACCACGAGGACGAGCCAGGCGATGATCGGTCCGGCGACGACGACGATCGCGCCGTACCCGAGGATCTGCTTGTAGAAGCGGTCCTTGTCCGTCCCCTCCGGTGCGTTGGCCAGGACCAGCGCGCCGTTGGTGGAGAACGGCGAGACGTCGACGATCGTGGAGGACACCGCGAGGGCGCAGACGACGCCGACCGCACTCACGGCACCGGTCTCGAGGAACGGGATGGCCAGCGGGATCAGGGCGGCGAGGATCGCGGTCGACGACGCGAAGGCGGAGACCACGGCCCCGATGTAGCAGATGAGGAGTGCGGCGAGCAGCGGCGCTCCGAGGCCCGCGACACCGTCGGACACGTACTCGATCGTCCCGGCCTCGGTCAGGACGCCGACGAAGGTGAGCATCCCGCAGATGAGCAGCACGGTGGACCAGGCGATCTTGTTGACCGCTCCGCTCTGGGCTTTCGGCGAGATGAGGGCGAGGACCACGGCGATCGTGATGGCCACGAACCCGACGTCGACCTTGAATCCGAGGGCGATCACGGCGAGGGCGATCAGGCCGAGGATGGTCATCGGCTGGGAGATGCGGTCCTCGCGCGACTTGGTGGCGACGACGCCGTCGCCCGCGGGATCACGCGGGCCGTACGTGCCGCTGCCCGTGCCCTTGTAGGCGACGTCCGCCCGGCGCATCCCGGGGCTCGCGCTGAAACGGGCCTCGGCGGCCTCCTCGACGAACTGGCCCATACGGGAGGTCAGGAGGCTGCGGCCGCCGAGGACGATGAACAGGACCACGGCGATCAGGAGGTTGAAGATGAAGCTGGAGAGGAAGACGGCCAGCGGGCTGGACTCGAATCCGGACTCGCCGACGATGTCGTTGACGATCACGCCGTATACCGCGATGGGCGAGAATCCGCCGGCCTGCGCGCCGTGCACGACCATCATGCCCATGAGCAGCGGGGAGATCTTGTGGCGGGCGGCGAAGCCCAGCGCCACGGGGGCCATGATGGCGACGGCGGCCGGGCCGAGCGCCCCCACCGCCGTGATCACGGCGGTGATGAGGAACATGACCCAGGGGATGAGCGCCACGCGGTTGCGGACCAGTTTGACGGCGGCGTTGACGAGCAGGTCGATGGTGCCGTTGTTCTGCGCGATCGCGAACAGGTAGGTGACCCCGACCAGGGTGAGGAACAGGCCGCCGGGGAACTCGGCGATGATGTCGTCGGTCTCCATGCCGAGGACGACGGCTCCCAGCAGGAAGGCTCCGACGAAGGCGAGGGCCCCCATGTTGATCGGGAGCAGGGTGGCTATCAGGAACATCGCCGCGAGGATGATGATCGATAGGAGCGGAGCGGACATCGTGATCCTCCAGCGTGCGACGGACGGGCGGGGTGTGACCTGTGGCACAGGATCACTGGCCTAGCCTGTAGGAGAGTGGGTGTCCCTGTCAATCACTGGCCGGTAGCATGAGCGCACCACTACCCCGGGGAGAGTCAGAATGAGCGACGCCGCCAACCCGCAACCACTGGGGCGCCTGGCACGGCCGCGGCTGTACGAGCAACTCGTCGAACAGCTCCTGGGCTACATCGAATCGGCCAGACTCCAGCCCGGGGACCTGCTGCCGGCGGAACGGGACCTGGCCGAGCGGCTCGGCGTCTCCCGCGCCACCCTCGCGCAGGCGCTCGTGGCGCTCGAGGTGCTCGGCGTGATCGACGTCCAGCACGGCACCGGGGCGGTCCTGCGGCATCGTGCGAGCGTGGCCAGCGTCATCAAGGGCCTCCGGGAGCACCGGAGCAGGCTCCCCGACATCGTCGAGGCGCGCAGCACCCTCGAGGTGAAGCTCGCAGCCCTCGCCGCGGAACGGCGCACGGAGACGGACCTCGCCGCGATCGACGCCGCCCTGGCGGCCATGCAGGCGGAGATCGACGACGGCGACCGCGGCGCGCACGGGGACGAGCTCTTCCACCAGGCCGTCACGGCCGCGGCGCACTCCCCGGTCATGGCGCAACTCATGGCGTTCATCGGGGAGATGGTCCTGGAGACCCGCCTCGAGTCCCTCGCACAGCCGGGCCGGCCCGAGCAGTCGCTCGCCTCGCACCGGGGTATCGCCGATGCCATCCGGGCGCAGGACGCAGCCGCCGCAGCCGCGGCGATGCAGCGGCACATCGAGCTCGTCTCGGATGTCGCGCTGTTGAAATAGCGGAGACCTCGGGCTGGAAGCGGCCGCGGTCCGCACCGATGCCTCCAGCCGACATCCTGCCCCGGCGGATCGGTGGGCCGCTCGGGCCGGCGGACGCCGCTCGCTCGGGGCGATCGATGCCGACCCGCTCGCGACGGCGGCCGGCCCCCGGAAGGGGACCGGCCGCCGTCGTCCGTGCGGAGGGACGATCAGGCCTCGGAGACCTGCGCCGCGAGATTCGCGAGCGTACCCTCGAGGGCGTCCTGCGACACCGCGGGGAAGCCGATGGTCTTCAGCAGCTCCTTGTCGGTGACCGCGGACCAGTCGTAGGTGACCGAGACGTCCGTCGACCCGGGGCCGGTCGCCTCGAAGCGCCAGACCCACTCCCATCCCGGGGGCTCCTCACCCGCCGGCGCCGTCTTCCAGGCGAGGAGCTTGTTCTCGTCGTAGCCGATCACGTGGTTGTCCGTCTGGTAGTCGCCCCCCATCTTGTCCCACGTCTGGTTCATGGTGAACACCTGCCCGGAGCCGGTGATGCGGTCGGACTTGCTGTCCGACTGCACCATGCCGGACCCGTCGAGGGCCGCGTGATGCGCGGGGTCGGACAGGAAATGGAAGATGGTGCCGGCGGGTGCGTCGATGGTCCGGGTTGCGGAAATGCTCGTGTCGGTCATTCAGCGTGCTCCTTCTCGTTGTGGGCGACGGGTTTTACTTCGCGTCGTCCGGCGAAGATTCGTCGAGCGTCCAGCCGGTGATGGACTCCAGGTCCTTCCCGGCGTCGCGCGTGTACTGCCAGGCACGCTGCCGCTGGTCCTGCAGGTCCTGGCGGAACCGCGCTTCGGTCGCTCCGAGGGTCGGCACGCGGTCGATCACGTCCATGGCCAGCTGGAACCGGTCGATCTGGTTCAGCATCGCCATGTCGAACGGCGTCGTCGTCGTGCCTTCCTCCTTATAGCCCCGAACGTGCAGGTTCGGGTGGTTGTTCCGCCGGTACGTGAGCCGGTGGATGAGCCAGGGATAGCCGTGGTAGGCGAAGATGACCGGTTTCGACGTGGTGAACAGGGTATCGAACTCGCGTGCGGACAGGCCGTGCGGGTGCTCGGTGGAGTCCTGCAGGCGCATGAGGTCGACGACGTTGACCACGCGGATCTTCAGCCCGGGTATCCCTGCCGTCAGCAGGCCTGCCGCGGCGATCACCTCGAGGGTCGGGACGTCCCCGGCACAGCCGAGCACGATGTCGGGCTCCACCCCGGACTCCTCCGAGCCCGCGAAGTCCAGCACGCCGATGCCCCGCGTCACGTGCAGGCGCGCCTCCTCCGGCCCGAACCAGGTCGGCGTGGGCTGTTTTCCCGTCACGATCACGTTGATGGTGTCCCGGGCCTGCAGGCAGTGATCTGTGACCGCGAGCATGGTGTTCGCGTCCGGTGGCAGGTAGACGCGGATGACATCCGCTTTCTTGTTCACCACGTGGTCGATGAAACCCGGATCCTGGTGGGAGAACCCGTTGTGGTCCTGTTGCCAGACATGGCTCGAGAGCATGTAGGTGAAGGACGCGATGGGCTGCCGCCAGGGGAGCTTCCTGTGGATCTCCAGCCATTTCGCGTACTGGTTGAACATCGAGTCGACGATGTGCACGAAGGCCTCGTAGCAGTTGAAGACGCCGTGCCGCCCGGTGAGGAGGTATCCCTCCAGCCAGCCCTGGCAGAGGTGCTCGCTGAGGACCTCCATGACACGACCGGAGCGGGCCAGATGCTCGTCGACGTCCTCGATCCGCGGCTGCCACACCTTGTCCGTCACCTCGTAGACCGCCGACAACCGGTTCGACGCCGTCTCGTCCGGCCCGAACAGGCGGAAGTTGTGCGGATTGCGCTCGATGATGTCGCGGAGGTAGCCCCCCGCCGTGATCATGGGGCTCACCTTCTCGGAACCGGGGTGCGCGACTTCCACGGCGTGCTCCGCGTAGGCGGGCAGCACGAGGTCGCGGAGCAGGCGTCCGCCGTTCGCGTAGGGTGTCGCGCTCATCCGCAGGTCACCGTCCGGAGCCAGGCGGGCGATCTCGGGCCGGAGCCCGCCCTCGTCCGTGAACAGGGATCCCGGGTCGTAGGACCGCAGCCATTCCTCGAGCTGGTGCAGATGCTCCTCGTTGTCGTGGATCTCCGACAGGGGCACCTGGTGCGCCCGCCACGTCCCCTCGACGGGCTTGCCGTCCACCTCCGCCGGGCCGGTCCAGCCCTTCGGCGAGCGCAGCACGATCATGGGCCAGCGCGCCGCCCCGGCGCCGCTTCCCGCGGGCGAGGTCCGTGCCCGCTCCTGGATGTCGTGGATCTCGTCGATGCACCTGTCGAGGACCGCGGCGAAGTCGCGGTGGGCCGCCTCGGTGGCCCGCGGATCAGAGACCGTGACGAAGTGCGGGTCGTACCCGTAGCCGTACATCAGCTGCCGCAGCTGCTCCTCGGGCATGCGGGCCAGGACCGTGGGGTTGGCGATCTTGTACCCGTTGAGGTGCAGGATCGGCAGGACGGCCCCGTCGACGGCCGGGTCCACGAAGCTGGTCGAGTGCCAGCTCGTCGCGAGGGGTCCCGTCTCGGCCTCGCCGTCGCCCACCACCGCCGCCGCGATCAGCGAGGGGTTGTCGAACACGGCCCCGTAGGCGTGTGCCAGGCTGTACCCGAGTTCGCCGCCCTCGTGGATGGAGCCGGGGGTCTCGGGCGCCGCGTGCGAGGGGATGCCGCCGGGATAGCTGAACTGCTTGAAGAGCGCGTTCAGGCCCGCGCCGTCGCTGCCGATGGTGCTGTAGATCTCGGAGTAGGTCCCCTCGAGCCACGCGTTCGCGACATTGGCGGGTCCGCCGTGGCCCGGGCCGGTGACGAACAGCATCTCCTGCCGCCGCTCCGCGATGACCCGGTTGAGGTGCGCGTAGACGAAGTTCAGTCCGGGGGTGGTGCCCCAGTGGCCCAGCAGCCGCGCCTTGACGTCCTCACCCACGAGCGGGCGCGTGAGCAGGGCGTTGTCCCGGAGGTAGATCTGACCCACCGAGACGTAGTTGGCGGCCCGCCACCAGGCGTCCAGTCCGCCGATATCAAGATGTGCCATGTATGCCTCCCTGGTTGTCCATGTCCTGGCCGTTCATGTCCCGGTCCCTCACAGTTCGACGACGACGTCGGACGGCGTCTTGTCCGGTCGCCAGCCACGCCACACGGGGTGCCGCAGGCGCCCCGTGCCCGTGTGCTCGCTGTACTGCACCTCGCCGACCAGCGACGGCCGGACCCAGTGGGCGTCGGACGCGTCCGCACCGGGGACGTCGCCCAGCGGTGCGGTCTTCCGCGCGAGCTTCTTCAGGCGTGCACCGACCTCCGCGAGGTCCCGCTCGGTCAGGCCGGAACCGACCCGGCCGACATAGCGCAGGTCCACGCCGTCGGGCACGGCGACGAGGAGCGAGCCGACCTTCGACGCGCGATTGCCCTTGCCCGGCCGCCAGCCCACCACGACGACCTCCTGCGTGTGCAGGTGCTTGATCTTGACCCACGACGACGATCGTGCCCCGGGCTGGTAGTCGCTCGTGAGGCGCTTGGCCATGATGCCCTCGAGGCCGAGCCGGCGGCTCGCCCCGACCGCCTCCTCGAGGGTGGCGTCGATCGCGGGCGGCACCTGCACGTGGCCGTCGTCCGCCGCGTCGACGGCCTTCTCGAGCAGTTCGCGCCGCTGGCAGTACTGCAGTCCGGTGAGGTCGTTGCCGTCGAGCCGGAGCAGGTCGAAGAGCATGAACCGCACGGGGGTCCGGGTGCGCACCGCGTCGATCTCGGCCCGGCGCGTGAGTTTCATGCGCGTCTGCAGCAGCCCGAAATCGGGCCTGCCCCTGGCGTCCAGCGCGACGATCTCGCCGTCGAGCACCGCATCCCCGGCGCTCAGGAGCTCCGGGAGGTCAGCGAGTTCCGGGTAGGTGGCCGTCGTGTCGATGCCGTTGCGGCTCGTGAGCGTGACGGTCCCGCCGCTGATCGTGGCGATGCACCGGACGCCGTCCCACTTCATCTCGTACGCCCACTGGTCCGGCTCGGGGATCGAGTGCTCCGAGCCGAGGGTGGCGAGCATCGGCCGGACCAGGGCGGCCCCGGTGGCCCCGGTGGACTCGGTGGATCCGGTGGACCCGGCAGGCTCCGCGGGACCGCCGGCATCGCCACTGCCCGCCGGTCCGCGCTCCGCGGCTGCGTGGACGTCCTCGGGCTGCTCCTTCATGAGGTGCATGAGCCAGGTGCTCTTGCCGTTCGCCCCGCCGCCGGTGTTGATCAGGGCGTACCGGCGGATGGCGGTGCCTCCGCGCGCCAGGCCGCCGTCCGGCCTGCCGTACAGGGTGCAGATGACCTCCTTGCCGTCGCGCCATTTCTCCAGGTCGTAGGTGCCCGCATCCCAGATGGTGACTTCTCCGCCACCGTATTCCCCCTTCGGAATAGTCCCCTCGAAGGAGCCGTAGTCCAGCGGATGGTCCTCCGTCTGGACGGCGAGGTGGTTCCTGCTGGGCGTCAGGGGCGGTCCCTTCGGGACGGCCCAGGAGACCAGGACGCCGTCGCGCTCGAGCCGGACGTCGTAGTGCAGGCGCCGCGCATGGTGCTCCTGGATGACGAAGCTGTTCCCGCCCGCCGGCGCAACGGTGTCCGGCACGGGCTCGGGCGTCTTCGTGGCGTCCCGCATGGCGCGGTAGGTGGACAGGCGGTCGGACGGCGGCGCGGCGGCACCACCGCCGGGCGCCGGCAGCGCGGTGGTGGCCGGGGCGAGGACATCGCCCAGCCGCGCGACGCGCTCCATGACCTCGCGGTAGTCCAGCTGGTCCAGGCCCGCTCCCTCGATCTCGTCCCAGGTGCGGGGTGCTGCGACCGTCGGCTCGAACCGTCCCCGCAGGGAGTAGGGGCTCACGGTGGTCTTGTTCGCGTTGTTCTGGCTCCAGTCCACGAGGACCTTGCCCGCGCGCAGCGCCTTCTTCATGTCGCTGACCGCGAGGTCCGGATGGTCGGCCTCCAGTGCACGCGCCAGTTCGTGGGCGACGGCGGACACCTGCTCGGAGGTCTGCCGTCCGTCGAGCGCACAGTAGAGGTGGATGCCCTTGGAGCCGCTCGTGACCGGGAAGGGCTCGAGCCCCATGTCCTGCAGGATGGTGCGGGCCATGAGCGCCACCTCGGCGCACTCGGCGAGTCCGGCACCGGGGCCGGGGTCGAGGTCCAGGACCAGGCGGTCGGCGTTGCCCTTCCCGCCGTCGGGCCCGAAACGCCACTGCGGGACATGGATCTCGATCGCCGCGATCTGTCCCAGCCAGGTCAGCGTCGCGAGGTCGTCCACCATCGGATAGACGTTGACGTGATCCTTGTGCTGGATGGCGTTCCGCGGCACCCAGGCGGGCGCGTTGTCGTCGATGTTCTTCTGGAAGAAGACCTGGCCGGGTTCCTCGGGAGTGCCCACACCGTGCACCCAGCGCTTGCGGGTGACCGGTCGATGGCCGGCGTGATGGATGACCTGCGGGGCGACCGCCGCGTAGTACGCGAGGACGTCCGCCTTCGTGGTGCCCGTTGCCGGGTAGAGCACCTTGTCGAGGTTGGAGAGCCGGAGGGTGCGCCCTTCCACGGTGACGGTCTGCTGCCGTGCGGAGCGTGGAGGAGCCATTCACCCAGTCTTGACCGGATGCCCGTGGTATTCCACTACCAATCAGCAGCACGGGGCAGGCAGGACCCCGCACGCCTGTCCGTCACGCGAACTGCTCGCGGTACCGCTCCACGTAGACGTCCCACAGCGCCGGGTTCTGTCCGAGGTTGCGCTTGTTCAGGAAATCGTCGAGCCCGGCGATGGTCAGGTGCCAGCCGGCGGCCATGGTCGCGGCATGGCGGGGGCTGCCCGGAGTCAGCAGGAGCACGAGCTGCGCCCCGTTGTCGCCGGTGCGGGCGAGCTCCCAGCGCAGCGTGTCCCGCTCCCACGTGTAGGCGAGGACGGAGGGCCGTTCGGCTTCCAGCACCGTCCCGCGCAGCGGCTTCTGGTCCGCGTACCGGAAGAGGATCTCCTCGTCCTTCTTCGGCTCGAACTCCATCTCGCAGGGGAACCAGTACTTCAACTTGCCCTCGTCCGTCAGGTGCTTCCACAGGACGGTCGGCGGGAACGCGAACTGGAACTCCAGCCGCAGCACCGTCCCGCCGTCGTCCGTGGTGGTCTTGCTGACGATGGGCTCTACGGTCTCGGTCACCCCACAAGTCTAGAGGGGGGCGGGCCGCACGGTCTGGTCCGGTAAGCCTGCTTGGTGTTCACTTGGACCATGAGAGCCATCTGGAAGGGTGCGGTCGCGTTCGGCCTCGTCAACGTGCCGGTGAAGGTGTACAGCGCCACCGAGGACCACGACATCTCCCTGCACCAGGTGCATGACAAGGACGGCGGGCGGATCCGCTACCAGCGGCGCTGCGAGGTCTGCGGCGAGGTGGTCGACTTCAAGCACATCGACAAGGCGTACGACGACGGCGAGCACACCGTCGTGCTGACCGACGAGGACCTCGCGTCCCTGCCGGTGGAGCGCAGCCGTGAGATCGAGGTCGTGGAGTTCGTACCGAGCGACCAGGTCGATCCGATCATGCTGGACCGCGCCTACTACCTCGAGCCCGACAGCACCTCCACCAAGGCCTACGTCCTGCTGCGCCGCACCCTCCAGGAGACGGACCGGACGGCGATCGTGCAGTTCTCGCTCCGGCAGAAGAGCCGCCTCGCGGCCCTGCGCGTGCGCGGCGACGTCCTGATGCTGCAGACCCTGCTGTGGGACGACGAGGTGCGTGAGGCGTCCTTCCCGGCCCTCGAGGAGAAGGTCCGCATCTCGGCCAAGGAGAAGGAGATGTCCGCAGCACTCGTCGACTCCTTCTCCACCGACTTCGATCCGGAGAACTTCACCGACGACTACCAGGTCCAGTTGCGCACCCTGATCGACGCGAAGATCGAGAAGGGTGACACCCTCGACACCGAGGAGACCTTCGGCAGGAGCGAGGAGGAGGACGACGGCGACAACGTCCTCGACCTCATGGAAGCCCTCCGCCGCAGCGTCGAGAAGAACCGCGAGAAGAAGGCCGACGCCAAGAAGGCGTCCGCCACGAGGAAGAAGGGCGCGTGATGGGATTCTTCACCGACAGCCTCGGACGCCAGACCATCGCCCAGAAGCCGAACGCGCCGATCCTCGGCTGGGCCCTGCTGGGAGCGGCGTCGTTCATGGCACTCGAGGAGCAGAACCGCGAGCGCCTGCGCACGGCGAGCGCCGTCTGCCTCGCGGTGTGGGCGGTCCTCGAGGTCGTGTCCGGGCAGAGTGGCTTCCGTCGCAGCGCAGGTGCCCTGACGCTGTCCTGGCTGTGGCGGAAGCCCTGAGGCCGCTCAGGGACTGCTAGCGCCCCTCGTAGACATCCGGCACGCCGTCCTGATCGGCGTCGATCCTGTCCTGCTCCTCGATCTCGCGGTATCTGGCGTTCCGTCGTCGCAGCAGGACGGCCGCCGTGAGCGCCGCGACGAGGGATCCGGCCAGGATGGCGACCTTCGCGTGGTCGTCCTCCGGCGTGCCCTGCCCGAACCCCAGTTCGCTGATGAGCAGCGAGACGGTGAAGCCGACGCCCGCGAGGAGCGCGACGCCGATGATGTCCACCCACGCCAGGTCCGGGTCGAGGCTGGCCTTCGTGGTCTTCGTGACGGCGACGGTGGCGAGCAGGATGCCCACCGGCTTGCCGATCACCAGGGCCACCATGATGCCGACGGCGATGGGATCCGTGATCGCGCTGACCAGACCCTCCATGCCCCCGATGGCCACTCCTGCACTGAAGAACGCGAAGACCGGCACGGCGAACCCCGCTGACAGGGGCCGGATGCGGTGCTCGAGGGTGTCCGCGAGACCGTCCGGTGCGACGTCGTGCGCCTGGAGCGGCCCGTCGTCGTCGTGCCCGGCCAGCGGGCGCACCTCGACGGCGTCCCCGCCGTGCGCTCCGGCCGTGCCGACCCCGGCCCCCTTCGGCAGGACGGGGATGGCGAACCCGAGGAGCACACCGGCCACGGTGGCGTGCACGCCGGACTCGTGCACGAGCGCCCACACCACGAAGCCGAGGGGCAGGAGGATGAGCCAGGGCGCCCAGGCCCTGCGCTGGAAGAACGTCGGAAAGCGCTGCGCGAGGAAGGCGTAGAGGGCCAGCGGGACGATGGCGATGAGCAACGGAGGAGCCTGGATGTCCTCCGAGTAGAAGAACGCGATGATGCTGATCGCCAGGAGGTCGTCCACGACGGCGAGCGTGAGGAGGAAGATCCGCAGCGAGCTCGGCAGGAACGAGCCGACGACGGCGAGCACCGCGACGGCGAACGCGATGTCCGTCGCGGTGGGGATGGCCCAGCCGCGCAGGGCTTCGGGGCCGGCGGTGGCGGTGATGGCCACGTAGACGAGTGCGGGGACGATGACGCCGCCCGCGGCGGCCGCGACCGGGACGATCGCGCGGTCGAACTTCCGGAGGTCGCCGGCGACGAACTCGCGCTTCAGTTCGAGCCCTGCCAGGAAGAAGAAGATCGCGAGCAGGCCGTCCGCCGCCCAGGTGCCGACGCTGAGCCGGAGGTGCCAGGGTTCGTAGCCGAAGCTGTAGTCGCGCACCGAGAAGTAGGTGTCCGCGGCAGGCGAATTGGCGAGGATCAGTGCCAGGACGGTGGCCAGGAGCAGGAGTGCCCCGCCGACCGTCTCCTTGCGCAGGATCGTCGAGATGCGCAGGTGTTCCGGGTAGCTGCTGCGGGAGAAGACGTGGCTGCCGGGCGGCGCCGGATGCTGCGGGGAAGCTGGCTGGTCGTTCACCGGGGGTCCTTCGATCGGGCACGCTCCTGGGAGCGCCGACCAGACTTCCCGGCTCACCAGAGCTACCAGCCTATCGGGTTGTTCGTCCGACCGCCCACCCGGTCACCGCCGGAGGCCGGATGCCCGGGGCCCCGATGCCGCGCCTCAGAGGAGCGCGCTGAAGAGTTCCGCCTTGCGCGTGGGCCCCGCCACGATGATCTCGTCGTCGTCGTACAGGGTGGTCTGCGCCGTCGTGTGGTCCCACGCCCCGCCCTTGCGCTTCACGGCGACGACCGTGATGCCGTACTTCGCCCGCAGTCCCGTGGTCCCGAGCTCACGGTCCCAGTACTCCCGCGGCGGACGGGTCTTGACCATCGCGAAGTTGTCCTCGAACTCCACGTAGTCGAGCATCGTGCCGCGCACCAGGTGTGCAACGCGCTTCCCCATGTCGTGCTCGGGCCGGATGACCCGCTCCACCCCGAGCTGCGAGAGGATCTGCGCGTGCGGTTCGCTGATGGCCTTCGCCCACAGGGTGGGGCGGTCGAAGCGCAGGAGGATCGACGTCGTCAGGATGCTCGCCTCGAGGTCGCTGCCGATCCCGACGACCACGCGGTCGAACTCCGGCAGGGAGAGCTGGCGCAACGCCTCCTCCTTGGTGGTGTCCGCCCGCACCACGTGCGTCAGGAGACCGTTGAAGGACTGCACCACGTCCTCGTCGACGTCGATTCCGAGGACCTCGGTGCCGGCTGCCTCGAGCTCGAGCGCCAGTGCACCCCCGAAGCGACCGAGCCCGATCACGGCGACGGATTCTGCCGCGGCGATCGCCTCGATGGGCCGGGAGGAGAAGATGCGTTGCCTAGCCAATGAGCGGCCTTTCCTTGGGGTATTCGAAGTAGAGCGGCTTGGAGCGGAGCGCGAGCGCCGACGCGAGGGTGACCGGCCCGAGGCGGCCGGCGAACATCACGAGGATCAGCACCACCTGCCCGGCCGGCGGGATGGCCGCGGTGATGCCGGTCGACAGGCCCACCGTCGCGAAGGCCGAGACGACCTCGAAGAGGACCCTGTCCAACCCGAAATCGGTGGTGAGCATGAGGAACATGGTTGCGGTGATGACCAGCCCGACGGCGAGCAGGACGATCGAGATGGCCTGGCGGTGGGTGGACCGTGGCAGGCGCTTGCCGAACACGTTGACGGCCGTCCCCCCGCTGATCTCGGTGTAGAGGATGAAGAACAGCACGCCGAAGGTGGTGATCTTCAGGCCACCGGCCGTACCCGCCGGTCCTCCGCCGATGAACATCAGCACGTCCATCGCGAGCAGCGTGACCGGGTTCAGCTGCGCGAAGTCCACGCTGTTGAAGCCCGCGGTGCGCGTCATGGTGGACTGGAAGAAGCCTGCGAGGAGACGTTCCTCGGGTCGGAGGGCGCCGAGGGTATCCGGATTCGACCACTCGACGGCGGTGATGAAGACGGTGCCGACCACCAGCAGGATCACCGTGCCGCCCAGGACGAGCTTGGTGGTGGTGTGCCACCTCCGCGGGTACCTGATGTGACGGCGCAGCTCGAAGAGCACCGGGAACCCGAGTCCGCCGATGATGACGGCAGCGCAGACGGGCAGGCAGATCCAGGGGTCCCCGGCATAGCCGACGAGGTTGTCGCTGAAGAGGGCGAACCCGGCGTTGTTGAAGGCCGAGACCGAGTGGAAGACCCCCAGCCACGCCGCCTCGGCCGGGCCGTATCCGTAGCGGAGCGCGAACCGCACGGCGAGCACCACGGCGGTGACGAACTCGACCAGCAGGGTGATGCGCAGGACGCCGAGGAGCACGTTCCGGACGTCGCCGAAGCCGACGCTCCGGGTCTCCGCAGCCGCAGACACCCGGGACCGGAGACCCATGCGGCGGGCCAGGAGGACGCCGAGGAGCGAGGCGAAGGACATGATGCCGAAACCGCCCAGCTGGATGAGGGCGAGGATGATGACGTGTCCGGCGCCGGTCCAGTACACGGGCGTGTCCACGACGATCAGGCCGGTCACGCACACCGCCGACGTCGCGGTGAACAGGGCCTCGAGGAACGTGGCACCGCCGGCGCCCCCCTTCGACGTAGGCAGCATCAGCAGCAGGGTGCCGACGAGGACGGCGCCGGCGAACCCGAGCACGATCACCTGGGCCGGATGACGGGGGGCGAGCTGCGCGGCCCGGGCAGCGGCACCCCGAAGGAAGGGGCGGGCACCCGAGGCGACCACTGCGGCGGCGTCCCTGAGGATCTCTCTGCTCGACCTCACGGGATACTCGGGCCTTCCGGGTTCATGGGACTGCCGCGGACGTTCCGCACCAGTCGCCCAGTCAACCCGACGCGGGTCCCTCCGGCCCGCCTCTTTACGCGTTCTTGATACCGCCTACTCGAGCGGGAAGTTCTCCCGGCGCAGCAGGGTGGCGAGGTGTTGGGCGTTGCGCACCACGCCCGCCGTCGTGATGGCGACGGCATCGGGCACCTGTGCGAGGTCCTTGAAGTCGACGGCCTGCATCGCCTCGCCCACCCAGTACGTCGAACCCTGCGACGGGAGCGAGAACCCGATGTCGTTGAGGCCCTGCATCATGTCGGCGATCGTCTTGTGGGCGCCGTCCTCGTTGCCCACGACCGCGACGACGGCCACCTTCCCGGCCATGACGGGCCGGCCCTCCTCGTCCGTCTCGGCGATGTCCGCATCGAGCCGCTCCATGACGCGCTGCGCGAGGCTGGAGGGGTGCCCCACCCAGATGGGCGTGGACAGCACGAGGATGTCCGCGGCGAGGATCTTCTCCCGCAGCACCGGCCACTCGTCGCCGTCGCCCATGTCCTTCAGGACTCCCGGCGCCACGTGGTGGTCGACCACCCTGGCGCTCGAGGTCCCGATGCCGCGGGCCGCGAACTGGTCCAGGATGTGCTGGGCCATGAGGTCGGAGCTCGACGGCTCGGGAGACGGGGTGAGGCTGCAGACGAGGGCGAATGCGGTGAGGTCGCTCATGGTTCTCCTTCGAAGGATGCGGACCGGGTCCGAGCCGCTGCGTCGGCCACGGGCGGGGAGGCCGGTGTCAGGTGCGGAGGGCCGACAGCAGATCGGCGAGCTGCGTCACCTCGTGATCCGGGGGCACCATGGCGGAGGGGTAGGGCGCGGCATCGCGGTTCAGCCAGGCGGTCCGGAGGCCGGCGCGCGAGGCGCCGTCGATGTCCCAGGGGTGCGCGGCGACGAGGACGACCTCGTCCGCGCGCCGTCCCAGGGCGGCGAGGGCATGGGTGTAGGCGCCCGCGGCAGGCTTCCAGCCCGGCCCGTCCTCGACGGACAGGACCGCCGAGAAGGCGTCCCGGACACCGGCGCGCCCGAGCAGGTTCGACGCCGTCGCCGCCGCACCGTTGGTCAGGGTGGCGAGCTCGAGACCGGCCTCCTCGAGACCGCGGATGCCCTCGACGACGTCGGGGTGGACGGGCAGCTGCTGCATCGCGGTCAGGATGTGGGCCACGGCGTCGTCGACGTCCCGGTTGAGCACCTGATCCGCGAGCACCACCCGCAGGGCGCCCTCCGCGACAGCACGGAAGGCGGGGTTCTCCCCCGCCGCCGTGAGCGCGAACCCGTCACGGAGGACGGTGGCGAACCACAGCCCCGCCAGCTGCGGCGGCGCTCCGATCTCCTCGACGTGCTGGGTCATCCGGCCCATGTCGGAGAGGGTCCCGTTGACGTCGAACAGCACGAGGGGCAGGGCCATTACTGGCGGTACCCCTCCACCTGGCTGACGGGCCGGGCATCGGCGTCGGCGGGGTTCTCCCCGGCGTCGGCCTTGGCGCGCCGCTGCCGGAGGAGGTCCCAGCACTGGTCCAGGTCCTCCTCGACCTTCTTCAGCCGCGTCGCGTGGTCCTGGTGCGCTGCGCCGTCACCGGCGTCCTGGGGCTGGTCGCGGAGCTCGTGCTCCTCCTGCACGAGTGCCTGGATGCGCTGGAGGATGTCCTGGTCGTCCATGGTGAAGTCCTTTCGTGGTCGGAGCGCCGGCACGGCCGGCCCTTTGTTCAGGCTACTGACGGCCCGGAACGATGACCAGCATCCGCCGGGCCGCCGCGGCCGGGCCGGGCGGAATTTGGCGCCACGCCGCGATGCCCTAAGCTGTTGGAGAACCAATTGCCTGTGTAGCTCAGTCTGGTAGAGCATCCGCTTCACACGCGGAAGGCCCGGGGATCGAGGCCCCGCGCAGGCACGAGGACATCCAGCAGAAGGCCCGTACCGATCCGTCGGTGCGGGTCTTCCGCGTATCCACCCCCGTTCGTCCCCGGCGAACACCTCGCTGTCCCCACCCCAGGACCCCCGGGCAACCGTTCCGGGTGTCCTGCCGCGCCCCGGAGATTCTCCTTGCGGGCTCTCCGCAGCCGTGCGGAGGATGGAGCATGAACTTCACACCCAGCTCAGCAATCGTCACCGGCTCCGACTCGGGGATCGGCCGCGCCACCGCCGTCGCCCTCGCGACGGCGGGATGCAACGTCGGCGTCACCTGGCACTCCGACCAGGAAGGCGCCGAGGAGACCGCGCGGCTCGTCCGGGCGCAGGGCGTCACGGCCGCCGTCGCGCAGCTGGACACCACCGATGCACCTGCCTGCGGGGACGTCGTCGACCAGCTGGCGCGAGAGCTCGGCGGCCTCGACGTCTTCGTCAATAATGCCGGCGTCAACGGCGGCACCCTGTTCATGGAGACCGACTGGGACACCTGGCGCGGCACCCTCGGCGCGAACCTGGACGGAGCCTTCGTCTGCATCCAGCGGGCCGCCCGGCACATGATCGACGGCGGGCGGGGCGGGCGCATCATCGCCGTCACGAGCGTGCACCAGGAGCAGCCCCGCGTCGGATCAGCCGCGTACGACGCCTCCAAGCACGGCCTCGGTGGCCTCATCCGGACCATCGCCCTCGAACTCGCCGACCGCGGCATCACCGCCAACGCCGTGCTGCCGGGCGAGATCAACACCCCCATGAACGATTCCGAGGACCAGGACCCCCGCACCATGGATCGCCCGGGTATCCCGCTCGGCCGGCCCGGAGCGCCCGAGGAGATCGCCGACGTCGTCGCCTTCCTCGCATCGGGCGCCTCCAGCTACGTCAACGGCGCCTCGTTCGTCGTGGACGGCGGGATGCTCCTCATGGGACCGCAGGCCGGTTCACACCTCACCAGCGGGGAGTGGCGCACGCTCTGACCACGCAGGGGCAGGTGGAGGAAGAACTTTCAGGGTGCGTTCATGCCGCGTTCAGCGGCCCTGGCTACCGTGGGGATCCCGCCACCCGAAAGGCCACGCCATGGACACTTCGCCCATCCCCGCCACCGAGCCCGAGGCCCAGGACTGGTCCGGCTTCAGGCGAGGTGAACGCATCACCCTGCACCACCCGGCGGGCACCCAGCTCCGCGGCGTCCTGGACATGCGGACCGACGACGCCTCCATCGTCTGGATCCACCTCAATGACGGCGCCGGAAGACGACTCGTTCACCGGGCCGACGGCTACCGGCTGCACCGGGGCTGACGCCCCGGAAGGCCGCAGGTCGACCTCCCCGTCCACCTGCCGTCCACCTTGGGGCAACCTTCCCGCCACCTGTAACGTAGCTCCGGTGAGAAGCCGCGCCATGTCCCTGCCCATCGTCGCCGTCGCCGTCGTCGTCGGATCGGCCGCCTGCGGTTCCGACTACCCGCTGGGTGCGGAGCAGGAAGCAGCGGCGCAGCGTGGGGATGCGAGCCTGCAGGGCGCCGTGACCGCCTCCGGGTCCTCCGCGCAGGGACCGGCGATGGACGCCTGGCGCTCGGGCTTCGCCACGCTCTACCCGAAGGCACAGGTGCAGTACTCCCCGGACGGCTCGGGTGCGGGCCGCGGTGCACTGCTCGCGGGGGCCGTCGGCTTCGCCGGCTCCGACGCCTACCTGAGCGACGAGGAGCTCGCGGACTCCGTGGAGGCGTGCGGTCCGGAAGGAGCCTTCAACATCCCCGCCTACGTCTCCCCGATCAGCATCGGCTTCAACCTGCCCGGCATCACCCAGCTGGACCTCGACGCCGACACAGTGGCACGGATCTTCCGGGGGGAGATCACCACCTGGGACGATCCGGCGATCGCCGCGCAGAACGACGTCGCCCTCCCGTCCCTGCCGATCTCCGCCGTCAGCAGGTCCGACGACTCCGGGACCACCGAGAACTTCACGGACTACCTGCACGCCGTGGTGCCCAAGATCTGGACCGACGAGCCGGACGGCGCCTGGCCCTCGGGACTCGACAACGAGAACGCCAAGGGCAACGCCGGCGTGGTCAGCACCGTCGCCGGTACCGTCGGTGCAGTGACCTACGCCGACGACTCCTCCGTCGGTGCTCCGCTCGGCCGAGTGGCGCTGAAGGTCGGCGACGACTACGTCCCCGTGAGTGCGGAAGGCGCGGCCGCCGCCGTCGACCTCGCCGCACGCGTCCCGGGCCGGGCCGACCACGATGTCGCCCTCGACCTCGACCGCACCACCACCGCCGCGGGTGTCTACCCGCTCGTCCTGGTCTCGTACCACGTGTACTGCAGCCGCTACGAGAACCAGGCCACCGCCGATGTCGTGCGCGCCTTCGGGACGTACGCCGTCAGTCCGGAGGGCCAGGCCGAGGCCGCCGAGGCCGCGAAGAGCTCCCCGCTCTCGGCCGAGCTGTCGCGGCAGGCCACCGAGGCCATCGCCACGATCGAGGTCGGGGAGATCCCCTAGCCGCACGAAAGGGCGGACCCCCGGGGGGATCCGCCCTTTCGCCGTGCAGCACCGCAGTTCCTGCGGCCGTCCTCCCGGATCAGCCGACGCGCGGGCCGCCCGAATCCGGGTCGTTCGTGGACGTGTCCGGCAGCGTGCTGTTCGCCGGGATCGCGTCCGTGGTCCCGCCGGTGGGCGGAGCCTCGACGTCCCCGCGCCATGCGCCGGTCTCGCCGCCGCTCTTCTCGATGAACTCCTTGAAGCGCTTGAGATCACCCTTCACCTGCGCGGTGTCGGCGTTGACCACCGCACCGATCTTCTCGGTGAAGGTCTCCGGGTGCCAGTCGATCTGCACCATGAGGCGTGTGGTGTTCTCGTCGAGGCGGTGGAAGGTCACCACACCCGCATGGGACTCGCCGTCGGTGCTCTTCCACGCCACGCGCTCGTCCGGGTGCTGCTCGGTGATCTCCGCGTCGAACTCGCGCTTGACGCCGCCGATGCTCGTCACCCAGTGGGTGTGGGTGTCCGAGGTCTGCGTGATGGAATCGACGCCCCCCATGAACTGCGGGAAGCTCTCGAACTGCGTCCACTGGTTGTAGGCCGTGCTGACCGGTACTGCTACGTCGATAGATTCCTGCACTGAAGCCAAAGCGTTCCTCCTTCGTAGACTCCGGGGGCCGTGCATAACCCGTTTCCGGGTACAGCGCACGGCCGAACCGTAAGTTCCCTTAGCGTAGGCAGATCGGTTGGATTTGGCCAACGCGCGGGGCTAGTGTGAAAGGAGTCCACCCGGCAGGAATCGGCACGTCCGATGCGCCTGCGGGAGGCGGATATTTCTCTAGCACTGGAGGATTCATGAAGGCTTCACCCACCCTCACAGACAACATGCAGGCTGTCCTGGTCGACCTCATCGAGCTCCACCTGCAGGGCAAGCAGGCCCACTGGAACGTGGTCGGCAAGAACTTCCGCGACCTCCACCTGCAGCTGGACGAGATCATCGACGACGCCCGCGCCTTCGCCGACGAGATGGCGGAGCGCATGCGTGCGCTGCACGCCGTTCCCGACGGACGCAGCGTCGCCGTCGCCGAGGGTACCAAGATCGATCCCTTCCCGGCCGGCCTCGTCTCCACGAAGGACACCGTGGGTCTCGTGGTGCGCATGCTGAACGCCTCCGTGAAGACGATGCGCGACGTGCACGACCAGATCGACGAGGAGGATCCCACCACCGCGGACCTGCTGCACGGCTTCATCGCCAAGCTCGAGCAGTATGCGTGGATGGTCGACGCCGAGAACATGGAACCCACCGCCGAGGTCGTCACGCCGGTCGGTACGGATCACGCCACGGTCTGACCCGCAGGACCCGGTCCCGTCAGGAGGGGAGGCACCCATCGGTGCCTCCCCTCCCCTGTCGGGGCGCGGGGGCCTGCCTCTTGTACTATGTAGGCTGACTAATGGTCTAGCAGAAGGCCGATCACACATGCCCTGGGGCTGTGTCTCGGTTCCAGAGGACGTCCGGACGCCCTCGACGGGTGCGATGCACATGCCGCCCGGTGGCTGGACGAAACGGGATCAGAATCCATGGCCGACCAGGTCGCCGGGCAGAACCTCACCGATCACCTCCAGGACCTCCTCCTCGTCAGCGACGACGTCGAGGAGTTCCTGAGCGAGTTCACGCGGTTCGCGGCATCCCGACTGTTCGAAGGAGCCGCCGAGACCCCGTGCGGCATCACGCTGCTGCGCAACAAGCATGCCGGCACCGTCGCGAGCAGCAACGCGCAGGCCCGGGAACTCGACGAACTCCAGGCCTCGTTCAGTGAAGGGCCCTGCCTCACGGCCTGCGAGGAGCAGCGGACCGTCCTGGTCGCCGATACCAGCACCGACGAACGGTGGAGCGACTATCTCGCGCAGGCCGCAGGGCGGGGCGTCGGTTCGATCCTGGCCGTGCCCTTCACCCTCCGATCCGGTGCTCGTGCCGCGCTGAACGTGTACGCGGCGGACCGGGGCGGCTTCGCAGCCGAGGACGTCGCGACGGCCGAGGCCTTCGTCGCCCAGACCTCGAAGGCGCTGACACTCGCGGTGCGGCTCGCGCAGCACGCCGATTCCGTGTCCGACCTGAAGTCCGCGATGAAGTCCCGCACGGCGATCGACATCGCGACCGGCATCATCATGGCCCAGAACCGGTGCAGCCAGGCGGAGGCCTTCGCCATCCTGACGACGGTGTCCAGCAGCCGCAACCAGAAGGTCCGGGACATCGCCGCCTCGGTGGTCGCCTCGATCGGGCAGGTGGAACCGGAGACCCACTTCGACCCGTGAGTGTCCGCCGTCCGAGGCCCGTCCGGCGTCCTTTTGTCCGGACCTCGTGCCCGCATCGGCCTCGATCGGAATCGACCCCGATCGACGCCCTACTCGATGGCGCTGCGCACTTCGGCCAGGAGCGACGCCATTCCCGTCTCAGCCGCGGTCGGATGACCGCTGCTGATCGCCTCGGCCACCTGCTCGTGAGTCCGGAGGGCATGTTCCTTGGGATGGTGCGGCATGAGTCCCTGATGCGTCCGGCCGGAGAGCACCTCCGCGATCACCCCCTGGAGGGCGAGGAACATCTCGTTGCCACTGGATTCCAGGATGAGCGTGTGGAACTCGATGTCCACGGCCAGGAACTCCTCGAGGTCGCCGTTCTCGCCGAGGCGGCGCAGGTCGCGTCCGAGGTCCAGGAGTCGCAGCCGCTGGTCGGACGAGGCATGCTCTGCCGCGAGCGCTGCCGCCACGGGTTCGACGGCGCGGCGAAGATGCGTCAGCGAGCGGAACTGGCCGGCGCGGCCCGGCCCGTTCAGGCGCCACCGGATCACCCTGGCGTCGTAGACGTTCCAGCTCGCCGGAGCCTGGACCACGAGTCCGAGCCGTCGCTTCGGCACGATCAGGTGCATCGATTCCAGGACCCGCATGCAGTCGCGCACGACGGTGCGGGAGACGCCGAACCGCTGCTGGAGACCCTCGATGGTCAGTCGGGCGCCCTCGGCCAGCACGCCGTCGGTGATGTCCTGTCCGAGCGCGTCGATGATGTGGGTGGTGAGGACGGTCGCCGCACCCGCGTTCCTCCCGGCCGGAACCGGCTGCGCCGTCATGGTCCTCCTCGATGTGCTCCGGCGGCTCCGCCGGTCGTCCCACTCTAGAGCGCACGACCGAACAAAAGTAGTACCTTTGCTCGCCCAAAGGTGTTACCTTTGCTGTGCACCACGCGGAGCCGTGACCTGCCGCACACGGCTCGCCAGGGTTCGCCGCGGCGGAGCCGCACAGCAGGTCACCGCACCGCACCGCACCGCATCGCATCGACGAGGGAGTCAGTATGGACGCGCACCCACACCACGTGGTCGTGATGGGGATCTCCGGATCCGGCAAGACGACCATCGCCACCCGGATGGCCGAACAGCTCGGCTGGGTCTTCGCCGAGGCGGATGATTTCCACCCACCAGCGAACATCACGAAGATGACGTCGGGCATCGCGCTCACCGACGAGGACCGCTGGCCGTGGCTCGAGTCGATTCGGGCATGGCTGACGGAGCAGGCACACGCGGGGCTGAGCACCGTCGTGACCTGTTCGGCCCTCCGACGGTCCTACCGTGACGTCCTCACCGGGGCGGACGGCGACGTCCGCTTCGTGCACCTCCTCGGCGACACCGACCTGATCCTGGATCGGATGAAGACGCGGAGCGGCCATTTCATGCCCGAGTCGCTCCT
The DNA here is from genome assembly GCF_048288285.1 of Arthrobacter sp. N1. Taxonomy (NCBI): domain Bacteria; kingdom Bacillati; phylum Actinomycetota; class Actinomycetes; order Micrococcales; family Micrococcaceae; genus Arthrobacter; species Arthrobacter sp. N1. The sequence goes on along the minus strand of NZ_CP102608.1, from coordinate 39,455 downwards.
GCCCTCGCAGATCAGCACCCTCGAGCCCTTGGAGCCCGACGAGCAGGGCGTGCGCATCGAGAACACCGGCACGCCCGCCGAGGTCGTCGCCGAGGTCATCACCCGGCTCGACCTGCACAGCACCTAGTCCCCCACCCACCCCGTTCGACGGAGAACCACCATGCCCATCGAAGGCTGGACCCAGAGCCTCACCGCCGGTCCACTCCTCCTGATCGCCGCAGCCGCGATCGTCGTCCTGCTGTTCCTGATCATCAAGCTCCGGATCCACGCGTTCGTCTCGCTGATCATCATCAGCCTCGTGACGGCCTTCGCGACCGGGATCCCCACCTCGCAGATCGTCACCGTCCTCGTGGGGAGCTTCGGCTCGACCCTGGGCGCCGTCGCGCTCCTCGTGGGACTCGGCGCCATGCTCGGCCGCCTCGTCGAGACCAGTGGCGGGGCGAAGGTCCTCGCGGACTACCTGATCCGCGTCTTCGGCGAGAATCGTGCGCCCTTCGCGCTCGGCGTCGCCTCCCTGATCTTCGGCTTCCCCATCTTCTTCGACGCCGGGCTCGTGGTCATGCTGCCCATCGTCTTCTCCGTCGCACGCCGGCTCGGCGGGGGTGTCCTGCGGTACGGCCTGCCCGCAGCGGGTGCCTTCTCCGTGATGCACATCTTCGTGCCGCCGCACCCGGGACCGGTCGCGGCGTCCGAGTTCTTCGGAGCGAACGTGGGCATCGTGATCATGGTGGGCCTCGTCGCGGCCATCCCGACCTGGTACGTCACCTCCTACCTCTACGGGATCTGGGCCGGGAAGAAGTACGTGCTCCCCGTGCCCGAGCTCCTCGGCACCGCGGACGAGCACGCCGAGGCGAACCCCCCGAAGTTCGGCACCGTCGTGGGGATCCTCCTGCTCCCACTCGTCCTGATCTTCCTCAACACGGGACTCAATACGGCGGCCCGCTCCGGCGCCTTCGACGAGAGCCTCACCGACCAGGCCTGGTTCCAGGTCCTCCGTACCATCGGGGAGACCCCCGTGGCCCTGCTCATCTCGCTGCTGGTCGCCTCCTACGTCCTCGGGCGCAGGCGCGGGATCGACAAGACGGTGCTCGAGAGCACGCTCGAGGCCGCACTCGGTCCCGTCTGCTCCGTCATCCTCATCACCGGGGCCGGCGGCATGTTCGGTGGAGTACTCCGGACGAGCGGTATCGGTGACGCCCTCGCCGACGTCCTCGGGGACCTCGGCATCCCGTTGATCGTCGCCGGGTTCCTCATCGCCGCCATCCTCCGCATCGCCCAGGGCTCCGCGACCGTGGCCCTGACCACGGCGGCAGGACTGATCTCGCCCGCGATCCTCGCCGGCGACTACAACGCGCTGCAACTCGCAGCCCTCGTGGTCGCCGTGGCCGGCGGGTCGGTCGTGGCGAGCCACGTCAACGACTCCGGTTTCTGGCTCGTGGGCCGCTTCCTCAACATGGACGTCAAGACCACCCTGAAGACCTGGACGGTGATGGAGACGACCATCGGCGTCATGGGCTTCGCCATCGCTGCAGCGGTCTTCTCCCTCGCCTCCCTCGGCTGACGCGCGAACGACGTCGACAGGGGCCCGTCCGCGACCTGCGGGCGGGCCCCTGTCACCTCGTCGTGCCGTCCGCGTAGCAGGTGATACCGCGGATCGGGGGACGGATCGACGCCTTGTGCGCGTGGACGGACGGATGTCACCGTCGATGACGGGTCATCAGGACCCGTACGGTCCGGGCGGGAGCGATCCCGACGGCGGACCGGTGGCCGATGCGTGACGAGCGGACGAGGAGTGGATGACCCATGGATGCACCGGGGGCAGGAGCCGCGATGCAGCGGTTCGAGGACAGGGTGGTCATCGTGACCGGGGCCGGATCCGGCATCGGCGAGGCGACGGCACGGCGGTTCGTCGCCGAGGGCGCCCGGGTGGTGCTCACCGATTCGGTCGCCGAGAAGATCGACGCCGTCGTGGCCTCGCTGCCCGAGGGCCGGGCGGTGTCACTTCCCGCGGACTCCTCGGACTACGACCAGGTCGCGGCCATGGTGCAGGCCACCGTGGATCGCTTCGGACAGCTCGACGTCCTCGTCAACAACGCAGGGACCATCACGCAGGGCACGGTGCAGGACACGAGCGTCGAGGACTGGCACCGCGTGCTCGGTACCGACCTCTCCGGCGTGTTCTACGGGACGAAGGCGGCTTTGGCCCACCTGCTCGACAGCAGGGGCTGCATCGTGAACGTCTCCTCCGTGTCCGGACTCGCGGCCGACTGGCGCATGAGCGCCTACAACGCCGCCAAGGGAGGCGTCAGCAATTTCACGCGCGCCGTGGCCCTCGACCACGGGCGCGACGGCGTCCGCGTCAATGCCGTGGCCCCCGGCTTCGTCTGGACGGAGCTCACCAGCGAGGACGGCGAGCCGCACGAGCTCGACGACGAATTCGCCCGACGCATCGCCCTCGGGCGCGGAGGGCTCCCTGACGAGGTGGCAGCAGCCATCACCTTCCTCGCGAGTGACGACGCCCGGTTCATCACCGGCGTCGTCCTCCCGGTGGACGGCGGCACCATGGCCAGCAACGGACAGCCCGCGCAGGCCTGACCGGGAGCGGGGCGGACCCGCCTGCTAGCGGCGCTTCCCCCGGGAGCCCGATGGCCGGGACTGCTTGTTCTGCGGTGTCCTGCCGCCCTTCTGCACGGACCCGCCCTTCCGCGCCGTTCCCCCTCCGGTGGTCTTCGAGGCGGTGCCGGCGTTCTTCGCCGACTTCTCAGCGGCCTTCTTGGACGCCGACTTCTTCGGCGCCTCCCGCTGGGATGGCTGGCGGGAACTGCGGGCCGTCCTGCCGCGGACGATCCCGATGAACTCCTCGACATCGTCGGACTCGTCCTCCACACGCCACGCGATCCCGATCGTGGTGGTCGCGACGCCCTCCACCGGGCGGTGCACGGCGTCCTTCCGCGCGTGGAGGCGGGCGAGGGACATCGGGAGGATCACGACGCCGGCGCCCGAGGCCGCGACCTCCACCGCCGTCCTCGGACCGCCGCACTCCGCGACGTCGAGCAGGGTCTCCCCGTCGAGCTCCCCGGCGGGGATGTCCTCGTAGAGGGACAGCTCGTTCTCCCGGGACATCACGGCAACGGGCTGTTCCTCATACAGGGGGATCAGGTGGATCCCCTCCCTGTCCACGGGCAGGCGGACGAACACGACGTCGTCGGCCCCCTCCCGCAGTGCCACCAGGGCGTCGTCGTCGTGCTGGTGCAGGTCTAGGGGGACGGCCGGGTGCCGCTCACGCCAGCGGGCCACCCACTTGCCCGGCGTGACGCCCGGCACGAAGCCCACGGAGAGGTTTCGGGGCTGATCGGTGGACACCTGATCACAGTAGCGCGTGGCGGGAGCGGCCGATCATGGCTGCCTGCCGCACGACCGTTAAGCTGGATCCATGACTCCCGCGAAGACGCCCCAGACCCTGAAGCCCGCCACCGCGGCCAAGAAACTGGGAATCTACCTGCCCGCCGCGCCCCAGGACTTCCAGGAGACCGAGCTGACGCGCGCGGAGTTCAACGAGCTCCAGCAGACACCCCCTGAATGGCTGGCCGAACTGCGCCGCACCGGGCCGCATCCGCGCCCCGTCGTCGCCCAGAAGCTCGGCATCTCGATCGGGGGACTCGCCCGGGGCGGCATCACCGACCCCCTGACGAGCGAGGAGATCACCACCCTGCTGCAGGAGCCGCCGGCCTGGCTGGTCTCGGAGCGGTCCACGCAGGCGGCGGTGCGTGCGGAGGCGGCACGGGTCAAGGAGCGCGACGCCGCGCGCACGGCCTCCGACGCCTGACCCTCCTGCGGGGACCACCGCGGCCCTGCCTGACCCTGGCGTGTCCCAGGAGTGAGGATCGAACGCCGCCCGGCTGCCCAGCCTGCATGGCTGCCAGCCATCGGGTGCAGGTCGGCTGACGCCCATTGACTCCTGCTCGCCCGCTCATCTGCGTGCCCTCGTACCTGCCCGGGCGCTTGTCCGCCTGGCCTCGTGCCGCTTGCCTGCCTGCCCTTCGTGCCTGCCCGCGTGCCACTTGCCTGTCTACGAGCCCGGGCGCCTGTCCGCTTCACCTCGTGCCGCTTGCCTGTCTGCGTGCCCGACTGCTTGCCCTCTGCCTCCGGAAGTGGAAGCCCCATGAGCGCGTCCTGCTCCTCCGGCTGTCCTGCGGCTCCGGACGGTCGCCATGGCCTTCCCGGGTGCCGCCGACGCAGGATCGTCAGAGGCCCTTCCTACCATCGAGTTCTCCGCCGAACCGCTGCGGACCTCCCTGCCGAGGAGGCCCGACCCGTTCCCGAGGAGAGTCGCGCTTACCATAGGAGAGGCACATTCCCATGGAGGCGCGCCGATTGACTTAATCGAACACGTATTCGAATATTAACGGGTGACGCCTCCACCTGCCGGCCATGCCCTCGAATGGGATGAGCCCTCACCCGACCTCGGGGGACCGTCACGTCCGGAACCCACCGGCCGTCAGGGTGGGTCCGCGGCCGAGATCGCCCTCGGGCTCCAGTCCCGCATCAACAGCATGCAGGCCGTCACGCTCGATTCCCGGCGGCTGCCCACGGTTCCTGCCCTCGCCCGGATCCTGCCGGGCGGAGGTCTCCAGTCCGGAGGCTCCTACGCCGTCCGCAACTCCACCTCCCTCGCCATGGCCCTGCTCGCAGGCCCGTCCGCGACGGGCGCCTGGTGCAGCGTCATCGGCCTGCCTGACTTCAGCGTCGAGGCGGCCCAGGGCTTCGGCATCAACCTCGAACGCCTCATCCTGGTGCCGGACCCGGGATCACAGTGGCTCACCGTCACGGCTGCCCTCGTCGACGTCGTCTCGATCGTCCTGACCAGGGCGCCGGAACACCTCGCCCCCACCGAATGGGCCAGGCTGAAGGCACGGCTCCGCCAGCGAGGCGCAGCACTGATCACCCTGGGGTCCTGGAAGCAGAGCGATTCGACACTCGGCGTGGCGGAGAGTGCCTGGGAGGGCCTGGGCTCGGGGACGGGACACCTGAGGTCGCGGCGCATGAAGATCACCGCGACACAGCCCTCGGGCCGGCTGCGCCACGCCTATGTGGGGCTGGCCGACCTGCAGGGCACTCCGACGGGCGGATCCGCGCCCTCGGCCGCGTACACACCGGGAGCACCGGAAGCACCGGGAGCACCGGGAGCACCGGACTCCGGCACCCACACCCTCTTCGAACCCCAGCTGGTGAGGTCCTCGTGACATCGGCCCTCCCAGCCCTGCCCGCCGGTTCGGCCCACGCCACCCGGACCCTGATGTTCTGGTGCCCCGACTGGCCCATCACCGCGGCCCTGCGTGAACACGCCCTGCCCGCCGAGACGCCCCTCGCCCTCGTGGACCGTGGTGAGGTGTTCGCATGTTCCCCTGCGGCGCGGCAGGACGGCGTGAAACGGGGACTGCGTATCAGGGAGGCCCAGGCCCGCAGCACGAACCTCGTCCCCCTGCCCTATGACCCCTCGCTCGATGAACGCACCTTCGAACCCGTGACCACGGCGGTGGAAACGATCATGCCCGGCGTCCAGGTCGTCCGCCCGGGACTCTGCGCCGTCAGGGCCAAGGGCCCGTCGCGGTACTACGGCAGCGAGTCCGAGGCTGCACGCGTGGTCTTCCGGACCCTCGCCGCCATGGGACTCACCGACGTGCGGATCGGGATCGCCGACGGGCCGTTCGCTGCCGAACAGGCGGCCAAGGCCACCGATCAGCTGGACGACGACGTCGAGCAGCTCGTCGTCATTCCAGCGGGCCGCTCGGCCTGGTTCCTCGGCAGCTACCCGCTGGAGATCCTCGAACAGCCCAAGCTCACCGTGCTGCTCAAACGCCTCGGCATCCGTTCGCTCGGTGACTTCGCGGCCCTCAGGGCCTCCGACGTCCGCAACCGCTTCGGCATCGAGGGAGCCCTCGCGCACCACCAGGCCAGTGGGCTCGACCACCGCAGTGTCGTGGCCCGCACACCACCTCCCCACCTGGACACCGTCGCTGATTTCGAGCCGCCCCTCGCCCGGATCGACCAGCTCGCCTTCGCCTTCCGGTCACGGGCGGGCGAGTTCGTCGACACCCTCCGCGAGGCCGGGCTCGTCTGCACCGCGCTGCACGTCTCGCTGCACACCGAATCCGGTGAGGCTTCCGAGCGCCGCTGGCAGCACCCGCGCTGGTTCGATGCCGACGACGTCGTGGACCGCGTGCGCTGGCAGCTCCAGGGGACCAATGCCTCCGACCACGGCCTCACCTCCGGCATCACCCGCGTGCAGGTCGTCCCCGAGATCGTGGAGAACCTCAGCGACCACGCCGACGGGCTCTGGGGTACGGGCCCGGACGAGGGGATCCATCACGGCCTGGCCCGGGTGCAGAGCATGCTGGGCCATGGTGCCGTGCTCACCGCGATCGTCGCCGGCGGGCGTCTCCTGGCCGACCGCCGGGTCTTCGTCCCCTGGGGGGATGCACCCGCCGGTCAGCAGCAGGCGGCCGCAGTCCCCCTGAAGGATCGGAATCAGCCCTGGCCCGGCCGTCTTCCAGGGCCCGCCCCCGCCACCGTGCACGCCGAGCCGGTTCCCGCGGTCGTCGTCGACTCCCGCGGCAACCCGGTGGACGTGGACGCCCGCGGACTCCTGAGCGCCGACCCCGCCTTCTTCAGCACAGGTCCGGACGGCGGCCGGCACGCGGTGCACTCCTGGGCCGGACCGTGGCCCATCAACGAACGCTGGTGGGACCGGAAAGGCCGGGTGCTCGACCGGTTCCAGTTGGTGGACCAGTCAGGATCTGCCTGGCTGCTGCTCCTCGAGGACCATGCCTGGTGGGTCGAGGCCGGCTACGACTGACGGCCCGCCCTGCCTCGGACACCAGCGGGAGCATGGCGGGGCACCACAACGAAGAACACCACGCAGCACGCACAGCACGCACAGCCGGGACAGGGGGACGCCATGGGCTGGAACAACCCACCCATCCCGTGGTCGGACTTCGAGCGGAACCTGTCCGACACGCGTCCGGGAGCTCCACCCCTCGGGGCCGACGGCGGTGACAGCCCCGCCTGGTCCCGCAAACGCCAGCCCTACACCGCACCGGTGGAGGCCTCCGCTCCCGAGGGTCCCGTGGTGCCTTACGCGGAACTGCACGTCCACTCCAACTTCAGCTTCCTCGACGGTGCGTCCAGCCCGGAACACCTCGCGGAGGAGGCGCAGCGGCTCGGCCTGTCCGGCATGGCGCTGACCGACCACGACGGCCTGTACGGCGCTGTCCACTTCGCCGAGGCCGCCGAGAAGTATCCCGGGTTCTCCACCATGTACGGGACGGAACTCTCCCTCGAACTGTCCAGGCCGCAGAACGGGGAGGCCGATCCCGAAGGACGCCACCTGCTGGTCCTGGCCCGGGGATCCGCGGGCTACCACCGCCTGTCCACGGCCATCACGGAGGCACAGCTCGCCACCGATGCGGAGAAGGGCAAGCCCCGCTACGACCTGGAGAGCCTTGCGGGCCATGCCGCCGGCCAATGGATGATCCTCACGGGGTGCAGGAAGGGGACCGTGCGTTCAGCCCTCGTCGCGGCGGGGGAATCCGCAGCAGAAGCGGAGCTCCGGCTGCTCGTGGACCTGTTCGGGAAGGAGTCCGTCGCCGTGGAACTGACCGATCAGGGCAATCCGCTGGACACGGCCCACAATGACGTGCTGGCCTCGATGGCCGCCCGGCTGTCACTGCCCACCGTGGCCACCAACAACGTGCACTACGCCACGCCGAAGCAGCACCGTCTTGCCTCGGCCCTCGCCGCGGTCCGCGCACGGCGGAGCCTGGACCAGATGGACGGCTGGCTTCCCGCAGCAGGGGCCGCCCACCTGCGCAGCGGGGTCGAGATGGCGCGCCGCTTCAGGGCCTATCCCGGCGCGGTGGAGCGCACCGTGGAGATCGCCGCCGATCTCTCCTTCACGCTCCGCAGCGTGAAACCCGGTCTGCCGAACATCGACCTGCCGGAGGGCCATACCCAGATGAGCTACCTGCGCGAGCTCGTCTGGCAGGGGGCGGACAAGCTCTACGGGAACCGTGCGGATGTCCGGGAACGGATCGAGCGCGAGCTCGAGGTGATCGAGGACAAGAACTTCCCCGGGTACTTCCTGATCGTCCACGACCTCGTGCACTACGCGCGTCGCAACGGGATCCTCTGCCAGGGACGGGGGTCGGCCGCCAATTCGGCGGTCTGCTACCTGCTCGAGATCACGGCTGTCGATTCCATCAAGTACCAGCTCCCGTTCGAACGGTTCCTCTCCAGCATGCGGGACGAGGAACCGGACATCGACGTCGACTTCGATTCGGACCGCCGCGAGGAGGTCATCCAGTACGTCTACCGGAAGTACGGACGGTTCAACGCCGCACAGGTGGCCAACGTCATCACCTACCGTCCCAAGTTCGCGGTCCGCGACATGGCCAAGGCCCTGGGGCACAGCCCGGGCCAGCAGGACGCATGGTCCAAGCAGATCGAGCGTTGGGGCGGGCTCGTTTCGAGCGACGACCACGACATCCCGGAGTCGGTGGTGGGCCTGGCCCAGGAGGTCCTCAGATTCCCGCGCCACATGGGCATCCACTCGGGCGGGATGGTCCTGACCGATCGACCGGTGGGAGAAGTATGCCCTATCGAGCATGGGCGCATGGAGGGCCGGACCGTCCTGCAGTGGGACAAGGACGACTGCGCCTGGATGGGACTCGTGAAGTTCGACCTGCTGGGCCTCGGGATCCTCGCTGCGATCCAGTACAACTTCGACCTCGTGGAGCAGCACTTCGGTGAGACGTGGGAGCTGCACACCATCCCCAAGGAGGAGCAGGGCGTGTACGACATGCTGTGCTTCGCGGATTCCGTCGGGGTGTTCCAGGTGGAGAGCCGCGCCCAGATGGGGATGCTCCCGCGCCTGCTGCCACGCCAGTTCTACGACCTCGTGATCGAGGTGGCACTCGTACGGCCCGGACCCATTCAGGGCGGTGCCGTGCACCCCTACATCAAGCGGAAGATGGGCGAGGAGGAGGTCCGGTACATCCATCCCGACCTCAAGCCCGTGCTCGAACGGACGCTCGGGGTTCCCCTCTTCCAGGAGCAACTCATGCAGATGGCCATGGTGGTGGGTGGCTGCTCCGGAGCGGACGCCGATCTCCTGCGCCGGGCCATGGGGTCCAAGCGCGGCGAGGAGCGGATCGATTCCCTGAAGGCCAAGCTGTACGAGGGCATGGAGTCCAACGGCATCACCGGCCCCGTCGCCGATGCCATCTACAACAAGATCCACGCCTTCGCGAACTTCGGCTTCGCGGAGAGCCACTCGATCAGCTTCGCCCTGCTGGTCTACGTCAGCGCCTGGCTCCGGCTCCACTACCCGGGGGCTTTCCTCGCAGCGCTCCTGCGTGCACAGCCCATGGGGTTCTACTCACCCCAGACCCTCGTGGCGGATGCGCGGAGGCACGGTGCCGTCGTCCTGCGCCCGGACATCCTGCACTCGGGCGTCCACGCCGACCTCGAGCCGCTGGAAGGGTACGAGCCGCCGGAGGACCCCCGGGAGCGGACCACCGGCATGGACTGCTGCACGGAGGACGAGCAGCCCCCGGTCGGGTACTTCGACCGTGACACGCCCTTCGACTCGACCCCGCACCGCCGTGACGGCAACTACGCGGTCCGCCTGGGGCTCGCGAGCGTGGAGACGCTCGGGCTGAAGCTGGCAGAGAAGATCGTCGCCGAACGGGAGCTCAACGGGCCCTACGAGGACATGCCGGATCTCGCGCGGCGGACCGGGGCGGATGCGGGCCAGCTCGAGGCCCTTGCTGCCTCGGGCGCCTTCGATTCGATGGGTCTGACCCGCCGGGAGGCGCTCTGGAACGCCGGACCCGCCTCCACGGAACGTGAGGGCCAGATCAAGGGGACGGCGGTCTACATCCAGCCCCCGCTGATGCCCGAGCTCTCGGACATCGACAAAGTCGGGTCGGATCTCTGGTCCACGGGCATCACTCCTGACGACCACCCCGTACGCCATGCCAGGGAACGGCTGAAGCGCCGGGGTGCCCTGACCGCCGTCGAACTGAAGACCTCCGAGTCGGGACGGCGGGTCGAGGTGGCGGGTGTCGTCACGCACCGGCAGCGCCCCGCGACGGCGAGCGGCATCACCTTCATGAATCTCGAGGACGAGACCGGCCTGGTCAACGTCATCTGCTCGGTCGGTGTCTGGCAGCGGCACCGCAGGGTGGCCCGTGAGGCGAGCAGCGTGATCGTGCGCGGCGTGCTCGAGCGGTCCTCGGAGGGGATCGTCAACATCGTGGCGGACCGCATCGAGGTGCTGCAGCTGAAGGCGACCACGAAGTCCCGCGACTTCCGCTGACCGGTGCAGGTCGGCGGAAGCCGCGGGGCAGGACCGCTACTCGGTGTCGCGCGTGGTCTGCTCGGCGAGCGTGTCCCAGAACGAGGTGTCCGCCGTGTCGATCGAGCCGTCAGCGATGGCCCGCGCCGTGGCATCGAGCGTGGTCACCGTCTGCTTGATGAGGTAGCCGTTGCTCTTCTGCCCGAGGACCGCGGACTCGTTCGTGTTGTCGGACATGCCGCGCATCTCGAACAGCAGCGTCGAGATGCCGTACTCGACGGCGATGCCGTTGCGGCTGATCGTCTCGGCCGAACCGCCCACGTAGCGGCCGAGGTGGCCCCAGCCCGTCGAATCCACGGCATCGAACACGACGGCGCCCAGACGCTTCGACCCCTCGACCACGTCGGGATCGGCATTCGGCGTCGTGGGGAAGAGGATCGACCCCGAGACCAGCTCGCCGTCGCGCTCGCTCTGCGTGCCCTGGTGGTGCAGGTCGATCATGTAGTCGATGCCGTAGACGCCCATCACGTTCTCGTGCAGCGCCTGCGTCTCCGGCTGGATCTTCGCCACGTGGTCGCGGTTGAGGTCCGTCCCGGTCGCGTTGGCGCGGGTCAGGGTCCTGCCACCGTCGGCGATGTACCCGTCGAGGGGGAAGTCGACGTCTCCCATCGCCCCGTCCGGGTTGAGCATCGGGACGACGAGGATGTTGACGCCGTCGAGCACGCCCTTCGTCTTGCCGGTCCCGAGGTGCTTGATGTATTCGAGCGCCCCCTCCATGGTCAGCTGCTCGTTCCCGTGCTGCTGGGTCAGGTAGAGGATGGTGGGATTGTCCGGGTCGGAGATGTACTTCGCGAGATAGAGATCGCGTCCCTTGACCGACTGCCCGATCACCTCCAGCTCCATGGCCGGCTGGCGTGCATCCTGTTTCTTCAGTTCCGCGACCATCTCGTCGTACGTGCGCAGGATCGACGTGTTGATCGTCTCGTTGCCACCGTAGTTCGGGCCTTCACCGACGGCTACCGCCGGAGCGGCGGCAGCTCCGGACGCAAGCAACGCTGCGAGCGACAGGGCGGCGACTGTTCTGGATGTCTTCATGATCGAGCTCCTCCTGAGTGGGTGCGATGCACTCAGTGAACAACCGACCGTTGCTTGTGTCAATCAACTTGGCGCCGACTTCGGCCACTGGCCCGAACGCAGGAAGGGCCCCCGCTGAGCGGAGGCCCTTCCCGATGTACCACTGCACTGTGCGCGAGGGGGGATTTGAACCCCCACACCCTTTCGGATACTGGCACCTGAAGCCAGCGCGTCTGCCGTTCCGCCACTCGCGCAATTCGAGATTCCAACTCCGTGCGCCAGGCGCAGGTGTTGTGAACAGCAGAGACAAGCATAGCCGAGCGCCACCGCAATCACCTAAACCGCACGGAGCAGGGAGAACCACGGCGACACCGGGCCCGAGCGCGCGCCGGGCGATCGTTAGGACAAAGTGATCCGGGCACCGCCACCCTGGAGCCCATTCCCGGAGGCTCCCAGTAGTATCGGAGGGAACATGCCCGGCTGGACACTGCCGTCAGAAGGACCGGGTGAAGCCCCCAGCAGACCGCTGGCAGGGCCGAGGCCACAGGGCGGCACAGGGGAGGAGGCGGACGATGGGCATTCTGGACAACGTGGAGCGCGGGCTCGAAAAGCTGGTCCGCGGTGCCTTCGCCACGGGTTCCAAGTCCCAGGTCCAGCCCCTCGAGATCGCGAGTGCGCTCCGCAAGGAACTGGACACCCGCTCCCTCGTTCTCGCGCAGGGCCGAACACTGGCTCCCAACGTCTTCACCGCGCGCCTCTCCGACTCCGACTTCGAACGCGCACAGCAGTGGGGCTCGGCCCTGGCCGAGGAACTGTGCGACGTCGTGATCGCGCACGTCAACGGTCAGCAGTACACGCTGCAGGGTCCGGTCCGCGTCTCGTTCGAGCACGACCAGGATCTGAAGGCGGGCGTCTTCGAGATCGATTCCTCCATGGAGAAGGAGGCGGCTGCGCGGCGGCCTATCGCCCCGTCCGCTCCGGCCGCGCCGCGGCGCCAGCCCACCCGATACCAGGCCGTCCTCGACGTCGACGGCCGGCGCTACTCCCTCAACTCCCCGTCGATCGTGCTCGGACGTTCGTCAGAGGCGGACATCCTCGTCGACGACACCGGTGTGTCCCGGCGCCACCTCGAGATCCGCAGCCAGGGAGGCCGCACCTACGCCGTCGACCTCGGATCCACGAACGGCAGCTACGTCAACGGCCAGCGCGTCGACGGCCAGGCCGAACTGACGGATGGCTCCATGATCACCGTGGGGCGGTCGCGTCTGACCTTCCGGCTCGTCCAGGCACAGAGCGAGGGCGGCCAGCGATGAGCGAAGCCGGCGAGCTCACCGTCACGCTCCTGCGCTTCGGGTTCCTCATCCTCCTCTGGATCCTGGTCCTCAGTACGGTCGGCGCCCTGCGGCGGGATCTCGTGGTGGGCCGACGCAACAAGGTCGGTACGCCCACCGCTCGGGAGATCCGCAAGAACCCGGAGCTCGTCGAGGAACCTCCACCCGCGCGGGCCGCCGCCCATCGACTGGTCGTCACCGAGGGACCGCTCACGGGAACCACCCTCGACCTCGCCGCAAGCCCCATCCTGCTCGGTAGGGCGCAGGAGGCGACGCTCGTCCTCGAGGACGACTACGCATCCGGCCGCCATGCACGACTGTTCCCGCAGGGCAGCCGCTGGTTCATCGAAGACCTCGGATCCACCAACGGGACGTACCTCGGCGGTGCCCAGCTCACGCGTGCGCTGCCCGTCGAACCGGGCGTCCCCATCCGGATCGGCAAGACGGTCATCGAATTGAGGCCGTAGGAGTGCGGCTTGCCCTGAGGTTCGCTGCCCGCTCCGACGTGGGCATGGTGCGGGCGAAGAACGATGATTCGGCCTACGCGGGCCGCTACCTCGCCGTCGTCGCCGACGGCATGGGCGGGCACGCAGGTGGCAACGTCGCGTCCGCGTCCACCGTCCTGGATCTCGTCCACCTCGATCACGGCAGCCACGACGGCGACGCCGGGACGCACCTCGCGGACGAGATCCAGACCGCGAACTCGCTGCTCTCCGAACTCGTGGCGACCAATCCACAGCTGGCCGGCATGGGCACCACGGTGACGGCCGTCCTCCTCGAGGACCGCACGCTGAACCTGGCGCACATCGGTGACTCCCGCGCCTACCGCCTGAAGAACGGCGTCTTCGAGCAGATCACCACGGACCATACCTTCGTCCAGCGGCTGATCGACGAGGGCCGCCTCAGGCCCGAGGAAGCCGATGTCCATCCGCACAAGAACGTGCTGATGCGGGTCCTCGGTGACGTCGATGCGAGCCCGGAACTGGACCTCCACGCGTTCGACGCCGAGCCCGGCGAGCGGTGGCTGCTCTGCTCGGACGGGCTGAACGCCGTCCTCTCGGATCGCGTCGTCGAGCAGGTGATGCGGGAGACCACCGACCTCCGCGACTGCGTCGACACGCTGGTCGAACTCACCCTCGCGGGTGGCTCCCCGGACAACATCACCATTGCCGTCATCGAGGTGGCAGAGGCGGACGGCGACGTCGCGCCGCCCACCTCCATCCCGCCCGCACGCCAGGCAGCGGGCGAGCGGGACGGCTCCTCCGCTGCTGCCTCGCGCGCGATCGACGCGCAGGGAGACCTGCCGGGAACGGCCATCCGGGCCGACGTCATCCGCCAGGACCTCCTCACGAGGCCGCACGTCCTCGTCGGGTCAGCGGCCCTGGCGACCGAGACCGGCCAGATCCCGATCGTGACGCAGCGGTCCACCGAACGCCGGGCCGCGATGATGCTGACCCACGGTGCCGGAAGTGCCGCCGTGGAGGAGGACGAGGACGAGCAGCCGGTACGGAAGCGGCGCTGGCTCGTCCCGGCCTTCCTGTCCCTGATGACCCTGATCCTCGTCGCGGTCCTCGGCCTCGGCTACACCTGGACGCAGACGCGGTACTACGTCGCCGAGGCGGACAACCGCGTGGCCATCTTCACCGGCGTCCCCCAGCGGATCGGTCCCATCAGCCTCAGCACGCTCTACGAGACGACGGACATCCCGGTCTCGAACCTCCCCGAGTACCAGCGGTCCCAGGTCGCCAACACCCTTCCGGCCGCGGGCCTCGAGGAGGCCCAGCGGATCATCGGCGATCTCCGCGGAGAACTTCGCGCCGTGTCCTGCGATCCCGCCGGCACAGGTACGGCATCGCCCTCGACCCCGGCCCCCTCCCCGTCGGGATCGGCGCCCGTCCCCTCCCCGTCGGGATCGGCAGCCACGACGCCGTCCGAACCTGCTGGTCCGCGGCCCACGGCGACGGCCTCGCCGTCCTCCGGGCCGCGTTCCCAGGGTGCGTCGCCGGTTCCCTCCGCCACCGCAACCGCGGGCGGCAGCGCGGGCGCGTCCCCGAGTACGTCCCCGAGCACTGCCGCGACCCCTTCCCCCGGCGCCTCCGCGGGCGCGGCTCCGGCCCCCGTCGACTGCGGAGGTGCAGCCAATGAGTGATGTCCTGACCGTCCCGAGGTCCCGGCGGACCGTCGAGCTCTTCCTGCTGCTCCTGGCCCTCGCGGTCGCCGTCGGCGCCAACTACCTCGCGGGTATCGGGCGCGAGGAACCGCTCGGTGACTATTTCTGGTCGCAGGCCATCACGCTGGGCGTCATGAGCCTGTTCATCCACCTGATCCTGCGGGTCAAGGCGAAGTATGCCGATCCGGTGATCCTTCCCATCGTCGTCGCCCTCAACGGGGTGGGCCTGGCGATGATCCATCGCCTCGATCTCTCGGCCGCGCAGGTGAACCCCGACTTCGTCCAGGTTGCACCGCAGCAGGTGCTCTGGACCGCCGTGGCGATGGGCTCGGCAGCGATCCTGCTGATCGTCCTGCGCGACCACAGGATCCTGCGCAGGTTCACCTACATCTCCCTGATCGTCAGTGCCATCCTGCTGCTGCTGCCGCTGACCCCGCTCGGCCTCGAGATCAACGGTGCCCGGATCTGGATCTCCGTCGGATTCGGGACGTTCCAGCCGGGTGAGATCGCGAAGATCACCCTCGCCATCTTCTTCGCCGGGTACCTCTCGACCAATCGTGATCTGATCCTGCTGGCCGGCAAGAAGATCGGGCCCCTCCAGCTGCCCCGCTTCCGCGACCTGGCCCCCATGGCGGCCGCCTGGCTCGTGAGCATCGGCGTGCTGATCTTCCAGCGCGACCTCGGTTCCTCGATCCTCTTCTTCGGACTCTTCATGGTGATGATCTACGTCGCCACGAGCCGCGTCAGCTGGGTACTCATCGGCCTGGCGATGATCGGCGTCGGAGTCTTCGTCGCCCTCGAACTCTTCAGCCATGTGGCCCTCCGCTTCGACTCCTGGATCAACGCCTTCGCACCCGAGGTCTACGACCGGGCTCCCGGCGGCAGCGCCCAGGTGGTGCAGGGCTTGTTCGGCCTCGCGAACGGCGGACTGATCGGCACCGGACTGGGGGCAGGACGCCCGGACCTGGTGACATATGCCAACAGCGACATGATCATCGCAGCTCTAGGCGAGGAGCTCGGGCTGATCGGCGTGGTCGCGATCGTCATGCTCTACGTGCTGCTCGTCTCACGTGGCATCCGCGCCGCCCTCGGCACCAAGGACGGATTCGGCAAACTGCTCGCCTGCGGCCTGTCCTTCACGATCGCCCTGCAGTGCTTCGTCGTGATCGGCGGCATCACGCGACTGATCCCCCTCACCGGGCTCACGACGCCCTTCATGTCCGCGGGTGGTTCCTCGCTGCTGGCCAACTGGCTGATCGTGGCGCTGATCCTGCTCATCTCCGAGACAGCACGCCGGCCCGCACCCAGCGCCCCGATGAAGGACTCGTTCCCCGAGGCGCTCGGTGTCAGCGGCAAGCCCAAGAAGTCGGCGAAGGAGACCACCCGATGAACCAGGCCATCCGCAGTGCATGGGTCGTGGCGATCGGCATGTTCGCCCTCGTGCTCGGGTCCCTGACCTTCGTGCAGTTCTTCCAGGCCGAGGATCTGACGGAAAATCCGTGGAACAGCCGCCAGCTCTACCAGGAGTTCGGCCGCCAGCGCGGCGCCCTCCTGGTGGACGGTCGGGCGATCGCGGAGTCCGTCCCGTCCAACGACCAGTTCAACTATCAGCGCGTGTACAACGAACCGGATCTGTACGCACACCTCACGGGCTACTACTCGCTCTCGCTCGGGTCGTCGCAGCTCGAACTGGCGGAGACCGAGATCCTCTCCGGGACGGACAGCTCCCTCTTCTACGACCGCGTGGTGCGCCTGTTCTCCGGTGTGGATGCCCAGGGCGCGAACGTGGAGCTGACGATCGACCCCGAGATCCAGCGGCTCGCCTTCGATCTCATCCCCGAGGGCCAACGTGGGTCGATCGTGGTCCTCGAACCGTCGACCGGCAACATCCTCGCGATGGCCTCCAAGCCGACGTACGACCCGAACCTGCTCGCCGGTCACGACACGGGCGTCATCGCGGAGAACGCCGCGGCACTGTCCGAACAGCCCGGACTGTCCTTCTACACCAATCCTGCAACGCAGTCCCTCGTGTCTCCCGGTTCGGTGTTCAAGCTGATCGACGCCGCAGCTGCCCTGGAATCGGGCCGCTACGACGCGGAGTCCCAGATCCCGAATCCGCCCGCCCTCGAGTTCCCGGGCATCGAGTACTCCCTGCCGAACTTCGTCGCTGGTGGTTGTGCGAGCAGGCCGACGGCGGACCTGGAGTTCGCACTCGAGCAGTCCTGCAACACGGCGTTCGCGCAGATCGCCCTGGATCTCGGCGAGGAGGCCATCCAGGAACAGGCTGCTCGGTTCGGCTTCGGCGAGACGTTCGCCATCCCGACCGACGTGGTGGCGAGCAGCTTCCCGTCGGACCTCTCCGAACCGGAGCTCGCGCAGTCCGCCGTCGGACAGTTCGACACGCGTGTGACGCCCCTGCAGATGGCCATGGTCGCGGCAGCCATCGCGAACGACGGCCAACTCATGAAGCCGCAGCTCGTGAAGTCCATCCGCGCGGCGGACCTCGAGCTCATCGAGTCCCCGCAACCGGAGCTCATGCAGCAGTCGGTCAGCCAGGAGACGGCGGACCAGCTCACCGACTGGATGGTCAACGTCGTGGACAACGGCACCGCGACCGGGGCCCAGGTCCCCGGTGTCGCCGTCGCCGGCAAGACAGGAACGGCAGAGTTCTCCGACGTCGGGGACAACGCATGGTTCACAGGCTTCGCTCCCGCGGACGATCCGCAGGTGGCCATATCGATCGTGATGGAGAACGTGGACATCCCCACTGGTCAGCAATTGACCTCACCCAGTGCCAAGAGACTCATAGAGGCGGTGTTGAACAGATGAGGCCCACCACAGGAATCACCCTGGGCGGCAGGTTCGAGCTGACCGATCGCATCGCCATCGGCGGCATGGGCGAGGTCTGGAAGGCGCGCGACCAGATCCTCGGCCGCGTCGTCGCCATCAAGATCCTCAAGGAGGAGTACTCCGGGGATCCCGCCTTCCTCAACCGCTTCCGCGCCGAAGCACGCCATACGGCGCTGCTGAACCACGAGGGGATCGCGAACGTCTTCGACTACGGCGAGGAGGGCGGGTCGGCCTACCTCGTCATGGAGCTCGTCCCCGGGCAGCCGCTGTCCGCGGTCATCGAGAAGGAGCAGGTGCTCTCACCGGACCGGACACTCTCCATCGTGGGGCAGACCGCCCTGGCCCTCGCCGTCGCCCACCGCCAGGGCCTCGTCCACCGCGATGTGAAGCCCGGGAACATCCTCGTCATGCCCGACGGCCGGGTGAAGATCACCGACTTCGGCATCGCCCGCCTGGCGGACCAGGTCCCTCTGACCGCGACCGGCCAGGTCATGGGCACGGCGCAGTACCTCGCTCCCGAGCAGGCCACGGGACAGCCGGCCACGGGGTCGTCCGACATCTACGCGCTCGGCGTCATCGGCTACGAGCTGCTGGCCGGGCGCCGGCCGTTCTCCGGCGAGTCGCAGATCGCGATCGCCCTCGCGCAGGTCAACGACGCCCCGCCGCCCCTGCCCGAATCGATCCCGCGGCCCGTCCGTGCCCTGATCGGTTCGATGCTCGCCAAGGATCCCGCCGACCGGCCGCGTGATGCCGAATCGCTGGCGCGCGCCGTGGACGCCATCCGGTCCGGTGACGTCCGGGCCGCCGAGACGGCCGTACCCGGCATGCTCGCCTTCGCGGCCGGCACGGACACCCCGACCGCCGCGGTACCGCGGCAGGACACCCGGGCGACGACGGCGGTCCCGCCGCCCACGACCTCGGCCCTGCCCACCGTCGCCGCCCCCGCCGCTGCCGGCACAGCCGCAGCGCTCGCGGCGTCGAAGGACTGGTCGGAGGAGGACCCGGACGTCGTCGACCCCGTCCCGGCCTACCGCGAGGAGGAGAACCGGCGCAGCCCCTGGCTGATCCCGCTCATCGTCCTGCTGCTGCTCGCCCTTGCAGCGATCGCGTTCCTCGTCCTGCAGCCCATCCTGGCCGGGGACGATGCCGAGAACGTCCCCGCCGAGACCACCAGTACGTCGGCGAGCGCCACGCCCGCGCGGACGCCGAGCAGGTCCCCGTCGGCGACACCGAGCACCACCTCTGCGTCCCCTTCTCCCAGTACGGCCGAGGCCGACGAAGCGGTGACCATCTCGCCGAGCGAGTTCCTCGGACGATCCCAGCAGGACGCCACACAGCGCCTCATCGCTCTCGGATTCGGCGTCAATGTCGAGGAGGAATTTGCCGACCAGGACCCCGGTACCGTCATCGCCATCAACCCCAGTGGTCTCCAGCGACCCGGGACGGACATCACCCTGACCGTCTCCCGAGGTCCTGAGCCGGTCGAACAGGTGACTGTCCCCGGTGGCCTGCAGGGTCGTCCTTCCGCGGAGGTCGAGAGCATCCTCGTCGAGCTCGGGCTGAGGCCCGTCAACGTCGGCAGCGAGGAATCGCAGCAGCCGGCGGGTACCGTGCTCCGCCTGGATCCGGGCGCGGGAGCCGCCCTCGATCCGGGTACGCAGGTCGACTACGTGGTCTCGGACGGCCCCCCGGCCGCGCCGGAACCCGCTCCGACGACACCGGCGCCGGGCACCTCGACGCCGGCTCCGACGGAGACGGCGGCCTCGGGATCATGACCTGTTCCGCGGACCGTCGCCGGGAGGACGGCGGCTCATGACCGATCACCGGATCCTGAACGGGCGCTACGAGGTGCTCGAGCTGATCGGCCGCGGCGGCATGGCCGACGTCCACCTCGGCCGCGACCTGCGGCTCGGGCGGTCCGTCGCGATCAAGGTGCTCCGCAAGGACCTCGCGCGGGATCCGCTGTTCCAGTCGCGGTTCCGTCGGGAGGCGCAGGCGGTCGCCGGGTTGAACAACCCGAGCATCGTCGCCGTGTACGACACCGGCGAGGAGGAGATCCCGGACCGACCGCAGCACGAGGTCCGGGTGCCGTTCATCGTCATGGAGTACGTGCAGGGCCGGACCCTCCGCGACCATGTGAAGGCCGGCGACCTCACGCCCGAGGACAGCATCACGTATCTCGCCGGTGTGCTCGGCGCACTGCAGTACAGCCACAAGGCCGGCATCGTGCATCGCGACATCAAGCCGGCCAACGTCATGATCACGCCCGATGGCGACGTGAAGGTCATGGACTTCGGGATCGCCCGTGCGATGGCTGATTCCCAGGCCACCATGACGCAGACCCAGGCGGTCCTCGGGACCGCCCAGTACCTCTCACCCGAACAGGCTCGCGGGGAGATCGTCGACACGCGGAGCGACCTGTACTCGGCGGGGTGCCTGCTCTTCGAGATGCTCACGGGACGGCCACCGTTCGTCGGTGACAGTCCGGTCTCCGTGGCGTACCAGCACGTCCGTGAGGAGGCACCCGCGGCGAGCAGTTTCAACCCCGCTCTCACGCCTGCCCTCGACTCCGTCCTGGCGAAGGCACTGCAGAAGAACCGGGAGGACCGGTTCCAGGATGCCGCCGCCTTCCGCAGGGCCTTGCTGGACGCCGGCCGGGGGATCGTCCTCGCGGCGACCGGCACTCTGCGGACCGAAGCCCTCGACGTCACCCGACGAACGGCGACCGCCGCCGGTCCCGGCGCAGCGTCGCTCGCGGGTGCATCGGCGGCCACCCCTGACCCGCGGACCCGGACCCTGCACCGCATTCCCGCCGAGCGCGGCCTTCCCGACCGCACCGCGACCGTGGAGGACTCCGAGGACGATCACTTCGACGTCCTGGACCGGGGGAACGACCCCGACCGCCACGGGGACCGCCGACGTCGGTCCTCCCGGGCCGCGTGGTTCACCGTATTCTTCGTCGCCGTGCTGCTGGTGCTCGCCGGCGGTTACGCCCTGCTCACCACGATCTCGGAGAATCGCACAGAACCGACTGCCACCACCGTCGTCGTGCCCGATCTCGTCGGGATGACGGAGGAGGACGCGACGGACGCCATCGTCGATGCCGGGCTGGTGCCCTCCTCGGACGAGCAGTACAACGCCACGGTGGAGGCCGGCACCGTGATCTCGTCCGATCCGTCCGGGGGCGCCTCCGTGGATCCGGAGTCACGCGTGAACATCACGGTCTCCCAGGGACCCGCGAACATCGCGGTACCCGACTCGCTCGCCGGACTGACCGAAGCCTCCGCCCGTGACCAGCTCGAGGAGCTCGGCCTGCGGGGTGGCACTGTGACGGAGGAGACGAGCGCGGAGGTCGCGCAGGGCCGGGTCCTCACCACGAGTCCGCAGGCCGGACAGATGGTACCGGCAGGTAGTGCCGTGGACCTGGTGCTCTCCAACGGCAAGGTGGTGGTGCCGCTCCTCACCGACCTGACCGTGCAGCAGGCGGAGGCCCTTCTGGCGGATCCGGCTGTCCAGCTGCCGTTCACCGTCCGTGAGGCCGAGAACAGCGTGGTGGCGCCGGGCATCGTCACGGAGCAGTCCGCCGAGGCCCGGTCGCAGGTGGACCAGGGGACGGAGATCATCCTGACCGTTGCCACGGCGCCCCCCGCCCCGACGGCGGAACCGACGGAACCGACGGAACCGCGTCCCACTCCGACGGATCAGCCCAGCGGGCAACCCACGGAGGGGCCGGACGACGGCGGATCCGAGACCCGCCGCACGGAGGACGGCACCTAGACCGCTGCGCCCCTAACGGGCGATGAGCGGACTGAGCCCTGCGGCCCGGGTGGCGGCGCCCTCGAGACCGAGGGACTCCAGCCAGGTTCCCAGCATCTGGTAGCCCCCCTCCGTGAGGACGGACTCGGGGTGGAACTGCACACCCGTCAGGGGAGCTGTCCGGTGCTCGAGGCCCATGATGATGCCGCTGGCGGTCCGGGCCGTGACGGCGAGGTCCGCCGGGACGTCGTCACTGACGGCAGCGAGGGAGTGGTACCTCGTAGCCGTGACCGGCGACGGCAGGCCGCGGAACACGCTCGTACCGTCGTGCTCGACCAGCGACGTCTTCCCGTGCATGAGCTCGGGCGCATGGGTGACCCGGCCTCCGTACGCCTCCGCGAGTGCCTGATGGCCCAGGCAGACGCCGAGCATCGGCTTCGCCTGCTCGCCGCACCAGCGGATGAGGTCAACGCAGACGCCCGCCTCGGACGGCGTGCCGGGGCCCGGCGAGATGAGCACGCCATCACGTGAGGCCGCCATGTCCTCGGCTTCCGCCAGGGTGACGTCGTCGTTCCTGACCACGGTGGTCTCGGCGCCCAGTTCCTGGAGGTAGCCGACCAGCGTGTAGACGAAGCTGTCGTAGTTGTCGACGACGAGGATGCGGGTGGTGTCAGCCATGAGTTACGGGGAACCAATCGTTGAATCCGTGAGCGGGTTGAACTGCGAGAACCAGGGGAAGACGAAGACCATGAGTGCGGCGACAGCCGCCACCACGAGGATCACCGACAGCAGGATGCGCATCCACAGCGGTCCGGGGAGTGCCCGGAAGATCAGTCCGTACATGAGCCCTATCCACGTCCTGCGGTGCGGGTGACCTGCTCCGCGATCTCGGGCGGGGGACCTGCCTCCGTCGGACGCCAGGACTCCATCACCGAGTAGGCAATGATACGCTCCTGCGCCCCGAAACGCGGATTGCAGCTGGTCAGCGTGAGGATCCGGTCCACCGGCTCGGCGCCCGGCTCCGTCGGTACCGGGGCGATCACGTCGACCTGGTCCGGGAGGACGATCTCGGTGTTGCGGAACACGTAGGTGTAGTACCCGGCACGGGTCTGCAGGTAGATGCGGTCCCCGGGGACGAGGGTGTGGATCTGGTCGAGCACCTGACCGTGCGTCTGACGATGCCCGGCAAGGGCGATGTTACCCACCTGGCCGGGAGCGGCGGTTCCCGGGTAGTGGCCCAATCCCAGGTTGTCGAGCACATCCGTCCCCACGCCCGCGGTGATGGGGCGTGAATAGTCCTCCCCGAAGCGGGGGATGTAGGCCACGCCGAACGTCCCCGTGAGGGCGTCCGGCTCGAGCACGGCGGGCTCCCCGAAGTCCTCACCGGTCGGAGGCACGGAACCGGTCGACGGGGCAGGTCCGCTCGATGCGGGCGGGACCGGGATTTCCGAGAAGAACTCCTCGAGCGCCTGGTCCTGTTTGATGTCCGCGTCGATGTTCGTCCACCACACCTCCCAGGCGACGAACAGCAGCAGCACCAGCCCGGCCGTGATGAGCAGCTCACCGACGATCTGGACGACCAGCTGCACGGGCGAACGACGACGGCGCACGGATCCGCGATCGGTACGGGCCACGGGAGCGGCGTCGAGCGTAGACCTGGCCACTGCCGCTCCTGCCGCTCGGGATGCACTGATCGGCCACGGTTCTTGGCTAGAATCGTCGGAGAACCGGGCCGCCGGGTGTCGCTGCTCCCTCAGGGTATCCTGCGGGGCCCGGCACCTTCGGGCGGCCAGCGAGACCATCGGTGCAGCTGATCCGCGGCTGCGCCCCGTCGAGGAGAAGCCGTGCCCGAGTCGAAGCCCCGCAAGAGAGCCAGCACCACGGCGCCTGCCGCGAAGTCCTCGCAGCCCAAGCCGAATCCGGCCTGGTACAAGTACGTCATGTTCGGCCTGATGATCGTCGGCCTGCTCTGGATCATCACGTTCTACATCTCCGAGTCCACCCTGCCCGTGGAGGCCTGGGGTTCGTTGAACATCCTGGTCGGGTTCGGCATCGCGATCATCGGGTTCCTGATGACCACCAGGTGGCGCTGACACCCAGGAGGAGCAGTGGCCCGCGATCATCGGGCAGAGCAGCATCGCCGCGGACCCGGGTCCGCGGCGATGCTGCGTCAGGGGGCGATCGCGATCGCCGCTGTTCCCTGGCCCTCCCCCGTCGACGAGGGGCAGATCCCGTCTGCTCCACCCACAGCTGACCTGCCGTCCGAGATCTCCGGCGGCTGTACACACGGTGTGCATGACGTTATCCACAGGTGTGCACAGAATTGTTGATGATTCACGGAAGAGCCCGGAAATCCGGGCCACGCTTATCCACAGCTGTGGAATTACATGTGTGTAAGTTATCCCCGCTGTGGATAAGTCCTGTGGACAAGGAGGAAGGGCCGATGCTGCAGCATCGGCCCTTCCTCGTCCTGCTGTCCTCACGCGGGAAGAAGCGTGACCCCTACAAAGGTCAGGACGCCCAGGAGTACCACGACACCCGCCAGGCCCGCCCATTGGAGCCCCGCCTGCCGGGCGCCCTTCGGGGCATAGGCGATGACAGCGGCACAGGCAGCGCCCGTGAGGAGCCCGCCCAGGTGTGCCTGCCAGGCGATGCCGGGCACCACGAACCCCAGGACGCCGTTGAGGGCGACCAGGACGACGATCTGGCGTACGTCACCGCCGCGCTTGCGCTGGACGATGAACAGGGCCCCGAAGAGACCGAAGACGGCCCCGGAGGCCCCGACCACCGACTGCTGGACATTGCTGAGCAGCAGGACCCCGACGGAACCGCCGACGGCCGAGACGAGGTAGAGCGCAAGGAACCTCGCCCGCCCCATCGATGGCTCGAGCACCTTCCCGAGGATGTACAGCGCGTACATGTTGAAGGCGACGTGCAGGAGGGAGGACGGCGAGTGGAGGAATGCGGCGGTCACCATGCGCCAGGGTTCCGCGGGGATGATCCCGCCGGCCCCCGCGGTGTAGATCGGCGCGTAGGAGAAGGCCCGGGTGACGCCCGGAACGACGAGCTGGAGGAGGAAGACCACCAGACAGACACCGATCAGGGTGTAGGTCACGATGGGTGAGCCCCCGCGCGCGATGCCTCCGAAAGCATTCCTGCGGACAGGACCATTGGCTGCCTGTTCGCGGATGCAGTCGACGCACTGGAAGCCTACGGGTGCAGGCCTCTGGCAATCGGCGCACGCCGGTCGTCCGCACCGCTGGCACCGCACGTAGCTGATGCGATCAGGATGGCGGGGACACACCGGCGCCTGCTGGCTGCCGGCGTCGGGCGCGGGGACTCCGTAGGACATCCGGTTAGAGCTGTTCCACGGTGATGCTCTCGATGACGACGTCGTCGAGGGGCTTGTCCCTCATGTCGGTCGGGATCGAGTTCAGCTTGTCGACGACCTTGCGGGATTCCTCGTCCGTGACGTCACCGAAGATGGTGTGCTTGCCCTGGAGCCAGGTGGTGGGGACCGAGGTGATGAAGAACTGGGATCCGTTGGTCCCACGGCCGCCCTGCAGGCCGGCATTGGCCATGGCCAGCTTGTACGGCTCGGTGAAGGAGAGGTCGGGGTTGATCTCGTCGTCGAACTTGTAGCCCGGCCCACCGATCCCCTGGCCGAGGGGATCCCCACCCTGGATCATGAAGTCCTTGATGATGCGGTGGAAGATGGTGCCGCTGTACAGGGGCGAGTTCGACTCCTCACCCGTCTGGGGGTGGGTCCAGGCGATCTCGCCCGTGGCGAGACCGACGAAGTTCTTCACCGTCTTCGGAGCATGGTTACCGAAGAGGTTCACCTCGATGTCGCCCTGGTTGGTGTGGATGGTCGCTTTTGCGGTCGGAATTGCAGTCATCTCGTCATTCTTCCACGCGGGTACTGACAATAAGCTGGGGGAGACGCATTCCGCGCACAGTGAAACGCGCGGTCAAACCGGCCCGTGCCGAGCCCGTGGATGGCATCCGCCGCGCCACGCAACGTAGGCTGAGGAAAACGAGTAACCATCCCCTGGAGGTTTTTGTGAAGAAGAACGAACGCGTCACCCACGAGCTCGAGGAGAATGTCGCTGCGGGAGTAGCGGCCGCCCGCGACTGGGCCACTCCCCACGTCGCCCACGCCTACGACTGGGCGAAGCCCCGCTGGGAGAAGGGTGTGGAGACCGCTGGTCCCGCTCTTCAGGACACCTACCGTAAGGCCGCGGAGGGGATCTCGGGCGGCATCGCCGTGGTGACCCCGAAGATCCAGGACGGACTCGACAAGGTCGGACCACGCATCACGCAGGTCATCGACGACACCACGCCGAAGATTCAGGGAACGCTGGACAAGGCAGCCCCTGCACTCACCTCGGCGAAGGAGAAGGTCGTCGACGGCTACCTGCCGGCCCTCTCCCACCGTCTCGGTGAGGCTGCGGATACAGCCTCCCGGTCCCTCGCGGCCGCTTCCGTGCCCCCCGTCGTGGAAAAGGCCGTCACCAAGGTGACCGGCGACAAGAAGGCGGTGAAGAAGGCCCAGAAGCGACTCGCGGCCGCCACTCTCCAGGCATCGAAGGAGCTCAGGAAGAACCAGTCCCGCAGGTCGGGTAAGGGCTGGCTCATCTTCGGCATCCTCGCAGCCGCCGTCGTGGCCGGAGTAGCCGCGTGGCGCGCGTCCAAGCCGGTCGAGGATCCATGGAAGACACCTGCTCCGATCAAGGCAACTCCCGCTCCCGTCTCCAGCCAGAAGTCGCAGGAGGCCAAGGAGGTCGTCGCGACCATCAAGGAAGCCGCTGACCGTGCCGCGAGCTCGGACGCGACGGCGAAGGCGACGACCGGCACGGCAGCAGCCGCCGAGAAGGTCGCCGACAAGGCGAAGGACGTCACCGAGTCTGCCAAGCATGCGGCGAAGTCGACGGATGAGCCCAAGGCCTGATCCAGACCCCACCACGCAGAAGCCCCCGGTCAGACCCGGGGGCTTTTTCGTGCCCTTCCGTTACATTCCTTCTTGGACATAAATAGGTCGGACACTAATCACCGCCGAGTGCGGGAGGCTGCGTCTCGATGGTCGATCCGGAGACCGGACGACGCCCCCGGCGTCGTTGCTGACCTCTGATGACCACCGCCAACCCCACGAGGATCAGGACGAGCCCGCCATACGTCCCTGCGGGTAGTTTCTCGTCCAGGAATACAGCGGCGAGGAAGGCGGCACCGGGAATCTCGAGCAGGATGATCATGGAGACGACCAGGGGACTCATCACGGCCAGCAAGTGGTTGAAGACCGAGTGACCCATGATCTGCGCCATGAGGGTCACCCCCAGGATTCCCGCCCACGCAGCTGGACTGAACCCTGTGACCGGCTGCGCCGTGACTGCGCACAGGACCAGGAGGATCACGGCGCAGGCACCATAGCAGAGGCTGGTGTAGGTTCCCGTGGACATGGTCTTCCGGGCTGCTGCGCCGGCCATCTGGTAGACGGCTGCGAGTGCTCCTCCTGCCAGCGCCAGGAGGTCACCCAGCAGGGCGTCCCGAGACAGGGAGAGATCGAAGCCGGTGATGATCACGACGCCGAGGAATGCGACGCCCAGCCCGGCGACGACGGCGCCCTGCGGCCGGGAGCCGAGCAGGGCGTTGAACAGGGCTATCCATGCGACCTGTAGGCACACGAGGGCGGTCGCGGCCGCTACCGAGGTGAGCTTGAGGGCGGAGATGAAGCAGACGAAGTGGAGAGCGAGGGCGACAGCTGCGATCGTGAGCCGACGCACGTCGGGACCCCGTAGTGCGGCGAACTCCGCCCGCTTCGAGACGGCAGCAGGGCCACCCATGAGGACCGCGCCGATCAGGTTCCGCCAGAACGCGATGGCGAGGACGGGCGCCGCCGTAGCGGCCATGATCGGGCCGGATGCGGACACACCGATCACGCCCAGGATCGAGAGGAAGATGATCACCCGGCAACACTATGGCACCGGACGTGCTCCGATGACCGCATGCTCCGTCGCTCCTGACCCCTCCACGCAGAAAGTCCCGGTCATGGACCGGGACTTTCCTTCGGTGGAGGCACGGGGACTCGAACCCCGAACCCCCTGCTTGCAAAGCAGGTGCGCTACCAATTGCGCCATGCCCCCGAATCGGAGTGTGGACCTCTACGGTCGCGCCCTCCGGCGGTTCTACATCACATCGTCCGTCGCGTTGCTCCAGACACTCTTGCTCTTTTCCGAATCCTGCCAGCGCTTGTACACGAGAAGACCGGCTGCAGCTGCTGCTGCGATCAGCACCTTCTTCACGACAATCTCCTTGCAGTTCCCTGCGAGTGGTGGATCCGTGGGCGTACCAGGACTTGAACCTGGGACCTCTTCGTTATCAGCGAAGCGCTCTAACCGCCTGAGCTATACGCCCCGATACCTCTTCGGGCCGAGATACGACTTTACAGTAGTGTCTCGGCATTCTTCAAATCGCACCCGGGGGTCCGAAGAGGCCGGTACTTCAGTCGTCGGTCAGGGTCACACCGATGCCACCGACCAGCGTCGAGGAGATGTTGTAGAGCACGGCCGAGAGCATGGCGAGTGCCGTCAGGAGCACCACGTTCACCACCGCGATGATGGTCGCGAAGGACAGCACCTGGGGTAGCGAAGCGAACTGCCGCAGATCGAACCCACCGCTCTCCGAGCCGGCGATCTCACGCAGCAACTCGTTCACGCCGTCGAAGATCCCGGTCAGGTCGAGGACGGTCCAGATCACGAAGGACGCCACGACGGTGACGATACCGAGCGCGACCGAGAGCAGGAAGGACATCTTGAGGACGGACCAGGGATCCACCTTGCTGACGAGGAGCCGAGCCTTGCGGGCCTTGGCCTTCGGGGCCGGCCTGACCAACCCGGTACGCTGCGGCGGCCTGCTCTGCTGGCTGCCTGCGGAGGCTGGACGCTGTGTCGGACGCGCCGGGGCGTTCACCCGTGGCGGCGCCCCGGACGTGCGGACTTGTCCGCTCGACGAGCGCGGGTTGGTGTTGGCCGAGCTCACTCGCTACCTCCGTGTTCGGGCGACTCAGCGTCAGGCTCAGCCGTTTCCTCTGTCGACAACCGTACTTCATCGGCTGTGAACTGCGCAGGTTCCTCCTGGGGCGTCACCGTATCGATCACGTCGACATCGGGACTCGCCTCGGACGGATCGTCAACCAACCCTTCCTCCACCGCGACGCTCCGCTCACTGTTCCTCGCGACGGCGATGATGCGGTCGGTCTTGTCCGGCTTCGCAAAGATGACCCCCATGGTGTCGCGGCCCTTCGCGGGAACACCCGCCACGGCCGAACGCACCACCTTGCCGCCACCCATGACCACGAGGACCTCGTCCTCCTCCTGGACGACGAGGGCACCGACGAGGTCACCGCGCTCCTCGGCCAGCTTGGCGACCTTGATCCCGAGGCCTCCGCGGCCCTGCACGCGGTAGTCCTCGACCTTCGTCCGCTTGGCGAATCCTCCCTCGGTCACGATGAACACGAAGGAGTCGTCGCTCACGACGTTGGCTGCGAGCAGGTCGTCGTCATCGCGGAACTTCATGCCGGTCACTCCGGAGGTGGCACGTCCCATGGGCCGCAGGGCGTCGTCGTCCGCCGTGAACCGCAGCGACTGACCCTTGCGGGAAACCAGCATGATGTCATCGTCCCCGGAGACGAGCTGCGCCGAGACGAGTTCGTCGTTGTCCCGGAGGTTGATGGCGATCACTCCGGCCGTCCGGTTGGTGTCGTAGTCCTCGAGCCGCGTCTTCTTGACGAGTCCGCGCTTGGTGGCCAGCACCAGGTAGGGCGACTGCTGGTAGTCCCGGAGGTCCAGCACCTGCGCGATCGTCTCGTCGGGCTGGAAGGCCAGGAGGTTCGCCACGTGCTGACCCTTGGCATCCCGCGCGGCCTCGACCAGTTCGTACGCCTTGGCGCGGTAGACGCGGCCGAGGTTGGTGAAGAACAGGAGCCAGTGGTGCGTCGTGGTGACGAAGAAGTGCTCGACGACGTCGTCACCTCGCAGCTGGGCTCCCCTGATCCCCTTGCCGCCGCGCGCCTGCTGACGGTAGTTGTCGCTGCGCGTGCGCTTGACGTATCCACCGCGGGTGATGGTGACGACCATCTCCTCCTCGGGGATCAGGTCCTCCATGCTCATGTCACCGTCATAGCCCATGAGGATCTCCGTGCGGCGGTCGTCGCCGAACTTGACGACGATCTCCGACAGCTCGGTGCTGACGATCCCGCGCTGGACGTCCTCGGAGGCGAGGATCCGGTTGAACTCGGTGATCATCTGTTCGAGTTCCGCATGGCGGTCCTGGATCTTCTGCCGTTCCAGGGCCGCGAGGCGGCGGAGCTGCATGTTCAGGATCGCCGTGGCCTGGAGCTCGTCGATCGAGAGCAGACCCATGAGTCCGTCCCTGGCCTCCTCGGTGGTCGACGACGCACGGATCAAGGCGATGACCTCGTCCAGCGCATCGAGTGCCTTGAGCAGCCCGCGGAGGATGTGCGCCTCCTCCTCGGCCTTGCGCAGCCTGTACCGCGTGCGACGGACGATGACCTCGAGCTGGT
The DNA here is from genome assembly GCF_048288285.1 of Arthrobacter sp. N1. Lineage (NCBI taxonomy): Bacteria > Bacillati > Actinomycetota > Actinomycetes > Micrococcales > Micrococcaceae > Arthrobacter > Arthrobacter sp. N1. The sequence continues at coordinate 9,339 of NZ_CP102608.1, read as the reverse complement.
GCGTCACCCAGTGCCGGATGAAGGCGTCGAGGCTCAGCGTGCGCGGCACATCATCGACGATGGCCAGCATGTTGGCGCTGAAGTTGTCCTGCAGCTGCGTGTGCTTGTAGAGGTTGTTCAGGACCACCTTCGCCACGGCGTCGCGCTTGAGCACGATCACGAGGCGCTGCCCCGTACGGCCCGACGTCTCGTCCCGCAGGTCCGCGATCCCGCTGACCTTACCGTCCTTGACCAGCTCGGCGATCTTGATGGCGAGATTGTCCGGGTTGGCCTGGTAGGGGAGTTCCGTGACGACGAGGCAGGTGCGGTTCTGGATCTCCTCGACATTGACGACGGCGCGCATCGTGATGGAGCCGCGGCCGGTCCGGTAGGCGTCCTCGATGCCCTTGTGACCGAGGATCTGCGCACCGGTCGGGAAATCGGGGCCCTTGATCCGGGCGATCAGCGCTTCGAGCAGTTCCTCCTTCGATGCCTCGGGGTTCTCCAGATACCACTGCACGCCATCCGCGACCTCGCGCAGGTTGTGCGGCGGGATGTTGGTGGCCATGCCGACGGCGATCCCCGAGGACCCGTTGACGAGCAGGTTCGGGAACCGTGACGGGAGGATCGTCGGTTCCTGGTTCTTGCCGTCGTAGTTGTCCTGGAAGTCGACGGTCTCCTCGTCGATGTCGCGGACCATCTCCATGGCGAGCGGCGCCATCTTCGTCTCGGTGTACCGCGGCGCGGCGGCGCCGTCGTTGCCCGGCGAACCGAAGTTGCCCTGCCCGAGCGCCAACGGATAGCGCATGGTCCAGTCCTGGATGAGCCGGACGAGGGCGTCGTAGATCGCGGAGTCGCCATGGGGGTGGTACTGCCCCATGACCTCACCGACCACGCGGGCACACTTGTTGAACGAACGGTCCGGCCGGTAGCCACCGTCGAACATCGCGTAGAGCACGCGACGGTGGACGGGCTTGAGTCCGTCCCGGACGTCGGGCAGGGCCCGGCCGACGATGACGGCCATGGCGTAGTCCAGGTAGGACCGCTGCATCTCCGTCTGCAGGTCGACCTGCTCCACGCGGTCCGTCAGGACCTCACCCTCGATGGGCTCGTCCGGTCCGTTGCCGGTGATGTCGTCACTCATGAATCAGTTCCGTTCGTCATGTTTTACCCGCAGTACTGGCGAATCCGAGCGAGGGTGGCCCGGCGTTCCGTGGAGGCGCTGTGATCTTCGCGAGGAACGAGCGAAGGTCGTTGCGCCGGCAGAACGCCGGTGCGACCCGTCAGATATCGAGGAAACGCACGTCCTTGGCGTTCTGCTGGATGAAGTTGCGTCGCGATTCGACGTCCTCGCCCATGAGCACCGAGAACACCTGGTCGGCTGCGGCGGCGTCGTCCATGGTCACCTGCAGCAGCGTCCGGTGATCAGGATCCATGGTGGTGTCCCACAGTTCTGTGTAGTCCATCTCGCCGAGACCCTTGTACCGCTGGATCCCGTTGTCCTTCGGGAGACGCTGGTTCCGCGCCAGGCCCATCTTGATGACCTCGTCGCGCTCCCGGTCGCTGAAGACATAGTCGTGCTTCGCGTTGGACCATTTGATCCGGTACAGGGGCGGCTGCGCGAGGTAGACGAATCCGTTCTCGATCAACGGGCGCATGTAGCGGAACAGCAGGGTGAGGAGCAGGGTGGTGATGTGCTGCCCGTCGACATCGGCATCCGCCATGAGCACGATCTTGTGGTATCTGGCCTTCGCGACATCGAAGTCCTCACCGATACCGGCGCCGAACGCGGTGATCATCGCCTGGACCTCACTGTTGCCGAGCGCCCTGTCGAGGCGCGCACGCTCGACGTTGAGGATCTTCCCGCGCAACGGCAGGATGGCCTGGGTCTCGGGATTGCGCCCCCGGACCGCGGAACCGCCTGCCGAGTCACCCTCCACGATGTAGATCTCGGACCGCGACGGGTCCTTGGACTGGCAGTCCTTGAGCTTGCCCGGCATCCCGCCGGACTCGAGGAGCCCCTTCCGGCGTGTGGACTCCCGTGCCTTCCGGGCAGCGAGCCGTGCCTGGGAAGCCTGGATCGACTTGCGGATGACGTCGCGGGCCGGGCCGGGGTTGCGCTCCAGCCAGTCCCCGAGCTGATCCGTGACCACGCGCTGGACGAACCCCTTCACCTCGGAGTTCCCGAGCTTGGTCTTGGTCTGGCCCTCGAACTGGGGCTCGGAGAGCTTGACGGAGATGACGGCCGTCAGGCCCTCGCGGATGTCGTCACCCGTGAGGTTGTCTTCCTTCTCCTTGATGATGTTCTTCTCGCGCGCATACCGGTTGATCAGGGTGGTCATGGCAGCACGGAAGCCCTCTTCGTGCGTCCCGCCCTCGTGCGTGTTGATCGTGTTGGCGTACGTGTGGACGCTCTCGGAATACGCCGAGGTCCACTGGAGAGCGATCTCCACGGACATGGTGCGGTCAGCGGTCTCCGTGTCGAACGCGATCACATCGGGGTGGACCACCTCGACGCGCTTCGACGAGTTCAGGTGCTGCACGTAGTCGAGTAGGCCGTTCTCGTACAGGTACTGGACCTCGCGGTGCTTGGGCGTGGCGTCCTCGCCGGTCTCGGCGGTGACCTCGTCCTCGACCTCGTCGGCGTGCTCGTCCGTGAGGGTGATACGGAGGCCCTTGTTGAGGAAGGCCATCTGCTGGAAGCGCGCCCGGAGGGTCTCGAAGTCGAACTCGGTCGTTTCGAAGATCGAAGCATCCGGGTAGAACGTCTGCGTGGTCCCCGTCTCGTTCGTCTCCTCGCCCTTGCGCAGCTCGCCGACGGGCTTCCCACCGTCCGCGAAGGTCTGGCGCCAGACGTGTCCCTGGCGCCGGACCTCGGTCTCGACGCGCTTCGACAGCGCATTGACCACGGAGATGCCGACGCCGTGCAGACCACCGGAGACGGCGTAGCCGCCGCCGCCGAACTTCCCGCCGGCGTGCAGGATGGTCATGACGACCTCGACGGTCGGACGACCCTCCGTAGGGTGCATATCCACGGGAATCCCGCGGCCGTTGTCCACGACCTTCACGCCGCCGTCGGCCTGCAGGGTGACCTCGATGTGGTCGCAGTACCCGGCCAGTGCCTCATCGACGGAGTTGTCCACCACTTCGTACACGAGGTGGTGGAGCCCCCGCGGACCGGTCGAGCCGATGTACATCCCAGGCCGCTTCCGCACGGCTTCCAGGCCCTCGAGGACCGTGATCTCGCTCGCGCCGTACGCGTGCTCCGTCGCTGCCTCCAGGATCGGGGACTCACCCTCGCCGATCACCACATCACTTGCGTTCAACTCGTTCTCGTGTGCCACAGGCGCAAACGGCTCCTCAACTGGGTGGACAACAACAATCTCACCCCATTCTACCCTCAGGAGGGCTACAATCGCGCACGAACAGGCCCTCATCGGCCACTGAACGGGCGTCAGAGCGAACAGCGGGTCGTCCCGTGAGGACCGATACCGGTGAGGCACCCCCGATTGCCCTACAGCCCGCTCAGAGGACGCAGAACTCGCCGCGTGTCATCCGTAGGTGTCGCGCGGGCCGCGGCCCTTCACAGTCCGCCCGCCCTTGCGCCAGCTGGGCGCTGCCGGCCCGACGACGGAGAGGCGCGTGACGACCCCGGGTCCCAGCTCCGCCTCGAACCGCTGCAGGACCTGCGGCGTGATGAGGCGCAACTGTGTGGCCCAGGCCGTCGAATCGCATCTCACGAGGACCGTGTCCGCGTCGAAACTCTCCGGCACGCAGTGGGCCGCGATGTCCGCACCGACGATCTCGTCCCAGCGTGAGAGGACCGATCCGATGGCGACCGGAGACCTCCACCCCCGCTCGGCGAGCATGCGGGAGAAGACGTTCCCCAGTCCCTCCGGATCACGCCCTCCGTAGACCGGGTCCGGGGACCAGCGCCTCCGGGCCGTCTTCGCCGGTTTCCGCGTGGAGGGCTCGCGAGGAGTACCACGCGAAGCGGAGGCGTTCCGCAGGCGATTGAGCAGTGCCTGGGGGGCATCCTGTTCAGGGAATCCAACGCCCGGACCGACATCGGCCGAAGCGCCGGGATCACCGAGAGACATGCCTGTATCGGAATATGCCGACGGCGATATGTTCTCGGGATCGTTAGCGGCCTCCGGGTCACGCACGGCGGGCGTCCCCTGCATCGATCCTGCCGGACACGACGCGGATCTGTCGACCGACCAGTGCATCGGGGATGTCGTCGCCCACGGCGGCGGTCACCAGCACCTGTTCGGCGGGCGCCACGATCGATGCGAGCCTGTGGCGCCGCTCGGCGTCCAGCTCCGCGAAGACGTCGTCGAGGATCAGGACGGGACCACCCCCGGGTGTCCGGTCCTCCTGCAACAACAGGTAGTAGGAGGCAAGCCTCAGGGCGAGTGCCATGGACCAGGTCTCGCCATGGGAGGCGTATCCCTTCGCGGGCACGGCTCCGAGCACCAGGCCGAGATCATCGCGATGCGGTCCCACGAGGGAGAGTCCGCGCTCCAGTTCCTTCTTCCGGTGCCGCAGCAGGGTATCCACGAACAGCTGGGTCAGTGCGGGGGCGTCCAGCCCCCGCAGGGTGTTCTCCGTTCCGTCACCGGGTACGGCGATCGGGACGTCGTCGTCGGCGCCGGAGTCGCCCATCGGCGAGACGGAGACGCTCGAGGCATAGGCGAGCTCCGCGGTCTTCGATCCGTCCGTCAACTCCGCATAGGCCCGCTGGACGAGCGGTCGGAGTTGCCCGACGAGCACCAGCCGCGCGGACAGCAGGCGTGCCCCCGCCTCGGCGAGGTGCTGGTCCCAGACGTCGAGGGTCGACTCGTGGGCGGCCGAGAACCGCCCGGCGGTCCGGCCCGATTTCAGGAGGGCGTTCCGCTGTTTCAGGACACGCTCGTAATCGGCGCGGAGGGCCGACTGATGGGGAAGCAGGGAGACCATGACGTCGTCGAGATACCGTCGTCGGCCGGAAGGGTCTCCCTTCACCAGTGCGAGGTCCTCCGGTGCGAAGAGCACGGTCTTCAGGATCCCGGCGGCATCACGTGCCCTTACCGGGTTGGAACGGTTGATCCGGGCACGGTTCGCGGTCTCGGCATTGATCTCCACCTCGACGGTGGTCCGCTGGTCCCCACGGACCAGCCGTCCGCGGATGATCGCCCTGTCCTCGCCGAAGGAGATCAGGGGCCGGTCGGTACTGACCCGATGGGAGGAGAGCGAGGCCAGATACCCTACGGCCTCGACGATGTTGGTCTTGCCGACACCGTTCGGTCCCACGAAGACCGTCGTCCCGGGGCCTATCTCCGCGTCGAGCTGGGGGTAGCTGCGGAACCCGGTGAGCGAGAGGTGCTCAACGTACACCGGGCACCTCTCACTCCGCTGTCGGCTGGGCGGGCTTCACGGCGTGGCCGCCGAACTGGTTGCGGAGTGCTGCGACCATTTTCATGGCCGGTGCATCGTCCTGCCGTGAGGCGAAGCGGGCGAAGAGGGCGGCCGTGATGGCGGGTGCGGGGACGGAGTTGGCGATGGCTTCCTCGACCGTCCAGCGTCCCTCGCCCGAATCCTCGACGTAGCCGGCGATCTTCGACAGTCCCGGGTCCTCCTGCAGCGCCTTGACGAGGAGGTCCAGGAGCCAGGACCGTACGACGGTCCCTTTCTGCCATGCGGCGAAGGTGCCGTGGACGTCCTTGACGATGTCCTTGGCCTCGAGCAGCTCGTAGCCCTCGGCGTAGGACTGCATGAGTCCGTACTCGATCCCGTTGTGGACCATCTTGGCGTAGTGACCGGCACCGACGTCCCCGACGTGGACGAAGCTCTCGGAACGCTCACCCTCGGGACGCAGCGCATCGAAGATCGGCATGGCGAGCTCGATGTCCTCCTGGGTGCCTCCGGCCATGAGTCCGTAGCCGTTCTCCAGGCCCCACACCCCGCCGGACACACCGCAGTCCAGGAACCTGACGCCCTTCTGCGCGAGCAGGGTCGCGTGGATCTGATCGTCCGTGAATTTCGAGTTGCCGCCGTCGATCACCAGGTCGCCCGGGCTCAGGAGTTCGGAGAGGTCCTTCACCACCGCATCGGTGATCTGCCCCGCAGGAACCATCACCCAGATGATCCGCGGGGTGGGGAGCACCGCGACGAGCTCCTCGAGGCTCGGCACGTCGGTGCGGTCCGGACTCCGGTCGAATCCGGTGACCTCGACGCCCTTCTCCCGCAACCGACCTCTCATGTTGAAACCCATTTTTCCGAGTCCGATGAGGCCGATATGCATGAGATTCTCCTTCTGACGGTGAGTTCGGCCGAGGGTGGGGCCGATCGCTGTGCCTGGGGGCGGCCTACTGGTTGGGAAGCCGCACGGGCATCAGCAGGTACCTGTAGTCTTCCCTGTCCTCACCCGTGACGTCATCCTGGGCGGACATGACCGCAGGCTTCGGAGGTGAGGTAAAAGAGAAACGCACGTACGGGCTGCTGAAGGCACCCAGACCCTCACTCAGGTAATGCGGGTTGAAGGCGACGGTGATGTCATCGCCGTCCAACGTCGCTTCGATGGCCTCGGATGCCTGTGCGTCCTCGCCGGTGCCGGCGTCGAGCGTGACCTGACCATCGGTGAACGCGAGACGGACCGGGGTGTTCCGCTCGGCGACGAGGGAGACACGACGTACAGCCTCGACCAGCGTGCTGGTCTGGACCGTCGCGTGGATCGGGGTCTTCTCCGGGAAGAGCGAACGGATCTTCGGGTAGTCGCCATCCACGAGCAGCGAGGTGGTCCGTCGACCGCCTGACTCGAAGCCGATCAGTTCCGAGTCCGCAGAGAAGGCGATATTGAGGTCTCCGGCCCCACCGAGTGTCTTCGCTACTTCGTTGAGTGTCTTCGCCTTGACGAGCGCGCTGGTCGAGATTCCGGGAGTGGTCGGTCTCCAGGACACTTCACGGAGCGCCAGGCGGTATCTGTCCGTTGCGAGCAGGGTGATGAGATCGTCCTCGATCTCCATGCGGACGCCGGTCAGGATGGGCAGGGTGTCATCACGGCTGGCGGCGATGATCACCTGGGAGACGGCCTGGGCGAACGCGTCGCCGTCGACGACACCACTGACGTCGGGGAGTTTCGGTAGCTCCGGGTACTCACCCTCCGGCATGGTGGCGAGATTGAAGCGGCTGTTCCTGCAGGTGAGGGTGACTTTGGAGCCGTCGGTGGCGACTTCCACGGGAGCGGACGGAAGGCTACGGCAGATGTCGGCGAGGAGTCGGCCTGAGACGAGGATCGTGCCTTCTTCCAGGACATCGGCCGCGATCTCGAGACGCGCGGAGATCTCGTAGTCGAAGCTCGCAAGACTGAGTGTTCCTGTCTCGGCCTTGATCAGCAGTCCTGCGAGAACGGGCACCGGCGGCCGTGGAGACAGCGAGCGTGCGGTCCAGGAGACAGCCTCTGCCAGTACATCCCGCTCAACTCTGAATTTCACGGAGCAGTGCCGCCTTTCAAAAAAACAGCCACCGGCGGAGCCGGCGGGTGATGGGTCCAACGTCGTCCACGGAGGTGCCCGGGCACGGGGAACTACAACCCTACTGGGTGAAAGCTTAGCCGGACATCGGGTCCGCGAAGCGGGGCGGAGGTCTAGGGGATCGGTGCGGAGCGGGACGTGGAATGTTATCTGAAGAACTTTTGAAGTTTAAGGTTCGTAGTGTTAATAACTGCTGTGGATTCTGTGGATAACCCACTGCGGCCGCGGGGTTGCACCGAAGTGACCTGTGGACAAGGTGTGGGTCGGCGGAACGGCCGGCAGGAGTCCCCTGTGGGCAAGATCCTCGTGATTCCGGCGATCCACAGGGCGAGGGGGGTTTGTCCTCAGGATGACCGTGCTGAGGGAGGGGTTTATCCACAGCTGTGTCCACACCTGTTAATTACCGACGGGATGCGGCCGAACTCGTCCGCGGTGCTCAGGCTTCGCGTTGTTTGTGCTTGATCCGGTTGGTCAGTTCCGTGACCTGATTGAAGATCGCACGGCGTTCGGCCATGAGTTCACGGATCTTCCGGTCCGCATGGATGACCGTGGTGTGGTCACGACCGCCGAGTTCGGCACCGATCTTCGGAAGCGACATGTCCGTCAACTCCCGACACAGGTACATCGCGATCTGCCGCGCCGTGACGAGGGTGCGCGTCCGCGACTTGCTGCACAGTTCCTCCAGGCTGATCTGGAAGTAATCAGCCGTCTGCGCCATGATCACCGTCGACGTGATCTCCCGGGCGCCGTCGTCGGAGATGAGGTCCTTGAGGACGATCTCCGCCAGGTTGACGTCGACCTGCTGCCGGTTCAGGCTGGCGAACGCCGTCACCCGGATCAGGGCCCCCTCGAGTTCCCGGATGTTCGTGGCGATCTTCGAGGCGATGTACTCGAGGACGTCGTCGGGTGCGCTCAGGCTGTCGCTGATCGCTTTCTTCCGCAGGATCGCGATCCTGGTCTCCAGCTCGGGTGGCTGGATGTCGGTCAGCAGGCCCCATTCGAAGCGGGACCGCATGCGCTCCTCGAACCCGATCAGCTGCTTGGGCGGCAGGTCCGACGTGATGACGACCTGCTTGTTGTGGTTGTGCAGCGCGTTGAAGGTGTGGAAGAACTCCTCCATCGTCCGGTCCTTGCCGGAGAGGAACTGGATGTCGTCGATGAGGAGGATGTCCACGTTGCGATAGGTCTGCTTGAAGCTCGACCCCTCGTCGTCCCGGATCGAGTTGATGAAGTCGTTGGTGAACTCCTCCGAATTCACGTACCTGACCCTGATCCCCGTGTACAGGTGGCGGGCGTAGTGCCCGATGGCATGCAGGAGGTGTGTCTTCCCGAGGCCCGAGTCGCCATAGATGAACAGGGGGTTGTAGGCCTTTGCCGGTGCTTCGGCGACGGCCACGGCGGCAGCGTGGGCGAAGCGGTTGGAGGATCCGATGACGAAGGTGTCGAAGATGTATTTCGGGTTCAGCCGGCCGAACTCGTGCGAGTTGCTCGGTGGCGTCGGTGACGGCTTCGTCTCGCCCTTGGGTTCCGGGGAGGATTCCTCCGGTTCGGGATCCGGTTCCTCCTCCCTGACGGGGGTCAGCTCCGGATCGATGACGAAGGCGCACTGGATGTCCTCACGGAAGACGTCGTGCAGGGCCTCGTCGAGCGCACTCTTCAACTGCGTCTGCAGGACTTCACGGGTGAGTTCGTTCGGAACAGCGATGAGCATGGTGGTGCCGATGAGCCCCTGGGCCTGGGCGAGCACCATGAAGCCCCGCTGCCGGGGAGTGACACGATCGTCCTGCTCGAGGGTCCGGATGACTTTGCGCCAGGAACTCCCGACGTCGTTTACCTCATCTGTACCCAC